>CANNAD010000008.1 GCA_947502645.1 uncultured Micrococcaceae bacterium | reverse complement strand
CCACACGGTGCGGGGCCTGACCCACTTAACAACCCAAACCACACAACCCACAACCGAAACGGATCCATCAGGCGGCGGATCTCGGAAGGGTTGAGCATCGGTCGGCGCAGCGACGCCGCGATATGGTCGCCATCCCGAAGTGCGACGGCGCGTTCTTCCAGCGGGCCACTAATCTTTCCTAGCTCACACGCGATCGATTGTGGTCGGAAGCGGTGCTGGGGCAGGCCGCAACACGAGGTGATTCCTAGGCTGGTTCCCGAGGGGAATGGTATGCCGACGGCGTCCAATGAGTTGATAGGTCCCTACGCGATCGTGCGAACCCGTCCTTCCAGGCTTGCCAGTCGAGTCCCTTTGAGGCGGTTGAGCGCCACGGCGGTGTATCGCGTCAATGGTCACACAGCAAGCTACTGCGCGTTCTCGTGTCCCCGTGGGTGTCGCTACCCAGGGTGGCGACAGCCACGGCCGTTAGGTAGCCATCACCAGCCCTCAGCCTGCGCCTGGTGCGCGATCCCGACCTAGCTCCGCGTCCAATCGCGGCGGTCTTGGTGGTGTACGAGGCCACAGGTGTGAATCAACCGAATGAGGCGAGTTCAGTGTGTCGGCGCCTGCTGAATCTGAACAACCCTGTGTGCCGGCGCACGGTCAGTTCGCCGAAAGTTCTCCGGGGAGGTCGTTGGCCCCTGGGAGAGGGTGCCAGGTGGCGTCGTCGCCTTGCATGTGCGCTAGCCGAGTAGCGACGAGCTCAGTGCAGGAACCGCGGTTGCAGGGCGCAAGCGGTCCACCGTGAGTCAGTCTTCTGGCCGCCCCGATCCCAGTGTTTTCGCGCCCGTATCGGCCTCGTGATTCGACGATTTGCAGAGTCCGTACGAGGCGTGTAATGTCTTCTAAGTCGCCGCAGCCAAGCAGTGAAAACAGCGAGGCAGAGACGGGGACCAACCCCAACGAATCAGCCAAATTTTTGGCCGATTATCCATGACTGGAAGCGTTGGGGACTGGTTGGAAAAGCATGGAAGCCCCGCACAGGGGATTTGCCAAAGCGAGTCTAACCGGGTAAGTTTGAGAAGTTGCTCCGGAGCGATGCAGGGCCTGAAGGTTGGGTGTTGTTGGTACCGGGAGTTAC
>CANNAD010000007.1 GCA_947502645.1 uncultured Micrococcaceae bacterium | reverse complement strand
ACCCGGACGCCAGTTCGGGTGGAGTCATCGTTGAAATACCACTCTGGTCACTCTGGACATCTAACTTCGGCCCGTAATCCGGGTCAGGGACAGTGCCTGATGGGTAGTTTAACTGGGGCGGTTGCCTCCTAAAGAGTAACGGAGGCGCCCAAAGGTTCCCTCAGCCTGGTTGGCAATCAGGTATCGAGTGTAAGTGCACAAGGGAGCTTGACTGTGAGAGCGACAGCTCGAGCAGGGACGAAAGTCGGGACTAGTGATCCGGCGGCACATTGTGGAATGGCCGTCGCTCAACGGATAAAAGGTACCTCGGGGATAACAGGCTGATCTTGCCCAAGAGTTCATATCGACGGCATGGTTTGGCACCTCGATGTCGGCTCGTCGCATCCTGGGGCTGGAGTAGGTCCCAAGGGTTGGGCTGTTCGCCCATTAAAGCGGCACGCGAGCTGGGTTTAGAACGTCGTGAGACAGTTCGGTCCCTATCCGCTGCGCGCGTAGGAAATTTGAGAAGGGCTGTCCTTAGTACGAGAGGACCGGGACGGACGAACCTCTGGTGTGTCAGTTGTACTGCCAAGTGCACCGCTGATTAGCTACGTTCGGGAAGGATAACCGCTGAAAGCATCTAAGCGGGAAGCCTGCTTCAAGATGAGATTTCCATACACCTCGTGTGTGAGAGGCCCCCAGCTAGACCACTGGGTTGATAGGCCGGATGTGGAAGCAGGGACTAAAGACCTGTGAAGCTGACCGGTACTAATAAGCCGATAACTTACACCACACCACCACCCCCACAAAAGGGTGATGGAAGATCAAAATGCTACGCGTCCACCATGTGGTTCCCAACCAACAAACCAGGGAACACCCACAACAACATAAAACGAAGTTGTAACCCACAAAACTTCCACCCACCACACCCCACAAAACGGGTCGGTAGGGACAGGAAAACGAGTTACGGCGGTCATAGCGCGGGGGAAACGCCCGGTCCCATTCCGAACCCGGAAGCTAAGACCCGCAGCGCCGATGGTACTGCACCCGGGAGGGTGTGGGAGAGTAGGTCACCGCCGGACACAACCACAGGTACAGGCCCCACACCACACGGTGCGGGGCCTGACCCACTTAACAACCCAAACCAC
>CANNAD010000006.1 GCA_947502645.1 uncultured Micrococcaceae bacterium | reverse complement strand
CCTGTTGTTTGAGAACTCAATAGTGTGCCAAGTTTGTTGATACCAATTTTTTATTGGTTGATTTGGTTGTGGTGCTGCACCCCGTGTGGTGCCGCGACTTTTATTAGCTGAGGTTGAATTTAGTGCAGTGTTGTTGCCCGTTTTCCCGGGTGGCGGTGCTGTGTCTGTAGTAATCATTTACGGAGAGTTTGATCCTGGCTCAGGACGAACGCTGGCGGCGTGCTTAACACATGCAAGTCGAACGATGATGCCCAGCTTGCTGGGTGGATTAGTGGCGAACGGGTGAGTAACACGTGAGTAACCTGCCCTTAACTCTGGGATAAGCCTGGGAAACTGGGTCTAATACTGGATATGACTTTTCATCGCATGGTGGATTGTGGAAAGAATTTTGGTTTTGGATGGACTCGCGGCCTATCAGCTTGTTGGTGAGGTAATGGCTCACCAAGGCGACGACGGGTAGCCGGCCTGAGAGGGTGACCGGCCACACTGGGACTGAGACACGGCCCAGACTCCTACGGGAGGCAGCAGTGGGGAATATTGCACAATGGGCGAAAGCCTGATGCAGCGACGCCGCGTGAGGGATGAATGCCTTCGGGTTGTAAACCTCTTTCAGCAGGGAAGAAGCGAAAGTGACGGTACCTGCAGAAGAAGCGCCGGCTAACTACGTGCCAGCAGCCGCGGTAATACGTAGGGCGCAAGCGTTGTCCGGAATTATTGGGCGTAAAGAGCTCGTAGGCGGTTTGTCGCGTCTGCTGTGAAAGCCCGGGGCTCAACCCCGGGTCTGCAGTGGGTACGGGCAGACTAGAGTGATGTAGGGGAGACTGGAATTCCTGGTGTAGCGGTGAAATGCGCAGATATCAGGAGGAACACCGATGGCGAAGGCAGGTCTCTGGGCATTAACTGACGCTGAGGAGCGAAAGCATGGGGAGCGAACAGGATTAGATACCCTGGTAGTCCATGCCGTAAACGTTGGGCACTAGGTGTGGGGGACATTCCACGTTTTCCGCGCCGTAGCTAACGCATTAAGTGCCCCGCCTGGGGAGTACGGCCGCAAGGCTAAAACTCAAAGGAATTGACGGGGGCCCGCACAAGCGGCGGAGCATGCGGATTAATTCGATGCAACGCGAAGAACCTTACCAAGGCTTGACATGGACTGGAAACACCTGGAGACAGGTGCCCCGCTTGCGGCCGGTTCACAGGTGGTGCATGGTTGTCGTCAGCTCGTGTCGTGAGATGTTGGGTTAAGTCCCGCAACGAGCGCAACCCTCGTTCTATGTTGCCAGCACGT
>CANNAD010000005.1 GCA_947502645.1 uncultured Micrococcaceae bacterium | reverse complement strand
AAGAGTGGTTGCGAACAGAGTAAACCGAATCAGGGAATCCCTTTTTGCAAAAACATCAATTATCCTTTTCTTTTTTTTACGTATATATCTGGAACAGAAATATATAAGTTACTATTATACTTATAGTTGGATCCAGTTTTTAATCTGTCGTCAATCGAAAGTTTATTTCAGAGTTCTTCAGACTTCTTAACTCCTGTAAAAACAAAAAAAAAAAAAGGCATAGCAATGACAAATTCAAAAGAAGACGCCGACATAGAGGAGAAGCATATGTACAATGAGCCGGTCACAACCCTCTTTCACGACGTTGAAGCTTCACAAACACACCACAGACGTGGGTCAATACCATTGAAAGATGAGAAAAGTAAAGAATTGTATCCATTGCGCTCTTTCCCGACGAGAGTAAATGGCGAGGATACGTTCTCTATGGAGGATGGCATAGGTGATGAAGATGAAGGAGAAGTACAGAACGCTGAAGTGAAGAGAGAGCTTAAGCAAAGACATATTGGTATGATTGCCCTTGGTGGTACTATTGGTACAGGTCTTTTCATTGGTTTATCCACACCTCTGACCAACGCCGGCCCAGTGGGCGCTCTTATATCATATTTATTTATGGGTTCTTTGGCATATTCTGTCACGCAGTCCTTGGGTGAAATGGCTACATTCATCCCTGTTACATCCTCTTTCACAGTTTTCTCACAAAGATTCCTTTCTCCAGCATTTGGTGCGGCCAATGGTTACATGTATTGGTTTTCTTGGGCAATCACTTTTGCCCTGGAACTTAGTGTAGTTGGCCAAGTCATTCAATTTTGGACGTACAAAGTTCCACTGGCGGCATGGATTAGTATTTTTTGGGTAATTATCACAATAATGAACTTGTTCCCTGTCAAATATTACGGTGAATTCGAGTTCTGGGTCGCTTCCATCAAAGTTTTAGCCATTATCGGGTTTCTAATATACTGTTTTTGTATGGTTTGTGGTGCTGGGGTTACCGGCCCAGTTGGATTCCGTTATTGGAGAAACCCAGGTGCCTGGGGTCCAGGTATAATATCTAAGGATAAAAACGAAGGGAGGTTCTTAGGTTGGGTTTCCTCTTTGATTAACGCTGCCTTCACATTTCAAGGTACTGAACTAGTTGGTATCACTGCTGGTGAAGCTGCAAACCCCAGAAAATCCGTTCCAAGAGCCATCAAAAAAGTTGTTTTCCGTATCTTAACCTTCTACATTGGCTCTCTATTATTCATTGGACTTTTAGTTCCATACAATGACCCTAAACTAACACAATCTACTTCCTACGTTTCTACTTCTCCCTTTATTATTGCTATTGAGAACTCTGGTACAAAGGTTTTGCCACATATCTTCAACGCTGTTATCTTAACAACCATTATTTCTGCCGCAAATTCAAATATTTACGTTGGTTCCCGTATTTTATTTGGTCTATCAAAGAACAAGTTGGCTCCTAAATTCCTGTCAAGGACCACCAAAGGTGGTGTTCCATACATTGCAGTTTTCGTTACTGCTGCATTTGGCGCTTTGGCTTACATGGAGACATCTACTGGTGGTGACAAAGTTTTCGAATGGCTATTAAATATCACTGGTGTTGCAGGCTTTTTTGCATGGTTATTTATCTCAATCTCGCACATCAGATTTATGCAAGCTTTGAAATACCGTGGCATCTCTCGTGACGAGTTACCATTTAAAGCTAAATTAATGCCCGGCTTGGCTTATTATGCGGCCACATTTATGACGATCATTATCATTATTCAAGGTTTCACGGCTTTTGCACCAAAATTCAATGGTGTTAGCTTTGCTGCCGCCTATATCTCTATTTTCCTGTTCTTAGCTGTTTGGATCTTATTTCAATGCATATTCAGATGCAGATTTATTTGGAAGATTGGAGATGTCGACATCGATTCCGATAGAAGAGACATTGAGGCAATTGTATGGGAAGATCATGAACCAAAGACTTTTTGGGACAAATTTTGGAATGTTGTAGCATAGATATGACGTTTTATTACCTTTGATCACATTTCCACGCCATTTCGCATTCTCACCCTCATA
>CANNAD010000004.1 GCA_947502645.1 uncultured Micrococcaceae bacterium | reverse complement strand
ATGGTGGGGACTCATAGGAGACTGCCGGGGTCAACTCGGAGGAAGGTGGGGACGACGTCAAATCATCATGCCCCTTATGTCTTGGGCTTCACGCATGCTACAATGGCCGGTACAAAGGGTTGCGATACTGTGAGGTGGAGCTAATCCCAAAAAGCCGGTCTCAGTTCGGATTGAGGTCTGCAACTCGACCTCATGAAGTCGGAGTCGCTAGTAATCGCAGATCAGCAACGCTGCGGTGAATACGTTCCCGGGCCTTGTACACACCGCCCGTCAAGTCACGAAAGTTGGTAACACCCGAAGCCGGTGGCCTAACCCCTTGTGGGAGGGAGCCGTCGAAGGTGGGACTGGCGATTGGGACTAAGTCGTAACAAGGTAGCCGTACCGGAAGGTGCGGCTGGATCACCTCCTTTCTAAGGAGCATTCTCAACGCATCGCATCACCGTCTGGTGGTGGTCGGGTGGTTGTAGAGGTTACTCATTGCAGGGACGTTTGTTCCCTGGTGAGTGCTCAAGGGTGGAATATCAGCAGATAGTGGCGTCGTAGTGTTGTGGTCCTGGTGAGTACGGGTCGCTCCGCCTTTGTGGTGGGGTGGTTGTGGAAAGCGGGGGTTGTGGTTCTACGGTGTTAGCGTTTGGCACGCTATTGGGTTTTGAGGCAACAGGTCCTGGTGACTGGTTGGGTTCACACTGTTCGTTTGGTGTGGGTCTGGTTGGTTGGTGGGGTGTTGTTTCAGTTGTGTTCCTGTCCTTGACTGGCGGGCCCGTGGTTTTTCGGGTGTGTTGGTGGGGGTTGGGGTTGTTGTTTGAGAACTACATAGTGGACGCGAGCATCTTGTAAAAGAAGCAATTTCTAATGATGAACCTGGTGTGATCATGCCCGGCCCTTGTGGTGTGGGTGTGATTGTTTCTTGGTTCTCTCGAATAGCTGTTTTGATCTTAGTGGTCAAGTTTATAAGGGCACACGGTGGATGCCTTGGCATCAGGAGCCGAAGAAGGACGTAGGAATCTGCGATAAGCCTGGGGGAGTCGATAACCGGACTGTGATCCCAGGATGTCCGAATGGGGAAACCCCGCCCGGCCAGCGATGGACCGGGTGACCCGCATCTGAACACATAGGGTGCGTGGAGGGAACGCGGGGAAGTGAAACATCTCAGTACCCGCAGGAAGAGAAAACAATAGTGATTCCGTTAGTAGTGGCGAGCGAACGCGGAACAGGCTAAACCAGTGGTGTGTGATAGCCGGCGGGCGTTGCATCACTGGGGTTGTGGGACTTTCCATACCAGTTCTGCCGGATTGGTGAAGTGAGTGCAGGCGTAGAGGTGAATGGGTTGGAATGCCCGACCATAGACGGTGAAAGTCCGGTAATCGTAATGCGTGCTGCCGCTTGGAGAGTATCCCAAGTAGCACGGGGCCCGAGAAATCCCGTGCGAATCTGCCAGGACCACCTGGTAAGCCTAAATACTACCTGATGACCGATAGCGGACCAGTACCGTGAGGGAAAGGTGAAAAGTACCCCGGGAGGGGAGTGAAATAGTACCTGAAACCGTGTGCCTACAAACCGTCAGAGCGGGCTTAGTTCCCGTGATGGCGTGCCTTTTGAAGAATGAGCCTGCGAGTTAGTGTTACGTCGCGAGGTTAACCCGTGTGGGGAAGCCGTAGCGAAAGCGAGTCTGAATAGGGCGTTGCAGTGGCGTGATCTAGACCCGAAGCGAAGTGATCTACCCATGGCCAGGTTGAAGCGCGTGTAAGAGCGCGTGGAGGACCGAACCCACTTCAGTTGAAAATGGAGGGGATGAGCTGTGGGTAGGGGTGAAAGGCCAATCAAACTTCGTGATAGCTGGTTCTCCCCGAAATGCATTTAGGTGCAGCGTTGCGTGTTTCTTACCGGAGGTAGAGCTACTGGATGACTGATGGGCCCTACAAGGTTACTGACGTCAGCCAAACTCCGAATGCCGGTAAGTCAGAGCGCAGCAGTGAGACTGTGGGGGATAAGCTTCATAGTCGAGAGGGAAACAGCCCAGACCACCAACTAAGGCCCCTAAGCGTGTGCTAAGTGGGAAAGGATGTGGAGTTGCGAAGACAACCAGGAGGTTGGCTTAGAAGCAGCCATCCTTGAAAGAGTGCGTAATAGCTCACTGGTCAAGTGATTCCGCGCCGACAATGTAGCGGGGCTCAAGTACACCGCCGAAGTTGTGGCATTCAAATATTAGCCAAGCCTTCGTGGTTCAGGCGTTTGGATGGGTAGGGGAGCGTCGTGTGGGCGGTGAAGCTGCGGTGGAAACCAGTGGTGGAGCCTACACGAGTGAGAATGCAGGCATGAGTAGCGAAAGACGGGTGAGAAACCCGTCCGCCGAATGATCAAGGGTTCCAGGGTCAAGCTAATCTGCCCTGGGTAAGTCGGGACCTAAGGCGAGGCCGACAGGCGTAGTCGATGGACAACGGGTTGATATTCCCGTACCGGCGAAAAACCGCCCATACCTAACCGGTGATACTAACCACCCAAACCACGTACCAGTGCCCTTCGGGGCCCGTGTATGTGGGGAGCGTGGGACCTGATCCGGGGCGGTAAACGTATTAACAGGTGTGACGCAGGAAGGTAGCCAGGCCGGGCGATGGTAGTCCCGGTCCAAGGATGTAGGGTCGCGGATAGGCAAATCCGTCCGCGTGTGTTCAATCACGATCCTGAGACCCGACGGGACCCCCGAATGGGGGAATCTGGTGATCCTATGCTGCCGAGAAAAGCATCGACGTGAGGTTTTAGCCGCCCGTACCCCAAACCGACACAGGTGATCAGGTAGAGAATACTAAGGCGATCGAGAGAATTATGGTTAAGGAACTCGGCAAAATGCCCCCGTAACTTCGGGAGAAGGGGGGCCCCAACTGTGAAGGTAACTTGCTTACCGGAGCGGATCAGGGCCGCAGAGACCAGGGGGAAGCGACTGTTTACTAAAAACACAGGTCCGTGCGAAGTCGCAAGACGATGTATACGGACTGACTCCTGCCCGGTGCTGGAAGGTTAAGAGGACCGGTTAGCTCACTTGTGAGCGAAGCTGGGAATTCAAGCCCCAGTAAACGGCGGTGGTAACTATAACCATCCTAAGGTAGCGAAATTCCTTGTCGGGTAAGTTCCGACCTGCACGAATGGAGTAACGACTTCCCCGCTGTCTCAACCATAAACTCGGCGAAATTGCAGTACGAGTAAAGATGCTCGTTACGCGCAGCAGGACGGAAAGACCCCGAGACCTTTACTATAGTTTGGTATTGGTGTTCGGTGTGGCTTGTGTAGGATAGGTGGGAGACGTTGA
>CANNAD010000003.1 GCA_947502645.1 uncultured Micrococcaceae bacterium | reverse complement strand
CACCGCCGGACACAACCACAGGTACAGGCCCCACACCACACGGTGCGGGGCCTGACCCACTTAACAACCCAAACCACACAACCCACAACCGAAACGGATCCATCAGGCGGCGAATTGGCAGTGCGCCTCACGCCCATACAGGGCGACCCGCTACCGCCACCCGCAAACGGGGCCGGGGGTAAAGTGTGAACCATGAGTGACCTGTTTTCGCACGCGGTACCCGACCGGATACGGGACGCAGCCAAGGCCAGCCGTGGACGGCGCCAAGACGGCACAGGCTCCCAGCCTCCAGAAGAGCGCAGAGCCACAGGGCGCGTTGCACCTGCACGGGAACAGGCGTGGGAAGGGTTCACAGAATACATCCACCTCTGGTGGCCGGCAGAACACACACGCTTCGGTCAGGGAACTCATGTAGAGCTCACCAGCGCGACCTTGAGCGAAGAAAGCGACGCCGGCGATCACTACGAATGGGCCCGCGTAGCCAGCATCGAGCCGCGAGAGAGCATCGAGCTCGACTGGACCCTGGGCTGGGAAACGTCCAGCCCCTCGCGAGTGCGGATCAGCTTCGAGGACGACGCCGTAGGCACGCGGATCACCGTCATACACGACGGCTGGTTATCCGGCCCGGACGGCATTGAACAGTCGCGCGCGTTCAACGGCTGGACCGACGCACTGGATTCCTACTCACGGTTCATGGGCACGGCCGCGAGCGGGGGACACCCTTGATCGCCCAAGAGACTCTTCACGAACTGACGGCCGAAGATCCGTCGATCGCCTATACAACGGACACACTGAAGACCGCACCCTATGCCCGTGACCAAGGTCCCGTCATGGAACTGGTCCAGCCCGACGTCGTCGTCTGGGCCGAGAACGTGAGTCAGGTTCAGACGGTCATGAGATGGGCGACGCGGCACCGGATCGCAGTCGTGACCCGTGGAGCCGGAACAGGAGTCTCCGGGGGAGCGCACGCTACCACGGGCTGCACAGTTCTCAGCCTCGAACGGATGAACCGGATTCTGGACGTTCGGGCCCAGGACGAGGTGGCAGTCGTCGAGCCTGGGGTCATCAACGCGGACCTGAACGCCGCCGTCGAGCCTCACGGGCTGATGTACGCGCCGGATCCAGCGAGCTATCGGGTCTCCACCATCGGTGGCAACGTGGCAACCAACGCCGGTGGGCTGCGCTGTGCGAAATATGGGGTGACCCGCGACTCCGTGCTGGCCCTCGATGTTGTCCTTGCCGATGGCACCCTGCTTCATAGCGGGCACGAGACCTTTAAAGGTGTAGCCGGCTATGACCTGACGGCATTGATGGTCGGCTCCGAGGGGACTCTCGGGATTGTGGTCGGTATTACTGTGAGGCTTCGGTACCTGCCAGTTGACGCACGCACCATAGCGGCGTTCTTCCCGGATCTGGCTGCTGCGGCTGCTGGCGTGCACGCGGTTGGAGCGGCCCGGGTGCAACCCGCAATTATGGAGCTGCTCGACGGAACAACGCTCGAGGCGCTCGATAGTGTGCACGGATCGGACCTCGCGACGAGAGGTGGCGCGCTGCTGCTCATCCAGACTGACGGGTACGGTGCTCAGGCGGAGGCCGACGTCGTGCGTGATGTTCTTGCAGGGTTGGGCGGAACGGTGTCCTCCGAAGGCGCAGACGAAGCTGCCCGACTGCTGGATCTTCGCAGGCACAGCAGGGGAGACGCCGTCGAAGATGAGTACCGGGTGGGTGAGGACGTGGCCGTTCCGCGGTCCCGGCTGGTCGACTACATCGCGACACTTCACGATCTGGCGCACAAGCATCAGGTACGGCTCAAGGTGGTTGCTCATGCCGGTGACGGGAACCTCCACCCCACGTTCTGGATCAGCACCAGCGAGGGTGCAGCAGGTATGGGCCGGCTGGACGCGGCGCTCGATGAGTCGGTTCGGGCGGCACTCGATTGTGGCGGCACGATCACCGGAGAGCACGGCGTCGGGCAATACAAGCTGCGCTGGCTGTCCTGGGAGCAGCAGGAGGAGGTGCTCACCATCCAGCGCAGGATCAAACAGATCTTTGACCCGTTGAACATCCTCAACCCAGGGAAAGCCCTACCGCCAGCCGGCGGCGTAGCTGATATTGGTGTCCCTCTAGAGGACGTCAGCCAGGAAATCCTGTAAGCGCGGGGTGGTTGGGTTGTCGAAGATCTGTGCTGGAGGGCCGGTTTCGACGACGACGCCAGCATCCATGAACGTCACAGTGTCCGATACATTGCGGGCGAAACCCATCTCATGGGTGACGACGACCATGGTCATGCCTGAACCCGCGAGGTCGGCCATGAGCCCCAGGACACCCTTCACCAATTCAGGGTCCAGCGCGGAGGTGGCTTCGTCAAAGAACATGACCTCCGGGCGCATGGCAAGCGCACGGGCAATGGCGACACGCTGCTGCTGACCGCCTGACAAGTTCGCGGGTCGGGCGGACGCCTTGTGCTTCAGCCCGACCAGCTCCAGCTGCGCCAGAGCTTCCTCTCTGGCTTGGTCGGCTGATAACTTGAGGAGCTTTCGGGGTGCCAGCGCCACATTGTCCAGCACTGTCTTGTGCGGGAAAAGGTTGAACTGCTGAAAGACCATGCCGATACGTTGCCGCAGCTCATCCGGGTTGTCCTTCAGCACGGACCGTCCATCGAGTAGGACATCACCCGAATCAGGTTCAATGAGACGGTTCAGCACCCGAAGAAGGGTGGATTTCCCCGAGCCGGAAGGGCCGATGACCGAAGCCGTCGAACCCTTTTCCACGTGCAGGTTAATGCCGCGTAGAACATGGTTTGTTCCGAATGAGAGGTGCAACTCACGGCCTGTAAGAGTTCCTGATGTGAAAGTACTCATGAGCTGGCGCCCTCTCGTGCGAAGGGGGATTCTTCGATGGCTGTGGTTGTCTCCGGCTTGCCCGTTCGCAGGCGGTGGTCGATGAAGTTCACCAGATGGGTCAACGGAATGGTGAGGATGAGGTAGAGAATCGCTGCAGCGACCAGGGGAGACAGGTTGCCGGTATTACCTGCAGCATCGTTGCCAACGCGGAAGATTTCGCGTTGGCTGGCGAGCAGCCCCAGGAAGTAGATGAGCGACGAATCCTTGATCAGCGAGATGAACTGGTTGACCAGCGCAGGCAGGACCCGCCGGATACCCTGCGGTACCACTACCAACCGCATCGAGGACCCATAGCTGAAACCGAGGGCGCGGGAAGCTTCCATCTGCCCCGATTCAACACTCTGGATACCGGACCGGAATATTTCACCTATATATGCAGCGGCCATTAGCGACAGGGCAAAGATACCCAATGGATAAGGATTGGTACTGCCCGTGAGTTCGCGGACCACCGGCCCCAACCCGATGCCTATCAGCAGGATGGTCACCACGGCAGGGAGCCCACGGAACACGTCCGTGTAAATCCGCGCGCTCCAGCGCATGATCGGGTTTCGGGAGATACCCATCACGGCCAGAATCATGCCCAGGACACAGCCCAACACCCCGGATGCTCCAGCGAGCAACAGGGTGTTGGGCAGGCCCACGGTGAGCAGATCCGGCACGATGGCAACCATGGCGTCCCAGGAAAAGAACGTTTCGGCGAGCTGATCAAGCAAATCCATACGGTGTGCGTCCTACGGTAGTTTCACGGCTTGGCTGCCCGGCGCCCAGTCCTGCGGGACTTCGCGGTCCGGGTACCACTCTTCGACCAGTTCGTTCCAGGTGCCGTCTTCAACCACGGCATCAAGGCCCGCATTCAACGCGTCCAGGAGTGCCTGATTATCACTATTGACTGCGTACGCCGTGAAGTTCTCCGTGTTGATGACGGACTCGGCGATGACCGTGTCATCGCCCTCCTTGACCTGACCCTCGGCCTGCTGCGATGGGGCTACCCACGCATTGATCTGTCCGTTGCGCACGTTCGAGTACACGGTGTTGTAGTCGTTGAAACGCACTGGTTCCAGACCGAGCGTATTGGTGACATAGTCATCCTGCACCGTGCCCTGCACAACGCCAATCCGCATCCCGTCCTTGAGGTCCTTGAACGTTTTGACGTCTGAGTCCGACCTCGTCACAACAGCCATGTAGCCAAAGTCATAACCGTTCGTGAAACCAACATTTTCCCGGCGCGCATCAGTGGTCGAGATGGAGGAGGATCCGACGTCGAACTGCTTGTTCTGCACCTGTGCCAACAGCGAGGAGAAGTCCGTGGACGCGAACTCAACCTCCAGATCCAGTTTTTCGCCGATGGCGCGCAGAAGCTCGTTGTCGAAACCGGTGAACTTGCCGGACTTGTCAATGAAAATATTCGGCGGGGCGTCGGAGAGCGTGCCGACGCGCAGGGTTCCCTCGGTGATGAGACCCAGGTTGGCCGGATCAATCTCATCGAGGGGCACAACGTCCTCAGTGGTGTATTTGTTCAGCGATTCCTGGTCGCTTCCGGCAAGAGCATTGGCGCCCTTGGAAGCGGGGGCGTCGGAGGTGCTCCCGCCACACGCGGCGAGGCCCACCATGAGTGCCGCAGCCACGGGCAGAACAGAAAAACGGCGTAGTGATTTAAGGTCCATGAGTCTTCCTCAGGGTCGTAGTCTTTTTGGGGCTCACTGCCGCGTCCGGAGTGAAGAGACTTTATCGTGACAGTTCGAAGGATCCGCGACGAAATTTTATGACGTCATGTTTGGACGCAATACCCGTAGAAATAGGGGAGTTCTCCCCAGATTCAGGTGCTGGATGCGACGAATAACACGATAGAATGACATAAGTCATCGCTGCGTACAGCGGCACACTTCCAACGTGAAACGGGGAACTACACTCATGTCCGACAACACTCCCGGCCAGTACGGCCAGCAGGGAAATCAGCCGGCATACGGGGCAGGACAGGCCTACCCCTCTGAACAATCGAACAACTACTCCGGTGCGCCGCAGGAAAATCCCGGCAAGACCATGGGCATCATCGGTTTGGTCTGCTCCATCATCGTGCCGATCTCCCTCGTGGGATTGATCCTCAGCATCGTTGCTCTGAGCAAGTCCAAAAAAGCCGGTATGAGCAACGGTGTGGCGCTGGCCGGTATCATCGTCGGCGCTATCGGCGTACTTGTCGGTATTGGCATTATTGTCGTCGGTGTCCTGGCTGTTGGTGCAGCTGGTGACCTCATCGAGTTCTGCCAGACCGCCGGACCCGGCCCGCAGGACTACAAGGGCGCGACCATCGACTGCTCGGACGTTCTGGGCCAGTAATATCGTCACTGATGTGGGCTGCACCCTTTTGGTGCGGCCCACACGTGTTTCAGCCCGACTGGTCAGCCGGTTCAGGATGTGCCGTTGCCGTCCTGGCCGTCAGCCGCTCCGCCTTCGAGGTTCTTCAGCGTGCAGGTGTCGGGGTTCAGCATGATCGCGGCCTCGTCTCGGCGATGTCTCAACACTGAATTCATGTACGACTGGACGGTTTCCGCCAACGGCACGTTGCGATTCTGCTGCTCAGAGATGTACCAGCGGTGCTCCAGTACCTGGTGAACTACTTCGGCCGGTTCAAGTTTTCCGGCGAGATCCCGGGGAATGGAACGGACAATCGGTTCGAAAATGTGCATCAACCACGAATGCGCACCGATGGCCTCGTCAACGTGCGGCATGGTGTCATGCCGGTAGGAATCGAGGTCCGCGAGGAGTCTGCGTGCCTGATTTTCCTGGGCGTCCAGTCCCGTGAGCTGCATGAGCCGGCGTGAGTGGTGACCGGCGTCGATTACTTTGGGTTGGAGCTGCACCTGCGAGCCGTCCGGGGTGGTCTCAATGGCGTATTCCTCAACGTCGAACCCCAGCTCATTGAGGCGCCGGATCCTCTCGGCAACACGCCAGCGGGCTTCAGGGTCGAAGGACTCCTTGCGCGTTAGTTCCTCCCATAGCCCGCGGTAACTGTCCATGATCAGCTCACTCGTGGCCACGGGATCGACGTTCTCCTCGATCAGACCGCCTTCCAGGAGGTCCATGAGCTCGCCGGCAATATTCACTCTGGCGATCTCTAGATCGTATTCGCGCTGGCCCTCGGACAGGGAGGGATAGAGCTCACCCGTTTCGGCGTCCACCAGGTAAGCGGCGAAAGCACCGGCATCCCGGCGGAACAGGGTGTTCGAGAGGGAGACGTCGCCCCAGTAGAAGCCGATGAGATGCAGCTGCACCAGCAATAGGGCCTGGGCATCAATGAGCCGGGTGAGGGTTTTGCGCCGGAGCATCTGTGAAAAGACAGCCCTGTACGGCAGTGAAAACTTCAGATGGCGTGTGACCAGTACAGGGTCCAGCTCAGCGCCATCGGGTGTTCGCCTGCCAGTGATGACGGCTACCGGTTCCACACACGGAATATCCAGCCGCTGGAGCTTGCGCAGCATGTGATACTCATGGCGGGCAATGTGTTCGCCCGTTTCCTTGATCGCTATCACGGCGCCGCTCAGGTGCGCGAAGCGAACAATATGCCGTGAGATGCCGCGGGGGAGAGCCGCGAGATTCGCTGCCGGCCATTCCTCCAGAGCCACATCCCACGGCAGTTCCAACAGCGCTGCATCAGTACTGGCCGCCGTGATGTTGAGCGACCCGAGGGAGCTGCGGCCACGAGGTTCCTCACGAGAGCGGCGGAGCTTTCCCTGCTCATCGTAATCGGTGGGCTCGTCAGTCCAGCTGGCATCCTGTCCCGTCATGCCACCGATCCCTTCCTCGTGTCCGCGCCGCGCCCTCTAGGCTTCGTCCGCCAAACGCGTTCCCGTTGACGGATCAAACAGGTGAACGTGGCTCTGCCTCGGACGAACGTAGATGGTGTCCTCCGGAGCAGGCGGACGGCGACCGTCCACCCGGGCGGTGATGTCGACGTCGGTCCCGTTCACATGGGTGTGCCCATACACGTAGGCGTCGGCGCCGAGTTCCTCCACGACGTCAACATCTACCCGCAAGCCTTCGCCGTCCGGAGCCGTTTCCAGATCTTCCGGGCGCACGCCCAGCGTGACGGTCTTTCCCGCAGCGGACGCCAGAACGTCACGACCAACCGGGTACGTCAGACCGCCGAACACGACGCCGTCGTCCACCACCGGTAGTTCCAGCAGGTTCATGGCAGGAGAACCGATGAACCCCGCGACAAAAATGTTCTGCGGGCGGTCATAAAGATTTCGGGGAGTATCGACCTGCTGGAGAACGCCGTCCTTCAGAACGGCGACGCGGTCTCCCATGGTCATGGCCTCGACCTGATCGTGCGTGACGTAGACGGTGGTGACGCCGAGACGCCGGGTGAGCGAGGCGATCTGGGTGCGCGTCTGCACCCGTAGCTTCGCGTCGAGGTTGGAGAGCGGCTCATCCATCAGGAAGACTTGCGGATTCCTGACGATGGCCCGCCCCATGGCAACGCGCTGCCGCTGCCCGCCCGAGAGCGCTTTGGGCTTGCGGTCCAGAAAGTCCTCGAGATCCAAAAGCTTGGCTGCGTCCCGGACCCGACGTTCTCGTTCTTCCTTCGAGGTCCCTGCGATCTTGAGCGCAAATCCCATATTGTCCGCCACCGTCATGTGCGGATAGAGCGCATAGTTCTGGAAGACCATCGCGATGTCGCGGTCCTTCGGCGGAACATCCGTGACGTCCTGGTCCCCAATGAGGATGCGTCCGGAATTGACGTCCTCCAGACCCGCAAGCATGCGTAGGGAGGTGGATTTGCCGCAGCCCGACGGGCCGACCAGAACCAAGAATTCGCCGTCGGCTATTTCCAGGTTGAGACCGTCAACGGCCGGCTTCTCTGTGCCGGGGTAGAGCCTCGTTGCGTTGCTGTAAGTTACCGTAGCCAAAATATGTCCCTTCACGGGCAGGTACGTGCCCGACGATCCGTAGTGAATGGAAGTATTCAGTATGTCACGCGTCACCCTTCGAGGGGGCGTTTGCACGCAGATGTGCCAACTCTTCCAGCACCAGTGCGAAAGTCTCCGGCGTGCCCACACGGAACCGGGCTGCAGTGTCCCCTGGCCCAACCTTGATCCCGACGTCCTGGGGTTCGAGCGCACGGAAAGCGAACTCATCGGTGACGTCGTCGCCCGCAAACAGGGCCGCCGTCGCGCCGGTCAAGGACCGCAACTGTCCAAGCCCCTGGCCCTTGTCTGCCTTGACCACAGATACTTCCAGGACAGATTTGCCATCGCTGAGGTGCAGCCCCTGAATGTGACCCAGCTGCGCACGAGCCTCGCGGACTGCGGCCTCAGCAACCTCGGGAGCGGCAAGGCGGGTATGAAGGACGACGCCGGCAGGCTTGTACTCCGCGGACGTCCCCTCATGGGAGGCAGCGACTGAATCGACGACGGCGGTGGCCTGCTCCAGCGCCGAAGCCTGCCCGGGTTCAAGTTCCAGTGCCGGAGCGTCAGGCCCGGTCCAGGTCTCCGCGCCATGACTGCCGATCAGCAACGTCTCTGCCTCCGGGGATGCGACCTGACGAAGACTGCCGAGCGCGCGGCCGGAGATGAAGGCCGTCGTCGTCCGCGGTAAACCCGCGAGTACTTTCACGGCCGCAGCAGACCGGGGAAGCGGGCGCGAGTCTTCCGCATGATCTACCAGCGGCGCGAGCACGCCGTCGAAATCGAGCGCCACCAGAAGAGTGGGCGTCGCCGCGAGGTCAACGAGAGCCTCCCGCACATCGTCGGGCAGATCCTGACCAGACTCAGACATGATCCTCCTTGGCCTGAAGCGCGCGAAGGAAATCCTCCGACCAGCGCTCGACGTCGTTCTGCAGCACCTGCTTGCGCATCGACTTCATCCGACGGTTGGCCTCCTGCGGATCCATCTGAATGGCCTGGCAAATGGCTTCCTTGAGCCCGTCAATATCGTGCGGATTGACCAGCACCGCCTGCCGCAGCTGATCCGCAGCTCCCGTGAACTCACTCAGGACCAGGGCGCCCTGATTGTTGGTCCGGGCCGCCACATACTCCTTGGCCACGAGGTTCATCCCGTCACGCAGGGCCGTCACCAACATGACGTCCGCCGCCAGATACAGAGCCACCATCTCTTCCACGGGATAGCTGTGATGCAGATAGCGGATGGCCGTGTTGCGCATGGTGTCGAACATGCCGCTGATATGCCCGACGGCGCCCTCCACCTCCTCACGGAGGATCCGGTACTGTTCCACCCGTTCACGGCTGGGGCTGGCCACCTGGATGAGGGCCGAGTTCTCCACCTTGATGCGGCCGTCTTCGAGAAGCTCGCCGTAAGCCTTCAGCCGGTGACCGATGCCCTTGGTGTAATCCAACCTGTCCACCCCGAGGACCACGACCTTCGGATCCCCGAGTTCCCGACGGATCTGACGGGCGCGCTCGCGGACATCCTCGTTCTCCGCCAGATCCGAAATCCGTTTGACGTCGATAGAAATCGGGAAGGCCTCCGCGCGGGAGAAATACAGGGTACGGCCGGCGTCGTCCTGCACGTCCACCTGCTGCGCCTTGATGGGATGACCCACATAGCGGCGAACGCACCGGAGGAAATTGCTGGTGTCCCCAGTCCGCTGGAAACCCACCAGGTCAGCACCAAGCAGACCCTCCAACACCTGCCGACGCCACGGCATCTGCGCAAAAATCTCCACCGGAGGAAACGGAATGTGGTTGAAGAAACCGATCTTCAGATCCGGACGGACCTCACGCAGGAGCTTCGGGACCAGCTGCAGCTGATAATCCTGCACCCACACCGTGGCACCCTCCGCCGCCACTTTGGCCGCGGCCGTCGCGAACCGCTCATTGACGCGCCGGTACGAGTCCCACCAATGACGGTGAAACTCCGGCGGCGCAATCACATCATGGTAGAGCGGCCAGAGCGTCGCATTGGAGAAACCCTCGTAGTAGAACTCCACCTCACGCAAAGACAGCTCAACAGGGACCAGCTGCATCCCCTTGTTGTGAAACGGCTTCAACTTCTCGTCCGGAGCACCATGCCAGCCCACCCAGGCGCCGTCCGCCTTCTCCATGACAGGAGCCAGCGCCGTCACCAGACCGCCGGGGGAGCGGCGCCAACCCGTGGTGCCGTCGTCGTCCGTCACCCGATCCACCGGAAGCCGGTTGGACACGACGACGAACTCAAACTCGCCAAACTCAGGTTGTGCGCTCGCTGCTGGACTCACTGTTCTCCCTCTGGGTATGTGACATGCCTTGTTTCGACTTTAGCCCGTTGAGAAGTGTCTTGTCCGTCCGTAAAGGAAGATGGCTTATAGCTATATCAAGCGCTGTTCCGGGGACTTCGTTTTTGCCGGATCGCGCTCCGCGAGAGAGCCGATCGCGTCGTCAATCCTGCTCATGACATCGGCGTCGAGTTTCACGCCGGAAGCCTTCACATTCGACTCCACCTGCTCCGGCTTCGAAGCACCCATGATGGCCGCGGCAACGTTCTTGTTCTGCAGCACCCACGCGATCGCGAGCTGCGCCATCGTGATCCCCAGCCCGTCCGCAACCGGTTGGAGTTTCTGCACCCCGGTGAGGACGTCGTCGGACATCCAACGCTTGATCATGTCCGCGCCGCCGCTCGTATCAGTAGCGCGGCTGCCTGCCTCAGGTTTCTGACCCGGCTTGTACTTACCCGTCAGGACTCCCTGCGCCACAGGCGACCATACGATCTGGGAAATGCCCAGATCCTCCGACGCCGGAACCACCTGATCCTCGATGACCCGCCACAGCATGGAGTACTGCGGCTGGTTGGAAATGAGCTGGATGCCGAGATCCTTCGCGAGGGCATGCCCGTTGCGCAGCTGCTCCGCATCCCACTCACTGACACCAATGTAGAGAGCCTTACCTTGGCGGACGACGTCGGCGAAAGCCTGCATGGTCTCCTCCAGTGGCGTCTCGTGGTCGTAGCGGTGCGCCTGGTACATGTCCACATAGTCAGTGCCGAGCCTGCTCAGCGAACCGTTGATGGACTCGAGGATGTGCTTGCGGGACAAGCCTGTGTCATTGGGGCCCTTGGGGCCGGTGGGGAAATAAACCTTCGTGAAGATTTCGAGCGACTCGCGGCGCTCTCCCTTCAACGCGTCGCCCAGAACCTTCTCCGCAGCTGTATTGGCATATGTGTCAGCAGTATCGAAAGTGGTGATACCCGCCTCCAACGCCGCCCGCACACACTGGGTGGCGACGTCGTTCTCCACTTGCGAACCGTGCGTCAGCCAGTTGCCGTAGATGATCTCCGAAACCTTGAGTCCACTATTTCCCAAAAACCTGAATTCCATGATTCCGATGCTAGCCCCGATTCTGGGGTCGAGTACAGGCTCTGGAAACTGTTGGGCTCCCTCGTTCGTTGCGCGAGGGGGCGTTCTGTTGTGCGGTATCTTGGTCCGGGCGGCAGGATCGCCCGCGTATGCCCACGATTCAACAGACTCACATGAGGACCTATGACTCCGCAGAACCCGAACACGCCCAGTAAGGCCGAGCGCAATTCCGCTGCACGTGAGCGGGCACGCCAAATTCGCGAGGCGCAGCAGAAGAAGGAACAGCGCACCAAGATACTCACTATCTGGGGTGTGGTTGTGGCGGTTGTCGCCATCATCGCTGTTGTGGCTCTGGTTGTGGTCAATAGCATGAAAGCCGAAATCCCCGACGCCGGCCCCGCACCCCAGTATGGGAACGAAAACGGTGGTGTGACGCTCATTCAGGACGGTTTCGAGGAAACTCCGGACGTCACCGTGGATCTGGCAAATGTGCCGGAACAGGGTGAGGTCGAGGAAGGTACGCTCCCTCCCGGAATTGAGGCGGCACCCGACGGCGAACCCGCGCAGATTGTTGTGTACGTGGACTTCGGTTGCCCTGCCTGCAAGCAGTTTGAGCTGGCATACGGCGAGTACCTTACGGAGCTTGTTGACAGCGGCGAGGCTACCGTGGAGTACCGTGTTGTGAACTTCCTGGACCGTGTGTCCTCGACGAACTACTCCTCTCGTGCAGCGAACGCCGCCTCCTGTGTGCTGGACGTCCAGCCGGACAAGTATTCGGACTACGTGACGGCACTGTTTGAGAATCAGCCGGACGAAGGCGGTGCGGGTCTGGACAATGACACGCTGCGTTCCATCGCTGAGGAAGTCGGTGTTGATGCTGATGGTCTGGAGGACTGCATGGAAGCAGACACTTACCGGCCGTACGTGAACTACTCGAATGCACTGTTCACCGCCTACGGTGTTGGCGGAACACCCGGGGTTTACGTTCAGGGTGAGAAGTACAACTCGCAGGAAGACGGCGAGTTCAAAACGTACGCTGAGGGCATCATCAACGGCGAAGAACCCAAGAAGTAGATAGATCTTGATGCGAGTCGGGGTCGGCCAGTTTTCCTGTCCGGCCCCGACTGCGCTAATCTTGTTGAGCTGATACGCGCTCTTGCGCGATCAGCGGCCGCGGTCATCCCGCAGCCACGCCTCCTTAGCTCAGTTGGCCAGAGCACCTGTCTTGTAAACAGGGGGTCGCCGGTTCGAATCCGGCAGGGGGCTCCACTAAACCCCTTCTGATCAGGCATTACGCCGGCCAGGAGGGGTTTTTCCGTGCGGTAACTCGGCCCGTAGCGCGCTTCGCTTCTAGTGCCGGAAACGCCTGCCGCTTCCGACAGCCAGGCAGAACATCCCGTTGTCGGAGCCCAAAGACGGTCAGCGGTAGAGGCCGGCGCGTCGGTCGGCCTCGACCGTAGCAATTGAGGGTCGCGCTGCAGGGTGAGTGTGGGTGGTTGGGCTCGGACTTCGTGAAACGCTTCATTCGGGAGGCGTACGATGCGATGCAGGAAGCCATCGACACCGGGATCCCCGTCACCCAGCCAAGGAGCTCTCAGCATGAGCACGGAAAAGTGGAACACATTCATGTCCTTCGCGGCAGTCTTCGCGGACACCGTGGACCTGGATGCTGAGGAATACGACTACAAGATCGCCTTGGCCGAGAGACTGAAAAAGACCCGCGAAGCCTACGCTGCAGAAGATCCTCAGTGGTTCGAGATACTGCGCAAAGACATCGCAGCCTCACACCTCATGAACCAGTACTTCATGATGCGTCTGGTAGATCTCGGCCGTACACAGCCGGATGAGCTGCGAAACGTCATCGACCTACTCTGGGTTGAGGAGCCAGACGTGAAGAAGATCGACGACTTCACGGAGCAACTGCGACCCTACAATCCGGAACAATTCTCAGTCGGCGGGATCGTCGGATTTGCCTCCATCCTTCTCCTCGCGAGGGACGCACACAGATTCCCGCCGTACCGGGCGCGCATGGTCAAGAAATTCCTCAAACTGGTCGGCTGGTCAGATCGTGGAGCCAATGGAACCCCTGCTGAGCGCTACCAATTGCTGCTGGATGCCCTCGACGAAATGGTTCACCTGGCACCTGAGCACGACATCACGCTGCGTGACCGGCTGGACGCCCAAGGCCTGCTCTGGACGGTGATGAACGTCGATCCGACAGATGAATGGAGCCCTGAGCAGAGCGCCAGTCTCCGGCAATGGCGCGGCGACAAGGAACCGACTGTCGAAATCGACCTCAGTGTGCCAGCCGGTCAACGGGCATGGCTGGTGAGGCAAAGCCAGGCAGGGGCCACCATGCTGCAGCCCTGGTTGGAAGACGGCTTCGTGTCCACCCCCGCACAGCACCTCGGAACCCCAACTCCAGGCTCAACGCTCAGCGAGATCGAAACAGCTGTCAACAAGGGCTACCAACACATCGAATACTCGGAGCGAAAACTCCGGGCAACGGAATATCACCGTTTCCTCAGCGTCATGAAAGCTGACGACTACGTGCTCACGGCCTTCGAAGACAACCTTTACCTGGGCGTAGTGACAGGCGAAGCGCACTACGTTGACGACACCTCATCACGTCTACGCCGTGCAGTCATCTGGCAAAAGACCCCCATCAGCAACTCGGATGTGCCGGCACCGCTGCCTCGGCTCCTCGCCGAGCAAGGAGCAGTCGTTGACCTGACGGAAGCGCTTTCCATCATCACCGCCTGGTACGGGGTCGAAGCTGAGAGCAGCGACGCACGGGAAGATGCGGCACCTACGCCGCAGATCGCCGTCGTACCCCAACTGCGGAAAGCCACACCAGAACTGGCGCGCAAACTCAACGTCAGCCAGGACCACCTTCAGGAAGTCATCCGGCTCCTCCAGACACGACAACAATTCGTGTTCTACGGCCCGCCGGGAACAGGGAAAACCTACCTGGGAACGGCTATCGCCAAGTTCCTCGCCGGAGAGGAGCACATGGACCACGTCAAGATGGTCCAGTTCCATCCGTCCTACGCCTACGAGGACTTCTTCGAGGGATACCGGCCCACAAAAAACCAGGACGGAACCGTGGGATTCAGTCTCGAAGCCGGGCCATTACGTCGGATTGCCGACGAGGCGGCATCTGAAGGCAACCGAGACAAGCCGTACTTCCTGATCATTGACGAGATGAACCGCGGCAACCTCGCAAAAATCTTCGGCGAGCTCTACTACCTGCTGGAGTACCGCAGCGAAGGCATCAACCTCCAGTACAACCCGGAGAAAGTTTTCGCACTGCCGCCAAACCTGTTCATCGTCGGCACCATGAACACCTCGGACAGGTCCATTGCCATGGTGGACGCAGCCATCCGGCGTCGCTTCGCCTTTGTGGAACTCCATCCACAGGAAGGGATGATCGCCGGTCTCCTGGAACGCTTCCTCACAGCCAACGGCAAACCATCACTGCGGGCAGACCTCCTGAACGCACTGAACGGTGAGATTGAGGAGACAAACCGCGACCTCATGATCGGGCCGTCCTACTTCATGAAACCCCACGCCGAGACCGACGAGGGGCTCGAAGAGATCTGGAAATACGAGCTGCTGCCGCTGCTGGAAGAACAATATTTTGGGCGACTGAAACGGGACCAGATTCGGGACAAGTTCGGCCTGGCCGCAATGCGACGCAAGGCAGCCGCCTCATTGGGACCTGTGGATCTTTCGTTGACCCCTGGTGAGTCGGAGCCGGGTCCGGAAGACTGATGCTCAGGTCAATCGTCCTCGACGAGCTGCAGAGTTCCTCGGACCCAGTTGCCCTGGATCCTGAAGTTGCCGCGACTCTCCGGGACACCGGACTGGTAACAGTGCTACCAGCTCACGGCGGATCGTGGACAGTACTTCCGGCGGGAACGGTAGGAGCCGTTCAACTTGATGACTTGCTGGTCGAGGTCAGACCAAAGCACAAGGTTGGCCTGAGCCGGCTGCTCTTCCTGCTCGGTTACGCCGCGAACCCGGGGTTTCGTCCGGAAGATGTCGCCGGCGTCGAAGATGCCGACCTATTCGCCGCGCTCGGTGAATCCCTGGCCCGTCATGGCGAGCGCGCGCTGGAACGCGGAGCACTCAGTGGATACGTCCATGTCGAAGACGCCCTGCGAACGGTCCGAGGGCGGATCCGGGTGGGTGACCAGTTGAGCCGCCGCCCCGGTTTGCTCCTGCCACTGGAGGTTGCCTTCGACGACTTCACTGCGGACATCCCGGAGAATCGCATTCTGCGGGCCGCCATTCGGTTGATGCTGCAGGTGCCGCGCGTCTCGGATGAGGTGCGGTGGAAGCTGGCCCACCTGGACTCCAAACTGGACGGGGTTTCGGAGCTAAGGTTCGGAGCGCCATTGCCGCCCTGGGCGGCGTCGCGGCTGAACGAGCATTACGTCCCGGCGCTCCGCCTGGCGGAGATCATCCTAAGGAACATGTCCGCCGAAGCGGGAATAGGCCGCCACTCAGTCGCCTCGTTCGTGGTGAACATGGCCAAGGTATTCGAGGACTTCGTGACAACCGCACTTAGCGAGGCACTGGACGGCTATGCCGGCGAGACCCGAGGACAGTACGAGGCATTCCTGGACGAAACAGAATCTGACCAGCCCGGGAACCGTATCCGTATGTCCGTGGACATAGTCCACTCATTACGCGGTGTACCGGCCATGCTCTTTGACGCGAAGTACAAGGCAGCATCCGCGACTGGCGGGTACCCCAACGCAGACCACTACCAGATGCTGGCCTATTGCACAGCACTGCGAGTATCAACGGCATGGCTGGTCTATGCAGGGCCCGGGTGTTCTCGCACCCGCCGGATCAGCAACAGCGGGGTGACCATCGTCGAGTTTCCACTCGATATCTCGCAGGCACCCGGGGAGTTGCTGGCGCGAGTCGACGAGCTGGCTGAAGCTGCTTATCAGGAGTCGGCTGATCGCACTCTCATTACGTTCTCGTAATTATCCTCTCCTACTACGATAAAGGTGTAAGCTGATTTGACTACCTAAACGTAATGGAGGGAGTTGGATATGCGTGGAAAGATGCGCAGCAGTGCTGATCTGGGTCGGCTCATCCAGGCTATTCGGACTCGGCACAATTTGAGCCAAACTGAGCTTGCGGCACGTCTCAACATAACGCAGCGCTACCTGTCTGAACTGGAGACCGGCAAGCCCAAAGTCCTCAACGCCAAGTTTTTCAGTGTCCTGCAGCAGCTCGGAATCGAGTTGTCATTCTATGAGGCTGCTGATGTCTGAGCCACTCGCCGTCCACCTGTACGACACCACTGTCGGTTGGCTGCACCCTGCGAGGAATGGGCAGGTGGATTTTGAGACCTCGTCTGAGGCGATCAAACGTTTCGACCTGAGCTCACCAACGCTCTCGGCTTCTCTGCCCTTCAGTGCACGGAGATCTGGAGTCGATGCCGCAACCGCCTTCTTCGGCGGACTTCTGCCTGAAGGTAGGGGACTCACCAATCTAGCCAAACAGGCAGGCTGCAGTAGCGATGATGTCTTCGCCCTGATCGATTACGCTGGTCGCGACGTCGCCGGTGCCGTTGTCATTGGCGGGCCTGCGGATCAGGCACCGAGGTACGAGGTATTGTCCGCATCGAGCATCCGGCAGCGCATGGATCGGGTCAACGATTACGCTCTGGGTGCTATGGGCGGGGGCGGATCGTTGGCAGGCTACCAGCCGAAGACAACTCTGGCGCGAATCAAAGGTCAGTGGCATGCCGGACTCAACGGCGCGGCCTCAACGCATATCCTCAAGCCCCTTGCAGCTGAGTCAGAGCCGGCTCTGCATATTGAGGCGTACACCCTTGATCTCGCGCGTACGATCGGGCTGACGAATTTTGACAGCTGGATTGAACGCTTCGAGGACCGACCCGTCCTGGTCATCGAACGCTACGACCGGATTGTCTTCCCAGACGGGAGCATTGATCGGATCCACCAGGAGGACGCAGCACAGGCGCTGGGACTGCCGTGGCGTGGAGACGCCAAGTTCGAGAGCATCGACAAACGGGCGCACTTGCGGAATGTAGCTGGACTGCTTTCCAGACGGCGTACCGTGTTCGGCGGCGGGCAAGATGACCGTGAGATGCTGCTCGCGTACACCGCCTTCAACGTGGCGGTGGGCAACACGGACGCTCACGCGAAGAACTTCTCGACTCTGCATCACGTGGACGGCGCTGTGACGTTGGCGCCGCTCTACGACATCTCCACTCATGCCCTAGCCGCGGACGGAAACCAGAACATGTCCATGCGCATTGCCGGTAAGCACTACCAGCCCGACATCACCCGTGAAGATCTGGTGACCGAAGCTGTCAGCTGGGGTCTAACAGAGCGGGACAGCAGCAAAGTCATTGACAGCATTCTGGAGCAGCTCCGGTACGCGATTGAGGATGTAGATCCTGGGGAAGCCCCTGAACGGGTAGGGAACTACATCGCCGTTCAAGCGCAGAACTTGCTCGATGGTAGGAGGGCTGCATTGGACGATTCAGGGCCGCCGAGCCTGGCACGCATCTCACCTCCGGCTCCGATAGTCAGAAGGGCTGACCGCACACATATCGGTCATGGACAATAAGAGCCGAAACCGCGGCGACCTGCAGGGTGTTGAAGTTCAGTAAGCAAGGGTATTACCGGGGACGAGCTAAGGTACGGGCTCGGAGTAAGTGCCGATCGACCATATTTGGTCGGGCGTGGATTGCACAGAAAACGTTGGATTCTCGGTGTGCCGGGTGTCGAAGAGGTTACGTGTTCCATGAGCAACGCCGTCCTGCTCACAGGGCATCTGGAACGAGCCAACATCTGTCATCTCGAACGTGACGCTCCCAGCACCAGCGCAACGCAGGTACACCACCGTTTTGGCCCCTGTCGGAACCGGACCATAGGTCGCCCCCTCCTTCTGGGAATCTACGTCGAAGAGAAGCGTCTCATCGGAACCCACATCAGTAGGGGCAGACAACGAATCAGGAAGACTGAACGCTGGTTTAGGTTCCGGGACTGTCCTGGCCGAACTCCGCGGTTGGGGGTCGGTATTCAAAGGCTCTTGTTGGTTACCACTGGTGCAGGCGACGAGACCAAAGAAAACGACAGGCGCCGCCACCATCGCACGCGCAACTCGGTTGAGGCTTCCCACAGCGAGCCCCCCTTTGTTCTGACCACGCACCTGGCCGCTCGTATGCAGAAGATCTCCGCTAGGAATAGTGAATCCGCACCATGAATCCCTGTCAAGGTGCCGACGTCGAACTAGCGGTATCACTGACGGGTGAGAAACTCGCTTGTACGTTTCAACCCGTATTACTAGGTTCATAGGATCAAGTGTCTCGTTCTTCGAGGAAGGTATCTGGATGTTCATGACTTCATCGGCCAGAATGTGGAGCCTCGTGCTCATGCTCGTACTGGCACTCACTGTCGTAAATCTCCCCGAGTCTCTCGGAGCCTTCTCGCACGTCGCCCTAGCGGGACTGTCCGGGCTGGTTGCCTGGCTTCTTCTCGTCTACGTCATCGCCAGGAAAAAGGAAACTTCCCATGTGGTTTGACTCCCTGAACGACATGCTGCGAATTGTTCTGGTAGGGGCCGCAGCATACGTTGTGCTCATCGTCGTACTGCGCCTGTCCGGCAAACGCACCCTGGCACAGCTCAACGCCTTTGACTTCGTCGTGACAGTAGCCCTCGGCTCAACCCTGGCCACCATCCTGCTCAGTTCCGAGGTTTCCTTCTCCGAAGGCATCACGGCCCTCATACTTCTGGCCGCCCTGCAGTTCCTTATGGCCTGGCTGTCAGCCAGATGGCCCGTTGCGCGTAGCACCTTCACAGCTGAACCGGCGCTACTACTGTCCGACGGCCACGTTCACCAGGAAGCTCTACGCCGAAACCGCCTCACCGAGTCCGAGCTGAACCAGGCCATCCGCATGCAAGGCATCGGAGACCTCTCCGAGGTGAAGGCAGTAGTGCTGGAAACCAACGGCAAAATAAGCATCATCACCACTTCGAAGTTCGGCTGCGGGAGCGCCCTCGAAGGTATCAACGGTGCCGAAGAACTAAGAGCAAGCGACTAAAGGTACTGCACTCAGTAGTCCGTAGGGCCCGAACGCTCCGGTTCAGGACCGCGATGGAACGTCCTCCCCGAAACCGTGCTGGCCTCGATGCGAATAAAGTTGTATTTGAGAGTTGGCAGCCATGGCCGCAGGTCGAGCTCCTCAGCTTTACCGGTTTCCTCGCTCGAATCCAGCCGGTGCGCATGCCCGCGTAAAATGACGCTCCACGCATCCGTGTCAGTGTGGTCATCAACCTCGAACAGGACCTCGTCGTTCACCGTCAAGCTGAACAACTTGCTCCCCTCAGCGGTGCGAAACACAACAGAGTTCCCATCGGCGACGTAATTGACCGGAAAAATATCCGTAATGTCTCCGACTCTCGTCACCAGCCGACCGAGCTCCTGACTCCTCAGACGCTCCCAGCACTCTGCCTCAGAAAGTGCCACCAGTACATCCCGTGATTCGTCCATGCTGCCATTATGCCCACTTTCGCCACACGCCGGGAGGGGGCCGATATAGTGACAAACAGCACCATCGGTCCCTAGACCGAATGAGTTATCCGGCTCCACCAACTTTGTCTCGAAAGTACACCATGCTCAAACTGTCATCTCTCATCATCCCCGCAGCCGTCGCCGTCGTACTCGTAGGCTGCGGCACCGCCCCCGCCGATGAGCCTTCCGCGCAGCCCGCAACACCATCCGCAACTGAATCTGCATCTGCGTCGGCCACTCCTACACCGCCCGTCACACCGACAACCGAACCAGCAGAACCCGGCGAACCCGCTATAGAACCAACTCCGACAACCACCCCTGTCGACGCCATGAAGACCTGCTATTCAGGCGCCCCCCAGACAGCCGACGGTGAGGCAAAGTACCCGACACCAGGTTACGAACAAAGGACCATTATTGAGATGGCCCAAGGCACCACCCTGACGGTTGCAGGTGATGGGTACGCCCCCGGCATCGAAGTCCTCGTGAGCTTTGGCCCCGATCGTACCGATGCAGATTTCATGAACGGGCTGACCGCCGTGGCGGGTCCTGACGGCTCATACTGGTGTCAGATCGTCCTCGACCCAACCTGGGGCGTAGGAGATTTCACGATGATGACTGGAACACTCGAATCAAACTTTGAGGCATCGAAACGGTACCTCGGCGTCAAAATAGTCCCGGCGCCGCCGTCGCAAGGTTAAGCTCCTGGCAGGGTGGCAGCCACAATAAACTCGCCGTCGCCCTCACCCACAGCTTCCCCGTTCCACCCGCCACGGACCTTCCCCACAACGAGCCCAGCCTCCACAAGAAGTCGGTGAATGGTCTTCGCTGAGCGGAAGTACAACGACGCATCGCTCACCAGCTCATCGCCGTCGGGCCAGACGTAATGGTGAGTGAAATCAACCCGCTCATCTTCGACGGCGGTCACCTCAGTCCAGATGCCCACAGTATCGCCGTCGCCCAGCGTCACCTGATGCGCGGAATCCTTCGGGTTCCACGCCTCCCACACCCGATAACTCGGATCCCTGGAATCGAAAATCAGCCGCCCGCCCGGCACCAGTACCCGCGACAGATGTTTCATGGTGTCCAGAAACTCATCATCATCGAGGAACTGGGAGACGTGGGCAGTCATGACCGCGACGTCGAAAGCGGAATCAGGAAGGTCAGCAGCAACGCCCTCGATCCACTGCACGAGCTCCGAACCGGGCTTGGTCCGAGCCCTGTCCAGAGATGCGCCCGCCGGATCCACCCCTGTGACGTGGTGCCCCGCCGCAGCAATCGCGAGCGTCACGCGGCCAGTGCCGCAACCAAGATCAAGGACCTTCGAACCCGGAGTCTCGTTGACAAACGCGAGGAAGAACTCGTCGTCGCGCCCCCACAAGCATTCAGCATCATAAACTTCGGTAAGTCTCGGGTTATTGAACTCCGCGTTTCGCATGCCCCCAGACTAACAACGGCGCACCACCACCGCTGAGATAGATAAGATCGCTGAGTGACCTCCGCCTATCAAGCCATCCCCGCGTTCCTGGTGGCACTGGCGATCCTGGTCATCCCCGGCGCCGCTGTCCTGAGCGTCCTGCGCGTCCGCGGTCTCACCGCTGTCGCCCTCACCCCAGCAATATCGATCTCCATCGTCGGCGTCAGCGCCGTCGTCGGGCCCCTCCTCGGACTGGACTGGGGCTGGCTGGTGGTTGCTCTCGGACTGGCGGTAGTGCTCGTCGCGCTCCTGATCCTGCGACGGCTGGCACCGCTGCTGGCCACAGCGGCCGCGAGCGTGAAAGGCGAGACCAGGCTCCTGAAATGGGCGCTCGCTGGTGTCGCCATAGCGGCAGCACTGATCACCGCGCGGTTTCTGCTCGCCATCGACAGCCCCGAGCAGTTCACCCAGAACTACGACACCGTTTTCCACCTGAACTCCATCCGCTACATTCTGGAGGAAGGGAACGCCTCGTCCTGGTTCGTCAACGAATTCACCCGGCCAGACGCCGGCGCACCCGCGTTCTACCCAGCCGTCTGGCAAGGGCTGGTCAGCCTCCTCATTCAGCTCACCGGCATCAGCATCCCAGCCGCGACCAACGTCATGTGGGTGGCCGGCGCCGCCGTCGTCTGGCCCGTGAGCGCGGTATTCCTGACTCGCATTCTGGTCGGTGCGCGGCCCGTGGTCCTCGCAGCAGCCGGAGTGCTGAGCGCGGCCTTCGCCGCGTTCCCCTACCTGCTCCTCCAATACGGCACGGTCTACCCCAACGGGCTGTCGGCGTCGCTGCTGCCCATCGGCGTTGCACTGGTACTGGTGATCCTCAAACAGGGACGGGAGGCGCCGCTACCTCCAGCGGCCGCCTGGCTGCTGCTGGTCCTCTACCTGCCCGCACAAGTGCTCTCCCAACCCAACGGCATCTTCTCCGTCGCGTTCCTCCTGACACCACTGTTACTGATTCTTCTGGTGCGCTGGCTCCGGACCGGCTTCGAAACCTCAAACAGGAGCGGCCGACGGCGGACACTCCTGGTAGTCGCCATCGCCGGCATTGGCTCGGCACTGTTCTTCACGAACCCCACGATCCAGGCGCTGGCAACGTGGGCGAATCCGCGGACGATGCCCTTCATCGAAGCGCTCTGGCGTGCGGCCATGAACTTCCCGGCACCAGCGTGGACCCCGGCCATTGCACTGACCGCGTTGGTGCTCGGCGGTCTCTACCTGCTCGCACAACGCGACGACAGGGCGTGGCTCATTGTCACCTGGGTCATGGTGGTTATTGTGTACGCGCTCGCCATCGGATCCGAGCATCCGGTGGGCAACGCGCTCATCTCACCCTGGTACGGCAACCCCGACCGCCTGGCTTCCATCATGCCCGTCATCGGAGTGCCGCTCGCGGCCGTCAGTATTGAATGGCTCGTTCACGCCGCACACCGCAAAACCAGCTGGTCACCGCTGAAAACCAGCGCGCCAGCGTTCGCGATGGCCGTCGTCGTCATTCTCGCAGCGGCCAGCCCCACACTGTGGCAACTCAACGCGCGCATGGCCGAGGCCTTTGCCATCCCCGAAACACCAGACGAGGCAAAACAGCTCGACGTCGACGAGCACGCGCTGCTGCTACGACTGCCCGGGCTCGTCCCGGAAGATGCGGTACTCGCAAACAACCCGTGGAACGGTTCCGCCCTCGCCGTTGCGCTCGCAGACCAGGACGTTCTCTACCCATACATGACGATGACGAAAATGGGGGAGGACCGCACCCTGCTGAGCAAGAGGCTCGACGACGTCGGCACGTCCTCGAGTGTCTGCGATGCCGCGCAGCGTCTGGGCGTGACCCACTTCCTGGACTTCGGTGACGATCACATCTCCGCAGCGGAGAACGAGGGCGCAAGAACCTACCCGGGGATCGACGAGGCCTCGGAATCAGGTGCGTTCGAACTTGTCGCCTCAGAGGGACACGCGAAGCTGTACCGGTTGAAGGACTGCGACTAGACGGCGGCTCTCACCGTCAGTCGCGGCGTCGCGTTCCGATCGTTTCGAAGTCGCTACCGGAACGGCCCTGGAGCCTGCGGTGGATGGACTGGGCAATGCGTTGGGCCTGCAGCTTTGCCAACTCGGCTTTGGGACCTGCCCAGTGTTCGTCAACATTCGTGGTCCAAATGCTCAGCCAGCGTTCAAAGTGCTTGGCGCTGAGCGGCGTCTGGGCATGCAGATCCAGATGTTGCTGCAGCGCGTTGCGTTTATACAGGCCGGCACGGAAGAGGACCGTCTCCCAGAAATCACACATGATGGGCATGTGTTTTGTCAGGTCCATGCGGGCAACGTCGATGAAAACAGGGCCAAGCAGTGGGTCTGCGAACGCTCGTCGGTAGAACTCGCTCACCAATTCGTAAACGTCGTCGCGGTCCTCGAGATCAGGCAGATCAGCATCCATACGACTCATTCTACAACGCGTAGAAAAGGTGTACCTTTGACAGTATGAGCACAGCAACGCATTCCGCAGAACCGACCACTCAGGCGCCTAGTCGTGTCTGGCGAACCAACCCCTTCCGCGTTCTCGGAACCGCCTGGGTCATTGCCGGCGGTCTCGTGGCAGCTGTCACCAGTCCGCTGCAGCTTGCTCACGGATCATGGGCCGCCGCCTACCAGGTGCTCGTGGCCGGTGTAGCGCAGAATGCGTTCGGAACGGCACAGCGCGCGCTCGCGCCAACGCAGCCGTCGTCGCGCGTTGTTGCCGCGGAGCTGCTCACGTGGAACCTCGGCAGCGCGGCGGTGATCGGCGGGACGCTCATCCGAAACCCCTACGTGGTCGACTGCGGCGGGCTGCTGCTCGTGGCGGCACTGGCCATCATGATCCGCACCGTACGCGGCAAGGGGGAGGGGCCCGCATGGGCGCTATGGATCTACCGAATTCTCCTGGTGGTTATCCTGGTCAGTATCCCCATCGGGCTGACCCTCGCCCACATTCGCGCCGAATAGCCCCGGTTCGACTACCGGTCGAGGTCGTCCGGCTCGAATTCACTCAGCGGCGAACCGCCCATGTTGGCTGGGTCGTCACTGGCATCCACGGCATCTGCATCCGGATCGCCGGTCTGCGGGAAGTCAACATCCTCCGCAGCTTCACCGATCGTCGGCTCATCCGGCGGCACCTGCTCCTCGCCCTGTCGGTATCGTTCCCGTTCCGTCTCGTCGCGCAGCTCCTGATCGGACTCCGGCAACCCGGCGTCGTTGGCCCCCTGTTCGCCCCGAATCAGTGGATCCTCATCCCAGTTGTCCGGGTTGTTTTCAGCGGCCTGAGGGTACTGATCCGGCGTCGCGTTGAGATCGTCGTCCAGGGTCCCGGCGTCGACGCCGTCAATACCGTCATCGGGAGTTCCTGGGTTGTCGCCCACCACGGTCAACTCTTCGTCGGGAAGGTTCTGTTCAGTCATCACGGTGCCCTTTCGTGGAAAACGTCGGACCGGACCAGCCATGTTGACGGTCCATGTCAGTCAGCCTACTGATGATCAATGGAACTCGCCATCCCAGCGCATCAGCTGGCCAACTCCAGCCATAAGGGTTCTCACAGTGCCCGCTGGTAAGCTCGAAAACGATGAAACTCCGTTCAGCAACCGCCCAAGAGGTCCAGCAGTGGGACCGCCATATCCTCACCAACCCCAATGCTGGTGACCTACTTCAGAGCACCTTTTTCGCTGAGCAGAAGCGAGCCAACGGGTGGGTTCCCCGCTACATGGTCTACGAGGGTGCACAGAACATCTACACGTTGTTCCTCGTCAAAAAGGTGTACGGGCTGGGTCAGCTCTGGTACTCACCGAAGGGGCCAGGAACGCCCGACGGCGGGCTTCTGGAGGGCATCGGACAAGCCAATGCCGACTACGCCAGTCAGCACAAGGAAATATTCCTCTTCACCATGGAACCGGAGATGCCCGCTGACACGGTGCTGCCGACGTCGTTCGTGGCTGTGAAGCCCATTCAGCCGAACGTGCACACCATCATCGTGGATCTCGCGCCGAGCGAGGAAGATATTTTCGCAAGCTTCCGGCAGCGCGGCAGACGGTCGGTCCGAAAGGCCGAAAAACAGGGCGTCACAGCAGAAACGCGGCCGGCTACCGATGAAACCATGCAGCTGATGTACGAGCTGTACAAAGAGACCGCCGAACGCGGCGGTTTCTACCTGCGCGACTACAACTACTACAAGAACTTCTGGAGCTCAGCGAGCGAAAGGGGCCTTGGCTCGTTCCACTTCGCGATCAAGGACGACGAGGTTGTAGCGGGAATCTTCGTGACGCACTTCGGCACCAAGGGCCTCTACAAGGACGGCGCCAGCTCACGGGCAGTCGGAAACTCCGGCGCTCCCTACCTCCTGCAGTGGGAGGTCATGAAGCACCTGAAGTCGCAGGGCGTCACGAGCTATGACCTCCACACCACGCCGCCGCCCGAGGCCATGGAAGACAAAGAGCACCCGAGCTACGGGCTCGGACAGTTCAAATCAGGCTTTTCCAACGACATCGTGTCCTACATCGGCACGGTGGACCAACCGGTCCGCATGCTGCCCTATAGGCTGTGGCAGCGGTTGGGCCAGCGCATTGCGTTGTCCCTCTCCCACCGTTTACGGCATCGTATTTACTTCTAGGCACCATCCGCTCCCTCCCTGCCACCACCAACTGATTGGGGTCCCTCTTGGCTCGTTTCGAAGCCCGCTTCGCCTCGGCGCATGAGATCGCTGCCTGGGATGAGCACGTCACGGCCAACCCCAATGGCGGCAACATGATGCAGTCCCGACCGTTTCTGGACGTCAAGGCAGAACAGGGATGGAACCCTGTCTACCTGGTCATCGAGGGCGACGGCGTTGCCTCCTACAACCCGGTGCTGGAGAAAAGCTTCCCTGGTCTTGGCAAACTCTGGTACATGGTCAAGGGCCCTGATACCGAGTCTGCGGAGGACGTCCCGGACATGGTGGAAGCGGTTGCGGCGCTCATACGCCGGGACCGGCTCAGTGTATTCGCCATCAAGATAGAGCCCGACGTCGTCGACTCCGTCGGTGTCCGCGAACAGTGGTCAGCCAGAGGTCTGGTGAAGTCCTACAACATTCAGGTCAATGACAGCACGGCCATTCTGGATGTGACACCGGATGAGAACCCGCTGCTGCGCTCACTGCATTCACGGGGCCGCAATGCTATCCGCAGGGCCATCCGTGAGGGTGTTGAAGTGCGCAACGTCGAGGGTAATGAGGAGACATTCCAGGCGATGTACTCCATGATCTGCACCGCGCAGCAGGGTAAACTGTCCGCCACACCGCGACCCTATGAGTACTACCGTAGTTTCTGGGAGAAGTTCCTTACCGCCGGTTTTGGCAGGTTCCTGTTCGTTTACGAAGATGGAAAACCCTCGGTGGGTGCCTTCGTGGTCAGATACGGACGCAAGGGAACCTATAAGGACGGCGGCTCCGTGCCCCACCGAAATCAGTACGGGGATTCGCACCTGCTGCAGTGGACCGCGATCAACCAGCTCAAGGCAGAGGGCATCACCGAGTATGACTTCTGCGGTACGCCTCCGGCGGAACGGTTGAAGGACAAAAGTCATCCGCACCACGGTATGGGATTGTTCAAGACAAGTTTTACCAAGACTGTGACGGACTTCGCGGGCTGTTATGACCTTGTGCTTAGCCCGGTGAAGTACCGTTTGTGGAATGCGGCCGGCGAACGCATCGCCCGGCAGCTCTACTGGCGTAAACACCAGCAACCGTTCTACTGACAAAATTGGCCGTCGGAAGGTCGGCCTACCGGAAGGGGTGATCCTGTGAACAAAGGAACAGAGAACGATCAGGAACGCTCTGCCACGGACAGTCAGCCCAAAGTGGGCCTTATTCCGCGTGTTCCGCTTGCTGCAGTCACACGGAAAACTGAGGCCGACGACGACGGTTCACGGTCCGAACCAGCCAAGCCTGAAGCGCCCGAGAGCCCGGCTGTAAAGCCTCCGGCGCTGCGCCAGTCCGTGCCCAAGAAACCGGCGCGCAAACAGCCCAAGACCGTGAAACCGGCCCGTCCGGTCAAAGCACGTCGCTCGGTGCCCACCGACGCGCTGCCCATCACGCCGCACGCGGTCAAACCGGACCGGTCGCAACTTGCCGCGCGCAAGATGCTGCGCAAACTCGTCCAGGGCGAGGCGCCGCCAACTCAGGCAATGAGCATCGTGGAACGGCTCGCCGGGAGCCCCTACTCCAACCCGCTCGTTGCCCGGACGGGTCCGGACGCCAGCTCCCGGAAAACACTCGACTTCGCCCTCAGCCTCGCGGAGACGATGTTCCGGTACGGCGCAGGTGCCCTCGAAGTCGAAACCAGCATTATTGCCGTTACCACTGCGTTTGGCCTCGACAACATCGAGGTGGATATCACCAACCAGTCAGTGGTGCTGAACTACTCGCCTAAGGAGCACACGCCGACGTCGGTCCTGCGGGTGGTCCGGTCCTGGACCAACAATTACGCTGGCCTCACGCAGATCCACCAGCTCGTCACAGATATTATCGACGGTGGGGTCACGCGGGTCGAGGCCTCTGAACGGCTTGAAGAAATCACCACACGTACCAAGCCCTATGCGCGTTGGATGGTCACTGGAGCCTTCGGTGTGTTCGCGGCGGCGATCGTTGCCTTCATTGGTGGCGGCCCCCTTGGGTCGCTGATCGGGTTCGGAATCTGCATGTCCGTCGACCTCGTCTCCCGGACGTTGGGCAAATGGCGCGTCCCTGAGTTCTTCGCCGTCGCTACGTCGGCCGCTCTCGTGACTTTCACGGCAATGGCGTTCTGGTGGCTGAAAGTGGATATCGCACCAGCACTGGTGGTCTCCGCGGGGATTCTGCTCCTCTTACCGACTGGGCGTCTCGTCTCGGCTACTCAAGACGCCATCAACGGCTTCCCCGTCACGGCCGGCGGCAGGTACCTCTCTGCGTTCTTCGTCTTCGCGGGCATTGTGGCGGGAATCGCCGTCGCACTGGTGGTGGGCGTCATGCTCGGGATTGAACAGCTGGACGTCATCGTTTCGCAGGGGTCCATCTACCCGTTGCCCGTGGTGGTGCTACTCGTGTTCATTGCGGTAGCGATGATCTGCGTGGCGGAACAGACGGATGTGAAGCTCGTCCTGCCCACATCACTCATCGGTGTGGCTGGCTACCTGTTGTACTACTGGGTCATTACCCTCGGGTTCGGGTACCGGCTCGCTCCGGCCGTGGCCGCAGTATTTATCGGAATGCTGGCCCGCGTCGTGTCGCTCAAGCTCGGTGCCCCGCAGCTGGTCGTTGCAGTCCCGGCGGTCATGTTCCTCTACCCGGGGCTCACCATCTTCCGGTCCATGTACGACCTCAGTGTGGAGTCAGAGATCATGACCAGCGGCGCCGTCGGACTCTTCAATGCACTGACCATCATCCTGGCCATCGCCGGCGGGGTGGTCCTCGGCGACAACCTGGCCCGGCCATTCACCCGCGGACTCAGCAGCAACGAACGTCGAAACAACCGACGCCGTTAGACGCTTTCGACGGTCACGGGTCCAGGCGCCAGTCCACCGGCTGTCCGCCCTGAGCAACCAACATCTCGTTGACCCGGCTGAATGGCCGCGAACCGAAAAAGCCTCTCGCCGCGGACAATGGACTTGGATGAACAGATTCCACACACGGAATATCTTCCAGTAGCGGGGCAAGCTTCTGGGCGTCACGCCCCCAGAGGATCGCAGCCATCGGCTGGCCGGTCCGACGTCGGGCGGTCACCAGAGCACGAACCGCAAGGTCCGTGACGTTCTCCCACCCGCGGTTTCGATGTGAACCGGCGTCACCGGCACGCACCGTGAGGCAGCGGTTCAGGAGCAGCACACCCTGGCGGGTCCACGCCGAGAGGTCGCCATGCGGGGCAGTTGTGATTCCGACATCCGTTGCCAGCTCCCGATAAATGTTGTTCAGGCTGCGGGGGAGCGGACGTACCCCGCGATTGACGGCGAACGCCAAACCGATGGAATGACCCGGCGTCGGGTACGGATCCTGACCAACAATGAGGACCCTGACCTTCTCCAGAGGCTGCTGAAAAGCCCGCAGAATATTCTCCGACGCCGGCAGAAACGGACGGCCCTTGGCCTGCTCATCCTGAAGAAACGCGGCGAGCTCATGAAGCTGCGGTTCTGCCGCCGCCATGGGCCCCGCCCAACCCGGCCCGACGACGTCGTCCACTGTTGCGGGCGACGCGAAAGGCAGTGGGCGAGGTGCTGGATCAGGAAGGGTGAAGAGAGGTTCGTCAGAGTTCACCTCTCCATCTTGGCTGACGCGTGCTGCCCGACGCGAAACGAGCGCTCGCATACGAGCCGCAGCCGTGTCCCGCAAATAACAGCCATGTCATTCGCGATATCATGGGAAGCAGGATTTATTCACGACAGGGAAGTGCGGTGCGCAATGGCCCAGCCCGAGGCAATCATCCTTGAGGATGCGATTGACGAGGAAAGCCCCTTGAGCGTCCGGGATCAGCAGATGCTCGCCCTGGAGCGGCAATGGTGGAAGTACGCTGGCGCCAAGGAGCAGGCGATCCGCGAACTGTTCGATCTTTCAGCCACCCGTTACTACCAAATCCTCAATGCACTCATAGATACTGAAGACGCGCTGGCGCATGACCCCATGTTGGTCAAGAGATTGCGTAGACTACGAACATCCCGGCAGCGCGCCAGAACGGCCCGGCGGCTGGGCAACGAAGCCTAACTTGCAGTCAACGCCCTAAGGACCCACCCGGATATGACCCAGTACCCACGCGACGAGTTCGACAAGGTCCCGGAGTCAACATCCCGACAGGGAGTGCACCGCGAGCGGCTCATTCAACCTCGCTCAGGTGGGCTTGGGCTGATCATCACAGTGGGCCTGCTGGCACTGTTGGTGGGACTCGCCGCATACTTCGTCCTTCCGCGCATGGGTTTCACCACTGGTGATGACGGCACCGCTTCGGCGTCCTCCGTCCCCACGACATCGACCAGCTCAACGACCAGCGCCTCACCCAGCCCGACGCCGAGCACGGAACCGACGCCGGAGCCTACCCCCACGCCTGAAAGCAGCGAACCTACCGTGGAGGAAAGCGAAGAACCCGAAGAACCTGCGGCGACGGTCAACAAGAATCAGCCAGTAGCCGTCATGAACGCGACCGTAGTCCCCGGGCTCGCAAGCGGCGTGGCGCAACGCATCAGCGCCGACGGGTGGACGCCCGGAGCCATCACGAACTGGGCCGGGCAACCGGTGCAAACCTCGATCATCTACTACAACGGCCCTGAGCAGCTGCCGAACGCCCAGGCGCTCAGCACGCTGCTGGGAATCCCCACCCTCGTGGACTCAGCTGCCGTGGGTCCGCTCGCCGTCGTGCTCGGTCCCGGCTACCAGTAGACCGAAGTTCTCTGCACGAGGACCTTCACGGCTTGTGGCGCTATCTCCACGACGGCGGGAAGTTCGCCGACCATCTCGCCGTCGGCATAGATATTCAGCTGCTTATCTGCCGTAATCTCCACCCGCGAACCCCTCGTAAACCGGATGCTGAGCTGCTTCAGATGGGTGCCCCGGTACGAGCGCAGGAATGTGGCCGCCATGGTGAAAATGCTGGCCTTCCCGAGCGAAACGACGTCGAGCAGGCCGTCATCAGCGCGGGCATCAGGGCAGATCCGCAGCCCGCCCCCGTACTGACCCACGTTGCCGACGGCGACAAACCAGCCGGAGAACTTCGACGGAGAGTTATCGACCGCGACGGTGAATGTCACGTTGCGCCAGTCCCGGATGGCCTTGATCCCGCCATAGAGGTACACAAACGGCCCCAGACGTAGCCGCGCGCTGTTGCCGTACTCGTTCGCGAGACCGTCGAACCCCACGTTCGCAACACCAAAATATGCCCGCCCATTGACCAGGCCCAAGTCCAGTGATCTGGCGCCGAGCTGTGTCAGCTGACGCACCGTTTTCACCGGATTCAGTGGAAGTCCGAGGCGGCGCACGGTATCGTTTCCGCGGCCGCCGGCCAGAGGCAGGATGATCGCTCCAGATACGCGGGCACCGCCGGCAGCGGCCCCGAGAAATCCGTCGCCTCCGAGCACGGCAACGAGCGATCCTGCAGGTGCTGCACTCGCCCGTGCGGTTGCGTCCTCAAGGTTCTGCGTGATGGCAACCGTCACCGTATAGCCTGCCGCGCGGAGTGCGCTGGCTGTTTCAGGCCAGAGTTTGAGGCCGCGGCCACCTCCGGAGACGGGATTCACCAGAAGCAGGGCGGTACGGTCCGGGAGTTCTGTCATTCGGGTGTCCTCTTGCTGGCCGGGCCGTCGACCGGCGTCTCCGGGAATGGGAAGTTAGCCGCCAAAGCCAGTACTTCTTCAGCCCGCGAGCGCGCGTTCTCGGCGTCAGAGGGGACCAGTGCAAGCCGTGTTCGGCGCTCCAACAGGTCCTCCACTGTGGCGGCACCCTCCGCAAGGACACCGAACAGCAGCTCGGCACCCGTGATGTCCGTTCCGTTGAAAAGGGGCTCATCCAGCAGCGGGTGCTGCTGCTCGAGGGCGTGGACAATCCCCGCTTCGGTACCGTATTTCCGGGTCAGGCGCGCGGGCGTCGCGTCGTCGTGCTCCGTCTGCCCGGCCCCGACCAGCGGGAGCGTCCGCGTGATGCACTTCGTGTTCTGCCCGAGCCGGAGGGCAACGGCGTCGACCGTGTCCTGTGCCATCCGTCTGTACGTGGTCAGTTTCCCGCCGACAACGGTGATCGGCTCGCCCACGACGTCCCGAATGAGGTGCCGACGCGAAATGTCCGCCGTGCCACCGGACCCATTTTCCTGCGCGGACCGCACCAGCGGACGCAGCCCGGCGAAGGACCCGACGACGTCGTCGCGCGTCAGGGGGACGGCAAGCGTCGTGTTGACGACGTCGAGGAGGAAGTCGACGTCGTGCTCGGGAACCTGCGGCCGGTGGCCTTCGGAGGTGTGGTCCTCCTCGTCGGTCAGGCCGATATAGACGACGCCGGTGGGTTGCGGCAGCACGAACACATACCTGCCGAAGCGCCCTGGCACAGCGACCGTGTGAGCCGCGTGCGGATTGCCGAGCCGCTCCGCCCGCACCACAAGATGCGTTCCCCGGCTGGGAGTCATGGACAGACCTGGGCTGAAGTCGGCGGCCCAGACGCCGGTGGCGTTCACAACGGTCCGGGCGCGCATCGTGATCGTGTTGCCGGTCCGGGAATCCAGGGCGTCGACGTCGGTGGCTGTCATCCGGGTGGCCTTGAGGTCGCGAATGACGTGGGCGCCCAGGCCTGCGGCGGTCCTTACCAGGCTGAGGACGAGCCGTGAGTCGTCGACCACCTGCCCGTCCCAGTAGAGGATGCCGCGTCGCAGCTGGGCCGCATCGAGGGCCGGAACCAGCGCGGCCACCGCGCGAGGAGACAGCAGTTGAGGGCGGGGGAGTATGCGGCCGCTCATACCCGACAGCCTGCGCATGACGTCGTAGATGACGACTCCGAGCCCTGCGGTCACCGCCTCCAGCCGGTGGGCGCGGCGGCTGTCCGGGATGACGAACCCAAGAGGCCGGACCAGATGCGGTGCTATGCGGCTCATCAGCCAACGGCGTTCGACGGCGGATTCCCACGCCACCCCGACATCCATCTTTGCGAGGTACCGCAGGCCGCCGTGGATAAGTTTTGAGCTGTAACCACTGGTGCCGGAACCGAAGTCATGGCTCTCCACCAGGGCCACGCTCAGGCCCCGGCTCACGGCGTCCAGCGCCACACCGGCGCCCGTGGCGCCGCCGCCCACGACGAGAACATCAACGGTGTGATCACGCAGATGATCCAGGGCGCGCTGCCGCGAGGCATCGTTGATCCACGTGTCATCCGGAGTCGCCGGCAGCTTCATGAGACGTCCCCGGACATGGATGCGCCCGACGGCGTCAGGTACCGCTCGAGCATCTTCCGCAGCTCCGCGACGGCGTCCTCAAAAGCATCCATCCGCAGCAGCATCCTGGAGGACAACGCCACACCCTGCAGCGCGAGCAGCAGCGCCGTGGGGGTTCCCGGCCCGGCCTCTACCGTGCCATCCGAAACGCCGTCGGCGATCAGCGCGTTCAGTTGGTCGAGGATGAGCTGCTGGCTCTTGCCGAACCTGTCCGTCACGTAGGGGATCAGGAACTCCGGGTCGCGCTCGCCGATGGAGGTCAGGAGTTCTGAGGTGGCGAAGATGCGTACGCCCTCGATCGCGAAGTGGAGCAGTCTCGAGCGCCCCGAGCCTTCGGGTGTTCCCGCGTGAACCGTGCTGGCATATGACTGGAATTCGCGGGTCAGGGTCTGGAGGACGGCGTTGTCCACCGAGCCCATTCGGCGGTAGAACGTCATGCGGGATATCCCGGCGCGGTCTGCGATGTCATGGGCCGTTGTGCGTCGGATTCCGTGGAGGATCACTGATTCCCGGGTAGCGGCGAGGAGCTTCTCGTCACGCTCTCCGGTGGTACGGTGCGACTTCATGTGTAACACTGTAACTCATGGTGACAAACATCACAGATGAGGTCGAGCGGTCGGTCTGGTACGGCTGGGGAGACCCCTCGCGAGCGAGACCACTTAGCCCCAGCGCCCTCACATTCCTCCGGCGCACCCTGAAGCTCGCGGGCATCGACGCCGTCCATCACCCCGTCGAACTGACGGACGTCCGCCTGGCCCCCTCCAGCCTCGAGCGCGAGGTCCTGGCAGAACTTCGCGGAGCGCTCGGCGCGGAGAATGTCTCCACGGAAGCCCCAGACCGCATCCTTCACTCCGGCGGCAAGAGCACTCCCGACCTCCTGCGCCGCAGAAGCGGAGACGCACTCAACGCCCCCGACGTCGTCGTCTTCCCCGGCAGCGCCGAAGAGGTGAGGAACATTCTGGAAATCAGCGCCCGACGACGGCTGGCCGTGGTGCCTTTCGGCGGCGGAACATCTGTGGTGGGCGGGGTTGAACCTGAGCGCGGCCCGCTGGCCGGTGCCCTCGCACTGGATCTTCGACGCCTGGACAAGATGCTGCACCTTGACGCACTGAACCGGACAGCCACCTTCGAGGCCGGTATCAGAGGCCCCGCAATTGAGGCTGCGCTGGAGGCTCACGGCTATACCCTCGGACACTTCCCGCAGAGCCACCAACAGGCAACCCTGGGCGGCTACATAGCAACCCGCTCCGCTGGCCAGGCCTCCACCGGCTACGGGCGCTCCGATGAACTGGTGAAGTCCGTGCACCTCGAAACTCCGGCCGGGCCGCTCAATGCCGGATCCACTGCCCCGGGTAGTGCCGCCGGTCCACGGATGCTCGACGTCGTCGTCGGGAGCGAGGGCACTCTCGGCGTCATCACCAAAGCCACCGTCAAGATCAGTCCCGTGCCGGAACGCAAAGCCTATGGGGCCTGGGCCTTTCCTTCATTCGCTGCCGGTGCCGAAGCGCTGCGACGGCTTGAGCATGATGGGGCGAGGGGCGACATGCCGCACGTCTGCCGGCTCAGCGACGAGGATGAAACGGCGTCAACGTTCAAGCTGGGCGGATGGAAAACCAGCGCCCTTGCGCGTTACCTGGCCGTCCGCGGGCAGAAGTCGCCGGCGCTCGGGCTCTTCGTGTGGGAGGGGGCCGCTGACGAAGTTGCCGAGCGGAAGCGCCGGAGCGCCAGGATTCTCCGGGAAGCAGGCGGAATCCCGCTCGGGCCCCTGCCGGCCACCTCGTGGGAGCACGGCAGGTTCAGCGGCCCCTACCTCCGCGACGAGCTACTTACGCGCGGCGTCTACGTCGAGACCCTCGAGACAGCGGCCTCGTGGACCATGGTGGAGGAGACCTACCGCAACGTTCGGAGAGCCATCCTGACAGCCCTTCAGGCGAACGACGGCGGTGCCTACGTTCAGTCACACATCTCGCACGTCTACCCGGACGGAGTTTCGCTCTACTTCACCTTCCTCGCGGGGCTCGAGGAGGATGGCCTGGCCCAAAACGAACGGGTCAAGGCGGCGGCGTCGCGCGCCATCGTGAACGCCGGCGCAACGATCACGCACCACCACGCCGTCGGAATGGATCACTCGCCCTACCTGCAGGCGGAAATCGGCGACCTCGGCGTGAGCATCCTGCGCAGCATCAAAAACACTCTCGACCCCGACGGCATCATGAATCCGGGAAAACTTATCCCGGAATACAAGGAGGAACGGCAATGAGCAGCACCCTCGGATCACTGGCCGGATCAACCGTTCTGATCACCGGCGCCGCGATGGGCATGGGCAGGATGTACGCCGAACTCGCTGTGAAGGATCATGCCGCCCACGTGATCCTCTGGGATATCAATGCTGAGCTGCTGGATGAGGCGTCTGCGGCGTTGGACTCCCAGGGATCGCAGATCCACACCTACGTCGTGGACGTCAGCCGGCTGGAAGCCATCGAGCAGGCCGCCGAAAAAGTCAGGAACGACGTCGGAAACCCGGACATCCTGATCAACAACGCTGGCATAGTGCGCGGCAAATACTTCTGGGAGCACGACCAGCGTTCGGATATCGCGGCCACCATGGCCATCAACACGTTGGCGCTGATGCACGTCACGCGCGAGTTCCTGCCCGGAATGATCGACGGCGGCCGGCCGTCGAGAATTGTGAACGTTGCCTCCGCTGCGGGCCTGCTGGCGAACCCGCGGATGAGTGTCTACTCCTCATCCAAGTGGGCGGTTGTGGGGTGGAGCGATTCGCTACGGCTGGAACTGGTGCAGGCCGGGCACAAACACGTTGCAGTAACGACGTTCTGCCCCTCCTACATCAAGACCGGGATGTTTGAGGGGGCACGCGGGCCGCTGATGACGCCGCTCATGGAGCCGGAAGCCGTCACTGAACGTGTCTGGCAGGCCATGAAAGATGGTTCGCCGATCCTCATGATGCCGTGGACCGTGAAACTCAGTACGGCTCTACGCGGAGTCCTGCCACTGCCCGTCTGGGACGTAGTGGCAGGCCGCGTATTTGGCGTATACAGGTCCATGGAGCACTTCACCGGGCGCCAATAGTCGCTGCCCTGGACTCTGGCACAAACTCGAGCCAAAGCCGCCGTTCCGACGGATACAACCATCGAAACGGCGGGTATCGCTCGGTTTTGAGGGTGGACTACTCCTTGAGTTGCCGATGCCGGTATGGCCCAAGTAGAAACGGTGAACGCCGCAGTTACTATCGACAGCTTGCACTCGGCTGGGTAGAGTGCTAATTATTGAGTTAGCACTCTCGCGCGTGGACTGCTAAGACCGCGTGCGGGGAAGTGACCCTGACAACTCCTCGGTGAGGGCAGGTTTCGCAACGTACAGAAATCGTTGCGGTGCCGCCCGTCCGTCGCGGGCATCGCGGAGTTGTTGACACCTTGCTTTTGAGGCACTGTCCCTGAAAGGACCAAAGCCGTTATGGCCAAGATCATTGCATTTGATGAAGAGGCACGCCGTGGCCTCGAGCGTGGGCTGAACACCCTCGCCGATGCCGTCAAGGTAACGCTCGGCCCCCGTGGTCGCAACGTTGTCCTCGAGAAGAAGTGGGGCGCCCCCACAATCACCAACGACGGCGTTTCCATCGCCAAGGAAATCGAGCTGGACGATCCTTACGAGAAGATCGGTGCAGAGCTCGTCAAGGAAGTTGCCAAGAAGACGGACGACGTCGCCGGAGACGGCACCACGACCGCTACGGTACTGGCCCAGGCCCTGGTCAAGGAAGGCCTGCGCAACGTCGCGGCCGGCGCTGACCCGCTGTCCCTGAAGCGCGGCATCGAGAAGGCTGTCGAAGCTGTAACGCGCGAACTCCTGTCCTCCGCTGTAGAGATCGAGACCAAGGAGCAGATCGCTGCTACCGCGTCCATCTCCGCCGGCGACCCCCAGATCGGTGCCCTCATTGCAGAGGCACTGGACAAGGTGGGCAAGGAAGGCGTTATCACGGTCGAGGAGTCCAACACCTTCGGTCTGGAGCTTGAACTTACCGAAGGTATGCGCTTCGACAAGGGCTACATCTCCGGTTACTTCGTCACGGACGCTGATCGTCAGGAAACGGTCCTGGAAGACCCGTACATCCTGATCGTCAACTCCAAGATCTCCAACGTCAAGGACCTCGTTGCTGTCCTGGAGAAGGTCATGCAGTCCGGCAAGCCGCTGCTGATCATCGCCGAGGACATCGAAGGTGAAGCCCTTGCAACCCTGGTGATCAACAAGATCAAGGGCACCTTCAAGTCCGTTGCCGTCAAGGCTCCGGGCTTCGGCGACCGCCGCAAAGCACAGCTCGCTGACATCGCCATCCTCACCGGTGGCCAGGTCATCGCGGAGGAAGTGGGCCTCAGCCTCGAGACCGCAACTCTGGACCTGCTCGGCAAGGCCCGCAAGGTTGTTGTCACCAAGGACGAGACCACGATCGTTGAAGGCGCCGGAGATGCCGAGGAGATCGCTGGACGGGTCAACCAGATCCGCGCGGAGATCGAGAACTCGGATTCGGACTACGACCGCGAGAAGCTGCAGGAACGTCTGGCCAAGCTGGCCGGCGGCGTTGCAGTCATCAAGGCTGGCGCTGCTACGGAGGTTGAGCTCAAGGAGCGCAAGCACCGCATCGAGGACGCAGTCCGCAACGCCAAGGCAGCTGTGGAAGAGGGAATCGTCGCCGGTGGTGGCGTTGCCCTGATCCAGGCCGGCAAAACCGCTTTCGAAGGTTTGAGCCTCACGGGCGACGAAGCGACCGGCGCGAACATCGTCAAGGTTGCCATCGACGCACCGCTGAAGCAGATCGCTTTCAACGCTGGCCTGGAGCCGGGTGTTGTTGCTGACAAGGTTCGCGGCCTGCCTGCCGGCCACGGCCTGAACGCTGCGACTGGCGTCTACGAGGACCTGCTCGCCGCAGGCGTCAACGACCCCGTCAAGGTGACCCGTTCCGCTCTGCAGAACGCTGCGTCCATCGCTGGTCTGTTCCTGACCACCGAAGCCGTAGTCGCAGACAAGCCGGAGAAGAACGCTCCGGCCGGCGGCGGCGGAGATGACATGGGCGGTATGGGCGGAATGGGCGGCTTCTAGCCACTCATCCGGTCTGCCGGGCAGTGTCCGGCCGTACCAACCAAGCAGTACATGCAGAAGGAGCGCCCCGCATATGCGGGACGCTCCTTCTGCATGTAACGAGGGAGTCCTAACGATTAATCAGGATCTGGCCCACTTTCCTTCCCTCTGGCGTGAGGCGCCATACTTCCGTTTTGACGCCAGGACTGTCGTCAACCCAGTCGTGGGTAACAAGTCCCAAACTCTCCAAATCCTCGAGAGTCGAGATCAGACCTTCGCGTAACGTATTGCCACTTTCACAGAGTTCTTGGCGATCATCCTCAACAAGCATGTCCTCCAGCGCACTCGAGGATTCTGACGACATCGTCAGTAGCGTCAGCAGTTCGCGCATCACCGTAGAAAGCGAGTGCACTAGGTTTTCGTTTCCGCTGTCGAGTTAAAGTCCACGGTAGTGCGGTCCATGGAGAGTCTTGCCATAGCGGACAATAATATGGACCTTTCCATATTCATTCTGGGTCACAACGCTGACACCACCTCGGTACTTTCGGCCAACAGCGGCTTCAACGTCCCTGTCCGTGATTACCTCAAACCTATGATCCGCGGCGAATCTGTCCGAGTATCGGATCGCCAGACGCATATCCTCGTCAAGGTACATCAAAGATACTTCGCCCGAGGGGGCAGCGATATTGTTGTCAATCATGGTTGGGGCGAAAGTTTTAGGTGGGTTGAATGAGACGCTTTCTGCGACCGAAGAGCCGGCGGTACCTGTCGCCAGGACGGCGCAAACCATCAGGGCTGCGGCAACAGACGCAAGATTCTTTCGCAACTGCATTTTTCCCCTCAAATCGCGCTGAGACAAAAATTGGCGGGCTGCCAATAGCTGGAGACAATCACGCGTAGCTGGGGTGCCGCAATGGAGTGGGTGACCTCCCGGACCTCTTAATGAAAATGTTACATTCCGCCACGGTCGACGTCATTATTTTTTCTATAGCTTCGTGGGCGATTGGCATGACAAAGGCCTCCCGGTTCGAAAGCGATGGTTCTTACCGTTTCGCATGGAAGGCCTCTGTCTCGTGTCGGCTCCGCCGGAGGCGACGTCGCCCTAGTGCATGAAGAGCTGCGTGTTGGCCTGCTCTGCCTGCGCGTACTGCTGTGATGCCATGGACAGCGCCGAGTTGATGTTGGTGAGGGATTCCTCAACTTTGGCCTGAGTGCCGCGCCAATCTGCAATCAGCATCTGGAAGTTGGTGGCCGCCGTACCCTGCCATAGACCCTCCAGTTCCTGAAGCCCGGCCTGCATGGCGTTTACCTCGCCCTGAAGCCGTGCAATGGTGCCCTGAACTGCGCTGCTCTTGGACGCCAGTGCTTCGCTGTCTACGTGAAAAGTTGCCATGGTTTGTTCCTCCAGAAGTAGTGAATTCCCGTTACTCCCTAGACGTTATGGCAGTTACGGCAGCGCCGGGGGAGGAGAGTGCAAACCTGTGGATAAATCCGCCTGTGGAGGAAGAGTCAGTTGTCCGCGGAGTCCTCATTGGCCGTATACGGGAGCCGTATCGACATGGTGGCACCGCCGCCGTCAGTCTCTGTCAGGCGCACGCTGCCATCATGCTGCGCGACGATCGCTGCGACAATCGCCAGGCCCAGACCAGTTCCGCCGGTGCCTCGTTGACGCGATGAATCTGCGCGGTAAAAGCGCTCGAAAACCCGCGACGCATCCTCGTCTGAAATACCAGGACCGTGGTCACGCACCTCGATCACGGAGTCCATCCGATCATCAATGACTGGAGCTATCCCCACCGCGATCTCCAACGGCGAACCCGCCGGCGTATAGCGAAGAGCGTTGGTCATCAGATTACCGATCACCTGACGCAGCTGCGCCTCATCCCCGGTAGTAGGCGCCGACGCCGGCGCCCCGCCGTCGAGCCCTATGACCCGGATCTTCCGGTCCGGGGCGCTGGCCCGCGCATCCAAAGCCGCGTCATTGCCCAGGAGCATCAGATCAACCGGGCGAACTTCATGCTTGCGCTGTTCGTCCATGCGAGCCAGCATCAGCAAATCTTCCACCAGCTGACCCATCCGCTTGGCTTCGCTCTCGATACGGCCCATCGCGGCGTCGATGTCCTCCTTCTCCTGAATACCGCCGTGGCGGTACAGCTCGGAGAAACCACGAATTGTCACCAGCGGGGTGCGCAGCTCATGAGAAGCATCCGCCACGAACCTGCGCATCTTCTTCTCGGATTTAGTACGGGAGGAAAATGCGGACTCGATGTGGGAGAGCATGGCATTCAGCGAGCGGGACAGACGGCCCACCTCGGTACTTGGATTCTCTACCTTCACGCGACGGGACAGATCACCCGCGGCAATTGCAGCAGCCGTCTGCTCCACGCGGCGCAGCGGCTGGAACTGCCGGGTCACCGCCAGATACGCAATTCCGGACGCAATGAACGTACTCAACAGCCCAATACTGAACATCAGGTTTGCGGTCTGTTCCACCGCAACATCCACCGGGTACATGGGAAGGGCAACCACCACGAAACCGCCGTTGTCCACGGTGAAGGCCTGAACCCGCCAGCCGCTGCTCTTCGGAGCCGTACCGGGCACCGTGATGGCGCCGGTCTCATGGGCGAGTTCGGGGATGGCGAAGCCCGTCAGGTCCGGGGTGTCCCGCGCCGTGGCTGAATAGGACGTCTTCCGAATGGCGCCGTCAGGGTCTGCGAGCAGACCGTAATAGCGCAGCAACGATTCATCGCCACGAGTTTCACTGTGGAAAAGCGAGTTGGCCACCTGCTGCTTGTTCGTGTCGATATCCGTGTCCAACCCGTCAATCAGGTTGTCACGCAGCAGATTGATAGTGGCGAGCCCCGTTATACTGACGGTCACCACCATGAGCACAGTCATGATGGCCACAAGTTGGGTTCGCAGGGAGGCCGACCTCCAACGGTACGTCACAGAACCGGGTTCCTAGCGTTTGTCAGCAGTACGCAACAGGTAACCGACGCCGCGTTTGGTCTGGATCAACGCAGGAGAATCATCGCTGCTGTCGATCTTGCGGCGGAGGTAGGAAATGTAGGACTCAACGATCGAGGCGTCGCCGTTGAAATCGTACTCCCACACATGGTCCAGGATCTGAGCCTTGGAGAGCACCCGGTTGGGGTTCATCATCAGATAGCGCAGGAGTTTGAACTCTGTGGGGGAGAGGTCAATATTCCTGCCGCCGCGGCGAACCTCGTGGGCGTCGTCGTCGAGCTCAAGATCGTCGACGCGGATCACGGCGTCGTCGCCCTCCATGGGCTGAGTGCGGCGCAGGACGGCCCGGATGCGGGCCACCACTTCGTCAAGGCTGAACGGCTTGGTGACATAGTCATCGCCGCCGACGGTCAACCCCGTGACCTTGTCCTCTGTGTCATCTTTCGCGGTCAGGAACAACACCGGGAAGAGGCGCCCGGCGGCGCGGAGCTTTCGGGTTACGGTGAAGCCGTCCATGTCCGGGAGCATCACATCGAGCACCGCGAGATCAGGGTTGTGTTCCTCAGCGGCGATCAGCGCCTCACGCCCGTTGGCGGCGGCGACGACGTCGAATCCTGCGAATCGAAGGGAAGTGGACAGGAGTTCCCGGATGTTGGGCTCATCGTCCACTACGAGCAGCTTGGCTTCTGTTCCGGTCTTTTTCACCATCCCAGTGTCTCTCCGGTTTCTGGGAGTTTGCTGACTGCCTGCTGCAAGCGCATTCTATTCGGTGCCGACGTCCGTCGCGTCCAATATCCGGTAGGCGTACCCCTGCTCGGCCAAGAACCGCTGGCGTTTGGCCGCGAATTCCTGATCCAGGGTGTCGCGGGCCACCACCGTGTAGAAGCGTGCCGCACGGCCATCCGCCTTGGGACGCAGCAGCCGTCCCAACCGCTGTGCCTCCTCCTGCCGGGAGCCGAACGATCCAGAAATCTGAATGGCCACCGAGGCCTCCGGGAGGTCGATCGAGAAGTTCGCGACCTTGGAAACCACCAGAACGTGCAGCGCGCCCTCCCGGAACTCCTGGAACAGCCGTTGTCGCTCCTTCACCGACGTCTCACCCTTGATGACAGGCGCGTTCAGGCGGTCGCCGATCTCGTCCAACTGGTCGATGTACTGCCCGATCACGAGCAGCTGCTCACCAGCGTGCGTGGCCACCAGCCGCTCGACCACGCGGCTCTTGGTTTCGGAGGTGGAGCAGAGACGGTACTTGTCGCCGTCGTCTGCCATGGCGTACGCCACCCGTTCGTCGCGGGGGAGATCAACCCTGACCTCCACGCAGTCTGCCGGTGCAATATACCCCTGAGCCTCGATATCCTTCCACGGTGCGTCATACCGTTTGGGACCAATGAGGGAGAAGACTTCCCCTTCACGACCGTCTTCGCGGACCAGCGTTGCCGTCAATCCCAGACGACGACGGGCCTGCAGGTCAGCGGTCATCCGGAAGATCGGGGCGGGCAGCAGGTGAACCTCGTCATAGACAATGAGCCCCCAGTCATTGGCGTCCAATAGTTCCAGGTGAGGGTATAGCCCGCCGCGGCGGAGCGTGAGGACCTGATAGGTGGCAATCGTGACAGGGCGGACTTCCTTCACCGCGCCTGAGTACTCGCCGATCTCATCCTCGGTTAGCGAAGTCCGTTTAAGCAGCTCTTCCTTCCACTGGCGGGCGGACACCGTATTGGTGACCAGGATGAGGGTAGTGGTCTGGCTGGTGGCCATCGCGGCGGCACCAACCAGCGTCTTCCCGGCACCGCAGGGCAGGACAACGACGCCGGATCCGCCGGCCCAAAAATTCTCGGTCGCCAGTTTCTGGTACGGGCGCAGCTCCCACCCGTCTTCATCCAGCATGATCGGGTGCGGGGTCCCGTCCACGTATCCGGCAAAGTCCTCGGCGGGCCACCCCAGTTTGAGGAGTAACTGCTTCAGCTGACCGCGCTGCGAAGACTGCACAACGACGGTCTCGCCGTCGATCCGGGGCCCCAGCAGCGGCTGGATCTTCTTGGCGTGGAGCACCTCCTCCAAGACCGGGTAGTCAGTGGTCCGCAGTACGAGCCCGTGCTGTTCGTCTTTCTCAAGACGCAGCCTGCCGTACCGGGACATGGTTTCTTCGATGTCCACCAGCAGGGAATGCGGAACGGGGAAACGCGAATACTTCAGGAGGGTGTTCAGCACCTGCTCGGCATCCAGCCCGGCGGCCCGCGCGTTCCAGAGCCCCAACGGCGTCAACCGGTAGCTGTGGACGTGCTCTGGTGCACGCTCAAGTTCGGCGAACGCCGCAATCTCATGGCGTGCCTCAACAGCATCCTCATGATCCACTTCGAGGAGGATGGTCTTATCGCTCTGAACTATCAGGGGCCCGTTAGCCATGGGTGGATGTTCCTCCAGGGGGTTCAAGAAGTTCCACGTCCATGACGCGGTGAATGGAAACGACGTGCTCGGTTTCACGCGCCGGATCGAAGACCCGAACGCGTCCACCGGATACGGATAGGGGAACAAGTTCCTCCTGCCGCTGATTCCCGGCACGGTCGACGACGCCGATCCGGACCTTTCGTTTCAGGCGGATCGCTTTACGTAGTGTTTCCAGTCCGATGAGTTGTTCACTCTCCGCTGCGCCTGCCGCCGGCTTGGCTGCAGCGCCTCTGAGCGTACGAACCTGGGCCGCGGCGTCGTCGTCGCTCAATTCCCAGACGTTGGTGCGAACTTCCGACGCCATCGTGCTCCCCGGCTTGTCCGGCCTGCGGCGTGCCGCGCTGGTGGCGGGAGCGCGGTTCAGGGAGGCGGCTGCTCCGCCTACCCGAGACGTTGAGTACCCGAGGCTTCGCAAGGTGGCGGTGAGCTCATTGGCGCTCGCACCGGAGACGACGACGGTGGGGGCGAGGCGTTCCAGCCCTAGCACAACGGTACGGGAGTCCGAGAGAACGTCCGTCAGTAGATCCGGGTGATCGCTGCGCAGATAGCTTCCGGCCTGCCCGACTTTCAGCTGCCCGTGCCTGAGTGCCGTGTCCTCGACCAGGTAAGTCAACGGCTGGGGGACCGGGGTAGCTGAGTGTGTGGACAGAAATTCGGTGATCGAATCCGACGTCAGTCCCGCGTCCAGTCCATGCCGGATCGAGACCTCGGAGAACCGGTAGACGGCGGCAGGTCCCTGCCCCTCCGCGGTAGATACCAGAACGAGGAAGCGCGTGACCTCAGGATCCAGATAACCGGGCGCGACGGCGGTGAGATCCGCCTGCAGCACGAAGTGGCTCAGAGCATCGGGGAGATGATCCGCGAGGGCGGCGGCCGCGGCGTCGAAATCTTCCGCTTCAACCTGCCGCCCCAATTCCGTCAGCGCTGAAGACCCGATCAGCCCCAGATGCGAAGCCTCCAGCAGCATGCCCGGGACAAGTCGGGCGAACCTGCGCTGCAGCCGTGGCTGATACCAGGTCAGTCGGTCGACGACGGCCGGACTGTTCAGGATAGCCGGAGCGTCATCGGACGAGCCCGAAGAATCCAGCTCAGTAAGCGTCCGCAGCAGACTACGGCGAACATGAGGGGCATCCGGCCGTGACGCTTCTGCAGCCAGCGCATTGACCGTTCCACCAGCCGGGCTTGTGGTGCCGAACAGCGACGGCGCTCGCTGGCTGACCAGCCACCCCTTCACGAGCCGTTCCCACTGCTTGTTGCGGTCGAGTTCCTGCCAATCGTCGTGGGGTGTCACAGTCCATCTGGAAGTATCCACATTGAGCTCGATGAGCGACGCCGTCGCGGCCAGTTCCAGCAGCCAGGCGGTTTCTGCCTGTTGAACCCGTAGCTTTTCTGAGAGTTTGCGAATTTCCCGGACACCTACGCCGCCGGAGCGCAGAGTTGCCACCGGGGTGCCATGAACGGCGTGCAGCAATTCCGTCACCAGACGAAGCGTCTCCGCCACAGCACTGTGGGCGGCATTGTCGCGGCGGGCCGCCGTCGTCGTCTGCAGGTCCGGGACGGGTGGGTTGAGCCGCAGCTGCGACACGATGAGGTGTCCGCGTGCGGCCTGGCCCACTGCTCTGGGGAGTTCGACGTACTCGGCGTCGATGGGGACCAGCAGTCCGGTCTCGAGCAGCCAACGGACTGTTGGCAGGGAATCACCCTTAGGCAGTGTTCCGACCGGTGAAGAGGTGAACCGGCGTAGCAGCTCCATGGTTCCAGCGGGCGCGGATGTGGTCACAGCCGCCCAATTATCGGCGTCACTGACCCAGTGCTGCATCGCGAAGGCCGCAGTTTCGGGGGAGTCCGCTTCGTCGACGGCGAAACCGCGGACACGCAGGGTCGCAACGATACCAACGAGCGACTGCCCGAACTCGGGATTCGCGACCACCAGAGACGTATACGGGCGGCCAAGCCCTGCCGGGTAAGGCCCCAGCGCTTCCTGAAGTGAAGGGATCGGAAGGTAGAATCGGCGCTTGTGGTCGCTGGCAGGAGTTCCGGGGTGTGCAGGCCCGCGGCGGATCAGCGCCAGCGAATGAAGCGTGTCCAGAATCGTCTCAAGACCCTTGATCGTGGCGCCGCCGATACAGGCTTTGAGCCAGGACGCCGTGGTGCTGACCTGGGATTCCTCACTCGTCGTGAGCTCGATCGTCTGAAGGACATCCAACTCGGGCTCCGTCAACCGCTCGAGCGCCCTCTGGACACTGACACGGGTTGACGCCCGCGCCGCCAGAGCAGAAAAGTCGGGGACCGGCGGGAGGGCCAGATCGGGCCGTGCCAGCAGGAAGGAACGCAGATCATTGTCACTGCGCGAATTCAAGTCTTCAGCCAGAGCACGGATCGCAGACATTACCTTAACCGTACCCTTACCTGGGGCTGACAGTTACGCACGATTCCACTGCATCAGAGAAGTGCTGTGAACGTCAGTGACGGCGACGCCGGAGCAGGCCCACGATCACCATGAAACCCAGCATGATGAAGGCCAGCGGGAGGCACGCATAAGCAAGGAACAGCAGCCCGGCCCACGCCTGGACGCCAGCTGCTGCGCTGACGAGCACTGCTATCAGCGACAGCAGGCCAACACCGGCAAGCACGACGGCGATCACGGTGCCGACACGCAGGATGTGATCGTGCGTTACGGCGTCGTCCGGTGGACTGTTTGTCATGGCGATAACGCTAACAGCGGACATCCGGCCGTCAAAGTCACCGCAACGGTCCCGGACGGGTTAACCTTGTACAACAGACTTCTCCCGTTCGCGGCGACTGCCGGAATGGCCGGCAGTACTTTGACGCCAGCACCGGGAACATGGACAACGCGGCAGTCGGCGTCAACGACTGCACCCGCATGAGTTAAGAAGAGGTAAGTACAGTGCCTGTTGGCAAGGTCAAATGGTTTGACACCGAAAAAGGTTTTGGGTTCCTGGCCAGCGACGACGGCCAGGAAGTATTCCTGCACGCGTCAGCACTTCCGGCAGGCGTTAAAGAGGTGAAACCGGGGACCCGGCTCGAGTTCGGTGTTGCCGATGGGAGGCGTGGTCTGCAGGCGCTCTCGGCCCGCATCCTCGACACACAGCCTTCCGTGGCGAAAGCCTCCAGGAAGAATGCGGATGACATGGCCGTCATCACCGAGGACCTCATCAAGTTGCTGGACTCCGTATCGAACGGGCTGCGCAAGGGCCGGTACCCGGAACGCGAGCACGCCCGCAAGGTTGCATCGGTATTGCGTCACGTTGCCGACGAGCTGGACGCCTAAGCAGTAATGACAGAGTCCACAGATTCCCCAGCGCCAGTGGCCGAGCCTGCCAAGGCTCCGGCCAAGCGCCGGCCCCCGCGCAAACCCACCAAGCCCGACGCCGTGTTGGCCGCTGCCGTGGGTAAGGCTCGGGAGGGGTTGCTTGAAGTCATTCCCGAGGAGCAGCTCGGGGATCACGTGTCGGCTTCCCCGGAAGCTGATCGGCTGGTAACGCACCGCTTTGAGTCCCGGCTCGCCGGTTATCAGGGGTGGCACTGGTATGCCACACTTTCGCGGGTCCCGCGAGGGAAGGACGCCAGCGTCTGCGAAGTCGGGCTGCTGCCGTCGGATTATTCCCTCTTGTCTCCGGAATGGGTTCCCTGGGCTGAACGGGTCCTTCCCGAAGATGACCAGGACACCGTTTCCGACGCGCGCGGAGGCGAATAACTTCCTTGTATCTGGTGGTCGTTGATGACGGTAGGAGCGCTGGTGTCTGATGTCGATGTTCCGCTCATTACAATTCTTCAACTACCGCATCTGGTTCATCGGCGCGCTGGTGTCGAATGTTGGAACGTGGATGCAGCGCACAGCGCAGGATTGGCTCGTCTACGACATCCTCACGGATCAGGATGCAACCGCGATGGGCATAGTCCTCGCCCTGCAGCTCGGACCGCAACTTCTGCTCGCGCCATGGGCAGGGCTTGTCGCTGACAGCTTCGACCGCCGTCGGGTCCTCATCGTCACCCAGCTCTCCATGGCTTTCCTCGGGGTCGCTCTTGGGCTGATGGTGCTGGCCGATATTGCCGCCCTGTGGCACGTCTACGCTTTCGCGCTGGCGCTAGGGGTTGTCTCCGCCGTCGACGCGCCCGCGCGGCAAACCTTCGTGTCCGACGTCGTCCGGGATGATTTCCTGCCCAACGCGGTAGCCCTGAACAGTGCTTCGTTCAACGTCGCCCGGATGATCGGCCCTGCGATCGCCGGGCTCCTGATCGTGGCCATCGGACCAGGCTGGGTGTTTCTCGTCAATGCTGTCACGTTCGGCGCGATGCTCGTCGCCCTGATCAAGATCAAGCAGGACCAGTTGCGCGACGTCCCCAAAGCGCCGCCCGGCAAGGGCCGGATCCGGGCAGGTCTTCGCTACGTGCGCTATCGCCCGGACCTCATCATGGTGCTCCTCGCGATTTTCATCATTGGCACCTTTGGACTGAATTTCGCGGTCTTCATCGCCGTTATGGCAAGGACCGAGTTCGGGCAGGACGCCGGTATCTTCGGGGTGCTCTCATCCGTGCTGGCCATCGGCTCCGTAGGTGGCTCACTGCTCTCCGCACGACGGGACCGCCCGCGGCTCCGCTTCATTTTTGGTGCCTCTGGAGCCTTCGGCGTCACCTGTGCGCTCGCCGCCCTCGCACCCACCCTGCTGACCTTCGGCTTGGCCCTAATCCCCGTCGGGTTCTGTGCGCTGACCATCATCACCAGTTCGAACGCCTACGTCCAGACCACCACAGACCCGGTCATGCGAGGCCGTGTGATGGCACTGTACTTTGCCATCTTCCTGGGCGGTACACCGCTGGGTGCACCAGTCGTGGGCCTAGTGGCCGACCTCGCCGGGCCCCGCTGGAGTCTCGGAGTTGCTGCCGCAGCCGGGCTGCTGACAGCGCTCATCGGATTCGTGTGGAAAGTCCGTTCTGCGCCCAGAATCGGCGGGGAGCCGGTACGGCCCTAACGGTTGTCCACCACATAATCGATGCATCCCAGCAACGCTGCAACATCAGAGGGCTCCACGGCGGCAAAGATGGCAATCCGGAGTTGATTGCGGCCAAGCTTGCGGTAGGGCTCGACGTCGACAATCCCGTTGGCGCGGAGGATCTGCGCAATCTCTGCTGCATCGACTGACTCGTCAAAGTCCACCGTGGCAATCACCTGCGAACGCTGGGCAGGATCCGAGACGAAGGGACTGGCCACAGCAGAGGCTTCCGCCCAGCTGTACACCAGGCCTGATGATTCCAAAGTTCTGGCAGTCGCAAAAGGCAGCCCGCCCCGACCGTTCATCCACTCGAGTTGGGCATTGAGCATCACCAGAGTGGATAGCGCCGGGGTGTTGTATGTCTGGTTCAACCGGGAGTTATCGACAGCGGTCTGCAGATTCAGGAAGTCCGGGATCCAGCGGTCAGACGCATTGATCGACGCAGCCCGGTCCAGCGCCGCCGGCGAAAAAAGCCCCAGCCACAGGCCGCCGTCGGAGGCGAAGTTCTTCTGCGGAGCGAAGTAGTAAACGTCAGTTTCGCTCACATCCACGTCCAGCCCGCCTGCTGCCGAGGTCGCGTCGATCAGGACCAGGGCGCCGTCGTCGGCCCCCTGCACGCGCCTGACCGGTGCCGCAACGCCTGTGGAGGTTTCATTCTGCGGCCATGCGTACGCATCGACGCCGTGCTCCGCCTGCGGAACCGGATGGCTACCCGGCGCTGACGTGATGATGGAGGACTCCTGAAGAAAAGGGGCCTTGTTGGTGGCAGCCGCGAACTTCGAGCCGAACTCGCCGAAGGACAGATGCTGGGCCTTCGCCTCGACAAGACCGAAAGACGCCACATCCCAGAACGCCGTTGACCCGCCGACCCCGAGAACAACCTCATAGCCGTCAGGAAGCTGAAACAGCTCGCCCAGCCCTTCCCGGACACTGCCCACCAGATTCTTCACGCCAGGCTGACGGTGCGAGGTTCCCAACAGCGTGCGGGAAGCTGCCACCAGAGCATCGACCTGTTCTGCACGAACCTTCGATGGGCCGGCACCAAATCTGCCGTCCGTAGGCAGCAGTTCAGCGGGAATGGTTATTGTCCGGGAATCACTCATGCCATCTCCAGATCAGATGCGGTTGCGGGTAGGTGAGGTCTATTGTGCACCTGAGGGTGCCGGGCCTCTTCTTTGTTAAGCTGCCGCACCAGTTTCGTCGGCCACACAGAACATTGGCGGCACGGGCTCATGAAGTAACGTAGGGGGCGTGACAGACCTGATTGATACCACGGAGATGTACCTGCGAACCATCCTCGAACTCGAGGAGGAGGGCATTGTCGCGCTCCGTGCCCGAATAGCCGAGCGGCTGCGTCATTCCGGCCCCACAGTGTCCCAGACCATCGGGCGGATGGAGCGGGACGGCCTCGTCGTCGTCTCTGGTGACAGGCACCTTGAGTTCACCGAGGTCGGCCGACGACGGGCCGTGGAAGTAATGCGCAAACACCGTCTGGCGGAACGCCTGCTCGCAGACGTCATCGGTCTGGATTGGCCCTACGTCCACGAAGAAGCGTGCCGCTGGGAGCACGTCATGAGTGAACGCGTCGAACAACGGCTCTACGAGCTGCTGAACCGGCCGAGCGAATCCCCGTATGGCAACCCCATCCCGGGGCTCGTTGCCCTCGGCGGTCCGCAAGCGCCAGACTTCACGGCCGGCGTGGCCAGTCTGTCTGCCGTCATGGCGAATGGTCAGCTTGAGGATTCCTATCTGGTGAAGCGGCTATCGGAACCTATCCAGGTGGATCCGGAGCTGCTGGGTCAACTGGAAGAGGGCGGCATCAAACCGGGAGCCACCGTGACGCTCGAGAGCGTGGGCGACTACATCTCGGTCCGTGTGCCCGGTGTCTCCGGCGCTCTGGAGCTCCCGTCCGAGGTGGCCGCCCACATCTTTGTAGCCGTTCCGCTAAACCCGTGACGTAGGTCATAACGAGTGCTATGATCGCTCTCAAACGAGCAACATATTGGGTGCCCGATAACGGAATTGTTACGGCGGCACCCGCCGACATATAGTAGATCGCGGACGTCGAGACATCGGCGTTACCTTTCCGTCAGCCGAGCCCTGCCAGCGGAAATGCGATTCGTTCGAAATCTGGCAGGGGTGGAGGATCCATTTCCGGCGGCCATTTGCGCCGTCTCGGGGTGAAGTTCCAAGATCGTCAGCGCATCCGTGTGCCGCCGCGTCAGGAACCGGGCTGCTCTCTAGTCCGAATCCGACAGCTAACTTCGCAGGCTTATACGAGAGGAAAGTATGTCGAAGCACAGGGCTTCGCCGCGTCATGCTGCGCCGGCATCCGTGCCGGAAGCGCGTCCACGGGACGCGCATAGAGCAGCACGACGCAGCAGACCAGTGGAAACACGCAGCAATCACTCGTTGACCGGTGTTGGTCAGAAGTTTGCGATGGTCGCTGCCGTATCAGGCGTCGCACTAACAGTTGCGCTGCCCACCACTGCAGCTGCTCCACCGCCAGAGGCCAAGGCGCCACAGCAGGAGTCAGGCAAGCTGGTTTCAGCCGCTGCCACTGCACATGTCAGCTTCCAGCGGGTTCAGATGGGCAGCGAATTCGACCCCGAGCGAAAGCTCGATGACATCATGGCTGCCTCGGCCGGGGATCTTGAGCTGGCGGAGGCCGAAGGTACGCTCGCGGCTCCCATGGAAGTTCTGAATCCGACGTCGAGCTTCGGGTACCGCACCAGTCCGATTACGGGCATAGCCGGTGAAATGCATTCGGGCCAGGACTTCGCATCGCCCTGCGGCGCGAACGTACTGGCTGCGGCCTCCGGACTGGTGAAGTCAGCAGGCTGGCATGCCTTTGGCGGCGGTAACCGGGTGGTGATAGACCACGGCAACGGCCTGGAGACCACGTACAACCACATGGCCGGCATCACCGTGACGCCAGGCCAGCAGGTTAACCGCGGCGACGTCGTCGGATCCAGTGGAAGCACGGGCGCCTCGACTGGTTGCCACCTGCATTTCGAGGTCTTCATCGATGGAAAAGCAGTCGATCCAAATGGGTGGCTGTGATGATCAACACGCTCGTTCGTGACCTGAACGTGACTTCATAACAAAACTGTTGTACCGTCTTACTCGTGCCAAATTCGCAAAAGGTTTGGCGCACTCGGACAGATAGCCAAACTCTGCCACTGACCGAGGTCCGTTCGCATAAATCGCATGGCAGAGGCGGGGGAACCATTTTTGGGTCTGGGCCACCAGATCCTTGGGGTTAAGTCGCGGGTATTCGTCCAGTACGAGAACCGCGACCGGGTGACTCCCATCCGAATCCGACAGCTCACCCCGCAGGCATTGGGAGAGGCAACTTCTGTGTCCAGTACTACATCGGGACGCCATCGTGCGCCCACAGTCAGCTCGAACCCGCTGACTGCCGTGTCAAAGGCAGTCTCCTCAAATGCAGGAACAGTGGGCCGTAGCGCGGCCGTATTCGCCGCCACATCGGGCCTTATCCTCACTGCTGGCATCCCCGCGCAGGCGGCCGAGAGCATGGACCGCGAGGCGCTGTCCACCACTGTTCTCAGCCAGGCCAGCCTTCAGCCAGCCACCGTCACGGTTCCGGCCAACGTCGAGGTGTCCTTCGAACGTGAGGCTGCGGTTGTGGCTGAGTCGTTCCAGGCTCCCGTCGTCGAAGCGCCGACCGTAGCTGAACAGGCCGTAGAGGCCCCCGAAACGGTTGAGACACCCGCTGCCACGCCAGAAGCTCCGGCGCCCGCAGCTGAGGCCGCTCCCGCCCCGGAAACCAAAGAAGCCCCCGCACCTGTTGCTTCCAGCAGCGTCGGCGCAGCGCTCGTTGCTTCCGCGTACGGCCAGCTCGGCATCGCGCAGGATTGCACCGCGATGGTTGAAAAGGCTCTGCGCTCAATCGGCAAGAGCGTCGGCGACATCGGTCCCTCCGGTTTCTACGCCTACGGGACAGTCGTGAGCAACCCAGCCCCCGGTGATCTGATGATCACTGGCGGACACGTCGCGATCTACGTAGGTAACGGCCAGGCCATCAGCGGTGGCTTCAACGGTTTCAACACCGTTCTTCATGATGCATCAGTCCTTTCCGGCGCAACGTTCGTTCGCGTCAGCTAAGCCCAGAGACAACCGGAGAAAAACGAACATGACACCTCGTGCCACCATCTCGCGCCACCGCGCGGACGTTCAGCGGGCCAACTCGCTGACCTCACTGGCGAAAGCCGTCAGCTCAAACGCTGGAGGTGTCGGCCGCCAGGCAGCCGTCATCGCAGCGGCCTCAGGCCTTGTGCTGACATCCGGAGTTGCAGCCAACGCTGCTCCCGTAAGCCCCGACCGCCAGGCCGTCACCACGGCTCTGGAACTTCAGGCAGTGCCTACCACCGTGACCGTGGCCGCCGATGCGAACGTCAGCTTCGAGCGCCAGGCCGCAGTAGCAGCAGTAGCAGCTCCTGTTGTCGAGGCGCCTGCTGTGCAGACCGTGGCCAATGAGGTAGCTCAGGAGCAGGCAGCTCCCGTTGCTCCTGTAGCCCAGACTCCGGCTCCCGTCGTTGAAGCGCCGGCTCCCGTCGTTGAAGCTCCCGCTCCGTCCGTTCCCTCCGGTATCGGCGCAACGGTCGCTGCTGCAGCCCAGGCTCAGCTCGGCGTCTCCCAGGACTGCACCCGTCTGGTCAGCAACGCCCTTGCTGCAGCAGGCATCAACTTCCACGGTTGGCCAATCGGCTACATGTCCCTCGGGACCGTAGTCAGCGCCGCTCAGGCCCAGCCCGGCGACCTCATCTACTACGACAACGCTGGCGCAGGTGTCCCTCACATCGCCGTCTACATCGGTGGCGGACAGGCAGTCCACGGTGGATTCAATGGTGGCACCACCGCGATTGCCCCCGCAGAGCTCGGCTCCGGCGGCGTTTACATCAGCCTTGGTGGCTAAAGAATCGCTTGACTAACATAACGATCCCCGTCCACACGGACGGGGATCGTTTGTTTAACCGGAGCAAACGTTAGCGCCGGGGCGCTGAACCGTTTACTCTTGCACTGTTGGAGCGTCTTCACCAGGACGGGTCCAATACCGCCATGTGCGGGCCAGGCTTGATCAACGGATCAGTTTAAGAGGAACGTGTCATGCGCACTCTCGTTCTGAATGCTGGATATGAACCACTGGCGGTGGTGAGCTTCCGTCGGGCGATCGTCCTTGTCCTGACAGATAAGGCAAGCGTCATATCCGAGGAGGAGGAACCCGTGATCGGCCCCAACGAGACGTTCGCGCGCCCGTCTGTCATCCTGCTCAACAGGTACGTTCGAGTGCCTTACAGGGACGGTGTAGCCGTTACGCGGCGAGGTGTCCTCCGGCGGGACAACCACCTGTGTGCTTACTGCGGCAAACCTGCCTCCACCCTGGACCATGTGTTTCCACGCTCCCGGGGAGGGGCCGATACTTGGGAGAATCTCGTGGCGTGCTGCCTGCACTGCAACAACCTCAAGGGCAGCCGGACTCTCGCAGAAATTGGGTGGCAGCTACGGACCCTCCCGCGTCCTCCGCGAGGAAGGGTGTGGCAGATCCGCGAACTTGAACGGCCAGCGCCCCGCTGGGCAGAGTTCCTCGAACAGTACCCGGCGGCATGACCGCTAGGCTTCTCAGCGCCGTCGTCGTCGCTGGCGGGCGGTCCAGCAGGTTGGGCGGGACCGCGAAAGCATTGTTGAGATATCGTGGAGAGACCCTTCTGAGCCGCACCGTCGCGGCTGTTCGGGAGGCCGGAGCCCACCGCGTCGTCGTGGTGGGGCCCGAGGAGGAGCTCGGCTCCGTGCTGCCTGAGGACGTCCTCGTGGTTCGGGAAACCCCAGCCTTCTCAGGGCCCGCCGCAGCCATTGGCGCGGGGGTCGACCGGTTGGTGGAGGCACCGGACGGCCGCCGCACCGAATCCCTCTGTACTGACGACGTCACGCTGCTCCTGGCGTGCGATATGCCCCACGTCGGCTCCACCATTCGCGTGCTGCTGGACACGATCGAGGCCCACCCCGAATTTCAGGCGTGGGTTCCCAAGGACGCCGACGGCAAGCTCCAGTACCTGGCCTGTGCTGTCAGGACGGAAGATCTTCTCCAATCCGTGACTGCCGCGGGAGATCTTATCGGGAAACCGGTGCGGGTTCTCCTTGCTAGTCTGCAGGTATACACCTTCACTGCGGACTCAACGGCCGACGTCGATACCCCGGCGGACGCCGCAACGTTCGGTATCGCAGTGCAGGACGGGATACGGCACTGACGAGGAGCGGACAATGAGCGGGCACATGGACGTACTGGAACCGTGGGTGGAGGACCTACTGGCCGCACTCGAGCTGGACGGCACTCCTGTGGACATTGACGCGATCCTGACCCTTGCTGGCGAAGCCGCTCACGGTATTGTCCGGCCCGCCGCTCCGCTCACCACGTTCATCGTGGGTTATGCCGCTGGCATTGCCGCTGCCACCGGTCAGGCCACTAACGTTGTCGCGATGAAGGCTGCGTCGGCGGTCGCCAGCAGGCTCTGTGCTGAGCGCGTTGCAGCCGGTGCGCGGACTTCCGCAGTCGAAGAATGACGTCCGCCAGCACCTGGTCTGACGCCCGCAAGACTGCGTACACCATTGCTGATCCGATTGAGCCGTCAATGAAGCCTCTGGCGGAGTGTATTGGGGCAGTCCTGGCCGAGAACCTCCACGCATTGGGCCCCATGCCGCACTACGCTTCCTCTGCGATGGATGGGTGGGCGGTGGCTGGCGTTGGCCCGTGGCAGCTACAGGGTGCTGGCCCGCTGGGGTCACAGACAGCGAGCCCGGTCATCACCGGGGGCACTATTCCGCCAGGGACCACGTCGGTACTCCGAAGCGAGTCGGGAACCGTAAATGACGGACTGCTGAGCCTCAACTCGCGGGCAAAAGAGAATGAACCCTGGCCAGGACAGCACATCCGCCCGGAGGGAACGGAAGCCTCGCAGGGCGAACTGCTAGTCCGGGCAGGAACTGTGCTGACCCCCGCATGGGTGGCGGTGGCCGCCGGAGCCACCTACGACAACCTCAGCATCCATCGCAGACCGATGGTTGACATCATCTCCACTGGGGACGAAGTGATCGCGCGCGGAACGCCTTCACCCGGTCATGTTCGGGACACTTTTAGCCTGCTGCTGCCGGACACCGTCCGTGGGCTCGGTGGGATGACCGGCAGGGTGTTTCATACACCTGACGACCCACAAAAGCTCACCGCTGCTCTCGCCACGGAGGGCGCCGACGTCGTCATCACCACCGGCGGAACCGGGACGTCCTCCGCGGACCACCTCCGAACAGTACTGGCGGACCTCGGGGCGGACGTCGTCGTGCACTCCATTGCCATGAGACCGGGGCACCCGGCCCTGCTTGCTGTCCTGCCGGACGGAAGGACGGTCGTGGGGCTGCCTGGAAACCCCCTCGCAGCGATGATGGCGCTGCTGACGCTTGGCGCGCCGCTGATAGCCAGGCTGGGCGGGAGGCCGCTACCGGAGTTGGTGAACGCTGTCTCAGGCGCGGAGCTGGCACCTCTGGCCGGACGTCACCGTCTGCTTCCCGCGCAGCACACCGCCGACGGCGTGATACCTCTGCCGCGAATCGGATCGGGGATGCTCCGCGGCCTTGCGTCAGCCGACGTTGTGCTGGTGGTGCCGCCGGACGGACTGGTTCGGGGCGACGATGCCCAGGTTATACGCCTGAGCTGGTAGTGGTGGACTTTGCGGCAGCTTCGCGGTCGCCATGGTTCCACCACCGCATGCCCGTGCGCAACATGGCAATCGTGGAGAGCAGCCAGACGACTCCGGCAATCCAGATCCCCACCTGCCCAAGGCCCGTCATGAAGGACAAATCCTTCTCGATGCCGTAAAACATACTCGCGACGGAATACATGCCGATGGGGAACACGATGCTCCACAGTGCGGCCTCATACTTCAGCGGGACGCGACGGACACCGTGCCGCCAGACACCGAAAATGATCAGTAGGGGAATCCACCACAATCCCAGGGCCCAGAGCAGGTAACTCATGCCTGAGACAAAGGCACCGGTGGTCGCCATGATCGGCAGTTCGTCGGGGAGGAGGAGGATTCGGGAGCCCGCGAGCACGGAAATCGCTGTGGCACCCATGTAGATCCAGTAGGTGGGGCTGAGGTTCGTTGGAGAGTTCTCGTTGATGAGCATCCTGAGAGTCACGAGTGTGGCTACCAGGAGGTAAAGCGCAATCCCCACGCCCCACAGACCCACGGCGGCAGACCCGAGAAGTTCCGGGTGGAACCGCGGCGCCGTGATGGCGCAGGCCGTTGCGACAGACTGCGTGCCGACCACCCAGAGGAACCAGCTGCCGTTGATATCCGACATCACGGAGCGCTCGCCGTGGCCGAACAGGATCGATGCGGGAAGCAGGTAGGTGAGCACGAGCCAAATCAGTGCTGCGACGATGAAGAGCGTCACGGCGATGCCAGTGAAGCCGGCGCTGCTCAAGTATGCGCCGAGTACATTTGCTGCGGCGACAATGGTGAAGAAACCAAAGGTTTTGGTGGGATTCTGGCCGTCACTGATGACGTTGGCGCGGTGTCTGATGAGCCTGCCCGCAGTTGCAATGACCAGCAGTAACGCACCGACAATACCGCAATAAAGAAGCGTCAGAGAGATGATATCGCGCTCGATAATGCGAAATCCCAGAGCAGTAATGCCGCTTGCCATGACGAAGGCGAAAGAGGCCGGTGGAAGATTCCTAAGCAGGCTGTCGACCCTCGCCTGGATCGTTGCGGGCGTGCTCATGTTTTACGTCATCTCCTCGGTTCGATGCCCTGATGTCCGCCAAACCACCGCCTCGTTGATGGTCGTCGTCCATAGCATAGCGCGGGATATGAGCTTCCGACGCAGGCGTTGCATGCCCTTGCATCGAAATTTGGCACCAATAATGTTGACTAAATGAATAAACCGGTAAATTGCTGGCAACTCTCAGTCCTTTGTCATATGTTGAATTTATGGCTGCTCCCTTCACGCCGGGCCTCGACGGACCGGCATCAGATGCAATGTTGAAATTCGGTAGATTCTTCACCCGTTGGGATGAGTCTGATGACTCCCGGGCGGTATTCCGTGAAGGTGGTCGAAAGGGCGACATCTTCTATAGGGACCGATGGAGCCACGACAAGGTGGTCCGCTCCACCCACGGCGTGAACTGCACCGGGTCCTGTTCATGGAAGGTGTACGTCAAGGACGGCATCATCACCTGGGAGTCCCAGCAGACGGACTACCCGTCGGTGGGACCGGACAGCCCGGAATACGAGCCCAGAGGCTGCCCCAGAGGTGCTGCGTTCTCCTGGTACACCTATTCACCAACCCGCGTCCGGTTCCCCTACGGTAGGGGTGTGCTCATCGAGATGTACAGGGAAGCCAAAGCGCGCCTGAAGGATCCTGTACTGGCATGGGCCGACGTCGTTGGCGATCCTGAACGCCGTAAGCGGTACCATCAGGCACGAGGCAAAGGCGGCCTCATCCGCATCTCGTGGCAGGAATCCATCGAGATTGCAGCCGCAGCCCACGTTCACACCATCAAGAAGTACGGACCCGACCGCGTGTCCGGGTTCTCTCCGATTCCAGCGATGTCCATGGTCTCCCACGGGGTGGGGAACCGGTTCATCCAGCTCATCGGCGGCGTGATGACGTCCTTCTACGACTGGTACGCGGACCTCCCGGTAGCCAGCCCGCAGGTGTTCGGTGATCAGACCGACGTGCCGGAATCAGGCGACTGGTGGGATTCCACCTACCTCATGATGTGGGGATCCAACGTTCCCGTGACCAGGACCCCGGATGCCCACTGGATGACGGAGGTTCGTTACAGGGGGACGAAGGTTGTGTCCGTCAGCCCCGACTACGCAGACAACACCAAGTTCGCAGACGAGTGGCTGCCTGCGCAGGCAGGAACGGACGCAGCCCTGGCCATGGGCATGGGTCACGTGATGCTCAAGGAATTCTTCGTCGACCGTCAGGTTCCCTTCTTCACGGATTACGTTCGCAAGTACACGGACCTCCCGTTCCTGATCAGGCTGGAAGAGCACCCCGACGGCGGCCTCGTCCCCGCGAAGTTCCTCACAGCCACTGATGTGCTGGACGAGCCGGCCAGCGAACACGATGGTTTCAAGACCATGCTCTTCGACCGCAAGACGGGACGCGCCGTCGTGCCCAATGGAACGATGGGCGATCGCTACAACGAGGCAGGCAAAGGCAAATGGAACCTTGACCTTGGTGTCGTTGACCCTGCTCTGTCTCTCATGGATACGCCGGACCACACGTCGGTTGAGATCCTGATGCCGCGATTTGACGACCCGACGGGCGAAGGCGGAGTTCAACGCCGTGGCGTTCCGGTCCAGAAGGTTGACGGGCATCTGGTCACAACGGTCTTTGACCTGATGCTGGCACAGTACGGTGTTGGCCGCGAAGGCCTGCCGGGGGAGTGGGCCACAGGATACGACGACGTCGACACTCCATATACTCCTGCGTGGCAGGAAGAGATCACCAGCGTTCCAGCCAAGGCGTGCATCCGGGTGGCGCGGGAGTTCGCTCGGAACGCGGAGCAGTCCAATGGCCGTTCGATGATCATCATGGGTGCTGGGATCTGTCAGTGGTTCCACGGAGATGCCACGTACCGTGCGGTGCTCAGCCTCCTGATGCTTACCGGCTGTATGGGTCGAAACGGTGGAGGATGGGCGCATTATGTGGGGCAGGAAAAATGCCGCCCCATCACCGGTTGGGGTGCGCTGGCCAACGCGCTGGACTGGAGCAGGCCTCCCCGGACCATGATCGGGACCGGCTATTGGTACATGCACACGGATCAGTGGCGCCAGGACGGATATTCGGCTGACGCGCTGAAATCCCCGCTATCCACGGGCAACCTGGACGGAATGCACACGGCTGATTCGATGGCACAGTCCAACCGGCTAGGGTGGATGCCTTTCTACCCGCAGTTCGACCGCAACCCGCTGGATCTGGCCGATGAAGCGCAGGCAGCCGTAGATGCAGGCAGTGCAGCGGATACGCCGTCGTACATCGCTGACCAGTTGAAGAACCGCACCGTGAACCCGGCTATTGAAGACGTCGATGCACCGGAGAACTGGCCGCGGACACTTATGCTGTGGCGGTCCAATCTCTTTGGGTCCTCCGCGAAGGGCAACGAGTACTTCCTGCGGAATCTGCTCGGTACGCACAACAACGTTATGGGGGAGGACCACGCTGACGGTCTCAAGCCCCGGGACGTCGCATGGCATGATGACGCGCCGGAGGGCAAGCTCGATCTGCTGGTTACCGCCGATTTCCGGATGACCTCCAGCACGCTGCTCTCCGACATCGTTTTCCCTGCAGCCACCTGGTATGAGAAGCACGACCTCTCCTCCACGGATATGCACCCGTTCGTCCATGCGTTCTCGCCGGCGATCGATCCGCCGTGGCAATCGAAAACCGACTTCGAGACCTTCCACCTGCTCGCGCAGGAGTTCTCGCGGCAGGCGAAGACGCACCTGGGTGTCCGGAAGGACCTGGTCAGTGTGCCGTTGCAGCATGACACCGCCGGTCAGGTAGCCCAGCCCGGCGGCGTCGTCAGGGATTGGCGGAACGACGGCGTCCCCGGCGTTCCGGGGCAGAACATGCCGGTATTCCAGGTGGTCGAACGGGATTACACGGCCATTGCGGACAAGCTCGCCTCTGTGGGTCCGCTGGCGGACAAGCTCGGCTTCACGGTCAAGAACATCAAGTACAACGTGAAGCGGGAAGTGGAGCGGCTCGCGCATTCCACCGGTGTCATGTCCAGTGGTGCGGGTGCAGGGCGACCGGCCATAGACACGGACGCGAAGTTCGCGGAAGCGATCCTGACCTTCTCGGGAACCACGAACGGGTCACTGGCCGTCCAGGGCTTCAAGACCCTCGAGGAACAAACCGGCGTCAAACTCGCCGATCTTGCCGAAGGGTCGGAGGAAAAGCACATCACGTTCGCCCAGACGCAGGCCGGGCCGGTTCCCGTCATCACCTCCCCGGAGTGGTCCGGATCGGAGACCGGTGGACGCCGGTACTCGCCGTTCACGGTCAACGTGGAAAGGCTGAAGCCCTGGCACACCCTCACCGGGCGAATGCACTTCTTCCTTGACCACGATTGGATGCGCGACGTCGGAGAGTCACTGCCGATCTACCGTCCCCCGCTCGACATGCACCGGCTGTACGGCGAGCCGAAGCTTGGGTCCGATGGTGCCAAGGAAATCACCGTCCGCTACCTCACGCCGCACTCCAAGTGGTCCATCCACTCGGAGTACCAGGACAACCTCCTGATGCTTTCGCTCTCTCGCGGTGGTCCGACCGTATGGATGAGCCCGGCAGATGCGGCGTCCATCGAGGTCGCGGACAACGACTGGGTGGAGTGCGTCAATACCAACGGTGTTCTGGTGGGCCGCGCCATTGTCAGCCACCGTATGCCGGATGGCGTGGTGTACGTCTATCACGCCCAGGAGCGCACCATTGACGTCCCGAAGTCGGAGGCCACGGGACGACGAGGCGGAATCCACAACTCGGTCACCCGTCTGCTGGTCAAGCCGACCCACATGATCGGCGGCTACGCGCAGTTGGCCTACGCCTTCAACTATTTTGGTCCGACAGGAAATCAGCGGGACATGGTCACACGGGTCCGGCGCAGGTCACAGGAGGTTCAGTACTAATGAAAGTTATGGCCCAGATGGGCATGGTCATGAACCTGGACAAATGCATCGGGTGTCACACTTGCTCGGTCACCTGCAAGCAGGCGTGGACCAACCGTGCCGGCACTGAGTACGTGTGGTTCAACAACGTTGAAACCCGGCCGGGGCAGGGGTACCCGCGCCGGTACGAAGACCAGGAGAAATGGCGCGGCGGTTGGGAGCTCAACAAGCGCGGGCGGCTGAAGCTCAAGGGCGGCGGCCGGGTCCGGAAGCTGCTTGGCCTCTTCGCCAGCCCGGTCCAGCCTGAACTCAAGGACTATTACGAGCCGTGGACCTACGACTACAAGAACCTCGTGGACGCGCCCCTGGGAGATGACTTCCCGGTAGCCCGGCCCAAGTCCCTCATCACGGGCGAGGACACCAAGATCACGTGGTCGGCGAACTGGGACGACGACCTCGGCGGCACCACGCAGATGGGTCACCTGGATCCAATGGTCGAGAAAGTCCGCAAGGAGTCCGAAGACAAGATCAAATTCGAGTTCGAGCAGACGTTCATGTTCTACCTGCCCCGAATTTGTGAACACTGCCTCAACCCGTCCTGCATGGCATCCTGCCCTTCCGGCGCTATCTACAAGCGCGAGGAAGACGGCATTGTTCTGGTGGACCAGGACCAGTGCCGTGGCTGGCGGCAGTGCATCACCGGCTGCCCCTACAAGAAGATGTACTTCAACCACAAGACGGGTAAAGCGGAGAAGTGCACCTTCTGTTATCCCCGCATCGAGGTTGGGCTGCCCACAATCTGCTCGGAGACCTGCGTCGGTAGGCTCCGGTATCTGGGGCTGTTCCTGTACGACGCCGATAAGGTCACCGAAGCGGCGTCCATCAAGGATGACAAGAAGCTGTATGAAGCGCACCTCGACGTGATTCTTGACCCCAACGACCCCAAGGTCATTGAGGAAGCACGCAAGCAGGACATTCCGGAAGACTGGATTGACGCTGCCCAGCGTTCACCGGTGTACGCCATGGCGAAGGTCTACCGGATTGCCCTACCGCTTCATCCGGAGTACCGCACCATGCCCATGGTCTGGTATGTTCCGCCGCTCTCGCCCATCGTGGATCTGCTCAAGGACCAGGGACATGATGCGGAGGACCGCGAGAACCTCTTCGGTGCCATTGAGGAACTGCGCATCCCGGTTGAGTATCTGGCGGAGCTGTTCACCGCCGGAGATACGGAAATTGTCTCCAATGTGCTCAAGAAGCTCGCCGCCATGCGCTCGTATATGCGCGGGATCAGCCTGGGCAATGATCCGGATGAGTCGATTCCCGAGGCCGTCGGAATGGACGGCGAAACAATGTACGAAATGTACAGGCTCATGGCGATCGCCAAGTATGAGGAACGCTATGTCATCCCCAAGGCCCACGTGGAACAGGCACATGACCTTGAGGAGATGGGGTGCTCCCTCGATTTCGAGGGCGGCCCCGGCATGCAGGACTCGCCATTTGGCGAAGCCAGCGGCATGCCGACGCCGGTCGCCGTCGAGAACTTCCGTGCACTGCAGCAGCGGCAGACCTCAGACGAACCAACAGGCCGCGACCTCCGCGGCCGGGTCAATCTCCTCAACTGGGACGGCAACGGTGTACCCAAGGGCATGTTCCCGGATGAGCAGCGAGATACGCCCCAGACTGCCGGCGATCAGGCAGGTTCATAGCCATGGCCCGTGTTAGTGCTGGAACCGCCGTCGTCTATCAGGCCGCATCCTGGTGCCTTTCCTATCCGGATACGGAATTGCAGGCAAGGATCCCGTTGCTCCGCTCAGCACTCGCAGAGTGCTCCGCACTCGACGCATTCGAGCCGGTCCTGTCTTTGGTGGAGTCGCTGTCTCTGGCAGATTTCCAGGCCACCTATGTTCAGGAATTTGATCTCAGCAAGCGGCACGCGCTGCACCTTTCCTACTGGACCGACGGCGACACCCGTCGGCGCGGTGAGGTGCTGGGGGAGTTCAAGAAGGTGTACCGGGCCAGCGGCGTTCTTGTTGATATGGACGGTGAACTTCCTGATTATCTTCCGATGGTGCTCGAGTTCGCGGCGACCGTTGACATGGAAGCCGGTCAGGACCTCCTGAACAAGTTCCGTCCAAGTCTGGAGATGCTGCGGCTGGCACTCATTGACGATCATCTTCCGCAGGCCTCGATCCTCCGCGCCATATGCGACACGCTACCCGGGGCTTCCCCGGCGGACCGTGCGGCGGTCCAGGCCATGGCGGGTTATGGACCGCCTACTGAATCAGTTGGACTTGAACCCTACGATCCGCGGCTGCTGCCGTTGAGAGGTGCATAGCATGGACGTCTTCCTGTGGGGCGTGTTGCCGTATGTGATGATGGTGGTCTTGGTGGGAGGCCTCGTCTGGCGTTATCGCTACGATCAGTTCGGCTGGACCACCCGGTCATCGCAGCTGTATGAATCAAGGATGCTTCGCATCGCCTCGCCGGCCTTCCACTTCGGCATTCTTGCCGTCATCGCCGGACATTTTTTTGGTTTGATCATCCCCATGTCGTGGACCGAGGCCATCGGCATGAGCCAGGACTTCTATCACTTCAACGCGTTGTTTGTTGGCGGAATAGCGGGCATCTGTACGCTTGGCGGCATTGTGGCCCTGATCTACCGGCGCCGCAAGACCGGGCCAGTGTTCATGGCTACCACCAAGAACGACAAACTTATGTATGTGGTTCTCACCGCGGCCATCGTGTTTGGTCTCTGGACCACGCTCGCCAGTGTTTTCCTCGGCGGTCACGGCCACAACTACCGGGAAACGGTCTCTCCCTGGTTCCGGTCGCTGTTTATCTTCATGCCGGACGTCGAGTCGATGGCAGCGGCGCCCTTCTCGTTCCACCTGCATACGCTGGTCGGCATGGTGTTGTTCATGCTGTGGCCCTTTACCCGCCTGGTCCACGCGTTCACGGCCCCACTGCACTATCTGTTCCGGCCTTACATCGTCTACCGCTCACGGGATCGGATGGCGACGTCAAGCTCGCCGACCAGACGTGGCTGGTCCGCGGTGGGAACACAGGACAGGGACACCCATCATCAGTAACGGATGTGTTGTTCATCATCAATAAATCTAACGGTTGAGTCACGGACTGGACGTTTCGTTACTCGTGCGTGCTAACAGGCTCAATCTGTATGCACGCGAGACCCTAGAGGGACAATCTGTATCCCGCACACTCGCCCGCGTGGACAATATGAGCTGAATCACATCTAATAATGTGTGCACAACATTTCCGATCCACCGGTTCTTGTGGTGCAGCGCCACCAAGAGGTTGTCGGAGCGGGTTCGGCAACCTGCGCTGGAAATGCATCGGCTGCTCCAGCGGGATTGTCCTTGAAAGGATCTTTTGATGAAACGTACAGCCAAATCCATCTTCGGTGCCGGTCTACTGACCGCAGCTCTGGCCTTGACCGCCTGCGGAGGATCCGACGACGCCGGCCAGAAGGCTGCCAGCGACGAGCCCGTAGAGATCGGCATCACCCAGATTGTGGAGCACGATGCACTCAACGCAGCTCGTGAAGGCTTCAAGAAGGCGCTGAAGGAAAACGGCTACGAGGACGCAGTCTTCGATGAGCAGAACGCCCAGGGCGACCAGGCCACGGCGACAACCATCGCCAGCAAGTTTGCCAGCGACAAGAAGGACCTCATCCTCGCGATCGCTACGCCCACCGCACAGGCCGCCGCGCAGAGCATCCAGGACATCCCCATCCTCATCACCGCTGTGACCGAGCCTGAAGAAGCCGGCCTCGTGGACAGCTGGGAAGAGCCGGGCGCAAACCTGACCGGTACCAGCGACCTCAACCCTGTTGAGAAGCAGCTTGGTCTGATCGAGGAGCTCGCTCCTGACGCCAAGAGCGTCGGCGTTGTCTACAGCTCCGGTGAGGTGAACTCCGAGGTTCAGGTAGAACTGGCCCGCGAAGCAGCCAAGAAGATGGGCCTCGAGCTCAAGGAAGCCACCGTCACCAACTCCAGCGAAGTGCAGCAGGCCGCCAACTCGCTCGACGTCGACGTCCTGTACGTACCGACTGACAACGTTGTGGTTTCTGCCCTGAAGTCCGTGGTCCAGGTTGCCGAGTCCAAGAAGATTCCCCTCATCGCAGCTGACACCGCCAGCGTCGAAGGCGGAGCCATTGCTACCTTCGGTATCGACTACGAAAAGCTCGGCTACCAGACCGGCATGATGGCCATCAAGGTTCTCGAAGGTGCAGATCCGGCAACCATGCCGATCGAAACCCTCGAAGAAGTTCAGCTGATCCTCAACCCTGCAGCTGCCAAGCGCATGGGCGTCACCATCCCGGAAGAACTGCTTGAAAAGGCTGACCAGGTCATCAAGTAACAAGCCCCCGCGCTTGTTTGTTCTGAACCGAGAAATGACAAAAAGGTAATGCTTAATGATTACAGCTGTTGAATTAGGGCTGATTTACGCGGTAATGGCTCTTGGGGTCTATCTGACCTTCCGCATCCTGAACTTCCCCGACCTCACGATCGACGGAAGCTTCACCACGGGGGCCTCCGTTGCGGCCATCATGATCGTCAACGGAGCGCCCCCGCTCCTCAGCACAGTGGCGGCCTTCGCGGCCGGCCTGATTGCAGGAATTATCACCGGCCTGCTACACACCAAGGGAAAGATTGACGGTCTGCTGGCCGGAATCCTGACCATGATCGCGTTGTATTCCATCAACCTGCGCATCATGGACGGGAGCGCCAACATTCCGCTCCTCCGGGAAGACACCCTGATCACCCCGCTCCGCGAGAACGACTGGTTGGGGTCCTGGCAGTCCATCCTCATCTTCGCCGTCGTCGCGCTCGCTGTGAAGTTCTTCCTTGACTGGTTCCTCCACACGGATCTGGGACTGGCCATGCAGGCTACCGGTGACAACCAGGAGATGATCCGGAGCTTCGGTGTCAGCACCGACCGGCAGAAGATCCTGGGTCTCGCACTGTCCAACGGATTCGTTGCACTATGTGGCGCGCTCATTGCGCAGTACCAGGGCTTCTCCGACATCAGCATGGGTATTGGTCTCATCCTCGTTGGACTGGCATCAGTGATTCTGGGCCAGGCAATATTCGGTGCACGCCTCATCATGATCTCCACGCTGGCGGTCATCCTGGGCTCCATCCTCTATCGCATCGTCATCTTTGGTGCCCTGGAAATCGGATTCAATCCTTCGGATATGAAGCTGATCTCCGCGCTGCTGGTTGTCGTCGCACTGGTGATGCCACAGTGGAAAGCGGTCAAGCGCCTCCAGGGGCTGACCACGCTGAAGAAACTGAACGCAAGCGCAAAGGCCAGGGGTAGCTATGTTGGAAGTTAGCAACGTCAAAAAGACGTTCTTCGCGGGCACTGTCAACGAGCGGGTTGCGCTGGACAATGTCTCCCTGCAGCTTGACGCAGGAGACTTCGTGACGGTCATCGGCAGTAACGGTGCTGGGAAGTCGACCATCCTCAATATCACCTCGGGAAAGCTCAAACCGGACACCGGCACGGTGACCATCAACAGCAACGACGTGACCAAACTGGATGACTTCCAGCGCGCAAAGTTCATCGGACGCGTCTTCCAGGACCCCATGGCCGGATCCTCGCCCACCATGACGATCGAGGAGAACCTCGCGATCGCTTATGAGCGGGGCAAGGGCCGCGGTCTGCGCAGGGGAGTGACCAAGCGCAAGCGCGATTTCTTCTGCACGGAACTGGAGTCGCTTGAACTTGGGCTGGAGAACCGGCTCAAGGCAAAAGTGGGTCTGCTCTCGGGCGGACAGCGGCAGGCACTCTCGCTGCTCATGGCCACGTTCAGCCAGCCGGACATCCTGCTGCTGGACGAGCACACAGCTGCGCTGGACCCCCAGCGTGCCGAACTCGTGTCCCGCCTGACCATGGACGTGGTGAAGCGGCACAAGCTCACCACTCTCATGGTGACGCACAACATGGAGCAGGCACTGCGCATGGGAAACCGGCTCATCATGATGCACGAAGGCCGCATCATTCTCGACATCGATGAGGAGCAGAAGCAGAAAACCACTGTGGAAGACCTCCTGAAGGAGTTCGAGAAAATCCAAGGAAGCAAATTCGCTGACGATCGGGCGATGCTTCAGTAACGCTGGAAATTTCGTACAGTTGGTGCGGGGTTGCTTTTTTTCAAGCCCGCACCAACTGGACACTCATCGTGGGTGAAGACCGTGAGGAGGCCGCATGGGCCGCTTGACCCAACGCGTCAAAGTCACCAGCTACTCGGCCAGCGGTTCCCCGCGCAGCGTGCAGGACGTCCTTGCCGCCGAAGAGCCGCTCGAAATCAGGGTCAACGGACGCTCACTCAGCGTCACCATGCGCACTCCTGGCGACGACTTCGACCTCGTCGCTGGATTCCTGGTATCTGAAGGCATCATCTGGCACCAGGAACAGCTCGCCACCATGCGCTTCTGCGCGGGTGAGGATGAACAGGGCCGTCAGACGTACAACGTCGTCGACGCCCAGCTGGCCCCCGGCGTAACGCCGCCAGCAACGGATCTCGAAAGACACGTTGTTACTTCCAGCGCCTGCGGGATCTGCGGAACAGCATCGATCGACGCCGTCACCAAGGATTCCCGCTACTCCCTGTCCGAGGACACGATGCGGCTCGACGTCGAGACACTCCTTGGGCTGGCGGACGTCCTGCGCTCGAAGCAGAAACTCTTCGACCGAACGGGTGGTGTCCACGCTGCGGGTCTTTTCGGCCCAGACGGTGAACTACTGTGCCTGCGGGAAGACGTAGGCCGTCACAACGCAGTGGACAAAGTCATCGGATGGGCGCTCCGGGAGAACCGTCTGCCCCTATCCGCAACAGTCCTTCAGGTCTCCGGACGGGCGTCCTTCGAGCTGGTGCAGAAAGCATTCCTGGCCGGAATTCCCGTTCTTTCCGCTGTGAGCGCCCCATCCTCGCTCGCCGTCGAACTCGCAGAGACGTCCGGGCTGACGCTTGCCGGCTTCAGCAGGGGAGAACACGTCAACGTCTACACGCATCAGAATCGGATCGTGTCCCACCACAACTGAAAGTGTCGGTGTCGACGAGTAGGCTGAAGACCGATCGTACGGAGGCTCTGAATGAGTATGGAAGGCGCGGCGTGGAATTCCCTGCACCGCATATCCGCTGCAAAAGGCGGCAAGAACAAATTTTCGAAAGCCACGTTCAAACGAATATTGTCCTTCGCCGAACCCTATAGGGGCAGGCTTGTTGCATTCGTACTGTTCTCGGTTGTCGCTGCCTTTCTCGCCATTGCCACACCGGTTCTTGCCGGTGAAGTGGTCAACGCCATCGTGGATCAGGACGGGGTGGAGGTGGTCATCCGGTTGGCCATCATCATCGCAGCCGTGGCTGTTGCGGACGCAGCTATCAGCATGTTCACCCGCTGGTTCTCAGCACGGATCGGCGAGGGCGTGATCCTGGACCTCCGCACCGCCGTATTCAATCACGTCCAGAAAATGCCGATCGCCTTCTTCACGCGCACCCGCACGGGAGCTCTGGTGAGCCGGTTGAACAATGACGTCATCGGTGCGCAGCAGGCTTTCAGCGGCACACTCTCAGGAGTGGTCAGCAACAGCGTCCTGCTGGTGCTGACACTTCTCGTCATGCTTAACACCTCCTGGCTGGTGACCCTGCTGGCCGTCATCATGCTGCCGGTTTTCCTGCTGCCCGCACGGAGAATGGGACGCCGGCTGGCAGCGCTGAGACGCGAGGCAGCAGACCACAACTCAGCCATGGGCACACAGATGACGGAGCGGTTCTCCGCACCGGGGGCAACGCTCGTGAAACTGTTTGGGCGTCCGGCAGAAGAGTCCCAGGAATTTGAAGTCCGTGCCGCACGGGTCCGTGACATCGGGATCAAGATGGCGATGATGCAGTTCACGTTCGTCGCCGCGCTCATGCTGGTCTCGGCTCTGGCCCTGGCGCTGGTGTACGGGCTGGGCGGCTTTCTGGCGCTCCAGGGACATCTGGATACCGGGGAAGTGGTCACTCTGGCGCTGCTGCTGACCCGCCTCTACGCCCCGTTGACCAACCTCGCCAACGCCCGGGTGGAAATCATGAGTGCCCTGGTCAGTTTCGAGCGCGTTTTCGAAGTCCTGGACCTGGTGCCGCTTATCCGTGAGCGGGACAACGCCGGGGTCATTCCGGACGGCCCGGTGGCAGTGGAGTTCGACGACGTCCGCTTTGGCTATCCTTCGGCTGACAAAGTTTCCCTCGCATCCCTCGAGGAAGTCGCAACACTGGACACCAGGGGAGGCGAGGAAGTGCTGCACGGAGTCTCCTTCAGGGTCGAGCCCGGGCAGACCGTGGCGTTGGTGGGCACCTCCGGAGCGGGGAAGTCGACGATCGCACAACTTCTGGCACGCCTCTACGACGTCGACAGCGGCGCTGTCCGTCTGGCAGGAACCGATATCAGGGATGTCACCTTCGCGTCGCTGCGGGACACACTCGGTATGGTCACCCAGGATGGCCATCTCTTCCACGAGACCATCAAATCCAACCTCCGTCTGGCGAACCCGGACGCTAGCGATGAACAGATCTGGGACGCCTTGCGCCGCTCCCGTCTCGAGGCCCTCATCAAGTCGCTCCCGGATGGGCTGGAAACACTCGTGGGAGAGCGCGGTTACCGGCTCTCCGGCGGTGAACGCCAGCGGATGACCATTGCACGGTTGCTGCTCGCACAGCCCCGAGTGGTGATTCTTGACGAGGCCACTGCAGCACTCGACTCCACCTCGGAAGCGGCAGTACAGGCGGCTCTGAGTGAAGCGCTGGAAGGCCGCACCGCCCTCGTGATTGCCCACCGCTTGTCAACCATCCGTTCAGCACACCAGATTCTGGTAGTTGAGGCAGGCGAGATCGTTGAACGCGGAAACCACGCTGAACTGATCGCACGCGATGGACGCTACGCGGAACTGCACAGAACACAGTTCGCAGCCCAGGATCATGACAAGGCTGCGGTTCCGTCAGGGCCTGCGCCCGGCTAGATCCACATCCGGCTTAGGGAGCCTCATACTGTTCGCGTAGGCTCCGGAGATCGTTGCCGGTGACCCCGACTGCATCGGGTGCCAGAAGCGTCAGTTTGTCCTCAGAAACGACGACGAAATGGAGCGACGAGTTCTCGCCGTCGTCCGTTTCGGCCAGATACGCCTGAATGGTTTTGTGGAGGACGTGTTTCAGGACCTGCCCATCATTGGTGTCCGTGAAGACCTCGATGCTGGTGGTGCTACCCATCCCGGGATCTGATTTCTGCTGTACTTCGGCATGATCCACGTTCGGGACGGCTTCAATGGCCTGGCGGTACTTCTGGTCTGCGGGTTCGGTGTCATCGCCGCATCCTGTCAGCGCCAGACATGTGCAGGCCACGACTGCGAATAACAGGGCCTGCCGGAAGTGATGCACGTGCTACTGCTTTCTGCCGATGGGGATCACGTGGGACTCTACCCGAGACGGGTCGTCGGTGAGGAAGCGCGAAGTGGAGGCCAAGCCCTGATAGGTAGCGGCTGTGCTGCCCCTTCGTGATTCGACCTCCGCAATGGAATCTGCGTAGTTGTTGTAATCGTGGTTGCTGACGATCTGGTTCGAGCCGTCTCCTGGTTCAGGGTCACTCAGGGATACCACGATGGCCTCGTTGGGCGGCGGCGGCGTACTGAAACCCAGTGATGGAGGCTTGAGCGGATCGATGCGGAGGTTGCCGAGGTCAACCCGGGGGACGACGTCGCCGGCGTGTTCGAAAGCGATGACGTCGACCGTGGGCGAAATGTGGGCTGTATCGATGGGTGACCCGTACGTCATGACGTTGGTGACGTTGAATTCGCTGGTGAAGCCTTCGTTGCCAGCGAGCTGCGCCGCAGTCATTCCGCCCTGGGAATGCCCGGCGAGCATGATGGGAGCTCCCGAAGGTATCCCTGCCTCCCGCATCGCCAGCCTCACGGCTTCAGCTGTGGTGGAGGATTGACCCGACGCCGTCACGAGGTTGCCCGTCATGTCAGAAGGATTGGCGCCGGCCGACGGGTTCCATGACTGCGTGCCGGGGATATTCACGATGTAGGAATCCACCCCGTCCTGGCCAATCCGGGTAATCCGGACAGCCCCATTTTCGGTGCCTGGTGCGCCCTTGTCCGAATAGGCGAGTGCGGTGTTGTGCGCAATGGCTGAAAGGGAAGACGGCAGGACGGTCGGTTGATGACCATTGACGTTCAGGGCAGGAGATCCTGGACCTTCGACGCCGACCCTCAACGGCTCTCCAGCCGTGGGGTGGCCGTCGTCGAGCAGATGGGGGTGGAACTGCCCGGCGCTGACCCCGACCACGCTGAGGTTGGCGGCGACGCCTCCGGTGAGGGCGCCGAGCGCCAGAAGTTCGGTCACCGACGGCGGCTCTCCCATCAGGAACTCTGCGGCCATGTCGGCGCTGTGCCTGGCAAGGCCCAATCCATCGGTGGAGACATCGCTGAAGCTATCCAGCGCACGGAGCGCGAAGTCTAGGCCGGCGTCGGATGATTCTTCCCAGACGTCGTCGATTGCCTCGCGCAGCCAGCCCAGGGGATCCTCCGTCAGGTCCTCGGTCGAAGTGGTATCCGCTGACGCGCCTACCGCGCCCGGAGTCAGACCAGAACCACCAAATGGCGATGCACTCGCCTCCTCCTGCTGCATCGCATCGTGTTTCAGGGTGCGGGATGCCTCGGCCAGGCTGCGTGCCGCGGCGGCAAGCTCCGGACGGAGATCCGCGTCCCACGTCTGCCTGAAGCGCCTGCTGTCGTGCCCCTCCCACCCGGTGTTGCCGAGTGTGGCCGAGATGGCCGTTCCCGTGCCTCTCAGGCGCTGCGATGAATGTTCCAGGAGAACAGCGAGACGCCGGACCGCGTGTGGGTCCATCCCGACCATGTCGGCACTCACCGAGCGGCCTTCCTGTCGGTACCGGCAAGGAATTCGTGTGCGCCAGCGAGTGCGAAGGAAAGCTCGTAGGCGATGTTGCCAAACGGGACGGGGTCCGCCCTCATGGTGTTGCGCGCGGCGTCGGACCGGATGGAGTACAGACAGTTCGACGTCGTCGCCCAGGCTCCAGCCCACATGCTGAGGCGCCCGTGAGCGCGGGTGACCATCGACGCCGTCAGGGAGGCTTCCATGGCATCCGTAAGCGTGTGGGGGTCCAGACGTGAACTCCGGCGATCGACGGCGGATGAAGCGCCCGCCCGAAGCGCTTCGACAGGCGGGAGACGCTGGCGCAGTGTGGGCCACAGCCTCTCTTCGGGCAGCAGGTCCACGTGCACATCGTCCCGGTATTCCGCCGGCCCGTTGCTGCGACCGCTCCGGCGGAGCCTCGCCACGCAGAGTCCACGGCCTCCCTGGATGGACAGGTTCAGACGAGCAGACCGGCTGCGCCAGGTGGACGTCATACGAATGAGAATCGCCGGGTTGAGGTGTGCCGCGATGGCCGTGTGCCAGGACGGGTGAATGGCTTCTGGCCCGGACGCGATGCCCGCCTTCTGGAGTTCGTCCCACGCGGATGCGCGCCGTTCGGTTCCGGCCGACACAAGGCCCTGATGCTGGTCTGAACGGTACGTTCGGCCGGAGCTTCGCGCTACGTCAACGGCGACGGCGTCGAGGGCTACAGCCCATGCAAAAGACCGTATGCGGCCGGGTGTAGACAGTGATGAATCTGACGTCTCCATGCGCAACCTCCCCAGTTTGCAGCTCGTGCCACCAGACTAGGGAAGGTGTTGTGCTATGTAGATGGGGAGAGGTGCCCATTGCTGTGCCCCCGACCGGAATCGAACCGATGACCTGCCCTTTAGGAGAGGGCCGCTCTATCCTACTGAGCTACGAGGGCGGAATATCCGCACTTATCCTACTAGCTGGCTGGCTCAGCAGGAAAAACGTGGTGATGGCTCTTACTCCTGCGGCGGGCGAGCAGCAGTGCTGCGAGAGCGGCCAGCACGCTGAGTGCCAGGAGAACCCAGCGGGTGACAGTCAGGGCGCTCGCGAGTGCGACGGCGCCGCTCTCCAGGGTTGTTGCTGCGAGCATCGCGTCAATGGCGAAATTTTCCCAGAGATCAACGACGGCGAAGAGGATCGGCGGCGTCCAGAGCACCCAGCGCAACCCGCGCTTTGGCGTGTTGTTGCCGATGAGCAGCAGCCAGACGACGGCGAAGAACAGTGGAAAGAGCAGGCCCGCGGTCTTGTGCAGATAGCTGAGCTGGCCGAGGGCGTCTTCGCTCATGGCGCTGCGCAGCGATTCGACGTAGGCCAGATCGTAGCCGCCGATTAGGGAATCCGGCATCGCGAGGCCGTTACTGAGCTGGGCCATCTGGTTCAGTGTGAGTAGGTGAAAGTACCAGAACAGGAAGAGGACGGCGACGACGCCGGCGATCACCATGAGGTTGGCGTTGCGTTGGTCCTGCGCTGGAGCGGGCGACGACGACACGGTTCCGGGGTAGAGACGGGCCTGCAGTCCTGATGCTGGCTCGTTGGGTGCGGCTGAGTTGCCGTGCTTGGCCGCGCGTTGTGCTGGTGTCTTGCCCATAGGTCCAAGTATGGCCGAAGGGCTTCCGAAGCGTGCAATCCGCCCTTGTAGCAGGTGTGCTTGAAATCGGCCAAATTTGGTCTCGGTTTGATTAAGTTGTGCTCTGAATCACATTTTAGTCTTGCGATTATGTAGCGAAAGTCTGTTTCTTGTTAAGTATGTCCTTAGGATCACTCGCACCCCTGGCCAATCCGGCCGACCAAGTTGGTTGGCTGTCCGCTCTCGAAGATGGCATTGACGCCGTCTTTGAGCCTATTACTGCCGTATTTTCGGCAATCGTGTTTTTCCCCATCACCATCGGTGAAATCTCGTTCCCGTTCGTGGTGGCCTGGCTCATCGCGGCCGCTGTTATCTTCACCATCTACTTTGGCTTTATTCAGTTCAGAGGTCTCGGCGTCGCCTACGACGTCATCCGCGGCAAATTCTCCAAACCTTCCGACCCCGGTGAGGTTCCCCACTTCCAGGCATTGACGTCAGCACTCTCCGGAACAGTCGGCCTCGGCAACATTGCCGGTGTCGGTGCAGCCATGGCCCTCGGTGGCCCGGGTGCAACGTTCTGGATGATCCTCGCGGGCCTGTTGGGTATGTGCACCAAGTTCGCGGAATGCACCCTCGGAGTGAAATATCGTGAGGTGCACGCGGATGGAACCGTCACCGGTGGCCCGTTCAAATACCTGCCCATCGCGTTCAGCAAGTTCGGTAAGTGGCCCGCCAAGATCCTGACCGGGATCTTCGCAGCCGCCATCCTGTTCTTCGGCGTCGCTGGCGGCAATATGTTCCAGGCCAACCAGACGTTCGCGCAGATCCAGTCCGTCACAGGCGGCGAAGATGGTTTCCTCGGAAGCGTCGGAGCAGCGTTCATCTTCGGTATTATTCTGGCCGCTCTTGTTGCTGCCGTCATCCTCGGTGGCATGAAGTCTATCGGCGCCACGACCTCCAAACTGGTTCCGGCCATGGGCATCATGTACGTGCTCGCCTGCCTGGTAGTCCTCCTGGTCAACATCGGCAATGTCCCTGAGGCATTCGCCTCTATCATCGATGGTGCCTTCAGCCCCGAGGGTATGGCAGGCGGCGTCATCGGCGTCATGATTGTTGGCTTCCAGCGCGCAGCGTTCTCCAATGAGGCCGGCCTCGGTTCGGCCCCGATTGCGCACTCGACTGTCAAGACACGCCGTCCGGTTTCGGAAGGCTTCGTGGCCATGTTCGAGCCGCTCATCGACACAGTGGTCATCTGTACCATGACCGCGCTGACCATCATCATTGCCGGTGCTCCCAGCTTCGGTGAAGGTATGGCCCAGGTTCAGGCCGGTGGGGACACCCCCGACGGCGTGCTGCTGACGTCGGATGCCTTCGCCACGGTTCTGCCATGGTTCCCGATTCTGCTCGCCGTTGCAGTCGCTCTGTTCGCCTTCTCCACGCTGATCACCTGGTCCTACTACGGGCTGAAGGCCTGGGGCTACCTGTTCGGTGAGAGTAAGGTCTCCGAAATCATTTACAAGTGCGTCTTCCTGTTCTTCACCGTGACAGGTTGTGTACTGACATTTGGTCAGGTCCTTTCGTTCGCGGACGCCGCACTCTTTGTCTGCGCATTCGTGAACCTGCTCGGCGTATACATGTTGCTGCCGGTCATCAAGAAGGAAATGAAAGAGTACCTGGCAGACCGCAAGAGCGGAAAGCTGTACGACCTCGGCGACGAAGAGTCAGAGCTCGCCGAAACCAACCAGTAATTCCATCGCTTCATCACATCGCATCGGGAATCGGTAGCCCGTCCGGACAAATGTCCGGGCGGGCTACCGTTTTAACGGCTCGGGCACCGGGGCCAATCCCTCTCCGGCGTGTGTGTCCGTGCCACGGCCTACACTTGAAACCACCATGGATATGCTGTTTGACCCCTATGAATCCACGTCCGCCGCTCGCCGTTCCGCAGCTTCGCACGCCAACTCCAACGAAACCGGCAACAACGTTGCCGGCACCGATGGCGTGACCGCCGCCCAGGACTCGTCGCCGCACCCGGAGGACCTGCTCGCCGGGCTGAACCCGCAGCAGGAGGCGGCCGTGCAGCACAGCGGTTCGCCGCTGTTGATCGTTGCCGGCGCAGGTTCCGGGAAGACCCGCGTGCTCAGCCACCGGATTGCGTATCTACTCGCTACCCGTCGGGCGCATCCGGGACAGATCCTTGCCATCACGTTCACGAATAAGGCCGCGGCGGAAATGCGGGAGCGCATCGAGGCTCTGGTGGGTGATGCTGCCAAGCGCATGTGGATTTCCACGTTCCACTCATCCTGTGTGCGGATTCTGCGGCGTGAGGCGTCGAGCGTTGGGATCAGTTCCAATTTCTCGATTTACGATTCTGCAGACACCCTGCGCCTGATCACGCTTGTCTCCAAGGGGTTGGATCTGGACCCCAAACGGTTCGCTCCGAAGATGATGCAGCACAAGATCTCAGCATTGAAGAACGAGCTGATCGACGACGAAACGTTCTCCTCCACCGCCAACCATGCAGATCCCTTTGAGCAGGCGGTGGCCCAGGTCTACTCCGCTTATACGCAGCGCATGCGGCAAGCCAATGCGATGGACTTTGATGACCTGATCGCGCAGACGGTCTTCATGTTTCGGGCGTTCCCGGGCGTTGCAGATTATTATCGGCGGCGGTTCCGTCATGTTCTGGTGGATGAATACCAGGACACCAACCACGCCCAGTATGCTCTGGTGCGCGAGCTCACGGGGGCAGTTGAGGAGAGTGGCGACCCCGCGGCGGAACTGACGGTTGTCGGTGACTCTGATCAGAGCATCTACGCCTTCCGTGGGGCCGATGTCCGCAATATCGTTGAGTTCGAAAAGGACTACCCGACGGCGCGCACCATCCTGCTGGAACAGAACTACCGGTCCACCCAGACCATTCTCAGCGCCGCGAACGCTGTCATCTCCCGCAATCCGGACCGCCCGGCCAAGCATCTCTGGACGGCCGAGGGCGACGGCGAGAAAATCGTCGGTTACGTCGGTGAGAACGAACATGAGGAAGCCCGTTTCATCGCCGACGAAATCGATCGCCTGCAGGACAGTGCAGACCTCCGTCCCGGCGACGTCGCCATTTTCTACCGCACCAACGCGCAGTCCCGCACCATCGAGGAAATTCTCATGCGTGTGGGCCTGCCCTACAAAGTGGTGGGCGGTACCCGGTTCTACGAGCGCAAGGAAATCAAGGACGCCCTCGCTTACCTGCGGGTCCTGGTCAACAAGGACGACGTCGTGAACCTGCGGCGCATTCTCAACGAGCCCAAGCGGGGAATCGGTGATCGCGCAGAGGGAGCTGTCGCTGCGCTGGCGGAGCGGGAGCGTATCAGTTTCATGGAAGCGCTCCGGCGGGCTGATGAGGCTCCCGGTCTGGCAACGCGTTCGCTGAATGCGGTCAACGGCTTCGTGAAGCTCATCGATGACCTCGCAGAGGTTGCCGACGGCTCGGGAGCCGCTGCGGCCCTGGAGGCCGTGCTGGAGCAGACGGGGTACCTTGAGCAGCTGCGGCGAAGCACTGATCCGCAGGACGAGTCGCGGGTGGAGAACCTTGCAGAACTCGTGGCGGTCATCCGCGAGTACGTTCGGGACAATCCCGAGGGGACGCTCGGCGACTTCCTGGAGCAGGTGGCGCTGGTCGCTGACGCGGACCAGATTCCTGATGCGCCCGAGGGGACATCGGAGGAGATTGCAGCCGCTGTGGAGGAGTCCAGACGTCAGGGTGTCGTGACGCTGATGACGCTGCACACCGCGAAGGGGCTGGAGTTCCCGGTGGTGTTCCTGACAGGGCTGGAGCAGGGGATTTTCCCGCATCAGCGTTCCGCCACGGATCCCAAAGAACTCGCGGAGGAACGCAGGCTTGCGTACGTAGGGCTCACCCGTGCTCGCCAGCGTCTCTACCTGACGCGTTCGGAAGTTCGCAGCATGTGGGGCCAGAGTCAGTACAACCCCGCCAGCCAGTTCGTGTCGGAGGTGCCCGAATCGCTCATCGACTGGAAACGGGAGGGCACGGAAAGGCCTTCATGGGGCGGCGGAGGCGGAATCACCACGAGCCGCTACGGAGGATCTCACTGGGGCGCGGGTTCAGGTGGTGGGGCTGCACCGGACACCAGTGCGCGCCGGTCTACCGCCGGACGGGTCCAGCCGCAGAAGGAAGTCATTTCGGTCAGCGTGGGGGACAACGTGAATCACACGTCCTTCGGCAACGGCACGGTGATTGGCATCGAGGGCGCTGGTGACAAGACGGTGGCAAAGGTCAGGTTCGACGTCGGCGAGAAACGGCTACTTCTGCGGTATGCACCGCTGGTTAAAGTTGACTAGGGCCCGGGCGGTAGGCCGCAGATCCGCCGTCGTCCCCGCCGTCATCGTGGTGGCCGCACTCACCGGCTGCGTCCAGGTGCCTACGGGAAATTCACCGACGACCAGCGCACCGCCGCAGTCCCTCGAAGAGCAGCTACTTGCCATGGAAGAGGCTGACCACCAGTCCATGTCCGGTGGTGAGGAAGACCTTCCGCTGGCGTTTCTTTCGGCTGACCGTAATGCCTACTGCGTCATTGGTCCCAAGCAGGGCAATCACTTCGAGAATCCGGTGAACCCCCTCATGGCGGCAGGCGAAAAGGACGACACCAAATTGCAGGTGACTGCCGTTTACTGCGAGTTCGCCACGTATCCGGAACCAGAGAAGGTCACTGACGATTGTTACGGGACAAATCTTGGTTTCAAGGGCGGAACCATGATGCTGACGGCGAAGGGTGCCGTCTACGGCGGCTGCCGTGTCGGGGTGACGGTAATGGAGTCCGAGTTCGGTCCTGGCGCGAAAACCGCTGACGGTCCTGTGGCGTCTTTGCCGGTCCTCCGAGAAGATTACGCCGTGGAAGCCGGGGGTTACAGGTGCGGCGACAACGGCGGTGGGATGATCTGCCTGGAGCTGGAAAACGGCCTCGGATTCCAGGTCTCAGAGGACGAGTTCAAAATCCTCGGCAAAACGCCTACCAAATAGTGGGGCTTTTCTACAAACGATAGAAGAGTCATGCAATGTGTGCTTTATCACTAAAGCGGTAGTCTGGGGAAGGCCCCTGAAGGCAAGGGACTAAAGTTCGGTAAGTAAACCTACTTCTACGTAGAAGGACGCAAGCCCGTGGACCTGTTTGAATATCAGGCGCGCGATTTGTTCGAGGCGCACGGTGTACCCGTGCTTGCCGGCATCGTGGCGCACACTCCCGAAGAAGCAAAAGCAGCAGCCGAGAAAATTGGCGGCGTCGTTGTTGTCAAGGCGCAGGTAAAGGTCGGTGGCCGAGGTAAAGCTGGCGGTGTGAAGGTCGCTAAGACCCCTGATGAGGCTTTCGAATACGCCTCCAACATCCTCGGAATGGACATCAAGGGCCATACCGTCAACACCATCATGATCGCCCAGGGCGCAGATATTGCTGAGGAGTACTACTTCTCGGTTCTGCTGGACCGGGCCAACCGTAATTACCTGGCCATGTGCTCCGTTGAGGGCGGCATGGAAATCGAGCAGCTCGCCGTAGAGCGCCCGGATGCCCTGGCCAAGGTTGCCATCGACCCGGCCGTTGGAATCGACCGGGCCAAGGCCGATGAAATCGTCGCAGAAGCAGGCTTCGCAGAGGAGCTGCGCGACGACGTCGCCAAGGCCATCCTGAAGCTATGGGATGTCTTCACCAAGGAAGACGCCACACTCGTGGAGGTCAATCCTCTGGTCAAGACCGGTTCCGGAGAAATCCTGGCCCTCGACGGCAAGGTTTCCCTCGACGAGAACGCGGACTTCCGCCAGAAGGGCCACGAGGCCCTCGAGGACAAGGACGCCGCGAATCCGCTTGAGGCCAAGGCAAAGGCTGCTGGCCTGAACTACGTCAAGCTCGACGGCGAGGTCGGTGTCATCGGTAACGGTGCCGGGCTGGTCATGTCCACGCTCGACGTCGTCGCCTACGCAGGCGAGGCACACGGCGGCGTGAAGCCGGCCAACTTCCTTGACATCGGTGGTGGAGCCTCAGCTGAGGTCATGTCCGCAGGTCTGGATGTCATCCTGAACGACAGCCAGGTCAAGTCGGTCTTCGTGAACGTCTTCGGTGGCATCACAGCATGCGACGCCGTGGCCAACGGTATTGTCAAAGCCCTCGAGATCCTGGGCGACGAAGCGAACAAGCCCCTGGTCGTGCGCCTCGACGGCAACAACGTGGAGGAAGGCCGCCGCATTCTCGCCGCAGCCAATCACCCGCTGGTCACTCTGGCCACCACCATGGACGAAGGCGCCGACAAGGCTGCCGAGCTGGCCGCGTAGAAAGTAAAGGTTCAAGAATGTCTATTTACCTCAACAAAGACTCCAAGGTCATTGTCCAGGGCATTACCGGCGGTGAAGGCACCAAGCACACTGCGCTGATGCTCAAGGCAGGAACCCAGGTTGTTGGCGGCGTCAATGCCCGCAAGGCTGGAACCGAAGTAACTCACGGCGACGTGACGCTGCCGGTCTTCGGAACGGTCAACGAAGCCATGGAAAAGACCGGCGCGGATGTTTCCATCGTCTTCGTTCCGCCGGCATTCACCAAGGACGCCGTGATGGAAGCTATTGACGCAGGCATTGGCCTCGTCGTAGTGATCACGGAAGGTGTGCCCGTACAGGATTCTGCTGAGTTCTGGGCGCATGCCCAGTCGAAGAAGGACGCCAACGGCAAGCAGGTCACCCGGATTATCGGCCCGAACTGCCCCGGCATCATCACGCCCGGCGAAGCACTCGTGGGTATCACGCCCAACAACATCACCGGCAAGGGCGGCGTTGGTCTTGTATCCAAGTCCGGCACCCTGACCTACCAGATGATGTATGAGCTGCGGGACCTCGGATTCTCCACTGCGATCGGTATTGGTGGGGACCCGGTCATCGGAACCACGCACATCGACGCTCTGGAGGCATTCGAAGCGGACCCGGAGACCAAGGCCATCGTCATGATTGGTGAAATTGGAGGCGACGCTGAAGAGCGTGCCGCCGAGTTCATCAAAGCCAACGTGACCAAGCCCGTCGTCGGCTATGTTGCCGGTTTTACCGCTCCTGAGGGTAAGACCATGGGACACGCAGGTGCCATTGTGTCCGGTTCGGCTGGAACCGCGCAGGCCAAGAAGGAAGCTCTCGAAGCGGCCGGTGTGAAGGTTGGCAAGACGCCTTCCGAGACCGCGCAGCTGCTCCGGGACGTCTACTCGGCGCTCTAGATTCAGTGTGACGATGCCCCTCACCGACCCTCGGGTCACGGTGAGGGGCATCGCGCGTTAAGGGGCGATGTATCGAGCGCTGCGCTAGTGCGCTTCGGTGCGTATATGGAGTGAGAGCTCGAACATGTGATAATGGAAGGGATGTCTGCTTCCAATTCGCTCACTGAGTCCTCGTCCGAAAATCAGTCCATCCAGGTACGTCCGCGTGTTGAGGGCTCCGAGCCCATCGTCAACCGCGAAGGCCGCGCGCTGCTGCAGTTCAAATCACCGCGCGTGAAGCAGCCGCCAGTGCACCTGGCGGACCTCTCGCTCGCTGAGCGCCAGGACAAGCTCAAAGAACTGGGACTGCCCGGATACCGGGCGAAGCAGCTCTCCACACACTACTTCCAGCACTTCACCACGAATCCGGAAGATATGAGTGATCTTCCCAAGGAACGCCGCGGTGAACTGGTGGAGGCACTGATGCCCACGCTGCTGACGAAGGTCAAGCAGCTGACCACCGATAACGGCGACACCATCAAGTTCCTGTGGCGTCTCTTCGATGGCTCGCTGGTTGAATCGGTGCTCATGCGGTACCCCGGCCGGATCACCCTCTGTGTTTCGAGCCAGTGTGGCTGCGGAATGAACTGCCCGTTCTGCGCCACGGGGCAGGCAGGCCTGACGCGCAACATGTCCACGGCGGAAATTCTTGATCAGATCGTGCAGGCGAACCGCGTCATTGCTGCTGGTGAACTTGGCGGGTTGAGGCGCGACGGCGGCCATGACGCAGAACGCGTGACCAACATCGTGTTCATGGGCATGGGTGAACCGCTGGCAAACTACAAGCGCGTCATGAACGCCGTTCACCGGATGGCCGCAGAGAGTCCCGAGGGGCTGGGCATGTCTGCCCGCAATATCACGCTCTCCACCGTTGGTCTCGTTCCGGCGATGAAGAAGCTCGCCGACGAGGGAATCCCGATCACCTTCGCGCTTTCACTCCACGCGCCGGATGACGAGCTGCGCGACGAAATGATTCCCGTGAACAGCCGCTGGAAGGTAGACGAGGCGCTGGACGCCGCTTACAACTACTACGTAGTGACGGGCCGGCGGGTCAGCATTGAATACGCGCTGATCAAGAACATGAACGACCACGCGTGGCGGGCCGAACTGCTGGCCAAGAAACTGAACCAGCGGGGCCGTGGCTGGGTGCACGTGAACCCGATTCCGTTGAACCCTACTCCGGGTTCAGTCTGGACTGCCTCGGAGAAGGACGTAGCAGCAGTTTTCATCGACACTCTGCTGGCTGCCGGTATCCCGACGACCTTGCGGGACACTCGGGGGCAGGAAATTGACGGAGCCTGCGGACAGCTGGCTGCGGCCGACTAGGTAGCGGCAGCAGTCCAGCAGTCCAGCAGTCTCGACGCGCTGACGCTAGGCCGCGACGCCGCCGAAGAGTAGACCCAGCAGGTAGGTAGCCGCCGCTGCTCCAAGACCGATGGCGAGCTGACGTAGGCCACGCTTCAGCGGGGACGCGCCCGAGAGAAGCCCGACGACGCCGCCGGTGCCCAGCAGGGCCAGGCCCACCAGGACGCAGGACGTGATCACTGCGGCCAGGCCGGTCATGCCGAAGATGTACGGGAGTACGGGGATGATGGCGCCGGAGGCGAAGAAGCAGAAGCTGGCCGCCGCCGCGCCGATGCCGGTCCCGACGGTCTCGTGTTTGTCGTCCTCATCAGGTAGCTCCGGGCGGAGGGAGAGGCTTGGATCGCAGTCGCAGCCGTAGACGCCCATGCGCTCCGCGGCCCTGTGCTCAGCGCTCTCCACTGACATTCCGCGGGCCCGGTACACCAGCACCAGTTCGTTGGCGTCGATGTCCAGAGACTGCGCGGCAGAGAGTGTGACCTGCGTGGGCTTGGAAGCATCCAGCAACTCGCGCTGCGAACGAACGGACACGTACTCTCCGGCGCCCATCGACAAGGCGCCGGCCAACAGCCCCGCGAAGCCGCTGAACAGGATGAAGGCGCTTGAGACTCCCGTCGCGCCGATGCCCATGACCAGGGCAAGGTTGCTGACCAGGCCATCGTTGGCCCCGAACACGGCCGCGCGGAAGTTCCCCGACAGGCGGTTACGTCCGCGTGTCGCCAGCCCGCGGACCACTTCCTCGTGGATCTTCTCATCCGCTGCCATACCGGGCGTGGCGTCTACATCCTTGGTGTAAGGAGAGTCTCCCTCGGCGCGCTGAGCGAGCGCGAGGACAAAAACAAAACCAAAATGACGTGCCAGGAACCGCAGCGCCACCCGGCGAAGCGACGGACGACGTCGTCCTGATCCATGGTCGCCCAGAAGTTCCCGCCAATGTTCCTCGTGGCGCCCCTCTGCCTCAGCCAGAGCCAGCAGGATGTCCCGTTCCTCACCGTGACGGCGTTTGGCAAGGTCCCTGTACAGGGCTGCCTCAGCTTTTTCATCTGCCAGATAGCGACGCCAACGGCTTATTTCGGCAGATGTTGGTTCCCCGCGCTCATGATTGAGGCCTGGGCTGCGTGACACAGATAACTCCTGAGTTTGATATCGACGGTCAATTCTACCAACTCGCCAAATCTCCTGATTTTTGTCCGGAAGAGCCGCTACAGTCGGACAGGTGAGCAAAGACAAGATACGAATCGGCGTACCCGTCCTGGAAAAGTCCTCCCCAGGGGACAATAGCCCCAGCTCGATCTGGAGTGACAGCCTCGGCAAGGCAGGCATGCGCTCTGCCCAGATCCTGCTGATCCTCACCGTGGCGGTCATCGCCATCTACGGGCTCCTCCAGGTCAAACTCGTCGTCATCCCGTTGCTGCTGGCCCTGATCCTCGCAGCAGCGATCGGGCCCGTCGTGAACTGGCTGCACAGTAAAGGGTGGCCAAGTGCGCTGGCAACGGGCACGTCCTTCCTGCTCCTGCTCGCGGTCTTCAGCGGCTTGATCTACGGCATCGTCGTCGCCATCCGAAGCGAAATGGACACCCTCGTTTCACAGGCAACCGAGGGCTTTGACCAGCTCGTGACCTTCATCCAGTCGGGCCCCATTCCCGTCGATGACAAGGCCATAGAAGACGCCAAGAACGCAGCCATCGAATTCGCAACCAGCAGCACCGTCGGAAACACGGCGCTCGCCGGGCTGTCCGTGGCAACCAGCATTGTCACCGGGTTCCTCCTCATGTCCGTTGTCTTGTTCTTCTTCCTCAAGGACGGGGGCAAGATCTGGGGTTTCTTCCTCCGCCTGTTCAAGGGTGAGCAGCAGGACAAGGCCCGGATAGCCGGCTACCGGACCATGGAAGTCCTCGGCGGATACGTGCGGGGGACGGCATTGATAGCACTGGTTGATGCAGTGTTCATCGGCGGTGCACTGTTCTTCCTCGGCGTCCCGCTGGCACTGCCGTTGGCCGTCATCGTGTTCGTCAGCGCCTTCATCCCTATTGTGGGTGCCACCGTGGCAAGCGTGCTGGCTGCTCTCGTGGCGCTGGTGGCCAACGGACCATTTATCGCGCTCATGGTCATCATCGTTGCGATTGTGGTGAACCAGCTCGAAGGCAACCTGCTCCAGCCCGTGGTTATGGGCAAGTCGCTTAGCATTCATGCACTGGTTATCTTGCTGGCCCTGACCGCAGGAACCATCCTGGCGGGCATCATTGGAGCCATTCTCGCCGTCCCCATCACAGCCGTGGCATGGGCTGTCATCAAGGTGTGGACTGGTGAGGACGAAGGCACACCGGAAAAGCAACGGCAAGCCATGGAGTTCACCGACTCGGATGAAGACACCGAGGGCGGCCTGAAAGCGGCAGCCGAATACGCTGACGCCGAAGCGCGGAAGAGCTAGGACTCCTCACACCGTCAGGGCCCGGAGCGTCGAATTCATGACATCGCCATGCAACGAAATTGACGCTCCGCTCCGGCCTGACAGCCCGAGGCGGCTACCGAAACAATCAGCCCGGGCAGGGAGCGGACCCAGAGGGCAGGTCCCACAGCCCGTTCCAGAGCCTGACGCAGCCCCCGAGGGTCCGCGACCCGCCAGGACTCCCAGCGCTCGCAGATCGGGAAGCTGACAACGCCGTTCACCACGTCCACGACGGGCAGGACCGCCACCGGGGCGGACTCAAGGGCTGGTCGGGCGGGGACGGCAGGGGCCGTCGTCGTACTGAGAAAAGTGGGAGCGAACATGCCGCTGGCCTTCCAGTTGCTCTTGCCCGCACCAATCATGTGAAGTGCGGGCCGCTTCCTCATCCGAACCACCCGTAAGCATGGGGTTGGTGTGCGGCCAGTCGGAGCTGGAAGCCGCATCTCTTGAAGCTCCTCCCACCGTACCGCCATCGCGCAAAACAGCGCAGAACGCTCGAGCCCCAAGCGCAGACCGGTAAGCTCGGGAACAATCAGTCCACGTGCCGGAAAGAGGAATTGATGAAGGCCCTCCCAGTGGAGCCGAGCAATGCACCCATTGCTATCGGCCCCCACATCCGTGCCGCGCGCCAGGCGCACCGCATGACGATCGGTCAGGTTGCCGAAGCAACAGGACTGACCAAAGGATTTCTGTCCAGGGTCGAACGTGACCTGACCTCGCCGTCGGTTGCCTCCCTGGTCACCCTGTGCCAGGTCCTGTCCATCTCCATAGGGGACCTCTTTGCTGCTCCCGAAACACATCACTCGCGGTGGGACGAATCTCCCCATGTGAGCCTCGGGGGAACGGGCATTGACGAGCGGTTGGTGACGGCGCGTTCGGAGCGGCGGCTGCAGGTGATCCGCGCCGTCGTCGAACCGCACGGTCGTGGGGAATCGGAGCTGTACACGGTGGACTGCGAAGTGGAGGTTCTCCACGTTGCCTCCGGGCGGTTCACGCTGATGCTTTCCAATGAGGACTACGAACTTTCCGCCGGGGACACCGTGACTTTTCCGGGGCGTGAGCCGCATTCCTGGTCCAATCCATGGGACGAGGAAGCCGTTGTTCTGTGGACACTTGTCCATCCATCCAGCGGCGCGTGGCCGGAGCGGGAAATTTGACCGCGTGATACGCGTAAAATATGTTTTAGGCAACGTTTGATGCTTATCAGAAAACAACGGCGCTGAGGCGAGGAGCCACAGTCCGGAACGGAGTTCTTTCCGATGGAAGAAATACGCGTCACTGAAAATGGAAATATCGGGCCGATCGACTCCTCACGGATTCCTCGATACGCCGGAGCAGCCACCTTCGCCCGCCTTCCCCGCCTGGACCAGGTGGAACGGGCAGACATCGCTGTAGTCGGCGTCCCCTTTGACACCGGTGTCTCCTACCGCCCCGGCGCCCGCTTCGGGGCCAACCACGTGCGTGAGTCCTCCCGGCTCCTGCGCCCATACAACCCGGCGCAGGACGTTTCGCCGTTCGCCAACGTACAGGTGGCAGACGCCGGCGACATGGCCGTGAACCCCTTCAACATCAACGAAGCCATCGAGGAAGTGCAGCAGAACGCCCTGGACCTCACCGCGGGCGGAACGTCCCTGGTCGCCCTTGGCGGGGACCACACCATTGCGTTGCCGCTGCTCCGCGCCGCAACCGAACGCGCCGGGCAGCCCGTGGCCATGCTGCACTTCGACGCACACCTGGACACTTGGGACACCTACTTCGGCGCCGAGTACACGCACGGAACACCGTTCCGCCGCGCGGTCGAAGAAGGGATCCTGGACACCGAAGCGATCTCGCACGTTGGTACCCGCGGCCCGCTCTACGGCAAGAAGGACCTGGAAGATGACCGCCGCTTTGGCTTCGGGATCGTCACGTCCTCCGATGTGTTCCGCCAGGGGGTCGATGAAATTGTTGCCAAACTACGCGACCGGATCGGCAACCGTCCCCTCTACATTTCCGTTGACATCGACGTACTGGACCCAGCGCACGCCCCGGGTACCGGAACGCCTGAGGCCGGCGGGCTGACCAGCCGGGAACTGCTCGAAATCATCCGCGGTATGCGCGGAATGAACCTGGTGGGCGCCGACGTCGTGGAAGTTGCCCCCGCCTATGACCACGCCGAAATCACAGGTGTTGCCGCATCGCATGTGGCCTACGACCTCGTGACACTCCTGGCCGACAAGGCCACCACAACCAGCGACGGGACAAAATAGATGGACTCCATAGACAGCGGTACCGTGGCACCAGCTGATGCCATTGACAAATCCGGCACTACGCAGCGCAACGGCGGGGACCTCGTCGTCGAGACGCTCTCGGCCCTGGGCGCGCGTACGGTCTTCGGTATTCCGGGCCAGCATGCGCTCGGCCTGTTCGACGCGCTCTCACGGTCCAACCTTCAGTTCGTGTCCTCCCGTGTGGAAAACAACTCCGCGTTCGCTGCCGACGGCTATTCCAGGGCCACCGGTGAAGTGGGCGTCCTCTTCCTGTCCACAGGACCGGGCGCGCTGACGTCGCTGGCCGGGCTGCAGGAGGCCTATGCCACTGGCGTTCCCATGGTCGTGGTCGCCAGCCAGATCCCGCTTGAGGGGCTCGGCGCACGCCGCAAGGGAATGCTGCACCAGCTCGATGACCAGAAGGCATCGGCTGCGAATGTGACCAAGAGCCAGCGGCTCGTCCAGTACGCGTCGGGCATCCCCTCGGCCATTCAGGACGCGTGGACCGAAGCCATTTCCTCCCCGCAGGGGCCGGTCTGGGTGGAAGTACCGCAGGACGTGCTGCTCGACGGCACCATGGTGCCGCGGGTCGAAGACGCCCTCGCCGAGCCGTTCGACAACCCTCCGCGCGTGGAACTGACGCGGGAGGCTGTTGCCTGGCTGTCCGAGGCCAAACGACCGGCCATCATTGCCGGCGGCGGAACCCGCAGGGGCAAGGCTGAACAGCAGCTGCTTTCCATCGCTGAGAAGCTGCGGGCTCCCGTACTGTGTTCGCCCGGCGGCAACGGAGCATTCCCCTGGGAACACCCGCTCTCGCTCCAGTCATGGGCGGAAGATCGCTATGTGACCGAGGTGCTCGAGGACGCGGATGTTCTCGTGGTCATTGGTTCCTCCCTCGGTGAGGTGACGTCGAACTACTTCACGCTGGAGCCCCGCGGCCGTATCATCCAGATCGATGCTGAACCGCGTGTTCTGGAGTCCAACCGGCCAGCTCTGGGAATCCGGGCTGACGCCGGTCAGGCGCTGACGGCCCTTGAGGACGCCCTGGGCACTCCCGGCCTCGCTGACTGGCATGGCCGCTCACCTGAGGAAGTTGTCACTGAGACTCTGGCGAAGGTTGCATCGCGGCTCGACTCACAGGGCCTGTCCAAGGAACGGAAGTTCATGGACGACATCCGCGCAGCCGTACCGGATAGCATGCAGACATTCTGGGACATGACCATCGCCGCCTACTGGGGCTGGAGCTGTTGGGATTCCCGGTCCGGAGAATTCCATTCCGCACAGGGTGCCGGCGGTCTCGGCTACGGGTTCCCGGGCGCTATCGGCGGGGCTGTCGGCACGGGCAAACGTGTCCTGGCAGTCTCCGGCGACGGCTCTTCGATGTACTCGATCGCCGAGCTGGCCACTGCCAAGCAGCACAATCTGCCGGTCACCTGGCTCATTGTCGACGACGGCGGTTACGGGATTCTGCGCGAGTACATGATGGGTGCTTTCGGTAAGGCAACCGCCACCGAACTTGCGCGGCCGGACTTCGTCAAGCTTGCCGAGTCTTTCGGCGTACCGGCACGGCGCGTTGAACCCGGCGGTATCAAGGCCGCACTCGAGGAAGGCTTCGCCGCTGACGGCCCGAACGTCGTCGTCGTCGAAACCCTCCTGAGGATGTTTGAACCTACGCACATGTAGGCCTTTTAGTGGTGGGCGTCACTTGCTGATTCGGTTAGTGTCAGGTCATGACCGAACAACAGAAAACGGACGTGATCGTTGTTGGGGCGGGGCTTTCGGGCCTCGTCGCCACCGCTGAACTGGCAGCCGCTGGCCGCCGGGTGATTCTCGTTGATCAGGAGAATCAGCTCGGCGGGCAGGCCTGGTGGTCCTTCGGCGGACTCTTCATGGTCAATACGCCTGAGCAGCGCCGGCTGGGTGTCAAGGACTCAGCGGAGCTCGCGTGGCAGGACTGGCTTGGTACCGCCGGGTTTGACCGGCCGGAGGACCATTGGCCGCGCAAATGGGCCGAGGCGTATGTGCACTTCGCCGCCGGAGAGAAGCGAAGCTGGCTCCGCGAGAAAGGCCACCGCATTTTTCCGCTGGTCGGGTGGGCGGAACGCGGAGGCGACGACGCCGGCGGGCCGGGAAATTCGGTTCCGCGGTTTCACATCACCTGGGGTACCGGGCCCGGCATCGTCGAACCGTTTGAACGGGAAGTCCAGCAGGCCATCGCGGAGGGCAGGGTCACCCTCGCCTTGCGCCACCGGGTTGACCGGCTCACAGTGAGCGACGGTGTGGTCACCGGCGTCGCAGGTGCCGTGCTGGAACCGACGACGGCGGCCCGCGGTGAGGCGACCAGCCGGGGGCCGGTGGGAGAGTTCGAGTTCGAGGCCGGCGCCGTCGTCGTGACTTCCGGTGGTATCGGCGGCGATCCTGAACTGGTGCGTCAGGCCTGGCCGCAGCGTTTGGGTGCTCCTCCGAAGCACATGATTGCGGGCGTGCCGGAGTATGTGGACGGATCCGGTATTAAGCTGACGCAGCGCGCTGGCGGACGTGTGATCAATCCGGACCGGATGTGGCACTACGTTGAGGGCATCAAGAATTATGCGCCGGTGTGGAAGGACCACGGAATCCGTATCCTGCCGGGGCCGTCGTCGCTCTGGTTGGACGCGACGGGAAAGCGGCTGCCGGCGCCACTGTTCCCGGGGTTCGATACGCTCGGGACTCTCGAGTATCTGCGGAAAACGGGGTATGACCACAGCTGGTTCATTCTCAACGCCCGCATTATCGAGAAGGAATTTGCCCTCTCGGGCTCGGAGCAGAACCCGGATCTGACCGGGCGGTCGGTCAAGGAGGTGCTGGGTAGGGTAAGGCCCGGCCCGACGCCGCCCGTCCGCGCGTTTATTGAACGCGGCGAGGACTTTGTCCAGGCGACAACGCTCGAGGAACTCGTCAGCCGCATGAACGCCCTGGAACCTGAGGGGCCGGTGCTCGACGTCAACGCGATCTCCGCGATGGTTCATGCCCGGGACCGGGACGTGGTCAATTCCTTCGGCAAGGACGCGCAGATCGCCGCTATTCGGAGTGCGCGTGGGTTCTTGGGGGACAAGTTGATGCGCTCTGTGGCGCCGCACCAGTTGCTCGATCCCAAAGCTGGTCCGCTGATTGCGGTGCGGCTGCACGTCATCACCCGCAAGACCCTGGGCGGGCTCGAGACAGATCTGGACGCGCGGGTGCTTGGCGACGACGGCGATCCGATCCCCGGGCTTTTTGCCGCCGGGGAGGCCGCTGGTTTCGGAGGTGGCGGAATGCATGGGTATCGGTCTCTGGAGGGGACGTTCCTCGGCGGGTGCCTCTTCAGCGGTCGTGCCGCGGGGCGGGCAGCAGCGGCCTCCGTCAACTAACGCTGACACAGAGGGACGCCGCCCGGAACCGCGCTAGTGCATCGTGAAGCGCTTCGCGACCAGACCGCCTATGGGCCCGGCGTTGATGGCGGCTGTTAGAACCCGGTTTCGGGCGGCCAGCGCGCCCGCCGGCAGCGGACGCCCGAGCATCATGTTCAGGTGGGCCTGACGGGCAGCGACGACGGCGGCGCGTCGTCGTCGGCGGTCAAAGGCAGCGAGGGCACGCGCCCTGGCGGGGCCGGTGATGGCACCGTGCAGGGAAGCCACGATCAGCGGAGCGAGGTCCGCGGCGTCCAGCCATCCCAGATTCATGCCCTGCCCTCCGATGGGGCTGATTTCGTGGGCCGCATCTCCGATCAGCGCGGTCCGCCCGTGGATCATTTGTGTGACCAGCCGTGACCGGACGTTGAAGGCGCTGAGCATGGTGTTGGTGTCGGGGTCGACGGCGACGCCGGTGCGGTGCCCGATTTCCGCGGCGAGACCGGTGGCTGTCGGTTCCTGGACGAGGGCGCGGGTCCGTACAACCCAGCGGCGGATACCGTCGGGCAAGGGGAAGGACTCGACGATGCCGTCCGGCTCGAGGTAGAGGACGGCCTGGCGCTCGCGGCCTCTGGGGGCTGGGTCGGCGAAGTCTCCCATGAGGTAGGTGTCCGGGTAGTCGGTTCGGCGGACAGCCACCCCGGTGCGGTTCCGCAGGACGGACTTGGCGCCGTCGGCTGCAATGCCCAGTCGGGCTCTGAACTCGAATGCGTCACCGCCGGGGGAGCGTTCGGCGCGCACCAGAACGCCAGCGCCGTCGTCGTGCATGCTGTGAACCCGCACGCCGCGCATCAGGGCGTTCGGGTCCAGTTCCAGCAGTCTGCGTTCGAGGATGTCGTCGGTGCGGCACTGCGGCAGGGCCAGAACAAACGGGTAGGTGGGGGAGGCGTCGGCGAAAGACAGTGTTGTCAGGGGTTGCCCTTGGCTGCGCGCCTGACCGTGGCGGATCTGTATTCCTTCGGCAATGAGCTGATCCGCGACACCAGCTGAGGCCAGTGCCTGAAGCGCGGGCGGGTGGATGCCGATCGCCCGTGAATGTCCGCTGCGTACCTGGCGTTGCTCCAGGATGCGCACGCTGACGCCCGCCTGAAGCAGCAGGATTCCGAGGAAAATACCGACCGGCCCGCCGCCGGCAATCAGAACATCCGGCGTCGGCTGTTGCTTACCGCTCATGCTGGCCCAGGCCCAGACGAGTCCAGGCGTAGCAGGTTCACCCACGGGATCCGGCGTTCAACGGTCCATGGCGGGGGCACGACGGCGGCCAGTTCAGCGGGCGTGTAGCTGCGCCGGATGGAGGTGAGCCCGTCGCGCCGGATGAAGGATCCGGGGAAGAACGGCAGCGTTCCGACGGAGAAGAGGGCATATGCCACGGGGCTGCGCGCGATGTCGCTGTGGATGGCGGCGCGGGTGGCCAGTTCCGTGGAATCGGCCAGAAGTCCCTGCAGCTCGACGGCTGAGAGGTGGTGCAGGACGTGGTTGGAGATGACGAAGTCATAGCGCTGCCCTTCGGCTACGATTTCCGAGCTGTACGCAGCCCGGAAGGTGACGCCCGGCGGCGCGGGTCTGGAGACGGAATACTGGTGCGCGCGTTCGTCCGGATCGATCCCGGTGATTGTCAGCGACAGTGCGTCCCTTTTGGCCCACTGCGCGAGGGCGCGCGCCAGGTCTCCGCCGCCGGAGCCGACGTCGAGAAGTGTGGAAGCCGACGTCGGGCTGAGGTGTGGCCGGATCTTCTCCCGGTAGACGGCTCTCCACCCGGACACGACGGCGTTGATGAGCGGGAACTGGTCGTAGGTTCGGGTGAGCATGGCGAGGTCTGCGTCGGGCCGGTCCATTTCCTCGACCGCGCCGGTTGCCCGGAAGCGGAGTGGGTAGTCCATGGAGTCAGACGCCGGCGCCGGTGAGCTTACGTGTGGCCTCGCTCTGCGAACCGGTACCCGGGCTGACCTTGGTGAAGAGACCGGTTTCCACCGTGAGGCCGGGACCGAACGCCATGGAGCAGATCCGTTCGTTCTCTTGCCCGGCGTCGAGTTCCATAATGTGCTTGAGGACAAACATGACCGTTGCTGAGGACATGTTTCCGTAGTTGCGGAGCGTTTCGCGGGCCGGTCGGAGCTGCTCTTCGCTCAGGCCGAGTTTGGCCTCAACCTTGTCCAGGATGCTGCGGCCGCCGGGGTGGATTCCCCAGTGGGTGATGTCGCTGTACGGTTTTCCGTTCACGGAGGGGTCATGCGCCAGCAGCGGTTCGAGCGCCCCGATGATGTTTTCGTCGATGATGTGCGGAACGTAGGTGCCGAGCACCATCTCGAACCCTTCATCGCCGATGTTCCAGGCCATGGATTCCTCACCGACTGGTGTCAGGGTTGTTTCGAAGTGGTCGAGCCGGATGGTCGGTTGGTTTGATTCGATCTCGCGTGAGGTAACGATGGCGGCGGCGGCGCCGTCGGCGAAGAGTGACGAGCCCACGATGGTGTCAGGGTCATTGGACGTCCGTACGTGCAGCGAGCACAACTCGGCACTGACCACCAGCACGACGGCGTCGGGGTCCGCCTCGCTGAAGGCCTTGGCTGTGCGGAGCGCGGGGAACGCGGCGTAGCAGCCCATGAAACCGAGGTGTGAACGCTGGACGCTCGGGTTCAGGTTGAGCCCGCGAACAATCTTGTAGTCCGGGCCGGGATTGAAGAACCCGGTGCAGCTGACGGTGATGACGTGGGTGATGTCGCTGGCTTCGATGCCTTCGCAGGCCTCAATCGCTTTGCGGGCCGCTTCAATGAAGAGCGGAGTTGCCTGCTCGGCGAAGATCTCGTTGCGGACCCGCGTGCTGGGGCTGAGGATCGTGCGGTCAGCAGGGTTGAAGAACAATGGATTCTCGGCCGTGCTGGTGAGAGAGAGTTCCTCGACGGCGCTGTAACGGGTTTCGATGCCTGACTGATCGAATGAGGTGCGGACCAGGCGCTGTCCCAATCTGGTGAGTCCGGGTTGTTCCGCGAACACGTCGCGTACCTCCGGCTGAACCAGCACAGTGGAAGGGATGGCTGTCTCGAGTGATCTCAGTGTGGCCGTCATAGTTCATTCTTAGAGGACCGCACCCCAGAACACAATGTCAGTAGGCTGACCGATCCTCCTCGGCAAGGGATTCCGCGACGATATCGCGCTCGATGGTCGTCGCCAACGGAACTTCCTTGACGAGGGCCAACAGGATGGCAGCGACGATAGCCAAGGGCACCATGAACAGGAAGATCGGCGTCAGCGCCTCGTTGTAGGAGTCAATGATCGGCTCACGCAGCATGTCCGGCAATTTGTGCACGACCCCCGGTGTGAGGCTGGTTGCCCCGCCGGTGGCCGAGGCTGCGTCGGCTGGCATTTTTTCTGCCAGGAGCTGCAGCAGCCGACCGGTGAACAGACTGCCGACGACGGCGGATCCGAGGGACGCGCCAATCTGGCGGAAGTAGTTGTTGGATGCTGTGGCGGTACCAACCTGCGAGTTGGGAAACGTGTTCTGGACAATGAGGACCAGGACCTGCATGGAGAGCCCAAGACCCAAACCGAGCAGGCCGATGTAGAAGCACATGGTTACCAGCGATGTGTCCACTTCCAGCGTGGACAGGAGGGCCATGGCGACGCCGACAATGAGGGTGCCGGCGATTGGCATCCACTTGTACCGGCCGTATTTGCTGATCAGGAACCCCGAGGTGACGGAGGAGATGAGAATTGAGCCCATCATGGGAACCATCAGCAGCCCGGCGTGGGTGGCCGAAACGCCGGTGACCATCTGGATGTAGGTGGGCATGTACCCGAGCACACCGAACATCGCAACGCCGATGAGCAGGCCCGCGGCTGTGGTCAGATTGAAATTACGTTCCCTGAAAAGGTGCATGGGGATGACGGGTTCTACTGCCCGGCGTTCGATGAACACGAAAAGAGTTGCGCCGATCAGGGCCACGGCCAGCAGACTGAGGATCTCCGGCGATGACCAGTCATACCGGTGACCGCCCCACGAGGATGCAAGAACCAGGGCGGTGGTGGACACGGCAAGAACCGCCATGCCCAGGTAGTCGATCTTCGGACGGCTGGAATGGCCCTTTGGTAGGTGCAGCAGGAAAATTGCGGCCACGAGGGCAAGAACCCCGAGAGGCAGGTTGATCCAGAACGTCCAGCGCCAGCCGATGCTCTCAGTGAACCAGCCGCCCAGCAAGGGGCCCGCTACCGAGGACAGGGCAAAGACGCCGCCCATGATTCCCATATACTTCCCGCGCTCGCGGGCGGGGACGACGTCGGCAATGATTGCTTGGGAGAGAATGATCAGACCGCCGCCTCCCAGACCCTGAATGACGCGTCCAGCGATGAGCACGGGCATCGACTCGGCGAGCCCGCCCACAACCGAACCCGCCATGAAGAGGCTGATCGCGGCGATCAGGAGAGGTTTGCGCCCGATGAGGTCGCCCATTTTGCCGTAGATGGGCATCATGATGGTGGAGGCAAGGATGAAAGCAGTCATCACCCAGAGCATCTGGTCAACGCCGTCGAGCTCCCCGACGATGGTGGGCAGCGCGGTGCTCAGGACCGTCTGGCTCAGTGATGCAAGCAGCATCGAAAGCATCAGCCCCACGAAGAGGAGGATGATTCCGGGCTTGGCGGCTGTTTCTACCGGGGGCCGGTTGAGGTCGGCTTCAGTCCTGGTCATTGGACCTTCCTTAGGATCTTGCGAAGAAGTGTTGTGGCGTCGTCGAGGGCGGCGAACTGTGCGTCGCGGCTCCTCGTGGGTTTGTTGCTCTGCATGGCGAACCGCATGGTGGCACTGCCCATCAGAACAATGAGCCGTGCGGATTCACCGGGAGGCATATCCGGGAAATCTGCATTCCATTGTGGCGATGCCGCGAGCTGGGATTCGACGAGGTCGATGACCAGCGTTTCCACCTTGGCGATGTACGAAAGCCTGCGGTGTATCAGTTCGGGATACTTTTCCAGGACTTCGAACCTGAGGCTCGTTTCCCGGTCCCCGGCGAAGGTGCTCTGGCCGACGGTCAGCAGCAGGTGCGAAACACGTTCAAGGACGTTAGTGGAGAGGTCCAGCTGTTCGCGGACGTGCTGTTCGATGACAGGTTCCTGAAGGCCCAGGATGGCATCTTCCTTGGTGGCGAAGTAGTTGAAGAACGTCCGCTGGGAGACGTTGGCCTGCTGGGTGATGTCTTCGACGGTCACCTGCGTGGGACCGCCGTTGGCCAGCGTGAGGTTGGTGGCGGCATTGTGGATTGCCGACCACGTCTCGGTTCGTTTCCGGTCCCTCAGGGAGGTAGAAAGTAGTTCGCTCACACAACTATTATGCACCTGTTGTTGCATGACTGCAAAGTTGCAGAGGTGCAATCTACGTCACCCAGGCGGGGGAATATCGCGGCCTGCCTCTGGGTTATGTATGCAAACGCATCAAACACATGGAGGTAGCAGATGGCAGCCCGCAAAATAGTGGCCATATCAGCAGGACTCGGCACGCCGTCGTCGTCGCGGATGCTCGCCGACAGGCTCGGAGCCGCCGTCGTCCAGGAACTCCAGCTGCAGGGACAGGACGCCGAATTGGACGTCATCGAACTCCGCGACCACGCCGTGGACATCGCCAACAACCTCGTCACCGGATTCGCCGCACCCCCGCTTGCCGCCGTCATCGATCAGGTCACCGAAGCAGACGGAATCATCGCCGTCGGCCCGGTCTTCACCGCGTCATTCAGCGGACTCTTCAAATCCTTCTTCGACGTCATCGACAACAAGGCTCTCGAAGGCAAGCCGACCATCGTCGGAATGACTGGCGGAAGCGCCAGACACTCAATGGTCATGGACTACGCAGTGCGGCCCATGTTCTCCTACCTGCGGGCCCACGTCATGCCGACGGCCGTCTTCGCCGCACCCGATGACTGGGGCAGCGGCGAAGGAACCGCGCTCGCAGACCGCGTGCAGCGGGCAGCCCTCGAGCTGAGCCGGGACGTCCTCGGGGAGAAGCCATCCAGCAAAAATGATCCCATGGAATCGCTCCCGTTTGAGGAACTCCTCGCTCAGGTCCAGCGCACCTGAGAAGCCCGGCGTTTCTGTTGACTTCCCCGTAGCCTAGAGTGGGATGCGTCACAGCGTCCCATCAGGGCTGCCAGACGGGACGGGAGCGATGGATCACCAACAATTTCATGCCTACGGCGCCGCGCTGGAGGGTGCTGGGCTCACCTCGCGGCCACTGGGAATGGTTGACCTTGCGGCTTTTCAGGCCAACGCCGAATCGATGCGTCTGCGGGCGGCCGGGAAGCCCATCCGGGTGGCATCGAAATCGTTGCGTATCCGTCGAAGCGTTGAGAACGCCATCCAGCTTGATGGCTATCAGGGCGTCCTTGCCTACACACTTCCCGAAGCCTTGTGGCTCCACCAGCAAGGCGTTAGCGACGACATCGTGGTTGGTTACCCCACCACCAACGGTCCCGCGCTCCGGGAGTTGGCGAACGACGACGCCGCCCGGTCAGCGATCACTCTTATGGTGGACTCGGCGGACCAACTCGACCTCATTGATGCAGCAGCTCCCGGCCACCAGGAACTGAGGCTCTGCGTGGAGCTGGACGCTGCGTACCAACCCGTCAGGGGAGTGCGCGCCGGGGCACTGCGCAGCCCTGTTCGAACCGCCGACGATGCCGCGCGCCTGGCTACCACCATCGCCCGGAGGCCCGGCTTTTCCCTGGTGGGAATGATGGCGTACGAGGGGCAGATCGCGGGAGTGGGAAACGCCGGAAGTTCACCCCGCGCGCTCGCAGTCCGGCTGATGCAGAAGCTTTCCGCCACAGAGATCGCCACCCGCCGCGGCGAAGCGGTGGACGCCGTACGCGCGGTCGCGGACCTGGAGTTCGTCAACGGCGGCGGAACCGGATCCCTGGAATCAACGTCAGCGGATCCGTCCGTGACAGAGATGGCGGCAGGCTCCGGCCTCATGGGCCCGGGTCTCTTTGACCACTACACGGCGTTCAGCCCACGTCCGGCCCAGTTCTTTGTGCTCGACGTCGTGCGGCGGCCGAATCCCCGAACCGTCACGGTGCTGGGCGGAGGCTGGATCGCTTCGGGGCCACCCGACCAGAGCCGGCTGCCCACCGTCGCATGGCCGCAGGGGTTGTCCTACGCCGCCACCGAGGCGGCCGGAGAAGTCCAGACTCCGCTCTCCGGTGTGGCAGCCAACACCATGTCGCTGGGCGACCCAGTCTTTTTTCGCCACGCCAAGGGTGGAGAAATGGCCGAGCATCTCAACGAATATGCGGTGATCGACAGCGGGGAAGTGGTTGATCTCTGGCCCACCTACCGCGGCGAAGGAAAGGCGTTCCTGTGAGCAGGAAGAGAAGCTGGCAGAACTGGAGCGGCGGCGTGACTTCGGTGCCTGCGCGCGTTGCCTCGCCGTCGTCGTACGATGGCATTCTGGACGTGCTGGCCGACGCCTCGAGCCGCGGTCACAAGGTCAAAGTCATGGGCGCCGGGCATTCATTTTCCGACATCGCCGCCACCGACGGCGTCCAGCTGACTCTGGATGATATCAGCGGTGTGATCAGTGTGGACCTTGACCGCTGCCGGGCAACGATCAAGGGCGGAACGCGTCTGCGTGACGTTGGTCCGCTGCTGGCCCGGTACGGTCTGGCGCTGGAGAATATGGGCGATATTGACCACCAGTCCCTGGCTGGCGCCATATCCACGGGCACGCACGGCACAGGCCTGGCGTTCACGGGCTTCGGCGGGCAGGTGAGGTCACTGACGCTCGCGCTGGCTTCGGGGGAGTTGGTGACGTGCTCCACCGAGGATCATCCGGACCTGTTCCGGGCGGCCCAGGTAGGGCTGGGTGCTATCGGCGTGATTCTGGAGGTCACCCTGCAGTGCGTGCCCCTATTCTGTCTGCAGGCCCAGGAGGCATTGGAACCGCTGGACAGTGTGCTCGAATCTTTCGTGGAGCGGTCACGCAGCACCGATCATCTTGAGTTCTACTGGTTTCCCTACACCAGCAGCGTGCTCACCAAAAGCAACACCAGACTTCCCATGGATACGACGTTGACGCCGATTCCCCGCTGGTCGAAGCTCCTGAATGATGAAGTGCTGGGCAATGGTGCGCTGAGCGCGATCTGCCGGCTCGGCGCGGCCGCACCCCGGCTGATTCCCGCGATGAACAACTTCGCTACCCGCGCCGTTTCCCCACGCACCTACACAGATCTTTCCCGGAACGTCTTTGTCAGCCCCCGCCGGGTTCGCTTCAATGAGATGGAATATGCCATGCCGCTGGAGGCCTTCCCCAAGGTCTTCCGCGAGGTGTGCCGTGCAGTGGAGAGTTTTCCGGGACGGATATCCTTTCCTCTCGAGGTCCGGACGGCAGCAGCCGACGACGTCTGGCTCAGTACCGCGTATCAGCGGCCCAGCGTGTACATTGCGGTGCACCGGTACTCATGTGAACCGTATGAGGAGTATTTCCGTGCGCTCGAGAACATCTTTGTCAGTCACGGCGGACGGCCGCACTGGGGCAAGCTTCATACGCGTACATCTACGGACTTCCAGCAGCTCTACCCACAGTTCGGGGCGTTCCGGAAGCAGCGGGCCGCCGTCGATCCGGAAGGACTTTTTGTGAACCCCTACCTGTCCAGGGTGCTCGGCGTCGACGAACGGCATTCGGTGTGAGCGAGATGAAGTCTGAGAACGTGATCACGTGCCGCATACCCCTCCGCTGGGGCGACATGGATGCCTATGGTCACGTCAACAATGTGGAGGTGGTCCGGATCCTCGAGGAGGCCCGGGTCCATACATTCGGCGCACCGGCCGGAACGGGCATGCCAGGCAGCACGCCTCCTGTTCCGCTTTTTTCGACTGTCCCGGACGGAGATCAGACGCTCGTCGTTGAGCACCGTGTCCGCTATGCGGCACCGCTTGAGTACCGCAACGTTCCGGTGATTGTGGAAGTGTGGGTCAGCTCGCTCAAGGCTGCCACCCTGGAACTCAACTACAGGGTCCGCGATGGTGTCACTGAGCAGGAATGCTTGAAAGCGTCCACGGTTCTGGCCTTCGTTTCGGGGGAGACCGGGAGAGTGCGCCGAGTCTCACCCGAGCAGCGCGCGCTCATTGAGCCTCTGGTGGGGTCTTCTGTCTTCGGTCCCGGCGCGCCATAACGAAGCTGTAACTAAGCTTGATCCGCGTCATCCCGCGGATAATGGGCGATTATAGCGGCTCAGGAGTCGCCGAATGATGCAAATTCATAGACCCTTTAAGCGCTGAGCGAACACGCCGTTGTTAGTGTGGTCACTGAACATGGACATGTGCCTCGCCGCCACATCCACCCGTCTCCTCACTTCTGAGGATCGACGGCGGCCGCGAGGGACTTCGATGACTAGCAATGGTGAGCGTCCCTGATCTGTGCAAAATTTCGTTTTCAGGGACCCACGGATGGGTACGAGTGAACGAGACAATCGTTGTGAAGGCCGAAGGCCTGTACAAAGTATTCGGACGGCGGCCAACCGACGCGATCCGAAAACTCCGCGCGGGAGCCAGCCGCAAAGACCTGGGTAAATCCACGACAGCCGCCGTCATCGACGCCTCCTTCGAGGTGCGCAAGGGCGAAATCTTCGTGGTCATGGGACTCTCCGGCTCCGGAAAATCCACACTGATCCGTATGCTCAACGGACTACTGCCCGCCACGGGCGGCTCAGTGAGCATCGCCGGAACACCCCTCACCGGAATCTCGGACAAGGACCTGCGGAAGCTGCGGCAGGAAAAAGTGTCGATGGTATTCCAGCACTTCGCCCTCATGCCACACCGCACCGTGCTCAACAACGCCGCCTACGCCCTGGAAGTTCAGGGCGTGGACAAGGCCGAACGTGAAGAGCGCGCACTGAAGGTCCTCAAGCTCGTAGGCCTGGACGGCTGGGACCAGAAATACCCCTCCCAACTATCCGGCGGGATGAAACAGCGCGTCGGCCTGGCCCGTGCGCTCGCCGCTGAAACTGACATCCTGCTCATGGACGAGGCCTTCTCCGCCCTCGACCCGCTGATCCGTCGCGAGATGCAGGAGCAGCTTGTCACCCTTCAGAAGGAGCTCGGCAAGACCATCATCTTCATCACCCACGATCTCAACGAGGCCATGTTCCTCGGTGACAGAATCGCGATGATGCATGACGGTCGGATCGTCCAGGTAGGCACCCCCGACGAAATTCTCACCCACCCCGCGGATCACTACGTGGAGCAGTTCGTCCAGGACGTGGACCGCACCCGGGTACTGACCGCCGGCGTCGTCATGGACAGCACGCCCGACGACGTCCGTTCGGCCTCTGTGCCGGGAGCAACCTCCGTCCGCGAAGATGCTCCGCTCTCGGAGATCTTCGGCCTCGCTGCGGACAGCGACCGTCCGCTCGCCGTCGTTGATGGTGACGACAACGTGGTGGGTTCGCTGGGGCAGGAAACGCTCCTCTCAGCGCTGAGCAATTCCACATCAACGGGCCCGCTCACCGTCGTTGAAGACGAGCAGGAGCCGGATGCGCAGATTACTGACGGGGAGGCCGCACGATGAACGAATTCCGCATACCCCTCGGGGACTGGGTGGACGCAGGCGTGGACTGGGTGCTGGAAAACCTCGAGGCGCTCTTTGAATTCATTTCCATGATCTTCGACGCCTCGTACTCAGGCATCGAATGGGTTCTCCTGACCCCGCCGTTCTACGTGATCATGCTGGTCTTGATCGCGATCGGTTGGGCGGTCCGCAACTGGAAGTTCGCGTTGGGTACCGCCGTCGGGCTGGTGCTGATCTACGGCGTGGACCAGTGGGAGACGTCCATGGAGTCTCTGGCGCTTGTGCTGTTCGCGGGCCTCATTGCAGTACTGCTCAGCGTGCCGCTCGGCATCTGGGCTGCGAAGTCGTCGCGCGTATCAGCAGTGCTCAAGCCTGTTCTGGATTTCCTCCAGACCATGCCCGCATTCGTCTATCTCCTTCCCGCCGTCGCGCTCTTCGGAGTTGGCGTGGTTCCCGGAATCGTAGCGACCATCCTCTTCGCCATGGCTCCAGGAGTGCGGTTCACCGAACTCGGAATCCGCGGCGTGGACAAGGAAGTGGTGGAGGCAGGACACGCCTTCGGCTCTTCGCCCTGGCGGATCCTCCGCCAGATCCAGGTACCGCTGGCCATGCCTACCATCATGGCCGGCATCAACCAGGTCATCATGCTGTCCCTGTCCATGGTGGTCATCGCCGGAATGGTCGGCGCTGGCGGGCTCGGCGGCGAAGTGGTGAGCGCGCTGCAGCGCATCGATATGGGACTTGGCTTCGAAGCTGGAATCTCAGTGGTCATCCTGGCCATCTACCTCGACCGGCTCTCGGCCTCGCTCGGCAAATCACGGGCGAAAACCGCTACCGCATAAAAGTTTGAACAGGCGGCGTCGGCCGCCCAACGAAAGGAAATCACATGAAGAATCGCTTCACGTCAATCGCAGCAATGGGCATGATCTCAGCCCTCGCCCTGACCGGCTGCGGTGGATCCGATTCGGCGAGCTCGGACAACGGGTCCGAGTCAGCCGAGGCCAGCAAGTCCATGACCATCGGCGTGTTCAACGGATGGCCTGAGGGCGAAGCCGTGTCAGAGCTGTGGCAGTCCATCCTCGAAGACAAGGGCTACGAGGTTGAACTTGAATATGCCGACGCCGGCGCCGCCTTCACCGGTCTCGCCGGAGGGGATTACGACGTCGTCATGGATGTCTGGCTGCCCCAGACCCACGCCAGTTACCTCGAGGACTACGGCGATGATGTCACCGAGCTCGGTGCCTGGAATGACGAAGCTGTCCTGACCATCGCGGTCAACGAGGACGCGCCGATCGACTCCCTGGAGGAGCTCGCCGAGAACGCGGACAAGTTCGACAACCGACTGGTAGGCATCGAAGCCGGTGCTGGCCTCACGAAGGCTACCAACGAGAAGGTCATCCCCACCTACGGTCTTGAAGACATGGAGTACATCACGTCCTCCACCCCCGCTATGCTTTCCGAGCTGAAGTCGAAGCTGGATTCCGGCGAGAACGTTGCAGTTACCCTGTGGCGTCCGCACTGGGCCTACGACGAATTCGCCATTAAGGACCTGAAGGATCCCGAGGGTACCCTCGGCGATGCGGAGAGCATCTACTCCTACGGCAGCTCCACGTTCAAGGAAGACTTCCCTGAAGCCTCCGAGTGGATCTCCAACTTCAAGATGGACTCCGAGAAGCTCTACTCACTGGAGAACGCCATGTTCAACAGTGGCGAAGAGACCGACGACTACGACGCCATCGTTGACCAGTGGATCTCCGAGAACCAGGACTACGTTGACGGTCTGACCAAGTAACTTCCCGGTAAGGCTACGGCCCGTCGTTGTACTGACCAGTACGACGGCGGGCCTTTGCGTTGGTGCGGCTCCTTGCGTTCCTGCCATCGGCACGGAAAGGTTCAACCATGACAGAAACGATTTTGATCACAGGCGCCACGGCCGGCCTCGGCGCGGAATTCGCATCCCAGCTCGCAGCCCGGGGATCCAACCTCGTGCTGGTGGCGCGGACCCGCGAACGGTTGGAGGAATCGGCGTCGGACCTGCATTCCCGCTTCGGAGTGACGGTTGAGACAATCCCGGCGGACCTGCACGATGACGACGGCGTGGCCCGGGTAGTGGCCCGGTTGCGGGACAGCGCCCGGCCCGTTACGACTTTGATCAACAACGCTGGCTATGGGCTGCGGACCACCTTCGCCGATAGCCCGATCGAGGATGAGCTCAACCACCTGAAAATCCACGTTGAAGTGCCGCTGACTCTCAGCCATGCGGTCCTGCAGGGGATGCTCGCGCGGAAATCCGGATACATCATCAACATCGCCAGTGTTGCGGGCTTCACGCCGCGGGGCACCTATGGTGCGGTCAAGGCTGCGATGATCAGCTTCAGCCGCTGGGCGAACATCGCCTACAGGCGCAAGGGCATCACCGTCACCGCCGTGTGCCCCGGCTTTGTGCATACCGAGTTCCACCAGCGCATGGAGGTGGACAAGGCAACCGTGCCCTCCTGGATGTGGCTCAACGCAGATCAGGTGGTGTCCGAAGCGTTGCGTGACGCGGCCGCAGGCAAACCCGTCTCGATTCCCAGCATGAAGTACAAGGCGCTCGTCTTCGCCTCCAGGCTGATGCCGCCGTCGCTGGTGGCCGGTTTGGCGAAAAAGGGCCGCTGAGAGTCAGACCGCGTTTAGGCACCAAGAAGCCCGCGAATATCGTCCGCTGTCATGGCGGAGCTGAAGACGCCGTCGTCATTCATTACCGACGCGAACAGGTCCGCTTTCTTGCCTTTGAGGGCCATGACTTTCTCCTCGATGGTGCCAGCCGAGATCATGCGGTACACCATCACGTTGCGGGTCTGGCCGATCCGGTGCGTCCTGTCCACAGCCTGTGCCTCGGTGGCAGGGTTCCACCACGGGTCCAGCAGGAAACAATAATCAGCTTCCGTGAGATTCAGCCCGAATCCACCTGCCTTGAGGCTGATGAGGAAGACCGGCGCCTCCCCAGACTTAAACCGGTCAATGACCTCCGAGCGACGTCGGGTGGAACCATCCAGGTAGCAATACGGGATCCCGCGCGCCTCCAACTGGGCCGCTACCTTCTTCAGGAAGGACGTGAACTGGCTGAACACGAGAGCCTTGTGCCCCTCCGCCACGACGTCCTCAAGGTGTTCAAAGAGGACCTCAATTTTCCGTGACGGCACCGCAGAATATTTCTCATCCAGCAGCGACGCATCCAGGCTCAACATCCGCAGCAGCGTCAGTGACCGGAACACCGCGATCTTGTTCCGGTCAAAGTCCTCCAGGAGGCCCAGAAGTTTCTGCCGCTCGCGTTGAAGAAATGTGTCATAGATGGTGCGGTGCTTCGGGTCCAGCTCCACATGGAGCTCCTGCTCCTGCTTCTCCGGCAGATCCGCGGCCACAACCTCCTTGGTGCGACGCATCATCAACGGCGAAATCCGGCGCCGCAGACGCTGCAGGAGTTTGTTGCTCCCGCGGCGCTCGATAGGCCGCTGATAGTCCTCCGTAAACTTCCGGGCCGACGGGAAGAGGCCCGGCGCCACGATCGCCAACAGGGACCACAACTCCATGAGGTTGTTCTCCATCGGCGTGCCGGTGATGGCCAGTTTGAAAGGTGCCTTGAGATCCCTGGCGCACTGATGGGCGCGCGTAGCCCGGTTCTTCACGAACTGGGCCTCATCCAGAATCAACCCGTCCCAGTGCTGCTGTGTGTACGCACGGCTGTCCAGCCGGAACAGCGTATAGGAGGTGATGACGACGTCCGCCTCACCTATCTGTTCTGCCAACGGCAGGCGGGCCTTAGCCTCGGTGTCCGTCAGTGCGACGACGGACAGGCCGGGCGTGAATTTCCTGGCCTCCGAAACCCAGTTGGGAACCACCGACGTCGGCGCGACGACAAGAAAACGCTTCCGGTTCGGGCACGTGGCACGCACGTGCTCGAGCAGCGCCAGGGTCTGCAGGGTCTTCCCAAGACCCATGTCATCAGCAAGGATTCCCCCTAGATTGTGCTCCCACAAGAAAGCGAGCCAGTTGAAACCAGCCAGCTGATACGGTCTCAGGCTCGCGTGAACGCCCTCGGGCAGCGGCGTCTGCTCCACCTGCTCCAACTGCAGCAACCCAGTAACCGTTGCACGCCAATCCTGGGCTTCAACCGTTTCATCAGCCAGATCCTCGAAGTCCGACCACAGGCTGGCGTTGTACTTGCTGATTCTGGTTCCGGCCTCCCACTCCTGCAGCTCCTTCGCCTCATCAATGAGACGGTGAAGCTCCTCGAAGACCGGCTGCTTGAGTGACAGATACGAGCCATCCGTCATCAGAAGTTTCTTCTTGCCCTTGGCCAGGCCCCTGAACAGGTGGTCAAAAGGAATGGTGTGCCCGCCAACCGTGACCATGACGCCGAGATCAAACCAGTCCGGCTGATCCGATTCCACCGTGGACACCGTGAGCTCAGGGGTCTCCGTCAGCTCACGGTAGTCCGGCTTCTCACCCACCACGTCCACACGAACACCGTCCACGGCTTCGATGGCCGGCAGCCGCTGCTCTGTGAACTCAGCCGCGTCCATGTCCTCAAAGACGGTCTCCGCAACAACTTGTCCGTGCAGCGCCTTTCCTGCAGCAGCCAGTAACTCAGCCTCCGCCGCCCGGTCCCGATAGTTGCCGCGGCCGTCGTCCTCCAACGGCCGGCGGGCCGCCGTCGTGCCTTCTCCGTATTCCCAGTCCCAGCTCAGCCGCAGCCGGTGCTCCGGTTCAAACGTTGCGGTAGCCACCAGAACCGGCGGCTTGATCTCGGGCAGATCCACCGAGCCATCGCTACTGATGATGCCGATACTCTGCCTCAACTGCGGATAGAACGTCTCCAGAAATAGCCCGGACTCAGCCTCAGGAATGATGACTGGCGTCTTCTGCCGCAATAGCTTGTTGTCCTGCTCCGTCAACGCGCGGGTCACCGGGCCCAGGGCGATGCAGTCACCAGTTCTCGCATAAACGCCGTGTGTGCCGATGGTCCCCGCCAGGTCCACTGAATGCTGGCGGCCGTCAATGTCCAGAACGGGGCAGAGCTTCACGGCATCCTCTGCGTGCGTGGCATCCAGACAGAGGGAGGCCTCGGCGCCAACGAAAACTTCCACGTTCTTCTTGCTGCCCACAAACTCGATGCCCAACCGCAGCGCCTCCTGCAGCAACTGCCACAGGAGGGGGTTCGAGAAATGGTCCAGATACAGCCAGGAGTCGTTCTGCCCGAAATAGCGGCTGCCGTTGTCCCGGTGCAGCGCCGGGAACTGGGTGAACCAGCGGTGCTGGTCCGTGTCGAGATGCAGGCCGCGCGTCTGAAACCCGATGTTCTTCCACGAGAGGCTATTCATGACCCAGTTGCCACGAGCGTTCTTCACGACAGGACGCACGCCGAGTCTGCGATCCGGGCTGGGGCGGGTAGACCGCGAACTCCACGTGGCGCCCGAGGATTCACTACGTAGTTCGAACTGCAGACCCATCGGTGTGATGCGGGGCTGCTTTGCTGTGTCTTGCGCTGTGATACTGCCCTCATTGCCCAGCAGCGCGTTAAGGGAATCTTTCCAGCTGGACGGGGCCGCCGCGACCGGCCGGGCCATCTGCGGGCCGTCGAAAATGTGCGTCATATTGCTCTGCACGACGGCGGCGGCCACATGCTTGCAGTCGTAGGAGACAGGGCACGTGCACAGCCCGTCCACAATCGAATACGTGCCGCCGCCTTTGCGTGCGAGCTGAACGTTGGCCCGGTAGGGCACGTCATCATTGCCCTGTACCTTCGCCGTGAGCCGCTGATCCGCCGCATCCCAGTCCAGCCCGACGACGGCCCCACCCTTGGCATACACCTGTCCGCGGTAGAACGCGGCGCCGCCGACAGCACGCACAATGTCATTGACATCGACGAGCGGGAAGGTGGTTTCGGGCATGCTTAAATGCTCTCACGCGTCCCTGACAGTCTGCCCGTCAGCCTGCTCGCGCAGGGCTCCCACAATATTTCTTGGGGCAAGGGGTGGCACAGCCCCAGTGATCCATGTAGACTCAAAGCCAGTTGTAGTGTTGCGCATTTTGTATTTCAAGCGGCGAAACCTAAGGGTCGAGCCGCTTTTCTGTAAAAGCGGGAAAAGACGCCGCGACTGAGGCCCGCGAAGTGCGGGTTTTAACAATTTTTTCAGAAAGTAGTTTCAAAAATGGCAACAGGTACCGTGAAATGGTTCAACTCCGAAAAGGGCTTTGGTTTCATTGCTCCCGATGACGGAAGTGCCGATGTTTTCGCTCACTACTCCGCCATCAACGCCAATGGCTTCCGTTCACTGGACGAGAACCAGAAGGTCACCTTCGAGACCGAGCAGGGCCCCAAGGGTCCTCAGGCCACGAACATCCAGATTGCATAGTCTTCTGATGTAACTGGCTCTAGAGCCTTCAAAGCAGGACGGGATTCATTTCCCGTCCTGTTTTTTGTTTAAGTACCATACTGGGGTGATGGGACTGACGATCTTCACCATCGGACACGGCACGTACACGCCAGACGAGCTCACCCAGCTCCTCCAGAACGCTGGAGTGCAAACACTGGTCGACGTCCGCCGGTATCCAGGCAGCCGCAAACACCCCGAAATGGGAAAAGACGCACTCGAACAATGGATTCCACAGGACGCCGGAATCCGCTATGAATGGGCCGAGCAGCTTGGCGGACGCAGACACATCCCCGCAGGCCAACCCCAGCCAGACACCTGGTGGCGGGTCGAAGCGTTCCGCGCCTACTCCGCCTACACCAGAACCCATGAATTCAACGACGGGCTCACAGGGCTCCTTGAGACCGCGGCCCAGACACCCACAGCCATCATGTGCAGCGAAACCGTGTGGTGGCGATGCCACCGACGCATCATCTCCGACGTCCTCACCCTCAAATATGACGCCGACGTCCGCCACCTCATGCCGAACGGAAAAATAACCGAGCACCCACTGGCCGCAGGAGCTCAACAACGCGGTAACGGGACCATCTTCTGGGACGCGGAGGACGAGGAGAAATAACTGCGCCGCCGTCGTCGTTCGCATTAGTGAACACAGGCAACCGTCTGGTTGCCCGAATGCCCGCAGTGAAAGGCCCCGCATGAGCACCCCCTTGTCCATCCTTGATCTGGCAACCATCGGTGAGGGCGAAACAGCCGCCGAGAGTTTCGCGGCCAGCGTGCAACTGGCGCAGCACGCCGAAAAGTGGGGGTACCGGCGCATCTGGTACGCGGAGCACCACAACATGCCCACCATCGCGTCCTCTGCCACGAGTGTGCTCATCGCCCATGTTGCCGCGAACACGTCCTCCATCCGTCTGGGCTCCGGCGGCGTCATGCTGCCCAACCATTCCCCGCTGACCATCGCAGAGCAGTTCGGAACCCTGGAAACCCTTCATCCGGGCCGGATCGACCTCGGGCTGGGGCGCGCTCCGGGTAGTGACCAGAACACGATGCGCGCACTGCGCCGCGACCCGATGTCTGCAGAGAGCTTTCCCCAGGATGTGCAGGAGCTGCAGGGATACCTGACCGGCAATACGCGCATCCAGGGAGTCAACGCCACGCCCGGCTACGGGACGAACGTGCCGCTGTACATCCTGGGCTCGTCCGTTTTCGGAGCCCAGCTCGCCGCTGCTCTAGGACTCCCGTACTCGTTTGCGTCGCACTTTGCACCGCAGGCCCTGCAGGATGCCGTGCGCATTTATCGCCGCGACTTCCAGCCCTCCGAGCAACTGGAGGCACCCTACGTTATCGCCGGCGTGAACGTCATGGCCGCAGAATCCTCGGAAGAGGCGCAGCAGCATTTCGACGAGGCGGTCCGACGTCGGGTGGTGCAGATGCTGGGCCGTGGACGCACGTTCACTCCGGAGGAAACGGACATGCTGCTCGAATCTCCGGCCGGGCAGAACCTCATGCAGATGGTGAAGTATTCCGCGGTGGGAACGCCGTCGGAAGTTCGCAGCTACCTGGACTGGTTCACCGAGTACGCAGACGCGGACGAGCTGATTGTTGCCACGCAGGCGTCCACGATCGAGGCGCGGCTGCGCTCCTACGAGCTGCTGTCCCAGATCAGCCGCTAACCCTTCCACGAGATCACCCTTTGTCCGCGAGATCACCCCTTACAAAGGGTGATCTCGCGGACAAACCCTGACTTCGGCAGGTGTGGTATTCCTTATAGTCACACACCTGACTAAGGAGTAGCCATGACCGATCTCAGCGACGAAGCCCGCACCCTCAACGAGTGGAGCCGTCAGCTCACGCAGGCACTGCAGATCCTTGACCTCGAGATCGACCACGAGAGGATTGTGCAGGTGGCCCGCGACACAGCCGACGCCGTATCCCCGTCGGCGGGCACTGTCAGCGCGTTCCTGATCGGTTACGCAGCTGGTAACAAGGACACCCGTGGCCGCAAAGGTTCCGGAGAGGCCGTGGAGTCGGCGGCCGACGTCGTCATGCAGGTGTGCCGCAAGGGCGTAGCCGATGGTCCGGACAAGAACGGCTGGACCAAGACCGGACAGTGACCCGGCCACGGCAGCACCGGCCCAGCACCACGGGTCCAGCACCACCGGTCAGACGGCGGCAGCGGGCTCCAACCGCACCATGACTGCCTTCGAAATCGGTGTGTTGCTGCCCTCGGCCACTTCGTCCAGGGGGACCAGCGCGTTGGCCTCCGGATAGTAGGCGGCAGCGCAACCATGCGGGGTGGGGTAGGACACCAGGCGGTATCCGCGCAGGACGCGGTCGACGCCGTCGTGGTATTCGCCGTGCACGTCCACGAGTTGGCCGTCTTCCAGCCCGAGCTCGGCAATGTCCTGCGGGCTCACAAACACCACATGCCGCCCGTTACGGATGCCCCGATACCGGTCATTGTGCCCGTAGATGGTCGTGTTGAACTGGTCGTGCGAGCGGAGGGTCTGCAGGATCAGGGTGCCCGCGGGCCTTTCCACATGCTCCAGCGCGTTGACCGTCAGCATGGCCTTGCCGGTGGGGGTGTTGAACGTCCGGGAATCGCGCGGACCATTGGGCAGAACGAACCCGCCTTCCTGCCGGATCCGCTCGTTGTAGTTCTCGCAGCCGTCCACCACGTGGGAGATGTGTTCCCGGATGAGGTCGTAGTTGTTCTCGAAACCGGCCCAGTCCACGTTGACCTTGTCGCCCAGAACTGCACGGGCGAGCCGGCTGACGATCGCGACTTCCGAGAGCAGGTTTTCCGAGAGCGGTTCAACTTTGCCCCAGGAGGGATGGACGGCGCAGACCGTGTCCTCCACCGAAACGAACTGTGTTCCGCTGGCCTGACGGTCGATTTCCGTGCGGCCCATGGTGGGCAGGATCAAGGCTTCACGCCCGACGACGGCGTGTGACCGGTTGAGCTTGGTGGAGACCTGTACCGTCATGTCGAGGCTACTCATGGCAGCCTCGGCGGTGGTTGTGTCGGATATGGCACCCACGAGGTTACCGCCGAGTGCGGTGAAGACCTTGATGTCGCCGTCGCGCATTCTGCGGATGGTTTCCACGGCGTCGACGCCGTGCTCGCGGGGCGGATCGAAACCGAACTCGCGCTCGATGGCGTCGAGGAAGCTGGGCGGCATCTGTTCCCAGATACCCATAGTGCGGTCGCCCTGAACGTTGCTGTGACCGCGAATGGGCGACGCGCCGGCGCCGGGTTTGCCGATGTTGCCGCGCAGGAGCAGGAGGTTGATGATCTCCTTGATGGTGGCGACGCCCTTTTTCTGCTGGGTGATGCCCATGGCCCAGGTGATGATGACCTTGTCCGCGCGAAGGTAGCGGGCTGCGAGTTCGTCGATTTCGTTGCTCGTCAGTCCGGTGGCTGCGAGTACGTCGGCTTCGTCGAGGTGGGATAGATGGGCGCGGAGGTCCTCGAGTCCCTGGCAGTGTTGTTCGATGAATTCGTGGTCCAGAACGGTGCCGGGGTTGGTGGCTTCGGCGTCGAGCACCCGTTTGGAGATGGCCTGCATGAGTGCCATGTCGCCGCTGAGGCGGATCTGCAGGAACTGGTCTGCCATCTCTGTGCCGCGGCCGACGACGCCGCTGACGCGTTGCGGGTTCTTGTAGCGTTTCAGCCCGGCCTCGGGCAGGGGGTTGATGGCCACTATTTCCGCGCCGGCGTCCTTCGCTTCTTCGAGCGCGGTGAGCATTCTGGGATGGTTGGTGCCGGGGTTCTGGCCCATGAGGATGATCAGGTCCGCTTGCGCGAAGTCGTTATAGGTGACGGTGGCCTTGCCGACACCGATGGTCTGTCCCATGGCCCAGCCAGAGGATTCGTGGCACATGTTGGAGCAGTCGGGCAGGTTGTTGGTGCCAAACGCCCGGACGAACAACTGGTATGCGAACGCGGCTTCGTTGGAGGTGCGGCCGCTGGTGTAGAAAGCGGACTGGTTGGGGGATTCGAGGCTGTTGAGTTTGTCCGCGATGATCGTGAACGCCTTGTCCCAGCTGACCGGTTGGTAGTGATCTTCGCCAGCTGGTTTGTAGACGGGCTCGGTGAGTCTGCCCTGCATGCCCAGCCAGTATTCGCTCCGGGTCAGCAGATCGCTCACAGGGTGTTCGGCCCAGAACTCGGATGAAACGATGACGGGCGTTGCCTCCCACGTGACCGCCTTGGCCCCGTTTTCGCAGAACTCGAACGTCTTGCGATGGTCAGGATCCGGCCAGGCGCAACTCGGGCAGTCGTAACCGTCTTTCTGGTTCAGCGCCAGCAGTGTCTTCCCGCTGCGTTCAACACCCATGTGTTTAATGGCGGGCTGCATGGAATGGACGACGCCGGGAACACCAGCTGCCCAGTCCTTCGGTTCACTGACTTCGGGGCTGTTCTCGTCGACGTCCTCCACGGGAGGATTGCTGCGCGTCATTGCGGACCTTCCTTTGCCTGCTGTCACGGCCTGTACCCAGTATCCCAGCAGCGGCCCGAAAATGAAGGTACCCCCGGTGATTTCCGGGGGTACCGTCATCTCTAGAGCGCCGGATAGTCGGTGTAACCGACAGCCCCCGGGGTATAGAAGGTGGAGGGATCGGGTGTGTTCAGTGGCAGGTTTTCCTGCCAGCGGCGGGCGAGGTCCGGGTTGGCGATGGCGGCACGGCCGACGACGACCGCGTCAGCCAGTCCGTCGTCAAGGATGGCAAGTGCTTCTTCCCGGTTGGTGATGACACTAAATCCGCTGTTGAGCATGACGGGCCCTCCGAAGCGCTGACGCAGGTCCTGTACGAGGTGCGCTGATGGCTGTTCGAAGAGGATGCTCAGGTACGCGAGGTTCAGTGGTGCGATGGCGTCGATCAGGGCACCGTACGTTTCGTGTACATCGGCGTCGTCGAGTTCGAGCGTGCTTTGGACGTTGTGTTCTGGGGAGATACGCAGTCCCACGCGGTCGGCTCCGATGGCTTCAGCAACGGCTTTGACCACTTCCGCTACGAAACGCGCCCTGTTCTGGGGTGAGCCGCCGTAGCCGTCGTCGCGCACGTTGGTGCTGGCCGAGAGGAATTCATGGAGCAGGTACCCGTTGGCACCGTGGAGCTCGACGCCGTCCAGGCCGGCTTCGATAGCATTTCGCGAGCCCTGGACGAACTCCTCGATAATGCCTGGCAGTTCCTCTTCAGTGAGGGCGTGGGGGGCCGGGAACGGTTGCTTACCGTTGTAGGTGCGTGTCTGGCCTTCGATGGCGATCGCGCTGGGCGCCACAACCTGATGTCCGCCATTCGTGTCGGGGTGTGTGACGCGCCCTGCGTGCATGACCTGCGCGAAGACCCGACCACCGGCGTCGTGCACCGCATCAGCAACGTTCCGCCACCCGGCGATCTGTTCCTCAGTGACCAAACCCGGCTGGCCCGGAAATCCCTGTCCGGCTTTGCTCGGGTAGGTGCCCTCAGTGACCAGCAACCCTAACGACGCACGCTGCGCATAATGCTCAACGTTCAAGGGGTTCGGGACACCGTCCTCGCCTGAGCGGCAACGCGTCAGCGGCGCCATGATAATCCGGTTAGGCAGCTCAAGGCCACCGAGGGTCATGGGGGAGTACAGCTTCAAGGAAGTGCCCTTTCATCGGACTGCGAAGATCTTTTCACTGATGGCAACCGGTGGGAGAGGTGCTCTATTCCTTTGCCCGGGCGGGCTGGGCTGGCCGGGCCCGCCTCTGCTCCTTGTGGACCCGCATCCTGCTCCCGCCGGATCCGTCCGCACTTGTTGTTGGAATAGCCGGGGAAATGGCCCTATTCCAACAATAAGTGCGGGGGCATCATCGTCAGGCGTCGCGGAGGTAGTCATGTGTCGGTGCGATCGAGCAGTGATTGATGCCGGTTACGTTGTGGATAACCTTGAATGCTAGGGGCGGTTCTTGGGTACTGTAGTCACTGATCTATGCCGATAACGCTCGTTCTCACCTACCTCAGGACCTTCTATGACTTACGCCTCTGTCAAGAATTCCCGCGCGCTCAAAACTATCGCTCTCGCAGCCTGCACTCTGCTTGTGGTTGCTGGGTGCGCTGGCTCTCCTGGTGGTGACTCCAGTAACTCAGCCGCTCCTTCGAGCGAAGCGTCCAAGACGCCGTCACCTACTCCGACACCCACTCCCTCCTACAAGCCAGCGTCCGCTGACGGCCCGGCCGAGAACGTCCCCGTGCCGGAGATGCCTGCCGTGGCGAAGGAGCACACCGAGGCGGGGTTCGAAGCATTTGTAAAGTACTACTTCGAGCTAGTGAATTACACCGCAGAGTCACGACGGATTGATGAGATACAGCCCTACACAAACCGGAACTGCAACACTTGCCAGAACATCCTGCGGACAGCCGAACACAACCGAACGGCTGAAAGTTGGATGGTTGGAGGTGACTGGAAGCTCGACTTGGTCTACACCAACATGCTGAAGGATCCGCAAGGATATATTTGGGGCCAGATCAAGTTTGGGCAGGATGCGCTCCAGAACTACGAGTCCAAGCGGACCAAGGGAAAGTCATTCCCCGTTTCAGAAGACCTACGCTGGCAGATCGTCCTTAAGCCCACTGACTCTGGCTGGCTGGTCGTGGACTTGGGGAGCAACGAGGAGCAGAAATGATCTCCAGCTTCACCCTTCGAAGGTCCCAAGTCTTCCTAGCTGCGCTGCCAATTCTTCTGGTCGGTGCGTTCCCGCAGCTTGCAGCTGCAGATAACGGGCAGTGTGAAACGTTTGAAGGCAGCGCGAAAGGACAGAACGTTGGTATTGGAGGCCAAGGCTGTCCCCCTGTGCCCGGTGGTCCAGTCGTTCCGATTCCCGACACTGGGCAACCAGACATCATCCCGGTAATCGTTCCTGACGGCGGCGCGTCTCAATACCGCTACTGGGAGGAATCTGGCTGTACCGATCTCGCCGGAAACGTTGATTTCGTATGCATGGAAGCCGCACCCCAATGCGGGCCAGATGAAAGCCTCGTCCAAACGTGGCGGATTTTGAACAAGCCCGATCAAGATCCCCGTACGGCAAGACCCATTGGTGGTCCACGCTGCGTCGGCCCGAACGATCCTCAGTTGCCGCGTCCGGAAGAGGACCCTGTCGTCACTCTGGAGGACTTTCAGCGGCTCGGCATTATCTCGGCGAAGATCGGAGTTCAGCCGCGTCCGCATACGCTCATCCGCGCCAACAACAATTTCTACGCGGATGTGGAAACCCAGACATTCAACATCACACTGCTGAATAAAGCCGTCGAAGTTCGTGCCACTCCGGTGAGTTACACATGGAATTACGGTGACGGCAATACGCGCGGCCCGATGCCGGAATCAGGGGTGGCACTTCATGATTCGGACTTGGGTGAGGAAACGTTCACGAGCTACGCCTATCAGGAAACGGGCGACTACAACGTGCAGCTCACCACTTTTTTCCGTGGCGAGTTCTCCGTGGAAGGCGGTCCATGGCAGGCCATTCGTGGTCAGGCGCAGGTGGCATCAGAACCCGCGACTATGAGCGTGTGGCGATCCGAATCCAGGCTCGTCTCTGGGACCTGCGACGAAAACCCTGATGCCTGGGGCTGCTGACTCCGCATAAGGGCAGAAGCATTGAGGGACGGAGCCGTTGACGTTGAATACAGGGAGCAACATGGAGTACACGGCACCCATAGCCGGATATGCAATCCTCGCTCTAACTCTTCTCGCGGTGTATCGGGGAATCAGATCAGGGTGGTTGACGCCGAATCATAGTATCGGTGTCCGCACGAAGAACACGCTCAAGAGCCAGAGGGCGTGGAGGGTAGCGCATGAAGTCATGGCGCCATATCTAAGTGCCGGAACTATCGTTTCTGTGTTGTTTGCAGCCGTCTTGGGGGTGCTGATTCTTACCGCGCAACCCACAGGCGTTCTCGACATTGTCGCCGTGGCAGGCTTCCTAATCGTTATAGGAATAATTATTGTGGGAGGTATATCAGCAGACAGAAGTGCGAAACAATCTGAGAGCTGAACCGCAGCCGCTGCTACGGGGCGCGTTGGCGGCCGGCCGCCCCATCGGCAAGAGCCAAAGGATCTAGTTGGCGAGACCCGGCGATTCTGTTGACAGTTCGGCGTCGGGTGTCAACTCTTCCCGGTTGGTGATGCTCGGTGGGGTTTGTTGTGCCAAAACCGCCGGTAGACTCACAGCCCAAGGCGTAGGTGATAGCCCAAGCATCCCAAGTTGGCCCGGCTGCATTATGACCGGGCTGCTGAAGAGATACGACTGCTGAGCGATGCTCCGCGTCTGTTTGCTGAGCAGCCCTCCCAGATAAAGCGCCCATACCGGAACGACTATGGGGTCCTTGAGGCTCGGTATGCGCAGCACATCGCTTGCCATACGTGAGATTTCCCGGAGTGTGAGTGGATCCTGGCTCGGCGCGAGGATAACTTCGTCGTTCCACTTGGTGTTGTCCGATCCAGCCATCCCTTCCGTGACGGTTCGAATAGCACGCGCATAATCCGGAAGGTAGGTGAAGGCGTGAGGCTGATCGACTGACGCGATCCCATACCCTCGCTTGCCAGCACGCAGTGGAGACAGGAGTATGGTCTCCAGAACCGAGCCCGCGTTCGCCGTCGGACCATAGAGGTCGGACGCCACCACGGAAGCCGTCCTCGCACTGTGTGCCTGTCGAGCGGACAGGAGCTCAGCACGGATCTGCCCCAAGGGTGTGGTGGGTGCCGGTAGGTCATCCTCGCGCAGGTTGCGCGCCTTCACACCAAAGGCGTAGACGGATTCTGGAAAAATGACCGGAACTGCGGCTCTCGCAGCGGCATCCATGATGCGGATTTCTCTCTGTGGTAGCTCGGCACGCCACGCATCAGGATAGTAGGGCGCGTGGATGGTGTGCACGACGGCGTCGGCTTCCTTGACCAGACGATCCAGCGAGTCGAGCGTCAGAACGTCCCCCATGATGAATTCGACAGGGTGGGAATTCATCCACGCCTTTCTGGAGCGTGACACGACCGAGGCCGTGTGCCCGTGAGCTATGAGTTCGGTGACGAGGGCTTGGGCGATCTGGCCGGCGCCAGTCACGAGAATTTTCATCAAACATTCCTTTCGAGAGCAGTGCTCTCATCGTAGGATGTGAGTCAAGCGAATGCAAGAGCAGTGCTCTCGGAGTTTTGCTGACCCTAGTGTTCTGGTTTTCCCTGCCAGAATGGGCTTATGTCTATGCGTGCCCGATCCCGTCAGAAAATCATGGACCAGATCCTGGAATCAGCACAGAACTCGTTGGAAAAACAGGGTCCGGCCGCGTTGTCGCTTCGCGCTATTGCCCGGGAGATTGGAATGGTCTCGTCCGGTATCTACCGCTACGTTGCTAGCCGAGATGAGCTACTGACGCTGCTCATCCGGCAGCAGTTCGAACATCTTGCCAAGCATGTGAGGGGCGCGCTGGAGATGGCCCCCGAAAGCCCGGGGTTGCGTTTGGGTGTCCTGTGCGAGGCCATGCTCAATTGGTCGCGACTTCACCATGCAGAGTGGGATTTGCTATACGGAACACCCGTCCCCGACTTTAAGGTGCCGCGGGTTCCAGAGGAGGATGACCCGGGTGTTGCGGTAATTCGGGAGATCCTTGTGCTGGCGGCGCAGGGACTTCCTCGTACAATTTCCGGTTCCTATCCCATGTTGAGTGATGCGACGGCCCCGCTGGTCCCGGGCTTGACGGAATCGCAGGTCCAGGCCGCCGTTTTCGTATGGACAGGATTAATAGGGCTGATTAGCGCGGAGCGGCGGGGATGGTTCGGCCCAGGCTTTGAAGAGTTTGCCAGCGTGATGCTTCCAGGATTCGTGGAAAATGCTGTAGTGACGCTCGGGTTCGATTCCACCGCGAGCTGAAGCGCAGCCACGCTGATTAGCCCGCACTTATTGGTGGAATAGTAGGAAAACTTATTGGTGGAATAGTAGGAAAATTGGCCCTATTCCAACAGTAAGTACGGGCCCGTTGGCAGCCCGCCGCCCCATTCGCAAGAGCCAAAAGATCTAGCTCGCGAGACCCGGCGATTCTGTGGACAGTCCGGCGTCGGTTGCTGTCGCTATGAGCTCACTGTCTTAGAGGACGATGGACTGAGCCTGCAATCTAATCGCTGTGGCCAAGTGGATAGCGCCCCCGCTTCTGGGCTGGTGGGGCATGGCAGCCGCGTATATCAAGTCACTGCGGGCCACGTCGACAAGGTTGATGCCGCTCAGCACGGTATTGATCAACTCGCCGGGACTGTTCCCACCGCCGCCTTGCCGCGCAGTGCATTTCCGTGTGAAGCAACATCGACGCAACGAGGGTATGCCCCTCTGATGCTGCCGTGGACAGATTATCGGCAAGGGCGGCTGACTCAGATTCCTCACTACCAGCTTCAGGCCGGCCGACGTGTCGATGTAGATAATCAACGATCGCCACGCAGATCGGCGAGGATGTCCGCCGTCGAATCCTCCTGGGAACTCCGCGGCAGGACGCGGAAATCAACGGCCGCACCGGTTGCTGGCCGGACCTGCCCCGAAAGCAACAGAGCTTCGAAAATGGAGACCGATGGCGGGATCAATGTTGCCGCAACGTCCCCATTGTTCGTGACGTTGATGGTCTCACCGTTCTTCACCCGCTCAAGAATGCTGCTGCTGTTGTTCCGCAGCTCCCGATGGGGAATTGTTGTCATCCCTGCACCTGCGTAGCAATCGGAGCATTCTGGCTGGCGACGGCCAGAGCTCTGACTATCAGTGATTGAATGGGGTCATGATCTTCATTGTGGTGAAATTCAACGTCAAACCCGACTGGTCAGAAAAGTGGCTGGACCTGACCCGGGACTTCACGGAGGCAACACGCCAGGAACCGGGGAACCTGTGGTTCGACTGGTCGCGCAGCGTTGAGAACCCCAACGAGTTTGTACTGGTCGAGGCGTTCCAGGATGACGCCGCAGAGGCGCATGTGAACAGCGAACACTTCAGCAAGGCCATGGATGCCATGCCGCAGGCCTTGGTGGAAACACCGCACATCATCAGCGAAAAGCTCGACGCCGACGGTTGGGGCAGGATGGGTGAGCTGAAGGTCAGCTGACGGTCCGTTACAGCTAAACGATGACCTCCCCGGTGCTGCTTGAATCCTCGCGGAGAACCCAGCCCAGGCGCTTGTGAGTGCGTACGCCGACATTCGATTCCATGATCTGGATCTCAGGCACAGCCGCTTGCAGGCTCTCCTCCACATCTGCAATATCAGCTGGTGTGCGAAGCCACAAATAGAAGGTGAAATTCGCGTCCCCACTGATGCTGGCACAGAGTCGAAGGGTTCGGTAGCAACGTAAAAACTCAACAGCGGCGTCGAGTGAGCTGGGTGGAAGCCGTGCGTACCACTGGCATGCGATGGGGTAGCCGGAGTATTCCTGTGCGAGCTCACAGCGGAAGGTGAGCAGGCCGGAGGCTACGGCAGATCTCAATTGCCTTCCTGCTGTGGAGGGATGGATACCCAGTGCTTGGCCGAGCTCGGACGCCGTCGCCCTGCCGTTACGGTTCAGTGTTGGCAGCATGTCTGCGAAATGACTGGGCGGCTGGCTCGGAGCGGACGTTATCGCCGGCAGGCGCAGTGTGTTAAGTTGCCGCTGCTGTGCTGCGCTGAGCACGTCCAGGCGCCAATTGTTTCCGAGGGCGTATAGCCGTGTACACACCATGAGTTGAGTGCGTAGCACGCCCTTGGTGGCCCTGATCTGCGGAAGGACCCGTCCGGCGAGGTGGTGCCAGTCTGTGCTCAGTGTGGTCAGACGCAGGTCCCAGGAGCGGGTTGCTTCGTCAATGGTGGTGACCTCGGGGATGGAACACAGCGCATTCGACGTGTCCGTCAGTGCCTCGGGGTCACATTCGACGCCGACAAACGCCAGACATGACTGTTCGGGACCACCAGCCAGGTGGCCTGTGACCCAGGCGAGACCGCGGCTCCGCAAACTATCCCAACGGCTGGACAGCGTTGATGGATGGCGTCCGAGGATGCCACCAAGTTCGCTCCAGCTAGCGCGGGGGGCAATTTGCAGCGCGTGAACGAGTTCCAGGTCCTCCAGTGGTAACTCCATCATTCCTTCCGCACGCTTTCCCGGTTCTACACGTGGAAAATGCAACTTTCCTAATTTCTGAGTCTATGTGACGGGCGTCACCTCATGATGTGTGTGGAACACAATTTACGGAAAGGCTCTCAACTCCATGACCAGCTCAGCAGATCTTACGTCCTCGTTGCTGCAGGATGCCCACGCCCTGCAGGGAGATATCGCGGACCTGCGTCACAGACTCCACAGGGAGCCCGAAATCGGCTTGGACCTGCCCCGCACTCAGGAGAAGGTTCTGCGCTGGCTCGATGGGCTCGGCTATGAAGTGAGCACAGGGACCGAGACGACGTCCGTGACTGCGGTGCTGCGCGGAGGCGGCAGGCCGGCGTCGGCGGAAGCGGCTCCCGTGGTCCTGCTCCGTGGGGATATGGACGCCCTGCCCGTGCAGGAACAGACGGGAGTGGACTACACCTCCCAGGTGGACGGGGCCATGCATGCCTGTGGCCATGATCTCCACACCGCCATGTTGGCCGGTGCCGCAACGTTGCTCTCCGAACGCCAGCATCAGCTCCAGGGTGACGTTGTGTTGATGTTCCAACCAGGTGAGGAAGGTTTCGACGGCGCCAGCGTGATGATACGGGAAGGCGTGCTTGACGCCGCGGGAAGGCGGCCCGACGCAGCGTACGGGCTTCACGTGGCGAGTGCATTGGCCCCGGGGGGAACGTTCATGTCTCGCGAAGGAGCAATCATGAGCGCCTCAGACGGCCTGACCGTTACCGTCAAGGGGGTTGGTGGCCATGGATCGGCTCCCTTCATGGCCAAGGACCCGGTGACCGTAGCCGCGGAAATGGTCATGGCGCTCCAATCAATGGTGACGCGCCAATTCGACATTTTCGACCCCATCGTCCTGACGGTCGGAGTCCTGCAGGCCGGCACCAAACGGAACATCATCCCGGAATCCGCCCGATTTGAGGCAACAATCCGCTCCTATTCGAGCGCCGCCAAGGAACGCTTACACTCCGCGATCCCGCAACTGCTGCACGGTATCGCTGCAGCACACGGTGTCCAGGTGGACGTTGATTATCAGGATGAATACCCCGTGACCATCAACGATGTTGCAGAGTCCCGATTTGCGTGCGACGCCGTCCAGGAACTCTTCGGGAACGAACGCTATCTGGCCATGCCGAACCCCCTGGCCGGTTCAGAGGACTTCTCCCGGGTCCTCGAGGAAGTCCCCGGAGCGTTCCTGTTCCTCTCAGCCGTACCTGACGGTACCGATCACGCCTCCGCCGCCTTCAACCACTCTGCGTATGCCGTCTTTGACGACGCCGTCCTTGCGGACGGCAGCGCCCTCTACGCACGACTAGCTATCGAACGTCTTTCCAAGGAGTCAGTATGAAAACCAGCGAACCCACTGTTCCTTCGACACCCAACCTTGAAGAAGGAGGGCTCCAGCACTCCAGCACCGGCCAGAGCCGCGCCAATGTTCGCCGTACCCTGGTCGCGACTGGGACAGGTAACGCTGCGGAATGGTTCGACTGGGCCATTTACGCGACGTTCGCTTCCTTCATCTCCACCCAGTTGTTCAGTAAAGAGGACCCAGCTTCGGCGTTCCTGGCCACCCTCGCAATTTTCGCCGTCGGCTTTGCCGCACGGCCACTGGGTGGGTTTTTCTTCGGGTGGGTTGGGGACAAGCTCGGCCGGAAGACGTCGCTGGTCCTCTGCGTCCTACTCGCATCGATCGGATCGCTGATCATCGCGCTGACTCCAACATATGAGGCGATCGGTTCATGGGCGTCAGTGATCCTCCTGATCGCCCGCCTCGTGCAGGGTCTGGCCCACGGCGGCGAACTACCAAGCGCCCAAACGTACCTGTCCGAGATGGCGCCGCCCCAGCGCCGCGGGTTGTGGGCGTCGCTGATCTACTTCTCAGGAACGATCGGCATCATGGTCGGGACGCTCATCGGAGCAGTTCTTTCCACCATGCTCAGCGAAGAGCAGATGTCCTCCTTTGGCTGGCGAATCCCATTCCTGATCGGTGCTGTGATCGGCCTCTTCGCCCTGTACATGCGTTCAAAACTGGAAGAATCCGAAGTATTCGAGGATGCAAAGGTCGCGCCAGAACAGGACGCCGTCGTCGTCGGAATGTTCACGCAGCTGCGCAGGAACTGGCGTCAGGCAACGAAGGTCATCGGCCTGACAGTAGGACTGACCGTGGTCTACTACGTCTGGGGCGTTGCCACCCCCGCCTACGCCATCAACACTCTCGGTATTGAAGCAGCTGGAGCACTGTGGGCCGGTGTTGTGGCGAACCTGGTCTTCCTGATTGCGCTGCCGCTGTGGGGCAGGCTCTCGGACCGGATTGGACGCAAACCAGTACTGGTCATCAGCGGGCTCGGATCAGCCGCAATGTTCTTCCCCGCCACCTGGCTGGTGCAGGATTCAGCGGTCCAGCTGGCTGTTGCCATGTCACTGATGCTCGTATTCATCGCAGCATCTGCCGCTATTGTTCCCGCTGTCTACGCTGAACTGTTCCCAACCTCAATTCGGACCGTTGGCGTCGCCATTCCCTACGCTCTCTGCGTAGCAGCATTCGGTGGCACCGCGGCCTACCTGCAGGCAGCAATGGGTACCTGGTTCGGGGAGGTAGGCAACACAGTGTTCGGAATCTACACCGTGGTGCTGCTGTGCATTGGCGTAGCTACCGCACTGACACTGCGCGAAACCAAGGGCGTGGACCTGAGCGAGACAACGGGACAATAACCGAGGGGGCCTGGTCCAGCGGATCTGTCTGCACCCACGGGAGGCCGTCCCGCCGGATCCGGGCGCAGTTATTGTTGGAATAGCGGCGGAAATGGCCCTATTCCAACAATAAGTGCGGGCGCGTTGGGCGGTGAACGGCCGCTCAGCCAGCCTTCAGCAGGTCCAGGTATGCGTCGAGTTCCCGGATCTGTTTCTGCCCGGAGTCCTCTTCGACGAAGACGACGGCCAGGATCTGCGCGCCCATGGTCATGGACATCAGGTGGCTGGTGATGTGGTGGTCCTCAATCGTGGTGCCGAGTTCGCCGAGCTCGCGGCTTTCGGCGAGGTAGCCCAGCAAACGGTTTCGCCATTCGGTCATGGACTGTTCGTGCATGGCGGACTTCGCAGAATCCGTGAGGGCCCGCTGCCAGAAAGGGATCACGATCCGCGCCTCAAGGCGCCGTTCGTCGTCGAGCGGTAACACCTCGTGGCAGAACGCACGCAGGGCGGCGAGCCCCTTGAGGCCGCGGGTGCTGATGGATGCGCGCTTGTTGGTCTGGTCGAAAACGTGCTGGAAAGCGTACGTCAGCAGCTCGTCCTTGTTGCTGAAATACGGTTTGAGCGCGCCGTTGGCGAAGCCAGCCTCTTTGGCAATTTCCCGCATCGTGGCGCCGTCGAGGCCCTTACTGGCGATGATGCGCCACGTCACTTGCACTAGTTCGAGCCGTCTCGTGGGGTAATCGACAACTTTTGGCACGTGAGGGGAGGGTCCTTTGAGAAGTTTTCGGCTGTTTTCCTTGTGACTCCAGTCTACGTGTGCCTATAGTTCTACAATCGTAGAAAATAAATGTGAGCAAGATTACATTTTTTGGTTGTTTGAACCCGAAGGACGCACCACATGACTGCCACGCACCCGAATAGCCGAACAGCTTCCGCCATGCTCGACGAGGCCGAAATCACCGCAGTGCGGAACATCCTGACCGAGAAAGGTCTCGTCTCAGATAGCACCAGATTTGCCTATGTTGGGCTCCTGGACGCGCAGCCCACGGAGGATGAGAACACCGAACGGCTGGTGCGGATTCTCCTGCACGACGTCGGCGGGAAGGCCCCGACGGACGTCACCGTTTCGCTCGCCAGCGCCAGCATCATCTCCACTACCACTCTGGACACGAAGGTTTCCGGTGAACTTCCCGTACTCGATGAGGAGTTCGAGGTTGTCGAGGAAGTGCTGTCCACCAACTCGGAGTGGCTGGCGGCGCTGGAACGTCGGGGGCTCGACGTGGCGAACGTGCGTGTAGCTCCTCTGTCTGCTGGGGTATTCGAGTACCCGGATGAGTCCGGCCGCCGGATCCTGCGCGGCCTCGCGTTCGTTCAGGACTTCCCGGAGGACAGCGCCTGGGCCCACCCCGTCGACGGTCTGGTGGCCTACGTGGACACCACGAACCGGTCCGTGGACCAGGTCTACGACATCGAGAACGTGCCGGTCCCCGAGGTCAACGGAAACTTCACGGATCCTGACGTCACTGGTCCCATGCGGACCACGCAGAAGCCGATCAACATCACCCAGCCCGAGGGACCGAGCTTCACCATGGACGGAAGTCACATGGAATGGGAGAAATGGAACCTGGACGTGGGCTTCGATGTCCGCGAGGGGGTGGTGCTGAAGAATCTCTCCTTTCGGGACGGCGACCGGAACCGCCCCATCATCAACCGGGCGTCCATCGCCGAAATGGTGGTGCCCTACGGCGATCCATCGCCGGTGAGGTCCTGGCAAAACTATTTCGACACCGGCGAATACCTGGTGGGCCGCTACGCCAACTCGCTCGAGCTCGGCTGTGACTGTCTGGGGGAGATCACATACCTGAGCCCGGTCATCGCCGATGAGCTCGGCAACCCGCGGGAGATCCGCAACGGCATCTGCATTCACGAGGAGGACTGGGGTGTCCTCGCCAAGCACAGCGACCTGTGGAGCGGGGTCTCCTACACCCGCCGAAACCGCCGTCTGGTGATCTCCTTCTTCACCACCGTTGGTAACTACGATTACGGCTTCTACTGGTACCTGTACCTGGACGGAACGATCGAATTCGAGGCGAAGGCCACCGGCGTCGTCTTCACCAGCGCCTACCAGGATGACGGCCGCTTCCGCTCAGAGATGGCCCCCGGGCTGGGGGCACCGTTCCATCAGCACCTGTTCTGTGCCCGGCTGGATATGGCGCTCGACGGCGGCGGCAACCGGGTGGAGGAGGAAGAGGTGGTGCGCGTTCCCATCTCGGAGGAAAATCCGCGCGGCAACGCCTTCTCCCGCAAACGGACGGTGCTCGCCACCGAGTCCGAGGCCGCGCGCACGGCAGATAACTCGAAGGGGCGCATCTGGCGGATCTCCAACCCGGACTCGTTGAACCATGTCGGTGAACCCGTGGCGTACAGCCTGTTTCCGGAGGGTTTGCCGGAGCTGTTGGCAGACCCGGAGTCTTCGATTGCCAAGCGGGCCGCGTTCGCCACCAAGGCACTGTGGGTCACGCAGTACGAGGAATCAGAGCGGTACCCGGCCGGCGACTTCGTCAACCAGCACAGGGGCGGCGCAGGTCTACCGGAGTACGTCAGCCAGAACCGGGATATCGACGGGCAGAACATTGTTCTCTGGCATACCTTTGGCCTCACCCATTTCCCGCGGACCGAGGACTGGCCGATCATGCCCGTAGACACCGTCGGGTTCAAGCTCAAGCCGTCCGGTTTCTTCGATCAGAATCCCACCCTCGACGTTCCGGCGTCGGCTTCTGGGTCCTCCTGTCACACCGAGACCGATTCAACTACACCAGGTTGCGCCTGCCACTAGGCGTTGCCCCATCGCCTGGAATCCGTTCATTCCGGGTATCAGAAATAACAAGGAGTAGAAAAATTATGGCAACGAGGCTCTACATCAATGGCGAATGGACCGAAGCCAGCGGCGGCACCATTCCCACATACAACCCGGCGACCGAGCAGGTCCTCCACGAGGTGGCGTTCGCCAACGCGTCCGACGTCGACCAGGCGGTTTCCGCTGCGCGTTCGGCTTTCGATGGTGCGGAATGGAGGGATTTGCTGCCGGTGCAGCGGGCAAAACTGTTGTTCCGTCTTGCTGACCTCATTGAGGAAAACGCTGAGGAGTTGGCGCAGCTGGAAACAGCGGACCAGGGGCAGCCGATCGGCATATCGCGTTCGGTCAGTGTTGGTGGTGCGGCCGAGCACTTCCGGTATTACGCGGGTTGGGTGACCAAGATTGAGGGCCGTACTTCCCCTATTTCTTTCCCGAATACCCATCACTACACGCGTCGTGAACCGATCGGTGTCTGTGCGCTGATCACACCGTGGAACTTCCCGCTGATGATCCTGGCGTGGAAGTTGGCGCCGGCGCTGGCTACGGGTAACACGGTGATCATCAAGCCCGCTGAGCAGACACCGCTGACCAGTATCCGGCTCGTGGAACTCTGTGTTGAGGCAGGTTTCCCGGCCGGCGTCGTCAACCTTGTGACCGGCGACGGCACTACCGGGCAGGCACTGGTGGATCACCACGGTGTGGACAAGGTGTCCTTCACCGGTTCCACTGAAGTGGGCCGCTCGATTGTGCGCGGAAGTGCGGGGAACCTGAAGCGGGTCACGCTCGAGCTGGGTGGAAAAGCGCCGAGCATCATCGCAGCCGACGCCGACATCGACGTCGCCGTGGGAGGGAACCTGATGGGCGGCATGCTCAATAGCGGGCAGGTCTGCGCAGCGTACACACGGTTCTACGTGGACAAGAAGCGTGAAGACGAGTTCGTGGAGAAGCTGGCCGCAGGGGTCAAGGGTATGACCATCGGTGCAGGGTCCGACGAGTCCACCCAGGTGGGTCCGCTGGTGTCCGCTGAGCATCTGGCGCACGTGGAGCAGCTGGTGGGTACGGCCGCCGGCGACGGCGCTGAGTTGATCACCGGCGGTGCACGGGTGGATCAGAAGGGGTATTTCTTCGAACCGACAGTGTTCGCGGGCGTCACGGATCAGATGACCATTGCCCGGCAGGAAATTTTCGGACCGGTCCTGCCCGTGCTCACGTACGAGGACCAGGACGAACTGGAAGCGGTCATTGCCCGCGCCAACGACACCGAGTACGGGCTCGCCGCAACGGTCTGGACCAAGGACGTCAACGCCGCCCACCGTCTGGCCAATGGCATCCGTGCAGGGGCGATCTTCGTCAACATGCCGCCCGTACCGGATATGGCCGCGCCCTGGGGAGGGTTCAAGGCTTCCGGTTGGGGCAACGAAATGGGGCCCTACGCCATCGACGCCTACACACAGACCAAGGGTGTCTGGATGCACTACGGAGACTAACCGGACCGCCCCGTTGATGCGGGGAACTGAACTCAAAGAGGAGTAGGAACATGGTCCAACAGGACACAGTCTCCACCGGTGAGGACAGGACGTCGCTACGCAGCGGCCGTCTGGGCGTCATCGGGATCGTATTTTTTGTTGTAGCGGCAGCGGCACCACTGGTCGGTATGACCGGCGCTGTGCCGATCGCCATTGTGCTGGGCAATGGTGCGGCCGCGCCGGGAGCGTACCTCGCCGTCGGCCTGACCTTGCTGTTATTCAGTGTCGGTTACGCGGCGATGAGCCAGCGGGTCACCAACGCCGGCGCGTTCTTCGCCTATATAGGCCGCGGGTTGGGGCGGCATGTGGGCCTGGGGTCCGCGTTCGTGTCCCTCATCGCCTATCTGGGAATCCAGCTCGCCATCTATGGTTTCTTCGGCGGGCTGATGTCCGGGCAGATGGCGGCGTTGGGGCTCGATCTGCCGTGGTGGCTCTGGACGCTGGCTGCCTGGGCTGTTGTCACGGTGCTTTCGCTGGCGAGTGTGGACGTCGGCGCGAAGGTGCTCGGCGTACTGATGCTGCTGGAACTGCTGTCCCTGGTGGTCACCGCGATTGCGATTCTGATCGACGGCGGTCCGGAGGGCCTGAACTTCGCGGCGTCGTTCTCGCCGCAGGCCATTCTGGTGGGTGGGCTCGCGGGGTCCGCCGGGATCGCCTTTGCGTTCGCTTTCGCCTCCTTCATCGGTTTTGAGGCGACGGCGATTTACGGGGAGGAATCCAAGGACCCCAAGAAAGTTGTGTCCAAGGCCACCTACCTGGCCGTCATCACCATCACCGTCCTGTTTGCTCTGTGCGCGTTCGCGCTGGTGACCGGTATGGGGGCTTCGCAGGTCGTGGCGACGACGGTGGAACTTTCCAGTGTCGACGGCGTTCCGTTGGCTGATCCGGCAGCGGTGCTGTTTGGTCTGGCCACCCAGTATGTGGGTGGGTGGATGGCGACGGTGATGGCTGTGCTGGTGACTTCGAGCCTGTTTGCGGGTTTGTTGGCTTTCCAGAACGCTGCCGGACGGTACGTTTTTGCTCTGGGCCGCGGCGGAGTGCTGCCGCGTGCACTGGGTAGCGTCAACGCCAAGGGTGCCCCGCAGCGGGGATCGTTCGCGACGTCGATTGTCACCGGGCTGGTCATCATCATCTTCGCGATCGCGCAGCTGGAGCCGGTCCTGAACATGTTCTACTGGTTCAGCGGCGTTGCCGTCCTGGCGATTGTCCTCATTGAAGCGCTGGTGTGCGTGGCCGTCGTCGTCTATTTCCGGCGCGAAAAGGACCGTGAGGGCATTTTCACCACCACGATCGCCCCGGTCCTGGCGTTCATTGGGTTGGTGATTGGTGAGTACCTGCTGATGTCCCGGTTTGGACTGCTGGCTGGTACAACCGCGGAGGGTGTGGACCCATCGGTCACCTCGTGGGGGCTCAGCGCGCTTGGCTGGGTGCTGGTGAGTGTTCCGTTTGTTGCTCTTGCCGCCGGGTACGTTCTCTCGCGGTTGAGGCAGCCGGAGAATGAGGAGTTTGTTCGCGACGAACTGTCCTGAGCCCACGATTGGCATTGCAGGCGGTTTCAGTACCGCCTGCAATGCTAATTCTCTGTCCAGGTTGGGGCGCTGGCCGTAATGTCAGTGCCCCCGCCTAAACTGTTCCAGTGAGTATTCCAGCAGCCTCAGCCCAACCGTCAGCTCCCGTACCCAGCCCTGCAGACGTGAACCGGAAGATCCACGCCCAGATCGCCTCCGAGCTCGGCGTGCAGGCCTGGCAGGTCAAGGTGGCCATAGAACTGCTCGACGCCGGTTCCACCGTCCCGTTCATCGCCCGGTACCGCAAGGAAGTCACGGGAACGCTCGACGACGCCCAGCTCCGCGACCTGGAGGAGCGGCTGCGGTACCTGCGCGAGCTGGAAGACCGCCGTGCGGCCGTGCTGGCATCCATTGCCGAGCAGGGCAAGCTCACCAACGAACTCATCACTGCCCTTCAGTCGGCGGATACCAAGTCCCGGCTCGAGGACCTCTACCTGCCGTTCAAATCCAAACGCCGCACCAAGGCTCAGATCGCCCGCGAGGCAGGTCTGGAACCCCTCGCAGACGCCCTGCTGCGCAACCCGGACCTCGACCCCGTTCTCGAGGCAGGCAAATACCTCAACCCAGAGCACTCCATCACCGCACCCGAGGACGCGCTGGCAGGCGCCCGGGCCGTCGTCGTCGAACGCGTGAGCCTCGACGTGGAACTGACCACCACGCTGCGGGACCGGCTGTGGAACACTGGCCGGCTCCGCGCGCAGGTGCGCAAGGGCAAGGAAGCGGAAGGCCAGAAATTCGCGGACTACTTTGACTTCGCCCAGCTACCCAAGTCAATGCCCGCGCACCGCGTCCTCGCCCTGATGCGCGGGGAGAAAGAAGGCATCCTGGACGTCTCCTTCGCCGAAGCGGACCCCAAGGACAAGCAAGCGTACGACGACGCCCGCGGCCGCTACGAAAACGCCGTCGCCAGGGCGGCCGGCATCTCCGACCGGGGACGGGCCGCCGACTCATGGCTATCCCAGACAGCGCAGATCGCCTGGCGGACCCGCATCCAGCCCCGGCTCGCCACTGATCTGCGCTCGCGGATGGTTCAGGACGCCGAGGATGAGGCGGTGCGCGTGTTCGCGGCGAACCTCCGTGACGTCCTGCTCGCAGCACCTGCCGGGAACCGGTCCACACTGGGGCTGGACCCGGGGTTGCGTACGGGAGTCAAGGTCGCCGTCGTCGATGGAACCGGGAAGGTCACGGCGACTGACACCATCTACCCGCACGCGCCCGCCAACAAGTGGGCGGATTCGCTGGCGAGCCTGAAGAAACTGGTGGTGAAGCACAACGTGGAACTCATCGCCATTGGTAACGGGACGGCGAGCCGCGCAACGGACAAGCTCGCCGTCGAACTGATCAAGAGTCTGCCGGAACAGAAGATCCGCAAGCTCGTGGTGTCTGAGGCCGGTGCGTCCGTTTATTCGGCGTCGGCACTGGCCTCGGCCGAACTGCCCGGCATGGACGTCTCGCTTCGCGGCGCGGTATCCATTGCCCGCCGGCTGCAGGATCCGCTGGCGGAACTGGTGAAAATTGATCCCAAAGCCATTGGTGTGGGGCAGTACCAGCACGACGTCGCTCCCGCCAAGCTGGAACGTTCCCTGGGTGCTGTGATTGAGGACTGCGTGAACCTGGTGGGCGTAGACGTTAATACGGCGTCGCCGGCGCTGCTGAGCCGGGTGGCCGGCCTAGGACCGTTGTTGAGTGAGAACATTGTGGCTCACCGGAACGAGGCCGGGCCTTTTGCCAAACGCACAGATTTGAAAATGGTGCCGCGGCTCGGGGCGAAAGCGTTTGAGCAGTGTGCCGGGTTCCTCAGGATCAGCGGGGGAGCGGAGCCGTTGGACGCGTCGAGCGTGCACCCTGAGGCGTACGGTGTGGCGCGGCGGATCCTCAGTTCCGTGGGGGCCGCCAAAGCCGATGCGGTCCGTGGAACCGGTGCGCTGGCCACCGTGAACGCCGCCGATTTTGTGAACGACACGTTTGGCCTTCCCACCGTGCAGGACATCCTCACCGAACTGGAAAAACCAGGCCGTGACCCCAGACCCGAATTCACGTCTGCGTCCTTTGCTGAGGGAATCGAGAAGATCTCCGACCTACGCCCCGGCATGATCCTCGAAGGGACAGTCAGCAACGTTGCCGCCTTCGGGGCCTTCGTGGACATCGGCGTTCACCAGGACGGGCTGGTCCACATCTCCGCCATGTCCAACACCTACGTCTCCGACCCCCACGACATCATCAAATCCGGGCAGGTAGTACGAGTCAAAGTCCTCGAAGCCGACCCCGAACGCAAACGGATTGCGCTTACATTGCGGCTGGATGACGAGAGCCCTTCGAAAGGTGGAAAATCTGGAGCCGCGCGTGGTGCTTCCCGCGAGCCACGGGAGCCTCGCGCGTCTGGTGAACCGCGTGCCAAACGTGAGTCCCGTGAGCCGGAGAGTGCGATGGCGAAGGCGCTGAGGGAGGCTGGCCTGCGATGAATTTATCATCTTCTGAACGGCCCTCATTGTCATCCGAGCTGACGGGGTCGGAGTTTTTGCGCTGGTACTGGCTCAAGGATGAGTTGGTGGACTTCGCCCGACATCTTGGCATTCGTGCCTCTGGTGGTAAGGAGTTGTTGGCGCAGCGGATCGCCGCCCATCTGGACGGTACTGCTTTCTCTGAGCCACGGACTCCGAAGCGGACTGCTGCACCGCAGTTGTGTGGTCCGTTGTCACCTGAAACGGTTATCCCGGTTGGCCAGAGATGCAGTCAGGTGCTGCGTGCCTGGTTCACGGAACAGGTTGGTGCGTCGTTCCATTTTGATGGGGAGATGCGCGCGTTCTTCGCGAACAGCGACGGCACTGCGACTCTCGCGCAAGCACTCGACCACTGGTACGGCACAAGAGACCAGGGGCAGAAAACGATCGACGCCCAGTTCGAGTACAACCGTTTCACCCGGGACTGGCACACCAGGAACCCTGACGGTTCCAAGGCCGAGCTGTTGGAGGCGTGGCGGCAGTATCGCGACCAGCCCATTGACGCGAGGGGTAGGGCGTAGGGCCCCGGCACGATCGTGCCGATTCGGAGCGATGGCCAATCCGCCCGTACTTATTGTTGGAATAACTGGAAAATGGACCTTATTTCAACAATAACTGCGGACCCGTCGGTGGCAGCGGCTGCCTTCATACTCGTAAACAATCAAAGTCTGGATGCAGCCTGAAACCTCAACCGCCCCAAGACGGGGAATCCAACCGAAACACCCGCCCTTTTGCGTTGGGAGAAATCGGAGATGGGCTGGCGTTCGCCTCATCGCTGCCGGACCTCGCCGCGGCACTGAACGGCGCCCCACTGAACGGCACCGCCGTCGTGCAGGCCCCACCGGGCACGGGCAAAACCACGTTGGTCCCACCACTTATCGCCAACCTCGTGGCACAGGCCGGCCGGGTTGTCGTCACGCAACCCCGTCGGGTCGCTGTCCGTGCGGCCGCGCGTCGCCTCGCAGCGCTGGATCACAGCAGGCTGGGTGACCGCGTTGGCTACAGTGTCCGCGGCGAACACCATGTCAGTCCGGACACGCTGGTTGAGTTCGTCACTCCGGGGATCCTGTTGCGCCGGCTGCTTGCCGATCCCGGGCTCGAGGGTACGTCAGCGGTGATTCTCGATGAGGTCCACGAGCGCGGTCTGGAAACCGATCTGCTGCTCGGCATGCTCGGCGAGGTCCGCCAGCTGCGCGGAGACCTGACGTTGATTGCCATGTCCGCAACCCTGGATGCACCGCGGTTTGCTGCACTGCTGGGGAAGTACGACGGCGCCGGTCCAGCACCGATCATCGACTGCCCTTCGGCGCTGCACCCGTTGGAGGTTGTGTGGGCACCGCCTGCGGCAGCCCGAATAGATGACCGCGGGGTGACTCGTGGGTTCCTCGACCATGTGGCTGAGACGACGGCCGCCGCACATGCTGCGGCGCTCGCCGAAAATCCCGCGATTGATGCGTTGGTGTTTGTTCCGGGAGCCTGGGAGGTTCTGCAGGTCGCCTCCCGCCTGAGCGGCCAGGTGGGTGCGGGAACCGAGGTGCTTCAACTCCATGGCAGGGCTGATCCTGTCACCCAGGATCGGACTGTTTCCGGGCGGAATCCGGGGGACCCTCCACGGATTATTGTGTCCACGTCACTGGCCGAATCCTCCCTCACGGTCCCCGGTGTCCGGTTGGTGGTCGATTCCGGTTTGACCCGTGAGCCGCGCCGCGATGCGAGCCGCGGAATGTCAGGTCTGGTGACTGTCTCCGTATCCCGTGCCTCCGCGGGCCAACGTGCAGGCCGTGCCGCCCGGCTGGGACCAGGACGTGTGGTCCGCTGCTATGACCAGAAGACGTTCGGTGCAGCACCAGCCCATTCAACGCCGGAGATCCTGGTGTCGGACCTGACCGGTGCCGCCCTGATACTGGCCTGCTGGGGTGCACCCGGTGGGGTGGGGCTCGCCCTGCCGGATGAGCCGCCGAACGGTGCGATGTCCGATGCCGTGGAGGTGCTGCGCGAGCTGGGAGCCGTGGACGAGGATGGCCGGGCGACTCCGCTCGGCCATGTACTGGTACGGGTGCCGGCGGACCCACGGTTGGCGCGCGCACTCCTGGATGGCGCCGTCGTCGTCGGAAGGCGGACGTCTGCGCAAGTCGTCGCGATGGTTGCTGGTGATCTTCGTGCACCCGGAGCGGACCTCACCCGACTTCTGGGCTCTCTGCGCGGCGGGCACTCCAGGGATCCGGCGGAGCGGCGTTGGGCGGAGGACGCCCGGCGAATGGAAGAGATCGCCGGGCGGGAGGAGCCGAGCTTCCGCACGCTGACGGAGCCCACGATAAGCGGCGCTGACGCGGTGGGGTACGTCGTCGCGCTCGCGTTTCCGGACCGGGTGGCGCGGCGTGTCACCGGTGTTGCTGGCGAGAGTTACCTGTTGGCTTCGGGCACGCGGGCCGGGCTGCCCGCCGGAAGTCCGCTGGCTGGGCAGCAGTGGCTGGCGGTGGCTGAGGTGTCCCGCGCACAGGGTCGTGACGCCGCAGGTACGGGTGCCGTGATTCGGGCGGCGGCACCGTTGACGGCGGAGATCGCGGAGGCTGCTGCCCGGCATGTGGTGACTGAGTCTGTGCAGGCGCATTTTGAGGGCGGCCGGGTTGCTGCCCGTCGGGAGCGTCGTCTCGGTGCGATTGTCCTTTCCTCCACCCCGGTGCGTTCTTCGGCGGATGAGGGTCGGGACGCGGTGGCTCGTGCACTGGCCGCTGACGGGCTGGGAGTGATGGGTTGGTCGTCGAAAGCGGATGCACTGCGACAGCGGATGGCTTTCCTGCACCGGGTTTTGGGGGATCCCTGGCCGGATGTGTCGGAGGCGGCATTGGTGGCACGGCTTGCGGAGTGGTTGACTCCGGAGCTGGAGAAGCTGGCTTCCGGTACGCCGGCGAACAGGATCGATCTGGCTGATCCGCTTCGCAGATTGCTGCCCTGGCCCGAGGCGGGCAGGCTTGGCGAACTGGCTCCGGAACGGCTCGGCGTGCCCAGCGGTTCTCAGGTGCGGATCGACTACCCGGACACGGACGACGACGGCGCCCGCCCGGTCGTGGCAGTGAAGCTTCAGGAGTGCTTCGGACTGGCTGAGACTCCGCGATTGGTGGATGGGCGGGTACCCGTACTCTTCCATTTACTGTCACCGGCGGGAAGGCCGTTGGCGGTGACCGATGACCTGGCGTCTTTCTGGTCCGGCCCGTACGCGCAGGTACGGGCCGAGATGCGGGGACGCTATCCCAAGCATCCATGGCCGGAGGATCCCTGGAGCGCGCCTGCTACGGGGCGAGTCAAGAAACGGATGTGATGGGAAGAGCTCAAGCACCGACGGCGCTGGACTTTGTGTAACAGCGGATCCGTCCGCACTTGTTTGTTGGAATACTTGGGATATGGGATCTATTCCAATAAGAACTGCGGGGGCGTCACAGGTCCTCGCCGGCACCGGCTCATACGACTCGCTCGGAGAGCAGGAGCAGACGATTGTCCGGGAGGAGTGGGCCAATCGGATGACGGCGGTGCGAGGCGAGCTGGACTACGCAGCGCAGTTCGCCGCTGCAGGAGAGTCGTACTCAGAGATCGACGATGACGGCAACCTCGTCGTTCATCCTGCTCGCGATTGATGCCCATGCTGCACGTTCGTCGGCTCCCCGAGCTGGCCAACATGGACGCCGTACGTGCTTCGGGAAGTTGGTGGCTCCCCAGGCGGAGGCCGACTGAGTAGGAGGCGTAACGACGTGACGCCCTTATCGCCCCAGCATTAGATCCACGAGGATCGGCATCGCTGAGGAAGGATCGGGACCTACCCTCCCGGCCTCCAGATCCGGGTCCGCTCGTCGAGCGATCTCACATGCTTCGTGTACGGCGTGGAACGGGAAGGCCGGTGCGAGCATCTTTTTTGTGACCAGTCCCAGATTTGCGGTGAGATTGTCGAGCTGCGATGTGCTCTGCGCAGAACGCTTGTCCTCGACGTGCCACCGCAGCCAGGCCTCGAACTTGAGGTTCGAGACGAGTAGCAGGATTGATTCGCGGCCGGCGAGCTGGCACGCGTCCCCCAGCGCCTCGTGCTGGTCAACATCTACCAGGCAAACGCAGAAGTCGTAACCCTTCACATCAGCCGTCGCCTTGTCTCGGATCTCGATGCACTTCCGGACAACCTTTAACGGATCCTTGCCCACCGGGACCGATTTCACGGTAGCAGTTGCGCCAGCGCTGCGCAGATATCGGTTCAAGCCCTCGACGTACTGTGGTTCCGTCAGCCTTCCCTCGGTGACCACGAGGATACGTCGGGCGGGCTGCCTCTTCGGCCTGCTGGTACGCGGCGTCTGCCTGCGCGCTGCCACCCTTAGCGCTCCTCGGAACCGACGAGTGCAGCGAGTGTGCTCGGCGAGAGCCGCGGAGTACCGCCATAGCGGCCCGTTAGATAGCGGCGCGCCACATTCGCGTCCGGGTGCTTGGGGAAGTCGGCAAGGCAGGTCAACTCGGTGATTCCCTCGTAGGTCTTGTCTGTGAACCAGACCTGCTCGGGCTCCAGTTCCACCTCGCTCAGCGGCGAGAGGACGTAGGACTCATGGCTCGTGAAGATGAGCTGCGCCTGCCGAGCGTTCACCAGCGGATCCGCGAACGCTCCCAGAAGTACCTCGAGCAGATGTGGATGCAGGCTGGCATCGATCTCGTCGACGAGGAGCAGTCCTCCCTCGCGCAGCGCCTCCAATGCGGGCACCGCGATGGCGAGCCAAGCGATCGTCCCGTCGCTCTCGTCTTCGATGGAGAATTTGGGACACTCGTCCGCAGTGCCGCGGTGGGTGAAGACCAGGTGCCGCACCACCTGGGCAAGCTGGTCGTCGTCCATGGCGCTTGGCTCGTCATCGTCGGCGGCAACGTCGCTGGGACTGTGCTCTTCTTCGCGTAGTTCACGCCGGAGTCTCCCGAGCGCAAGGCGCACGTGCTCGGGGATGTTAGTCTCCTCGATGTCGACCTTCACGACGCCGATGTCGGCGACTTGAAGCAGCGCTTCGAGGTCGTTGAAGGTGATGGTTCCCTCTGCTAGTGAGTCCGCGATACTCGACAGGCGCGCTGTCCGGTGGGAGTCCTTCACCAGTACGCAGTCGAAGCCGGAGACCAGATCATGAGCCACAGGGTGCAAGGGTGAGTCGTGCAGCAATAGCGCACGGCTGAGCACGAGCTCACGCCCGGTCACTTCGATCTTCGCGCGCAGGCTCTGGTGGAACATGAGCGTGCCCGCGTTCCGGTCGCGATCCAGCAGAGTGCGCCAGCGCGAGCTGGGCACGTCGCGCAGCCACTCGCGTTTGATCCCGTCATGATCAACCTCGAACCCGTACAAATGGCGGTGTCCCTCGTGCACGAAGTCGAGCTCATAGGTGCTCGATGAGGTGCGTGCGGTGCCGTCTAGCATGAACGGCGCACGGTGTACCGACTTCGATGCCTGCCAAGCCGTGGCGGACAGACTGATCGCCGCGAAGGTATAGCGGAGCGCATCCAGCACAGCGGACTTGCCGGTAGCGTTGCCGCCGAAGATTCCCGCAATCGGGTATGTCGCATTGCCCCAGTTGTCGTCCCGTGGCCGGAGAGTCCGCAGCGACGGGCGCGCGAGATCGACCGTGATCTCGTCCCGGATGCTGGTGTGGTTGCGCACAGTGAAGCTCAGCAGAGTCATGTGGTGACTTTAGCATGCGGACGATATGGTATTTTGCGTTTTTCGAGAGATTTGGATAGCTCAACAAATAATCACAGATCCGGTCCGGCCGTGCGTCGGGAAGTTGGAGCGCTATGTCCGCTCGAGATGCTCGCCACGGCCCTTTAGAAAGAGTGAGAAGTTATAAATACATGGGCAAGTACCTTATAACTTCCAGCGGTACGCCCGGAACGAGGACGTTAGGCAACGCGGCTGAACGAAGCACGAATGCCAAGGACAGCGGATGCGTCCGCACTTGTTGTTGGAATAGCTGGGAAATGTGCTCTATTCCAACAGTTACTGCTGGGGCGTCGGTGGGTGCGGGGCGTGGGGCGTCACGGGGAAACAGCCCGACGGCGGACCTCGGCTTCGCCCGGACGGCAGAAGATCAGCACCAACTCACTGACCTGCTGACGCGTAATCCGCTCGATCATGGCCGCATACGTGCTCAATTGCCGCCAGTGCGCGGCGATACTTTCATCCGTGACGCTGACGTCTGTCTTGAAGTCGGCAATCACCAGGTTGCCGTCGTCGTCCCGGTACATCAGGTCGATGACGCCCTCCACCGTGGTGTCACCGGAGGTCCCGACGACGGGGAGTTCCAACCAGTGTTCACGTCCGCCTGCAACCATCACGGGTTCACTTGCCAGAGCCGTGCGCGCAACAGCGGCAAGATGCGCAGGGTCGTGCAAACCTGCAGCCTCCGCTATGGAGAGCGCGATCGAGTCCACATCAGGCGAATCCCGAAGCCCACTGAGTTCCAGCACCCGGTGAAGCGCCGTCCCGAAAATCGCCCCATGCTCACCACCCACAGGAGAGACGGAGGGCAGGCCGGCGTCCTCCACGTCCACAAACCGGGTCGAAGCCACGGCGCCAGGCTCACCAGCGCTGCCTTTCGAGAGGGCAGTGACCGACGTCGTCGAGGCTATGGCGGAGCTCTTCCGCCAACGATCACGCCGTTTCTCCCACTCTGCGAACGGCTCAACCGGTGCTGCAGTGGTCCGGTGCGCTCGCTCAGCCGGAATGTCCGAGGGGAGTTTGAGGGCGGGGACGTCGTCGTCGGCTTCCTTCAGCAGCGCACCGAGACTGTGGGGATCGGACGTGTAGTGCGAGATGACGAGGTGGCTCTCCGCGCGGGTGCAGGCAACGTAGAGCAGCCGCCGACGTTCAGCGTCGAGGAACTCTTTCTCAACGTCGGCGGCCTCGGCATGGCCTGCGGATTCGATGCCCTTGATGAAGCGCACCTGCAGCTCGTTCTGCTGATCCCACAGGGCAGGGTACTCAGAGTTCTTTGGCTTACTGCCCGTCCCCGCCAGAATCACCATGGGAAATTCGAGTCCCTTGGAGGCGTGAATGGTCATGATGCGCACGGCTTGCGCATCGGTTTCGGGGACCACGGATTCCTTGACGCGCGCGTTGTCCTCCTGCTGCGTCCCGGCCCAGACCAGGTAGCCGCGCAGACTGCCGTGGGTCGCTTCCGTCCACGCGCGGGCCTGATCGATCACAAACCGCACCCGCCGCCACACTTCGCGGTAGCGGGGACCGACGACGGCGGCCTCCAGCACTCGCCGCTCCGTGACCAGCCGGTCCAGCAGGTCACCCGGAGTGAGCTGACCAATGTCCCTGCACAGTGATGCCAGGTACCGCATCGCGGCAGCCACTGGAGAGTCTTCCAGTGCGGCGGGGACCGGGGCGAAAATGTTCCAGCGGCCCTCGCACTGCTTCCACTCCAGCAGTTCATCGTCAGCGCAGCCGAACAGTGCGGACCGCAGGCACAGGACCAGCGATGCCTCATCGGCGGTGTTGGCGATCGCCCTCAGCGCGAGCAGCAGGTCCGTGATTTCCTGCGTCGAGTACACCAACGACGACGCCTCTGCCCGGTACTCGATCCCCGCGGCGTCGAGCGCGTCCTCAATGAACGGCAGAGTGGTTCGGGTGGGGAGCAGGATGCAGATGTCCTTGAGCTCAACCGGTGTGATGGCGAAACCGTTTTTCCGATTGGCCTGCTGACCCCATGCTGGACTGCCCGCGGTGCCGACGGCGAGTTGGATGGCGGCGGCGACGTCGGCTGCTTCCTGCTGGCGAGCGGCGTCAGCTGAGACCTTCCCGCTCTCATCAGGGACCGCGCCGGCGCTACCAATGGCTGACACTGCCGGTCCGTGTTCTTCGAGCCACCCGGGCCGCTCCGGATCCGGGCGCAGCGGCTGATACTCCGGTTGAAGAGTGCCATTACCCTGAATCAGCTGCCCGAAAGCCGAGTTGACCCAGTCCAGCAGCTTCCCGGTGGACCGGAAGTTGGTGTTCAGCGACGCCACTGCGGAGCCAGGATCAGAAGCGAAACGCTGCTGCGCGCCAAGATACGTGGCAATGTCCGCACGCCGGAAACGGTAGATCGACTGCTTCGGATCACCCACGGTGAACAAGCGTCCACCCGGGATTGGCAGCGACTCCCACCCCTTCGCACCACACACCTCAGTGGAGGCGATCCGCGTAGCAATCTCCGCCTGTACGGGATCCGTATCCTGGAACTCGTCCAGCATGATGCGCTCATACCGCGAGTGAATGGCCGCATGGACTTCGCGCTTGTCCTCACCGGTCAGCAGGTCACGGGCATGGATGAGCAGGTCGTGATACTCCAGCTCACCACTGCGCTGGCGCTCGCGGGCGGCGTCCAGCAGTACCTCTGACATGGCGGCGGTGACGGTGGCAACGGCTGGGATGACGAAGCTGTTCTTCAGGTCAAGGGCTGTGTCAGCGAGGGCGATGCAGGAGTCGCGGACTTCGTTGATCCGCCCGGACCAGTTCGGTGCCTTACCTCCGCGTTTGAACCCGGTGCTGGGGACGGCGTCGAGCAGTTCCACCACCAGGCCAAGTTCGGCGGCATCGGCGTTTGCCACCCGCCCGTGCCAGCTCTTGATCTCGTCCATGGCAGCGAGGAGTTTGTCCGCGGGGTCGGTGCAGTGGTCGGTGTGGGCCAGGACGTCTTCTGCCTGGCGCAGCAGCGAACCGAGGTCGACGGCGGGGATGTGCCGGCGCTGTGGAGGGTGGGTTTCCAGCCGGTCCCAGTTGGAATCCAGGTTCTTCGCGACTTTCTGCAGGTGGTCCAGGGACACTCCGACGGCGAGGAGGATCCGAAGTGCCACGTCCAGCGACGGGTCCGTAAAGAGCGCGTGCCGGGCGGCTTCCCACCGGCGGGTGAACGCGATCTGGGACCTCAACTCATCCACGACCTCGATCAGCGGCGGCACACCTGCTTCGATGGGGTGTTCGCGAATGAGCCGGGCCGCGAAGGAGTGGATGGTGCCGATCGGGGCGGTGTCCAACTGTTCCAGCGCCCGCTCCTGAACCGGCGTGCGGTCGGGGCTGTCGAGCCGTCGTCGTACGCGTTCCCGCAGTTCTCCCGCAGCCTTTTCGGTGAAGGTGATGGCCGCGATGTTCTTCAGCTCGACGCCGCTGTCCACAAGTGCGCAGATGCGTTCCACGAGTTCGCGGGTTTTCCCGCTGCCGGCACCGGCTTCGACGAAAACGTTTGCGTCCAGCTCGGTCTCGATGAGGGTGCGGTCCTGCTGGTCGGCCAGTTCCAGGACGTTGACGCTCATTTCTCCACCTTCAGCAGTTCGGCGTAGGGGGCCAGTTCTTCGGCGTCCTGCAGCCGTTCCCACTGCTGGCTGACGTTGGGTTTGCCCATGAAGTTCGTGAAGCTGGTGAAGGACGTGGGTTCGGGCTTCATGGGGAAGACGCCGTTGCGGATGGCGGTGATGATGAGGCCGGCGTCCTTGCGGAGCTGCTCGACGACGTCGTCGCTCACGTCGTACCCAATCCGGCTGAACTTCCCGCGCGCGGAGATGAACCAGTAGTGCGCACCAACGTCCGACGTCGGCCCGGTGGTGATGGTGCGGGCGAACAGTCCGTAGACGGGGAGCTGGAAGCGGCTGCCCTCGGCGGTGGGGTGGTCCTTGAGTTTGCGGTACTTGTCGGCCTTGCCGGTTTTGTAGTCGAGTACCTGGATGCGGCCGTCGTCGTGCTGGTCTATCCGGTCCACTTTCCCGCGGAACCGAATGGTGGAGCCGTCTTCCAGCGTCAGTTCGACGGGAGGATGGGAGTCTGTTTCTTCAGGACCGAAGCTCGCTTCCGCGGCCAGATACTGCCATCCGTCCTCGGCTAAGCCGCGGTCAGCGTGGAAGATGGTGTGCAAGTCCTGGCGGATCGTGGCTTGCTCCCGGTCCCAGACGTGCGTGAGCCAGGCGGGGTTGGCGTGCTCGGTGAATGCGGTTTCGGCCAGTTCCAGCAGGCGGTCCGGCGACGGCTCCCGCCCTTCGCTGGCGACTTCTCGGACGTAGTCCTCGAGGATTTTGTGCACGAGGTTTCCGCGCTGCATGGGGTTGATCTGGACTTCGAGCTCCACGTCCTCGTAAATCCTGACTTTGAGGACGTGTTTGAGGAAGTAGCTGAAGGGGCTGGTGACCCAGTCTTCGAGGCGGGTGGGGGAGAGCGGCCGGTCCGGGTCCATGATGTTCCCGGCGTGCGCGCTGAGGTTGCCGTTGAACGGCGAGAATACGCCTTTCCTGCGGTCTTGGGTGAGGGTGACGGCCCGCTGGAGGACCGGGTCTTTGGTGATCTCCTCGGACTGGTTCGCGGCCGTGAGTAGGTTCCGGATCCGCCATTCCTGCTCGGTGGGCGCTAGCGCGGTGGACGTCGGTGCGCCGTGTTCCATGCCGTGCGCGAACGATTCCAGCTCGCGGGGATCCGCGGTGATCCAGCGGCTCACCTGATAGTTCCCGGCGGCGCGGAGATCCCCGCGTGGGCTGGTGATGGTGCGTTGTGTGCCGGTGGCGAGTGCCGCGAAGAACTGCTCCCGGGCTACGGTTGCCCGCTGTTCGATGGTCGGCAGGTTCCCGTTGAGGGCGGGGCGAATGGCATCGGGCAGCAGTGGGTCCTCGGAGATCCGCGCTGGTGCGAGTCCGTCCGCTGCGCCCATGAAGTACACAGTGTCCAGATCCCGCCCGACGGCGTCCCGGTATCCGCCGATCACTACGCCGGTGCCGCTCTTCCCGGTCCACCCGCCTTTGGCTGCGATGCCGTCTTCGAGCGTGCTGCGGATCAGGGTTGGCTGCGGGCGCGGTCCTATGCCGTCGAGGCTGCGAAGGTCGGCGCTCAGTTGGAGCAGGGTCTCGCGTGCTTCTGTGCGCTCGGGGAGTTCCTTGTCTGAGCGTGGCCCCATGAAGTCGGCAATCAGTCCGGTGAGAGCGTCGCTGGCTTCGGGCCAGGAGGTGGCCCCGTGGACTCGGTGTAGTTGGGCGACGAGGGCCTGGAGGAACGAGGTGAAGAGGGCGTAATTCTCGCGGTCCCGAGCTTCGTGGCTGGTGAGTGGGGCGTCGTCGTTCGCGTCGTCGTCGGACTCGTCTTCGGCGGGCGGGTTGGCGTGCAGCCGTTCGCAGGTGGCGCTGCTGGGGAGGTTGTGTTCGTTCCAGACGAGTATGCCTTCGGCGAGGATGTTGAGGATGGTGCGCCGGTCTGGGTCTTGTGTGTCCAGGGCCAGGAGTTGCAGGAGCCCGCGGGCCATGGGGGAGTCCCGGAGCGTGTGGGGTGCTGGGCCAACGAAGGTGATGCCGGCCTCGGTGAGTCGTTGTGTGAGGAGCGCGCTGTAGGGCTGGGGGACGGAGTGGAAGACGCCGATGCGGTGTCCTGGTGTTCCGGCGTCGAGCTGTTCTACTACGAGGCGGACAACGGCGCGGGTCTCAGCGTCGGCGTCCGATGCGGTGATGACGGTGGTTTCCTGGTCGAGGCTGCCGGCGGCGGTGATGTGCTGCATGCCCGCGTTTTCCAGGCTTTCCCGGAGCACGAGCGGGCCGGGCTGGAGCTCGGTGCCCAGCATGAACCCGATGATGGTCCCGAGTTTCTTCTGCGTACCCGGCTCCTGAAGTTTCTGTGCGGCGACGGTGAAGGCTTCGTGGTTGGTGTACCAACGACTTTGTAGGGCGTTGGCCGCTGCGGTGTGGATGCGGATGACTTCTTGCGTGAGCGTGGGGAGGGTGTTCGTGGGTTGGTGGGGGAGGGCGTCGAGTTCGACGGCGGTGCGTGCGATGGCTCGGGCGGTTGCGGGTTGGTCTGCGACGGGTTCGAAGATGCCGGGGTTCTCAGCGAGCGCGTTGCTGATGGCGCCGAGCCGGAGACTGGGTTGGAGTGGTGCGCGGCCGTGCAGTTCGGTGGCGACGAGCTCCGTGGCGAGGTCTTTGAGGGTGTACGCGTGGATGTTCGTACTTCCGGCACCAGCGTTGAGGTTCCTGCCGAGGTAGCGGGTGACGTCCAGGCCGCAAGCGTGCGTGGGCACGATGATGGTGACCGGGGCGAGTGGGTTTTCGGCCTGCGCTTTCGTGGCCACGCGCGACAGCTCGGCTAGTGCATCGGCGGTTGCAGACCATTGTGGATTGCTCACTCAGTGTCCCCTCGTCTTCGTGATCTACAACGTAGCAGCCGGGGGTGACAAAAACGGCAGACCAGCTCGGGAGGCTGCCCTCGGTGGTGGGCACTTACAAAAAATGTTTAGGGATTCACGCGGCATTTTGTCACCGGTCAGGCCTAGTCTGATCCCATGAAGAGAACATCGAAAGAAGTAACACCCGAGACCATGCCGTGCCCGGTGTGCGGCAGTGAGTCCTGGCGGATTGTCTATGGACTGTATGTCCCCGACGTGTCAGTGGAACCGCGGAAGGTCGAGTTTGCTGGCTGCTGTGTTGAGATTGGTCAGTACACGAATCCTGTCACTGGTGAGGAGAAGTATGGTGAGCCAGAGTGGGCCTGCCAGAACCCTGAGTGTCAGCACAAATGGCTGTAGGACCTACGCTGGCGTCCACGCCTCTGCCTGCCGCAAGGCGAGCTCAAGCCCTCGTCCACCAGCCTCGGCCAGCACCGCCGAGTCGCCGACCACCACCAGCAGGCTGCGTGCCCGCGATAGCCCTACGTATAGCTGTTCGGGTGCACGGTCCGCTTCTTTGAATCCGTTGACGCAGAGGATCACCACGGACCGTTCTAAGCCCTTGAAGCCCAGAACATGCCCGTAAAACTCGGATTCGTGGGCGTGGAAATCTTTCCAGTACTCTTCGATGGCTTCCCGCTCAAAGTAGTCCTGATGGATAGGGTGCCGATTCTTTGTAGTCAGCAGTGCGATCTGGTTGCTGGCCCACCCCTCGTCGATGAGTGAGTCCATGCAGTCGCTGGCGACGTCAAGTGCCTCATCCGTGCTGGATTGCACGAATCGAACAGGCAGGCCCTTTCCGCCTTTGGGCGTGAAGTGGTCGCCGGCGAACTCTTTGAATGTTGCCGCGATGCTCATGGTGTTGCGTAGGTTCTCGTCCACGTGGATGGGGATCAGGTCCGACGTCGGCCCGTAGGTAAAGTCCGCTGTCCTCCCGCCCCACCGACGGTAGACGTCCTGCTGGTCGTCCATGAACGCATAGACCTGCCCGGTGTCCGGTTCTTTGAGGCAGGCGAGGAGTGCTTCCCACCAAAGGGGTGCGAAGTCCTGGGCTTCGTCGACGATCACTGCGTCGAACTTCTGCTCCGCCGGCATTCCAGCGGCGAGTTCTTTGAGGAGTCTTGGCATCTCTTCGTCGAAGTACGCCTGTCCTGAACCGTCAGGGATGCCGAGAGACTTCACGTATTCGTGGAATTCGCCGATGAACGCTGGCTTTGCCTGCCGCCACCCGGAAACTTGATCCCGCAAATACTGACCCAGGCCTTTGTTGTAGCAGAACAGCCCGACGCGCTGGCCACTCCGGCTCAGCGTCTTTGCCTTCTCAACGGCGAGCCAGGTCTTTCCGCTGCCAGCACCACCGGTAAACCTGATGCGGGGCAGTGACCGGGTGGCGTCGAGCAGTATTTTCTGCCGTTTGGTCAGGTGGTCTTGGTTGTCTTCGAGCTCCTGCGGGTTCGTATTGCGATCGTCCACCGGGGCCACGTTACCCTCGAGCTTGTCCACGATGCGCTGCAGGTACGACGGCGATAGCGGGCTGGAACCGTTGCCTTCAGTTTCGATGGCGTGACGGATTTTCTCGGCAGGGTTGTGCAGATTGTCGCGGTCCAGGACGAGCGCTCGCGGGCAGCCGGCCATGGTCCAGTCCGCATCGACGGATGTGTAGGGGAAGCAAACCATGTAGGTGAAACGGCTGGTCAGGGGAGTGCCGAGCTGGTCACCGATCCAGCTTTTGAACGCGTGCATGGAACTCTGCGACTGGGCGATTGGGCTTTCCTTCAACCGATGCCACCCGTCGCCCCCGCCGGATTGGTACCACTGCCCGCCTTCGCACTTGACGAGCCCACCCTTCACTTCGATGGCGGCCAATCCGACGCCCGGCCAGAACACCAAGAGATCAATTTCGTGTTCGGCACGGCCGTGCCGCACGTGAACGGAGTGAGCAAGCACGACGTCGTCCGGCAGTACGGCGCGCAGCTTCTCCCATACGGCGCGTTCGGCTGACTGGCCGTCTGAGAAGTCTGGTTCTTCCGGTATGCAGTGCATTTTGTCCCCTGTTTTGCGCGTGCCGACTGGAATCTCGAAGTCTCCTGAGTGACTCGCTTTCCACGCAAGAAAACCCTACCTCTTGAGCGGGGATAGCCATTGCCCCACCAGTCCCAAAAGGCGATTGCAAGCAGAGCCTTCTACCCCTTCGACCTACGAGTCTCGTAATTCAGTATGGGTGATCCGTTGTCTACCCGAATAAGTTTGACTTTGAGTAGGTGAAACTCTTCTTCGCTCGGATCCGTGTCGGTAGCAAAATTTGCGTCAGATTGTAACATTCGGGATGCGGTGTCTCTGTCGGTTGTATACGAGTCGAAGAATTTTGTGCAGCCGAGTCGGCAAATGCTACTCCTGCGTGAGCGGTCACTTCTCTGCGCTGCTGTGAACTAACCATGATTTATTTGTTCGTGCCGTGGAACAGGACACCGTCGGAGCCGCTGGATAGAAGTAGGATCGTTGACATCATTGAAACCAAGAAGGTTTGGGGGAGAGATGGCCGTAGCGACGTCGCGCAGGAAATCCCGCTGGTGGGACGGCGATATCACTCAGCGGTATTGGATGGAATTGGTTAACGTCGAAACCTGGGGGAGCGAGCTCATCGCACCGGATACGCCGAGGTACGACTTGATGAAGGACGTCTGCGTCGGCGACGTTGTGCTGCATTGGGTGGGAAAGAACAACCCTATGCGCTTCAAATCCGGAATGTACGGCGCATCGATCGTAGCTGGTCAGCTTCAGCCGCGTGCGGGTGACTGGGACGGGAAGCCAGCGAATACGATCCCACTCACGGGTTACACTCCCCTACCGAAACCTTATCTACTGACGGACCTTCGGTCGAACCACCAGGAGGACATCCTGGGCATCAGAGGCGTCCTCGAACAAACCTATAGATATGCCGCTGGACACACCATCTACTTCCCGTTCCAGCGGCATCCCACCAGTGGCCTCAAACCGAATCAGGGCTATCTATTCAAACTGCCCGCGGAGCTTATCAAGACCATTGACGGCCTGCTTCCCGACAGCGATTGGGGCAGCTGCGACGCTCACCTTATTGCGCCACCCGTCGGCGGGCAGAACGGCACAAGGCAGCGCTATGCGGGCTTTTGCGCCGACCCGGTTCTGAAGAAGGCGATTGAGGTGCATGCGGTCCGTCAAGCGATCACGCACTATGAAGCAGCCGGGTTCAGCGTCGAAGACGTCGGCGCACATCGAGCCTACGATCTGCTAGCCACACGTGGGAAGGAGGAGCGCCACATCGAAGTGAAGGGATCCCAAGGCTATGTCGAGAAGATCATCCTGACGCGCAACGAGGTCACTAACGCGAACGACTACGAACTGACCGACTTGGTCGTCGTCGCAGAGATCAGGTGGGAACGCAGCCTCGACGGTTCAATCACCACTGACGACGGAACTATGAGCGTCTACCCTGACTGGCGGCCCTCCCCAGAGAACCTGAAGCCGCTCAGCTACGAGTATTTCCTGGACTAGGCCCTGAGTAGGTGGGGGCGGATGTCCGACCCCCAGGAATTCAGTAGGCCTTGTCCGCCAGCTTGTCAGCCAGGTCGCCTGGAGAGAAGTCAGCCGTGTGGTAGATCGTCCACCCTTCCTCGGCCAGCCAGTCGTCGCGTTTTTCGTCCCTGTCCTCCAGGACTGCGACACGTGCGCTCGGCCAGGAGAGGTCGATCTGCCATTGGTCGTCCGGACCGATGTCGGAGCCCCAGTCGCCCGGCTCAACCTCGGCCTCCACCAGTTCTGAGACGAGCTCACGTAAGGACGGGCCGGACTCGGTGAAGACAGTCAGCCAAGAACTCTGGCGGACGCTCTCGGGCACCCCGTCATCCACCTCGCCGACTGCAGGCGCGCTGACGTCGGCCAACGATTGGAGTGGATTCAACTTAGCCCAGTCCCTGAAGCCGAGCCCAATCTGCCCGTGCACTCCGAACAGCGTTCCTCTGTCGAGGTTCGAATTGAACAGCTCACAACTGGTCTCCGGGACCAACACACAACAGTGGCACGCGGCGAGGTTACGGGCGTCCGTCCCAGAACCCCGGGACTCGATGCATACGGGATCTGCAGAACACCACGACGTCCTGAAGAGGCCCTCATCGAGAGCGGCACCGAGACGGCCCGGCCCTGCCTGCGCGGCGATGCCGCCCAGGCTCCCGGCCGAGTCGGAAGACGCCGTGTACAGCAGTACGCCCACCTGATCCTGACCGACGTAGAGCCGCTCACGGATGGAGGACGCCGGATATCCCGCATCGAGCGAGAGCTGATCGATGATGATGTGGGAGAGCGTGTGGATCAATGTCTCGGCGATATTCACCGAGACTGGATCCTGGCCGCGTTGCTCGGCAGCTCGTTTCACATTGTGTCGGAGGGTTCTCTCTCTCCCTGCGGCGAAATCCGTCTTCGCCCATTCCTCGACCTGATGCCGGTCGAGTGCGATGAAGAGACCCTCGCCCAAGGTCTCGATGGCAGGCAACCAGTTCTGTTTGTTGTCGTCCGGGAAGAGTGGAGACTTCGTCGCGTCTGGGTTGTCCTCGCTACGGGGGTGCAACCGACTGAAGCCATGGAGGGCACGAACCTCTCGAAGCCGCGTGACTTTTCGAGTGGCCTTGATCCAATGCGCGTGAGACTCGGGGACAGCGACTTTCTCGGCAACGAAGTCCGTATCGGGGCTGTCGCGGCGGCCGTTCATCAACGCCATGAATTCCTGCTCGCGAAGCTGCTCCTCGGACAGCTCCGTCTCGTTGCCGCCATGGAACTGGCGCTTCACCTCTGCACGGAGCTCTTCGACGGAGAAGCGTCCGTCGAAGCTCTCTACGATGCCTTCCAGCACCCAGGTGGAGGTAGGCTCCAGCGCCTGGGGTTTGCTGAGCTGCGACGCGTTGGCCGTGACGACCTTGGCGAGGAATTCCGAATAGGGCGGAATGGAAATCGCAGAGCGGACAATTGGGAACCAGACGTTGGAAGCACCACGCTGGACGGTCTTCGGCGGCTTCCCGCACTCCCGTTCCCGGTAACCCCATCCGAGCCAGGGGCGATTACCCTGGCATTTCATCTCCTTGAGCGCGATCGAGTTGAATGCATCAGCCATGGTCCGGGACTTCCCGCACGAGCAGCGGACGACCATATCGGCGAGCGAGGACGTGCGGCCCTCTGAAACGAGGCTCAGCTTGTGCTCGGCGTCATCGTTCGGCGAGTAGCCGTGGACCCAGTACCTGTAGGGGAAGTCATCGATATGCCCGTCTTCGCAGGCGATGACGAAACGGGACGGAGTGAGTGGTGTCAGGGACTTGCATAGACCGCATTTTGGGTCCTCATGTGTGGCTTGAAACTGTGCGACCTTACCGAGGCGGCTGCAGTTGGGGCAAATAAGCAACTGCGGGAAACGCACGACCGGGATCTTGCCCCGTGTGCCGGCTGGCGGCAACAGCAGTTGGGATACACCGAGACTGCGAGCCAGACGAGGTTCGCTGACGGGCTTGAGATGCTTCTTGTCCCACTGATCGATGCTCGTGATCATGAAGCTGTTGTTCTCGGCCGGAAAGAGACTCCCGACTCCGAACGTCGAAATCAGCTGGCTGCGACGTGCAGCGTAAGTCTTCCTAGCCAAGAGAAGCGTCCTTCCTTAGGGGTGCGGGCCGGAGCGTGGTCTCAGCGTCTACATCTCGCATGCTGCGCGGAGTCGGCCATGGCGTGGTACTGGTGCTGTAGACGAAGTCGGGATCCTCGAGCGCCTTGCTCGAATCGATGAGCAGGGAACGAGGACTGCTCCGCTTCTCCTGGTACGGCAGGTCGACGTCGTCGAGGGCGGCCTTCCGCCAGATGTTCACGAGCCGTTCAAGCTCTTCCCTTGTCGCCGCGGCTTCCTCGGAATCGATAGCCTCCACCCGGTCTCCGATGAGGGACATGACCTGATCGACCAGATGAGACTCCACCCGGACCTGCCCGGCCTCCCCTCGAAGTTCAGGAACGAGCATTCGGAGAGCGGATACGAGCGTGGCGTGAAGACCACGGTCTCGAGACCGGGCAGCGAAAGGTGTAGCACTGGTGGCTTCGACCGCTCGGTACAAGGCGCCATGGAAGTCGTTGAAGGACTCGTAGTGCGAGCGGTCGCGAGTCCGTGCGGCGTTGAAGATCGTCACGACGAGACCGGGGTGCTGCCGTCCGACACGGCTGGTCGCCTGGATGTACTCGGCACTGGACTGAGGCTGACCCATGACAGCCATGAGGCCCAGCCTGTCGACGTCGAGGCCCACCGAGATCATGTTGGTAGCTAGGACGACGTCTTCAGGTGTAAGCCCACTCATCAGGCTTTTTTCGAGAGACTTCAACGCCTCGGGGATCTTGTGGTTCTCGACGCGACTCGTCAACTCGCTGAGCTGGATGGTGCGTGAGGATTCGCGTCCCTCGCGTCGTGCCAGAAGGGAGAGACGGGCACGGACGTCGTCGTATACCTGGAGGTAGGCGGAGCCCAGGACACGGAGGCTGTTAAAGTAACCCACGAGCGTCCAATAGGGATCACGGTCCGGCTGCTCGTCGGCATCGATGACGGTAGCCGAATGGAGCAGCGATGCGTACGTGCGGACCATCAGCGTCGCGTGACTGGTGCCAGAGGCGAGCACGCCTACGTACTGCCGGGTCCCGAATTGGTCCGACGGCGCCCTCTCAGCGAAGAAGGAGTCGTCGGGGTCGAGCCCGGGCGGCGGGAAGAGTCGGGAGTCTCGATTGAAGACGGAACGGATCTGCTGCTCGGCTCGACGTATGGTTGCCGTCGAGGCGATGATCTTCGGTTTGCGTCCGTCCATCCCGCCGGGGCGATTGATTCCGCCTGCCGCAAGATCTACTGCTGTCTCGAAGAGGCCGACTGTCGATCCCAACGGGCCTGAGATTAGATGCAGCTCATCTTGAATGATTAGGTCGGGGCCGAGATCCGACGCCGAATGCCGTCCAAAGAGGGTGGAGACCTCACCGCGCCAGGCCATGCTGGCGAATTTGTCCACCGTCCCGATGACGAGCTCGGGCCGCTCCCGATAGACATCGGTGTCGATAATGTGGACAGGCAGGCCATTGCTGAATCGGCAATGCTCGTTCGCGCAGCTCACGATCATGCTGTCATACGGAACCTTGATGATCCGATAGTCGTCGACGGTGAGCCGGGTCCCGCACCAGGGACATGCTTCGATCTGGCGTGGATTCCCCTCGACCACATCCTCGTTCCGCCTGAGCTTGGCGAGGTTTGTCTTGGCCGTGCGGATGTCGTTGGGCGTCGCGCCACCCCCTACCCAGAGCCCAATGCCGAATGCTTCCGCGCCGAGACGTCGTTCGTCCTGCTGGCGGACGGACTCGAGTGAACAGATGAGCATAGCCGCACGTTCGAACTGCTGGATCGTCAGGAGCCGCAGGGTGTATCGCATGATCACTGCGACGCCTTGGACGGTGCTGTCACGTAAGCGGCGAAGTAGGAGGAGATACGCGATCAACCCGAGGTACGCCTCGGTCTTGCCACCGCCTGTCGGAAACCACAACAAGTCGGCGATGTCGCGCTCCTCGTGCTGATCGTCTGTGACCGATGGCAGGTTGATGAGAATGAACGCGATCTGGAATGGACGCCAGGACTGCTCGCCGAGCGTGAACTCGCAGCGAGCACCTTTACGGACCCAGTCCTGACGAGCACGCTGCATGTGCATCGCCCTGTTGGCGAGCTGGAAAGCTTCGAATGCGACATCGTCGTCAGCCAGAAGGCCGATTCCCTTGGTGATTCTCCCGTATGCTTCAGCAGCCTGCTCCATGTGACCTTCAGCAACACCTTGGAGGTGCGCGGGGACATGGGACGGCCCGTCGGCGGACATCGATTCCGTGGTCGCCTTTATCCACGACGAGTAGTCCGTGGCCAGCTGCGTCAGTTGAGCGAGGACTTCCTTGCGCGTGCCGGTTCCCAGGAGCGAGAGTGACAGATCGGCGGCGCTTCCGCCCGCCATCGAGCGATGGACGTCCTGTCGAGGAACGAAGGTCGTCGCTACTCGGCGGCAACGCCGACCCTCGACGTCGTCATCTTCTACTTCGACCGCACAGCCATGACCGGCACCGAAGACCATGTGGTTCCGGTAGAGCAATTCTGCGGAGGCGAGGTCTTCATCAACAGGCAGATCGAGGCGGAGTTTGGACCGATCGACCAAAGCGGACCGCTCCGTGCGGACGGTCAGACCGACTTGGAACCAGCAGGCCACGTCCTTGTCTTCGGAGGCGCCAGGCTTCGGCTGGGTATTCCGAAGGACGACCGTGACAGTCACGATATCGTTCTCCGCCGGACGGACCAGAGCATAGAGTTGGAGTGCTCCGCCTTCGAGTAGGTGATGCTGTGGTCCCGGCTTGTCCAGCTCGATGTCAATCTCACCCAAGTCGGCTGGCTGCCGCTGCCAGTCGTACACGTCGCGCCTCTTGCTCCCGCTCTCTCGATTCGTCTGCACGGGCGCGTAGCGTGCTGCTACCGGGGCCACATTCAGCTTCAATGCCAGTCGCGTATCGACCGAGACCGTTATACCCACGCTGCTCGGGTAGGTCAGCCGCGCATTCGCCACAGGGCTGTCGACTGCAGCTTCACCCGACACGGCGGAAACGGATTCGGGCTCGTCCGGGGCTTCGACGTAGGTGTCGTCAGCTGCAGGCCACAGCACGCCGGTGACGTAACGCTCCAGTGGGCGTTCAGTGATGAGCTCGTCCTGTGAACCGGGACCGCACAGGTCAGTCTCGAGGCGGTCCACCATCTCTCGACGGAAGGCGTACTTGGCATCTAGTCTCGACACTTATTGCTCCTGGTTCGTGGTCCGCTTGATCAAACCGGTCAGTCGAGGGACCAACCACATTCCTGACGACCCCAGCCCCGTCAGTTTCGTCTCTTCCGGGTGACCGGTAGCACACTCGATGGACGTGACGCGGGCGCCGGTGAACCCCATCGGCCACTGATAGTTGCGATTGTTTTTGAAGCTGAAGGTGTTCTTGAGAGCGTAAGCAAAGGATGTGCTCGTTCGCCCAATCACTTTGCCGTCGCCGGTGGTGAGCACGTATCGCGGCGCTTCACCCGGCTCTGGCTCGGATTCCAATGAACCGGAGACGACCTGACCTAGGAGGTCCTCCAGGACGAGATTGTCTTGGACGGCGCGGGCATCACCGTCATTGGGGCAGTAAGGCGAGGTGTCGTCGATGTCCGAGTTGATGAATTCCATCCGAGCTGTGTACCGGCCGTGCTGTCCGTAGGCCTTTTCCAGCCAACGTCCTGTGGAGCCATCCGCGCGCTGAAGGAGCTTCTTTGGAAGTTTCGTGGAGATGATCTCCTCGCGCGCTCGGCTCAAGGCCACATACTTCTGCTTCAGCGTCACCTCATTCTCCTCGGCTGCTGGGGACCCGAACTCGGGCTGCAAGTACACGACATTGGTAAATTCGAGGCCCTTCGCTCTGTGGACAGTAGAGACCACGAGTGTGGCAGTGTCTGCCACCGTCAAGGTGAGTGGCACTGCCCTGCTGTGAAGCCGTCGACTCAACTGAGGGACATTGAGGGAGTCATAGGCCACGAAGTTCCCTTCAGCTGTCTTGAGGGCGAGCCATAGGTCAGCTGCGGAATCACCGAAAAGGGTGGTCAGCCTGGACTTGATGTCATCTGCGTCGTACGTCCGATCTTCGAGGTCCTTGAATACTCCGTGCACCCACGGCGCGACGCTCATGTCCTGGGCTTTACGCCGAACGAGATGGCTGTATCCGTTCTGCCAGAGGAGTTCGCTCGCAACGAGGACCTCGTAGTTGGTCGAGCAGAGGAGTGCAGTTGTCTCCCCGATGGGCGGGCTCAAAGCTCCGGATTCGTTCAGTACCGAGGTGCTGGACACTTGCCTTCGGAAGCTATCTAGAAGCTCATGGGCTCTCTTCACCGCCGAATCGTTCAGCGTGCCGAGGCCCCGAATCTCCTCACCTACAGCGATGAGCTCCCGTGTGCGGTCGGTGACGGCCCTGTAGTGCTTCGACAGCGCCTGATGCTCCGCGCCGAAGTCAATTTTGAGCTTCTCGATGAGCTCGCCAGATGTCAACTGCGAGGTGGACCCGTTCAGTTGGAAGTCGTAGATGCCCTGCAGTGGATCGCCGAGCACGGTGAAGCTTAGATCGTCGCCGAGCGCACTGAGTAAGGCGAGGACCAGCTCTGCCCGGTCTCCGACGAGATCCTGAGCCTCGTCTATCAGGATGTGCTTCAGCTGAGTAATTCTCTCCGGGGTGTCCTCGCTGGCGACATGTTCCGTGGCTTTTCTGATCCGCGCTTCGAAGCTCTCATCCAGCGTATCCTCGTCCATATCGAACAGGATCTGAGCAGCGAAGGAGTCGAAAGTGCGGATTTGGAGTCCGTCGAGGTCATGAACCCGAGCACGTTTCCTAACAGCCTCTACAGCAGCTCGCGAGAAACTGAGTACCAGAACCTCGTCCGCCGGGTTGAGGCCATCCTCTACTAGAGTCTTCACCCGGGCGAGGAGTACTTCGGTCTTCCCTTGCCCGGCCGCGGCAGTGACGAACAGCCTCGCGTCTGGTTCTGCCTCCGCTACCGCTTGCTGACTTTCATCGAGGTGGATCTCAGGGAGCACCGATTGCCTCGCTCCGCCACAGGTAGTCCAGCTGCGTGAATGCGAGCTTGTGCCCATACTGCTGGAGGTTGTCCTTCACGTTGACGATGAGCACTTCTTCGCTGCCGCCGTTGAGGGGGCCGCGTAGACCGCGGCCGATCATCTGGATGTATTTGTTGGGGGAGAAGGTCGGGCGACAGACGTATACGGCGTCAACCTTCGGCGCATCGAATCCTTGTGTGAGCACATCGAAGTTCGTGAGAACTCGGATTTTGCCCTTCCTGAAGTCCTCGATGATCGAGCGGCGGTGACCCAGGTCCGTCTTCCCGGAGATCGCAGCTGCAGGGACACCCTCGACGGACAGTACAGCCGCGAGGGCCTCTGCGTGTTCGACTGAAGCAGCGAACACGAGCGTCGGTCCTGTCGTCTTCGACGACTTGATGTGGTCGAGGATCGCCTCGTTACGTCGAGTGCTGTCTGCTACCTGTTGAAGGTCGATTCGTGCTTCGAGCATCGCGCTCTGAGAGTCTTCATCGGTGGCCGAACGCATGTCCTTGAGTTTGAGCTCGATGCCCTCCAATTCTTGATGATTCACCCGGGCTAATACCTGAAGGTCCTGTAGATACTCGTGGGCGTCCTCCGCAGTGAACTCATCGGGCTCGATGAGGTTCTTCCCGAAGCGGGCGACTAGCCTCTCCGTCTCCCTCTCGTTTGATCCCCGGTAGGGAGTCGCTGAGAGCCCGAGCAGAGACCTCGACCTCTCGGTGAAAGAGCGGCCCAACCACGAAAGGACGGGCGTATAGGAGGTAGCGGTAGCCCCGTGTGCCTCATCGATGATGACCAGGTCCGGGTTCGACATCCACGCGTACGTCTGACGCCGAGACTGGTGGATGCTGGCAAGCGTTTGAATCGTCGCGACGACGAGGTGCAGCTTTGTCTCTTCCCGTATGGCCTTATTCCCGCCCCAGAGTCTGCTCACCGCCATCCGCTGCCCAGCAGGGCCGACAGCCTGCCAGACGTACGTCCACGTCTCTATAGCTTGTTCGCAGAGCTCCTCCGATTGCGCGATCCAGATGACAAGCCGATGCTCCTCTTCGGGTGCGGCTTTAATGTCCCGGATGACCGATTCGACGGCCACGCGGGTCTTACCCGCGCCGGTGGGCAGTTGCACGAGACCACGGCTGTACTTCGTCCGCCCGGCCAAGAGATCGACGATCTTTTGGCTGGTCGTTTCTTGGTATTGATGAAGTGGGTTCAAGCCCACAGGCCCGACGAACTCCTCACGTTCAGGCTTCTTCTTGACCGACGCACCAGCCATTGCAGGCGAGAATCCGAGCTCTTTGACGAACTCTTGGGCTGTGCGGCCTCCACGGAATTGATCAGGTGCATCGATGCCTGCCTCGGACAGCGCTGGCTTGAGCACCTTGAGGAGGCTACTGCCGTGAAGGTTGCTGACGATGTCAAACAGCCGTTCGTCGGTGAGGTCCAGATCTCGTGCGTTCAGCATTCTTGTTACTGCGTCCGGAATTAGTTCTCGAAGAGTGTCGCGACCGACTAGCTCCGCGATTTTACCGGCATCTGTCTTTTGCTTATTGGCATTTGTAATACGCGCGTTCGCTGCATCATCCTTCTTGAGCTGTCGCATGGTGCGCGCGACCTGTTGAGTAGGCTTCTGGCTCCCAAAGGCGGCGAGGACTGTTGTCAGCAGTGCCTGCTCACCCTGGGGTGCGCGGTAATAAAGAGCGCCTTCTTCAAGGTAGAACGCCTTAGGCGTTGCCGTCGATTTGGAGTCGAAACTATTTGTACAAAGCTCTTCGACGGAGGCGCAAGGAACTAGCAGCGTCTGTGCTTTAACTTCGCTTGCTACCCGTTTGAGGAACGGGAAACGCGATTTAATAGCTGTTGGCGCTTCTTCTTCTAGGGGTGTAGTGCGAACCGATGTGTAAAATTGGACAGCAACGGGCTCCATGCCCCAATTTTCGTTGAGAGCTGCATCGAGATCGGGATGACCCGTATATATAACAGGTATGTCAGAGGTATCCACCAGATAGTCGCGAGACGCAGGATCAGAGGCAAGATTTAATTCCGAGGTCCGGTAGCGGGAACTCCGCCCTCCGCTTAACGGTGCTAGAAGTTCCTTTGGCGTCCGCACGTCCAGCGCAGCTAGGGCGCCGTAGAGTTGGTGGAGCTGGAGCATGGACAAGCGCTGCTCAGCCAAAGCAAGGATTACTGTCCATTCAATATTTTTGGCGTCCGACGGCAGGCATAGGGCCTCGGCTTCGGATTCTCCTGGATACGGTAAGTAGTCGAGCGGTACTCCCTCAATCTTCCCTACGCAATGCTTGGTCTCTACCAGACCTAACGGGGTTTCAAAGACGCCAAATGTTCGGACCCACCAAAGGTCTGGACCATCAATACTTTCCGGGGCACGGTAACCATTGCTGAACTCGATCTTTGTCGGATACTGGGTCCTGGACAGTATTGTTCGTGAAACTCTGGACCGAGTGGTGGCTGACGCATCGGTTAGAAGGTGCAGGCCCTCGGTGGTTAGGGCTTGATTGAACTGTATCCCGGTGCCTGACGGTACCATTGACCCGGAAATTCGTTTGGACTCATGCTGCTTCCAAATATCGTAGGTCTCTCCACCACGACTCATCTGAGCGTCCCCAAGAGACTTTCGTACGCCAAGGTTCTTCATTAGGTCGATGTCGTGGGAATGAAATTGCTCATCGATCAAGAGATGCTCGTCCCCGATGCTCGACTGCGGAATCAAATTTCCCGCGAGCCAAACGCCGCCTAGCTGTCGCCATTTTTGATCTCGGCACCGCACCAGAATCTTGGCCGGGTCTGTTCTTTCGCTGATGATCGAAAGGCTTTCTGGGACCGGGAGTGATCTAGTTAATTTCCATAGCGACCGCGCCAGTCCGGCGTCCGTGTAATTGGCAGCGATACTACTAGCGACACGGCTCACTATGCCGCGACCGTCCTGTGCCTGGAGATCGAGCGCGCGAAGGTGGGCGTTCGCGTCTCCGTGATGCATCAGTTGGTAGGAGACGCAGTTGCTTGCGCCATCGTCGACCGTCATTGGAAGGAAGACTCTGTCTGCTAGCGGAGCTTGGACACTTCCGTCAGACATCAGGACAATTCGACTCCGTCGCATGGCCTGTCGGTAGTCGCCGTAAGACTTGTCGATCATGGCGGCGAGTTGGAGTGCATTCTCGTAATCCTGTAGCTCTCCGCCCGCAACGACTTCTTCGAGCCACTCTTCGATAGATGCACGCTTGAGGTTTGCTTCCTTTAAAATTCGCATGACTTGTGACTCACGTCCCCGCAATGCACTGCTGTGCAGCCAGGGGCGGTCCTGTGGGATGCAAGAATCCCAGAGGGCAATTAGTCGTGTCGCTTCTTCCAGGGGTGGTTGAACTTTGATCTCACTGGGAATTCTTAACACGCCGGACCGATCCGGAAGACTGGGCGCGAATGGCAGCAATGCATAAATCGGTTTGTTTATCGCTGCATCCGCCCAGGAGTACGATTCCCTGTCGCGTGATGGCAAGACGTCGAGGAAGAGAGCTGGGTCGTTGGGCGTGCGGAGCTCTCCGAGAGCGTTGGCAACCATCTTGGGGAGAGTTCGCGTGAGGATTTCCTGGTTGTACCGTGTGTCCAGGATGCTGTGTCGGTCTTCATTCATTTTGAATGCAGCGTTGACGAGACCCCGGAGGGACGTCTCATGCTGAGTGGGGAAGTAGTTCCAGAAGCGCCCCAACTTGCGGCGTTGGTTGCCTGTCATGGGTACAGCCCAGGTGACATCGATATGCTGTCGTGCGACGATGCTTCCCGCCTCCAAGGCGGCCTCAGTGCTGACTTCATGCTGCTCTTTGAAGATCAGCCATTCGCTGTTCGAAATTCCGTCAGTGAGGGAGACCCGGTTGCTTTGCCGATCAGCTGTCCAGGTGATAGACGAGTCCTCGAAACGGTCATCGAGTTCCAAGGACCCGATTTTGTCAGAAAACAGAAGGAACTCTGGCGGAAAATTTTTCATTTCCGTCGACAGCCAGGAGACACTGCCACGCAGGGGGAGCTTCACGACGGTGGAAGCCCATGGAAAGAGCTCGGCGAGGACGTCATCCTGTGCTGCTGCACTGTAAGGATCTATGGGGGCGGCCAAACGAAGTATCGGGTAAGTGGTTAAACCGGGTTCTAACTCTTGGAGCAGATCACGGCTCTGGCTCTGGCTCCATGAGACAGAGCCGCTCCGACTGAAAATCTTCGGCTCGGTTGTCACCTGGATGACGGACTTAAACCCTAGCCCGAAACGTCCAATCTCGTCATCACGCTTTTCAGACGAGTGGGAGAGCATAAGAGTCCTGAACCCAGCCTCGGTAAATGGCTGACCTGCGTTTGCGCAATAGAGAGCGTCCCGGGTCAGGACGACTTTGATGCGTCCTCCCGGCTCTTTGATGGCGTCAGCTGCGTTCTGTATGAGCTCGTTGAGCTGTTTACGCCCGTAGCCGCCCTGCGAGATTGCCGCCTCGATATTGGCATGTTCTCGAATCAAGTCGGGCCTAGCCCGGTAGGCATTCAGAGCGCTCTGGGTTTCAGCGCTGATGAATCGACTAACAGGCGAAGTTGTTCCTGCCCATGCTTCCTGAACCTTCATCGGTTTTCCCCATACGGTAACTCTCGTTTCGACGGCCCCGAGCTGGCCATCGTGTAAGTACGCCCATCCTATACGCCGTCTCAGGAGTTTTTGCACCACAGAATCCACCATTTGGTTGGGGACTAAAGAGGCTCTTCCCGACTCCTCCTGCTAAAGCAACTCTCAAAGTTGTGACGACATGAGCGCATGGGCGTCGTCGGTGAAGTCCATGGAGGTCGGTCGCGTCCCGGTACCAGAACCCGGCTTCAACCCCGTGCCGGAGCCCAAGCGCGGGCCGGTCCCAGGCAACAGACTGCCGTACGCGCCCTCGATATCTCCCGCCGCGGTTATGACTTCGTCGTCGGGGCTGATCCACCGTGCTCTCGTCACTGTGTCGAGGAAATTCGCTGTCAGTTCCCGACCGAGAGCTGCTGCAAGGACGTGGGCCGCCAGACGCGGCGGTATGGCGTTTCCGATCTGTTGGGAGATGTCCTTGCCTGACCACGGGTAGTCTGAGGGGAACGTCTGGAGCTGGCCAGCTTCTGAGGCTGCGAGACGATCAAGTTCGCCCGCGTCGGAAAATAAGCGGTTTCTGGAGACTTTCCCGGTAACCGTAAAAGTTGGTTCCTTTGAAGTGCGCCGCCCACGAGCCTTTGGATCACCACCGGTTCCGTAATTGGAGTGCAGTATGAAAGGCTCACCCCGGTCCAAGGTTTCGCCCATGCTCTTGCACGGCAGTAACGCAGGTTGGTTTATAGAAGCTTTCACGTCTTTTTTCCTGAAACGTTGATGCGTTGGTGCGGGCAGGACGGGAGCACTGTCCCGGTTCGCCATCAGAACCGCCCGGCGACGGGTCTGCGGAACCCCATATTCCTCTGCGTGGAGGATGCCTGTCACGGTCTTGTAACCAAGTGGTTCTAGAACCCTTGACATGGCCTCCCACACGGGCAGAACTGCAGGCACCTGCTCCAAGACGATCACCTGGTAAGCCTTCCCCGCTTGATGGGCCTCCAGCGCCCAACGGAGTGGCTGCAGCACTAGCCCCGTACGTTCATCATCGAGAGCAGCTAGTTCGCCCGTGACGTCGTCCCCATCAACCATGCGTGAGATGAAGGACAGCACTTGGTCCAGGGCTTTACGACCAGCCCCGGGCCCGGCCACGGTGTACGTCTGACATGGAGGCCCGCCGGTAAGGATCGTGGCATGGGGAAACTCGGCCGGACCATGTTCCCGCACGTCACCATGCACGGTCTCCAGACCAGCGGTTCGTCTAGTCGCACAGGCGTTCTCGTCCCATTCGATACCGACCACGGATAAACCCAGCCAACGTGCAGCGACGTCCAATCCACCCGGACCAGCGAAGAGATCCACCATTTGAGCGACGGGAGGAGGTGGGTCCGATCGAGTGCATGTCATGGGTCACGATCTTATCGGTTGACAGGTGATCGACGAAGCAACGCCCCAGGCTTCCCCGTCGACTATGAGCAATTCGCACCTGCTGACAACGTCCCATTCACGACAGTAGTCGATGGGACGCGAGATGCCCTGTTGGAGTTTCTGTCTTTCAATCGATCTGAGCACCGACCCTGATCGCTTCACATGGTTGCGGGTGTGGCTGCACAGTTGCCCGGTGATGTGAAGCGGTGGTCTTTTCGGCTCAGTGACGCTCGTAGACGCCCGTGCAGAGCTTTTCGGTAGAGATTGTGAAGTAGCGTCACCGAAGCAGACGGACAACTGCTCAGTAGGTTGCGGGATCCCTTAGAGGACTCGGGCGTCTTCTTGTGTCTGAGAATGATTTGTACTGTCGGGCGAACGATCTGTTCTCTTCAACACGGCCTAATCGGTGATTGCTGTTCCACGGATGGTCTGTCGTCGCTGTCCTCGCATTTTCAGGACGGTAGGTTGGATCCGTGAGAGTGCTTTGACGCAGGAGCATGTTGCTACCAAGCACCGGAAGTGTTAAAGAGCCAGCAAGCGGTAGCTTAATCGCCGCATCTGCGTCTAGGCATCCCACCCAAGGTTCCTCGCCATACGCTCAAGTGCGCTTACCGTCCTCTCGTAATCCTCCGGAGCAATACCCTCAGCAGCCCGATCCCGGTTCTCCGCAACCACCTCGCCCAGCACAGTCATGCTGTTACGTCCGAGCTCCGCAAGAGTGAACTGCTCGCGCTCACGCAACACCCAGTTACTTTCACCGAGCTCTTCCAGGTGCTCGGCCAGGGTCTCTTCGGAACCCGATATCGAGAAGGGGCTCAGCTCGGCCTCCAGTTCCGCCATGGTGGCAGGCCTTTCAGCCAGTAGATTCATGATCTGCCACTGCCGGCGCGTCACGCCGTGTTCCTCCAGCGTCGCCTCGAACTGGGCATCGATCAGACCATCAACGAGCTTGAGCCAGAAACCTATCGGTCGATTGTGTTCCATGACACAACCCTACAAGGGACGAATCTTCTCGCGAAGGGCAGTACCTATAGGAGCCAGAAATGGCAGAATGGCGTGCATGGCGGCCAGTACCAGCACAGCAACGCGAGTGAGGACGAGCGAGGTGCCATGAAGCCCGACAAGGACGAGGAAGCGCGCCGCCGCATGCAGCACGCCGCCGAATACCGGGCTGCACGCCGAGCCGGATGGGACCCAGGGGACAACGCTGGAGCTGAAGGGCCGACGTCGGACTATGTTGGAGACGTCGCCGCGAGGGCCGAAGCTGCGGTCCAGCAGGCCGAGTCCGACGGCGCGTTCGACAACTTGAAATACGCGGGAAAGCCCCTCCCCGAAGCGGCTCGAAGCCTGGACCCCGACTGGTGGGTCAAGAGCCTCATCGAACGCGAGCAACTCACCGGCCTAGCCCCAGCACCGTTCCTGCTGCGGAAGGAAGACGCCGAACTCGACGAACTCCTGGCCAAACAGTATTCCGAAGCCCGTGTCCGCGAAATCCTCGAAGAGTTCAACGCCCGCATCATCGAAGCCCGTCGCCAGCTACTCGGAGGCCCGCCCGTCGTCACCAAACTGCGCGACATTGAGTACGAAGTGAACCAGTGGAGGGAAGCGCGGGCAGCACGGAATACTGGCCAACCCGCACCGGAACGAGTGCGTCGTCGCTGGTGGCGCCGTCGTCGTTCCTAACCTGCGTGGAGCGAGCTATGGGGCGGCCGGCGGGCCTTCCCGCACGGGTAGGTCGCCCCACCAGCCCATGCCGTCGTCGTCGTACACGAGGTGGTCGGCAATGGTGCCGAGCGGCTCAGCGATATCGAAGTCCGCGATCGTCCTGCCGCACTCAGTAGGATCATCTGCGATAGGGCGCTCCGTACTCAGCCTCAGGCCCACCGTGGGTCCCCAAGGGGCTGAATAGACGATGCACAAAGCGTCACCATCAGTCCACGCATTGAAGACCTCGACGACCTCCCACTCCGTAGGGCCGCCACTACCAAGGCGCTCAAGGCAGGCGAGCAGCACTTCCTGGGCCAAAGTCCGATCGGGCACGATTTTCAGCTCGTTGATCAGCGACCCGAGCCGCGAGGTCATCATGGGCTGATCGTAGCGTAACGGGTGAATACGCACCCAGCCCTTATGCGTTGGCGGCATTGAATGCACCATCGCGATGCGCCGCGACGAGGAACGCCACTGTTGCCACGGAGCACACAAGGATTGCAACGATGCTCGCCTCGGGTCCGAAGCTTCCTCCGGTAAGCCAATCCGGACCTGCGGTTGTAGCAGTGAAGAGCGCATCACGGGCGTCAGAACCGGAAACGACTGTGCCGAAGATCCCTCCGATCGCAACATTCCAGCCGAAGTGAAGGCCGATCGCGAGCCACAAAGATCCGGTGAGCAGGTACGCGGCGCCGAGCATGAGCCCTGCCTCGATCGCGACGGAGAGCGCTCCGTTGAGCGTGGCGCCCGGATTGATCAGGTGCAGCAGACCGAAGATCGTGGACGATACGATGAGCGCCAGAAGTGCTCCCCAGCGACCGCGGAGCAGGCGGAAGACGATGCCCCGGAAGAACACTTCTTCCGCGACTGCAACGGCGCACATCGTCCCCACCACGGCTAGAGCCCCGGTGATCGATCCCCAGCCTGTGATCTGGTATCCGCCGAAGAGAGCGAGGAGACCGATGGTCACCGCTGCGAGAGTCACTCCGCCAGTAATGCCCAACAGCAGATGCCGCATGCCTGCCCGAGGATGGAACTCCGCCACGCTTCGTTTCTCCAAACGAATCCCCGCCCAGATATAGAGCCCCATCATGGCAATTGCGAGGACGGGGCCGACGACGAGGCTGGCCACTGGGGTCTCGACGGCAGAAGCGATGAAATTTGCACCGAGCATGGCTACCGCGAAACCAACGACCAGGATTGTTGTCCGAATCCAGTTGCGGGGAGAGACGCTCGGCGGCTCAGTTAGCTTGCCTTGGTATGGGGACAATGGTTGGCGGTCGGCTGTCTGGTTCTTCATGGGGGTGCTCCTCGTAGTCGGTGTAATAATCACGCTACGGAGCCTGAAAGGGGCGCGAATCACCCCATTGGGGACACTTTGGATCCCTCGGAGGAGGGACCCAACCAGGCAACAATCATTGCAAGGCGTCGATCGCCGGGAGTCAACGAGGGGAAGCAAGCCCCGCACGGTGCGCCAGCACAACCGCCTGAACCCGATCTCTCACGTTGAGCTTCATCAAGACGCGAGAGACATACGTTTTAACCGTCTGGAGACTGATGAAGAGCTCGGCTGCGATCTCGGCATTGGACTGTCCGTCGGCGAGCAGGATCAACACCTCCCGTTCGCGTGCAGTGAGCGAGTCAAACACAGTTTCCCCCTGATCGGAGGGCCGCAGCCGCTCACCGTAGTGCCCGATCAACGCCCGGGTGACCGCGGGGGCGATCAAGGAATCTCCCGCGGCGATGGTCCGGATGGCCTCGATCAACTCCGCAGGCCGCGCATCCTTGAGGAGAAACCCACTCGCGCCGGCGCGCAACGCTTCATATACAAGAGAGTCCAGCGTGAAAGTCGTGACGACGAGTACGCGCGCTGCCACCGCGACATGCGGGCCCGCGATTCTCCGAGTGGCCTCGATCCCGTCGAGGAGAGGCATACGGATATCCATCACAACGACATCCGGGCGCTCGCGTTCGGTGATGCGAACCGCCTCCTCGCCGTTCCTTGCCTCACCGACGACCACGAGATCCGGCTGGGCATCGATAATCGTGACGAAACCGGTGCGCACGAGCTCCTGGTCATCACAGACCACAACGCGCAGCGGTGCACCCATCGATTCTCCTGTCATCCCGGGATCCTTGCGCGCACCATGAATCGGTCACCTACAGGCCCGGCCTGCAGATCGCCACCCAAGGACTCCACCCGCTCACGCATACCGACGATTCCCCGCCCTCCCGGCGTCGAGGCCAACCCCTTCTCCGGACCGGAACTGGCGACTTCGACCAGCACCGCATCCTCAGCGTACTCAATGTCGACAGAGGCCGATCCATCCGTGGCGTACTTCCTTGCATTGGTGATGCTCTCCTGAACAACGCGGACAACCGCGAGCCCTGGTGTACCAGGCAGTGCACGCGGTTTCCCACGCTCGGTGAGCTGAACGTGTTGACCCGTCGCCCGGGCACTGGCGACGATCTCGTCCGCGCTCTGTAAGGCGGGCGCACGTCCATCTGCTGCGTCTGCCTCAAGCGCCCCGAGAAGGCTCCGGAGGTCAATAAGCGTCGATCTGCCACCTTCGGCAATCGATGCAAGGACGTCGAGTGTCTTCGGGTTCAGCGCTGGCTGATACTGGCCTGCCTCAGCCTGTACGACCATCGCCGTCACATGGTGCGTGACGACGTCGTGTAGTTCACGCGCAATGCGCGCCCGTTCGGCAGCGATGGTGTCCCGCTCAGCACTTTGTGCGAGAACTTGACGAGAAGCTGCCTGGGACCGGAGCCACGAGCCCCACAGCCATAGAGTGGCGAGCAAGACGCCGAAAATCAGCGTGTCGACCACCGTGAGCTCGACGTCGAACGTGAGCAACGCGACGGCGAGCACAACGTACGCGCCGAGCGCGAGCGCAGCAGTCATCCTGCGGTTTCGCTCGATCAACGCACCAGCGCCCACCAGGGCGAACAGCAGGCCCAGCGCAGCGAACGTGGTCGGGAAGCCGAGCAACTGGTAGGCAGCGAACCCTGCACCGGTCTGGGCAAGGGCCCACGCAGGTCGTCGCCGAAGCAGCGCGACGCCACTGCCTTGCACCACGATGAGAGAAACTCCGAGCAGGTCGAGAGGTCGATCTGGAAGACCGGCAAGCTCAAGACCCTGACGCGCAACACCTGGAACGAAGGACAAAACAATGAGTACGCAGGCCAGAAGAATGTCCCACCACGCGCGCACCATCGACATGCCGGCAACTCTCACCACTGCATTTTACCCCTCTGGAATTGCGCCGTTTCAGCGCTGAGTGACATCGCCGGAACCAGCTACATCTTCCGTGACTCGGGCATCGTCGCCGTGGGAGATCACACCACTGCCTTCGATGATCGCCTCAAGTGACTCATCCGCCGTGACGGTGGCCTCGCCTGAACCGCGGACGGCGACGAAGGCGTTCACGCTGCGCAGGTCGGTGGCTTGATATCCGCCCGATCCCTTGACCTCGACGCGCTGCGTGCTCGCGACGCCGTCGACCGTGACCTCACCCGAACCATCGACGAGTACCATCAGGTTCTCGACCGCGGCATCGCGGACCTGGATCCTGCCGGAGCCGTCGACCGTGAAAGCCGCCTCCGCCGCGTCAATTCCGGACGCATCGACGTCGCCCGAACCGCGGACCGTTATGGTCGGTACGCTTGCCCCCGAGAGATCAATCGACGCGTCACCGGAACCAACAACCGTGAGGGACTCGAGCGAAGACACCGTCAGCTCGTACCGGATTTCGCCGCTGAGCGGCATTGGACCGCCCTCCATCCCCAGTCGCAGCACCCCGTCATCAACGTCATCCGTGAGTCGGTCAATAACCCGATCGCCGGCAGTCACCGTCAGCGAGGGCGTCGCACCGAGAACAATTGTGAGGTCCCCGGACGTGTCCAGCTGTACGGCGCTGACATCGCTGATCTCACGATCCTGAGTGACAGCGGGCCCGGAACCCACGGATGTGCAGCCTGACAGGGCACCCGCGGTGACGAGAGCAAGAGCTGAAGTGGAAAGAACAATAATTGAAAGTCGCATGATACGAGCGTAAATACGCGGCACACAGCGCGGATAGCTACTAAAGTACCCACAGCCGCCACCCCCGAGGTATAACGGCGGCGGGTGCGAATCCGCCGCCAGCCCTTATGCGTTGGCGGCCGCCGTCGTACGATCGGAAGTGAAGATCCATACCGCATCAGGGAAGGAACGCTATGAGTAGCGAAGCTGAGGGACGCAAGGACAACGAAAGCAACGACGAAGGCGGCAAGGGACCCGAAGGTACCATCCCCGACTCGCCCGAAGGCGTCGGCGCCTCGACCACTGAGGAACGCAGCAACTTCGAGCCCGAAGAAGACGAAGGCGCAGACACACAGTAGGGCGTTCGTCGTCGGCTATGGCCTACGGTGGCACCAGGCCTGGCTCATCCGCCGCGTAGCGAGGGGAGCCGCGAAACGCTGTCCAGCACATTGTTCGCGACCTCGGCTGTCTCGCTATCCGCCCCCATTTCGTCCCGCACGGTCTCGAACGCACCAACTGCGTTGGCGCGAATATGCCGGAATGCGGCCATCGCACGGTCTGGGTCCACACGGAGCAGGGCGGCCGCCTTCAGACATTGATCCTCGCCAATAGCAGAGAATCGGTACTCGCTGCCGATCTTCATCGCCGAGTATGTGGTTTGATCGGGAGCCTTATAGGGGGCGTAAGTGGCCAGGTCATAGAGTGGAGCCAGTTTTACTGTGTCCCCCGCCAACATCACAGAATAATTCTTGATGTGAGCATCTGTGCACTCGAGGGCGGTATTGAACATGAGCCCCTCATAGAAGGCTTCGGCAGCTGCAGCTCTGTCCTCAAACCGACCAAGCCCCCGGAAAAGCCCGCTAACATCCGCCACGCCAGGGCCGCCGTCCTCCCTCTGGTACTTCTTGTCCAGAGGCACGCTCAATGCCTGCCCCAGATCTTCCTGATGCAGTCGAAGCCATCGGCCATCCACGAACGCGCGATCATAGCGCTCGGTCACAAAGGTCCGCATGGACCCAAACGTGTAAAGCGCGGTCGACGCGACACTGAATCCAAGCTTCGCCGCTGCGCGCATGGTCATGTGCTCGACTATGTCCACTCGTCGGTAGGCGCCAGAGGCAGGCTTCAAAATATGTGTGGTGGGAGTGGCACCCGTAGGCGCCGCCCACTCACCGGTCGGCGTTTGTAGCAGAGCAATTTTCGGTTGAGCTCCCGCCAGGCTGAAGCGACCCAACCCGACGCTGGGCGCACGACCATCTCGGTACTCCTCGACAACAGCGGCGAGCTGATCGGCAATGTCGGTTTCAGACAGCGGCGAGTACCCACCCCGGGGGAGCTCCCGGTCAGTGGGCGTCTCGGATTCGGGCAAGATCTGCAATGCGCCAGCAACATCGGCACCGGTGTGGGTCAGAATTCCGAACGGACTCCTCGCGCTTACGTTGTAGCGGGACGCCATCGCCTGTCGAGCCGAGCCATTATCTGTAATAAGCCCATCCAGGTACGGCAGAATGACGCGCTTTCGATGTTCCGGCAGAGACAATGGCATGGATAGTGACAGCGGTGTTGCGCCCAGGCTCTGTCGATAGCCTTCGTCATAGGTGAAGCGGAGGTCTCCAGACTTGCTCTGAATGACTTGACCACAGAAGACCCCGTCCATGTAGACGTGCAGTATCGCCGACATGTCTTATATCTCCTCAAACGCTCGTTGGTGCACAACCTCAAAGCCCGCGCCGAGAACAGAGAAGCAATCCATCACCAAGGACATATCCACCGACGGTTTGCCGTTCTCAAAGTTGACCAACCAGCGCTTTGACACGTGGGCTTTCTCGGCCAAGTCACCTTGCGACAGTCCTGCGTCTTCACGTAGTTGCCGCAAGATCATTCCAGCCTCTCGAGGCGTCTTGAACATTCCGTAGCTCCTATCCGTGCAGGTAGTGCACGTTCGTGCACTCTACCATTAGTGCACGCTCGTGCACCATAGAGAAAGTGCACGAGCGTGCATCTCAAGCGGAGGTTCAACAGGAAATGGCACAATAGCCACCATGTCACCGACAGCCGCTGCTCTTGACCTGGGCATCAGCATTGCCGATACCGAACCCGAAATCTGGCGCGACGTTCGCGTGCCCGAAAGCACCCCTCTACCTCAGCTGCACCACGTCATCCAGCGGGCCTTTGGCTGGACCAACTCGCACCTGTACATGTTCGTGGCAACGGACCCAGCCGGTGATCGGCGCTTGTTTGCCGGCGACGAAGGAACCGCCAGAGAACTCGGCGCCGAATCCGCTGCTGGCTGAGCCCTCGAAGACGTCGCTGCTGCCGGAAACCTGACCTATGACTACGACTTCGGTGACAGCTGGGAGCACCGCATCACCGTCGTCGGGCGTTCCGCCGTTGATGAGCAGAAATTCCTCTGCCTGGACGGAGCGAACCGCGGGCCCACCGAAGACTCAGGCGGCCCCCACGGCTACACGGACAAGTGCCAGATCCTCAACGACCCCAAGCATCCTGAATACGAGGACATCGCCGGCTGGTACCAATGGGTCACCGGCGAAGATGCCACCCATTTTGACCCAGCGACATTCGACCGCGACAACGTCAACAACACCCTGAAGCGGCTCGCCCTACGATTCGAGCCTCCGACGCCGGAGGAGGTGGCCGACGTCGTCCGTCCCGTCAAATGGCTACTCAACCGTGTGGGCGACGACGGGCTGGAACTGACCTCAGCCGGTTTCCTGAAACCCGCCATTGTCGCTGAGACGATGGCCACGCTTGAGTGGCGGGACCGCTGGTACGGCAAGTTCAACCGGGAATCACAGACCCTGCCGGTCCTGGATTTGCGCACCCAGATGCAGGACTGGAAACTGCTACGCAAATCCAAAGGGAAACTGGTCCGCACACCAGCAGGGCGGAAACTGCACGACGACGACCACGGACTCTGGCAACACCTAGCCGCCAACATAGCCCTGGCCGACGGGGGAGCGCAGGCCGCAACGAACAACGTAGTGATCGCCTGGTTCGTGGAAGAACGGATGCCAGCACGCGAAATACGCGGCGAACTCATTGCCGAATCACTCATGATGAAGGGCTACCGCATGCCCGACCACGCGCCAATACCACCAGAAACCGGTCTCGATCTGTTCCGCGAGGTGCGGCAGCAATTCGACACGCTCGGGATTTTTGAGCGGGACCCCAGAATCGACGGGCCGCCGCGCACCACACCGGCCGGACTGAAGTTCCTGGTGGAGATCCAGGAACAGCAGCGCGGGTCGCGTTGAGCTCCTAACCCGCTGTCCGCGAGAAAGGACCTGTGAGAAGGGCATCGCCGTGATCGTGGAAGTAAGGCTAACCGATGATCAGCAAAAGCGGCTCGATGCTTTGGCTCGACAGACTGGACGGAGCAGGTCGTTTTACGTCAAGGAAGCAATCGAGCAGCACCTTGATGAGGTGGAAGGGCGTTACTGGGCGGACGAGGTCGTTGCTCGATACGACGCGTCCGATAAGAAGACGAAGCCGTGGAGCGAAGTCAAGGCAGAGTTGGATCTGCGCCCCTAGTTGGCCTTGCTCAGCGCAGAGCCCTTGTGCATCGCGATGTGGTCCGTCTTGTCGCTCTTGATCTCGTACTGCGGCTCATCCTCACTGCAGCGGCGAGTGCGCCCTTTGAACTCTGTGTCCTTGGTATGAACCTTAGTGATGGTTCCCTCCACATGGTCCGCTTCGGAATTCCATCGAACATGATCCCCAACCGTGAATTCGCTCATTGCTGCTCCTGTTCGTTGCTGAACCTGAACTTCCAGTTTTGCACCACACACATTGAGTTACCAGACGCCCGCACCCGGCCCACGTTGAGTGGGCAGCAAACGTGGGCTCAACAAAAATCTGTCCGCAGGTGCTGCACGAAGTTTTCGCAAATGCGGTACAGCTCCCCCTCCCACCGCGTGAACCGATAGATTGGTTCCACCCGATCTACCTTGATCTGTTCCTGAAGGAGTTGCACATGGGGGAGTACCCCGGCCCGTCCACGTCCATTACACGGCGCGTGGAGTGGGTAGATACTGATGCTGCCGGCCACCACCACAATTCCGCCGTCGTCCGTTGGGTGGAAGCGGCCGAAGCGCAGCTGATCCGTGAACTCGGCGTGGGTGGTTACTTCCCTTCCTCCCCCAGAGTTCAGCACGTGCTGAACTTCCGCGACAAGCTCTGGTTCGAGCAGGAAATCACTGTGACGGTGTGGGTTGAGCGGGTGGGCAATTCCTCGCTCACCTTTGGTTTCGAGATCATCGGGCACCCCTGCGATCATTCCGACGGCGGCCCTGCAGCGGACGGCACGGTGACCACCGTTCACGTACCCGGCGGCGCGAAACGGTCCGCGCCGTGGCCCGATGCCATGCGCCAAGCGCTGGGCAGCTCCACCGAATGACCACTCATGTGGACGCGGGCCAAACGACCGGGGAGGATATCCCGAACCCGGTAGTGCGCCACCAGCAACTGATCGTTACCCTCTTCGGCCTGTACTGCCGGACACCAGGGAACAGTCTGCCTGTCGCCTCGCTCGTCAGCCTGCTCGGGGACCTCGGCTACGACGCCCCAGGCGTGCGGTCCGCCGTGTCCCGTCTCAAAGCCAAGGGCATACTGCGCAGCACCCGCTCCGGGGGAGTGGCCGCATACAAGCTGTCCGAATCGCAGCAGACCATCTTCGCTGAAGGTGACCAGCGGATCTTCGCCGAGCAACGCGAAGACGGCGAGCACGACTGGCTGCTGGCCCTCTTCTCCGTCCCTGAAGCGCAACGGCACCTGCGGCACCGGCTACGGACCATCCTGGCCGGGCTCGGATTTGGCACAGTGACCTCCGGTGTGTGGATCGCTTCCTCCAGCATCGCCGAACGGGCCCGCGCCAACCTTGCCCGACACGAACTTGACCAATTCGTCGAGTTCTTCCGCGGTGACTACCTCTTCGCTGGCGACGTCCGCGACAAAGTGGCCACCTGGTGGAACCTGGAAGCGATCGACGCACTCATCGGCGAATTCCTCGAGGTCTACAGCGGGGCTGATGCCGCGTGGGCCCAAAGACTGGGCCAGGACACAGCGCCGGGCCGAGACACCACGCCGGACCAGGAAGCAGACGAGGAAGTCTGCCGCGATGCCTTTCGCTACTACGTCCCCATGCTCACCCTCTGGCGCAGGCTGCCGTACAGGGACCCGAATCTGCCCCTGGAATACCTGCCGGAGTGGTGGCGTGAACCCGAAGCACGGCGGGTGTTCGGCCGTACGCATCAGATCATCGCGCCACTGGCCGAGCGCCACGCCGCCGCCGTGATTGAGCGGCACCGCGCCTAGGAAACCGCGCCTAGGAACACGCAGACGACGGCGGTCCCAGACCGCCGTCGCCCGTCAATCCCAGCCCCGCAAAAGGGGGACGGGTTATGCCTGTCCGATGACGGCAACGCCCTGAATTTCGATCAGCGCTTCCTTTTGCCATAGACGGGAGACGCCGATGCCTGCCAGCGATGGGTACTCCGAGCCCGCCATGTCCCGCCAGACGCGCCCGATTTCGCGCCCGTTGGCCATGTAGTCGTCGACGTCGGTGAGGTAGATAGTCACGCTTACCAGGTCCTGCGGGCGTCCGCCGGCCTCCTTGAGCGTGGCGAGCACGTTGGAGAATGCCTGACGGAACTGCTCCACGATCCCGCCCGGAACAATGTTCATGTCCTTGTCGAGGGCAGTCTGACCACCCAGGTACACCGTGTTTCCGGCCAGGGTTCCGTGCGCGTACCCGGAGGGCTTGGCAAGTGACGCTGGGTTGATGGTGCGGTGATTGCTTGTGGGCTCGGCGGTCATGGGGGCCTCCTGGCTAGAAATTTTCCGAATGTGGTCTATTGCACATCCTGACGATCATGCTAAATTGATCATATGTTGCGACCGCAAAATTGTCGACATATCAGTTCAAGCTGAAGGAGTATCAATGAAGTTGGCTACCCTGCGAACCGGCGAGGGAACCACTGCCGCCGTCGCGGTTGATGCGGGGTTCCTGCCCCTTCAAGCGCCCGACGCCGGGACGTTGCTGGCCACCGCCAACTGGCAGGACTCGGTCCAGGCCGCGCTGGAAGCCATGGCTGCCGGCAACGGTCCGGACGTTGTCCCCGAGGGAGATGCCAACTTCGCTCCAGCGGTACTCCAGCCCGGAAAAGTGATCTGCTGCGGACTGAACTACACGGAACACATCCTGGAAATGGGACGCGAACTGCCCGCGCACCCCACACTGTTCGCCAAATTTGCCGACACCCTCACAGGGGCACAGGACACCATCACTGCCCACGGCAGCGACAAAGTGGACTGGGAAGCGGAACTGGCCGTCGTCGTCGGCAAGGAGTTGCGTCACGCTGACGAGGCTGAGGCAGCAGCGGGTATCGCAGGGTACTGCGTGGCCAACGACGTCTCCATGCGTGACTGGCAGAACCGCACCCTGCAGTGGCTGCAGGGTAAAGCCTTCGACGCCAGCACCCCGATTGGTCCCGTGATCGTCACGGCAGACGAATTCGAGGCAAACCCGAACTTCAGTGTTCGAGGGTATGTCAACGGAGAACTGGTGCAGTCCGGGGAGACCTCAACCCTGGTCTTCGGTCCGGCCCAGCTACTGGCCTACATCTCCACGTTCGCCACGCTCCGGCCCGGCGACGTCGTGCTGACCGGCACACCGGGCGGCGTCGGAATGGGTATGAAACCGCCGCGCTTCCTCGCCGGCGGCGACGTACTCACCACTGAAATAGACGGACTCGGCCGCCTCGAGAACACCATCACCCTGATCCCGGCCGAGGCGGAACCGTCGCAGCAAGCACCTGAACTGCAAGGAGACCCACGATGACCAGCACCAACGAGTACATCCTGGAAGGCGACAACAGCCAGTACGCGAACGAGCAGGGGAAAGTGGTCCCCGTAGTGACCTACAGTGGGCAGGAAGACACCAACACCGCCCAGTCCGGCGACTGCGTCCGCGTCTCGGGCGTATCGATCCAGCACACCCCTGCCACGAGGATCTGGTTCGGCCAGGTTTCCAATGTTCCAGGCTACCGGTCCCTGCCGCACCACCACGCAGAGGCCGAGACCGGCGGTTACGTGCTGCGCGGACACGGACGCATCTACTTCGGCGAAAACTTTTCCGAATACCTCGACATGAAGGCGGGGGACTGGGTCTTCGTTCCACCGTTCATGCACCACATCGAAGCGAACATGTCCGTCACCGAGGAACTGGTCTGGCTGACCGCCCGCACCCCGGAAAACCTTGTGGTCAATCTAGAAGACGTTCCGGACGAAACCCTCGCCGACTACCGGAGAGCGTAACCATGAACAGTGCGGATACGACGTCGATCCTCGCCCCGGGTACGGCCCAAACCTTCCTGAAGGCGATCGAGCTCACCGAGGTGGATGGCCCGGGGGACCGTTCCTTCGAGGCCATCACACAGTACGTTCCCTGGCCGAAAGCCTACGGCGGCGACATGGTTGCCCAGGCCACCGCGGCCATGCAGGCGACCGTCGGTACCGACCGGGCGCTGCACTCCATGCACAGCTACTTCATGCGGCCGGTGAACATTGGCGCTCCGGTGCGCTACGACGTCGAGATTCTGCGCGACGGCCGCGGATACTCCACCCGGAGCGTGCGCGGCATCCAGAACGAGAAGATCGCGTTCACCGCGCAGGGCTCCTTTCACGTCCCCGAGGACGGGCCAGAATTTCAGCAGCCCGCCCCTGAATCCGTGGATCCCGAGTCCCTGCGTACAGCCGCCGAAGTGCTCGAGGGAACCAGCGGGCCGGCGAGCGAGTACTGGGCCTACGGGCGCAGCTTCGACATGCGTCACGTCCCGGACCCGGTCTACCTGTCCACCGAAGCGGGATCCGTTCCCACGCAGGCGGTTTGGGTCAAGGCCTTCGACCGGCTGCCCGACGGCGACGACGCGAAAGCGACCGCAGATCTTCACCGCACTGCACTGACTTACGTGTGCGACTACACGATCCTCGAAACGCTGCTCCGGGTTCGTGGACTCAGCTGGTCCAGCCCGGGCCTGGCCACCGCCAGCCTGGACCACTCGATGTGGTTCCACCGCGACGGCCGGGCAGATAACTGGCTGCTTTACGCCCAGGACGCCGTGTCCGTACAGAACAACCGGGGCCTGGCCATGGGCCGGTTCTTTGACCGCGACGGACGCCTGCTGGCCACCGTTGCACAAGAAGGCATGATCCGCGGCTAGCCTGCACCCCCACTTCAACCGCTCACCCGCGAAAGGAACGGCCATGCACCTCACGCCATCGGCCCACGTGGATACATTCACGCGCGACCACCTTCCCTCTGCAGAATTGTGGCCCACGCTGGAATTCACGCTCCCAGAGCTGCAGTACCCTGATCGGCTCAACGCGGGTACGGCCCTCATCGACCAACCGACGGCTAAATTCGGTGGCGACCGGCCGGCCCTTCGAACTCCCGACGGCGAGGTGTGGAGCTACGCGCAGCTGCTGGAGCGCTCCAATCAGGTGGCCCGGGTACTGACCGAGGATCACGGAATTGTTCCGGGCAACCGAGTGCTGCTGCGCGGGCCGAACAACCCGTGGCTGGTGGCCGCCTGGTTGGGTGTCCTGAAAGCCGGCGCTGTTGTGGTGACCACCATGCCGATGCTCCGCGCTACAGAAGTTGCAACCCTGGTGCGCCTGACCCAGCCCTCGCTGGCGATCACCGACCACCGTTTCGCTGACGAGATGGACGTGGCGGCCAACGACGCCGGCCTGCCCGTGGTGCGCTACGGCTCGGGCGGTCCCCAGGACCTGGAATCCATCGCGGCGGGCAAGCCGGGAACGTTCGACGACGTCGCTACCGCAGCCGACGACGTCGCCCTGCTGGCCCCCACCTCAGGTACCACTGGGGTTCCCAAAGTAACGATGCACTTCCACCGTGACGTGCTGGCCAATGCTGATACGTTCGCCCGCTACGTGCTCGAGCCGACGCCCGACGACGTCTTCGCCGGCTCGCCCCCTCTGGCCTTCACGTTCGGGCTGGGCGGACTTGTAGTGTTTCCGCTGTATTTCGGGGCTTCCGCGCTGCTGACGGAACGCGCAGGTCCGGTGGAACTGGCCGAACGCGCCGCCGAGGCAGGAGCAACCATTCTCTTCACCGCTCCCACTGCCTACCGCGCCATCATCAAGGAAGGCCGTGCAGAGCTGCTGTCCCGTCTGCGCGTCGGTGTTTCCGCCGGTGAGAACCTTCCCAGGGAAACGTGGGAGGCCGTCGAGAAGGCCTCCGGGCTTCGGCTGGTCAACGGCATCGGGGCCACCGAGATGCTGCACGTGTTCATCTCCGCCGCCGGGGATAACATCCGACCGGGCGCCGTCGGCGTCCCCGTTCCCGGTTTCCGTGCCGCGATTCTCGATGACGACGACCAGGAGCTGCCCGACGGCGTCGCCGGACGGTTGGCCGTCATCGGCCCAGTGGGGTGCCGCTACCTCGACGACGAGCGCCAGCACAACTACATCTGCAACGGCTGGAACGTCACCGGGGACACTTTCCTGCGCGACGCCGACGGCTACTACGTCTACCAGGCGCGGTCGGACAACATGATCGTCTCCTCCGGCTACAACATCGGCGCTCCGGAAGTGGAAGCCGCCATCGAGCAGCACGAGGACGTGCTGGAAAACGCCGTCGTCGCCCGCCCCGACGAAGAGCGCGGAAGCGTGGTCTGTGCGTTCATCGTCCTGCGCGAAGGCGTGGCAGGAGACGCAGACAAACGCAAGGAAATTCAGGACTTCGTGAAGTCCCGCATAGCCCCCTACAAATATCCGCGGGACGTACGCTTCGTCGACGAGCTGCCCCGAAACCCCAGCGGCAAACTGCAGCACTTCCGCCTCCGCGAGAAACTGCAGGACCACGCCGACATCGATACCCCCAGCGCTGACCTGGTCTAGAAAGGACACTCGGCATGAAGATTGCAATTGTAGGAGGGGGTCCGGGAGGGCTCTACTTCGCTGCGCTGATGAAGCAACTCGATCCGACACACGAGATCACCCTCTGGGAACGTAACGCGGCCTCGGACACGTTCGGCTTCGGCGTCGTCTTCTCGGACGAGACGCTGGGCGGCATCGGTAACGCGGACCCCGTCGTCGCCGAATACATGTCACGCCGTTTCGCGCGCTGGGCAGATATCGACATTCATTACCGCGGTGAGAAGCTGACCGTCGGCGGTCAGGGCTTTGCCGCCATGAACCGCAAGGAACTGCTTCAGCTCCTCCAGCAGCGCACCGTCGAACTCGGCGTGGACGTCCGGTTCTCCACGCTCGCCCCGCCCATCGCGGAACTGGAGGCAGAGTACGATCTCGTCTTGGCTTCCGACGGCGCCAACTCCCAGATCCGCAGCGCCTACGCTGAGGACTTCCGCACCACGATGGACGTGCGCCCCAACAAGTTCATGTGGCTGGGCACGGACCAGGTGTTCGAAGCGTTCAAGTTCTTCGTCAAGGACACCGAATACGGGACCATGCAGGTCCACGGTTACCCCTACTCCGAGACTGGGTCCACGTTCATTGTTGAAATGCACGAGGACGTCTGGAAGGCCGCCGGCTTCGATTCCACAGCGGACACGGTCTTCCCGCCCGGGGTGTCGGATGAGCAGGCCGTCGAAAAGATCCGCAGCATCCTCTCCGAGGAACTCGACGGCTACGACGTACTGGCGAACAACTCCAAGTGGCTGAACTTCAGCACTGTCCGCAACGAAAGTTGGCGCCGCGGCAATGTGGTGCTCCTTGGAGATGCAGCCCACACGGCCCACTTCTCCATCGGCTCCGGGACCAAACTGGCCATGGAAGATGCGCTGGCCTTGGCCGCCTGTCTCCATGAGCACACAGACCTTGAGACCGCGTTGGAAGCGTACGAAACAGAACGGCGTCCCGTCGTCGAATCGACCCAGCGTGCCGCCCAGGCCTCACTGGAATGGTTCGAATCGATCGGCCAGTATGGCAAGCAGGACCCGGTCCAGTTCGCGTTCAACCTGCTGACCCGCTCACGCCGGATCACCCAGGAGAACCTCCGCCTCCGTGATCCTGAATTCGCTCACCGGGTTGAGGAACACTTCGCCGCCAGCCAAGGGCTGGAAAAGGTCATTCCGGCCATGTTCCAGCCGCACACCATCGGGGGACTGACGCTCAAGAACCGCATCATCGTCTCACCCATGGACATGTACTCCGCGGTTGACGGCGTCCCCACAGATTTTCACCTGGTCCACCTCGGATCCAAGGCACTCGGTGGGGCGGGGCTGGTTATGACCGAAATGGTGTGCGTCTCGCCTGAGGGCCGCATCACCCCGGGCTGCAGCGGACTGTATAACGACGAGCAGGGCGAGGCCTGGAAACGGGTCGCCGACTTCGTGCATACCCGTTCGAGCGCGAAACTCGGCATGCAGCTCGGCCACTCCGGACGCAAGGGATCCACCCGCCTGATGTGGGAAGGGATCGATCAGCCGCTCCTGGAGAACAACTGGGAAACGCTGGCACCCTCCGCCCTCCCATACTCACCGGATAACGCAGCGCCGAAGGAGATCGACCGGGCTGGCATGGACCAGGTGGTCGCGGACTTCGTGGAGTCAGCCAAACGCGCAGACGCCGCAGGGGTTGACCTCCTCGAGATCCACGCCGCCCACGGATACCTCCTGTCCTCGTTCCTCTCACCGCTGTCCAACCAGCGGACGGACGAATACGGCGGCAGCCTGGAAAACCGGTTGCGTTTCCCACTGGAAGTGTTCGACGCCGTCCGCGCCGTCTGGCCAGCCAGCAAGCCCATGACCGTGCGTATCTCAGCCACTGACTGGGTGGACGGCGGAAACACAGCCGACGACGCCGTCGAGATTGCCCGCGCCTTCGTCGACCACGGCGCAGCGGGCATCGACGTCTCCACGGGGCAGGTTGCCTCCGAGGAAAAGCCGGCCTTCGGGCGCAGCTACCAGACGCCCTTCGCAGACCGCATCCGCCAGGAGGTAGCGGCCCCCGCCGGTGCCAGCGTCATCGCCGTCGGTGCCATCTCAACCTACGACGACGCCAACTCCATCCTGCTCGCCGGCCGTGCCGACCTGATCGCCCTGGGCCGCACACACCTCTACGACCCGCAGTGGACTCTGCATGCAGCCGCCGAACAGGAATACAAGGGCGACGGCGCCGAATGGATTGAACAATTCCGTGCCGGTCGGCGCAAACCGCCAAGTGCCCGCACGGACGCCGTCCGGCCACGACTGTCACTGCTGCGCGAAGTGGAACCCGAAACGGATCCGCACCTGCGGTGGCGCCCCAAGGCCACGGTCGAAGCCAGGTAGCCAACCAAGAGAAAGGGAGGGTCCCCGCCACGGCGGGGACCCTCCCTTTCTAACTCAACCAGCCGACGTCGGCCGGGTTCACACCTAACTCAGCCGACACCCAACAGGCTGTGCGCGAGCTGCTCATCCCGCCGAAAATCAACAACAGAACTCTCATGGACAATTTCGCCCTTACGCATGATGGCAAGCCGGTCCGAAACAGTGAACGCCAGGTGGAGGTTCTGCTCCACAATCAGGATCGCCATACCCGTATCCGCCAGATCAAGGATGATCTCCCCAACCTGTTCAACCACCTTCGGAGCAAGGCCGTCAGACGGCTCATCGAGAAGCATCAGACGCGGGGAACCCAGCAGTGCACGGCCGATCGCCAGCATCTGCTGCTCACCACCGGAGAGCTGCGAACCCAGATTCGTCCGGCGCTCCCGCAACCGGGGCATCAGATCGTAAACCCGCTCGACCGTCCACTCACCCGAACGCTTCCGCAACGCGATCTCCAGGTTCTCCTCCACCGTCAACGGCGCAAACACACGGCGGCCCTGAGGAACAATCCCCACACCAGCCTTCGACACCACATGCGGAGCCTTGCCCGTGACATCCTTGCCGTCAATCCGCACACGACCATCCATCGCGGTGACCATCCCCATGATCGCCTCCATCAACGTCGTCTTACCGGCACCATTGCGCCCCAGAAGAGCCACAGCCTCACCGGAACCAACAGTCAGAGACACGCCATCCAACACCCGGCTGCCCGCATAACCAGCCGCGAGGTTCTCAACCTCCAGCAGCTCATCACCGTTCATGATGCAGCCCCAAACAGAGCATCGTTGCTGGACGTGCCCAGATACGCTTCCTGAACGGCGTCGTTGGTACGAATATCCTCCGGCGTCCCATCAGCAATCAGCTTCCCGGCCGCAAGCACGCTCACGCGCTCCGCCAGACGAAAAACAATATCCAGATCATGCTCGACGACGACCACGGTGACCTTTCGGGGGAGTGATTCCACAATCTCAGCGAAACGGTTCGTCTCAGCCACCGACATCCCCGCCGTTGGCTCATCAAACAGGACCATCCGCGGCTCACACGCCAGCACCATGGCCACCTCAACCTGACGGCGCTCGCCGTGGGAGAGCGCACCACAGAGCGAGGACGGGCGGCTCAACAGCCCCACGCTCTCCAGATGCGTCATGGCCGCATCTGTCACGGCACGATCCCGTCGAGGGTTAGGCCAGGGCCGTTTCGGCTGGCTGATGGTCCGTTCCACCGCGAGGCGGACGTTGTCCAGCACGCTCATCCCGAGGAACAGGCTGGAGTGCTGGAACGTGCGGACCAGGCCCTTACGTGCGCGCTCGGCCTCACTCAACGCCGTCACATCTTGGCCATTGAAGAAGATCTGACCGCTGGTCGCGCGAAGGCGCCCGGCCAGCACACCGAACAGCGTGGATTTTCCCGCACCATTCGGGCCGATGAGCGCGTGACGTGCGCCCTCCTGCACCCGGAGAGTGACGCCGTCGACCGCCGTCAGCGAACCGAAGGAGAGGGTGAGATCGCGGATATCGAGGATCGGATTATCCGTGGTTGTCATGATTCACTCGACTTTCGTCGTAGGGAACGCCACTTGATGCCAGCAACACCTCGGGGCAGAACGTAGACGGCAATGACAAAGACGACGCCGAGCAGAAGCGTTCCGCGGCCCTCGATGTAACCACCGAGCCAGTCGCGGACAAAAATGACCAGTCCTGCTCCGATGACCGGTCCCCACAGGCTCCCGGCTCCGCCGAGAACAACACTGAGAAGCGCAAATGCTGCCATGTCGAAGCCCAGGTCGCCGGGCGAAATGAACTGTGTCTGTGCCACCCAGGCGGTCCCTGCGGCACCTGCCACACCACCGGCAATCGTGTAGGCAATGAGCTTGACGGAGTACGTATTCTGTCCGAGGGCGCGAAGGCGCAGTTCGCCGTCGCGGACACCGCGCATTGAGCGGCCGAGCGGGGAGCGGTTGAGGACGGCGGCAGCGCAGAAACCAATGACGAACACTGCCAGAACCCACCAGTAAAGGTAGCCGGGAACAACCAGGGGCTCACCGCCGGGGAGCACCGAGACCGGCGGGATGCCGGCCAGACCGTTACTCGCGCCAACAGCGTTGATGGAGCCGACGCCGATGTGGGCCAGCTCGCCGATCGCGAGGGTAATCATGAGGAACACTATGCCTGCGGTCCTTACGGCGACTGCGCCGGTCAGGAGCGCGAGCGCAGCCCCGGCCAGTGTTCCGATCAGCAGCTGCACCACGCCGCTGGTGGACAGATGCATGCCAACGAGCCCGGCGGTGTAGGCGCCGGCTCCAAAATAGGCGACCTGTCCCAGAGAGGGCATCCCCATGACACCGGTGAGCAGGTCAACGCTGACCACCAGCAGGCCGAAGGCCAGCGCCCGGCCTGCAAGGCTGAGCGGATACGGTGCCAGGAAGAACGGCAGTGACACCAGGACCAGCAGGATGACGACGGCGACGAGCAGCCGGAGCATCGGCCGCGGTGCGCTGCGGCTCAGGAGTTTTGGGGTTCCGGGCTTGTCCGCTGTCAGGCCGGAGAGTGTGTTCGTCGCGCTCATACGTGCGCTCCCTTTCGTGCTGGCAACAGGCCCTGCGGCCTGAAGAGGAGAACCGCGGCCAGTGCTGCGAAGAGCAGGAAGGATGCGAACTCGTTGACTACTGACACGCCGATTGTCTGCACCTGTCCCACCACGAGTGCCCCGAGCAGTGCGCCGCGCAGCGAGCCGAGCCCGCCGATCACCACGATGACAAGGGCCAGGAGGAGGATCTGATCGTCCAGCCCTGGCTGTGCGCCGAGGATGGGTGCTGCCAGCAGACCGCCGACGGCAGCCAGTGCCGCACCGCCGCCGAAGACGAGGGCGAGCACCACTTTGGTGCGGATCCCGATCGCCTCGACCATGGCGCGGTCAGCCACTGTGGCCCGCACTATGGCACCGGCACGGGTGCGTTCAAGAATTATGTAGAGGGCGATGGCCACGACCACCCCGGCTGCCACCATGGCGAGCCGGTACACCGGGTAGGGGTTGCCCATGAGGTTGATTGTGCTGGAGAGGAACCCTGGCACGGGAACGGACCGTACCTCCGGGCCGAACACTTCCTGGAGAAGCTCCGCGACGATGAGCGCCATACCCAGGGTCAGCAGCGCCTGTCTCAGGTGATTCCGCACGGGCGAGACCATCCCCGCCAGAATCCCGCCGGCCGCGAACCCGATAACGGCGGCGATCACCATCGCCAGGAAGAACATGCCCGTGGTGGGCGCGGCGCCATACATCGCCACGCCCACGTAGGCACCCATCAATGACACGGCGCCATGCGCCAGATTCAACACATCCATCGTCCCGAAGACCAATGAAAGGCCGACGGCGATCAGGAACAGTACGGCGCCCAACGCCAGACCGTTGAGGATGGTTGCGGTGTTCGCATCGAACCATGCCAGCATCGAGTTTGTCCTTTAGTCCTGGATCTCGTTGAGAACCACGTTCGCGAGCTTGCCGTCGACTTCCTGCACCTCGCGCAGGTAGTAGCTCTGCTCCGGGTCATGGTTTTCGTTGAAGCTCCACGGGCCGCGGGGGCTGTTCTCGAATTCGCCAACCTCTGACAACGCTGCGGCAATGCCTGGGCCGTCCGTGGAATCAGCTGACTCCAGTGCGGCTTCAATGGCTGCTGCGGCGTCGTATGCCTGCATGGCGTAGACCGTGGGAACCTCGTCATAGGCCTCCATGTAGGCTTCCACGAACTTGTTGTTGATCTCGGTATCGATCATCGGGCTGTAGTTCAGCGACGTCTGGATACCGAGCGCTGCCTTGCCCTGTGCCTGCAGCACATCGCCCTCGACAATGAAGCCGTTGCCGTAGAGCTGCGCTTCCTTGGCCAGGCCGAACGTGGAGTACTGCTGAACGAAGTTGGCCGCTTCAGAACCTGCGTAGAAGGCGAAGACGGCGGACGCACCCGAGCTGCGGATCTTGCTGAGGTACGGCTGCCAGTCACTCGTGGTGCCAAACGGTGTGAAGGTCTCGCCGGCAATCTTGCCCCCGGCGGCCTCGAACTGTTCCTTGAACCCGTTGACGTGCTCCTGACCCGCAGCGTAGTCGGCGGCGATGAGGTAGACGGAACCATCACCGACCTCCTCGGCCACGTGCTTGCCGATAGCCCCGCTCACCTCACCGTTGGTGTAGGACGTGCGCCAGATGTAGGGGGACGGCTCGGCGGTGATGTCATTGGCGCCAGCATTGGCAATGATGAGCGGCACCTCCGCCTGGATGAACGTATCTTTGATACCAAGGGCGGTTGCAGAGCTGACGATACCCGCGACGACGTCGGCCTTGTCCTGCTTGATCAGACGCGAAACCGCGGGAATGGCAGTCTGCGGGCCCTCACCGGTATCCGCACTGACTACCTCGATCTCGTGGCCGCTGAGCTTGTTGCCAGCCTGCTCAAGATAGAGCTCAAAGCCCTGTGTCATGTCCTCGCCGAGACCGGCGTAGACACCTGACTGGGGGACAGCCAGACCAACGGTGACGGTGTCGGCTGAGCCGCTGGCGCCGTCGTCGCCCTCTGCGTTGCCGAGGCTCCCGCCTCCACACGCGGTGAGCATCATCAGAGTGAGGGAGCCAGCTAGGACGGCGGTAGTGCGGCGTGCCGTGCGGCCACCCCGGGAGAAGGTTTCAGACATGGTTTACATCCCTTCTGGGCACACGGTGCGCGTGCGAGTGGGTGATTGAGATCACACTGAGGTCTTACGGAAATCAGCATCGCACAATCGCGGGGCGTATACAACAGTATTTACGACCGTAATCAATCGGTGATATCAGTACGATTGTTTGCATTGCCGGGGACTTGTGTGTGGACTGCATGTTGACCCTTCACGGAATCCGTACGGCTTTGAGGAGGTGCAGCGGCGTGTCGCCCCTGTGACAAGGTCAGATGATTCCCGGGCGCACCAAAGTGGTACGGATTCCGTGGCCGCCGGCCACGAGGAGCAACCCACAACCCCGCGAAACTACCCCAACCGGGGCCGGAGGTACTTCGCCGTCGCGCTGCCGGAAGAGCCGGCAACGTCCGACGGCGTCCCCTCCGCCATGATTCGGCCGCCCGCGTCGCCGCCGGAGGGCCCGAGGTCGATCACCCAGTCTGCGGCTGCAACCACATCCATGGTGTGCTCGACGACGACCACCGTGTTCCCCGCATCCACCAGCCGGTTGAGCTGTTTCAGGAGCAGCAGGACGTCGGCGGGGTGGAGCCCGGTGGTGGGTTCGTCGAGGAGATACAGGGTGTGGCCGCGGCGTGCGCGCTGGAGCTCGGTGGCCAGCTTGATCCGCTGCGCCTCGCCGCCGGACAGCTCCGTGGCGGGTTGACCCAACCGCAGGTATCCGAGCCCTACTTCGCGCAGCGTTTCCAGGCTCCGCGCAGCCAAGGGGACTCCGGCGAGGAAAGCTGCGGCGTCGTCGACACTCAGGGCCAGCACGTCCGCAATGGATTTCCCGTCGTAGGTGACCTCGAGCGTTTTCTCGTTGTACCGCGACCCGTGGCACACCGGGCACCGCCCGTAACTACCCGGCAGGAACAGCAGCTCAACGGCCACGAAACCTTCACCCAAACAGGTTTCGCACCGGCCCCCGGCAACATTGAAGGAGAATCGACCGGCACTGTAACCGCGCGCTTTCGCCTCGTCCGTTGCAGCGAAGACCTTCCGGACGGCGTCGAACAAGCCGGTATACGTGGCCAGATTGGAACGCGGTGTCCGGCCGATGGGCTTCTGGTCCACCCGCACCAACCGGTCGATCTGATCCAGACCCTCTACCCGGTCGACGACGGTCTCATCTGCGGTCGTCTCGGTCGGCGGCCCGGGCTCGGCGTCGTCGTCGGACGTGTCAGTGGATGTATCGAGCAGCGACGGAACGTGGCGGCCGACGACGTCGGGCAGCACCTGACTGACGAGCGTGGACTTCCCCGAGCCCGAGACGCCGGTAACGGCCGTCAACACGCACAACGGAATGTCGACGTCGAGCCCCTGCAGATTGTGCCGGCTGATGCCCGTGAGCCGAAGCCAGTTCTCCGGAGTTCGGGTAGTGCGCGGGCCGGACGACGGCGCGTCGGGGAACAGGAAGGGCCGGGTGGCCGACGTCGGGATGTCCGCCAGCCCCGCAACTGGTCCGCTGTAGAGTACCGACCCCCCGCCCGAACCGGCACCAGGGCCGACGTCGACAATCCAGTCCGCCCGCGCGACCACATCCATGTTGTGCTCCACCACAAAGACCGAGTTGCCGGAGAGCTTCAGCTGATCGAGCACGGCGAGGAGAGGTTCGGCGTCGGCTGGGTGCAGTCCAGCGGAGGGCTCATCCAGCACATATATCACGCCGAAAAGTCCGGACCGGAGCTGCGTCGCGATGCGCAGGCGCTGCATTTCACCGGGGGAGAGGGTAGGCGTGGCGCGCCCCAGCCCCAGGTATCCGAGCCCGAGCTCCAACAGCACCTCGATGCGCTGCAGTAGGTCCCGCGCAATGGTCACCGCGACGTCGGTTCCCTCGCCCGACGACGACGACGCCACCGCGGTCCCGGCCTCCACCAGCTCCGCTGTGGGCCGCAGTATGTCAGCGAGTTCCACCATCGAGACGTGATTGAGTTCGGTGATCGAACGGCCGGCGAAGGTGACGGCCATGGCTTCCGACTTCAGTCCGCTGCCGCCGCAGAGAGGGCATGGACCCGAGTGCATATGCGCGAGAGCCTTGTTGCGCAGGGTCTGGCTTTTGGTGTCCGCGAGAGTGTGCAGAACGTTGGCTCTGGCGCTCCAGAACCTGCCCTTGTACGGTTTGGCGATTCTGTCCCGCTGCGGGGTGACTTCCACAACGGGCTGCTCGTCGGTGAACAGGAGCCAGTCGCGGTCCTTCTGGGGCAAATTCTGCCACGGCGTATCAATGTTGTAGCCGAGCGTGGCCACAATGTCGCGCAGGTTCTTGCCCTGCCAGGCACCCGGCCAGGACGCGATGGCACCTTCGCGGATGCTGAGCGTCGGATCTGGGACCAGCGAAGATTCCGTCACCGTATGCGCAGTCCCCAGACCATGACATTCAGGGCAGGCTCCCATCGCCGTATTGGGTGAGAACGAGTCCGACTCCAGCCGCGGCATTTCTGCCGGATAGGTGCCGGCCCGCGAGTAGAGCATGCGCAGCGAGTTCGACAACGTGGTCACCGTCCCCACAGTGGAGCGGGAACTCGGCGTTCCCCGGCGCTGTTGAAGCGCGACGGCGGGAGGCAGGCCGCCCACGTATTCGACCTTGGGCGTGTGCCCCTGCTGGATCAGACGCCGTGCGTAGGGGGCCACCGACTCCAGGAAACGACGCTGTGCCTCCGCGAAAATGGTGCCGAACGCCAACGACGATTTCCCGGATCCCGACACTCCCGTAAATGCGACGATCGCGTCGCGGGGAACGTCGACGTCGACATCGCGCAGGTTGTTCTCGCGGGCGCCGCGGACCTGGACGAAACCGTCCTTGGCCGCGGAGTGGTCTTGTGGGGAGAGCATTCACCGAGTCTAGTTCCCCCGACTTCGGCCGACGTGCAGGTTGAAGACGGAGGGCGCGAGAGGAGGGGGTGGGCTACTTTGGCAAGCCGCCGGTGGAGGCGGCGATCAGCTGTGATCGTGACTTCACACCGATTTCCCGATAGATACCAGTGAGCCGCACTTCGATGGTGCGTACGGATGTGAAGAGCGTGGCGGCGATTTCCTTGTTCCGATAGCCGGCCACCACAAGTTCGGCTACTTCCCGCTGGGATTCGGTGAGCCGTCCGAAGACGTGGTGTTTGCCCGACGGCGTCGCCGCAACTTTCGTCCGTCCGCGCAGCGACTGCGCCCACACTTTCAGGCCGATTTCGTCGAACAGGGTGGCAGCTGCGGCAGAGGTTTCCTTCGCGCGGGACGTGTATCCGGTTTCGGAGAGGCGGTCTGCGTAAGAGCTCAACGTTTTCGCTGCCTCGAATTTGGAGTCGGTGGCCTCAAACATAGCGGTGGCTTTTTCGAAGAGGGCCAAGGATTCCTCACCGCAGGCCACCAGGGCTTCCATTCGGGCTGATACGAGCTGGCACCAGCGGCTGAAATTCTTGGCGGCTCGTTCATGGAAGGTTTCGAGAACCTTTTTCGCTTTGTCGATATCTCCGGTGGTGACCAGCGCCTCCACGAGGTCCGGTTCCACTCTCGCCGCCTGCGGACTAATATGCCGGCCCAGGCTCTCATAGCTTCGGAGCAGGCGTCGTAACCCTTGATTTGTTTCTCCCCGGTGCAGGAGCATTGCGCCGTAGTGGCCATCGACAATGACGGCCAATCTCGGGTGGTGACGCTGGGCAGCGCGTTCCAGTGCTGTATTGCATGCATCCGTGGTCCGGTCATGGTCGCCCTGTTCACACCAATACCAGGCCTTCAGATAGGTCCTCGGAAGAACCTGCACCTGAATGTCCTCGCTGGAATGCGCTATCGCCTTCGCCGAGGTCAGCGCGGCTAAAGTGTTGCCGCCGCGGAGATCATTTTTTACTTGGTAAAGTCTGGCCATATCGACCCAGAGGGGACCTACGGTTGCAGCTCGTGATATCAGCAGATTCAGAACCTTGCGGCCGGTTTCGTAGCGTTCGGCGTAGGTCATCGCCACTGACTGCACGATGATGGCACCTGGCTCCCAGGTCAGGTAGTCGTCAAGGGGCACGTCGAGCCGCTTCAGAGTTTCTGCAGTGTCCTCTCCGGTGAGCATGGAGTAGAGATTCTTTGCTGCCTGATGCATTGGGCTCACTGCCAGCCCCTTCCGGGTGCAAGCGGAACGCACTGTCTCCAGGTGCACTTTTGCCTGTTCAAGTTCCCATCGATCGAGGTGCAGCACGGCCAGGAGGAGGCGTAGTTCGCTGACGTCCTCGCAGCCACCCTGTTTCTGGGATGCTGCCGTAGCGAGATAGTCGGGAACTGTCCCGTTTTCCAGAAACTCGAAGAGGATCTTCAGCTGTGCAAGCTTCTGTTTGACGCGCTTGTTGGCTGGGCGCAGGCCGGCCAGTTCGGTATATCTCCGGCCGAAGACGAGCTCTCCCTGCTGGGCAAATGATTCAGCGAGGCTTGCCAGCTCACTCGAATAGTTCTGGCACGGAAATTGGAGTGCACACGCGCGCTCCGCCATTTCGATTCCCCCGCAGACGTCCTGTTTCCGGAGCCGGTCTCTCGCTGATTTGAACAGTTCCGCGGATGTCTCGGGATCCTGCGACAGGAAGCTCTCGTGCCAGACCCGTTCAGATCCGGTGCAGGCAGCGGCCAATGCTTCGCTGAGTTGATGCCTTTCGTCACCGGTCATGGACCAGTACAGAGCTGATCTAAGGGCAGGCGACCTGAGTGCCATACCGGTTCGCTTCCGGACCAGGTATTCGTTGGCGTACAACTCATCAAGGGCGGGCGTGTGGTGGGGGATGATCGCAGAAACCGCTGTCAGGGAGACCGTGGTACTCATGGCTGCGAGCTGGAGGAGTTTGCGTCCGTCAGGACTGATCCCGTCAAGGTCGCCAAGTAGGGCGGAAGACTGCACATCACTGAGACGGAATGGCAGCTGCACGGCTTCCACCCCGGTGATCTGCCCGGGAGTCAGCCCGCGAAGCATGTCCATGGCACGGCCGGGGATGCCTGCTGCCGCTCGGGCGATGATGCGGTGTATTCCGGTGTCTGAATCGGCCTCAACCTCGGACATGGTCATGGCTTGGATGGTCTTCTGGTCCAGTGGCTCGAGGTCGAGGAATGGCAGCCCTTCGAAGGGGCAGTCATGTGCAACATGAGTCAGCGATATGACCGCGCTGACGTTGGTTGATGACAGACGGCGGAAAATGAAGCCGATGACGTCCTTGCTCGCGGCGTCCATCCGGTCCACATCGTCAATGAGTAGTAGGACGCGCCTATCGGATAGGTCACCCAGCCACTTCAAAAGGTTCTTTGAGAGGCCAAAGAGGTCGTGTGGAGTTAACTCCTGAGTTCCGAGACCGCTGAGCATCTCCTGAATCTCGTGCACATCAAAGTGACTAAGAAGTACTGAGAGACCGGAAAGCGGCCAGCGGCATTCGGCTCGATTGACCTTGATGCGTATTACTTCAATAGATGAATCCTTGGCAACTGCTTTGATAAGGGTTGACTTTCCGCTGCCGGCGGGACCACGGACTATGAGTCCGGAACTCTTATGCGAAGATACCGCTTCCTTTATGTGTGCGAGTTCTTGCCCGCGTGCGAAGTACCTCATCCTCTCCTCTTTTGCCCGAGCGCGATATTGGAAAGTCAAACCATATTTGTTGAACTCTGGTGAATCTTTGTGTGCTGCATCCCGAGCCCAACCATACAGCCGACTTACGTCCAGTGTGGACGGTGTGGATGTCCCGCAGGGGAGAACGTGGAAAACACACGGTGACGACGGGGTGGTCGATGTGGGAATCATGTGGTTTTCCACATTGAGACTGCGGTTGCGGGGCACCTAGGCTGACCAAGGAATCACCACCAAACGAAGGAATCCCGAATGAGTGACTTGACTGCGGACCAGAAGAACGAAATCAAAGAGGAAGTATGCGACATCCTCGAAGTCGAACCTGATGAGGTAACCGAGGAATCTCTTTTCAAGGAAGACCATCAAGCCGATTCAATGCGGGCTATCGAAATTCTTGCTTCGCTGGAACGCAATTTCGATGTTGAAATTCCGCAGAATGAGATGGCTCGCATGGTGAACCTCAAAGGTATTTACGAGGTTGTTCAGGAATCACTGACAGTAGCTGCGAAGTAATTCAGCCATGATTTCATCCGGTGCGCCACGAAGAGTAGCAGTCACGGGGCTGGGGCCAGTTACGGCCATCGGCGTCGGACTTTCCGAATTCCGTGATGGACTCCGTCTGGGACGGTCTGGGGCAAAGCCCATCTCGTCCTTCAATACTGAGGGGTTCGCCTACGCCCAGGGCTGTGAGGTGGCCGACCCGCCGTCCGAACCCACGTTTGGACGGGCCGCTTCTTTTGCCCGACAGGCCGCTGATCTGGCGCTGCAGGACGCAGGTATCGCACCCACCCAATTGCGGGACGTGCCCATCACGATCGCCGTGGGAACAACGGACGGCGAGTCCCGGGATCTGGATGCCATTTCGGAGATCCTTCGACATGACGACCAGTCAATCGTCGGTGAGTTGGCCTCCCGTGTCCACCCGGTCAATCTGGCCGTGGCGATTGCTGATCTGGTGGGCGCACCGAGGACTGACATGGTCACGATCGCGACGGCGTGCAGCGCCGGCAATTACGCCATTGGTTACGGACACGACGCCATCGCCTTTGGTGAGGCTGATCTGGCCATTGTGGGTGGGGCTGACGCGCTGTGCCGGAAAACGTTTACCGGTTTTTACCGGCTTGGCACGATCGCTCCGGATGTCTGCAGGCCGTTTGACGCGGACAGGAAGGGCATTTTGACCGGTGAAGGTTCCGGGATGCTCATTCTTGAACCGATGGACAAGGCCATCGCCCGGGGCGCAGTGATCTACGCGGAGGTCCTCGGCTACGGACTGAACTGCGACGCGACCCATCCGGTGGCCCCTGATGTTGACGGCGTTGCCGGCTGTATCGAGAAGGCGCTGGCACTCTCGGGTGTAGAACCCGCGGATGTCGATCTGGTGTCAGCCCATGGTACGGGCACCCGGGCCAACGACGTCGCCGAATGCCAGGCCCTGGCTCACGTGTATGGAGAGGAACTTCCCCGCACCATTTCCGTGAAATCGATGATCGGCCACTCGATGGGTGCTGCGAGCGCCATTGGGGCTATTGCCTCGGCGTTGGCGCTGCACGACCAGTTCATACCGCCGACGATCAATCATCGGAGCACTGACCCGGAATGTCCTATCGACTGCGTTCCCAATTCCGCGGTGGACGCGGAGCTTGAGGTGGTCCAGAACAACGGGCTTGCCTTTGGCGGGAACAATGCCGTCCTGGTCATGCGACGGGCGGATTGAGATGGCCGAAAAAGTGCTGAGTCACAGGACGGATGATGTTGTGAATGTATCTGCTGGCCCCCGGATTGTGGGGCAGGGTGCAGTGACTTCGGTGGGAGATACGCTCCCGGAGTGCTTCGAGAATCTTCTTGCGGGGCATTCTGGTCTGACTCCCATTGCGGATAGCGCCGCACAGATGTTCCATGCGAGGAACTTTTATGAGATGCCCGGCGGCATTGAGTCTCCGGAGTATGGGCGTGCGGGAGCTTTGCTCTGCACTGCGATCGCGCAGGCGGTGTCGGATGCTGGTCTTGACGGTATTCCGGCGGGCGTTCCGGTTCTGGTGGGGACGGGATTGGGAGAGAGCCGCACTGCTGAACTGGCGTGGATCAACCAGGAGCAGGTTGGCGCTGAATATCTGACCCTCACTGAGGCGGTGCGCCGGGAGTTCGCGGTGGAGGACGTGACCACCATTTCCAACGCCTGTGCCGCGTCGCTGTATGCGCTGGCCATGGCCGTGGACCTCATCGACGCCGGTGAGGCGGAGATGGTGGTGGTGGCGGGTGTGGACATCATTTCGACGAGCATGTTCGGGCTGTTGGACCGGGTTCATCCGGAACCGCCAGAACAGCTGACTCCTTTCGACGCGGGGCGCAAGGGCGTGCTGATGGGTGAAGGTGCGGCGGCGGTAATCATTTCCCGCGAGCCGGGCGAAGGCGTTGTCATCAATTCCGTGGCCATGGGCTGCGACGCTTTCCACGTCACGGCACCGGATCCGGTGAGCATGGCGGCGTGCATGCGGCAGGCGCATGGCGGGGCGGGGGTGACCCCCGACGACGTCGACCTGATCGTAGCGCACGGGACGGGGACGATCCTCAATGACCAGGCGGAGGGCGAGGCCCTGTCCACCCTGTGGGCATCCGGTGCGTCGGCGCCGTCTCCGGCGGTGGCCGCGCTGAAGGGCGCGACGGGCCACACTTCTGGCGGGTCGGGCCTGTTCAGCCTGCTTGTGGCGGCAGAGAGCCTGCGCAGAGGCATCATCCCGCCCATTCTGGGGCTGGAAACACCTGACGACGCCGTCGTCGGCCTTGATCTTGTCACCGCGCCGCGGGTTCTCCCGGCGGGTCGGGTGGCGCAGGTCAATGCATTTGGGTTTGGCGGTTTGAACGCCGTCGCGATCATTTCCAGGGAGCCACAATGTTGAGGGATCGTGAGCTGGCAGCCATGCCGGCGCAGTCAGGGGTTCGGGTTGCGGGGGCTTCGGTCCTGTTGCCGGAGCTCGGAATTCTTGGGCCGATGGATCTTGATAGCACGGGGGAGAGTGTTGAGCTCGACTTCAAGGAGCGGCTGGGTCGCAAGGGCCTCCGGTACAACACGACGGCGACAATCCTGGCGATGGCGGCGGTGACCGAGCTGTTGGAAGATACTGCCGCCGGTGAGGGGTGCGGACTGGTTGCGGCCTCGGCGTACGGGAACTATTCCGCTGTGTGCGCAGTGGCGGAGCAGCTGACCGAGGGCGGCGTGAACCGCGTCAGCCCGATGGATCTGCCCAACGCGAGTTCCAATATCCTGGCTTCCCAGATCGCGATCCGCTTCGGGGTCAAGGGAGTGTGTTTGACGCTCGACGACGGCCTGCACAGCGGCAGGTCGGTGCTTCGGTGGGCGTCACGGCTGCTTGCGTCGGGACGGTGCGAGCGGGTCATTGCTGTCACCGCTGAGTGTCCCTCGGAGTATGAGCAGTTGTTGCGCGGCGGGCGTCCCCTCATCACTGGGGCTGCGGCGTTGCTGCTGGAACGCTCAGACGACGGCGATCTGCTCGCCGCAGCCGAGGACCCCTTGCCGGAGTGGGCTGCGGATCTGGAATTGGCATCGCTGTCCGGGATGCTGCAGGCCGTCCGGACCTCAGTGGCAGTTCCTCTGTGAAACAACGGATCGTTTTCCTCAGCGGCCTGGCCGGAACGGCTGCTGCGTGGCAGCCGCTGGCAGAGCTCTGCGGCGACTACGAGCTGACCGTTCCTGAGGTTCCATGGTCTGTTGGGCATTCGGAATGGCAGCACAACGCCGCGGTGGTGGAGGAATTCCTGGCTTCTTCGTGCGATGGAGCGGACGTCGTCGTCGCGCATTCCTTCGCGGCGACGCTGCTGCTGGAATACCTGGCCACCAGTGCCCTTCACCAGCAGCCGCTGCCGGGAGCAGCGGTTCTTGTGTCCACTTTTTACCGGCCCAGCACCAACGATTTTCGATGGGCAGACATCGAGCATTTCCTCACGCACTTTGACCAGATCCTGACCAGCGGCATCCACGCTTCCACGAACAGGACGCTGGGCGCCGAACGGGCAGGGGATATGGCGAGGATCGTGCGGGAACAGATCGGCCCGTATGGGTGGATGGCGTTCTATTCGGCATACCTGCGGACCCCACAACTCACCCCGAATGCGGTTTCATGCCCGGTTTCGCTCGTTCACGGTGCGGAAGATTCTGCCGCGCCGGTGCGGGACAGTCGCGACCTGGCGATTGCCTGTGATTCGGCGGAACTACATGTCCTGGCCGGCATCGGTCACTTTCCCATGAAAGAGGCCAGCGGATCAGTCATGGAGGCGATCCGCTCCGTGATGCCGGACCCAATGTCAATGACGGGCGCATGCCCATCCAGAGAAGGAGCATTTCAATGACCACCACTGAACTCATAGCCTCGACAATCCAGGACCTGGCCCCGGATTCCAGAAGCGAAACGACGCTGCGGCCCAGCTTCGAGGGCACCAACATCTGCACCTGGATCGGGTTCAAGCATGTCAACTACCTCGTGGAGGAAGCCGTCCTCAACCACTTCCGTTCCGCTGGTTTCGGTGCGGGACGGTTGTTCGAGGAGTTCGGCGTCGGTTTCGACACCGTTGACATCAAAACCCGCATCCTGCACGCCCTGCACATCGATGATCTTGTCCGCGCCGAAGTGATCCAGCTGGCTGACAAGGACGGAATCGGCTGGTTCCGCGTCTACCTGTTCCTGGACCGCGACGGCATGGAGGTCAAGGCTGTCAGCGCGAAGGTCGGCGTCGTACTCCGCCGCGACAGCCGGCATGGCGGTTCCGCTGCTGACCTGCCCCCCGAGCTGCAGGTCTTCGCCGTCGATACCCTCAATCGGGGCGAGCAGAAGACCGTTCCGTTCAAGGGCGGCTCCATTGCCGGCCGCAATCAGGTCACCAGCGACGTCGACCCGGCCTTGCTGACCAAGGGCGGTCAGGCCCTCGCCTGGCACTGGCGCATCCCCTACTTCTACTGCCACCACACGGTCCGCCTCCAGATGAGCGGCCTGCTGCGCAACATGGAAGAAATCGTGGACCTCTTCGTTGAGGAGCACAACGCGAGTATCCGCACACTGCTGGACGAACAGGACTGGATCCCCGTGGTGCCGGTCTCACACATCACGATGTTCGGCGAGGCTCTCATGGAAGAGGAGATCCTGACGGTCTTCGAGGTGGAGCACGTGTTCAAGCAGTCCACCTACGCGGCCCGTATGGACACTTACGCGATCAGGGGAGAGGAACTTGTGCTCATCTCGACGGGCACGATCACCCACGGTTACGCCCACATTGGCAGCCGCTCCGACTGGTCCCTCATCGAATTCGACGACAGGCTCATGGCGGCTGTGAAATGACATACCGGACTCCGCTTCGTGTGACGGGCATTGGTGCAGTGAGCAATGCGGGTCATACGTCGGCTCACCTGTGGGACGCCATGTGCACGTCCGCATCATCAACGACTGTGGTTGATGACAAGGATCTTGTGGCGCCTGTGCTGGATATGTTCCTGGCTGCCCCGGTGCCGGTCGTGGAGCATTCCGCGGCCGAATTCGGCATCGCGGCTGCCCGGGAGGCGTTGTCACAGGCAGCCGACGGCGGGTTCGAAGCGGAGGGACGCCGGCTCGCCGTCGTCGTCGGTACCGGAATGGGCGAAGCTGCCGGGCATGATGCCCGGCGCGGCCAGGGAGAGCGTCACGTTTCCGGCTCCATCTTCACCACGGCTGAGCGTATTGCCGCGGCCGTCGGTGCCACGGGCCCCGTGGTCAGCATCAGCAACGCGTGCGCTGCCGGGGCCTACGCTATGGGGCACGCTGCGGATCTGCTGTGGGCGGGGGAGGCCGACGCCGTCCTGGTGGTCGGTGCCGAAGCCTACTCCCGGGTGGCTGTGGCCTGTTTCAACCGGATGAACGCCCTTGATGGTGAGGGCTGCCGACCGTTCACGGAGGAGCGGGCGGGAACGTTGTTCGGTGAGGGCGGAGGCGCCGTGTTGCTGGAGCGTGATTCCAGCTGCACGACGCCGGTTGCCTGGCTTCTGGGTTCAGCGTTCAGTTGCGACGCCGCGCACCTGACAGCGCCGGAGGAGGGGGCCGCCCAGATCCAGCGGACCTTCGATGAGGCCGTGACTGAAGCGGGCGTTTCCACGGTTGACGCTGTGGTTCCGCACGGTACGGGCACCCGTCTCAATGACGCCGTCGAGGCGGAGCTTCTCTCCTCGCGGGTCCCTGATGCGGCCTGGTTCAACCTGAAGGCACTTCTGGGTCACACGGGCGGAGCGTCCGCGGTGCTGTCCGTAGTGGCTGCCTGCCTGATCGCCACCTATGGCAAGACGCCGGGAAACCCCGAATCCGGTGCGTTGATGCCTCAGGCCACGGCAGGCGTGGGCCTGTCAGAACGGGCCATCGGCGGCGTTATCGCTGTCAATGCGTACGCCTTCGGCGGGAACAACGCCACGTTGGTGCTCGGAAAGGAACGACCATGACCAACATCAGTGCGGTTGCCACGTTGACGGGAACAACTACGCCCGACGGCGTCGGGGACTGGTTCAGCCCGGTGGATTTCCTGGGCAAGCGGGGCACCCGGCTTTTGCCGCGTGGTGCGCAGCTGACGGCTGCGTGCGCAACCTTGCTGCCCGCAGGTCTGGATTCAGTTCCGGCACACCGGCGCGGCGTCTGGGTTGCCACGAGCACTTTTGCCGAGCAGATGCACGAAACGATGGATGACATCATTCGCGTCGACGGCTCTGACGGGCTCAGCCCAGCACAGGCACCGTATTTCTCCGTCAATCTCGTGGCCAGCAGGTTGTCGAAGGACGTTCAGAGCCACGGGATGGCCACCACCATCACGACGCCGGGAACCGGTCTCGCCGATGCGCTCGCTTCAGCACAGTCTGCTCTGAGGGCAGGCCGCGTTGACCGCGCATTGGTGGCGTGCACAGAGGTTCCTACCCCTGCTGACGGCGATCCGGTTACTGACGGCTGCGTCTCTTTCGTGCTGGATCAGGACGGCGTCACGGAGGGGATGCAGCTCTCAGTTCTGCGGGGCTTCGCAGCTCCGGGCAGCGGCACCGCGTGCGTGCCGCCGGAGACGGTGCAGGATCACGCGTTCGACGGCGAGCACCGCGACCTGTTGGTCTTCACTGACCTTCCGCACTCTGACCCGTGCCTTCATAGCGTTCTGGACCTCGAAGGGGAAGGTATCCATGCCCGCGTCCACCGCCTCGGACCGAATATGGTGCAGCAGGGTATTGAACTGGCTCGACTGATCGAGCAGCGACAGGCAGCCACCCTGTTCACGATCCGCGCCTCGGGCCAGTGGGCGCGAATCCGGGTACAACCAGTCACCGGCAGCACACCATGATCCGGATTTTGCGTCTGCTGACCTCGGTGAGCCCGAAAGCGGCCCTGTTTTCCCTGCAGAACGTGTGGCGGATCTTCCACCCGCACAGCCCCGCCGAGCCCACTGCCAGCCAGTGGCCCGGCGGAGCGGCGGAGCCTTTCCGGGTGACGTCATCGCGCGACCAGATGAGCATCTCCGGATGGTTCCTCCCGGGAACCGGTCCGGACGCCGTCGTCGTCTCCCATGGCCTCGGCGAAACGGCCCTGGGCGTTCAGGCTCAGGCAGAGCTGCTGCGAAGCGCCGGCTACCACGTTGCGGTGTACGACCTGCGCGGGCACGGACAGAGCTCCAGGCACCGAGCGGTCACCCAACTGAGCGAACGCTACGTTTCCGACCTCACGGCAGTTGTTGACCATGTCCGCGCTGATGCGCGTGTCACCGGGAACATCGGGCTTCTGGCCATGTCCTTCTCCACGTGGACGGCGTTGCGGTCCTGTGTCACCGGTGAAACGGGGCCGATCGCAGCACTGGTGTGTGACTCGGGTCCTGAGCGGACCACGGGACGGGCGCTCGGGAACATTGTGGGCGCCAAAAGCATGCTGGAGTCAGAAGCAATCAGTGCGCAGCGTAAGAACATTGCCGGGCTCTCAAGCGAACTGGCGGAGCGCATGATCGGTGAGAGGAACTGGCCGCCGCCTGCGCTGGCCGTTCCCACGCTCCTTGTCGCCGGCAAGCGAGACAGGGTCATCGACGCGCAGGAAGTGCAGTCGCTGGCCGGGCTGTATGCGGATGCGGATGTCTACGTGCACCGGCGTGCCTCGCACGTGAAGCTGTGCAAGGTCGATCCGGAGGCTTACACCACCACGGTCCTTGGACATTTCAACGCCCATCTTTCGAGCAACGTCAACACCGGGCAGGAGGCAAAGCCATGACCGTCTCCTGGTTCCTCGTCGCCGTCAGGGAGTCCGGGCCTGGCCCGCGTGGACTGTTCGATGATGCCGAGGTCCTTGCCCAGAGTGCTGAGCAGGTTGAAATTCTGGTGGCCGGGGACTGCGTTGCCGAACTGTTGATCGGGATGCCGCTACCGGCCGGGCCGAACATCAGCATTGTCGTGGATGGACACTCCCACAGGCGGCGCGGGCAGCCGCCGCTGCCTGCCGAATGCAGGGTCGTGGAATCAGAGCACGTTGCTCAGCGGCTCCTGGATCCAGACTGGAAGCTGGTGTGGAGATGACTACGAGCGAAGCACCCACGTGGGATCTGATGGTCATCCTTTCCGGCGCCCCCTTTGGCGACGAATCGATCAGCACCGCTATCCGGTATGTCGAAACCGTCTCCGGGCTGGGCGGACGAGTCCTGGTCTGGGGCTGCGGATTCTCCACCTGGCTGACCCAGGACGGTTATCGGATACGAAACCGGGTAACGCCATGAACTGGAACGCGGATTATCCCTCGCCGCAAAAGCACGTCTCGGATCTGATCGATACCTACAGCGAAACCCTGACCTGGATCGCTTGCCGGTATTGCAGCGAAGAGCGGAACTTCACCAATCACATTCCCAGCGTCCGCACCCGGCTCGCCATGCAGATCGGCAAGCACGCGAAGCGCTCCGCCAAAGTAGTGACGGTAGGCCTGACATGAGCGAACCACGCTGGCTCATCATCCTCGAACGCCCCTTCCGGGGTGACATTGAGCGCACCTACGCAGACAGCCTCAACCAGGCCAGAGTGTGCTGCGCCCAGTTCCGAGGGGCTGTGGACGTCCTCGTCCGCGGGCAGGCAGCACTCCTGGTGCGTCAGCAGCCGAGCGCACCCGTGCCCGACAAGTGGTGGGGTCACATTCCCCTGGAAGGCATCGGCCCAATCATCTCCGACGGCACCCCGGTGTTCGTGGAGGAAGAGTCACTGACCCACATACGGACAGAGGACGGGCTGCTCGACGGCGTCACACCCATCAGCCGGCGCAACATGGCAGCGACCTGGTCCACCTACGAAGGCATCCTCTTTTTCTGAAAGGACTCACAACGTGTCAACTGAACAACTGGAACAGAGCCAGGCTACGGCCGTTCAAACCCAGCCCATGATCGTTCATGGCGTCTCGGCGCGCTCCGCCTTTGGCAGGGGCATTGCCCCGGTCCTCGAAGCGCTGGAAGCTGCGGCAGCACACGCCCCCTCGGGTCCTGTCCCGATCGAGGGCTTCGTGATGAAAGAGGAGATCGGGCCCGCCGGAATCCGGAACCTCGACCGCGCCACAGGGCTGGCGCTCAGCGCAGTCGACAAACTGATGGAAGACGCACCCACTGGTTTCCAGACGGAGAACACCGCACTGATCCTGGGTACCAGCATGGGCAGCGTCTCAAGCACCATCCGCTTCACCCAGGACGGCCTCTCCGGCACCCGCCCCTACCTGGTGAACCCCGCAAAATTTCCCAACACGGTCATGAACTTCGCGGCCGGCCAGACGGCGATCCGCCACCATCTCACGGGACCCAACGCAACCATCATCGCCGGTAACATCACGGGCCTTTCGTCCCTCCGCTACGCCGCCCGCATGCTCTGCGGCGGACAGGCCGCCAACGTCATCATCGGCGCCACCGAAGAGCTGACCGACGAACGGCAAATGATTCACGATGCAGGGCCCGACGCCGACTCTGGACTGGGCGAAGGAAGCGCCGTTCTCCTCCTCGGACCAGCAGGACCAGAAGCCCCCGCCTCAGGGGAGACCCTGGCCCGCGGCGTCGTCACCGGCTTCCGCGACCAGGGCGCCGACGACGACTCCCAACTGGACCACCTCACCGAAGGAGCCCTGGCCCTCTCCGCCAACGGCACCAGCCCGGCCGTCCTCGTCATCTCCGGCCACGACCCGGCAGTGGACGCCATCCTGCAGACCCTCGCCCGGCAAACCGGAAGCGTCCCCGCCGTCGTCGACATCAAAACCGTCCTCGGCCACACGGGCGCCGCATCCATGGCCTTCGCGCTCGCCGTCTGCGCGGAAACACTTCGGCAGGGGAAATACGGGGCAGCAGCTACCGGCTGGGTGCTGGGCGTCGACTCCACCGGCTACATGGGGATCGCCGTCCTCGAAGGAGCCGGGGTGAAGGGCCGCAGTGCAGACCACGATGGCTAGCGGCGCCAGCGCCGAGGCGTTGGCCGTCGTCGCCATGGTCCGCGAAGTCCAGGACCATCGAGGACCGGAAATACCGCTGCTGCTGCTCAACTGCCTGGAACGGCTGACCGGGGCAGGGGAGGCTGACGTCGTCATCCGCCGACCCCGCGGGCGTCGGCCCACGGCACAGCTGGATGGCAGGACCATCTACCTGTCGGTATCGCACTCGGCGCAGATGGCCGCGGCGACCGCCAGCTACCGTCCTGCGGGAATCGACATCGAGCGGGTCCGGGAGGTGCGCAATGTGGACGGCGTCCGCGCGCACATCACCGGGTTCCTGCCCCGTCACGCCGACGCCACGCGAGAACCCGACGCGCACGCCGAAGTGCTCCGCGCATGGACCCGGTACGAGGCAACCGTCAAAGCCCTCGGCGTCGGCCGGGCCCTCGTTCCCTCCGAATTCGCCGGCAACGCAGAACCCGACATCACCTTCCGCGGGCTGAACCTGCCACTGAACCTGAACACCGCAACGCTGCACACACACCGCAGGAACCAGCACGACAGCTACCTGCTGAGCGTTGCCGCCCGACCCACCTCAAACGTAGTCATCCACCATGACTCCGACCTGGGCTACACGCCCGCCAACCACGAAAGGCACACATCATGAACACCACCACCGTTGACCGCGAGGACCTCCGCACACTCGTCGCCGAAACACTGGACCTCGACGTCGCTGAAGTCACCGACACCGCAGACTTCGTCAACGAACTCGACGTCGACTCCCTGATGGCGCTGGAAGTCATGGTCGTCCTCGAACGGCGCTACGCCGTCAAGCTCGATGAGAAACGGCTCGCCGAAATCACGTCCCTCGAGAACGCGCACCGGCTGCTGACCGAAGCCCTCGAGAAGAAAGGCTGAGGTAGTTCCACCATGGTTTCAACAGCACTCACTGACACCATCACCGAGGGCACCGATCAGGGCTCGCGAATATTCACCCGATCATTCCCGGCGTCGCTGGAAGTATTCGACGGACACTACCCGGGCTTCCCCATTGTGCCTGGGGTGCTGCTCGTCGAATCCTGCGCGGCAGCTGTTGAACGGGTTCTTGCGCTCCCCGGCCACTGGGCTGGGGTGCGCAGCGCACGGTTCCTCACGCCGGTGCGTCCGGAAGCCGACGTCGTCATCACCGTGACAGACAAGGTCCGGGAAAACGGCGACGTCGACTACAAATGCACGGTCACCACGGAGGGGATTCCGGCGTGCACCGTCACCCTGACATACTCGGAAATCTACGTCTCAGGTGCGGCTTCTACTGGCCTGGAGGTAGGGCAGGGAGCGCAGGTCGGGGATATCAAGAAGATCCTGCCGCACCGGTCGCCGATCCTGCTCGTCGACAGGGTCGACAGCCTGGTACCCGGTGAATCGATCCTCGCACGCAAAGCCGTCTCCGCGAATGAACCCTTCTACCGGGAACTGGCCACCACACAGGCCTTCCCCTGGAGCCTGATGATGGAATCCTGGTGCCAGAGCGCAGGGGTGCTCGTCTCCACCGAAAACCCCAACCCGGATGTCCTCACCGGAGACGTCATGCTGTTCGGCGGCATGCGCGGCGTCGAATTCCACCGGCAGGCCTACCCCGGAGACGTCCTCACCCACCAGGCGAGCGTGGAACGAATGGTCGACGGCACCGCCGTCATGACTGGACAGACGTTCATCAACGGGGACGCAGCAATGACCGTCGGCAACATCACCCTCGCCCGCCGCCCGGCCACCGAGCTGACCGGGCAGTGACCTGGGAAACCCACGAAGAGGAAGCAACACCATGAACGCAGAAAACAGCAAACCAGTTGCACTGGTCACCGGAGGCTCACGGGGAATCGGCCGCGCCGTCGTCGAACAGCTCATCGCCGACGGCTACAGCGTGGGGTTCTGCTACGCCAGCAACTCCGCAGCGGCGGAAGCCCTCGTCCAGCAGCTACCGGACGGAGCGCAGGTCTTCCACGCCGCCGTCGATGTCCGGAACGCCGACGAGGTACGCGCCTTCGTGGAGAAAGCTGCAACAGAACTGGGTGACCCGGAAGTGCTGGTCACCTGCGCCGGCATCACCCGCGACAACCCGCTGCTGATGATGAAGGACGAGGACTGGCAGGACGTCGTGGACACCAACCTCACCGGTGCCTACAACTTCTGCCGCGCCGTCGTCTTCACCTACATGAAGCAGCGCAAGGGAAAAATCGTGCTCCTCGGCTCGGTCGCCGGCGCCTACGGAAACGCCACACAGTCCAACTACTCCGCATCCAAAGCCGGGATCCAGGGACTCGGCATGGCCCTGTCCAAGGAGCTCGGCAGCCGCGGAATCACCGTCAACGTCGTAGCCCCCGGGTTCATCGAGACCGACATGACAGCCTCCCTCACCGACAAGGTACGGACGGCGGCCATCAAGGAAATTCCCGCAGGCCGCTTCGGTGAAGCCGCGGAAATCGCGGACGTGGTGTCCTTCCTCGTCTCGGACAAGGCGTCCTTCATCAATGGGCAGGTCATCGGAGTCAACGGCGGCATGACACTGTGAGCGCAAGGCCGAGCCGCTGGTACGTCTCCGTCCGCAGCCCATATTCGTGGCTGGCACTGCGGGACGCCGACGGATACGGATCCCAGCTCCTTGCCGACAGCGAGATGCGGGTCTTCTTCGAACCCACCGGCGACCTCGCCGGGAACGTCACCGAAAAGTCAGCGGTGTTCCACTACACGCCCATGAGCAGGGCAAAACACCTCTACATCCTGCGCGACGTCGCCCGGCTCGCCAGGCAACGCGAACTCACCGTCACCTGGCCCGTGGACGAGAATCCCGCATGGGAGGTATCCGCCGTCGCCCTTGCCCAGGTCCTCGCCGAATCCCAAGCCGACGGCAAGCGGTTGGCGCTCGCACTGGCCAACGCACGATGGCTCGAGGGAAGGAACGTTCACGAGGAATCCACCGTCGCCGAGTGCCTCACCAGCCTTGGACTCGACGGGGGCCTGGCATCCCTTCACCGCACAGACAAAGGACTGGAACTCGGCCGTTCCATGCTTAAGCAATTGGACCGCGACGGCGTCTTCGGAGTCCCGTATCTTGTAGTTGGACGAGAACCATACTGGGGACTTGAGCGACTCTCCCCGGCAGAAGAAGCGCACGCCTCCACGACAACACCACGGCCAGCAGTTTCCCTCCCACCAACGGCGGCGGGAGGAGCCTCCAGGCCCTTGGATGATCAGCCCGGAGGCTGCGGCTGACGTGAACACGAACGAGATGGAGCGAGCATGAAACTACTGGCCCGAGCTACGGGTAACGTCCTGGCCTACTCCCTGCTGCACCCCAAGCGGAGGAAACCTCACCGGAGCCCCTCGGACTTCGCCGTCGAAGCATGGGAGAAGCAAACCGTCCCAACTTCGGACGGCAAGAAACTCAGCTGCTGGCTGCTGCACGGTGAACCCGGCCGCCTGGCCGTCGTCGGGCATGGAATCGGTCTCTCCAAGTCAGCCTCGCTCGGGCAGGCCGCATACCTCAACTCGCAGGGCTTCACGGTCCTCATGTTCGACCACCGCAACCACGGCGAATCCTCCATGGACTTCAACGCCATGGACATGGCCCGCAGGTTCACGCTCGACGTCGAATCCTGCGTCTCCTGGCTCCGCACCAACGCCGGCGAGCCAGACGCCAAAATGGTGGTCTTCGGATACTCGTTCTCCACGTTCCCCAGCGTCTACTCCGCCTCACGCGGGCTGGTGGACATCGACGCCGTCGTCTGTGACAGCGGGCCCGGGCTGACGCTCGAATCACTGTTCCAGGGGTTCATGAAAGCCGGCAAGTTCCCCCGGATTCCCGGATTCACCAAGCCGTCCTCAGAGGCCGCGCTGAAGGAATCCACGGCCGTCGCCGCCGTCAAAATGCTCGGAGCAACCTGGCCGCCCCCGCAGGATGCCGGGCTGATGTCCACCATTCCGATGCTGTTCATCTCCGGACGGTCCGACGTCGTCATTGAACCCGCCGAAGTCCAGGCGCTCGCAGATCACTACCCGAACGTGGACGTCACGGTGCTCGAAGGCACCCATCTCGGTGCGTTCAAGGAGAACAAGGACGCATACCTGGAAGCCCTCTCGGAGTTCCTGCAAACGGTCAACGCCTAGCCCCACTGTGCGCGAGATCGGGGTTTGCCGTCGAGATCACCCCTTATAACCGGTGATCTCGCGGACAAACCCCGATCTCGGCCGCTGGTTTCACGGGAGACCGCAGGCTAACCGCGGTTCGAGGGCCGCTTATCCTGCGGCTTCCAGCTCCTTGTAGGTTGCGTCGTCGAGCGTGAGATCCAGCGCACCCATGTTCTCTTCCAGATGTTTCACGGAACTGGTTCCCGGGATCGGCATGATGACGGGGGAGCGTCGCATCAGCCAGGCCAGGGCAACCTGCGACGTCGTCGCGCCGAGCCGTTTCGCGGCGTCGTCAACCGGGCCGCCCGGCTGAGCAAGCTCACCTGCGGAAATCGGAGCCCACGGGATGAAACCGATTCCGTTCTCGGTGGCGTAGTCCAGCACATCCTCGGATTTGCGGTCGGTCAGGTTGTAGCGGTTCTGGACGGTGGACACTGTGAAGAACTTCTCGGCGTGCTTGAGTTGCTCCACGCTGACTTCGGACAGGCCGAGCGCCTTGACCTTGCCTTCCTGCTGCAGGTCACGCAGGACGGCGAACTGTTCCTCGGCGTCGACCTTCGGGTCAATGCGGTGAAGCTGAAGCAGATCCAACGCATCAACGTTGAGCTTGCGCAGACTGAGCTCGGTCTGCTGCCGCAGATACTCGGCACGGCCTACCGGAACCCACTCGTCGGGGCCCGTTCGGGTGAAACCGACCTTCGTGGCAATCCGCAGCCCGTGCTTGTAAGGATGGAGCGCCTCCGCAATGATTTCCTCACTGATATTGGGGCCGTAGGAATCGGCGGTATCAATGAAATCCACACCGAGTTCGACGGCGCGGCGGAGCACCTTGACGGCACCCGCCCTGTCCTTGGGCTCGCCCCAGACTCCCTCGCCGACTATGCGCATGGCGCCGAATCCGAGGCGGTGAACCTCGCCGAGATCCTTGAGATTGATAGTGGTGGGCACGCTGTCATTCGTGTTTTCGCTCATGGAGGCCGTAACCCCGGTCACGAAAGACTTATTCCGTGACTCCCAGCGTTTCCTTTGCCCGAGATCGGGGTTTGCCCTCGAAATCACCTCTTACAGGGGTGACGTCAGCGGCAAACCCCGACTTCGGCCAGGTGCTCACGGGCTAGCGCACCGTGACCTGCCCGGCGTCGACTTCCCATCGGGTGTCCAACCGCACGTTCTCGAGCAGACGACGATCGTGCGTGACGAGCAGCAGTGTGCCCGTGTATTCCTCGAGGGCCTCCTCCAACTGCTCGATCGCGGGCAGGTCCAGATGGTTCGTGGGTTCGTCCAGCACCAGCAGGTTCACGCCGCGGGCCTGCAGCAGCGCCAACCCGGCACGAGTGCGCTCGCCGGGCGAGAGGCGTCCCACCAGAGACTTAACCTGGTCGGCTTTTAAACCAAACTTCGCGAGCAAGGTCCGCACTTCAGCCTGCGCGAGGTTCGGAACCGCGGCTTCAAATGCCGAGGCAAGTTCCAGGTCCTCAGCGAGCTGGCCGCGTGCCTGATCAATCTCACCCACGGCCACATTGACGCCAAGGGCTGCAGCGCCGTCATCGGGCGCTTGATGTCCCAGCAGAAGCCGCAGAAGTGTTGACTTGCCGGCTCCGTTGGGCCCAGTGATGCCCACGCGCTCGCCCGCATTGACCTGCGCAGTGACCGGGCCGAGCGTAAATTCACCCTGCCGGGCAACAGCGCCGTTCAATGTCGCGACGACAGAACTGGAACGTGGCGCGGAGCCGATGCTGAACTGCAACTGCCACTCCTTCCGTGGTTCCTCCACTTCGTCGAGCCGGGCAATCCGCGACTCCATCTGACGCACTTTCTGCGCCTGTTTCTCGGACGATTCGGCACTGGCTCTGCGGCGGATTTTGTCATTGTCCGGATTCTTCTTCATCGCATTCCGCACGCCTTGCGAACTCCACTCGCGCTGCGTCCTCGCCCGCGACACCAGATCCTGCTTCTTGTCAGCGAACTCCTCATACGCCTCCCGTGCGTGTCGTTTCGCGACCGCGCGCTCTTCCAGGAAGGCGTCGTACCCGCCGTCGTACACCGCCACATTGTTCTGCGCCAGATCCAGTTCCACCACCGTGCTCACGCAGCGGGAAAGGAATTCGCGGTCGTGCGAGACCAGGACAGCGCCGCCGCGCAGATTCCGCATGAAGTCTTCCAGCCGTGCCAGACCATCAAGGTCCAGATCGTTGGTGGGCTCATCCAGCAGGACGACGTCGAACCGGCTCAGCAGGAGCGCAGCCAAGGCTACGCGGGCCAGTTGGCCGCCGGAAAGCCCGATCACGTCTGCGCCAGGATCAATCCCGGGCGCGACGTCGGCCAAGACCGTTGGAAGGCGGTCCTCCAGGTCTGCGGCACCGGACGTCAGCCAGTGATCGAGTGCTGTTGCGTAGCGGTCTTCTGCTGTTTTGGTTCCGGAGGCGAGGTCTTCGGCGGTGGCCTCCATGGCTGCGGTAGCCGCCGTCGCCCCTGTTCGTCGGGCGATATAGGCGCTGACCGTCTCCTCGGCGATCCGCTCGTGTTCCTGCGGGAGCCAGCCCACAAAGGCGTCTCTGGGGGAGGCCATGACTGTGCCGGCGAGTGGTTCATCCACGCCGGCGAGCAGTCGGAGCAGGGTGGTTTTTCCGGCACCGTTGGCACCTACGACGCCGACGACGTCGCCCGGGGCAACAGTCAGGTTGAGGTTGGCGAAGAGGGTGCGGTGGGCGTGGCCGCCGGAGAGTTCCTTGGCCACGAGAGTTGCAGTCATTGCACCAGTTTAAGTCCTGTGCCTACGCCAGAGACCGGACGACGGTCAGTCCTACCCGCGCGGGATGTTGCGGATGTTGCTGCGGGCCATGCTCACGGCCTCTCCGGCTCCCCGGTTCAACACCACTTTGGACATTGCGGTTGCGAAGCCGAGAACCTGTTCACCGGAGATTTTCGGTGGAATGGACAGTGCGTTCGGGTCGGTGATGAGTTCCACCAGGGAAGGGCCCTTGTGGGCAAAGGCCTTGCGGTAGGCCTTCTCGATGTCCTTCGGCTCGGTGACCCGTACGGCGTGGAAGCCCATTGCGGCGGCGATGTCGGCGTAGTTGGTGTCGGGCACGTCTACCGCAAAGTCGGGGAGGCCATCGACGAGCATTTCGAGTTTGACCATGCCGAGCGAGGAGTTGTTGAAGACCACGATGTTGAGCGGCAGTTTGTAGGCGGCGGCGGTGATCATCTCGCCGAGTAGCATGGATAGCCCGCCGTCACCGGAGACAGAAATGACCTGCCGCTTGGGGTAGGCGAGTTGGGCGCCGATGGCCTGCGGAAGTGCGTTCGCCATGGAACCGTGGAGGTAGGACCCGATCAGTCTGCGTGTGCCCAACGGGTTGATATAGCGTGCGGTCCACACATTGCACATGCCGGTATCCGCGGTGAAGACGGCGTCCTTATCCGCCACCTGGTCTAGGATGGAGGCGGCGTATTCGGGGTGGATCGGGGTGATCTTCTCAACTTTGCGCGTATAGGCGCCCACGGCCTTGTTCATGAGCCGATCGTGCTTTTTGAGCATCTGGTCCAGGAATCTGGTGCTCTTCTTTGCTTTGATCAAAGGCATCAGGGCGGCCAGTGTGGGCCGCACGTCTCCGTGGACGGCGACGTCGACATCCGTTCGACGGCCGAGGACGGCGGGATCCCGGTCCACTTGTGCCGTCCGTGTGGCGGGCAGGAACTGGTCGTAGGGGAAGTCGGTTCCGAGCAGGATCAGGAGGTCGGCGTCCTCGATTCCTTCCGCGGCTGCACCGTAACCGAGGAGCCCGGTCATGCCGATGTCGTACGGATTCTCGTACTGGATGAAGTCCTTGCCCCGTAGCGAGTGCCCAATGGGCGCCGATAGCTTTTCGGCGAACGCGATCACTTCATCGTGCGCATCCTTGACCCCGTAGCCTGCAAAAATGGCGATTTTGTGGGCTTCGTTGATGGCCTCGGCGAGTTCCTGGACGCTCTCCTGCGCTGGCACCACACTCCCTGGGACAACGGGGGAGTACAGGGGTGCCTCGCCTGCTGCCTGGAGGTTCGCGATGTCTCCGGGCAGGGTGACGACGGCGACGCCGCGTCGTCCGACAGCGTGACGCATGGCGCTGTTGACGACGCGTGGTGACTGTTCGGCGGTGCTGATCAGTTCGGAGTAGACAGAGCATTCGTTGAAGAGCCGGTCTGGGTGGGTTTCCTGGAAGAATCCGCTGCCGATCTGCTTGCTCGGGATATGTGATGCGATGGCCAGGACTGGCGCGCCGGATCGGTTCGCGTCATAGAGCCCGTTGATCAGGTGCAGGTTCCCGGGTCCGCACGATCCCGCGCAGACGGCGAGTTCTCCGGTGAGCTGAGCTTCTGCCGAGGCCGCGAACGCTGCTGCTTCCTCATGCCGGACGTGAACCCAGTCGATGCCGCCCTTACGGGATCCGCCCGTGCGGCGAACAGCATCAACGATGGGGTTCAGGCTGTCACCAACAATGCCGTAGATCCGGCGGACGCCGGCGCTTTGCAATTGTTCGATCAGCTGTGTGGCAAGTTCCGCGGCCATGTCTGGGGCTCCTAACCGGTTTCTGCTGAGGTGCTCTCAGCCCAGTCTTGCACTCCCGGTCAGCAAGCGCACGGGGTATCAGCCGATGATGCGTTTGGCGCGGTCGACGGCGTTGGTCAGTTTTGAGCGCATGGCTGGCCTGGACATGGCCTGCTTTCCAACTCCGGGTGCTTCGAGGATGGTGGCCCGGGGTACGCGTCCGCCGAGGTGGCTTGTTTTCCAGGCCTGTTGTACTTCCGAGCCGCTGAGGATGACGACGTCGAGGCGCGGCAGCAGGCGAAGTACGGGGCCGAGGGCTTTGATTCCCGCCATTTTGTCCGGTGCGGTGGCTTTCCCCTCGACGAAGAAGGGGATCATGTTCCACATGAGGACGCCGTCGTGCAGTCCGGCTTCGTTCCGTTCGTTCCAGCACCGCTCTGCCGCGCTGTCAGGGTTGTCGACGGAAACGAATCCGGTGCCTTCCGGTTCGAGGATGCTTGCGGAGGGCTGGTCCATCAGCCAGAGGACGCGGGCTTCGCTGCCTGCATCTGCCGGATCGAAATGGGGGACCGGAGTGGAGCGGGTGGCTGCGTACTCTGTCCGCCACTCCTCCAGGCTCTGTATATGGGGTGCTGTTTCGAGCATGGATCGGCGTTGAGCCAGCTCTTCTTCTGATTCCAGGGATTGTGGCTTCGTTGCGAACATTACTTCACACTACCCCGGCCTGGCTGGCCTCGGCTGCCCGGGGAAGTGCCTACGGCTTTGTCAGTCGCGCGTTCTATAGTGTCGGTCATCAGGGAAAGGGCGGAACCAATCATGACGGACGTAGTACTTTTTCACCATATTCAGGGGCTGACGGCGGGGGTTGTGGCGTTTGCAGATGACCTTCGGGCAGCGGGGCACACTGTATTCACGCCGGATCTGTTTGGCGGGCATACGTTCAGCTCTCTCGAGGATGGACAGGAATATCTGGGGACCCTTGGGTTCACCGAAACCGTTGAGCGCGGCGTTCGGATGGCCGCGGATTTGCCGTCCGGCGTCGTCTACGCCGGCTTTTCACTGGGCGTGATGCCTGCGCAGCAGCTGGCGCAAACCACACGCCATTGCAGGGGTGCGCTCCTCTTCCACTCGTGTGCGCCAACCAGCGAGTTTGGTGCCTGGCCAGCGGGACTGCCTGCTCAGATTCACGGCATGGATGCGGATCCCTTCTTCGCCGGAGAGGGCGATATCGAGGCGGCGCGGGCTCTGGCAGCGGCGGAAGAGAACGTCGAGCTGTTTGTGTATCCCGGAAGCGGACACCTTTTCGCGGATAGTTCCCTTTCCGCCTACGACGTCGAAGCCTCCGATCTCCTGAAACAGCGGGTCATCGCATTTCTCGACAGCCTGGATGAAGCCCCTGTAGAGACCTAGTCCGAGGAACCGTGCAGCACAAAGAGCCCGCCGTAGGCCGGTTCATCGAGGCGGTCACCGTCCGTGGCGATGTATTCGTTCAGCACTTCATGAATGCGGTCGACGACGTCCTTGAGGTTTTCCTCGGAGAGGTGCAGGACGAAGCGTGACAGGCTGGCGAGTGCATCCGGTCCGGCCTCACCGAGTTCCTGGCGGAACGCTTCGACCGGGGCGAAGGGGCCGCCGTCGCCGTCGTTTTCCAGTGCGTTGTCCAGATTCCAGGACCGTCCGGTGGACCGATAGGGCTTTTCCAGCGCTCCGCTCTCGCCGGTACGGATGTCAGCTGGTTCGATGAATCCAGCGGCGAGTAGCTGCCTAACGTGGTAGAGGACGGTGCCGGGGTCCTGGCCCAGGCGGTCGGAGAGTTCCTTGTTGGTCAGCTCGTGGAGACCGCACAGACGGAGTATCCGAAGCCGTAGTGGATGGGAGAGGGCTTTGATCTCCTGGGCGGTCGCGGTGGGGTTGGCCATGACCCAAGCCTACGCATTGATGTACTGAATTACATCGCCTTGAACTTTCTCAATCAATGTGAAATCGTTCACACATGATTACGAGCGCTGCGAAGGCAGCACAGGTTCGCGCGCCCCTTGGAGCTCCCTACTGGAAACTGTGGTCAGCCACAGGCTTGTCCAACCTTGCCGACGGCGTTTTCAAAATCGCTTTGCCGCTGCTGGCCATCCAGTTCACGCAGTCGCCCACTCTCATTGCGGGGCTTTCCTTTGTGGCCACCTTGCCGTGGCTGCTATTCGCCCTGACGGCAGGCGCGCTGGCGGACCGGCTGGACCGGCGCAAGATGATGCTGGCGGCCAACCTCAGCCGCGCGCTTCTGCCCGCCGCGCTGGTGGCCGTGATTCTGCTGGATCTCGGCTCCCTGTGGGCCCTGTACGTCGTCGCGCTGTTGGTGGGCGTCGCGGAAACGCTCTACGACACCTCTGCGCAGTCGATCATGCCTCAGGTGGTGAAGCGTGATCAGTTGTCGCGGGCCAACGGCCGGCTCTACGGCATCGAACTCACCATGAACCAGTTCGTGGGACCACCGTTGGGCGGCCTTCTGGTAGCAGCTGGCGTTGTTGCCGGCCTTGCCGTTCCGGCGGCGCTGTGGCTGGCGGCCGTGGGCGCCCTGTTCCTGGTCCCGGGCTCATTCCGGATTGAGCGGGAGCAGAAGACCACCCTGCGCGTCGACATCGCCGAAGGTCTCAAATTCCTCTGGAACCAGAAGGTCCTGCGGACCCTCGCTGTGATGACCGGCGTATTCAACTTCGCCACCAGCGCCGCCTTCGCAGTGTTTGTGCTGTTCGCAGTGGGCCCGACGTCGGCCATGGGCCTCACAGAGGTAGGTTTCGGCGTGCTCCTGACCACCAGTGCTGCGGGTGCGTTCCTCGGTTCATTTGTTGCCGAGCGGATGGAAGCTGCGTTGGGGCGGTCGAAATCGCTGGCCCTCGCGATCATCAGCGGCGCCATCTTTGTGGGCATCCCAGCTGTGACCGACAACCCCTACATCGTGGGGGCAGCGCTGTTCGTTGGCGGCGTGTTCATCATGCTCTGGAACGTCATTACCGTGTCCCTACGGCAGCGGATCGCGCCCATCGGTCTTCTGGGACGGGTCAACAGCGTCTACCGGCTGCTGGCCTGGGGCACCATGCCGTTGGGTGCGGCCGTCGGCGGCGTTCTGGCGCAGTGGCTGGGACTACCGGCCATGTTCGCTATCATGGGCGTGCTGACCCTGGCACTGCTTGGGCTGATGCCCATGGTCAGCGACAAGGCTATCGACGAAGCCGACGTCGAATCCTGATGGTCTGGAGCGGGGCGGGCCCAACTATTATCTTCCGAAGTCGATTGCACAATTGCGGACCTGAGGTGGCCGCGTGGCTGCCAGCATGGTCTCGTATTCTATGGGTTTTGAGGCATTTAGGTTATGAGACACATCAAGGTCGCTTCTGAGCCATCCGAGCGGCCGCTGGACCAAAATGGGAGTTGGCCATTGAAAGCCATATAGAAGGAAACTCGTCAGCATGGTCCACTGCCTGAAGGCGCCCGTAAGGGGAACCCTCAGCGCTACTCGCACCAACAGTCCATGGGTGTGAATGCGAAACCGGTATTTTCATCCATCTAGTCTGGGAAGTGCTCTGCCGAGACCATATGCCGTTGCGAGAGTTCCGGAAAGTGGGGAATCAATTGCATACTGCTGTTAGCCTTTCACGATGCGGATACTACTCACACTCCTCGGAATCGCTGCGATCATCGTCTACTCCTTCATTGGGGCAACATTGATGAACGACTGGGCAGTGATCGCCGCGAGCGAGATGCCGCTTGAAACGACGATCGCTGACATGGATGCTGCGGGTCAGACATACACCACCATTCCGGGCTTCGTCTTCGCGGTGATCGGTATATTGCTCTCACTTGCTTGGGGTGTGACGACGCTTTTCCGCCGATCCGCAATTCCGAACTGGGCTGCCGTGTCACTATGGGCCGGAATCGTCACCCTAGGTGCGCCGGCATATTTCTTCACGTCGTTCGCCAACCTGAACTCAGTAGGCGATACCTATTTTGATTGGAACGCCGAGGCGGCATTCGCGTTGGAGGCGCCCCTGTACATCGTCAGCGGACTCGCGTTCCTTGTTGTCGTTACAATGATGGTGACGGCGGTGAACAAGGCAACGGCGCGGAAGAAAACGTTGCAGGTCACGTAGCAGGACAACAAAAAGACTTGTAGCCTCCTGACCGCCGGGCACACGAGCGGAGAAGCGAAGTCCGCCTGACGGAGGGACATGCGCTTGATCGCGGTGACCTAGCGTGGAGCAGCTTTCCCCGCGACCGCAAGCGTTGAATGAGTGTGCAAACAACCTGATTCGAGATTGCCGTAATGCCCTAGAAAAGGAAGGGCTAGCGGGGCAGGTCGCTGAGTTGTGCGAGCGTCGCCATTATTACCTTGCGAAGTTCTTCGGCATCAGAGTGTGGCGCACCCGTGCCCGGGGAGTAGAGCGAAACGTATATAGCAGCTCGTCGGATCGCGCGTCATCGAAGTATTCATCGAGGAGAACGCCTTCGAGTGCTTGCGCGGCAACAATGGAGTCGTCTCCAGCCAAGATCTTGGCAGCCGCCTCGTGGAAACGCTCGGAAACCCTCATGTCGAAAGACTACCCCTGGATTGCGGTCAGAGATATGGAAAATAACGCAACGAGCGCCACAGGCATAGTTAGGCCTTTTTTGAACAACATGGCATTCCCCCTTGATGGTATGTCCTAATATAATGGTCAGAGCGCAGCATGGTAGATCTTGTCGGTCTATGGTCCGTGGCTAAAAGGTGTTTTTTGACTGGAATAAACTCGTAGTCATCTATTTGCATGATTATTCTGTGTATGATGCTCTAAACACTTGTAGATTGGAACCAGATATGCAGCTAATAACTAGACAGGCTTCGGTCCTCGTTTCCGCTCTTATTTCCTTGAGCCTAGTCGCGGGCTGTGGGATGAATGGGAGCAACAATCAGGAATTGCCTGAGTTCGCGTCCCTCGATGACACATTTCAAGCAGTTGATGATGTTGTTGAGTGCTCGCTGTCTCGTACCGAAGCTCCCTCCAAAATGGTGGTTCCTCAAGGTCCGACGGGGGAGTCGGAAATGTGTACCAACACGGTTGAGGTCCTTTGGTTCGAGAATCAAGAGGCCCGAGAGAACGTGCACGAGTTGATGGCCTCTGCCGCTGGATCTGCGGGTTCCGTGTACTTCGTTGAGGGCAAGAATTGGTTTGTAGTTGACTACTCTGAAGTACAGCATGGTAGTACTCCAGAGAGGGACCTTGATCTTGAGAAGCTGGCAGAAGAATTGGGTGCGGAGTATCATGTCGCGAATGGACAGTGAGTAGCTGTTCATTCCAGTTCAATCCTCGACATGCGATTGGGAGTAGTCTGCAGGTGAACTACTTTGCCGGGTCCTATCCATCTGTCCTCGTCTCTGGCGTCCCTTTTGTGGCTTGTATCTCTTAGCCTTGATCCACCGATCGTCGTGGGCTGATGATCTGAATCCGGGTTTCGGCGGTTTTGCGGGTTGAGGGCATGCTCGAGTGCTGGGCGTTGCTGCCCATTGGTGTTCCACTGGTGGTTCTGGTTGTGCCATGTGGCTGGGTTGAGGGGGTTCAGGCAGGTTGCGGCGGCGGGTAGAGAATCTCGAACAGGGCCTGCCATGGTGTTTGCCAGGGCCAGGCTTTGGGAAGGTGAAGGCGTGTTTTTCGGGCGCTGGTGGCGATGCGGGCGGGAACGTTGATGAGTTTGCGGCGGATCGTGCCGGTCCGTGCCTTGCCGAAGGGCCCGGCGGCGCGGGTGAGGTTGTAGGCCATGACCGCGGCAACCAGCCAAGCCGAGTTCGCCGCAAAAACATCCGAGGGCATGTGCGCCAGTGCACTGTCCTTCAGGTCGGCATTCACCTGCTCAATAAGCGCGTGTTTGCGGTGGGTCTGGTCCGCCACGAAGGTGTCTAGAACCGCGGCGTCAACGGTGGTGAAGAACGCGTGGTGCCGGTGCGTGAGGAACAAGGTGTCCTGCCCGCCGCCGGCTTTCGGTTCAGTTCCGGAATGCGGCGCACCACCAAGCGGCCCGTGATCTGCTCATTCTTTTTACGGGAGCTGAACGCAGTGAACACGGTTTCCGCGACTTCGGCCTTCGAGACCCAAGTGCTGGTGGTCTCGTCGAAGACAGCGTCAGTATATTCAATGGTTTTCCACGCCGTGTCAGGAATCCCGGCGATGGCCCGTTTCACGTCTGGGTCCATCCGGGCGGTCACGGACACCTCGGCCCCGCCGGCCATGGGCAGCGGAAATCGCAGCATGGCTGTAGTAGGCCGAATCGAACCGGCAAAGCGCCCGCGCGCCGGTCTGCAGACGTTTGAGCGTGGACAGGGCATCGGTAATCAAACGCTTCGCGCCGCGAGCCGAGTTCGCCGCGCCCTTACGCAGCCGCTGGGCACCGATGACCGGGGCGGTGTCTTTCGTGGACACGGTGGCCAGCAGCGCGTCCAATCCGCGGATCCTGGAGTAGCCGTAGCCGGAACCCTGTTTGGCGTAGCCATGGACCTCGATGATCGTGTCGTCAACATCAACAAACACGAAGTCACTTGCCGCGGGCCATTTCGGCCACTAGGGACGCGACTCTCAGCCCGGCGTTGGCACCCTTGTCCGTGGGCACCGTCAGCCAGTCATCGGAGAGCTCCTGTAATCCTGCATCGCGGGCTAGCGTCATGACCGGCAGCAGCCCGGCGGACGACACGAGGTTCGGCTCGTCGAAAGAAACTGACACCGCGAACGGCTTATGGAAAACTTGCATCTACGAGATGCCTCTCTTTTCGGTGGTCAATGTGCTCTAGATAAGCCCCGTTTTCCTTGAAAGACGGGCATTCCCGGTTTAAACCGCCGTCGGCGCCTCAACCATCATCGGTAGATCAAGGCTTAGGCTGATGACCCGTTGGTGGCCTGATAGGTGAAGCGACCACCCATGATGGTGGCGACGACGTCGAGGGCAGCAATGTCCGGTGCGGTCAGGGGATTGCCTGACAGGATGGCGAAGTCAGCCAGCTTCCCCGTTTCCAGTGTGCCCTTGTCAGCGAGTGTTCCGGTGGCCCTGGCAGCCCATTCGGTGTAAGTCCGCAGGGCATCTTCGGGTGTCAGCCCTTCGCTGGCACCCATGGTGGCGCCGTCGTCGGTGGTGCGATCTACCCATGATTGCAGGGCGCGGCGGACATTGTTATCGGCCACAGGGAGGTCGGAGCTGCCGGCGACGGTGATGCCGGCGTCCACCAGGGAGCGGCCTCGGTAGAGCCACGGCACCCGATCAGGTCCAACCCGTTCCATGAACTGGTCACCCAGGGGGCCGATGAACGCCGCTTGCGGAGTGACGGCGATGCCCGCCCGCGCTACCGGCTCCAACTGGTCCGGGCGTGCGATGCCGAAGTGCTCGATCCTGTTCGGCAGGGCGTTTTGTCCGTAGCGGTCCTGGCAGGCGGTGATGATCTCAGTTGCGAGGTCTATGGCAACGTCCCCGATGGCGTGTAACGCAATCGGCCAGCCTGCCCGATAGGCGGCATCCACTTTCTCATGGAAGTCCTGGGCATCGCCGAGCAGGTATCCGGTATTGTGCCGGTGCCCGCAGTAGTCTTCAGTGACCGCCGCTGTGGCACCGAGGAGGGAGCCGTCGAGGAAGACCTTGACCGGGCCGAGCGAGAGCCACTCGTTGCCGAATCCGCTGGGCAGGCCGAGGTCGAACCCGAGTCCCTCGCCACGGCCGTGCATGTCATCGTCGTTCCCCTGGATGGGACGCAGGGCGTCGAGCGCTGGCATGAGTTGCGCGCGGCAATGCAACTGCCCGGAAGCCTGCGCCGTCTGGTACGCCTGAAGTTCGAGGGGGCTATGGCCTATCCAGCCGCCGCCGATCCCTGCTTCGGTGAAACTCGTGATGCCTTCGGCCGCGTAGCGTGTGGTGGCGTCGTCGAGCGCTGTGACAATCTGCTCCGTGGAGTACGGCAGCAGCAGATTCTGCACTAGGGACTGCGCGGCTTCTTCGATGATTCCGGTGGGATTGCCGGAGGCATCGCGCAGCACAGCCCCGCCTTCCGGGTTCTCAAATCCGGGGTCGAGGGCGCCAGCCAGACGCAGGGTTGCTGTGTTGGTGATGGACAGGTGCCCGGAAACGTGGCGCAGATACAGGGGATGGTCGCCGGTGATGGCATCGAGCCTGTCAATATCTGGGAACTCCCCGCCGTGGTTCTTGTGATTGAACCCGGTCCCGTTGATCCATGCGCCCGGCTCCTTGAGCCGGTCAACTTCGACCGCCAGCAGGTCATAGAGTTCCTCAAGCCCACGGGCGCTGGAGAGATCGACAGCGCCGAGGCCCAACCCCCACCACGTGGTGTGGCAATGCGCGTCAATGAACCCCGGGACTACGGTAGCCCCATGCAGGTGCTCAACGCGGGTGGCTGAACAACCGTCAAGATCCTGGTCAAAGCCCACAATCCGCCCGTTGAGAACTCCTACACTGCTGGCGGTGGGGCGCTCCTGGTCCATGGTGAGGATGGTGGCATCTGTGAGGATCAGGTCCAGTTTCACGCGCTGAGATACTCCTTGTTGGCTGGGTGAATCAGTGTTTGAAGTCTGGCAGGTCAACACTCATGCGCGGCGCTATGACGCCGGCCACAGCGGTGAACAGTGACAGGAAGACCAGCATCGCCGCAGCCGGCCACCAATGGTTTCCTGCAGCAGCAACCAGGGCGATGGCCAGAAGCGGAACGAATCCACTCACCATGCCGGCAACGTTCTGCGCGAAACCGACGCCGGTGTAGCGGGTGGATGCGGGGAACAGTCCGGTGAGGACCGTGCCGGAGGCCGCGTAGGGGAAGGACAGCGCGCCAACAGCGAGTGTCATGGCCAGCACCACCACTAGCGGGTTGTTGCTCTCCAGCATCATGAAGGCAGGAACAGCCACGACGGCTGACAGCAGTCCTCCATAGATGATGACTTTGCTTGCACCGAAGCGTTCGGCAATCCGCCCGCCGGCGATGAGGATGGGGATTTCGACGACGGCGGCCACCAGGGTGCCCAGCAGCATGAGCGAGGCGCTGTGGTCCAGAACCCTGGTGCCGTAGTACACCAAAAATGCGGTGACCAGGTAGAATCCGCCGACGCCGAGCAGGGCGGCGGCCATACCGATAATGATGTGTTTCCAGCTGTCGCGCAGCACGGTCCGGATGGGAGTCTTCTCTGTTTCCCCGGACTCCACGAGTTCCTTGAACACGGGGGACTCATCCAGCTTTGACCGGATATACAGGGCTACGAGCAGCATGGGAAACGCGGCGAGGAACGGGATCCGCCAGCCGAAGGAACTGAAGTTCTCCTGCGAGAAGTACAGGGTCATGAGAAAAAACCCACCCGAGGACAGAATGGTGCCGATCGGCGAGCCGATTTGTGGAAGGGCAGCGTACCGGGCACGACGTTTCAGCGGAGCGTTTTCGACGACGATGGTCATGGCGCCGGACCACTCACCGCCCACGAAGAGTCCCTGGAAGATGCGCAGAAGCACCAGCAGAATGGGTGCGGCGATGCCGATCGCACCATAGTCAGGCAGGAGGCCGATCAACCCCGTGACCGCACCGATCCCGACAATGGTGATCAACAGGGTCTTGCGTCGGCCGATCTTGTCGCCCATCACGCCGAAGAACATTCCGCCGATCGGGCGGGCCACAAGACCAACGCCGAACGTTGCGAACGAAGCCATGGCAGCCGCCGTCGCGTTGTCATTGGTGAAGTAGTGGACGTTGAAGATCAGGGCAGCTGCCGCGCTGAACAGGAAGAAGTCATACCACTCCATTGCGGTGCCAACCAGGGCGCCGATGGCAACCTTGCTGGCTTCCTTGTCGGTGAGGGTGCGGGTGGTCCCTGCCTCGATATTCTCGCTGTGCTGGTGCGGCCGAACTGTTGCGTCGTGATCGCTCATGGTGCCTCCGCGGAAGGATTGGCCTGGGCTGGAATGATGACCCAGTCCTTGGGTATCTCCAGCATGCCAAAGTGATGCGCATCACGCACTACGAAAAGTGGATGAGTCGCCACTCATTTCCTGGGCAAATGCACAATCCAGTGGGGGCTTGGGTGATGCCTACCCAGCTCGACCTAGGGCTGCCAGCTCATCAGCACGACGACGACCAGCAGTAGGAGCGCCACGATGCCGGATCCGGCAGCGATTTGGGGGTAGCTGCGGGTTTCACCGTTCCCGGCGTCGGCTGCGGCCTTCCGCATGGCAGGCACCACCAGGAAGAGGTTCAACGCCAGTGCGATGACGTAGGCGATGATCGAGTAGAGGATCCACGGGGTGGTCAGCGGAATGCTGTACATGCCCTGAAGCCCGAATCCGAAGACGACCACGAGCAGTGAGAGCAAGCTGAAGATCTGCGTTGACTTGGCGAGGGAGGCCACCTGGGCATGCTGACCGGCGCGCAGTGAGCGCATGGCCGTCATCGGCAGGATGGCCATGGGGCCGATCAGAAAGACGGCTGAGACTACGTGAAGGATGTTCATAACTGTTTCCATACCTCCACCTTAGGAGGGAAAGTGCGCGGGCGGGATCCATCGAACGGTTGATCCTGCTAACTGCATTCAGAAAGTACTTGTCAGATTGGAAACTACTTTCTATTGTTGTTACATCAGGTTTGAACAACACCGAGGAGCAATGTCATGAGTGAACCAATGAGTGCTGAGCAGGCCAGGGGCATGCTTCAGGAGGCCAACCAGCTGGGAATGTCAACGCGATCGGGGGCGGGGTGGCCCCAGATCACCATGCTGATGGGACTCGGAGCTATTTCCTCGCTCAGCCTGATCAGCTTTGGCCTTGTCGCCGGCATTCCGGATGCCTCAGTGACCGTTCCCATGATCGCGATGCTGATCTGGTTGGGCATCTTCATGGGCACAGGGCTCTACTTCGGCCGGAGCGTCAAGAAAGGTTTCGGCGCCCGCTGGGGCCTCTACATTGGGATCTGGGCAGTGCTATGGACAATGGGGACGCTACTTGGCGGGCTCGTGTTTGAGGATCAGATGTGGTTCTACGTCCTCTGTGCCGCCCTGATCGCCGTGACGACCACGGCCTGCGCCTGGTACGAGGCCCGGCGATGAGCCCGCAGGTCGAGCCGGTTCCCGTTCATCCGCGGCATCAGCTCCACGACGTCCTGATGCACCCGGTGCGGTTTTCCATCATGGCCGCCCTGGCACAAACTGAAACCGATTTTCAAACCTTGCGGGATCATCTGCAGGTCAGCGATTCCGTGCTCAGCAAGCAGGCGTCAGCCCTGGAGGCATCTTCTCTGGTCAAAATCCGAAAGGGGTACATGGGCAAACGTCCACGTACCTGGATTCGAACCACGCCCGAGGGGGAAAGCGCGTGGTCCGGTCATCTGGCGGCCCTCAGCGAGATCGCAGAGTCCCAGCCCCGCGGAAGCACTGAAGCGCCGAACGCGAACTCCGATTGATCTCTGCCGCCGGAACAGCTCAGCCCTCTTCCGGTGGCAGCGCCTCGTGGTGAGGGCGACCGTGCGTACGACGGTCTTCCTTCATCTCAGCCTCGAACAGGTGCCGTTTCCCGCTGACGAGCTGGTCCCGCGCACCCCTCTCCGCGGTCTTGAAGTCCGCGTAATAGCCGTCGTCGTAATCCTCGACGATCTGGAACGTCCAACGGCCGTGGATGACGTTCCGCCCCACCACGTCCTGTTCCAACTGGTCGGCTATGTCCTGGTGCCCGGCGTCGCGAAACAGTTCCACGGCGTCGCCGAGTGCCAGGTCCGCTGCACCCGTCAGTCGGTGGAACCCGTAGAGGTAGCCGCGCGCATGCTCCACGACTTCCAGGGCCTCAGAGAGTTTGCCCAGGGCCTCGACCGTTTTGTCCGTCACCTCCGGCGGGCGGAGGTGCTCCGCATCCGGTCCGTCTTCAGGAATCGATGTCATGCATCAAACATTAGGCGTTGTGGGAACCATCTGAACAGGTCCTGCGGCATTGTGCACCACGGTACGGGCAGGGACAGTGCGTGTGATGTTGTGCCGATCTGCCAGTCGCAGAACCAGCCACGCGAAAACGCCCAGAGTCGGGATGGTGACGAGCAGAGCCAGCGGTTCAACATTCGTGGCATTGACATCCACGAGCCCCACAGAGCCGAGCAGGAAGATCGTGGCATTGTTGACCACGTGCGCGGCAATGGCGGCTTCCAGACCTCCGGTGCGCCAGGTGATCCATCCGGCGAAGATCGCGAAAATAGCGACGTCGATCTGGCCAAGCGGTTCGTACACGTGCCCCAGAACAAAGAGGGGAACCGGCAGCAGAATCGCGAAGGCCGGGTGCTTGAGCCATCCGCCGATGGCCTGCATCAGATAGCCGCGGAACACATATTCCTCAGCGGTCGCCTGCACCGGCACCAGGAGGAGCGTCATGATCACCAGCGGGAGCACTGTCGCGGCCGTGAAGTCCGGTGCGGGCAATTCCTCTCCGGATCCTGCGGGCAGCAGCAGGCTCACACCAAAGCTCACAGCGAAGACGACGACGGCAAGTCCCGTGCACTGCATCAACCATCGCCAGCGGAGGCGGCCAGCCACCGAGGACAGCATGCCGAGCGGCCGCGGGCCCATAATGAGCGTTGCCAGGATGATGGCCGGGAGCATGAGAATCACGGAGATCATGGCGAAGCCGAACGTGAACGGATCGCTCAGGTCCAGGTTCGCCATGCGTTCCAGCATGGGCAGGCCGTCACCAGCGGTGAAGGCCACCGCAAGGAGCACGCCGACCAGCAGCAAAGTGAAGACCAGGAAGAACGTCGTCGCTAGCAGTGCGGTAAGTAGAGGCTTCCACCAGCGGTAGCCCTGCCATGATCTGGCTGCACGGTGATAGGGGAGGGCAGGGGCGGACATCGCCTCGGATAGTTCGGAGTTCAGGTCTAATCCTTGAATTTTGGAGCCTGGTTGGGCCGGATCTCCGCACCAGCGGCTGGTCCCGATGCCAGAACTGGCAACAGGGCCAGCATCACTGATGCGGAGCGCAGGATCATGCGGCTACTTCTTGATTTTCTTGTGCTTCTTGTGGCTGCGGTCCAGGATCAGGGCCAGAGCGATGGCCGCCATCCAGGAGTCCTTCGCTACTGCCGTTCCGTCCTGTGTGGGGCGGATGCCGTCCTCTTCCGTCATCTCGGGTGTCTTGAAGTACATGGTGAGCAGGCCGCCGGAAAAACCTGCCAGAGCGAGCCCAGCCAATTTGCTGGGTACGAACGGCACCAGCAGCATGGCGCCCACAGTAATCTCCGCAGCGCTCAGGATCTTACCGAACTTTTCCGGTTCCATGTCGCCGGCCTGCGGGAAGGCTTTGGCGGCCATACCCTGCATGTATCCCGCGGTGTCCTTGTCGAGGTTCATTTTGGAGATTCCCGAATTGAGAATGAATGCGCCTGTGGCCAGGCGGAGGGGGAGATGGGTGAGCTTCATGGTGTTCCCTTCGTTAGTCAGGATGGTTTCTTTTCGAGCCTACGTTCAAGGACGTGCCTGGTCCAGCGCCTGAACGCAGCCTGCAACCTGTTGTTTCCCGACTTGCCGGACGTCGTACACCGGAAATTCATTCTCCTCTGGTTGTATGTGACGTGAGTACCCAGAAGACCAACTATCGAGAAGGTCACCATGGAACACCGGACGGCCGAGCATCCACGGCCGCAGCACTTCCTTCTTCACATGTCCGATACCCACCTGCTCGCCGGAGCCGGACCGCTCTACGGGGATGTGGACAGCGAGGCCCGGCTGAAACGGATCTTCCAGGAGTTGGAAGCATCAGGGGCCCGGCCTGAAGCGATTCTCTTCACGGGGGATCTCGCGGACAAGGGTGAACCTGGCGCGTACGCAAAGCTTCGAGCCCTGGTGGACCCAGCGGCGGCGAGGCTCGGGGCGCGCGTCATCTGGGCGATGGGAAATCACGACGACCGCAGCGCCTTTCGGACCGGTCTGCTCGAAGAGCCCGCCGGTACACATCCCGTCGACGTGACGCACTGGATCGGCGGACTGCGCATCATCACCCTGGACTCCACAGTTCCCGGCCACCACTACGGCCGTCTATCCAGCGCTCAGCTGTCCTGGCTGGCCGGTGAGCTGGCCGTGCCCGCGCCTCTGGGCACCATTCTGGCCATGCACCACCCGCCCGTGCCGAGCGTTCAGGATCTGGCAGTCCTCGTCGAGCTGAGGGATCAGGCCAGCCTGGCCGACGTCGTGCGCGGAACCGATGTCCGAAGCATCCTGGCAGGCCACCTCCATTACTCGACGTCGGCCACGTTCGCGGGCATTCCCGTATCGGTGGCGTCGGCCACGTGTTACACACAGGACCTGATGCACGACGCCGGCGGCACCCGCGGGCAGGACGGCGCCCAGGCGTACAACCTGGTGCACGTTTACCCGGAAACTCTCGTCCATTCCGTGGTCCCCATCGGCACGTACGCTTCGGTGGGCGAAGTAGTGGGGCGTGACGAAACGCAGAAGCGACTCGCGGCGCATGGCGTCCACATTGCCGATGCGCCTGTACTGGCGTCCGCTTAGGCTACTTTTCCCACGGTGCCTTGAACGGGAAATACTTCTCCAGGAAGTCCGTAACCAAGTGGGCCCGTTCCTCGGCAGGGACCTCCGGGAAACTGCCGTCATTGAGGCAGAAGCAGTCGCGGTGCCGTTTGGCTAGGAGCTTGCGCAGATTCTTGAGACCCGAGTAGGTGGTGGTGTCCACGTACGTCACTTTTGCTGATTCCTGGGTGACGGCCCTGCCGGTGAGCAGCGCGTAGTAGTGGTATAGCGAGTTCGTGACCGAGATATTGTCCTTGGCACGGAATCGGGAAGCTGCTGTGGCAGCGAATTCCTCGGCAAATTCCTTTTCCATTTCCAACAGCACGCTCTTGCGCAGCGGTGCAGCGCAATGCTCCAGGTGACGCGTCGTGATTCTGCCGAACCGTTCGTGCAGCAGACGGCGGTTGACCCGCGCCGCGTTCTCGAACCCGCTGCGCTCCGCGTCATTGTCTCCGAGGCCGATGCGCGTTTCGGCCTGAATGAACTTGGTGATGCCGCCCGGGGAGAAAAACATGCCAGGGCTCACCGGACGGCCAAAGAACATGTCGTCGTTGGAGTACAGGAAGTGCTCGGACAATCCCCTGATGTGCTGCAACTGGCTTTCGACGGCCTGGGAGTTATGTGTGGGCAGCACCGACGGATCAGCGAAGTGCTCTTCCGAGGGCACCAGCGTGACAGCATGGTGGTCGGCGAGCCACTCGGGCCGTGGCGAGTCGGTGGCAATGAAGATGTGCCGGACCCACGGCGCAAACATGTACACGGATCGCAACGCGTACTTGAGCTCATTGATCTGGCGGAATCGGGCTTCGTGGTCATCGCCCTCCCCAACGACCACGTCCTTCATCCGTGCCGCACGGGCAGCCCGGTATTCAGGGGAGCTCCCGTCCACCCAGGAAAACACCATGTCGATATCGAAGTCGATGTCCGTTGCGTGGTCAGCAAACATGTTGTCGATCGTGGGCCAGGTAAGCCCGTGCCTTTCAACGGTTCCGCGCACCATCTCCGCGGCGTCGATGGAACGCCGTGTCAGCGAATTCTCCATGGGCAGGATCATCAATTCGCCAGCGCGTTCCCAGAACTCCACCTGAACTCCGGCGGACGGGCCATAGACCAATTCCCCGAAAGGCTCGATCCTCGGCCGGAACAGCCGGAAAATCCGTGCCATGCCGCTACGGGAGAAGATCCCGTCCGCCACGAGGCGGGTCGAACGCCCCTTCGTGTCCACTGTTCGGACATAAAAAGGTTCGTTGGCACACGCGGTCATCAGCGCGTCACGAAACACGTCCGCATTCTGGAAGTCGACGGCGATGACCGGTCTGGTGTCGTTACCACGGACCAGCAGGTAGGAGATTCCGGCTTCGTCAAGGACATTGCGGATGAACAGCAGATCCTCAACCATGGCGTCGTTCGGCGTGAGGTCACGGTTGATCAGGGCGAAGCGGCCCTTGACCAGAGTCAGGTCGCTGCGACTTCGGAACCTCTGGTCCGCCGCGCTGGAAACTGTTTCGAAAACTTCGGGCTCGGGGCCCGGCTCCGGAGCTCCGAAGTATGCGTCCTGCTGCGCGACTGAGTTTGTAATCGAAGCCTCCGAAAAAGTGTGGTGGGTGTTTTTCCCATGATAAGCCCACTACACAAACGCACGGCGGAAGTGCAGAAACTGATCAGATCCTGTCGTCGCGGTCCCTGTCCGTCACCACATACTTGCGCAGGCGGGTACGGTCGGGGGCTTCCTGGCGTTCCATGCTGCTGCGCTCGCCGAAGTCGTCGTCGCTCAGATGCGTTCCGGTCCGTTCGCCGCGCATGTCATCGGTGCCCGTGGTTACACCCGAATACGTGCCGTCGGTATGTGTGCCGGTCTTCGTTTCAGCTCCAGTCTCCGTTTCCGCTCCGGTGCTGTCGGCCACGCGGTAGTGCTCGTAAAGGCGGTCTTCTTCTTCGGGTGAGAGCTGTGAATCAGCTTCGGTGCGGGGTGCGTCCTTGACGGTGTCCTTGTCGTAGGGGACGTGAACGTCGTTCCCCTCCACTCTCGCGTCCGTCAGGGGGACGAAGGATGCCGAGGTGCCGAAGAGGCCTGTTTTTGTGGTGACCCAGGTAGGGCGCCCGGAATCATCGTCGACGTAAAACTGGCCGATGGAGCCGATCTTGTGACCATCGGGCCCGACCACGTGCCCGCCACTGTTGAGAATGTCGTCAATGTTCTGCTTCGTGATCATTTTATTACTCCTGATTCCGTGCTGGAGCGTGCATGGTTACGTGCCCAGCATAAGCTCGATCAATCACCAATGAACAGCAAACTTAGTAAATTACCGCCATGGCATTCGGTGCCCCGGGGAGGCAGCCCTCTCAGCCCTGCAGAAGGGGACGGGATAGGCTAAACAGGTGACCACAGGACTGCTCATCGCCATCATCGCGGCCATCTTCCTGGGATCCACAACTCAACGCATAGCGGGCATCGGCTTTGCCATGCTGATCGTCCCCTTCCTGGTCCTGATGCTCGGACCCCACGAAGGCGTACTGCTCGTGAATATCTGCGGAGTCGTGTCCTCCGCCATCATCACTGTCCGTGTCTGGAAGGACATCGACTGGAGCATGTTCCGATGGTTGACGCTACCGTCGGTGCTTGGATCAATCCCCGGATCGTTCGCGGCCGTCTACCTACCGGCTGCACCGCTTGCCGTGACGGTCGGCGCCGTCGTTCTTGCCGCGCTCACCATCTCCCTGCTGCTCCAACGCTCCACCATGGTCCTGACCGGAAACCTCCCCAAAGCAGTGGCAGGAATGGCAGCCGGGCTGACCAACTCCATGGCAGGGGTCGGCGGACCCGCGGTCAGTGTCTACGCACTCCTTGCCCGCTGGCCGCAGCGTCCCTTTGCGGCCACGCTGCAACCGTTTTTCGTCGTCATAGGACTCGTTACCCTCATCACCAAAATCACGCTCGCGCCGGACCAGGTACCGCCGATCCCCATCTGGGCATGGGCAGGAATTGCACTGGCAATCAGCGCCGGGATTTTCGTCGGCGAAAAACTCGCCCGACACGTCCGCGATGACCATGCCCGCATCGCCGTCGTCGTCATAGCCTTCATCGGAGCTGCAACGGCCTTCGGCAAGGGTCTCGCAGACCTCCTGGCCTGAGCAGGGCCGAACCTGCGATGCAGGAAACCTTCCGTCGCGTCGCTGGTCGAAGAGCACAAGCGGTGGTGGGACGATAGAGCAGATGAAACTTCCGACGCGCACAATGCCTGCCATGCCGCTCTGGCTGCAAGGGGTCTTCGAATTCGGACAGGCCGCCCTGCTGTCGGCCCTCGCCGTCGTGCTGCCGCTCACCGGAGTATGGTTCGCCAACGGCTTCGACGACAGGAGCTTTTTCTCGCTGGCGCGGCTTGCCGGCCAGGCATGGCTGCTGATTCATGGCGTCCCGCTGACCCTGAAGTTCCCGGACAGTGTGGGGCAGGATTCAGGCGTCCTCTCGCTGATTCCACTCGGTCTGACGCTGATCCCTTTTGCCCTGGCCTGGCGCTCAGGACGCCGGCTGGCGCGCGCCTCCTATACGGACCAGATGTGGCAGGCGCTCATCGGGGCCCTCGGAACCTATGCCGCCCTCGGGCTCATGACGGCGTACCTCTGCAGCACCCAGGAGGCATCGGTCTCACTCGTCGCGGGCGCACTCATCCCGCTGATCCCTGCCGGCGCAGGTTTGTTCTTCGGCGCATACCGTGAAGCCGGATCCTGGGCGAGACTGATCGGAATGGATCTCGCTGTCTGGATTGCCAAAACCAGTCAGCACTCACGCTGGGCCGGATCCTACGTCTGGGCCGCCATCCGCGCCGGGCTGCTGGGAATTACCGCTGCTACAGGTCTTGCCTCGCTCCTGCTGGCCTGCACCCTTGCACTTCACTGGGCCGACATCGTCACCATCTACGAACGGCTGGAGCCCGGTATCGTCGGCGGCAGTTTCCTGACCATCGCGCAGCTGGGCATGCTGCCCAACTTCGCGGGATGGGCACTTGCCTGGTCCACGGGCGCAGGCTTTGCGCTCGGAACCGGAAGCTCCATCAGCCCGCTGGCCACAAATGTCGGGCCGCTCCCGTCCATCCCCATTCTCGGAGCCCTTCCCACTGGAAACCTCGACTACGGGTTTGCTGTCCTCATGCTTCCCGTTCTCGCAGGTGTCCTCGCCGGTTGGTGGTTTTTGCGCGAAGGCGAGAATCATTTCGACGAGTGGCTCGCCATCAAGATTGACATCCGCTGGCTGACGTCGACCATTTCCACCCTGGTGCTCGCCGCGTTTGTCGGGGTGGTCAGCGGTCTGGGCGGGGCCGTTGTTGCGTGGCTCGCCCGCGGATCGGCCGGCATCGGGCGCTTCGTGGACATTGGTCCCGCACCGCTGGAGGTAGCGCTTTGGCTCGCTCCGGAGATCGCCATCGGCGTCGTCGTCGGCTACGCGCTGGGGCCTTGGCTGGAGCGCGAACGTTCCACCACCTGATAGGCGCTACGGGCTCGGAAGCAGCCCGTTCAGAGTGAGGTAGTTTTCCTGGCACTCCGCTTTGGTCTCAAGCGTCAGCGCCAGCTCCATGCACTGCTCATAGTCGGCCGTGAAGGGCCAGAGCGCGATCATGGCCGTCGTCCCCACGGTGGAGAACAGCGTGATGACAAGGCCCAGAATCGTGGTCACCTTCAGGAGGCCTGACATCTTGAATCGAAACAGATGAACCAGCGTCAAAATACCCATAACGACGGCCGTGAGGCCGGTGACCAGGCCCAGAACCTTCCACGGAAGTGGGAAAGTCCCGGTGATGAGCATCAGCGCAAAGAAGACCATAAACCACCGCAGGAGACTCCTGCCCTTGATGGCCTTCTCCTGCTCGGGTGAGGGCGATGCATTCTGATCCATTGTTTTAGCCTAGAGGGTGCGCACGCCTAAAGTTGACGCATGCGCATAGTCGTCCTTGTTTCAGGCACCGGATCCAACCTGCAGGCCCTCATCGATGCTGTCCAGAGCGGGGAGCTGCCGGTGGACATCGCGGCCGTGGGTGCGGACCGTCCCGGAACGGGTGGGGTTCAGCGTTCCGCGGACGCCGGCATTGATACTTTCGTGGTGAACTTCGCGGACTTCCCCAACCGGGCAGACTGGAATACCGCGCTGACCGAGGCTGTGGCGGAGTATGAACCGGACTATGTGGTGTCCTCGGGTTTCATGCGCATCGTTGGTGAGGAATTCCTGGACCGATTCCCGAACAGGTACCTCAACACCCACCCCGCCCTGTTGCCCGCATTCCCGGGCGCACATGGTGTGCGGGATGCCCTGGCCTACGGCGTCAAGGTCACTGGATGCACAGTCATGATCGCCGACGCCGGTGTGGACACAGGGCCCATCCTCGCCCAGGAGGCGGTGGACGTTCTCGATGATGACACCGAGGAGAGCCTGCACGAACGCATCAAGGTCAGGGAGCGTCGTCTTTTGATTGACACTCTGGCGCGGCTCGCTGAGGGCGCGGGTCATGCCGCTCGTTGACAACGCCGTCTATGTAGACGGCCGACGCCGGCTGGAACCGGACAGCCTCGATGAGACGTTCGAGCTGATGCGGCAGGTGCAGGGCATGGCCTGGATTGGCATGTACCGGCCCGATGATGAAGAGATTCAGGCCATCGCGCGCGAGTTCAGCCTGCACCATCTCAGCGTCGAGGATGCCTCAAAGGGCCACCAGCGCGCCAAGCTGGAGCACTATCAGGACACGCTTTTCGTGGTCCTGCGCCCCGCACGCTATCTGGACCGTGAGGAACGGGTGGAGTTCGGGGAAGTCCATGTTTTTGTAGGGCCGGATTTTGTTCTGACGATCCGTCACGCCGAAGCCCCTGACCTGGGCCGGGTACGCACCCGCCTCGAGGGAACTCCTGAGCTGCTGGCCATGGGCCCGGACGCGGTGCTCTACGCCATTCTTGATGAGGTGGTGGACGGTTATGAGCCGGTGGCCAACGGGCTGGAAAATGACATCGATGAGATTGAGAATGACCTTTTCGGTGGTAACCCGGGGGTGGCCAGGCGCATTTATCGGCTTCACCGTGAAGTGATCGAGTTCCAGCGGGCAACCCAGCCGTTACAGGGAATGATCGAGACTCTTCAAGGTGACGGGAGTCAATACACCATCGACAACGAATTGGGGCGCAGGCTCCGCGATGTCCAGGATCACGTGATTCGTGTGGTTGACCGGGTCAATACGTTTCGGGCATTGCTGCAAAATGCGCTGACCGTTCATTCCACGCTGGTTGCGCAGCGGCAGAACGCTGAAATGCAGCGAATGACCGAGACTTCGCTGAAGCAGAACGAAGAGGTCAAGCGGATCTCCTCCTGGGCTGCCATCCTTTTTGCGCCCACGCTTATCGCGTCCATTTACGGTATGAACTTTGATGTCATGCCCGAGTTGCACTGGGCTCTGGGCTACCCGTTTGCCATAGTCATGATGATTGGAATGGGGATGGGCCTGTACTGGACATTCAAGCGAAACGACTGGCTCTGAGGGTGATGTCTGCCACATGGACCCGGGGTCCGTGTTTGGCAATCGTAGTCGACGGATAAGGTGGAGGAAGGCGGTTGATTAATCGTTGACGTGCGCAGACTCCCAGGGAACAAAATATGACTCACACTTTTGCCAAAATTGCGGCTGTGACCGCGCTTGCCGCGATGGCGCTGACAGGTTGCGGTAACGCTGCAGAGCCAGGAACCGCCGCTGCCGAAACCGGGCCGAAGCCAGCCAGCTCAACTGCCCCCGCGAGCGAGGTCGAGCGCCCCGAGACCAACGAACTGGCCGGTCAGCCCACCCTGGAAGGCGCGAAAGCTTTCCTCTACTACTACTTCGAGCTCGAGTCCTACGCCCAGCTCACCGGTGACACCACGGCCATGCTGGACTCCGTTGACAATGCGCCGGAACCGACGGCTGAGGCTGAGCACATCAACGCTGTCTACGCCGACGGCGGGTGGATGCTCGGGGGCAAGGAAAACATCCAGAACGTTTTCGTGGTTGATCCCGCCGCAGAGAAGATCGGCGAAGGAGTTGAGGTCACGGTTCTGCTGCCCTCGATTCCCACCGCATACACCGAGTTCGACAAAGATGGCAGCGTGGCAGACGCCCGTGAATGGGACAAGAACGGCACCATCCATACCGCAAAGCTCATCTTCCGCGGCGGCGAGTGGAGACTGACTTCGCTGGTGGAGACCCCGGACGTAGCGCTGCCCGAAGAGTAACCCCGGCCCCTAAGCTGGCTGTACACAACCATCTGAAAATTTCTGGAGTAGCTGCGTGAGTCTTCTGAAGCTTGACCGTGTTCCCATTCGCCGAGCACTGATTTCCGTGTACGACAAAACCGGGCTTGAGGAGCTGGCCGCAGGGCTGGACAAAGCCGGGGTCAGCATCGTCTCGACAGGCTCCACAGCTCAGCGAATTGCAGCTTCAGGAGTGCCGGTCACCGAAGTTTCCGAGGTCACGGGTTTTCAGGAGTGCCTTGACGGCAGGGTGAAAACCCTTCATCCGCGCGTTCATGCCGGCATTCTGGCTGACCGGCGCCGGCAGGAGCACATCGATCAGCTGCGCGAGCTCGACGTCGAGGCTTTCGACCTTGTGATCGTCAATCTTTACCCGTTCGTGGAAACCGTGAAGTCCGGTGCTGCGCCCGACGACGTCGTCGAGCAGATCGATATTGGCGGGCCCGCGATGGTTCGCTCCGCTGCGAAGAATCACCCTTCCGTTGCCGTGGTCGTGGACCCGGCCCGGTACGCCGATGTTGTGAACGCGGCATCCGAGGGTGGTTTTGACCTCACCGCAAGACGACGTCTTGCCGCTCTGGCATTCGCCCACACTGCGGCCTACGACCATTCGGTGGCGGCCTGGACTGCCGGCCAATTCGGAAATGACCAGGACGAAACGTCGTCGTTCCCTGCCTATGCCGGGCTGTCGCTGGAACGTTCCGAGGTGCTCCGCTACGGAGAGAACCCGCATCAGGCGGCGGCACTTTACGTTGATCAGGGTGCAACTCCCGGCATTGCCCAGGCAGATCAGCTCCATGGCAAGGCCATGAGCTACAACAACTTCGTGGATGCTGATGCGGCGCTGCGTGCGGCTTTTGATTTCGATGAGCCGGCCGTCGCCGTCGTCAAGCATGCCAACCCCTGCGGCGTGGCCGTGGCTTCGGCTGACGCAACCGACCCCATGGCAGATGCGCACGCCAAGGCACATGCCTGTGACCCGGTTTCTGCCTATGGGGGAGTCATCGCGGCCAACCGTACGGTCACCGAGGGTATGGCACAGGCCGTCAAGGACATTTTCACTGAGGTAGTCATTGCGCCTTCCTTTGAGCCTGCTGCGCTTGAGATCCTGAAAACCAAGAAGAACATCCGTCTCCTGACCCTGCCTGAGGGGTACCGTCGGAATTCCGTGGAGGTGCGCCAGGTTTCTGGCGGCGTGCTCCTTCAGGTAGCGGACACCATCCAGTCAGACGGCGATTCGCCCGAGAGCTGGACCCTCGCCTCAGGTGAGGCTGCCGATGACGCGACCCTGGCGGATCTCGCTTTCGCGTGGAAGGCCTGCCGGGCCGCGAAATCGAATGCCATTCTTCTCGCGCAAGACGGCGCAGCTGTCGGCGTTGGCATGGGGCAGGTCAACCGCCTGGATTCCTGCCGGCTGGCCGTTGAGCGGGCCAACACCCTTGGCGGCGAAGACAACGAGCGTGCACGTGGTGCGGTCGCGGCGTCGGACGCATTCTTCCCGTTCGCGGACGGACTGCAGATCCTGCTCGACGCCGGTGTTCGCGCCGTAGTTCAGCCGGGCGGCTCCGTCCGGGACGAGGAAGTCATAGCGGCTGCAAAGGCTGCCGGCATCACGATGTACTTCACCGGATCACGGCACTTTTTTCACTGACATTTCTGATCCACTTGGTGTGCAGCCGAACACTAGCTCATTTCGAGGCGTATTCGGCCTTATGGCATAGTTGGGTCAGGACACAACCCGGAAATAACAGGGGCCTACAGGGTCCTGACGATGCAAGGAGAACGTGTGGCTGACACACAGAAGATCAAGGTTCAGGGTTCAGTTGTAGAGCTCGATGGCGACGAGATGACACGCATCATCTGGCAGTTCATCAAGGACCGGCTGATTCACCCCTACCTGGACGTCGATCTGAAGTACTTCGATCTGTCGATCCAGAACCGCGACGCCACCGATGATCAGGTGACCATCGATGCGGCGAACGCCATCAAGGAGCACAGCGTCGGCGTCAAGTGCGCCACCATCACTCCCGATGAGGCACGCGTTGAAGAGTTCGGGCTGAAGAAGATGTGGGTTTCGCCCAACGGCACCATCCGCAACATTCTGGGCGGCGTGGTCTTCCGTGAGCCGATCATCATTTCCAACATCCCGCGGCTGGTTCCCGGTTGGAACAAGCCCATCATCATTGGCCGCCACGCACATGGCGACCAGTACAAGGCCACGAACTTCAAAGTTCCCGGTGCCGGCACCCTGACCCTCACCTACACGCCGAAAGATGGCGGTGAGGAGATCAAGCAGGAGGTCGTCACCTACGGTGAAGACGGCGGCGTTGCCATGGGTATGTACAACTTCAACGACTCGATCCGCGACTTCGCCCGTGCGTCCTTCGCGTACGGCCTGCAGCGGAACTACCCGGTGTACCTGTCCACCAAGAACACCATCCTGAAGGCCTACGACGGTCAGTTCAAGGACCTCTTCCAGGAAGTCTTCGACGCCGAGTTCAAGGACCAGTTCGATGCCGCGGGTCTCACCTATGAGCACCGTCTGATCGATGACATGGTTGCTTCTGCCATGAAGTGGGAGGGCGGCTACGTCTGGGCCTGCAAGAACTACGATGGCGACGTCCAGTCGGACACCGTGGCCCAGGGCTTCGGTTCGCTCGGACTCATGACCTCCGTTCTGATGACCCCGGACGGCAAAACGGTCGAGGCTGAGGCAGCTCACGGAACGGTGACCCGTCACTACCGTCAGCACCAGCAAGGCAAGCCCACGTCCACCAACCCGATTGCTTCAATCTTCGCGTGGACCCGTGGCCTGATGCACCGTGGCAAGCTGGACAACACCCCGGACGTCATCGAGTTCGCGCAGACGCTGGAGGACGTAGTTGTCAAGACTGTTGAGTCGGGCAAGATGACCAAGGATCTGTCCCTGCTCGTTGGTGGGGACGCAGCGTACCTGACCACCGAGGAGTTCCTCGCCGCGCTGGACGAGAACCTCTCGGCGCGCCTGGCCAAGTAGCGCACAACGATCCACGAGATAGGTCGCCCCCTCCCGCTTGGCGGGACGGGGTGACCTACTTCTTTAACGCCCGGCGGCGTCGTTCGGATAGCACACCCCAAGCTGCTGCCTGAGGCCGTCAAACAGCTCCATGGTGGCTAGCGAATCTTCAAGGGGCATTGTTTTGCTCTCGGTCTGCCCTTTCTGAATGCAGCGGGTTACTTCCCGTAGTTCGTAGGTGTAGCCGCTGCCCACCACCGTGAATCGTTCCTTACGTGGATCCTTACCGGTGACGGCCACGGTGAGTTCAAGAGGGTTGTGCAGAGGCGCGCTGGTCTGGAGCCATCCCAGTGCCCCGCCGACTGTCGCGGTGCGCGGTGAGGCGGCAACCAGCGACGTCGTCAGCTGTGCGTGGGCACCGCTTGAGTAGGACAGTGCCAGTGCATTCTGGACATCGACGCCGTCGTCGTTGAGAGAGCCCGTCGCGGTCACCGCCTCCGGGAAGCCCAGAGTACCAAGCGCCCAAGTCAGTGGATACACCGCGAGGTCCAGGAGTGCGCCGCCACCAGCGGCCGGAGCCCAGATGCGGCTCGACGGATCTATCGGGGCGCGGAAGCCAAGATCTGCCTGAACCCACCGGATGTCCCCGAGTTCACCCGAGCGAATGATCTGCCAGGCACGATTGATCGATGGTAGGAAGCGGCTCCAGACTGCCTCCATAAGAAATACACCCTGCTGCCTGGCTAGAGCCATAAGCGCCCGCGCCTCTCGCGCGTTGATCGTCAACGACTTTTCACAGAGAACATGCTTGCCCGCCTCGAGGGCAGTGCGGACAATGTCGTGGTGTTGCCCGTGGGGCGCGGCAACATAGACGACGTCGACGTCAGGGTCCTGGCAGAGCAGCTGATATCCGCTGTGCGTAACGGTGTCGGAATACGCGCGGGCAAAGCCAAACCGGCCCTTGAAAGCGCTGGATCGCGCGCCGGAGCGGGAACTGACCGCGTGGAGTACCGCGTCCTCGAGTAGGGAAATGTCCGCGCTCACCGTGGCGGCAATCTTCCCTGTTGCCACCACACCCCAGCGAAGAACCGGTCCGGTAGAAGCTCTGGGATCGGCATTTTCTTCGAGGGCAGGCTGATGGATGGGAAGGCGGCTGTCCAGACTCATGATGCGCATTTACTCACACGTCTATTCGGGTGTCAACGAAACGTGTGCCGTTTCTAGCCAACTTTGCGGAAACTCTCATTCTTTTCCCTGAATGGTGGCAGAAAGCTGCCAAATGTATCTACCTTGGGGACAGTTCGAGCGGAGCAATGAATCGTTTGCCGAGATCGAACCGCCTCAATCACAGCTCCATCTGCCGCAACGGTGCGGGACGTGGACGGAATAACGAAGGAAAATCATGTTCAGGAAGAAACTGTTGGGCGGTGCAGCGATCGCTGCGTTGGCCCTCATGGGAACAGCCGGAGCGTCAACAGCCGCACCGAGCCCGGACCAGGCAAGCCCCAATATCGTGGGTGGCGAAACGATCCCGATCAGCACAGCGCCGTACATGGTGCAGATCCATGTGAACTCCACGGGAAACGCTTTCAACTGCTCCGGTTCCCTCATCTCTTCACAGTGGGTGCTGACGGCGCGCCATTGCGAGGGTACACAGTCCGTCCGACTCGGCTCCAGTGCCCTGAACCAGGGAACACTGCGGACCGTGGTCGCCGACTACGCATGGTCAGGGGGCGATGTGCGGCTGCTCAAGCTCAACAGCCCGTACTACGGTGCCACGGTGACGCTCGACAACGACCGCACGTACGCAAATTCTGCTGCGGATGCCTACGGTTGGGGCCGCACCTGTGGTAACTGTGCGGCGTCGTCCTACCTCAAGCACGCCGATGTGACGGTCACGGGTGGATCCTATGACGCCTACAACGGCCCCGCTGTCGAAACCTATGGTGTTGACGGCCAGGTCTACAAGGGCGATTCCGGTGGTCCGCTGATCGTCAACGGCGAGCAGGTGGGCGTACTTTCCACCGGCGGCGGCAACCCCGACAGCATCTACCGGTACGCCAACTACGCGTACGTTTACCACGCCATGCCGTGGATCAGCTCAGTCACCGGAATCAGCGGACAGTAAGAACCAGGAGACCAGATCATGAGAAAGAACATGAAACTAGCAGGCGTCATTGCGGTTGCCGCGATGGCGTTCACGGGTCCGGCCGCAGCGAACGCTGCTCCCAGCCCCGAAACGGCGTCGCCAAACATTGTTGGCGGTCAGGAAGTCAGCATCAATGCTGCACCGTATGCGGCGCAGCTGTTCTCCAACGGGAACTTCACCTGCTCTGCATCGCAGATCTCCTCGCAGTGGGTCCTGACCGCAAAGCACTGCCTCGGTGGCAGCATGTCGGTCAACCTCGGGTCAGCCCGGCTTGGCGGCGGAACCAATGTGCGTGTTTCAAACACCTACGCATACAACGGTGGTGACCTCGCACTCCTGAAGTTGCGGAGCCCACACTATGGAAGTTATGCCAGCCTCGAAGCGGATCCGCTGCAGTACACCACCAGCGGCAGCATCTTTGGCTGGGGCAGGACTACCCCCAACGGTCCAGCATCGTCACAATTGAAGACCGCGAATGTATATGTGGATAGCTTGGCCAAGGACGCCTACAACGGTCCCGCGTATCGCCACTACGGCTTGAACGGCCAGGCATGGAAGGGCGACTCAGGTGGCCCTCTGGTCATCAACGGCAAGGTCATCGGTGTTGCATCCACAAGTGCTAGCGGTGGAAGCGACACGAGCGCGTACTCGTGGTACTCATCGGTTCCTCACGGTTTGAACTGGATTAGCTCGGTATCTGGAGTCGGCGGCTCCTAAGCCAGGACCGGCCAATGGTCACTTGAGGTTGCCCCTTCGCTGGGGAGCGCAACCACGGGTGACCATTGGTCTTTTAACGTCTAGGCCAGGGCCTCGCGGTGCTCCTGTGCCAGCTTGCGGTAGTGGGCGGCGTTGTCCCGGATGGATTCGAATTCCTCATCACTGAGCGGACGCCGTACCTTCGCGGGAACGCCGGCAACGAGGGAGCGCGGAGGCACTTCCATGCCTTCAAGAACGACGGCGCCGGCGGCCACCAGCGAGCCGGTACCGATCACCGCACCGTTCATCACCGTGGCGCTCATCCCGATCAGGCAGTCATCGCCGATGGTGCAGCCGTGCACTACGGCGGAGTGGCCCACGCTCACGCGGTCGCCGACCGTCGTCGGAAAACCGGGGTCTGCGTGGAGCACCACGTTGTCCTGCAGGTTCGTTCCGGTACCGACCGTGATCGTCGCAGTGTCGCCGCGTACCGATACACCGTAGAACGCGCTTGAATCTGCGCCGAGCGAGGCGTCTCCGATGATAGAGGCGGTCGGCGCAACGAACGTGCTGGGATGGATAGTTGGGGTTTTACCGTTGAGAGAGATGATGTGGCCCATGGTCCCAGCCTACGCGGGAAATATCAGTTGAACAGGACGGTTCGTCTGCAGTCAGGGAGTACCTGACGCTCGACAATGCAGGACCGCTATTCTGGGTGTATGGACGTTACCTTCGCCCCGCTGACCGATCAGGACGACGAGGAACTGGTCAGGTTCCTCACCACCAATCCTTTTCCGTTCCACGTCAATAGTGCCCCGTCAGAGGAACAAGTGCGCCGAAAGATGGCGGCCGGTGGCTTCCGCAGCGACGAAACCCGAACGTATTGGGTCTACGGCGACAACCAGCGGCTTGGTCTGTTGATGCTCGAAGATCTGGAGGACGAGAACCCGGTCTTCGATCTGAGACTGGCAGAGAAGTGCCGCGGCGAGGGTTTCGGCGTTCCGGTTCTGGAAGCCCTGACCGAGATGGTGTTCACCGAGTTCCCGCACTTCCGACGGTTCGAGGGCCAGACGCGCGAGGACAATATTGCCATGCGGAAAACGTTCCTGCGCTGCGGCTTCGTCAAGGAAGCGCACTACCGGCAGGGCTGGCCTTCCGACGACGGAACGTACTACACATCGGTGGCGTACACGATCCTCCGATCGGATTGGGAGAGCGGCACCACGACTCCGGTGGTCTGGGAGGACGTAGGGATCTGAGTAGCCTCTGCCTCAAGTTGTTAAAGAATGGGCGAGGACAGGCATCAAGCGGTAGCCTGTGAGAGGAAGTCTGTTCCCTCACCCAGGAGTCTAGAGTGACCGCATCAAGCCAGTCAGTGTCCAACGCGCCCCTTTCGGAAATCGATCCGGAGATCGCGGACGTCCTCAACAAAGAGCTCGGCCGACAGCGGGACACGCTGGAAATGATCGCATCGGAGAACTTCGCTCCACGGGCAGTCCTTGAAGCCCAGGGATCAGTCCTGACGAACAAGTACGCTGAAGGCTACCCGGGACGCCGCTACTACGGCGGATGCGAGCATGTTGACGTCGCGGAAAACCTGGCGATCGAGCGGGTCAAGTCACTGTTCGGGGCCGAATACGCCAACGTGCAGCCCCACTCGGGTGCGCAGGCAAATGCTGCCGCGCTCGCCGCAATGGCCAAGCCCGGTGAGAAGATCATGGGCCTGTCCCTGGCGCATGGCGGGCACCTCACCCACGGCATGAAACTGAACTTCTCCGGGAAGCTGTACGAAGTTGCAGCCTATGGGGTAGAGGAAGACACCAACCGGATTGATATGGATCGGGTTCGCGAGCAGGCCATTGCGGAGAAGCCGCAGGTCATCATCGCAGGCTGGTCCGCGTACCCCCGTCAGCTGGATTTCGCGGCATTCCGCTCGATCGCCGACGAGGTTGGAGCTGTGTTCTGGACGGACATGGCGCACTTCGCTGGTCTTGTTGCCGCAGGGCTGCACCCCAACCCGGTGCCGCACGCCGACGTCGTCACCTCCACTGTTCACAAGACGCTGGCAGGACCGCGGTCCGGTCTCATCCTCGCCAAGCAGGAGTGGGCCAAGAAGCTGAACTCGAATGTTTTCCCAGGCCAGCAGGGCGGGCCACTGATGCACGTCATCGCAGCGAAGGCCACGGCGTTCAAGATCGCTGGGTCGGACGAGTTCAAGGAACGCCAGCAGCGCGTCCTCGAGGGTGCTTCGATCATCGCTGAGCGCCTGTCGGCAAGCGATGTCGCCGAGCATGGAGTCTCCGTACTTACGGGCGGCACGGATGTTCACCTGGTTCTGGTGGATCTGCGTAACTCTGCCCTCGATGGTCAGCAGGCAGAGGACGTTCTGCACTCAGTAGGCATCACCGTGAACCGCAACGCTATCCCCAATGACCCACGTCCTCCGATGGTCACCTCCGGTCTGCGCATCGGTACGCCAGCACTGGCCACGCGTGGATTTGGTGCCGCAGAATTCACCGAGGTCGCAGACGTTATTGCCAGTGCGCTGAAGCCCGGCGCGGACCGTGAAGCACTGAGCGCCAGGGTTGCCAAGCTCGCAGCAGACTTCCCGCTGTACCCCGGCCACGAGGAGTGGTAGATCATGGAACAGGGCAGCAACATGGAGGGCTCTGTCGAGTCCACTGAAGAGCCTGTATCTGCGGGTGCGTCACGGGCAGCCCAAGTGCTGGACGGCAAGGCAACTGCACGTGCTATTAAGGACGAGCTCGCTGAAAGGGTGCGCGCGCTGAAGTCGGAACACGGCATCACGCCCGGTCTGGCCACGGTCCTCGTGGGTGACGATCCTGCGAGCCACTCCTACGTTGGTGGGAAGCACAAGGACTGTGCGGAAGTCGGCATCCGCTCGATCCGCCGCGATCTTCCGGCAGACGTGACGCAGGAAGAGCTCGAAGCAGTGGTGGACGAGCTGAATGAGAATCCGGAATGCACCGGGTACATTGTGCAGCTACCGTTGCCTCCGCACCTTGATTCCAATGCGATTCTGGAACGGATGGACCCGGAGAAGGACGCCGACGGTCTGCATCCGATCAACCTGGGTCGCCTGGTCCTCAATGTGAGTGAACCCATGGAGTCACCGTTGCCCTGCACACCGCAGGGCATCGTTGAGCTGCTGATCCGTCACGAAGTGTATCTGACGGGCAAGAACGTTCTGGTGATCGGCAGGGGAGTCACAGTAGGGCGCCCGCTCGGGCTGTTGCTCACGCGCAGGCCTATCAACGCCACGGTCACTCTGGCTCATACAGGCACCACGGATCTCCTGGAGCACTTGCGCGAAGCTGATGTAGTCGTTGCGGCTGCGGGTTTCCCGGGCATGGTCAAGGCTGCGGACCTCAAGCCAGGGGCTGTCGTGCTCGACGTCGGCGTGACCAGGGCCGAGGATCCGGATACCGGCAAGGTGACCCTGATGGGCGACGTCGAAAAGGCGGCTGCCGAAGTGGCGTCCTGGCTTTCCCCCAATCCGGGCGGGGTGGGTCCGATGACCCGCGCCATGCTGCTGTCCAATGTTGTCGAGGCTGCGGAGCGTTCGGTCGTTTCCTGACTGTGCGTTTCCGCCTCGGCGGGCAGGGGTAAGCGAAGGCCCGGACCGATTGGTTTGTGACAATCAGTCTGGTCAATTATTGTTAGCGAGTGCACAACTCGACAGCGCCTGAATTCGTCATCTCCGCCAGCAACCTCACCAAGAAGTACGGTGATTTCGTTGCGGTGGACGGTATCTCCTTCGACGTCCCGCCAGGGGAGGCCTTCGGTCTTCTGGGCCCGAACGGGGCCGGTAAGTCCACGACCATGAAAATGATCGGCGGTGTGTCCCAACGGACCGGCGGCGACCTCACCATCATGGGTCTGGACCCGGAGCAGCATGGACCGGAGGTCCGGGCGCATCTCGGCGTCGTCCCTCAGCAGGACAACCTGGACGAGGAACTCAAGGTACGGGACAACCTGCTGGTTTACGGCCGCTATTTTGGTCTGCCCATGAGCTATCTGCAGCCGAAGGCGGACGAGCTGCTGGAATTCGCGCAGCTCAGCGATAAAGGCAAGGCTCGGGTGGACGCGCTCTCCGGTGGGATGAAACGCCGCCTGACGATTGCGCGCTCGCTCATCAACGATCCGAAGATCCTGCTCCTTGATGAGCCCACGACGGGCCTGGATCCACAGGCCCGGCACATCCTTTGGGACCGTCTCTTCCGCCTCAAGGAAGCGGGCGTTACCCTCATCCTAACCACGCACTACATGGATGAGGCGGAGCAGCTGTGCGACCGTCTGATCGTTGTGGACAAGGGCCGCATCATGGCCGAGGGGTCACCGGCGGCGCTCATCCGGGAGCATTCCACCCGGGAGGTGCTGGAGCTGCGCTTCGGTTCAGACCGCAACGCGACCGTCGGTGCCGAGCTGGAAGGCATCGGTGAGCGTCTGGAGACCCTGCCGGACCGGGTCCTGATTTACGCGCACGACGGCGAGGCCGCGCTGGAGCAGATCACGGCACGGGGACTTCGTCCCATCACGTCGTTGGTCCGTCGGTCCTCACTGGAAGACGTTTTCCTTCGTTTGACCGGGAGGAGTCTCGTTGACTGATCATCACGCACCCTCGGGGGCAAAGATCGTGGATCGTCACCCTGTTCTTGGTCTTCGTTCGCCCCTGACGCCCGCCGAATCTGCGGCGAAAGCGCGGAAGTTCGGGTCAATCTACTATGCGGAGCACTGGCTGCGGAAGCTGAAGGGCTACGGGTGGACGGTCGTCATGACGTCTGTTGGCACGCCGCTGGTCTACCTGTTCGCCATGGGCGTTGGCCTGGCCACGCTGGTTGATGCGAACAGCAATGCCTCGCTCGACGGCGGCAGCGCCGGGCCGGTTTCCTACCTCGTCTTTGTTGCTCCCGCGCTTCTTGCGACGGCGGCGATCATGGTGGCGAGCGAGGAGAACACGTACTCGGTCATGGACGGCTTCAAATGGCACCGCACATATTACGGTCCGAATGCCTCGCCTCTGTCCAGCGCTCAGCTCGTCAATGGGCATGTTGTGGGAGTGTCCGTCAGACTTCTGATGACCACTGGCATCTATTTCCTGTTTCTGCTGCTGTTCGGGGCGGTTCAGGAGGGTACCGGTTGGATCATGATTTTCTCCGCCGCGCTGGCGGGGCTGGCGTTCGGTCTTCCGTTGATGGCGTATGCGGCGTCGATCGTGGAGGACAAAGGTCAGTTCGCGATGGTGCAGCGGTTCGTCGTGATGCCGCTCTTCCTGTTCTCGGGGACCTTCTTCCCGCTCGATGCGATGCCGTTGGCGGTCCGCTGGATCGGCTGGATTTCCCCGTTGTGGCACTCGACTGAGCTGGGCCGCATCGTCTCGTACGGGTACAGCGAACCCGGAGTTCTGACGGTGGTTCACGTTCTCTATCTGCTGTTGCTTTGTGCGGTCGGACTCTATTTTGCGCGTCGTAATTATGTGCGGAGGTTGGGTAAATGACGCAGGTTCTTGCCTCGAATATGTCAATCGAGCCGTCCCGCCGATTCCTCGGGTCCTTGTACTCGGGGAATGTTCGCGCAGTCTTCTCCCGGGGTGTAAAGGCCACGTGGGGGACAAACTGGGCAATCATGGTCAGCGGTTTTGTGGAACCGGTCCTGTATCTGATTGCCATGGGGATCGGTTTGGGTTCCCTGGTGGGGGAGATCGCCGGCCCGGGCGGTGAGCCGATAGCCTACGCGGCTTATATCGCGCCCGCGTTGCTTGCGGTATCCGCAATGAACGGTGCGGTCTATGACTCCACGTGGAACGTGTTCTTCAAGCTCAATTTCGCCAAGCTCTACGAAGGGATGCTCTACACGTCCCTCGGCCCGCTCGACGTCGCCCTCGGGGAAATCCTGCTGGCGCTCCTGCGTGGGGCCATGTACGCCACGGGCTTCACCGCGGTCATGGGAGTGATGGGTTTGATCACGTCGCCGTGGGCCCTGCTCATGATCCCCGCTTCTGTGGTCATCGCTTTCGGTTTTGCGTCCTTCGGGATGGCGATCACCAGCTACATGAAAACGTTCCAGCAGATGGACTGGATCAACTTTGTGATGCTGCCGATGTTCCTGTTCTCCGCCACGTTCTACCCGCTGAGCGTCTACCCTGAGCCGATCCAGTGGTTCATCCAGGCGTTGCCGCTCTGGCACGGTGTGGAGTTGCTGCGCCAGCTTAATGTTGGGGTTTTCGGGCCGGACACGCTGCTGCATATCGTGTATTTCCTGGTCATGATCCTCTTGGGCCTAGTGCTGACAACTTTCAGGCTACGGAAGCTGTTCCTCAAGTGATGTGACCATTGGTCAGCCGGAGCGGTCCTAGACCTTGAGCTTCGCGTAGACCACGTAGTTGTAGTCCCAGGTGCCTGTTGCCGCCTGATAACCGTCGCAGGTGATCAGACGCAGTTCAGCGCCAGGGGTATTGCCGTAGACCTCCAGAGTGGGGAAGGTTGCCTTCTCATACTGCTCACCCTTTTCGACAATGAAAACCGCGGTAGATCCGTCCTCGCGGGGAACCTTGATCTCGTCGCCGGGTTTGAGGTCGCGGAGCCGCGCAAAGACGCCGGGCCCGCCGCCCGTGGCGTTGACGTGGCCCAGCATGACAGAGGGGCCGCGTTCGCCGGGTGTGGGCGACTCCGTGTACCAGCTGGCCGGGGATCCAGGGCCTTCGGTGGGTACTTCCAGCGAGCCGTCGGGCCGCTGCCCGAGGTGCACCAGTTCTGACTGGACGCCGACTGTCGGAATAACAAGCGACGTCGGCTTGGAGGCTTCCAGGACCGGAAGTTCGGGGCTTTTCTCCGGAGCAGGCGCGGCCTGAGTAGCTGTGGGGCTGGCACTGGGGGAGGCCGACGTCGCCGTCGGGCCTGGTGTGCTGCTGGCGGGTGTGCCGTTGGATGCTGGGGGAGGCGTCGCGGCGTCACCGCAGCCCTGGAGTCCCAGAGCTGCGACGACGACGAGGGCAGCCGCCCCGGAGGCCCGGAGGCGTCCGTGGCGGCTGCGATCAGTATTCGTCATGGATGCGAATCCTGATTATGCGTTGTCGCCGCGGCGACGAACAACGTAGGTACCGCCTGCGGCTGCTGCCAGAACGAGGCCGCCGCCCAGGGCGATCATGCCCAGAGCGTTGGAATCGCTGGTGCTTTCCATGGCAACACCGGTATCGGCGCCGCCCTCAGGCATGGCGCCCATCTGCGATGCGGTCAGAACACCACAGGCAGCCGGCGACGTTGCTGCCAAAGGCAGCTCCGGTACCAGGTTGGACTTGGCATTGGCAGCTTCTTCACTCAGCGTGGCGGGGTCAAGACCATGAACCACAACAACGCTTGTTCCCGCCTTCAGCGAGTCAATCGTCGCCTGGTTCATCTCGAAGGTGCGCTCGTATGTGTAAGCGCCGCCCTGTCCGGCGGCCTTGAGGTCCGTGGCTGTGCTTGCATCGGTAGCACCGCTGGTGGAGAGCGTGGTTCCGATTTCACCGTAGGAAGGGCCGCCTTCAACGGTATCTACAATGCCGTCGCCGTTCGCATCCGCATCAGGCGTGGGGCAGACACCCTGGCCTGCGATGTGAATGTGCTGCACGTGGGGGTAGGCGGCGTCGTTGAATGTTTCCGGCAGACCGGAGACGTCGAGCGTCACGGTGGCTTCATTGCCATTGAGCTCGACCATGACCTGGCCGGTGGCGCTGCTGCCATTGAGGGCGTTCAGTGCGCCCTGGTAGGAGCTGTCCGCGGCCATGGCCGGCGAGCCTGCCATGGCGACCGCACCGAGGGCCAGCGTAGGTACTGCAAGATAGCGAAGTGACTTCTTCATCGTGAATTCCTCCTCATAAATGACGCTTTGCTGCGGTCCGTCCGAACCGCTCACATCTGTCATTCGGCGTGGTGTGAATCACGGATGGGTCGATTTTGGAAAATTTGAGAGAATCTACTCATGCGATCTCTCGGTACCCCGGACAATGCCCATCAAGCCAACCGCGGCGTCAGCCTGAAAGCCGGAACCATCGGAATGACCATCATGTTGGTCATTTTCCTGGTGGCCCTGGTTTTTGCTGCCAACGAGAACGACGTCGTCGGCTGGCTGGTCGTCATCGTGTCCCTGGGCTGGCTCCTGGTTTTCAGCTTTGTCGTGTTCAGCCTCCGTTCGGCGGCGAAGAAGGCCTCCGCCAAATTCGGGGAGGCGCAGGATTCCTTCAACCGTGCGGCCGGCCGGAACGTCAACGGACCGACGTCGGAATCCTCCGCCATGCGGGATGAAAAGCTTGACCACAGTTTCAAGATCATCCAGGTCCAGGCAAAGGTCATCCGTGACTATCAGGGCAAGGACCAGGGCATGGTGGACAGAGCCATCGAGACCATCGAGATCACCGCTCACAACGCACGCGGAATGATGAAGAATTCCGACGACGACGGCCCGGTCCAGGGCACCGTCGTGAACGAGTAAGGTGGAGCGTGTGAGTCCGGTATCAGAGTCAGCTGTCACGGAAGCAGTGAGCGAATCAGTCAGTGGTCATGTTCGGGTGGCGAGCGTCAACGTCAACGGTATTCGCGCAGCGTACAAGCGCGGTATGGCCGAGTGGCTGGCAGCCCGCGACATCGATATCCTCTGCCTTCAGGAAGTGCGTGCGCCTGACGCAATCGTCAGGGAACTCCTCGGAGATTCGTGGCATATTGTCCACGCCGAAGCACAGGCCAAGGGCCGGGCCGGAGTTGCCATCGCTTCACGGATCGAGCCATCGGCTACGCGTGAACATATTGGGGACGAGTATTTCGAGACGTCGGGCCGTTGGGTTGAGGCGGACTTCGCAGTCAACGGCTCCACCTTCACCGTTGTCAGCGCTTACGTGCATTCCGGTGAAGCGGACACACCCAAGCAGGTAGACAAATACAGATTCCTGGACGTCATGTGCTCGCGGCTGCCAGCGCTGCGCGAAGCGAGCGACCACGCGTTGGTCGTCGGTGACCTGAACGTTGGGCACACCACGCTGGATATCAAGAACTGGAAAGGCAACGTCAAGCGGTCAGGATTCCTGCCGGACGAGCGTGCCTACTTTGATCGTTTCTTCGGTGAGGAGATCGGCTGGGTGGACGTCCACCGAAGCATCGCCGGCGAGGTAGACGGGCCGTATACCTGGTGGTCCTGGCGAGGGCAGGCTTTCGACAACGACACCGGGTGGCGCATCGATTACCACATGGCCACTCCGGAACTCGCCGCTCTCGCTGGTAATGCTGTCGTTGACCGGGCGGCGTCCTACGACGCCCGTTTCTCCGATCACGCACCGCTGGTAGTGGACTACCGGCTCTAACTCCTCAGGAAGTAGCCCCATGACGATCACCGAAACTGAAGGGTCCGCCGGCGTCCAGCGGATCCTGTCCGGCGCCAAGCCCACCGCGGATTCTCTCCACCTCGGAAATTACATCGGAGCGGTCCGTAACTGGGCGGAGATGCAGAGCCGCTACGACGCAGTCATCTTTATCCCGGACCTGCATGCCGTGACCGTGGATTTCGATCCGACCACACTCGCGCATCGCACCCGGACCGTTGCAGCCCAGTACATTGCCGCTGGGATAGACCCCGAGAAGTGCACGTTCTTTGTCCAGTCCCATGTTCCCGAACACGCTGAGCTTGCGTGGGCGCTCAACTGCATCACCGGTTTCGGTGAAGCTTCCCGGATGACGCAGTTCAAGGACAAATCGGCCAAGCAGGGCTCGGATTCGACCACCCTGGGCCTCTTTGCCTATCCAACGCTGATGGCGGCGGACATCCTGCTCTATCAGGCTGATCTGGTGCCCGTGGGCGAGGATCAGCGTCAGCACCTCGAGTTGACCCGCAACCTCGCACAGCGCTTCAACACACGCTTTGGTGAGACCTTCACGGTTCCGGAGCCGGCCATTCTTCGCGAGACAGCCAAGATTTACGATCTGCAGAACCCCACGGCAAAAATGTCCAAGACGGGGGAGTCGCCCAACGGCGCGATCCAGTTGCTGGATGACCCGAAGATCACGGCCAAAAGGATCAAATCGGCAGTCACCGATGACGGCACGGAGATCCGCTTCGATGCGGAGAACAAACCAGGCGTCTCCAACCTGCTGACCATCTACTCGGTCATCAGCGGGAAAACCGTCGCAGAACTGGAAGCCGAGTACGCCGGACGCATGTACGGGCATCTCAAGGTGGACCTCGCAAACCTGCTCGTGGACTTCGTGACACCGTTGCGGGAGCGCACCAACGAGCTGCTGGCGGACCCCGCGGAGCTGGACAGGCTGTTGGCGCGCGGCGCGGACAAGGCCCGCAGCATTGCCGGGACCACGTTGGATACGGTCTATGACCGGATGGGATTCCTTCCGAGAAGGCAGGCGTAGCCCCACCATGTGTGTAAACAACGACGCCGCTCCGGTCGAGAGTGCGACCAGCACCCGCAACCTTGCCACGTCGACGCGTTGTATAGGCATCGTCATCTCCATCCCAGACCCGCTGGCCGGGCAGTTGGAGGAGTGGCGTGCTTCGTTCGGAGATCCGATGGCCGCCGTCGTACCGCCGCACATCACTCTCGTTACCACCACGCCCACCTGTGACTGGGCGGCAGCGTTGGCCCACGTTCGCGAAGCGGTCAGCGCTCAGGAGGAGTTCTCTGTGACCCTCCGCGGAACGGGAACGTTCCGTCCGCTGTCGCCGGTGGTATACCTCAACGTGGCCGAAGGCTTCGACGACTGCGTCAACCTCCACCAAATGCTCCAATGCGGTCCGCTGGAACGCAACCTCGAGTTTGCTTATCACCCTCATGTCACTGTCGCCCACGATGTCAGCGAGGCGAGCATGGACTCGGCCTTGCAGCGGCTCGAGAATTTCGAGGCTAGCTTCCCTGTCAGGTCGATGGGATTGTTTGAACATGAGGAGAGCGGCGTATGGACGCTGCGGGAGGAGCTGAAGTTTGGACGCCGAAAGAGCAGATCCAGCTAACCCGCATCCGCTGGATCGAGGCGAGCTCAAGGCCCGGGTGAGCCAGACCAAACGCGCGCTCTCACGGGACGTCAGGGACGGTGCTCCCCTCGTGCAGAGGGCGAAAGATACGCTGGCCTACGATCTCGCTCGGGTCTCCACGTGGAAGCCGGTCCGCGCCGTGCGGCTGTATATTTTCCGGCACGGTCCGTTGATGGCTGCTGGTGCCGCCTACAGAATGTTTTTCTCCATCGCTGCGCTTCTCGTGGCCGGGTTCTCCATTTTTGGGCTCGTGGCCGCCGAAGATACGGCCCTGCAGTCGATGATCGTTTCGGCTGTTGATGAGAGCACACCCGGTCTGATCGACACAGGCAATGGTGGACTGGCCACACCCGAGGAGCTTTTTGCCTCCAACAACGAATTTGGGTGGGCGTTGACCATCTCCACGGCAGCCATGCTCTTCACGTCTCTGGGGTGGATCAACGGGCTGCGCCAGGGGATGCGCGGCGTGTTTGACCTGCCAGTCCTCCGTGAGAACCCTGCGTGGAAGAAGCTGAAGGACCTAAGCACGCTCATCCTGTTGGGTATTGCTCTGGTCGCGACTTCCGTGATCGCCGCGATAACCAACACTGCCGTCAAATTTATTGTGGACTGGCTGAATTTTCAGAATGCTCTGGCCGTGCCACTGACAGCGCTGACCGGAGTTGTAGTGATGCTGCTGCTGGATATGGCGGTCGCGGTGGTGCTGTTCCGGCTGGCTTCGGGTATCCGCATGCCCCGGTCCGTCATGCTTCAGTCGGCGCTCATCGCGGGCGCCGGAAGCACCGTGCTCCGTACTTTCAGCTCACTGCTGCTGCAATCCCTGGACACCAACCCGTTGCTCGCGCCCTTTGCCGTCATTCTCGGGCTGTTCGTGTGGTTCTTCCTGCTCAGCCAGCTATACCTGCTCGCCACCGCGTGGGGCGCCGTCGGGTGTGCCGATCACCGGGCTGCCAGGCAGCGGGAACGCCGCGGTCTCCGAAGACTGTCGCTACGCCAACGGGCTCGGATTGGCCAGCATCAGGACAACTGAGTCCACATCAATGCGTGGCACTGAGCCGGGATTTTCAGTCCTCGAGCTCCAGATACTGTTCTGCCCACGCAGCGATGATGGTTGCAGCGCGCTTGGCGTGCTTTCTTCCCGTCAGCAGGTGGTCGCTCTTCTCCAGTGAGAAGAACGATTTCGGGTGACGTGCTGTCCGGAAAATGTCGCCGGCATTCTCGATGCCCACAACGTTGTCCACGGGGGAGTGCATGATGAGCAGGGGCACATCGAGGGTCCGGATGCACTCTTTGATGTCGGTCCGCTCCAGGTCAAGCAGCAGTTCCCGGCGGATCTCGAGATGGCGGCCGCCGAGCTTCACGGTGGCGCGGCCGGTGCTCTCGATCTCATCCTGGACTGCTTCGAACAGGTGCACTACGTGGCTGGGCTCGTAGGGTGCACCAATGGTAGCTACAGCATCTACTTCAGGAATTTCCTTGACAGCAGCGAGCACTGCCGCGCCGCCCAGAGAATGGCCGATTGCCACGGAAATGGTTTTACCTTCCGAGCGCATGAACTCTGCTGCACTTCGCACGTCAGCTACCTTGCTGCTGAACGTTCCGTCTTCCCAGTTGCCGGTCGAGTCGCCTAGTCCTGCCGCGTCATATCGGAGGACGCCGATACCCAAACGCGCCAGTTCCCGGCTGACTCTCGCGGCGGCAAGGCTGTTCTTACCGAGGGTGAACCCGTGGCAGAACACCGCCCAGGCTTCCACCTCTCCGTCCGGCATATCGATGACGCCGGAGAGCGTGGTTCCGCCGACACCTGGAAACGATACTGACGTTGAGGAGGTCACGGAGTTTGCTGGTCCTAATCAGTTAGACGTTGCGGGCGAGGATTGCCTGCTTCACCTCGGCGATTGCCTTGGTGACCTGGATGCCGCGTGGGCATGCCTCGGTGCAGTTGAAGGTTGTGCGGCAGCGCCACACGCCTTCTTTGTCGTTGAGGATTTCCAGACGCATATCACCGGCGTCGTCGCGTGAATCGAAGATGAAACGATGCGCGTTGACGATGGCCGCCGGACCGAAATACTGACCATCTGTCCAGAACACGGGGCAGGAGGAGGTGCAGGCGGCACACAGGATGCACTTGGTGGTGTCGTCGAAGCGTTCGCGCTCTTCAGAGGACTGCAGGCGTTCACGGCTGGGCTCGTGTCCCTTGCTGACGAGGAACGGCATGATTTCACGGTACGACTGGAAGAAGGGCTCCATGTCCACGATCAGGTCCTTCTCCACCGGGAGACCCTTGATGGGCTCCACGAGGATTGGCTTTGAGGTGTCCAGGTCCTTCAGGAGGGTCTTGCAGGCAAGCCGGTTCCGGCCATTGATGCGCATGGCATCGGAACCGCACACACCGTGGGCACATGAACGGCGGAAGGAGACGCTGCCGTCCTGTTCCCACTTCGTCTTGTGCAGCGCGTCAAGGACGCGGTCCGTGCCGTACATGGTCATCGAGAAGTCGTCCCAGCGGACCTCGTCAGAGACCTCCGGGTTGTAACGGCGTACGCGCAAGGTGATGTCGAACGTGGGGATCTCGCCCCCGCCGCCAACTCCGGCCGGAAGCTCTACCTTTGAGGCGGGCTCGGGTGTCTCCGTAGTTTGGGTGCTCATTAGTACTTACGCTCCATTGGCTGGTAACGGGTAAAGATAACCGGCTTTGTTTCCATCCGGATTCCAAGAGTCTCGGTGGCTGCCGGGTCAAGGTATGACATGGAGTGGACCATGAAGTTCTCATCGTCACGATCCGGGAAGTCCTCGCGGAAGTGGCCGCCGCGGGACTCCTGACGGTGAAGCGCAGCTGCGGTCATCACCTTTGCCATGTCCAGCAGGAAGCCGAGTTCGACGGCTTCCAGGAGGTCGAGGTTGAACCTCTTGCCCTTGTCCTGCACGTTGATGCGGGTGTACCGCTCTTCGAGCGAGGCAATAACGGACAGCGCCTCTCGCAGGGACTCCTCCGTGCGGAACACCTGGACGTTGGCGTCCATGATGTCCTGGAGCTCCTTGCGGATCTTGGCGACCCGTTCGGTTCCTTCAGAGTTACCCACCGTGGCCAGCAGCTTCTCGGTGAACGCCGTCGGCTCTTCCGGAAGTTCGACAAAATCCGCGGTCAGCGCGTACTCGGCCGCGGCGATGCCTGCACGCTTTCCGAATACGTTGATATCCAGCAGTGAGTTTGTGCCAAGACGGTTGGAACCGTGGACGGACACGCAGGCAACTTCGCCCGCTGCGTACATGCCGGGAATCACGGTGTCGTTGTCCTGAAGAACTTCGGCCTTAATGTTGGTGGGGATGCCGCCCATGGCGTAGTGCGCCGTCGGGAAAACGGGGACAGGCTCCGTGTACGGCTCCACACCAAGGTAGGTCCGTGCGAACTCTGTGATGTCGGGGAGCTTGGCATCGATGTGAGCCGGTTCAAGGTGCGTGAGGTCCAGCAGGACGTAGTCCTTGTCCGGTCCGCATCCGCGGCCTTCGCGAACTTCGTTGGCCATGGAACGGGCAACGATATCGCGGGGCGCAAGGTCCTTGATGGTCGGCGCGTAGCGTTCCATGAACCTCTCACCCTCCGAGTTACGGAGGATTGCGCCTTCACCACGTGCTGCTTCGGAGAGCAGGATACCGAGGCCGGCAAGACCCGTTGGGTGGAACTGGAAGAATTCCATGTCCTCCAGCGGGATTCCCTTGCGGAACGAGATTCCCATGCCGTCGCCGGTGAGGGTATGAGCATTGGACGTCGTCTTGAAGACCTTGCCCACGCCGCCGGAGGCGAAAACGATGGACTTGGCCTGGAAAACGTGCAGTTCGCCGGATGCCAGGTCATAGGAGACGACGCCAGCGACGCGCTTCTGAATCTTCGTTTCGCCGTCAACGACAACTTCCTCGTCGACGGTCAGGAGATCCAGAACGTAGAACTCGTTGTAGAACTCCACGTTGTGCTTGACGCAGTTCTGATAGAGCGTCTGGAGGATCATGTGACCCGTGCGGTCTGCCGCGTAGCAGGAGCGACGGACAGGTGCCTTGCCGTGATCCCTGGTGTGACCGCCGAAACGACGCTGGTCGATGCGGCCTTCCGGGGTGCGGTTGAACGGCAGGCCCATCTTTTCGAGATCCAGAACTGCCTCGATGGCCTCCTTGGCCATGACCTCCGCGGCATCCTGATCCACCAGATAGTCACCACCCTTGACGGTGTCAAAGGTGTGCCACTCCCAGTTGTCCTCTTCGACGTTCGCGAGGGCGGCACACATGCCGCCCTGTGCTGCACCTGTGTGGGAACGCGTGGGGTAGAGCTTGGTCAGAACCGCAGTACGCGCGCGCTGGCCGGATTCGATGGCGGCTCGCATGCCGGCGCCGCCGGCACCGACAATAACGACGTCGTACTTGTGGACCTGCATGCGGATTGCTCTTTCTGTCGGAAGCTTTGATTCAGAAGCGTGCTGGGAAGGCGTTACGGAGCCGGGCAGTAGTCCGCGACCGTGGGTACGCCGTTGATGACCGGGCAGGGATCGAAGGTGAAGATCACCAGGGTTCCCAGGACGATGATGACAACTGCGGCGGAGTAGAGAACACCCTTCAGCCACCGACGGGTGGTGGTCTTCTCCGCGTAGTCGTTGATGATCGTGCGCACACCGTTGGTGCCGTGGAGCATGGCGAGCCACAGCATGGCGAGATCCCAGAACTGCCAGACGGGGTTGGCCCACTTACCGGCGACAAAGCCGAAGTCGATGCCCTTGATGCCGTCACCGGCGACAAGGTTCAGATAAAGGTGGACGAAGATGAGAACCACAAGAACGACTCCGGAGAGCCGCATGAAAAGCCAGGCCAGCATCTCGAAGTTGCCAACGGACTTTCCGGAACGCAGGTACTTGGGTGAAACCCGACCGCTGCGTGGAGCTTCAATATCGGTGCTCATGGTTTAGTGACTCCCAAAGACAATCGGCAGGTGGCGGAACGAGAAGGCGATCATGGTGACGAGCCAGAGCGCCACGACGAGCCAGAGGAGCTGCCGGTGATACTTGGTGCCCTTCTTCCAGAAGTCCACTGCAATGACGCGTAGCCCGTTGAACGCATGGAAAACGATCGCGGCGACCAGACCAAGCTCACCAAGGCCCATGATGACGTTCTTGTAGGAACCGATCACGGCGTCGTAGGCCTCGGGAGAAACCCGGACCAGAGAGGTGTCAAGTACATGGACCAAAAGGAAGAAGAAGATCGCGACGCCTGTTATGCGGTGCGCTACCCACGACCACATGCCCTCACGGCCGCGGTAGAGGGTGCCTGCTGGTGTCTTCGACACTGTATTAACCTCCCTGCCTCACCGAACGCTGGCGTGTTGTCCCACGCAAGAGATGACGTCCAGGCGAAAGCATTCCAAACTCGATTCTAACCTAGGGCTGCTCGCATGTTTTCTTCAATTTAGGTATCCCTTTGTTAGCTGGGACACTTTGGCGTAAATCAGCCTGCGGGATGAGCCTTTGGCACTGCCGCGTGGTCTAACGTTGACAGCGATGAACACTGAACAGACCACCCCAGGAAATCCCGCGGATCTTGACCGTTTCTATGGTGTCATTCCCGCCGGAGGCGTAGGTACCCGGCTGTGGCCGCTCTCGCGGGCGGCGGCCCCGAAGTTTCTCCATGACCTCACCGGTTCCGGGAGTACGTTGATCCGCGCTACCTATGACCGTCTGTCTCCGCTGAGCGGTGACAGGGTCATGGTGGTCACTGGCACCGTGCACCGGAAGGCAGTGCTCAAACAGTTGCCTGAACTTCAGAAATCGAACCTTGTGCTGGAAAGTGAGCCCAAGGATTCGGCGGCGGCTATCGGACTTGCGGCCGCTATTCTGCACCGCCGGGATCCGGGCATCATTATGGGTTCCTTCGCCGCAGACCAGGTCATCACGCCTGTGGAGGTTTTCCAGGACGCGGTGAGGCAGGCAGTGCATACGGCGGCGCAGGGTTACATCGTGACCATCGGCATCCAGCCAACGCACCCGTCCACTGGGTTTGGCTACATACGCGCTGGAAGGCAGCTCGAGATTGCGGGTGCTCCTGATGCCCACATCGTCGAAGAGTTCGTGGAAAAGCCTTCGGCCGACGTCGCTGCCGGCTACCTCACTGACGGCGGCTACAGCTGGAACGCCGGCATGTTCGTGGCCCCTGTGGATCTCATGCTGAAGCATCTGGAGGCCAATGAGCCAGAGCTCTTCGCCGGGCTGACCGAAATTGCGGATGCCTGGGACACTCCCCACCGGGTTGAGGTGGCCAAGAGGGTCTGGCCGTCCCTGCCCAAGATTGCGATTGATTACGCGGTGGCTGAACCTGCGGCCGCGGCTGGAGACGTCGCCATGATTCCCGGCGCGTTCGGGTGGGACGATGTTGGTGATTTCGCGGCGATCGGACGCCTGAATCCCGCCGCTGAAGACAGCAAGGTCACAGTCATGGGGGAGGGCGCACGTGTCTACTCCGAGAACGCATCCGGAATTGTGGTCTCGGATACAAAGCGCGTGATCGCGCTGATCGGTATCGAGAACGTCGTCGTCGTGGATACCCCTGACGCACTGCTGGTCACCACCCGCGAACACGCACAGGAGGTCAAGAAGGCCGTGGAGCATCTCAAGGCCAGCGGGGACACCGACGTCCTCTAGCGACACACTTTCCCCATCGTGAATGCGATGTCGCTAGGCTGGAAGAGTGCAGACTTCAACAGTTGAAGAGAATCCGCTAGCCGCCACGGGGCCGTTGGTGACGCCTCTCCTTGAGTCGCTCATAGAGTTCAGGCGCGATATCCATGCGAATCCTGAACTTTCCCACAAGGAGTTCCGTACCACGGACCGCTTGCATGAGGAGCTTCTGAAGGCAGGTCTGAAGCCGCAGCGCCTGGAGAGGACCGGCGTCATGGTCGATGTCGGTACTGGACCGATCGCCATCGCACTGCGCGCTGACATCGATGCCTTACCCATCCTGGAGGAGACAGATCTCCCGTACGCATCAGGCAATGAGGGCATTACACACGCCTGCGGACATGACATCCACACAACAGTCATGTTGGGCGTGGCAAAGGTGCTGGCGAAGCTCGACGCCGAATCTCCGCTCCCGGCCCGCGTGCGCATCATTTTTCAGCCCGCTGAGGAAACCATGCCGGGCGGCGCCCTCGACGTCATCAAGCAGGGCGTGTTGGCCGACGTACCTCGAATCCTGGCCCTTCACTGCGATCCCCGGATCGACGTCGGCAAGGTAGGCACCCGCATAGGTGCCATCACCTCCGCGTCAGACACCGTTCGTATTGAACTGACCGGCCGAGGCGGGCATACGTCACGGCCGCATCTGACCGAAGACCTGGTATTCGCTCTGGCGCAGATTGCCGTGAACGTTCCGGCGGTGCTGTCCAGACGCGTGGATGTGCGCAGCGCGGTGTCCGTGGTGTGGGGCCAGATCAGTGCTGGGTCAGCCCCCAACGCCATCCCTGCTCACGGTTATATGTCCGGAACCATGCGGTGTCTGGACAACGACGCCTGGTATGAAGCCGGAGAGCTGTTGGACTCGGTGGTTAAGCAGGTCGCGGCTCCGTACGGCGTGACAGTCGATCTGCAGCACACCCGGGGCGTACCGCCCGTGATCAATTCGGAGCCGGAAACGGGACTCATTGAGGCAGCGGCGCGTGCCGAGCTGGGCGAGGATTCTGTCGTTCTGACGCCGCAGTCCATGGGCGGTGAGGACTTCGCCTGGATGACACAGAAGGTGCAGGGAGCCATGATGCGTCTTGGGACCAGAACTCCCGAAGGCGAAACGTTCGACCTGCACCGGGGGGATTATGCTCCGGATGAGCAGGCCATTGGATGCGGGGTCCGCGTGATGGCCAGCGCCGCGGCCCGCGCCGTGTTTTCTTCCGGAACCGTGGCCGCGACCTGAACAGCTAGTTACTCGTTGGTAACAAAAGTTCAACGATGTGCCGCTGAGATTTGAACACGGTGGTAAGGACCGCCATTCTTCCATTACTCTAGGTTCATCTTGCCGTCCACATCTCGGGGAACGGCACCACGGGCGAGTCAGTGAAAACAGAACCTCATAGCGGACACTCATTGAAATTGCGGCCTGGGGCTTATTTCGTCATCGGAGGAACCTTGAAGAATTCACCTCGCACCATCAAGCGCGGCAAGGGCGCAGCAACTGCCCTTCTCGCCGCATCCGCACTTCTGCTGTCCGCCTGTGGGGCGCCGCCCGCAGAAGACGCTGAGCAGGACAAGAGTGCCAACAGCGATTACACCGGCTGCATCGTCTCAGACTCGGGCGGATTCGACGACAACTCGTTCAACGAATCCAGCTATGAAGGTATCCAGGCGGCCGAGGAGGACCTCGGCATTGATGTCAAGCAAGCTGAGTCGGCGGCTGAAACGGACTTCGGGCCGAACGTCAATTCGATGGTAACCGCCGGCTGCGATTTGATTGTCACGGTCGGTTTCCTGCTCTCGGCGACCACCAAGGAAGCGGCAACTGCCAACCCGGACACCAATTTTGCCATCGTGGATGATAACAAGATCGACCTCCCGAATGTGAAGCCGATCATCTATGACACGGCCCAGGCTGCGTTCATGGCGGGCTATCTAGCTGCTGGCACCACGGAAACTGGCAAGGTTGCCACCTACGGTGGCATCCAGATCCCCACAGTCACCATTTTCATGGACGGCTTCGCCGATGGCGTGGAGTACTACAACGAGCAGAAGGGCGAGGACGTCCAGCTCCTCGGCTGGAACAAGGAAGCCCAGACCGGTACGTTCATCGGCGACTTCGAGAACACCTCGAAGGGCAAGACGAACACCAAAAACTTCGTCAACGAGGGTGCGGACATCATCATGCCCGTTGCAGGACCCGTTGGTGACGGAACCATGGATGCCGTCGAGGAAGTCAATGCGGATGGCAAGGATGTCAAGGTCATCTGGGTTGACTCCGATGGATACCTGAAGGTACCTACCGGCAAGGAGTTCATCCTCACCTCCGTCATGAAGCTCATGGGTGAGGCTGTTGAAGAGGTCATCACCTCCGACGTCGAAGGTAACTTCAGCAATGAACCGTATGTGGGAACTCTGGATAACGGCGGAGTTGCACTGGCACCGTTCCACGATATGGAAGACGCGGTTTCGGATGAGATGAAGTCCGAACTGGACCAGATCAAGGCGGACATCATCTCCGGTGAGATCGCCGTAGAGTCCGAGGCCAGCCCCAAGTAGGGCCCTCGCGGGTGTGCCGCCGCGCCCTTCTCGGGATATCCGTAGAAGGGCGCGGCGGCGCGTTCTGCGTTACGGACTGAGAGCCGCGGCAAAGCAGCACCGTTTGTCCTCTATGCGTCGAACGGATTCCAACAACGAACGGATTGGTTGGAGTTGTGAAACTCGAACTTCAGGGAATTACCAAGAGATTCGGATCCCTGGTTGCCAATGACCACATTGATCTTGTGGTTGAACCAGGGACAGTTCACTGTCTCCTGGGCGAAAACGGCGCCGGCAAATCGACTCTCATGAACGTCCTGTACGGACTCTATGAGCCAACAGAGGGGTCCATCCTCGTTGATGGCAAGCCTGTGACCTTCAAGGGCCCGGGCGACGCCATGGCTGCCGGCATCGGTATGGTGCACCAGCACTTCATGCTGATACCCGTGTTTACCGTGGCGGAGAACGTTGCGCTCGGCGACGAAGCAACGAAGGCGGGCGGAGTCCTTGACCTCAAGGAGACGCGCAGAAAAATTCGTGAGATCTCGGACCGCTATCATTTCGACGTCGATCCTGACGCTTTGGTGGAAGACCTTCCGGTAGGTGTCCAGCAACGGGTGGAAATCATCAAGGCGCTGGTCCGGAATGCGGAAGTCCTCATTCTCGACGAGCCGACGGCTGTGCTGACCCCTCGGGAAACTGACGAGCTGATGGACATCATGGGGCAGCTGAAAGCAGGCGGCACCGCAATCGTGTTCATTTCGCACAAGCTGCGGGAGGTCAAGGCAGTCTCGGACGTCATTACGGTGATTCGTCGCGGGAAGGTGGTCGGTACTGCCGAACCATCAGCTTCGACCACGGAACTCGCGTCGATGATGGTGGGGCGTCAGGTAAGTCTGAGCCTCAACAAGGCTCCAGCGTCGCCGGGCAATCCCACTTTCGACGTCGAGAACCTCACCGTCCTTTCCTCGACGGGACAGAAGACGGTTGACGATGTCTCCTTCACGATTTCCGAGGGCGAGATACTCGCTGTTGCCGGTGTTCAGGGCAATGGCCAGACCGAACTGACCGAGGCTATTCTCGGGCTTCAGCATCACGTGCGGGGATCGATCAAACTCAATGGCACTGAGCTGGTGGGAAAATCCGTCCGGGATGTTATTCGTCAGGGCGTGGGCTTCGTTCCCGAAGACCGCAAGGAGGACGGCCTGATCGGCGCGTTCACCATTGCGGAAAACCTGATTCTGAACTGGTACGACGAGCCGCCCTTTGCGAAGGGGCCGGCGATGAAACCGGCTGTTGTCCGCGACAACGCAGAGAAGAAGATCGCCGAATATGACGTCCGCACGGAGTCGGCGATGGCCACCGTCAGCACGCTATCCGGCGGAAACCAGCAGAAAGTTGTCCTCGCCCGCGAACTCTCGCGTCCGCTGAAGCTGTTCATAGCTTCGCAACCAACACGCGGTGTTGATGTTGGCTCCATCGAATTCCTGCACAAGCGCATTATCGCGGAGCGCGACGGCGGCACACCGGTCATGATCGTTTCCACCGAACTCGACGAGGTCAGCGAACTCGCGGACCGTATCGCCGTCATGTTCCACGGACGGCTGATGGGGATTGTGCCGGGCAACACCAATCGCGAAGTGCTGGGCCTGATGATGGCGGGCATGACGGCCGATGAGGCGTTGGACCAGTCTTCCGGGAGCACGGCAACAGACCCGGGAGGGCAGCCATGAGTGGCGAAAACACACCAAAAACAGAGACAACCACAAGTACTTCCAACGACGTTTTCCGCCGGATCGTGAGCGGCAGCGGGATGGTATCTCTCCTCGCCGTTGTTTTGTCGATGATTCTGGGCGGCGTGCTCATCGCGTTGACGAATGATCGCGTTGAAGAGACGGCGTCGTACTTCTTCACCCGCCCCACGGACATGCTCGGAGCAGCGTGGGACGCTGCGAGCAGCGCATATATTGCGTTGTTCCAGGGCGCCGTTTTCAATTGGGATGCCAAGTCGACGGCCCAGATGTTCCGGCCGTTCACTGAAACTCTGACGGTGGCCACGCCGCTCATCCTTGCGGGGCTTGGCGTGGCACTGGCCTTCCGCGCGGGTCTCTTCAACATCGGTGCCCAGGGCCAGATCATCCTCGGCGCAACGTTCGCGGGCTGGGTTGGCTTCACGCTGGACCTGCCCGTTGGACTGCACTTGCTCGTCGCCATAGTTGCCGGCTTCATCGGCGGTGCCTTGTGGGCTGGGATTGCCGGTGTGCTCAAGGCACGAACCGGCGCGCACGAGGTCATTGTGACGATCATGCTGAACTATATTGCCATCAACCTGGTGGCCTATCTGCTGTTCACTCCTGCGTTCCAGAATCCGGGATCAGCGAACCCGATCAGCCCACCCATCAAGGACTCAGCGGTCTTCCCGCTGCTGCTCGGGAGCGGGTTCCGGCTTCACCTGGGTTTCCTGATCGCCGTTGCTGCGACCCTGGCCATCTGGTGGCTTCTCAACCGATCCACCATCGGCTTCGAGCTTCGTGCGGTTGGAGCTAACCCCAATGCGGCACGCACCGCTGGGATCAGTGTTTCCAAGGGCTACATCGTCGTCATGCTGATAGCTGGCGGTCTCGCCGGATTGGCCGGAGTCGCGCAGATTTCTGGTACTGAGCGTGTGCTGACGGGTGGGATCGCGGCGAGCTTCGGGTTCGATGCCATTACGGTTGCGCTGCTGGGCCGCTCCCACCCCTGGGGTGTGTTCTTCGCGGGTCTCCTCTTTGGAGCGTTCCGTGCCGGTGGTGTCCAGATGCAGACGCAGACTGGAACCCCCATCGATATTGTTCTGGTGGTCCAGTCGCTGATCGTTCTGTTCATCGCCGCGCCGCCGCTGGTCAAGGCAGTCTTCCGTATTGATGTAAAGAAGAAGCGTGCGACCAGCCCTACCGCTTTGACCGGAGGTGCAGCATGAGCGCCGCAACTGTTCAGCCTCAGCAGGAGACCGTAGCTGATCACGTCGGAGTGAAAAACTGGAAAGCCCCGGTGGGGTTTGCCATCGGCGCCCTGGTATCGCTGCTGATGTTCGCTATCGGAAGTCCCGACCAAACGGCCATCTTCCGAATCTCGGCCGACGACGACCGCTTCCGGCTTCAGGACGTTCACCTGCCTGCCCCGACGGTGGGTTGGGTTGTCACGATCGTGCTAGCGGCTATCGCCGTCTACGCTTTCCTGCAGGTCCGGAAGGGATCGCATATCTCACGCTGGGCGGGAATTGCCTTTGCGCTGTTCTTTGTCACAGGATTCCTCACGTGGGTTGTGGGTAGCGCCAATACGCCGAGTATTTCGCTCGCAGGCCTTGTCGCCGGTTCCGTCACTCTCGCAGTGCCGCTGATTTTTGGTTCCATGTCCGGAGTGCTGTGTGAGCGTTCCGGCGTGGTCAACATCGCTATCGAGGGGCAATTGCTCTCCGGTGCATTCGCCGCTGCAGTGGCTGGTTCCATCTCCGGCAGCGCCTTCGTGGGGCTCCTCGCCGCAGCGGTAGCCGGAATGCTGGTCTCGGTGGTGCTTGCGGCGTTCAGCATCCAATATCTTGTCAACCAGATCATCGTGGGCGTTGTGCTCAACGTTCTTGTGTCCGGGGTGACGGGCTTCCTGGCCTCTACGTTGCTCAGCCGGGATCCGGAGCTGTGGAACAATCCGCCGCGGCTGCCGGATATCAGCATCCCGCTGCTCTCTGACATTCCGATCATCGGCCCCATCCTGTTCAAGCAGAGCGTTGTCGGCTACCTGATGTACTTTGCCGTCATTGCCATCTACGTCGGTTTGTATTACACCAAGTGGGGTCTCCGGGTCCGTGCTGTGGGTGAGCATCCGCAGGCTGCGGACACGGTGGGTATCAATGTGAACCGTATGCGCTTCTGGAACGTGGTAGCGGGCGGTGGAGTCGCCGGTCTAGGCGGCGCATTCTTCACGCTGGTTGCGGTCAGCAGCTTCACACCGGATATGACAGCCGGGCAGGGATACATCGCCCTTGCGGCTCTCATCTTTGGTCGATGGAATCCGATTGGTGCGTTCTTCGCGGCGCTTCTGTTCGGTTTCGCCACCAACCTGCAATATGTTCTCTCCATTGTCGGGACCTCGGTGCCGAGCCAGTTCTTGGCCATGCTGCCGTATCTGGTGACGATTCTTGCGGTCGCCGGACTGGTTGGAAAGTCCCGTGCGCCCGCTGCCGGCGGCGTTCCGTACGTCAAGGAGTGACAATGTCGAACAATTCGGCAGAGGTGGATTGGGACGCCCTGACCGCCGCGGCCCGTCGAGCTATGGAACACGCGTATGTGCCGTACTCGAAGTACCCGGTCGGTGCGGCCGCACTCACGGAGGACGGGCGGGTGGTCTCCGGCTGCAACGTGGAGAACGCTTCCTACGGCCTGACCTTGTGTGCCGAGTGTTCGTTGGTCAGCCAGCTGCAGATGACCGGCGGTGGACGCCTGGTGGCCTTCAGCTGCGTGGACGGCGACGGCAACATCCTCATGCCGTGTGGACGCTGCAGGCAACTCCTTTATGAATTCCGCGCACCGGATATGCAGCTGCTGACGGTGAGCGGAATCAAGACCATGCATGAGGTGCTTCCGGACGCATTTGGTCCCGAGCATCTTTCCCGATAGACAGACAGCCAGGAGGGCTCATGAGCCAGGGGCGAGCAGAAAACTTTGACGCAGTAGACATCATCCGCACCAAACGGGATAAGGGGACTCTCACGTCCGCTCAGATCGACTGGACGATCGACGCCTACACGCGTGGCGTCATCGCGGACGAGCAGATGTCCGCGTTGAACATGGCGATCCTTCTCAACGGGATGGACCGCGCGGAGATCGCAGCCTGGACCGCGGCGATGATTGCCAGCGGTGAACGGATGGACTTTTCCACGCTCGGCAGGCCGACGTCGGACAAGCATTCCACGGGCGGTGTGGGGGACAAGATCACCTTGCCGCTGGCACCCCTGGTCGCAGTATTTGGCGTAGCAGTACCGCAGTTGTCCGGGCGGGGCCTCGGCCACACCGGCGGCACGCTGGACAAGCTGGAGTCCATCCCTGGTTGGCGGGCCAATCTGTCCAACGAGGAGATGATGCGTCAGCTCCGTGATACCGGCGCGGTCATCTGCGCAGCCGGTGCCGGGCTGGCTCCGGCGGACAAAAAGCTCTACTCGCTGCGCGATGTCACCGGCACGGTGGAAGCGATCCCGCTCATTGCCTCCTCGATCATGAGCAAGAAGATCGCGGAAGGAACCGGATCTCTGGTTCTTGACGTCAAGGTCGGTTCGGGCGCCTTCATGAAGAATGAGCGCAGCGCCCGCGAGCTCGCCGAGACGATGGTTGCCCTCGGAAAGGACGCCGGAGTCAACACCGTAGCTCTCCTGACCAACATGGAGACACCCCTTGGCCTCACGGCGGGTAACGCCATTGAAGTCCAGGAATCCGTCGAGGTCCTCGCCGGCGGCGGCCCTGAGGACGTCGTCGAGCTGACCGTCCGTCTCGCCGAGGAAATGCTGGCCTGCGCGGGCGTCCACGACGCCGACCCGGCGGCGGCGCTCAACGACGGCCGCGCCATGGATGTCTGGCGCCGTATGATCGCGGCTCAGGACGGAGACCCAGACGCCGCGCTACCGGTAGCTCGTGAGTCCGAGACCGTGCTGGCACCGGCCGACGGCGTTCTCGTGGGCCTTGATGCGATGGCCGTTGGCGTGGCTGCGTGGCGTCTTGGAGCGGGTCGCGCCCGCAAGGAAGATGCTGTGCAGGCCGGCGCTGGTGTGCGGATGCATGCGAAGCCGGGAGCTGTGGTCCGTGCAGGAGAGCCGTTGATGACGCTGCTGACCGACACCCCTGAAAAGTTTGACCGCGCCCGAGAAGCGCTGGCCGACGCCGTAACCATCGCGCCGGATGGGGCGCGCAGCGGGCAGAAACTCATCATCGACCGGATCTCCTGACCAGGTCCCGCCTGCTGTCTCATCCCCAGGGATGACATATCGGGCGGGCCAAGATCACCTATACGGCTGATGCTGGGACGTTCAGGCATCGCCTAGGTTGGATACCGGGGCTGAATCAGGGGAATAACCCATGGTGGCTTTCACCGCAGCACTGGCAGTGTTGGATTAACGCAATGTTGACTCAACGCGGTCAGCAGGGTTATCGACAGGAGCACCACGGTGGAATCGATGATGGAATTCGTCAACGGACTGAATACGTTCATCGTCGGTGCAGCGGAGCAGCCGTGGGTTTGTGTCCTGGTGTTCGCGTGCTGCACTTTCGACGGGTTTTTCCCGCCCGTCCCCTCGGAATCTGTCGTAGTGGGGTTGGCGTCAGTGGTGGCCAGCGCAGGATCGCCCAACGTCTGGCTCCTCATTTTGGCCGCGGGCCTCGGAGCATTCGCCGGAGACAACGTGGCGTACGTCATCGGCCGTGGGATCGGGACAACGCGGTTTGCGTGGATGCGCCGTCCACGGATGCAGCGCGGCTTTGTCTGGGCCGGCCGTGAACTCGACAAGCGGGCAGCTTCCCTCATCATGATTGCGCGCTTTATCCCCATCGGCCGTGTAGCGGTAAACCTGACGGCTGGCGCCACGAAGTATTCGCGTCGTCGCTTCGTATTCCTCACCACCATCTCTGCGATCGCCTGGTCGTCATACTCGGTCGGAATCGGCCTCTTCTTCGGTCAGTGGTTCGCCCATAATCATCTGCTGGGCGCATGTCTGGCCATCGCGTGCGCCGTCGTTATCGGCCTCACAGTGGACCGCGTCATCGCCGCTGTTCGAGGGGAGCCGAACGGGGGAGATGAAGTGCCCGCGCGTGCGGACAGCGAGATGGATGACCCGGTGGACGGTGCTCGCGTACAGTAATCCGTGTGACTGAACCTATGACTGAGCCCGCCACAAACCTCGACTACGATCTACGGCTTCTGCCCAAGGTCTCCCTGCACGACCACCTCGACGGCGGCCTGCGCCCGTCCACGATCATTGAACTTGCGGCAGAAGTTGGCCATTCCCTTCCCTCAACGGACCCGGTGGCCCTCGGCGCCTGGTTCGTAGACTCTGCGAGTTCAGGGTCGCTGGAGCGTTACCTCGAGACGTTCGACCACACCATTGCTGTGATGCAGACGCGTGAGGGCCTGATCCGCGTAGCCCGTGAGTTCGTGGAGGACCTTGCCGAGGACGGGGTTGTCTACGGCGAAGTCCGGTGGGCGCCCGAACAGCATCTCCGGGCTGGCCTGAGCCTCGATGACGCCGTGAGCGCTGTTCAGGAAGGGCTCGACGCCGGTGTTGAGGCCGCGGAGGAACGCGGGCACCTTATTCAGGTGGGCCAGTTGATCACAGCCATGAGGCATGCGGACAGGAGCCAGGAGATCGCCGAACTGGCTGTCCGGCACCGGGACTCCGGAGCTGTGGGCTTTGATATTGCTGGCGCGGAAGATGGCTTCCCGCCGTCGCGCTTCACGGAAGCTTTCACCTACCTGGCCTCGCATCAGTTCCCGGTCACGGTCCATGCCGGTGAAGCTGCCGGGTTGGACAGCATCGTCAGCGCACTCGTGGACGGTCGCGCCCTTCGACTGGGCCACGGTGTGCGGATCGCCGAGGATATCGACGTCGAATTCAATGAAGAGGACCAGTTGGAGGTTTCCGCGTCAGAGGGAGACGAGGCAGTGGGTCTGGTCACGCTGGGGAACGTAGCGTCCTGGGTCCGCGACCGCCAGATTCCGTTGGAGGTCTGCCCGTCGTCCAACCTTCAGACCGGAGCTGTGGAGCAGTTCGGCGGGGATATCGAGAGCCATCCCATTGATCTGCTGTACCAGACGGGGTTCAACATCACGATCAACCCGGACAACCGTCTTATGAGCGGCATCACCCTGACCGGCGAGTTCGAGTTGCTGACAGAGACCTTCGATTATGATCTCGATGACATCCGCGCCCTCACCCTGAACGCGGCGGAGGCAGCATTCCTGCCGCTGGAAGAGCGTGAAGCCCTGATCGATTACATCAATGACGGCTACGACAACGCCCGGGACTGAGCCGGATGCCCTCCCGCGGCTGGTCGATGTCATCGACCAGCTGCGGAAGCGCTGCCCCTGGGTCGCGGAGCTGACCCCGGAATCACTGGTGGGGTACCTCATCGAGGAGAGCTACGAGCTCGTCGAGGCGGTGGAAACAGCCGACGGCGGTCCTGACAGCATTGCCGAACTCCGCGGTGAACTGGGTGACGTTCTCCTTCAGGTACTCCTGCACGCCCGTATCCAACAAGAGCGCGGCGCCTTTGACCTTGATGACGTGGCCCGCACTCTGACGGAGAAGATGATCCGCCGCAACCCTCACGTTTTCACGCCCGACGGCGGGCTCGTGGACAACGAGCATGTGGCGGCTGTCGATGAGATCGAGGAGACCTGGCAGGCAGTCAAACGCAGGGAGAAACCGGAGCGCAACAGTCCTCTGGACGGTATCCCTGCCCAGCTGCCAGCCCTGATGACGGCTTCCAAGGTGGCCATGAGAGTCCAGGGTCTCAGCGCCGCCGTCGAAACCGGCCCAAAAACGGAGCAGGAACTCGGCGAAATGCTGTTGGACCTGGTGGAGGCGACCGCGCCGGGAGGTCTCGATGCCGAGCGTGCGCTACGTGACGCAGTCCGACGTCGATACGGTCCCTCACGTCCAGCAGGGGCCTCGAAACTCGATTACTGTTGAAGTAGGCATCAGCCCTCGCCACAACGTAGATTCACATCCTCAGAACAGGAGCCCACCCATGGCTATCATCGAAGCTATCCATGCCCGCGAGATCCTAGATTCACGGGGTAATCCCACGGTAGAAGTCGAAGTGCTTCTGGACGACGACAGCTTTGGCCGTGCCGCAGTGCCCTCTGGCGCATCCACGGGGGCGTTCGAGGCGAATGAGCGCCGCGACGGCGACAAGGACCGCTACGCGGGCAAGGGTGTCCAGCAGGCTGTGGACGCAGTGATCGACCAGATCCAGCCGGCACTGATCGGCTTCGACGCCGCCGAGCAGCGCAGCATCGACCAGGCCATGATTGACCTCGACGGCACGGACAACAAGTCCAGCCTCGGCGCCAACGCCATGCTGGGAGTTTCACTTGCGGTTGCACGTGCGGCGTCGGAATCCGCCAAACTCCCGCTCTACCGTTACCTCGGGGGCCCGAACGCGCACGAACTTCCCGTGCCGCTGATGAACATCCTCAACGGTGGCTCGCACGCCGATTCCGACGTCGACATCCAGGAATTCATGATTGTTCCGCTGGGCGCGCCGTCGTTCTCGGAAGGGCTCCGCTGGGGTGTTGAGGTGTACCACGAGCTGAAATCAGTACTGAAGGGCAAGGGTCTTTCCACCGGTCTGGGCGATGAGGGCGGCTTTGCCCCTAACCTGCCCTCGAACCGCGAGGCACTGGACCTGATCCTCCAGGCCATCGGCAACGCCGGGTACACGCCCGGAACCGACATTGCGCTCGCACTTGACGTGGCATCGTCAGAGTTTTTCAAGGACGGCAAGTACGAGTTCGAGGGCAAGTCCCTGGACGCGGCACAGATGAGCGCCTATTACGAGGAACTGGTCCGGGACTACCCGCTGGTGTCCATTGAGGACCCATTGGATGAGGATGACTGGCAGGGATGGAAGACCCTGACGGATGCCATCGGCGACAGAGTTCAGCTTGTCGGCGATGACCTCTTCGTGACCAACCCCAACCGGTTGGAGCAGGGCATTGACAGCGGCACCGCCAATTCACTGCTCGTGAAGGTTAACCAGATCGGCACCCTGACCGAGACGCTCGACGCAATTTCCATGGCACAGCGCGCTGGCTACACCACGATCACCTCACATCGCTCAGGTGAAACTGAAGACACCACGATCGCCGATCTGTGCGTGGCAACCAACGCCGGGCAGATCAAGACGGGTGCTCCGGCGCGTTCGGAGCGGGTGGCCAAGTACAACCAGCTGCTCCGCATCGAAGAGGAGCTCGACGACGCCGCACGTTACGCAGGTCGCAGGGCTTTCCCGCGTTTCACGTCCTAGTTGGGAGAGTTTCGGTGGGTACCCTCGTTAACGACGGGTACCCACCGTTTCCACGGCAGAGAGCGCAGCAAGGAGGCCCATGGCACAGCGTCGTCCTTCCGTGCCCCGCACCAGGCGTCCTCAGGGCAGCGTCAAGCCTGACGAACACGTCATCAGCGCTGAAAAGCAGATCACCGATACTGGCGAACATCAGATCATTAGGGCAAATTTCGGTGCCCGACAGGAAGCGCCCAAGAGTCCTGTCAGCAAAAACACCAAATCCGAGGAACGGGCTCAAGCCCGGGCACAGTTGTCTGCGGCCATCCGCAAAGGCAGTGAGAGGGTAAGCCGCAGCGAACCCGCACCGCAGCCCGCCGTTGAGCCGGTGCCCGCCAGAAGATTCTCCGGGCGGTTGCTGGCGTTGGCCGTTGTGCTCATCACGATCATTGTCATGCTCGCACCGTCAGTGCGTGTTTATATTCAGCAACGCTCCGAGATCGCAGCGCTCGAGCAGGAGATTGCTGTTCAGGAAGAGCGGCAGCAGGAAATCGAGACCCAGGTGGCGCGATGGAGCGATCCATCGTTCGTCAAGGCCCAGGCCAGGGAGCGTCTGTTCCTGGTCATGCCGGGGGAGAAGCGGTACCTCGTCAAGGGGATTGACGGTTTCAAGGAGTCAGAAAAAGAAGTAACAGGTGAAGCCGAGAAGGACCTCGCCTGGGTGGATGCGCTCTGGGACTCTGTCCAGCGATCAGCAACAGCACAGTAAGCACAACGAGGGATCTACTAGCCCGCTAACCATTGAAAGGCCAGGATCGCGAGGAATGAGTGAGACTAACGCCACGGTCCCGACGCAGGAGGACCTGGACACGCTGAGCCGTCAGCTCGGGCGTCCCGTACGCGACGTGGTCGAGATCGGTGCACGCTGCGTTTGCGGTAACCCACTCGTGGCCACCACCTCACCCCGGCTGTCGAACGGGATTCCGTTCCCCACGACGTTCTACCTCACGCACCCGGTCATCACCGCCGCGGTCTCGCGGCTCGAGGCCGCCGGCGTCATGACGACCATGAGCGAACGCCTTCAGACAGACACGGAGCTCGCAGACCGGTACCGGGCGGCGCATGAGAATTATCTGCAGTCCCGCAACGCCGTGGGTCAGCGGACCGGAGTTGGAGCCGTGCCCGAGATCGACGGAGTGAGCGCGGGCGGGATGCCCTCACGCGTTAAATGCCTGCATGTGCTCGTGGGTCACGCCCTGGCTGCCGGCCCCGGCGTCAATCCACTGGGTGATGAAGCGTTGGAGGGAATCTCCGAGTGGTGGGACGGGGAACAGTGCTGGTGCGCGGGGGCCTGGGACACCGAGGCCAGCGTACCCAGCCGCGACCTGAGCCGGCACACCCGCACACAGGGACTCACTCCAGATGAGCTGGAGCAGAAAAGGGCTGAACGCCGCGCCGCCGTAGAGGACAACAAATGACACGGGTAGCCGCCATCGACTGCGGAACGAACTCCATCCGACTCCTGATAGCGGACGCCCACCAGGGCAGGCTGACCGACGTCGTTCGCCTGATGCGTGTGGTCCGACTGGGTGAAGGCGTTGACGCCACGGGCGAGTTCAGCGCGGCCGCCCTGGAACGGACACTCACGGCTACACGCGAGTACGCGGAACTCATCGTCCAGCACGACGTCGACGCGATCCGGTTCGTTGCCACCTCAGCTACGCGGGACGCAGCGAACCGGGACGTCTTCATCGACGGCGTCCGCGAACTGCTCGGCGTGGAACCGGAAGTTATCAGCGGCGACGAGGAAGCGGCCCTGTCCTTTCAGGGGGCAGCCAGCGTCCTGAATCTGCGTGAATCCGACAGTCTGCTTGTGGTGGACCTCGGCGGTGGGAGCACCGAGTTCGTCATGGGCAACGCCAACGGCGTCACTGCTGCGCGAAGCATGGACATGGGCTGCGTCCGCTTCACCGAGAAGTACCTGTTGACCAACCCGCCGACGGCGGACGAAACAGCAGCAGCCACCGAAGCTGCCCGCAAACTGATCCAGACCGCATCGAATGAGGTACCGCTCTCGCAGGCCACCGCACTGGTGGGGGTGGCCGGTAGCGTCACCACCATCACTGCCCATGCGCTCAACCTGCCCGAGTACCAGGCCGATGCCATCCACGGGGCCGAGCTGCCGCCACAACAAGTAGCGGATGCGTGTACCAGTCTCCTGACCATGACCCGGTCCGAGCGCGCCGCACTTCCCTACATGCACCCGGGCAGGGTGGATGTCATCGGCGCAGGAGCCCTGATCTGGCAGACCATCATCGACGAACTGGCCACCCGCACCCACGGACGGGTGGCGGCAACCATCACCAGCGAACACGACATCCTGGATGGAATTGCGCTGAGCATCGCATCCACGGAACGGCACTGAGGTGCAGATGTCCCGGGAGAGGGTGACCGCCGCCTGCACGCGCTCGCTCAGCGCCGTCGTCGTGCTGGTTCTCCTGGGGCTCTGCGGTGCAGCGCCAGCCGTCGCGGACGATGATATCCGGAGCAAGGAGTACTGGCTCAAGGACTACGGCATCACCGAAGCCTGGAAAACCTCCCAGGGTGAGGGCGTCAAGGTGGCCGTCATTGACAGCGGCGTTGACGGCAGTCACCCGGATCTGAAAGGTGTGGTGGTTGGCGGAACGGATGTCTCCGGCGCAGGGGCCGCCAATGGTCAACAGGGCATCGGAAAAACTCCGGAGCACGGGACGCTCGTGGCATCATTGCTGGCTGGCCGTGGACACACCGACAAGGGACCTTCGGCGTCGCCTGGGCCGAAAGCGAGCCCGCATCTGCTGGACCGATACGGGCGCGGCCCGGACGGCATCATCGGAGTGGCCCCGAAAGCGGAAATCCTTGCCGTCTCGGCTTTCATCGGACTCGAGAACCCGGGCGGCGTCAGCATTGATCAGCAGATCCCCAACGCCGTTCGCTGGGCCGTCGATCACGGAGCCCAGGTCATCAATATGTCGTTGGGCAGCACCTCAGCCTCCTGGCCCAAATCATGGGACGAAGCGTTCCTGTACGCAGAACAGAACGACGTCGTCGTCATCACCGCCGCCGGCAACCGCGGGGTGGGAATGGTGCAGGTAGGCGCACCCGCCACGATCCCTGGAGTGCTGGCCGTCGCCGGTCTCGATGTGGACGGCAAGGCCAGCTGGGATTCCTCCTCCCAGGGGATCACCATCGGCGTCGCGGCCCCCGCAGAGAAACTCGTGGGGGCACTGCCCGGAGGCATGTACGCCAACTGGTCCGGCACCTCCGGCGCTGCGCCCCTCGTCGCAGGTGTCGCAGCGCTGATCCGCTCCGAATACCCCGACATGTCGGCGGCGCAGGTCATCAACAGGATCATCACAACAGCAACCGACGCCGGCGTACCCGGCCATGATCCGATCTACGGATACGGAGTCCTCGATGCTGCTGCAGCGGTAAACGCGCCGGTTCCGGTAGTAGAGGTGAACCCGCTGGGAACCATCAGCGAATGGATCCGGATCCACCGTCGAGGACAAGTCCCGGCCGCTACTGCCACAGCATCGCCCCCAGAGCAGGAGCGAACGGCGGAAGCTCCCGTACCTGAGCCGACTGTGCCGGAAGCCATCGAGCCCGCATCGGAGAACTCAGGGCTGCCCGCGCTGATCGTGCTTGGTTTCGGCGCCATGATTGTTTTCATCGTCGCTGCAGGCGGATATCAGGTGTTTCAGGCACGTCGTCAGCGAGGCGATTCTGGCGAGGATGACAGTGCCGACGACTCCTCCTGAAGGTTTTCGCAAAGTGGACACGCCCGGCTACACTGGGCCCATGGCATCCCATCCTGAATTCATCGATCGTCCGCGCGTTCTAGTCGTCGGTGGCGGTTATGTCGGCCTCTATGTAGCCATGAAGCTGCAGAAGAAGGTTCGGGCGCATGGTGGCATCGTGACCGTCGTGGATCCCGTTCCCTATATGACGTACCAGCCGTTCCTGCCGGAGGTTGCTGCAGGCAACATCGAGGCGCGCCACGCCGTCGTGTCCCACCGCACCCACCTTGGTGCGAGCGAGCTGATCAGTGGCCGTGTCGCCTCCATTGACCACGCGCAGCGCAAGGCAGTTGTTGCCCCGGCGGACGGCTCCGCTCCGTTCGAACTCAGCTACCGTGACGTCGTGCTTGCTGCAGGTGCCATCACCCGAACGTTCCCCATCAAGGGTCTGGCCGAGCAGGGCATCGGCATGAAGTCGATTGAAGAAGCTGTCACCGTGCGCAACAAGGTGATTGAGCGTATCGAGACCGCATCGCTGCTGGAAGACGGCCCTGAACGACGCCGCATGCTCACGTTCGTCGTTGTCGGCGGCGGTTTTGCCGGCATCGAAACCATCGCCGAAATCGAGGACCTGGCTCGGGCAACAGTAGCCAAGAACGACCGCCTGAAGCGTGAAGACCTCCGTTTTGTCCTGGTCGAGGCCATGGGACGCATCATGCCTGAGGTGACCGAGGAGCAGGCTCTCTGGGTTGTTGACCACCTGCGCTCACGTGGCATCCAGGTGCTCCTGAACACGTCACTGGCCAATGCAGAGGGTGGGCTGCTCCAGCTCATCAACATGCCGGACAAGTCTGCCGCCGATGAGTTCGAGGCAGATACCCTCATCTGGACCGCAGGAGTTCAGGCGAACCCGATGGTCCGTTCCACCGACTTCCCGATCGACGAGCGTGGACGCGTACGCGCCAATGCGGAACTTCGCATCACGGGCGACGACGGCCCCATCGACGGTGCCTGGGCTGCCGGTGACGTTTCCGCTGTTCCCGATCTCTCCGGTGGCGGAGTCGGCGGGTTCTGCGTGCCGAACGCCCAGCACGCGGTTCGTCAGGCCAAGCGTCTGGCTGCGAACCTATACGCGGAACGCTACGGCGTTGGCCGTGTGGCTGAGTACAAGCACAAGAACATGGGTGCAGTAGCCGGTTTCGGTGTGTACAAGGGTGTTGCGAACATCATGGGGCTCAAGCTCCGCGGCGTTCTGGCCTGGGCCGCGCACCGCGGTTACCACGGTATGGCCATGCCTACTTTTGAGCGCAAGTTCCGTGTGCTCTCGGGCTGGTTCGCCAGCTTCCTCTTCCGCCGCGATACCACGCAGCTCATGGACCTGCAGACGCCGCGACGCCAATTCGAAGAAGCAGCATCACCAAAACCAAAGCCTGCTGCAGAGGCCGTTCCGGCGAAGCCGCAGGAGTCCGCTGACAGCCGCACCGCGGATAAGCAGCCAGCAAGCTAGTAAACGTCAAAGGTTCGACGGCGGCGGGAGAGATCCGGCCGCCGTCGTGCTTTAATGCTCTTTCCATCCCGTATTCTGGGATATGCACCAACCGGCCCCAGTAGCCCAATGGCAGAGGCAGGAGACTTAAAATCTTCACAGTGTGGGTTCGAGTCCCACCTGGGGCACCTGTGACTTTAGGCCAGGTAACTGGTGTACATGAGCACGCGGCGCGCAAGGAATCTTCCGGAGGCGTTGCACGTTGTGATTGGTAGACTTCTTTCAGACGCACGACCCCTCAGATGAAGGACACACAGCACATGGCAACTGGCAGTAATCCTGTCTTCAACGGCAAGAACTTCCGTGCTCAGACCACGGGCGGCGGCTACCCTCAGGGCGGACTGGCCCAGGGTGCCCCTGAAACCATGTCTGCGCAGCAGCTGCAGGACCTGTACAACGGACCAGCTGCGAGCCCCGCGGACACTGGACGCATGTCGTTTGACGACGTCATCGTCAAGACGCTGGCATGCCTGGGCATGATCCTCGTCGGCGCGGCCATCCCGGCATTCATCGTGCCGCAGTTCACGGTGCCGCTCATGATCGTGGGCGTTATCGGTGGACTCGTTCTGGGTCTGGTCAATGCCTTCAAGCGTGAGCCGGTCCCCGCGCTGATTCTGGCGTACGCCGGCCTGGAAGGGCTCTTCCTTGGCGGGCTGACCATGATTCTTGAAGCACAGTTCCCCAACATTGCGCTGCAGGCAATCCTTGGAACGCTCTCTGTCTTCGGCGTCACTCTGCTGCTGTTCCGCAGCGGCAAGGTGCGGGCGACGCCCAAGGCCATGAAGTTCTTCATGATCGCCGTTGGCGGCTACGCGGTTTTCAGCCTCATCAACATGGGTCTGATGATCTTCGGCGGCGTGAGCGACCCCTGGGGCCTTCGCGGCATGGATATTCCCGGCACCAGCATTCCCTTTGGCGTAGCGATTGGCCTGTTTGCTATCGGTCTGGCCGCGTTCTCCCTGATCATCGACTTCACGTCCATCTCCGTAGGCGTCAGGAACGGCGCACCGCGTCGATACTCCTGGACTGCAGCTTTCGGCCTGACGGTGACGCTGGTATGGCTGTACGTGGAAATCCTGCGACTCCTCGCTATCCTGCGCGGGAACGACTAACCGCAAAATCTATAGGAGGGGCTCCGACGCTGGTCGGGGCCTCTCTCGTTTAAGAGGCTAATTCAGTGCAGGCGTGCGAGCTCCACCGGTCCTCCCGTGCAGGGCGAGAACAACTGCCAGGTGTCTGAACCACAGGGCGATCACCTCCCACAGCAATGCGTAGGGACCGTATGTTTTCTCTGATCATGATTTCTCTGACTGATGTGGTGTGGAACACGTCAGCGACCCACCAATCGTAGCGCCGCAGCATCCCCGGATTTCCAACTCCCACGGTGTGGAAAGATTGAGTCATGAGACGTCCGATCAGTCGTCAAAACTCACCGCTGGCTTTCCAGCGATCCATGGCCAAAGCGTCGCCCGAGAACGCGTCGCAGGACGTGCCCCACGCGCTTCGCGTATCAGCAGCCTGGGCGTGGCGTCTCGGCCTGATCCTCGTCGTCTCAGGCATCCTCATCTGGCTGATCAGCAAAGTATCGCTGATCGTCATCCCACTCATGGTTGCCGGGCTGCTCGCCGGACTCCTGTCACCGGTGACGGAAGCGATGCGCAAGAACCGCGTCCCCGGATCCCTTGCGGTCACCATCACAGTCCTGGGTTTCCTCGGGATCATCGTGGGTGGACTATCCCTCGTTGGCCAGCAGCTTGTCACCGGATTCGCAGATCTTCGGGATGAGGCAGCTGACGGCCTCGAAAAGGCAGAACGATGGCTCTCGGAGGGCCCGCTCCGGCTCACCACCGACCAGATCGGCAACTACGCCCAGGACATCGGAGAGGCTGCGCAGTCCAACAGCAGCACTATCGTCTCGGGAGCATTGTCCTTCGGAAGCACCGCGGGCCAACTCGCCGCCGGATCACTGCTCACCGTCTTCGCCCTGATCTTCTTCCTGCTCGAAGGAAGCCGGATCTGGGCCTTCGTCGTCGGACTCATGCCACGCAAAGCGCGTGCAGCCACCGACGGCGCAGGACGCCGTGGTTGGGTATCCATGGTCCACTACGTGCGGACCCAGATATTCGTGGCGTTCGTGGACGCAGTAGGGATCGGTGCCGGTGCGGCGATCATCGGCGTGCCGCTTGCGCTGCCCCTGACCGTGCTCGTCTTCGTCGGTTCCTTCATACCCATCGTCGGCGCCCTGTTCACCGGGTTCGTCGTCGTCGTGCTGGCACTCGTGGCCAACGGCTGGGTCAACGCTTTGATCATGCTTGCGATAGTTTTGGTAGTACAGCAAATCGAGGGCCACATCCTGCAGCCACTCGTGATCGGCAAGGCAGTTGCGCTCCACCCCCTCGCAGTGGTCCTCGCCGTGGCAGCTGGATCCCTGCTCGCGGGCATCCCCGGAGCGCTCTTCTCCGTTCCACTACTGGCCATCATCAACACCATGGTCCGGTACATAGCGAACCGCGAATGGGAATCCGACCCCGCTCTGGGAGCACCTCCCACTCACGCGGAACCCATGGACGAGCAACCAACGCACAACAATCACCAAGAAGGCACATCATGACACCAACACCAGAACCGCAGCTGCCAGTAACTCTCCAGGACATCGAAGCAGCCCGCACCCGTCTGGAAGGGGTCATCGCCAACACGCCCATTGAGGTCTCCCGCGCGCTCGGCCGTGAACTCGGATCCGATGTCTTTCTCAAATGCGAAAACCTCCAGCGTGCCGGATCATTCAAACTTCGCGGTGCCTACAATCGGATGGAACAGCTCTCCGATGAGGAGAAGTCCCGCGGAGTCGTCGCTGCCTCTGCCGGAAACCACGCGCAGGGAGTAGCTGTCGCCGCCAGCCGGTTGGGCATCAACGCCAGAATCTATATGCCCCTCGGCGTCGCCCTTCCCAAACTCGCAGCAACCCGCAGCCACGGTGCCGAGGTGGTGCTCCACGGCCACACCGTGGATGAGGCCCTCACGGAAGCCCACCGCTACGCCGAAGAAACCGGTGCCGTAGTAGTCCACCCGTTCGACCACGCAGACGTCGTTGCCGGACAGGGAACAATCGGCCTGGAAATACTCGAACAGGTGCCCAATGTGGACACAATTCTCACCGGCGTGGGCGGCGGCGGGCTTCTGGCCGGAGTTGCAGTGGCCGTCAAGGAACGAGCCCGCGAACTTGGTCGAGAGATCAAAATTATCGGCGTCCAGGCAGAAAACGCGGCCGCCTACCCGCCGTCGCTGGCAGCCGACGCACTGGTGCCGCTGCAAAGGGTCTCCACCATCGCCGACGGCATTGCCGTCGGGCGCCCCGGGCAGATCCCGTTCTCCATCATCAAGGAACTCGTAGACGACGTCGTCACCGTCAGCGAGGACGCGCTCGCTCGCGCCCTGGTCTTCCTGCTCGAGCGCACCAAACTCGTCGTTGAACCCGCCGGCGCCGTGGGAGTCGCCGCGATCATGGAAGGGAAGGTCAAGGACACCGGCACCACGGCGGTCATCCTGACCGGAGGCAACGTTGACCCCATGCTCATGCTCAAGGTTATCCAGCGAGGCCTCGCGGCGGCCGGGCGATACCTCGTGGTCCGCATCCTCCTCGACGACAGGCCCGGTTCGCTGGCGCGAATCTCGCAGATCATCGCTGAATCGGATGCCAACGTCACCGGAGTGGATCACAACCGGGTTGGCGGTTCCATCAGCATGGGCGACGTCGCGATCACCATCAACATGGAGACGAAGGGCGACGAACACTGCGAACTGATCCTCGGCAACCTTCGAGCGGCAGGATTCCGACCCGTCGTGGTTCACGGCTAGGTGGTGTCGGCAACGCGTGCCCGGTACGGCCTGATGACGGTCGCAGTATTTGTTGTGGCTTTGGTCGCGTTCTTCATGTTGGACCATCTCAGCAACAGGTATTTCACGCGTCTTTTGGCCGTTGAGCCGCGGGACATCGACGGGCTTGACGGCATTGTGTTTGCACCGCTGCTACACGCTGACGCAGCGCATCTGGCCAGCAACATCCTGCCCCTGGTGATCTTCGGCTTCCTGGCATCTCTCGACGGGGCCCGTCGTTTCGCCTGGGCGGTGGCCATGAGCTGGGGTGCCTCCGGGCTTGGCGTCTGGATCTTCGGCTTTGGCCCGACGATCGGCGCATCAGGGGTCATCTTCGGCCTGTTCACCTACCTGCTGGCGCGGGGCTTCTATAACCGGAACTGGAAACATATAGGGCTCGCAGCTGTGCTGTTCATGGTCTACGGGTCCTTGCTCTGGGGTCTGCTGCCGCTTGGCGTCAGCGGGGTTTCCTGGCAGGCACACCTGTTCGGCGCCATCGGCGGGTTGGCTGCCGCCATCGTTCTGCGCAGACCGTCCCGGAGCCGCACCGCATCGGGCACAACAAAGGGCGGGCCAGCTGGCCCGCCCTTGAAGTAATACTGCGTCAGACTGAATACGGCGTAGCGGAAAGGATCTCCACTGCAATTTCCTGACCGTTCGGTGCCGTGTACGTGAGTTTGTCTCCGGCCTTGGCTCCGTGAATGGCCGCGCCGAGAGGTGACTTCTCGCTGTAGACGTCCATATCCGTATCGCCAGCAACCTCACGGCTGCCGAGCAGGAATGTTTCCTTGTCTCCGGCGACGAGCGCCTCGACCTTCATGCCGGGTTCGACGACGCCGTCGTCGGCCGGTGCTTCGCCAACGTGTGCGTTCTGCAGGAGCTGCGTGAGCTGACGGATGCGAGCCTCCGCCTTGCCCTGTTCTTCCTTGGCCGCGTGGTAGCCACCGTTTTCCTTGAGGTCGCCCTCAGACCGCGCCTGCTCAATGCGGGCGACGATTTCGGTACGACCTGGACCGGACAGTTCATCCAGCTCAGCTTTGAGGCGGTCGTAGGACTCCTGAGTGAGCCAGGCGACAGGTGCGCTGTTGGTGGACACGGCATCTCCTTAGATACTTCCGAGCCACACGGCGTGACTCAGCAATGACAGTTTTGTCTGGCAGCCGTTCGCACGAACGACTCAACAAACAAGAACCCCGCCGGTGATGACCGATTTTCCCTTGGTCATCATGGGGGCGGGGTACAACGTATTTGATCCAGTGTAGTCACCTTCATCACAGAACCCAATATTTGAACGGGTACCGTGCCGTGGATGATCAGCCAGCTTATGCTGGTGCGTCAAGGACCCAGCAGGAGTCAACACCGCCGCTGACGCCGGGGGACTCCAGACGCAGCTGCGTCCGGTGCATCGTGGTCCCTTCCTCAGCAGGTCCGATCGTGACCGTCTTCCAGCCGACGATGGCGTAATTTTCGCTCAGGACGGCAACAGCGCATTCGACGGTTGCGTGTGGATCCTTGGTGATCTGGTAGTCCACAACCGCGTGCAGATCATCAGAGCCGATGCTGAAGCCCACATCCTGTGTGCTCACGGGCTTGAGGGCGAAGAACGCGGTGAACACCCCAGTGAGCACGACCGTGAGCGCCAGGGCCACGATGATGCTGATCTTTTTGGTCCGTGCAGACATTCCCGGCTTGGGTGCCCCGTACCGATTCGCTAGTCTGCTCATAACCGTATTTTATCGTCTTTGACTCGCATAGCCATTCAGGAGCCTTCCGTGAGTAGTCAGCAGCACCAAGACCTTCCAGCCGCTGGATTGCGACTGTTGGCCGTCCACGCCCATCCGGATGATGAATCCAGCAAGGGCGCTGCGATGATGTCGAGCTATGTGGCCGCGGGTGCGGAGGTCATGGTGGCCACCTGCACCGGCGGTGAGCGCGGAGACATCCTGAACTCCGCGATGCTGTCCGAGCCGCACGCGCACTGGGACCTGCCCGGACTGCGCCGGATCGAAATGGCAGACGCAGCCCGCGAGCTCGGTGTGCAGCACCGATGGATCGGCTTCACCGATTCAGGTCTGCCGGAAGGGGACCCCCTTCCGGACCTGCCCTGGGGATGTTTCGCCGTCCAGCCGCTGGAACGTGCTGCTGCGCCGCTGGTCCGTCTCGTTCGGGAGTTCCGTCCGCACGTGATCATCAGCTACGACGAAAACGGCGGGTATCCGCATCCGGATCACATCATGGCCCACAAGGTGACAGTCGAGGCCTATTACGCGGCGGGTGAGGCTGGAAAGTACCCGAACGAGGGTGAGCCGTGGACGCCGTCCAAGCTCTACTATGACCGGGCCTTCAACCCCGAACGGTTCAAGGCACTTCATTTTGCCCTCGAGGAATCGGGCGTCAAATCGCCTTTCGCCGAGCGCATCGCCGCATGGCTCGAAGAAGATGCCGAGGGACATACGCCGCCGCCGCCCCTGCATCCCACCACAACCCAGGTTGAGTGCGGGGACTTCTTCGAAAACCGTGAGCGGGCGCTGCTGGCGCACCGCACGCAGATCGAACCCGGCGGATTCTTCTTCGCCGCCACAAACGATATGCAGCGCAAGGCATGGCCCTGGGAGGATTATTCCCTCATCGATTCCCGCGTCGAGACGACCCTGCCTGAAACCGACCTCTTCGCGGGCATACGATAGGGGCACGGGCCCAACCGTCCCGCGTCTGAGGCCAGACACCACTCCCGAAAGAGACATACCTTGGGATTCGCCCTTAATCTGCTGTTGACCGCCACACCTCCGCCAGGAGGAGACCTGCGCGAGGGACTGAACCCGGATCAGGTCAGCCCCGGACTGCCGGGCTTCATCGCGACCTTCGCCGTGGTCGCAGTCACTATATTGCTGATCCTGGACATGACCCGGCGAATCCGCCGCGTGCGGTACCAGAACCAGGAAGAATCAACAGGCGTGTTGACAGAGGGCGACAACAACTTCGCAGTCCACGATCCTGCCTCAACGCAGAAAACGGACAGCCGGGACGACGCCGATGGGACGCCGTCGTCGGGCCCGGCACCTAACGATCCAAAACCTAAGGAGTAAAGCCATGGGAAGCAGGCTCAGCGGTGAGGCGTCAGCCTACCTGCGTCAGCATGCCGACAACCCCGTGGACTGGTGGCCGTTCGGAGACGCTGCCTTCGAACAGGCCCGGCTGCGCGATGTGCCCGTCTTCATCTCCGTTGGCTACGCGGCATGCCACTGGTGCCACGTCATGGCGCACGAATCCTTCGAGAACGAGGAACTGGCCGGGTACCTCAACGAGAACTTCATCAGCATCAAGGTGGACCGGGAAGAACGCCCCGACGTAGACGCCGTGTACATGTTGGCAACCCAAGCCATGACAGGCCAAGGTGGCTGGCCAATGTCAGTGTTCGCCCTCCCGGACGGCCGCGCCTTTTACGCCGGCACCTACTTCCCTCCACAGCCAGGGCCCAGTAGCCCATCCTTCACACAGGTCCTCGCGGCCGTCAATGATGCCTGGACCAACAGGCGGGACCAGGTAGAGGAAAGCGCAGAAGGCCTGGCAGGCAAGCTGGGCGAAGCGCAACAGCGAAACCGTGCTCTCCTCCAGACCCCACCGGAGAGGGAAAATCCATCCCAGAGCTGGCCTGAAGCGGCCATGGAAGCACTCCTCCGACAGGAAGACGAACGCTACGGAGGGTTCGGCAGGGCACCCAAATTCCCGCCGTCGCCCGTCATGCCTTTCCTCCTGCGATTCACGGCAGGAAGCCAGCGCCAGCCCAGCAAAATGACAGGCGCAGCCGCAGCTCTCGTGGACCGGACGCTGGAAGCAATGGCGTCCAGCGCCCTCTACGACCAGCTCGACGGCGGGTTCTCGCGATACACCGTGGACGCCGCATGGGCCGTGCCGCACTTCGAAAAGATGCTCTACGACAACGTGCAGCTGATCCGAAGCTACGCCTGGTGGTCAGCTTCAGCCTCATTGCCCGAACACCGCAGGCTCGCTCTCGACGTGGTCCGCCAAAGCGCCGACTGGATGATGCGCAGACTCGGAGTTGCCGGGGGCGCGTTTGCCTCGTCCCTGGACGCCGACACCCTCATTGACGGACACATGGTGGAGGGCGGTACCTACACTTGGACCCCGGAACAGCTCGCCGACGTGCTCGGAGCCGAGGGCGCCGCTACGGCGGCCAGGCTGTTCGACTTCACGGTGGGCCGCATGGAGTCCGGAGCATCCACCCTGCACCCCGCCCGACTGTGGAACAGAAGAGACCGGGAGCTTTGGGAGCAGCTCGCGCCCACGCTGCGGGGCGCCCGGGACCAGAGGCCGCAGCCGGCACGGGACGACAAGGTTGTGGCCGGATGGAACGGCCTGGCGGTTGCTGCACTGGCGGACGCAGCGGTTCTGCTGGAGGACGATGAGCTGCTCGCAGCCGCGGAACGCACCGCCAAATACCTCCTTGAAGTGCACCTGCACGACGGAACCCTGACCCGGGTCTCGCACGACGGCAAGGCTCAAGGGATCGAAGGTCTGCTCGAGGATTACGCCGGCTGCGCTGAAGGGTTCTTCGCCCTCTATGCGGCCACTGGCAAGGCGTCCTGGTACAGGGAAGCGGAGCGGCTGGTTCACGCCATAGACCAGAAGTTCACCTCCGACGGCGTGCTGCGCGACAGCGCCTCCGACAGCCCCCAACTCGCACGCGCGCAGGCCTCGGAAGCAGCCGCGGACCCCATGGACGGTCCAACCCCGAGCGGAACAGCACTCTACGCTGGCGTGCTCGCCACGTACGCCGCGTATTCAGGGTCCACACACGAACGGCAACGTGCGGAGAGCCTCGTCCGCCACGCCACTGCCCTCGCTGGGCAGGCACCACGCGCCGTCGGCCATGCGCTGGCAGTAGCCCACACCCTGTTCTACGGGCCGGGGGAACTGGCCGTCGTCGGGCAGGATCACGCGCAGATACAGACGGTGGCAGGGTCCGCGCGTCGAACAGCCGGTCCAGGGTTGACCACAGCCTTCAGTACCGGTGAAGAGAACGGGATTGCGCTGCTGGAAGGTCGTTCCGGAGGAAACGGAATGCAGGCGTACCTCTGCCGCAACATGGTCTGTGGAATGCCGGTTGCTACCGAAGAGGAACTGAAGCGGCTCCTCCGCTGAGAACTACTGGGAGTGCTTCAGCACGGCGATCATGATGGCAACATAGTGGGCCGCGAAGGCCGCCACGGTGAAAGCATGGAACAGCTCATGAAAACCGAACGCGGAGACGCTGAAGTTCGGTTTCTTCAGGGCGTAGAACACGGCGCCGGTGATGTAAAGAACTCCGCCAACGCAGATGAGTACGGCTGCCGGAGGACTCGCAGCAAAAAAGTCCGGGATGTAGAACAGTGCTCCCAAACCCAGAACGATGTAGATCGGTACGTACAACCAACGCGGCGCATTCAGCCACAGCAGTCTGAAAGCAACACCGGCGACCGCCCCGCTCCAGATGAGCCAGAGCAGCAGGACAGCTTTCGGACGATCCAGCAGCGCCCACGCCAGAGGTGTATACGATCCGGCGATGACCAGCATGATGTTCGTATGGTCCAGGCGCTTGAGAACGATCCTGGTCCTGTCCGACCAGTTTCCGCGGTGATAGACCGCGCTCACGCCGAACAGGAGCAGGCCGGTTAACGCGTAGACGGCAGACGTGGTTTTAGCGGCCGCCGTGGGGGCCAGGGCCACGAGGACTATTCCGGCAGCGAGAGCCAGAGGGGTGGCGACTGCATGGATCCAACCACGCCAGGTGGGTTTCACATCGAGGGCATCTGCGACTTTCTCGGCGGCGGCTTCGAGGGGGCCCTGTTCGTCCTCGGGGTGCCCGGCCTCACGGGGGTCCATAGCTCGACGGGTCATGGCTTAAGCGTAAGCTACCGTCGTGTAAGTTACCGACGGGTAACAAACACGAAGCGATATCGGAAACACAGAATTGCCCTGCCCTGAAGGTACGGTAGAAGAGAACAGCAGTCCGACAGGAGGAGGGTAGGTGAACCGAGCCATGCAGCTACCAGGGTTCATCTACGACTTCTACGAGCGCAAGCTCCAATGCAGTCTGGACAAGGACAGCATCCCAGCGCACGTCGGCGTCATGGTAGACGGAAACCGTCGATGGGCGCGGGCCTTCAACGCCCCCACCAGCCAAGGGCACCTCGCCGGCGCAGAGAAGATCCACGAGTTCCTCCTCTGGTGTCAGGAACTGGGCATCAAGGTCGTCACTCTCTACATGCTCTCCACAGACAACATGAGCCGGTCAGCAGACGAGCTCGAAGAGCTGATGGGCATCATCGCCCAAACCCTCGACCGGTTGGATCAGGACGAACAGGTCAGTGTTCATGCCATGGGCGCACCTGAGCTGTTACCCGAATACCTGGCAGAACGCCTCAGCCGCCTCGCAGAGCAATCACGCGGAACAGAGCCCCTTCACGTCAACGTGGCGGTCGGCTACGGCGGACGACGGGAAATCGTCGACGCGGTCCGCGAACTCCTGAACGACAAACTGGATGAGGGCGCAGACATCCGGGCCGTCGCCAAAACACTCTCGGTCGACGACATCTCCCAGTATCTCTATACCCGCGGACAGCCGGACCCAGACCTCGTCATCCGGACGTCGGGCGAGCAGCGCCTTTCAGGATTTCTCATGTGGCAGAGCGCCTACAGCGAGTTTTATTTCTGCGAAGCCCTATGGCCTGCCTTCCGCAAAGTGGACTTCCTGCGTGCCCTCAGGGATTACGCCGGACGCCAACGGCGATTCGGGTCCTGACCGGCGTCGTCGTTCACCTCTCATTCACCGCGACTTCGTCGCTTCCTCATGTCACGACACGGCAAAATCCGTCCCCCTGCGGGCCCCGCAGGCGTAGGCTCAGAACAGCAGGACAAAACTACATATAGCCCGGAAAATTCCCTATAACTCGGGGCAGCGCCCCGGACTGGAGTCACAGTGGCCGTTGCAGAGCAGACCCACACCCGAAGCTACGTCATCGACACTTCGGTGTTGATCTCCGACCCCCGGGCCATCACCCGCTTCGCAGAACACGAAGTGATCCTGCCCGTCGTCGTCATCTCCGAACTTGAGGGCAAACGCAATGATCCAGAACTGGGCTATTTTGCGCGCAAGGCGCTACGGCTCCTGGACGAACTGAGGGTACGCCACGGCGGCCTCAGCACCCCCGTACCCCTCGGTGACGAAGGCGGCACGCTCACAGTTGAGCTGAACCACATCTCAACCGAAGTGCTGCCCGTCGGGTTCCGCAACGGCGACAACGATTCGCGCATCCTCGCGGTCGCAAAAAACCTGGCCGATGAGGGCCGCAACGTCACCGTGGTATCCAAAGACCTGCCCATGCGTGTCAAAGCGTCAGCCATGGGGCTGCAAGCCGACGAATACCGCAACGAACTGGTCAAGGACTCCGGTTGGACGGGCGTCACCGAACTCGACGTTGTGGACGACGACGTCAACACCCTCTACACCCACGAACCAGTTTTCATTCCGGCCGCCGCGGAACTCCCCACCAACACCGGCGTCGTGATGCTCTCCAGCCGTGGCTCCGCGCTCGGCCGGGTAGGTGCTGACAAGCAGGTCCGCCTCGTCAAGGGCGACCGCGATGTGTTCGGGCTGCACGGCCGGTCCGCTGAGCAGCGGCTCGCCATCGACCTGCTGATGGACCCGGAAGTCGGCATCGTTTCCCTCGGTGGGAGGGCTGGAACCGGAAAATCCGCGCTGGCCCTGTGTGCCGGCCTCGAAGCAGTTCTTGAGCGCCAGGAACACCGGAAAGTCGTGGTCTTCAGGCCGCTATACGCCGTCGGCGGCCAGGAACTCGGCTACCTTCCCGGCTCGGAATCAGAAAAGATGAACCCGTGGGCGCAGGCCGTCTTCGACACCCTCGGCGCGCTGGTATCCCAGGAAGTGGTGGAGGAAGTCATGGACCGCGGGATGCTCGAAGTCCTGCCCCTCACACACATTCGCGGACGCTCCCTCCACGACTCGTTCGTCATTGTCGATGAGGCGCAATCCCTTGAGAAGAACGTTCTGCTGACTGTCCTTTCGCGCATCGGGCAGAACTCGAAAGTGGTTCTCACCCACGACGTCGCCCAGCGGGACAACCTGAGGGTAGGCCGGCACGATGGAGTGGCCGCCGTCGTCGAAACCCTCAAGGGCCATCCGCTGTTCGGACACATCACGCTCACGCGTTCCGAGCGCTCGCCGATCGCGGCGTTGGTCACGGAGCTGCTGGAGGAAGCGGAGGTCTAGCCGCCCTCCCTTCTTCCGCGGCCGGAGTGGTGGCCGGTGTCGTGGGCTGGGTGGAGGGCAGTTCGAGGAAACGCGCGACGGCGTCGTGTCCCTCAACCTCCAATGTCCAGTCGGGCCGGCGGAACGTTTGTGGCGTCAGGAGAAGACGCTGCATCTGAACAGTCTCGCCTGGTCTGGCTTCTGAAAGGTACGTGCCGTTGGGGACGTATCCGGTGTGCGAGGAAACCCCGAGCGAGGCAGCGTTCCAACTCGCGGCATCAGAGTCCGCAGCAAGTGCTCCAAGATGATCAAAAGCATAAAGTGCGACGGCGGTCCGCATCTCCCTGCCCAGACCCTGGCCCTGGACGGCCTGCTTCAACCACGACCCGGTCGTGACGGTGCGCAGAACGGCGAAACTCTTGGCGGCCATGTCCTGGCATCCCACGAGCTCGCCCTCGTACCAGATACCGAAAGCGATAGTCCAGTCCCCAGGCCGGGACGCCAGCCGGGTGCGCCAGATGTGTTCGGCCGTGTTGCGTGCCAGATCCTCCGGGGATGCATCGGTCCAAGGATACGAGAACGGCATGACCTCCGGCGCATGAATGCCTGACAGGGCCGCATCGACGTAGCGTGCGATGTCCTCGTCCCGCAGGGGGCGCAGTTCAAGGCGGGGCGTGGACAACCGCAGCGAAAAGATAGGCCAGATGTCAGCGAGTGAAGTCATAATATCCACAGTTTAGTGGCGCGCGAGACGCTGATGTTGCGCCGTGCAGTACGGTGATTCCATGACCACGCTGCTGGGGGACTACCTGGTCAATCACGTCCCCGCCTTTGTTCTACTGATCCTCGCTCTGCTGTACTTTTTGGTAATGGGGGTGCGGTTGAGCATTATTGACATTCGCGAACACCGGTTGCCGAACCGCATCGTTTTTCCCTCGTATGTGATCGGGGCTCTGCTGCTGAGCGGTGCAGCTGCTGCCGCAGGGGAGTGGTTCCGCCTAGTCCCGATCGCCGCCGGTGCGGCAATACTCTGGGTGGCGTACTTCATGCTGCGGGTTATTTATCCTGCTGGCATGGGTTATGGGGACGTGAAACTCGCCGGCGTTCTTGGCCTCTATCTGGGCTATTGCAGCTGGGGGCATTTGCTGTGGGGAAGCTTTGCGGCGTTTCTGCTCGGAGGGCTCTGGGGCGTCGTCATCCTCCTGAGCCGGCGCGGTGACAGGAAATCCGACATGCCTTTCGGCCCCTTCATGATCGTCGGAGCCGCCGCCGCGATGCTCCTGCTGCCCGCGGGAGGCTGACCGAATGCCTGTACCGGAATTCGTTTCAGCCCTGCGTCAGAAGATTGGTCATGACCTGCTCTGGCTCCCCGGCGTCGGAGCAGTGGTGTTCGACGACGACGGCCGGGTGTTGCTTGGCCGGCGGACCGACGACGGCCGGTGGACTGTCATCACCGGCATGGTCGAACCGAATGAAGACCCGGCACCGGCCGCGGTCCGTGAAGTCGAGGAGGAGGCCGGCGTCGTCGTCGAAGTGGAGCACCTGATCGATGTCCACGCCACCGGGCCCATTACCTTCCCCAACGGTGATCAGTGCTCGTTCCTGACCACCGTGTTCCGGTGCCGGTATGTCTCCGGCGAGGCGCGCGTGAACGACGACGAATCAACCGACGTCGGATGGTTCCACCTTGACGAGCTACCCCCGCTGGATGGGCTTCACCGGCGCCTGATCGAAACGGCCATCACCAGCACCGGCGTCCCGAGCTTCCGGCGATAATCCGGCTGTTAGGCCTGTGGCGGGCGGGTCATCGCCATGACATCAAGAGCCTTGTCTAGCTGGTCTTCAGTCACTTCTCCACGCTCAACAAAACCAAGATCGATGACCGCTTCGCGAACCGTCATCTTGTTGGCTACCGAGTGCTTCGCGATCTTGGCCGCCGCTTCGTACCCGATGACCTTGTTCAGCGGGGTCACGATGGACGGTGAAGCCTCCGCCAGGAACCGGGCGCGTTCCTCATTGGCGGTGATGCCGTTGATCATCTTGTCCGCCATGACGCGGGACGAGTTGGACAGCAGGCGGACCGACTCGAGCAGGTTGCGGGCAATGACGGGGATGCCGACGTTGAGTTCAAACGCACCGTTGGTTCCAGCCCAGGCCACGGTGGCATCGTTGCCGACCACCTGAGCGCACACCTGCAGCACGGCCTCGCAGATCACCGGGTTGACCTTGCCCGGCATGATGGAGGATCCCGGCTGCAGGTCGGGAATGGCAATTTCACCGAGACCGGTGTTGGGGCCGGAGCCCATCCAGCGAAGGTCGTTGCTGATCTTCGTCATGGACACGGCGATGGTGCGCAGCATGCCCGACACCTCAACGAGGCCGTCACGGTTGGCCTGCGCCTCGAAGTGGTCGCGGGCTTCCGTGAGGGGAAGCCCGGTATCGGCGGCCAGCAGCTCGATAACACGCTGCGGGAAACCGGCGGGAGTGTTGATTCCGGTGCCGACGGCCGTGCCGCCCAGCGGAACCTCAGCGACGCGGGGGAGAGAGGCCCGCACACGCTCGACGCCGTAACGGATCTGAGCTGCGTAACCGCCGAATTCCTGCCCAAGCGTGACCGGCGTTGCATCCATGAGGTGCGTACGGCCGGACTTCACGACGGACGCGAACTCCTTGGCCTTCCGCTCGAGGGACGCCGCAAGGTACTCGAGGGCCGGAATGAGATCGTTCATCAGGGCGCTGGTAGCCGCAACATGGACCGACGTCGGGAACACATCGTTGGAGGACTGCGAAGCGTTGACATGGTCATTCGGGTGGACGCTCTTGTCGCTGCCCGCCTCCGCCAGGGCCCTGGAGGCGAGCGTGGAGAGGACCTCGTTGGTGTTCATGTTCGACGACGTACCCGAGCCGGTCTGGTAGATATCGATCGGGAAGTGGGCGTCGTACTTACCGGTAGCGACGTCGTCGGCCGCGGCTTCGATGGCACGGGCGAGTTCGGCGTCCAGCACGCCGAGCTCAGCGTTGGCCGTAGCCGCAGCTTTCTTGACGCGGGCGAGCGCTTCGATGTGGGCCCGCTCCAGTGTGGTGCCGGAAATCGGGAAGTTCTCGACGGCCCGTTGCGTCTGCGCACTGTAGAGGGCGTTGGCGGGGACCCGGACCTCGCCCATGGTGTCGTGCTCGATCCGGAAATCGGTGGAATCGTTGTGTTCAGCGTCAATGGAAGTCATGAAGCCAGTTTAGGTCCTCCCGCCCTCCCAGCCGAAGTCGGGGTTTGTCGTCGAAATCACCCTCTATAAACGGTGACGTCGGCGACAAAGGGTGATCTCGCGGAATGGTTTTTGGGAGGACATGCGGAGAGAGATAGCGGAGAGGTCAGGCCGACTCCGCGATCCTCTTGATCGCTCGAAGCGTTACAGGGATGCCGCGGTGAGCAGAAACCGTGCGGGACGCGATCTGGCGTTCGGCGTCCTCACCGTACTTCTCGTGGAACATGGAGACGCCCTCCGGCCGGAACTTCCATGACTCCGTGAGGCGTGTACCGCCGTCGACCGGGGTAAACGTATAGCTCCAATGAACAAAGGAATCCCCAACGACCCACGCGAATTCGCGGCCAGGGTCAGCGGTGACAACGGTTGAAACGGTTTCCCACACCCGTCCGTGGTCCTCGTTCCGGCCGGTGAAGCGTGCCCCTTCCCGCGGGCCGTCGTCGTGCCATGTGCAGGAGACGCACGACGGGCTCCATTCGCCGGTCCTCGTGACGTCGGAGAGCAACGCATACAACGCTTCCGGGGACGCAGCGATCTCAATTGAATCTGAGTAATTCAACGAATACATGGCTCGAGTATGCCAGCTGACTCGGGCCGAGATCGGGGTTTGCCGCGAGGTCACCCTCTACAAACCCTGATCTCGGGGGTAAAGGGTGACCTCGCGGGAAAAGGAGGGGAAAGGGAGGGAAAGGGAAGGAGGGCGCGGGTCAGGACTGCGGGTCGATGCCGATGCTGCTGACCAGCTCCGCGTGACCGTCGGCCAGGTGGTAGGTGACGCCGAGTACCGCGGTTTCGCCCTTGTCCACGGCGTCGGAAATGATGCGGGAGGTTTCCACAAGGCGTGCGGCGACCTGCTTGACGTGTTCCACGACCATGGAGTTCACGTCAGTGACCCCTGAACTGGAGGCGGCCAACACCGAGGGCATGATTTGCTCGACCAGGTTACGGCGGAACCCTGCCGGCATGGAGGCGCCCTCATGCACGCGCTTCGTGGCGGTGACGGCGCCGCAGCTGTCATGACCGAGGATGATGATCAGGGGAATATTGAGGTCCGCGATGCCGAACTCGAGGGAGCCCAGGGATGCTTCGTCGATGACCTGGCCCGCGGTGCGGACCACGAACATGTCTCCCAGACCGAGGTCGAAAATGATCTCGGCTGCAAGGCGCGAATCTGAACAGCCGAACAGGAGCGCAAAGGGCTGTTGCGTATCGACCAGCGATGCACGCCGGGACGCATCCTGATTCGGGTGGGAGGATTCGCCCTGGACAAAGCGGTCGTTGCCTTCACGGAGGCGCTGCCAGGCTTCTACTGGTGTCAGTGTTTCATTCACGTTTTTCAGCTTAGCGCGACTCAGGAAACGATGAGCACCCTTACTGTCCCCGCTCGTCGACGACGGCGGTTGCCAACACGTCGAACTCGTCCAGATCAGCGGTGCCGCGCAGAATGACGGTGGTGTCCCCGAGGTCGGCAATCAGGGACGAGTCATCGTCCGGGCGGTCGCGCAGCTCCCAGGTGATGCCCGCGATGTCCCGCTCGCCGGTGACGGGCGCGTTTTCTGTCTGTTCGGCGATCCACGTGGGGTTCGCGTCGCTGGTCTGGCTCAGTTCGATGAATTCGTTCTCGGGCGTGAGGTAGCCGACTTCCCAGCTCTGCACTCCGACACCCTCGGTTGAGTTCCAGCGCGCGAAGTTGGATGACCAGCCTTCCGGAAGGGTGGGCGCCGCGGGCACGAAGTCCGCGGGTGCTTCAGCGCTATCCGCAATTTTCTGCACGTCGACATTGCGTTCGTAGACCTCGGCCTTGGAGGCGGGATTCAGGAAGAACACTCCGAGGAACAAGGCAACGCAGACACCGGTGGAAATGAGCATGCCCGTGACGGTCGCATTGGCGCGCTTTGCCTGTTTGGGCGTCAGGACGGGCGTTACGGGAGGCTGGTCTTTGGTACTCACCCCTCCATGATCCCTTATGGACCTGTACAACCCCTACCCGCACCCGTCGGTTTCGCTCACGGCAAGTATGATCGGTTACAGAGGTTCCGCATGTTTCGCGAGCGGAATTGCATCTGCCACTTCGACGATGAGGTACCACGTGACCAACTCTGCCAAGTCCACCCCGAACCAGTCGGCTTTTTCCACCCTGTCCCGTTCCCTGGCGTTGGGCGATGATGAGCCGGATCGGAACCTCGCCCTGGAACTGGTGCGGGTGACGGAGGCTGCTGCCATTGCCGGCGGCGCCTGGGTCGGACTGGGGGACAAGAACTCCGCCGACGGCGCTGCCGTGGACGCCATGCGTTCGCTGTTGTCCACGGTCCGGTTCAACGGCGTCGTCGTGATCGGCGAGGGTGAGAAAGACGAAGCCCCGATGCTGTTCAACGGTGAGCGCGTCGGTGACGGCAACGGTGCCGAGTGCGACGTCGCTGTGGATCCCATTGACGGGACGCGCCTGACTGCTTTGGGCATCAACAACGCTATTGCAGTGCTTGCCGTGGCCGAGCGGGGAACCATGTTTGATCCATCCGCGGTGTTCTACATGGAGAAGCTCGTGACTGGCCCTGAGGCTGCTGACATGGTGGATCTTCGCCTTCCGGTCAAGCAGAACCTGCACCTCATCGCCAAGGCGAAGGGCAAGAAGATCAACCAGATCAACGTGATGGTTCTGGACCGGGATCGGCACAAGCCGTTGGTCGAGGAGATCCGTGCTGCTGGCGCGCGGACCAAGTTCATCATGGACGGCGATGTTGCTGGAGCGATTGCCGCTGCCCGCGAGGGTACGGATGTGGATGCTCTCATGGGTATCGGAGGCACGCCTGAAGGCATCGTGTCGGCGTGTGCCATCAAGTCGCTTGGTGGCGTGATCCAGGGCCGCCTGTGGCCTACCAGTGACGAGGAGAAGCAGAAGGCTCTGGATGCTGGTCACGATCTGGACCGGGTCCTGTCCACCAATGACCTCGTCAGCAGCGACAACTGCTACTTCGCCGCAACCGGCATCACGGACGGCGACCTGGTCAAGGGCGTCCGTTACCGCGGCAACCAGGTCCTGACGCAGTCCATTGTCATGCGGTCGAAGTCAGGCACCATCCGCGTTGTTGATGGCGAGCACCAGGCCCACAAGTGGGAGACCTACGGCAAGCAGGCCTGATTTTCAGCGCCGGAGCGTGTGCGCCAACCTGTTCAGGCTGCGGCGCACACGCGGCGTCTGGGTGGCCGCGAGGTTTCGCGCGGACCTCACGGTTCGGTACAGCCGGTAGCGGAGCCCGACGACGGGGAGGTCCCAGGTCCCGGTGTATGTCACCGCTGAACCTCCGAATGATTGTTTGAACTTGGTGAATCCGACCCATTTGTGGTCGGGCTGGTCCGGTGGCGCGATGCCCCACATGTCTGCCGTGGCAATGCCCCGATCGTGGGCGTCCAAGAGGAGCTGCACGACGACGGCGACTCCCGCGCTCAGCTTGCGGAACTCGCCGTCGGCTGCTGCATGGGCGTAGACGCGCTCTTCCGGGGTGTCGTAGGTCAGGGCGGCTGCGATCGGCCCGTGGCCCTCCAGCTCAGCGATATATAGTTCCGCGGCGCCCTCTGGCATGAGTACACGGGCTGCTGTGCGCAGATAGTCGGCAGAGTGGCTGGTGAACTCGCGTTCCGCAGCCGTTGTGGCGAGAAACCCGATGAGAATTTCCACGTCCTGTGGATCTCGACTGGACCGGATGGAGACGCCCTTCTTCCCGATATTTCGGTAGACGTTGCGGTTGCTGCTGCGCATGCCAGCGAGGATCGCTTTGGGCTCATCCTGAAGATCGATGAGCCAGCTGTGACGCGGTTGGATGTCCAGGGGTGCGGGCCGCAGCCCGAGCGTCTGCAGGGTGGGGTCGACGTCGTGGTCCGCGCCGGCGTTCACTGGTTCCACCCGAACATAGAACGCGCCGTGCTCACGTGCCAGGTCCGTCAGGACACTCATCGCGGCACTCAGCGACGTCGGGTCTTCCGCTACCGGCCCGTACGGGCAGTAGAGAGACGCACCGAGCGGGCTCGATTCGATGATTGCAACGAAGTGCCAGCCCGGGCCGGACGCGGTGTGGACGGTCTTGCCGAGTTCACGCTGGAATGCTGCCCAGATATCGGTCTGCAGGATGGGGGTTCTCATGGGCGGTCTGCTTCCTGACTCGGGACGGTCACGCCGAACGCCAGAACGGTTTCTGTGTTCGTGCGCGGTGTAAGAGTGGTGGGTGCCTCAGAGGCCGGAACAAAGGCGCTTTCGCCGGGAGCAAGTGTCAGTTCGTCCATGCCCGACGTGAGGGTCACTTCCCCGTGGACCGCCAGGACAAGGCACGGCCCGTTCTGGCTCAGGGGTACCCGGTTGGCATCACCGTCAAAAGTGATTCTCTGCAACTGGAATTCGCTGCAGGGCGGTTGCAGGAGTTCCTCGCCGTCCGGAGTGCGGTTGATGTGCACGCGGGGCACATCCAGCGGCGTGAAATCCACCGTTTTCATGAGTTCGTCAACATCGACGTGTTTCTCCGTGAGCCCGCCGCGAAGAACATTGTCCGACGACGACATGACCTCGATACCCAGCCCCTCCAGATAGGCGTGAACGTTCCCGGCGGGTAGCCAGATCGCCTCTCCCTCTTTCAGGGTCACGAGGTTGAGCAGCAGAGACAATACCGGACCGGGGTCCTTCGGATAGTCCTCGGCCAGTGCCGCCGCAGCCAGCAGCGCCGGGTCCGTGCCGCCGTCGTTGGCCAGCGATTTCAGGGCCGTATCATGTGCTTCACGGCCAGCATCGTCCATGTTGAGCAGGCCCGCGAACACCGTGCCGAGCGGATCCTCGTGACCGTCGTCGTCGAGAATCCTGGCCAGTCTCTCCAACTCGGCAGAGGCAAGCGGGTCCTGCACAGCGACCGCCAACGTGCGGAGTAGCTGAGCTGATTCGGACAACTGGCGGAAACCGCACAGCGCGGTGAACTCCGTCAGCGCGTACAGCATTTCCGGCTTGTGGTTGTCGTCCCGGTAGTTACGGTAGGTGGCATCGCGGGGGACCCCGGCCGCGTTCTCTGCTGCGAATCCACGGCGGGCCTGCGCCAGGGTGGGGTGCACCTGCAATGACAGAGGCGCCCCAGCAGCAAGTACTTTCAGCAGGAAGGGAAGCCGTCCGTGTGCCGTCGCCACGGATGTCCCCAGAAGTGAATCCGGATCGCTGGCCAACAGATCATCGAGGGCGGTGCGCTCGCCGTCGACCTCAAGGTGGGAGGGGGAGTCCGGGTGCGCGCCGATCCACAGTTCGGCTTCGGGCTCTCCCGAGGCCGTCCGTCCGAACAGTTCCGCCATAGCTGTCCTGGATCCCCACGCATAATGCCGGAGCTCGTTGTGCAGCTTGTACACGGGGACCTCTTTCAAAGTTGGTGATCGGACTGCGTGGCTGGGCTGGTCCGCTCGGTCAGCCCGGGGTGCACTCCCCATTGTCGGCCAATAACGTTCCCAGTGTTGCGAAATCACCGTTGATGGCAAGCTGCTGCAGGTACTCCTCGGTGAGGTCCTCGTCAGCGGTGGGGAAGGAAACACGTTCGACGACGGCGGCCCTGGTCAGCGAGGGGGCCTCGCCGCCGGTGGGGAGTGACTGCGGCTCCGTTGAGGATGTCAGTTTTTCCTGAACACGGCTGTGGATCTCGTCGAAGTCCGGGTAGGTCACAAAATTGTCCTGCGGCGTCCCGAAGTCAGGAGGCCCAATGGTCATCCGTTGGACTTCGTGGTCCTTGGCCTTGACTGCGAGGTCAACGAAGCTGCCCAGCTGTTCGCGGGCAATGTCGGTTTCCACGATCTGGGTGCCGGCACTGGCGATAGCTTCGAATCGGGACAGTACGGTGGCCGGGTCCAGTTGGGCGATCATGGCTGCCTGCACGCACTGTTGTCGCTGGATTCGGTTGTAGTCGGTGACGAACTCGCGGGATCTGGCGTACCAGAGCGCGTGATACCCATCCAGGGTCTGTCGGCCGGGGGCGATCCACTCGCTGGGCGGGTAGTGGCGGATCGGGTATGTGCCGGGGATCTCTCCCGAGGTGACGGGAACCCATCCGCCGGCTGTTACCGTGATGCCGCCCATGGCGTCCACAAGCTCCTCGAAACCGGCCATGTCAACGATGACGTAGGCCTGGATCTCGATCCCGAGAACCCCGGTGGCCGCGTCCATCATGGCTTCCGCGCCGGTGTCGGCGGCGTCCGGGTAGAGGTCTGCGTGATCGCGGACAACCGTGGGGTAGAGACTGTTGATGATGCATTCATCGCCGCAGTTGTAGCCGTCGGGCCAGACGCTGGTCAGGGGTGAGTCGGCCGGGAACGGGGCGTTCTGCAGGTTCCTCGGAATGCTGAAGATGACGGTCTGGCCTGACTCGGCGTCGATGCTGACCACGGAGATGCTGTCCGGGCGGCGCCCGAGCCGGTCCTCACCGGCGTCGCCGCCCATCAGAAGGAAATTGTAGCGGCCCTCAACGGGGTCGAATGCTGGCCCGGCCTGGAAGATGCTGCCCAGAGTGGCACGTCCGACGTTGAGCACGTATGCGCCATAGCTGAGGCTGCCGCTCGTGGCTAGCATGAGCACGGCCATCAGACCCGCGACGACGGCGCGCAGTCTGGGTTCGAGGAGGCGGGGCTGGATGATCCGCAGCGTGTTGATGAACATGATAGCCCAGCCGATGGCCAGGAACACGAGGGCGGCGATGATGACCAGTGACCACCATCTGTGGGTCACGATGTTGACCAGGAGGCTCCGGTTCACGAGTGCCAGCAGAATGGCGACGGCGACGACGGCCCAGGCGGTGAGGGTGACTCGTAGGGCTCTCCTGCCCAGGGCGCGGTTCCCGGCGACGATCTGGGCGGAACCGGGCATGATCAGCGTCATCAGCAGCAGGAGGAAGGCGCGTTTGTTCCGTTGCCCGCTGGTGGCGCCTTCCGGATACAGCACGGGGTCTGTCATGGCAGAGGCCCCGATCGTGCTTTGTGGTGCCACTTATTGGGCTCCGGCCGTGGGGCCTGCGGCACGGCGCAGGGCCTCGCCCTTGTCCATCGCGGTCTGTCGGAGGTCCACTGCGAACTGTTCGAGCTGCTGCTGGAGCTGTTCGGCCAGGGTGTCTGTCGCGGAGGCGAGCATGCGGACGGCCAGGAGGCCGGCGTTCCGGGCTCCGCCGATGGATACGGTGGCTACGGGCACGCCTGCGGGCATCTGCACGATGGAGAGCAGCGAGTCCATTCCATCGAGGTACTTCAACGGGACAGGCACTCCGATCACCGGGAGAGTGGTCACGGATGCGAGCATGCCCGGAAGGTGTGCTGCGCCTCCCGCGCCGGCGATGATCATCCGCAGTCCTCTGGCTTGTGCCTCGCGGCCATAGGTGATCATGTCCTCCGGCATGCGGTGGGCGGAGACGACGTCGGCCTCGTAGGGGATACCGAACTCCTGGAGCGCTTTGGCGGCTGCTTCCATGACGGGCCAGTCTGAGTCGGAGCCCATGACAATTCCGACGAGTGGGGTGTCCTGCTGTGCGCTCACTGCTGATCCTTCGGACTGACTGTGCCATTGATGATGTTCGCGACCCTGGTGGCGCGTGAACGTGCGTCGTCGAGCTCTTCCGGGGACGCAGCTGTGACGTTGACGTGACCGATTTTACGGCCGGGGCGTACGGATTTGCCGTAACCGTGCACCTTTGCCGACGGGTCGGCTGCCAGAGCGCGCGGGTAGGCGGTGAACAGGTCCTCGTTGGGGCCGCCAAGATAGTTCTTCATGATGGTGCCGGCGCCGTGGATTTCAGTGGAACCCAGGGGCAGGTCCAGAACGGCGCGAAGGTGTTGCTCGAACTGCCCGGTGACGGAGCCGTCCATGGTCCAGTGGCCGCTGTTGTGGGGCCTCATGGCCAGTTCGTTGATGAGGAACCCGGGGCCCTCTCCGGGGGTTTCAAAGAGCTCTACGGCCATTACACCGGTGACGCCCAGTTCCTCGGCGATCGTCAATGCGGCTTCCTGGGCTGCTGCCGCCGTGGCTGCATCAAGATCGCGGGCCGGAGCGATCACCTCGTCGCAGACGCCGTCGACCTGAATCGAGTGGGCAACGGGCCATGCGCGGGTTTCCCCGGACGGGCTGCGGGCTATCAATGCGGAGAGTTCCCTGCTGAAGCGCACTTTCTGCTCGGCCAGCAGCTCAGCTCCGGTGAACCAGTCTGCGGCGTCGGCGGCCGCAACGGCGTCGTCGATGATGCGGACGCCCTTGCCGTCGTAACCGCCGCGGGGTGTCTTCAGCACTACGGGCCACCCGATGGTGTTTCCGAAGGTCACCAGTTCCTCGACGGAGCTAACCGCCGACCACTGGGGATTGGGGAGACCCAGGCGGTCAACGGCGGCGCGCATGACCAGTTTGTCCTGGGCATGGATCAGTGCGGAGGGGCCGGGCTGGACGTTCACGCCAGCCTCCACCAGTGCCTCCAGATGGGCTCCCGGCACGTGTTCGTGGTCGAAGGTCATCACGGACAGACCCTCCGAGAACTCCCTGAGCGTTGGGAGGTCCCTGTAATCGCCAACAACCGAATTTCCGGTTACCTGGGTTGCGGAAACACCGGGTCCTTCGGCGAGAACACGAATTTCAAGGCCGAGGGCTGCGGCGGCGGGCACCATCATTCGGGCGAGCTGGCCTCCGCCAACAATGCCTATCACTGGAAAAGTCACTTGATAAGGGTACCGAAACCCGGACGCCGTACTGTTCAGAGGTCCGCAATGATCACGATTCAGGAGTTCTTGGCGTTCTCCCAGCCTGGGCGACTAAGATTTTGTATCAACCGTCCGACGGCGGGTTGACTATCCGTACGGTGGAGGATGATGTTGGGTTCACTAATCGAGCGAATGAGGGGGCTTGCGTCCCTTTTCTGGCGTGAGGTCGCGAAGTTCGGCACTGTCGGCGGGGTAGCCTTCGTCATTGACAATGGCCTGACGTGGATCCTCATGCACTCGGTGATGGACGGCAGCCAGACCAAAGCACGTTTCATCGGTGCATCCGTCGCGACCATCTTCTCGTGGCTGGCGAACCGGCTCTGGACGTTCCGCCACCGCCGTCAATCCAATGTCGGCCGCGAACTGGGAATGTTCCTGCTGATCAACGGTATCGGGATCGGTATCTCAACAGGATTCACTGCCATTGCAGAGTATTGGCTGGGTATTACCGAGAACACGCCCCTGTTCTTCGCCGGTGTGATCGGCATCCTGGTGGCCACCGTCGTCCGTTTCTTTGCGTACAGGTTCTGGGTGTTCAACGAGGAGCTGGATGCGGAGCCGGAGTGGAGCGGGGACCACGAAATCTTTGAACATGGCCACGATACTCACGGCGCGGACTCCGTCCAGCAGGGCGAGCGTCAGACTATGGGAGGACCGGACGGGCGCTGACCCGTTCGTTGGCCAGTAGCCGGTCTGTCACGTCGACGGCCGGTGAGGCCAGAACCAGGCACCCGCCGCCGCTCCAGATACGGAGTGCGCCTGACAGGACGGCGTCGAGCTGCTCTTCGTTGGCTTGCAGGAGCGTCGTTGCCACAGCCGGTGCATCGGCAGGCAGAAGATCATCGAAGGTCTGCGGAGTTCCCCGCCCCATCAATGCAGTGTCCTGCCCTTCGCCCTGTCCCTGCAGGAAGAAGACGTCGCCGTGCGCCCTGACTTCCGCTGCATAGTCCAGACTGGACGCTGGGAGAGCACCCGACCAGCTGGTTTCGAGAGCGCCGAGCGCTACGGCTACCGGCGTGCCGGGTCCTTTCTCCAGCGTCGACGCATCCGCGGATACGGTGGCGAGGACCTGTGAGCGCTCGACGTCGGCCGCTCCCGGCGTCCGGACCGTGCAGCCCACCTGCCAGGTCGCAAGCGCCCAGATCAGACTCTTCCAGTGTGGAGGTAGCGCGAGGTTAACGATGAGCCCGGGCTCCGCGTCGAGTTCATCGACGAGGAGGTTGCACGTTTTTGACACCCAGTTGTCCAGGACCTTTCCGGAGAGCTCGATCCGTTCCTGACCGGGGCCGTACCAGATGAGCCGGGGTGAGGTGGGGTTTGTGGTGCGGAGGAACTCCATGAGTTCGGGGACTGTCTGAGGGTGCGAGTTGGCCATGACAAAGGTTTCCTGTCAGTTCGCTGTGAATCGCGTCGTGAGTCGACGCGCCGGGCTTCCTGTCAGGATAGCTGGCGTGGCGTCGTCGTGTTGGCTGGGAAGTTTCTATAAACTTCCGCTGTCTACTTGACGGGGAGTGACTTACACGCGTGTAATTAGGTATTCGATCGCGTCTCGGCAATCGGATTTACACAATCGTTATATATGTCAACAGGGTACGAGCTTATTCGCTATCGAGACTACATGTAACTGGGAGGGCAACATGGGGCATGCACAGCAGGAACCAAGCGTGATCGCGGCACAGGCCGCTGTACGGTACGGATCCAGAGGCGTTCCCAGCGACTGGTACGTGGACCCGGCGGACCCGGATGCTTCAGAGCGGCACCGGGAATCCATTGCGCGGTCGCTGGAGGATGAGGCCACTTCATTCCTTGCAGCGCATGAGGCTCACGAGCCCAACACCACCGGTACCGTCACTGCTTTCGTTGCCCCTCAGACGCCCGCCCCGGCCCGGCAGCAGGAGCGGGAAAGCCAGCCTGTCTGGATCGGCCTGCCCGGCTCTGGCTTCGACGATGACCACGAAGGTGAGCTCTCGTGGCAGACCGACGCCCTGTGCGCGCAGACAGACCCCGAAGCTTTCTTCCCTGAAAAGGGCGGCTCAACGCGGGACGCCAAGCGGGTCTGCGGTGCCTGCAACGTACGTTCACAGTGCCTGGAGTACGCTCTGGCCAATGACGAGCGCTTCGGAATCTGGGGCGGAATGTCCGAGCGTGAGCGTCGGCGGTTGAGGAAGCAGGCGGTCTAATTCTTCTGCAAGACCGGGTTACCGCGGTTGTCGTTGCCCACAACGGTGCCCTCTACCTTCCTGAAACACTCAAGGCCCTGGCTCGACAAACACGGCCTGTAGATTTCCATATTGGTGTTGACGCCGGTTCTGAAGACTCCTCCGCTTCTATACTGCAGCTTCAATTACCAGTGGGCAGCCCAGTGCTCGCTTCATCGGGCAAGGCCGGATTCGGAACAGCAGTCTCCAGTGCCCTGGATGAACTGCGCCCTCTCTCCACGGACAAGGACCACCCGGTCCAGGAGTGGATCTGGCTCATTCACGACGACGGCGCACCGCAGCCCCGTGCCCTCGAAGAGTTATTGCTTGCGGTCGAGCGTGCCCCGTCCGTGACGGTGGCGGGCGCAAAGCAGGTCGAGTGGGACTCTCCCCGCAAACTCGTCGACGTCGGCCTCTCCATCAGTCGGTGGGCCGAGCGGCTCACCCTCATCGATGCTGACGAACTCGACCAGGGCCAATACGACGCCCGGAGCGACGTATTTGCGGTCAACTCATCTGGCATGCTGGTCCGCCGGGACATCTGGGAGAAGCTGGGCGGCTTCGACCCGGCCATTCCCGGAACCGGCGACGACGTCGACTTCTGCTGGCGCAACAGGCTCGCCGGGCACCGCGTTGTGGTGGTTCCCTCCGCCGTCGTCCGCCATGCCGGGCATCGTCCCAATCCGGCTGCCTCACCCCGTGCAGCCCGGAAATCGGAAGTTTATCTGCGGTTGAAGCACTCTCCTCTGTGGATGGTGCCGTTCTTGGCTGTCGGAGCCGTCATCGGCGGTATCGGCCGTTTTCTGGTGGATGTTCTCGCCAAGCGGCCAGGCCACGGATTTGGCCAGCTAATCGCCAGCGTCGCAGCCACCCTCCGTCCGGTGCAGCTCTACCGATCACGCCGCAATGCTGCACGCTCGAGGCGGCTCTCCAGAAAATTGGTGCGCGGCCTGACAACGGAGCGCCGCGAAGTCTGGGCCCACCGCCGCTCCCTGCTCGAGTCGTTGAGCACCAGCACTGTGGTGGGGGACGGCACCGGTTCGGACGACGGCGGCGAGTATGTTCCATCCGGTGACGCCGCGGAAGACTTCACCTCGCTCGCAGCCCCCTCGCGCGTCTGGTCAGGCGCAGGCGCTGTTGTAGCGGTCGTTGTTCTTGCCACTGTGTCGTTGATTGCGATGTTCCGGCTCGTGGGTGCGCCCGCGCTGGCCGGCGGAGCGCTCATGCCGCTGTCCGATTCCGTCAGGGAAATCTGGAACAACGCCACCAGCTGGTGGGTTGCACTTGGGTCGGGGATGGCCGGTCACGGAGACCCGTTCGACTACATGCTCTGGCTGTTTGCCCTGCTCGGCGGCGGTAGCGGCAGTACCGCCGTCGTCACCTTCATTTTTCTGCTCCTGCCCCTGTCCGGTCTATCCGCATGGTTGGCAGCAGGAGCGTTCACGCAGCGGCGCGCACTGCGTTTCTGGGCGGCCATGACGTGGGCCAGCCTGCCCGCATTGCAGGTTGCCATGGGCTCCGGACGGTTGGGCGCGATGGTCGCTCACCTGCTGCTGCCCCTTGCCGTGTTGGGCATTGTCCGTGCCGTGGGCCGCGCCCGTCCCCGCGCCAACATAGCCACCCACCGTGCGAACACCCCCGACGTCATCCTCAAACCTGGAATCAACGGTGTGCCCAGCTGGACAGCCGCAGCAGCGGCAGGGTTGGTCCTGGCTGCCGTCACCGCCGGAGCCCCGGTGTTGTTCCCCCTTGTTGTCGTGGCCGTCGTCGTCGTCACGCTGGCCAGCGGCCGACGCGGCAAAACGTTGTGGTGGGCACTCCTGCCGCCGCTCGCCGTTTTTGCACCCATGGCGCTGTCCACTTTCGGCGACCCCCGAGCACTGCTGGCAGATCCAGGCAGGGCGGTACCTTTTGATGCGGCGCTGGCATGGCAGCAGCTACTGGGCTATCCCGTTGCTTTCGACCCGTTTGCCGGGCTGAGCCTGCCCGGCCCATTCTCCGATGGTCCGTGGGCGCTCGTCGCGGCCCTGATCATCGGTGCCCCTGTGGTGCTGCTGGCTGCTGCAGGGCTGTTCGGCATCACCTCACGCACGGGCATCGTGCGGGTGACCTGGATTCTCGCCGCTTTGACCCTGGCCCTGAGTGCTGTTTCAGGTCAGCTCGCCACCGCAGTGGGTTCGGGACACCTGGTCACGGCGTTCAGCGGTCCCATTGTCTCCACCCTTGTTCTACTCCTCCTCATGGCAGCAGTGACGACGGCCGATGGATACTCAGCCTCCACGAACGCCAAGGACGGCCGCAGCTACCAGCGAGCACGCGCAGTGTCGATAGTCGTCGGCCTCGTGCTAGCAGCCGGCCCCGTGACGAGCCTGGCGCTATGGACTGTCCCGCAGATTTCCGGTCCGGCTGCCCAAGCCGAGGGAACCACGCTCATGGGCACCGCGATGGAGCTGAAAACACACACGGAACGTACCCTGCCAGCCACAGCGGCGGACCGGGGTGCCAGCCCGCAGCACGCGAAGACACTCCAGCTGCGTGTCGGTGAAGACGGCACCTATCGGGCAGTTCTCATGTCAGGCGGCGGAACCACCATGGATCAGCTCTCCGGCATCTATTCGGCGCGATCGGTGGACGGCCTTCCCGGGGACGAGGGGATCCGCGAGCCTGACGCCGCCGATCAGACGCTTCGAGAAGCAGTCGCCGCGATCACGGGCGCCTCCGGTGTCGATCCGCGTGAGGAACTGCGTCACCTCGGCGTGGGTTTTGTGGTGCTTCAGGAAACAGGCACGGCAGCAGAACTCGCTGCCGGCCGAATCGACGCCGTTCCCGGATTGAATGCCGTCGGGGAAACTGCCAACGGCTGGCTATGGAGAGTGGCCGGACCACTTGCCGAAGACGGCACAGAGACACTGACCTGGCAGACCGGCCACGTCCGGATTGTCAATGAACAAGGCGCCACTCTGGCTCTGGTTGAGTCCGGCCGCGATTGGGTCGACACAAGGATCGGGGAGGGCCCTGAAGGTCGGCGGCTGGTCCTGTCCGAGAGGTACGACGACGGCTGGCACGCCACCCTGAACGGCAAGGAACTTCCGGCAGAACCCGCGGATTGGGCGCAGTCTTTCGAGCTGCCCGCTGACGGCGGAGACCTGCGGGTGACCTTCGTGACGCCATGGGAGCCATGGGTCAGTATCGGTCAGCTCATCCTGATCGGGCTCACGGTTCTCCTGGCGATTCCGATGCCGGCCCGGCGTCGTTACTCATCTCGGGTACCCGGCAAGAGCGGGCTTCACGACAAGCGTGCGCAGGCCGCTCGCGCAGATGAGGACATGGACGACGACGAAACCGCACGGGCTGGCGCGAAGAGTCAGCGCACTCCCGTGACGGAGAACGATCCAGATGACGAGCACCGAGCGAAGGAGTATGCCGGTGGGCGCGAAGAACGATAAGACCCTAAAGCCGAAGGCTGCCAAAGCCAGCGGAGCTGCCCGGTTGCGAAGAACCCGGGCCAAGACGGTCGCGGGGGCGGTCACCGGAATCGTCTTGCTCGGATCGGTTGGAGCGTTCGCCTCCGGATATGGCAGTCCTGGGTGGACCTCAGCCGTCCGGCCCGTAGCAATCCCCGAAGCCAAGATCCCGCCCGGAACCTATCAGGGCGTGTGCCCGGGGCCACTGGTCCTCGCTGACGGCGTCACAGAAGGTACAGATCCCGAGTTCAGCCCTGTCTCAGAGACCGCAAAGACAGCGGTTTCCGGTGCAGTCCTGTCGGACCTTACCGGCGTTCCGCCAGCCAGTTCCATCACCGTGCTGGGGGAGGACAAGCCGTTGAAGGACATCTCGACGACGGCGCCCTCCACAGAAGGCGGCGCTGAATCTCCGCCTCCGGCCAGTAACGAAGACGGCCTCACACAACTGAAGGCGGCCGTCGAACGAGGTGTCGACACCAGTGCGGCTACCGTGGTCACGGCACAACCTCAGTCGGGCCAGGAGTCCACGGCAAAAGGCGTGATGGGCTATACCGCCTCCGACGGCGACCTTCGCGGCTTGGCCGCGGCCAACTGCCGTCCGGCGTCGAACGATTTCTGGCTGGTTGGTTCCGGAACAACCGTCGGTGTTTCTTCCGTTCTGACCCTGAGGAACCCGCAGGAATCGCCGGCAACAGTGAACCTTGAACTCCATGGCGCCGACGGACCACTTCAGGCGGCGGGCAGCCGCGGCCTGCTCGTCGGTCCCGGCGAGAGCCTTTCGGTGGTGCTGGCCGGACTGGCTGCGAATCAGGAAAGGCTTGCCGTTCATGTGCAAAGCACCGGCGGGGCAGTTTCCGGGAGCATCCAGCACAGCATCCTGCGCGGGCTGACTCCGGGCGGCGTTGAACTGGTGCAGCCCGCTGCGCCGTCCTCCACGCGCCAGGTGGTCGCAGGGATTACCGTCCAGGATCCTAAGGCGAGGCAGAAGAACAGTTCCAAAAAGGGATCCGAGTCGATCAAACCGGAACTGCAGGTGGTGGTACCCGGTGCCACCGACGCAGTGCTGGATGTCAGGATTTCGGGCGAACAAGGTCCCGTCGAGCTCCCAGGCGGGGGCGTGGTAACAGCTGCAGCAGGCGCCATCACCCAGATTCCGCTGGACTCGCTGCCTGAGGGCGTCTACACCGCCGAGATCACTTCGGACGTATCGGTGGTTGCCACCGCACGGGTTACCAGCGGAACGAACCCGGAGAAGCCGGTTGACGTGGCCTGGGCCGCGTCGTCAAACCGTCTGGGCAGCCAGCATCTGCTGGTGTTCCCGGCCGGCGTCGACGCAACACCGACGGTGGCCTTCGGTGCGCCGGACGGCCGTGCTGAAATCCGGTTGACGGCCATCACGCCGGACGGAAAACTCCTGGAAGAAAAAGTCGTCGGTATTGCCGGTGGAACCACCGTGACCGTGGGGCGCAAGGACATCGCTGAGAACAAGGACATCGCAGCCATCCTGATCAGCGCATCCGGGGATCCCGTCTACGGGTCCCAGGTTCTGCGCTCCGGCAGCGGACCCGGCCTGAGTATCGTGCCGATTCCCGAAACCACGGCTGGACGCCAGAGTGTGAAAGTCAGTTTGGGCTACTGACCCGAACCCTTCTCAGGGGCGCGTCAGACCGTAGCCGGGATCCACAGCTTCGGGCGGTATGCCCATGAGTTCGCTGACCTGCTCTATCACCACGTCGTGGATCAGATCGGGCACAGGAAACTGGTCCCGCGCCGCCGTCTCCGTCGGGCAGCGATAAACGGCGATGACGGCGGGACGCCCCAACTGTGCCGGGATGTTTGAGGCCAGAGGTGCGGCCTCCAGACGTGCAGCAAGTTCCTCGAGTCCCTCAGGGATGTCGTAAACCACAAACTGGATGTCTGAAATGGCCGTGCCCCAGAGCTGTTCGAGGCGCTGGGAAGACTCCGCGACCCACCCCTCGAACCGTTCACTCCGCGAGCGTGAGCCCGGCAAATGCTGTGGAATGAGGTTGCCGCGCAAACCTCTTCCGTGTCGCCTGCGGCGTCGAGCGGTTTCCGCCCTCCGCCGATGCGACGGCCAGGGCGCATCCGCCGAACCTCCCGTGCCGCCGGAGGCCGGAAGCTGAATCCGAAGCCCTCGTGGTTCCTCCATACTCCGACTCTAGCCCGACAAGTCAGCACAGGCAGTAGGATTGGTTGTTGTGAGATCAATGCGGCGGTGTTCAAGATCAGTGTGTTCGGAGGCAGCAGTTGCCACCCTGACGTACGTCTACGCCGATTCAACCGCTGTTCTGGGCCCGCTCGCGCTCTATGCCGAGCCGCACTGCTATGACCTCTGCGCCGAGCACGCTGACAGGCTCACCGTCCCGCGTGGATGGGAAGTTCTCCGGCTGGCGATCCCGGACCAGCCGCAGCCGCCCAACCCGGATGACCTGCTGGCGCTGGCCGACGCGGTAAGGGAAGCAGCCGCAGAGCATCGCCCGGAAACCGAGCGGGGAAACAGGCCGCCGGCCGCCCGCGGACACCTGGAACCGCCTCCAGGAACGGAAAATACCCGACGCGGGCACCTGCGTATTCTGCGTGACCAGACCTAGAAGATAAGCTTGATGGAAGTCTTCTGCTGAAAAGAGCCCCCATCATGCACCGAATTTCCGCGGAACTGTTGTCTGTGCTGCGTTGCCCAGTCACCGGATCGACGCTGACCCAGGAAGGGGATGATCTCCTTTCCACAGTGAGTGGCCCGGATGGCGAACCCCTGAGGTACCGCACCGAAGATGGCATTCCCGTACTTCTCCCAACCAGCCGCTGAAGGACCCACTCCATGACGTTTGATTACAAGGTCGCAGATCTCTCCCTGGCCGAGGCCGGACGGCACCAGATTCGTCTTGCCGAGCACGAGATGCCGGGTCTGATGTCGCTGCGCCGCGAATACGCGGACTCACAGCCGCTCAAAGGCGCCAGGATCGCCGGTTCGCTGCACATGACCGTCCAGACCGCCGTCCTCATCGAGACGCTGACGTACCTCGGGGCAGAGGTCCGCTGGGCATCATGCAACATCTTCTCCACCCAGGATGAGGCCGCGGCCGCCGTCGTCGTCGGAAACGGCACCGTTGACGAGCCCGCCGGGGTACCTGTGTTCGCCTGGAAGAACGAAACACTCGAAGAGTACTGGTGGACCGCGGAGCAGATCCTCACTTGGCCGGCCGACGCCGAGGGGAACCTCACCGGCCCCAACATGATCCTTGACGACGGCGGTGACGCCACGATGCTGCTGCACAACGGTGTGGAATTTGAGGCTGCCGGCAGCGTCCCGCCGAACCCGCAGGACAATGACGCCGACTACTCGCACGAGTACACGGTTGTTCTGGACACGCTGCGCCGTTCCCTGCAGGACAACCCGCAGAAGTGGACCACCGTCGCGGCCGGAATCCGGGGCGTGACCGAGGAAACCACCACCGGCGTCCACCGTCTGTATCAGCTGGCAGAACAGGGCAAACTCCTCTTTCCGGCCATCAACGTCAATGATTCCGTCACCAAATCGAAGTTCGACAACAAGTACGGCATCCGTCACTCGCTCCCGGACGGCATCAACCGTGCCACCGACGTCCTCATCGGCGGCAAGGTTGCCGTGGTGTGCGGCTACGGCGACGTCGGCAAGGGTGCAGCTGAGGCTCTCCGCGGCCAGGGCGCCCGGGTTATTGTCACCGAGATCGACCCCATCTGCGCTCTTCAGGCCGCCATGGACGGCTACCAGGTAGCACGGCTGGAGTCCGTTCTGGCCCAGGGGGATCTCTTCATCACCACGACGGGCAACAAGGACGTCATCATGGCCCACCACATGGCGGGCATGAAACACCAGGCCATTGTGGGCAACATCGGCCACTTCGACAATGAGATCGACATCGCGGGCCTTGGACGTGTCCCGGGTATCAGCAGGATCGAGATCAAGCCGCAGGTCCACGAATGGGTATTCCCGGCGGATGAAGAATCCGGTAAGGGCGGGCATTCGATCATCCTGCTCTCCGAAGGACGCCTGCTGAACCTCGGCAACGCCACCGGGCACCCATCGTTCGTCATGAGCAATTCGTTTGCGAACCAGACCATCGCGCAGATTGAACTGTTCACCAAGCATGGCCTTCAGAAGGACGACGGATCCCCGGAATACGCCAACGAGGTGTATGTGCTGCCGAAGATCCTGGATGAGAAGGTGGCCCGCCTGCACCTGGATGCACTCGGCGTAGAACTGACGGAGTTGAGCAAGAGCCAGGCGGAGTACCTGGACCTGGATGTGGCCGGTCCTTACAAGGCTGATCACTACCGTTACTAGAACATTAAGTCTGGGGAGACACAGGAAATGAGTACATCACGCAGCACAGGGAAGCGGCGCTGGAAAATCGGCGCCGCGGTCCTCGTCGGCAGCCTGATCGTTGGCGGCGGCGCCGCGGTGCTGACCGCGCCCTCGTGGGCCTCGGAAACTGCATTCTCATCCGAACCAACACTGCGCCCTGCCCTTTCTGAACCGATTCCCAAGGAAATTCGTTTCACCGCGACACCGGCCGAGGGCGCAGTAGGCGTCAACCCGGGGGAGACGCCGGTGGTGAAGGCTGAAAACGCAGACATCACCAGTGTTCAGCTGCGTCCTGAGGGCAGTGAGGAATCCGTGGAGGGGAATCTTTCCGAGGACAAGCGCACGTGGACGGCTGCTCAACGTCTCCAGTTCAATACTGCCTACACCTTCGCGATCACCCTGACGGATTCAACAGGCCATGAAGTCAAGGAGCAGCGGACTTTCCACACCGTCAAGCCCGCCAATGAGGCCGACGCCCGCATCTATCCCCTCGACGGCGCGGATATGGGAATCGGCCAACCGATCGAGATCAATTTCAGCGAACCGGTGCTCAACAAGGACGCCGTGGAGGCTGCCATCAACGTCACCTCGACTTCCGGGCAGGACGGCGCCTTCTACTGGATCAGCGACACCAAGGCCAGATACCGTCCCAAGGAGTTCTGGAAGCCGAACAGCAGCATCACCGTGGAGATGAACCTCTTCGGCGTGGACTTCGGCAACGGGATGATCGGCAATGCTGACATCACTTCAGGGTTCACCACACACAACAAGCGTGTAGCGGTGGTGGATAACGTCACCAAGACCATGAAGGTCTTCATTGACGGAAAGCATGTGCGCTCATTCCCCGTGACGCTCGGCACCAAGGAATGGCCATCCCTGGAGGGCTATCAGGTGGTGATGGAACAGTACGCGCGAACCCAGTTCCGGGCTGAGACCATCGGCCTGGACAAGGACGACGACTTCTACTACAAGCCGGTCATGGTCAACCACGCGAGCCGGCTGACCAACGGCGGCGTCTTCGTCCATGAAGCGCTTCCGGCGGCGCAACCGGTTCTGGGCAAGCAGAACGTTTCGCACGGATGCATCGGTATGTCGCCCGAGGGTGCCAAATACTTCTACGACACCTTTGGCCCCGGCGATCTGGTCAAGGTCGAAAACACCAACCACGGCCCGATGTTCGTGTGGGACGGCTACGGTGGCTGGAACATGACCTGGGAACAGTGGACGTCAAACTACATTCAGAAGCTCACCGAGTAAACGGCAGCCGGTGCAGGCGTTCCGACGCCGCGTCCAGACGTTCTCGCTGCGCAGAGAGCCGCACAAAATCGCGTTCCCTTCTCTGCGCGATCACCGCCTGCAGGAAATCCTCCGGTGAGGTCCCTGCAGGCGGTACGGGCGAAACATACGTACTGGCTTCATTGGCAAGCTCAACGGCGAGGGTGCTGCGCGCCGTCACGGTCATACGCGGTGCCTGAGCGTTGAACGTTGACAGCCTTCGAGCCAACGAGTCCGGCAGCCTCGCCATGTCCGCCAGCGCCGCCCACTGCTGAAGATGCGGCGGCATAGTGGCCAGCCTGCGCGCCTGACGGATGTAGCGCTCACGCATCGAGTAGGTTCCGGCCAGTATGTCGCCGACACGCTTGGACCGCTCGTTGAAAATTGCGACGACGAACGCCAGCGCACCGCCGAGCAGGTAGATTTCCAGGACAGCCACCATCCCGCGGATAAAAGCGTGCCGGAAACGGATGGAACCGCCGTCGTCGCGCACGATCCGCAAGCCCATGACCAGACGGCCCAAAGACTTGCCGCGGGTCAGGGTCTCCACCGTGACCGGCAAGCCCACCAGGATGAGCAGCAGCGCAACAATGACAACGGTGCGGGCCAACGCAGCGTCCAGAGCCCCTCCCAGGGTCCCCGCGAACGCCAGAAACACCAGAAACAGGATGACGAGCTGCAGCACAATATCGATCAGGGCACTGAGAAACCGTGCTCCGAACCCGGCCGGGCGTAACTCCAGAACAACGGCCTCACCCGTGATCACTGCACTCATGGCACCTCTCCTCCAACACGGGTAACCCCGCTCAACAAGAACTCTACAGAGACACCCGGGATAGGATGAGCGACGTGGATATGGACGCCTTCACCCTGGTCAACCAGCGGGACTGGGACAGACTCGACGAACTGGTGAAAAAGCGTCGGCTCACCGGGGCAGAATCGGATGAAATGCTGGTTCTGTATCAGCGCGTCTCCACGCATCTGTCGATGATTCGTTCCATCGCACCGGAAAGTCAGCTCTCGGCCTCCCTCTCACTCCGGCTCTCCAGGACCCGGACGCGCTTCACCGGCGTCCGCTCAAACTTTGTTGAGGACCGCGCCGTCTTTTTCGTGTTCTCGCTGCCTGCCGCCTTCTATCGAATCCGCTGGCTGACCGCCGTTATCGGGGTGGTGTTCACCGTCGTCGCCTTCGGATTTGGATACTGGGCTGCCAATAACCCGGCAGTCCTGGCCGCCATGGGTACGGATGCCCAGATCCAGCAGTACGTTGACGAGGACTTCGTGAACTACTACTCGGAGAACCCGGCGGCCTCCTTTGCCGGTGCCGTGTGGACCAATAACGCGTGGATAGCGCTGCAGTGTGTGGCCTTCGGGATCACCGGTCTGTGGGTTCCGTACATCCTGTTCCAGAACGCGCAGGGGGTTGGAACTGCCGGTGGGATGATGGCTGCGCACGGCGAACTGGATACGTTCTTCGTCTACATCCTCCCGCACGGTTTCATGGAACTGACGGCCATTTTCATTGCCGGAGCGGCCGGTCTGCGTATTTTCTGGACGTGGATCTCGCCCGGGCCAAGGTCCCGGCTGACAGCGTTGGCGCAGGAGGGGCGGTCCCTGATGGCGGTGGCCCTCGGACTGGTCCTCGTACTGTTCATTTCCGGCCTGGTGGAGGGATTCATCACCCCGAGCCCCCTGCCAGCTCCCGTTCGCCTCGCTGTAGGATTTGCGGTTTTCGCGGCGTATTGGGTGTACACCCTCGTGCTCGGCAGGCGAGCATTCCGTGCCGGATACCGAGGCGACCTCTCTGTCAGGGACACCGGCGACAGCGTCATAACTGCCTGAGCCCCTGACCTCTGGATTCACGCGGGGCGGTGCCCGGAAAGTCCGCTTCGTACCGGTACGCTCGAAGGAGTCAGGGACGTACGACGATGTCGGGATTTTCGGGAGAGGCAGCAGTGGCAGCGCAGGACAAAGAGACCGGCACGGAGGAGACTTCTGACGCAGCGGTTGATCGCCAGCGTGGGAACGACAACGGGAACAGGATTCCCATGCGCAAGGCCAGTACGCTGCCGGACCTCAGCCGCTACCAGCAGGCGGCCAATCAGCCGTCGAAGACAGGTACCACATCCGACGACGACGGCGCGGAAAGCCATCCCGTCTCACGCTCCGCCCAGAACGCTCCCGAAACGACGCCGGCCCCGGACACCACATCGGCATCAGACAAGACGCCGGCCCCAGACAAGACATCGGCTCCGGCAACCCAGTCGTTCCGCACACCTGCCAAAGACGCACACCGCCGCGCCTCTGAACGCGACGAGGCCGTAAACGCCAAGCCGCTCCTGCCCCGCGTGCTGCAGGTCCTGCTGGCCGTCATATTCCCGTTCGTGGTGCTCGCTGCGTCCGTACGCGCGGTGACCTCCTCCGTCTTTCTGTGGCTCGAGTACCACCGCCCCGGCTTCCCTGATGATTCCTATGGGTTCTCCACCGAGGACCGCATGACGTACGGCTCCTACACCGTGGACTACATCCTGAACTTCGCGCCGCCGAGGTATCTGGGAGACCTGGTAGGGCCGGAGGGCAGGCCTCTGTTTCTCGAGAGCGAGGTGGGCCACATGCATGACGTCAAGATGGTTCTCGCCACGGGCTTCCTGACTGCCCTCGTACTGCTGGTCGTCGCAGTCATCTGCTGCATCTATCTGGCCCTTCGCTACAGCGGCGGGGTACGCCGCGGGTTGTTCGCGGGCGCTGTCTCAACCCTGGTGCTGATGGTGGCTCTGACCGTCGTCGCCGTCCTTGGCTGGGAGCGGTTCTTCACGCTCGTGCATCAGGTCTTCTTCTCGGAAGGCACCTGGACGTTCCGGCTGGACGATACCCTCATCAGATTGTTCCCGTCGCAGTTCTGGCTGGACGCCGGCATTGTCATTGCCGCTCTCGTGCTGCTGGTGTCGCTGGTGACGCTTGTAGTCACCTGGCCGAGCCGTCGTCGTCGGGAGCGGTCCAAGCTGGCGCAGGAAGAACGACGCCGGCGTCAGGCCGCGAGTCTCGAATCGGGTATCGCCGCCCATTAATGCTGACACGCTTCGAAACCCCATAGCCCGCACCTAGATCCAGCTCGGCATCCACATTCTCAGACGCCACATGTCATAGGGGATGGTCTGAGACGTCCAGACGGGGAGGAAGAAAGCGCTGACCGCCACTGCTGCCGTCACAAAGAGCCCAACGGCTAGGACCCCCTTGGTCCTGCGGGCCGGCGCAGCGTTGGCCGGGCCCAGGACAAGCCCGAGACAGTACGTCAGCGCCAGAATGAGGAATGGGAGGAAGACAATCGAATAGAAGAAGAAGATGGTTCTTTCCGGGTACATGAACCAGGGGAGGTACCCGGCAGCGACCCCGGCGAGAATCGCTCCGGCACGCCAGTCACGCCGTCCGATCCAGTAGAACAGCAGGACCAGCAGGCACAGGGCCGCTGACCACCAGATCAGCGGATTGCCAACGGAAGTGATGGCCTGTGAGCACTGCTCCACCTGACAGCCGGCTTCACCCAGCTTCGGGTCCTCGTAGTGGAAGGACGTGGGCCTGCCCATGAATAACCATGTATTGGGGGTCGATTCGTAGGAGTGGTCGGAGCTGAGCCCCTGGTGAAAATTGAAGGCGCTGCGGTGGTACTCGGCGAGGGAGCGGAGCGAGTCCGGGATCCATCCCCAGACTGGGGAGGGATGGTCCTGCGCCCAGCGCCTGCCGTAGGCATCGTCGGAGAGAAGCCACCCCGTCCAGGTGCCGAGGTATGTGAGCGCCGCTACGGGCACCATGCAGACGAACGCGTAGAGGCCGTCGCGCATGATGCCTGCCGTGACCCAGTACCGGACACCTGCGATACGACGGGCGTTCATATCCCACAGGACCGTCATCAGTCCGAACGCAGCCAGATAGAACAATCCGGACCATTTGGTGCCGATGGCCAGGCCGAGGCAGACGCCGGCCGCCAGGCGCCACGGTCGCCAGAGGACCCACGGCCCGTAGAGGAGCTGGCCTGGGATGGAGCCGGCCATGAGCGAGGCAAGGCGACGCCGGAACTGCTGCCGGTCCAGGAGCAGGGCGCAGAAGGCTGCGATGACCCAGAACATCAGGAAAATATCGAGCAGTGAGGTCCGTGACTGGACCAGATGATGCCCGTCCACGGCAATCAGCAGGGCTGCGATGCCGGTCAGGGCTGAGGACCGGAAGAGCTTATGCGCGGCGAAAGCGACGAGCAGAATAGACAGTGTCCCAATGGCAGCCGCGGAGAACCTCCATCCGAAGCTGTTGTCCGCACCGAAGAGCAGCATGCCGAAGGCAATCATCCATTTGCCCACGGGCGGGTGGACAACGTACTCCGGGCCGGGCCCCAGTTTGTCCAGCGAGCCGGCGTTGAAGGACTCGTTGGCGTTCTCCAGCCATTCGCGCTCATAGCCCGAGATGAGGAAGGAGTATGCATCCTTGACGTAGTACGTCTCATCGAAGATCAGCGAATCGGGTTCTCCGAGGCGGATGAACCGCAGCAGTCCACCCACTACGGCGGCGAACACGGGAACAGCCCAGACCAGCAGCCCGTGGGTGGCACGTGGGCCGTCAAGACGCAGCCGCAGCATGGCCTCGGTAAATGCCGTCGGAATCGAAGTGACCCGCTGGGCCAGGGGCGCGGATGACCCGTCAGGGGAGGGGTCGGTGGTCGTCTGGCTCACTGGATCAATGCTACCGGGCTGGATGCGAACTAAGCTGGGTTGGTGCAAGAGGAAACAGCTGCTGGAGAAATCACCCTGGCCGGAACGCCCATTGGAAATATTGGAGACGCTTCGGCGAGACTGCGTGAGCTGCTCGCGGGATCGGATGTGATTGCCGCCGAGGACACCCGTAGGCTGCATCGGCTGCTCCAGGGGCTCGGGATTACACCCGCTGGACGGATCATCAGCTATCACGAGCACAACGAGGCAACCCGAACCGCAGAACTGCTGGATCTGGTGCGCGCCGGTAGCAACGTGCTCATGGTGACGGACGCGGGAATGCCTTCCGTATCGGACCCCGGGTACCGGTTGGTCGAAGCCGCCGTTGCCGAGGGACTGCATGTGAGCACTGCTCCCGGTCCCTCCGCGGTACTCACCGCGCTGACGCTCTCGGGACTTCCTACGGACCGCTTCTGTTTCGAAGGTTTCCTGCCGAGGAAACCCGGGGAGCGCAAGGCCCGGCTCGCAGAGCTGTCGCGGGAGCCGCGCACCATGGTGTTCTTTGAGGCACCGCATCGTCTGGAAGTGATGCTGCGGGCGCTCGCCCAGGGATTCGGCGCCGACCGGCCGGCTGCTGTGGCCAGGGAAATGACCAAGCTCTATGAAGAGGTTCTCCGGGGTCCGCTGGAGGAGCTCCTGCTCTGGGCCGAAACCCATGAGGTCCGCGGCGAGATTGCCGTGGTCGTGGCGGGCGCACCGGACGACGCTCCCCAGGACCCTGCGGATCATGTGGCGGCTGTGGATACGTTGGTGGCAGGCGGGATTCGGCTCAAGGACGCAGTGGCGTCCGTGGCGGAGGACGCACGGCTGAGCAAACGGGAATTGTACGCCGCCGTATTGGCGGCCCGCGGGCAGTAGAGTACTTGTACTATCGCACAAGAGCCAAGGCGAACCTTGGTGCACATCTGCATGGACAGCGTTTCCGCCGTCCGGCTACCTTGAAAGAAAACCGGCCAGAGCCGGCATCCCCGAACGGCAAAAAACTATTGGAGGCTGCACGTGGCAATCACCGCTGAGCGCGAAAAGGAAATTCTGGACAAGGTCCCCGGCGGGATCCTCATCGGAGGGAGCTGGAAGGACGGCTCCCAAGGCGCAACCATCGACGTCGAGGACCCGGCTACCGGCAAAATCCTGAAGACCATCGCCAGCGCCAGCGCGGAGGATGGTGCAGCGGCATTGGACGCCGCCGTCGCCGCCCAGGAGGGCTGGGCCAGAACGCCCGCCCGTGAGCGCGGAGAAATTCTGCGTCGTGCCTTTGAGCTCGTGACAGAGCGGGCGGACGAATTTGCGCTTCTCATGACGCTTGAAATGGGCAAGCCCCTGGCTGAAGCCAAGGGCGAGGTGACCTACGGGGCCGAGTTCCTGCGCTGGTTCTCCGAAGAAGCCGTTCGTACCTCCGGCCGATACAGCACATCCCCGGACGGCAAGAGCCGGCTGCTGGTCAACAAGAAGCCTGTGGGCCCCTGCCTGCTGATCACGCCGTGGAACTTCCCGTTGGCCATGGCAACGCGAAAAATCGCTCCTGCGATCGCCGCCGGCTGCACCATGGTGCTCAAGCCAGCCACACTCACGCCCCTGACCTCCCTGCTCTTCGCAGCAGTGCTCGAGGAAGCCGGACTGCCGGCTGGCGTTCTGAACATCATCCAGACGAGGAATGCCGGAGAGGTCACCGGTCCGTTGATCAAGGATGACCGTCTGCGCAAGCTTTCCTTCACGGGTTCAACCGAAGTGGGCCGGAGTCTGCTGGCCGATGCATCGGAAAAGGTATTGCGCACCTCGATGGAGCTCGGCGGCAATGCCCCGTTCCTCGTCTTTGAGGACGCCGACCTAGATGCAGCTGTCCAGGGTGCCATGCTGGCCAAACTCCGCAACATGGGCGAGGCGTGCACAGCAGCAAATCGATTCATTGTCCACGAATCCGTGGCCGATGAATTTGCGGCGCGCTTCGCAGAGAAGATGGGCGCCACGAAGCCGGCCCGCGGCACGGAGGAACACTCCACGGTTGGCCCGCTCATTGACCAGAAGTCACGGAACAAGGTGCATTCGCTGGTCTCGGACGCTCTTGAGGACGGCGCGGAATGCGTTCTCGGCGGTCAGCCGGTGGACGGCGACGGATACTTCTACGAGCCGACCATTCTCACCAACGTCCCCGCGAGCTCCAGAATCCTGCAGCAGGAGATCTTTGGGCCCGTGGCGCCGATCGTCCGTTTCTCCACGGAGGACGAGGCAGTAGCGCTGGCCAACAACACTGAGTACGGGCTGGTGGCCTACGTGTTCACCCGGGACCTGAACCGCGGTCTGCGCATGGGCGAACGCCTCGACACGGGCATGCTGGGTCTGAACGCTGGAGTTGTCTCCAACGCGGCGGCTCCCTTCGGCGGAGTCAAGCAGTCGGGGCTCGGCCGCGAGGGCGGTTCCGAGGGTATCGAAGAGTACCTCTACACCCAGTACGTCGGAATCGCAGACCCCACCGCTTCCTGACGTTCTTCAGGACCTCCGCCACAGGGACGCCGGCCATAGCGCCGCCCGGAGGCGGTCTGTCCGTGAGGCCCTGCTCGTCAGTGCCTCACGGACAGTATTCAGGTCCTGCCACAGGGATTCATCCGAAGAGCGCCTGACGGATAGCGGTTCTTTGCCGTACTGAGCCTTTTCGTATGCTGAGCGCAGGCGGTGGAGCGCGACGGCGTCGGCGTCACCAAGGTCCGTGCGTGCGGCCAGACGCGCGGCGAAGGTGCGTGGCGTGTCCGAGACCGCTAGCGGGTGCCCAAGATCAACGGCAGTGTCACGAAGTTCCTGCCATGCTGCGACGGCGGTGCCGCCCCTGAGCGCTGTACGCCTGCGCAGTCGGCGGATTCCCCAGGGAAGCAGTCCCAGAAGGAGGAGCCCCGGCACGACGACGGCCACCCAGGTTACGTCCTGACCGCTGGATGATCCTCCTCCCGCCGCTTGATCGACGGCAGGTTCGGTCTCGCTCTGCACTGAAGGTTGTGGGGCGGGCCGGTCCCGGCGAGGGTCCAGCGCATCCGGTTCGTCGTCCCCGCCGTCCGGAACGTCGTCCTGCGCGTATTCAGGGACGACGCCGCGTGATGGTGTCGGTTCGAAGGCAACCCAGCCGACTCCCTCGAAATACAGTTCTGGCCACGCGTGCGCGTCACGTGAGTTGACGGAATACTCTTTGAGCTCCTGGCCGCCCAGACCGGGGACTGTTTCTCCGGTACTGGTGCCGGGCACGTATCCGATGGCGATCCGGCTCGGGATGCCGGCAATGCGGGCCATAACGGCCATGGAGCCCGCGTAGTGCACGCAGTAGCCGGACCGCTCCTCCAGGAAAGCGGCGATGACATCCATGCTGTTGCCGTCGTAGCCGCCGTCGACTGGTGCGTCCAGGGAGTAACTGAAATCTGGTCCGCGCAGGTAGTCCTGAATGGCGAGGGCTTTTTCGTAGCTGTTCGGCCTGTTCTGCGTGACGCGCAGGGCGGTGTCGCTGACGATCTCCGGGGTGCCGTTGGGGACGGCAAAAAAGCGGTCGTCGACCATGCCGGGGAACGCGGCTGGTGCTGATGAGAGTTGTCGGCGGGTGGCATTCGGGTCGATGCTGAGGACCATGTAGTCCTGCCGGGTTGTTGTCGTGTTGTCCCCCAGAATGGTCAGCGTTTTGGGGTCCCAGGTCCAGTTGCCCTCAATGCCGTCGACGGAGAGCGGGGCATAGGGTGTCAGCAGCCACGGACTGTTGAAACTTCCCGTGGTAATGCGGGTGAGAGTGGTGTCCTGAAACTCCATCTGACGAAGGATCGATCCTTCGCCTATGACGTCCAGCCCCGCACGCCGGTCCACTTCGCGCGGCTCGGGTTCCCACCGGTCGCCACTGAAGTTTTCCAGGGTGGTGGAGCGGAGGTAGAGCGGTTCGTCGGAGTTGGTGGCGTACGTGATGCGGCCGAATCCTTGCGGGTTGCGGAGGTCGCGTCCCAGGCTCACTACCGGATTGAGTCCTGTGCCGCTGCCGAACATGTCCAGTCGGGAGCCGTGCGGAAAGGAGCCGCTGGTGAAGCCTGGGATCGCCAGCGGGAGGACGGCCGTGGCGGTCATGCAGACGATGGCGACGGCGGTTCCACGCCGGAACAGCACGCCGCGGGTGCGGTCAGTGGTGCGTCGTCGTTGTTCAAGGGCGTGTGCAGTGCCGAGCACGATGAGGAACCCTGCTGCTGCAGCGAGGAAAGCGGGGAGGCTGATGCTGTCGGGGAGAACGACGGCGGGAACGACGAGGAGTGCGAGCAGGCCGAGGCCGCTCACTGCCGGCATACGCAGCGATACAGCGAGCGTGTCCACGATGATGGTCACCACACCCACGGCCGCGCTGGCCATCAGCAGGATTCCGTCCGTGGGGAGCACCGGGGCTACCTGGGACATGATGGTGCTTTCCGCGCGGCTGATGAGTAGGGGCAGATACTGGAACGTTGCCTGGTTGGGGATGAAACCCAGGGCGTTGGCGTTGGGGGAGAACTGCGCTGTGAGCGCGGCGATGAGTGCCAGGACCCCGGGGACGGGCGCCAGTAGCGCGGGCAGTCGCAGGCTCCGGGCCAGGGACATGGCCAGAAGGACGACGGGCACGGTGGTCAGGACGCCTGGAACCCACGCACGATTGTCGATGATGCCGTTGAGGCTGATGGTGCAGAGCAGGACGGCGAGACCGACGGCTGCGGAAATCAGCCAGTGGGCATGGCTGCGCGCTGTCATACGGAGCCTGACTGGGCTGTGGCCCGGACGGACTCAGGGAGGGCAGGGTCATCAAAGAAGGACCAGGCGGCCTCGATGGGCGTCTGCGCAGATACGGCGAGGGCATGCCAGCCTGCGCGTCGGAGAATGTCGAGCACCGGGTGGGCGGCGCCCGGCCGGTTCGTGACCAGGAGCGCGAAAGCATGGGAGCCATACCCGGCGGCCGGTGCCAGCCGGTGTGCTTCCTCGGTTGTCATGGTGCCGAGCAGCGCGACGATCGGCCCGTGCATAGCCTGGTGGGCGAGCCTGTCCATCAGCGGTTCCCCGAACGCTGTGGTGTTAGCTTGCGGACTCGCGGAAGCGGAGCGTCGGTTCCGTGGGGAGCCGGTGGAATCCGACTGCGGCGATGAGAGTGCGAGCGCGGCGAGGCCCTCGGCCACATCATGGAACCCTGCCGGGCCGGTGAACTCTTCTGCATCCGCGTGGTGCGAGGAGGGTGAACTCCGGAGCGCGGGAGCGGCGTCCTGGTCGAGGAAACGCACCGTGTGTCCCTGGTCGATGAACTGCATCAGAACGGAAACAGCCGTGGTGACGCACCATTCGAATGATTCCGAGCTTCGCACCTGCCCCGCAGCCAGAGAAGCGGGCAGCGGGTAGCCGCCGTTGTGGCTGGTCTCCCGCCGATCCAGGATGATGGTGGCCTGCGGTGTCGACACAGACTCCTCCTGCCGGACCATGAGTTCGCCGTGGCGTGCGGTGGCTGCCCAGTGAACTCGCCGCATCGGGTCCCCATGCCTGTACTCGCGCGTCATGACGTCGTCGTTACTCGGATTGGCCTGACGGCGGGTGGCCGCGTTTCCTTCCAGTCCGCGTGTTCCGGAGAGAGTGCTTGCGGGAAGTTCGATGGGGGAGGGGGTCACGATGAGGTGATCGACAGGCCCGGCCGTATGTCTGGCCCGTCCGAGGCCGAACGGATCTGCGGATTCGACGGCGACCGGACCCAACGGAAACATTCCCCGGTTGGAGGAGCGGATGCGGTATTCGTAGGATGCCGTTTCCTCACCGTTGTGTGAGGCGCCGTAGGTGTAGGTGGGGGCCCGGCCAAAGGTGGCTGGCAGCCCCTCCGTCAGGAGCGATGTTCCAGGCACGGGCCCTTTGGCGGTAACCATGAGCTGAATGCGCGCTGTTGCTCCCGTTGACACCGACGGCGGTTCCACGTGCCGTTCAACCCGTAGCCGCGGTTTCATCAGGGTCACCGTAGCCACGGACAGCAGCGGCAGCACTATCAGGAAGACGCCGAGGTGCAGCAGGTCGCGCCGGCCGAAAAAATCTGCAAACAGGAGGGCCAGGAGCCCAGCGGCCATGAACCCCCAGCCTCTGGGGGTCAGCGTTTTTCCCGGGAGCCGCGCCAGGAGATTCACGACGGTCAGCCCCTGCCTATCGCCGGGCCATGGCCCGGTTTTGTGTTGTTGCGGGGACGGGGGTTGCCGCCAGAATTGCTGCGATCACCCCGGAGGGTGTTTCGCCGCTGCTCGATGCCTTGCGGTCCAGGATGAGGCGGTGTGCCAGCACGGCATCGGACATGCCTGCGACGTCGTCGGGCAGGACGAAATCGCGGCCCTGCAGAGCTGCGGAGGCCTTGGCCGCGCGCAGAAGCTGCAGCAGAGCGCGCGGGCTGGCGCCTAGTTTGAGGTGAGGATGTTCTCTGGTGGCGCGCCCCAGGGCCACCGTGTACTCCTTGACGGCGGTGGAGACGTGCAGACTCCTGACGATGCCGATCATGGCGGCGATATCGGTTCCCGAGACCACGGGTCTGATCGACTCGAGCGGGGAGCTGCCCTGGTGACTCTCCAGCATGTCCATTTCCGACTGGGCATCGGGGTAGCCCATGGATATCCGCGCCATGAACCGGTCCCGCTGTGCTTCCGGCAAGGGGTAGGTACCCTCCATCTCGATGGGGTTCTGGGTGGCAACCACCATGAATGGATCGCCGAGCCGGTGGGTTTTCCCGTCAACCGTAACCTGGTGCTCTTCCATGCATTCCAGTAGCGCTGACTGCGTTTTGGCGGAGGCACGGTTGATTTCATCACCGATGACGAGGTTAGCGAACACAGGGCCCTGGCGGAACTCGAAACTGTGGGTGTCCTGGTTGTAGATCGAGACGCCGGTGACGTCAGAGGGGAGAAGATCAGGAGTGAACTGGATTCTGGTCACACTGCAGTCCACTGTGCGCGCCAGAGTTTTTGCGAGCATGGTCTTACCCACCCCGGGTACGTCCTCGACGAGGAGGTGTCCCTGTGCCAGCAGCACCGTCAGGGCGGTCCGGGTGGCCGCCGGCTTCCCGTCGATGACGGTGTCCATGGCCGCGAGAATACGTTCAGAGGAATCGTGGAACGAATGCAGTGCGGGGGAGGCTGTGCTGTCGTCGTACTGGTGGATGCCCATGGTTACCTTCGAACAGCCCGTGTTGGCGGGCGGACGTGTGTGTCTGGAGTAACATTATCCACCCCAACTATCTTTCTTACGGAATAGTTCCGTGCCCTCCCGCCGTCGTCAGAGTTTAGGGTTGGATCATGTCCTCTGAGCAGAACCTGACTGAATCGGCGGTTCCCGCTGCCTACCGTACTCCTGATGCTTTGCCCGAACAGGGGGAGACGCCGACGTCGCCCGAGGGCGGGGGAAGGCAACGCAGTTCCTTCGACAAGCAGGGTGAGCGAAGAAAGCTTGACTATCCGCCGGCACCGGAACCGCTGCCGGTACCTGTGATGGATAACCACACCCATCTGGACATGGCGGACGGCAACGTCAGCGTTTCCGTGACCGATGCGCTCGACGCCGCGGAAGCTGTCGGGATCTGCGGTGCCGTGCAGGTGGGATGCGACCTCGCGTCCTCACGCTTCACGGTCAACGTGCTCGACGACGAACCACGCCTGCTCGGTGCGGTGGCGCTGCACCCCAATGAGGCGCCGCTGCTTGCAGCGCGCGGTGAGCTCGAGGACGCGCTGGCTGAGATCGAGCAGATGGCATCGCACCCCAGGGTCCGGGCGATCGGCGAGACCGGGCTCGACTTCTTTCGGACGGAGCCAGAGGGCCTTGAACGGCAGGAGTACTCGTTCCGGCGCCACATCGATATTGCGCACCGCCTGGGGTTGGCTTTGCAGATCCATGACCGGGATGCGCACGACGACGTCGTGCGGGTTCTTGGCGAGGAGAACCTTCCGGAAAAGGTGGTGTTCCACTGCTTCTCGGGAGGTCCTGAACTCGCGAGGATCTGCAATGAGAACGGCTGGTACATGTCCTTTGCCGGAACCTCTACCTTCAAGAATGCCGGTGCCATCCGGGAGGCCATGCTGATCGCGGATCCAGCGTTGATGCTGGTCGAAACGGACGCGCCGTTCCTGACTCCGCACCCCTTCCGGGGCAAGCCGAATGCAAGCTATATGGTCCCGTTTACCGTGCGGGCGATGGCTGGGACGCTTGGCTCGGATCTGGGCGAACTGTGTTCCACTCTGCGTACCAATACCGAGGCTGTTTACGGCCGCTGGTAGAACAGGCGTTTGCCGGATTGTCACAACTCGGTTACGGTTATACGTTATTAGCCGGGGTCGGGGAAGGCTTTCCGGATAATCCACGCGCGTGTGGTTGCTTGATGAGGACGTTCCGTTCGTACGCCCAGATCAGCTCTGCCCGTGCCTAGCTCATGGGGCTGCTTGTTGCTGCGCCGTGAATCCCCGTGCCCGGAGACTTTGAAAGTTATGGATACTCGTGGCGGGTTCAAGAGGTAAGCGCTGGATCATGACCGCAGCGCAGGCAGTGGTCATGTTTTCCCTCGTGCTGGGGCTGGTGGCATTCGTTGGCAACAACAAGCTGGTGACAGTGACGGTCGATGGCCGCACCAGCACTGTGCAGACGTTCGGGGGAACAGTCGGGGATGTTCTCGGCAAGGCTGGAGTCGATGTTGACGACGCCGATCATGTGACGCCGGCGCTCTCGTCAGCCATTCAGGACGGCACGGTGATCAATGTCAATCAGGCGACTGCCGTCTCTGTGACCCTTGATGGTGCCGAATCCACGGTCAACACGACGTCGGACACCGTCGGAGATCTGGTTGCCGAACTGGGGGTCGCACGCCAATCCCGGCTCTCGGCATCGCTGGACACGGACCTGGTGACCCTCTCGAACCCCCTCTACATTTCCACCCCCAAGACGGTGACTCTCCTTGCTGACGGCAAGAACCGTGAGGTGACGACGACGGCGGAGACCGTGGCCGATCTCCTCGCTGACGCAGACGTCAAGCTGGGCAGCAAGGACCGGATTTCTGTACCGGAGTCTTCGGCGGTTGTTGCCGGTATGGCACTGAAAATCACCCGCGTGGAGACCGGCAAGGAAATCACCGAGACCAAGACCGTGAATTTCACGACCCAGAAGGTCAAGGACGATTCCCTTCCGGAGGGCCAGACGAAGGTCCAGACCAAAGGCGTTGCCGGTGAAACAGAGTTTGTTTACTCCGCGACCGTGATCGATGGAAAGACCGTCAAGCGGAAACTGCTCAGCGAGAAGGTGCTGACCGAACCCGTACCCGAGAAGATTCGGGTTGGCACGGCTGTGGAAGAAGAGCCAGAAGCTGATGAAGAGCCCGCTGAAGAACCCGGTGAGGGTACCGGCGAGGCCGGCCCGAGCGGTGGTAACTGGGCGGCGCTTGCAGAATGTGAATCCGGCGGAAACTGGTCCATCAATACCGGTAACGGTTACTACGGCGGCCTGCAGTTCAGTTTGAACAGCTGGCTCGGAGCCGGCGGCGGAAAATACGCACCGTATCCCCATGAGGCATCTCCGGCCGAGCAGATCGCAACCGCCGAGGTTCTTCGCTCGAGCGGCGGCTGGGGACACTGGCCATCGTGCGCGGCACAGCTGGGGCTGCTCTAGTACCAGTGTGTCCTGCAACTAGGATGTCAGGGTGACTGAACTCTCCACATCCGAAGGCAATACCAGCGCCCAGCCACTTTTGGGTGCCGGGGATATCCGCAGACTCGCTGCGGAACTCGATATCCGTCCCACGAAAACACTGGGACAGAACTTCGTGATCGACGGCAACACCATTCGCCGCATCGTCTCGGCAGCCGGGCTGAAGGGTTCTGAGACTGTCCTGGAAGTGGGGCCGGGTCTGGGATCCCTCACGTTGGGGCTACTTGACGCCGCAGCGCGGGTGGTCGCCGTCGAAATTGATCCGGTCCTTGCCGAACGACTGCCCGACACCATCGCCAGAATGCGCCCGGGAGCAGCGGACAGGCTCGACGTCGTCCTCTCCGATGCCATGCGCGTTACGGAACTGCCGCACCCGCCCACGGCACTCGTCGCGAACCTGCCCTACAACGTGGCGGTGCCCGTGGTCCTGAACCTGTTGGAGCGCTTTCCCAGCCTGGATCACGGCCTGGTCATGGTTCAGGACGAAGTTGCAGACCGTCTGGCAGCGCCTCCCGGATCGAAAACGTACGGTGTTCCCTCGGTGAAGGCCGCCTGGTACTCGCAGATGCAGAAAGCCGGCGTCATCGGTATGAACGTCTTCTGGCCAGCGCCGAAAATAGCATCGGGGCTGGTACGTTTCACCCGCCGGGAACCGCCGAAGACCACAGCTTCGCGGGAAGAAGTGTTCGCTGTCATTGACGCCGCCTTTGCCCAGCGCCGGAAGACGCTGCGTGCGGCGCTCGCCGGCTGGGCCGGTAGCCCTGCGGCCGCTGAAGAAGCTCTCCGTCGTGCAGGCGTGGACCCCCGGGCCCGCGGTGAGGTCCTCGACGTAACCGCCTTTGCCCGTATTGCTGAGGGCCGCCGCGCGCTCCTCGTCTGAAGTGCAGCCGGACCCCGGTAAACTGGGGGAGCCCGGAATCAACGTCAGGAAGTAGCTACCACTTGGCACATCTGCTCGGTGCTGAAAATGTCAGCGTCTCCTATGCCACCCGCACCATCCTCGACGGCGTGACCGTCGGTCTTGAGGAAGGCGACAGAATCGGTGTGGTCGGCCGTAACGGTGACGGCAAATCCACTCTAATGCGGCTCCTCGCCAGCCGTGACACACCGGATTCAGGGCGGGTGACCAAGCGTCGGGATGTCACCATCGGATTCCTGGACCAGCATGACGTGCTCGACGGCGATCTTGGCGTCGGCGAGGCGATTGTGGGCGCACAGGCCGATCACGAATGGGCTGCCAACCCACGGATCCGGGAAATCATGGGCGGGCTGGTGGCCGACGTCGACTGGCATACTCCCGTTGCATCCCTTTCAGGCGGCCAGCGGCGCCGGGTTGCGCTCGCCAAACTGCTGATTGCAGACGACGACATCATCATGCTGGATGAGCCCACGAACCACCTTGATGTTGAGGGCGTGGCCTGGCTGGCACAACACCTCAGGCAGCGTTGGCGTCCCAGCGTCGGCGGCCTGCTGCTCGTCACCCACGACCGCTGGTTCCTGGATGAAGTGTGTACGCGGACGTGGGAAGTGCACGACGGCGTGGTTGATATGTTCGACGGCGGCTATGCGGCTTATGTTCTCGCGAGGGCCGAGCGTGACCGCATGGCCTCTGTGGTGGAGAGCAAGCGTCAGCAGCTGGTGAAGAAGGAACTTGCGTGGCTGCGGCGGGGCGCCCCTGCCCGTACGGCGAAACCGAAGTTCCGGATTGAGGCCGCGAATGACCTGATTGCGGACGTTCCCGAACCCCGCAACACCCTGGCCCTGACGCAGATGGCCACCGCCAGGCTCGGCAAGGACGTACTGGATCTGGAAAACGTTTCCCTCGCACTGGGAGACAAGACCCTGTTCCGCGATCTCACGTTGCGTCTGGCTCCGGGGGAGCGCCTTGGCATTGTTGGCGTCAACGGTGCGGGTAAAACCACGATGCTTCGGTTGCTCAACGGTGAGGTCGAGCCGGATTCCGGCCGGCTCAAAAAGGGAAAAACGGTTCAGACCGCCGTTCTGTCCCAGGACGTTGGGGAACTCGCGGACGTCGAGGATCTACGCGTCATTGAGGTCATTGAAAACGAGAAACGGGTCTTCAATGTGGGCGGACGGGAACTCTCCGCGGGGCAGCTCGTGGAGCAGCTTGGCTTCTCCAACGAACGCCAGTGGACTCTGGTGCGCGAGCTTTCGGGCGGTGAGCGGAGGCGTCTGCAGCTGCTGCGACTGCTCGTGGGAGAGCCGAACGTGCTCATGCTGGATGAGCCCACCAATGACCTGGACACGGACACCCTGGCGGCGGTGGAGGACGTCCTGGACGGATGGCCCGGCACCCTGGTGGTGGTCTCCCACGACCGCTACCTGCTGGAGCGGGTGACCGATCATCAGATGGCGCTTCTGGGCGACGGCCGGCTGCGCGGCCTGCCGGGCGGCGTGGACCAGTACCTGGAATTGCGTCACGGCATGGAGTCCGGCGGTTCCTCAGGCTCGCCCATGGCAGCAGAGGGCAGTTCAGCCCGCCAGACGACGACGTCGGCCCAGACGCCGGCGGGCGGACCGGACCGCAGACAGGCCCGCAAGGATCTGACCCGGATCGAACGCCAGCTGGGAAAGAACGCGGCCCAGATCGAGAAAATCCAGGCGCGGATGACCGAGGCGGGATCGGCGTCGGACGTTGACTTCGAGGTCCTGGCGGAGCTGAACGCAAAACTCAGCGCGGCCCAGACCGAGCACGAGTCCCTCGAGGAACAGTGGCTCGACGCCGCAGAGGCCGCGGGCGACTGACCATCGACCGCGGATCACGCCATCCGAGCGCCAACTCGCAAGGAGGGCGCCCGACGTGGCAAACTAGGTTACCGTGCGCGGGGCTCGGCTCCACGGACATTCCGCTCTGGTGTAATGGCAGCACCCCAGCCTTTGGAGCTGTGGAGTATAGGTTCGAATCCTATGGGCGGAACGCGTAGGGGACCGGGGCCGGCAGCATCCGCAGGTAATATTGCCCGTGTCGGCTTCTCCGACGGACGCCGGAAGCAGACCGGTCCAACAAAGGCAGGAGTGCCCCCAGTGAGCGATCAGGACCCAGACGCACGCACCGAGCCAATCGGCGGCACCCCGACAGCGCCGTCGGTCATCGTGCTGGCGGCAGGTGCGGGAACGCGCATGAAATCGAAGACTCCCAAAGTGCTGCATCCCATCGGCGGTGCCTCCCTGGTGGGGCACGCACTGAACGCAGCCTACGGACTTCAGCCCCGGGCCGTCGCCGCCGTCGTCCGGCATGAACGCGACCTCGTTGCGGGGCACATCGAATCCGTGAATCCGCAGACCATCATCGTTGACCAGGACGCCGTGCCCGGCACCGGCAGGGCTGTGCAGCAGGGGCTGGAGCACCTCGACGCCGAGGAACCCGTTTCAGGAACCGTCGTCGTGACCTACGGGGATGTCCCGCTGCTGTCCGCCGCAACGCTGAAGGAACTGGTTCACCACCATGAAGAGGGGCGCAACGCAGTTACGGTCCTGACGGCCCTGCTCGAGGATCCCGCCGGGTACGGGCGTGTACTCCGTGCTGAGGACGGCAGCGTCCTGGCCATCCGGGAGCACAAGGACGCCACCGAAGAGGAGCGTTCGGTCCGTGAGGTGAACTCCGGAATCTACGCTTTTGACGCCAGCGTGCTGCGCTCCTCACTGCGGGAAGTGACCTCGGAGAACGCCCAGGGCGAGATGTACCTGACCGACGTCGTCGAAATCGCGCGGGGACACGGCGGGCGGGTTGCCGCGTTCGTCATCGAGGACCGCTGGCAGGTAGAAGGCGCGAATGACCGCGTCCAGCTTGCCGCCCTCGCACGCGAACTGAACCGGCGCATGACCGAGCGCTGGATGCGGGCAGGCGTGACCATCATGGATCCCGAGACCACCTGGATCGACGTCACTGTCGAACTGGCCGAGGACGTTACCCTATTGCCGGGAACCCAGCTGTACGGGACCACCGTGGTGCACGAGGACGCAGTCATCGGCCCGGATTCCACGCTGACCGACGTCGTGGTCGGCACGGGGGCGCACGTGGTGCGGACCCAGGGAACGGGCGCACGTATCGGTGACGGAGCAACCGTTGGCCCCTTCACCTACCTCCGCCCGGGCACAGACCTGGGGGCTGACGGCAAGATCGGCGCCTTCTATGAAACCAAGAATGTCCGCATCGGTAAGGGTTCAAAACTGTCCCACCTCGGATACGCCGGGGATGCCGAGATCGGTGAATACTCGAATATCGGATGCGGCAACATCACGGCCAACTACGACGGCGTCAACAAGCACCGGACCGTCATCGGATCACACGTCCGCACCGGATCAAACACTGTCTTCGCCGCTCCGGTAACCATCGGCGACGGCGCATACACCGGTGCCGGCGCCGTCGTCCGCAAGGATGTTCCAGCTGGAGCGCTCGCCCTGAGCATCGCCCCGCAGCGCAATGCCGAGGGCTGGACCTTGCAGAAGCGTGCCGGTACGGCCGCAGCAGATGCGGCAGCCGCAGCCACAGAGACCAAGCCCGAATCCTCCGACTCCACGCAAGAAAGCGATCATTCATGAGCAGTGAAATTACCATTCAGGGCGAGAAGAAACTGGTTCTCGCAGCGGGCCGGGCGCACCCGGAGCTCGCGGAGGAGATCTCACGGGCCCTGGATCTAGACCTGCTCCCCGTCTCCGCCTACGACTTCGCCAACGGCGAGATCTACGTTCGGTCAAACGAAAGCGTCCGCGGCACAGACGCGTTTGTTATTCAGGCACACCCCGCGCCCCTGAATAACTGGCTGATGGAGCAGCTGATCATGATCGACTCGCTCAAACGCGCCTCCGCCAAACGGATCACAGTTGTGTCGCCGTTCTACCCGTACGCACGCCAGGACAAGAAGGGCCGCGGCCGCGAGCCCATTTCCGCCCGGCTGGTTGCCGATCTGTACAAGACCGCCGGCGCGGACCGCATCATGTCCGTGGACCTTCACACCTCGCAGATCCAAGGTTTCTTTGATGGGCCCGTGGACCACCTCATGGCCATTCCGCTGCTGGCCGATTACATCCGCGGACGCGTGGACGTTTCCAACGTCACCGTGGTGTCCCCGGATACAGGCCGCGTCAGGGTTGCGGAGCAGTGGGCAGACCGCCTCGGCGGGGCACCGCTTGCGTTCGTTCACAAGAGCCGGGACCTCACCGTTCCCAACCAGGCGGTTTCCAAGACCGTCGTCGGTCAGGTCGAGGGCCGCACCTGCGTGCTCATCGACGACATGATCGATACCGGCGGCACCATCTCCGGCGCAGTCCAGGTATTGAAGAATGCCGGGGCAAAGGACGTCATCATCGCGGCAACGCACGCCGTCTTCTCTGACCCCGCAGCCCGCCGTCTAGCGGAGTCCGGTGCGCGGGAGGTTGTGGTGACCAATACGTTGCCCATCCCCTCGGAGAAGCGATTCCCACAGCTGACCGTCCTCTCGATTGCGCCGCTGATCGCGCGCGCTATCCGGGAAGTCTTCGACGACGGATCTGTAACGAGCCTGTTTGACGGCAACGCCTCCTAGATTTTCGCGAGGGTCATCGCCTGCTGGTAGACTGGCAGGCGATGCCTAGGCGAGGGAGGCTCGGGAAACCGACCCACTCCGTTATCGACGGTGGCAAATGCATGGTTTCTTTATGATTTCCTGCGCCGTTGTGCCGGCAAAACTATCGAGACGGCAGTCCTATTCTGCTGTTGATTGAATCAAGGAAACCAGGAGTTAACATGGCTGAGCAGAAGCTCGTTGGCGAACTACGCACCGAATTCGGCAAGGGCCCGGCACGTCAGGCCCGCCGCGCAGAGAAAATCCCCGCAGTGATCTACGGTCACGGAGCTGATCCCCTGCACGTACTGCTGCCCAGCAAGTCCACCACCCTGGCCGTGCGCACCGCCAACGCCCTGCTGTCCATCGACATCGACGGCGAAGAGCACCTTGCGCTGGCAAAGGACGTTCAGCGCGACCCCGTCCGCCAGATCGTGGAGCACATTGACCTGCTGACCGTTCAGCGCGGCGAAAAGGTTCAGGTTGAGGTTGCTGTTCACATCGAGGGTGAAGTGAAGCCGGGCGCTGTCATGAACCTCGAGGTTCCTACGGTTCTCGTGGAAGCAGAAGCTACTCACCTGCCGAACCACCTGGTAGTTACCGTCACGGGCCACGACGTTGGAGACCACGTCCACGCTTCGGACGTCATCCTGCCGGCAAACGTTGAGATGATCACGGATGCTGAGACGCTGATTGTCAACGTGTCCTCGCCGGTTGTTGAGGACCTCGGCACCAGCGAAGCCGAAGGCGAAGAGGAAAATGCTGAAGGCGCGGCTGCTGAGCCTGCTGAAGCCGAGTAGGCAATCGCCTCTGATGGCAGAGAATACCTGGCTTGTAGCTGGGCTCGGCAACCCCGGGCCCGGCTACAGCCGTAACAGGCACAACGTCGGCCACATGGTGTTGGATGAGCTGGCCGTACGTGTGGGCGGGTCGTTCAAGGTGCACAAGGCTCGGGCCACGGTTGTCGAGGGACGGCTGGGCATTGGCGGTCCTCGCGTAGTTCTGGCCAAGCCCTCTACCTACATGAACGTCTCCGGTGGTCCGGTGTCCGCTCTGGCCCGGTTCTATTCGATTCCGCTGGAGCGCATCATTGTAGTCCACGATGAGATTGACATTCCCTTCAACACCATCAAACTCAAGCGCGGTGGCGGCGAGGGCGGTCACAACGGTCTGCGGGATATCAGCAAGGCCATGGGGAGCCGGGATTACCTCCGGGTTCGGGTAGGAGTAGGGCGCCCTCCCGGTCGCATGGACACTGCAGACTATGTGTTGAAGGACTTCGGTTCAGTGGAGAACAAGGAGCTTCCGATGCTCCTGTCCGACGCCGCAGATGCCGCCGAGATGCTTGTTACCGCGTCCCTGGAACAGGCGCAGCAAAAGTTCCATCCGATAGGCTAGAATTTCATTAGCCAATGCGGCCCCAAAGACCGGGACCGACGCTGGGCGGCCTCTGAGACTGGGCCACCCCCATCCCAGCGTCGGTCTCTTTTTTATGTCCTCCGTGCCAGCAAAATAGGTCCGCAGTCCTCAAGGACTTAACTGGCTCTTCCCAATTAGGGGTGTAGGTGCGGTCTGAATCCTCCGGTTTCGAGGAGTGATCTGGCGATGTAGTGGGTGAGGTTTCGGAAGCCGAGGGCAATGCCGCGCAGGTGTTCGAGCCGGCCGTTGATGGCCTCGGTGGGGCCGTTGGACGTGCCGGGGTTATCGAAGAAGGCCAGCACGTCTGTCGTACGGTGTTTCAGTGTCCTTCCCAGGGCACGGATTTCGAGGAGCCCGTCAGGTACGCCGTGGCTGATTTGATCGATGAGTTTTTGCATGTGTTCCTTGCCCTTTGCCCGGTCCGAGCGCCGGTAAGCGGTGATCATGTCCTGGTACACGCTCCAGGTGACTTCGACAGCGACGTGATCCTCGGTGGCGAAGGCTTCTTCGAGTCGCTTGCGTTGTTTCTCGGTGAGTAGTCCTGCCCGGGTATGGAGGGTCCTGCGGATCCCGTAGAGCGGATCACCTTTGCGCCCGCGATGCCCGGTGGCCTGCTGCTGCACGCGTTGGCGGCACCGGTCCAGAGCGGCCCTCGACCATATCCAACGACCTTGAGGGCCCGGTGCCCTCACGAACCGGGGTCAGGTCAATGATGACGGTGACGTATTTGTCCCCGCGCCGGGTATGACGCCAGACGTGTTCATCCACGCCGATGACCTGGACACCGTCGAACCGGTGGGGGTCATTGATCAGTAGCCTCCTGCCCTCGGCTAGGACGGCGTTGTTGGCGGTGGACCAGCGCACGTTCAGCGCCTCGGCGATCCGGGACATCGACAAGTGCTGGCACACGATGCCCGCCAGCGACCAAGCCAGCCCGCCACGGGAGATCTTCGCCCGAGGCTCAGCCACTGAACGTGTGTCCTGTCTCCAGACGTGAGCACAATCCGTGGTAATAGTCGTTGGCCGATCACCTCGACACCAAGGCCGTCCAAGCCAGTGAATGTAGTCAGGTCTGGGGCAGTGAAGGTAGCGTTGAACACGAGGGCCTTGCGGTAGAAGATCAGGAAGTAGATAACCCGATTCTCTCCCAAGGCCTTCTTCCCCACACAGCCACGCCACACCGATCAACGCGCCACTTCCATCAAGGCAGTTACACCCTCAATTGGGAAGAGCCAATTAACATCACGATATGATAACAATGCCCCCGAGTGGGGGTGCTCCGACGTATTCTCTCCCTCATAAGTCGTCTTATGGGGGGCGAGTCATCTCACCGCTCTGCACATCCACCTGGCCCGTCCGGTCAGGACAGCAGAGGGGCTACTAGTGGGATAGTCAATGGTACTTGGGGCATGGCCAGTCGGGGGCCGAGACAACTTGATACGGCGCGTGTGTGAAGCACTTGAATCGGGTGATGGCGGGGGACTCCTGCTGACGGGCCCTTCCGGCGTCGGTAAAACCACGCTGGCGAACCGTGTGCTCCGTGATCTCCCTACCCGCACCCGCGTTATCCACATCCGGGCATCGGCGTCAATGCATCGGATGCCGCTCGGCGCCCTCAACCCGTTGCTATGCCATCTGGAGCCAGACGCCGCCGAAAATCCGTTGCGCGTGGTCTTCGCCCTCGAGCATTTCCTTGCCGCCAGCGCCGAAACACCAGTACTGATCCTCATTGACAATGCAGAGGAACTGGATGAGATGTCGGCTTCAGTTCTGGCCCAGTTGGCGCGGGTAGAGTTCGTGAAACTCCTCGTCATCTGCGAAACACTGAACCGTGCCCCGGAGGAAATCTGCGAATTGTGGCGCGACGGATACCTGAACCGCTTTGACGTCCCACCCCTGACACTCGATGGAGTCCGGCAAGTCCTCGGTGGTGCCCTTGACGCCCAGGTCTCCGCCGCGGCCGCTCACTTTGTCTGGTCCAGCAGCAACGGCCACCCGCTATACGTTCAGGCGATGACCCAGGAACTCGTGGAGTGTGGACACCTCGTTCCCGATGACGAAGGGACCTGGGTGATGACCTCTGGGCACCCGTCATTCGGTCATCGGTTCGCCGAAACTGCGGTGAGCAGGCTGCGCCGCTATGGGCCGGAGAGCCAGAAAGTCATCGAGCTGCTCGCGCTGACCGGAGGTCTTCCGCTGGCCTGTCTGCTCGATCTGGCAGAGCAGCACTTTCTCGATACTCTGCAGGAAGACGGACTCATCACTTTTGACCGCTCCGATCCTGCCTTGGCCAGGCTCGCTGACCGCCGGCTCGCCCGGGCGGTCCGGGCCGCTGTTCCACTGGGCAGGAAGCACCGCCTGCTACGAGACAGGGTGAACCACGAGTGCCCGGAGTTCACCGAGGAGATCTCGTGGCAGATGGAATTCGTCGGCTGGCGAGTGGAATGCGGGAGCCCCGTGCCCACAGAGCGACTTGCCGTTGCTGCCCAGGAAGCCAATAACCGTAGAGACCCGGAGAATGCTCTCTGGTTTCTCCGGAACGTTCCCGTGCAGGACTGGAGCGCCGCCGTCGCGCTGGAAGAAGCCCACGCGCATGTCCTGTCGGGCGATTCAACCAGCGCAATCGACATACTGGACCGCGCCGTCCGCACTGCTGACAGCCTCGTTGAGTGGGCCCATCTGGAACTGCTCCGTGCCACCCTCATCCAGCGCCATCCCCACAGGTTCGTAGAGAGGGATGACATCCTTCGGAGAGTTCGGGAGCGCCTGGACTCAGACGATAACCATGCAGGGCTTAGGGAGCTCTATGCCTGTCTCACCGCGGTGGAGGTCGAGGCTGCAGCCTTTGACGGCCGGTTCCAGGACATGGACAGGACAGCGGCCGAGCTGACGTTGCCCGTTAACGGTCTTGACCTGTCCTGGCGCCTACGTGCCGCGGCGTGGCAGGCCGAAGCCGCCGTCCTGCAGGGTGAGCAGGAAGCAGGGCTGGCCCGTCTGCGGGTCATCACCGAGCGCATGCTGGACGCGCGGGCTGACCAAGCGCTCTGGGAGAACGCGCAGGCGGGAATTTTCAATGCTTTGGTGATCACCGGGCGTTGGGCGGAGGCGGCCGAAGTGGTCCGTCAATGGAGAACGCTGCACGAACTCCCGCATCACTACAGCGGTATCGAAGCCGACCTCGCCGAGGGGGTGCTGCATGTGCTGGCAGGCCGTGGGGGAGCGGCTCTCGAGCGCCTGACGCCGATTACCAGCCAGCTGACAACACCCGATTCCGTGTTCTATCGAGCTAGGTTGGAAGCGGCGATCGGCTACGCACATGCGCTTCAGGGTGATGCTTTCGCGGCCAGGGTGCATCTGACCCGGGCCAAAGACGTTGGCGGGAATCCCGGGTGGTGCGAGAAGCACCTTTTTGACTACCTCTACTGGATGGGCATGGCCATTGTGGAAGGCCCGCGACCGGCTTCCCAGAAACTGCTCGAAGGTGCAGATGAGAACGCAGAAAAGGGCGTCTGCGCCCTTGAACTCATTCACCTCACCGCCGCCGTCATGCTTGGCAGGACGGAGCTGGCTGGCCGTCTGGCACAGACTGCTCAGAAGCAGCAGGGGACGTTTGCGAGGGTCGCTGGAATGTACGCAGGCGCCCTGCTGGCCAACTGCGCCGATCAACTTGTGGAGTCAGCCCAGGCGGCCCTAGACATGGAGTTCGCTCCGCTGGCGCTTTCGGCCGCGACAATGGCCCGGGAGTCTGCCGGGACGTCAGCTGAACGAGAGACGCTGCGAAAACTGGACCGGGTTCTGTTTCAGGCCGAATCAGTGCTACATACCGGCACTCCCGTCGAAGCGCTGACACCGGGCGAGAGAAGAATCGCCGACCTCGCAGCGCAGGGAACACCCAGCAGGGAAATCGCGTCCAAGCTAAACCTCTCGATACGGACGGTGGACGGGTACCTAAACCGCACCTATTCCAAACTCAACTTGTCCGGGCGGGCCCAACTTCGCTCGGTCCTGCGATAGCTGGTGGACACATCCAGGGCTACCGGCGACCTATCTGCTGGCCGTGCAAGCCTGATAGCCGAAGTGCTGAAATCCGTGACCGATGCCGGGTCCCACGGGGCACTCGTTGTCGGTGAATCGGGGTTTGGCAAGACGCGGATTGCCCGACGGGTCATGGAAGAACTGGACCCCGACGTGCGAGTACTGCGTGTGAGCGGTAACGCGACTCTGCGCGCCATACCTTTCGCCGTTCTCGGTCCGTTCCTGCGCGAACTTCCACTGGACCGCGAAGCATCTCCACTGGTGGTGCACAGGGCGTTGCTCGCGTTTCTTGAGACCCCCATCCAGAACGCCGACCCCACGAAAATGACTCTGTTTGTTGTCGATGATGCCCATGCCGTCGACGAGGCGTCCGCAGAGCTACTCGTGCAGCTGGCCGTCTCCGGCGCAGCGAAATTACTGGTTCTCAGCCGAATGGTGCCCGAGGTGCCAGAGGTGTTTCTCGCCCTGTGGCGGGACGGGCTGCTTTCACGCCACGACCTGACCAGTCTAGATACACAGGAAATCCAGACACTTTGTGAGTTGGAGCTCGAAGGCGAGGTCACCTCCGCCGTCGCCACCTTCATGGGAACGGCGTCAGGGGGCAACCCCATGTTCCTGCGGCATCTTCTGGATCAGGGCCGGCAGCTGGGACACATCGTCAAAAGGCGTGGGATCTGGCTGTTGGCAGGGGAGCCGCCCGCGCCCGGAACGGAACTGACCGACCTGGTGCGGAGCCAGCTGCGCCATCGCAGCCCCGCCGAACTTGAAGTCCTGGAGCTTCTAGCGCTCGCCGGGCCGATCGAACAGAACGTCCTGTTTTCGCTGGCGGATCCCGATGCCCTGGACTCGCTGCATGCCGACGGTTTCATCCGGTCCAGTGCCTTTCCCGAGGCGCTCGTTGATATTGGGCATCCGCTCTACGCAGAGGTGCTGCGAACCCACACCCCATCAGTCAGAAGCCGCAAACTGAGGGAACGGTTCCTTGAGCACTCAGGCTCTGTGCGGAGTTCCATGGGCCAACTGTTCCGGCAGGTTGCCTGGGGCCTTGACTGCGGTGCGCCCATCGAGGACGCTCAACTGCTGAAGGCCGCGGTGATGGCGAATCGTCTCTACCACCCTGAGTTTGCGCTGCGCGCTGTCGCCGCCGTACGTGATGACGGACATCGGGAGGCTGCGCTGGTCCAGCAGGTTCGTGCCCTCATCATGCGCAACAATCTGGGCTTTGCCCGTGAGGTTGCCGATGAACTTCTTGAGACGACCCAACGGGTGCGGGTGGCCAAAGCCGCCGTCCTGCTCGGAGCAGACATCAGGCAGCGGGCCGGTGCGCCAGCAACATCGCTGGGTGAGCTGGCCGATAGTTGGGAACGGGCGCTGCTCAGGGTCCGCGATACTGCCAGTGAAGCTGAAATGCCTGTTGTTGACCGGGGCCTGAGGTTCGGAGTCGGCGCTCTGCGTGCGTATCAGGCAAATCTGGAAGGACGCTTTCATGACGCCGTCGGGCCCCTCGCGGAGATGCTTGATGATCCGGCGTGCAGCGATGAGCTGCGGGTGTTGGCTCTTGCGCTTCTGTCCGAGGCATGGGGATCAACGGGCAAGGCTGCACAGGGAGTGGGAGCGGGGCAGCGCGCCCTCGACCTGATCGCATCGCACGGAGCCAGGTTCCTCCCGTATTCAGATTTTGTTGTGATCCGTCACGGGCTGGCGCTGCTCAAAGCCGGAGAGTGGCGGGAACTGACCCGCGTCATCGGAGAGCACATCGGGTCCACACAACGCGGAATCATCTACCTGGGCGGAACCGCAGACCTCCTGGCCGGGCTCATCCATCTGAGGCAGGGGAGGGCTGGGAGATCGTTGTATTCCTTCCGCCTGGCCGTCGAGGCCCTGAAGCAATCCGACGTCGCGCAATTACTTCCGCTGGCCACCGGGCTGGCGCAGTACGCGGCGTTTCTGCGGGGCGATGAGGCGGTGGCGGAGGCCTACCGGCGTGAGCTGGAAGCACTGGACGGGAAGGGTTCCTGCCGTAACCGGCTGCTCGTGGATGCCTGTTCGGCAGCGGCCTCCTCCGTGGAGTACGGCGTGGTCTCCAGTATCTCGGCCCTGCATGGTGTTGCCGAACGCGCCCGGCAGCTGGACATATCCTCCATCGAAGCCCAGGCGCTGGAGATGGCCTTCCACCTCGGCGACAGCGAGGGACTTCCCCGGCTCGCGGCGCTCACAGGGGAATCGGAGGGCCGGGAGTCAGCGGTCCTCAACCATGTCTGCCTTGCGCTGCTGTCGCGCGAGCCCTCCCGTCTGGAAGCTGCTTCCGCGCAGGCGGACGACGACGGCTACGTCCTGCTGGCCGCAGAATGCCTGGTGGAGGCCGTCGCGATTCTGGATGACCGGGGCGATTCGCGGGCTGCACGCGCACTCCACCCGAAAATACGCGAACTGGTGGCGCGCGTGGACGGAACACAGGTGCCGCGGCTCGTGGTCAGCGGGACCACAACGGTACTCACCGCGCGCGAGAAGGATATTGCGCAGCTGGCGCGCAAGGGCTACTCGAACCGGGACATCGCCGAGCGTCTCAACGTCTCTGTCCGCACTGTTGAGGGCCACCTGTACCGGATTTTCGCGAAGCTGGGCGTGGCCCGCCGCGAAGACCTGCACGTTGGTTGATCCCTGTTTCGAGTAGTCGATCCTGCCCGAACCGGCGACAACACTCCCAAAGCGAGTAGTCCCCACGCACTCCACCCCTGACCGTGGCGTAGGTCACGCGCAAAGACGGGTATCCGCTACTCGTGATTCAGTGCGGGGCCGTTCCTAGGCTTTATCCAGGAAGCACATCCACACCGCTTCCACTGGGTAAAAAATAATTGGGGTCTCGACATGTTTGTTCTTCCTTTTCTTTGTCATAGCGCGCTATCCACCCTGTCTACGGGCGGCAGAGCGCATCGGACGCACACCACAGCCGGCCTTTCACGGTCCTGCATCCACGTGCGTCCGCCACAGACGGAGCCGGCGGCGTTAGAGCCTTCCGAGACCAAGGCTTGTCCCCAGCCGTCGTCGGCTCCTTTTCTTTCACCTGGGGCTCTCCGGGGTGAGGTAACTACCTCACTCTGGAGAGGAATCACAGACGACGGACGGTGTAGGCCATGACGGAATACCGCGAGTTCTTTGTCCCCCATACCGGCTGGACGCTGCAGCCATCGACGACGCCCCTGCCGGCACAGCCGGGAGTGCTCCGTGGAGAAGCAAAGGCAGCCACCGCCGGAAGCGCGGATGCCGTCACTGGCGTCCCCTGGCGAATGCGCTATCAGGCCTCGCTTCGCATCACGGACTTCGTGATCATCGCGGCCGCTGCGATCCTCAGCGCACAGCTCATGGGACGAGGAGCTGAGGGTGCACAGGCCGCGCTCACCCCCGTGTTCACCGCCATGGCCGCCCTCCTCTGGGCCGGCATGATGTCCGCCTTCCGGACCCGCGACGCCAGAGTCTTCGGCGTCGGAGTCCTCGAGTACAAACGCATCGTCCACGCCAGCGCCGCAACGTTCGGGGCGCTCGCCGTCGTCGTCGTGCTCTCCGGCATCCAGGACTACAGGGGGCTGTTCCTGTTCACCTTTCCGGCGGGGACGCTCGCGCTGGTGTCCAGCCGGTGGATCTGGCGGAACTGGCTGACGAGGCAACGTGAATACGGGCATTTCCTGTCCCGGGTGGTCGTCGTCGGGAGGCTGCACGACGTCGAGTACGTCACCTCCCGCATCGCCAAGACCACGGGGGCGGCCTACGACGTCGTCGGTGCGGTCATTGAAGGCCCCTGCGCCGCTGAAAAGCTCGGATCCACCAGTCACGGCGTACCCCTGACGCGGGGTCTGCGCAATGTTGAGCAGACCGTTCTGAGCTCCGGAGCCGACGCCGTCATTGTGGCCGGTCAGCTCCGTAAAGGCGGAAACTGGGTGCGCGAACTCGGATGGAACCTCGAGAGAACCGGCACCGAACTCGTCGTCGCCTCATCCCTGACGAACGTTGCGGGACCGCGGATCCAGATGAGGCCCGTGGAGGGACTGCCCCTGATGCATGTGGAACTGCCGCAGTTCACGGGCGGCCGCCACCTGGTCAAACGCCTGATCGATATCAGCGCCGCTCTGCTGGCCATGATTGTGCTGCTGCCGGTGCTGCTGGTGCTGGGACTGCTCGTGGTGCGCGACAGCGCGGGCCCGGCCCTGTTCCGGCAGGAGCGGGTGGGCCGGCAGGGGAGTACCTTCCGGATGCTGAAGTTCCGGTCCATGGTCACAACCGCCGAAGCGGACCTGGAGAAGCTGCGCGATGCGAACGAGGGCAACGGCGTCCTGTTCAAGATGCGTGAAGATCCACGAGTCACCCGGGTGGGTACCTGGATGCGCAAATACTCACTCGACGAACTGCCCCAGCTCTGGAATGTCCTCAAGGGAGACATGTCCCTGGTGGGCCCGCGGCCGCCGCTGCCGAGCGAAGTGGACGCCTACGCCGGTCACACGCACCGCCGGCTCTATATCAAACCCGGGCTCACCGGCCTGTGGCAGATCAATGGCCGCTCGGACCTCGATTGGGAGGAGAGCGTGCGGCTGGATCTCTACTACGTGGAGAACTGGTCCGTCACCGGTGACCTCATGATCATGTGGCGCACCCTCAAGGTGATGCTCAAGCCGGAAGGGGCTTACTGATGCGTAGCTGGGGAAGCAGTTCGGGAAAGATCGCCGCAGCTCTGATGGCCGTTGCCATTCTCACATCCTGCTCCGGTGCTGATCCTGCCGTGAAGACGAACGTTGCGCCGTCACCCAATGGTGCGGCTACGGATCAGGTCAAGAGGCCTGACAGAGGCAAGGATGTGAAGCCGACACCCGAGCCCGGCGATCCAACCGGGCCCAGGGGAGGGCCAGCTTTCGAGTCGAAGGGCAAAGTGCCGCCGCTGGTGGAGCGGGGCAAGGCCGCCGCCGCCAACCGGGTTCAGGCAGCGAAGGCGAACTTCCGGCATCCTGTCACGTACGACGACGGCGTGAGGGTGAGCACCGGCGGATTCCTCCATGGAACTGTGGAGGGTGAAGGCGCGGGCATCGTCCAGGGCGCACCCTACGTGGTGATTGACGTCGTCGTCCGGAACACGTCGAAGAAGCCGCTCGATGTTTCGGCCGTCGTTCCCACGATGACCTACGGTGCTGACGGCACGCCTGCTGCCCCGCTCTATTCGGGAGTCGACGTCTACGATCTGTCCGGGACCGTGGCTCCCGGACAGGAACAGAAAGCCCGGTACGCCTTTCAGATGCCGGCCGGTGCAGGCGACGCCGCACTCTACCTCGATCTGAACGGCACCCACCAGGCAGCAGTGTTCTCCGGAGAGCTTCCGTGAGAGGCACACTTCCATTCAGCGTAGGGGGAGCCGCGGGGGCTCTTGGCGCCCAGTCCTCGCAGGCCGTCGGCACGTTCCTCATGCTCACCATCGCTGCGCGAACACTCGATCTCGACGGCCTCGGAAAGCTGGCAGCGCTCTACGGCGTGCTCGTACTCTGTGCCGCGCTGGCGAGCGGATTCGTCGGCGATTCCCTGACTGTCCTGGACCGCGGATCACGCCCGGTGCGCGCTGGATTGGAAGTCTGGCTCGTCATTCTCGGCGGGGGCTCGGCCCTCGTTGTCCCCATGATCAGCCTCATCACCGGGTTCACGTCGCCTCTGGAGTCCCTGCTTCTGGGCATTCTGACCGCAACGTTCATCACCGCGGAGATCATGCGCCGGCTCCTGATAGCGAATCTGCTGTTCACCCGGACCATGGTGTCCGATGCCCTCGCACTGATGCTCGGGGTGGGAACCCTCATCCTCTGGTCGGCAGCCGGCGGCCAACTGAACCTGGCGGCATTCCTTCTCGGGTTTGGGCTGGGGCGTCTGAGCGCCGCACTCTGTTCCATCGTGCTGAGCCCCGCGACGGAACGGTTCCTGGTTCCGCTGCGCCATGCCGACTGGCGCGCGGTTGCCAGCTACGGATCCTGGCGTTCAGCACAGACAACCCTGCGCCCGGCACTGATGACCGGCATCCGTCTCAGCCTGATCCTCATCGTGGCCCTCGCTGCTGCGGGCCAGCTCGAAATCGCAAGGATCTATGCGGCTCCGGCGATGTTGTGCGTTGGCGGCATGTCCTCCTACCTGTTCGCCTCATTCGCCCGGACCAAAAAGGCGCCGATGACGGCCATGCTCGCCCAGGCCGACCGCGGCGTCATGGTCCTGCTCCTTCTGACCCTGACGATCACGGTCCTCGCGCTGGCCGCACTTCCCTTCGCGGGACCTCTGCTGACCGGCAGCAACCCTGACCTCGTAGCTGTTCTCGGCTGGCTCGCCTACGCGGCCTCCACAGCGGCCGTCACTCCCTACGGCGCCCTGGCAGCGGTCCGGGCCAGGCCGCGCCGCGTCTTCGCGATCCGGCTCCTGGACACCACCGTGTCCCTGGCGGCCGTCGTCGTTGTCCTGCAGCTCACCGGTGCTTTTGCACTGGCACCCCTCGTGGCCGCAGTTGGCTCCGCCGCCGGCGGAATCGCCATTCGTTTCTTCCTCCTGGCCCCGCTCACCCGGGTCCCGGAGGGCACCACCTCAGCAACATCACTGCACGGAAGGCAGTTGGGCACCCATGTATAAGAATCAAGCCCCCGGTCCCGCCCGCAACAATCGACGCGGCACACTGCTCAAACGTGCGCTGGCTGCGCTCGCGTCCTTCTCCCTGATCGCCGCGTTCGCAACCGCGACGCCGGCCATGGCTGCCGGGGAACCCGGGACCACCCCGCCGCTTCCTGCCACGGTCAGCGCGGACCTGCTGAAGACACCGCAGATCAACGGTGTTGTCTGGAGCGTCGCGGTCAACGGAAACACGGCCTACGCCGTGGGAGCCTTCACCCGGGCCAGGCCCTACGGAGTCGCGGCCGGCGGTGCCGGAGAAGTGGTCCGCAACAACGCCATGGCCTTCGACATCCCCAGCGGAACCATCCTTTCCTGGAATCCCAACCTCAATGCGCAAGCCCGCACCGTGGACATCAGCCCGGACAAGTCGCAGATCTTCATCGGCGGAGACTTCACCGCAGCCAGCGGTCAGCCGCGCAGCAAGATTGCAGCCTTCAGCCTGGCCACCGGCGGCCTGCAAAGCTTCCAGACCAGTGTCGGCGGCACGGTCCTGGCCATCTCCATCACCGCCGACACCGTATACATCGGCGGCTCCTTCGGCAGTATCGGATCAGAGTCGCGCTCCAACCTCGCCGCCCTGAGACGCTCCAACGCTGACAGGCTGCCCTGGGCGCCCAGCACCGATGACATCGTTCACGGCGTGCTCGCCTCGGCAGACAACAGCCGGGTGGTGGTCGGCGGCCGTTTCCAGAACCTGAACGGACAGCGGAAAATCGGCATCGGCGCCGTGGACGGCACCAGCGGCGCAACGCTGGGCTGGACCAGCACACCCATTCCCGAAACACAGGGCAGCAACACCTCCTGGGTGACCAACATGATCTTGCGCGACGGCGTCGTGTATGCCTCCGCAAACGGTATGGGCGGCCACTGGTTCGACGGACGTTTCGCCGCGAAGTTCGACAGCGGAGACCTCGTCTGGCTGGACAACTGCTACGGCGCGAGCACGGACATCACCGTGATGGGACAGGTCATGTACAGCGTCTCGCACGCCCATGACTGCGCCTCCCTGGGCGGATTCCCTGAGGAGAATCCGCAGATCTGGAAGCGCGCGCTCGCCGAGACCATCTACCCCACGGGCACGGATCAGGCGCCGCCGTCGAACAACAGCCTGTACTCGGGACAGCCCGTCCCCACATTGCTGCACTGGTATCCCAGCATCAACACCGGTTTTTACACGGGGCAGTATCAGGGCGGCTGGGCCATGGACAACAACGGCACGTATCTCGTGACGGCAGGGGAGTTCACCCGGGTCAACGGAACGAACCAGCAAGGGTTGGCTGTTTTTGCGAATCGGGAGACGGCTCCGAACAAGGTGCGTCCCGAATACACGCCGGACCTCAAGCCGACGGTGCTTTCCCTCTCCAGCGGTACGGCACGGGTGGCATGGCCCACCACCTGGGACTACGACGACGAGATGCTCACGTATGAGCTTCTGCGGGACAACAGTCTCACCGCCATCGCGTCCCTCGACGAGGCTTCGATCTGGTGGAAGGACAAGACGCTCGGTGTGGTGGACAAGGATCTGGCCATCGGGTCAAAGCACACCTACCGGATCAGGGTCAGCGACCCGTGGGGCAACCAGTACATCGGCCCCCGTTCCGATCCGGTGACGATCACCGATGCCCAGACCGGCCCGTATGCCGAAATGATCAAGAACGACGGCGCTTCCTCCTACTACCGTCTGGATGAGCCCTCGGGCCCTGTGGTTTATGATCACGCGGGTTTCTCGGACACGGATGCCGGCAGCGGTGTGAGCCGCGGCGCAGGCGGGGCCGTTGAGGGCAATGCGGCCTCCCATCTGGACGGGTCGTCCTCGGCGAGCGTGACCGGGCGGACCTCGCAGCCGGCGCCGGATACGTTCACCGTGGAGACATGGTTCAAGACGCGCACGAACTTCGGTGGACGCATCATCGGTTTCGGGAATTCGCGTAACGGCACCTCGGGTAACTATGACCGTCACGTGTGGATGGATAACTCGGGCCGCGTCTGGTTCGGGGTGTGGACCGGCCAGGCAGCGACGCTGAACACGGAGAACACCTATAACGACAACGAATGGCATCTGGTCACGGCGTCCATGGGCGAAGGGGGCATGGTCCTCTCCATCGACGGTGTGCGCGTGGGGCAGCGTGCTGACACCACGGCCGGCCAGGTCTACGAGGGTTACTGGAGGATCGGTCACGACAACCTGAACGGGTGGCCGAACCAGCCCTGGTCCACCGGGATCACCGCTGACATCGACGAAGTTGCCATCTACCCCACGGTGCTGGACCGGCAGACGGTCGCCGATCACTACAACGCGAGCGGCAGAACAGCAGATATTCCCACTCCTCCCACGGATGCCTACGGCATGGCCGTCTACGCCGATGAGCCTTCCATCTACTGGAAGCTCGACGACGAAGAGGGCACGGGAGCGGCCGACGTCAGCCTGTCCAACAATGACGCCAGGACCGAGGGCGGAGTGACAGCGGGCGTAGCGGGCGCAATACCGGGATCCGGCGGCACGGCGTTCTCCTTCAACGGGACAGACGCCATGGCCGCGGCCACGCAGTCGGCCACCAACCCGGGGGTCTACTCCATGGAGGCCTGGTTCAGAACCACCACCGACCAGGGCGGAAAGATCATCGGGTTCGGCAGGTCGAACTCGGGGCTCTCGAGCAGCTACGACCGCCACGTCTACATGCAGGACGACGGCAAGCTGGTCTTCGGCACCTATACCGGCGCCATGAACACCATCACCACTGACCGGGCATTCAACGACGGCGGCTGGCACCACGTTGTCGCCTCGCAGTCCGGCAGCGGGATGAAACTTTACGTCGACAGCGTCCTTACCGGCACCCATCCGCAGACCAACGCGGAAGCGTACACCGGGTACTGGCGGATCGGCGGGGACCGCACCTGGGGTTCGTCCAGCGCCTGGTTCAACGGCGACATCGACGAAGCAGCTGTCTACAGCCACGAACTCAGCCACGAACGGGTGAACGCACACTACGCGTTCGGCGGCGAGGTGAACCAGAACCCGGTCGCGGCCTTCGAGACCGTAGTGGATGGGCAGAACGTTGTCTTCGACGGCCAGTCATCGAGCGACCCGGATGGTTCCATCACCACCTGGGACTGGGATTTCGGGGATGGCAGCACCGGGACAGGTGAGGGCATCCAGCACCTGTACGACGACGTCGCCACCTACACGGTGAAGCTCACGGTCACCGACGACGCAAGCGCCAGAACCACGCTGTCCCGCGAGGTGACAACGGAGCCTGCGAACCAGTTCCCCACGGCGTCGTTCACCCAGGCGAATACCGGGCTGGCGGCATCGTTTGATGCATTGGGCTCAACCGATACTGACGGAACCATTGCTGCCTACAGTTGGGACTTCGGCGACGGTACCTCGGGAACCGGCGTATCGCCGTCGCACACCTACACTGCTGACGGCACCTACGCGGTGACCCTGCGGGCAACCGACGATGACGGGGATTCGACGTCCGTCACTCAGGACATCACCGTGACCAACGTGGCGCCCACGGCGAACATGTCTGCGGACATCGCGGCCCTTGAGGTCACGTTCGACGGCGGCGGCTCCACTGATCCGGACGGCGCGGTCACCGGCTGGGCGTGGAACTTCGGCGACGGCACCACCGGGACCGGTCAGACCGCCACGCATTCGTACGCGGCGGCCGGCACCTATGACGTCACACTGACCGTCACGGATGCTCTCGGGGCGACAGGCACCACAGCCACCTCCGTCACCGTTGAACCGGCCAACGAAGGGCCCTCCGCAGCGTTCACCTCGCAGGTGCAGGACCTCACCGTCAACGCGGACGCCACAGGATCCACGGATCCGGACGGCACCATCGAGTCCTACACCTGGAACTTTGGCGACGGAACCACCGCAACCGGAGCGACGACGTCGCACACCTACCCGGAAGCCGGAACGTACCCGGTGACCCTGACGGTCACTGACAACCGGGGCGCAACAGCTACCAGCACCGTCGACGTCACCGTGACAGCGCCGGCACCCGGCCTGCCGACGGCGTCGTTCACCTCCTCGGTGTCCGGCAGCGTGGCGACCTTCGACGCCAGCAGATCCACTGCACCGGCAGGCAGCGTCACCGCCTACGCCTGGGACTTCGGCGACGGAACCACCGGAACCGGGGAGACTCCGTCGCACACCTACGCGGATGCGGGCCAGTACACGGTGGTCCTCACCGTCACCGACAACGTTGGCGGAGAGGGCACCGTCAGCCAGGAAATCCTGGTGGACGAGGTCAGCGCACCGGTCGCAACGATCAGCACCGCCATCACGGGACGCTCCATCACCGTTGACGGAAGCGCATCCAGTTCGGCCAACGGCAACATCACCGACTACGCCTGGGACTTCGGCGACGGAACCATGGCCGCCGGACCGAGCGCGGAACACACGTACAGCGACGACGGCACGTACACCGTGGAGCTGACCGTGACCGATGCTGCCGGGCAGACCGCCACCGCGAGCGCGCAGGCCAGCATCAGCAACGCGTTGCCGACAGCTGAGTTCACCGCGAGCGTCGACGGCCTTGAGGCGACGTTCGACGCCGGGGCGAGCAGCGACTCCGACGGCACGGTCACCGGGTACGCCTGGGACTTCGGCGACGGAACCAGCGCCACCGGGGTCAGTGCGTCCCACGTCTACGCCGGACCCGGCGACCACGAGGTGACGCTGACGGTCACGGACAACTCCGGCGGCACGGACACAATCACCGTCACGGTGACGGTGGCTGAGCCCGAGCCGGAGCCGGCGGCCTACGTGGAGGACTCCTTCACCCGGACGGCAACAAATGGCTGGATGTCGGCCGAAACCGGCGGCGCCTACGGGTATCCGGGATCGTCGTCGAACTTCACCGTGGCCGACGGCGTGGGCCGGATCCGTATGGCGGGCCCGGGTTCGGGACCTTCGGTTTATGTGGACTCGGTCTCTGCGACTGACACGGAGATCCGGGTGGACCTGGGTAATGACAAAAACGCGACAGGCGGGGGCATCTACGACTACGTGATGGTTCGGGATGTTGCCGGTGTGGGCGCGTATCTGGCCAAAGTCCGGTTCCAGGCCAACGGAGACATTGCCGTCAGCCTTAACCGCGGGGAAACCTACCTGACGAACGAGACCGTGATTTCCGGGCTTGATTATCAGCCCGACGAGCAGCTCACGCTCCGGGTCCAGGCAGTGGGTACATCGCCGACGACGCTGCGGGCAAAGATCTGGACCGCGGGAACCGACGAACCCGTGCAGTGGCAGCTCACGGCCACGGAGAACACCGCGGGAATGCAGGCTCCAGGGCGGATCCGGTTCAAGTCCTACCTCTCCGGCAGCGCCACCAACGCACCTGTGTACTCGCTCTGGGACAACCTGTGGGTCGGGCGGACACAACCATGAACAGGGGACACAGCATGATGAACATTCTGCGCAGGACGCTCCGGCCCCGCTCCGGCGACCGCCTTCGGATCGCGATGGTCGGCACCCGCGGGGTGCCCGCCCAATACGGCGGATTTGAAACTGCGGTGGAAGAGATCGGCCAACGCCTCGCCGCACAGGGACACCATGTGACCGTCTACTGCCGCAACACCGCGGGTGAACGGCCGCGCTATTACCGGGGGATGAAACTAATCCACCTGCCGGCACTGCGGTTCAAGGCCGCCGAAACGCTCAGCCACACGGCGCTCTCGGCCCTGCACCTCCTCACCGGGCGGCGCCACGACGTGGTATTCATGTTCAACGCAGCAAACGCCCCCTTCATCCCCGTCTGCCGGCTTCGGCGCACCCCCGTGGCAGTCCACGTCGACGGCCTTGAATGGCGCCGCACCAAATGGGGCGGAAAGGGGCGCAAGTACTACCGCCAGGCTGAAGAACTCGCCGTTCGCTGGGGCGACGCACTGATCGCCGACGCCCCGGGAATCGCGGACTACTACCTCTGCGAGTTCGGAGCCGACACCACATTGCTCACCTACGGTGCCCCAGTGCTCGAGAGACAACCCACCGACAAACTCCAGGAACAGGGGCTCGACGCCGACAACTTCCACCTCGTCGTCGCCCGGTTCGAACCCGAAAACCACGTCGACATGATCGTCGAGGGATACAACCGCAGCGAATGCGCGCTACCGCTGGTCGTCGTCGGATCAGCACCCTACGCCGAAGAGCACAGTGCGCGCATCCGGACCCTCGCCGACGCCGATCCCCGGGTGAGATTGCTCGGCGGGGTGTGGGACCAGGAACTGCTCAACCAGCTCTACGCGCACGCACGGACCTACGTGCACGGCCACTCCGTTGGCGGAACCAACCCGTCACTGTTGCGGGCCATGGGGGCGGGAACCGCCGTCGTCGCCTATGACGTGATCTTCAACCGGGAGGTGCTGGGCGGTTTCGGTGGAGCGTACTTCCAGGACGCGGCCACGGTCGCCGGGCCGCTGGAAGCGCTCGACGCCGACCCTCAGCTGGCGGCCGGACGCGGAGCCGCGCTGCAGCAACGGGCACGCGAGACCTACACCTGGGATGAGGTAGCCGACGGTTACCTCCAACTGGCTGAACACCTGGTTGACGGCGCCTCGACCCGCAATCCCTCCGCACGACGACGGCCGGGGTCCGCATGGTCTGCCCAACCCGTACGTCGAAACACTTCCCACCAATTACCAACTGCCAGGCCCGTACTGGCGGAACGCCACTACAAGGAGTAGACAATGTCCACGAGAGCTGGGGCTCCGCCACTGTACAGACAAGCACTACTTGATCTTGGCGGCTCGCAGAAGACATCCAAGGGCGCGCCCGCCTACTCGCGGTTCGTGAACCGACGGCTAGGCAGATACCTCGCTGCAGCAGCATACGCACGCGGAATGACACCCAACCAGGTCACCTTCCTCAGCGCCGTCTGTACGTTCTCGGCCATCCTCCTCCTGGCCCTTCACGCACCCGCGGCATGGACCGCCGTCGTGATTGCCGTGCTGCTGGCACTTGGCTACGCCCTGGACTCGGCCGACGGCCAGCTGGCCCGGCTCACCGGGACCGGATCAATGGCAGGGGAGTGGCTCGACCACGTCGTGGACGCCGTGAAGATCGCCACGCTCCACGTGGCGGTCCTGCTGTGTTGGTGGCAGCACTACAACGTCGGCGATGCCTGGCTGCTCGTGCCGCTGCTGTTCCAGTCCGTCGTCACCGTCCAGTTCTTCGCGATGATTCTCACTGATCAGCTGCGGCGCGGACGACGGCGGAACCACGGAACGCTTCTGCAGGGGGAAGGGCACTCATCTCCGCTCTATGCGCTCGCAGTGCTGCCCACAGATTTCGGGCTCATGTGCCTGCTATTCGTGACGCTGTGGATCCAACCCGTTTTCATAGCCGTCTACACGGCGCTGGCACTGGCCAACACGGCATTTCTCGTCCTAGCTCTGGGCAAGTGGTACCGGGAGGTGCGGGCATGGAACTGAGCGACTACCTCCGCGCTTTCCGGAAGCACTGGCTCATTATTGCATTCGCGGTGTTCCTGGCCGTTGATGCAGCTGCGCTGGTGAGCTGGAAGATGCCGAAGGTTTTCGAGTCCAGTGCATTGGTCTTCATCAGCGCAGATTCCCGAACGAGCTCCTCATACGAGAATTCCCAATTCAGCATGCAGCGCGTGAAATCCTATCCCGACCTCGTCAACAGCCCCGAGGTGCTGGAACCCGTGGCCGCGAACCCGCAGATCAAGATGACAGAGCGCGAGATCCGCAACAGTGTCAGGGCTACCAACCCCACCGAAACCGTCTATGTGGAAATCACCGCAGAAGCCCGCGACTCCGACAAGGCAGCACTACTGGCAAACCTCGTAGCCGCCAGCCTCGTGGACCACATCAAGGCCATCGAATCTACCGGCCCCTCGCAGACCACAGCAGTCTTGCCCGTGGTCGCCGTTCCAGCAGTGGCACCAAACTGGGCAACGTCACCGAATGTCACGGTGAATCTGGCGCTCGGCGCCCTCACCGGCATTTCCGTGGGTCTTCTGCTGGCGCTCGCGCGTTACAGGTTCAGTCGGCGGATCTCGTCGCCGCTGGACGTACGCGACGCTTCCGGTCTGCCCGTATTGGCGCAGATCGCGGCAGAACCGGCGCGCCGTCGACGTGAAAAATACGCAGAAGCGAACCAGCTTGCCTACCGGGAACTGTGGACATCGGTTCTCCTGCAGACTTCAGGTCAGTTGCCGCGGGTGATGTTGCTGACATCGGCTGCAGACATTCCCTCGGCGGGCAGCGGCTTACTGCTCCGCGACGGTTCCCGCTTCCTGGCGGATACGGGTAGGAGCGTGTGCGCACTGGAGATCGATGGGACTGGTGAGCCCGCGTTTCCCGACCACGCGGGAGAGCCTGGTTTCGCTGAGATTCTCGCCCACGACGCGTGCCTTCCGGAGGCCTCCTACGCGTTCGATGGCGGAGCGCTGACCGTGGTTCCGCGGGGGGTCCACACCACCAGTCCGTTAGACGTGGACGTCGCGCGACGGGCGGGAACTGTTGTGAAGGAAATCGCCGACAACTTCGACATCGTCGTCACACACACGGGCTACCATCCGAATCCAATCGGTACGTCTTTGGTGGCCCCAGTTGCCGACGGAGTAGTAATCTTGGCGAGCTACGGCGTCACCACTACAGTCCAGCTCAGCCGGGCCGCACTGGAACTCAAAGCGCTGGGCGTGGCACCACTGGGTGTTGTCCTCCTCGACGTGCCATTGCGCCAGCGTGGCCACGGACTGCGGCCCGTCAACCAGCACCGGCTCCAGGGGATCTGATGGTCTCGGGAGGGCGCGGGACTCCGGAGACGCCGTTTGTGGTGTGGCTGCTCGTTGTGGCGAGCCTGTTACCTTGGCGACAAGGCGTCTTTTACGACGGCGGCGCTGATCCCGTGGTGCTCGCCAAAGCCGCGTGCCAGCTGGCTGCCCTCTACTTCGCCGGACGCGCCCTGCTGCGCAGCCGTGTGCGTCAACCCATGGGCGGCGGCACACTTCTGCTGCTCGGTGCAATCATCGGCATCGCCTGCGTCGGGGCACTGGCGGCCGGGGACGCGGCAGCCGCCTGGGTACTCTCGGCCCGGGTGGTGCTGCTGATACTGACCACGTCGGCGCTCATCCGCACCTATCCCGCCGGCCACGTTCTGCGGGCGCTGCTCACCGTCATGGGCTCTATCGGGCTTCTGTCCGCGGCCAGCGGGATCGGCGGGTTGATGGCGGGAGGACGGCTGGCCGGCGTCTTCCCTCCGCTCAGCCCCAATGCCATCGCGATGCTCTGCGCCCTGCCGGCCCTCAGTTGCCTGCATTCCATGGTGCTCGGCCGGACGCGTCTCTGGACGGTCGTCTCGTTCAGCGTACTGACGCTGATCCTGCTGGCAACTGGTTCCAGGACCTCATTGGCTGCTATGGCAGTGGCGTCCATCATCGTGTTCCTGCACGTTCGGCGGATGAAGCTCTCTGTGGCGGTCTGGCTCATCGCGTTGACGCCGGTCGGATTTGCCTTGGTCATGTACAGCACCGCGGTGCAGGACCTCGCTGTCAGGGATGACGGCGCCTCCATCACCACCCTAAATTCGCGCACCATTGCGTGGGCAGCCGTACTGAACACACCCGGAGACACCTGGGAGCGGTGGATCGGGTCCGGTCTCGCCGTGAAGACCGTGGCGGTCAAGGGTCAGTACTGGGAAGAGCAGGTTCTCGATTCGAGCTGGATTTCCATGCTGGCACAGGCTGGCGTCGTCGGTACGGTGCTGCTGGCCATCCTCTGTCTGTTCGTCGTTGTCCGGAGTCTGCGGACACGCGGCCTCCGTTCGTTGACCACGCCCCTCCTGGTCTTCATCCTGACGCGCAGCTTCCTTGAGAACGGACTGATCGGCGACAACGTGATGTTCGTCGTATTCCTGACCATTGCCCTTGCAGTTGAACGCCCTCCGGCGTCACCCGAACACGAAACCGCTGCTGGTGTCCATCGCAGGTCGATGTCTCGGACCGGCGATGGCGTTATGCCTTACCGGGAGAAGGCCCCGAGATGACGTACACCGGATGTCAGGCCAGCATTCGCTGCGAGGGATGCGGGCAGTGGGACAGCAACGGAGAAGGCTTTCGACTTTACCGCCATCGTCGGCATGTATCCGGCGCCGAGCGGGCTGGTGCCGGTCATTTCAAGGAAGCCTCCACCCTGTCCGGTCGCGCGTCTGAAATGGGCGGCCGTTGTAAAGACGGAAGGGTTACTGGCGCCGTTGGACCAGACCACGCTCCACCTCGGGGCCGCACTGGTTACGCGGTGATAGACATTGCCCTGGGCCGTAACCTTCATCTGCTCGGCGGAGAACTGGTGCGAGTAGTCCTCCACACACAGCAGACAGTTTGCGGAAGAGTTGGCGGCCGCCAGAATGTTGTTGCGTACAGTCACCGGACCATTGATCCACGTCATGGTCGGATCAGGGAACGCCTGACGCGGGTCGTGTCCAGGGGTGCTGCGGTTTGCTGCCCGGCGGTTGTCCTGAACGATGTTGAGAGCGCGTCCGTTCGCGGCGAAGGTGTTGTTCCACACCTGGACGGAGCTGGTGTTGTTGATCTTTGCTCCGTGACCGGCGTTGCCCGCAATAATGTTGTTGACCACGACGGCCTTGGCGGAGAGTTCCACAGAGACACCATGGCTGCTGTTCTCCAGCATGTTGTTCCCGGTGATGGTCATATCGTAAACGGACTCATCGAACCACAAGCCAGTGCCGTCGTTGCCGGCGAAGACGCTATCGGTGACGCTGACTCCGCGCGTGCGTGCCACCTTAAGTCCACCCGCCACCGGCGAGGAATTGAAGTGTTCCCGGTTGTTGTCTGTGGCGCTGAACCCCGTGACCTTCAGCTTGTCCGCGTAGGTGGCAGTGGCTCCCAGCATTCCGTTGCGGGCCACGGTCACGTTCCGGATGGTGTTTTCAGCGGCACCGACGGCGAGCCCGGTGGTGGCATTGTCCGTGATGACAAGGTTTTCAAGCGTGATGCCCGGCCGCTCGGCAGTCAATGTGCCCATGTGCGGTACGGATGGAGCGTAGCGCCGGATGCCGATGCCGCGCACCGTGGTGCCCGAGGACCGGATACTTACGGCCTTCTCCAGGGTGCTCGCACGGACCGTCATACCGACCGGATTGCTGCCGAGGTAGAGCTTGTCGGCTGTGTAGTCGATGTAAAACGTCCCGGGGACCACGTGGTTCCGGGAAGCCACCTGACGCTGGGCAACGCCGTCCAGCCACACCTGATCCGGGTGGGCGGCCATCGGATGCTTCGGATCGACGAACGTCCAGCCGTTTTCGTGCCCGTCGGCAGCTCCCCATGTGTAGGTAGGACTGGAATCGAACTCGTGCTTCCATCCGCTGGCCACGAACGCTGTGTCGGTTTTGACGAAACCGTTGACGACGCTGCTGCCGTCCAGCCAGACCGCCTCGCGCGGGTAGGACTGAATTGTCAGGCGTTTGCCGTCGGGGATCGTGACCTTCTCGTGGTAGGTCCCGGCGCGCAGGACAATGGTCTGCCCGGAGCGTGCCGCACTGACAGCCCGGGTCAAGGATCGGTACGGCGAGGCGGCGGTGCCCTTGCCGTTATCGCTACCTCCGGGGGAGACGACGACGGCGCCAGCCGGAACAGCGTAGGCGGCCGTGCCCACGGGGACCGAACCAGCCTTCAGCTCGCGCGGTGCGGGCTGCGGTGTCGGCGGGGTCGGCTTGGGTGCAGGAACGGGCTGAACGACGGTCTTGGGTTTGTACGTACGGAGGTCCAGATTGTCGTACGCAACAGTGGCAGCCCGGCTTCTGGAGGAAATATAGGTGGTGATCCGCGTGGACCCAGGCTTGGTCACCCGTTCCTTCGAGGAGTCCCGCGCGGTGATCTGCCACTGGGGCTTGGTGGTCCCGGCAGTCCAGGCCCGGGCCTTGAGGCCAACACTCGAGGAGCCGAAGGCTTCGAACTCCACCCATATGTTCTGGCCACCGCGGGCACGGGATGGCAGCGCCGTGTGTGCCAAAACTCTCTCGGTACTCGCGGAAACCCGAACGATGAGCAGGTCAAGTTTCCCGCCCGGCATAAGGCGCAATCGGGCCTGATAGTTCGCATTGCTGACAGCGCGCAGCTGCAGCGAGGAGTAGATACCACCGCCCGAGGTGGGGAGGCTCTTTGCTGCAAGGCTCATGCGAGCCCGGACGTCGACGGCCGGTTTCGTGGCGGCTGTGACAGTGCGGGAACTCCCCGGTTTCGCGACCTTCACGGTACCGGTGCCGGACGTGACGGCGAGCGCCGGATTCCAGCTGGAGGTATATCGGACACCGTTCGGGGCCTTGCCCCAGCCGGAGCGGACGCCACGGGTCATGGGGTCACGGAGCAGGACGCCGGACTCAGACCACGTCGTAGTGGAAACGGTTGTGCTGTGGGCTGGCTCGGCAGGCTGATCCGCATTCACTGCAGGCGCAGTGCCCAGAGTCAGAGCTGCGATGACCGCGGCAAGTGGAAGCAACCGGCGCAGGAGTACTGGTCGGTGGGAGGAAGGGGCGGTCAAACGACGCATGGGATGGCTCTCAAAGACATGACCGCCAGAGGGCGGCAACTACCTGGGCAGATTCAGTTGAGACCGCATACAAGTAAATCACACTTTTGTTTCAAAATCGTTATCTCTGGAGGGAAGTCCATGTCCGCACACCGGGTAGGTTACGCAGCAGGCGCATTCGACCTGTTCCACATTGGCCATCTGAATGTCCTGCGGCAGGCCAAGAGTCGCTGCGACTACCTCATAGCGGGAGTCGTCTCGGACGAAATATGCGCCCAGACCAAAGGTGCGAGACCCATCATTCCGCTGGCCGAACGGCTGGATATCGTGCGCAGCATCAACTGCGTGGACCAGGCCGTCGCCGAAAATATCCCGGACAAACTCCAGATGTGGGAACAGCTTCACTTCGACGTGTTCTTCAAAGGTGACGACTGGCGGGGAACACCCAAAGGTCTTGCCCTCGAGGAACGCTTCAAGGCCGTCGGCGTGGAAGTCATCTACTTCCCGTACACCATCCACACCTCCAGCACAGCGCTTCGCCAGGCGTTGTCCGTCATGACCGCCCGGCAGCCGATCACCGAAGCGGCAGCAGGAGCCCCGCGATGAGAGCGCACACGATCCTCGTCACCCACCCTTCAGCGGACCTCTACGGCTCCGACCGCATGCTGCTCGAAAGCGTGCAGGGTCTGGTGGCAACAGGTGCACGCGTCGTGGTGACCATGCCCGCCACCGGGCCCCTTACCGCAGAACTGGAGGCCCGCGACGCCGAAGTCCGCATCTGCCCCAGCCCCGTCCTGCGCAAGGCCCTGCTGACGCCGTCGGGCCTGATCCAACTGGCCCGCGAGACCATGACCGCCGCCGTGAAATCCCTGCAGCTGCTCGCCGCCCTGCAACCCGACGCCGTTTACGTGAACACAGTAACCATCCCGCTCTGGCCCATCCTGGCCCGCCTCACCGGACGCCGCGTCGTCATCCACGTTCACGAATCCGAAGCGCAAACCCGCCTGGCCCTGCGACGGGCACTGAACCTGCCCCTCTTCGCCGCACACAAAATACTCATCAACAGCCGCTACAGCTCACACGTACTCTCCAGCACCTGGAAAAAGCTACACGGCCGGGACACCGTCATCTACAACGGCGTACCCGGACCAGCCCACCCCGCACCACCGCGCAAGAGCCTCACCGACGGCGTGCGGCTCCTCTACGTCGGCAGACTCTCCCACCGCAAAGGCATTGCCGTAGCCATCGACGCGCTCGCCGAACTCACACAACGCAGCATCGACGCCCACCTGGACATCATTGGAGCCGTCTACCCCGGAAACGAGGAATTCGAAGTAGGCCTCAAACAGTCCGTCGCAGACCACGGGCTCGAACACCACATCACCTTCCACGGATTCCAGTCACCCATATGGACCCACCTCGAGGCCGCAGACATTATGCTCATACCGTCCCGCTTCGACGAACCATTCGGCAACACCGCCGTTGAAGGGCTCCTCGGCGCACGACCGGTCATCGTCAGCAACACCTCCGGTCTCCGTGAAGCCGCAGGCTCCTACGCCTGCACCCGATTCGTACCGCCGTCGGACGCCCTCGCCCTGGCCGACGCCGTCGCCGAGCTCAGCGCCGACTGGCCCCGCTACAGCGAGCTCGCCGTCCTTGACGCCGCAACCGCGGCCGGTCGACACGACCCTGAAATCTACCGGCGGCAGGTTGCGCGCGCGGTCATCGGTTACCCCGAAAACGTGCGGCCAGACACGGTGGAGAGCGCCCGAAGGATGCAACCGTGACAGCCGTCGATCAGCAGGTCAAAACGCACCAACGCCGGGATGTGCAGGGGCTGCGCGCCGTGGCAGTCATCGCCGTCGTCCTCACCCACCTTTTCGAATGGCCCAGCGGCGGGTTTATAGGTGTGGATGTATTCTTCGTCATCAGCGGATTCCTCATCACCGGGCTACTGCTGCGTGAGTATCGCAGAACCGGGCGTATCAGCTTCTCCACGTTCTACCGACGCCGTATCCGCCGGATCATTCCGATTGCCGTCGTCGTCATCGGCTTCACAACTCTCGCAGCCTTCCTCCTGCTCAACTCCAGCCGGGGCCGCAGCGTGGCCGACGACGGACTGTGGGCGCTGTTCTTCGCGGCCAACTGGCATTTCGCTGCCAGCGGTACGGACTACTGGCAGACGGACGGCATTGTGTCCCCGCTGCAGCACTACTGGTCCCTCGCCGTTGAGGAACAGTTTTACGTGGCGTGGCCGTGGGTGATCATCATCGTCCTGGGCCTGCTCCGCCGTGGAACACAGCGGTGGTCTGGACGCGGAAACATGATCCTGTTCGTGGTCTTCGCGGCTCTGGCCGGCGCCTCCTTCGCCTTTGCTCTCTGGCAGACAACTGCGCAGCCAATGTGGGCGTATTTCTCCACTTTTACCAGAGCATGGGAGCTCGCAGCAGGCGCGCTCATCGCTGTCGCGGTGCCATGGCTGGGCCGGATACCGAAAGTCGGACGGGAAGTCCTGGGCGTCGTCGGGCTTGCCGGAATTATTGCCAGCGTTTTCCTCATCGCGCCGGACAGCGGCGTACCTGCTCCCGCAACGGCCTTCGCGGTTGCAGCAGCAGCTCTCGTCATCGTCTCCGGAATCGGCGGCGAGCAACGATCATTGTTTGTCCTGACCAACCCTGTTGCACAGTACGTGGGCACGATTTCCTACTCGCTCTACCTCTGGCACTTCCCGGTCATCATGCTCCTGCCCGCCTTCTTCCCGCAGCGTGGGACGTTGTACGCGGCGGTGGCGCTGACCGTGATGACAGGCCTCTCCGTAGTTTCGTTCCACCTGCTGGAAGACCCTATTCGGCGGTCCCGCTGGCTTGAAAAGCCGTTGCCGGGTCAGGACCGCTGGATCAGCCGGAACCGCCAACCGCTACGCCAGCTGGGATACCTGGGAATTGCCGTGCACGGCGCAGTGACGCTCGTGGTCGTAGCGGCCCTGACCATCAACCCACCCGGCAACGTGTCCACAGCCAGATCCGCAGAGGCTATATCAGCGGTCCCTGACGCGGTGGGAGTGCCAACGGTTTCGGACGCCGATTCTCTGGGGTCGTCCATCGACCTCGCTCTCGCGATGCAGGAGTTCCCCGAACTGACCCCGTCGGTCAATGAACTGGGCACCGAAACATGGATCGGCCACGTCAATGAAACGGGCTGCGCAGACGTCAGCAGCAAGACGATCGGGCAGTGCATCACCGGAACCGAGGGCGCCACGCGAACAGCAGTTGTCCTCGGTGATTCTTATGCCATCGCCTGGATGGCCGGTATCCGCGCTGCTCTGGAGCCAGCAGGATACAGCGTGCAGGCACTCACCCGCGGACAATGCCCGGCAGCCAATGTGACAGTGACGAAAGACGGCGGCGAGTCGTTCCCGGAGTGCGGAGAACATCGCGAATGGGCCTTGAGGACGATCAACGAAAAGAAGCCGGACCTTGTGATCCTTGCAGACGCGGACAATACGTTGGACCGCCTCGTTTCCGGAAGCTCAGAGGAAGCCGGTACCGAAGCCATCCGGACCGGAATGAGTTCCACGATCGCTGCTATCGAGGGCAGCGGCAGCCGCATTGTTGTGCTGGCACCACCGCCGGAGGGCAAGAACCTCCAGGAATGCGTGACCAATTTCGGCTCGCCGTCGGACTGCACGCGCGGGGTCTCCACGCGCTGGCAGCTGTTCCGCGATGCTTCGAAAGTAGCTGCGGAGACATCCGGCGCTGAGTACATAGACACCTTGCAATGGTTCTGTAGCGACGCCGGAGACTGTCCCGGATTCGTGGACGGCATCCCGGTCCGGACGGACACAAGCCACCTGACCATCGCCTATTCAACATTTCTGGGTCCGCACATCGCCGCAGCAATCATCCCCAAAGCCACACCACCAGGTGAACAGGAGAAAGAATCATGAAGGGCATCATTCTGGCCGGGGGCACCGGCTCACGGCTCCACCCCATCACCCATGGCATCAGCAAGCAGCTGGTCCCCGTGTACGACAAACCGATGATCTACTATCCGCTGTCCACCCTGATTCTTGCCGGGATCCGCGACATCCTGATCATCACCACCCCGCAGGATGCCGGACAGTTTGAAAGGCTCCTCGGCGACGGCTCCCGGTTCGGTATCTCACTGACCTATACGCAGCAGCCTGCGCCCGAGGGGCTCGCCCAGGCGTTTGTGCTCGGGGCGGACCATATTGGATCGGGTCCTGTAGCGCTGGTGCTGGGCGACAACATCTTCTACGGGCAGGGCATGGGAACCCAGCTCCAACGCTTCGGCGGGCTCGACGGCGCCGCCGTTTTCGGTTATCAGGTGGCGGACCCGTGCGCCTACGGTGTGATCGAATTCGACGAGATCGGCATGGCTGTTTCGCTCGAGGAGAAGCCGCTGGCTCCCAAGAGCAACTACGCTGTGCCGGGACTCTACTTCTACGACAACGACGTCGTCGAGATTGCACGGCACCTCCAGCCGTCACCGCGCGGCGAACTGGAAATTACTGACGTGAACATGGAGTACCTGCGGGCGGGGAAGCTGCACGTGGAGATCCTGCCGCGAGGCACGGCGTGGCTGGATACAGGCACCTTCGATAGCCTCCTCGATGCCTCTGACTACATTCGGACGGTGCAGAAGCGTCAGGGACTCTCGATCGGCTGCCCGGAAGAGACATCATGGCGGCAGGGATTCCTCAACGACGACGACCTCCGGGTGGCCGCGGCGGCCTATGCCAAGAGTGGTTACGGAGATTACCTCCTGGGCTTGCTCGCCGATGACCACGGAATCTGTGCACCTTTGGGCCAGCTCCACGGCGTGTTGCACGCCTGACAGGCCCTGATGTGAAGGGCCCGGGGCAAAGATGTACGGATTCCGTGCGCTGCGCGTGAAACAATTGGGTGTTGCCCGTCCTGAGCAGAGGGCAGCGCGAATTGTGTCCCTGAAGCGCTAGGAGCGCACTGTGTCCGTGATCGGAACTCCTGCCCACCTGCAGCGGGCCCAGCCTGCCCTTGGAAACGATGAGGCGCTGCGCATCCGCAACGATTTCCCCATTCTCGACCAGCAGGTCAACGGCCATCCGCTCATCTATCTGGACTCGGGAGCCACGTCGCAGAACCCCGTGAGCGTGCTGGAAGCGGAGCAGGAGTTCTACGAACAGCGCAACTCGGCCGTCCACCGCGGCGCCCACTCGCTCGCGGTTGAGGCAACGTACGCCTATGAAGACGCCCGCGACGTCGTGGCCGCCTTCATCGGAGCGGACAGCAACGAGCTGGTGTGGACCTCCAACGCCACCGAAGCCATCAACCTGGTTGCTTACGCGTTCTCCAACGCCTCGCTGGGCCGCGGGGGAGAGGCCGCTCAACGCTTCGCGCTGAAAGCCGGTGACAACATCGTCGTCACCGAGATGGAACACCACGCGAACCTCATCCCCTGGCAGGAACTCGCCCTCCGCACCGGGGCAACGCTGCGCTACCTGCCGGTGACGGACGACGGCGCCCTCGACCTTTCGACGGCAGCTGAGACCATCGACGGCTCCACCCGGATTGTCGCCTTCACCCATGCATCCAACGTCCTCGGCATCATCAACCGCGTGCAGGAACTGACGGCGCTGGCTCACAGCCGGGGCGCCGTCGTCGTGCTGGATGCCTGCCAGTCCGTGCCGCACTTCCCGGTGAACGTGAAGGAGCTGGACGTGGACTTCCTGGCCTTTTCCGGGCACAAGATGCTGGGGCCCACCGGCATCGGCGCCCTGTACGGACGACGGGAACTGCTGGATGCCATGCCGCCGTTCCTCACCGGCGGATCGATGATCACCACGGTGACCATGGAACGGGCCGAGTATCTGCCGGCGCCGCAGCGTTTTGAAGCCGGTACCCAACGGATCTCCCAGTCAGTGGCCCTCGCTGCAGCCGCGAATTATCTCAGCGAGACGGGCATGGCGCGCGTCGCGGCCTGGGAGGCCGAACTGGGGCAGAGGCTCGTGGCCGGGCTGGAACGAATCCCCGGGATCCAGGTTCTGGGACCGGCCTCCGGGACGGAGCGGATCGGTCTGGCAGCATTTGACGTCGCGGGAGTTCACGCGCACGACGTCGGCCAGTTCCTTGATGCGGAAGGGATCGCCGTACGAGTTGGTCACCACTGTGCCCAACCGCTGCACCGGCGGCTGGGTCTGACAGCCACCACCCGCGCGAGCACCTACCTGTACAACACCACCGACGACGTCGACGCTTTCCTTGCGGCCGTTGCGGCGGTCCGGCCCTACTTTGGAGTTAACTGAGACGCATGGGACAACTCGACCAGCTTTACCAGCAGATCATCCTCGACCATGCACGCGAGCGCCACGGCAGGGGGCTGACGGAGCCTACGCCAGGTCACCGAAACGGCGAATCACACCAGATGAACCCAGTGTGCGGTGATGAGATCACGTTGCGGGCCTGCGTGAATGAGGGCATGATCACCGCCCTGACCTGGGAGGGGGACGGTTGCGCGATCTCGCAGGCTTCTGCCTCGATCCTTGCTGACCTTGCTCCCGGCCTCAGCCGCGACGACCTGCTGGTTCGCGTGGACGCGTTCCGTGAACTCATGCGCTCGCGGGGCAAGGGGGAACCGGACGAGGAACTGCTGGGAGACGCCGCCGCGCTCTCCGGGGTATCCAAGTTTCCTGCGCGGGTAAAGTGCGCCATGCTCGCGTGGGTTGCCCTGGAGGAAGCCCTTCTGGCAGCTAACTAACGTCCCTCGTAGACGTCGGGGATGCCGTCCTGATCGGTGTCCACTTTTTCCTGTTCCTGGATCTGCCGGTAGTGTTTGTTGCGTAGGCGCAGGATAATCGCCGCCAGGACGGCAGAGATGAGCGAACCAGCCAGAATGCCGAGCTTGGCATGGTTGTTGTGGTCCGTGCCCTGCGCGAAGCTGAGGTCATTGACCAACAGCGACACGGTGAAGCCCACGCCGGCCAGGACTCCGACGCCGAAAATGTCTATCCACTTCAGGTTCGGATCAAGATTGGCCTTGGTGGTCTTTGTCAGCGTCCAGGTGGTGGCCATGATGCCGATAGGTTTTCCGAGGACAAGCCCGGCAACGATTCCGATGGTCACCGGATCAGTTGCGGCCTCGATCATGCCTTCAACCCCACCAAGGACGACGCCGGCGGAGAAGAACGCGAACAGCGGAATGGCGATGCCCGTTGAGAGCGGGCGGAAACGATGTTCGAAGATTTCCGCAAGCCCCGGCTTGTTGGGTCTTGGTGTGACGGCATGACCGTCTTTCCGGCGCAGAACGGGAATCATGAAACCGAGCAGAACTCCGGCCACCGTTGAATGCACACCTGAGGCGTGCATCAGGGCCCAGACAACCATGCCGATGGGCAGCAGAATGAACCAAGCTGCGCTGATCCGCTTTCCGAAGAACTTGGGGTTCGCCTGTGCCAGGAACGCGAAGAGCGCAAGCGGCAGCAGCATCCACAGCAGGTAGATCAGCTCAACATCTTCCGAGTAGAAGAACGCGATGATCGCTATGGCGATCAGGTCATCCATGACAGCGAGGGTGAGCAGGAATATTCTGAGCGCGCTCGGCAGGTGCGAGCTGATGACCGCGAGCACAGCGAGCGCGAAAGCGATGTCCGTGGCCGTGGGGATCGCCCAACCCCGTAGTGTTTCCGGTGAGGTCAGGTTGACGATCACGTAGAAGATGGCTGGGATCAGCACGCCGCCGAAGGCCGCGGCGACGGGGACGATCGCCCGGCTGATGCGCCGGAGGTCTCCCGCGATGAACTCGCGCTTGAGCTCAAGGCCGGTGAGGAAGAAGAAGATGGCCAGCAGCCCATCTGCTGCCCACTCGCCCACGCTGAGTTTCAGGTGCCATGGTTCGTAACCGAACTCGAAGTCCCGAATCGCGAAGTAGCTGTTGGACACCGGTGAATTGGCCCAGATGAGCGCAATCACCGTGACGATGAGCAGCAGCACACCACCGACGGTCTCTTTGCGCAGGATCTCGTTGATCCGCAGGGTTTCGCCGTAGCTTCCCCTGGAGAGCGTGGTGTTTCCCGGTCCTGCTCCGGTGCCGGAGGGAGGATCTTCGTTGGCCATTGGGGCTCCTAACGCTGCTGGGCGTGGTACGGGGCACGGCACGCCCGGTCTTCCCGGTACCGGCTACCCACTTTACCGGTGAGCGGCGTCACATGGAAAAAGCGGGTCCGGATGGACCCGCTTTTTCCGTGTGTTTCAGGCAGCGGTCAGCCCATGAGCGCTCGGACACCGATGACAGCCGTTGCCAGACCCAGGATGATCGACGTGCTGACGAGCATCAGGTGAATGGTCATGAAACGTGTGGGCTGCCCGGACTCGTTGCGTGCACGGGGATCCTTGAGGACCCGACGCAGGAATGCCGGCCACACGATGATGGTCCAGATTCCGTTCAGAATGAGGATCAGTGCCAACGGTGTGGGCATGGACATGGTGCTACCTCTTCAATCTCAGTTGGACTGGCCCTGGCGGGACTCCAGCCACTTGTTGGCTTCGGTGGCCTGAATGTTCAGCGCCTTGCCAATCATAGGTTCTGCAGCATCGGCAATTTTTCCTCCGAGGAACGGGATGGAGGAGGTGACCTTGCCGTCTACCTCAACGCGGGTGTTGGCCCCGTCCGCGATCAGCTTCTGGACGGCGTTGACGTTGATCGGTACGCCCCCGACGGAGAGCTCGACGGTTGCCTGGCGTGAGCCGTCCTCGGCGGGAGCTGACCAGCTCTCCTTCTGCGTGACCGTGAGAGTGGAGCCGACAAACTTCTTCGCGATATCAGGAAGGCGCTCCGTGGGGAGCGTGCGCACCACCGTGAGGCGGAACGGGCCGTCGGTAGCGCCGTCGACCTCCATCGACTGCAGTTCACCGCCGACATGCTCACTGGTGTGCTTCAGGAAAGCTTCGTCTGTGAAGACGTCAGTGACGGTGGCGGGGCTGTACGGCAGGGTGGTTGAGGCGTTCAATGCCATGGGGGTCCTTCCAATGGTGGTCTTGGGCTGCCTTGCGGGTGCGCTTGGCGCGAAGTTCATTGAACATACTAGGCGTTGCTGTCCAGCAGATGTCGTCGTCGTAACCATCCTGCTATCTGCCGGTAAGCTGGACTGGCGACCCGGAGTTCACCAGAACTTCGGGTAACTGTGTTGCGCTGTGTTGTGCCCGAAAAGCTCTTGGGCAGGACCGGATGCCGAAGAAACCAAGGAGATAGTCCATGAGTCTGAACGGACTGCGCGCAGCCCTCGCCGAGGACCCGTCCTACCAGCGGGTACGCACCTACGCCTCCCGGCCAGTGGATTCACGGGCCGACGATCTCCAGGTTTCAGCTCCGGCGGGCCTCCGCGCTGCGCTCCTGGCGGAAATGGTCGACGGTCTGAGGGCACAAGCGGACGACGACGCCGCGGTGCCGCCTGTGGTGCTGGCCGTCACTGCTACAGGGCGTGAGGCAGAAGATATGGCAGCGGCCCTGCGCAGCTACGTCCCGCTGGCTGGCATAGAGGAGTTTCCCAGCTGGGAAACCCTGCCGCATGAGCGGTTGTCTCCGCGGTCGGACACTGTTGGGCGCAGGCTCTCCGTTCTGCGGCGTCTGAACCACCCAGGCTCCAGGCCCATAGACATCGTCATTGCGCCGGTTCGGTCCGTTGTCCAGCCCCTTGTCGCCGGACTCGGCGACCTCAGCCCTGTCGCCCTGAAAGTGGGGCAGGAAGTTCCCTTCACCGACGTCGTGAGGTCCCTCGCGGATGCAGCGTATGCCCGCGTGGACATGGTCACCCACCGCGGAGAGTTCGCTGTCCGAGGCGGCATCATCGACGTTTTTCCACCGACGGAAGATCACCCAGTTCGCGTCGAGTTCTTTGGCGACGAAGTGGAACAGATGCGCTGGTTCGCCGTCGCCGACCAGCGCTCGCTGGACACGGCGAACGAGAACCCGCCGCAGGAACTCTATGCACCGCCCTGCCGGGAACTGCTGATCACCCCTTCGGTCATGTCCCGGGCTGCACGCCTGAAGGATCAGATGCCCGCTGCGGCTGACATGCTGGAAAGGATCGCCGGCGGGAATGCGGTTGAGGGTATGGAATCGCTGGCGCCCGTGTTGGTCGATGAAATGGTTCCGTTCCTGACGGAATTGCCGAAGGGTTCGATCGCCGTGGTGATTGAACCGGAGAAGGTCCGTGCCCGCGCCCACGATCTGGAAACAACCAACGAGGAGTTCCTCGCTGCGGCGTGGTCAACGGCGTCGGATGGTTCGGCTGCCCCTGTGGACCTCGCGCTTCAGGGTGACCTTGAGACCGCGAGTTTCCGTTCCCTGGCTGATAACCGCACCATCGCGCGTGATCATGGGCTCTCCTGGTGGTCCATCACCTCGTTCGCGCAGGATGAGGAGCTGGTGCTGGACATCGACTCCCTGACGGTGGACGCGCGGGAACCCCGCGGCTATCAGGGCGACGTCGCGGAAATGATGGAATTCATCGGCAGCCGCGTCCGGGACCAGTGGCGCGTGGTTGTGGCCACCGAGGGCCCCGGCCCCGCCCAACGCCTCGCAGAACTCTTTCATGACTCCGACATCCCCGCGGCCCGCGTGGACGGACTGGAGAAAGCACCGCAGCCGGGGATCATCGAAATCACGACGGCCAGCGCGGGAAGGGGATTCGTCCTCGACGGACTGAAGCTCGGTTTGCTGACCGAAGCGGACCTCCTGGGCAGGACCAGCGCGGCGTCCACGCGCGATATGCGGCGCATGCCCTCCCGGCGGCGGAACGCCGTCGACCCGCTCCAGCTGCACGAGGGCGACTTCGTGGTTCATGAACAGCACGGCGTGGGCCGGTTCGTGGAGCTGATCCAGCGAACCAGTGGTGCCGGCGCCGCGAAGGTGCTGCGCGAGTATCTGGTTCTCGAGTACGCACCCTCCAAGCGAGGTGCACCCGGGGACCGACTGTTCGTGCCCACCGACCAGCTCGACCAGGTGACCCGGTACGTGGGTGGAGACACCCCCGCCCTGTCCAAAATGGGCGGCTCGGACTGGTCCAAAACCAAGAACCAGGCGCGCAAGGCCGTCAAGGAGATTGCCGGCGAACTGATTCGTCTGTACTCCGCGCGGATGGCCTCACGCGGCCACGCGTTTGCCCCTGACACCCCGTGGCAGCGCGAACTCGAAGAAGCGTTCCCCTACGTGGAAACACCGGATCAGCTGACCACCATCAATGAGGTCAAGGCAGACATGGAACGTGAAGTTCCCATGGACCGCCTGATCTCTGGCGACGTCGGCTACGGAAAGACGGAGATCGGCGTCCGGGCAGCCTTCAAGGCTGTGCAGGACGGCAAACAGGTGGCCGTACTGGTTCCCACAACGCTTCTGTCGCAGCAGCACTTTGAAACCTTTTCCGAACGGTTCTCAGGATTCCCCGTCCGGGTCAGGGCGCTGTCCCGATTCCAGACTGCCAAGGAAGCCAAAGAAACCGTTCAGGGCGTCAAGGAAGGCAGCGTGGACGTGGTCATCGGAACCCACCGGCTGCTGTCCAAGGAGATGGAATTCAAGGACCTCGGCCTGGTGATCGTGGACGAGGAACAGCGCTTCGGCGTCGAGCACAAGGAAGCCCTCAAGAAGATGAGGACCAACGTTGATGTTCTCGCCATGAGTGCAACGCCCATCCCTCGCACACTGGAGATGTCGCTGACCGGCATCAGGGAAACGTCCACACTGGCCACCCCGCCGGAAGAACGGCACCCCGTCCTGACCTACGTGGGCCCGTATACGGACAAGCAGGTATCAGCGGCGGTGCGGCGCGAACTCATGCGCGAAGGGCAGGTGTTCTTTGTCCATAACAGGGTGTCCTCCATTGACCGCATTGCCACGCAGCTCCGTGAACTCGTACCGGAGGCCAGGGTCGAGGTTGCCCACGGCCAGATGAGCGAATCCCGGCTGGAACAGATCATCGTGGACTTCTGGGAAAAACGATTCGATGTTCTGGTGTGCACCACCATCATCGAAACAGGACTCGATATCTCCAACGCCAACACGCTCATCGTGGACCAGGCCAATAACTATGGGCTGTCCCAGCTCCACCAGCTACGTGGACGGGTGGGCCGCGGACGTGAGCGTGCCTACGCCTACTTCCTCTATCCAGCGGAGAAGCCCCTCGGGGAAGTGGCCCTGGAACGGTTGAAGGCCGTCGCCTCACACAACGAGCTCGGGGCTGGAATGCAGCTTGCTCTGAAGGACCTCGAAATTCGTGGTGCCGGGAACATGCTCGGCGGCGAGCAGTCGGGGCACATCGCTGGGGTCGGGTTCGACCTCTACCTCCGGCTCGTCGGGGAAGCCGTGGCTGACTACCGCGGTGAGACCGAGGAGAAGGTGACCGAAATGAAGATCGAGTTGCCGGTCAACGCGCATCTGCCCCACGATTACGTGCCGGGGGAGAGGCTGCGGCTGGAGGCCTACCGCAAGCTCGCGTCAGCGGTCACGGATACGTCCATTGACGAAGTGGTCGAGGAACTCAAGGACCGTTACGGAGAGCCGCCAGAGGCTGTGGCGAACCTGATCAGCGTCGCCAGGTTCAGGGTCCGCGCACGTGCAGCAGGCCTGACGGACGTGGCACTGCAGGGGAACTTCGTGAAGTTTGCGCCAGCTGCCGAGCTACCTGAATCCCGTGTCATGCGGCTGCAGCGCATGTACCCGGGATCGCAGATCAAGCCGGCCCTGAACGCCGTGCTGGTTCCCAAGCCGAAAACCGCTCGTGTCGGCGGCCGTGATCTCACGGACGCCGCCGTCCTGGAGTGGGCGCAGGGCGTCCTCGATGCGGTTTTCGGCGAGTAGAACCTAGCTGCGGTTGAGGCCGCCGCCCGATGCGTCACGGCCCATCATGGTGTCCGAACGGCCGAGGATGGTCTGGGGAACCCAGAACGCCAGCGCGAAGAGGAACAGCGACAGGGCGCACGGCCATACGTTGGTGAGAGTCATGAAGGTCAGAGAGTAGATCGAGCCAAGGAACAGGGCCAGCATGATGATGAAAACCAGCAGGTTTCCCACGAGGAAGCCTTCGCCGGAGTGCGTCGGGTGTGTGGGACGGGGCATGATGATTCTCCTTGTGTTGCGTGATCAGCTAGTACGCTGACGTTCCTTGTTCACCCTTAACAATAGCGATACCGGAGCTGGCCCCGATACGTGTCGCGCCGGCGTCGATCATTGTCTTGGCATCCTCGAGCGATCGGACACCGCCGGAGGCCTTTACCCCCATGGTCAGGCCCACCGTCTGGCGCATGAGGGCGACGTCCTCGGCAGTGGCGCCGCCGCCGTTGAACCCCGTGGATGTCTTGACAAAATCTGCCCCGGCTTCAACCGCAGCGCGGCATGCCAGGGTCTTCTCGGCGTCGTTGAGCAGTGACGTCTCGATGATGACCTTCAGAATCGCTCCGCCCTCATGAACGGCTTCGGCAACGGCTGCGATGTCGGTGACCAGGGACTCGCTGTCGCCTGCCCGTGCGGCAGCAATGTTGATGACCATGTCAATCTCATCTGCGCCGTCAGCGACTGCGCCTCTGGCCTCGAAGACCTTGACGTCGGTGGGTGTGGCACCGAGCGGGAAGCCGATGACAGAACAGGTCAGAACACCGCTGCCCTTGAGCTCGTTGTGCACGGTACTCACCCAGAGCGGGTTCACGCACACGGATTTGAACTGGTACTCCGCGGCTTCGCGGCAGACGGTCATGATGTCCTCGCGGCTTGCCTCCGGCTTCAGGAGGGTGTGGTCAATGTAGGAGGCAATTGGTTGCGCGGTCATGGTGCGGGTCCTTTCGGGGAAGCGGTTTTACTGGGCTGGGTTGTTCAGCCCGAGAGCGGTACGGACGTCAGCGAGCACAGCGTCCATGGTGGTGCGGGCCCGGCGTCGTGCCTGGTCGACGTCGCCGTCGGCGGTGTCTTCTATGACTTCGAGGTAGCACTTGAGCTTGGGTTCGGTGCCGCTCGGGCGGACGATGACGCGCATGCGGTCCGCGGTCAGGTAGAGCAGCCCGTCGGTCGGCGGGAGGTTGGCGCTTCCCTTTGCGAGGTCCACAGCCTGCACCACCGGCGATCCAGCCAACGACGACGGCACGTCGGCGCGCAGGCGGTTCATCATGGTGCCAAGGAGGTCCAGATCGTCCACGCGCACGGAGAGCTGGTCGTTCAGGTGGAGGCCATGGGCAATGGCCAGCTCATCGAGAAGGTCGAAGAGGGTGCGTCCTTTGGCCTTGACCTCGGCGGCCAGCTCAACCATCAGCAGCGCGGCGGACAGGCCGTCCTTGTCCTTGACGAGGTCCGGGGCCACGCAGTAGCCCAGCGCCTCCTCGTACCCATAGAAAAGGCCTGGGACGCGGGAAATCCATTTGAAGCCCGTCAGCGTTTCTGCGTGGGCGTAACCTGCCTCGGCGGCGATGGAAGCCAGCAGTCTGGAGGAAACAACGGAGTTAGCGAAAATGGTCTCTGTGTTGGCAGGTCCACCGCTGATTCTGGCTCCGATGTGCGCTCCGAGCAGGGCGCCCACCTCGTCACCGCGCAGCATTCTCCACTCCTGTGCGGCTGGGTCCAACGCCGCGATAGCCAGCCGGTCTGCATCCGGGTCGTTGGCCACGACGATGTCCGCCCCAGTATCACGGGCCGCAGCCAACGCCAGATCCAGTGCTCCAGGTTCCTCCGGGTTCGGGAAGTCCACGGTGGGGAAGTCCGGGTCCGGTTCGGCCTGCTCGGCAACCAGCACGACGTCGTCGAAACCCGCCGATTTCAGGATCTGAACCGCTGTGGCCCCGCCGACCCCGTGCATGGGCGTGAGCACGATCTTCAGGTCGCGGTGGGGGTAGCGCTCCGGCAGAGCAAGCGCAGTCACAGATGCAACATAGTCGGTAATGATGGCTTCCGGAAGAACCGTCCATCCATCCTCCGCCATGGCAATGCTGTCCACGTCCGGTGCCTGAGCGATGCGCTCGGCAATTTGTGCATCGTAGGGAGCAACGATCTGGGCGCCCTGTCCCGAGTCCTGCACCGTGTGACCGCCCAGATACACCTTGTACCCGTTGTCTGCGGGCGGGTTGTGGCTGGCAGTGACCATGACGCCGCCGTCGCACTCGAGAGCACGAACAGCGTAGGCCAGCACGGGTGTCGGTAGGGCAGAGGGGAGGAGGAACGTCGTGATGCCCGCAGCCGTGAAAATCGCTGCTGTATCCAGGGCGAACACGTCTGAGTTGTAGCGGGCGTCGAAACCAATCACCGCCCGCGGCGTCACGCCCTCCGGAGCTGAATCATTGAGGAACCGGGCCACGCCGGAGGCGGTACGGCGCACCACCACCCGGTTCATCCTCATCGGCCCAGCACCCAGAGGCGCCCGGAGGCCCGCAGTGCCAAATTCAAGGGTCCCGCTGAACCTGTCCCCGATGTCCTGCAGAGCAGCCGTACCGGCAGGACCGGCGTCGTCCGCCTGTCTCAGGAGATCCAGCAGTTCCCGCTGGGTGGCCGGATCCGGATCGGTCTCCGCCCACTGGCGGGCGGAGATGAGAAGGGCGGAATCGGAGTCAGCGTGCGAAGACATTCCTTAAACCTACCGTGTAGTAGCTAGCAGGAGCCGCTACAACTTCCCGAGAATTTCGGCCAGCAGCCGGGAAATCCGTTCGCCCGCAGCCTGCCCGGCCTCGATGACCTCGGCATGGCTCAACGGAGTTTCACTGATGCCGGCGGCGAGGTTCGTCACAAGGGACATTCCGAAGACCTCCATCCCCGCATGACGTGCGGCAATGGCCTCGAGCGCTGTGGACATACCAACGAGGTTGGCGCCAATGGTTTTCGCGTACCGCACTTCGGCCGGCGTCTCGTAGTGCGGACCCGTGAACTGCGCGTAGACACCCTCTTCGAGCGAGGAATCCACGGTGCGCGCAATGTCCCGGATGCGCGGCGAGTAAAGATCCGTCAGGTCCACAAACGTGGCACCTTCCAGAGGCGATGCCGCCGTCAGGTTGATGTGATCACTGATGAGAACCGGTGTACCCGGCGTCCACTGCGGATTCAGACCGCCGCAGCCGTTCGTGAGCACCAGGATGCCGGCACCGGCCGCCGCAGCGGTGCGGACACCGTGCACCACCGAGCGCACCCCGTACCCCTCATAGAAGTGGGTCCGGGCACCTAGCACCAGGACGCGTTTGCCCTGCGGGGTGAGGATGGAACGGATCGTTCCCACATGTCCCTCAACGGCTGGCGCCGAGAACCCGGGAATGTCCGTTGCGTTGAGCGTATGCGTGGTCTCGCCGATCAGATCTGCTGCCCCGCCCCAGCCGGAGCCGAGCACCAGTGCGACGTCATGGGACGCGACGCCGGTCAGCTCCGCAATCTTCGAAGCGGCCTGTTCTGCAAGGTCAAAAGGTTCTGTAGTCACCTGTTTACCGTACCTGCCTCTTTGATGCATTGGGCACAATGGGCCAGAATTGGGCAGGTGAGTAATCAAATAGACTTCCATGCCCTCAAACTCGCCATTCTGGGAGGTGGACCAGGCGGCTACGAAGCTGCCATGGTGGCCTCCGCGTTGGGGGCCGAGGTCACCATCGTCGAGGACAAGGGGCTCGGCGGGTCCGCTGTCCTGACCGACGTCGTGCCGTCCAAAACGCTGATCGCGACGGCGGACACCATGGACGGGGTGGCCAGCGCGAACACCCTCGGAGTGAAATTCGATAGCCCGACGGCCGCCGTCGCCGATCTTGGGCTAGTGCACCAGCGCCTCTTGGGACTCGCCCGCGAACAGTCCGCAGACATCTCCCAGGTGCTGGAGCGCTCCGGCGTCCGGATCATCGTTGGCCGCGGCCGGCTCACCGAAAACCACGGCATTGACGTGGAGACGGAGTCAGGCACGGAAACGATAGAGGCCGACGCCGTCCTGCTGGCTGTGGGGGCCCACCCCCGCGAACTGCCCACGGCAGTGCCGGACGGCGAACGAATTTTCACGTGGACGCAGATCTACAACCTCACCGAAGTGCCCGAGCACCTGATCGTCATTGGTTCCGGTGTGACCGGTGCTGAGTTCGCCTCTGCCTATAACGGGCTGGGCGCCAAGGTCACGCTCGTGTCCAGCCGCGAACGCGTCCTTCCCGGCGAGGACGCCGATGCTGCGGAAGTGCTCGAAAAGGTATTCCGCGACAGCGGCATGACCGTCCTGTCCCGCTCACGCGCATCAGGGGTGGAGCGGACCGAAGGCGGTGTGCGCGTCACGCTCGCCGATGGCCGCACCATTGACGGCTCGCACGCGCTGATCGCCGTCGGCGCCATCCCCAACACCGCTGACATCGGGCTCGAAGAAGCAGGCGTCGCGCTCACCGACTCCGGGCACATCAAGGTCGACGGCGTCTCCCGCACCACCGCGCCGAACGTCTACGCGGCAGGAGACTGCACCGGCGTGTTCGCTCTGGCCTCCGTGGCCGCAATGCAGGGACGGATCGCGATCGCCCACCTCCTCGGCGACAGCGTGAAACCGCTGAAACTCAACCAGGTTGCGTCCAACATCTTCACGTCCCCGGAAATCGCGTCCGTGGGTGTGTCGGAAGCCGACGTCGAGGCCGGCAAGTTCCAGGGCGACATCATCAAGCTGAGTCTGCACACCAATGCGCGCGCCAAGATGATGGGCGTGCGGGACGGCTTCGTGAAGATCATTGCGCGCAAGGGATCGGGCACCGTCATCGGGGGAGTCGTTGTTGGGCCGCGCGCGTCCGAACTGATCTTCCCGCTGGCCATAGCGGTCACGCAGAAACTTCACGTCGATGACCTGGCGAATACGTTCACGGTGTACCCGTCGCTGACTGGATCCATCTCAGAAGCGGCCCGGAGATTGCACGTACACCTCTAGATCGTCCATATATTGGACTAACTTGCCCACTAGGTGGACGTAAGTGGTGGGATAGATGTGTCTGAAGTGAATTGTGGGGCCGCTTGAACGGGCGGTCCGTAGAGAAAGCCGACACCTATGTCTTCTACCCGGGACACCACGGAAACCGGAACCAAACAGCCGTTGAACACTCGCGGGCGCGTCATTTTCGCGAGCCTCATCGGCACCACGATCGAGTTCTACGACTTCTACGTCTACGCAACGGCGTCGGTTCTCGTGTTTCCAGCTCTCTTCTTCCCCGATGCAACTCCGGCCAATGCCCTTCTCGGCGCATTCGCCGTCTTTGGTGTGGCTTTCGTCGCCCGCCCGCTTGGCTCGATCGTCTTCGGCCACTTCGGCGACAAGATCGGTCGCAAGGGAACCCTTGTGGCGTCACTGCTCACCATGGGCCTGGCGACGTTCCTGATCGGCGTGCTGCCCACGGCGCTCGTCCCCGGATGGCACTTCTGGGCACCAGCGCTCCTCGTACTTTTCCGCTTTGCACAAGGACTGGCTCTGGGAGGCGAGTGGAGCGGCGCCGCCCTGCTCGCCACGGAAAATGCACCCGCAGGCAAGCGCGCCATCTACGGCACGTTCCCGCAACTGGGTGCACCGATCGGATTCATCCTCGCCAACGTTCTCTTCGTGGTCCTCAACGAGACTCTCACCAACGAACAGTTCATGAGCTGGGGCTGGCGCGTACCCTTCCTGCTCAGCGCAATCCTGGTCATCGTGGGCCTCTATGTGCGGCTCAAACTGATCGAATCACCCTCCTTCCAGAAGGTCCTCGACAACAAGAAGACCGTCAAGCTGCCGCTGGCCACCACGTTCAGCCAGCACCGGAAGCCGCTGATTCTCGGCACGCTGATCATGTTCGCCACGTACGTGCTGTTCTACCTGATGACCGCCTTCACGCTGACCTTCGGCACACACCCCGCCACCGTGGAAGAGGCTGCAGCCGCCGCCGAGAAGAGCGGCGACAGCGACTTCTCGCGTGAGGCCTTCGTTCCAGGTCTGGGCATCGAGCGCGGCGACTTCCTGCTCATGCTGATCGTCGGCGTCGTCTTCTTCGGAATCTTCACGCTGGTCTCCGGCCCCATGGCCGAGAAGTACGGACGCCGCAAGATGCTCCTGGGCGTCACCGCAGCCATCGCCGTCTTCGGCCTCACCTGGGTCCCGCTCTTCGGTGCGGGCATCGTCGGAGCCATGGCACTGCTCATCATCGGGTTCATCCTCATGGGGCTGACCTTCGGGCCGATGGCTGCGATCCTGCCGGAGCTGTTCCCCTCCAACGTCCGCTACACCGGCTCCGCCGTCGCCTACAACATGTCCAGCGTCATCGGAGCGGCACCGGCGTCGTTCGTCGCCATCGCCCTATGGCAGCTCGCCGACGGAAGCACGTTCCTCGTGGGGCTGTACCTGAGCCTCGCTGCGCTGGTGACCTTCGCGGCGCTGTGGATGAGCCGCGAAACTCGCGACAGCGACTACGAGGGCACCATGGAGTAGTAGTTACCTCACTCTTCACCGATTAAGCACAGTAGGTGCGCTTCCCGGGTGGGAAGCGCACCTACTTGGTTAATGATTAGTCAGCCGAGTCAGGTGAGTCAGTCGACTCAGCCGAATCAGTCGACGATCGCGGCAATGACAGCACCGGCGGACACCGTAGCCCCCGTGGCGGCCGTCAGACCGGAAACGGTGCCCGACTTGTGTGCAGTGAGCGGCTGCTCCATCTTCATGGCTTCGAGAACCACGATCAGATCCCCCTCGGCCACAGTGTCGCCGTCGGATACTGCAACCTTCACGATTGTCCCCTGCATCGGCGATGTCAGGTCATCACCGCTGGCAGCAGCGGCCGCAGCACGCCCGCGGCCCTTCTTCGGTTTCCGTCCGTTCTTGGCGGGCGAACCGGCACCAAGACCAGCGGGAAGCACCACTTCAAGGCGCTTGCCGTCAACTTCGACGGTGACGCTCTGACGTTCACCGTTGCTGGCTTCCGCCGTTCCTGCTGCAGCGAACGGGGCAATGGTGTTGTTGAACTCGGTCTCAATCCACCGGGTGTGAACGCTGAATGGGCCGCTTGCCGGAGCGAAGGCGGGGTCGGAAACCACGGCCTCATGGAAGGGCAGTACCGTTGGCATGCCGCCGACTTTCATCTCTGCCAGGGCCCGGCGGGACCGCTGAAGAGCCTGTTCACGGGTTGCGCCGGTGACAATGAGCTTGGCCAGCATCGAATCGAAGTTGCCTCCAATGACCTCTCCGGCCTCGATGCCCGAATCAACGCGGACTCCAGGGCCGGTGGGAAGCGTGAGGGTCTCGACGACGCCCGGAGCTGGCATGAAATTGCGGCCTGCATCTTCACCGTTGATACGGAATTCGAATGCGTGACCGCGGACCTCCGGGTCCCCGTATCCAAGCTCCTCGCCGCGGGCCAGCCGGAACTGCTCCCGGACCAGGTCGATTCCCGTGACCTCTTCGGAAACGGGATGTTCCACCTGCAGCCGGGTATTGACCTCGAGGAATGAAATAACGCCGTCCTGACCCACCAGGAACTCACAGGTGCCCGCACCCTGGTAGCCGGCTTCGCGCAGGATCGCTTTGGAGGCCTCGTAGAGCCGCGTGTTCTGTTCCTCCGTGAGAAACGGTGCGGGAGCTTCCTCGACCAGTTTCTGATTGCGGCGCTGGAGCGAGCAGTCGCGGGTGGAAACCACCACAACATTGCCGTGGGCGTCTGCCAGGCACTGGGTTTCCACGTGTCGCGGTGCGTCCAGGAACCGTTCAATGAAGCACTCGCCGCGGCCGAAAGCCGCTGTAGCTTCGCGGACAGCAGATTCGTAGAGTTCCGGAATTTCTTCGCGGGTCCGTGCCACCTTGATCCCGCGGCCGCCGCCGCCGAATGCTGCCTTGATCGCTACCGGCAGACCGAATTCGTCCGCGAAAGCCGTCACCTCTGCAGCTGACTCCACGGGGTCAGCGGTACCCGGGACCAACGGCGCGCCAACTTTTTCTGCAATGTGGCGTGCCTGCACCTTGTCGCCGAGCTGCGTGATAGCGGACGCTGAGGGGCCGATCCAGACCAGACCGGCATCGGCGACCTTCTGCGCGAACTCCGCATTCTCGGAGAGGAACCCGTATCCGGGGTGGATAGCATCAGCGCCGCAACGGGCCGCGACGTCGAGAATCTTGTCCATGACCAGATACGACTCAGCAGCGGTTTGCCCGCCGAGAGCGTATGCTTCGTCGGCAAGCCGAACATGCAGTGCGTCACGGTCAGGTTCAGCGTAGACGGCGACGGAGCTGATCCCCTCGTCTCGGGCTGCTCTGATAACGCGGACGGCGATCTCGCCGCGGTTGGCGATCAGGACCTTGGTTATGGAAGCGGGGCTGCTCTGGCTCATGCTCTGGCTCATGGGGGTGCTTGTGCTCCTTCGTGTCATCTGGAGCCTAGCGCGACTTTGTGGTTTCCGCCCATGATCCATGCCGCTTCAGCGGGGTATTGGCCATAATTTTGTAGAGTTGCTACAAATCGCCTGCCGCTGGGCCGTCCGGGCGTCTGCCCCTCGCCTCAGCGGTCCCGCCATCGTCGTGCGTGTCCAGGTGCCTCGCCCGCCCCTACTCGCCGGCCCAGTCCCGCCGTCGTCGTGCGTCTCCAGGTGCCTGCCACTCCTACCTCGCAGGCCCCGACGTCGTCGTGCGTGGTTCGTGTGCCCCGCTCACCTGTAGTACAGATCAGGGGCTCTCGTAGCCGGACAAGGCCCGTTATCTGTACAACAAGCTCGGTTCAGGTACGCGATCTGCCCAGTAGACCCCGCAGCTAGCAGCCCAAGCTGTGGATAACTTCCGCGCGGATTCAGGACTTCTGCCCTAATAGAAGGGTGACTGCCGCAAAACCACTTCCTGATGAGCTGGGGGCTGCACCGTTCGTCCTCCACCACGCCATGCTGCACGGCGCGACGCGGGACCGGCTCCGGGCCAGCGACCTGAGAGCACCGAGCCGTTCGGTCCGGGTGCCGGTGGACGGTGTCTTCGACCTGGCCGACAGCTGCCGCCCTATGCGTCGCTGCTCCCTGACGGCGTCTTCAGCCACGGGACGGCTGGACGGCTGCACAAGCTCGTGCTGCCGCCGGAACTCGACGGCGAACCTCGCCTTCACCTCGCGCGTGGACCGGGGCAAGGGGTTCCTCGGCGCAAACACATTGTGGGGCATCGTCTTGCCCTGGAGGATGGTGAGGTCGTGGTGGTGAAAGGACTTCGGGTGACCTCGATGGAGCGGACCTGGTTGGATCTGGCCACGCAACTGTCATTGGATGAGCTCGTGGTTGCTGGGGACCAGCTGGTGAGCGAGCACCAACGGAATTTCGGCCGACGTCGGCTACCGAAAGTTCCCCTGCAGGAGCTGAGTGCCTATATTGGCGGGAAGTCGGCGACGGCGGGGTTGGCGCGGGCCCGAAGGGCGCTGAAGCTGCTGCGGGTTGGCGTTGACTCACCGCCGGAGACTCGTCTGCGCCTCATCCTGCAGCGTTGGGGGCTCCCAGAATTTGTGCCCAATACTCCGATCCTCGACGAAACCGGCGACCCGCAGATCTGGGCTGACCTGGGCAACGCGCTGTTTCGGATCTGCATCGAGTACGAGGGCGCCCATCACCTCACCACTGCCCAGCAGGGGCGTGACCATGAACGCGATTACACGACAGCTCAACTGGGGTGGATTCAGGTGAAGATCAACAAGGCCGACATGCGCGCGGGTGAGGACTGGCAGGGGGCGGGTGCTGCGCGGGCTAGGTGCGCGGGCAGAGGGTAGGTGCTGCGCGGGCTAGGCGCGGGCGAGCTGCGCGGGCGAGGCGTCCGCGCCCAGCTAGACCCAGAGGTCCGTTATGGACAGGCCCGTCTTCCCCAGGAGGTCTCTTAGCGTGGAAATGGAGAGCCCGACGACGGCGTGTGGGTTGCCGGTGACTTCGGTGACGAACGCTCCGCCGCGCCCGTCGATGGTGAATCCGCCAGCACAGAGCAACGGCTCGCCCGTGGCAACGTAGGCCGCGATTTCCTCATCCGTCACCTGCGCAAAGGTGACGCTGGTCGACGTCACGGTTCCAATGGTCGCGCCCGACCCCGAACGCGCACCGGAATCAGTCCCGGGCTCCGAAGGCGCTTCCGGTGTGGTGTCCCTGTTGTCGATGAGCCAGTGACCGGTGTGGAGTGTGCCGGTGTTGCCGCGCATGTGCTGCCAGCGTTCGCGGGCGATTTCGGGTTCGTAGGGTTTCCCGTACGCTTCGCCGTCGAGTTCGAAGACGGAGTCGCAGCCGAGAACGATGGACCCTTCGGTTTCGGCGCGGGTGGCAACCGCTTCAGCCTTCGCCCGTGCGAGCAACAGTGCGAGTTCGACTGGTTCCGGGTTTCCGTAGGCGGCAGCTGCTGCTGTTTCGTCGACGTCGGACACGACCACGTCGAAGGCGATTCCGGCGTCGGCGAGCAGTTTCGCGCGCCCCGAGGAGGCTGAGGCGAGGATCAGGATGGGGGAGTCAGTCATGGTTCCAGCCTAGCGAAACGATCCCCTGCCCAACGACGAGGAGCCGCACACCGTGGTGGTGTGCGGCTCCTGCGGCGATCGTGGGATCAGACGTTTCGGGTGTCCAGGCCGGATCCAGCCAGTGCTGGTTCAGGGGCTTCGGCCGTGACGGAATCATCCGAGAACGGGTCACCGTTACGTTCAGCGTTGTAGAGGTCGTGGTCCAGGATCCCTTCGCGCCGGGCGACGATCGTGGGCACGAGGGCCTGACCGGCCACGTTCACGGCGGTCCGTCCCATGTCCAGGATGGGGTCGACGGCGAGCAGCAGCCCGACGCCGGCCAGCGGCAGTCCCAGCGTGGAGAGCGTGAGGGTGAGCATGACGACGGCGCCGGTGGTTCCGGCGGTCGCTGCGGAGCCGAGCACGGACACGATGGCGATGAGCAGGTAGTGGACCAGTTCGAGTTCAACGCCGAAGAACTGGGCTACGAAGATGGCGGAGATTGCCGGGTAGATGGCAGCGCAGCCGTCCATCTTGGTGGTTGCTCCGAGGGGTACCGCGAATGATGCGTAGGCGCGGGGAACACCGAGGTTGCGCTCTGTGATCCTCTGCGTCAGGGGGAGGGTGCCCACGGAGGAGCGGGAGACGAACGCAAGCTGGATGGCGGGCCATGCGCCGGAGAAGTACTGCTTGACGGAGAGCCCGTGTGCGCGGATCAGGATGGGGTAGACCACGAAGAGGACGAGGGCGAGGCCAACGTAGATGGCCAGTGTAAATTTGCCGAGGGACCCGATGGTGTCCCAGCCGTAGGTAGCCACAGCGCGTCCGATGAGTCCGACGGTTCCTACCGGAGCCAGGCGGATGATCCACCAGAGGACTTTCTGGATGACGGCGAGGGCGGAGGCGTTGAGGACGAGGAAGGGCTCGGCGGCCTGGCCGACCTTCAGGGCAGCGATGCCGATGGCGGCTGCGACCACGAGAACCTGGAGCACGTTGAAGCTCAGCGAAGTGGTGAGGTCACCGGTTTCTGCGGCTCGCGTTGAGGCTTCCAGACCGAGGAAGTTTGCGGGGATCAGCCCTTCGAGGAAGCCCCACCAGCTGCCCGTTCCGCCTGTGTAGTCTTCTGGCGGCGTTGCGGAGGAGTTTGCTCCCGGCTTGAACACACTGCCGAGCACCATTCCGATGCTCACGGCGATCAGCGCTGTGATCCCGAACCAGAGCAGCGTCTGCCCGGCGAGACGCGCGGCGTTGGTTACTTCACGCAGGTTGGCGATGGAACTGACGACGGCGGTGAAGATGAGCGGGACAACTGCTGCCTTGAGCAGGGTGACGTAGCTCGAACCGATGGTCGAGAGGGTGGTTCCTAGGGCGTTCGGGGTCTCGGAGGTGTGTCCCGTGTATTTGGCGATGAGGCCAAGGACAAGGCCGAGGAGGAGTCCGGCGATGATCTGGGGGCCGAAGGAAGTCATCCACCGGGGGAGATTCCTGCGCTTTGGCTGGGGGCTGATGTCTGTGCTCACCCGAGAACACTAGAGGTCTCCATGTAGCAAAAAAACTGAAGATTGAGAAATATTACGCTGGTGGCGGTACGTGCGCAGATGAGAAAAGCTGCGGGAACGACGGCGAATCCCCGTCATTCCCGCAGCTTTGTGCTCCAGAGCGGGTCTGGATCAGTCCAGAAGCGCCCGGCGCAGTGTGTCCAGTCCCACAGAGCCCATGTTCAGTGCGCGGTTGTGGAAGGCCTTCAGATCGAAGGAGTCGCCCTCGCGTTCGCGGAGCTCGTCGCGGATCTGTTCCCAGAGGCGCTGTCCGATCTTGTAGGACGGAGCCTGTCCCGGCCAGCCGAGGTAGCGGGTGAACTCGAACTTGAGCTGACCTTCGCTGATGGCAATGTTCTTGCGTAGGAAGTCGTAGCCGGACTCCGGGGTCCAGGTGCCGGAGCCCCAGCGCTCGGGGATTTCCAGTTCCAGGTGGACGCCGATGTCGAAGACGACGCGTGCGGCTCGCATACGCTGGGCGTCGAGCATGCCCATGCGGTCTCCTGGATCCTGGAGGTAGCCCAGTTCTTCCATGAGACGTTCGGCGTAGAGTGCCCAGCCTTCGCCGTGTCCGGAGGTCCAGCACATGTTGCGCCGCCAGTTGTTGAGGATGTCGCGGCGGTAGGTGGCGGTGGCAACCTGGAGGTGGTGCCCGGGAACGCCCTCGTGGTAGACGGTGCTTGTCTCGTTCCAGGTGGTGAATGATTCCTCACCGGCTGGGATGGACCACCACATGCGGCCGGGGCGGGAGAAGTCATCCGTCGGGCCCGTGTAGTAGATACCGCCTTCGTCGGTGGGGGCGATCATGCACTCGATGGTGCGCATGATGTCCGGGATGTCGAAGTGGACGCCGGCCAGGTCTGCGACGGCCTTGTCCGAGAGCTTCTGCATCCACTGCTGCAGCTCGTCCTTGCTGTTGAGCTGGCGGGCCGGATCCTCGTTCAGGATCTTCATGGCCTCTTCAACGGTGGCGCCTTCGCTGATTTCGTGGGCGACCTGCTCCTGTTCGGCGATGATCCGGTCCAGCTCTTCGACGCCCCAGGCGTAGGTCTCCTCGAGGTTGACCTCGGAGCCGAGGAAGCGGCGGGACATGAGCGAGTAGTGTTCGCGGCCGACAGCGTCTTTCTCCGGTGCGGAGGGCAGCAGTTCCTGTTCGAGGAACTCTGCAAGCCCGTTGTAGGCCGCCTGGGCTGCCTCTGCGCCTGAGGCGAGTTCAGCCTTGGAGGCGTCGTTGAGTTCGCCTTCGGTGGCTGCTGCCCCGGCAACCATGGTGGCAAAGTATCCGTCTTCGGCTGCGTAGCGGCGGGTCTGTTCGATCACGATCTTGACCTGCCGGGCCGCCGAGACGATTCCGCGGTCCCTGGCTTCGCGCAACGAGGTGATGTAGCCGCCGATGGCTTCCTGCACGTTGGCCAGACGCCCGGCGATGTGGCCCCACTGTTCAACGGTGTCCGTGGGCATGAGGTCAAAGATGGCCCGGATTTCCTGGGCGGGGCAGGCGATGTTGTTCAGGTCCGCGAGGTTCAGGCCGCTCTCGTGGATTTCCAGTTCGAGGCCGAGGCGTTCGTGCATGGCGTCGAGGGTAACGGCGTCGACGTCGTCGCTTGGATGAAGGTCCGAGAGTCTCCGGAGCGTCTCGCTCGTGATTTCTGCCATCGCCTCATGACCGGCGGGGGAGTAATCGCGGTATTCGGTTTCGCGGCCGGACATGCCCATGCTGGTGGCAAACCCGGGATCCAGTTCCAGGAGGGATTCGGCGTAAGCATCGGCAACGGCGTCGATGGCCGTCTTTGGCCGTGCTGAATCGTCTGTCAGGTCGGTCAGAGGCGTCGTTTCTGTTTCATAGGTCACACCCGAAGCCTAACGGTAACGTGCCCTGTGATTCCATGCGCAGCAGAACGTACGTGCTGAATTGCAGGAATTGTTACCTAGTGCGCTCCGCGTTTCCAGGCCCCACGGCCGGGTACAAGATGGCGTCGGGCCAGTTCGCGCCGGCCCCAGGTCCGCTGTTCGCCCGCCCCTGGCTTTTGCCCCGGCTCAGAAGCAAGGCTGGCGACGACGGCGGTCAACGCGGCCAGTTCCTCTGGCGTCGGCTGCCCGGAAACCACCGTGAGGAGTGGTTCAGGTCCGAGGTCGGGCGTCTCTGGGGCGGTCACAGCGGAATGTTTCCGTGCTTCTTGACGGGCAGTGCTGCGCGTTTCTCGCGAAGTGCCCGCAGCCCGCGAACAATCTGGACGCGGGTGTCGGAGGGGGCGATCACGGCGTCGATATAGCCAAGTTCAGCGGCCTGGTAGGGGTTCAGGAGCTCGTCTTCGTAGTGACGGACCAGCTCGGCCCGCTTCTGCTCGACGTCCTCGCCGTTCTCCGCCGCAGCGGCGAGGTCCCTGCGGTACAGGATGTTGACCGCGCCCTGAGCTCCCATGACGCCGATCTGTGCAGTGGGCCAGGCCAGGTTGATGTCTGCACCGAGCTTTTTCGAGCCCATGACAATGTACGCTCCGCCGTAGGCCTTGCGTGTGATGACCGTGAGTTTGGGGACGGTTGCCTCAGCGTACGCGAACAGCAGCTTCGCGCCCCGGCGAATGATTCCGTTGAACTCCTGGTCCTTGCCCGGCAGGAAGCCCGGGACATCCACGAGCGTCACAATGGGGATATTGAACGCATCGCAGTGACGGACAAAGCGTGCGGCCTTCTCGGAAGCACTGATGTCCAGGGTCCCGGCGAACTGCATCGGCTGGTTGGCCACGATGCCCACTGTATGGCCCTCAACCCGGGCGTAACCCACCACCACGTTCGGTGCGTAGAGGGCATGCATTTCCAGGAAGTGGCCGTCGTCGGCGATGTTCTCGATGACTTTGTGCATGTCATACGGCTGGTTGGCGGAATCCGGAATGAGGGTGTCCAGCGCCTGGTCCTCATCGGTGATGTTGAGCTCTTCCTCAAACTCTGCCGGTGGTGCTTCGGCGAGGTTGTTGGACGGGAGGAAGTCCAGCAGCTCGCGGACGAACTCGACGGCGTCGTGCTCGTCGGACGCCAGGTAGGTGGAGGTTCCTGTGGTGGTGCTGTGCTGTCTGGCACCGCCGAGGGTTTCCATGTCCACGTCCTCGCCGGTGACGGTCTTGATGACGTCGGGGCCGGTAATGAACATGTGGGAGCTCTTGTCCACCATCACCACATAGTCGGTCAGCGCCGGTGAGTAGGCGGCGCCGCCAGCGCAGGGGCCCATGATGAGGGAGATCTGCGGAACGACGCCGGACGCGTGGACGTTGTTGCGGAAGATATCCGCGAACATGGCCAGCGACGCCACGCCCTCCTGGATCCGCGCGCCGCCGCCGTCGTTGATGCCGACGACGGGACAACCGTTGCGCAGCGCGAACTCCTGGACCTTGACGATCTTTTCGCCGTTGACCTTGCTCAGCGATCCGCCATAGACGCTGAAGTCCTGCGAATACACGGCGATCAGGCGCCCATCCACGGTTGCATAACCTGAGACGACGCCGTCCCCGAGCGGCTTTTTGCTGTCCATGCCGAAGGATGTGGATCGGTGGACGGCGAGGGCGTCGAATTCAACGAAGGATTCGGGGTCAACGAGCATCTCGATGCGCTCGCGGGCTGTGTTTTTGCCGCGGCTGTGCTGTTTGTCGATGGCGGCAGCGCCGGATGGCTGGAGGGAGTTTGCTTCCCGCTGCCGGAAATCGGCGATTCTTCCCGCCGTGGTGGAAAGGTCAATCGCCTGTTCGCTGCTCATCAATACTCCGGATCGCGGTTGCTGGGCCTCGGGCTTAAGTAGGTTATCTACAACTGGCCCAGTGTCTTGTTCAGTCTAGTAGCCCTTTGTGGCGGATTGGCTGTAGGGACCCTACAAGGTCGGCTCCTCGTGATTGGGCTTGCATGAATGTTACTGGCGGGTAACATCGCTGGCGTCTCTGGTTTAGGCTGGTGGCATGACTACAGCAGACCAGCCTTCAGCAACCCCGAACCATGCGGAGCGTTCCCTCCAGGGACGCACCATCCTGATGTCAGGCGGAAGCCGTGGAATCGGGCTGGCGATCGCCCTGCGTGCCGCCCGCGACGGCGCCAACGTGGCCATCATGGCCAAGACGTCCGAACCCCATCCCGCGTTGGAGGGCACCGTCCACACTGCTGCTGCAGCCATCGAGGAGGCGGGCGGCCGGGCCCTCGCCATCGTGGGAGACGTCCGAAACGACGACGACGTCACGGCAGCGGTGGATGCCACGGTCAGGGAGTTCGGCGGGATCGACATTGTGGTCAACAACGCCTCGGCCATCGACCTCTCATCCACCTCGGATGTATCGATGAAGCGCTATGACCTGATGGCGGACATCAACGTCCGCGGCACCCTCATGCTGTCCAAGTTCTCCCTTGAAGCCCTCAGGAAGTCGACGTCGGCCCATATCCTGACGCTGTCTCCGCCCCTGAATCTGGACCCTAAGTGGGCGGGTTCCCACCTTCCGTACACCATGGCCAAATACGGGATGAGTCTGACAACGCTGGGTCTGGCGGAAGAGCTGCGTGCGGATGGGATCGCCGTTAATTCGTTGTGGCCGTGCACGTTGATCGATACGGCGGCGATCCGGAACATGCCCGGCGGGAAGAAGATGGTCCAGGCTGCGCGCGGACCGGAAATCGTCGCCGATGCTGCCCATGCCATCCTGACCCGCGATCCGCGCGGCTGTACCGGAAATTTCTACACGGATGAAGAGGCGCTGGCTGAGGAAGGTGTCAGTGACTTCACCGGTTACAGCCTTGGAGCCCCGGAGGACCAGCTGATCCGCGACATGTTTCTGTAGCCACCGGCCTAGGATTGAGGGCATGAGTCACCGCTATTCCAACCTGGAACGTCCGAGCCTGAATGAGCGCGAGCTTACTGCGGCCCTTTGTGCTCCCCGGGGGCCGTTTGCCCGCATTGAGCTGGTGGAGGAAACGGGGTCCACGAATACGGATCTGGCGGATCATGCCCTTCAGGGGGCGGCGCTCTGGCCGGATCTGAGTGTGCTGACCGCGGAAATGCAGACTGCTGGTCGGGGTCGGATGGAGCGGACCTGGACGGCGCCGGAACGCAGCTCGATCATTGTCAGTGTCCTGCTGCGTCCCGCAGGGGCTAATGCCATGCCGCTGCCGACGCGCAGCTATTCGTGGCTCTCCCTGCTGGCTGCGCTCTCGCTCGTGGAAGCTGTCCGTGAGCACGCGGAGATACCGGCGACCATCAAGTGGCCCAACGATGTTCATGTGGACGGCCGCAAGCTTGCGGGCCTGTTGGCGCAGATGGTTCAGAGTCCGGACGGAACGCCTCCGGCCGTCGTCGTCGGGGCCGGCATGAATGTGTGCCTGACCGACGACGAACTGCCCGTCAGCAGCGCTACGTCCCTGCTGTTGGAGTACGCGGCGACCACCGACCGAAACATTCTCCTGAAGGCCTACCTGCGTGCGCTCGCCGGGCATTACCGCAGCTTCTGCGACGTCGGTGGGGATGCTTTCACGCCATGGGCGGACGGAACATCTCTGGCTGCGAAGGTATCTGGTTTCATGCACACCATCGGCCAGCAGGTTCGTGCGGAGCTTCCGAGCGGTGAACACGTCCTCGGGTATGCGGCCGGCCTGGACCGGGACGGTTGCCTTCAGATTCGGGACAGTCACAACGTTGTGCATACCGTCTCTGCCGGCGACGTCGTCCATCTGCGGCCGACCGAGCCCCAGCCACCGGTAATCTAGGGATAGCTGGCCAAAAGGCAGCGCGACTTTACCGGGCAGGAGGCAGGGGATGCGGTTGCGCCTGCACGCCGGAGAGCACGTCATTGTCTCGTCCCGGCCGCAGTCCAGGTACCTTGTGTGGCCTGTCCTGCTGGGGCTCATGCTCACGGGAGCGGCGGCCTACTGGCTGGGATGGGCTGGCCGTACCGGTCATGCGCCCGAGTTCGCTGCCTGGCTTCCCACGCTTGTGCCGACCGTCCTGATTCTGCTGGCGCTGATGTTTTTGAGGTGGGTGCTCTATCCGCTGCTCAAGTGGTCCTCCACGCGGTTTGTGCTGACGAACCGTCGTCTGGTGTTCAGGCGCGGAGTCCTGAGTCAGCGTGAGCATGACCTGCCGCTGCCGGGGATCTACCAGCTGGACAGCTCGCAGTCGTTGGCAGACCGGCTGTTCGGCGGCGGAACGCTCACGGTGGATCTTGGCCGTGACCGCAGCGTGCAGTACCGGGATGTGCCGCACATTCACACGTTCAAGGAGTATGTTGTCGGGGCCATTGAGGAACTTCCCATGACCGTGATGTTTGATGGTGTAGACATGGACTTGGAACTGGGACGCGAGACGGAATGGACCGATGATGACCGGCGGTAGTGATGCAGCGGAAGAGCCGTCGGATCCTGCCGGGGACGCTCGCGTGGAGGAGTCGGAGGCCGCGCCGTCGCCCGAGGGTGCGAACCGGCGCATCATCCGGGACCTTGAGATTGAGCTGCTGGGTGCCGAACGTACGCTGAAGCGTCGTGAGGTCGCTGCTGGGGCCGGTGTGTCCCTGTTGTCGGCCCGCAAGTTCTGGCGCGCCATGGGTTTCCCGAATCTGGGGGACGACGACGTCGCTTTCACTCCGAATGACCAGGAAGCCCTGGCAACCATCGTGCGGATGGTTCGTGAGGAGCAGATCACGGAGGAAGCTGTCATCTCCGTTGCGAGGTCCATCGGGCAGATGACGGACCGGATGGTGGTGTGGCAGGTTGAGGCCCTCGTGGAGGAACTCGTGTCGCAGTACCAGCTCACAGATGCGGACGCCCGTAAACGTCTGGTGGCGGGGCTGCCAGCGCTGATTGAACCGTTGGAGAAGACGCTCGTCTACGCGTGGAGACGGCAGCTGAACGCTGCAGTGCAGCGGCTTGCCTTGCGGGCCGAGGCCGGTCTGGTCATGGAAGGCGATGTTCCGTCCACGCCCGACGACGACGCCCCGCTGCCGTTGGCCCGGGCGGTTGGGTTCGCGGATCTGGTCTCCTACACGAGCCTGTCCCGGCAGATGAACGAGAAGACGCTGGCTCAGCTGGTGCAGCGTTTCGAGAACAAGTGCGCGGAAATCATTGCGGTCGGTGGCGGGCGGCTGGTGAAAACGATCGGCGATGAAGTGCTCTATATTGCCGATACTCCTGCTGAGGGTGCCGAGATCTCTCTGGCGCTGGCGAAGGCTTTCACCGACGATGAAGTGCTGCCCTCAGCTCGGGTGTCGATGGTGTGGGGAAGGATCCTGTCCAGGCTCGGTGACATTTACGGTCCTACGGTGAATCTGGCGGCACGGCTGACGGCATTGGCAGAGCCGGGGACGGTGCTTGTGGACGCTTCCACGGCGGTGACGCTGCAGGATAATGACAGGTTCGTGCTGGTTGCCGGTGAGGCGAAGAGTGTGCGCGGGTTCGGTGAAATCTACCCGGTCACTGTGTATCAGGGAAAAGGTTCCGGACTGATCGTGGACTGAGTCTGCTCGTGCCGCATGGGAGAGTTCTGCCCATGTCTGGCGCTTGGTTGGATTGACGGGGCGTGGCACTCTTATAGAGGACTTATCCGGTCCCGTTACCGTCCCTCGAACCGCCTGGATTTCCGCCGTGAAGTTTTTCAGCCACCTTCTGCCTACGCTTCGCAGACGCCGTCGTGCCGTCACCACCGCCGGTGTCTCCGTGCTGTCTGTCGCGCTTGTTGCCGGTGCCGTTCTCTATCCTGGTTTTGCTACCGCGGACGTGGAGCTGAACGACGGCGGCGTGTGGGTCACCAACCAGAACCTCGGCATGGTGGGCCACCTCAATTACCAGTCACAGTTGATTGACGGCGGCTACACAGCCAATAGCGATGGTTTCGATGTGGCGCAGGCGGGCCGCACCGTGCTGAACCTGAACACGGACCAGTCCATGGTCTCCCCGGTGGATATTGCCAACGTGGTGCGTGGCACGGAGACCCAGTTGCCAGGCACGGCCGATATTGCGCTGGGTTCGCAGATCGTGGCGATCACGGAAAATGCCACTGGCACGGTGTGGATCACGAAAGCTGATGAGCTCGGGGGTTTCAGCGGCAAGTCGCAGAAGCCGGTTATCAAGGAGTCCCCCGGGGCAGTCGCCGCTGTTTCCTCCACGGATACGGTACTGATCGCGGACCCGGCGACATCATCCATACTTTCCTTTGCTGTGGCCGCTGACGGCAGCGTACCGGAGCCTTCGGTCACAACGGCGGAGGCGTTGTCAGACTTCGGTGACGCGCAGATTGCCGCCGTCGGAAACCTTCCCGTGGTCTTCGACAGCGAATCCGGTGTCCTGATCCTTCCGGACGGGAAGTCCGTCACCGTGGAGAACTCCCGGGACGCGCGCCTTCAGCAGAGCGGGACAGCCTCTGATCATGTGGCCATCGCCACCACGAAGGGGCTCATCAAACAGCCGCTCGACGGCGGAGAGCCGGTCATCACCGACATCGAGGTGCCCGGCCAGCCGGCCGCCCCGGTTCAGCAGGGTGACTGCATCTACGCAGCCTGGTCCAGCGCCCGGTATATCCGTGACTGCGCGGATGATTCCCATGACCGCTCGGAAGAGATCAAAGGTATTGGCGGGAATGCGGACCTGGTATTTCGGGTGAACCGGGACGTCGTCGTTCTCAATGACATGAACGCCGGGGATATCTGGCTGGTCAACCAGAACATGATGTTGGTGAACAACTGGGGGGACATCATGCCCCCGCAGGACGAAGCCGATGATGAAGAGGATGAATCGGCCAACGAGTCCCTGGTGACTACGCTCCCGGACAGGACCAAGGAGAACCGTCCTCCAGTAGCTGAGGATGATTCTTTCGGGGCCCGTGCCGGACAGACCACCATTCTGACGATTCTGGACAATGACACGGATCCCGACGGCGACCTGCTGAAGGCCCGGCTCTCGGGCGATGCGCCTGAGGGGCTGAGTGTTCAGCCCGTCTATGACGGCGGGGGACTGCAGGTCGTGGTGCCCGAGGACGCCGCTGCAGGCCGCCAGCAGTTCACCTATGAGGTGGGCGACGGCCGCGGCGGCAAGGCCACAGCCACGGCAACCGTCCAGATCAAGGACGCCGAGAGCAACGAGGCTCCCAAGCCCAAGCGGGCCACCACCATTCTGGTGGAGGAGGGCAAAAGCGTCAGTCAGAACATCCTCAGCAACTGGACGGATCCGGACGGCGACGACCTCTTCCTCGTAGGTGCTGAGCCCACAGATGTCGGAGACCAGGTGCGCAGCCGGTATGACGGCATGCTGACCTTCCGCGACATCGGCAAATCGCTCGGGCCCAAGGAAGTCCGCATCGAGGTCTCCGATGGGCGGGAGTCGACGTCGGGCGTGGTCACCATGGACGTTCGGGCAGCAGGGGTTCTGCCGCCCGTGGTCAACTTTGACCACGTGACCTCAACCGTTGGCCAGCAGACCGAAATATCGCCGCTGAGCAACGACATTGATGCCACGGGCGGCGAGCTGAGACTGGCAAAAGTCACGTTCACGGGAGACGCGAAAGCCGTTCCTGACTACGAGACCGGAACCATCAAGTTCACGCCGGCCAAGGCGGGCACGTACTACATCGAGTATCTGGCCACCAACGGTCCCAAGAGTGCCAGCGGCCTCATCCGGGTGGATGCTGAATCCGACAGCGATGAGGGATCGCCCATCGCGGTCCGCGATGTTGCGCTGCTACCTGGGCACGGGGACGTCCTGGTGGACGTTCTGGCCAATGACTCAGACCCAGCTGGCGGAATCCTCGTGGTTCAGTCGGTCGAGGTTGCAGCCGGCTCCCCGTTGAAGGTAGCCATTCTGGAGCACAATGTCCTCCGCATCCATGATGTTGGCGGCCTTAAAGGCCAGGAGACCGTAAAATACACGGTCTCCAATGGTCAGGCCTCAGCGACCGGTGAAGTCAACGTCCTGTCCATTGAAGCGCCGGATGAAGTTCTTCCGCCACGGGCCGAACCGGATACAGCGATCGTCAGGAGCGGGGACGTCGTCAACATCCCTGTGCTCGAAAATGACACGCACCCCAACGGGGATGAACTGACCCTCAATCCGGTCATCGCACAGGATGTGGCACCAGAGGACGGGCAGCTGTTCGTCTCCGAGAACACCCTCCGCTTCGTCGCAGGCGACACCGCGAAAACCGTGTATGCGATCTACGAGGTAGTGGATAGCTCAGGTCAGAAAGATTCAGCCGAAGTCCGGATTACCATTCGTCCCCAGGACGAACGGAACACGCCGCCAACACCGAGAAATGTTGAAGCACGCGTCATTGCCGGATCTACCGTACGGATTCCCGTACCGCTCTCCGGTCTGGACGCAGACGGAGACTCCGTTTCCCTGACCGGCATCGATCAGGCTCCCGAGCTCGGTGCCGCCGTAGCGGGCCCGGACTACATCGACTACACCGCATCCGCCGCGGCCGGCGGCACGGACTCCTTCACCTACGCGGTGCGGGACCGACTCGGCGCCGTGGCAACCGCCACCGTCCAGGTAGGGATTGCGCCGCTGGCTGAGCGGAACCAGAAACCGGTCACCGTGGATGACGGAGTGGAACTTCGCCCCGGGCGGTCCATCGCCGTGGATGCCCTGCGCAACGACTCCGACCCTGATGGAGATGCCATTTCCCTGACTGGAGACGGCGTCTCAGCCACCCCCGAGACCATGAATCCCGAGGTCGTCAAGGGACGGGTGCTGTTCACCGCACCGGAACAGGGCGGCACCTACAACGTGCGTTACACCGTCAAAGACAGCCGCGGTGCGGACGCCGTCGGCAACATCCGGGTCATCGTGGACCAGAACGCCCCACTCCTTGCACCCATCGCGAAGGATGACCGGGTGGAACCGGCCGAAACCATGGGCCGCGAAGCTGTAGACGTTCCCGTACTGGAGAACGATGAAGATCCCGACGGCGTCGCCGAAGACCTTACCGTCACCGTGAACTCCGCAAAATACGAGGGCGTAAGCGTCGCCGACGGCGTCGTGAAGGTGGAACTCACTGACACTCCGCGAGCCATCCCCTACACCGTCGAGGACATCGACGGCGGCCTGGGAACAGCGCTGATCTGGGTACCGGGCCGCGGACAACAGCACCCCGTGCTGACCGAAAAGGGCCCCATCGACGTCGCTGCCGGCAAGGAACTCACCCTTGACCTGGCCGATTACGTCCGGGTGCGTGAGGGCCGCACTCCGCGCCTCACGGTCCAGGAAAACGTTTCTGCCATCGGAACATCCAGCCAGGATTGGGTTGCCGACGAAAACACGCTGAGCTACCAGGCCGACATCGACTATGAAGGCATCGGATCCATCACCTTCGAGGTGACCGATGGCTCCGGACCGGATGACCCCGAGGGCCTGAAGTCCACACTGACCGTCCTCACCAACGTCATCCCGGACAAGGACCGCAACTTCCCGCCAACGTTCACGTCCGGGTCGCTCGAGGTGGCCAAAGCCGAACCTGCCGCCTCACTTGACCTGCGTGCGCTCGCCGATGATCCAAACCCCGACGACGTCGACCGGTTGAAGTTTGCGTTGGAGGGGGCTGTGCCGCCCGGATTCACCGGCTCGCTGCAGGGTTCCACGTTGAGCATTGAGGCCGCTTCGGATGCCCCCGTCGGTACGACCGGCCGGCTGTCCGTATCGGTGACGGACGGACGAAGTGAAAAAGTGCTTTCCTCGATTGATCTGAGTGTCCTGGCCTCGTCGCGGCCGCTGCCGGTTGCCAACGATGACACGGTCCCGGAGGCCGTTCAGGGCAAGTCTGTCCCCGTGGATGTGCTGGCCAATGACGTGAATCCGTTCCCGGACTCGCCGCTGGAAATCGTCCGCGTGGTCGCTGACGGCAACGGTACTGCCTCACAGGACGGCGACCGGATCGTTGTTACCCCTGCCTCGGACTTCGTTGGAAGTATGAGCGTTACCTACACGGTGAAGGACAAAACCGGTGAGGGCTCCCGGCAGGTGTCCGCACAGATCCTGCTGACCGTGGAGGGTAAGCCCGGTGTGCCGAGCACTCCTGCGGTGGAGAGCGTCCGTAACCAGACCGTGGTGCTGGCCTGGGATCCGCCGGCCAGCAATGGTTCGCCGATTACCTCCTACCAGGTCACCAGTAATCGTGGATTCAGCCAGGACTGCACCACGACCACCTGCACGCTCACTGGTCTGACCAACAACACCGAGTACATTTTTCGGGTGGCCGCGGTCAACGAACACGGAACGTCTGATCCGTCGCCGGAATCAGCCACGGCCAGGCCGGACGCGAAACCCGAGCAGCCTCAGCCTCCGGTCCTGACGTTCGGGGACGGGGAACTGGACGTGCAGTGGACTCCGCCGAAGAACGAGGGTTCGCCGGTGGAGAAGTACACTCTGCAGATCTCTCCTGCGCCGCGCAACGGTGCCAGCCAGAAGACAGCAACGGGTACGGCATTGACGTGGACCGGTCTGCAGAACGGCACGGCATACAAGGTGCGGGTGCAGGCTCACAACAAGGCTCCGGATCCCTCCGACTGGAGCGACTATTCGGCCGCGGAGATTCCTGCGGGAATACCGGACGTTCCCGCCGCGCCCACCACGCAGCGTGTGGAGTCCGTTGGTGCACAGAGCCAGTTGAAGGTGGACTGGAATGACGTAGCGGACAACGGGGCAGAGGTCACGGCGTACGAAGTGCGCGAGTATGTGGGCAACACGTTGCGGCGCACCCTGCCCGTGGTCGGCGTCTCCGAGCAAACCATCACGGTTCCGAATTCCGAGCAGGGATACACCTATGATGTCCGCGCCAAAAACAAGGCTGGCTGGAGCGTCTTTGGAGCACAGTCTGCACCACGGCGCGCTGTTGGATCACCGGCTTCACCTGCTCCGGCGCAGCTGCGGGAGACCAACACCGGTGGTACCGGTCAAAGCGTAACCATCACGTTCAGCCCGCTCACCGCAGCACAGCGCAATGGGGCACGGGCCGGAGAGGTCAGCTACCAGGCCAGCTTCAACGGCGGCGGCTGGCGCGGCGTCAACTCGGGCGACACCGTGTCCGGTTTCGCCAACGGCAGCAGGGTTACTGCGACGCTGCGCGCTGTGGTCAACAGCGACGGTGCCAGCATGAACGGGGCTCCCAGCGGTGCCTCGAATGCGGTCACTCCCTATGGGCGGCCGCATGCGCCCAATGCCTCCTCGGGCACAAGCGAACGCGGTAATAAGCGCGTGTACTTCACCTGGTCCGCACCCGCGTCGAATGGTCGGGCAGTAGCTTATGTTCGCTACCGCCACGTGGCTCCGACCAAGGAATGGAGGAACGGAGGGATGTCCGGAAAGGCAGATTTCCCGGCCGATGATTATGGAAAGTCCGTCTCTCTCGAATTCCAGACCTGCGACGTCACGGGCCAGTGCTCGGAAGGCAGGGTCATCAGCGGTCAGGCAGGGGCAGCTCCCAAGCCTCCGCAGACTCGATGGGATCTTGTTGTCGGCGGCGGTCGGACTGATCTGACCACCAGGTCGTGCATGGAATCCCCGGACTTCAGCAGCAACAACTATGGCGGCCCGGGCAACTGCAAGGGCGATCACTGGACCTACCCGGGCAACTCCATCACCGCATCCTGCTTTGTCAGTTCGGGAAGCGGCCTGTGGTACAAACAGGTTGCCGGTACGCGGGGCATCAACAACGGTCTCATCGTCAAGGGCCTGCATGTCCGGGAAGCTGGTACGCAAGCCAACCTGTACGGAAGTAAGCCGACTGGCATGCCTCGCTGTTGACTCCAGCGGATAGACTGGTGCCGGTCCGCCGTCCGCGGTCCAGGTAGATGTTGCTGAGGGGCATTCTTGGGGATGAAGTTCACATGGGGCAGGTCGCGCACGGTCTCGGCGCTTGCTTTCGGTGTTGCTGCGAGTGTCGCGGTGACCGGGGCTGTCCTGTACCCGGGTTTCAAAACCGCTGAGCTGGAACTGCACGACGGCGGTGTCTGGGTGACCAACAACGCTGCCGGCATGGTGGGGCACCTCAACTATGAGTCCAAGGTGCTCGACGGCGGTTTCGTGGCGAAAGCCAATTCTTTCGACGTCATTCAGGACGGCGCCACTGTGTTCATGACGGACCAGGACCAGTCCGGTATCAGCACCGTGGATGTAGCGACGGTGAGCCAGAGCCAGCCGACAGGGATCCCGGGCGGCTCGGATGTTGACCTCGGCACAGATATGGTCGCCATCACTGATCCAATCTCAGGCTCGCTCTGGGCTGTTGCCCCTGACGCGCTTGCTTCATTTTCCGCTGAGAGTGCTGACCCCCTGATCAAGGACACCAAAGGTCTGGTCACGGCAGTTGGGCACGATGACACCATATTCTCTGTTTCCCCCGAGACCGGTCATCTGACCACGTTCACGCGCGACGACGACGGAACGTATGCCGAAGCCTCGAGCAGCCGGTTGAGGGACTTCGAACAGGCCGACGAACTTCAGATAGCGGCCGCCGGCGAGATGCCCGTGGTGCTTGATGCCGAGGCTGGCAGGCTTTATCTGCCCGGTGAGGCCGTCGTCGAACTTGAGGGCACCGACCTGACACTGCAGCTGAGCACCACCGTGGACTCGGCGCGTACAGCAGTTGCGGGAGCGGACGCACTGTTCACGGTGTCGTTGGATAGCGGTGATGTACGCCGGATCGAGGCTCCCGGCGGAGGACAGCCGGCGGCGCCTGCGGTTGTGGGCCAGTGTGTGCATTCCGCATGGGTGGGTAGCCGAACCTATATTCGCTCGTGTACGGATTCCGCACAGGACAGAAATGAGCCGATTCCGTCTCTGGGGGCGCAGTCGGAACTGACCTTCCGGGTGAACCGGGACGTCGTCGTCCTCAATGACATGTCCGGTGGAAGTATCTGGTTGGTGACCGACCAGATGCAGGTGGTGGACAACTGGGATGATCTGATTCCGCCCCCCGGCGAGGACGACAAAAACTCCGAGGAAGAGTCGAACGAGGTCAGCCGGGAGACCGCGCTGCCGGACCGCACCAAGGACAACCGCCAGCCTGTGGCCGAGGATGACGATTTCGGTGTCAGGCCGGGCCGCACCACTGTGTTGCCCATACTTTTCAATGATTCGGATCCTGACGGCGACCTGCTGACGGCCACGCTGGAGGGGAGCCAGCCAGGGATCGGGACGGTTCAGTCCATCTATAACAGGACGGGTCTGCAGATCGTTGTCCCGCCGGATGCGAGTGGTTCCGAGACCATCACCTATACGGTCGACGACGGCCGTGGCGGTGAGGACACCGCGCGTGTGCGGTTGAAGGTTGTCGACGCCGAGAGCAACCAGTCGCCCGTGCAGGAGCGTAAATCCGTCATCACGGTTGAGCAGGGCGGGGAAATCACCCAGAACATTCTGACTGACTGGGTTGATCCGGACGGTGATCCGCTTCAGCTGGTGGGCGCCGCCGTGGAGAACAAACAGGACATTGTCCGTACCCGGGCCGATGGCGTTCTGACATTCCAGGATGTTGGCTTGAGCCTCGGCGAGAAAACCGTGGCGGTGACCGTTTCGGACGGTCGTGAACGAACGACGTCGAACATGACCTTCAAGGTGGAGCCGGCCGGGAAGCTTCCGCCGGTAGCCAACGCCGACCACGTGCGGATCAGCGCTGGCGAAGACGCCACCATATCGCCGCTGAAGAATGACACGAGCCCTACGGACGCCCGGCTGCGGCTGGCCCAGGTTGACCAGGTGGAGGATGCCACGGTCACCATGAACGCGGACGTTGGAACCATCACGTTCCGTTCCGCAGCTGTGGGCACCTATTACCTCACGTATCTGGTCAGTAACGGACCGGCCAGCGCTACGGGGCTGATCCGGGTAGATGTTGAGGCGGCGAATGCAGACGACGGCGCCCCGGTCGCGGTCCATGACATGGCCTTGCTGCCTGCTGGCGGGGAGGCGCTGGTGGACGTACTGGCCAATGATGCAGACCCTGCCGGGGGAGTGCTCGTGGTCCAGTCCGTGACGCAGCCGGGCGAGAAGGCCATCACCGTATCCGTGGTGGATCACAGCGTCCTGCGGATTACGGATACTCGGGGCCTCGCGGCGCCGACGGTGGTGAAGTACACCGTCTCCAACGGACTGGAAAGTTCCGTGGGGGAAGTGTCCATTGTGCCTGTCCCACGGCCTGCGAAGCTGCAGCCTCCACGCGCCAATCCGGACGAGGTCACGGTTCGCGTCAACGACGTCGTCAATATCCCGGTCCTGGCGAACGACGAACATCCCAACGGCGCGCCCATCACCCTGTTGCCGGAACTGGTGGAAACGGTGGACGATGCCGACGGCCTCCTGGCGATGTCCGGTGAGGAACTGCGCTTCCGTGCCGGTACCGAAGCGAAATCTGTGCGTGCGATCTACGCGGTAGCCGGGCCGGACGGGCAGGAGTCTTCCGCCCAGGTGACCATCCATATCAAGCCACTGGATGTGGAGGACAATTCTCCACCGCAGCCCAAGAGCCTCACCGGGCGGGTTTTTGAGGGGCAGAGCACCCGCATTGCTGTTCCGTTGAACAGCATTGATCCCGACGGCGACTCCGTGACCCTGATCGGCATTGAGCAGTCGCCCACGAAGGGCACCGCCACCGTGGGAGCTTCGTACATTGATTACAGGGCCAGCGGAAACACCGGCGGAACGGATACGTTCAGTTATGTTGTGGCGGATCGTCTCGGTGTCCGCTCCACGGCCACCATATCCGTGGGGATTGCGCCGAAAGCCAACAACAACCAGCCTCCGGTTGCGCTCGACGATTCCACGATCGTCCGCCCCGGCCGCACGGTCGCTGTGGATGTCCTCAGGAATGACACCGACGCCGACGGCGACCGCGTGGTCTTCGCCCCCGGCGGGGCAGAAGCCATCGGAGAGGTTCCCGTTCGTGTGGAGGATGGGAAAGTACTGGTGACGGCACCGGAAATTCCCGGCCACACCGTGGTCCGCTATACGGCTTCCGATGAACGCGGCGGGACTGACACGGCCACGCTGACCGTCGAAGCGCGTCCCGACGCGCCGCTGCTGGCGCCCATTGCCCGCGATGACCGCTTCCCGTTTCCGGAAACCGTCGGCAAGACGGAGGTCACCGTACCGTTCCTGAAGAACGATGAGGATCCGGACGGCGTGGTTGCGGATGTGACGGCCAGCCTCCCCGGCAACCCGGGTGGCGTGACGCTGGGAGAAGATGGCACTGCTGTTGTCCAGCTGACAGCCAAAGCGCAGATCATTCCGTACACGCTCACGGACAGGGACGGGCTGAGCTCAACCGCGTTCATGATGATTCCCGGTTCCGCGGAGCCGCATCCCACCCTGAAGGATTTCCCTCCGCTGGAGGTGCAATCCGGGGAAGAACTCACCCTGGAGCTCGATGATCTGGTGACGGTCCGCAACGGGCGTACGCCGCGTCTGACCGAGGCCGACGGCGTCACCGCCGTGGGCGGACAGGTTTCTGTCAGTGATGCGAACACCATGGTCTTCACTTCGGAGGACGGTTTTTCTGGTCCCGCTTCGGTGGTTTTTGAGGTCACGGATGGTTCGGGGCCCGACGATCCCGACGGCCTGAAATCGACTCTGAGCGTGGGCATCACTGTCCTGCCGGATCCTGAGGAGAACCTTCCGCCCACTCTCGCTGGCAATACGCTCGAGGCAGCCCAGGGTGAAGCGGCGGCCACGCTGGATTTGCGGCAGGCGGCGTCGGACCCCAACCCGGAAGACGTCCCGAACCTTGAGTTCTCCGTTGCCGACTCCACCGTTGATGGGGTGCGGGTATCCCTGAACGGTAGTGTGCTGAGCGCCGAAGCTGATGCCGACGCCGAAAAGGGCAACGCCGGATCGGTGACGGTGTCCGTTTCAGACGGCAGCAATGAACCCGTGACCGCGGTGGTGGACATCATTGTCCTGGCCACCGATCGTCCATTGCCTGTAGCGAACGACGACGTCGTGCCGGAAGCCGAATCGGGGCAGCCGGTAACGGTGAACGTGCTGGAAAACGACGTCAATCCGTTCCCTGATGAACCGCTGCAGATCATCTCGGCTGTCACGAGCACTGGTCAGGGATCCGCATCTGTGAACGGGTCCTCCCTGGAGGTCACTCCGGCCGAGGACTTTGTGGGCACCATGACCGTGACCTACCGGGTGCAGGACCGCACCGGCGATCCCGCACGTGAAGTGGACGGACAGGTTCTTCTGACGGTCAAGTCCACACCCGATGCGCCGCTGACTCCCGTGGTGGAGCGGACCGGAGACCAACTGGTGGTGCTCTCCTGGGATCCGCCGGCGAACAATGGTTCGGCCATCACCGGATACACGGTTACGGCAGCGAACTTCAGTCAACAGTGTGCTTCCACGACGTGCCAACTCACTGGCCTGACCAACAATGTGGAATACACCTTTACCGTCGTGGCGGTCAACGCAATGGGCGAGTCCGAGCCCTCGCCGCCGTCGGCCGTTGCCCGGCCCGATGTGCGTCCGGAAGCACCGGCAGCACCGATCCTGAAGTTCGGTGACAGCAAGCTCGATGTCAGCTGGAATGTACCCGAATCCAAGGGGTCGCCGGTGAAGGCCTACAATCTGGAGATCTCGCCTGCGCCAGCGAACGGCGTGACCCAGAAGACCGGGGTCACCGGGACCAGCTTGACCTGGGCGGGCCTGAGTAATGGTACGGCGTACCAGATCCGGGTTCAGGCTGTTAACGATGCCTCCGAGCCCTCTGACTGGAGCCCCGTCTCTGCTGCAGAAACCCCGGCTGGCCCACCAGCGACGCCGTTGGCTCCGCGCGCGGACCGCAATACGGATGCGGTCAATGGCGGTTCCATTGTGGTGTCCTGGAAGGCACCGGCAAATAATGGTGCGCCGATCCAGAAGTACGATCTGCGGGTCTACCGGGATGGGAGCCTGGATTCTGCCCAGTCGCGCAGCGTCGAGGCAGGCAGTAACGGGCTCACCCTGACCGGGTTGAACAAGAGCTCCAATTACCGCTTTGCCGTCATCGCACAGAATAAGGCGGGCGCCTCCGCTGCGAGCGCCCAGTCCGGTGCGGTTGTTCCCTTCGGCATCCCCGGTGGTGTGGGGCAGGTAACGGCGAAGGCCACGGGCGAGGACGGCCGAGTGAAACTGGACTTCGGTGCTCCCGCCTCCAACGGCAGTGCCATCAGCAGTTACCAGGTCAGTGTCAACGGTGGTAGTTGGCAGGGCTTTGGCGGCCCTGGCAGTGCGGTGAATGGGTTGTCCAATGGAAACTCACACTCCTTCCGGGTCCGCGCACGCAACGAAGCTGGGCCCGGGCCCGCCAGTGCTGCCTCGAATGCAGTGACACCGTTCGGCCCCATCCGGGATGCCTCGAATATCCGGAGCTCAGTCAACGGTTTCAACGTGACGTTCACGTGGGAAAAGAACGGTTCTGCGTATGCCAATGGGAAGCCGGGTGGCGCCACCGTCAACGTGACCGTGGACGGAAAATCTGTGTCGAACTCAGGTTCCTGGACTGGTGGGAACCAGCCTGAAGACCGGCACAACGTCCGGATCGAGGTCTGCCGCGGTGGCGGTGATTGCCGGACGTTCACGGCGTCGGACCGTTCGGCATCGCCGGAACTGACCCTCCGGCAAGGTGCCGATACTCCCGTCATTGACAACGAGAATGCAGATGGCGAACCGGTGTGTGGTGATGGCAGGTGCAATTATTTCCTGATGATCGGCGAGCTCCTTCCACCCAGTACCACCGTCATCTTCCGCTGCTACACCGAGAACACAGGCCAGTTCGGCAGTAACTACGTGACCAAGACCAACTCGCGTGGTGGCGCCGAGATCGGTGATGCCTGCCTGATCGAGCGCGAGGACTCCAGCAACCACAACCCCAACTGGGGTCCGTACTTCTTCAGGGTGTCAACGGGCGACGGCCGCACTTGGGAGTCGAACCATGTCAGCTGGTAGGAGACAACTACCCATCGAGCCGTACCCCTTTACTCGCTAAGATAATCAAGGCCCTATTGCGGTCCGGGCGCGAGTCCGGCCGCATCACAGACAGAAGGAACAGACACCATGGCGATGACCGCTGAGCAGGCTACCTGGTTTGCCGGAACCTTTGACAAGCTGGTGGGCAACGTTGGGCAGGCGATTCTCGGGAAGCCACGGGTAGTTCGTCTGATGCTCACCGCCATGCTCACCGATAGCCATGTCCTGCTGGAGGACGCCCCCGGCACCGGTAAAACCATGCTGGCGCGTTCCCTCGCAGCTACCGTCCAGGGCTCACACTCCCGCATCCAGTTCACACCAGACCTCTTGCCCTCGGACGTCACCGGCATCACCGTCTATGACCAGAAAACCCAGGTTTTCGAGTTCCACAAGGGTCCCGTCTTCGCGAATATTGTGCTCGCCGATGAAATCAACCGTGCCTCCCCGAAAACGCAGTCCGCACTGCTGGAAGTCATGGAAGAGTCCCGGGTCACTGTGGACGGTGTGACCCACTCCAACCCGCGCCCCTTCATGGTCATCGCCACACAGAACCCGATCGAGCAGGCCGGAACATACCGGCTTCCGGAGGCGCAGCTGGACCGCTTCCTCATCAAAACGCACATCGGCTACCCGGATCACGCATCCACGGTGGAACTTCTTGGCGGAGCGGCAACCCGCGACCGCTCCCTGGCACTGACACCGATCATCACCACGCAGGCCGTCAACGACATGGCGGACCTCGCAGCCACCACCCACGTGGACCCGGCGATTCTCGAATACATTTCACGGCTCACCGAAGAAACCCGCAACGCCCCCGAGACCCGGCTCGGCGTCAGCGTCCGCGGCGCCCTGGCCATGGTCCGTGCAGCGAAAGTATGGGCGGCCAGTCAGGACCGCAACTACGTTCTTCCGGACGATGTCAAGGAACTTGCCCCCTACGTGTGGACCCACCGGTTTGTCATGGATCCCGAAGCCGAATTCGCCGGTGCCACCCCTGAAGCTGTCCTCAAGAGAATCCTGGCGGACGTTTCAGCACCGCAGCAGCGCGCAACCGTCTAGGCTGCACACACCAACACATGAGTACCTCAACGGATACCCGACGCCGGTTCCACCCCTCGTCCCTGTGGGCCGAGGGCGCCGGTGCTGCACGGGAATACCTGCAGCCCGCACGGACCCGGGTCTCCAGCCTCTGGTCCCGGCATATCCAGCCGCCCATCGCCGTCGTCAGCCCACTGGGCTGGATAGTGATCGCCGTCGTCGTCATTCTTGGCGTCCCTGGCCTTGTCTTCACCTGGCAGGAAGCTGTCGCTGCCGCCGTTATCGGCACAGCACTGCTGGTCCTGGCCGTGTTCTTCATCATCGGCCGGTCTTCCTACGGTGTGGAACTGGACCTTGCCCGTACCCGCGTAGCAGTGGGAGACCAAGCTGTGGGTAGTGTGTCCGTGTCCAACACGTCCAACAAAGCGCTGCTGCCGGCGTCGCTTGAGCTGCCGGTGGGTAACGCCACCGCTATCTTTCACCTGCCGCGCATGAAGCCGGAGCAGGTCCACGAGGATCTGTTCACCATTCCCACCCAACGCCGGGCCGTCATCGTCGTGGGCCCTGTTCGCTCCGTCCGTTCAGACCCACTGAGCCTCATGCGGCGCCAGGTCACCTGGACGGAGCCGACGGACCTTTTCGTGCACCCGCGCACCACGCCCCTGGCGGGCTCGGCAGCAGGTTTCATCAAGGACCTCGAAGGCCTGCCAACCCGCGAACTCTCCAGCGCCGATGTCTCCTTCCACGCCCTGCGTGACTACGTTCCCGGCGATGACAGGCGGCACATCCACTGGAAAACGACAGCCCGCACCAACAAACTTATGGTCCGCCAGTTCGAGGAGACGCGCCGCTCCCACCTCGCCGTCGCATTGTCCACACAGGCTGCGGAGTACGACGACGCCGCGGAATTTGAGCTGGCCGTGTCAGTGGCGGGATCCATTGGGCTCCAGGCCATCCGGGAACAACGCAACCTCAACGTGCTCACGCAGGCCGGCCCGCTGCGCTCCGAGACCGGCAGGAACCTGCTCGATGAACTCACCCGGGTGGACGGACACACCGGTCGCACCACGGCGGTTGACCTTGCGCGGACAACGGCTGATGCCGTACCGAACGCCTCTGTCGTGTTTTTTGTTCTTGGTCCGTTGGTGACTCCCGGCCAGCTGCGCAGCGCCGCCGCTTCGGTGCCTCCCGGTATCCGCTGTATCGCTATCCGCTGCAAAAGTGGACAGGAACCAGCACGCGCCAGCATCGGTGATCTGACAGTGCTCTCCCTCGGCGAGCTCGATGATCTTGCCCTGATCCTGCGGAAGGCAGCAGCATGAGCGCCGGCCCCGCCACGGAACAACAGACCAGCCGGCGTGCCACCCGCGCAGGAAAAACCGCCAACGGCAGACAGCGTCTGGTGGACACCGGCGTCCTGTTCCTGGTTCTCGGACTCGGGGTGCTTGGCTTCGGGCCAGCCTTCGGATCTGATCCGCACTACCTGCTCGCCGGATTCGGCGGCATCGTGCTCGGTCTCGCGATCGCGTGGGCTTCGGCCCGGTTCCGGCTTGGCCTGTGGAGCACCGCTGGAATCGTGCTGGGCACATATCTGCTCCTGGGCAACGCGCTGGCCGCGCCGTCGGAATCCCTCCTTGGCTTCCTGCCCACCCTGGAATCACTGAGGGTCCTCATCCTCGGTGTGGTGACCTCGTGGAAGGACATCCTGACCGTCGCGGCACCGGTGGGCATATCGCGCGGAATGCTGATCGTTCCCTTCCTCAGCGCACTCCTGACATCCGTCGTCGCCGGCGTCCTGGCCTGGCGGGTACGCACCCCGTACTGGGTGCTGATACCCGTAGTGGCCCTGTTCGCCGCGAGCATCGTCTTCGGCACCAACCGGGCCAGTTTCCCGGAACTGCGCGGCATCCTCCTCATCGTGGCCATGGTCGCCTGGCTGGCCTACCGCCGCGACATCGCCAGAACCGACAACGGCACCAGCGTCTCAGCCAACCCTGCATCCAGCGATGCCAGCACTGCCCGGCGCGGAAAGTACCGCCGGCTTGGCTACGGCGCCGCTATGGTAGCCGGCGCCACCGCTGTGACCGTCCTTGCCGTCCCGCTGCTGACAGTCAACGGCCAGCGGCAGGTGCTGCGCGACGTCGTCGTACCTCCCGTGGAATTGTTTGACTATCCCAGCCCGCTCATGGATTTCCGGCAGTACGTAAAGACCAACGACGACAAAACGCTGTTCACCGTGGACGGCCTGCCCGAGGGCCAACGGATCCGCCTTGCAGCACTCGACGCCTACAACGGCGTGGTGTACAACGTGAACCCGCAGGCGGCCGGGAACTTTGCCCGGGTGGGGGATGCGCAGCAACTCGGCGGCACCAACCGTTCAGAAGATGGCACCAGCGCAACCCTGGACATCACCATCAAGGAGTACGACGGCGTGTGGCTGCCCTCGGGCGGCGCCCTGGAAGGGGTAGCCCTGGCAGGTCCGCGCGAAAGCTCCCTGGAAAAGGCCCTGTACTACAACGACGACGCACGGACAGCACTGTCCACGATCGGGCTACAGGAAGGTGACAGTTATCAGGTCAACGTGACCTTCCCCGACTATCCCACCGATGAACAGCTGGCGCAGTACGACTTTGCGGGATTGAACCTGCCGCGTGTGGAGAACGAACCGCCCATCATCGCGAGCAAGGCAGCAGAATACGTCGGTGCCGCATCCAAACCCATTGAACGTGTGCGCCGGCTGCAGCAGGTGCTGCACTCGCAGGGCTACTTCAGCAACGGTAAGGACGGCGAACCTCCCTCGCTTCCCGGTCACGGCGCCAAGCGCATGACCACCCTTCTGGATGCCGAACAGATGGTCGGCGATGACGAGCAGTACGCGGTTGCCATGGCGTTGATGGCCAGGAAACTGAACATACCGGCCCGCGTGGTGATGGGCTTCTACCCGGACTGGGACGAAGTGAAGAACCCTGAGGGCAGGATCGCCATCAAGGGCGAGGACGTTCATGCATGGGTGGAAGTTGCCTTCGACGACGCCGGATGGGTTCCGTTTGACCCAACTCCGGACGAGGACAACGAACCGATCCCACCGCAGCAGCAGCCCAAATCAACGCCCAAACCCCAGGTTCTGCAGCCGCCGCCACCGCCTCAGGAACCGGCCGAGCTGCCGCCGGATTCCGCTCCGGAACCGCAGGATGCGGAGAAGAAAGAGGAAGACTTCTGGTCGATCTGGGGTCCGTTGCTGCGATTGATCGGTATTGCCCTGATTCCCGTCGGAATCCTGTTGCTCCCGCTGCTGCTGATCCTTCTGCTGAAGGTCCGACGCCGGAAGAAGCGGGCGCGTGAGGGCATGCCCTCCCAACGGGTCGGCGGCGGTTGGAAAGAAATTCTGAGCCTCGCCACGGATATGGGTGCAAGCGTCAACACGAAGGCCACCCGGCGGGAGAGCGCTCGGAGCCTGCAGGAGTCCTTCCCGAAGAGCAGCCAGACCACAACGGCCCTGGCCCATCGTGCGGATGCCGGAATCTTTGGTTCCCGGGAGCCGACCGAGGCGGAAGTGCGCGAATTCTGGGAACAGGTCGAATCGTCGTTGAAGGAGATGAATGGCACCGTGGGGTTCTGGAAGCGCCAGCGCGCCAAGTTCTCTCCGCGTTCGCTGTTTCAGAAGGGTCAACGGTAGTGCCTGAGATTGAGTGCCCGAGGTGCCGTACTACAGTTGCTGCAACGGCACCGTACTGTGTTGCTTGTGGTATGCAGCTGCCGCGGCGTGGAAGCATGGCCATGATCCCCGCTGAACAGGAAGGTGATGCACGGATGAATCAGGTACTGGGCAACGCGTCAGCGGGTAAGCGGCTATTGGCCAAGATCATGGATTCAGTGCCGCCGACGCTGGTCCTGACCGTCTTCATGGGGATCGGTGTTTCCTCGATCTCCACCACACAGACCTCTGCCGCCTATGCCACCGTGGACCTCACGCTGTTCCTGGTTCTGTCGGGCATCGGCACGCTCCTGACGCTGGCGTACTGGATCTGGATGTGGGGTTGGGAAGCGAAGGCCGGCAAGACCATCGGCAATCTGGCCATGGGAATCAGGACGGCCAATGAGAAGGGCCTTCCTGCGGGCTGGGGATCCATCTTTGTCCGGAATCTGGTCATCGGTCTCAGCGGCATTGTCCCGGTCATCGGGTTTTTCCTGATCATGATCTCCAATGTCTGGGACCCCAACAGCAAACGTCAGGGCTGGCATGACCGTATCGCCCGCACCCTTGTCTTCGACGTCCGTAACGGCAGGAATCCGTTGACAACCGGGGGAGCGGAAGGGCCGGCGTCGTTCGCGCCGCAGCAACAGCCCGCACCACCGTTACGGGGCGTCAGCTCGCCCGTTGCCAGTGGAGACGTGAACCGCACGGGCGGTAGCCCCCGACCACCACAGCCTGCAGTAGCCGAGAGTGTGACGACGCCGGACCCACCGCCGTTCACTACAGCACCGGAACGCGGGCCCGAACGCGTGCCAGATCGTTCGAAGACCGGCAGCGCCCCGACGTCGACCTCCGTCATCAGCAGCGTTCCTGGATTCGGTCCGCCGGAGCCGGTTGCAGTACCGCAGCCCGAGGCAGCGAAGACCCCAGAACCGGCCGCAGCCAGCCCCGTAGTGCAGGACGTTGCGCAGGAAAGCGCTGACGACGACGTCGAGGCGACGCGTGTATCCTCGAAAGGACCTGCTGCCAGCACGCTTGTTCTGGTGTTCGACGACGGAGACGACGTCGAACTGGCATCGGAGGCGCTCATTGGCCGTAACCCGTCCAACCAGGTCGGAGAGACCGTTGGTCAGCTGATTGCAGTGGCTGATCAGGGGCGCTCAGTGTCCAAGACGCACCTGCATCTCAGACGAGATGGGCGCGGTGTCTGGGTCACCGATCGAAATTCAACCAACGGGACGGCTATCAGCGGTGTCGACGGCAAACGGACTCAAGTGCCCGGAGGGCAAACACTCATGGCTGAGGCAGGTTCAACAGTGCATTTCGGAGACCGCAGTTTCGTGGTGGGCCAGGTATGAGCGTTGAAGCGCAGTCCTCAGGGCGCCGGGTACCTTCGCTGACCTATGGTTACGGCTCCGATCGGGGCCTCAAACGCGAGCTCAACGAGGATTCCCTCATTGCCTCTGACCCGTTGTTCGCCGTCGCAGACGGTATGGGCGGACACGAGGCTGGCGAGATCGCGAGCGGAATCTGCGTGCGCACCCTGCGGGACAGCCCCGTTGTGGGAACGCGTCTCCCGCAGTTCTCTGCCGCTGAGCTCCATGAACTGCTGCGTCTGGCGGACGAGCAGATCCGTGAGGCCACGGGCGGACGGGCAGGGACCACCGTTTCCGGCGTCATCCTCGTCGAGGAATCCGAAAGCCCGTACTGGCTCTTCTTCAATGTGGGAGACTCCCGGGCGTATCGCCTCAGTCAGGGCGTATTTGAGCAAGTAAGCGTGGACCACTCCGAGGTGCAGGAGCTGGTGGACATGGGCCAGATCACGCAGGCTGAGGCGCAGATCCATCCGCGTCGGCACGTGGTGACCCGCGCGCTCGGCACCGGCAGCGAAACAGAACCCGATTTCTGGCTCATGCCGGTTGAAGAGGGCGACCGCATCATGGTCTGCTCGGACGGTCTGACCGGTGAAGTCAGCCACGAGCATATCCGCGATCTGCTGAGCAACATCGGCGACCCCCAGACCGCCACGGATTCCCTCATCGAGGCGGCCCTGAGGTCCGGGGCCCGCGACAATGTGACCGTTATCGTCATTGACGCCACGGGAATCGACGGCGACCCGTCGATCACCGCCAGGACGGACAACGATTCGGAGGACACCATGCCCAAAACGCAGTCGACGCCGAAGGTATCCTCCGCCGACCAGCCCGGAGGGGACGAATCCGCTGCCGATGACTGTGGGAGCCGCTGATGAACAGCATCTCCTACGCCCCCGGTAACTGGTACTGCCTCGCCCGTACGCAGACCGTCGTCTTCCTTCCGCAGGATACCGAGCGTGCCCTGATCGAGCGGGTCTGGGATGTGCTCGCCACCGGCTCCGGGGTTGAGCGGGTCTTCAATGCTCTGTCCGGGAATCTGGCCAACGGGCTGGCAGGGGTGCCGCCCTTCGCCGTCGTCTGTTTCGCCGAGGGTTTGCATGTTCTGCTCAGGGGCGAACTCCAGCTCACCGCCAGCGACGGCAGGACCGAGAGCCACGTCTCCGGGCAGGGTGTCACCACGTGGAGTGAACGGATCCTCGATTCACAGGAGAGCTGGACCCTCAGCACTGCAGCGCCGGCGTCGTCGGCTGTGGGTCAGAATATGTTGCCGCTGGAGGCCGGCATCGTCATGGCCTCAGCTGCCGTGACAGGCGCAAGTACAGGCGCCAGTGCCAGTTCCGATGAGGGCGTGGACTCAACGGCGGCCACGCTCACCGAAGCGGCAACGGATATCGACGCCGGAGAGGAAACAATTCACCCCGGCCTTTTTGCGCCGACGCCGGAAGAGTCAGACGAAGAGCCTGCACGGGAAGAGCCAGCCGAAGAGGCCGCGCCGGAAGAACCAGCTGTAGAGCCTGTACCCGAAGAGGTCGCCGAGCAGTCCGTCACGGAGAGCACGTCGGGTTATGACCACCTGTGGGACCAGACGGTCATGCGCCGGGTGGAAGACGCTGCAGTTCGCGTGGACGAAGACGAGGACGCCGACGAATCTGGTGCCGAGGCATCCGACGATGGCCAGGGCGCCGAGGACGAGGGCACTATCGCCCCGACGTGGGAGCCTGAGTCCGCCGCCGAACCAGATGATGCTGGACCTCCTGCGGCTTCGGCGGCACCAGGAGCTGCGGCCCCCGTTGCGGCTTTGTCCACCGGTCTGATCGACTCCGTTCCGTGGGCACGCAGCCCGGATGCGGCCCCTCCGGAGGACGCGCCGTCCCCTCAGCCGAAGAATGAGCCCGCTGTTCCGGCGTCGGACCTGTTGGGTGATCACGACGGCGAAACGGTGATGCGGAGCGACCTCCCGACCGCGCAGGACAAGAGCGCATCGCTGCAGTCCGCTGACCGGGCTGAATCCCGCGCGACCGCCGGGCCGACGGTCCTGGCCCGGCTATGTCCGCAGGGTCACGCCAATGCGCCGACCGTGTCGCTGTGCAGCGTGTGCGAACTGCCGGTCAGCGGCGATACGCAGCAGGTACGCCGCCCCAGCCTTGGCCGGATGCGGCTATCCACCGGAGACGTTTATGAGCTGGAAACCTCGCTGATCGTCGGGCGTCAACCATCTGTGTCCCGCGTGCAGGGAAGCGTGATGCCGCGGCTGGTGCAGGTCAACAGTGAATCCGGTGACATCTCGCGCTGCCATGTCGAGGTCCGTCTGGAGGGCTGGCATGTCATGCTGTGCGATCTGCGCGCCACCAACGGCACCGTGCTCATCCGTGTGGGTCAGCCTCCGCGGCGGCTCGGCGAGGGAGAAATGGCGATCCTGCTCGACGGGGATATCGCGCAGCTTGGCCAGGACGTCTCGCTGCGGTTCGAGGATCTACGATGAGCCCAAAACGCTCAGCTGCCCCGCCGCCGCGGATCCCTGGCTTCCAGTACGTCAGTCTGCTGGGTTCCGGCGGGTTCGCGGACGTCTACCTGTACGAACAGGACAGGCCGCGCCGTCGGGTGGCCGTCAAGGTGTTGATTTCGGATCTGCGGACAGAAGGCGCGCGGAAGGCCTTTGAGTCCGAGGCCAACCTCATGGCCCAGCTGTCCTCGCACCCCTACATCGTCACGATCTTCCAGGCCGAAGTGACCGAGGACGGGCACTCATACCTGGCCATGGAGTACTGCTCGCGACCAAGTCTGGACGCGCGCTACCGCAAGGCGCGGCTCAGTGTTGCCGAGGCCCTCACCATCGGTATCCAGGTGGCATCCGCCGTTGAATCAGCCCATCGCGCCGGCATCGTCCATCGTGACATTAAGCCCGCGAACATCCTGGTCACTGATTACAATCGACCGGCGCTGACGGATTTCGGTATTTCCGGGACCACCGATTCGGCGATGGATGATGATCACGGCATGTCCATCCCGTGGTCTCCGCCGGAGGCGTTCCGTGGCGGCGGCGCGGACGGTATCAGGATCGACGTCTGGGCTCTGGGCGCCACCATCTATACGTTGCTGGCCGGACGATCACCGTTCGTGTTCCCCGGGATGGACAACTCGCAGCGGGCTCTGATGGACCGCATTGCGACCATGCCGCTGCAGAACACGGGCCGCGACGACGTTCCTGAGTCGCTGGAACTGGCGCTTTCCACGGCCATGGCCAAGGCACCGGAGTCCAGGTATTCCTCGGCTCATGCCTTTGCCCTGGCGCTGCAGAGAATCCAGACCGAGTCCGGCATGTCTGTCACACCGTTCGAGGTGCTCGACGACGGCCCCCAGCTTGAGGATCGCGACGACGACGACGAGGACCTGACCCGGGTGCGGCGGATCACGTCGATCGACCCGGAGTCGACGACGTTCGCGCCCACGTTTCCCAAAGCACACTTTCCGGATCGGGCAGCGCCCGATCTTGGCGGCTCATCCGCGGTTCCGGTCCAGCCTGCAGCCAGAGAGTCGGTCTCCAGGCCCGGTCTGCCGCCGGTCCTGCCGGACGACGGCTGGGCTGAGCGGACCGTCATGCGCGGCGATGCGGAGTCTGACTCCGTACGGATGGACACCACGATCAACCGTCCGGAGCAGCCAGCCGCCGCTGCCGAACATGACGATCCTGTCCGGAAGAAACGCAGCCCGGCGCTGATCGCTGTCGCCTCCGCCGCTGCGGCAGCCGCCGTCGTCGTCGGTGTCATCGCCGTCATCAACGGCCAGGGTGAGCCGGCACCGGAGACAACCACAGCCTTTGCGCAGGACCCATCGGATCCACTTGTGGGTCTTGAAGGTAACGTTCCGCCTGCAGAAGAGCTCAAAGCGAAGAGTCAGCAGGATGGTTCGGTACTGTTCACATGGAAGAACCCTGACCCGCGCGAAGGGGACATCTACCGGTACCGGACAGTTTCTGTCACGGACTCGGGGAAATGGATCAGAACGGACACAGCACGTGCCCAGGTACGGAAGAGTGCGGACGGCCAGACCTGCATTGAAGTTCAGATCACGCGGCGCAACGGCACAGCATCCGAACCGGCACCAAAGTGTCTCTAGGTCGGGTTCAAATCGAGAGTCCGCAGCACGCGGCATGGAAGAAGGGGTGAGCCATGGGGGACCTGGCCATTGACTACTGCGGGGAATGGTACGAACCGCAGGAGGGCACTGTCTTCGACATCGGTCGCGAAGGCGATCTGGAAGTCGACGACAACCCGTACCTGCACCGCAAGTTTCTTCAGGTCGAACGCCAGAATGGTATCTGGTGGCTCACCAACGTGGGGTCGATGCTTTCCGCGACCGTCGCTGATGTCTCAGGCGGAATGCAGGCGTGGGTTGCCCCGGGTTCCCGGATTCCGTTGGTGTTCGGCCAGACCAGAGTGGTGTTTACCGCGGGCCCTACAACGTATGAGTTTGACGTCCATCTGAAGACTCCTGCTTTCAGGCAGGAAAGCCCCGACAACGACGACGGCGGCGAGACCACCATTGGGCCGGTCCAGTTCACGGATTCACAGAAGGCGCTCATTGTGTCGTTGGCTGAGCCGATGCTCCAGCGTGACGGCACGGGATTCACCTCGATCCCGTCGTCCGCAGCCGCAGCGAAGCGGCTTGGGTGGGCACTGACCCGATTCAACCGGAAACTGGACAATGTCTGCGACAAGCTGGACAGGGTCGGCGTGGCAGGCCTGCGCGGAGGCGGCGGAAAACTCGCGACCAACAGACGGGCACGTCTGGTCGAGCACGCGGTGACGTCGCAGCTGATCACCGCCGATGACCTCCACCTGCTGGAGACCATGAAGGGCAAAGACGAAGGATGAAAATTCGCCTGACGCTCCGTCGGGAACCGCAGGAACCCAAGGACCTCGCTGTCACCGTTGACGGCCTGGCAACTGTGGGGGACGTAGCGCGCGAGCTCTACACCGCGGATCCGGGCCGAACTGCCACGTCCGTGCCGGGAAAGCTGTCCCTGACCGTTGACGAGGCCTATGTTGCCGGCGGGATGCGGGGCCGCACCCTGGACGCGGACATCAGCTTGTTTGAGTCGGGCCTGAGGCCCGGGTCCACGGTCACCATCAGTCAGGTCAGCGACCAGTTCAATGTTCCCGGTCAGGATCGTGGTCCAGCCGTGGCTACCCTTCGGGTTGTTGCTGGTCCGGACGCCGGAAAAGAGTTCTCCCTTCCGGCCGGGGCCAGTTATCTGGGGCGGGACCGCAGCGCAGATATCCGCTTCGATGACCCGATGATGTCCAAACGTCATGCGCGGATCAACATTGGTGAATCCATCGAGATCGTTGATACCGGGTCCGCCAACGGGCTGCTGATGGGAGGGACCCGGATCAGCCGGGTCGCACTGACGTCCTCGGACGAAATCACCCTCGGCGATACCGTTATCAGCGTTGTCGCCCTGAGCCGTTCCGGCGCGATGTCCAGTACCAACCCGTTGGTGGAGTTCAACCGCTCTCCACGGGTTATCCGCAATTTCCCCGTCCAGTCACGGCAGCTGCCCGAGGGTCCCAAGCGTCCCCAGAAGCAGCACTTTCCGCTCGTGATGATGTTCGTACCCCTGCTCATGGGTGGGGTCATGTTCGCGGTCACCCAGAGCCTGTTCGCCATGATCTTCATGCTGATGATGCCCCTGATGTACGTGGGGATGTACATGGATCAGCGGCGTCAGGCAAAGATCGCGTTTCAGGAGGCCGTGGCACAGTTCGAGGGGGCCATGGACTTCTTCAACCAGGACATGGAGAAGCTGCAGAAACTCGAGCGCGCGGTGCGGTTGGCGGAGGCGCCGTCGGTCTCCGAAACCGTTGACGCCATCTACAAACTGGGTCCCCTGTTGTGGACGCACCGTCCCGAACATGAAGGGTTCCTCAGCGTCCGTTTCGGTTTGGGTACGGCACCCTCACGCACTCCCATCGAAGCGCCCAGCAGCAATGACACCGTTCCCGAGTACATGGAGCGGATCAGCACGACCGCCGAAACCTTCCGGGTGATCCACGACGTCCCCATTGTGTCCCAGCTGCGCGCGTCCGGCGCGCTCGGTATTGCTGGTCCCCGCGGCGATGTCGACGACGTCGCCCGCGGTCTGGTGGTCCAGCTCGTGGGACTGCATTCACCGGCGGAGCTGGTGGTGACGTCCATGACAAGTGTGGAGTCACGACAGCGCTGGGAGTGGCTGCAGTGGCTGCCGCACGCTGGTTCCGTGCACAGCCCGCTCGATGGCGATCACCTCGCCGCTGGCCCCGCATCATCGGCCGCGCTGCTCTCACGGCTGGAAGACCTCATTGAATCGCGCGGACGCAGTATCGAATCCCGGTCCGGGCTCCGTGGCAAGGCTCCGGCCGGCGAAGGGCCGAAAGTTCCGACGCCGGTGATTCCGTCGGTGCTGGTCGTCGTTGAAGATGACGTGAGCGTTGACCGCGCCCGGCTGACGCGCATGGCTGAACTGGGGGCCGACGTCGGCGTCCATGTGGTGTGGGTTGCGACCACTGTCGCCTCATTGCCCGCCTGCTGCAGGGACTTCATGAGCGTGGACGGTGAGAATGGCACCACCACCGGTCAGGTCCGTATCGGAGAGCTGACCTACCCGGTCAGTTGCGAAAGCGTCGATGTGGCAGTGGCCGGTCAGCTGGCCCGCATGCTCGCACCGGTTACCGACGTCGGGCAGCCGGTTGCGGACGATTCCGACCTCCCGCGCGCGGTGTCCTACGTCACCCTCGCCGGTCACGGCATCATCGAGACCACCGCTCATGTGGCAGACCGCTGGCACGAGAACAATTCCGTGGCCTCCACTGCGGTAGCAAACCGGAAACATCAGGGATCCCTGCGGGCGCTAGTCGGCTCGCGCGGTGTGGAACCCATGTACCTGGACCTGAAGACGGAAGGTCCGCACGCGTTGGTCGGCGGTACCACCGGTGCCGGAAAATCAGAGTTCCTGCAGTCCTGGGTGCTCGGAATGGCCTCGGCGTACAGCCCGGACCGCCTGACGTTCCTGTTCGTGGACTACAAGGGCGGCGCCGCGTTCGCGGACTGCGTCCAGCTTCCGCACACGGTAGGGCTGGTGACGGACCTGTCTCCGCACCTCGTCCGGCGTGCGCTGACATCCCTTCGGGCAGAACTTCACTACCGCGAACACCTGCTCAACCGTAAGAAGGCCAAGGACCAGCTCGCCATGGAGCGCGAAGCGGATCCGGACACGCCGCCGTCGCTGGTGATCGTCGTCGATGAGTTTGCCGCTCTGGCCAACGAGGTGCCGGAGTTCGTGGACGGCGTGGTTGACGTTGCCGCCCGTGGACGCTCGCTCGGACTGCACCTGATTCTGGCCACCCAGCGTCCCTCCGGCGTCATCAAGGACAACCTGCGGGCCAACACCAATATGCGCATTGCCCTGCGGATGGCCGATGCGGATGATTCCGAGGACATTCTCGGGGACAAGATGGCCGCCTATTTCAGCCCGGGAATTCCCGGCCGTGGGGCAGCGAAAACAGGTCCTGGCCGCATCCAGGGTTTCCAGACCGGGTACGCTGGCGGGTGGACAACCAAGACGCCGCCCCGGCCGCGGATCGACATCGTTGAAATGAACTTCGGTTCGGGTCAGCAGTGGGAACCACAGCTTGTCGCGGCCAGTCATGACGAGCCCGGGGGACCAAACGACATCGCCCGGATCGTGGAGAACGTGTCCATGGCCGCCGTCGAGCTTGGCATCAAGCAGCCCAGGAAACCGTGGCTCGAAGAGCTGGCGGACACCTACGATCTGGCGAAGCTTCCGAACCCCCGTACCGATGAGAAACTCCTGCTGGGCGTCGTGGATGATCCTGCCCATCAGGACCAGCCCACAGTCTTCTACGAACCGGACGCGCAGGGGAACATGGCTGTCGTCGGGGCGTCGGGCTCGGGAAAGTCCGCCGTCCTCCGGACCGTGGCTGTTGCCGCGGCGGCGACCGTGAGGGGCGGGCCGATCCAGGTCTATGGAATCGACTGCGCGTCCAACGGTCTGCAGATGCTGGAGGAACTTCCCCACGTCGGTGCCATTCTGGACGGCGACGACGACGAACGGATCGGCAGGCTGCTCCGGTACATCAAGGGCGTGATCGACGAGCGCGCGGACACCTTCGCGGCGGTCAAGGCCTCAACCATCGGCGAGTACCGTCAGGCAGCGGACAAGCCCGACGAACCGCGCATCCTGATCCTCGTGGACGGTATCGGTGCTTTCCGCGAGAAGTACGAGTTCCGGAGCGGGACCAACCATATGGACGTGCTGGAACAGATCGCCACGGATGGCCGCCCCATGGGTGTTCACATTGTTGTGGCCGGTGACAGGCCCAACGCCATCTCGGCGTCGCTGTCCGCCACCGTCCAGTGCCGTGTGACGCTGCGGATGGCCAAGCCGGATGACTACCTGATGCTGGACCAGCCCGACGACGTCCTGAACGGTTCCTCACCTCCCGGCCGGGGGCTGATCGGCAAACAGGAAATGCAGATGGCTATCCTCGGGGGTAACGCCAACCTCGCCGTGCAGGCGCGCGAGGTGCGAAAATTGCGTGTCGCCATGGTCCGTCGTGACGTCCCGGAGGCTCCTGGCGTCCTCAGTCTCCCGGATTCGATCAACCTGGATGTTCTGCCGGTGGGCGAGCCGGGCCACCCGGTGATCGGTGTGGACGATTTCAACCTGGAACCGGCCTCCGTGGCCGCAACCGGTGCGTTTATGCTCACTGGTCCGCCGGGATCCGGCCGTACGGTCGCTCTGGTGACGATGGCGGCGGCGCTCAAGGCCTGCTCTCCGGGGACGAAACGCATCTACCTGGGATCGCGTTCCTCGGGTATTGCTTCGCTGCCGGTCTGGGATGAGGCGTATGCCGGAACGGATGCGGTTGAGGAGGCTCTCGACCGGGTCAAGGAATACACGGATCTACCGGGGGACGGCGCCGCCTACTTCATTGAGGGCCTGACCGAGTTCACCGACACCGGCGCGGAAATGGATCTCAATGCGCTTGTAGGTCAGGCGGTGAAGGCCAATCAGTGGGTCGTGGGCGAAGCAGAGACGTCCACGTGGTCGAGCGCGTGGACGCTCGCGGGCGCGTTCAAATCGGGCCGCCGCGGGCTGATGCTCAATCCTGGTGAGCTGGATTCGGACACGCTGCTCAACACCTCCGTAGGCAGGGTCAATCCACTCTTTGTGCCCGGTCGCGGGTACATCATCGGGAGAGGGAAGGCCGTCAAACTGCAGGTGGCGACGACGTCCATCTGAGCCTGCGTGCATGGGGAGAACTGCATGGGGAGGCCTATATGGGTAGGGCTGCCCATCGACGACGCAGGGCGGGCGGGGATAGATTCTTTACTAGAAGCGCGGTTGGAAAAGCCAGCCGGCGGACCGAAAGGTGGCGATCGTTATGGCGATTACTCACGGTAACAACCCGGAACAGATGGCTCAGCTCAGCCAGCAGCTCAACAAGGGCGAGCAGGAAATCAACTCCCTGGTCAAGACCCTGACGGCACAGCTGAACCAGACCGCTTGGGAAGGTCCGGATGCCAAGAACTTCCGTAGCGACTGGGAAGGCCACCGCAGCTCGTTGACGCAGATTGCCAACAAGCTCAGCGAAGTTTCCAAGATCGTGATGAAGAACAAGCAGCAGCAGGAACAGACTTCCGGCGCATAGTCCGGGTTGTACCAGCAGGAGGGTCCGCAGCATGGCTGCGGGCCCTTTCCGCGTTTAACTCAGCTCGTTGTTCTGATCTTCTGGCAGGGGTGGACGGCAGCCGCCGTCAGGCCTCGAGCGCTGCGACCATCATCGTGGCTGCGACCAAGAAGAAGACGTAGGCGACAGTGAGCACGTACCCGACGATGAGGCCCGCTATTGCCATCCCACGGGACGAACCGCTCGCTGGCTGGCGTGATTGTGACAGTGCGATGTGACAAATCACGATGCCCGCGGGCGGCAGCAGCACGGCCGCGATCAACCCGAAGAGTGCCAGGTTGCCTCTCTTGGTTTCTGACAGTGTCGACACTCAGTGCTCCTCAATTGCTGATACCCGGATACTCCTGCGCCAAGCCCACCAGACTCGGTCAGATGTAGCAAGATAGTCCTGTGACTAAAGCCAGGGATTTCAGCAGCGAGAGTTCAGCCGGGACCGACGTCGAGCTTCCCGCAGAGGATCAGCCAAGCGCTGACCTGCAGGCGGAGTACGCGGATCTTGTGGAGAACGTCAGGCGCTATCGGTTCGCGTATTACAACGAGGACTCGCCTCTGGTGTCGGATGCTGAATTCGACACCCTCTACCGCAGGCTGGAGGAGATCGAGGAGCTCCACCCGGAGCTGGTGGCCAATGATTCCCCCACGCAAGAGGTTGGCGGTGAAATCTCCGCTGCGTTCTCGCCAGTGAAGCATCTGGCGCAGATGTACAGCCTCGAGGACGTCTTCTCCCTCGACGAGTTGAAGGCCTGGGTTGACCGGGCACAGGCGAGCGTTGAGAACATGCGCCCGGGAACCGCCGTGCAGTGGCTGACAGAACTGAAAATCGACGGTCTGGCGGTGAACCTGCTCTACCGCGACGGCGTGCTGGTCCGTGCAGCAACACGCGGCGACGGCACGACGGGGGAGGACATCACCCACAACGTCCTCACCATCGAGGGAGTGCCGCGCAAACTGAAAGGCACGGGCGTCCCCTCCGAGGTGGAAATCCGCGGTGAAGTGTTCATCCCGTCAGCAGAGTTCGTCAAACTCAACGAAAAAATGGTGGCCGACGGCAAACCGCCCTTCGCGAACCCGCGAAACTCCGCAGCCGGATCGCTCCGCCAGAAAGATCCCGCAGTCACCGCTTCACGTCCCTTGCGCGTGTACGTTCACGGGATCGGTGCGCGTACCGGTCTCGACGCCGAAAGCCAGTCGGGCACATACGCACTCCTGGAGCAGTGGGGTCTGCCCGTCTCGCCGTATTTCAAGGTCCTGAAAACCCACGACGCAGTACTGAATTTCATCGCGCACTACGGCGAACACCGCCATGACCTGCTCCACGAGATCGACGGCATCGTGGTGAAGGTAGACAGCTTTGATCTGCAGCGCGCACTGGGACACACCTCCCGTGTTCCGCGCTGGGCCGTTGCCTACAAGTACCCGCCGGAAGAAGTGCACACCAAACTGCTGGACATCCAGGTCAACGTTGGACGCACCGGCAGGGTCACGCCCTACGGGGTCATGGAGCCTGTGAAAGTGGCCGGTTCCACCGTGGAAATGGCCACACTGCACAACCAGGACGTCGTCAAGGCCAAGGGAGTGAAGATCGGCGACATCGTAATCCTGCGGAAAGCCGGCGACGTCATCCCTGAAATCGTCGGGCCAGTGATGGCGCTGCGCGGGCAGCAGGACCCGCCGGTCAGGGACTTCATCATGCCCACCAAATGCCCCTCCTGCGGCACACCCCTGGCCCCATCAAAGGAAGGCGATGTGGACCTGCGCTGCCCAAACGCACGGTCCTGCCCCTCCCAGCTGCGCGAGCGGGTCTTCCACCTCGCAGGGCGCGGTGCATTCGATATTGAGGCACTTGGCTGGGAAGCCGCCGTCGCCCTCACCTCTCCGGACGAACCCGACGTGCCGCCGCTGACCAGCGAGGCAGGACTTTTCGATCTCACGCCGGAAGACCTGGCTGACGTCCGGATTATGCGCGACATCAAAAAGAAGGGTGTCGTGACCGGTGAGCAGCTCGTGCCCTACTTCTACAGCCGCGGGACGGAGAAGAAACCGTCGGAACCCAACGCCAACACCCGTAAATTGTTCGTCGAACTCGAGAAGGCGAAAAGCCAGCCGCTCTGGCGGGTTCTGGTGGGCCTGTCCATCAGACACGTCGGCCCCACCGCTTCCCGCGCGCTCGCCGGCGCCTTCGGCTCCATGGAACGGATTCGCGGTGCAAGCGAGGAGGAACTCGCCAACGTAGACGGCGTCGGCCCCACCATCGCTGCTGCCGTCAAGGACTGGTTCACTGAAGACTGGCACCGCGAGATCGTGGACCGCTGGACCGCGGCCGGCGTGAGGATGGCGGATGAGGTGGATGAATCCACCCCGCGAACGCTCGAGGGCCTGACCGTCGTCGTCACCGGAACCCTGACGGGCTACAGCCGTGACGAAGCGAAGGAAGCCATCATCAGCCGCGGCGGCAAAGCGTCCGGATCAGTATCGAAGAAAACGGACTACGTCGTCGCCGGGGAGAACGCCGGAACCAAACGGGATAAAGCCGAACAACTGGGACTGGAAATCCTCGACGAAGAAGGCTTCCGCACGTTGCTCGAACAGGGACCTGTAAAATCGGCCGGGGACTAGGCGCCAACAGTGCCGGTCCGCTCCAACCCGAACCACCATGGAAGAGCGCCCACGTGCCCTTGAATATCCGTCCAGCAACCGATGGCGACTACGAGACCATTGGCCGCATCACCGTACAGGCCTACCTCCATGCAGGCTATTTCGAAACCGCGGAACACCCGTACCTGGTCCAGATCCGCGACGCCGCACACCGCGCCGAACATGCGCCCATCTGGGTTGCCGAACGGGACGGCCGCATCATCGCTTCCGTAACCCTGGCCCGGGCAGGGGACCGCTACGCCGACATCGCCCATGAGGACGAACTGGAATTCCGCATGCTCGTGGTGGACCCCGAAGTACAGCGAAGCGGAGCAGGACGCGCACTGGTCGAGGCCATCATTGACCACGCCCGCGAGCTCGACGGCGTCAACGCCGTCAGCCTCACCACCGGAAAAACGTGGGAAAGCGCCCACGCCCTATACCGGAAGCTCAACTTCACCCGCGTCCCGGAACGCGACTGGAACGTCCCCGGAACCTCCATCGAGCTCGTCGTCTACCGTTACGCCGTCTGAGAGCCCGGCGCGCCGTCGTAGACTTAGGTACTGAAACCCAAACCATCTGCAGGGGAGTTGCATGTCTGCTATCGACCGTCAGGACGTCGCGCATTTGGCGCGGTTGGCGCACATTGAGATGAACGCTGAGGAACTGGACAAAATGGCCGGAGAACTCGGCGTCATTATGGACGCCGTCAAGTCCGTCAGTGAAGCCGCCGGCCCGGATGTTCCTGCCACATCACACCCCATTCCTCTGAACAACGTGTTCCGCGAAGACGTCGTCGGGGAAACCCTGACCGTCGATGAGGCACTGTCGGGCGCTCCGGACTCGGCTGAGGGCCGTTTCAAGGTTCCCGCGATCCTGGATCAGGAGTAATCCCATGTCATCAGAACTAACGCGCCACACAGCAGCAGTGCTCGCTGAAAAACTTGCCGCAGGGGAAGTCACCGCAGTAGAGGTCACCCAAGCCCACCTGGACCGGATCGCTGCTGTCGACGGCTCCCTCAACGCCTTCCTGCACGTCAACACCGAAGAGGCACTCGCCGTCGCTGCGGAGGTTGACCGTGCCCGTGCCGCCGGCGAGGAACTGCACCCGCTGGCCGGCGTGCCCATCGCCGTCAAGGACCTCATCGTCACGAAGGGCCAGCCCACCACAGCCGGCTCCAAAATGCTCGAGGGCTGGATGAGCCCCTATGACGCAACAGTGGTTCAACGGCTGCGTGCGGCCAAAATGCCGATTCTCGGCAAAACCAACCTGGACGAATTCGCGATGGGTTCCTCCACGGAGCACTCCGCGTTCGGGCCCACACGCAATCCGTGGGACCTGGACCACATCCCGGGTGGCTCCGGTGGCGGTTCGGCTGCCGCCGTCGCCGCTTTTGAGGCGCCGCTGGCGTTGGGTACCGACACTGGCGGTTCTATCCGTCAGCCCGGAGCGGTGACCGGAACTGTTGGCGTCAAGCCAACGTACGGCGGTGTCTCCCGCTACGGAGCGATCGCCATGGCCTCCTCCCTGGACCAGATCGGTCCCGTTTCACGTTCTGTTCTGGATTCGGCGCTGCTGCAGGAAGTCATCGGCGGGCACGATCCCGCAGATTCAACCTCTCTCGAGGACCCCGTGGGGGCGCTGGCCGAGGCTGCGCGGAACGGCAATGTTGCCGGGATGAAGATCGGTGTCATCAAGGAACTGCAGGGAGAGGGATATCAGGAGGGCGTCCAGGCGCGCTTCAACGAATCGCTGGACCTTCTGCGCGAGGCCGGCGCAGAAATTGTGGAGGTTTCCTGCCCCAGCTTCCAGTACGCCCTCGGGGCGTACTACCTGATCATGCCTTCGGAGGCGTCGTCGAACCTTGCCAAGTACGACGGCGTGCGGTTCGGTGCCCGTGAACTGCCGGCTGAGGGACCCCTGACCATTGAGCGTGTCATGGGAGCTACCCGCGCTGCCGGGTTCGGTGAGGAAGTCAAACGCCGCATCATCCTGGGAACGTACGCACTCAGCGCCGGCTACTACGACGCCTATTACGGTTCGGCGCAGAAGGTCCGCACTCTGATCCAGCGCGATTTTGATGCGGCTTTCGAACAGGCCGATGTTCTCATCTCGCCCACCTCGCCGAATACAGCGTTCAAGCTCGGTGAGAAGCTGGACGATCCGCTGGCCATGTACCTCAATGACATCGCCACGATTCCCGCGAACCTTGCCGGGATCCCAGGGATCACTGTTCCCGGCGGGCTGTCGGACGGACTGCCGGTCGGCATCCAGTTCCTCGCGCCGGTGCGTCAGGATGCCCGGCTCTACAGTGCTGGTGCGGCTCTTGAAAAGCTGCTTGAGAAGACGTGGGGCGGTCCACTGCTGGATCAGGCGCCAGCCTTGCAGGAGCTCACGAACGTCCCCACTTCCGGAGGTACACACTAATGACAGAGCTGGTCCCCTTCGAGAAGGCCATGGAACAGTACGACCCAGTCCTCGGGTTTGAAGTTCACGTGGAATTGAACACCAAAACCAAGATGTTCTCCTCGGCGCCGAATGCGTTCGGCGATGACCCCAACACCAACGTGACGCCCGTCTGCCTTGGGCTGCCCGGCGTCCTGCCCGCGGTCAACAAGACGGCGGTGGAGTATTCGATCCTGATCGGGCTCGCGCTTGGCTGCAAGATCGCGCCGTCCTGCACTTTCGCCCGGAAGCAGTATTTCTACCCGGATACGCCGAAGAACTTCCAGACCTCCCAGTATGAGGACCCCATTGCTTTTGACGGTTCGATCGACATTGAGCTGGAGGATGGAACGGTCTTCACCGTGGAGATTGAACGGGCCCACATGGAGGAGGACGCCGGCAAGCTCACTCACATGGGCGGGGCCGCGGGCCGCATCCAGGGCGCTGACTTCTCGCTGGTCGACTACAACCGTGCCGGTGTTCCGTTGGTGGAAATCGTCACCAAGCCCATCGAGGGTGCGGGAAGCCGAGCCCCTGAACTGGCCAAGGCCTACGTTGCCGCTATCCGGGAGATCGTGAAGAACCTCGGTGTGTCCGATGCCCGCATGGAGCGCGGTAACGTCCGCTGTGATGCGAATGTTTCGCTGCGGCCTCACGGACAGGAAAAGTTCGGAACGCGCACCGAAACGAAGAACGTGAACTCGCTGCGTGCGGTAGACCACGCTGTGCGGTTCGAGATCGAGCGGCAGGCCGGTGTCCTCAACTCCGGTCAGGCGATCATCCAGGAGACCCGCCACTGGCATGAGGACACACGGACCACCACATCCGGACGTCCCAAGTCCGACGCCGATGATTACCGCTACTTCCCGGAGCCGGATCTGGTGCCCATGGTCACCACTACGGAGTGGATCGAGGAGCTGCGCAGCCGTCTGCCGGAGCCCCCGGCAGAGCGTCGCAAACGGTTGAAGACGGACTGGGGCTATTCGGATGCCGAGTTCCGCGACGTGGTCAACGCTGGCGTGCTGGAAGCGGTTGAGGAGACCATTGCCGCTGGAGTTTCCGCCTCTGTTGCCCGTAAGTGGTGGATGGGTGAGATTTCCCGCCGTGCCAAGGTGGCCGACGTCGACCCCGTGGACGTGGGCGTCACGCCAGCCATGATTGTGGCGATCAATGCGCTCATCGAGGCCGGCAAGATCAATGACAAGCTCTCCCGCGAAGTTCTTGACGGTGTGCTCGCCGGCGAGGGTACGCCTGAGGAGGTCATCGAGCAGCGTGGGCTGGCGGTGGTGTCCGACGACGGTCCTCTGCTGGAGGCAATCGATGCGGCTCTGGCAGCGCAGCCGGATGTTGCGGACAAGATCCGCGGCGGCAAGGTCCAGGCCGTCGGTGCCATTGTCGGCGGGGTCATGAAAGCTACCCGTGGCCAGGCAGACGCCGGCCGCGTGCGGGAACTGATTCTGGAACGGCTAGAAGTCAACGCCTAAACCCCTGGCCGAAGTCAGGGTTTCCCGTCGAGATCACCCTCTACAGGGGGTGATCTCGACGTCAAAGGGTGATCTCGGCAAGAATGACGTAACGGCCGCGGCATCCCGGGGCATCCAGTGCGGAAGGAACACTGCAGTGAAAGCACTCTTCAAGTCCGGGGCACACCCCGGCTTCGAGTTGGTAGACCGCCCTCAACCGAAACCCGGTTTTGGCGACGTGTTGATCCGAGTCATGACCACCGGTATCTGCGGAACCGACCTCCACATCCAGTCCTGGGACTCGTGGGCGCAGAGCATGATCGAGGCGCCGCTGATTGCCGGTCACGAGTTTTATGGTGAAGTGGTGGAGCTCGGCGACGGCGTCCATGACGTGAAGGTGGGAGATCGCGTTTCCGGTGAGGGCCACATTGTGTGCGGAAACTGCCGTAACTGCCGTGCCGGGCGTCGCCAGATGTGCATCCGGACTGTGTCGGTCGGGGTCCAGCGTGACGGCGCATTCGCCGAGTACGTGACCATCCCTGAAACCAACGTGTGGGTCCATCACGACGCCGGGATTACCCCGGAACTTGGTGCCATCTTTGACCCGTTCGGTAACGCGGTCCATACCGCGTTGAGTTTCCCGCTGGTGGGGGAGGACGTCCTGATCACCGGTGCCGGGCCCATCGGACTGATGGCCATCGCCGTCGCACGTCACGCTGGCGCCCGCCACATTGCCATCACTGATGTGTCGGCGCCCCGTCTGGAATTGGCTCGAAACCTCGGTGTTGATCTGGCGATCGACGTTTCGACAACTCGTGTGCATGAGGCCCAGCAGCAGCTGGGAATGCTGGAAGGATTCGACGTCGGCATGGAGATGTCCGGCCACCCCACGGCCCTGCCCGAGATGATCGAGAATATGAACCACGGCGGTCGTATCGCCATGCTGGGGCTGCCCAGTGAGCAGATCACCATCGACTGGGGCAAAATGGTGACTCATATGCTCACTCTGAAGGGTATTTATGGTCGCGAAATGTACGAGACCTGGTATGCCATGAGCGCCATGCTGCAGTCGAACAAGGAACTGCACCGGTCCATTTCCAGTGTTATCACGGACAAACTTCCTGCGGCCCAGTGGGAAGAGGGGTTCGCCGCGGCGCGTTCGGGGTCCGGCGGCAAGGTTGTCCTCGACTGGACTGAAATCTAAGGAGTTTGTATGTACAGCACCATGAAGGAACAGCTCAGTGCCGAGCTGGAAGACATCAAGGCAGCGGGCCTGTTCAAGCACGAGCGCCGCATTGATTCGCCGCAGTCCAACCGCATCACCGCTGGTGCACTGGGCCAGGAGGGGAAGCCCGTCCTGAACTTCTGCGCCAATAATTATCTTGGTCTCGCGGATCATCCGGAGATCATTGCGACGGCGAAGCGGGCCCTTGATGAGCGCGGTTTCGGTATGGCATCAGTGCGGTTCATCTGCGGCACTCAGGATCTGCACCTGGAGCTTGAAAAGCGTGTCTCGTCGTTCCTGGGCACCGAGGACACCATTTTGTTCTCCTCCTGCTTCGATGCCAATGGCGGGGTTTTTGAGTCTTTGTTCACGGCTGAGGACGCCGTCATTTCGGATGCGCTCAACCACGCCTCGATCATCGATGGAATCCGGTTGTGCAAGGCCCGCCGTCTTCGCTATGCCAACAGGGACATGGCTGAACTTGAGGACCGTTTGAAGGAATCCTCGGATGCCCGGCGTCGCATTATTGTCACTGATGGCGTGTTCTCCATGGATGGTTTCCTGGCCCCTCTGGAAGCAATCTGCGATCTGGCCGAGAAGTACGATGCCCTCGTCATGGTGGATGATTCCCACGCCGTGGGATTCATGGGGGAGACCGGCGCGGGAACGCCCGAGCATGCCGGTGTCTCAGACCGCGTGGATATTTACACGGGTACATTCGGCAAGGCGCTTGGCGGTGCGTCCGGCGGTTATGTTGCGGGACGTGCGGAGATTGTGGCCATGCTGCGGCAGCGGGCTCGTCCGTACCTGTTCTCCAACTCGTTGGCCCCTGCCATTGTCGCCGCCACCCTGCAAGCGCTGGACCTGGTGGAGAACAGCGCAGACCTGCGGGCCACATTGTTCGAGAACGCGGCACTGTTCCGCCGTCGTATGGCGGACGAAGGTTTTGACCTGCTCGAGGGCGAACACGCGATTATCCCGGTGATGTTTGGCGACGCCGCTTTGGCGGGCAAGGTCGCCGACCAGATGCTGGAGCGCGGCGTCTACGTCACGGCGTTCAGCTACCCGGTGGTTCCGAAGGAGCAGGCGCGCATCCGTGTGCAGCTCTCCGCGGCGCATAACCCTGAGGACATCGAGGCCTGTGTGAAGGCATTCGTTGATTCGCGGGCTGCTGTAGCGTCCTGAGTTCGGCGGTAGCATGACGTCATGAGCCTGAACTGTGATGTCCTCATTGTCGGCGGCGGGATTGCCGGGCTATCGCTGGCCTCCGAGCTGGCACCAGACTGCAGCGTGGTCCTGGTGGAGGCGGAGCAGCGTCTGGGCTACCACACGTCGTCGCGCTCGGCCCGGCAACTGATCCCCAGTTATGGTCCGCCTGTGGTGCAGGAGCTGACCCGGCGGACGTTGGATGTGCTGCGCGAGCAGCTACCTGCCGTTATGACGCCACGCAGTTTCATGCTGGTGGGAACGCACGACGACGTCGAGGCCCGCTTCAGTGGCGATATGCAGTGGCTTAGTCATGCGGAGGCGCTGACACTGAATCCGGAACTTCGTCCTGATGCGTTCGAGGCAGCCGGGATTGACCATTCGTCGGTGGGTGTGGATACCGACGCCTTGCTGGAGTATCACCGTTCTCGCGCGGAAGCCGCCGGTGCGCAGATCCTCACCGGTGCCGGCGTCCACACAGCCCAGCAGCTGGGTAGTGGCTGGAGCGTAGGGGCCGGTCCTCACGCCATTCAGGCTGGAACTGTGGTCAATGCTGCTGGGGCCTGGGCGGATAGCTTGGCTGTCATTGCCGGTGTGGGGATCCAGGGTTTGCGGCCGTATCGCAGGAGCGCCGCCGTCGCGCGTGCTGCGAGCGTGCCCGACGTCGGAGCGCCCATGGTCGCGGCAGCGGATGACAGTTTCTATTTCCGTCGCGAAGGTGCGGACGTGCTGATTTCGCCGGCAGAGTCGGTTCCGAGCGTTCCCGAGGATGCACAGCCCAATCCGGCCGAAATCGAGGCGCTCGTCTCGAGGATCAACGCGTTGACTACGCTGGGGATCACCGACGTGAAGCGAGCGTGGACAGGCCTCAGGACCCAGAATGCAGTCGGGATTCCGGTTGTCGGATTCGATCCCGAAGCGAAGGGGTTCTTCTGGCTTGCCGGGCAAGGTGGTTACGGGTTCCAGACGTCGTCGGGCATCGCTGAACTCGCTGCCGGAATTATGGCCGGAACCCGGCCGCCGGTTCCGGAACTGCTGCCGTCCTGACCTGGGATAATGAAAGTATCGTGGAATGGGAATTTTGGTCGGGTTAAAGTCTTGACTCGGCCAGGAACCTAGGTGATTATTGATGAACTAACGGACTTCAGAATCTAGTCATAAATACATCGGGGGAATTACAATGAATCGCAAAGTCTCTATAATTTCTATCTCCCTCGTCATGGCACTTGGTGCCATTTCCCCGGCATCGGCTCATAGCTTTGGCACAATTACTGCATATAGGGACGGAATCGCAAGGGCAAGCGGATTTGGTAGCGTCGCTTATGCATCAACAAATGCGACGCATAACGTGAATACCTATACGAGAGACAGGTATAACGATGGGCATTCCGCCTATTCGAAAGGAACCTTCTATCAGTATACGTACACGGGCTATAACCCAGTAACCAAACTTAAGTATTGGCAATGGCAACATGTCGCAACGAAACAGTCCATTCGCATCACTCCTGCACAGGGTCAACGGCTTCTGCACGTATCGACTGGATTAACAAATAGGACTGGTCAATATGGGACGTATGCCGGTGTCTGTATCGACGTGGCGTGGGCGCCGGATAGTTGCGCCAGCACCTCTCGATTAACTTCGGATTAGTTTCGTAGTGGTTGAGAGTGAATTTGGGGTGGTAAGGGGAAGCGTGGGCGAGCTGTGTGGAGCCGCGGAATCAGCGGTCGAAGTCACGGATCTGAGTTATTCATACCGTTCCCATCGCCACGCTCTGAAGAACATCACCTTTGCGTGGCCCCAGGGAGTGGTGGCGCTGCTCGGGCCGAACGGATCGGGGAAAACGACGCTGACCCGGATCCTTACGGGGTCACTGCGGCCCAGGAGTGGACATGTAAAGTTGGGGAATCTGCTGACCCAGAATGTAGGTTATGTGCCGCAGAACCCCGGTTGGCCCGGGCATTTCACGGTCTGTGAGCTTGTCACATATTCGGCGTGGTGGCATGGCGTCTCGCGGAAGACCCGTGCAGACGCAACGAAAGCGGCGATCGCGGAACTGTCCCTGTCCGAGGTCGCGGACATTAGACTTTCGCAACTTTCCGGAGGCATGTTCCAACGGGCCATGATCGCGCAGGGCCTAGTGCACAAACCGGGAATTCTGATTCTTGATGAACCCAGCGCCGGCCTGGACCCAAAACAACGTGTTCAGCTCCGTTCCCTCCTTGGGGCCCTGGGCAATGAACGAACAGTGGTGGTCGTTACGCACCTGGTGTCGGATGTGGAAACGATCGCTGACTGGGTGTCCGTCCTCGACGCCGGGCGTTTGGCTTTTGATGGATCACTGGGTCGTCTCCTTGCGCTTCCACAGACAAGCAACGAGGGGTCGACGCCCCTTGAACGGGCCTACCTGACCGTTATTGGTTGATCATGCGCATCCTGGCGATTGCTCTGAGGAGAAGTGCGGGACTCTACGTCCTTCCGCTCCTAGTGATTCTCGAAGTGATGAACGCGCTCGCCCGGGACGCCGCTTACGCCGTGGACTGGTTATGGACGTCATCGTGGTCCGGTGCAGTCACCGTACTGATCGTCCCGATTGTAGCGGCTACGGCATCGGCGGAATCCATACACATGAGGCGGCGCGGTGTGATGGAACTGTTCAATCAGGACGGAGTGAAGTCGTGGCGGGTTCATGCTGTCAGAGGGTTTGCGATGTGGGTCTGGGTGTCGCTCGCGCACCTGAGCGGGGTGATTATGTGCTGGGCTACAGCCGCGGTCGAACACGGCCAGATTGGTCCTCTGGCTGTTGAGCTAGTGCTACCTGTATTTCTCTTGCTCCTGGCCGCAGTCAGTGTGGGGATGGCCCTGGGATGGTGGATTCCGGTTCTCGCAGTACCGCCCCTGCTGGGCGTGGCCCTCTACGTTGTGCCAGCGTTCGCGCTGCTCAGTCCCGGAACCATGTTCATTGTCGGCGGCGCTACCCACGCCTTGGTGGGGTATGAGTACCGCACCGACGTTCTATGGGCCCAATCTGTATGGTTCCTCGCCGTTGCGGCGGTGTGCTTGACCGTTTTCGCGCTCCAAAAGCGTGTCGGCCTACGGCTCCTGGCATTGGGCGCAGCAGGAGCTGTGGCCATTGGATCGTGGGTGCATCTGCAAAGCTACGGCACGGAAACTCTGGTCCCGGCATCCGTTCCCATGGTGTGCGACAGCGGTGATCCGGAAGTTTGCGTTGCCGAGGAGTACCCTGATTCACTGTCCTATGTTCGCGATGCTGCGGAGAAAACGGTTGAGGTACTCAGGTCATTGGGAGTCCAGGCCACGCCGGTGCAGGTATTGGGGATTGGCGGCATCGCTGAGGACCGCGCCAGCCTCGTTGTCCCTTCACACTGGGAAGCGCCATACGTGGACGCCAGCAATGTATCCATGGCGTATGTGCAGTGGCTGGACACATGCCATTTGGATGGTTGGACCGATGAGAAGCGGTCAGCTCTCGCCTTCTACATCGCGGCGCAGATCGATTCGACGGTTCCCCTGCCACCGGACGAGCCGGTCCTCTCGGAACAGGAAGCCATTGCGGCCCTCAACGACATTTCCGGCCCTTGCACTTTATGAGAAGTAATTGATCATGATGCCGCCCAGCTGGGGTCCATTACTCTTCGTCAGATCGCGTAGGGGGCTGTGGTGGCTCGCTGTCCTGACACTTCTCTCTGTGCTGATTGGGTTGCTGGTTCCAAGGCAAAGTGTCGGTGTGCCCTTCCGGATCGGAATTCTGGTCAACGTCACTCCGCTCGCCGCGGGGGTACCCGCGATGATGGCTGGGCTGTGCTTCCAACGCCCCGACCCCCTCGTTGAGAGTTTCCGTTGGCGTCTGGTCACTGCACGTGCATTGTGGTGGGCGGCGGTATACGTGGTGCTGACTCTCGCCACCGCCATCTTCGTCTTCGGAAGCACTGGGGAGGGGGCAGTGGTGGCCTTACGAAACGTCGCCATTCTCCTGGCCGTCGCCACGATCACGTCGATAGCCCTACCACCGGTATGGTCCTGGATGGTAGGACTTCCAGTGCTTGGTATCAGCATGATCTACGGCACGCAGGGGGACGCACAGCCGAAAGCATGGGCACTGTTGCAGCACCCGACGGAAAGTGCGCTGGCAGGCGCAGTCGCCGTCGTACTGTTGCTGACGGCGTGGACGCTTTACGCGGTGAAGGACACCAAAGCCGGCTAACCGGTCCCTAAGCCAGCGGAGCCCCGAGAGCGGATTCAGCCGCAGTCAGCAGTGAGCCGTTGTCCACCAGTACCCGCACGGCTTCGATTTCCGGTGCGAGGTAGCGGTCCGTTGCCGGCCCCTCCACGACCTTGCGGATTTCCCGCCGAACAGCGGTGATGGCAAGGGCGCTCCGCGAAGTTTCGACGCCGCCGTCGCGCATGTCCAGTGCGCGTGCGTTGGTGAGCAGTTCGATAGCGAGTACCCGGGTCAGTCCGTCGATGGCCTTGCGCAGCTTCAGGCCAGCGGCCCAGCCCATGGACACGTGGTCTTCCTGCATGGCCGAGCTCGGGATGGAGTCCACCGACGCCGGGTTTGCGAGGCGCTTCAATTCGGACACGATGCTGGCCTGCGTGTACTGGGCGATCATGTGGCCGGAGTCAACACCGGGATCGTCGGCAAGGAATGCGTTCAGTCCATGGTTGCGTGCGTGGTCCAGGAAGCGGTCGGTGCGGCGCTCGCTCATGGAGGCGACGTCGGCGACGGCGATGGCCAGGAAGTCGAGGGCATACCCAACGGGTGCGCCGTGGAAGTTTCCGTTGGATTCCACCCGTCCGTCAACAGTGACCACCGGGTTGTCGATGGCCGAGCCCAGTTCAATCGAGGCAACGGACTGTACATGGGCCAGCGTGGAACGTGCCGCGCCATGGACCTGTGGAGCGCACCGGAGCGAGTAGGCGTCCTGCACCCGGGTGAACGCGTTGCCGGTCTTCTGCGCCTCAATCAGCGGCGAACCGGCCAGGATGTTCCGGATATTCGCGGCTGAAGCGATCTGTCCCGGATGAGGGCGCAGTGCGTGGATGTCTTCGGCAAAGACCGAATCAGTTCCGAGCAGACCCTCAACGCTCATGGCGGCGGAGAGGTCCGCTGTGCGCAGCAGCTTGTGGAGATCGGCACTGGCGAGGATCAGCATTCCGAGCATGCCGTCGGTGCCGTTGATCAGGGCGAGGCCTTCCTTTTCGCGCAGTTCGACCGGCTCGAGGCCGGCGGCGGCGAGAGCTTCTGCTGCCGAAACCAGTTCTCCGGCAGAGTTGCGCACTTCGCCTTCACCCATCAGCGCCAGCGCGCAGTGGGACAGGGGAGCGAGGTCGCCGGAGCAGCCCAGGGACCCGTATTCGCCGACCACGGGCGTGATGCCCGCGTTGAGGATGCCGGCGTAGGTCTGCGCGACGACGGGGCGGACGCCGGTGCGGCCGGTGGCCATCGTGGAGAGGCGGTTGAGCATGAGGCCGCGAACCACTTCACGGTCTACTTCCGCCCCCGACGACGCCGCGTGGCTGCGGATCAGGGACCGCTGCAGCTGGGAGCGGAGTTCAACGGGGATGTGTTTGGTGGCCAGTGCGCCGAAGCCGGTAGAGACTCCGTAGTGGGGCTTGTTGTCGTCGACGAGGGCGTCAATCGTTGCCCGGGAATCCTCAATGGCTTTCAGTGACTCGGCGCTGAGTTCAAGCTGCGCTCCGTGACGTGCAACGGCAACGACCTCCTCGGGTGAGAGTGCGCCGGTGCCAACGGTAATTTTCTGCTCCACGGAAACCTCGTCCTGTCGTTGGTGTTGCCAAGTGGTGAAAAGCAAGTTTCAATAAGTGAAATACAAATTCGCTGCACATGCAAGAGTGGAGGGCCTTAGACGTGGCAGAAAATGCAGTCCGCGCGGATACTTCTACCCGAACTGTGGAGCGCGCACTGGACCTTCTGGGTGTGGTGTGCGACGGCGGGGCGGTCTCGTTGACAGATGCTGCCCGCGAAGCCGGGCTCTCGGCGTCGACCGCGTTGCGGCTGCTGCGGACCATGGAAACCTCTGGTTTTGTTCGCAAGGACGACGACGGCTACCGGGCCGGAATGCGCATTGTCCAGCTCGGCGCCCTGGCGTTGAGCCACGAGTCGCTGGTGCCGCTCGCGGCTGAGGCGATGAAGCGGCTGGTCGCTGAAACCGGTGAGTCGGCGTACCTGAACGTACCGGCGTCGGGCGGTCCGAACGCCGGTCATGGCATCTATATCGCGGTTCAGGAGGGGACCCACTCGGTACGGCACACGAGTTGGGTGGGCCGCAGCATTGAACTCCGCGGCACTGCCGCCGGGCAGGTCCTGCGTGGCGAAACCCCGGCGGCGGGTTACGTGGTGGTCAGCAACGGCGTGGAACCAGACGTCACAGCGGTTGCCGCACCTGTTCTTGTGGGCGGCCAGATCGTTGCAGCGTTGAGCGTGGTTGCGCCAAGCTACCGGGTATCCGACGACGAAGCCCACCGCATTGGCGCGCTGCTAGCCGCGGAGGCCAGCACCATTCTTTCCGATAGGCCTGCGGCGTGAACTGCGCCGCTACATCATTGATCAAGGAGACAGTATGAGCTTCACCCAGCACGATCCCTCACGCAGCATCCGGGCAGCCCGCGGGACGGACCTCACAGCCCGGTCGTGGCAGACGGAAGCTCCGATGCGCATGCTCATGAACAACCTTGACCCTGAGGTGGCTGAGCGCCCGGAGGATCTGGTGGTTTACGGCGGCACGGGACGCGCTGCCCGCAGCTGGGAGGCGTTCGACGCCATCGTGAAGACACTGGAAACCCTTGAGGATGATGAGACGCTGCTGGTGCAGTCCGGCAAGCCCGTCGGCGTATTCCGGACGCATGAATGGGCTCCGCGTGTTCTCATCGCGAACTCGAACCTGGTGGGGGACTGGGCCAACTGGCCCGAGTTCCGCAAGCTCGAGGCCGAAGGCCTGATGATGTACGGGCAGATGACCGCCGGGTCCTGGATCTACATCGGAACGCAGGGCATTCTGCAGGGAACCTTTGAGACCTTCGCCGCTATTGCGCGCAAACTGTTCGACGACGAGAACGCAACCCTCGCAGGCACGTTGACCCTGACCGGTGGTTGCGGCGGAATGGGCGGGGCGCAGCCGCTGGCGGTAACGCTCAATGGTGGTGCAGTTCTGATTGTCGACGTCGATGAGACGCGCCTTCGCCGTCGTGCCGGCAAGCGCTACCTGGATGAGGTGGAAACGGATCTGGACGCCGCCGTCGCCAAGGTCGTGGCAGCCAAGGAAGAGAAGCGGGCCCTGTCCGTGGGCCTCGTCGGTAACGCAGCCGAAGTCTTTGAGGAACTGCTGCGCCGCCACAAGGCTGGTGAGATCACCGTGGATATTGTCACCGACCAGACCTCCGCCCACGATCCGCTCAGCTACCTGCCCACAGAGTTCACCCCTGAACAGTGGGAGGCTGAAGCGAAGGCTGACCCGGAGGGCTTCACCAAGAAAGCCCGTGAGTCGATGGCCCGCCAGGTCCAGGCGATGGTGGAGTTCCAGGATGCCGGGGCTGAGGTATTTGACTACGGGAACTCGATCCGCGACGAGGCCCGCCATGGCGGCTATGCCAGGGCGTTCGAATTCCCCGGCTTTGTTCCCGCCTACATCCGCCCCCTGTTCTGTGAGGGAATGGGCCCCTTCCGCTGGGTGGCCCTGTCCGGTGATCCCGCTGACATTGCGGTCACGGATCAGGCGATCAAGGAACTCTTCCCGGAGAACAAGCACCTGCACCGCTGGATCGACGCAGCAGCCGAGCACGTGGAATTTGAGGGTCTGCCGGCCCGCATCTGCTGGCTGGGTTACGGCGAGCGCCAGAAGGCGGGCCTGCTGTTCAACCAGCTGGTAGCCGAGGGCAAGGTGTCTGCCCCCATCGTCATCGGGCGCGATCACCTGGACTCCGGCTCCGTGGCCTCGCCGTACCGTGAGACCGAGTCCATGAAGGACGGCTCAGACGCCATTGCCGACTGGCCGCTGCTGAACGCCATGCTGAACACGTCCTCGGGTGCCACCTGGGTCTCGCTGCACCACGGTGGGGGTGTGGGCATCGGCCGTTCCATTCACGCCGGGCAGGTCTCGGTGGCCGATGGAACCGAACTCGCGGCACAGAAACTCGAGAGGCTCCTCACCAATGACCCGGGGATGGGCGTCATCCGCCACGTCGACGCCGGTTATCAGCGGGCCGCCGACGTCGCAGCCGAACGCGGCGTCCGCACACCCATGAGCGAATCTTCCTGACACCTCCGCAGTTTTCGTTGGAATAAGACGCCAATCCGGCGTATTCCAACAATTCCTGCGGGCGGGTCACACGAAAGGAGCAACATGAACACGGTCAACAACCTCATGACCGCGATCGAGGACACCGGGCGTGACGAACGCCGCGGGGGATACTCGCGGCCCGTTTACTCGAGCGCCGAACTGGACCTGCGCGAATGGTTCACCATAGAAGCACAACAGCGCGGGCTCGCCGTGGAACAGGACCACAATGGAATCCTCTGGGCGTGGTGGGACATGCCCGACGACGGCCGCTCACTCGAGCAGACCCGTCGCGGCGCGCTCGTCACGGGCTCGCACCTGGACTCCGTTCCCGGTGGCGGGGCGTTCGACGGCCCGCTCGGGGTTGCCAGTGCGCTCGCCGCCGTCGACGTGCTGAAGTCCCGGGAGCAGGACGGCAGCCTGCAGCGTAACCGGGCGCTCGCCGTCGCGGTGTTCCCGGAGGAGGAGGGCTCTCGGTTCGGTGTCGCGTGTCTGGGCTCCCGGCTTCTGGCGGGCGCGATCGAACCGGAGAAGGCGCTGTCCCTGCGGGACGCGGACGGCAATACGTTTGCTGATATTGCCCGGGCCAATGGGCTCAATCCGGATCTCATGGGGCGTGATGAGCAGGTGCTCGCCCGGATCGGGGACTTCGTGGAGCTTCACGTGGAGCAGGGTCGGGGGCTGAATACCGAGGAGTTCACGGATCATGCGGGGCGTGGCCCGGCGGTCGCCGTCGCCAGTTCCATTCTGGGTCATGGCCGGTGGCGGTTCAGTATCTCCGGTCAGGGCAACCACGCTGGCACCACGCTGATGAGCGACCGCGCGGACCCCATGGTCGCTGCTGCGCAGTTGGTGCTCGCTGTCCGCAAGACGGCAGCCGCGCAATCGGATGCGCGCGCCACGATTGGACGGGTTGAACCTGTCCCGGGCGGTACGAACGTCATTGCCTCACGCGTGGATGTGTGGATGGACGTCCGCCATCCTGATGATGCGGTCACGGCGATGCTCGTGGAGAAGATTCACGGTCAGGCGCAGAAGGTTGCCGCACTGGAGGGGTGCACTGTGCAGCTGACCGAGGAGTCCTACTCGGGCACGGTCCACTTTGATTCGGCGCTGCAACGCTCGCTCGAGCAGTCCACGGCCCGCACGGTTCCTGGTGCGCCGGTCCTCGCCACCGGTGCAGGGCACGACGCCGGGGTGCTGGCGGCGAGCGTACCGACCGGCATGCTGTTCGTCCGGAACCCTTCTGGGATCAGTCATTCTCCCGAAGAATACGTCGAGGACGACGACGCCAGGCTTGGCGTTGATGCGCTCGTTGACGCCCTGCAGGACCTCCTATGACGGGCGGTCCGGCGTCGTCGTTCTGGTGTGAGCGGGCCTGGGTGGGCGGCGCCGTCGTCGATCAGGTGCGCGTGGAGGTGGACGACGCCGGGTTGGTTGCCGCCGTCGAGACCGGCGCTGCTCGCAGAGCGGGTGACGTTGAACTGGGCGGTGTGACGTTCCCGGCCGCATCGAACGCCCACTCCCACGCCTTCCACCGGATCCTGCGCGGCCGCACCCACAACATGGGGGTGGGTAGCTTCTGGACGTGGCGGGAGCAGATGTATGCGGCGGCCGGGGCACTGACACCGGAGCTGTATGAGGAGCTGGCCACCGCCGTCTTCGCGGAGATGGTGGTTGCGGGATGGACGTCGGTTGCTGAGTTTCACTACGTCCACCATCAGCCGGACGGGCAGGCGTACGACGACGCCCACGCCATGGAACGCGCGCTCGCCAGGGCGGCCATTGCCGCGGGTATCCGGCTGACGCTCCTGGACACCTGCTACCTCGCGGGTGGGTTCGATGCCCCGCTCAGTGCGGAACAAACACGTTTTGGTGATTCTGATGTGCACGCGTGGTTGAGCCGTTTGGCGTCTCTCCGTGAAGCGTTCGCCGCGGACTTTGACCCTTCGCAAGTCAGCATTGGAGCAGCCCTCCACTCGGTGCGCGGTGTTCCGGAAGCGGATCTCGCGGTGATCGCCAATGACTTGCCGCAGGACATTCCCCTGCACGTTCACCTCTCCGAGCAGCCCGCCGAGAACGAGGCCTGCGTGCAGGCGACGGGTCTTACACCGACCATGCTGCTGCATAAATACGGGCTGATCAGCAACCGGCTGTCGGCGGTGCATGCCACCCACCTCACGGACGAGGACATCCGTGTTCTTGGCGCTGCCGGCGCCACCGTCGTCATGTGCCCCACCACTGAGGCGGACCTCGCAGATGGCATCGGACCGGCTGCACGCCTCCGCGCTGCCGGCGCCACCATCGCTCTGGGCACTGACCAGCACGCCGTCGTCGACCCGTGGCTCGAAATGCGTGGCCTCGAACATGGTGAGCGTCTCGGTTCGGGGGAGCGCGGCCACTTCACGCCGGCAGATCTGCACCACGCAGCATCCGACGCCGGTTCCCACGCGCAGTTCCGGGAAGCTCCGGGCCTGGCGGTGGGGATGGTGTGCGACCTCATGACGGTGGAGCCCGCCAGCATCCGCACCGCCGGGTCAAGAGCCGGCCAACTCGCGCTGAGCGCCACGGCCCAGGACGTGAAGAACGTCATCGTTGGCGGCCGCATTCTGGCCCACAACGAACAACACACCGAACTGGGCGATCCCGGCGCCCTGCTGGTCGAAGCAATCGCCGCCGTGGACAACGCCGCCACGAAAACCCCACAGGAGGGAACCCGATGACCAGCACGCTCATCACCAACATCGGTGAACTGATGACCCAGGATCTGGAACGTCGGGTCCTCCACGGCGCCGCCGTCGTGCTGGAGGGTGAACGGATTTCGTGGATCGGCGACACCGCGGCAGCACCGGCAGCGGACCAACAGATCGACGCCGATGGCCGTGCGGTCCTGCCCGGATGGGTGGACTCGCACACACACCTGGTGTTCGCAGGCGACCGCACCGCCGAGTTCGAGGCCCGCATGGCCGGGGAGTCCTACGCGGCCGGCGGCATCGCCGTCACCACCGGAGCCACCCGCGAGGCCTCGGACTATGACCTGACCCGGCTGCTGCTGGGGCGGGTGGCAGAAGCCGCAGCAGGTGGAACCACCTACCTTGAAACCAAAACCGGGTACGGGCTCGACGTCGAACATGAAACCCGCAGCGCGCGCATCGCCTCCGGCGTCGCCGATCAGGTGACCTACCTCGGCGCGCACCTGGTTCCAGCCGGCATGGATCCGGACGAGTACACGGACCTCGTGTGCGGCCCCATGCTCAATGCCGTCCGCCCCTATGTCCAATGGGCCGATGTCTTCTGCGAACGGGGCGCCTTCACCGAAGAACAATCCCGCCGAGTCCTCACCGCCGCCCGCGACGCCGGGCTCGGACTGCGCGTGCACGGCAACCAGCTCGGTACGGGGCCGGGAGTCCGACTCGCCGTCGAATTCGGCGCCGCCAGCGTGGACCACGTCAACTACCTGGACGACGACGACGTCGAGGCGCTCGCCGGCTCATGGGCCGCGTGGAATGGTCCTGCCGATGCGCGCAGCCAGGGGACGGTGGCCACCTGTCTGCCGGCCTGCGACCTGTCCACGCGTCAGCCGCTCGCTCCGGCACGTCGCCTGCTGGACGCTGGGGTGCAGGTTGCCCTGGCCTCCAACTGCAATCCCGGTACCTCCTACACGTCCTCCATGAATTACTGCGTGACGACGGCGGTGCTGCAGATGGGGCTCAGCGTCGGGGAAGCTGTCCGGGCGGCGACGTTCGGCGGAGCGCTGTCCCTGGGAAAGCACGTCGGTCAGGATACGGAGGGGAAGCGAGCCGTGGGATCGCTCGCTGTCGGGCACCGGGCAGATCTGCAGATGCTGAACGCGCCGTCGGCCACACATCTCGCGTACCGGCCCGGCATGCCTCTCACCCAGGCTGTCTGGCGCGCTGGTGAGCGTATCGTCTAGTGGCAGGATGGAATGATGCACCCAGAGAGCACTGTCAAAGGTCGTGACCGCAGCCGGCTGAGGGCCGAAATCGTGATTGTCCTGGGCCTCTCACTGGGACAATCCGCGGTGTACTCGATTGTGCAGCTTCTGGACAAACTCTCACAGGCACCGCTCAAGGGCCAGACCACCACCCTCAACCCTGTTCTGGATGACCGCCAATGGTTTGACCTGACGTATCAGCTGCTGGACATCATGTTCGCGCTGGTACCGGTGGCGTTGGTTCTGTTTTTGCTCTCCGGGCACGGCGTGAGCGCTTTCAAACGCATAGGGTTTACCTTCCAGCGCCCGTTCGTCGATTTCGGACTGGGCTTCGCTCTGGCTGCCGTTCTGGGCGCGGGAACGCTGGGTATTTATGCTGCTGGGCGCGCGCTCGGGCTCACGACAGCAATAGTGCCGGCCGCCCTGGACTCCTATTGGTGGACAGTTCCGGTCCTGATCCTGTCCGCGCTGCGCCACGCCGTCGTCGAAGAAGTCATCATGATCGGGTACCTGTTCGAGCGTCTGCGCGCGCTGGGCTGGAACATCTGGTCGATCATTGTTCTCAGCGCGCTCATCCGGGGGAGTTACCACGCGTATCAGGGCATTGGTCCCTTTGTCGGGAACGTCATCATGGGCCTGATCTTTGGGTGGATCTACACCAGGGTGAAGCGCGTCATGCCGTTTGTCGTGGCCCATGCGATGTTGGACATCGCCGGGTTCGTGGGCTTCGCGCTGTTCGGTGCAGCCATCGGGATCGGCAACTGACTGACCCGCTGAACAGGGCCCTAGATGACTACTGTGCCGCTGGCGGTCTTGAACTCCACGCTCATGATGCCGGGCGTTCCGTTGGGTGCGGTCCACTTGACGTCGACGTCGTCGAGCAGGCTTTCCACCGGGTTGCCCAACCAATCGGCCACGCGGTCCGCGGAACCGGCAATGGTGAGGGCGTCGAGTTCGACGTCGGAGACAAAGGCATTCGAGGGGTGAAGTCCGTCAACTCCGTCATCCCAGCGGAGCATGTAGGGAACCTGCGGATCTGCGATGAGGCCCTTGATGCCGATCTGCTGCCAGGTCAGTTCCTGGCCGTCAGGGAATTTGCGGTTTCCGGGGACGGAGCTGCGGCCGAGCCGCTCTTCGAAGGGTGCCAGGTCATCGACGGCCACGCACCAGCCCATCCAGCCGCCGCCAGCCTCGGAGCGTGCACGAACGGCCTGGCCAAAGGGCGCCTTGTCGGACGCAGGATGGTCCAGCACCTCAACAACTTCCAGATACTGGTGGTTCGTCAGCGGGAAAATGATGTTCCGGGTGCCGAAGCGCGGGTGCACACCTCCCTTGACGAATTCCATGCCGAGAGCGGCTGAAAGTCGCTCGGCTGTGGCCGTCAGGCCGTCGGGTCCGCAGGCATAAGAAACATGGTCCAGGCGCATGGCTTCATTTTGGCACTTTGTGATGTTGGTCTCGACTAAGGGTTACCTAACCAAACTGTTGGATTTGTAATGGACCGTCACATTGTTGCCGCGCTCAACCGCCGTCGGTCACTGTATGAGCAGGTCATGAGCGCCAGCGAAGGCTTCGATGAGAAGCCGCCTGCCCCGGCTTGCTGGCCGGCAACCCTCCAACCGCGGTGGGGTGCCCCGGGTGAAGACCAGGCTCCGCATCAATTGGTGCGGCGCAAGCGCAGGTCACAGACGAAACACCGCACAGCCGGTCCGTCCGTGCACCCAAAACACAGGGAGCACCATGTCCAATCACTGGTCCTTTGAAACCCGTCAGATCCACGCAGGACAAACCGCGGACGCCGTCTCCGGCGCACGCGCACTGCCCATCTACCAGACGACGTCGTTCGTCTTTCCGAGCGCAAAGAGCGCCGGCGATCGTTTCGCGCTGGCCGAACTGGAACCGATCTACACCCGGATCGGCAACCCGACGCAGGACGCGGTAGAGAACCGCATCGCAAACCTAGAGGGCGGCGTCGGTGCGTTGCTGCTGGCTTCGGGACAGGCCGCCACCACGTTCTCTGTCCTGAATATTGCCGAGGCCGGGGACCACATTGTGGCGAGCCCGAGCCTGTACGGCGGAACGCACAACCTGTTCAAGAACACGCTGCGGAAGTTCGGGATTGAAACGACGTTCGTGGAGGACCCGGACAACCTGGACCAGTGGAGGGCAGCCGTTCGGCCGAACACCAAGCTGTTCTTCGGTGAGAGCATTTCGAACCCGAGGCAGGATGTCCTCAACATTGAGGGCGTCAGTGCGGTTGCGCACGAGTCAGGGGTGCCGCTCATCGTGGACAACACGCTCGCTACGCCGTACCTGATCCGTCCCATCGAGTGGGGCGCAGACATCGTGGTGCATTCAGCAACGAAGTACCTCGGCGGTCATGGCACGGCCATTGCCGGGGTCGTCGTGGACTCGGGCAACTTTGATTTCGCCGCCGAACCCGATCGTTTTCCGTCCTTCAACACACCGGATCAGAGCTACGCCGGGCTCGTTTTCGCGCGGGACCTCGGCGTCGGCTCGGAGCTGGGAGCAAACCTCGCCTACATCCTCAAGGCGCGCGTTCAGCTGCTGCGGGACCTCGGGTCCTCCGTTTCACCCTTCAACGCATTCCTGATCGCCCAGGGCCTCGAAACGCTCAGCCTTCGGCTTGAGCGCCATGTCGAGAACGCCGAAGCCGTCGCCGCCTGGCTGGAAACCCGCGACGACGTCGAGGCCGTGGCCTACGCCGGACTGCCGTCGAGCCCCTGGTACGAGCGCGGACGCAAATACAGTGAAAAGGGGGCAGGCGCCATCGTGTCCTTCGATATCCGTGGCGGCCTCGAAGCCGGCCAGAAGTTCGTCGACGGTCTGGAACTGCACTCGCACGTGGCAAATGTGGGCGATGTCCGGTCGCTGGTGATCCACCCGGCCTCAACAACGCACCGCCAGCTCACCGCGGAGGAGCAGTTGGCCGCTGGTGTCCGTCCCGGGCTGGTCCGCCTCTCCGTGGGCCTGGAAAACCTGGACGACATCCTCGCCGATCTGGAGGCAGGATTCCGGGCAGCCAAGAGCGCCTAGCACCATCGAAAGCGAAAAGGCCTTGACTATCTTTCCGGCAGTCCAGGACATCGACGGCTGCTTCACGGCACCCGGTGACGGCATGTTGCGCTGCACCGGGGTCGGCGATCTGGACCTGGAAAACGGGGAAACACTTCCGTCCGTCACGCTCGCCTATGAGACGTGGGGGCGGTTGAACAAGAATGCCTCCAACGCCGTCCTGATCCAGCATGCGCTGACCGGCAGCAGCCACGTCTCCCGTGGGGACAGCAGCGAAGACGGCTGGTGGGAGGAGTTGGTTGGTCCAGGCAGAACGATTGACACGGACCGGTACTTCGTCGTGGCCACGAACATCCTTGGCGGCTGCTACGGATCTACCGGTCCGTCGTCGCCAGCGCCCGACGGCGACCCCTGGGGCTCCCGCTTTCCTGCGGTGACCGTCCGCGATTCCGTATATGCGGAAGCACGGTTGGCGGACGCCCTCGGGATCGACCGCTGGCACGCCGTCGCCGGGGGATCCCTGGGCGGAGCGCGGGCCCTGGAATGGGCGGCGACCTACCCCGAACGGGTGGCGAACTGCCTGGTCGTTGCCAGCACCGCGGCCAGCACCGCCGAGCAGATCGGCTATGCCCAGGCCCAGATTGCCGCCATTCGCATGGACCCCCACTTCAGGAATGGTGACTACTACGGAGCCGCTCCTCCGGTCCAGGGCCTCGGCCTGGCCAGACGGATAGCGCACATCACCTACCGTTCCGAACCCGAACTTCAACACAGGTTCGGCAGACAGCCCCAACCAGGTGAATCCCCATTCACCCACGGACCATCACGACACCGCGGCCGCTATCAGGTGGAGAGCTACCTGGACCACCACGCAGCGAAGCTGACGTCACGGTTCGACGCCAACAGCTACCTCGTGCTGACCGAGCTTCTGATGAGCCACGACGTCGGACGGAACCGCGGAGGAATCAGCCCGGCGCTCGCAGCCTGCACGGCGTCCTTCGTCGTCGCGCCCGTTGACTCGGACCGCCTGTACTTTCCACAGCAGTCCTACGATCTGGCCGCAGCACTACCCGGCCCGGTACAGCTGCACACCATCCAGGCCGCCGAGGGCCACGACGGATTCCTGACCAGCGTGTCCCAGCTGGACGGCATACTCCGGACCGGCATGTTCGACGCCGGCCCATCAGCGACGGCGTATGCGGACCCGAGCTAGAGCGTGCCAGAATTACGCGTATGACTGATACAGATTCCTGGAGCCCCGTCGTCCTGTGGTCCAAGCCCGAACACGAGCGTGCCGGCACGCCGCTGCTGGTCCTATTCCACGGGTACATGTCCAATGAGCAGGACCTGATGGGTCTCGCGGACCGCCTGCCAGCAGATTTCACTCTCGTGTCACTTCGGGCGCCGATGTCGGTAGGGCCCGGATTCGCCTGGTTCCCGCTCACCCAGGACTTGAATTACTCCTTCGAGGAAGTCATGCGTGCGTCCAAGGACGTCCTTACCTGGCTGGACAGCGTTCGCGGCCAGCACAGCAACGTCAGCCTGCTCGGATTCTCCATGGGCATGGCCATGGCCACCACCCTGCTGCGCCACCGCCCCCACGACTTCGCCGCCGTCGTCGGCCTGTCCGGTTTTGCCATCAAGGAGGAAGGGAACGCCTTCTTCCAGGACGACGAGCTGGCCGAGGCCAACATTCCGTTCTTCTGGGGACGGGACCAGGAGGACCCCGTCATCACAGCGGACAAGATCGAATACACGCACTCATGGATCGGGAAGCACACTGACCTGACAAAGGTCCTGTACGCGAACATGATGCACAGCGTCAACGCCCAGGAACTGGCTCACGTTGCCGAGTTCCTCACCTTCAAGGTCCTGGGGCGCTCGCAGGCCTGAGCGTCGCTGGCGGAAGGTCGGGGAGCAGGGCGGAGATTACGACGACGGCACGAGCCGGACTGTCTGCCCCGCGGCGGACACGATGTCGCCCGGGTGCAGCTGACGCCCTCGCCGATCCTCAATGTCCCCGTTCACCTGGACCATGCCGTTTTCGATCAGGTCCTTGGCTTCGGCTCCGTCCTCGACCAGGTTGGCCAGTTTCAACAATTGGCCCAGCCGGATCATGGAGTCTCTGAGGGGTACGTCGGTGTAGTCTGCTTCACTCATGGGTACATTCTGCCTGAGCCCGCCGCTCCCGGGGGACCACCTTGGCGCTGGGAGCCGGGGAAACCGCAGGTAGGCTAGAGGAGAACGCCCAACACGTAAAGGAACGGACGGCAAACGTGGCCAAGAAAACATCTGCACTTGATCCGATTATCTCGCTCGCGAAGCGGCGTGGATTCGTGTTTCAGGCCGGTGAAATCTATGGCGGATCCCGGTCAGCCTGGGACTATGGTCCCCTCGGTGTTGAACTGAAGGAGAACATCAAGGCGCAGTGGTGGCAGACGTTCGTCCGCGGACGCGAAGACATGGTGGGCCTGGACTCCTCGGTCATCCTTCCCCGCAGGGTATGGGAAGCGTCCGGACACGTGGCTACCTTCTCTGATCCGCTGGTGGAGTGCCTCTCCTGTCACCGTCGTCTTCGTCAGGATCACCTGCTGGAGGCTTTTGAGGCGAAGAAGGGGCGTGCCCCGGAAAACGGCATGGCCGACATCGCCTGCCCGAACTGCGGCACGAAGGATGAATGGACGGAGCCGCAGAACTTCTCCGGTCTGCTGAAAACCTTCCTTGGTCCCGTGGACAACGAGGAGGGCCTGAACTATTTGCGTCCCGAAACTGCACAGGGCATCTTCGTGAATTTCAACAATGTCCTGAACACGTCGCGCAAGAAGCCGCCGTTCGGCATTGGCCAGATAGGTAAAGCCTTCCGAAACGAGATCACCCCGGGTAACTTCATCTTCCGGACCCGTGAGTTCGAGCAGATGGAAATCGAATTTTTCACTGCCCCCGCAGATGCCGATGAGTGGTTCGGGCACTGGGTGGAGGAATGCTGGAACTGGTTCACGGATCTCGGCATCAATCCGGATAATCTGCGTCGGCTGGATGTGCCCGCTGAAGACCGCGCGCACTATTCTTCGGGCACCATCGACCTGGAGTACCGTTTTGGTTTCCAGGGCTCGGAGTGGGGCGAGCTGATGGGTGTGGCCAACCGCACCGACTACGACCTCGGCGTTCATTCCAAGGATTCCGGTACGGAACTGAGCTACTTCAACCAGCAGACAGGCGAACGGTTCATCCCGTATGTCATCGAACCCTCGTTCGGGCTGACCCGTTCCATGATGGCGTTCCTGGTCGATGCCTATACGGAGGACGAAGCCCCGAATTCCAAGGGCGGCGTGGACAAGCGGACGGTACTCCGGCTAGACCCGCGTCTTGCACCGGTCAAGGCTGCGGTCCTGCCGCTGAGCCGCAACGAGGATCTCTCACCCAAGGCACGCGACCTCTCGGCAACGCTGCGGAAGCGCTGGAATATTGATTTCGACGACGCCGGTGCCATCGGGCGGCGGTACCGTCGTCAGGACGAGATCGGCACGCCGTTCTGCATCACCGTTGACTTCGACACTCTCGAGGACCAGGCCGTCACAATCCGTGAACGGGACACCATGTCACAGGAACGTGTTGCCCTGGATCAGGTTGAGGGGTACCTCGCGGCGCGTCTGGCAGGTGCCTGATGGCTCTGCATTACCGTCCATGGCAGGACGGCGATGATCTTGAGCTGCTCCAGATCTGGGGGGCTCCGGACGGCCCCCAGGCCGAGCAGGCCCGCAGTCTCCTGAGGCCTGCCTCGGAGGATCCCTGGTCACGGTGCATTGTGGCCGAGGACGACGGCGTTCCTGTGGCAGCTGGCTGCGTGTTTGAGGCAAAGCTCCACAGCGAACGGCTGTGGGCGTATATCGAGGTCGCAGCCGATCATCGGCGTTCGGGAATCGGATCCACCCTGTTGACGATGCTGCGGCATGAGGCCGCGAAATCGCCGTCGGGCGTGACAACCCTGCGCGCCAAGGTGAACCCGGGCACATCAGGGGCTGCGTTTGCCTCGGCTACGGGACTGACCCCGATCCAGCGCTCGAGAATCGTCACGGTTCTTCCCGGCGCACTCACCCCGCCTCCATTTGAGGATCCTGCCGGCCCGCAGCTTGAAGAGGCAGCTACCGGCTCCGTGGAACTGACGCGCGCTGTGGCGGATTGGTACAACGCCGTCCATACGTGGGATCCGGCCCAGATGTCTCTCGGACAGGCGCAGCAGTACCTGTTGGCAGAGCTCACCGGTGCCTCCGGAGCCATCGTGCTGCGGGACAAGCCAAAGGTCGACGGCGGCGCGATCGCAGCGTTTGCCGTCAGTTACACGCAGGCGCGCACTGATGAACCTGCCGACGTCCTGGTGGGATGCAATGCCGAACTGCCGGCCTCTGAGCAAGATGCTGCGCTGGCCACGTTGTTGGCCATGCTCGTGCACCAGTACCCGGTCCAGCTTGAGTTGGATGACTCCATGACCGCCCTTTGCCGTGTTCTGGAACCATTGCTGGCTTCAGGGTCCGCACGGCAGGACGAACTGGAGACGCTGGTCGTCAGCGACTGACGCTGCGGCCGAGAGTCGTCACCCGCGGCGGTGGCGGCCCTCGGCGCGGTCAACCTCGTCGGCCTCGATGCGCTCTTCTTCCGTCATGGCTCCGCCGCCAAGGTGCGCGGGCATCCACCATGCCCGTGGTTCCGGCTGGAGCGGGAAGTCCGCGATGCAGCGATCTATTCCCTCCTGAAGTTCGGTGCGCAGGACTTTGGTCTCCTGGACGACGTCCGCGTCGGTCAGCGCAGCCGAATGCCGGATGGGTTTGCCGATATGGACGCGGACGGGGGCACGCCAGGCGCGGCGGACCGAGAAGCCGTGACCGCGTGAGAGCAGTCGGTGCGCGCCCCAGATCGAGACGGGAATGATGGGAACGTTGGCTTCGGCGGCCAGACGCACAGCGCCGGTTTTCAGCTCGCGGACACAGTAGCTTCGGCTGACCCCGGCCTCCGGGAGGATGGCGACGTACTCACCCTGCCTGAGCTTTTCCAGGGCTCCGCGGTAACCGTCGGCACCGGCGCTTCTGTCGACGATGACGTGTCCGGTTGCGTGAACAATGGGTCCGGTGAACCAGTGGGATGCTGCACGCTTGGTCACCAGGAAGCGCATTTGCGCCCGGAGCTTCTTCCAGAGCATCCACTCGGCGAACACGAAATCCAGGTAGCCGAAATGCGTGATGGCTATAACTGCGCCGTGGCCGGGGGAGGGCCGTCGTGAGGGCCCGCTCATGGGCTCACGGGCGGGAAGATTCTCCTTGCCGCTGATGATGACCTTGATGCGGAAGAGTTTCACGAAGAGCAGTCCACTGTAAACGACGGCACGATAGACGCGGTCGTTGGGACTGGGTTTCCATGCCATTGGCCAGTCCTTCCGTCATTGCGCACGCCATCGGGCCCCGTTCCCACGACTATATAGTCACTCACCGCGCGCCAGCACTGTTTCTTCCACAGCGGATAAACGTTTCGCGCGAGTATTTGCGAGAATAGAGCGGTGAGTACCATCGCAACAGACCAAGTCCCGTCCTCCGCGCGGCCCTCGGAAGCCCCGGCGAAGCTACAGCTGCCACCGCTGAAGCTTGGGCCGCTGACCGTGAACACGCCTGTGGTCCTTGCCCCAATGGCCGGCATCACCAACACGGCGTTTCGGCGGTTGTGCCGCGAATACGGCGGAGGCCTGTACGTTTCGGAAATGGTGACCTCCAGGGCTCTCGTCGAACGAACCCCGGAATCCATGCGGATTATCTCCCACGACGCCGATGAGAAAGTGCGGTCCGTCCAGCTCTATGGAGTGGACCCCGTCACCGTGGGCCAGGCGGTGCGTCTGCTCGTGGAAGAGGACCGGACGGACCACATCGACCTCAACTTCGGGTGCCCTGTTCCAAAGGTGACCCGCAAGGGTGGCGGCGCTGCGTTGCCCTGGAAGACGGACCTGTTCACGTCAATCGTGCAGACAGCGGTACGGGAAGCGTCGAAGGGCAACGTTCCCCTGACCATCAAAATGCGCAAGGGAATCGACGACGATCACCTGACCTACCTCGAAGCGGGGCGGATGGCGCGCGACAGCGGTGTCGCGGCAGTAGCACTGCACGGACGGACAGCCTCACAGTTCTACTCCGGCAAGGCAGACTGGACCGCCATTGCGCGCCTGCGTGAAGCTCTTCCGGATATCCCGGTCCTGGGCAACGGTGACATCTGGAGCGCCGAAGACGCCATGCGAATGGTGCATGAAACGGGAGTGGACGGCGTCGTCATTGGTCGTGGCTGCCAGGGCAGGCCCTGGCTGTTCGGAGACCTGATGGCAGCTTTCGAGGGTCGAAGCGACCGGCACCGGCCCGGTCTGGGAGAGGTCGCGGCCAGCGTATACCGCCACGCCCAGCTGCTGATCGACACCTTCGGCGATGAAGGGAAAGCACTTCGGGATATCCGCAAGCACATGGCCTGGTACTTCAAGGGTTACGTGGTGGGCGGAGATCTTCGTGCCAGACTGGCTACTGTGCCAACTCTTGAAGTACTCCGCGAACTGCTGGACGAGCTTGACCCGGACGCACCGTATCCCGGTGCCGACGCCGAAGGCCCCCGAGGACGGGCGGGCACTCCAAAACGAACTGCTCTACCGGAAGGCTGGCTGGATGCACGCCAGCTGAACGACGCACAGAAGGCCGATATCTCCGCTGCCGAACTAGACGTTTCAGGTGGTTGAGCAGATGCAGATGAACGAACTGGCGGGCGCCGGCGGCTATACCCCGGTGGACCGCCTCCGATGGGCGCAGGAACCAGAGAAGAGTACCTTCCGCACACCGTTCGAGCGGGACCGGGCGCGCGTGCTGCATTCCTCCGCACTTCGCAGACTCGGCGCCAAAACCCAGGTGGTTTCACCGACCACGGATGATTTTGTCCGGACCAGGCTGACCCACAGCCTCGAGGTCGCCCAGGTCGGACGGGAACTGGGACGCTCGCTCGGCTGCGATCCGGATGTTGTCGACGCAGCCTGCCTGGCCCATGATCTTGGACATCCGCCGTTCGGCCACAACGGCGAAACGGCCCTTCACGCCATGGCACATGCCATCGGCGGATTTGAAGGCAACGCACAGACACTCCGGCTCCTGACGCGGCTGGAACCGAAAATGGTGGCTGCGGACGGCTCACCAGCAGGCCTGAACCTGACCCGTGCGAGCCTGGATGCATCGTGCAAATATCCGTGGTCAGCCCTGGATGCACCCGTTATCGGCGGCCAACGCACTACCAAATTCGGCGCCTACGAAGACGATCTTCCCGTGTTCAACTGGCTACGCGAAGGCGCCCCGGACGGCCAGTCCTGCATCGAGGCACAGGTCATGGACCTCGCCGATGACATTTCATACTCCGTGCACGACGTCGAGGACGCCATCGTCGCCGGTCACCTGCAGCTGAAATATCTGGACAACCGGGACCACCGCGCACGCGTCGTCGGCTATACCCGTCAGTGGTATCTGCCGCAAAGCGACCCAGCAGAAGTGGAGGCCGCCCTGGACCGGCTGCAGGCCACGGACGTCTGGGTCCGCGACGCAGACGGCAGCCGGAGGTCCATGGCTGCACTGAAGGACATGACAAGCCAGCTCATCGGCCGATTCTGCCTCAGCGCCATGGCCGCCACCAGGGAAATCTACGGATCAGAAGCACTCACGCGCTACGGCGCCGAAGTGGTCGTTCCGCCGGAAACACGGCACGAAATTGCCGTCATGAAGGGCCTGGCCACCACGTTCGTCATGACCAGCGACCACCGCCAGCCCATCTACGAACGCCAGCGCGAGCTCCTCTCCGAACTGGTGGCCCTCCTCTCGGCCACAGGAGATGCACACCTCGAAGCCATGTTCGCCGGTGACTGGCGCACAGCCGAGTCCGACGACGCACGCCTCAGGGTAGTCATCGACCAGGTGGCCTCACTGACTGACGCCTCAGCAATCGCCTGGCACGAACGCCTCGCCGGCAGCCGCAGGACACTCTTGTGACGGACCCGATCACCCACGCTATGAGGCGTTGAACATGGCAGGACTGATCAAGCGCGAGGACATAGACGAAGTCCGCGAACGCACCGACATCAAGGAAGTCGTCGACGGCTACGTCACCCTCCGGTCCGCCGGCGTCGGATCATTCAAAGGCCTGTGCCCCTTCCACGACGAGCGCTCGCCGTCGTTCCATGTCCGGCCGCAGGTGGGTAATTATCACTGTTTCGGGTGCGGAGAGGGCGGCGACGTCATCTCCTTCGTGCAGAAGCTCGACCACATCAGCTTCGTTGAGGCGGTGGAGAAGCTTGCCGGCCGCATCGGTTTTGAACTGCATTACGAAGACGGCGTCGGTCCGAAGCGCGAGGATGTCGGTAAGCGCCAGCGGCTCCTGGATGCGCACAAGATTGCGGCTGAGTTCTTCCGTGAGCAGATCAATGAGCCCGGCGCTGCGGAGGCCCGGCGGTTCCTGCAGGAACGTGGCTTCGATCGGCAGGCAGCGGACCACTTCGGCGTCGGTTTCGCTCCGAAGGGTTGGGATCACCTCCTGCGGCATCTGAGCTCTCGTGGTTTCACCCAGGACGAGCTGAAGCGCAGTGGAATGTTCTCGGAGGGTTCCCGGGGAATCTATGATCGCTTTCGCGGCCGGCTGGTCTGGCCTATCCGCAGTATCACAGGGGACACCATCGGTTTCGGTGCCCGTCGACTGTTCGACGACGACCAGGGCCCGAAATACCTCAACACGCCGGAGACACCGCTCTACAGCAAATCTCAGGTGCTGTACGGGATTGACCTCGCCAAGCGGGATATTGCACGCAAACGCCAGCTCGTCGTCGTTGAGGGCTACACGGACGTCATGGCGTGCCATCTGGCGGGCATCACAACGGCGGTTGCTACCTGCGGTACCGCATTCGGCTCTGAACACGTGAAGATCGCACGGCGGCTGCTGTCCGACGACGGCACCGGCGGAGAGGTGATCTTCACCTTCGACGGCGATGCAGCGGGGCAGAAGGCCGCACTGAGGGCCTTCGAAGAGGACCAGAAGTTCGTGGCCCAGACTTTCGTGGCGGTAGAGCCCAGTGGCGCAGACCCTTGTGAGCTGCGCCAGAGCAGAGGTGATTCAGCCGTTGGAGAGCTCATATCGTCGCGTCGGCCCCTGTTCGAATTCGCTATCAAGGCATCGCTGAAGAACTTTGATCTGACGACCGTCGAGGGGAGGGTCCAGGCATTGCGGGCGGCCGCTCCGGTAGTCGCCCAGATCCGTGACTCAGCGATGCGTCCGGCCTACTCCCGTGAGCTGGCGAAGTGGTTGGGCACGGATGTTGATGATGTCCTTCGCGCTGTCGGATCAGCCACGAAACGCCTGGCCTCTGCGAAAGCAGATACGCGGCAGGCCCCGGTGGGGGACCGGGATGAACCGGCACCACGTCAGGACAATGCGGAGCAGCAACGATTCACACGCCCGGACCCACACGATCGTGTGGCGAAGCTGGAACGGGAAGCGCTGGAAGTTGTTGTCCAGCAGTCCGGGTTGCTGGATGAGTCGCAGTGGCAGCGATTTGCTGCGGCCACACTGACTGTTCCCGCCTATATAGCGGTCCACACTGCCATCCGTGCCGCAGGATCAGCAGGGCCCACAGCCACCGGGTGGGTTGAACAGATCCGTCAGGAAGTGCCGGAGGTGCTGGGCCCGTTGGTCAGCGAGCTCGCCGTGTCTCCTATCCCAGCCAGGGACGCCGATGCCATGGCCGCGTATTGCCGGGACATCCTCAACCGCCTCTTCGAGCTGAACATTACACACCAGAAGGCGGAGAAACTCGGCGAACTTCAGCGACTCGATGCCTCCGCAGATCCGGCCCGGGTCCAGGAACTGAACAGGGAACTCATGCAGCTTGAAATGGAGCGCCGGCAGCTGAGAAGTGAACTCTCCTAAAGCCCCAACCGGCCCGATTTAACTTCCGCCGAGAACCCTTGTAGAGTTATGTCTGCCGCTTTCCCCCGTAGCTCAATTGGCAGAGCATTCGACTGTTAATCGAAGGGTTACTGGTTCGAGTCCAGTCGGGGGAGCCAGCATTTCCCCGCCCTGCATCGCAGGGCGGGGAATTTTCATTTAATGGCACTGCTGCTTCCGCCGCATGAGGGATAAGGTTCGTCTAAGGGTTCCATGCCCGTGAGGGAATGGTAATTTTAGGTACTAAGACGATGGCCGCCCATCATCGACCACGATCAAAGACACCGGACGGAGGCGGGGTACATGAGCACCTCGACTAGAGCACGCGGCAGTAGAGCGAACAAACGGACGTCACTCGTAGGACTGTTCAAGGTCATGACCAGGCTGACGCCACGTCAGGTCGCAGATGAATTCTCGCTGGCGCTGACACAGATGAAGCAGAAGGGCATCCAGGCAGGCATTGCTGTTGCCTTCTTTGTTGTTGCTCTGATTTTCCTGGCGTTCCTTGCTGTCGCATTGATCGTTGCAGCTATTGCTGGGCTGTCCAACGTCATGGAACCGTGGCTTGCCGCCCTCGCGGTCGGCGGTCTTTTCCTGGTCATCCTCGTAATACTTGCCTTGATCGGCCTGTCCAAACTCAAGAAGGCCCTTCCGCTACTGCCTGAAGATGCCATCCGTGGCGTGCGCCACGACATCGGCGTGCTCAAGGAAGGCAAGAGCTTCGACGAGTCCACGCTGGATGAGAAGCCGGAGAAGAAGCGCAAGACCGATGACAAGAAGAAGGAAAAGGACGCCAAGAAGTCTGCGCCCGCTCCGTCCATCGGTGCGTTGAAGTCGCGCACACGCGAACGTCGTGAACACATGGCCGCTGTTCGGGACGGTCTTGGCCGCGAGCTGGACCCCAAGGCGCGCAAAGCGGCACTGAAACGAAGTGCTGCCTCATCCGTTGACAATGTCAAAGCCCATCTGGCGTCGTCGGGTAGCGGATCCCACCGCTCCGGCTCCGATGCCCGTTCACCGATGCGCTGGAAGCCGTTGGTTGTGCTTGCCGTCTCTGTCGGCGCCATGGCGGTCATGGCGCGTAGGCTGCTTCAGAAGTGAGGAAGGCTTCCGCCTCCTGAACGGGGGAAGCTGCGCGGGTATGTCACGAGGGGAGTTATCCGTGGGGAGGCGGCAGGGATGCGCTTGATAGGTGCCGGGCAACGGCCCGGTGTGGAACCGAAGTTGCTGACCGGATTCTGGACTGTTCCCAATCTGATCACCCTTGTTCGCTTCGCCTTGGTCCCCGTGTTTGTGTGGTTTGTTGGTCAGGAGCAATACGGGCGGGCCGTGGTGACGCTGGTCGTCCTCGGTTCAACGGACTGGGTTGATGGATACTTTGCACGGTTTCTGAACCAGGTGTCCGTGGTTGGCCGGTGGCTTGATCCGGTAGCGGACAGGCTCGCGCTGATTGTTGTCGCTGCGACTTTCGTCATCCACGGGATTGCACCCAACTGGTTGGTGTATTTCATCGTTATCCCGGACGTCATTCTGGTGGCCTACGGGTTGTTGCTGTTCCACGGCAATCCGGATCTGCCGGTGAGTAACATCGGGAAGATCCGCACAGCCCTCCTCCTGTTGGGGACGCCGTTGCTCTTGTTGCATCGTGTGCCGGGCTTCGACAGTGACGGGCTCCTGACAACAGCTACGGTGATCCTTGCGATAGGTTGCGCCGGGCATCTTGTTGCTTTTGTTGACTACCTGTTCAAGGTGAGGCGCAAGTATCACCGGCTGAAGCGGAGCTCCTCCACTGACGAGATACCCGGTTGATGGTCTGGCTCGCCATTGGTTGTGCGCTCCTTGGCGCTGTTTTCCTCGCCTTCGGCGCCCAGCGGCAGGGGAGCGCGGTTCGGGCTTCGAGTGGAGGATTGGCCCTCACCTCCAACGGTTTTCTTCGGCTGCTGCGTAACCCGCGCTGGGTGTTCGGCCTTCTTCTGCTGGGTTTCGGCATGGCGCTGAATATTGTTGCCCTGGCGACCGCCTCGCTGACGGTGGTCCAGCCCATCGGAGCGATTGCCCTGGTGATCACCACCGTGGTCAATTCGCGGGAGATGGGTCTGCGGTTGAACCGCATTACTGTCGTTGCCATCACGGCCTGTGTTGCGGGGAGTGCCATTTTTGTGGTGATGGCCGTGAACGTGACGCGCAGCAGCACTTCCGTGAGCGGGCCGGAGGAGCTGACGACCGTGCTTCTTGTCGGCTGCGCGGTCGGTCTTTTCGGCAGTCTTGCCCTCTTGTTTCGACGTCGGATGGGGGCCTTTGCCTACATTCTCGGGGCGGGAGTCCTGTTTGGTTTCGTCGCCGTCCTGACGAAAATCATCGCGACCCACCTCCTGGACCCCAACGGCCGTTTCCTGCTGAACGTCCCGATCTACTCGGTTATCGCGATCGCGGCAGCTGCGGCGCTGGGTTCCTGGTTCGTGCAGAGCGCCTACTCCTCCGGCCCGCCTGACCTGGTGATCGCTGGCTTGACGGTCATCGATCCCATCGTGGGAATTGCGGTCGGGATAGCCGTTCTGGGTGAACTCCGACCGGATGTGCAGCCGGTCACAGCGGTGGCCATGGGGGTGGCTGCGATGGTTGCTATTGTTGGAGTTGTCGCGTTGTCCAGACATCATCCTGATGTCCTGCAGCGGCAGAATGAACGACGGCGGCAGTAGCCGCTTCCCCCAACACCTAACTGGAAGAACCTCTTGTGACGGAACCGGCCGGACGCAAACCTCTGACAATTCTCATTGCCGCGGATACGTATTATCCGAATATCAACGGTGCTGCCCAGTTCGGGTATCGGTTGGCCCGGGGCATGAAGGCCCGCGGTCATGATGTGCATGTGGTTGCTCCGCGGGGAGGCCCTGGCGGCCCGTTCACTGAGTTTCGGGAAGAGGGTACCGTCCACCGCTTGCGGTCGCGCGGAGTGTTCACCCACGAGTACTTCCGGATCTGTCTTCCCTGGGAAATCAAAGCGCACCTGAAAATGCTCTTTGACCGGGTTCAGCCCGACGTCGTGCATGTTCAGAGCCACTACATGATTGGCGAGCACGTCCTCTACGAGGCTGTGCGCCGCGGGATCCGGGTTGTGGCCACGAACCACTTCATGCCCGAGAACCTGAATCCATTCCTGCCGTTCCCCCAGTGGTTCAAGGACATTGTCGGTCGCAACTCGTGGCGCGACATGGGCAAGGTCATGGGGCAGGCGGATGTCGTGACCACACCGACTCCTCTGGCGGCGAAGGCCATGTACGATCACGCGTTCCTCACCACCGTGCTCCCGCTCTCCAACGGCATCGATGCCAGTGCCTATGAACTGGCGCCGGGGGAAGTGGTGGAGCGGCCGGCCCACCCGACGGTGCTCTTCGCAGGAAGGCTGGCCGAGGAGAAAAATATCAACGTTCTCATTGATGCGCTGGCGTTGACGGACCCTGCACTTGATATCCACCTGGAAGTGGTGGGCGGCGGCGAAGTCAAGTCTGCTCTTGAGTCCCAGGTAGCCAGCCTTGGTCTGGGGGACCGGGTGAAGTTCCACGGTCTTGTGGATGATGACGAACTCCGTCAGGCCTATCTGCGCGCGGACCTGTTCGTTATGCCGGGGACAGCTGAGCTGCAGTCGTTGGTCACGCTGGAAGCCATGTCGGCGTCTACTCCCGTTGTACTCGCTGATGCCATGGCTCTGCCTCATCTGGTCGAGGACGGCGTCAATGGATTTCTGTTCATACCACATGACAGCGTGGATCTGGCGGAGAAGATGACGAGGATCCTGACCCTTCCCGACGATCAGCTGCGTGCCATGGGCAAAGCCAGCAGGGAAATGGTTGGCAGGCATAGCCACGAGAAAACCGTGGAGACCTTCGAGGCGCTGTACTACGGTGCCTCGAGCGAATCCGTGAAGATCTAGTCTTCGGTTGCCCTGACGGTCGCGGAGTCGATTAGTATGTTTAGGTTGTCGGAACATGTGCGTTCCATGGGGCTATAGCTCAGCTGGTTAGAGCGCGGGACTCATAATCCTAAGGTCCTCGGTTCAAGTCCGAGTAGCCCTACGGCTGATTCCGGTTCGGAAGAATTTTCTCTTCCGAACCGGGATTTTTGCGTTCTGGATTGAATCCGTAAGTTACTCACGGGTAACATGGTCGCAGGGTTGGGTGACCGGCTCCCGATATCAGTATGAACGCGGCAAGAAGGACGACGTCATGGCCAAACCTGTAATTGATCCCGATAATCTCCCCTATGGAGACGGTGACTTCTACGCTTTTGAGGAGCTTCTGCCGGAGGCTGAGCGGAACCGCCTGGGCGAAATCCGGGAATGGTTGAAGGCTGAGGTCAAGCCCATTGCGGCAGAGGCGTGGAACGAGGGTGTCTTCCCACGTTCAATTATTCCGAAAATGGCCGAACTCGACGTCGTCAGCCCCGTGTACAGACAGGGGCACTCGAGTCTCTTCGCAGGTCTTGCGCATGCGGAATTCACTCGTGCGGATACCTCGATCGCTACCTTCCTCGGCGTCCACGACGGTCTGTTCACCGGGTCCATTGAGGCTCTTGCCTCGGAAGAGCAGAAGGCAGCCTGGCTTCCGGACATCTACTCGCTCAAGAAGATTGGCGCGTTCGGCCTGACCGAGCCGCTGGGCGGATCCGACGTCGCCGGCGGCACCCGGACCACGGCCCAGCGCGACGGCGATAACTGGATTCTCAATGGTGAGAAGCGCTGGATCGGTAATGCCACATTCTCTGACTGGGTAGTCATCTACGCGCGCGACGTTGCTGACAATCAGGTCAAGGGGTTCCTGGTTGACACCACCCTTGAGGGCTACTCGGCGACGAAGATCGAGAACAAGATCTCCCTCCGGTCGGTGGAGAATGCAAATATTGTGCTCGATAACCTGGTGATCAGTGATGATTTCCACCTCAAGGGAGCCAATAGTTTCAAGGACACGAACAAAGTCCTCAAGGTCACCCGGCTTGCGGTGGCGTGGCAGGCCGTGGGCCAGCAGATGGCAGCGTTCGATGTTGCCCGGCGCTACGCCGTTGAGCGTCAGCAGTTCGGGCGTCCGCTGGCGTCCTTCCAGCTCATCCAGGACAAGCTCGTGCAGATCCTGGGCAACACCGTCAGCTCGCTGGGCATGATGGTCCGGCTCGCGCAGCTTGAGGATGCGGGTGCTGCCAAGGACGAGCAGTCAGCTCTGGCCAAGGCTTTCACCACCGCGCGGATGCGGGAAAGTGTTGCCCACGGCCGTGCGATCCTGGGCGGCAACGGCATCGTTGTTGACTACGAGATGGCAAAGATCTTTGCTGATGCCGAGGCCATCTACTCCTATGAGGGTACTCATGAGATCAATACCCTGGTCACAGGGCGGGCTATCACCGGCGTTGCTGCTTTCGTCTAGGTCTCGCGAGGTCGGGGCTGGTCACCCGGGGAGCGGGAGTAGCACGGAGGGCCGTTGATCGGTGATGAAATCCAGAGGATCCATGTACTCTCCGTGCACTCTGACTCCCCAGTGAACACAGAACGTCCCGCAGTGGCCGCCGGAGGCCGCGGTGCCAAGCAGCTCTCCCCGGGATACCTGATCGCCTTCGGCCACTGAGGCAATGATGGGCTCAAAGCTGCTGAGGACGCCATTTCCGTGATCCACCGTCAGGACGGAGCGATCAACGACCGTGCCCACGAATACAACGCGGCCGTGCTCCGGTGACAATACTTCGGTTCCTGGTGCGGTTCTCAGATCGACGCCGCGATGTCCGCTCGCCCATTCCTCGGGTGGCGGATTGAATTCGCGGCTGACCTCCGGCGCGGGGTCAAGCGGCCACTGCCAGGCGTTCGAGGTATCGGCCGCTGTTGTCGCCGGCACCGTGATGCCCACAATGCAGAGTGATACGAACAGGGCTGTGAGCAGGCGTGGAGCCGGATCCGAGAATCTGATCATGTTTCTATCCTGAAGTCCGTGCAGGGATGCTGTCGTCTCTGGCGGGGGACCTGTGGAGCGTTCCGAGGCGGCCATGAGCTGTGGAGGGACAGTGGAAGGCTGCGCCGTGCTGGCATGACGGCCTGTAGTACACTGGGTGAAGCAATTCGGTGTCCTGAACAAAGTTCGGTTCATGTAACAGTCCTTGAATCAGGCGTCGGATTGACTTCGCGTGTTCTGAATCCCGTCTCCGCTGCGCATGTTTGCCGCGCGGAAACGGGTGCACTTCCAGCGGTACGGCTTATGTCGGGTGGGAGTGCAGCTTCCGCAGGGAGGCTGACGAGCACCAGGAACTCCTGCCCATCCCGGGCAGATAGTTATCAACCGTCAAAATGGCAGCCACCGGACCTGTTCGTCCGCCTGCCGGAAGGAGTGACGACATGCCAGTCGTTACCATGCGTCAGCTGCTCGACAGCGGCGTACATTTCGGTCACCAGACCCGTCGTTGGAACCCGAAGATGAAGCGCTTCATCTTCACGGAACGCAACGGCATCTACATCATTGACCTGCAGCAGTCGCTGTCCTACATCGACCGCGCCTACGAGTTTGTGAAGGCTACCGTGGCTCACGGTGGAACCATCCTCTTCGTTGGTACCAAGAAGCAGGCTCAGGAGACCATCGCAGAGCAGGCTACCCGCGTGGGTCAGCCCTACGTCAACCAGCGCTGGCTCGGCGGTATGCTCACTAACTTCCAGACTGTCGCCAAGCGCATCCAGCGCTTGAAGGAACTCGAAGAGATCGACTTCGACGACGTCGCCGGCTCCGGTCACACGAAGAAGGAGCTTCTCCTCTTCAAGCGTGAAATGACCAAGCTCGAAACCAACCTCGGTGGTATCCGCAACCTCACCAAGGCTCCGTCCGCGATCTGGATCGTTGACACGCAGAAGGAGCACCTGGCCGTGGACGAGGCCAAGAAGCTCAACATCCCGGTTGTTGCCATCCTGGACAGCAACTGCGACCCGGACGACGTCGACTTCCCGATCCCGGGTAACGATGACGCCATCCGCTCCGTGAACCTGCTGACCCGCGTCGTTGCTGATGCAGTGGCTGAGGGTCTCGTTGCCCGTCACAACCGTTCCGGCTCGGATTCCTCAGCCGCAGCGGAGCCGATGGCAGAGTGGGAGCGCGAACTCCTCGGTGACGCTGGCAGCGAAGCACAGGCAGCACCTGCTGAGGCTCCGGCGGAAGCTCCTGCCGAGGCTCCTGCAGCGGCAGAGACCGCTGAAGCACCGGCAGCTCCGGAAGCAGCAGAAGAAGCAAAGTAAGGCTTCATTCCGTGGGGCGTGAGCCCTGTGGAACGAGCGTCGCGACAGTCCCGGACCGAGTTCCGGGACTGTCGCCACGAAAACATACTGCAGATACTCACTGAAGGGGTTCACTATGGCGAACTACACCGCCGCTGATATCAAGGCTCTGCGCGAGCGCACGGGCGCTGGCATGATGGACGTCAAGAAGGCTCTCGACGAGGCGAACGGCGACGCCGAGAAAGCCATGGATCTAATCCGCATCAAGGGCCTCAAGGGTGCTACCAAGCGCGAAGGTCGCTCAACGGCCGAGGGCCTCGTTGCCGCACGCATCGTGGACGGAACCGTCGGCGTCATGGTCGAGGTCAACTGCGAAACCGACTTCGTTGCCAAGTCCGCAAAGTTCATTGAACTGAGCGAAACGGTCCTCGAAACGGCAGTCACCTCCGGTGCTGCCGACGTCGAAGCCCTGCTCGAAGCAGACGTCAACGGCAAGAAGCTCTCCGACCTCGTCGTCGAAGAGGGTGCAATCCTCGGCGAGAAGGTTGTTGTCCGTCGTATGGCACGCATCGAGGGCAAGACCGTCGACGCTTACCTGCACAAGACGTCCAAGGACCTCCCGGCCCAGGTCGGCGTTCTGTTCGCTGTGGACAGCGAAGGCGAAAACGCCAGCGAAGCCGCTCACGACGTAGCCGTGCACACGGCAGCTTTCGCTCCCAAGTTCCTGACGCGGGAGGAAGTCCCGGCCGAGACCGTGGAGAACGAGCGTCGCATCGCTGACGAAACAGCACGTGCGGAAGGTAAGCCGGAAGCTGCGCTGACGAAGATTGTTGAGGGTCGCTTGACCGGATTCTTCAAGGAGATCGTCCTCGTCGACCAGCCCTTTGCCAAGGATGCAAAGAAGACTGTCGGCCAGGTGCTTGAAGAAGCAGGCGCAACAGCCACCGGATTTGCACGTTTCCGTGTAGGCGCGTAGCCAAGCTACCGGCCGAACGGTCCAGGCACCAAGATATGGAGGAGCGGTCACCGACTGGTGACCGCTCCTTTCTTCTGCCCGAAACATTCAACCAACTATTTTCCGATGTCCGGCAATGCCCATAATGGTCACAATGCCCGCTACCTGCCATGGGAGGCACCAATGGAGAACAACGAGAAGCTACAGGAAGTCCCCCGCAGAAGAGTTCTACTCAAGCTGTCAGGGGAAGTGTTCGGAGGCGGGAAACTCGGTGTAGACCCAGAGATCGTCCGCGGAATCGCCAAGCAGATCGCTGAGACGGTGGGCAGGGTGGAGGTCGCCATCGTCGTCGGAGGCGGAAACTTCTTCCGGGGCGCAGAGCTGTCCCAAAGCGGAATGGACCGCTCACGGGCGGACTACATGGGAATGCTCGGAACCGTCATGAACTGCTTGGCACTACAGGATTTCCTGGAGCAGGCAGGCGTCGAGACGCGGGTTCAGAGCGCCATCACCATGGGCCAGGTCGCAGAGGCCTACATACCGCGTCGCGCTATCCGCCACCTGGAAAAGGGCCGCGTTGTCATCTTCGGCGCCGGTGCCGGGCTTCCATATTTCTCCACGGATACCGTCGCTGCGCAGCGTGCCCTGGAAGTGCACGCAGACCTGGTCCTGATGGCCAAGAGCGGGGTCGATGGTGTGTATACGGCAGATCCGCGTAAGGATCCCTCGGCCCGGAAACTTGAGTCGCTGACCTATGACGATGCGCTGCGTCAGGACATCCGTGTGATGGACCAGACGGCGATGACCATGTGCAAGGACAACAACCTCGAAATGCTTGTCTTCGGCATGGAAGGCGAAGGCAACGTCACCAGTGCCATTCTCGGGCACGAGATTGGTACCTGCGTAACGGTGTGAGCTGGTTGTCAGCAGGGCTCGCCCATGGGCGGCCCTGCAGAAAGTACCGCCCCGTATAGGATGGAACAGAGCCCCGCCGCCGTCGTCAGCGGCAAATTTTCGTCTAAGGAGACACAGTGATTCAGGAAACCCTGCAGGAGTCGTCGGAGAAGATGGACAAGGCGGTTGAGGTCGCCAAGGAGGACTTCTCCACCGTACGTACAGGTCGGGCCAACCCTTCGCTGTTTTCAAAGCTGACCGTGGATTACTACGGCACGCCCACTCCGCTGCAGCAGTTGGCCGCGTTTCAGGTCCCCGAAGCGCGCACACTGCTCATCACTCCCTATGACAAGTCCTCCCTGCAGGACATTGAACGTGCTCTGCGTGATTCCAACCTTGGTGCCAACCCGGCCAATGACGGCATCGTCATTCGGGTAGTGATGCCGGAGCTCACCGAAGAGCGCCGTCGGGAGTATGTGAAAGTTGTCCGGGCCAAAGCGGAGGATGCAAAGATCTCCATCCGCAACATCCGCCGGAAGGCCAAGGACGCCATTGACAAGTTCGTCAAGGACGGCGAGGCCGGTGAGGATGAAGGGAACCGGGCTGAGAAAGAGCTCGATGCCGTCACGAAGGCTCACACGGACACCGTTGATGAGCTGCTCAAACGCAAGGAAGCAGAGCTTCTCGAGGTCTAATGAGTGATGTTCAGCCTCCAACCGCGGAGCGTGGGTCAACCGGCCCTGAAGCGGCGGCTCCCATAGGGTCACCCGCGACGGGCCCGTCGGGTCGAAAGCGGCGCCGCCAGCCATCGGGGAATTCCCGCGCTGGCCGGGATCTTCCTGCTGCCATTGGCGTGGGTCTCATACTGCTCTTCGCCATCCTGGTGGGGTTGTTTTTTGCGCCGTTGGCCTTCGTGGCGACTGCCACCGTGTTCGGTGTCATCGGCGTGTGGGAGGTCAGCCGTGCGCTCGAGGTCCGGGACATCCATGTTCCGTTGATCCCCGTCGTGGCCGGCAGTGTGGCTTTGCCGTTCTCCGCCTATCTTGGCGGCACGGAGGCTCTTGGCTTCGCGGTGGTGGCCTCCGCCGTCGCACTGTTGTTGTGGCGAAGTCTGGATCCAGCCGAAGACGCCACACGAAGCGTCATGAGCGGGCTCTTCGTGATGCTGTGGGTGCCTTTCCTGATCAGCTTTGCCCTCCTTCTGTTCCAGCAGCCCCAGGGCAGTTTCAAGGTGGTGACGCTGCTGTTGCTGGTCGTCGCGAATGACACATTCGGGTATCTGATCGGAGCGTTCTTTGGCAAGCATCCGATGGCCCCGAAGATCAGCCCGAAGAAGTCGTGGGAGGGTTTCGGCGGCTCTGTTGGCGGGGCCGTGCTTGTTGGCGTACTGGCTTCAGTGTTTCTGCTGGAACTGCCGTGGTGGTTTGGGCTGATCCTGGCCATTGCCACCGTGGCGGCGGCTACGGGCGGAGATCTCGCGGAGTCCATGGTCAAGCGTGAACTCGGGATCAAGGACATGGGTACGGCGCTGCCAGGTCACGGTGGAGTGATGGACCGGCTTGATTCCATCGTGTTTGCCTCCCCGGTTGCCTACCTACTATCCAGTACGCTCGTTCCAGGCGCAATGTAGTTTTTAGTGGCTGTATGGCCGCTGGCGCCGATGCAGGGTAGGCCGGATGAGTACAAGGAAGGGATCGTAGCTCGGGATGGAAGAAATGCGGCGAGGGCGTTCGCCCTTTGAGCGGGTTGGACGCCGCGAGTACGGGTACAACATCCGGCAGGTGGACGATTTTCTCACCGAGGCCAGGGCCTACTACAACGACCCCGATCAGGATGCCGATCCCATCACGAGCAAAACGGTCCGTTCAATGGCCTTTGACCCTGCCAAGGGTGGATATGAGGCGCAGGCGGTGGACGCCGCCCTCGATCGGCTGGAAGATGTTTTCGCCCAGCGGGAGCGCGATCAGCTGATCCAGGAGAAGGGTGAGGAAGCTTGGCTGTCAGCGATTGGCCGCATGTCCACGGTGCTGCGCGCCCGCCTTCACCGGCCGCACGGGGAACGGTTTCGCCGTCCTTCGGCGCGGAAGGCCTTCAGCTACAACGTTAGGGATGTTGATGCTCTCTGTGATGAACTGTTGGGCTATTTCGAACAGGATCAGCCGTTGAGTGTCGATGTGATTCGCCGGGCAGTTTTCCGCGAGGCACGGGGTCGGAGCGGCTATGAGGAGAACCAGGTAGACGCTTTTCTGGACCGCGTCGTCGAGCTGATGGCTTCCATCGACTAGTCGTTTTCAGGCACATGCAGGCGTGCCAGAATCCGGTTGAGCCCGGTGGGTCTGCGGTGGGCGGTCATCCGCGAGGCAATGATCATCGCTGCAAACGCTGGCGGTACGGTCCAGGCTGCCGGATACTGCAGCAGGACCGGGGCAGGCCCGGTGAAAAGGGTAGAGGCCAGAATCGCGCCGCCGCACAGCACCGTGCCCACGCCCATGCCGACGACGGCGCCCACGTCTGTGAGTCCGCGCCACCAGATGCCCAGCAGCAGCATGGGACACAGTGTTGAGGCGGTGAAGGCAAAGACGAGGCCAACGCTGCCGGCGAGTGCCAGGGAATCGGTTGCGATGGCCACCATCAGGGGCACTGCCGCTGATAGCAGTGCTGCCCGGCGAAATCCCTTGACGCTGCCGCCGAAGAAGTCCTGGCTGAGTACTCCGGCGACGGATACGACCAGCCCGGACGTGGTGGAGAGAAATGCGGCGAAGGCGCCGGCAACCACGAGGGCGGACAGTGCGTCGGATGCCATGCCGTCGAAGATCCGGGCCGGCAGGAGCAGCACGGTCGCATCCGCGTTGGGGCCGGTTGCGAGGTCCTGGGCGAAGACCCTGCCGAGGATTCCGTAGAGGGTCGGGAAGATGTAGAAGAGGGACAGTAGCCCGAGCACGATCAGCGTGGTGCGCCGTGCGGAGGGGCCGTCCGGGTTGGTGTAGAAGCGCACGAGGACGTGCGGCAGTCCCAGGGTTCCGAGTAGTAGCGCCAGGGCGAGGGACACCTTCGTGTACCAGTCGCCGTCGCCGTTCCCGCCGATGAAGGCGGCGCCGTTGCCTGACCAGTCCTGTCCGGTTGTGCCGAGCCTGAGCATGATGAAGACCAGGGGGACGGCGATGGCTGTGAGTTTGAGCCAGTACTGGAACGCCTGAACGAAGGTGATGGACCTCATCCCACCGGCCATCGTGGTGATGACGACGACGCCCGTGACCATGACCGCCCCGATCCACCCGGGCAGCCCGGTAGCCACGGTGATGGCGAGGGCGGCTCCGTGTAGCTGCGGGACAATATAGAGCCAGCCGACGGCGATGACCAGGAAGCTGGTAACCGTCCGGGCCATGGGGGACTTGAGCCGCGCCTCGGCGAAGTCGGGGATCGTGTAGGCGCCGGATCTTCGCATGGGTGCGGCGACGAAGAGTAGAAGCATCAGATATCCGGCGGTGTAGCCTACGGGGAACCATAGGGCGTCGGCGCCGGAGACCAGGATGAGGCCGGCGACGCCGAGGAAGCTTGCGGCAGAGAGGTATTCGCCGCCTATGGCTGAGGCGTTCCACCACGGTTTCACGGAGCGTGAAGCTACGTAGAAGTCGGACGTGGTCCGGGAAAATTTCAGTCCGTAGATACCGATCACCAGTGTTGCGGCTGAAACGACGGTCAGCGCTATGTAGCCGGCCAGGGCACTCATGTGGCAGCCCGCATCATTGCTGGTCCGTGAGTTGTCGGTACCGCTCTTCATTGCGTTGGGCGCTCCGGGTGTAAAGCCAGGCGGCAGTGATCATGATGGGGTACATCAGGAATCCGAGGAGCAGCCACTGCAGCGGAACTCCGAGGATGCTCAGCTGGGCCAGCGCGGGGGAGAGCCACACCAGGGCGGGTACGCCCAGCAGCAGGATGAGGAACCCGGAGCCCACGACGACGGCGAGCCGCAGCTGGGAGCGTATGAGCGAGCGGACGTAGGCGTCGCTGGCGTTTGAGGCGTCGTCGGGTTGTGAGGCCGGCGCGGGTTCCTGCGCATCGTATCCGGGTGACTGCACACGGATACGTCGGGGGTTTCCCGTCATGGTTGAGGCCGGATTCTGGTGCTCTTCAGGATGCTGCGGAAGGCGGGCAGATGACGTCGGCTGACGGGCAGGAGCGTTCCTCCGACGTCGACACTGGCCGTTCCACCAGCGGTACGGACCTTGTCAACATTTTTGAGGGATACCAGATACGAGCGGTGGATGCGATGGAACCCGTTGTCCTCCCATTGTTCGACGAGGTCGGTCAACGGAACCCGGACCAGATAGCTTGCGTCCGCCGTGTGCAGGCGTGCGTAGTCTCCCTGTGCCTGCACGTATTGGACATCGTCCCTGCGGATCAACTTGCTCACCCCGCCCTGATCGACAGTGATGAGGTTCGAGGGGTCTGGGTCGGCCGACGGCGCGTTGGTCAGATCGCAGATGCGGCGGACTGCTTCAGCGAGACGTTCCGGCCGGACCGGCTTCAGCAGATAGTCCACAGCAGCCAGATCATAGGCGGCCAGGGCGTGTGCTTCATCAGCGGTGACGAAGACGACGGCGGGCGGCCGCTCCATCTCTGACAGCACGCGCGCCACGGCGAGGCCGGAGACTGCGGGCATGTGAATGTCCAAAAAGACGGCGTCGACTTTCGTGGACTCCAGCAACTCCAACACCTGGGCGCCGCGGGTGGCCGTATGCACAGCCGCGATCTGCGGTTCACGGGACAGGAGGTAGGCAAGTTCGTCGACGGCGGGTTGCTCATCGTCGGCCACGACCACAGAGATCATGTTCTCTAGAGTACGCTCACGCGAGATTGCCCGGTTGGAACTTGGGCACCCGCATGGCGATGAGCGTGCCTTCCCCAGGCGCCGTTTCGACGGTCAGGCCATTTTTCGGCCCGTAAAAACGGCGAAGGCGAAGGTCAACATTTCTCAACCCCACGTGACCGCCGCCGTTACGTCCCGCGAGAATCTCGTGAGCGTGCTCAGGGTCCATCCCCACGCCGTCGTCTTCCACGATGACCTCCGCGTACGCACCGGCGTCCTGCGCGGTGATGGTGATGTGTCCGGGACCGTCCCGTACTTCGATCCCGTGCTGCACTGCATTTTCCACCAGAGGCTGCAGGCTCAGGAAGGGAATGACGGTGTTCAGAACTTCCGGACCGACGTGCAGGGTGACGTTCAGCCGCTCGCCGAAGCGGGCGCGTTCGAGCAGGAGGTAGCTGTCTACTGATTTGAGTTCTTCTGCGATGGTGGTGAAATCACCGTGGTTCCGGAATGAGTAGCGGGTGAAGTCGGCGAATTCGAGCACCAGTTCGCGGGCGCGCGGCGGATCCGTGTTGATGAAGGAGGCAATCGCGTTCAGCGAGTTGTAGATGAAGTGGGGGCTGATCTGGGCCCGTAGCGCCCGCATCTGTGCTTCCATGAGCAAAGCCCGCGATGTGTCCAGTTCGGCCAGATCTATTTGTGTCGCCATCCAATCGGCCAGTTCGTTGCAGGCCCGGATAAGGCCGGCACTGACCTTGGTGCCTCCAGCGCCCACGGATCCCACGATCCCTTTGCCGGTTCTGATGGGTGCAAGAACCATTTGCTGCGTAGTCGAGTTGCCGCCGCTTTTCCTGGATGGCTTGGTTCTGAAGATGCGGGTCTGCCCGGCGGATATGGTTTTGAGCGCCTTGGGCAGGTAGTCGCCGGTCGGCCCGTCGATGGCCAGCACGTCGTTCAGGTCGGTGATGACGACGACGTCGGCGTGGAGCATTTCGCGCAGGTCCCGTGCGGCTTTGCGTGCTCCATCCTGAGTGAGTCCGCTGCGCAGGTGCCGTGATGCCGTGGCGGCGGTGTGCAGCGTGCGGTAGGTTGCCAGGTCCGCTTCGGTTCCGAGGTCCCGGTGGGACCTGGAGAGGTAGAACCCGACGCCGGCAACGGCAGCCAGAGCGCAGATGACGAGACTGACACTGATGATGATCTCGAAAGCGTCGTCTGACATTTTCCTACTCTATCGGTGCCGGTTACCGCAGATTCTGCACCGCTGGTCGACGAGGCTGACGGCCATGGCCCTACTGACTGAACCTGAGGTGCAGAGTGATCTCTATCACAACCACCCAGGAGGATTCATGTCACATCAACCGTCAGAGCCGGATGTCGTGGTAGCTACAGACTTCCGTGAGGTGCAGGACGGACCCGAGTTCCGGGAACTGCGCCGGCGGCACCGCTCCTTCGTCTTCCCGCTCGCCGCAGCCTTCCTGCTGTGGTACTTCCTCTACGTTCTGCTGGCGGACTACGCACACGAATTCATGTCGACCCCCGTGGTCGGCAACATCAACATCGGTATCGTCCTGGGTCTGCTCCAATTTGTCAGCACCTTCGGAATCACCATGTGGTACGTGAGCTACGCCAACCGGCGCATTGACCCGGTGGCCACAAAAATTCGTGAGGACCTTGAATCCGAGGTGGAGGGCAAATGACATTTCCGCTACAGACCGCAACCACGAACGTCGGAGAACCGTGGCTGAACATCACGATCTTCGGCGTCTTCATTGCGATTACCCTCGTCATCGTCCTGCGGGCAAGCCGCAACAACAAAACCGCTGCTGATTACTACGCGGCAGGACGATCGTTCACGGGGCCGCAGAACGGCACGGCGATTGCCGGGGACTATCTCTCAGCGGCGTCATTCCTGGGAATTGTGGGAGCCATTGCCATCAACGGTTATGACGGGTTCCTGTATTCGATCGGGTTCCTGGTGGCCTGGTTGGTGGCTTTGCTGCTGGTAGCCGAGATGATGCGCAACACCGGTAAGTTCACCATGGCGGACGTTCTGTCCTTCCGCCTGCGTCAGCTTCCTATCCGCATCGCTGCGGCCGTCACCACGCTGGCGGTCTGCTTCTTCTATCTGCTCGCGCAGATGGCTGGGGCCGGCGCACTGGTATCCCTGCTGCTGGGTATCGATGACAAGCTGGGGCAGTCGCTGGTCATCACCATCGTCGGCGGACTCATGATCCTCTACGTACTTGTCGGCGGTATGAAGGGCACCACCTGGGTACAGATCATCAAGGCGTGCCTGCTGATCGCCGGTGCATTCATCATGACCATCTGGGTTCTGGCACTGCACGACTTCAACCTCTCGACCCTGCTCGGCGCAGCCATCGAGACTTCGGGTAACCCTGCGATCGTCGAACCGGGCCTGAAATACGGGGCCTCAGAGACGTCCAAGCTGGACTTCATTTCGCTGGCCCTGGCCCTGGTGCTTGGAACAGCGGCTCTGCCGCACGTGCTGATGCGCTTCTACACAGTTCCCACAGCCAAGGAAGCGCGCCGCTCGGTCGTCTGGGCTATCTGGCTCATTGGCGCGTTCTACCTGTTCACTCTCGTGCTGGGCTACGGTGCAGGCGCCCTGATCGGGGCTGATCGGATCACGTCAGCTCCCGGCGGCGTGAATTCAGCGGCACCGCTGCTCGCCTTCGAGCTGGGAGGACCGATCCTTCTGGGCGTCATATCCGCAGTTGCCTTCGCCACGATCCTCGCAGTGGTTGCCGGACTGACCATTACGGCTGCAGCGTCCTTCGCACATGACATCTACGCAAACGTCATCCGCAAGGGCCGCGTCAAGCCAGATGGTGAGGTCAAGGTGGCCCGCCGGACCGTCGTCGTGATCGGTATTCTCTCGATCGCCGGAGGTATTGGGGCACAAGGCCAGAACGTCGCGTTCCTGGTCGCACTTGCCTTCGCCGTGGCTGCGAGCGCGAATCTTCCCACCATTCTCTACTCGTTGTTCTGGAAGCGCTTCAGCACCCAGGGAGCCGTCTGGAGTATGTATGGAGGGCTCGGGGCTGCAATCGTCCTGATTGCGTTCTCGCCAGTTGTCTCCGGCACGCCGACGTCGATGATCCCGGGAGCGGACTTCGCGCTATTCCCGCTCAGCAATCCGGGTCTTGTGTCGATACCGCTGGCATTCTGCCTGGGATGGCTCGGCACGGTGCTGGACAAGCGTGGAGAGGACCCCGCGAAGCAGGCTGAGATGGAAGTCCGTTCACTCACCGGCGTCGGTGCTGAAAAGGCAGTCGACCACTAACCGCAGCCAGCCCTGGGCCTGGCCTGCAGAAAGAGGCAGGGGGCGGACCGCCTGGTCCGCCCCCTGCCTCTTTCGTCGGTTGCCTAATGGTGATGTTCTGTTTCCGGAAGAACCGGTTGCTGGTTCTGCCCATGCTCACTGTGGGGAACAGCGAAATCACCCGCCGTTGAAGCCGCTAGCCCTGGTGCCGCGATGCTGGCGACGAGGACCGATGCTCCAGCCAACCCCAGCAGGAGCCGGCCCGCAGGTGGGGGACGCTTGGCGACGTCGGCCGATGAGGTGGCCGGGCGCCGCTGAAGGTACCCGCGGCAGGAAAGAATCACCAGACCGAGCGCGACCGCGCACAGGGCGGTGACGTCCAGAGACCGTTCGCCCAGCGGCTCGAACATGACGTTTCGCAGAACCGCAGCAAGTGTCACGGTGACAGCTACCGGGACCATGATCCTTGTGAATGACGGCCAACTCCGCTGCGACGATCGCAGAACCGCAGTGCCCCATAGAGTGAGCGCGAGTGCCCACCCCAGTGAAGCAATAACGACGGCGGCCCGGACCCCGGGGTGTTCCGATGAAGACAACAGGGCGGTGCTGCCCACAGCCAAGTAGAGGAGGGCAGCACCGTAGCCAGTCAACCCGTACAGTACCCGGACCACCTCTGGCACAACGCCCGCCCGTGCGCCAGCGGGCTGCGCATCCACGGCAGTTTTCGTGTTGACGTAGGTTCGAACCTGAGCGGTACTGGCCGTCGTCATGATTAGACAGCTACCCGGTGAGTGTTGGTCGCTTTCTTGTCCTGTGAGAGGCCGACTCCGAGAAGCAGGACGGCGCTCGCCAGGTGGAGTACGTTGTCCGCACCGTTCAGAGCGATGATGTTCAGACTGCTGCCGACAATGAAGAGTCCAAGGACACCGACCAGCAGGTAAACGCCGCCGATCGTCGTATTGACGCCCTTGGCCGCAGCGGTTGAGGACAACCCTGCCAGGAGGAGCGCGGCCCCGATGGCCAGGTGGACGATGTTATGGAGCGGGTTGACTTCGAAGATAATGAGGTTTCTGCCCTCAGTGGCGAAGAATCCCACTCCGGAGGTTACAAAGAAACCGAGGATCCCGACCAGGAGGTAGACCGCTCCGAAGATGGTCGCTATGAGTCTGTTCGGTGATGTCCGCATGGCTTGTGCCTTTCTCTACATTGATCCCCTGATGAGGGTCTTCCGTTGATGCTTCCCAATGAAGCCTCGACGGTGCTTCGATGCGTCGGCCTGTGCGGATGGGTGGGAATCAGTGCGAATTTTGCGTGCCGCGTTCCAGCAGCGGCTCCACGCGGTAGGGAATGAGTTCACGCATGGCCAAGGACGTGTCGCAGCGGACAACCCCGTCGCATCCAAGGACCTTGCCATTGATCCGGAACAGGTCCTCGGCGTCGCGGGAAACTACCCTCACCATGATGTCGGCCTGTCCGGTCAGTCCGAAGGCTTCGATGACTTCGGGAATCGATGCCAGTTCACGGGCTATGGAGCCGAGTTTCTGCTGCTGCACATGTACCTGGATAAAGGCGGTCAGGGGGTAGCCAAGGGCCGTGGTGCTGATGGTCCTCTCGAACGGGAGGAACACGTTCTTGCGTTCGAGTTGTGCCATCCGGGCCTGGACGGTGTTTCTGGACAATCCGAGTTTCTGGGCCAGTGCCACGACCGTTCGGCGTGGGTCTTTCGCCATTGCAATGAGTAGTCTTGTGTCAGTACTGTCCAGAGGTTGCATAGTGCGAAACGCTAGCACGGTGTATTTCGATGTAGTAGGGCATAATGCTCAATGTGCGTGCTCCCGGTTGTGCTCAATGAGTCCTGTGAGTATCGTCACAAGAATTCGGGGCAATGGTGTTCCGGCGTGTCCTTTTCGGATCGCGTCGCCGGGGACCAGTCCAACCCGGCCGCTGTCACTGGCCAGACGGTGACAGATTGACGAGAATATTAAGGTTGCGTGTATCAGTGTCCATCAATGACATGTCCCCGGCGCAGGACGAGGACTTCGTTCAGCTCCTGACACCAAGCGGGGCAAGGACCAGCGGAGAGTACGATCGCTGGGTCGAAGACGTAGATGACAACGTTTTGATGTCCCTCTATGAGGACATGGTGGTTGTCCGGAGGATCGACGCCGAGGCCACTGCACTCCAGCGTCAGGGGGAGCTGGCGCTTTGGCCACCGCTCCTTGGTCAGGAAGCTTCGCAGATCGGGTCCGCGCGGGCGCTGCGCACCGATGACTTTGTCTTTTCGAGCTACCGTGAGCACGGTGTCGCCTACTGCCGCGGCGTGGACCTGACGGACATGACACGGGTATGGCGCGGAAATGCGTCGTCGGGCTGGGATCCGTTTGAGATCAACATGGCCACCCCTCAGGTCATCATCGGAGCCCAGACGCTGCATGCTGTCGGTTACGGCATGGCCATCATCAACGACGGCGACGATGCCGCAGCCATCACATATTTTGGCGACGGCGCTACCAGCCAGGGTGATGTCAATGAAGCCATGGTGTTCGCCGCGAGCTATCAGGCACCGGTGATCTTCTTCTGCCAGAACAATCAGTGGGCGATCTCCGAACCTGTGGGTCTGCAGGCTCATGTTCCCATCGCCCGCCGTGCGCCCGGGTTTGGTATTCCCAGCGTTCGTGTTGACGGCAATGACGTTCTGGCCACGCTCGCCGTGACCCGCGAGGCTCTGGAACGCGCCCGCACCGGCGGTGGACCAACGTACATCGAGGCGCTGACCTACCGGATGGGGCCGCACACAACCGCCGATGACCCCACAAAGTACCGTGATGCCAACGAGCTGGAGGACTGGGCCGCCAAGGACCCCATCGCGCGGCTCGCTGCGTACCTTGAGGAACGTGGGCTGTTCACGGAGGACTTCAAGGCAAGCGTGAAAGCCAAGGCCGACGACGTCGCCCGGGAGATGCGTGCTGGCTGTGTGAACATGGCCGAACCGGAGACCATGGACGTTTTCAAGAACGTGTACAGCTCGCCCAATTCGTGGCTGGACCGTCAGCAGGACCACTACGCGCGCTATCTCGCGACGATTGACGATACCGCTGCAGATGCGGAAGGAACCAAGTAAATGTCCTCAATGACGTTTGGCCGCGCGATCAACGCAGGTCTTCGCAAGGCAATGGAAAATGATCCCAAGGTTGTCCTCATGGGAGAGGACATCGGAAAGCTCGGGGGAGTGTTCCGTATTACCGACGGGTTGCAGAAGGATTTCGGCGAGCACAGGGTGATGGATTCACCCCTGGCTGAAGCCGGCATCATGGGCACGGCCATCGGTATGGCCTACCGGGGCTACCGTCCGGTCGTGGAGATCCAGTTCGACGGCTTCATCTATCCGGCTTTCGACCAGATCGTCTGCCAGGTCGCCAAGCTGCATTACCGGACGCAGGGCAAGGTGAAAGTTCCCTTGACCATTCGTGTTCCGTTCGGTGGCGGCATCGGTTCACCTGAGCACCATTCGGAATCTCCGGAAGCGTATTTCACGCATACATCCGGGCTTCGCGTGGTGAGCGTGTCCAATCCGCAGGACGCCTACACGGTCATTCAGCAGGCCATTGCCTCCGATGACCCCGTTCTCTACTTCGAGCCGAAGCGTCGCTATCATGTCAAGGGTGAGGTCAACGAGGACATCGACCTCGGTGCAGAGTCCATGGGCTCGGCGCGTGTGGTCACCGAGGGATCGGACGTCACCCTGGTGACCTACGGCCCGCTCGTTCCCACCGCGCGGGATGCCGCAGTAGCAGCCTCCGACGACGGCGTGTCGGTTGAAGTCATTGACCTGCGGTCTCTGGCACCCATTGACTTTGCGACGGTCGAGGCATCGGTACGCAAAACCGGGCGTCTGGTTATCACCCATGAGGCTGCGCAGTCCGGTGGTCTTGGAGCTGAAATCGCTGCAAGCATCACCGAGCGCTGCTTCTACTATCTGGAGCATGCTCCCGTGCGGATCACGGGGTTCGATATCCCGTACCCGTACTCAAAGCTTGAGTTCCACCACCTTCCGGACCTCGACCGGATTCTCGATGGTGTGGATCGCGTCATGGGCCGCACCAATTCACTGAGCTCACTGGAAGGCTAGCGCTGTGACCATCAAGGAATTTAAACTGCCGGACCTCGGCGAAGGTCTCACGGAGTCAGAAATCGTGACGTGGCGGGTGGCTGAGGGCGACACCGTTGAACTGAACCAGATCATTGCCGACGTCGAAACGGCCAAGGCTGTCGTTGAGTTGCCGTCACCCTACGCAGGATCGGTGAAGCGCCTGCACGCCAGCGCGGGCACGGTGGTAGAGGTGGGCCAGCCCATCGTGTCCTTCGATATTGGCGGGGACGACGCCGAGGCCGAGGAGTCTCCTGCCAAGCGCGAACCGAACCTCGTGGGCTACGGCGCAGCTGTGGAGAAGTCCGGTCGCCCTGCACGCCGCAAGCGGGCGCGTGAATCCGCCGTGGAGCAGTCAGTGGCTACAGAGCAGCCGGTCACTACGGAGCGTCCGACCGCGCCTCAGGCGGAAAGTGCTGCACCGGAGACCACGGCGCCGGAAAAGCATCGTCCACGCTCCACGCCGCCGGTCCGCAAGCTTGCCAAGGACCTCGGAGTGGACCTGGTTGAGGTACGGGGAACCGGGCCTGCCGGTCTCATCACCCGTGGTGACGTACTGGAGTACTCCGATGGCGTGACGGAAGGTGGTGAGACCGCAGCCGCACCAGTCAGAACGAGTGCAGGCGACGGCGCCCGCGAGGTCCGCATCCCCATCAAGGGTGTGCGGAAACACACCGCCGCGGCCATGGTCAGCAGTGCCTTCACGGCCCCGCACGTGACGGAGTTCCTGACCGTGGACGTCACTCCCACCATGGAGCTGCTATCCAAGCTGAAGGAGAGCAGGGAGTTCCGTGGTTACAAGCTGACCCCGTTGACTCTGGCTGCCAAGGCGGTCTGTATCGCGCTGAAGCGTAATCCGAGCCTCAATACGCGCTGGGACGGCGACCACGGCGAGATCGTTCAGATGAACTATGTGAATCTGGGGATCGCGGCGGCCACTCCGCGCGGCCTGACTGTGCCCAATATCAAGGATGCACAGGATCTCTCCCTGATGGAGATCTCCGAGGCCCTGACGGCTCTGACGGATACCGCCAGGGCTGGAAAGACGAGTCCGAAGGACCTGTCCGGCGGAACAATATCGATCACTAATGTGGGTGTCTTTGGTATTGATGCCGGTACCCCGATCCTGAACCCGGGGGAGGCGGCGATTCTGGCCATGGGTGCTGTCCGCAAGATGCCGTGGGAGCACCATGGCGAAATTGCTCTGCGCCAGGTCATGACGCTCAGCCTGTCCTTTGATCACCGGCTGGTGGATGGTGAGCAGGGCTCGCGGTTCCTGGCCGACCTCGGGGCCATACTGGCTGAACCGGGTATGGCTCTGACGATGGTCTAACCTGGCCGAAGTCAGGGTTTGTCGCCGAGGTCACCCCTTGCAAGGGGTGACCTCGGCGACAAAGGGTGATCTCGGCTAGGCCGAAAGCTCCATAATGACTTCCTCAACCACCGTGCCGCGCGCGTTCGCGAAGTCCTTCGCCCGCCCCACCTCGGTGAAGCCCCAGCGCTCCAGTACTTTGATGGAACCCATATTGTCAACGACAGTCCGTGCCCGGATGGGGCGTGCTGTAAATTCCTTGAGGAACTGACCCACAGCGTCGGTCGTGACGCCCTGGCCCCAGTAGGCCTTGTCAATCCAATAGCTGATCTCCGGCACATCGTCGTTCAGGTACATCAGAACGCTGCCCACCACGGCGCCGTCGGATTCAATCGTGCGAACAGTGATTGATTCATCCCCAAGAATGTTCTGCCAGTGATGGTTGAACACCCCGCGGTCGGACGGATTCTTCGCAGCGAAAGCCGCCATGTGGTTGGCCATGGGGTCCAGCTGATGATTGAAAAACTGGTCCAGGTCCGAAGGGTCAACTGGTCGTAGGGTAATCACGGCGGCACTCTCGTCTCGGCGTTGGCTGGAGCTGGGTTGGTAGGACTTCAGGGTACAAGGGAACTTCACGGCTGTGGCTCTCACGCATTGAGCGCCGCCCACGACATGGTTTCCAGAAGGTGCCGCAACGCTGCCGTCTCCCGGCTGTTGGCGCTGCGGTGAGTGGTGTGCGGGGTCGAGTTGATAAGACCGAATCCCGCATGGGCACGGTGTCGAAGGAGGGAGCGTTCCAGATCAGGGCGAAGCTCGGACAGCACATTGACCCACACCTCAACATACTGGCGCTGGAGTGAGCGAACGGTTTGGCGGTCTTCTTCGGACAGGCTGCCGAGGTCCTTGTCCTGCACGCGGATGACGTTGGCGTTGCGCAGCGCGAAGTCCACCTGGAATTCTATTAGTCCCCGAAGGGTCCGCTCCGGAACTGAAGATTCGGCGACGACGGCCATTCCGCCGTCCAGCAAATCCTGGCTTACCCCTGTGAGTAGCGCTCCGAGAACTGATTGCTTGCCGCTGAAATGCCTGTAGACGGCGGGGCCGCTGACGCCGGCGGCTGCTCCGAGGTCCTCAATGGAGACGCCGTTGTAGCCGCGCTGGGCAAAGAGTTGTGCTGCAGCTTCGAGCAGTGCCGCGCGCCGGGAGGCCTTTGCGAGGCTTCGCCCTGTAGCGCGGCTGTTTATCACGGGATCCATACCCAGCCTTTCCCGCGCAGCACCTTTGTTCGTCTGCACGATGCGCGTTGTGACAGTGTGGTGCGCACCACAGATCTTGTGGACAAGTCGGTTAATAGCTACTAACCTAATTCCAGTTAGTAAAGACTAACCGGATGCGCATTGTTTAGCTACAGCCTAGTCGCTACCGGTCAATGCACAGCTTCACAGAAGGACGTCGATGGAGACCCTTGTTTCCCGGGTGAACACTACGAGCCCGGACTTCCAGGAAAATGATGCCGCCCAGCGCGGCCTCGTCAAGGAGCTACGGGAGAAGCTGGCAGCAGCTGCGGTTGGCGGACCGGAGCGTTCCCGCGAACGCCACGTAGCCCGCGGGAAACTGCTCCCTCGGGAGCGGATCGAACGCCTGCTCGACGACGGCAGTCCGTTCTTGGAAATCGCACCCCTGGCAGCCAACGGGATGTATGACGACGATTCGCCCGGCGCGGGCGTGATTGCGGGCGTGGGCCTGGTCCACGGACGCCATGTTCTCATCATTTCCAATGACGCCACGGTCAAGGGCGGCACGTACTACCCCATGACGGTCAAAAAGCATCTGCGGGCCCAGGAGATCGCACTGGAGAACAATCTTCCGTGTATCTACCTGGTCGATTCCGGCGGAGCGTTCCTTCCCAAGCAGGACGATGTTTTCCCGGACCGTGAACACTTTGGCCGCATCTTCTTTAACCAGGCCAGTATGTCTGCGCGGAAGATTCCGCAGATCGCCTCGGTCATGGGTTCGTGCACTGCCGGCGGTGCTTATGTCCCCGCCATGAGCGATGAAACGGTGATCGTCCGGGATCAGGGCACGATCTTCCTGGGCGGGCCTCCGCTGGTCAAAGCGGCAATTGGCGAAATCGTCACAGCTGAGGAGCTGGGCGGCGGCGATGTTCATTCTCGTATTTCCGGTGTCACTGATCATCTGGCTGAAAATGATGCCCACGCCCTCGAGATCGTGCGGAACATTGTTTCCACATTGCCGCGCCAGGTCCCGGCGTGGGAGATCGAGGAGAGCGTCGCTCCCGTTGAGGATCCCGAAGAGCTTTACGGTGCGGTGCCAACGGATGTCAACGCTTCCTACGACGTCCACGAAGTAATAGCGCGCATTGTGGACGGCAGCGAGTTCCATGAGTTCAAGAAGGAATATGGAACAACGCTGATTACCGGCTTTGCGCACCTCCACGGACACAAGGTGGGAATCGTAGCCAACAATGGTGTTCTTTTCAGCGAATCAGCGCTGAAGGGTGCGCACTTTATTGAACTGTGCGATCAGCGCGGGATTCCCCTGATCTTTTTGCAGAACCTGTCCGGCTTCATGGTGGGCCGTGACTATGAGGCCGGCGGTATCGCCAAGAACGGCGCCAAGATGGTGACGGCCGTCGCTACGTGCCGTGTTCCCAAGCTCACAGTCATTATTGGTGGCTCCTTCGGGGCCGGAAATTACTCCATGTGCGGGCGGGCGTATTCCCCGCGTTTCCTGTGGATGTGGCCTGCGAGCCGCATCTCGGTGATGGGCGGCAATCAGGCGTCCTCGGTTCTCGCGACCGTGAAGCGGGACCAGCTCGAGAGCCGTGGAGATGAGTGGAGCGCGGAGGACGAGGAATCGTTCAAGGCTCCTATCCGGCAACAGTACGAGGACCAGGGAAACCCCTATTACTCGACTGCCCGTCTCTGGGACGATGGCATCATCGATCCGGCGGATACCCGAACGGTCCTTGGCCTCGCGCTTGATGTCTGCGCCAACAAACCGCTGGAGGAGACATCCTTCGGCCTCTTCCGGATGTGATGGCATGAAACTTTTTGACACAGTACTTGTCGCTAACCGTGGTGAAATTGCGTGCCGCGTTATCCGGACCCTGCGTGAGCTTGGCATCCGGTCTGTTGCTGTCTACAGTGATGCGGACGCCGAAGCGCGGCATGTCCGCGAGGCTGATGAAGCGGTGCACATCGGCCCGGCTTCGGCCGCGGAGAGTTATCTCAACATTGAGGCCATTGTTAATGCTTGCCGGGTCAGCGGCGCGACGGCGGTTCACCCCGGTTATGGCTTCCTGAGCGAGAACGTCGAATTCGCGCGCGCCCTCGAGGAAGCGGGCATCACGTTCATCGGTCCGAGCGTCCATTCGTTGAATGTCATGGGCGACAAGATCCGGTCGAAAAATCACGTCATGGCCCACGGCGTCCCGGTGGTTCCGGGCATCGCAGAACCTGGGTTGACCGATGAGCAGCTTCTTGCCGAAGCGCCGGGAGTCGGGTACCCGTTGCTGATCAAACCCTCCGCCGGCGGCGGAGGAAAGGGCATGCACGTCGTCGAGAGGCAGGAGGACCTGGCTGGCACACTGCCGACCGCGCGCAGGGTCGCTGCTTCGGCTTTCGGCGACGACACACTTTTCATGGAGCGGCTGGTCCTGACCCCGCGGCATATCGAGGTGCAGGTCCTCGCGGACAATCATGGAAACGTCATCCACCTGGGTGAACGCGAATGCTCGCTCCAGCGCCGGCATCAGAAAGTGATCGAAGAGGCGCCGTCGTCGTTGCTCGATGAGAAAACCAGGGCCCGCATCGGCCAGGCCGCCTGCGATGCTGCCCGTAGCGTGGACTACACCGGCGCTGGGACCGTGGAGTTCCTCGTCTCGGACTCCGCACCTGATGAGTTTTTCTTCATGGAGATGAACACACGGCTCCAGGTCGAGCACCCTGTTACGGAAATGATCACGGGCGTTGACCTGGTCGCGTGGCAAATCCGCATCGCCGCTGGCGAAAAACTGACCCTCGCACAGGATGACATCGAGTTGCACGGGCACGCGGTCGAGGCCCGTGTCTACGCTGAAGATCCTGAAGATTCCTTCCTTCCCTCAACCGGAACCGTGCTGCGGCTCCAGGAGCCGGTCGGTGAGGGCATACGGGTGGACAGCTCCTTGTTGGAAGGGATTTCCATCTCATCCAACTATGACCCGATGATTTCCAAGGTCATTGCCTGGGGAGAGGATCGTGAGGAAGCCTTCAACCGTCTGGATCGTGCGCTGGCGGACACCATGGTGCTCGGTGTCAAAACGAATACAGAGTATCTGCGGCTGCTGATCAACGATGAGGATGTTCGCGCCGGACGGCTCGACACCACGATGATCGAACGCAAAATGCCCGAGTTCGCGTTCCGTCGCGTGACGGATGCCGAACTTGCCGTGATCGCGGTGTCATCCATGCAGGGCGCGGATGCTGCGCAGCAGCGAGATGACGCGCGTGCGGGTTCCCCGTGGACCAGACGCGACGGCTGGAGGATCGGCGCCCGACGAGGTCGGAGGGTGAGCCTGGAGGTAGAGCCCGGCAACATCCAGACTTTCGAGGTAGAGATCACCGAGGCTGGCTACCGAGTTAGCGCAGCTGACGGCGCAGTCATCATGGTCCAGCAGGAGGCAGGGGCGGGTTTCACGACCGTGGACGGCGTCCGACGTCGTCTGTCCATCGCTTCTGACGGCCGCACGGTCTGGTACTTCGACGACGGCTGGTCGGTCCCGGTCAGTGCACCGGATCGCCAGGAGCGCCTGCAGGCGGAGCTTGCTGCGATCCTTCGCGCTGAAGGCGCAGTGGACCCGGATGTGCGTTCCTCGATGCCGGGCACCGTCGTGTCCGTATCGGTGAGTGACGGCGAAACCGTGGAGGCTGGCCAGACGCTTGTCACGGTCGAGGCCATGAAAATGGAACACCAATTGACGGCGCCGATGGCGGGTACTGTCGCCGTCTCGCTCAAGGCAGGCGACCTCGTGAAAGCACGCCAGGTCGTTGCAACCATCACGGCAGAAGATCCTGCCCCGGAAACAGGGGCTCCTGCGAGCTCCGTCACAGAATAGGAAAGACGATGCCAAACTTCGAACTGAGTGAGGACCACCAGGACCTGGTGGACACCGTCCGCGAATTCGCTGACGAGGTCATTGCGCCGGTCTCGGCCAAGCACGATGAAGAGCACAGCTTTCCCTATGAGGTTGTCTCGCAGATGGCGGACATGGGCTTGTTTGGTCTGCCGTTCCCCGAGGAGTTCGGCGGCATGGGCGGGGACTATTTCGCTCTCTCGCTCGCGCTGGAACAGATCGCACGGGTGGACCAGTCCGTGGCCATCACACTTGAGGCTGGTTGTTCCCTGGGTGCCATGCCCGTCCACCGTTTCGGTACGGACGCGCAGAAGCAGGAATGGCTGCCGCTACTTGCCAGCGGTAAGGCTCTAGCCGGTTTCGGGCTGACGGAGCCGGAGGCCGGTTCGGATGCTGGCGGAACCAAGACGACGGCCAAGCTTGTCGACGGCGGCAACGGCAGTGAATGGGTCATCAACGGAAACAAGGAGTTCATCACGAACTCCGGCACGGACATCACCAAACTCGTGACGGTTACGGCCGTGACCGGGCAGTCAGAGCGCCCTGACGGGTCGGTGAAGAAGGAAATCTCGACGATCCTCGTCCCCACCAGCACACCGGGTTTTACAGCGGAGAAGGCTTACAACAAGGTTGGTTGGAACGCTTCGGATACACATCCGCTGACGTTGAATGACGTGCACGTTCCGGAGGAAAACCTTCTGGGTGAGCGCGGCCGCGGCTACGCCAACTTCCTGTCCATCCTCGATGAGGGCCGCGTTGCGATCGCAGCTCTGGCCACGGGTGCTGCCCAGGGTTGCGTGGAGCAGTGTGTTCGTTACGCCAAGGAGCGTCAGGCCTTCGGCACGAATATCGGCTCGTTCCAGGCGATCCAGTTCAAGATTGCGCGGATGCAGGCACGGGCCCACACAGCCCGTCTGGCCTACTACGACGCTGCGGCACGTATGCTCGCTGGCAAGCCCTTCAAGACGCACGCGGCGATGGCTAAGATGATCGCAGGCGAGGCAGCGATGGATAACGCCAGGGACGCCACGCAGGTCTTCGGCGGCTACGGTTTCATCAACGAGTTCGTCGTCGCCCGGCATTACCGTGATTCGAAGATTCTCGAAGTCGGCGAAGGCACCACCGAAGTGCAGCTGATGTTGATCGCGCGGGACCTCGGCCTCTAGGCAACGGACCACTGACGAAGGAGTTACCGTGATTGACAAGGTTGTATCCAGCGCGGCCGATGCCGTTGCTGACATCCCGGATGGCGCGTCCCTTGCTGTTGGCGGGTTCGGGCTGTGCGGAATCCCTGTCGCGCTCATCAGCGCACTGCACGATCAGGGCACAACAGATCTTGAGACCATCAGCAACAACTGTGGGGTGGATGACTGGGGGCTCGGTGTGCTCCTCTCTGACGGCCGCATCCGTCGGACCGTCAGCTCTTACGTGGGGGAGAACAAGGAGTTCGCACGACAGTTTCTCTCCGGTGAGCTAGAAGTTGTTCTGACTCCGCAGGGGACTCTTGCCGAGAAGCTGCGCGCCGGCGGCGCCGGGATTCCCGCTTTCTACACGAGCGCGGGAGTCGGTACGCAGGTCAGTGAGGGTGGCCTACCGCAGAAGTACGACGCCGACGGTGCAGTTGCGGTCGCTTCGGAGCCCAAGGATGTGCGTGTTTTCAACGGTGCCGAGTACGTGCTCGAAGAGTCGGTGACTCCCGATTTCGCACTTGTGCACGCATGGAAGGGTGATCGCCACGGCAACTTGATGTTCCACGCCACTGCGATGAACTTCAACCCGTTGTGCGCCATGGCGGGAAAGATAACGATTGCCGAGGTGGAGGAGCTCGTGGAGCCAGGTGAACTGGATCCTGAACACGTCCATATCCCCGGAATATTTGTACAGCGGGTAGTGCCGGTAGAGGCTGGGAGCCCGCAGAGTGAGAAGCGTATTGAGAAACGCACAGTGTCGGAACCGGCCGCTATCGGGGAAGGGAACTGATCATGGCGTTGACTCGTAACGAACTTGCCGCCCGGGTTGCACAGGAGCTGCAGAACGGTCAGTACGTGAACCTGGGTATTGGGATGCCCACATTGATCCCGAATTACATACCCGAAGGTGTTGAAGTTGTCCTGCATTCCGAGAACGGGATTCTGGGCACCGGCCCCTATCCTGCCGAGGACAGCGTGGACCCGGATTTGATCAATGCCGGCAAAGAAACGGTGACCGTCAACAAGGGTGCCTCGTTCTTTGATTCGTCGTTGTCATTTGGGATGGTCCGCGGTGGCCATGTCGATGTGGCTGTGCTGGGGGCGATGGAGGTCGCCGCGAACGGCGACCTTGCCAACTGGATGATTCCCGGCAAGATGGTCAAGGGAATGGGCGGCGCCATGGATCTGGTGTTCGGTGCCAAGAAGCTGATCATCATGATGGAGCACGTGGATCGCAAGGGTAATCCCAAGATCCTGCCGCAGTGCACCCTTCCCTTGACGGGCAGGGGATGCGTGAACCGGATCATCACTGATCTGGCTGTCATTGACGTGGCAGCAGATGGTAGCGGTCTGATCCTGCGTGAAACGGCGCCGGGTGTAAGCGTGGACGACGTCGTCGCCGCCACTGGCGCAGAGCTGGAGGTCCAACTCACATGAGTGATACTTCCAGCGACGCAGCTCCCCGGAAGGTCGTGGAGGAGCGGGGTTTGTATTTCGACGAGATCGAGATGAACACCGTCTACGCGCATAAGCCCGGCCGAACCGTGACGGAAACGGACAATGTTCTGTTCACCACAATGACAATGAATACGCAGGCGCTTCATCTTGACGCCGCCTGGAGCGAATGTCAGCCGTTCGGTCAGCGGTTGATGAATTCGATGTTCACGTTGGCAACCATGGTTGGCCAGTCCGTGGCGCAGCTGACCCAGGGAACGATTGTTGCCCAGCTCGGCCTGACTGACGTGAAGTTTCCGCACCCGCTCTATCAGGGTGACACCCTGTACACGGAGACCGTGGTGACGGACATGCGGCCGTCGTCCTCGCGTCCCGGCCAGGGAATCGTGACGATGACTCACACTGGCCGTAACCAGGATGGAGCTGTCGTGGCTCTGGCGACGCGCACCTGCCTGATGTGGACTCGTGAAGGTCACGTTGAAGGGGCCCGTCGATGATGCACAACGTGTTTGGCATGGGTCCGGCGTTGTTGTTCTGCCCAGCTAACCGGCCGGAACGCTACGCGAAGGCGATGGACAGGGCGGACGCCGTCATTCTGGATCTGGAGGACGCAGTCGCGCCGGAGGACAAGGCGCAGGCACGGGAGGCGCTGCTGGCAAATCCACTGGATCCGGAGCGGACCATAGTCCGTGTCAACGCGCAGGGTACCGCTGACTTTGATCTTGATGTGGCTGCTCTGAAGAAAACCGAGTATTCCACCATCATGGTGCCCAAAGCCGAAGATCCGGGAGCGCTTGCGGATCTCGTCCGGTACCGCGTGATAGCTCTGTGCGAGACAGCGGCGGGAATTCTGGCTGCACCGCGCATTGCCGAAATCAGAAATGTTGTTGGTCTGATGTGGGGTGCTGAGGATCTCGTTGCTTCGCTGGGTGGGACGTCCAGCAGGCACTCCGGGGGCGGTTATCGGGATGTAGCGCTGCATGCGCGTTCACGCGTTCTTCTGGCGGCAGGAGCGTACGGAAAGGTAGCCATCGATTCGGTCTACCTGGATTTCAAGGACCTGGCCGGTCTCGGCGAAGAGTCCCGTGATGCCGTTGCTTCCGGGTTTGGGGCCAAGGCCTGTATCCATCCCGAGCAGGCAGAAACTGTCAGGAGAGCGTACGAGCCATCGGCTGAAGAGGCCGAGTATGCCCGCCGCGTTTTGGCTGCTGCCGAGGGCCAAGGTGGAGTTTTTCAGCTGGACGGCCGGATGATTGACGGTCCTATTCTCCGCCACGCCGAAGCAACGGTTCACCGCGTTCGCTCCTGAGAGGATGCGCCGGGCACCAATTCGCGCTGCTGAACGTTTGGGATCATTGTGACCGTATTGCTGTTTATTCTGGGAGTCCTCGTCGTTGTCGTCGGCGTGGCTGTGTCGATCGCGCTGCACGAGATCGGCCATCTGGTGCCAGCGAAAATTTTTGGTGTGCGGGTCACCCAGTACATGATCGGTTTCGGGCCCACCATCTGGTCGAGGCGTCGCGGCGAGACCGAGTACGGGGTCAAAGCCATTCCCGCCGGTGGATATGTCTCCATGGTCGGCATGTTTCCGCCAGCTCGCGATGATGAGTCCAGGGTTCGCCAGTCCACCACCGGCGTGTTCCAGCAGTTGAGTGCTGATGCCCGCACTGCCATGGCGGAGCAGCTGCGGCCAGGGGATGAGAACCGGGTCTTCTATAAGCTCGCGGTCTGGAAACGGATCATCATCATGCTCGGTGGTCCCATGATGAACCTGCTCATCGGAATCGTCCTTTTTGCCGTGTTGATCATGGGGTTCGGGTCACCTCAGCCAACCACCACGATTTCAAGCGTGTCGGAGTGTGTGATTCCTGCGAGTCAGCAGGCCAGGACAGGGCAGAGCACCTGTGGGCCTGATGATCCAAAGGCGCCGGCGTCGGCGGCCGGCCTGTTGCCGGGGGACACCATTGTTGCGTTCAATGACCAGCCTGTTGAGTCGTGGGACGGCATGTCAGCCCGAATCCGCGCGGCAGCTGGACAAACAGTGTCCATGTCAGTCATCCGCGATGGAGAGCGGATGGATACAGAGATCACACCGCTGCTGTCGCAGCGTCCCATTCCGAACGACGACGGCGAGCCGGCGACGGATGAGTCCGGCCAGGTTCTCATGCGCGAGGTGGGCTTTATTGGTGTGGGGTCACAGCAGGAGATGGTTCCCCAGCCCGCGAGCGAGGTCATGCCAGCTGTTGGTCAGAGCCTGGCGGGAGTGACCGGCGTCGTACTTCATCTGCCGCAGCGAGTGGTGGAGGTGGGGCAGGCGGCTTTTTCGGATGCGCCGCGGGACCCCAACGGTCCTATCAGCGTGGTGGGCGTTGGCAGGATAGCTGGTGAGGTTTCGGCGATGGAGGAAGTTCCGCTTCAGTCCCGTGCAGCGTATTTGGTTGGGTTGGTCGGCGGCGTGAACCTGGCGCTGTTTGTCTTCAACCTGATTCCGTTGCTGCCGTTGGATGGAGGCCATGTTGCCGGTGCTTTGTGGGAGGCGGTGCGGCGCGGCTTTGCGAAATTGTTCCATCGCCCGGACCCTGGTCCTTTCGATATGGCCAAGCTCCTTCCGCTGACGTACGCGGTGGCAATTCTCATGCTGGGTATGGGTGCGTTGTTGATTTACGCTGACATCGTGAAGCCTGTGAATATTTTTGGTTGATAACCGTTGATCATCCACAAATGGTTGATTTCCGTATATCAACCTCATAAGGTTGTCGTATGTTCGTGATGACCATCGATCAGCAGGGTAGCCGGCAAACGTCCGACGACGTCCCCAAGCTTTTGGAAAAACTTGGGGCGGTAGAGACCGTGCTGGGTTTTGAACGAACCATTGGCGACGAAATCCAGGGCGTCCTCGATGCTGCCCCGAACGTCATTGATGCCGCATCCATCGCTTTGCGGATGGGTAACTGGCATGTCGGGATCGGCACGGGGCAGGTGAGCCTGCCGTTGCCAGAGACCACGCGAGAAGCCGCGGGAGAGGCGTTTATTGCGGCGAGGAATGCCGTCGAACGAGCCAAGAAGTCCGGGGACCGTGTTCCCCTCGCCGTTGAGGGCTCTCCTGAAGCGGCGGATGCAGAAGCTGTCCTCATTCTCCTGGGTGGATTGATCACCAGACGTACCGACTCTGAATGGCGTGTTCTGGATCTGCTGCGTCCGGGCCATCGCGGCGGCCAGACTGCTGCTGCCGCAGCCCTCGGAATTACTCCGCAGGCTGTCAGTAAATCCGTCCGGCGGTCAGGCTGGCAGGAAGAATGGGCAGCCCGTCCTGCCGCGGCGTTCCTGCTGGAGCGGGCCAATTCGGACAACAAGACCCTGGAGAGCTGAATGGATATTCTCATCGTCGTCCTTGCACTGCTGGTGGCAGCAGCGGGCGGGTGGCCGGTTGCAGCAGCGGTACTGCGTATGGCTGGCAGCGTGGGTACTTCGAATCCTCTCGAGGCTGATCCGCCTCCACAGCCCGAAGGCGGAGCGGGGGAGACGCCGCCTGCAGATGAGGAGAAGCTGACCCCAGTGCAGGCAAGGAGCATCCTGCGCGGCGGACTCCTCATCGGCATTCTGGAACGGCTGGGTGTCGCGGTTGCCATCTTGACAGGCGAATCCGTTGCCATTGCCTACATTGTCGCCATCAAGGGACTCGGCCGGTACCCGGAGCTACGCGAGACTCCAGCAGCATCAGAGCGCTTCATCATCGGCACCCTTGCGTCTCTCCTCTGGGCTGTAGCTGTCACTACTCCGGTCCGGATCTGGATTCTGTCATAAACGCTGCGCCGAACGGCTCTGCTCAGTATGGTGGAACCATGAACATTTTCGCCGTCGAATACGATTACGGTTCGCAGACAGCCGGAGTCCGCGACGACAATCGTCCAGCACACCGCTCATGGCTGCAGGAACGCGCAGATGAGGGCCGGGTTCTCAGCGCCGGCGCATTTGCCGATGGTGCTGGTGCTCTGCTGGTCATTCGGGCGGAGTCGGAGGAAGCGGTGAGCGCCATGCTCCAACAGGATCCGTTCTTTCAGGCTGGGGCAATTGATGGCATGAAGATCACAGCCTGGAAACCGGTCATCGGCGCATTCGCTGACGGCGCCTGACCGGCGCCAGGGAACTCGACAAGCGTAGGGAGCAGGCGACCGTATGGCCAAGATGCTTGCCGGGGACCTGCCCTGGAGACGCTGGCCGGACGGAAAGTTCTCCGAACGCCGCCGTCGGCCGCTAGTCCGGAGCCTCGTGCATGAGGAGACCCCGCAGCTGGTTGAGCTGGTGGACCGCGATCCAGCCAAGAACGTGTTCATGGCTTCCCACCTTGAAGCGACCGGCACAGCAGCCCCGACCAACGTCGCTGCTCAGATTCTGGGTGTGTTCGAACAGGATGGGACTCTGAGATCTGCTTGCTGGGCCGGTGCGAACATCGTGCCGGTTGGCATCAGTTCCTCATCCGGGGATGGCGAGCTGGTCGGCCGGTATCTGGGGGACTCGGGACGCCGCTTCTCGTCGATTTTCGGGGAAGCCGAGGCAGTGTCAGCCATCTGGTCGGCCCTGAAGCGGTACGCTCCTACGCCGTTCGCCATACGCCCGGAACAGCCGTTCATGCAGGCTCTCCACCCACCGACGGTGGCCCCTGCCTCCGGCCTTCGATGGACGCAGCCGAAGGAATTCGAGCTGCTTCTGCCCGCGTGCGTGGCCATGTTTGAGGAAGAAGTCGGATATTCGCCCTACATCGGCGGCGAGGAGCACTACCGCAGGCGGGTCGAATGGCTGATTCGCCAGCACCACTCGTTGGTGGACCTGGACGACGACGGCGCAGTTCTGTTCAAGGCGGAGTTCGGAACCGTTTCGTCGAAGGCGGTACAGATACAGGGCGTCTGGATCAGTCCTCGTCACCGGGGGCGGGGTCTGAGCGCTGCTTATATGGCTGCGGTGGCCGCTTTTGCTGCGCAGACTGCGCCGCTGGTGAGCCTGTACGTCAATAGTTACAACGAGCGGGCGATCGCAGCATACCGGGCAGCCGGATTTGAGCAGACAGGGACTTTTTCGACCGTACTCTTTTGAGGTTACGGGAATGTAACGGGCGGATGGATGAAACGTCCCTGAGGAATCGTGCGCAGGCGGCATCGTCAGTTACATTGGTAAGAGTCCCTCATGCCCCCGGTGTCGTCCGCCCGCGGGCTGTCGCGTCGCTCGTAGAACGGATTCCGCTCGTGGTCCTTCGCTTTTCCCAGCTTTTCCTGCGCACTCTGCGCGACAACCCTGCCGAGGCCGAGGTTGCCAGTCACCGGTTGCTGGTCCGTGCCGGTTACATTCGGCGCGCAGCGCCTGGAATCTACTCGTGGCTGCCTCTCGGCTTGAAGGTGCTAGCCAAGGTAGAAGCAGTCATCCGCGAGGAAATGGAAGCTATCGGCGCCCAGGAAGTGCATTTTCCGGCGCTCCTGCCGAAGGAACCGTATGAGGCGACGAACCGCTGGTCGGAGTATGGCGATGGTCTCTTCAGGCTGAAGGACCGCAAGGATGCAGATTACCTGCTTGCTCCTACGCATGAAGAGATGTTCACGCTTTTGGTGAAGGATCTCTACAACTCCTACAAGGACTTGCCGGTTACTCTCTTCCAGGTGCAGACCAAGTACCGTGATGAGGCCCGTCCCCGGGCTGGGCTGCTCCGCGGCCGGGAGTTCATCATGAAGGATTCTTATTCCTTTGACATGGACGACGACGGCCTGGAGGCCAGCTACCAGGCTCATCGTGCCGCGTACATCCGCATTTTTGAACGCCTTGGTCTGGATATTGTCATCGTGTCGGCAGTTTCCGGTGCCATGGGCGGTTCGAAGAGCGAGGAGTTCCTCCACCCGACGCCGATCGGTGAAGATACGTTCGTTCGTTCTCCTGGTGGTTACGCCGCGAATGTTGAGGCTGTGACGTCGATCGTTCCGGAAGACATTGATTTCTCGGATGCTCCGGCTGCCGAGGTGGCTGACACCCCGGACACTCCCACGATCGCCACGCTGGTGGCCGCTGCCAACGAGCTGCGTCCCCGGGAGGACGGCCAGTGGGCGGCTGCTGACACGTTGAAGAACGTGGTTCTGTCGGTGGTCCTGCCTGACGGCGGCCGGCAGCTGGTGGTCGTTGGGGTGCCGGGCGACCGCGACGTGGATCTCAAGCGTGTTGAGGCGAACATCGGGGCGCATCTTCCCTTCGACGGTGAGCTGCAGGTGGAGGCCGCTTCTGATCAGGATCTCAAGCGTCATCCCGGTCTGGTCAAAGGCTATATCGGCCCGGGCCTCAGTCTGGACAGTCGTGTTCTGGGGACCGAGGGAAGTACGGGCATCCTGTATCTCGTGGATCCGCATATTGTCAGCGGTACTACCTGGATTACCGGTGCGAATATCAGGGGTAAGCACGTTTTCGGTCTGGTGGCCGGACGCGACTTCGACTGGGACGGCACCATTGAGTCAGTGGTGGTGCGCGAGGGCGACCTCGCACCTGACGGTTCTGGTCCTCTGGAGTCGGCGCGTGGCATCGAGATGGGCCACATTTTCCAGTTGGGCCGCAAGTACGCCGAGGCACTTCATCTGAACGTTCTGGACCGGAACGGCAAGCTGTCCACTGTGACGATGGGCTCCTACGGGGTGGGCGTCACACGGGCGGTTGCCGCGCTGGCCGAATCGAACCATGACGAGCGTGGTCTCGTCTGGCCGCGCAGTGTTGCTCCGGCGGACGTTCATCTTGTTGCAGCCGGGCGGGGAGACGCCGTCTTCGAAGCGGCGGCGGAAATTGCCGCTGATCTTGAGGCTGTTGGTCTGGACGTCATGTATGACGACCGCGAAAAGGTGTCGCCTGGCGTGAAGTTCGGCGACGCGGAACTCATCGGTGTGCCCACCATTGTGGTCGTTGGACGCGGTCTTGTGGACGGCGAGGTTGAGGTCAAGGACCGCCTGACGGGAACAGCAGAGAACGTCGCTGTGAAGGACGTCGTCGAGCATGTCCGTCGCGTGGTGCGGGGCGAGTAGCCGTACCAGATGATTGACGGCCTCGATGAGATCACGCTGGCTACACTGCTTCTCGTTGTCGTCGCTGGTTTCGCTGCAGGCTGGGTTGATGCGGTGGTCGGCGGAGGCGGCCTGATTCAGTTGCCGGCGCTGCTCATGGTCCCGGGAATCAGCCCGGTCCAGGCGTTGGCCACGAACAAGCTGGGATCCATTTTCGGTACGACGACGAGTGCTGTCACCTACTTTCGGCGGGCGAAACCTGATCTGAAGACGGCATTACCGATGGCCGTGGTGGCGTTGCTGGGCAGTCTCGGCGGGGCGTTTCTGGCCCTTTCGCTTCCGGAGTCAGTGTTCAAGCCGATCATTGTCGTGGCTCTGATTCTGGTGGCGCTTTTCACAGCATTCCGTCCAACCGTTGGTACGCTGACCCAGCTGCGCTTCAGGGGGCAACGTCATTACTGGACTGCTGCGGTGATCGGCGGGGTTATTGGCTTCTATGACGGATTGATCGGGCCAGGGACGGGGTCGTTCCTGGTGATCGCCATGGTGACCCTGCTTGGCTATAACTTCCTTGCATCCAGTGCCAAGGCGAAAATCGTCAATATGTGCACCAACGCCGGTGCGCTCATGCTGTTCATTCCCAGCGGTGCGGTCCTGTGGTCCCTCGGGCTGATTCTTGGGGTGGCGAACATGCTCGGCGGCTACCTCGGCGCCCGAATGGCCATCACGCGTGGAAGCCGTTTCATCCGCATTATTTTCCTCATCGTTGTCACGGTGTTGATCCTCACTCTCAGCCGTGATGTCTGGAGCGAGAACTTCCAGTCTGGCGGCTAGGAGGTCACACGACTCCGCTGGCGTTGAGCCAGCTGCCGATGGCAAATGTCGCGCCAAGGGCAACCGCCCCGCCGATAACCACACGTAGCGACGCCCGCGTTCGTGAACTGCCTCCAATCACGGCGGACAGCCAGCCCGTCAGGGCCAGAGCCGCGAGCACGGCAACGAATGTGACCGGTACGCGCCACTCCTCGGGCGGCATCAGGATTGCCAGAAGAGGGAGGACGCCGCCAACAGTGAAAGCGGCAGCGGAAGCATACGCTGCGTGCCAGGGACTCACGACGTCGTCCGGGTCGATGTTGAGCTCGGCCGCCAGGTGGGCTTCCAGCGCGTTGTTCTCCGTCAGTTCCTCAGCTACCTGCCAGGCAGTTGCGCTGCTCATGCCCTTGGCTTCGTAGATCGCCGCAAGTTCAGCGAGCTCTTCCTCGGGTTGTTCCTGGAGTTCGCGTCGCTCTTTTTCGATCAGTGCTAGCTGACTGTCGCTCTGACTACTCACGGACACGTACTCGCCAAGAGCCATGGACACAGCACCACCGATAAGCCCCGCAAGACCTGCTGTGAGGATCGGCCCGGTCGCCGTGGTCACGCCAGCAACGCCGACGACGATGGCTGCGACGGACACGATTCCGTCATTGGCGCCGAGTACTGCTGCCCTCAGCCAGTTCAGGCGCTGCGCGAGGTCCCCTTGATGTGGTTCGTCGTCGTGAAGCTTCGGTTCCTCGCTCATGTCCCAAGATAAGCACCGGTCACGGTGTTTTGCCAGCAGGAACCTTTGTTGAGTCTGCGATGTTTCGGAGCCCAGGGGTGGGGTCGGGCGCATCGCCGCCCTCGTGCAGGGCAAGCGTGGCAGAGAGGAGAGTGCCGATGGCCCACTTCCGGACAGCTCCATTGCTCAGGCCCACCAGATCCGCGTAGGAGGTGATGAGCTCGGACTCCATGGCGGTGAGGACTGGTGCTGGGTCCGTGAAGTAGTTGGGGGAGAGGACATAGGCGTCCACGGGCGGCGGCATCTCAGCGCATAGGGCGTTGAGGATCCCGGCCAGTTCACCTGCCGCGGAACGATGCGCCTGCGCTTTGTCCTGCAGGAAAGGGCTCCCCGTGCGTGCAGCCGTCACTTCGTACGCATACGCGACGCGGTATTCCGCCAGCTGAACTGCCCGAACTGCCTGGACTTCATCCCCGGGTTCTTCTTCAGGCATGCATTGCTGCCTCCCCGGATCCGCGGCGGGTTCTACTGGTTGCGGAGGTGGCGCCGCAGCGGACGATATGTCGTTGGCCAGGATCCACTGGGCGGTGCCGATGGAAGCGAGAAGTCGCGCTATTCCGGGTTCAGTTTCTTCTGCCTGATCAAGGTTGCGTCCGGCACTGGAGCGCAGGGCAACGACGAATTCCTCGACCGTCGGCTCGTTCTTTGGGGAAGTTTTGGGAGACGGCGACGCCTCCGCGGAGTCTCCGGAAGCCACCGGGACCTGGAGCAGGACCGCCTGGCGGTCGAGGATGTCTGCCGCGGCGACCATGGGCGAGGCTGCTTGATTGCCGGCCAGCCGTCGGGCATCCTCGGCGAGCTCGTGCGCGGCCTGTGCCGCAGTGTGCTGAGCCTGTTGTGTCGCCGATGGATGTTCAGCGTTCGGGTCCGACACAATGAGGCCGAAACCCAGGACCACAGCAGCCAGAACAGTCAGGACGAGAACCCGCTTTGTCCAACGCAGTGTGCCCTGTGCCAATCTGCGCATGCGGCGCCATACGCCCTGACCATCATTCCCCACAGCACATAATCTTGCCACGTCCCGGGGCCGCAGCTGACCCGTTACACCGGAACCGACTATTGTCGTTAGGCTAGAGTCACAACATCATCAAGTGGGAGGCAGTTATGAGGGAGCAGTCCCAGGACGGCAACCGGAGACTCTCCGGAAATCAGACGGCTGATCAGCAGCCGGATGCAACCTCGCAGCGGCTGACGGATCTGCTTCGACCCGTGGTGCAGAACCACGGGTTATATCTTGAAGGTGTTGATGTCTCGCTCGCCGGCACCCACCGTACAGTCGCCGTCGTCGTCGACCTGCCGGAAGACCAGACCGGGGGAGTCGGTCTGGATCTGATCTCCGATGTTTCTCGAAGTCTGGCAGAAGCCCTTGACCACGATCCCATCGATAATGGCCCGCCCTACAACCTCGAAGTGTCTTCTCCGGGTGTTTCCCGGCCGCTTACCGAGCCGCGGCACTGGCGCCGCAACCTGAATCGGATGGTGCGGGTCCGCACCACGGACAGCAGGGATGTTGTGGGACGCGTGATGAAGGTGGAGGACGACGCCGTCGTGATCCTTCCCGAGCTACCTGTGAAGAAGGGCGTCAAGCCCAAACAGGGCGAACAACTTTCCCTTGCATTCGCTGACGTCCGCAAGGCAACCGTTGAAGTTGAATTTGCCCATCCCGAAGACAATCATTCGACCGGGATCACTCCCGCAGCCGAGGAGGCCTAAATGGATATTGATATGAGCGCACTGAGGCTGTTGGAAAAAGAGCGGGAAATTCCCCTCAACGATCTCATTCCAACGATCGAGCAGGCCTTGCTGGTGGCCTACCAGAAGTCTCCTGGTGCCCACGAGCAGGCGCGTGCCGAACTAGACCCCAAGAGCGGCCACGTAACCATCTGGGCTGCCGAGCTGGACGACGACGACAACCGCATCGGTGAGTTTGATGACACTCCGACGGGATTCGGCCGGATTGCGGCCAGTACCGCGCGCCAGATCATCCTTCAGCGCCTTCGCGACGCCGAGGACGATTCAATCCTGGGTCATTTCCGCGGCAAGGAAGGCGAGCTTGTTTCCGGGCAGATTCAGCAGGGCAACAACCCGCATATGGTCCAGGTCAATCTCGGAACAGTGGAGGCACTGCTGCCGCCGCCGGAGCAGGTACCGGGTGAGGCGTACAAACATGGTTCACGGCTGCGTGCGTTCGTCATCGATGTGCACCGTGGGATGAAGGGGCCTTCAATCACGTTGTCCCGTTCGCATCCAGGTCTGGTCCGGAAGTTGTTTGAACTCGAGGTGCCCGAGATCGCGGATAAATCTGTGGAGATTGTTTCCCTGGCGCGTGAGGCGGGGCACCGAACCAAAATCGCGGTCAAAGCCACCAAGCCGGGAATCAACGCAAAGGGTTCTTGCATCGGTGAGATGGGTTCGCGTGTCCGCGCTGTCATGTCGGAACTCAACGACGAGAAGATTGATCTCATTGACTACAGCGATGACCCTGCGGCATTCATTGCAAACGCGCTTTCCCCCTCTCGGGTCTCTTCGGTGACCATCATCGACGAGGCAGCACGTTCGGCCAGGGCCGTCGTTCCCGACTATCAGTTGTCTCTGGCTATCGGCAAGGAAGGGCAGAACGCCCGTCTCGCCGCAAAACTTACCGGCTGGCGGATCGACATTGTCTCCGATGCCGTAGCGGCGAAGGCATCAGCGGAGTAGTAATTTCGGCTTCAGTGCCGAGACGCAAGCCCCTGGTGGCCAGCCAAAGGCCATAAACGCGATAGAATGACAGGGACTGGGTTATTTCAATCCACGCCAGCGGGAGTCCGGAGGACAGTCATGCAACCTCATGGTTCTCGGATGCACGTGCCGCAACGCACATGCATCGGTTGTCGTGGCAAGGATGACCGCAATGTGCTTGTTCGGCTGGTGCGATCAGACGACGACGGCTCTCAAGCCGTTCTTGTTGATTCGGACTGCCGGCTACCGGGGCGCGGTGCTTGGCTGCATCGAAACCCCGGTTGTCTGGAAATGGCCATCAAACGTCGTTCCTTCAACAGGGCCTTCCGGGCTCCTGTTGAAAGCAACGCGGTACGTGAGTTTTTCCGGAATAACGTGGAGCCCCAATCCGGGGCTGCTCGTGAATTGACCGTCCAATGTGAAAGCGGGTCTGAAAACTGATGGAAACCCGATGAGTACTCAACGATGAGCGCCCAACAATGAATGATCTGTTGTGCTCCGCAGAGGGTCCTTCACGACTGAATGCAGTCGGGACCCGCAGCAAATATTAGACGGTTCGTGCCTGGCTCGGTGCGGACCGAGACAGGAGAAATGTGGCCAAGGTCCGCGTACACGAGCTCGCCAAAGAGCTCGGCATTACTTCCAAGGACGCTGTAGCTAAGCTGCAGGAACTGGGCGAATTTGTTCGCTCTGCGTCCTCAACCATTGAAGCGCCGGTAGTGAAGAAACTCCGTGGCGCATTTCCCAACGCCCCGGAAAAGTCTGCTTCATCAGAGCCGACTCCGGCGCCCGCCCCAAAGCCGGCCAGCGATTCGCCGGCAGCCCCCGCTGGGGAGAAGGCATCGGCGCCCAAGCCAGGCGTACGCCCGACAGCACCGAAGCCAGGCGGCGCGACCAACGCTCCCGCTCCGGTCGGGACACCTGCTCCAGCCGAGGCTCCTACTCCAACCGAAGCTCCGGTAGCTGCGGCATCGGAGAAGCCGAGCGCCCCGGAACCGGCAGCAGAGAAATCAGAATCAGCACAGGAGCCGGCGGCGCAGTCAAAGCCTGCTGCCAAACCTGGAGCACGTCCCACCCCCGGCCCTGCACCTGAGGCTCCGCGCCCAGGCGCGCGTCCGGGTAACAACCCGTTCGCCACTTCACAGGGCATGCCACGTCCGGGCCGTAAGGACGACCAGCGCTCAGGCGGTCCGCGTCCGGGTAACAACCCGTTTGCGCCGTCGCAGGGAATGCCGCGTCCGGGTCGTCGCGATGACGAACGTCCGGGCGGTCCCAGGCCAGCTGCAGGTAGTGGCGGACCACGTCCCGGTGCACCTCGTACGGGTGCGCCCGGTACGCGTTCGAGTGCGCCCCGTCCGGGAGCGCCCCGTCCCACCACTCCTGGCGGGCAGCGTCCTACTCCAGGCATGATGCCCAATCGCACGGAACCAGCAGCACCGGCACGAGGCAATGACAAGCCAGGCGGCGGTCCCCGGCGAGGCGGCGGAAGCGGTCCCGTTGGCGGCGGCTTCGGCAAGGGCGGCCGCGGCCGCGGCGGCACCGCCGGTGCTTTCGGTAAGGGCGGCGCGGGTCGTGGCAAGCAGCGCAAGTCGAAGCGGGCGAAGCGCCAGGAACTCGAACAGATGTCAGCTCCGTCGGCCGGTGGCGTCACCGTACCCCGCGGCGACGGCAGCACAGTCATCCGCTTGCGTCGTGGTTCTTCGATCTCGGATTTCGCTGAAAAGATTGACGCGAACCCGGCCTCGCTGGTGACGGTTCTCATTCACCTTGGTGAGATGGCTACTGCTACCCAGTCGCTGGATGAGGGAACCTTCGAGGTTCTGGGCGAAGAGCTCGGTTACAAGATTCAGGTTGTTTCCCCGGAAGACGAGGAGCGCGAGCTCTTCGATTCCTTCGACATCGATCTGGATGCCGAGTTGGAGGCCGAGGGCGACGAGGAACTGCAGGCTCGTCCTCCGGTTGTCACGGTCATGGGACACGTCGACCACGGTAAGACCAGGCTCCTGGATGCCATTCGAAAGTCGAATGTCATCAGTGGAGAGCATGGCGGGATCACCCAGCACATTGGTGCTTACCAGATCGACCACACGCACGAAGAAGAGAACCGGCCGATCACGTTCATCGATACTCCGGGTCACGAGGCGTTCACCGCCATGCGTGCCCGTGGTGCGAAGGTCACCGACATCGCGGTCCTGGTTGTTGCAGCGGATGACGGTGTTATGCCGCAGACCGTTGAAGCGCTCAACCATGCGCAGGCTGCTGACGTGCCCATCGTCGTTGCCGTGAACAAGATTGACAAGGACGGCGCCAACCCTGACAAGGTCAAGGGTCAGCTCACCGAATACGGTCTGGTACCTGAGGAGTACGGCGGCGACACCATGTTCGTGCACGTCTCTGCCCTGCAGGGGATCGGCATCGACGAACTGTTGGAGGCCGTACTGCTCACGGCTGACGCGGCTCTCGACATGCGGGCGAATCCGGATAAGAATGCTCGTGGTATTGCCATCGAAGCGAATCTTGACAAGGGGCGGGGCGCCGTTGCGACGGTACTCGTCCAGTCAGGTACGTTGCGGGTCGGTGACACCATTGTTGCGGGCAACGCCCACGGCCGCGTTCGTGCCATGTTCGACGAGAACGGCGCAAACCTCAGCGAAGCTGGGCCTTCACGTCCGGTCCAGGTGCTGGGTCTGTCTACGGTTCCCCGTGCAGGTGACACCTTCCTTGTAACCGCGGATGAACGTACGGCACGGCAGATCGCCGAGAAGCGTGAAGCTGCAGACCGCAACGCTGCTCTGGCCAAGCGTCGGAAGCGCGTCAGCCTGGAAGACTTCGACCAGGCCGTCGCCGAAGGCAAGATCGACACCCTCAACCTCATCCTCAAGGGTGATGTCTCGGGTGCTGTGGAAGCCCTCGAGGACGCACTGCTCAAGATCGACGTCGGAGAGGGAGTCCAGCTGCGCGTTATCCACCGTGGAGTTGGAGCCATCACCCAGAACGACGTCAACCTGGCAACGGTGGACAGCGCAGTCATTATCGGGTTCAACGTGCGTCCTGCCGAGCGGGTGGCCGAGCTGGCCGACCGCGAGGGTGTGGATATGCGCTTCTACTCGGTCATCTACGCAGCCATCGACGACATCGAGAATGCTCTCAAGGGCATGCTCAAGCCGGAGTACGAAGAAGCTCAGCTCGGCACTGCGGAGGTCCGGGAAGTATTCCGTTCCTCCAAGTACGGCAACATCGCGGGCTCGATCGTCCGAAGCGGTGTTATCCGACGCAATACCAAGGCACGTCTTGTCCGCGACGGAAACGTCGTCGGAGACAACCTCGCCATTGAGTCGCTCAAACGGTTCAAGGACGATGCCACCGAAGTCCGCACGGACTACGAGTGCGGTATCGGCCTCGGCTCGTTCAACGACGTCAAGGAAGGCGACATCATCGAGACGTTCGAGATGCGCGAGAAGCCACGCATCTAGTTTGTCGAGGTGAAGGGGCGGACGGACTTCCCGTCCGCCCCTTCACCGACATGTCAGCAATTCAATTGCCTGCAGACCCTAAGGAGCGGTTATGGCAGATCCGGCACGCGCAGCACGGCTTGCGCAGCGAATCAAAGTGGTCGTCGCGGAGGCGCTGCGCCGTCGCGTCAAGGATCCACGCATCGAGGCGATCACGATCACGGACGCCAGAGTGACTAACGACCTTCAGCACGCCACGCTTTACTACACTGTTCTGGGCGACAGCGAACAGGTAGCGGAAACCCGGAAAGCCCTCGAATCAGCAAAGGGTGTCCTCCGCAAGGAGGTTGGCCGCAACCTCACCGTGAGGCTCACCCCCACGCTGGAATTTGTCCCCGACGAGATTCCGGTCAACGCGGGCCATCTGGAGGACCTTCTCCGGGCGGCCAAGGAACGCGACGCCGAAGTAGCGGCGTTGGCGCAGGGCGCGACGTTCGCAGGGGATGCAGATCCCTACCGCACGGAGGACGCGGAGGACAGCGACGAAGACCCCGAGCAGGGATCGGACGGAACCAACCGTCCTGACGGCTCAGAAAACCAGCACTAGGCCAGCAGTGAAAAGCACAACGCAGGTCGGCCCGTCCGGGCTCATTATCGTGGATAAGCCGCAGGGCTGGACGAGTCACGACGTCGTCGGGCGCATGCGGAGGCTGGCCGGCACGCGCAAAGTAGGTCATGCCGGAACCCTGGACCCCATGGCCACGGGAGTCCTTGTCGTGGGAATCAACAAGGCTACCCGGCTGCTCACCTACATTGTGGGCACGTCGAAGACGTATGACGGGACTATCCGCCTGGGGCAGTCAACACGGACGGATGACGCAGAGGGTGAAATCCTGACGGAGCACATCGCCGCGGCTGTCACGGAGGAGGGCATCCGGGAACAGGTTCGCGCACTGACCGGTGAGATCATGCAGGCGCCCAGCAGCGTCAGCGCCATCAAGATCAACGGTGAGCGTTCCTACGCACGCGTGCGGTCCGGCGAGAATGTCGAACTGCCTGCCCGTCCGATTACTGTGCACCGGTTCGACGTCCACGATGTACGTCGAATCCGCGGTGGACAGCTCGTGGATGTCGACGTCACCGTGGACTGCAGCTCAGGAACCTATATTCGTGCCCTTGCCCGCGACCTCGGTGACGCACTCGGGGTTGGCGGACACCTGACTGCCCTGCGCCGAACACGGGTGGGGCCCTACGCGCTCGAGGACGCCTCCACGCTCGAAGAGCTCGCAAACAATCTGAACGTCCTCGCACTTGATGACGCCGCTCGCGCACTCTTCCCTGCCCGGGAGCTGACAGAAAAGGAAGCCGTGGATCTGTCTTTTGGCAGACGAATCTCCGCTGTCGGCTCGCCCACGACCGGACCAACCGCGGCTTTCGCTCCGGATGGTCGATTGATGGCGCTACTGGAGGATCGCGATGAGTCAGCCAAGCCTCTCCTGGTGTTCTCGGCGGACGACGGCGGGTCATCACGGTGATAGTCGACGGCTTCTTTCTGGCTGGTGCCATCATTTGTCTGCTGTCCATGCTGATCTGCGTTGGCGCGGCAATTCTTCGGCAGCCGCCGAATGACATCACCATCATTTCGGTAGCCGTCGTCGAGCTGTTTCTCGTCGTCTATGCCATAGCGGCGGTCGTCCGCCAGCTGAGCGGCGAGCCCGTGCTGGGGGAGCCGTGGGAGTTCTGGGGCTACTTCCTGACGGCCCTGCTGGTGCCGATCGGTGCGTTCTGGTGGGCCATCCTCGAGCGCTCCCGTTGGAGCAATATTGTTCTCGGCGCCGTCGGCATCACGATCCTGGTGATGCTGTTTCGAATGGAGCAGATCTGGGACGGGGTGGCAGGTCTATGAGTCTGACATCCCCAAGGCCGCCGGAAGCCGCTGAAGGACGGGACCGCACCTCCGGACCCGGACGGCTGCTCATCGCCGTCTACGGTATCTTTGCCGTTTCCTCGACCGCCCGTGCCTCGTATCAGATCCTCACCAAGTTCGGCGAAGCACCCGTGGCATACCTTCTCTCGGCTTTCGCGGCCGTGGTCTACATTGTTGCCACCGTATCGCTCGCGCGACCGGGGGGTACTGCATACCGGGTATCCGTCGTTGCGGTGCTCGTGGAGCTGATAGGTGTGCTCGCCGTTGGCGCGTTCAGCATCTTCGACGCCCAGGTATTCCCCAACGACACCGTGTGGTCAGCCTTCGGGCAGGGCTACGGATTTGTGCCCCTCGTTCTGCCCATATTGGGCTTGTGGTGGCTATACCGGCATCGGCCCTCCGCGCTCGATAGGATGACTATAGATGTCGAGCCGAGGAGAACACGATGAAGGATTCATCACCGACCAAGAGCAAGGCCTCGAAACAGAACGGCGGCCGCAGCGATTGGAGCGTCTTCAGGACTGTTGTCATCGCGGTCGGAATCATCGTCATCGGATTCGGTACGTATTTCCTCGTCACGGGTACGGCCGGCCTGCCGGAATCGTCACCCGATGCTGTCAACCCCACCCTGGAAAGCCAGTACCGTTTCTTCGCAGCGATGATGATTGGTGTCGGCGCCGCTTTTGTCACGATCGCCGTCAAGTTCCAGTGGTCGAACATGCTGTGGCTCGTCTGTCTGATGATTTTCGCCGGTGGTATTGGACGTGTCCTTTCCTGGGCATTTTCCGGAACCCCGCATTTCACCCTGATCATCCTCATGGTCATCGAGCTGGCGTTCCCGGCTGCGCTGCTGGTCTGGCACGCCTACATCGTGAAAACTGGAGAGATCAGACGGCAGTACACGCAAGAGCGGTAGCGCCAAACCTTCAGCATCAACATTCTTTACTATTCCTCTCGGGAGCCGCGTGTATTACTGGAACGACCTAGACGAAATCCCGGCGGGGTTCGGACCGTCCGTGGTGACTGTCGGCAACTTCGACGGCGTGCACAGAGGGCACCAGCAAGTTCTGAAACGGCTGGTCAGCGAGGGCGCACGCCTGGACGCGGCCGCCGTCGTCATATCCTTTGACCCCCACCCAGCGCAGGTTCACCGCCCGGATGCGGCTCCCGAACTGATTATGGGGCTGCCCGGCCGGGTCGCGGCTCTGGCTGAAACCGGGATCGATGCTCTGCTCATGATGCGGTACAACCTGGAACTGGCCGAAAATACAGCCGAACAGTTTGTACGGAAGGTTTTTGTGGACGGCCTCGGGGCCAGGGCCGTGGTCATAGGCCACGACATCCGTTTTGGGAAGGACAACAGCGGAGACCTGACAACCATGCGCGAACTCGGAGCGCAGCTGGGCTTCGACGTCATCGTTGTCGACGATTTTGGGCAGAGCCTTCCGCGGGATCCGCAGGCAGAAGACCAGGGCCGGCGCTGCTCCTCCACGTGGGTCCGTGAAGCCCTTGGAAACGGTGAGGTATCGACGGCGGCACGGGTGCTGGGCCGTCCGCACCGGGTGCGCGGCGAGATCGTCCACGGCGCCGAGCGCGGCCGTCAATTGGGGTTTCCTACAGCGAACCTGTCGCAGGAGACCACGGGCATGATTCCGGCTGACGGCGTTTATGCCGGCTGGCTGATGGACGCCGCCGGACAACGTTGGCCAGCGGCAATTTCTGTGGGCTCCAATCCCACGTTCGAGCATGTTCCCCGGCAGGTCGAGGCACATGTCATTGACAGACCGGTGGAGCAGATTGGGGACTTCAACCTCTATGGGCAGGTAGTAGTCGTCGAATTTGTTGAGCGGCTCAGGGGGATGGTCGCCTACGAGGGGCCCGAGGCTCTGGTGGAACAAATGCATCGCGACGTCGAATTGACACGAGGCGTGCTTTCGACAGATCGGTCCGCCGACCGGTAACCTTGAGGTTGGTCCTGCTGCAGTCCGCGGTTGCTGGACCGGTAAAAATTACCATTGACGCGGTACAACTCTAGGAGTTCGTGTGGCATTAGACGCCGCTACCAAGCAGGAAATCATGAAGGACTTCGCAACAGGCGAAGCTGACACCGGGTCACCGGAGGTTCAGATTGCCATGCTGACGCACCGTATCAAGGGGCTCACCGAGCACCTCAAGATGCACAAGCATGACCACCACACCCGTCGTGGCCTGATGGCCATGGTTGGTCGCCGGAAGCGCCTGCTGACCTACCTGAAGAACACAGACATCACACGCTACCGTGCGCTCATCGAGCGCCTCGGCCTGCGTCGATAGCTGGACCACAGGCGGTGCCTCCATATGGTGGAGGTGCCGCCTTCAGTCCACATGGGGCGGCTCTGATGTGCCGCCGTAGAACTGAATATCACCTGATTTAGTACAAAAAGCAGGAGTCAGCCAGCGTGATACATTCGCGGTCCTCGGTAGTGGTTTTCGGGAAGTCCCTTCCCGAGAATCTCGATCGAAGACCGGGTGTACAACAGGTCGGACAAAGGTTCCGCATCTGGGTTATGCAGGCTGTCTCCGTTACACAGAAACGGAGGTGACTCTCTATGGAGGGTCCCGAAATTCAATTCGCCGAAGCCGTCATTGATAACGGCCGCTACGGCAAGCGCGTCATTCGCTTTGAAACCGGTCGCGTTGCACAGCAGGCAGCTGGTTCCGCAATGGTCTACATCGACGAGGACACCGCGCTCCTGTCGGCCACAAGCGCTGGCAAGTCCCCGCGCGAGGGCTTCGACTTCTTCCCGCTGACGGTTGATGTCGAAGAGCGTATGTATGCCGCTGGTCGTATCCCGGGCTCATTCTTCCGCCGTGAGGGACGCCCCTCCACGGAAGCAATTCTCGCGTGCCGCCTTATGGACCGCCCGCTGCGCCCTGCATTCGTCAAGGGACTGCGCAACGAGGTTCAGATCGTCGTGACCGTGATGGCGATCAACCCGGATGTTCTCTACGATGTCGTCGCTATCAACGCGTCCTCGATGTCAACGCAGCTCTCCGGCCTTCCGTTCTCCGGCCCGATCGGCGGCGTCCGCGTTGCACTGATCGAAAACCAGTGGGTCGCTTTCCCCACCCACTCCGAGCTGGAAAACGCTGTCTTCAGCATGGTTGTAGCTGGCCGCGTGGCTGGTGACGATGTTGCCATCATGATGGTCGAAGCCGAGGCAACGGACAACGCCTGGAACCTCATCCGCGAACAGGGCGCAACTGCCCCCACCGAAGAGGTTGTCGCCGAGGGTCTGGAAGCGGCCAAGCCGTTCATCCGCACCCTGTGCGATGCCCAGTCGGACCTCGCAGCCCGTGCCGCGAAGCCCACCGTTGAGTTCCCCATTTTCCGCGACTACGAGGACGACGTCTTCGAGGCCGTGGAGTCGGCAGCTGCAACAAAACTCTCCGAGATCTTCACCATCGCTGACAAGCAGGACCGCGACGTCGCAGCAAGCGCCTACCGTGCAGAGATCCAGGCTGAGCTCGCTTCCCGCTTCGAAGGTCGCGAGAAGGAAATCTCCGGCGCCTTCGCCAGCCTCACCAAGAAGGTTGTCCGTCAGCGCATCCTCCGGGATCAGGTCCGTATCGACGGCCGTGGTCTGTCAGATATCCGTCAGCTGACTGCTGAGGTTGAGGTTCTTCCTCGCGTCCACGGTTCGGCAATCTTCGAGCGCGGCGAAACCCAGATCCTGGGTGTGACCACGCTCAACATGCTCAAGATGGAGCAGCAGATTGATTCGCTCTCGCCTGTAACGCGCAAGCGCTACATGCACAACTACAACTTCCCGCCGTACTCCACTGGTGAGACCGGTCGGGTTGGTTCCCCGAAGCGCCGTGAAATCGGCCATGGCGCCCTCGCTGAGCGCGCCTTGATGCCGGTCCTGCCGTCGCGCGAGGAATTCCCTTACGCCATCCGTCAGGTATCTGAGGCTCTCAGCTCGAATGGTTCCACGTCCATGGGTTCGGTTTGCGCGTCGACGCTGTCGCTGCTCAACGCCGGTGTACCGCTGAAGGCTCCCGTAGCCGGAATCGCCATGGGCCTGGTCTCGGATGAGGTGGATGGTCAGACCCGCTACGCGGCACTGACCGACATCCTCGGCGCCGAAGACGCCTTTGGCGACATGGACTTCAAGGTTGCCGGTACGTCCGAGTTCGTTACAGCCATCCAGCTGGACACCAAACTCGACGGCATTCCTGCATCTGTCCTCGCTGCAGCGCTCAAGCAGGCACGCGAAGCACGTCTGCACATCCTCGGCGTTCTTCAGGCAGCCATTGATGCGCCTGACGAAATGTCGGAGTTCGCCCCCCGGATCATCTCGGTCAAGATCCCCGTGGACAAGATCGGCGAGGTCATCGGCCCCAAGGGCAAGATGATCAACCAGATCCAGGAGGACACCGGCGCTGATATCTCGATCGAGGACGATGGCACTGTTCTCATCGGCGCAACCGATGGCACCGCAGCTGAAGCCGCACGCGCAGCTGTCAACGCGATTGCCAACCCGCAGATCCCGGAAATCGGCGAGCGTTACCTCGGTACCGTCGTCAAGACCACCGCGTTTGGTGCGTTTGTGTCGCTGACGCCGGGCAAGGACGGCCTTCTGCACATCTCCGAGCTGCGCAAGCTGGCTAACGGCAAGCGCGTAGACAACGTCGACGACGTCGTCAGCATCGGCCAGAAGGTCCAGGTCGAGATCACCAAGATCGACGACCGCGGCAAGCTCTCGCTGTCGCCGGTTGTTGAAGAGGACGCGGCCGAGTCCGCAGATGAGACCGCGGTTGCCGAATAATTCGGCAGCAGCTGTTCCACTACCGCTGATGGGCCCTGAGGCCGGGGAACCGGCTTCAGCGGCCATCGGTAGGTCCAGTCTTGTCTCCGAGGGACCGGGCGGCGCTCAGGTGCGCCGCTCGGTTCTCCCCGGGGGCATCCGGGTCTTGACCGAGTCGATGCCTGATCAGCGGTCAGCAACCATAGGTTTCTGGATCGGTGTTGGTTCTCGTGATGAGTCCGACGGCCAGCACGGTTCCACGCATTTCCTTGAGCATCTGCTCTTCAAGGGAACCCGACGTCGGACAGCCCTGGATATAGCTTCGGCGTTCGACGAGGTGGGCGGTGAATCCAACGCTGCCACGGCGAAAGAGAGTACTTGCTACTACGCTCGTGTTCTCGACGCCGATCTACCGATGGCAATTGATGTCATAGCGGACATGGTCACGGGCGCAGTCCTTGATCCTGCTGAGCTCGAGCAGGAGCGCACGGTCATCCTGGAAGAAATTGCCATGGACAACGATGACCCTGCTGAGGTAGCGCACGAGAAGTTTGTTGAGTCTGTCCTGGCTGGTCACGCGCTGGCGCGGCCAATCGGTGGAACTCCAGAGGCAATTCAGGGCGTGCCGCGCGCATCGGTTCACGAGCACTATGAGCGTCACTATCGGCCTGCGGAACTCGTTGTCACAGCGGCAGGCGGGCTTGACCACGGCGTCGTGTGCCAGCTTGTTCTGGAGGCTGTAAACCGTGGCGGCTGGTCACTGAGTCCCCAGGGGGAGCCAGCAGCGCGCCGGTCCGCTTCTGTTGCCAATATTGCTGGAAACCCGGGTCTTCACGTCCATCATCGTTCCGTGGAGCAGGCGAATATCGTGATGGGTTGCCCTTCCATCACGGCCACTGATGAGCGGCGCTACGTTATGAGTGTCCTGAACGCCGTGCTCGGCGGAGGCATGTCCTCTCGACTTTTTCAGGAAGTCCGGGAGAAGCGTGGGCTGGCGTATGCAACTTATTCGTTCTCGGCAGCGTACGCTGACGCGGGCTATTTCGGAATGTATGCCGGATGTTCACCGGCCAGAACCCGAGAGGTCATCGACCTGATGGGCTCGGAGTTGGATCGACTCGCAGCCGAGGGTATTACCGACGTCGAACTCGCCAAGGCCGTTGGCCAACTTTCGGGCGGAATCGTCCTGGCTCTTGAAGATACCGGGTCGCGGATGTCGCGCCTGGGCCGGGCGGAACTGGTGACCGGCGAATTCGTCGATGTAGATGCTGCACTGGAGCGGATCCGGCAGGTCACGGGGGAGCAGGTGAAGGAGCTGGCTTTCGAACTGGCTGGTTCGGAACGAACCATAACTGTTGTGGGACCGTTCAACTCAGCCGAGGACCTAGGCTTCTGACCGGCTGGTCGTCGCGCAGCAAGAGCTTCTCTAACCGCCGGCGAACGGCGGGAGGACGTCGAGCATTTTGGCGTCGCCGAGGCGTTGATCCCGGTTTCTGATGACTGTTTCGTCGAGGAGCAGGCTGCTGCGTTCGAGGACTGAGCGCAGGGACGGATGACCGTCTCTATCCGGATGCGCGGCGAGCGCGGCTTCGAGCACAGCATTGATTGAATCCTGCTCTGGCTTGAGTTCTTCCTGCGCGACACCGGCTGCCGCCTGGGCTGCGCCGAAATACCTGATGAGCACCGTTTCCCCGTCCTTCGTTCGTCTCTGGCCATGCTACGTTACCCCTTGATACGCGGGTAGGATCGAAGCGCGGCGGAGTCGAACGGTGATGGTTGAGAGGGGTACGGGTATGGGAACTTCCGGGTCAACCCGTGTCGAGGACCACGCACAGGCAGTTCGTGAACTCCTGCAGGGAATTGCCGACGGCGTTGAGCAGGTCTCTCTTCTGGATGCGCTGGGCCGGAGGCTCGCGACCGATCTCCAGGCGCCTGTCAATCTGCCGATGTTCGATAATTCGCAGATGGACGGCTACGCCGTTTCATCCGTCGAGACCATCCACGGCGAGCCGCTGACTGTCGTTCCTCCGGTGCCTGCCGGTTATGCGGCGCCGGCACACCTGCCGGGTACGGCTGTCCCGGTGATGACTGGTGCGATGATGCCGCCTGGTGCTGACGCGGTCGTCCCCATCGAGCAGGCTGTCCCGGATGAGTTCCTTCCGGCGGGCACTGACTTTGAGGTCAGACTCCCGGCCAACGTTCCTGCAGGGCAGTTCGTTCGGTCCTCAGGTACTGACATCCGTGCCGGAGAGTTGGCTCTGCCGGCGAATCGGCTACTGGGACCGGCCCAGCTCGGTTTGGCGGCAGCTCTTGGTATTGACTTCCTTCCCGTCCGACGGCGGCCGCGCATTCTTCTGATCTCGACCGGTGACGAAATTGTTCGGCCCGGCGGTGTTCTGAGAGCTGGCCAAATCTTTGATGCAAACAGCACGATTCTGGCTGCATCCTGCCAGGAAGCCGGCGCAGAGGTCCTGATGCGGGAGATCTCCGTCGACTCAGTGGAGGCGTTTCTTGGCACGCTTGATCGTGTTCTCGCTGAGAATGACGTCGACCTCGTCGTTACCAGCGGGGGAATCAGTGCAGGGGCGTACGAGGTGGTTCGGCAGGCTCTTGAAGCAAAGGGTGTGCGGTTCGGGCCCGTCAACATACAGCCCGGCGGGCCTCAGGCGATCGGTACGTATCTGGGGGTTCCGTTTCTGGGATTTCCGGGGAACCCAGTGAGCGCCTGGGTTTCGTTCGAGGTTTTCCTGCGGCCCGTGCTGGCCGATTTGGGGACGGGCGTGCCTGCGAGACGCCGCTTCACCGCGCTGGTGGGGGAGTCGCTGGACAGCCCCCGCGGGAAGCACCAGTTCAGGCGAGCCCTGGTGGTTGACGGCATGGTTCGTCCGATCGGAGGTCCTGGTTCCCATCTGTTGCGAGCCATGTCCGAGGCCAACGCCTTGATCCACATCCAGCCGGACGTCGAGAGGCTGGAGATGGGGGAGAGCGTGGACGTTATGATGACAGGTTTTGAAGATGGAGGCGAACATAGTGAACAGCGATGATCAGGTGTCCGAAACCGGCCCACGGGAGGATAGTGAGACAGCGCGTCTGAGCCACGTCCGCTCTGACGGCAGTGCCCACATGGTAGATGTTTCCGCCAAACAGGAGACCCGCCGCGAAGCCACGGCCGGGGCGGTCCTGACGACCACTGCTGACGTCGTGGCACTTATATCGGACGGTCAGCTGCCCAAGGGTGATGCGCTGGCGGTAGCCCGGGTAGCCGGCATCCAGGCAGCGAAGCAGACGTCGTCGCTCATTCCGCTGTGCCATCCACTCCCGCTCACCGGAGTCACCGTGGACTTCCAGCCCGCAGATTCCAGCGTTGCCATCACAGCCACAGTACGGACGACCGCGGTCACCGGCGTCGAGATGGAAGCGTTGACTGCGGTGTCGGTCGCGGCGCTGACCCTCTACGACATGATCAAGGCCGTGGACAAGAGGGCCACCATCTCCAGTATCCGGGTTGTGGCCAAGAGTGGAGGAAAGAGCGGTGACTTCAGGTATGAGTAATCCGCCGCCGTCGGCGACGAGGACCGCGGGTATCGTCATCGCTTCCACGCGGGCCGCCGCCGGTCAGTACCAGGACGAGTGCGCACCGATCATCCGCCAATGGCTCTTTGAGCGCGGGATCGCCGTGGCGCACGCTGAAGTGGTGACGGATGGCCCACCGGTGGGAGCGGCACTTGAACGAATGGTGTCGGCGTCGTTGTCCGTTGTCGTCACGAGCGGCGGCACCGGGCTGAGCGCAGACGACCTCACGCCCGAGATGACCCTGCCAGTCCTCGAGCGTCAACTGCCCGGCGTCATGGAGGCCATCCGGGCTGCCGGCCGCACCAAAACGCCCCTCGCCGATCTGAGCAGGGGATACGCGGGAACCGCTGGCCGTACGTTCATTGTGAACCTGCCGGGGTCGCCGTCGGGCGTGCGGGACGGCCTGAGCGCGTTGGAACCGCTCATGGCCCACATTTGTGAACAGCTGGAGGGAAACCATGAGCACTAGCGTTGTTGTCCATGCCTCGATTTCGGAAGAGTCGCTTGATCTTGGGGCAGTGCTGGCTGCTGTTGGCGATGCTGCGTGCGGTGCGGTTGTCGGCTTCAGCGGTGTCGTCAGGGATCACGACGGCGGGAAGTCCGTCGAGCGGCTGTCCTATACCTGCCATCCCAGCGCGCAGAAGGTTATCGAGGAGATCGCTGAGGGCATCGCTTCCCGCCACGAGGGCGTGCGGATCTGGGTTGCGCACCGTGTCGGTGATTTGCGGATCGGGGACTCGGCACTCGTGGCTGCGGTGGCGTCTGCTCACCGGGCCGAGGCGTTCACGGCGGGGTCCGAACTCGTCGAGATGGTGAAACACCAGGTACCGATCTGGAAGGAACAGTTCTTCACAGACGGCGGCACGGAATGGGTGGGTTCAGGCAGCGCAGACTAGGCTGGCCTTATGACAGAACTACTTTCCGTTGCCGTTTTGGGTGCTCGGGGGCGGATGGGCTCGGAAGCTGTCCGTGCCATCGATGACGCACCGGATATGCAGGTCGTTGCCGCGCTGGGCCGCGGGGACGGGCTGGATCAGGTTGTCGCCTCGGGTGCGCGGTACATGGTTGACCTGACGATTCCGGACCAGACTGAGAGTAACGTTCATTTTGCGGTTGAACATGGGATCCATGCCGTTGTTGGTACATCAGGGTGGGATGGTGAGCGGCTGGACCGGCTGCGGTCGCTTCTTGGTGAAAAACCGGATTCTGGTGTTCTGATTGCACCAAACTTTGCGCTTGGTTCTGTACTCGCCAGTGCCTTTGCCGCGACTGCGGCCAAATACTTCGAATCAGTCGAACTGATTGAAATGCATCATCCGGACAAGATCGATGCTCCGTCCGGCACGGCTGTGCGTACGGCGCAACTGATCGCTGAATCGCGTCGTCAGGCCGGGCTCGGTCCAATGCCCGATGCCACGTCACACGAACACGCGGGAGCCCGTGGGAGCGAGGTGGACGGCGTCCGGGTCCACTCGGTTCGTCTTCGTGGCCTCGTTGCCCATCAGGAAGTGCTGCTCGGCGGCCCGGGCGAACAGCTGACCATCCGGCATGACTCTTTCGACCGCGCATCGTTCATGCCTGGAGTCCTTCTCGGGTTGAGGAAGGTATCGGACCATCCGGGCCTGACGGTTGGGCTGGACGGTTACCTGGAATTGGGAGCCTGAAGCAATGCGACATTTTTTTGATGGATTCTGGCAGCACAAGGCAAAAATCGGGGTGCTGCTTGTAACGGTGCTGTTGTTGCTCTGGCTCGTTGTTGCCTGGCAGCGCGCAGTCCTGCTCCTCGGAGACCCTGATCCTGTGGCCAAGGCCATCGGTGCCGCGTATCTGGTGTTGCCGGCCATCGGAGCGTGGGCGCTGGTTCGTGAGATACTCTTCGGCATTCGCACGGAGGAGATGGCACGGACTCTGGAGGCCGAAGGCGGATTGCCGGTCGATGATCTTCCGCGCACTCCAGCGGGCAGGATCGTGCGGGAAGCCGCGGATGAGATCTTTCCCCAGTACAAGGCCGAAGCGGAGCGTTCTCCCGAAGATTGGCGGAGCTGGTTCAGACTCTCGTGCGCCTACGATGCGGCCGGGGACCGCACGAGGGCTCGCCGCTCAATGCGCGACGCGGCTCGTCTTTTCACGGGCGCCGGCCGCGACTCCTGAAGTAACAGTTTCCAGCGGCCCCCGCAGGCGTAGAAGGGTAAAGGCAGCACCGATCACGACGGCGCCCGTGATGTGCAGCCAGAGAACTCCTGCTGCATCTGCCTCTGGGGCGAGGAGCCCGATGAGGCTCATGACCACAACGTGCATGCTGTAGAGCGTGAGCGTCATGGACCCGGGCCCGGAGAGCGGTAGCAGGAGAAGCGGAGTCCGTCGTGTCATCAGCAGGCAGGCTCCCAGAACCATGGCGGAGGTCCCGGCGGTGTGCAGCAGATCCAGCGGCTGCCCTGAGTGCGGAGCGCTGACAGCGAGCCACCACCATGAGTCAGTTTGTGTCAGACCGGTCAGCCCCACATCCAACATGGGCTTGAGGTAGTAGTCCGTTCCCTCCTGCGTGGCCAGCAGTGCCGCCATCCCGCCCTGCGTTTCCAGCAGCATGGAGCTGATCGCTTTGGTCAGGACAGCCAGAGCGGCACCTGCCAGCAGGAGGACCCATTGGACGACGGGCTGGGCCATGCCGATTCTGCCGATGAGCATTCCGAACAGAATGTAACCCAGCCATTGCAGCACAGGGTAGTAGCCCGTCACTGCGACGTCGACCAGCAGTACGCCGGGCGTGGTGAGGTCGGTCCAGCTGACGTTGTGGCCCAGGTTGGGTATCGCGAGTTCGTCGAAGGCCAGCTGGCGGAGCATGAGGGCCGGGATGGGGGAGAGCAGTAGCCAGCCGAAGGTCCAGCAGGCGAGCGGGAGGACACGCAGCCGCAGAAACGGAAGGGCCAGCAGGAAGAGCACCGCGTAATGAAACAGGATGACGGCGATGTTGACGTCGAGGCCGCCCAGCACGAGCGCGATCAGACCAATGACTGCCGCGCGTGCGGCGATACCGCGCCGATCACCCGGGACTGTCCGGGGTCCGGTGTTGGGTCGTGTACTGGACCCGCTCAATAGCGCCAAGCCGACTCCGGCGACGACGGCGAAAAGGGCTGAAGCCCTTCCGGCGAAGATGAGCGCAACCCAGGTTGCCTGGGAGCTATCCGAGTACAGCGGCATGATGTGCGTGGCCATCATTCCGAAGAGCGCAACGCCGCGGGCAGCATCCAGGCCGGTCAGCCTGGTCCTTCCCGTCACAGATGCCACCACTAAATAATCACATGTCGCGGTGCGAAAACATCGCAGACCGCGCCAGGTTCGGGCTCTGATGCTCCTTTGGGGCTGGCAGCAGGTAACGTTTTACCCATGGAAAATGTCAGCACCCGTGAATTGCCGTTCGGCACTCTGGTCACCGCAATGGTCACTCCGTTCCACCAGGATGAATCCGTAGATTTTGATGCCGCCGCCCGGCTGGCGGACACTCTCGTCACTGAGGGCTGCGACGGACTGGTCGTTTCGGGAACAACCGGCGAAACGTCCACTCTGGAAGACCAGGAGAAGGAAGACCTTTTCCGCGTGGTTGTGGAGGCTGTCGCTGGCAGGGCCAAGGTCATTGCCGGCACGGGCACCAACCACACATCTCATTCTGTCGAGATGGCCGAACGTGCCCTGCGCGCCGGTGTTGACGGGCAACTGGTCGTTACCCCGTATTACAACAAACCCACGCAGTCGGGAGTCCTCGCGCACTTCGACGCCGTAGCTGCGGCAACGGACCTGCCCATCATGATCTACGACATCCCGGGACGCGCCGGCATTCCGATTCACACCGATACGATGCTGAAGCTTGCTGAACGGCCGAACATTCGTGCACTGAAGGACGCCAAGGCAGATTTCACTGCTGTTACCCGGGTCCTGGCCAACACTGAGCTGGACGTCTACGCAGGCGATGACGGCTTGGTTTTCCCGTGGATGATGGCTGGAGCAGTAGGAGTGGTCAGCGTTGCAGCCCACGTGGCCACCCAGCAGTTCCGTGCCCTGGTCGACGCAGCTTCGGTCGGTGACGTCGTCACAGCACGGCGGATCCACTTCGAACTGGATCCGGTGATCCGCGCTGTCATGACACACATCCCCGGCGCCGTATCCGCCAAACAAATCCTCAAAATGCAGGGAATCCTCGAGAACACAGCGGTAAGACTTCCGCTGGTGGACCCGGACGCCGTCGAAATGGAGCCGATCCTGACAGATCTGGCAGAAGCGGGTTGGGACTTCTCCCGCCCGACGCGACAGTACCCTGCGACAACCAATCCCGATGAAAGCGTATAAGGAATGACAGACATCGCCGCGCCCAGACTCAAGACACCCCCAGCACTGACTGCAGGAACGCTACGTGTTATTCCCCTCGGCGGCCTCGGTGAAATCGGCCGTAACATGGCCGTTTTCGAGATTAACGGCAAGCTGCTCATCGTCGATTGCGGGGTGCTGTTTCCGGAGGAAACGCAGCCCGGTGTGGACCTGATCCTTCCGGATTTCAGCTACATCGAGGACCGGCTCGACGACGTCGTCGGTGTGGTCCTCACGCATGGGCACGAGGATCACGTCGGTGCGGTTCCCTACCTGCTGCGCCTCAAGGCTGATATTCCGCTCATCGGTTCTCAGCTGACCCTTGCTCTCATCGAGGCAAAGCTCCAGGAACACCGCATCAAGCCCTACACCTTGACGGTTTCGGAAGGACAGATCGAGCAGTTCGGTCCGTTCGAGTGTGAGTTCGTTGCTGTCAATCACTCCATCCCGGATGCGCTGGCAGTCTTCATCCGCACGGTGGCAGGCAATGTTCTCCACACCGGCGATTTCAAGATGGACCAGTTGCCGCTGGATGGTCGGATCACCGATCTCCGGGCGTTCTCCCGTCTTGGAGAAGAAGGCGTCGACCTCTTCATGGTCGATTCAACCAACGCGGATGTGCCGGGCTTCACGACAGCTGAACGCGAGATCGGTCCGGTCCTTGAAAATCTCTTTGCGCACGTAAAGAAGCGGATTATCGTTGCGTCCTTCTCCTCGCATATCCACCGCGTGCAGCAAGTACTCGACGCAGCGGCAGCGCATGACCGTCACGTCGCGTTCGTTGGGCGTTCCATGGTGCGCAACATGAATATTGCGGCCAAACTGGGCTACCTCAACGTGCCGGACGGCATCCTGGTGGACATCAAGAACGTCGATAATCTTCCCGACCACAAGGTTGTCCTCATGTCCACCGGATCCCAAGGTGAGCCGATGGCGGCCTTGTCCCGGATGGCCAACGGAGACCACAGAATCACCGTCGGTGCCGGTGACACCGTGATTCTCGCGTCGTCACTCATCCCCGGCAATGAGAATGCTGTTTTCCGGGTTATCAACGGTCTGCTGAAGCTGGGCGCCGATGTTGTTCACAAAGGCAATGCCAAAGTTCATGTCTCCGGGCACGCCGCAGCAGGGGAATTGCTGTATTGCTACAACATCATCAAACCCCGCAACGTCATGCCGGTTCACGGCGAAACACGCCATCTGATCGCGAATGGAAAGCTGGCCGAAGCTACCGGCGTTCCGGCCGAGCGTGTCCTGCTCACGGATGATGGTTCCGTGGTGGACCTGCGCGACGGGCAAGCGCGCATCGTGGGCGCCGTGGAATGCGGTTTGGTCTATGTTGACGGTTCCAGCATCGGAGAGGTGACCGATGCTGACCTGAAGGACCGGCGAACGCTTGGCGAAGAGGGTTTCATCTCCATCATTACCGTCGTCAACCGCACCACCGGGAAAATCGTATCCGGCCCGGAAATCCATGCCCGCGGGTTCGCGGAAAACGACATCGTCTTCGACGAGATTAAACCCCGCATCAGTACTGCGCTGGAAGATGCCGTCACGTCCAACAAGGATCACACCTCGTACCAGCTCCAACAGGTCATTCGCCGTGTCGTCGGAACGTGGGTGAACAAGCGATACCGCCGTCGTCCCATGATCATTCCGGTGGTGCTTGAAGCGTGATGCTGGTCCCATAGGCGTTCAGGGGCGGCGCGACGTCGTCATGCCGGAGGCCCGTAAATCCCGGCAACTCCAACAGGCATGAAGTACGGTTGAAGGTATGGCGACCCGTACTTCCCCCGCCGCAAAAGGCAAAGAACGACCCCGCAGCAAGTCCGCGGGTGGTTCGTCGCGCGCATCGTCGGGAACTGCCACCAAAACCAGGCAGCAGCCTGCCGCACCTCATGAGCGTCCATCACTGGTTGCCCGGGCTGTGAACGGGCTCTGGATGGGGATGGCACGCGTCGTCGGCGCTGGCGCGCGCAAGATCGGTCAGGATGTCCATCCGGAACATGACCAGAGGCGGGACGGCACCGGATTCTTCCTGATCCTGGTTGCAGTCCTGACGGCCACCGTGGAGTGGTGGGCCTTGCGCGGAGGCTTCTGGAGCGGAGTGCATGCGGTTGCTGCTGGCACCTTCGGATGGATGGCCCTGACTGTCCCGTTCATCCTGCTGGTAGGGGCGTTCAGACTGTTCCGGCATCCCGATGAGCATCGGGCCAATAACCGGATCGGAATCGGTCTCGCTGTCTTCCTGTTGTCAGCATCGGCTCTTGCGCACATCATCGGCGAGCAGCCCCATCTGTCCGAGACATATGACGGGTTGTGGGCTGCTGGCGGCATGGCCGGATTCGTGCTGGCGTCTCCGCTGGCGGCCATCACCGTATACCTTCCGGTGGCTCTCTATTCCGTTCTCGTCGTCCTGAGTGTCCTCATCGTCACGGCGACGCCCATCCGCCACATCCCTTCCCGGCTTCGGGACATGTACGAACACCTGATGGGTCAGGACCCGGCGTCCCGGCATATCGCCGACGGGCATGATCAAAGCTATCTGTATGACTCCGAGGGCCGGCTCAAGAGCTCCGCGAACGCGGGCAGGGGAGCCAAACGCGAACGCAAACGTCGGGGCAAGGATTCTGCCGTCCCTGAAGAGAGCGACTCGGACGGCCTTGTCGGAGATGAGGCTTTCGAGAACGCCGTCATTGATGATCGTGCCAAAAATGACAACGAAGGCAACAAGATCCCGCCAGGGGTCAGACGACCAACGCAGTCGGAGCTGGCCGCTGACAAAATCAAGCGGGATCAGGGCCTGCCTACTACCGGAGCGCCAACCGAAGCCATTTCAACCGTGCCTCCGGCCGTTCCCAAGGCGGCGTCGACGCCGGTTCAGCCGCAGGCTCCCGTAACCCCGCTGCCGCAGCGCACCGAACAACTCCAGCTCGCAGGGGACATCAGCTACACCTTGCCGCCGTCGGACTACCTGCCCGCCGGGACACCCCCCAAGGAGCGCTCAGAAGCCAATGACGCCGTCGTCGCGGCACTGACACACACATTGGACCAGTTCAAGGTGGAGGCAAAAGTCACCGGGTTCTCGCGCGGCCCCACTGTGACGCGCTACGAGATCGCGTTGGCCCCGGGCACGAAGGTTGAACGTGTCACGGCGCTGTCGAAGAATATTTCCTACGCTGTGGCGAGTTCGGACGTGCGGATACTGTCGCCCATTCCGGGCAAATCCGCGATCGGCATCGAGATCCCCAACACGGACCGCGAAACGGTGTCCCTGGGGGATGTCCTCCGTTCCGCCAACGCACGCAAGTCCGAGCACCCCATGGTCATGGGAGTCGGCAAGGACGTGGAGGGCGGCTTTGTTGTAGCAAACCTCGCGAAGACCCCCCACCTCCTGGTTGCAGGAGCAACAGGTGCCGGTAAGTCCTCCTTCGTCAATTCCATGATCACGTCGATTCTCATGCGGTCGACGCCGGACGAGGTCCGCATGATCATGGTGGACCCCAAGAGGGTAGAGCTCACGGCGTATGAGGGTGTGCCGCACCTGATCACGCCCATCATCACGAGCCCCAAGAAGGCTGCGGAGGCGCTGCAATGGGTTGTTCGCGAAATGGATACGCGCTATGACGACCTCGCGAACTTCGGATTCAAGCACATCGACGATTTCAACAAGGGCGTGCGCAACGGCAAAGTTGTCCCCCCTGCGGGGTCGAAGCGCGTCATTCGTCCCTACCCGTACCTGCTGGTGATCGTGGATGAGCTGGCCGACCTCATGATGGTCGCGCCGCGCGATGTTGAAGATTCCATTGTGCGGATCACCCAGCTGGCCCGTGCGGCCGGCATCCACCTCGTCCTGGCAACCCAGCGTCCATCTGTTGACGTTGTAACGGGTCTGATCAAGGCCAACGTCCCGTCGCGGATGGCGTTCGCAACGTCCTCGGTGACCGACTCCCGAGTGGTCCTTGACCAACCCGGCGCGGAGAAACTGATTGGTCAGGGAGACGCCCTGTTCCTCCCGATGGGCGCTTCGAAACCCATTCGCGTTCAGGGTGCTTGGGTGACCGAGTCGGAAATCCATCGCGTTGTGGAGCATGTGAAGGGGCAGCTGCAGGCCACGTACCGCGAAGACGTCACCGTGGATGCGCCGAAGAAGCAGATCGACGCGGACATCGGCGATGATCTTGATGTTCTGCTGCAGGCCACAGAGCTTGTGGTGACAACCCAGTTCGGGTCAACATCCATGCTTCAGCGCAAGCTGCGGGTGGGCTTCGCCAAGGCAGGGCGGCTCATGGATCTGCTCGAGTCGCGCGGAGTGGTTGGGCCATCTGAGGGCTCGAAGGCACGCGACGTACTGGTTCAGCCGGATGATCTTGCAGCCACCCTGGCCGCTATGCGCGGTGAGACTCCGCCGGATAGCCCGGGGGAGTCCGACGGCGGGCGTGGGGCGGCAGCTGACCCGCGCACAGCGGCGCTGGCCGAGAATGCAAATGCCAATCACGGCTCCATGCAGGAGCCGGACCACTACCGGGATGAAGTGGCGCAGGATCTTGATTCCCGACCGCAATCCGTGGACTACTTTGACGGTAGCGGTGGTGACGAAGACGACGAGGATGCCTGGTCCCTCACCGGACGGTAGCCTTGAACTGTGAATGAGACTGAGCGCCCCGTACCCGTCCTGAACATTGCCAATGTGCTGACAGTAGTGCGGATCGTGCTGGTTCCGTTCTTTGTGTGGGCGTTGCTCGCCGACAGCCCGGGTCTGGAGCCGGAAAACGGCGTGGCCCGCTGGTTGGCGGTCGGGCTGTTTGCTGTGGCCATCTATACGGACAAGCTCGACGGCGACTTGGCTCGTAGTCGGGGTCTCATCACGGATTTCGGCAAAATTGCTGATCCGATTGCGGATAAGCTGCTGATCGGTTCTGCGCTGGTGATGCTGGCAGTGCTGGATGAACTGTGGTGGTGGGTTGTCATAGTCATTCTCGCGCGGGAGATCGGAATAACCCTTCTGCGTTTTGTCGTGATCAGGTATGGGGTCATGCCTGCATCGCGAGGCGGCAAATTGAAGACCGTAGTGCAGACGCTGGCCATCTTCCTCTACCTGCTCCCGCTGGTATCTCTGGTGGGTAGCTGGGCGCAATGGGTGGCTGGAGTTGTGATGCTGGCGGCGCTGGTCATCACGGTAGTCACCGGCGTCGATTACATCATCAAGGCTGTAAGCCTTCGTCGCGGAAAGAAGTCAGAAGTGTGAGCGGAGATCTGGGGGCGGCGGAGGCTATTGTCCACGAGGCCGTGGGCCGGCGTGTGACGATTGCGACCGCCGAATCTCTGACCGCAGGAATGGTGTGTTCGGTACTGGGGGCCGTGTCCGGTGCGTCCGGCGCACTGCAGGGAGGCATTGTGGCCTACCAGAATTCGGTGAAGACAGCGGTACTCGGTGTGGATGCGGCGCTACTGGATGAAGTCGGCTCGGTAGATGCGCGGGTAGCACTGGCGATGTCCGCCGGTGCGTGTCGGGTCCTGGACGCGGATTTTGCTGTGGCCACCACGGGTGTAGCTGGACCGCTTGCGCACGATGGCAAGCCGGTGGGAACGGTGTTCGTTGCTGTTACAGCACCGGGGCATTCCGAGGTGGCTGAGTACCATTTCGCCGGAAACCGGGAGCAGATCCGGCAGAAAACGACGGCGGCTTCTCTCGAATTGCTCCTGACCTTCCTGCGGGCGCAGACCGAATAGGGTCACAAGCAGGACAACGACACTGTGGAGCCGGTAGCGTTGTACGCGGTCGGATGGTCAGGGAACAAATCCACCCGCCCAGAGGTTATCCATGTATCTGCAGGTGATACTGTAGACGGTCCTGAATACCACGGACGGCCGGAAGGCCGCCCATCCACTCGAGGAGCAAGGCGATACACATGGTAAAGCAACCCGTATCCGTAAACGGAGTGGTCCGTTGGCGGGATGTAGGGTTGGCAGACGATGCACCGGGCGAGCCGAAGGAGCGCAAGATGGTAGTTCTACGTCATGAGATCGGCGACGTACTGCGCGATGTCCGCCAACGTCAGAGCCGCACACTGCGTGAGGTATCGCACAGTGCGCGTGTGTCACTCGGCTATCTGAGTGAGGTCGAACGAGGCCAGAAGGAGGCGTCGTCAGAATTGCTCTCTTCCATCTGCAGTGCCCTCGACATTCCGCTGTCCTTGATGCTCCGGGAAGTCAGTGAACGTTTGGCTGTTGCGGAAGGCGTTGCCGTGCCGGATACGGTGCCGCAGGAGTTCTCCAGGGAGTTCACGGGTGAGATCCCGGACGAGGTGCCTGGCAGCTTGAGCAAGGACCTGGCGTCCTCCTCGATTTAAGTCAGTGATGTAGTGGGCCCGCAGAATATTTCTGCGGGCCCCTTTTCATTGTTCCGCTCTCAGTAGTTGTCGCGGGTGTACGTCTCGTTGAGTTGATCCAACAACCGGGCGAGATCGCGAATATCTGCCGTGGACCAGTCCTCCATCAGATGACGGAACGCATCCTTACGGCCGGACTGCGCTGTAGCCAGCCGGTCTGCACCAAGCGGCGTCAGGCTGATGCTCTGAGCGCGCCCGTCTTGAGGGTCAGCTGCTTTCTGCACCAGTCCGAGTTGTTCCAGCATGGTGATCTGTCGGCTCACTGACGGCTTGCCGATTCCGACGTCGGAGGCGAGGTCGGTGAGCCGCATCGCTCCTGTTCGCTGCAGGATCACCAGCAGGCCGTAGGCCGCGGGCTCCATATCCGGGTGGACACGGCGTGCAACCTTGTGTGAATTCGAGCGCGCGCGGCGCCAGAGAATACTCAGCTGCTGTTCCAATGCCTTAATGGCTGCATCAGCAGCACCCTCCACCGCGTCCGCGCCTTGTTCGATCATGGAGTCATTCTAGGGGAGTGTGTGGGGCTTCACATCTGGTGCTCTCATTGGTCCAGCACCGTACCCGCTGGGCGGTTCCCGGATCGATCAGTCGTGAGAGCATTGAACTGTGAGAACAAGTAAATTCTGGGAGCTTATGGATGACGAGTTCGGAGCGGGTTATTCGAGGGTTCTCGCCCGGAGCCTGGTGCTTGCCGAACTTGGAGGAGTCAGTGCAGAATCTGCGCTGAAAGCTGGCGAAGATCCGCGCCGCGTGTGGTTGGCGATCTGCGAAATGCAGGATGTTCCCCCGGCGCGCCGACTGGGTAGAGACATTAAACCGACCTCGTGAACGCGTCCAGGCCGCGGAAGGATCGGGGACACACCGCCGAAGTTATTCGAACAGGTGTTCGGATGTCGGTACACTCGGAGGCGAGGGTCCACAGAGGTGCCGGCCCGAGTTGTCCACAATGACGGACCCGGAGGAGATTTTGTCAGTCCCGGCGACTACCGTCTGACTGAGAACATCAACGGGCCATCACGGGCCCAAGTAGACATGAGGTGAGACATGGCAACGCAGGCAGATCGAGCGAAGGCTCTCGAAGCGGCATTGGCGCAGATCGACAAGCAGTACGGCAAGGGATCCGTCATGCGGCTGGGGGATGATGTCCGGGCGCCTGTCGAGACCATTCCCACCGGCTCAATAGCACTGGATGTTGCCCTTGGCATTGGCGGGCTTCCTCGGGGCCGCGTGGTAGAAATCTACGGTCCTGAATCGTCCGGTAAAACAACCGTCGCATTGCATGCGGTGGCCAACGCACAGCGCAACGGCGGCATTGCGGCGTTCATTGACGCGGAGCATGCCCTGGACCCGGAATATGCCAAGAAGCTTGGTGTGGATACCGACGCACTTCTGGTTTCTCAGCCGGACACAGGCGAGCAGGCCCTGGAAATTATGGACATGCTCATCGGATCAGGTTCGTTGGACATTGTTGTCATTGACTCCGTTGCAGCACTTGTTCCCCGCGCTGAAATTGAAGGTGACATGGGCGACAGCCACGTTGGCTTGCAGGCCCGGCTGATGAGCCAGGCGCTGAGGAAAATCACCGGTCGCTTGAACCAGTCCAAGACCACTGCGATCTTCATCAACCAGTTGCGCGAAAAGATCGGTGTCTTCTTCGGCAGCCCGGAGACAACAACCGGTGGTAAAGCGCTGAAGTTCTACGCTTCGGTGCGAATCGATGTTCGTAGGATTGAGACCCTTAAGCAGGGTGCGGACGCCGTGGGTAACCGTACCCGCGCAAAGATTGTGAAGAACAAGATGGCTCCGCCGTTCAAGCAGGCCGAGTTCGACATCATCTATGGGCAGGGCATCTCCCGTGAGGGAGGCCTGATCGACGTAGGTGTTGAACAGGGCTTCGTCAAGAAGTCGGGCGCCTGGTTTACCTACGATGGCGACCAACTCGGTCAGGGTAAAGAAAATGCGCGGACGTTCCTGCGTGACAACCCGGATCTGGCAGATGAACTCGAACGCCGCATCAAGGAAAAAATGGGTATCGGGGTTCCTCCAACGGATGACGCCGGAGATGCGCCGAAGCTCAAGGCCGTCGGCGGCGACACGACCTAATCCATGGCTGCCTTCGCATCAGGCAAAGGTAAGTCCCGAGCAGCTGATAGCGGCGGTGATGGCTCTACGGTTTCTCCAGAACAGCGGGCACGTTCGCTGCTGCTCCGTCAGCTGTCGACGGCGCCAAAAACGCGGTGGCAACTCGAGCAGAAACTCGTGGATAGCGACGTCCCCGAGGATATAGCGGACCCGTTGCTGAGCTACTTTGAAGAGATTGGGCTCATCGATGACTCTGCTTTTGCCCGCCTCTGGGTCGATAGCCGCTCCAGGACCAAATCGCTGTCGCGTAGCGCGTTACGGCGGGAACTTGCTGAAAAGGGAGTTCCCGCCGAGTACATCGAAGGTGCTCTGGAGCAGCTTTCTGAAGAGGATGAACTCGAGCACGCGCGTCAACTTATCCGACGCAAGATGCCTTCCAACTTCAGCGCCCAGGATCGCGGCGGTCGAGATAAAACGGTGCGGCGGCTTGTCAGCATGCTCGGACGAAAGGGGTACAGCGCGGGTCTTGCGTTCAGGCTCGTCGCGGACGAGTGCGAGGCTGTGTACGAGGATCCTGCTGAGTCGTCGTCGGACTGGCCGCAGTAGCCGGGCTGGTCGTTGACTGATTCTGGCTGTAGTCTGATCGTCGTTATGATCAAGTTGAGCCTGAAGTTGAAGAGATTGCGGCGTGTCGCCGTCGTCCACTGTGTTGCTGCCACTATGCTGGCCTCCCTTCTGGGTGCTGGGGCGCCCGCTGCGGGTTCTGAAATCCCTACGTGGGACGAAATTCGGGCGGCCAAAGGCAACGAGTCGGCTACTGCCGAGAGGATCTCAGAGGTAGAGCGTCTCCTTGGTGATCTCAGACAACAGGCGGGCAGTGCCGGGGACAAGGCTGTGCAGGCTGAATCAGCCCACCGTGAAGCGGTCGCGGCTTTCGAGTCGGGCAAGCGCAGGCTTCTTCTTCTGGACGAGAAGTACGAAAATGCGGTCCGTACTTCCGAGGAACTGAAGCATCGGGCGGGTGGGATTGCCGCTCAGGCATACAAGACCGGCTCAACCAGTCCTGAGGTGTTACTGCTCCTTGACGCGGACCATGCAGTGGAAGCGGCCAACCGGCTGGCCATGACCAACATTGTCGGTGGACGTACGAATGCGCTCTACGCTGACTCCAGGGCGGCAGAAAGCGTTGCCCGATCCTTGAAGGAACAGCAGCTCGCCGTTCAGGAGGCCGTCGCGGAGCAGGGTGAAGAGACCGAGGAGGCGCTTGAGACCGCTGAGTCTGCGGATCATCGGGCCCGCAGGGCAGTTGCCGAACAGGAAAAGACGAGTGCTCTGCTTTTCGCCCAACTCGCTGAACTCAAAGGCACTACGGCGGAACTTGAACAAGCGCGAATCAACGGTCTCGCTGCTCAGGAGGCATATCGTCAGCAGCAGGAAGCAGCCCGCGAGGCAGCACGTAACGATGGCGGCCAGCAGGACGACGCCGCACCCACTTCACCGGTGCCGCCGCCTGCACCGCGACCGGCCCCCACACCAGGAAATCCCGGCTCCGACGAGCCGGGAGTTCCGGCGCCGCAGCCTGCGCCGCAGCTTCCGACTCCGCCCGAGCCTGCCCCTGTGCCGACTCCGCAGCCGCCGCAGCCCGCCCCAGTACCGTCGCCCCCGCCGGCTCCGGAGCCCGTCGTTGTGGATGATCCCGCGGCTGCCCAGGCCTACGCGCAGTCACGAATGGCGTCCTTTGGCTGGGACACCAGCGAATTCCGCTGTCTGGTCAACCTGTGGAACCGTGAATCCGGCTGGCGCACCAGCGCTCAGAACCCGTACAGCGGGGCCTATGGGATTCCCCAGGCATATCCGGGATCGAAGATGCAGTCCGCTGGTGCCGACTGGCGCACAAATTTCAGAACACAGATTAACTGGGGTCTCGGTTATATCGCTGGTCGGTACGGGAGCCCTTGCGCAGCATGGGACCATTCAGAGAACCGCGGGTGGTATTGATCCGGATTGTGGTGCATCCGCGCGTAGGTCTTATCCTTGACAGGTGAGTTTGACCATTCCTGTCCCTGAATCGCCCCTGGCCGATACTGAGCGTACCTATCACGTGCGCACGTTCGGCTGCCAGATGAACGTCCATGATTCCGAGCGTCTCGCTGGGCTCATGGAGGAAGCTGGTTATACGCCTGCCGGAGACGAACAGGCCGACGTCGTCGTGCTCAATACGTGCGCCGTGCGTGAAAATGCGGACAACAAACTTTACGGAAATCTCGGGATGCTGGCCTCGGTGAAAGCGGACCGTCCCGGGATGCAGATTGCCGTTGGCGGCTGTCTGGCTCAGAAGGACAGGGAGACGATCCTACGCAAGGCGCCGTGGGTGGACGCAGTCTTTGGGACGCACAATATTGGGTCGTTGCCAGCGTTGTTGGAACGCGCGCGTCACAATAACGAAGCCCAGCTGGAAATCCTGGAATCTCTCGACGTCTTTCCCTCGACATTGCCCACCAAGCGCGATGCAGTCTATTCGGGCTGGGTCTCCATCTCCGTCGGCTGCAACAACACGTGCACTTTTTGTATCGTTCCCTCCCTCCGGGGGAAGGAACGTGACCGGCGGCCAGGTGAGATTCTGGCGGAGATTCAGGCGCTGGTGGACGACGGCGCTATCGAAGTGACGCTTCTGGGCCAGAATGTGAATTCATACGGCGTGGAATTTGGCGACCGGCAGGCGTTTGGAAAGCTGCTTCGGGCGTGCGGTGAGATCGAAGGACTGGAACGGGTTCGGTTCACAAGTCCCCATCCGGCAGCTTTTACGGACGATGTCATTGACGCTATGGCGGAAACCCACAATGTCATGCCGCAGCTTCATATGCCGCTGCAGTCGGGATCAGACAAGGTGCTCAAGGATATGCGCCGGTCGTACAGGTCCAAGAAATTCCTGGGCATCCTGGACAGGGTTCGGGAACGGATGCCCGATGCGGCCATTTCCACTGACATCATCGTCGGTTTTCCCGGCGAGACGGAAGAGGACTTTCAGGCAACGCTCGACGTCGTCGAACAGTCGCGTTTTGCGACCGCGTTTACGTTCCAGTACTCGGCCCGCCCGGGTACACCGGCGGCTGACCTGCCTGACCAGTTGCCCAAGGCAGTGGTGCAGGAGCGATTCGAGAGGCTCACAGCGCTGCAGGACCGCATCGCGGCTGAGGAGAACGCCCAGCAGGTCGGGCGCATCGTCGAAATCATGGTGACAGCCGGGTCAGGGCGGAAGTCCGATGAAACAGGTCGGCTTTCGGGCCGGTCGCGGGACCAGCGGCTGGTTCATTTCTCGGTTCCCCAGGGTCAAGAGGTGCCGCGTCCTGGAGACGTGGTGACCGTAACGGTGACAGAGGCTGCCTCTTTCCACCTGATCGCCGATCCTGCCTCGGATGCAGATTACAGCGTCCGGCGCTCCCGGGCGGGCGACGCATGGGACCGTGCACAGGCGGATTCCTGCGGTGCGCCGGCGCCTGGAGCTCCCGGTAAGGGCGTTTCCCTCGGAATGCCCTCGCTACCTGCCCGTCGTGGATAATTTACCCGTCATAGCCGTCGTCGGACCGACCGGAACGGGAAAGTCTGAGCTCGCGCTGACCCTTGCCCACGAACTCGGTGGGGAAGTGATCAATGCGGATTCCATGCAGTTCTACCGAGGCATGGATATCGGCACGGCCAAACTTAGTCTGAGCGAACGCGACGGCGTTCCGCACCATCTTCTGGATATTCTGGAGGTCAGTGATGAGGCGAGCGTCGCTGACTTTCAGTCGCAGTCCCGTGCGTGCATCGATGATATTCGGCAGCGGGGGCGGTACCCGATCCTGGTTGGGGGATCCGGGCTGTATGTGCGAGCAGCATTGGACATCCTGGAGTTCCCCGGAACAGATCCTGACATTCGGGCAGAGCTCGAGTCCGATATGGAAAGAACTGGTCTGGAACCCATGAGGGCCCGGCTGGAGGCCGTGGATCCAGTGTCTGCTGCGAGGCTGTACGACGCGCGGCGCATTATTCGGGCCCTTGAAGTGCAAGTTCTTACCGGGCGCCCATTCAGTTCGTACATGCCTCGACGGGAGTATGCACAGCCGACGATACAGATCGGTCTTCAGGCGGAGTCCGCTGAACTCGCCCCGAGCCTGGCCCAGCGGGCATCCCTGATGGAGCGTAGGGGGCTGCTGGATGAGGTTCGCCGGCTGGAGCCGATGGGTCTTCGATCAGGCAAGACCGCTTCCCGTGCCCTGGGGTATGCACAATTTCTTCGCGTGATGGACGGCGAGGCAAGCGTTGAAACGGCAGTTGAGGAAACCACGGTGGCCACACGTAAACTGGCCCGCAGGCAGCGAACATGGTTTCGCGGCGATGACCGCATTCGGTGGGTCCCGTGGCGGGATCCCGAGCGCGCGGGGATCGCGGCCGGAATGGTGCGCGAATATACGAGTGGAGAAGGGCAGCAACTGTGAGAACAATGTCGGATCTTCCTGAATGCCTGAATTTCGCGAAAGGACACGGCACCGGCAATGACTTCATTCTTGTCTCAGACCCGGACGCGCAATTGTCCCTTACTCCCCAACAGGTGGCTTCCCTCTGCCAGCGTCACACCGGAATTGGTGCTGACGGTCTGATTCTGGCCGTGCGCTCGTCAACCTTGCCAGAAGGCAGGGCCATCCTGCAGGAACATCCCGATGCAGAATGGTTCATGGATTACCGCAATGCAGACGGTTCACTGTCCGAGATGTGCGGAAACGGGGTCCGGGTATTCGTTCATTTCCTCATCACGAAGGGCCTCATAGGTGGCCTTGATGAGGCTCCCGTGAACATCGGAACGCGTGGCGGTCTCAAGACCGTGTCCCGAAGCCCGGACGGGTACTCCGTGGATATGGGACCGTGGAGCTTCCTGTTCCCCGAACTTGCGGCGTCACGGGCATCCGATTCTCTGGTAGACACCGTCGGACTGAGTGTTGATCGCCCAGCATTGTCCGTGAGCATGGGTAATCCGCACACAGTGGTGGCTCTTGCCAACCCGTTGGAGTTGCAGGCAGCCGTTCTGACAGTGCAGCCCAAAGTAGAACCTGTTCCCCCGTCCGGAACAAATGTTGAATATGTGGTTCCGGGTGAGCCGCTGGTGGACAACGGAGTGGGTCGGCTAGAGATGCGCGTCCACGAACGAGGAGTCGGAGAGACTCTCTCGTGCGGAACTGGCGCCTGTGCGGCTGCTGCTGCCACGCGCTTCTGGGCGGGAGACACGGCGCCGGATGAGTGGCGGGTTGAGCTTCCTGGAGGAGTTGTCGGGGTGAGGTTCTTCCCGGGAGCGGATGGACGCGAGCACGTCGAGCTCTCAGGCCCGGCGGTCATCGTGGCCGAGGGCGTTCTGAGCTAACCCCGCGCCAGGTCCTGGACCCGTGAGACTTGCAGAACCCGGAAAGTCTTTACGCTGCTGTGGCGCAGCACGGACCAGCCGTCGCCCAGCTCATCTGCCAGCCAGCGTTGTAACGAATCTGCTCCCAGGTTTTTCTGTACGACAAGCCATGCGATTCCACCGGGGGTGAGCCGCGGCAGCCACTTCAGAAGTAGCGCATGGAGCTCTGCCTTGCCGATCCTGATGGGAGGATTGGACCAGATTGTGTCGAACGTCAGGTGGGAATCGACGTCCTCGGGGGTTGAGGCGAATACGTTGTCGAGACCGATTTCCCTGGCGTTGTCCGATGTCAGGGCCACGCTTCGTTCGTTGACGTCCACGGCCGTCACTGTGGCTTCTGGAGATTTCAGTGCCATGGTCAGGGCCAGAGGGCCCCACCCGCACCCAACATCGAGCAGATTTCCTCGGACGGGGGGATCCGGTACCTCCGATAGAAGCACTGCGGTCCCTTTGTCGATGCCTCCGGGGCTAAAAATTCCAGACGTTGTGTAGACGTGGCGTTCCTTGCCGTCCAGTACAACCTTCAGGGGCCTCCGGGTCGCTGTTCCGCTCGGCTGCTCGCTGAAATAGTGTTGGGAGTCCATAACAGGCCAGAATAGTGGAACCATGGTCGAAACACTGATTTTGACAGTGCTCGCCGGTAGAATGATGGTCCAGGATTCTTTGAAGGAGAGCATGACCAGCGACGACAATCAGTCCACCCCGGATCAGGACAACTTGGGGCCGGCAGAACTTCAGGCGGTTATCGACCGCATTCTGGGTAGAGATACCGCAGATTCCCCTCGCACGTCTTCGCCTGACGATGTCACAACGCGTGGTGCGGGTTCCGAGTACGACGGCGCCCAGCAGGATCTTGAGGAACGCAACGCCCTGAGGCGTGTGGCAGGTCTGTCTACCGAGCTGGAAGACGTCACTGAGGTCGAGTACCGCCAACTCCGCCTGGAGAGGGTGGTGTTGGCTGGCTTGTGGACTGAGGGGACGGCAGTTGATGCGGAGAACTCTCTGGACGAGCTTGCGGCACTGGCCAAGACTGCCGGTTCCGAGGTGTTGGATCGGATCATCCAGCGGCGGTTGAAGCCGGATCCAGGTACTTTTCTTGGCTCCGGCAAGGCCCAGGAGCTCAAGGACGTCGTGCAGGCGTGCGGGGCGGATACAGTCATTGTCGATAGTGAGCTGGCACCTTCACAACGACGTGCCCTCGAAGACATCGTCAAGGTCAAGGTCATCGACCGGACCGCGCTGATCCTGGACATCTTTGCTCAGCATGCCCAAAGTCGTGAGGGCAAGGCCCAGGTGGAGTTGGCGCAGCTGGAGTACCTCCTTCCGCGATTGCGCGGCTGGGGCGAGTCCATGTCTCGTCAGGCTGGCGGCCAGGTCGGCGGAGCCGGTGCGGGAATGGGCTCCAGGGGACCTGGTGAAACGAAAATTGAACTTGACCGCCGCAAAATTCGCACGCGAATGGCAAAACTTCGCCGCGAGATCGCAGCGATGAAACCCGCGCGCGAAACGAAACGGTCCAATCGGCATCGGAACGGCGTGCCCTCTGTGGCTATTGCCGGCTACACCAACGCGGGCAAGTCATCCCTGTTGAACAGGCTGACGAGCGCCGGAGTTTTGGTGGAGAACGCGCTTTTTGCGACTCTGGATCCGACCGTGCGGAGGGCGGAAACGCCCGACGGCCTTGGATACACGCTCGTCGATACTGTCGGGTTCGTCAGGTCCTTGCCGACGCAGTTGGTCGAGGCCTTCCGCTCAACGCTTGAAGAAATAGCGGACGCAGATCTGATCCTTCACGTGGTGGACGTTTCCCACCCGGATCCGGAGGGTCAGATCGCGGCCGTACGCGCTGTCCTGGCAGAAGTGGACGCCAGAAAGATCCCCGAAATAATCGTCCTGAACAAGGCGGACGCCGCGGAACCCTTCACTATCGACAGGGTCCGCAGCAAGGAATCACGGACCATTGTTGTTTCAGCACGCACGGGGGAGGGCATCGCGGAACTTGCGGCAGCCATCAGCGCATCCATTCCCCGACCAGCCGTCCGCCTCCACCTGATGGTGCCCTATGAACGCGGCGACATCGTCAGTAGATTGCATTCGGCCGATGCCGAAATTATTTCACTGGAACACACTGATGCGGGTACAAAGCTGGACGTGATGGTGAAAGAGAGTCTCGCAGCGGATCTGGAGCCCTTCCACGTCAATGGCTGAGACTGATGAATCCGAAGCGCTGAGGCTGCTCGAGACAGCAGTAGTGTCAATGGGCGGACAACGCCGAACTGGTCAGCACGAAATGACTCGCCAGGTAGCTGACGCAATAGAAGCGGGTAGGCACCTGCTGGTCCAGGCTGGAACGGGTACCGGCAAGTCGTTGGCCTATCTGATTCCATTGATAGTCCACGCCCAAAACAGTGACAAACCTGCGCTGGTGTCCACCGCAACCCTGGCGCTTCAATCCCAGATCGTCGGGCGGGATCTCCCTCGTCTCCTGAAGTCTCTGGAACCCGAGCTGGACCGGCCGATCGACATCGCACTGTTGAAGGGGCGCGGGAACTATGTGTGCAAGCACAAGACGGACGGCGGATTCCCGGAAGAGGACGACCAGGAAAGCTTGTTCCTCATGGGCGAAGATGCAGCTGTCACGCATCCATCGCCGTCAACAGGGCCTGGTACCGCGCTTGGCCGCGAAGTGGTCCGATTACGTGAATGGGCGGCGGAAACTGAAACAGGCGACCGCGATGAGTTGCGCCCTGGAGTGAGCAACAAGGCGTGGCGCCAGGTTTCCGTCACAGCCATGGAATGCTTGGGGGCGCAGAAATGCCCCGTAGCGCAGGAATGCTTCAGTGAGCAGGCGAGAGCGGACGCAGCAGATGCGGACATCGTGATCACCAACCACGCGATGCTTGCTATCAGCGCGTTCGAGGGGCTCGCGGTGCTGCCCGACTACGAGGTCGTGGTGATTGATGAAGCCCACGAGCTGCAGGATCGCGTCACGGGGGCCGTCACCGGTGAACTGTCAGCGAGCCTGATCACAGCGGCGGCGTCGTCTATGCGGAAGCACACGAACGCGAGCGTTGAAGCGTTGTCAGCGGCTGGCCGCTACTTCGAGAATTCGATCACCGGCATACCTTCAGGGTTGATGTCTGCGGGGCTGAATGAGGAACAGGAACAAGCCCTGTCTTTGGTCCGCGAAGCGTGTCGAGTGGCTCTGTCCGACTCCAAACAGGAAGCCGGAGGGACGCCAGACGGAGGAAAGCAGACGGCCCGCTCTCGTGTGGCGGCCATCCTTGAGCTCTGTGAGCGGATCATCAATGCGACGAACGCGGGGGAGGTTGTGTGGGCAACCCGCGCCAGCACTTTCTCTCCGGGGGTCGGCTATTCGGCGCCGGACGAGTCGCAGCCGGCAATACTGCACGTCGCCCCGTTGTCGGTAGCGGGGAAGCTCCGCTCGGGACTGTTCGAGGACCACACCGTAATCCTGACCTCGGCAACCCTCGCAATCGGGGCCGAGTTCGGGCCTGTGGCCGGGGGGTTGGGGCTCGCGGGTCCGGGCGCACCCTCCTGGACCGGGGCAGACGTGGGATCGCCATTCAACTATCCCCAACAGGGAGTTCTGTACGTCGCAGGCCATCTACCCGCGCCAGGTAGGCACGACAACGCGGCGCAGTTGGAGGAGCTGGAGCTTCTCCTCAAGGCGTCCGGAGGCGGTGCGCTGGGACTGTTTTCGTCACGTAGGGCAGCAGAAGAGGCGGCTGAGTTGCTTCGCAGGAAAGTCGATTTTCCCATCCTGTGTCAGGGCGAGTCGACGATGGCAGCCCTCATCGAGCAGTTCGGCGCTGAGCCGGATACTTGTCTGTTCGGAACGTTGTCCCTGTGGCAGGGAGTCGATGTTCCGGGGAACTCCTGCCGATTGGTGACCATCGACAAGATCCCCTTCCCACGGCCGGACGATCCGCTGACCACGGCCCGCACGCGGGCGGTTGCCAAGGCTGGCGGCAACGGTTTCATGGGCGTTGCCGCTACGCAGGCCGCAGTGAAACTGGCACAGGGCGCCGGACGCCTCATTCGCAGTGACGACGACCGCGGGGTTGTGGCGATTCTCGATTCGCGCCTGGCGACGGCTCGCTACGGTGGGTTTCTTCGAGCTGCGCTCCCGCCGTTCTGGTCCACTACGGACAGGGACACGGTCCTCGGGGTGTTGAAACGGCTTGCTACATCGGATGAAACCTAGCAGCTGCTAGAGCGAACGCATCACGGAGACGACTTTACCCATGACGGTGGCGTGGTCACCGAGGATGGGCTCGTACTGCGTGTTTTGCGGCAGCAGCCAGGTGTGTCCGTCCCGCTGGCGAAAAGTTTTCACCGTTGCTTCGTCATCAAGCAGGGCGGCAACGACGTCGCCGTTCTCTGCCGTGGCCTGCCGACGTATCACCACCCAGTCTCCGTCGCAGATGGCAGCATCGATCATGGAGTCCCCCGAGACCTTCAACATGAAGAGTTCCCCGTGTCCGACCAGTTGACGGGGAAGCGGCATGACATCTTCGACGGCCTGCTCGGCAAGAATGGGGCCACCGGCAGCAATCCGGCCGACCAGCGGAACGAGTGCAGGCTCAGAACCGGCCGACGGCAGAGCTGCGAGGGTTCCAGCCTCGTTGGCGGGGCTGGCCTCGGGGAATCTGGCCGGTGAACCTTTTGCTGACTGCGCCGGCATCTGAGGTGTGGCAGTATCCAGGACCTCCATGGCGCGGGGGCGCTTGGGGTCTCTACGTATGTACCCGAGCTTCTCCAGCCGTCCCAGCTGGTGCGTAACACTGGACAGGCTCGCGAGGCCCACAGTGTCGCCTATCTCGCGCATCGACGGCGGATAGCCGTGCCGCGCCACAGAATCCCGAATGGTTTCGAGGATCTTGCTCTGACGGGGTGTCAATGGTCGGGGCGCGGCAGACCGAACGGATTTTCCTGATTCGGTGTGTGCCTCTGCGGCTGTCATTCGACTTCCTCCACTGTGTTGTCCTCGCCGGAATCAAGCGAGGTACGAATCCCGGTCAGCAAAAATGTCAGTGCCGGATGGTGAAGTTCTTTCCATGATCCGATGCTGAGTACTGCCAACAGCCTATGTGGCCCGGGAGAAGTTTTCAAACATCTGTTCGAAAAACTCTCGACGGCATTCGATCACCAGTGCTATAAAAGTGTGTAAGAATAGAATATGTGTTCTAGTAATGAGCGTTTGAAGCGCAGCTGTTCGAACACATAGACGAGGAAAGGTGTTGACATGTTGACTGAATCGTTGGCTCTCGGAGGCCAGAGGCGTCCTGCTTTCATCGAACAGGCTCCGCTGTCCCTGACCCGGAGGGGCCGTCTGGTCCTGATCGGTCTTCCGCTGATGATCCTCGCGGCATCACTTCTGACCCTGGTCGGGTTCTTTACCGCCCCGGCAATGGCTTCCGCATTCGGGGATGTCAATCCAACCGAAACCGTGAGCGTCAGCGTTCCCAGTGGCGGAACTCTTTGGGACCTGGCGTTGGAGTACTCTCCGGACCGTGATCCCCGTGACGTCGTTTCTGAAATTGTTGAGCTCAACTACCTGGGAACCTCAACGGTTCAGGCTGGCCAGCAGGTATTTGTGCCGGTGTCCCGATAATCCGGCGTCTGTGTATCACGGCGTGGTCGTCATGACGTGCCACGTTTTCGCATCGGGTCAGGTGTCAATTAAGCTTACGTAGTGAGTGAGAAGCTGGATCGACTGAACAAGTTGCCGCTGCGATCGGATTTAGTGGGCCGTGAGCCGTACGGTGCCCCGCAAATTGACGCTGACGTGCTTCTCAACGTCAATGAGAACACGCATGGTGTTCCTGCGGAGGTCAGGGAAGCTATCCGGGCGGCAGTTCAGGATGCAGTCCATGGATTGCATCGCTATCCGGACCGTGAGTTCACGTCCCTGCGGACTTCGCTCGCCGCATACCTCGGCCACTCGTTGACCCCGGCGAATATCTGGGCTGCCAACGGTTCCAACGAAGTGCTGCAACAGATCCTTCAGGCTTTCGGTGGCCCTGGTCGCTCGGCTCTCGGATTTCCTCCCACATATTCGATGTATCCGCTACTCGCGAGTGCCACCAACACCGAGTACGTCAGCGGCGTACGAAGCGAGGGCTTTGGTCTCACGGCTCAGGACGCAGCCGCCCAGGTTTCTGAGTATGCGCCCAACATTGTTTTTCTCTGTTCGCCCAACAACCCTACGGGTACCGCATTGGGGCTCGACGTGGTCGAAGCTGTCTACGAGGCTGGTGAGAGAAGCCAGACCATCGTCATCGTCGATGAGGCTTACGCTGAATTTGCGAAGGCGGGAACTCCCAGCGCTCTGTCGCTACTGCCCGGCCGGGATCGCCTGATTGTCTCCCGGACCATGAGTAAGGCGTTCGCGCTTGCTGGAGCCAGACTTGGCTACTTTGCAGCAGCTCCGGAAGTGGCAGACGCGATTCGTCTCGTGAGACTGCCCTATCACCTTTCCGCTGTCACTCAGGCGACGGCCAACGCTGCCCTGCAACATCCCCGTGAGTTGCTGGCTAATGTTGAAGACATCAAGCACCAGCGGGACCGGATCGTTTCAGGCCTACGTGATCTCGGCCTGGAGCCAGCAGATTCAGATTCAAATTTCGTGTTCTTTGGCGGACTCAGGGATTCCGGGCGGGTTTGGCAAGGTCTGCTGAGCGCCGGAGTCCTGATTCGCGACGTCGGAATCCCCGGATGTCTACGCGTCACCGCTGGTACAGCTGACGAGACGAGCCGTTTTCTCAACGAGCTGGAGAAGCTGGTCCAGGGGGAGAGGCTCGTGGACTCCTGACTCGACAGTCGACCTCGCGGCAAACCATCATTCCTACACCAAAGGACGCGCACATGAATGTACAGGAACCCGGCTCCCGTAAGGCTTCTCTGGAACGAGCCACCAGCGAGTCATCGGTGTCAGTGAGTCTTGACCTTGATGGGACAGGGCGGGCGGAGATCAGTACGTCCGTGCCTTTCTTTGACCACATGCTCACCGCTCTGGCAAAGCACTCGCTGATGGATCTTAGGGTACGGGCGACGGGGGATACCCACATCGACGTACATCACACTGTTGAAGATGTCGCCATTACTCTCGGTGAGGTGCTGCGTTCCGCGCTGGGCGACAAAGCCGGTATCCGACGCTTTGGGGATGCATCGGTCCCGCTCGACGAGGCTTTGGCGTCTGCGGTCGTGGATATCTCCGGGCGCCCCTACCTCGTGCACGAGGGTGAGCCTGCCGGTCAGGAATACCACCTCATTGGAGGCCATTTCACCGGTGCGCTGACCCGTCACATTTTCGAAGCGATCACCTTGCACGCCCACATCTGCCTGCACATGCGTGTGCTGAGCGGAAGGGACCCGCATCACATCGTGGAGGCCCAGTTCAAAGCTTTTGCGCGGGCCTTACGTGTCGCTGTTGAGCCGGACCCCCGCGTGGACGGCATACCATCCACCAAAGGAGCCCTATGAGCAAGAGCATCACAGTTCTCGACTACGGTTCGGGCAATGTCCGATCCGTGGTTCGCGCATTGGAGCGGGTGGGTGCAGATGTCACGTTGGGATCCTCCGCTGAGGACGTGCTTGAGGCAGATGGTCTGGTCGTTCCTGGTGTCGGGGCCTTTGCCGCCGTCATGGAGGGTCTGAAGGGCGTTGATGCTCTTCGCATGATTGGTCGTCGAGTTGCCGGGGGGCGCCCCGTCCTCGGTATCTGCGTTGGGCTACAGATCCTCTTCGAGGCGGGGGTCGAGCACGGTGTCCGTACAGAAGGTATGGGGGAGTGGCCCGGAACCGTGGAGCCTCTACGTGCGCCGGTCGTTCCACACATGGGATGGAACACGGTAGCTCCGCCGGAGGGAACGAGACTCTTCGCCGGCATCGAGGCTGAGCGCTTCTACTTTGTCCACTCCTATGGAGTGCAGGAATGGGATTTCGATGTGACGCAGCCGAGGATGAAGGCTCCAATGGTCACATGGGCGGAGCATGGCGGTCCGTTTATCGCCGCTGTCGAGAACGGCCCGCTGACCGCCACACAATTCCACCCGGAAAAGTCAGGCGACGCTGGAGCTGCGCTTCTCGACAACTGGCTGAAAGGTGTCGGCTGACCGTGGTGAGCCTACTTTTGATGGGACTCGGTGGTTTGCTGATTGGCGGCGCCATATCTTTCCGCCGGCAGAACTCTCCCAAGTTCCTCATCATTGCCTTCTGGATTCTTGCAGGGCTGTCGCTTCTGGCCGCTTACCTGCTGACACTTTGACCTAACGAAAGCTTGTGCACATGACTGATCTGATCACATCAAACCGACTTGTCCTTCTGCCGGCAGTTGACGTGGCTGACGGCCAGGCTGTCCGCCTGGTTCAGGGGGAAGCCGGGAGCGAGACCTCGTTCGGGGATCCGCTGGATGCGGCTTTGGCCTGGCAGGACGGCGGGGCCGAGTGGGTTCACCTCGTGGATCTTGATGCCGCATTCGGGCGAGGTTCGAATCTGCCCCTGATGAAGCGGGTCGTTCGTGAGTTGTCCGTGCAGGTAGAGCTTTCGGGCGGGATTCGGGATGATGCCTCGTTGGATGCGGCTCTCGATCTCGGCGCCACCAGGGTCAACCTGGGTACTGCGGCCCTGGAGAACCCAGAGTGGACGGCCAAGGTCATCGATCGCTACGGTGACGCAATCGCCGTGGGGCTGGATGTGCGCGGCACGACGCTCGCCGCGAGGGGCTGGACGCGCGACGGCGGGGATCTCTGGGATGTTCTCGCTCGTCTGGAGGATGCCGGGTGCGCCCGATATGTGGTGACTGACGTGACTAAGGACGGAACGCTGCGTGGCCCCAACGTCGAGTTGCTGCAGCAGATGCTCGATAGAACAGACAAGCCCGTCGTCGCATCAGGAGGCATCTCGAGCCTTGACGATCTCCGCGCGCTTCGGTCGCTGGTGCCGTCGGGTCTGGAAGGCACCATTGTAGGTAAGGCGTTGTACGCCCAGAACTTTACGCTGCCGGAGGCGTTGGACGTGGCTGGACGGGTGTAGCCCGAAGATGGCGAAAGAATTACCAGGACACATTGCTGCGGCACTGCAACGCGCCGGGGGGATGGCCGATTCGGCGGGTGTTCCCTGGGCAGGTCGTGATCTGTCTGGGTCTGGGAACCCACTCCACGATTTCGACGCCGACGACGGCTCGCAAGACGCCGGCTATGGGGCCGCAATCGATGGTCTCGTTGCCAGAGAGAGCGACGAGGCCAGAGTTGTTGACACGTTGAGCCGCGCCCGGGTCTTCGTTCCTATCGTGGCCGAAGTGGCAGCCGAAGCACCTGGGCATCTGGGGACGACGGCGGACAAAGAGGCGGACATGGCGCTCGTCTGGCTGCATGCTCCTGACGGTCGCAAGGCTCTGCCTGTGTTTTCCAGCGCCTCGCAGCTCCAGGCCTGGCATCCGGAGGCCAGGCCCGTTGCGGTCTACGCTCCTCGAGCGGCGCTTTCAGCAGTCTCTGAGGGATCCGAGCTCATGGTGGTGGATCCGGGCGCTGATTTCACGTTCGTGGTTCGACGTCCTGCCCTGTGGGCCCTGGCTCAGCAACACGTGTGGTCGCCCTCTTATCAGGACCGGGAAGTTGCAGCGCTGCTTGAAGCCGCTGTCGCGAAGCACCCTTCGATCCTCGGGGTCGTTGTGCGGCCCGGAGACGGAGTTGCTTCGCGGACAGCGGCCGGTGCCGCGGTACCTGGCGGCGGGCCTGGCCCCGAACTTCTCGTTTCATTACAGCTGAGTGCTGGTCTTGATGCCGAGATGGTCCGGGACGTCGTCAGTGGTCTTCAGGACGCGTTGGCATCGGACAGTCGCTTCACTGACAAGGTGGACTCACTTGAGGTGCGTCTGACGAACTGAGCGACGCGAACCGATCAGGCGCGACGGCGAAATCAGTTGACCGGGCCTGTGTACTTTTCCCCTGGTCCCTGGCCTGGAGCATCCGGGATGCTCGACGCTTCCCTGAAGGCCAGCTGCAGCGAACGTAGGCCGTCGCGAATCGGACCAGCATGCTGGCTGCCGATCTCGGGGGCAGCAGCGGTGACAAAGCCGGCCAGTGCTGTGATGAGCTTGCGTGCTTCATCAAGGTCTTTCAGGTCTTCAGCGTCCTCGCCGGCCGCCAGACCGCATTTCACCGCAGCCGCACTCATGAGGTGTACCGCTGCTGTTGTAATCACTTCGACCGCGGCGACTTCCGCGATGTCCCTCATGTGATTCTGTTCAACTTCAGGCTGCTCCGACGACATCGGCGTCGAATCGGAGGGGGCTGCAAAGGTGTTGCGGGTGGAATTCCCACCGGAATTACTATCATGGCTAGTCATACTGCTAAGCTTTACACAGACCGATTGATTGGCGTTATTCGTCAATCAATGGCAAGCGGAGACCTCTCCCACCCGCGTCAGCCTGTATACAGAGTTGCCGGGTTCCGGTCGGTGAAGCGCTCAGTATCTGTAGCGCTCGTCGTGAAACTTTTTCATGACGTCTTTCACCGTACCTTCGAGGCCTTCGATTGCGCATGCAGTTGGAGGCCTTCTTCATTGTGTATGCGGCATCAGTTACCACGAACAAACAGGAGTTACACATTAGCGAGCCACGTATCAATGACCGGATCCGAGTTCCCGAGGTGCGGTTGGTAGGACCAGCAGGGGAACAGGTCGGCATTGTCCGTATCGAGGATGCCCTACGCCTGGCAACGGAGTCCGACCTTGATCTCGTTGAGGTGGCCCCACAGGCCAAACCTCCCGTATGTAAGCTCATGGACTTTGGCAAGTACAAGTACGAAGCCGCGGTCAAGGCACGCGAAGCCCGCAAGAACCAGACAAACACGGTTCTGAAGGAGATTCGCTTTCGCCTGAAAATCGACACTCATGACTACGACACGAAGACCGGGCACGCACGTCGGTTCCTCGCTGCCGGGGACAAGGTGAAGGCCATGATCCAGTTCCGTGGCCGCGAGCAGCAGCGTCCGGAAATGGGAATCCGCCTTCTTCAGAAATTTGCTGAAGATGTTGCGGAAGTTGGACTCGTTGAGTCTTCACCGCGTATCGACGGCCGCAACATGGTCATGGTCATCGGGCCCACAAAGAACAAGGCTGAAGCCAAAGCCGAGGCGCGCCGTACAGCGCAGCGAAGCGAGGCGAAGGCCCAGAACGAGGCCAAGAAGCGTGTCGATGAGTCTGGCGACGGACAGCCGTTGACGCAGACCATTGGCGATCAGCTCTCCGCAGAGCTGGCCAAAAAGAAGGCAAGCGCACCCGCGGAGACAGCCGAAGCCGACACAGAGTCGACCGAGAATCCAACGGTGACGGCCGCGGCTCCGGTGAGCACTCCTGAGACAGCGTCGGAAGACCAGGAAACGCAGGCTTCCGCAGTTGAGGAAAAGACGCCCCAACAGCCAGTTGGGGCGGACGAAGTGCAGGGTGAAAAGGCAGAAGCGAAGCCCGCACCCAAGGCAGCGGCAAAGCCTGCCGCGAAGCCTGCGGCAGAAAAGGCCGCCGCAAAGCCAGCTGCCAAGCCTTCACCGTCGCCGGTTCCCAAGCCGTCGCCCAAGGCGAAGCCAGCGGCCCCCAAGGGGAAGCCGGGCCCGGCTAAATAACGTGATAGACCCCTGTCGTCGCCAGACCGCAGGATAAACCGCCGGTACCCGTGACTCGTGTACCGCAAGACCCAACGGCGTCAGCCTGAGGAAGAACGTAAGGAGATCGGTAGCGATGCCGAAGATGAAGACCCACAGTGGGGCGAAGAAGCGCTTCAAACTCACCGGTTCAGGAAAGCTGAAGCGTCAGCAGGCCAACCGCCGTCACTACCTGGAGCACAAGTCTTCACGACTGAAGCGGCGCCTCGACAGCGACCAGATCGTTGCTCCGGCCGATGCCAAGAACATCAGAAAGATGCTCGGCATCTAGTTTCAGCCTTCCCTGACGGGTTTTTGACCCGCCGAAAAACCACCAAGCTATCCCGCATGGTGTCCACATGGACAACCGCTTGTTCGGGAGTTTTATCAAAGGAGTACGCACGTGGCACGTGTGAAGCGGGCAGTAAACGCCCATAAGAAGCGTCGGGTTATCCTGGAACGCGCCAAAGGCTACCGTGGACAGCGCTCACGCCTGTACCGTAAGGCCAAAGAGCAGCTGCTGCACTCGTACGTGTACAGCTACGGTGACCGGCGCAAGCGCAAGGGTGACTTCCGTCGCCTCTGGATCCAGCGGATCAACGCTGCATCCCGCGCCAATGGCCTCACCTACAACCGTTTGATCCAGGGTCTGAAAGCTGCGCAGGTTGAGGTTGACCGTCGTATGCTCGCAGAGCTGGCCGTCAGCGACGCCAACGCGTTCGCAGCGCTGGTTGAGGTTGCCCGTGGCTCACTGCCTTCGGACACTTCCGCACCTGCCTCTGCTCCGGTCAAGAGCGCTGCAGCCCCCACGAAGGCTGCTCCCGCAAAGAGCGCAAAGCCCGCTGGAAAAACTGCAGGTTCCGTAAAGGCAGATGGTGGCGAAGCTCCCGCTGGCTACACCATCAAGGGCAACCAGTCCGGCAAGTACCACGTACCGGGTTCCACCTGGTACGAGCAGACCGAGCCAGAGTTCTGGTTCGAGAGCGTTGATGCGGCTAAGGCCGCCGGGTTCGAGCCTGCTGGCGGAGAGTCCCGTCAGAAGGTTCAGGACTAGTAGTCGTTTCGACAACAGCATAAATGCATAACACTGAGCGCCCCCAGATTGCGCCAATGTCCAATCCCCGTGCAGACAGGGTGAAGGACGTGGCCAAACTTGCGGGGCGTTCAGCGCGTTCACGGCAGGGTCTGTTTCTCGTTGAGGGCCCCCAGTGCGTGAAGGAAGCGTTGAAGCTGGACAACACTCAGGCCCCGGAGGCCAGAGTTGTTATCGAGGTCTATGCAACGGCCGCTCGCGTGGAACGGGATCCAGAACTGGCTGCGCTTCTGGCTGGTGTCTCGTGGCGCGAAGCCACGGACGGTGTTCTCTCGGCAATGGCCGACACCGTTAATCCGCAGGGTGTCCTCGCTGTGTGCCGCACAATAGATGTCCAGCTGTCCGAGGTTCTTGGACGCGGGCCGCGCCTTCTGGCTGTTATGTGCCGGGTCCAGGATCCTGGAAACGCTGGCACGATCCTTCGCGCCGCGGATTCCGCCGGTGCCGATGCCGTGATTCTCACATCCGGCAGCGTGGACATTTATAACCCCAAAGCGGTCCGATCAACTGTGGGATCTCTCTTCCATCTTCCAGTGGTTGTGGGACAGGACTTCAACGAACTCATCGAGCAGGCTGCGCAGTCGGGTCTGATACCTCTGGCGGCGGATGGGTATGGCACTGAGGATCTTGATGTTCTTCAGGATGAAAGCGCCCAGCGCCATTTCCAGCCTGGCTCTTCTGTAGAGGGTCAGCGACAGTCCGTCGATGGTCCACAGGGCGGCCGGGCGTCCTTGGAGAGCCCGACGATGTGGCTATTCGGAAACGAGGCGCAGGGGCTCAGCGACGAGGAAATTGCGGCGGCCAGCTACCGTGTTGCCGTCCCCGTGTACGGTGCTGCCGAGAGCCTGAATGTGGGCACAGCGGCTACGGTGTGCCTCTACGCATCGGCTCGCGCCCAACGCCGACAGCGCTAGCAGATACTGGCGGTACCGCGAAGAGATTCCGTTCTTTAGCGTATTCTTCTCGGGAGCCTTCGGGCGAAACATATACGTGGCTGAGAGAGGGAAAAAGATGTCTGCCAGTGGCGGAACCAAGGCCGTAGTAGCAGCACTTATAGCTAATCTGACGATCGCCGTCTTCAAATTTATTGGTTGGGTTCTGACGCAGTCCTCGTCGATGTTGGCGGAAGCTATCCACTCCGTTGCTGACTCCGGTAACCAGGTTCTGCTTTTGGTTGGTGGGAAGCGAGCCCAGCGTCAGGCGAGCGAACAACATCCCTTCGGGTATGGGCGCGAGCGGTACATCTACGCGTTCATCGTTTCGATTGTTCTTTTCAGCGTGGGTGGGCTGTTCGCTCTCTACGAGGCGTATCACAAGTGGCAGGACCCGCACCCCATCGAGGGGTCGTGGTGGTGGGTGCCGCCGGCCGTCCTGATTGGCGCTATCATCGCTGAGTCCTTTTCGTTCCGAACCGCCATTATCGAGTCGAACCGGGTGCGTGGGAAGAAGAGCTGGATCCGGTTTGTCCGTTCCGCCAAGTCCCCTGAACTTCCGGTGATCCTGCTTGAGGACCTGGGTGCCCTGCTGGGTCTCGTCTTTGCGCTCTTCGGCGTATCCATGACGTTGATCACGCACAACGGGATCTGGGACGCATTGGGCACGGCAATGATCGGTATTCTCCTGGTTGTCATTGCGGTTATTCTGGCGCTCGAGACCAAGTCACTGTTGCTGGGGGAGTCGGCAACAGCGCAGGACGTCAAGCGGATCGAAGAGGCGATCGAGGAGAACGCGAAAAACAGGATCATTCACCTCAAGACGCTCCACCTTGGCCCGGAAGAAATTCTTGTCGCTGCGAAAATTTCCATCGACGCTCAGGACTCAGGCCACGAAATTGCCGCCGAGATCAACGATGCGGAAAAGCGTGTCCGGGCTGCTGTCCCTAATGCGCGGGTCATTTATATCGAACCCGATCTCCGCCGCGCGGCAGTCGAAAACTAGCGGGAAGAGTCGAGCGGCGTCGCGCCGGGCTCCGCAGCCTGATTACCTTCGCGACGCCGTTCGATGTTGCCTGATATCAGGGCGATTCCGAGTCCGAGAACGGCCAGTACCGCGCCGACTAGAGCTGGCGCTTTGAAGCCCCAGCCCCAGGCTATGACAGCACCGCCCAGGAATGCGCCGAGAGCATTGGCGACGTTGAGCGCAGAATGGTTGAGCGACGCGGCCAGAGACGGTGCGTTCGGAGAGACGTCCATGAGCCGGGTCTGAAGTCCGGGTACCAACGCAGAGCCAACTGCCCCGACCACGAATATCATGACGAGGGCCGTCCAACGGATCTCCACGAGGAAGTGGAACGCCAGCAGGGACGCTGCGATCAGGGCGAGGATGATGTACATGCTGCCCATGACGTTGCGGTCGGCCAATTTCCCGCCAATGATATTTCCTGCCACCATGCCGAGGCCATAGACCGAGGTGATGATGGGGATCGCGGAAGCAGGGAACCCTGACACTTCGGTCATCGTGGGTGCGATGTAGGAATAGACGGCGAAGAAGCCGCCAAAACCGACGATTCCAATCAGGAGAGTGAGCCAGACCTGCAAGCTTGTCAACGCGCCGAGTTCGCCCCGGATACTGGCTCCGGCGTGGACGTTCTGGGCGGGCACAAAGAAGTAGATCAGCACGATTGTCAGTAGACCAATAATGGCGACGACGGTGAACATGTGACGCCACCCGGCATTTTGTCCGAGCCAGGTTACTGCGGCGACTCCCACGACGTTTGCCACGGACAGACCGAGCATGACCATACCGACGGCCTGGGCCCTTTTGGCGGGACCAACGAGGGAGGCCGCGATGAGGGCGGCAACGCCGAAATAGGCTCCATGAGGCAATCCCGAGATGAACCGGGTCAGGATGAGTGTCTCAAACGACGGGGCGAAGAAAGACGATGCGTTGGCGACGGCGAAGAGCCCCATGAGCCCGAGCACGAGCTTGCGGCGGGGCATCCGCGCTGTGGCGGCCGCCAGAATGGGGGCGCCCACGACGACGCCAAGGGCGTAGGCGGAGATGAGAACCCCTGCATCGGTAATCGATACATTCAGGCCTGCGGCAACTTCGGGCAGCAGCCCCATGATGGAGAACTCGGTGGTCCCGATGGCAAAGCCTCCGACTGCCAGAGCGAAGACTGCGAATTTCACCTGTTGGAGAGAGGATGCCTGACGGTGCGGAACGGGGTTCATAGAGCTCTTTCGGTGCCGGAAAAGGACAACGGGATGCGCGCAGACTGCGTTGTCCAGAGCATTCGTGGAATCCACCCTATCGGAGACCGTAGACTCACCGGAATGAACAGTAACGCTCCTCTCAAGCAGATCGTCGGCGGCGCTATCGTTGACTCGTTGTCCTATCCGACCCGTTTGCTCGTTGCCCGCAGAAGTGCTCCGGAATTATTGGCGGGCATGTGGGAATTTCCAGGCGGGAAGGTGGAACCGGGGGAGAGCTGCTCGGACGCGCTACGGCGTGAGTTGCTGGAGGAGCTCGGCGTGAGCGTCACCCTGGGTTCCGAGCTTGAGGGACCGCTGGCGCAGGGATGGCCTCTCGCGGACGGTGCTGCCATGCGGGTGTGGCCGGCTGAGATTGTCCAGGGCGAACCCGCGCCGCTGGAAGACCATGACGAGCTTCTGTGGTTCGGCCGCGATTCCCTCTCGGAGCTGCTGGCCCTGCCATGGATTCCCGTGGACCTACCGATTGTGCGGGCGCTGATACCTGCCTTGGGATGGGACACAGTGGGCGGTCCGGGGACAGCCCGTGGTTAACTAGACTGGCATTGCCGATTCCAGCTGATATAGGTAAGACAGGTAGCCAACGCGAATGCCACACACCGAAGACGGTGCCCTCGTGCCCGATCCCACTGACGAAGCAGCTGTGCAGGCTGCGGTAGAGACCGCCCTGACGGACATCGCCGCTGCCTCCACCCTCGAAGAACTTAAAGTGGCCCGCATTGCCCACAGCGGTGACAAGTCGCCGCTCAGTCTTGCCAACCGGGCCATTGGGCAACTGGCCAAGTCGGAGAAATCCGCCGCCGGGAAAATTATCGGTCCTTCGCGTGGCCGTATATCGGCTGCACTGGCTGAAAGGACGCTTGTTCTTGAGGCGGAGCGCGAAGCGATGATCCTCGTTGAAGAGGCAGTGGATGTGACGGCAGCACCCGTCCGGCGCCGTGCTGGTGCAAGACACCCACTCTCGCTCCTGCAGGAGCGCGTCGCGGACATCTTTGTCGGCATGGGCTGGGAGATTGCCGAGGGGCCGGAGGTGGAATCAGAGTGGTTCAATTTCGATGCCCTGAACTTCGCCCCGGACCACCCTGCCCGTGAAATGCAGGACACCTTCTTCGTGGATCCGCCGGAAGCGCATCTGGTGATGCGAACGCACACGTCGCCGGTGCAGGTTCGCTCCATGCTCGAGCGTGAGGTGCCCATTTATGTCCTGTGCCCAGGCAAGGTGTTCCGAACCGACGAGGTTGATGCAACACACACTCCTGTCTTTCACCAGTTTGAGGGACTGGCCATCGACAAGGGCCTGACGATGGCGGACCTTCGTGGAACACTCGAGCACTTTGCCCGGGTGATGTTCGGTGAAGAGGCCCGTATCAGGCTGCGGCCCAACTTTTTCCCCTTCACAGAGCCGTCGGCGGAGCTGGACATCTGGCACCCCGGGGCGAAGGGCGGTCCGCAGTGGATCGAATGGGGTGGCTGCGGCATGGTGCACCCCAACGTTCTCAAAGCCGCGGGTATCGACCCGGACGAGTACACCGGCTTTGCTTTCGGCATGGGTATCGAGCGGACGCTGATGTTCCGCAATGAGGTACCGGACATGAGGGACATGATTGAGGGCGACGTCCGGTTCAGCGAACACTTCGGGATGGAGATCTAGGAATGCGTATCCCACTTTCTTGGCTACGGGAGTATGCCCAGGTGCCGGCGGCAGCGACGGCGGAAGACGTGATGGCGGACCTCGTCAGGGTCGGTCTCGAGGAAGAGGACGTTCACCGTCCTCTTGATGAACTCAAGGGGCCGATCGTCGTCGGTCAGGTCCTCTCAGCTGAGAAGGAACCCCAGTCCAACGGCAAGACCATCAACTGGTGTCAGGTGCGTGTTGTTCCGGAAGGCCAACCACAGACTCTGACGGGAGAAGGGATTGATCCCTCGGGAGTCCAGGGCATCGTGTGCGGCGCTCACAACTTCGAACCCGGTGACAAGGTTGTTGTCACACTCCCGGGTTCCATCCTCCCCGGAGATTTCCGCATTTCTCCCCGTAAGACCTACGGTCACGTATCGGCCGGAATGATCGCCTCCGTCAAGGAACTCGGCATAGGTGAGGACCATGACGGGATTCTGGTGTTGTCCACGCTCGGGTTGGATCCAGAGCTGGGTAGCGATGCACTGGACGTTCTTGCGTTGCGCGATGAAGCTGCAGAGATCAATGTGACGCCGGACCGGGGCTACTGTTTCTCCATACGCGGTGTCGCAAGGGAATATGCTCATGCCACCGGCAGCACTTTTACGGACCCGGTATCGCAGATTGACGCTCCAGAACCGAATGACTCGGGTTATCCGGTAAGACTGGAAGACGCGGCTCCGGTTCGTGGGAACGTGGGCTGTGACCGCTTCGTCGCCAGAGTGGTGCGCGGCATCGATCCGTCAAAGCCCACGCCGCCATGGATGTCAGCGCGTCTGCGCCTGGCCGGGATGCGTTCAGTGTCCTTGCCGGTAGACATATCCAATTACGTGATGTTGGAGTTGGGACAACCCACGCACTGCTATGACCTGGACAAGCTGGATGGGCCGATCGTGGTTCGTCGCGCGAACGCAGGGGAGACCCTGCGGACTCTGGACGATAAAGAGCGTTCCCTCCATGCAGAGGACCTTCTGATTACGGATAATTCAGGGCCGCTGGGAATCGCTGGGGTCATGGGGGGCGCTCATTCGGAAGTCTCCGGAACTACTCATGACGTGCTGGTGGAATCTGCCCACTTCGATCCCATTGGAATTGCGCGTGCCCGCCGTCGCCACAAGCTACCTTCCGAAGCGTCGAAGCGTTTCGAACGGGGAGTGGACTGGCAGGTTGCCGACGTAGCGGCGCAGCGTGTGGTCGAGCTGTTGGTGAACCTCGGTGGGGGAAGTGCCGATAACGGCGTGACCGACATCGGTGAGGAGCCGTCGTCGGCTGTCATCGATCTGCCTGAGAACTACGCCGCGGAACTCGTGGGCATGGCGTTTTCGCGTGAGCAGATCAGCGGATCGTTGAAGGATCTGGGCGCAGGGGTGGAAGAGCACGACGGCGTCTTCCGCGTCACCCCTCCGAGTTGGCGGATGGACCTGCGGATCAAACAGGATCTCGTTGAGGAGATCGCACGTCTGACCGGTTACGACGCCATTCCATCGACCCTGCCGACAGCACCGCCCGGGAGGGGCCTGACCCGCGTGCAGCAGCAGCGGCGTCGTGTGCTGCAGGCGTTGGCCGATTCAGGATTGACCGAGGTACTGTCATACCCGTTTGTCACCCGGCAGGACAACGATGTTTTCGGCGTCGCGGAATCAGGTGCGAAACGCCAGGCTGTGAAGCTGCTGAACCCGTTGAGCGAGGAGCAGGGATTCCTGCGCACATCGATCCTGCCTGGGCTGCTCGATGTTGCACGACGCAACCATTCGCGTGGGTTCCGCCGTCTGGCCCTGTATGAAGCAGGTCAGGTGGTTCTTCCGGACGGTGCGCTGGGTTCGGTTGTAGTGCCTGAGTCCGGAAGGCTGCCCGCAGATGATGTGCTTGATTCTCTGGTGGATGGGGTGCCGGATCAGCCGCTGCACGTTGCCGCTGTGCTGGTTGGCCATGACACGCCTGCGGGCTTTGATCATTCCCCGCGCCTGCAGGATTGGACGGATGCGCTTGATGTAGCCCGGCTTGTCGGTGATGTGTTGGGAGTGGAGCTGGTCGTTGCGCAGGGATCGCATCAGGCATTCCATCCAGGTCGTACGGCTGCGCTCTCGCTTCGCTCGGGTGAATTTGTCGGTTATGCCGGAGAGCTTCACCCCAAGCTGCTGGCCGCTAAGGGGCTCCCGGAGCGGATGGCTGCCATGGAGCTCGACGCTGAAGTGCTGTTTGAGGCTGCTGCTGACGTGATTGTGGCGCGAAACATCTCCACGTTCCCGATAGCCACACAGGATGTTGCTCTCGTGGTGCCCGTGGATGTGCCAGCGGAGGCCGTACGCGAAACGTTGCGTGAGGGTGCTGGCGAACTGCTGGAGGACGTTGCTCTCTTTGACGTTTATCAGGGGGCAGGGATTGATGAGGGTAAAAAATCTCTGGCGTTTGGGCTGCGCTTCCGCGGCGCGGACCGTACACTGACGGCTGAGGAGGCCAGTGCCGCCCGGTCGGCGGCGGTGGAACTCGCGGCGGAACGGTTCGGGGCGGTTCAACGATAGGGCGCCCTCTGCCAGAGACCGCTATGCATAGTTATTACACCTAGCGAATAAAAACGCGCTATGGTGTTTCTATGACTTACTCCGTAGCAGTTTCGGGCGCGAGCGGATACGCCGGTGGCGAGGTCCTCCGGCTACTTTCCGCTCACCCCCAGGTGACCATCGGTGCGGTGACCGCGCACAGCAGCGCCGGAATGAGCCTGGGGGCTCTTCAGCCGCATCTGCACAGCCTGCGCGATCGTCAGGTTCAGGAGACGAGCGTTGAGAACCTGCGTGGTCATGACGTTGTCTTTCTGGCATTGCCTCACGGCGCCAGTGCGGAGATCGTCGCGGGGCTGGGCGATGACACCGTTGTGATTGATGCTGGTGCGGATTTCCGTCTGCAGGATCAGGACGCCTGGGAGAAGTTCTATGGGTCCAGGCATGCCGGCACCTGGCCGTATGGGCTGCCCGAGCTGCCCGGTTACAGGGAGCGGCTGAGGGGCGAGCGGCGCATAGCAGTGCCAGGATGCTTTCCCACGGGTGCGCTACTGGCATTGGCACCCGGCTTTGCTGGCGGGCTGTTGGAGCCGGACGACGTCGTCATCGTTTCGGCTTCTGGCACCTCGGGTGCAGGAAAAGCCGTCAAACCACATCTGCTCGGCGCAGAAACCATGGGCGGGATGACGGCATACGGTGTGGGCGGAGGGCACCGGCACACGCCTGAAATCGAGCAGGGTCTTTCTGCGATGGCTGGTACTGGTGTTTCTGTGTCATTCACGCCGACGCTGGCGCCGATGGCGCGCGGCATCCTGACGACAGCGACGGCGCGGGTCAAGCCCGGCGTCTCGGCAGAGCAGTTGCGCGAGGTGTGGTGTCAGGTCTATGAGTCGGAGGAATTCGTGACGGTATTACCGGCGGGGCAGTGGCCGGGTACCAAGTCTGTTCTGGGATCCAATCATGTTGCGCTCCAATTGGCTTTCGATTCCCATGCGGGCCGCGTAGTGGTCAGTGCTGTTGTGGACAATCTGACCAAGGGAACGGCGGGAGGCGCTGTGCAGTGTATGAACCTGGTCCTGGGTTTGCCGGAAAACACGGGGCTGACGCAGGCAGGAGTTGCACCATGAGTACCTCGACATCCACGCGGTCTAGCGGAGTCTGTGCCCCTCAGGGATTTGTTGCCTCCGGCGTGGCTGCGGGGCTCAAGGCCAGCGGCGGAAGCGACGTCGCGATGGTGGTCAATGAAGGGCCGCAGCAGGCTTGTGCGGCAGTATTCACCTCGAACCGGATCGTGGCTGCCCCGGTGGTCTGGTCCCGACAGGTTGTGCAGGCGGGGTCTGCCCGGGCTGTTGTTCTGAACTCGGGAGGTGCCAACGCGTGCACGGGTGCTCAGGGACTGATCGATACGGAACAGACGGCGCAGGAGGCGGCATCGCTGCTCGGTGTTGGTCCTTCGGACATTCTTGTGTGTTCCACGGGCCTGATCGGCGAGCCGCTTCCCATGCAGAAGTTGCTGCCTGGTGTGGTCGAGGCCGCGGCACGGTTGACGCCCGACGGCGGTGCTGACGCGGCTGCGGCGATCATGACGACCGACACCGTCTCCAAGCAGTCGGTCGCTGTCCGGGATGGCTACACGATCGGTGGAATGGCGAAGGGTGCTGGGATGCTGGCTCCTGGACTGGCGACGATGCTCGTTGTGCTCACCACCGATGCTGTTCTGACGTCTGCGGAACTCGATGGTGCCCTGCGCGAGGCTACCCGCGTTACGTTCGACCGCACGGACTCGGATGGTTGCATGTCGACCAATGACACAGTGGTCCTGCTTGCCTCCGGGGCCGCGGCTACTACTCCGGGCCTGGCCGATTTCACCGTGGGGCTCACGGAGGTCTGCGCTGATCTGGCGTCGCAATTGATTCGGGATGCCGAGGGTGCCGCCCACAATATTGCGATCACGACGACGAACGCGGCCTCGGAGCTTGATGCGGAGGAGGTGGGGCGCGCCGTCGCCAGATCCAACCTCTTCAAGACGGCGATCTTCGGCAATGATCCCAACTGGGGGCGGGTCCTTTCGGCTGTCGGGACGACGAATGCTGTATTCGATCCGGCGGCCATCAACGTGTCCATCAACGGGGTCCAGATCTGCCGCAACGGTGGTATCGGAGAGCCACGCTCGGATGTTGATCTCCAGCCACGTGATGTCAAGGTGGAGATTGACCTTCAGGCGGGGCAGGAATCTGCAACGATCTGGACGAACGACCTCACCCACGATTACGTGCAGGAAAATTCCGCCTACTCAAGCTGACAGAAGGAGCTCACGTGGAAACATCCACGTTTGTGGCCCAGGACAAAGCCGCGACACTCATTGAGGCGCTGCCGTGGATCCAGCGGTTCGCCGGGTCCACCATGGTCATAAAGTACGGCGGCAACGCGATGGTCAGTGATGCCTTGCGCAGGGCCTTCGCCGAGGACATCGTTTTCCTCCATCATGTGGGTATCCGGCCCGTGGTTGTCCACGGCGGCGGCCCCCAGATCAACGCCATGCTTAACCGCCTCGGCATCGAATCTGAATTCCGTGGCGGGCTGCGTGTCACAACGCCGGAGAGTATGGACGTTGTCCGCATGGTCCTCACCGGGCAGGTGGGGCGGGACCTCATCGGTATGATCAATGCCCACGGCCCATACGCCGTCGGGCTCTCCGGGGAGGACGGCCGTCTCCTTGAAGCGGTCCGGTCTGGGACCGTCGTCGACGGGGTAGAAGTGGACTTGGGGCTTGTCGGTAACGTTGTCACGGTCAATCCGGAGGCAATTCTTGATCTGCTGGAGGCTGGACGCATTCCAGTCATTTCATCCATTGCGCCGGAAATAGGGGACGACGGCGCCGCTACGGGTGAAGTTCTCAACGTGAATGCAGATGCCGCAGCGGCTGCCCTCGCAGAATCGCTGGGGGCGTCCAAGCTGGTGATCCTCACCGATGTGGAGGGCCTGTATTCCCGGTGGCCTGACCGCGGCTCTCTTATCTCTTCCCTGTCCACCGTGCAGCTGCGGGAGCTGCTCCCGGAACTTGAATCGGGGATGATTCCCAAAATGCGGGCCTGCCTTCAGGCTGTGGAAGGCGGGGTCCCGCGGGCTCACGTTGTCGACGGAAGGCTGGCCCACTCCATGCTGCTTGAGGTGTTCACGGAGTCGGGCATCGGAACGCAGGTTGTACCTGAGGGGGAGCAATGAACGAGGAGCTTATGGGGAGGTACTCGGACTCCCTTCTGGGTGTTTTCGGTACTCCGCAGCGGGTGCTGGCCCGGGGCGAAGGGTGTTTCGTGTGGGACACCGAGGGACGAAAGTATCTTGACCTTCTGGCGGGTATCGCGGTCAACGCACTCGGTCACGCCCACCCTGCCCTGATTTCTGCGGTCACACAGCAAATGCAGACCCTCGGTCATGTGTCGAACTTTTTTGCGAGCGAGCCGCAGATCCAGCTTGCGGAGAAACTCCTGGATATCGCAGCTGCTCCGCCCGGCTCCCGCGTGTTCTTCGCGAACTCGGGCACAGAAGCCAACGAGGCGGCTTTCAAGCTGGCCCGCAGAAACCAATCCACCCGCCGGAACCGCATCATCGCGTTGGAAGGCGCGTTCCATGGACGCACCATGGGCGCACTCGCTCTCACCGCCAAACCTTCGTACCGGGAACCGTTCGAACCATTGCCCCCAGGAGTGGAACATATTCCCTTCGGTGACGCCGACGCGCTGAGAGCGTGCGTTGATGACACGGTAGCCGCCGTCGTGCTTGAACCGATTCAGGGTGAGGCTGGCATCCGGATGCTGCCCGAGGGCTATCTGAGTCTCGCGCGGGAGCTGACGCAGCAGGCTGGAGCGCTGCTGATCGTCGATGAGGTGCAGACAGGGGTGGGCCGTACCGGACAATGGTTGGCCTCAGCTGGCGTCGTCCCTGATGCGATAACCCTGGCGAAGGGTCTGGGCGGCGGTTTTCCGATTGGTGCGCTCATCACATGCGGTGAAGCTGTCTCTGGACTTTTGGGCGCGGGGCAGCATGGGACCACGTTCGGAGGAAATCCGGTGGCAGCCGCCGCGGCTTTGGCAACGATCGCGGTTATTGAAGAGAACCATCTGCTGGCCTCGGTGGCGGCCGTCGGCTCCGAGTTCAGCCGCGGTCTCGCCGCCATCGAGGGTGTGGAAAGCGTTCGCGGACGAGGACTCCTCATCGGAGCAGACCTCGAATCAGCGTCGGCACCCAAGCTGGTCCTCCGGGCTCTCCAGGAGGGCTTCATCATCAACAGCACAGGCCCCCACACCATCCGCCTCGCCCCACCCCTTATTGTCGAACCAGCCCAGCTGACAGAATTCCTGACCGCTCTACCCCACCTGCTCCACGATATGAAGGACCCCTCACCATGACCCGGCATTTCCTTGTCGACACAGATCTCACCGCCCATGAACAAGCGGAAGTACTTGACCTCGCCGCCGAGCTCAAGGCGGCGCCGTTCTCCGTTCAACCGTTGGCTGGTGGAGCTGCTGGGTCACAAACAGTAGCGGTCATTTTCGACAAGACCTCCACGAGGACACGTGTGTCCTTTTCGGCGGGAATCGCCCAGCTCGGCGGGAACCCTCTGATCATCAATCCCGGTGAGTCGCAGATCGGGCACAAGGAATCGATCGCCGACTCGGCCCGCGTGCTGGGCAGCATGGTTTCCTCCATCGTCTGGCGGACCTTTGGCCAGAGCGGTCTGGAGGAGATGGCGGCAAACTCACCCGTTCCGGTGATCAACGCACTCTCTGACGACTACCATCCCTGCCAGCTGCTCGCCGACCTCCTCACGATCCGTGAGCACAAGGGCGACCTACGCGGGCTCACCCTGGCGTACATCGGAGACGCGGCCAACAATATGGCCAATTCATACCTGCTCGCCTGCGCTACCGCCGGCATGCACGTGCGGGTCGCCGGACCGGACGGATACCTTCCCAGGGCCGACGTCGTCTCCGCCGCCGAGGCGAGGGCGCAGCAGAGCGGGGGATCGGTGGTTGTCACGACCGATCCGGATGAAGCACTCACAGGCGCGGACGTCGTCGCGACCGACACCTGGGTCTCGATGGGCCAGGAGGATGAAACAACGGCCCGCAGGCAGCTATTCGCCGACTATTCATTGGATGCGCACGCCATGAAACTGGCAGATCCTGATGCGATCGTCCTGCACTGCCTACCTGCCTATCGGGGCTTCGAAGTATCTGCTGAAGTTATCGACGGCGAGCAGTCTGTGGTCTGGGATGAGGCTGAGAACCGGCTCCACGCACAGAAGGCGCTTCTGGTCTGGCTGCTGGAACGGGCCGGCGCAGACAAGCGGGAGGCGCAACGATGACCGCACCAACCACCAAAACTGCGCGCCAGGCGCGCATCAGTTCAATTCTTTCCACGGAGTCGGTGCGCTCGCAGGCTGATCTTGCTGCGCGGCTGGCCGACGACGGCGTCCAGGTGACGCAGGCTACGCTTTCCCGCGATCTGGTGGAGCTTCGGGCGTTGAGGGTTCGAGGGGAAGACGGGTCGCTGGTTTATGCGATTCCTGCCGAGGGCGGCGAGCGGTCCCTTCAGAGCGGTGTGTCCAGGGAGGTGCTGGATACGAGGCTGGCGCGGTTGTGTTCGGAACTGCTGGTGACGGCAGAGGCGTCAGCGAATATCGTGGTCTTGAGGACTCCTCCTGGTGCGGCGAACTTTCTTGCTCTGGCGGTGGATCATTCGGTGATGCCGTCGCTGCTGGGAACCATTGCGGGGGATGACACGGTGATGTTGATCTGCCGCGATCCGCATGGCGGTCAGGCCATGGCGGAGCGCTTTCTGTTGATGGCGGGAAGTCAGGAGCGCACCTGGAATGAATAGTTACTCACGATGATGTATGGTCATTCATAGATGTTCCGCCCCGGCCCAATTCAATTCTTAGGAGTACTTCGTGAAGGAACGCATCGTTCTCGCCTATTCAGGCGGACTGGACACCTCCGTGGCGATCGGCTGGATCGCAGAAGCTACCAACGCTGAGGTCATCGCCGTCGCGGTAGACGTTGGACAGGGCGGAGAGTCGCTGGAAACGATCCGTCAGCGCGCCTTGGATTGCGGCGCGGTGGAAGCTTATGTTGCTGATGCCCGTGATGAGTTCGCCGCCGAGTACTGCATGCCGGCCCTGAAAGCGAACGCTCTCTACATGGACGCCTACCCGCTGGTCTCAGCCATTTCACGGCCCGTTATTGTCAAGCACCTGGTGGCCGCGGCCAACCAGTTCGGCGCCACCACGGTTTCACACGGCTGCACCGGGAAGGGCAACGACCAGGTCCGCTTCGAAGTCGGCATCCAGACCCTCGGCCCGCACCTGAAGTGCATCGCACCGGTCCGCGACCTCGCACTGACCCGCGACAAGGCGATCGACTTCGCCACAAAGAACAACCTGCCGATCGAGACCACCAAGAAGAACCCGTTCTCCATCGACCAGAACGTGTGGGGCCGCGCTGTCGAAACGGGCTTCCTGGAGGACATCTGGAACGCCCCCACCAAGGACGTGTACAACTACACCGACGACCCCACCTTCCCGCCCGTGGCAGATGAAGTGATCATCACTTTCCGTAAGGGTGTGCCGGTGGCATTGGACGGAGTCGAGTATTCGCCGTTGCAGGTCATCCAGGAAATGAACCGCAGGGCCGGCGCGCAGGGAATCGGCCGCATAGACATCGTGGAAGACCGTCTGGTTGGCATCAAGAGCCGCGAGATATATGAAGCACCGGGTGCCATGGCTCTCATCGCCGCCCACAAGGAACTTGAGAACGTCACAATCGAACGTGAACAAGCGCGCTTCAAGATGACCGTCGGCCAGCGCTGGACCGAGCTCGTCTACGACGGCCAGTGGTTCTCTCCGTTGAAGCGCTCACTGGATACGTTCATTGAGGACACCCAGGAGCATGTCAACGGTGATATCCGGCTCGAGATGCACGGAGGACGTGCCACCGTGACGGGACGGCGCTCGGAAACCGCGCTCTACGATTTCGGTCTGGCAACCTATGACACCGGAGACACCTTCGACCAGTCCATGGCCCGCGGTTTCATCGAAATCTTCGGGCTGTCCTCCAAGGTTGCTTCCGGGCGGGATCAGCGGGCGGCACAGTGAGCCAGTCCAACGGGACCAACACGGGGTCGTTGTGGGGAGGGCGTTTTGCGGGAGGTCCTGCAGATGCGCTCGCGGCTCTGAGCAAGTCCACTGACTTCGACTGGCGTCTGGCGAAGTATGACATCGCGGGGTCGCGAGCCCACGCTCGCGTTCTCCATTCGGCCGGGCTCCTGAGCGCGCAGGAACTCGAGGACATGTTGGATGCTCTCAACAGGCTCGACGACGATGTCACCTCCGGCGCCTACACGGCTGCTGATTCTGACGAGGATGTCCATGGTTCGCTGGAGCGCGGTCTGATTGAGCGTGCTGGTGCTCAGCTCGGCGGGAAGCTGCGGGCTGGCCGTTCACGCAACGATCAGATTGCCACGCTGGGGCGCATGTTCCTTCGTGATCATGCACGTGTTGTTGCTGGAGGAGTGCTGGCGACCATTGATGCGCTCGTGGAGCAGGCCAGAACGCATCTGGGTGCTGCTATGCCGGGGCGTACCCACTTGCAACATGCGCAGCCTGTCCTGCTGAGCCATCATCTGCTGGCGCATGCCTGGGCCTTGCTGCGCGATGTTCAGCGTCTTCAGGACTGGGACCGCAGGGCTGCCGTTTCACCGTATGGATCAGGCGCGTTGGCAGGTTCTTCGCTGGGTCTTGACCCGGTAGCGGTGGCCAGTGAGCTGGGCTTCACGTCTGCGGTCCATAATTCAATTGACGGCACAGCATCGCGGGATGTCTACGCGGAGTACCTGTGGGTTGCTTCCATGATCGGGGTGGATTTGTCGCGCATCAGCGAGGAGATCATCCTGTGGGCGACCAAGGAATTTTCGTTCGTCACGCTCGACGACGCATATTCCACCGGATCCTCGATCATGCCGCAGAAGAAAAACCCTGATGTTGCTGAACTTGCCCGTGGAAAGGCTGGTCGCCTGATCGGCGACCTCACCGGCTTGCTGGCAACGTTGAAGGGTCTGCCGTTGGCTTATAACCGCGACCTGCAGGAGGATAAGGAACCTGTTTTTGACGCGACGGACACTTTGGAGCTGTTGCTGCCCGCAGTGTCCGGCATGATCGCCACGCTGCGCTTCAACACGGAGCGCATGGCTGAGCTCGCGCCGCAGGGGTTCGCGTTGGCGACGGATATCGCCGAATGGTTGGTCCGGCAGGGGGTTCCGTTCCGTGAAGCGCATGAGCTGGCGGGTTCCGCGGTGCAGCTAGCGGAGAGCCGTAACGTCGAGCTGTGGGACCTGAGCGACGACGATTACGCGGGCATTTCGGACCACCTGACGCCGGCGGTTCGCGAGGTTCTGACGGTCAGGGGATCACTGGATAGCCGTGCTTCCCAGGGCGGTACGGCCCAGGCCGCTGTGGAACGTCAGCTTCAGGCGCTCGACGAGCAACTTGGTGAAGCCAGGTCTTTTACTGGGCGCTAGCGGAACGGGTATCGAGGTCATGACTGAACTTGAATCGGTTCTTTCTGCAACCGGGCCGGAGGTTGCGCCGCTGCTGCTGGATGCCGTCCTCAGCCGGACGACGGACGAGGGCGAGGTGTCGATCCGGATTACGGAGGTTGAAGCGTATTTCGGTTCCGAGGATCCTGGGTCTCATGCTTTCAGGGGCAAGACCGCCCGCAACTCGGTGATGTTCGGGCCGGCGGGAACGCTCTACGTCTACTTCACGTATGGGATGCATTACTGCACGAACATTGTGTGCGGACCGGAAGGTACGGCAACAGCCGTGCTGCTCCGCGGCGGTGAGGTGCTCACTGGCATTCAGCTCGCCCGCGAACGACGCCGGCACCCGGCGTCGGATCGTGCGCTGGCCCGCGGCCCGGCCAACTTCGCCCAAGCATTGGGACTGGACCTGTCCGACAACGGGGTGTCGGTTCAGGGTCCCGACACTGTCCTTCGCCTGCCCGCAAACCCACTGCCGACGTCGTCAATCAGCTCGGGCCCCGGGTAGGGGTCAGGGGTGAGGGCGGGTCGATGAAGTTTCCGTGGCGCTTCTGGACAACAGGTGAACCAACTGTGTCCGCTTACAGGGCGGCGGCTGAAAAGCGCCGAGGCAAGGATTGAAGTCTCCAACTAGTAGAGTGGACGCGTGATTCAGAGCCCCGGACCAGCCCAGAACCCCGAGTCCGTCGAAGAGATCATCAACCGTCTATGTGTCAATGTTTCGGACTACCCCAAGCCGGGGATCGAGTTCCGTGACCTCACTCCGGTGTTTGCTGATGGCCCGGCGTTCAGAGCCGTCGTTGACGCACTCATCACCCCATTCGAGGGTCAGTTTGACGCCGTTGCCGGGGTCGAAGCGCGCGGATTCCTGCTGGCCTCCGCCGCGGCGTTCGCCAGTGGGTGTGGAGTAATCACTGTCCGGAAGTCGGGAAAGCTCCCGCGACGGGTTCTGTCGGAGTCTTACGAACTTGAATATGGCACCGCCGCACTGGAGATCCATCGCGATGATCTTCGGCCCGGGACTCGGGTGCTGGTGCTCGACGACGTTCTGGCAACTGGCGGAACCCTGGCCGCTGCTTCCCGGCTGTTTGAGCGGGCGGGAGCGCACGTGGCGGGGTTCGGCGTCGTGCTTGAGCTGGGTGAACTGCGGGGACGCGCGGCATTGGCCGGACGACGCGTACGCTCGTTGGTTCGTGGGTAGCGGGAAAGAGCTCTATCCGGAGTAGTATTGACGGTCCGCCTTTGCGAGAGGGAGCCACATGCAGGAAACGTCTTCAACCCGTTCCGAGCTTGCGCAGGAGCGCGAGTACGTCGATGGGCTTTACGCCCGTCTGGAGGAGCTTCGGGCGGAGAAAGAGTCCCAGCTGGCTCAGATTCGTCGTACTTCGTCCTCGGGGTCACATCAGAACCGTTCGGAGCGCGATGCCTTCGCGACGATGTACGAGGATCGTCTGGCCCAGCTCAACGCTGTGGACGACCGTCTGGTCTTCGGACGGCTTGATCTGGACGACGGAGAGAAACGGTACATCGGGCGTATCGGCCTCTCCACGGAGAGCCTGCAGCGGCTCATGGTGGATTGGCGCGCGCCGGAAGCAGGAACTTTTTATCAAGCCACCGCTTTTGAACGTCAGGGAGTGTGGCGGCGCCGTCACCTGATCCTTCAGGGTAGGCATGTGCGTGCCATCGAGGATGACATTCTGGATGCGGCAAAGCTCGACGACGAATCCTCCCTTCAGGGAGAAGGTGCCCTCCTCGCAGCACTCGATGCTAAACGAACCGGGCGCATGTCGGACATCGTGGGCACCATTCAGTCCGAGCAGGACCGGATTATTCGTGCTCCGCTGCCTGGCGTGACGGTGGTTCAGGGTGGTCCAGGGACTGGAAAAACCGCGGTCGCACTCCATCGCGCAGCGTATCTGCTCTACACCCATCGCGAACGTCTGCAGTCTGCCGGGGTTCTGCTGGTTGGCCCCTCGGACGCGTTCATGCAGTACATCGAGCGTGTCTTGCCGTCGCTGGGTGAGACAGGGGTCGTCATGTCCAGTGTGGGCCATCTCTATCCTGGAATCAGTGCGGTGAATGAGCCGGATGAGAGGGCGGCGGAGATCAAGGGGCGGGCTTCCATGGCGGCAGTTGTGAAAGCAGCCGTGGCCAACCGCCAGCGCATCCCTGCTGAGCCGAAGCGGCTCAATGTCGAGGGAACAATTCTCACGCTGACGCCCAAGCAGGTGCGCAGGGCAAGGGACAAGGCCCGCGCGACCGCAAAGCCGCACAATGAAGCCCGCACCACGTTCGTGAAGATCCTCCTGCGCGACCTCACGGAAGCGCTGACCGAGCAGCTGGAGGAGTCGTCGGGTCCGGGCAACAACGCGGATCGTTCGTATCTCGCCGAGGACGTTCGTTCCGCACGGGATGTCCGTGTGGCTCTGAATCTGGCATGGATGCCGCTGACGCCACAGAAGCTCATTGACGAGTTGCTTTCCAAGGAAGCCCACCTCGCGGCCGCGGCGCCGGAGCTCAGTCCGGATGAAAGGCAGCTACTGCTTCGTCCTTCCGGTTCGCCCTGGACAGAGCCGGATATCCCGCTGCTCGATGAAGCGGCGGAGCTACTCGGCGAGCTGGATCCGACTGGCGGTCGGGACAAGGCTGCTGAAGAGCAGGACCGTAAGCGAAACGTCGCCAACGCGGCCCGTGCCATCGAGAACATGGATCAGTCAATGGCTGATTCGGGCGTCAACGGCATGCTTTCGGCCGAAGCGCTGGCGGAGCACAACGCTGTCGGTGAATCCAGATTCTCATCGGCGGAGCGGGCATCACAGGACAGGACCTGGGCGTACGGTCACGTCGTTGTGGATGAGGCTCAGGAGCTTTCCTCGATGCAGTGGCGGATGCTGATGCGCAGGTGCCCCATGAAGTCATTCACGATTGTCGGTGACATTGCCCAGACGTCGTCCGCGGCAGGCGCGCGGTCCTGGCAGCAGGCACTGGAACCCTTTGTGGGTTCACGGTGGCGTCAGGAAGAGCTGACCGTCAACTACAGAACACCAACGCAGATCGCGGAGGCCGCTGTGCGTATGGCCAACGCTGCAGGTCTCGTGGTCTCTGCGCCCAAGGCAGTACGTGACGGCAACTGGGATCCGTTCGTGGATGAGGTTGCTGAGGGCGCGGTTGTATCGCGGCTGCTGCAGACGCTGCCGGAAGATCTCGCGGCCATTGACGGCGGACTTCTGGCCGTCGTCGCGCAGGAGCACTTTCAGGAGCCGGTCCTGGCAGCCCTTCACGAGGTGTATGGAAATCGGGCCGGGACAGGTGCCGGCGGGTATGAGCAGGACATCATCGTCACAACCCCGTCGAATGCCAAGGGATTGGAGTTCGACGCCGTCGTGGTGCTGGAGCCGGCCGAACTGCTCTCGGGAGAGGGCCGACTGGTTGGTGATCTGTACGTAGCGATGACGCGTCCAACCCAGCGGCTTCGCCTGATTGGCGCCCACGGCATACCAGCGGGTATCCGTCCCTGACACAAAACTGCTGCGGAAGCCTCTGTCCATCAAATGCGCTAATTTGGTAGACGTGCTGCAAAATACTGAGGGACAATCCCAAAAGCCCATGGTCAACCCGTCGCTTCAGAGCCAGTCGAATGACTCATCATTCGAGAACATCTGGCAGGAGCTGAAATGGCGGGGTCTCGTTCAGGTCTCCACGGATGAGGCCCAGCTTGAGCAAATGCTCGCGGGTGCGCCGATAACGTACTATTGCGGCTTTGATCCGACGGCGCCCAGCCTTCACCTCGGCAACCTCGTGCAGTTGCTGACCATGCGTCGGCTACAGCTGGCTGGCCATAATCCCTTGGGCCTTGTCGGTGGCTCCACCGGGATGGTGGGGGACCCGCGGCCCAGCGCGGAACGAACCATGAACACGAAGGAGACCGTCGCCGAGTGGGTGGGCTACCTCCAGGGGCAAGTTGCGCGGTTCCTCTCTTTCGAGGGTGAGAATGCTGCGCGCATGGTGAACAACCTGGACTGGACAGCTCCCATGAGCGCCATCGATTTCCTGCGGGACATTGGTAAGCACTTCCGGGTGGGAACGATGATCAAAAAGGATAATGTCGCCTCGAGACTGAGCTCGGATGAGGGCATCAGCTATACAGAATTCAGTTACCAGATTCTGCAGGGAATGGATTACCTGGAGCTCCACCGACAGTACGGCTGCCGTCTGCAGACGGGTGGATCTGACCAGTGGGGCAATCTCACCAGCGGAACCGAGTTGATTCGAAAAGTTGAGGGCAAGCAGGTCCATGCTTTCGGTACGCCGCTGATCACCAACTCGGACGGCACCAAGTTTGGCAAGAGCGAAGGCAACGCCATTTGGCTTGATCCGAAGATGTGCACGCCGTACGCCATGTACCAGTTCTGGTTGAACTCAGCAGACGCAGACGTCATTGGTTTGTTGAAGGTGTTCACGTTCAAGACCAGGGAGGAAATCGATTCCCTGGCACAGGCGGTGGAGGAGAAGCCGCACGCTCGGGAAGCTCAGCGCGAACTCGCCTTCGACGTCACTGCTCTCGTCCATGGGGAGGACGCCGCGAAGAAAGTTATCGAGGCTTCCGCCGCGTTGTTTGGAAAAGCTGAACTCAGTTCACTGGATGAAGCTACCCTCGTGGCAGCAACTGCCGAGCTTCCACATTCGACGGTGCGCATGAGTGAGTTGTCGATTCTGAATCTGCTGGTGGCATCGAAACTGTCCGCCAGCATGTCCGCTGCCCGAAGGACTGTCGGCGAGGGCGGCGCGTACGTCAACAACGTGAAGGTGACGGACCCGGATGCAGTGATAGACGCCACAGAACTTCTTCATGGCCGCTACCTCGTGATGCGTAGGGGTAAGCGGACCCTGGCGGTTGTGGAAGTCAGGTAGCCCAAACGGCGCGAAAACGCCGGTATTCCTGCGGAATCTCCGTCAGGAAGCCGGCGTTTTTTGTCGCCTGGACGGCCCCCTGACTACAGGCCAGGGGAGGCTCAGGCCGACGATTTGCACCGACCGAAGCAGCCGTGTAATGTCTTCTAAGTCGCCGCAGCCACGCAGTGAAAACCGCAAGGCAGAGACGGGGACCAACCCCAAAATTACTCACGGTATCTTTGGTATGCGCACTGCGCGGAACCAATGAAAATACCGCGATTGGTTATGGGAATTCATATTCTTCATGAGAATTACGCGAAAATCGCGGATTTGACAGAGTGAATATGAATGAAATAGGTTTAGATAAGTCGTTACGGAGAAAAGGAATTCGGAATAACGAATTCGGAAGTATTCGGAAATGCCTGTTGTTTGAGAACTCAATAGTGTGCCAAGTTTGTTGATACCAATTTTTTATTGGTTGATTTGGTTGTGGTGCTG
>CANNAD010000002.1 GCA_947502645.1 uncultured Micrococcaceae bacterium | reverse complement strand
GGCGCCTGTGGTGGGGGTGTAGTGGATGGCGCCGTTTTCGAATGATTGGGCGCAGCCGTTGTTGCGTTTGCCGCAGACGAGGGATCCAACTTTTGATCCGAGCGGACCAGCAGAACCACCTGTGGCCTTCCACCGGCTGTCAACGGCTGCGGTTGCCGTCGATCCCGACGTCGCGTTCCTGGCAAACGTTCGCAAGGCTTCCATTGTGCCGTTCCAAACGTTGGAGTCTCCGGCGAACGGACCGGTGCTGCTGTACTGCCAGACGCTGTGGAACTTCCATCCTGCCGGCAGAGTTCCTGCGCCCACTTCGTTGTACGCGGCTAGGTGAAGAGCGTGATCAGCAGCGAACGCGCTGGTATTGCCCATGCACTCTTTCCACCACGACGTCGCGGTGTAGATCATGGGCGTCCGACCGGTACGTGCTTTCATGGTGTTCGAAAAGTCTCGGACCCAGTTGATGAGCTGTGAGGGCGTTTTGTTGTAGCAGCTGTTGCCGTCGTAAGGGTTCCACTCCATATCGAGGAGGGGCGGCAGCGTTTTGCCGTCAGCGGGCCAACCGCCACCATTATTTATGAAGTAGTTCGCCTGCTCTGTTCCGGATGACCAGGCAGGGTTGGCGAAATGGTATGCACCCCGCAACATGCCGGTAGCGGCACTCCCTGAATACTGTTTCGTGAAGGTCGCGCTCTTGTAGTAAGTACCCTCTGTGGCTTTGACGTAGGCGAACCTTGAGCCCATGTTCCACTGGGTTTGCCAGTTGACGGTCGGTTGGTGGGCGCTGACGTCCATTCCCTGAATTCCCGGTGGGCGCCAGTTGCCGAACATTGGTTCCACGGTTAATGACTCGAGTTTCCGGTCGAGTGCTGCTGGCCCAATATCGGTCTGAGGGCTCAAACCGGCACGAATTTTCTTGAGTCCCTGACCCATGTAGGCACCATGCTCGCCAAAATCCGGAATATTTGACGTGGATTCCGGGGCAGCTGCTGTTTCGGTGCTCGGCGTCGGCGTTTCTTCAGCTGGCTCGACGACCGGGCTGGGGAGCGTCGAGGTAGGCGCTGCGGGTTCCGGAGTGGCCGTGGGAGTTGCCGCCGGGCTGCTCGCGCTCTCGGTGCTGGACGGTGGGATGGTTGGTGCTGTGGCGGACGCGGCGACCATACCGGTGAGCACGAGTGAGCCAGATGCTAGGGCTACGGCCAGGGAACGGGTGAGGCGTGGGGGTGTCAAAGAAAATCTCCAGCTTTTCGGAAGGCCCTAGCACAAAGACCAGGCCAATACGCTCAAAGAATACCGGAACGTTACACGTGTTACCAGAGTGGCCAATGTAAACGATCCGGAAAATGGTTATCCACAAGGAATACTCGACCGAGTTGTTGATCCGGTAACCTAAAAACACGGTCGTAATTGATAGCGACAGTTATCTGTGAACGGCAGATGCGTCTAGTAGGGCAACTTCGGGGGTAAAGCTATGGAAGCAGTGCGTATCGTGGAGGATGAGGTTCGTAGCCTCATTCGACACCGAGGCCTTGATCCAGCGAAGCAGAGCTCGGAAGTTCGACGTCTGGTGGACGCCGCTATCAGCGACTATGACGAGCGGTCCCTGCTGGGCGTTGTGCCTCCTCTTGGTGCTGTGGATCGCGTGCGACAGCACGTTTACGATGCCGTAGCAGGCTTTGGCGTTCTCCAGCCGCTCCTCGATGATCCAACGATAGAAGAGATCTGGATCAACTCGCCGTCGGAGATATATGTCGCCAGAGCGGGGGAGTCGGAGTTGACCTCCCTGACCATCACGGAACAGCAGGTCAAGGACCTGGTGGAGCGAATGCTTAAATCCTCAGGACGTCGTCTGGATCTTTCCTCTCCGTTCGTCGATGCTGCATTGCCCGACGGTTCGCGTCTGCACGTAGTCATCCCGGACGTCACCCGTCGTCACTGGGCCGTCAACATCAGAAAGTTCATAGCCCGTGCCACCAGGCTTGAACATCTCGTGGAGTTGGGATCGCTGACGCCTCAAGGGGCCCGTTTTCTCGGTGCTGCGGTCTCGAGCGGCATGAATGTCCTGGTATCCGGTGCAACCCAGGCTGGCAAGACGACGATGCTCAATTGTCTGGCCGCAGGTATCGGATCACGCGAGCGGGTGGTGACGGTAGAAGAGATCTTTGAACTTCAGTTACCGCTGCGAGACGTGGTCGGGCTGCAATGTCGGCAGGCCAATCTGGAAGGGGGCGGAGAGATCCCCATGAGGCGGCTCGTAAAGGAAGCCCTCCGGATGCGGCCCGACAGGTTGGTCGTCGGTGAAGTCAGGGAAGCCGAAAGCCTGGACATGCTGATCGCCCTGAACTCAGGCCTGCCGGGAATGTGCACAGTTCACGCTAATAGTGCCCATGACGCTGTCACTAAAATATGCACGTTGCCACTGCTGGCCGGCGAAAATATTTCCAGCGATTTTGTGGTTCCCACGGTCGCTTCATGCATTGATCTGGTGGTTCACTGCTCGAGGTCTGCAACAGGGAAGCGGGAAGTCACCGAGATTCTGGCGTTGGGCCGTCGCGTTGAGAACGGCAACATCGAGTCAACGTCCGTTTTCAAACGGGTAAACGGAGAGCTGGTTGTGGCTGCATCCGGGCTGACGGATGACGAGAAGCTGTTGCGTCGGGGATACAACGTCGCGGAACTTCTGGGAACTTACGCATGACAGCGCTGCTTGGGCTGATCCTGGGTATTGGACTATTTCTGATCTGGTGGTCTTTTTGGCCGGTCGTGGAGAAACCGCCGTCGACGGCTCGAAGAAACAAGATTGACGAACTCCTCATCCAGGCCGGGGTGGAAAGAGTCTCGGCTCACGGGCTTGTGCTCTCATGTGCAGCCGTGGGCTTGTTTGTCTTCCTGCTCGTCAACGTCACAACCGGTGCGCCACCGGTTGCTGGCTGTTTTGGGCTTTTTGGGTCCGCTGTTCCATTTGTCATCGTTCAGTGGAGGGCGAAACGACGCAGAGCTTCCCTCCGGGAACTCTGGCCCGACGCCGTAGATCACCTTCGATCGGCCATCCGGGCGGGTCTGTCACTTCCTGAAGCCCTCATTCAGCTTGGGGAGAAAGGGCCGAGCGAGCTGCGGAGCGCTTTCTACGAGTTCGGAGCTGACTACAGATCAGGGGGGCGGTTTGACGAGGCCCTGCTCTTATTGAAAGCAAGACTGGCTGACCCTGTCGGCGACAGAATCATTGAGGCGTTGAGAATGACGCGTGAAGTCGGAGGATCCGATCTCGGGCGTCTCTTGGGAACCCTGTCGGAATTTCTCCGTGACAGCGCCAGAACTCGCAGTGAGCTTGAAGCGCGGCAATCCTGGACCGTGAGTGCTGCGAGACTGGCCGTTGCCGCACCGTGGATCATTCTGATGCTGCTTGCTACTCGGCCGGAAGCGGTCGAAGCATATAACACCACCGCTGGTGTCGGTGTGCTGGTCGCGGGACTCGTGGTCTCCGTTTTCTGCTACTGGCTCATGATTAAAATTGGTGCCCTGCCCGAAGACGAAAGGGTCCTCCAGTGAGTGCCACCGTTGCATGGAGCGTGCTCTTGGGGTCTGCTCTTGGTGCTGGCCTTTGGCTAAGTTTTGTGAGACTTCCATTCATGCGGAAGCCGCGTTTCGTGGAGCGCGTTGCTCCGCAGTTGAAATCCATGGATGCGGGCTCAAGACTGTTTCGCGCCAGCGGTGAAAACGTGACACCGTTCGGTCCACTCGAAAGGATATTCCGCCCTGCCCTGCATGACGCGGTCAGCTGGCTAAACCGGTTCAACCCGGTTTCGGGTTCCCTCGCCAAGCGGTTGGTCCAATCGGGAACGAGCAAGAGCGTCGTTGATTTCCGTGCGGAACAAATTATCTGGGGCGGCGTCGGGCTTCTGGCGGGTGCCGGCTTCCTGGGCATGCTGGCCAGTAACGGAAAGTTCAATGGACTTCTGGGATTGGTGTTGCTGCTCGGTTGCGCTGTTGGCGGTTTTGTTCTCAGGGACTACGTCCTTGGAATGAAAATCAAGAGCAGGGAAGCGAAAATGCTGGCAGAGTTTCCCAGTCTTGCTGAGCTCATGGCCCTGGCCGTGAGTGCAGGAGAAAGTGCGGTCGGGGCTCTGGAACGTATCTGCCGGACTGCCCAGGGGGAGCTCAGTAAAGAGTTCGCCACGGTTCTTGCTGAAACCAGATCGGGCGCGCCGCTGTTGTCGGCGTTGAAGGAGTTTTCCAACAGGACCGAACTCGCGCCGCTTGCTCGCTTCGTCGACGGAATCACCGTTGCGGTGGAACGTGGTACTCCTCTGGCTGATGTCCTTCGTGCTCAGGCCCAGGATGTCCGCGACATGGCCAAAAGGGATCTCATGGAGTCAGCGGGACGCAAGGAAATCGGGATGATGGTCCCCTTGGTCTTTGGTGTTCTTCCCCTTTCCATCGTTTTCGCAATATTCCCAGGGGTCGCTTTGCTTGATTTGGGCCTGTAAGCCGCCGTCTTTCTACCTATCTATCCAAATAAATCGACATTTCAGTCTCACCGCACGAAAAGGAAAAAATTATGAGTCTCAACAGCAATCCCCTGCGTATGTTCGCTCTCCTTTCAGGAGTCGTTGCTGCGCTCATGCTGCGTATCTCGTTGGCGCGGAACCCGCATGATGGCGAGCGGGGAGATGTTCCGGGATGGGTCATGATCACCCTGATGTCGGCTGTACTTGTCGCGGGCTTGTTGGCACTGGCCCAGGACCAGCTGGCCGCAATGTTCCAGGACGCAATGGGCCGGATTACGGGATAGATGAAGGTCATCGTCGAAAGGCTCCGTAATAGGCTCAAGGATTCCTCCCACAGCAAAGAGACTGGAGCCGCAGTCGTGGATTTCGTCATGGTGGGGGGCCTGCTGACGGTCATCTTCATGTCCATTATTCAGCTCATGCTGGTGCTGCATGTACGAAATACGCTGATCGATGCCGCGGCTTCGGGGGCACGGTTCGGGACCTTGGCTGATCGCACGCCCGCCGATGCTGAAGCCCGCACTGAAACGCTGATCCGAGGATCGATCAGTGGCTCGTTCGCTCAGGACATTACGGTGGCTCAGGATAACGCTTTTGGCGTGCCAACCCTGAACGTCACGGTCCGTGCACCCCTTCCCGTGTTGGGTCTCTTCGGCCCATCGAACGTCCTGGTGGTGACGGGGCATGCTGCTCTCCAGAATTGATTCCCTCGCGGAAGCGCTCAGGGGTCGGGTAAGGCTCGCTGCATGTCCAGAGAGCGCCGACAGGGAGCGCGGAAGCGCGGTTTTGGAGTTCGTGGTTCTTGGATTGCTGCTGCTGGTGCCTATGGTTTACATCATTATCACGGCGGCGCAGCTGCAGGGTGGCTCTTTTGCTGTCGTCGGGGCAGCGGATCAGGCGGCGAAGGTGTATGTCGAAGCGGAAGCACCAGGGGAGGGCCAAGCACGCGCACGTCAGGCCGCAGCAGTCGCCGTGGCAGATTTCGGCTTCGATCCGGCAACTCTGGAGATGAGCATTTCCTGCTCTGAGGTGTGTCTGACTCCGGGCTCATTTGTCACCGTCAGCATCAGTGTCCCCGTTCCTTTGCCGCTGGTACCGAGCTTCGGTGGAAACAGCTCGATGGGAGTGGTGCACTCTACCTCTACACAGATAGTGGAGCGTTTCGGATGAGAAGCTTGCGTCAAGACAGCGCGCTGCAGAATATGAAGGACGAGGAATCAGGACAGGTCATGATTCTCGCCATTGGGTATGTCCTGCTCACTCTCATGGTCCTCAGTGTCGTGATGGCTATTTCAGCCGTATATCTGGAGCAGAAAAAGTTGCTCTCAGTGGCTGACAGTGCATCGATGGCTGCCTCCGACAATTTCGGGGTTGGAGAAGTGCACGGTGGGAGCGGGAGCCCCATTCCGGCACTCACGAATAGTTCGGTCCAGAAGGCAACGGCCAACTACATTGCCAAGACGGGCGCGTCGACGAGGTTCAACCACCTCGCTATCTCGAGTCAGACCGGGGCTCCCGAAGGGAGGACCGCGCACGTCGTGCTGACTGCGGTGGTGCATCCACCTATCATCAACTATCTCGTGCCGGCCGGTATAGATATCGTCGCAGTCAGCGACTCCCGCCCCAGACTGGGCCGCTGAATGTCGGATGACCCGGTCAGTCGCGATGACGTAGGCTGTAGGAACCATGGCAGCTACTGATTTTTCGGCGGAGATCCGCGCACTCCGAGCAACGTATTCATCCATCGTCAATGTTTCGAAAGTGGATGAGCTCAAAGAAGACATCGAAGACCTGAGTGCGCAGGCCGCTGCACCAAATCTGTGGGATGACCCGGCGGCTGCTCAAAAAGTTACGTCGAAGCTCTCTCACAGGCAGAGCACCGTGGAACGCCTTGAACGTCTCGAATCGAGAATTGACGACCTCGAGGTTCTCGTTGAACTTAGCGAGGAAGAGAACGACGCCGCATCCCTGGGGGAGGCGGAGAAGGAACTGCAGGCTCTCCGAAAGTCACTTCAAGACCTGGAAATAGTGACCCTGCTGGCCGGTGAATACGACGAACGCGAAGCAGTCGTGACCATCAGGTCAGGGGCCGGCGGCGTCGACGCTGCTGACTTCGCGGAAATGCTGCTACGCATGTATTTGCGCTGGGCAGAGCGTCGGGGATACCCCACACAAATTCTTGACACCTCGTATGCAGAAGAAGCAGGGCTCAAGTCGGCCACCTTTGAAGTCAAAGCACCTTATGCGTACGGCACATTGTCCGTGGAAGCAGGTACGCACCGGCTGGTCCGCATCAGCCCCTTCGACAACCAGGGCCGCCGTCAGACATCCTTCGCCGCGGTCGAGGTTATTCCGCTGATCGAGGGAACGGACAGCATTGACGTTCCAGACAACGAGATCAAGGTGGATGTTTTCCGTTCCTCAGGCCCGGGAGGGCAGTCCGTGAATACAACGGACTCAGCGGTTCGGCTCACTCACATCCCTACTGGCGTTGTCGTCTCCATGCAGAACGAGAAATCGCAGATTCAAAACCGGGCGGCAGCCCTTCGCGTCCTTCAGTCAAGGCTTCTTGTTCTCAAGAAGGAAGAGGAGAGCGCAGAGAAAAAGGCCCTGGCAGGAGACGTCAAGGCGTCCTGGGGAGACCAGATGCGCTCTTACGTATTAAACCCGTACCAGATGGTCAAGGATCTACGCACAGAACATGAGGTTGGCAATCCCTCGGCAGTGTTCGACGGCGAAATCGACGACTTCATTGATGCTGGGATTCGCTGGCGCACCAATACCCGCAACTCGCAATAAGTCGTAGGTTCAAACGAACGGATCTATGAGGTTGGGCGCTCAACGACACGCCCGATCAGAGTATCGGCCATCGTTGGTGGTGCTCGCTATAGTCGAGGAGCCGGAGCTTTCTTCCCCCAACAAAAGCCCAAGGTCCGGTGCGAAGGTTTGGGCGCAGAGTAGTCATGATTCGATTTGATCAGGTCACCAAGATCTACGACCAAAATTCGCGGCCTGCCCTCGACTCCGTGAGTATAGAAGTCGACCGGGGTGAGTTCGTATTTCTTGTCGGTGCATCGGGTTCAGGTAAGTCTACGTTTCTCCGGCTCGTGCTCAAGGAGGACCGGGCTTCACGGGGCTCTGTATACGTTGCGGGTCAGAATGTGGCGAATATTCCCAGTTGGAGGGTGCCCAGGCTTCGTCGCGGAATCGGCGTGGTCTTTCAGGACTTCCGGCTGCTGCCCAACAAGACTGTCTTCGCGAACGTCGCCTTTGCCATGCAGGTTATTGGGAGGAGCCGCGCCGTCATCAAGGAAACGGTCCCTGAGGTCCTGAAGACTGTCGGCCTGGAGGGCAAAAATCAGCGTATGCCGCATGAACTGTCAGGCGGTGAGCAGCAACGCGTTGCTATCGCACGCGCGATCGTCAACAAGCCAGGCATTCTGCTTGCCGATGAACCAACCGGAAATCTGGACCCGACCACGTCGGCGGGCATCATGAACGTTCTGGACCGGATCAATCAGAATGGGACCACGGTCGTCATGGCAACGCACGACGACGATATCGTCAATTCCATGCGTAAACGTGTCGTGGAACTGCGTAATGGTCTCGTGGTTCGCGATGAGGCCCATGGTATCTACATCGGCGAATCGAAGGTTGCCGAATGAGGCTCGCATTCATCCTTGGTGAAATCGGTTCGGGTCTGCGTCGAAACCTCTCCATGGTGGTCTCGGTCATCCTGGTGACCTTCGTTTCCCTGACTTTCGTGGGCGCCGCAGGGCTGCTGCAGCTTCAGATCAACCAGATGAAGGGCTATTGGTACGATAAGGTTCAGGTAGCCATTTTCCTGTGTGGAGAGTCTTCTTCGGCCGCGACATGTGCACAGGGCTCTGTGACTGATGAACAGCGCGAAGGGATCAGGGGCGTTCTGGATTCCCCCAGTGTCCAGCAATATGTTGACACCGTGGAGTATGAGTCGCAGGAGCAAGCCCTGGCTCACTTCCGCGACCAGTTCGCGAACTCGCCCATCGTGGACTCAGTGACTGCTGATCAACTACCGGAGTCTTTCAGGGTCAGCCTGAAAGACCCGGAGAAGTACGAAGTCATCAACGAGGCGTTCTCATCGTTGCCGGGCGTTGAAGTGGTCATTGATCAGCGTGAACTCCTTGAAAAGGTTTTCTCGGTGATTAACTTCGCGTCGGGGATCGCGCTGGTGATCGCGGGCGTCATGCTGGTGTGTGCGATATTGCTGATCGCCACGACAATCCGCCTTTCGGCGTTCAGCCGACGTCGGGAGACCGGCATCATGCGGCTCGTCGGCGCGTCGAAGGCCGTCATCCAATTGCCGTTTGTGCTTGAGGGGGTCATTGCGGCTGTCGTTGGAGCGGCCTTGGCATCCGCGACGTTGTGGTCGATTTCGCATTTCGCTGTTGGTGGATGGCTGGCCAAGCAGTACCCTGAGACTGCCTTCATCTCATCGATGCAAGTGTTGTGGATTGCCCCAGGGTTGATCCTTCTAGCTGTGCTTCTGGCCGGACTTTCCTCGATGTTAACCCTCCGCCGGTACTTAAAGGTTTAGAGTAGTGACTTGTGAGGAAAGAGAGAGTATGCACTTGTTGAAGTTCGGTAGGGGTGAATCGAACGGGCGTCCACGCGTTTTTAGCGCTCTTGTGGGTTCCGCGCTGGTCGCTGCTCTGACCATTTCCGTTGGGGTGGCCGGAGTTGCCCAGGCGGATGACCTTGATGACCGTAGCGCGGCGCTGAAGCAGAAAATTGAGGACGTCAAGGAGTCTCTGGAGTTCCTCGATACTGATATCGCTGAGACACTCGCGAAACTCGAAATGTATCAGGGCCAGTTGCCAGCCGCCCAGCAGGAGTTGGCAGATGCTCAGGGCCGGGTTGTTGAAGCAACCAACGAAGTGAATGCCCTGTCGCAGCGTGTGGATCTGGCACAGCAGACCAAAGACAAGATTTCGCAGCAGCTCGATGACGACAAAGCAGAGATGGCGGAGACCAAGAAGGTCATCGGTCAGATCGCGACTCAGGCGTACAAGAATGGGGGAGTGCCGTCCAGCATCTCCCTGATATTTGGTGCCGACGGGGCTGACAACCTCACGAGTTCAATAAACCTTGCTGACCAGGCGATGCGGAGCCAGGGTGCAGCGTTGGACCGATTGGCTCAGCAGAACGCGACCAACGCCAATTCCGAAGCACGTCTGGCATCGGTTGAAGAGGAAATTCGTGACCTCAAAACTCAGGCAGAGAAAGCGTTGGCCCGCGAGCAGGCGGCAAGAGACAGTGCCGCGGCCAAAAAGAAGCACGTCGACAAATTGATCGCGGACACCTCTGCACTCTCCGCAGAGCTCGAAGCGAAGCGGCCCGTTGTCCAAAAGAAGCTGGAGCAGGCGCGCGCTGCTCAGAAAGCTGTCCAGGAGCAGATCGCGGAGCGGCAGCGCAGACTGCTGGAGGAAGCCCGGCGGAAGGCGGAGGAACAACGTCGGCAAGCCGCGGCTGCGGAGAAGGCCAGGCAGGAACAGATCGAACGTGATCGGCGCGAAGCGGCAAAGAACAACCGACCCGCACCGCCGCCGCCACCCCCGGTGCGGCCAGCCCCGGGGCCGATCGCTCCCGGCAACCCGTCTGCGTTTGGCCTCCGCTACCCGGTCAATGCCCCAATTACATCCGGTTTCGGATGGCGTCCTACCCCGGCGGGCACCATCGACTTTGGCGGCATCGGTGGGTATATGCACAGTGGCATCGATTTTGCGCCACCGTGCGGGACGCCGGTATATGCTCCTGCCAGCGGTGAAGTCTGGTACACCGATCAGGGTGGCGGCCAGATGATCGGAACGGGTAACCGGATCGTACTCAACCATGGCATCATTCAGGGCAACGCTCTGGCCACGAATTTTTATCATCTGCAAAGCATGAGCGTCTATCCGGGACAGAGGGTCAGCGCTGGCCAGCTCATTGGAAGAGTGGGTAACACCGGTAATTCCACCGGGTGCCACCTTCACTACGAGACGATGTTGAACGGCCAGCTTGTGGACCCCATGAGCCTTATGTAGGCGTGTAGAGTGGAGCCCGTTGTCACCGCTCATTCACGCGGTTGACGTTTTCATGTTTGTCGAAGGAGTTGTGCTGTGCCCAGAGAGAGTGGTCGTAAGGTTGTGGCCACCAACCGGAAGGCTCGGCATGATTACGCGGTACTCGATACTTACGAGGCCGGACTCGCGCTGATGGGTACGGAAGTGAAGTCTCTCAGGGAAGGTCGAGCCTCTCTGACCGACGGCTTCGCGGTTTTCTATAATGATGAGCTGTGGCTCGAGGGAATCCACATCCCCGAGTACACTCAGGGCAGTTGGACCAACCATTCTGCGCGTCGCCGCCGGAAGTTGCTTCTTCACCGTGAGGAACTCGACAAGATCTCGCACAAGATTCGGGAGTCGGGCTTCACGCTCGTACCGTTGCAGTTGTACTTCGTGGATGGAAAAGCGAAGGTTGAGATCGCCGTTGCCCGTGGTAAGAAGGACTATGACAAGCGTCAAACGCTTCGTGAGAAGCAGGACAACCGTGAGGCGCAGAGGGCGATGCGGGAGAAAAACCGGAACTCGTGAGTAACGTTTTTTGGGCTGCCAGCCCCGACGAAGATGTCGAGGATGTCCGCTACCCCCGTCCTTGGTGGGTCACTGTCGTCGTCGGCTTGGATCTTTTGCTCCTTCTGCTGATTATCCCTGCAGGGATGTTGTCGCTGTTTCCGTTCGCGTTCCTGATTTACATCTACCTGGCGCAGATCCTGGTGTGGATGTCTCCAATTCTGGTCATTCCGAACCTCATGGCTTTTGGTTGGGGTTTTCGACGGAAGCGGGCAGGCGTGGCTGCGCTGACTGCCCTCGGAGTAGCTTTCACTGCTGTCTCATTTGTCGTCGTGCTCCTCTGGCAGGCGCCACTTGTTATCCTCGGCCTGAATCTGGGGTAGCTGGAATATCTGAGAACCGCAGTGCGCTATACTGTTGAGTCCGAAGGAAATGGGCCGGTTCGCCGGCAATTTGGTAACTCAATACGGGGATGACAGGTTTCGACGATGTTTGTCGCGCCAGGAGAAGCGGGCCGAGGATGCAGGGTTATCTCGTAAACGCTCTCTGCAAAACAATAAGTGCCGATTCTAAGCGCACTGACTTCGCTCTCGCTGCCTAAGCAGCCAGACAGTCCGTCAGCCAGAGGTTGCTATCGCCCCTGATACTGGCGTCGTTTAGATAGCCACTGCTTGAAGTGTTCGCCGTCGGCGCTTCGGGCATACTTAGACGGCTGGGCCCGGGTCAACCACTTGTTTGCGTGATGGTTGGGGCCGAGAAATCCCGAGGCAAACTGCGCCCGGAGAAGTACTGGCAAAGCAACATCGGACGGGGGTTCAATTCCCCCCATCTCCACTGACAGAACCCCGTAGTCAACATGACTGCGGGGTTCTTTTGTGTGTCTTTGTGCGTTCCGGACGCCGCCTGGCCGAGTGCCGGCTTGAACTCAGAAGTATGCTGACTTTATGGATCCGCGAGATGGACGGCCCTCCTGGCTGCCACCAATACCACCGCCTCACCGCGGACGAGCGCTAATCGCAGTGGGACTTGTGCTTATGGTGGGCACGGCCATCTTCATCGTGGTGATGGCCTATGTCGGCGGTACACACACGCTGTATACGTTGTGGCCTCTGGCGCTGGGGGTGACGTTTCTGGTGTGGGGGTTTCGCCGTCGGGATGCAGACCGGTGATCGCTGTCAGGTGATATTTGCCGCTCGTTCGGCTCCCAGCGTGCTTCCGTACAGATCGATAAGCGCTGGCAGCCCTCCGTCGTTCATGGCTGTGCGCTGCCTGTCTGCTCCAGTGCCTCGCTCGTGCAGTGTCTTCAACCCTGCGTGGATCCAGTCGAGGTCGCCTTCGTCTTCCAGCGCTGGCCGAATGTGCCGGATCAACGCGTCTATCTGGTTTTGGGCTGGTACGAGTTTTTCGGACTGGAAGTCCACGAGCTGGTTCCCGATTCCATTGCGTGCGGCCTGCCACAGTGCAGCGTCAAGGAGTTCGTCGTTGGGGGTTCGGTAGGGCCGGTCAGCTACAGCGTCGGCGACCGCGGTCGTGACGAGTCCGCGGATCAGGCCGGCGAGCAGGACCGAGTCCTGAGCTTCGAGCTGCGCGTCTCCCGCCCGTACCTCCAAAGTGGGGTAATGGTCGGATAGTCTCGCAATCCAGGTGAGGACTCCGCTGTCAATGATGACTCCGGTATCGATCAATCGCTGGATGCGGCGTTGGTAGTCAGCTGCATCCTTGAACAGCGGGGTGCATCCTTGCACCGGCCAGCGGCGGTAATGTATGACGCGCCAACTGCAGAAACCGCTGTCTCGGTCCATCCAGTAGGGGGAGTTGGTGCTCATGGCCGTGATGACCGGCAGCCATTCTCTGATACGGTTCAGCGCCTGCACTCCGGCTTCCTGGTCAGGGATGGCGACGTGTACGTGGATTCCGTTAACGAACTGGTCTCCGACGACGCCGGGGGCGCTGCGTTTGAGCTGGTGGTATCGAGGCTTGTCGGTGAGGGTGGGGTAGGCGTCTTCGATTCTGGGTGCGGTTCCGGTTGACGCGGCGCGGACGCCTGACTTGCGGGCGGCGTCATGGAGTTGCCGGCGGAAGTTCAGCAGGGATTCTTCGGCTTCGGTCAGGGTGTGGCAAACGGGTGTGGCCGTCTCGATCTGGCAGTCCAGGAGTTCGCGCTGAATGTCATCTTCGTGAATGCGGTTGGACACGTGCAGGTGCTCTGCTACCTGTTCGGCCTTGTTGGCCGGCAGGCCGGATTGGGGATCCAGCAGCAGGTATTCTTCCTCGATCCCGAGTGTTACCACGCGTTGCTCCCTTCAAGAGATTGCCCTCAAGGCCATCCTAAGCGAACTGATCATCATCCTGCTCAGATGAAGCTGGTTCCGAACCACATACCCAGGTAGGCGCAGCACCAGCCGACGACGATGTTGGCGAATACATTTCCGGCGGCCGCTGACCGGCGCCCTTCCTCCCAGAGCTTGACGCTTGCTACCGTCCACGAACTGAACGTCGTCAGCGCTCCGGCGAGGCCGGCAGCGACGACGTCGAACCCGTAGGCCCATGCATCTGGCTGTGAGTACCATCCAAAGGCGCATCCGATCAGAGTGCATCCAATGGCGTTGACGGAGAATGTTGCCCATGGCAGGTGCGACCGATTGTTCTCGTCGCCTTCCCGTGCCGCAAAAAGGGTGTCAAGCCCAAAGCGGAGTAGTCCTCCGACGGCCCCCGCTGCACCGACAGCCAGTGCCAGCCACCAGCCGGTCATCTGTGCCTCACCTCGCGCACGGACCGGCGGCCGAGGGCCAGGCCAAGGGCGGCCGCGCACAGGCCCAGTATCAGCGAGAGTGCAAGATAGATCCCGGCCAGGGCCAGCGAGCCGTTGCCGGTCAGGGTGGTGAGCGCGAGGATCACGGATGAGAATGTGGTGAATGAACCGAGGATGCCAGGTCCGACGCCGGCGCGGAGCCAGAAGGGTGCGGGGCGTGCGACCCATCGTGAGGCCAGGTAGCCGAGAATGAGGCTTCCGGCGATGTTGATGGTCAAGGTCATCCAGGGAATGTTCCCGGGCGTTTCGGTCACCATCAGGCCCAACTGGTATCGGGCTTCGGTCCCGAGAAATGCTCCGCAGCCTACACCTGTCCATACCTTCCAGCTGCGGACTTCAGACAAGGCTGCACCCCGGGTGGGGATCGGGGGAGTGAACCCACAGGGCTTGGGCCATCTCGTTTCCGGCGTCAAGGACTGTAACACTGGTCTCCGGGCCGAAACCGACGCGTAACGCGCCGCTGAACGGGACTCTCTCGAGCACTGTGACGGGGGTGTAGAGCGAAACTCCTTCGGCCGTCAGATGCCGAAGAAGGTCGGGATTTTCATCACTGACGCGCACCAGATGACCTGCGTGGCCGTCGTCGAGCTCGGACAGAGGGCGGGCCTCGGGGAAAACCATGGTGCCGTCCTCCGCGGGGATTGGATCACCGTGGGGGTCTCTGAGCGGACGCTCGAGCCTGAGATCCAGTTGTTCAATAAACCGGTCCGATACGGTGTGCTCCAACAATTCAGCCTCGATATGGACTTCATCCCAGTCATAACCGAGTTCCTGACAGAGGAACGTTTCGAGCAGACGATGCCGGCGCACCATGGTCAGGGCAAGGCCCCGTCCTGCCGGGGTCAGCTGGACGGGAGAGTAGGGAGTGTATTCAACCAATCCTTGTCGGACGAGTTTGGCGAGCATCCCGGTGACGGAGGAGTTGGCAACGTTGAGCCGCTTGGCGATCCGGGCAGGGGTTACTGGCGCCGCGTGCCACTCCGCCAGCCCGTAAATGACCTTGACGTAGTCCTGGACGCTGGTGCTGTGGCTATCGGCGGGTGGACCTTCATGGGAGGCGTTCATGGTCTCTCCGCAGCGTGTCTGGACTTCATGAGCATCCCGGTGTGTGGTGCAAAAAGGTAGGCGCAAAAGAATAATAGCGATTGTGCCACCACCACTGATGCTCCCGTGGATATGTCGAAATAGTAGCTTGCGTAGATTCCGGCGATCGAGGAGCAGATGGCGAGTCCCGCCGCTATGGCCAGCATCGTAGTGAACTTTCGGGTGAGCAGGAAGGCGGTGGCTCCGGGCGTAATGAGCATGGCCACCACCAGGATGATACCGACAGCCTGAAGTCCGACGACGACGGTGAGCGCCAGCAAGCCCAACAGGAGTGCGGAGAGCAGCCGGGTGCTGAGGCCGATGGCGTGGGCGTGCACTGGGTCAAAGGCGTAGAGGGTGAGGTCGCGACGTTTGAACAGGAGCACGATGAGAGTCAGCGCCCCGAGGAGGAGCACTTGCCAGAGTTCTGCGTCATTGACGCCGAGAACGTTGCCGAAAAGGATGTGTCCCAGGTCCACCTGGCTCGGCGTCGCGGAGACAATTATCAGTCCCACGGCGAACATGGATGTGAAAACAACGCCGATGACCGTGTCTGATTTGAGTTTGGTGGTCGACCGGACAAACCCGATCAGGGCAACCGCTCCAGCTCCGAACGCGAAAGCGCCGAGTGAGAAGGGCAACCCCACAATGTAGGCCAGCGCGACGCCGGGGAGTACGGCATGGGACACGGCGTCGCCCATCAGTGACCAGCCCATGAGGATGAGCCAGCAGGAGAGGACAGCGGAGACGAGCGCCGCGGCCAGCGTGACGACCAGCGCACGGGTGAGGAAGCCGTACTGGAATGGTTCGGTGATCCATTGGAAAAGTTCCATGTCAGCCCTGTCCGTCAGCCGGCGTCGCCGCCGCGCCGAAAGCCTGCGCAAGGTTCTCGTTCGTCAACACCTCGGCTGGTTTTCCATGTGCCAGTACCCGTTGGTGAAGTAATACGGCCTCGTCGCAGAGGTCGTGGACTCCGCCCAGATCGTGGGTGGATACCAGGATGGTGCGTTGTTCGTTCCTGAGTTCCTTGAGGAGCCCGGCAATATTGGTTTCAGATGTTCGATCTACTCCTGCGAATGGTTCGTCGAGGAGAAGCAGGGAGGCCTCCTGCGCAATCGCGCGGGCAACGAACACGCGCTTTTTCTGTCCGCCGGACAATTGTCCGATCTGCCGGTTCGCCAATTCCGTGAGCTGAACCCGCGCGAGGGCGTGCTCGGCTGCCGCGAGGTCCGCGGCGTCGGGACGCCGGGTCGGTCCCATGTGTCCATATCGTCCCATCAGGACGACGTCGCGAACAGAGAGGGGGAAGGACCAGTCGACGTCCTCTGACTGGGGAACGTAGGTGACGGCGTTCTGACGCCGGGCTGCGCGGATGCTCATGCCATTGAGACTGACTGACCCGGTTGCTGGCGGCACCAGACCCATAAGCGCTTTGAAGAGACTGGACTTCCCGGAACCGTTCACACCGATCAGCCCGCAGATGCGGCCCGGTTCGAGGCGGAGGTTGACCGAGGAAAGTGCGATGGTCTCCTGATAGCGCACACTGAGGTTCTCGACGTCGATGGCAGCCTGCGTGGACGTCGGCGCGGGGCGCATTGTCATCTGGTGAGTCCTTCCTTGATGACTGTCAGATCGTGTCGCAGAAGGGACAGGAAATCGGGTACCGGGCCCTCCGGCCCGGAAAGCGAGTCAACGTAGAGGGGGCCGGCAAGATGCGCTCCGCTCTCCGCTGCCACCCGTTTCTGGGACTCCGGGTTGGCCGTGGACTCGCAGAAAATCGTTGGAACGTCGTGTTCGCGCACGGTGCGGATCACTTTCTGCGTCTGGCGGGGAGTGCCCTGGGCCTCTGAGTTCACGGGCCAGAGGTACACCTCGTTCAGCCCGGCATCCCGGGCAAGATAAGAGAAGGCACCCTCGCAGGTGGCCAGAACGGTAGTGTCGCCGTCGTCGAAAGCACCCCGGAATTCTGTCATCAGTCCATCAAGCTGGGCTTTCATCTGTGCGCCGTTCCGCCGAAATTCCGGGCTGTGCTCCTCGTCGAGTTCTGACAGGGCAGCCACAGCATTGTCCACGTAGATCTTGGCTGCTGTTGGGGACATCCAGGCGTGTGGATTGGGCTCGCCGTCGTACCTGCCATTCGCAATGGGAACCGGGTCCACGCCGTCGGACAGGACCACATGAGGGGCGTCGACGTGCTGGACGAAACGCTGAAACCACCGCTCAAGCCCGAGACCGTTATCAACAATCAGGTCCGCGTCCTGCGCGTGGACAAGATCCGAGGGCGTGGGCTCATATCCATGAATCTCCGCACCAACCTTGGTGATCGATTCAACGCGGACGTGTTCACCGGCTACGGTCTGGAGAAGATCGGCGAGAACTGTGAAAGTCGTGAGCACCAGCGGACGGCTGTCGGCTCTGGGTGCAGGCGCCGCACTACAGCCGTTGAGGACTAGGATCAGCACCAGAGCAGCACACCCCAACCCCTTGAGTTGCGGCGAAGCATCAAATTTAGCCACACCTAAACATAGACCCCTGCGAGGCAAATCCGCCACTATGGGCGAAGAGTCAACCGGAAACCAAACGTCACATACGGAACATCGAGCACGTCATGACGCTCATGACCCAGATGCTCGAGCAGATACCAGTCAAGATTGCCCAGCATCCGGTCCCGTGATTCCTTGTTTGCCGACAGATAGTAGCTCCGGGACTGGGCGAGCCCCACGAGGTCATCCGTGCTCATCGGCAGACTCCAGGGGGTCAACTGCCGTTCCGGCTTGGAGAACTCGACCCCTACCGACGGCAGAAAATCCGGTTTCAGGACGTCTCCCGCATGGATGATGCGCGAAAATCTGTGAACCCAGGGAACAGAGGTATCCAACTGGTTCCAGATCAGGCTCAGCGTCCCGCCAGGGCGCAGGATGCGAGCCGCTTCCGCGCTCGCGGCCACCGGGTCACACCAATGCCATGCCTGCGCCACCGTCACAACGTCAACGCAGGCATCCGGCAGCGTGGTCTCTTCAGCTGTGCCAGGCACGACGACGACGTCGGGAAGTTTCAGGGAGAGCTGCTCCAACATGACGGGGGAGGGATCGACCGCGTGTACGTTGAGTCCGAGGTCCACCAGCCGGGTTGTCAGTTTGCCGGTTCCTGCGCCGACGTCGACGGCCTCCCGCGCACCGGCCGGGATCAGCCCGTCAACCGCACGAGGTGGGTATCCTGGCCGCACGCGGTCGTACTGATCTGCCCCAGCCTGAAACGCCCATGAAAGCTCCCGCCGTCGGTTTGCCTCCATTCTGGGCCCATAACGCGCCATGACGATCCGTTAGAGGAGTTCGTCCGATGACGGATTCAGCTGGCGCAGAACATCGTTGTGCAGAATGCTGTTCGTGGCCAGAGCGTTCCCGCCGAAGGGCCCGTCTACGCCATCCAGCGATGTGAAGCGGCCACCAGCTTCGGTCACAATCGGTACCAGAGCAGCCATGTCATAAAGGTTGAGTTCGGGCTCGCACGCGATGTCGACCGCGCCCTCCGCGACCATGCAGTAGGACCAGAAGTCGCCGTAGGCGCGGGTCCGCCACACAGAATCCGCCAGCGACATGAACTCCGGAAGCGTGCCGCGTTCTTTCCAGCCGCCGAGGCTTGAATAGGACAGGGACGCATCCGAAAGCCGCGAAACGTCCGAGACATGAAGCCGGGTAGCCGCCGCGAGTGACCGGCCCATATAAGCGCCCGTGCCTGTTGCCGCCCACCAGCGCTTTCCCAGAGCAGGCGCGCTCACAAGCCCAACAACAGGGACCCCATTGTCGACAAGCGCTATGAGTGTGGCCCACACGGGCACACCGCGGATGAAATTCTTGGTGCCGTCAATGGGGTCAATAATCCATCGGCGCGAACCGGATCCGGCGCTCCCGAACTCCTCGCCGAGCACAGCATCCCGAGGACGGGCACGCGAGAGCTGCCCGCGAATAGCTTCCTCCGCGGCCTTATCCGCATCGGTTACCGGAGTCAGGTCCGGTTTCGTCTCGATCGTCAGGTCCAGGGCCTTGTAGCGCGCCATGGTTTGCGAATCGACTGAATCGGCCATGACGTGCGCCAGACGCAGGTCATCGTTGTAGCTCTGAACTAAAGGCATACCCAACAACCTATCGTTGATCGAGGCTGCTGCAGGTACGCGCGGGCCGGGGCAGGGGGCGTGCCGTCAGTATTGGCCCAGTTCCTTGGCCTCTGACCGGACTTCCGTTCCCAGCAGCCTTCGCAGCGAGAGGAGCCGTGCCTCCCCGGCAGGACCGGCGTCGCCTGCGGCCACCCACGTATCCAGGCCACAATTGACGGCCCTGAAATCGTGGAGACAACCGCGTTCGCACATGTCGGTTCCTGGTTGGAGATCCGGGAACGATTCGAGAATACGGTCAGGATCCACATGAGCGAGGCCGAAGGACCGGATACCCGGGGTGTCGATAATCCAGCTGCCGGGCGGAGCGTCCGCCAACTTCAATGCCAACGCCGACGACGACGTATGCCGCCCACGGCCCGTCACCGTATTGACTCCGCCAGTGGCCCGGTTCGCCCCGGTCAGAGCGTTGACCATGGTGGATTTTCCGACGCCGGAGTGGCCGAGCAGAACGCTGACCTTCCCTTCGAGATGCTTCCGAAGCTCCTCAACCGGGCCACCGGCCAGACGGGCGGAGAGGCCGTCACCGGAGATGGCATCAACGGCGCTCCCGTCGTCGGCCGTACCGCTCGTGATGACCGTGAGATCAAGATGGCGGTAGTTGTCCAACAGTTCCCTCGGATCCTTCAGATCGGTTTTGGTGACGCAGAGCAGCGGGCTGATCCCTGCGTCATAGGCGGCAACGATGGCGCGGTCGATGAAACCAGTCCTCGGTTCTGGGTTGGCTGCTGCGACGACGACAACGAGCTGATCCGCGTTGGCTACGACTACCCGTTCCACCGGATCCGTATCATCGGCGCTACGCCGCAGAACAGTACGCCGCTCATCTATTCTGACCAGACGCGCAAGGGTATCTGCCTCACCGCTGACGTCACCGACCAGGAACACCTGGTCTCCGGCTACAACAGGGCTGCGCCGCAATTCACGGGCGCGGGCAGCTACAACAACGCGTTCTGCGGCGGTATCCTCATCGACCACGGCGCGATACCGTCCGCGGTCCACTGTGACAATCCTGCCGAGCACCGCATCCTCATGGGCCGGCCTGTCCTTCGTTCTGGGTCTACTACCCTTCTTGTTGGGCCGAACCCGCACATCTGATTCATCCCAATTGCGTAAATCCCGTGCCATGCCTAACGCTCTCCAATAGTTTTCGGAGCCGACGAGGCAAGCTCGGTCCATAGATCGGCGAATTCAGGAATGGTCTTGGACGTCGTCGAAATATTCTCGATGGAGATTCCGGGAACGGCCAGGCCCAGCACCGCTCCTGCCATCGCCATGCGGTGATCGTTATACGTGTGGAACACGCCACCGTGTAGGGGCGCTGGTCGAATAAGTAGCCCGTCAGCTGTTTCTTCGACATCACCGCCCAGACCGTTGATTTCTGCCGTCAACGCTGCCAGGCGATCCGTTTCATGACCACGCAGGTGCGCAATTCCTGTGAGCCTGGATGGTGTGCTCGCCAAAGCGCACAGGGCTGCAACTACAGGAGCGAGTTCACCCGTTGACGGGAACGTTCCGCCGGTAATTCGGGAACCACCTGTCACGGTGAGAGTGCCCGCCTCGAATTCCACGGACGCCCCGAACTGCGCGAGCAGATCCCGAAGCTGGTCTCCGATCTGAGTGGTCGACGTCGGCCAGTCCGGGATGCGTACCCGTCCCTGCGTGGCGACAGCCGCCGCAAGGAATGGAGCGGCATTGGATAGGTCCTGCTCAATATGGACGTCGAACGCTTGAATGGGGCCAGGGGAGACGGTCCAACGCCCCTGGACCGAGTCGTCGATGACAACGCCAAGGGTTCGCAATACGTCAACGGTCATGGCGATGTGCTCGGGGCTTGGAACTTCTTCAGCCCCATGCTCGAGCGTCAAGCCTTCATCGAAACGGGCACCAACCAGTAACAGCGCCGAAATAAACTGCGAGGAGGCGGTGGCATCGATGCGTACATGCCCTCCTGTGACCGATCCCGTGCCGAGAACGGTGAACGGGAGCGAGCCGCCGTCGAGCGCCTCCACATCCACGTTCAGGGCGCGCAGCGAATCCAGTATGGGAGCCATCGGCCGGGTACGGGCCTGAGGGTCGCCGTCGAAACGCGTAGGGCCAGACCGTAGGGCGGCAACCACAGGAACGAACCTCATGACGGTCCCCGCGAGCCCGCAATGTACATCCACAGGACCCGCTGCAGCCGCCGGAACCGGCATGACGCGCAGATCCGGGCCAAAGCGCCCGGCCCCCGGTACCTCTTCGATGACAGCCCCGAGGCCCCTCAGCGCCGCAACCATGAGATCCGAGTCTCTGGACTTCAGCGGCTCACGCAATACAGAAGGCCCGTTGGCCAGAGAAGCCAGAACCAGATACCTGTTGGTCAGCGACTTGGATCCTGGAAGTGTGAGCGTGCCCTCAACTGGGGCATCGGGGCAAGGTGCTGACCAGTGCTGCATCAGGGGCTATGAGCTAACGGCGTCTGAGGCTGCGCTCCGGAGCGCCTTGTCAGCCTTTTTCATCTTCTTGCGAGCATCCTTGGTAACCGACCGGGCGTTACGGCGGGTATCCGTGGCGAGGTGCTCCGCGCGCCACGCCAACCCCGGCTTACCGGCAGTATCAACGGATGCCAGCAAGACCGCGCCGATCAGCGACAGGTTCTTCAGCAGCTGGTTGCGCCGGGCCTTCTTCGCCTCGGGACTGGACGCATCCGCTTCCTTGTATTCGACCATCGCGTTCAACCCGGACGTCACAGTCAGGGCGAGAGCTGCCAGCCGGGAAAACTTGCCGAGTCCCAGCAGGACGCCAGCGCCGACCTGGGTAGCGCCCATGATGCGCGCTACCAGCAATTCATTGGAAAGAACCGGTGCCGCCGCGGGTACCAACCCGCGGGCGCGGTCGAGAGTGGGCTGCAGCTGCTTCGCTGTGTCATTGGCATTGCGCAGACGATCCACTCCGGAAGCAACGAAACCGGTGGCAAGCAGCGGACGGGCTACAAAACGAACTACAGACATGATGCCTCCTCTTCCTGGCCCCATTCAGGGCACGGGATCAAATCGATCCGCAGAACCGTGGGCCTGCGGGCAGGTTCCCTCTAGTTTTGCACTTTTTGACCCCGGCCACACCTTGCGCGGTTCATCTGTTCATATCGGGTGGTGGAGGCCGGGGGCGTGAAGACTCGGAATATCTACGGGTAACGGACCGTTGTCTATCTCAAAGAAGCCAGTGGAAAGGATCTGAGACCTTGTCTGTTGCGACGACACAGCATCCCGATGCAGTATTCCAGCTCAGGACAGAGCCATCGCTGAGGAAGGCCCCCGTCCGCGTAGACTTGGGCTTGATGAGCACCTCAGACAGTGAAACAACTGACACGGCGTCGAACACCTCGGGGACGGCGCGTACTGATGCGTCAGAATCCGGACTCGACGCATCCACGGAAACTGACTCCGAACGCCGGGCACGCTTTGAGCGGGACGCCATGCAGTACGTTGATCAGCTGTACTCGGCCGCCATGCGCATGGCACGCAATCCCGCAGATGCCGAGGATCTGGTCCAGGAGGCGTACACCAAGGCGTATTCAGCGTTTCATCAGTACAAACCTGGTACAAACCTGAAGGCGTGGCTCTACCGGATCCTCACCAATACGTACATCAATCTCTATCGCAAGAGACAGCGCGAGCCGCTCCAGTCGCACTCGGACACCATAGAGGACTGGCAGCTGGCCAAGGCTGCGGAGCACACATCAACCGGATTGCGGTCCGCGGAGGTGGAAGCCCTTGATCACCTCCCGGACTCGGACGTGAAGAAGGCTCTGCAGTCCATTCCGGAGGACTTCCGGCTGGCAGTGTACTTTTCGGATGTTGAAGGCTTCGCCTACAAGGAAATATCAGAGATTATGAACACCCCGATCGGCACGGTGATGTCACGCTTACACCGCGGTCGGAAGCTATTGCGGGAAGAGCTGTCTGAATATGCCCACGATCGCGGCCTTTCTGCCGCAGGACAACCAGGAAAGAAAAAGGGGAGCACATCATGAGCGATTGCCGCGACCTTGGCGATTGCGCGGATTCCCGCATAGATCGTCTGTACGAATACCTTGACGGGGCCCTGTCCCGAGCGGACCTCGAAGAGATCAGGGACCACCTCGACGGCTGCCGCGAGTGCGCTGAGGAATATGACCTCGAGTGCCTGATCCGAACCGTGGTCAAGAGATCCTGCACCGAAGTTGCGCCGGAAGCTCTGAAAGCGAATATCCTTTCGCGTATCAGTGACATCAAATCGGTGGAGCATACAGCGTAGGTATAACACCACTGAACACAAGAAACCCCCGGAAGCGGCGCTTCCGGGGGTTTCTTATTGACTTGATAAACCGCGTATCAGGTGTTGGGACGCTTACCGTGGTTAGCGCCGCCACGCTTACGGTCACGGCGCTTACGTGCACGCTTGCTCATAGTTGGCCTCCTTTAAATGGGCGAAAAGAACTGCCCCCAGTTTCCCACATTTGGGCCGGAGCGCCTAACGGGGCAGCATCATGCCTCATCACCATGCTTACACTGGGGATGTAGTAGCCACATGGGAAGGGCCGATATGCGCGCTGTGTACGTCGAACACTTCGATTCCGAGAGACCATTGTCCGGGCTGATCGTGGGCACTCAGCCCAATGAGGCTCCCCGGGAAGGGTTGTGCAAGGTCCAGGTGCGCGCTTCCGCCCTGAACCATCATGATCTCTTTTCCCTCAAGGGGATCGGCCTGCCGGAGAAGTCGCTGCCCATGATTCTGGGCTGTGACGCTGCCGGCGTGGATGAGGACGGCAACGAGGTCATCGTCCACTCGGTGATCTCCACCGACGAGTGGCGAGGCGACGAGACGTTGGACCCTCGACGTACCCTGCTTTCCGAGTCGCTACCCGGGACCATGGCCGACGTCGTCTGGGTGCCACGGCGCAATCTTGTGCCCAAGCCGCCGGAACTGAGCTTTGAGGAAGCGGCGTGCCTGCCGACCTCGTGGCTGACGGCCTATCGGATGCTGTTTTCTGTTTCTCCGGCCGCGCCGGGTTCAACTATTCTCGTGCAGGGCGCTGGCGGGGGAGTATCAACCGCTCTGATCTGTATGGCCAGCGCGGCAGGGTATCGCGTCTGGGTGACGAGCCGCGATAGCCGCAAGCACAGCCTCGCGCTGAAGCTCGGAGCGTCACAGGCCTTCGACGACGGCGAGCGGCTGCCCGAGCGCGTCGACGTCGTCTTCGATACCGTTGGTGAGGCAACATGGCAGCATTCCCTGAAGTCGCTGCGGCCAGGTGGGACAGTAGTAACGTGCGGGGCAACAAGTGGACCCGCACCGTCGGCTGACCTGAACCGAGTGTTCTTCCTGCAGCTCAGAGTGCTCGGGAGCACCATGGGCACAAGAGATGAACTCGGCAGGCTTGCACAGTTCCTGGTACAGACCGGAGTGCGCCCACAGATTGACTCAATTCTGCCCCTCGAGCAGGCTCGCGATGGATTCCAGCGCATGCTCGACGGAAAGATGTTCGGCAAGGTTGTCTTCACTCACTAGAGCAACCCCGTACGTCCTACTCCGGCTGCGGTATGTCCAGCCACGCGTACCAGCCGCGATGCAGCACCAACCAGGCGAGCAGTCCATAAGCGGCCTGTCCGGGTTTGCCCTCGTTGGAGGCAAGATCCGAACGCCACTGTTCATGGTTGAGCAATGGCGTGAAGGTGTCCACGTAGACGTGCTTGCGCCGCGTCGTCACATCACCGAAAGCCGCCGAAAGATCCGCTAGACGGCGGTTACGTTCAGCGTCAAGGCCAGGTGGCGGGCCGACAACGAAGACCTTCACGTTCATTTGTGCGGCGCCATCGAGGACATTTGCAAGGTTCAGGCGGCTCCTGGCCGTCGACAGATCCAGGTCCAGATCGCGGTCCGACAGGCCGATAACAAGCCGGTTCTCGCAGTCGTCGTCGAATCGCCGTCCGGCCTCCTGTAGCCAGCGGTTGGCGAGAGCTTCAGTGCCTTCCCGCGGGGCGGGAAGGCTGTACGCCTCCAACAACACGTTCTCGGCACTCGTACGTGCCAGAACACGTCCCAGCCAACCGAGCGCCCGAGGGTCGCCGTGGCCGGCTAGCAGCTCATCTCCGACGGCGGCAACGCGAATTCTGCGTTCCACCATCAGTTGCGCTCAAAGACGGATTTGATCAAGATGTCCTGTTCCACTGCATGCCGCTTGGCGGAGCCTGTTGCCGTGGACGCTGACGCGGGCCGTGACAACAACCGAACATGCTTTTCCAGCTGCTGGGGCAGATGCAGGCCCATGAAAGGCCATGGCCCCTGGTTCGCAGGTTCGTCCTGAGCCCAGACAACTTCCGCGTTTGGATACTTGCCCACGATTGCCTTGATGTCCTCAACGGGCAGCGGGTAAAGCTGCTCGACACGGACGATCGCAGTTCGAGTGTCTTCCGTCTTCTGCCGTGCAGCGATCAGATCGTAGTACATGCGGCCCGAGACGAGCACCACGCGGTCCACGGCTTCCGCATCCAGTTCCTGGACATCGGGGATGACTGGCTGGAATGTACCTTCGGTGAAGTCCTCCACCGAGCACGCTGCGGCCTTGAGCCTCAGGAGCTGCTTCGGGGTGAAGACGATCAGCGGCTTCCTCGGACGGCTGTAGGCATGGCGCCGGAGCAGGTGGAAATACGAGGCCGCGGACGTCGGATTGGCGACCACCATATTGTCTTCAGCGCACATCTGCAGGAACCGTTCGATCCGCGCGGACGAGTGGTCAGGGCCCTGGCCTTCATAACCATGGGGCAGCAGCAGCACCAGAGATGAACGTTGTCCCCACTTCTGCTCAGCTGAGGAGATGAATTCGTCAATGATCGTTTGGGCTCCATTGACGAAGTCACCGAACTGGGCCTCCCACAGCACGAGTGCATCAGGACGCTCTACCGAATAGCCGTATTCGAAGCCCATGGCCGCAAATTCAGACAGTAACGAGTCATAGATGAAGAACTTAGCCTGATGTTCACTGAGCTCGCCCAGAGGCATCCACTCTGCACCGGTAGCCCGATCATGGAATACCGCGTGGCGCTGCGTGAACGTTCCCCGGCGGGAATCCTGACCGGCAAGCCGGACGGGAACACCTTCCATGAGCAGCGAACCAAATGCGGCCAGTTCGCCGAAGCCCCAGTCGATGTTGCCTTCCCGGGACATCTGTTCGCGCTTCTCAAGCAGAGCCTTGAGCTTGGTGTGAACGGTGAAACCCTCAGGAACGTTGGTGTGTGCCTTGCCGATGTGGGCGAGAGTCTCGGCAGAGATGGCCGTCGAGGCGGGTGCTCCCACGCCGTTGTCGTCCTGCTGCGCGATAGGCCGCTCGATATCGGAGACCGCGGCGTTGTCCTTGGTCACCACGGGCACCGGCGAAGTCTGGGCCGCGTGAGTTTCCGCGAAGACCCGTTCCAGCCGCTCCTGATAGTCGCGCAGAGCCTGGGCTGCCTCTTCCTCGCTGATGTCGCCGCGACCGATCAGGCCCTCCGTGTACAGCTTTCGGACGGAGCGCTTGGCGTCGATGAGGTTGTACATCAGTGGTTGGGTCATCGAGGGGTCGTCGCCCTCGTTGTGCCCGCGGCGCCGGTAACAAATCATGTCGATCACGACGTCTTTGTTGAACTTCTGCCGGAACTGGTAGGCCAGTTGGGCCACGCGCACAACGGCTTCTGGGTCGTCGCCGTTGACGTGGAAGATCGGCGCCTGAACCATTTTGGCTACGTCGGTGGAGTAGACGGTTGAACGCGATGATGTAGGCGCGGTCGTGAAACCAACCTGGTTGTTCACGATGATGTGGACGGTTCCACCCGTCCGGTACCCACGAAGCTGGGACAGGTTCAGGGTCTCGGCGACCACTCCCTGACCAGCGAAAGCGGCATCTCCGTGGATCAGGATCGGCAGCACCGGGTAGGCGCCTTCGCCCTGGTTGATGCGGTCCTGCTTCGCGCGGGCGATGCCCTCGAGTACTGAATCGCCTGCTTCAAGGTGGGACGGGTTGGCGGCCAGGTAGACCTTCGTCTCGTTGCCGTTGTCCGATGTGAAGCGGCCCTCGGTCCCAAGGTGATACTTGACGTCGCCCGACCCCTGCACGCTGCGGGGATCCTGGGTTCCTTCGAACTCACGGAAGACCTGTGCGTAGGTCTTGCCCGCAATATTGGTCAGTACGTTGAGGCGGCCACGGTGGGCCATGCCGATGGTGACCTCATCCATGCCGTCGTCGGCGGCGTCGGAAATCACCGAATCCAGCAGAGGAATCAGCGACTCGCCGCCCTCAAGAGAAAAGCGCTTCTGGCCGACGAATTTGGTCTGGAGGAAAGTCTCGAACGCTTCGGCAGCGTTCAGCTTCTGCAGGATTCTCAGCTGCTCTTCGCGGCTGGGCTTGGAATAAGGGTGTTCAAGCTCATCCTGGAACCACTTGCGTTCTTCGGGATCCTGAATGTGCATGTACTCGATGCCGGTGGTGCGGCAGTAGGCATCCCTGAGTACACCGAGCATGGTGCGGAACTTCAGGTTCGGCTTTCCACCGAACCCGCCGGTTGGCCACTCACGGTCCAGATCCCACAGGGTCAATCCGTGGCTACGGATATCAAGGTCCGCGTGCTTACGCTGAACATACTCGAGCGGGTTGGTGTCCGCCATGAGGTGTCCACGGACACGGTAGGCGTGGATGAGCTGCTGAATCCGGGCGACCTTGTTGATCTGGTCCTGAGGATCAACCTGAATGTCGGCGCTCCAGCGGACAGGCTCATACGGAATGCGCAGAGCCTCAAAGATCTCATCGTAGAAGTTCTGTTCGCCGAGGAGGAGCTGATGAACGATCCGGAGGAATTCACCACTGCCCGCACCCTGGATGACGCGGTGGTCATAGGTTGATGTCAGGGTAATCGTCTTGCTGATTCCCAGCCGTGCGAGGGTCTTCGCGGAAGCGCCCTGATACTCGGCAGGGTATTCCAAGGCGCCTGCACCGATGATGCAGGCCTGTCCCTTGGAAAGGCGGGGGACGGAGTGCACGGTGCCGATTCCACCGGGGTTGGTGAGAGAAATCGTGGTGCCGGCGTAGTCACTGGCACCCAACTTGCCGCCGCGGGCTCTCTTGACCAGATCCTCGTAGGCGCTCCAGAACTCCGAGAAGTTCATGGTCTCTGCTTTTTTGATGTTCGGCACCACGAGAATGCGCGAACCGTCCGGCTTGGGCATGTCGATGGCAAGACCGAAGTTCACATGTGCGGGCTGGACGGCTACCGGCTTTCCGTCTACGACGTCATAGATGACGTTCTGGGACGGGAACTGCGCGAGCGCACGAATAATCGCGTAACCGATCAGGTGTGTGAAAGATACCTTGCCGCCGCGCGAGCGTTCCAGATGGTTGTTGATGACTACACGGTTGTCTATCAGCAGTTTCGCAGGCACTGCGCGGACGCTGGTGGCCGTAGGGACGCTGAGGCTTGCATCCATATTCGTTGCGATGGCCTTCGCTGGACCTCTCAGAGGAGTAACTTTGTCCTCTTCGGTCTCAGTGGTGGCGGAAGACTGAGGCAATTGGGCCGGGATGGGCGCAGACTTCTTCTGGGAGTCGCCGTCGTTCTGTGCGACCGGGGCTTCCTTCTTCACCGAAGGCTTGCCCGATTCCTGTTGAGCTGCAGGAGACTCACCGGAGGCCTTGGGGGCGTCCTTCTCGGAGCGGACCACGGGAATCTGCCGCGTGGGAGGGTTGGGATCTGAACCTGCATCCTTTTCCGGCGCCGAGGAAGCGGCCGACTTCGGCTGCTTCTCTTCCCCATAGGCGTCGAAGATGCTCCACCACTTCTTGTCGACCGAGTTCCTGTCCTTGAGAAACTTTTGGTATAGCTCGTCGACGAGCCACTCGTTTCCGCCAAATTCCTCGGGTAGACGGTGGTCGGCTTGTTCTGGCACTGGTTATACGCCTCTTCCATGAGTTGCCTTCGCCCGTGGCGACACGGTCCCAGCCTGGAGTGGCCGGGCGGATCCAACCGGTCAGGATCCGGCAATGCAGCAGTTCGGGATCTTGTGTCAGTCTAATGACATCTGACACAAAGTAGCCAATCTGGAGCTGATGTTTCGCCGAGAATTGCGAGGAACCCGCCGTAGCCGGATTTTGCGGAGCCGACCGGCTACAATCTGCCCGTAACCGAATCAGGAGCACTGCCTTGCGCTTTATCAATGAGCCCACCACAGACCTCACCTACGCCGACGTATTTCTGATCCCTTCTGCGTCCGAGGTTTCCTCGCGATTCGATGTCGATCTGGCCAGCGACGACAACACGGGCACGACGATTCCCCTGGTCGTCGCCAACATGACTGCTGTCTCCGGGCGCCGGATGGCCGAAACCGTCGCTCGCCGCGGAGGGCTGTCGGTTCTGCCGCAGGACCTTCCGGGGGAGGTGCTGGCTGAGGTCATCTCGTGGGTCAAGAACTGCGACACGGTCTTTGAGACGCCCCTGCATCTGACGCCGTCAAACACTGTCATCGATGCCCTGCATCTCATGCACAAGCGCTCTCACGGTGCCATCGCGATCCTCGACAATCAGAGGAGACTGCAGGGCGTGGTCCGGGCATCGGACTGCGAGGGAGTGGATCGGTTTGCCTCTCTGGAAATGGTCATGCGGCGCAACCCGCTGACTTTCAGCAGTTCGGAATTCGCTGATTCACCGGTCGGGGCGTTGCGAACTGCATTCGACCGGTTTGAGGCGGCTGGCGTTTCGTATGCGCCGGTTGTTGACGCCGACAGTACGGTTGTTGGCGCATTGACTCGCAAGGGGACGATCCGGTCCACCATATATACGCCCGTCACGGACGCCAGCGGGCGTCTCAAGGTTGCTGCCGCCGTCGGAATCAATGGGGACGTGGCTGCCAAGGCGCAGAACCTTCTGGATGCTGGCGTGGACGTTCTCGTCGTAGACACCGCGCACGGCCATCAGCGAAAAATGCTGGATGCACTCGCAGCGGTCAAGGCGTTGGACCCATCTGTGCCCATCGTCGCTGGAAATGTGGTGAGCGGGGATGGTGTCAGGGACCTGGTGTCGGCTGGAGCGGACATCGTCAAGGTCGGTGTGGGCCCCGGCGCCATGTGCACCACCCGCATGATGACTGCTGTTGGACGCCCCCAGTTCTCTGCTGTCTACGAGTGCGCGCAGACGGCCCGGGAACTCGGCGCAAGCGTCTGGGCCGACGGCGGCGTCCGTCATCCACGGGATGTGGCGCTTGCGCTGGCGGCGGGTGCGAGCCAGGTGATGATCGGTTCCTGGTTTGCGGGTACGCATGAAAGTCCTGGTGACATGCAGGTGGACAGTGCCGGAAAACAGTACAAGGAAAGTTTTGGCATGGCATCCTCGCGGGCTGTCCAGAACCGGACCCAGTCGGAAGGTGCCTTCGACCGCGCACGAAAAGGACTGTTTGAGGAAGGCATCTCTACCTCCCGCATGTATCTGGACCCCAAGCAGCCGGGCGTCGAGGATTTGCTGGACACCATCACCGCGGGTGTGCGCAGCTCCATGACCTACGCTGGGGCGGCGAATCTCGCAGAGTTCCGGGAGCGCGCGGTCGCAGGGATTCAGTCTGCCGCAGGATATGAGGAAGGGCGGCCGGTTCCGCTGAGCTGGTAGCGTAAACCGTCCGCGCGCTGGGTAATTGTTGTAAACTGCTGTGATTATGGACAGCTTTTCTAGGGGCCGGCCAGTGAACTGCAGAGCAGTCTCACCCAGTGCCGGCAGCCCCAGCCACCGCGCCCCTCGTTCATCCTCTGAACCATCGGAGCCTTCCAGACCCGGCTTGTTGTTTCGCTCCCACACCGCACTGGTAACTTCATTGCGGGCGGTGAATCTGTAGATGGAATGGTTGCTCCTTGCGGCCGGATTCATGCTCATTCTCGGCACCGGATTTTTTGTCGCGGTCGAGTTTTCGCTCGTTGCTCTCGATCAGACGACGGTGCAGACAGCCGTTGACAACGGTGACCGTCAGGCCGAGCCTCTCCTGAAGTGCCTCAAATCGCTCTCCACGCAGCTCTCGAGCTGCCAGGTCGGAATTACCCTGACGACCCTCTTGACCGGGTACGTCATGGACCCGGCCATATCCCGGCTGCTTGCCCCGGTCCTTGGCCAATCAGAATTGCCCGAGAACTGGCAGAACATTATTTCCTTTTTCGTCTCGATCGTCCTCGCAACCCTGTTGTCCATGTTGATCGGCGAACTGATCCCGAAAAACATGTCGATCGCGCTTCCATTCAAGGTGGGGAAGGCGCTGGCACGGCCGCAGCTGATGTTTACCGCGGTCTTCAGGCCCGCCGTATCGCTGCTGAATGGCTTCTCGAACAAGGTATTGAACCTCTTTGGTCTTGAGGCCAAAGAGGAGATATCCGGCGCGAGGACTCCAGCGGAGCTCTCATCGATGGTGCGCCGCTCGGCGAAGATGGGCACCCTGGACGAAGGCACCGCAAATTTCGTCGCCCGGACGCTGAACTTCTCCGAACGTATCGCCGCCGATGTCATGACACCGCGGATCCGGCTTGAAACGATCGACGCAGATCAGAGCGTGGCAGACGTCGTCGAAGCTGCGCGCCGGACTGGATACTCGCGGTTCCCCATCATTGGAGACTCCCCGGATGACATCAGGGGAGTGGTACACGTCAAAAAGGCCGTCTCTGTCCCGCGCGAGAAGCGGGCAGGGCTGGCTGCGGGGGCCATCATGACAGAGGTTCTGCGCGTCCCCGAGACGGTGCACCTAGACTCTCTGCTCTCCGAGCTCAGGGACGGCAATCTGCAACTGGCAGTTGTTCTGGATGAGTATGGCGGAACCGCCGGAGTCGCGACTCTGGAGGATCTGGTCGAGGAGATTGTGGGAGAAGTTTCCGACGAACATGATCGCGTCAAGCCAGGCGTGCTGCAAAGCGCTTCCGGAGATTGGTATTTCCCCGGAATCATGCGGCCGGACGAAGTCAGCGAGCTGGTTCCGCAATTGACGGTACCGGACGAGTCGGGCTATGAAACGGTCGGCGGGTTCATGATGTCGGAGCTGGGCCGGATTGCCGAGGTCGGAGACGTGGTGTCCATACCCGATGGCGAGCTCGAAGTGGAACGGCTTGATGGCCGCCGCATCGACCGAATCCGTTTCGTTGCCCGGACTGATTCCTCAGCTACGGCAGAGAATGCCTCGGATTCCGGTAAGGGAGTCGAATCGTGAGTGACTGGACGGGAATGATCTGGCTGATTGTTCTGCTGCTGGGCAACGCGTTCTTTGTTGCCGCAGAGTTTGCTGTCATGTCCGCGCGGAGAAGTCAGATTGAGCCGTTGGCAGATGAAGGCTCCAAGCGGGCAAAGACTGCGCTCTGGGCGATGGAACACGTTTCGTTGATGCTGGCGTGTGCGCAGCTCGGCATTACGGTTTGTTCGCTGCTGATTCTCATTGTTGCCGAACCGGCTATTCATCATTTGTTGCTGGTGCCGTTCTCGGCGATGGGTCTGCCCGAGGCGTTGGCTGACGGCATCGCGTTTGCCCTGGCGCTGCTGTTCGTCACCTTCCTCCACGTAACCTTTGGCGAGATGGTGCCGAAGAATATCTCCGTCTCCATCGCTGACAAGGCGGCGTTGTTCCTTGCCACCCCGCTGGTCTTGATATCCCGTATCGTCAAACCGGTCATCGTGACCCTGAACTGGATGGCCAATCACGCACTTCGTGCAATGCGTATCGAGCCAAAGGATGAGGTGTCGTCAACCTTCACCCTTGAGGAAATGCAAACCATAGTTCAGGAATCAACCAGGCACGGGTTGGTTGCAGATGAGTCCGGAATTATTCATGGCGCTCTCGAGTTTTCTGGCCAGACCGCGCGAAGCACAATGGTCCCGCTGAATGAGCTGGTGACACTGAGCACGGATTCGACACCAGCAGACTTTGAGAGGGCCGTCAGCCGCACCGGTTTTTCGCGTTTCGTCCTGATGGATGGTGAGGGTCGCCTGACTGGCTACATGCACTTGAAGGACATCATGTCGATTCCACAGGAACAGTTTTGCCAACCGTTCACGGAGACCAAAGTCCGATCCCTGGCGAACCTCGCTCTGGACGATGAGATCGAGGACGGCCTGGCCGTCATGCAGCGCACCGGGTCGCACCTCGCCCGTGTGCTCGGCGCTGACGGTGATACCCAGGGTGTGCTGTTCCTTGAGGACGTCATTGAGCAGTTGATCGGGGAGATCCACGATGCAACACAGTCTCGGGGTCTTCGACGCACGGGCCGCTGACGTCACCTATCGCTATTATGCGAATGGTTCGCATTAGCGCTAAGCTGTTCGGGTACCGATTTCCTGTCCGACGAGTGATTGAAGTCCAATGCGAAGGTTTTCCTCCGTCAGCCGTGTCCTGGCTTGCCTGGCCGTCAGTGGTGTTGCGCTTAGCGCCTGCGGGGCTCCCACGGAGCAGTCCGGGAAGTCAGGGCAGGTGGCTGTCGTCGCATCCACGGATGTCTACGGCAGCATCGTCCGTCATATCGGGGGAGACCGGGTGGAAGTCACTTCGATCATTTCAGGGCCCAGCCAGGATCCTCACTCCTATGAGGCGACCGTTCGGGATAAACTCGCTGTTTCGGAGGCGGACCTCGTGGTGCTCAACGGCGGCGGGTATGACACCTTTATGGAGACGCTGACAGAGAGTGTGAAAACGCCGGAGGACCGCGTCCTTTCCGCTGTTGAGATTTCCGGCCTCGACGCGGAGGATCCCGACGAGGCGGCGCACGACGACGAGTCCCCGAGCGATGCCGACGAGCACCACCACGATCACGGATCCTTCAACGAGCATGTCTGGTATGACTTGCACTCCATGACGCAGCTGACGGCTGAACTGGCGACGGCTCTTGGCGAGATTGACCCGGACGGGGCCGCGGAGTTCGAGCAGAATGCGAAAGAGCTGACGCAGAAGCTGGAAGCGCTTGAAGCAGATCTCGCGGAGTTGGAAACAACCGCAGAGGCTCGCACTGTTGCGGCTACCGAGCCCGTTCCGCTGTACCTCCTCGAACACGCTGGCCTACGGAATGTGACGCCGGCGGCATACACCGAGGCCGTTGAAGAAGGTTCGGACGTTTCCGTCAAGACGTTGAATGACATGGAACGGCTCGTAGCTGATCAGGACATCGCGTTCCTCGCCTACAATCGGCAAACGGCAGGACCTCAGACCGAGTCTGTTCGCGACGCTGCGGAAAGGGCGGGAGTTCCCGTGGTGAACTTTACGGAGACCCTGCCCGAGGGACAGGAATATGTCGAATGGATGGAGCACAACGTGGAGGCGGTGACGGAGGCTGTTGGACAGTGAGCGTCGGCCGTTGGCTGCTGAACTGAAGGGCGCTGAACTCACGTTCGGCAGCAGAACGCTCTGGTCTGATCTGGACGTGCAAATTCGTCCCGGAGAGTTCCTCGCGGTGCTGGGGCCCAATGGGTCAGGAAAAACAAGTTTTTTGAAAGTGCTGCTGGGGCTCCAACCGCTTTCGGCAGGCTCTGCGTCAGTGCACGAACAGCCCGTGACCCGTGGGAACCGCCATATCGGCTACATTCCTCAGCAGAAGTCATTTCCCGTCGATACGCCGCTACGCGCCAGGGATCTGGTGGGGCTCGGACTGGACGGCCACCGCTGGGGTTTCCGCGTTGGAAGTAAAAGTCATAGACGCCGGGTGGATGACCTGCTCGATATCGTCGGGGCGGCAAGATACGCCAACGCTCCAGTAGGAGAGCTTTCCGGCGGGGAACAGCAACGTCTGCGCGCCGCACAGGCTCTGGCCACACAGCCAGAACTCCTCCTCTGCGACGAGCCTTTACTGTCTCTGGATCTCCACCATCAGCAGGCCATCAGCGCATTGATCAACAAGCAGCGCCACGAACGAGGTACGGCGGTCGTTTTCGTGACCCACGAGATCAATCCGATCATCGATTTCGTGGACCGGGTCCTCTACTTTGCGGGAAGTAAATTCCGCATCGGCACCCCTCAGGAAGTCATGACGAGTGAAGTCCTCTCTGAGCTCTACCAGAGCCACGTGGAAGTCATCCACAACAACGGCCGCATCATCGTCGTGGGGCTCCCGGATGCCACGACTCATGGTCATCATGAAGGGGTAGCAGTATGAGGCCAGCCCTGGACGCAGGGGAGATCCTGCACTCAATGTTCAATTTCGACAACTACGCCCAGTTGCTGCCCCTGGTGCAGAACTCGCTCTGGGCTGGTGTCATCCTTGGCCTCGTCGGAGGGCTGGTCGGCACCTTCGTCATGATGCGCGATCTTGCTTTCGCTGTCCACGGCATCGCAGAGCTGTCCTTTGCCGGAGCAGCGTTTGCCCTGCTCATTGGGGCCAACGTTGTGCTGGGGTCTCTGGTCGGGTCGGTGATCGCAGCCCTGCTTTTGGCGTTTATGGGACTCCGTGCACGGGATCACAACTCAATTATCGGCGTGGTCATGCCATTTGGGCTCGGCCTCGGCATTCTCTTTCTGGCGCTCCACGAGGGCCGGTCTGTCAACAAATTCGGTCTGCTGACGGGACAGATTGTGGCCGTTGATACGGTCCAGCTGAATTTGTTGGCCAGCTGCGCCGCCGTCGTCGTCATTGTGCTGGCTATCATCTGGCGCCCACTGACTTTTGCCAGCGTGGACCCAGGTCAGGCCGAGGCCAGGGGCGTGCCCGTCCGTGGGCTGTCACTGGTGTTCATGTTCGTGCTCGGTCTATCCGTGGCACTGTCCATTCAGGTTGTTGGCGCGCTTCTTGTTCTCGCACTGCTGATCACCCCGGCAGCGGCCGCGCTACGGGTCACGTCCTCCCCGGCGTTGGTCGTGGTACTCAGCGTTGCGTTTGCGACGACGTCAGTGGTGGGTGGAACGCTTCTTGCGCTCGGGGGACGGATACCGATCAGTCCGTACGTGACCACGCTGTCATTCCTGATTTACGTGGTCTGCCGGATCATCAGCTGGCGGCGGAACATTCGCGGCACAGACCGAAAATCTCCACAGTATGCGCAACCTGCGTAAAGCCGTGCTCATCGGCAACCCGTAGGGCCCACTGCTCGAAAGCTGGGGCTTCTATCTCCACTGCCTTGCCGCACTTTCGGCACAGCAGGTGATGGTGGTGGTGTTCGACGGCGCACCGGCGGTATACGGCTTCGCCGTCGCCGCTTCGAAGAACATCGACGAGCTGATCGTCCGACATGGACTGCAGGATGCGATACACGGTGGCCATGGATACTGTGTATCCCCGCTCATGCATCAGCCGGTACAGTTCCTGGGCGCTGACGAAGTCCTCAAGGCTGTCCAGTGTTGTACTGACGGCAAGGCGCTGCTTCGTCATCCGCTGTACAGGCGCTTTCGCTGCCTGACCCGTTTCCTTCGCAGCGTGATCGTTGTGAATGGGAGCCTCCTGTGGCGGAACGGAATTCTTCTTCAGAATATCAGCCACCCCCGTACCCCGGGCCCGGTCGGGAGTACGCTTGCAGCATGAAAATGACGAAATACGGGCACTCGTGCGTGCGTCTTGAAAAGGACGGGCAGGTACTGGTCATTGATCCGGGGTCTTTCTCCAAAGTCCCAGAAGCTCTGGAAGGTGCAGGCACGGTCCTTGTTACGCATGAGCATCCCGACCATGTAGATCAGGACGCTGTACTGGAATCTATGTCGAGTAATCCGGAGCTGGAGCTGTACGCCCCGGAAACCGTGGCAGCGCGGTTGGGCCAGACAGCCCCAGAGTTGAGTGCCCGCATCCATTCATTGGCATCCGGGGACCAGCTCCAGCTGGCCGGTTTTGCCGTCCGTGCTGTGGGTGGGCAGCATGCGCTGATTCATCCGCTGATACCGGTCGTGGCCAACCTGGGCTATCTCATCGACGGCTCTGTTTATCATCCCGGAGATTCATTCATTGTTCCCCCGGATGCTCAGGTTCACACCCTGCTGGTTCCTCTGCACGCTCCCTGGTCCAAGACCTCCGAAGTGATCGATTTCGTCATCGCGGTGGGCCCGGACAAAGCGTTCCCGATTCACGATGCCTTGGTCAACGACGCCGGCAGGGGGCTGGTCGAGAGCCACCTGCGCTCCATAGGCGGTTCCTATGGGACCGCTTATGAAAGCCTGACAACCGGCCAATCTGTCACCGTGTAGTTCTCACCGGATGGCGCCGTCGTCCCACTGTCCTGTGGCGAAGAAGCGTTCGATGACCTGTGAATGCCGATCCGGATTCAGATCCTGGGTCTCCAGCCACTTGTCGTCGTAATAGGTGCACGCGTAGCGGTCACCGCCGTCGCACATGAGGGAGACAATGCTTCCGCGACGCCCGTCCGCGATCATTCTCGCCATGAGCTGCCATACACCCCAGAGGTTTGTGCCCGTTGACGGTCCGGCATGGAACCCTGTCAAGGTTGCCAGATGCCGCATGGCGGCGATCGAACCGGCGTCGGGTACCTGAATCATGTGATCGATGACGTCAGGAACGAAACTGGGCTCCAACCGGGCCCGGCCAATACCTTCGATCCGGGAGGGCTTGCCGGTAGGGCTCGATGATCGGTCAGCCCACCCCGGGTAGAAGGCAGAATTTTCCGGGTCGACGACGGCCAGCGCGGTTCGGTGCCGGTGGTACCGCAGGTAGCGGCCGATGGTGGCGCTGGTGCCCCCTGTGCCGGCGCCGACGACAACCCATTCGGGTATGGGGTGTTCTTCGAGTGCCAACTGCTCAAAGATGGACTCTGCGATGTTGTTGTTGCCGCGCCAGTCGGTGGCACGCTCAGCATAGGTGAACTGGTCCATGTAGTGCCCGCCGGTGGACCGGGCGAGGTCCTCGGCTTTGGCGTAGACCTCGGAGGCATGATCCACGAAGTGACACGATCCGCCGAACTTCTCGATGAGCGAAACCTTCTCGGGGCTGGTGGTGCGGGCCATCACCGCGATGAACGGCAGGTTGAGTAGCTGGGCGAAGTAGGCTTCGGAGACCGCAGTGGAACCGCTGGAGGCCTCCACGATGGTGGTCCCCTCGGTAATCCAACCGTTGACGAGCCCAAAAAGGAACAGCGAGCGAGCCAACCTGTGTTTGAGGCTGCCGGTCCGATGCGTCGATTCGTCCTTGAGGAACAACTCGATGCCCCAGTGTTCGGGCAGAGGAATGGCGTGCAGATGGGTATCGGCTGAGCGGTTGTTTTCCGTTTCGATGCGGCGGATGGCGTTCGCTGCCCAGTCCCGGTCGGCGAGGTTTTTGAGGCTGTTCACTCTCTCAGCCTACAAGTTTCCCAGCTGCGCCCCGGATCATTTTCTCTTGCCCCGGAATCCGCTTTGGCGTGCCGCGCCGCAGTGTGGTGAACTTGCGGAGTCAGGACTGAGTGTGTACTCGGTCACATTTATCTAGGAGATCTTGTGAAGACCCTCATGGATGTACAGACGTTGCAGGAGCGGATGACCTCCGGCCAGCACACCGTCGTACTCGATGTCCGCTGGAGCCTGGGCGATCCCCATGGCCGCGAACACTACGTTGAAGCCCATGTTCCAGGTGCCGTGTATGTGGATCTGGAATCTGAACTTGCGGCGAAGCCGTCTCCCGGCGAGGGAAGACACCCATTGCCGGAACTGGACGCCTTGCAGGAGTCTGCGCGCCAGTGGGGGATCAGCAACGGGGACGTCGTCGTTGTCTACGATGATTGCGGAAACTTGTCCGCAGCCCGCCTCTGGTGGCTGCTGCGCCATGGCGGAATCACGGACGTCTATCTGCTCGACGGCGGCCTGACCGCCTGGAAGGCAGCCGGGTATGAGGCCGAGGGCGGCGAGGAGCAGCACTGCCTGGGTAACGTCACGCTGACAGCAGGGTCCATGCCCATCGCCGGTATTGATGCGGTGCCCGCTATCGCCCGCGACGGGGTGTTGCTCGATGCCCGCGCAGCTGAGCGTTACCACGGCGAGGTTGAGCCGATCGATGCGAAGGCCGGCCATATTCCCGGCGCAGTATCTGCTCCTACGTCAGAGAATCTGACCACCCACCAGACGTTCCGATCTGCAGCGGAACTACGTCATCGGTTCGAGTCGCTGGGTCTGACCGATACGGCTGACGTCGCGGTCTACTGTGGCTCGGGAATCACTGCTGCACACGAGGTCGCCGCCCTTGAGGTCGCAGGGTTCAACGCCGCGCTCTACCCGGGTTCCTGGTCCCAATGGTCCTCCAGAGCGGACCTGCCGGTGGAAACCCTGACCAGCTCTGCGATACCGACCGGCCGCGCCTAAGGAGCAAAGAATGAGTACGCTTTTCACCAAAATCATTGACGGCGATCTTCCGGGCCGGTTCATCTGGAAGGATGACGACGTCGTCGCCTTCCTGACCATTGCACCGTTGACGCCTGGCCACACCCTCGTGGTCCCGCGTGAGGAGATCAGCGCGTGGACGGACGCGCCGCCGGCCCTGATGGCGCGTCTGATGGAAGTGGCCACTGCCATCGGCAACGTCCAGCAAGAGGCCTTCGACGCTGAGCGCGCCGGTCTCGTGATTGCCGGGTTCGAGGTGGATCACCTTCACCTTCACGTCTTTCCTGCCACCTCGATGGCAGACTTCGACTTCACCCGGGTTGACGAGAACCCGGAGCCGTCGTCCATGGATGAGGCGGCGGCAAAACTACGGCGGGGTCTTCGCGACGCAGGCCACGATGCCCACGTGCCTGAGTGAGCTACCGCGCAAGCGCCTCTGTCAGAGCATTGCGGATTCGTTTCTCGGAGACTGAATAGGCTGTCCCCAGATCCTGGGCAAAGTAGCTGATGCGCAGCTCCTCGATCATCCAGCGAATGGCGCGGATGGACTCCGGCGTCCGGCCCCGGGGCGTGAGGGCGGCGACGGCGTCGTCATAGTCGTCCTCGAGCTTCTGGACGACGGCCATGGACTCCGCGTCACGGGAGACGGCGGTTGGGAGTTTTTCCAGCCGCCGCTCCATGCCGCGCAGGTATCGGGGCAGCTGGCTCAGCTGCGCGTAACCAGTGCGAGCCACGAAGCCAGGAAAGACCAGCTGCTCCAACTGACTGCGCATGTCGTTGAGTGCGGATATCAAGGTCAGGCTCGAGGAACCTTTGATGCCTCGGGATACCGACCGCGCCAGGGAAAGAGTTTCTTCCACGAGCTTCGTGATGACGAAGACGGTGTCGATCAGTTCAGCCCGCACATGCTCATACAAGGCGTCGAAGCTGGCCAATGACCATGGGAGCTCATCGGGAACAAGCTTGTCGATGGCGGCCAGCGTGCAGTCATCGATGAGCGAAGCGGTGCTTCCATGCGGGTTCTGGCTGAAGGTCAGCTTTTCCTTGTTGCTCAGGTGGTCCAGAACGTACCGCGACGGCGAGGGAACCTTCAGGGCGAGTAGGCGAATGACACCTCCGCGCATGGCAGAGCGTTGCTCGGCCGCCGACTGGAAGATGCGAAGCGCGACGCTGGTCCCTTCGTCCACGAGCGCTGGATAGCCGGTCACCGTGTGTCCGCCCACGAGCCGTTCCACCTGCTTGTCGACAGCATCGCCCGGCCAGGCAGTCAACCCACTCTGCTCGGCAATGCCAGAAGCCTGCGGCACGCCAGCGGCACCGGCATTAGGGCGAGCAGGTGCGGAGGCTGGCCGGACCGTGGCAGGAGTGGCGCCCAGAGAATCTGCGATCGCTCGTCGGGTTGCCGGGGCCAGCTCTTCCTGGAGGGCCGCCAGATCCATGCCCTCGCCGAGAATACAGCCCTTGCTGTCGACCACCTGGAACGACATCCGCAAATGCACTGGAACCGCATCCCAGTTCCACGATCCCGCAGGTATCACATGGCCCTTCAACCGGCGTAGCGCCAGCTCCAGCGACGGTTCCAGCGGGTCATCACCGGGAACAAAATCAGACTCAAGCATCGCAGCAGCTGCACGCGCGACGTCGGGAGCCGGAATGAAGTTCTTCCGCACCTGCTTGGGCAGCGACTTGATCAAAGACGTGATGAGCTCGGCACGAAGCCCCGGAATCTGCCACTGGAAGGGCCTGGCGTCGAGCTGGTTGAGGAACAACACCGGAACGCTCACGGTGACGCCGTCGGAAGGGCTGTTACCGGCGGGGGAGAACTCATAGCTCAGGGGAAGAGTGAAGCCGCCATGCTCCCACGTCTTGGGGAAGGAGGCCTCGTCCAGATCGGCAGCCTGCTCGCTGAGCAGAGCGTCCGTTGTCAGGTCGAGAAGGCTCGGATCATGCTGGCGTGCCTGCTTCCACCACTTGTCGAAGTGACGCTCTGAAACAACGTTCGGCCCGATGCGCTGATCATAGAAGGTGAAAAGCGCCTCATCATCCACCCGCAGATCCCGACGGCGCATGCGGCTTTCGAGCTCGTCCACTTCCTCCAGGAGGGACCTGTTCCGCGCGAAGAACTTGTGGTGCGTCTTCCAATCGCCCTCCACGAGAGCATGCCGGATGAACATTTCGCGGCTCAGCTCCGGATCGATCCGCCCATAGTTGATCCTGCGCTGGGGCACAATGGGCACGCCGTAGAGCATGACCTTCTCATAGGCCATCACCGATCCCATCCGGCTGGACCAATGGGGCTCGCTGTAACTCCTCTTCACGAGGTCCGGCGCCAGTTCTTCCGCCCACAACGGATCAAATTTTGCGACTACGCGCGCCCACAGCCGGGACGTCTCCACCAGCTCTGCGGACATGACCCAGTCTGGACTCTTCTTGAACAGTGCGGACCCCGGGAAAATCGCAAAACGCGTGCCACGGGCTCCCGCATACTCACGCTTGCGCTGGTCATAAAGACCAATGTGGCTGAGAAGGCCAGCCAGCAGGCTCATATGAACTGGCTGATCCCGGCCCACAGGGTCTACCGGACCGGGGTCCAGGGTAATGCCCAACGGTTTTGCGATCTGCTTCAACTGAGCGAAAAGATCCTGCCACTCCCGGATCCGGAGATAGTTCAGGAAATCGTTCCGGCAGAGCTTGCGGAACTGAGTGGACGAGAGTTCCTTCTGCTGCTGCTGAACGTAGTTCCAGAGGTTGAGGAAACCGGTGAAATCCGAGTTCTCGTCAACGAAGCGCTTATGCTTTTCGGTGGCCTGCTGAAGTCTCGTTCCATCGTCCTTTTGCGGGCGCTCGCGCGGATCCTGAATGGTCAGCGCCGCCGCAAGGACCATAAGCTCCCGAACACAGCCCCGCTTGTCTGCCTCCACGATCATGCGGCCCAGCCGGGGATCAACGGGCAGCTGCGACAGTTGGCGACCGACAGACGAAATGCCGCCGTCGGACTTCAACGCGCCGAGCTCGCGCAGGAGAGAGACGCCGTCGTTGACTGCCTTCGACTCGGGAGGCTCCACAAAGGGGAAGTTCGCCACGTCCTTGGGTCCCTGGGCAACACCCATGGCCGCCATCTGGAGTATGACTGAAGCAAGGTTGGTGCGCAGGATTTCAGGGTCCGTAAACTCCCGGCGGGCCTCAAAATCCTCTTCGGAGTAGAGCCGGATCGCAATCCCGTCGCTGACACGGCCGCAACGTCCCGAGCGTTGATTCGCGGACGCCTGCGAAATTCGCTCGATCGGAAGACGCTGAACTTTCGTCCTGTGCGAATAGCGGGAAATACGGGCCGTACCGGTGTCGATCACATACTTGATCCCCGGTACGGTGAGCGATGTTTCCGCAACATTTGTCGCCAGGACGATCCGCCGATTGCGGCCTGGGCTGAAGACCTTATGCTGCTCCGCCAGGGACAAACGCGCGAAGAGCGGCAGGATCTCGGTGCCTGCCAGACGACGATTGTGCTGGAGGACCTGACGGAGGGCGTCCGCTGCGTCGCGGATCTCGCGCTCGCCGGAGAAGAATACGAGGATGTCGCCCGGCGGCTCCTTGGCAAGTTCGATCACGGCATCGCAGACCGCATCAAGAGGATCCCGGTCCTCCTCGAGCTCATCAACGTCCTCGTCATCCGATTGGCCGGCCGGCAGGTTCAGCGGGCGATACCGGATCTCGACCGGATACGTGCGTCCGGATACCTCGATCACGGGTGCCGGTGTTGGCTTGGCAAGGGCTTCGTCGGCTGCGAAATGGTTGGCGAATCGTTCGGTATCGATGGTCGCCGAGGTGATGATTACCTTGAGATCTGGCCGCTGAGGAAGAATCCGCTTCAGGTATCCCAGGATGAAGTCGATGTTCAGGCTGCGCTCGTGAGCTTCGTCAATTATGAGAGTGCTGTACTTCTTCAGCAGCGGGTCATTTCGGATCTCGGCCAGCAGGATGCCGTCTGTCATCACCTTGATCATGGTCTGGGATCCGGTTTCGGCGGTGAAGCGGACCTGATATCCCACTTCCTGTCCGAGTTCCACGTCCAGTTCGGAGGCGATGCGCTCGGCAACGGAGCGGGCGGCCAGCCGCCGCGGCTGCGTGTGGCCGATGAGACCGCGCTCCGCGAGGCCGAGTTCCAGACACATTTTGGGTATCTGGGTGGTCTTTCCCGATCCGGTCTCGCCGGCGATGATGGTGACCTGATTTGAGGCTATCGCCGTCAGAATGTCGGTTTTACGGGAGGATACGGGCAGATCCGGTGGGTAGATGATCTTCAGAGCCATGATTGTTCCCAGTCTAGTGCCCGCAGCGGCCGGTGCCTGTTTGCCTATCGCCGTGCATGGGCCCGCGCCAGCCAGAGCGCCAGAATACAGAGGGCCAGGCCACCGGCGGCGACGACGATCACCGGACCTTCGGCATCTCCGGCCAGGAGCGCGACGGCGGCCAGCGCCTGGGATAGCGCCTGCAGGGGAAGGTTCTGTTTCGCCATCATCTTCAGGACCTCGAGGGGGATCAATGATCCACGGGCGGTGCGGCTCAGCAGTGCCATGGCCGCGAATAGTACGTGCAGTCCCAATACGTACAGGAGAAGGATCAGTGAGTCCCGGGGTGCGGCAACCATGTAACTGACGCTCAGGGTCAACAGCATCAGCAGGTTTGTGGCCGGACTGGCGAAGTACACGGCGAGCGCAAAAGCTGCGGCGGGGAGCAGCGCCCATGGAGTGGGCGTCCATAGGGGGAGTCCCAGCAGCAACGCGAGGATGAAGGCGATGCTTCGCAGGAGGATGTCGTTGATGGCTCCTTGTGTCTGGATTCGGGGCTGGGGTGAGTCTGGGTTGTTCTGGGGTAGCGTCATCGAGCCCTCGCAGCGGTGGCGTGGGCTTTGGGGCGGTGCCTGTGGAGCATGGCGAGTCCGGGGGCGAGATCCAGTTGTTCGGGTATTGCATCCGGACCGGAGCGGTGGGGCGCGGCGTCGTCGATGTGCGGGTTTTCGCTCCGGTGGCCCAGTACGGGGATCCCGGCCTGGGTGAGTCCGCGGATGATGACGGAGCGCTGGAGGAGGCTTAGCCTCACCGCTGTCTGTTCATGTCGATCGGTGACGGTGTGTCTCAGATGCGGCATGGTGTCGATGCCGATGACGCGGTGGCCCAGCTTGTGCCATCGCAGGAGCTGATCGGCTGGGTCGTCATCCATGAAGGGTGAGAACACCATGATCAGCGATGACGAGGCGACCTGCTGTTCGCGCGTGGTCCGTTCTGTGCGTGGGTGCGCTGTGTACTGGGCCAGGCGCGATCTGATGAGTTGCAGTTGGCGCCGTCCGGATAGTGCCCGTAGCGGCTTGGTCAGACCGGACAGTTCGGAAAGTCCGACGCGGTCTCCGCCGGTCAGATAGGTTGCTGCGACCGCCGTCGTACCGGTCCGGGCCAGATGCAGTGATGACGGTTCCGTCAGCGGACCACTCGTGGTTCCGAACCAGTGGGCGGTTTCCATGGGGTAGTCAGCGGCAGTGTCCACCACGAGCGTGAGGACGGCCTCGGATTCTGCGTGGGCTCCGCGGACGATGAGTTGCTGGCGGTCGTCAGCCTGTCTCGCGGTGGCACGCCAGTCGATCTGACGGACGTCGTCACCGTGTGCAAACGGGAACAGCCCTCTGAATTCCGTTCCGGTACCCGGCAGGCGCGAGGTGTGCGCGCCGGTCCTTCCCCGGAGTCGGGGCGGTAGTGGCTGTTCCCCGAGAGTTCTAACGGGTGGAAGCACTGTTTCGGTAAGTGGTGCACCAACTGCTGGCGGCTGACTGGTGACGCCCAGGGGGCAGAGATCGGAGTACGTGTGCGTCAGGAGGGTGGACCGCCCGGAGAGCGGTCTATCCGTGATGACTACTGGGGGCGTATCTGAGTCCGGTACGAGCAGACACAGGAGGGGCGTGCCGGGTGCCGCGACGTTGACGACGGCGATGGTTCCCGATGGTGGTGAGCGGAACCGGACGTGCGCATGGTGGCCTGTTGATGCGCCGTCGTCGACCTCTGCTGTCACACTCGTGGACAGTGTGAGGTTCTGGAGTCCTGCGATCGCGACGATGATGAACGGCGCGGCGAGGGCGGCGACGTCCGGCCTTCCGGAAACGGCGCCAACGATCAGGCTGAGCAATCCTGTAACAACAGCGGTACCCCAGGAGCCGTTGAGACGCCGGAAGGGGGGTCTAGACGGCATCGGCCGCAGCAGTTGTTGGTGTCTGGACCGAGGACAGGATGTCCTTGACCACGTTTTCGGGCCGTACTCCTCGCGCCCAGGATGTGGGGCTGAGCGTCAGCCGGTGTGCCAGGACGGGGACTGCCACTGCCTTGATATCTTCGGGAAGGACGTAGTCCCGTCCCTCGATGACGGCGAGGGCTCGTGCCATCAGAACGAGAGCCTGCGATCCACGTGGTGAGGCGCCCGCATCCAGACTTGCATGTTCCCTGGTGGCGGCTGTCAGGCGAACGGCGTAGTCGATGATGTCTCGGTTGACGCCGGTCCGTTCGACGGATTGCTGCATCGCCAGTAGCTGTCCAGGTTCGATGATGCGGCGGACATGGCTGGCTTCTTCACCGCGTGCAAGCCTGCGGGAAATGATCTGCGTTTCGGCTTCCCTGTCCGGGTAGCCGATGGACAGCCTGACGAGGAACCTGTCCAGCTGTGCTTCCGGCAGGGGATAGGTGCCTTCAAACTCGATGGGGTTGGCCGTGGCGAACACGTGGAACGGTGCTTCAAGTGCAACGGTACGCCCCTCGACGGACACCTGCCGTTCGGCCATCGCTTCCAGGAGCGCTGATTGCGTTTTGGGGGACGTCCGGTTGATTTCGTCGGCGAGGAAAAGGCCGGTGAAGACAGGTCCCGGACGGAACTCGAACGTTCTGGTGGATGGATCAAAAATCGACGATCCGGTGATGTCTGAGGGCAGGAGATCAGGCGTGCACTGAAGCCGGTCGAAATCCAGGCCCAGTGTCTGCGCCATCGACTTGGCTGCGAGAGTTTTGCCGAGGCCCGGCATGTCCTCAAAGAGCACATGACCTCCAGCCAGGACTGCCGCGAGCGCCAGCTTGAGCGGCTGGCGCATGTCGACGACGACGTGTGCGAGTTCGGCCAGAACCGCGCCGCATTGCTGTGCAACGACGTCGGTGGGTGGAGTTCTCTGCTCGGTCATGGTGCCTCCGGGGTTCTGGCTGGCGGTAGATGGTGGCTTCGGGAAAGGTAGTGTTCGAGTTCTTTTACGGCTGCCGGTATGGTCCCGCGGGGGAGATCCTGGTCCGTGATTGTGCGGTTCAGCGCGGCAGCCAGTGAGCTCCCCACCTGGTTGGCGGAGTGGTCTTCACCGTCCTGTTCGAGGGCTCGGTTTCCGACGTCTGCGAGCAGCATGCGTGCACGGTTTCCGGAGCGACCACCGTTGACGGAGAGCGAAAACGCCAGAGCCTGCACGTCATCCAGCCCACGGGGCGTGCGGACTTTCTCCGGCTCGGGCATCGATGGTTCCCCGGACAGGGATTCCAGCAGCACATACGCACCTCCGGCTGCGAATGCAGCGAGCGTGATCGCGATCGTGTGACGAAGGTCCACGCCAAGGTAATAGCAGGCGGCGAATGCCAAGGCGGCGAGCAGGACGCAGCTGAACCAGTTACGCATTCGCATGGAAGTCCTGCCTGTCCATGAACGTGTGGACCGCCGTCGTTACCCTGTTCAGCGCGGTCTGGACTTCCGCGAGCCTGTCAGGAGATATTTCCGGCCGGTGATCGCCGGGCGCAAACCTGATTCGTTCGTACTCGGTCATCAGCGTGGAGACATCCGCGGGCGTGGCTTCGAATCGGTGCAGTACTGCGGCGGCGTACTCGGAAGGTGTTTCGTGGGGTTTCCGAGCCCTGCCGGCATGGCTTGTTGCGGCTTCCAGCTGCAGCCAACACTCGATGACGGCGTCGGCTGAGTTCGCAGGACCAGCGAGTATTTCGGTGGCCCGGGTCAGGTGGGTGCGGATGGTGGTGATGGATTCGCCGGGGATGAAGGCGAGGTCGACGGCGCTGTCCGCTGCGTCGCCCGGCTCCTGATCGGGGCTGCGCAGGCGTTTGAGGATGTTCACCATAATGTAGGCAGCCACCGTCGCCAGGACGATGAGCGCACCGATCGTGGCGTGGGCAAGTCCTGGTCCTGGATCGCGGACCGGTTCCTGTTCCGGAACGGCTTCCGGCGAGGGAGCCGGCGGGATCACGGCCTCCGGGAGGGAGCGTTCGGGGAGGACAAGATCCAGACGGGGTTCGGCGCTTAGCGGTCCAAGGAAGCCGGCACCGACGATGATGAGCAGCAGTAATACTGTGGCGACCCAGATTGAGGGGTTCAGCAGAAGACTTCGGGAAGTGCTGCTGCCCACTGCTTGCCTCTCCGCCAGGTCATCGATCCAAGCAACATCCTAACGGATGTGATGAACAGCATAGGCGGAACGATACGTTCACTTCGGCGCCCTACCTGTCAGGAAGTAGTGCGCACTATCATTAGTGAAGTCAAGGGGGATACGTCATGACTGCGAAGAAGCTTTCCACGTCCGAGATCTGGGCACTCGTCCACGACGAGAGGCAGCGGCTGCTGGACGATCTCGCCTCACTCCACGGCCCACGCTGGGAATTGCCCTCGCTGTGCGGCGACTGGACGGTGCACGATGTTCTCGCGCACCTGGTCCACACGGCCAAGACCGGGAAGCTCGCATTCATCGGGGGCATGGTGCGCGCAAAGGGCGACTTCGACCGCGCCAATGAGGATGGCGTTCGTCGCTGGAAGCGCGAGGACCCCCAGCAAACCTTGGCTGACTTTCGCCAGGTTCTTGATCTGAGAAGGACCCCTCCCGCGCACCGGGCAACTCGTCTCGTCGAGGCGATTGTCCATGGAGAAGACATTCGCCGACCACTGGGAATCCCGGATGACTATTCAAGCGCCGCGGTGTATGAATCGCTCGCCTATCAACTCCGCACTCCTGCTTCATTCGGAGGTAGCCGTGAGCGCGCGGAGGGGTGCCGCCTCATCGCTACTGATACCGGGGTCGGCTGGGGTGATGGATTGGAAGTGAGGGGCAAACCCATCGATCTGCTCCTGGCCGTGTCAGGTCGCAAGATCGCACCGGGGCTGCTGGCTGGGCCAGGTGCAGATCACCTGACCGAAATCGACTGAGACGTGAACTACTAGCGAACGTAGAACATTTGGTGCCCTCGATAGGATTCGAACCTACGACCTTCTGCTCCGGAGGCAGACGCTCTATCCCCTGAGCTACGAAGGCATTCCGTACGACGGCTGGCACACTCAAAAATACTGATGTTCAGTGTGGACAACCCGTTCGGGGACTCAAAAAGTTTAGCAGGTCATATGGGTCGAAACGAACCGCCAGTGATGTCCAGCGTCATGATGTAGCAACACACACCGGTCTCCAGGTCCCTCCCCGGTATGCTGGACCGGTGACTCCAGAAGAACTCAGCTCCGCCATTCTGTCCTGCCTCCGCGACGCCGTTTCCGCCGGAGAAATCAGCGTTGACCTCCCTGCTGAGGTGCGCGTGGAGCGTCCCAAGAACAGGGACCACGGTGATTGGGCGAGCAACGTCGCCCTTCAGGTTGCCAAGCGCGCCGGAATGAACCCACGGGACTTCGCAGCGTTGCTGAAGACGCGGCTGGAAGAAGTAGACGGCGTAGCCTCGGTGGAGATCGCAGGCCCGGGCTTTTTGAACATTGTCCTGGATGCGTCGGCAGCGGGCGAGCTCGCGAGAAATATTGTCGAATCAGGTCCTGCTTACGGCAGGTCGCAGGTGATGTCTGATCAGCGGGTCAACCTCGAGTTCGTTTCCGCGAACCCCACTGGGCCCATCCACCTCGGCGGTACCAGATGGGCTGCCGTGGGTGATGCGCTGGCCCGGATCTTTGAAGCGGCCGGAGCAGAGGTAACCCGGGAGTACTACTTCAATGACCATGGGTCACAGATCGACAGGTTCGCCCGGTCGCTGCTGGCCAGTGCCAAGGGCGAGCCCGCTCCGGAGGACGGTTATGCAGGGCAGTACATTACGGACATCGCCGACCGCGTACTGAGCATTGCCCCGGACGCGCTTGAGGGGTCCGTTGAAGAGGCTCAGGAGACTTTCCGAGCTGTTGGTGTTGATCTCATGTTTCTTGATATCAAGGAATCCCTTCACGCTTTCGGCGTGGACTTCGATGTCTATTTTCATGAGGACTCCCTGCATAAAGACGGTGCGGTGGGACAGCTCCTCGAGCAGCTCAAGACCTCCGGCAGCCTCTATTCCGCCGATGGTGCGTGGTGGCTGCGCTCGACCGAATTCGGCGACGACAAGGACCGCGTCGTCATCAAGTCGGACGGCAACCCGGCCTACATCGCCGGGGACATCGCGTACATCCAGAACAAGCTGGACCGCGGATTCACGCTCAATATCTACCTGCTCGGCGCAGATCATCACGGGTACGTCGCCCGCTTGAAGGCCGCCGCGGCTGCCCTTGGACACAGTGCGGATTCGGTGGAAGTCCTGATCGGCCAGATGGTGAACCTGGTGCGTGAGGGCAAGCCGGTTCGAATGTCCAAACGGGCCGGAACGGTTGTCACCCTCGAGGACCTGGTCGACGCCGTGGGCGTCGACGCCGCCCGCTACGCCCTGGCACGGTACTCAGCGGACTCCAACATCGACATCGATCTGGATCTGCTGGTCAAAAAGTCCAACGACAACCCTGTGTTCTACGTTCAGTACGCGCACGCCCGGTCCTGCGCCGCAGCACGCAATGCGGCAGCTGCCGGCGTGGATGGTGCAGAGTTCGACGGCGGAACCCTGTCAGACGAGACCGAAACGGAGCTGCTCGCACACCTCGGAACGTACCCCTCGGTTGTGGCGCAGTCCGCTCAGTTCCGTGAACCTCACCGTGTGGCCAGGCATCTGGAAGTTATGGCTGGCGCATACCACCGCTGGTACTCGTCCTGCCGCATCACCCCCATCGGCGAGGAGCAGGCTGCAGCGGTCAACCACACACGTCTCTGGCTGAACAACGCCACAACCCAGGTGCTGGCGAACGGGCTGGCACTGCTTGGAGTATCGGCACCGGAGCGCATGTAATGAGTGCCTCCCCGCTGGCCCCCGACTGGCTTCACTACCCCCACGACGCCAATGCGCTGCGGGGCCAGGAATGGGCGCACGACGTCCGCAGGGGCGACGACGGCCAACTGAGAGTCGACGGCGTCGGAGTGCGGGACATTGCGGCACAGTTCGGCACGCCAGTGTTCGTTGTTTCGGAGGCTGACTTTCGCCTCAGGGCCCGCGCTTTCCGAGACGCGTTCAATGACGCCTTCGAGCCCTTGTGCGGCGGCGCTGACGTCTACTACGCCGCGAAGGCGTTCCTGTGCACTGAAGTAGCCCGGTGGATCGTGGAAGAGGGGCTCCGACTGGATACCTGCTCCGGCGGAGAGCTGGCCGTCGCAGTCCGGGCGGGCCTCACCGGAGCGCAACTGGGACTCCATGGCAACAACAAGTCTGATGCCGAGATCAACCGTGCGCTCGATCTCGGTCTGGGCCGGATCATCGTGGACAGCCTTCACGAACTGCAACGCATCCAGGACATCGCCGGCCAGCGCGGGGAGTCCGCCAACGTCATGCTGCGGCTGACACCCGGTGTTCACGCCCACACCCACGAATTCATTGCCACAGCGCATGAAGACCAAAAGTTCGGTTTGTCGCTGACCGCAGGCGGGGACGATGCACGTTCACCCGCAGAAGCCGCCGTCGCCCTGGCCCTGGAAAGCCAGAACATCAACCTTCTGGGCCTTCACTGCCACATCGGATCGCAGATCTTTGAACCGGACGGTTTTGAAATCGCGGCAACCCGGCTATTGGAGTTCCTGGCCTCCGTCAAGGACGCTCACGGCGTCGAGCTCGCTGAACTCGATCTCGGCGGCGGATACGGGATCGCCTACACCGAACAGGACGAGCCGAGACCGCCAGCCGAAATCGCCAACGCGATGGCCGCCGTCGTCGGATCAACCTGCCGGAGACTCTCTCTTTCAGTTCCCCGCATCTCCATCGAACCCGGGCGCGCTATCGCGGGTCCAACAACGTTCACCGTGTATGAGGTGGGCACGCTCAAAACCGTTCAGGTGGATATAGCCGGATCCACTGGAGAATCCGCCACAGCGCCGCGCCGCTATGTATCTGTCAACGGTGGAATGAGTGACAACGCCAGACCCGTGCTCTACGACGCCGACTACTCAGCTGTTCTGGCCAGCCGGGCCTCCGAATCCGAGCCGGAACTCAGCCGGGTGGTGGGAAAGCACTGCGAAAGCGGGGACGTCGTCGTTCGGGACGTTTACCTGCCAGCGGACACCAGCACCGGAGACCTCATGGCGGTGCCCGGGACCGGCGCCTACTGCTGGGCGCTCTCCAGCAACTACAACTACATCGGCCGGCCACCAGTCGTTGCCGTGAAAGACACATCTGCCCGGCTGATCATCCGGGGTGAAACTGAAGAAGACCTGCTGGCACGCGATGTGGGAGCACAGGGATGATCCTGGAATCCGTGAACGGCAGCAAAAAGAAGGGTCGCAAATAGTGGTACTGAGGATAGCTTTGTTGGGGTGCGGCAGCGTCGGGTCACAGGTGGCCCGCATTCTGCTCGAAGAAAGCGATTCACTCGCGCTACGCAGCGGTGCCCGCCTGCAACTGACCGGAATCGCCGTACGGGACATCAATGCGGCCAGGGATGTCGAACTGCCGGCGGACCTGTTCACCACCGATGCGGCCGCGCTGGTCAAAGACGCCGACATCGTGATCGAGCTCATGGGCGGAATCGAACCCGCAAGAACCCTCATCATCGATGCCATCGACAACGGTGCGAGCGTCGTAACCGGGAACAAGGCGCTCCTGGCGCAGGACGGGCCTGAACTCTACGAAAAGGCGGATGCCGCCGGTGTTCGACTCTCCTACGAAGCAGCAGTTGCCGGAGCCATTCCCATCGTCAGACCAATCCGCGACAGCCTCTCCGGAGACAAGATCACCCGGGTCCTCGGCATCGTCAACGGAACAACGAACTACATTCTGGACCAGATGGACAGCACGGGCGCGACGTTCGACGATGCGCTCGCCGACGCCCAGCAGCTTGGATACGCTGAAGCGGACCCGACGGCCGACGTCGACGGCCACGATGCAGCATCAAAGGCCGCCATCCTTGCCACCCTGTCGTTTCACACGCGTTTCCCCCTGAATGACGTGTTCTGTGAGGGTATCCGGAGCATCACGGCGCAGGATATCGACGCGGCCAAAGAAGCCGGATATGTCATCAAACTGCTGGCCATTGCCGAGCAGATGACCGGTGAGGACGACGACGCCGGAGTGAGTGTTCGCGTTCATCCGGCCCTGTTGCGCCGCAGTCACCCGCTGGCCGCCGTCCACGGTGCGTACAACGCCGTGTTCGTTGAGGCCGAAGGCGCTGGAGAGCTGATGTTCTATGGTCAGGGTGCCGGCGGGGTGCCCACTGCCTCTGCCGTCCTTGGAGATGTGGTCAGCGCTGCCCGACGCATGGTCCTCGGCGGTCCGGGGCGAACAGAAATCGCAACCGCGCAGATCCGGTCGTTGCCTGTCGAATCCGTCATGACGAGATATGCGATCGGGGTCGAAGTGCTCGATGAGTCAGGAGTTCTGGCTACCATTGCAGACCTCTTTGCCGGGCGTGGAATCTCCATCGAATCAATGCGCCAGAATATCCGCGACGCTGAACAGGGTGTGGCCGAGCTGCGTTTCGTCACGCATCGGGCGCGGGAATCCGATCTCGCCGCAACAGTGAAAGATCTGGCCGGAGTGGACGTCGTGAAGTCCATAATATCTGTTCTGAGAGTTGAGGGGGAGTAGATGGCACATCAGTGGCTCGGTGTTATCGAGGAGTATCGGGACAGGCTGCCGGTTGGACCGGACACCCGCATCGTTTCGCTCGGAGAAGGTGGTACGCCGCTGGTGTTCGCTCCCGCGTTATCGGAGCTGACAGGTTCGAGGGTGTACCTGAAGGTCGAGGGGATGAACCCGACCGGATCTTTCAAGGACCGCGGAATGACTATGGCTATCACCGCTGCTGTGGAAGCAGGGGCTGAAGCGGTGGTGTGTGCCTCCACAGGGAACACATCTGCTTCGGCTGCGGCGTACGCTACCCAGGCTGGCATCAAGTGCGCTGTTCTGGTCCCGGATGGAAATATAGCGATGGGTAAACTCTCCCAGGCGATCGCTCATGGCGCGGAACTGCTGCAGGTCAAGGGAAACTTCGACAACTGTCTTGAAGTAGCCCGAAAACTGAGCGAGAACTATCCCGTCTTCCTCGTCAACTCGGTCAACCCCGCACGGATCGAGGGCCAGAAAACCGCTGCATTCGAGGTCGTGGACTTCCTCGGGGATGCACCCGACTACCATCTGCTTCCCGTGGGCAACGCAGGCAACATCACCGCCTATTGGAAGGGGTACCGTGAGTACGCCGCGCCCTATGAGTCGACCACGGCGGGGGAGCTGCCAGCAGTGTCAACGAAGACCCCTGTCATGTGGGGTTTTCAGGCTGCAGGTTCCGCACCGATCGTTGCCGGGCATCCGATCACTGAGCCAGACACCATCGCCACCGCCATCCGTATCGGCAATCCGGCTTCGTGGCACCAGGCTGAGACGGCCCGGGATGAATCAGGCGGCCTCATAGACTCCGTGACTGACGAGGAGATTCTGGAGGCACACCGGTGGTTGTCTTCCAGGGAGGGTGTCTTCGTGGAACCAGCCTCTGCTGCCGGAGTCGCCGGGTTGTTGAAGCATCATGCCGCAGGAAACGTCCCTGCAGAGAAGACCATCGTCATCACTGTCACAGGTCATGGTCTGAAAGACCCGCAGTGGGCGCTCCGGGCTGCCGACGGTTCCGATGTCGAGCCCACCAAGGTGGAGTTCGACGTCGTGAGCGTTGCCGGTGCCCTTGGTCTGACGGACGTCTAGGTGGCAGCGCTATCCAGAATTGAGCCCGGTCAGGATATTTCGGTGACCGTTCCGGCGACGAGCGCCAATCTCGGACCGGGATACGACTCGCTGGGAATGGCCCTGAGTCTCCACGATGTCCTTCGTGTCCGCACCTCAGGCGACGGCCTCACAAGTGTTGTTGTACATGGTGAGGGTGAGAACGAATTGCCGCGGGATGCCTCCCACCTGTGCGTTCAGGTCATGGCCCAATTCCTCGACGCCGCCGGGTACGAAACACCGGTGCTGCAACTCACGGCCGAAAACCGGATCCCTCATGGCAGGGGCCTCGGCTCTTCGGCTGCGGCGGTTGTGTCGGCGGCGGTGGCCGCCAATGCGTTGCTGCCCGAAGAAGCCAGGCTGGACGGCGAGGCTCTCCTGAAATTCTGTGCCGGTGTTGAGGGGCACCCTGATAACGTTGCGCCCGCGATATTCGGAGGGCTCACCGTTTCCTGGCGGGACGGCGCTTCATTTGCGACGACGAAAGCGCCCATTCATTCGACAATTTCCGCTGTTGTCGCCATTCCCTCGGACAGACTCTCCACAGCCTCAGCCCGCGGACTGCTGCCCGACGTCGTACCTCATGCCGCAGCCGCGGACAATGCGGGCCGGGCTGCACTGCTCGTTCACGCACTCGCCACAACCCCAGACCTGCTGATGCCCGCAACCGAAGATTCGTTGCACCAGGACTACCGTGAACCAGCCATGCCAGAGAGCCTGGGGCTGCTCTACAGACTCCGCTCGGACGGCTTCGCTGCAGTCATCTCCGGCGCCGGCCCAACCGTGGCTGCCTTCGTTCGTGACGACGCAGAGGCAGAGCAAGCCGAAAATGCCATCAATGCGGCAGTGGCGGCAATAACAGCAAAGTCTTCTGCGGCCACAAAATCCGCTGTCTCATGGCGCGTTCTGCGTCTGAAAGTTGATAAGGAAGGTGCTAGAGTGGGAGAGCACCGGGGGTAATTAGCCCGTGCAGAACTGATGTGAATTTATCAGTTGCGCCGTGCCTACCAACTTGTAGAGCGTCGAGTCAGGGCGCTAAACCGGTGCTTTGTCTTCACTGAATCCCGCCGATCACGGTATCGTCCTCGATTCGGATCACTTTCCGGTCGATGATCCGGATACGGATTTAGTTGAATGACTCCCGACAGACACGGCTTCGCCCGGTTCAAGTATCGGACGGAATCGATCCCTGACCATACATCTGGAGTATGGCAGGGCCACGTAACGCGGTTCGCTCAAAGTCGAACCGCCCGACGAGGGGGAAGGATCCTTCGTGACTGAAACCACTGACCTGCCTGCAGGTGTGGATACAAAATCTGCCGAAACCAACGGCGCCGCAAACTCCAGGGGCGCAGGCCTGGCTGGTCTGAAGCTTGCACAGCTGCAGGCACTTGCCGGACAGCTGGGAATCACTGGTGGATCGAGGATGCGCAAGAGCGATCTCGTGTCCGCCATCTCGGATCACCAGCGCGGTTCATCTGTCGCTGACCGCAGCGGTTCGTCCAACGGACAGCCCAAGGCTTCCGCGGGCTCAGCCAAGGGCCAGGAGCCATCCGCGGAAAAGCCCGCTACGGAAGCTGGCACCTCTGACAGCGGTGCTGCCGAGCCAGCACCCGAGCGTCCGTCACGTGGACGTGGACGCAGCCGTCGTGCCGGTAGCGACGGCGTCGTCGCACCGTCATCCGAAGCTCAGCCCGAAACAGAAGCAGCTTCACAGGAGAACAACGACGCCCCACAGGCTGCGCCAGCCGAAGAGCGCTCCGAAAGCTCACGGGGTCGCGGGCGTGGACGCAACCGCCGTTCCGAAAGCACCCAGGAAAATCGGGACGCGCAGAGCGGCGACCAGGACAAGGCCTCTGAGGAAGTTCCCTCCGGTGACAAGCAGCAGAAGCCGCGCACTGGCGACAGCGAGCCGCGCGAGGACAAGGGCAACCGCGAGAACAACAACGACCGCAACGAGCGTCGGAACCGGAATCGCAACCGCAACGAATCCCGCGACGAGAACCGCAGCGAGGGCGGTCGTAACGACAACCGCAACGAAGGCGGTCGTAACGACAACCGCAACGAAGGCGGTCGTAACGAGAACCGCAACGAAGGCGGTCGAAACGACAACCGCAACGACGACGATGACCGCGGAGGACGTAACCGTCGGGGCCGCAACCGCAACGACAGGTTCCGGGACCGCAACGATCGCCGTCGGGGCCGCAACGACCGCAACCCGGACGTTGACGACACCGAACTGACCGATGATGATGTTCTGCTGCCCGTGGCCGGCATCCTGGACGTTCTGGAGAACTACGCGTTCGTTCGTACCTCCGGTTACCTGCCAGGCCCCAACGATGTTTACGTTTCCCTCAACCAGGTCAAGAAGAACAACCTGCGCAAGGGCGACGCCGTCGTGGGTGCCATTCGTGCCCCGCGCGACGGCGAGAACTCCGGTGGCGGCCAGAGTGCACGTCAGAAGTACAACGCGCTGGTCAAACTGACGACGGTCAACGGAAAGCCGGTCGAGGAGAACAAGGACCGCATTGAGTTTGCCAAGCTCGTGCCGCTCTATCCCTCGGAGCGTCTGCGTCTTGAGACGGACCCCAAGAAGATCGGCCCGCGCGTCATCGACCTGGTGGCTCCCATTGGAAAGGGCCAGCGTGGGTTGATCGTTTCGCCGCCGAAGGCAGGCAAGACCCTGATCCTGCAGGCTATCGCCAACGCGATCACGGTTAACAACCCGGAAGTCCATCTGATGATGGTCCTGGTGGATGAACGTCCTGAAGAAGTGACGGACATGCAGCGCACGGTCAAGGGCGAAGTTATCGCGTCCACGTTCGACCGCCCCGCCGACGATCACACGACCGTAGCTGAGCTCTCCATCGAGCGTGCCAAGCGCCTCGTTGAAATGGGTATGGACGTCGTCGTACTCCTGGATTCCATGACGCGTCTTGGGCGTGCCTACAACCTGGCTGCTCCGGCGTCGGGCCGTATCCTTTCCGGTGGTGTTGATTCGGCTGCGCTGTACCCGCCGAAGCGATTCTTCGGTGCTGCCCGCAACATCGAGAATGGTGGTTCGTTGACCATTCTGGCCACGGCACTGGTGGAGACCGGGTCCAAGATGGACGAGGTCATCTTCGAGGAGTTCAAGGGCACCGGCAACATGGAACTTCGGTTGTCACGCCAGCTGGCGGACAAGCGCATCTTCCCAGCCGTGGATGTTAATGCCTCCGGTACCCGCCGTGAAGAGAACCTGCTCTCGCCTGACGAGATCAAGATCATGTGGAAGCTCCGCAGGGTCCTCTCCGGGCTTGAGCAGCAGCAGGCGCTTGAGTTGCTGACGAACAAGATCCGGACCACCGAGTCCAACGTCGAGTTCCTGATGCAGGTTCAGAAAACCACGCTGGGTAACAGGTCCGACGACGACAAAAAGTAGCTGTTCCGGCCGCTACTCTCCGTCACCTCCGTCGCGAGATCACCCCTAACCTGCGAGATCACCCCTTGCAACGGGTGATCTCGCGGACAAAGGGTGACTTCGCGGAAGGGGTGGCGGAAGTTTTGGTCGAAAGAGGTTATAAATGTTCGAGTCCGTGCAGGGCATGCTCGATGAGCACGCCGCATTGCAGAAAGAGCTCAGCGACCCAGCGGTCTACGCAGACCAGGCTCTGGCGCGTAAACTTGGGCGTCGTTCCGCTCAGCTGAATGGAATCGTAGAGGCGTACAACAAGTGGAACGGGCTCCAGGGAGACCTCGCCGCTGCCCGGGAAATGGCTGACGAGGACCCGGAATTCGCCGCCGAAGTTCCTGAGCTGGAAAATCAACTTGAGACTGCGCAGGAACGTCTGCGACGTCTGTTGATCCCACGCGACCCCAACGACAGCCGTGACGTCATCCTTGAAGTCAAGGGTGGTGAAGGCGGCGATGAAGCAGCCCTCTTCGCAGGTGACCTGCTGCGCATGTATATGCGTTACGCCGAAAGTCGAGGGTGGAAGACAGAGATCATTTCGGCGACGGAATCTGATCTCGGCGGCTACAAGGATGTACAGCTTGCGGTGAAGGGCTCCTCCAGTGATCCTGCGGAGGGCGTCTACGCGCGGCTCAAGTTTGAGGGCGGCGTTCACCGGGTGCAGCGCGTCCCCGTGACCGAATCACAGGGGCGGATCCACACGTCGGCTGCCGGCGTGCTGGTGCTTCCGGAGGTCGATGAACCAGAGGAAGTCGATCTGAACCAGAACGACCTGAAGATTGACGTCTACCGTTCCTCCGGTCCGGGCGGGCAGTCCGTCAACACCACGGACTCCGCGGTCCGCATCACGCACTTGCCCACCGGGATCGTCGTGGCTATGCAGAATGAGAAATCGCAGCTGCAGAACCGTGAGGCCGCTATGCGAGTACTGCGTTCGAGGCTGCTGGCCCACCAGCAGGCAGAGATCGACGCAGCAAACTCGGATATCCGTAAATCGCAGATCCGGACCATGGACCGCTCCGAGCGCATTCGCACCTACAACTACCCTGAAAACCGGATAGCCGATCACCGCACGGGCTACAAGGCCTACAATCTCGACGCTGTCATGAACGGCGAGCTGGAGCCGGTGGTGCAGTCCGCTATCGAGATGGACGAACAGGCGCGGCTCGACGCTATTGGCGGTGACACTCCGTAGCTGTGAACGCACTAGCGCCCGAGACCGGATCTCCGGCAGGAACACCGCTGTGTCAGGCCATACCTGAAGCTGTGAGGATTCTGCGCGAGTCCAATGTTCCCAGTCCGAGTGCGGATGTTGAGATTCTGGCAGCGCACGTACTGGGGCAGGAGCGGGGTCGCGTCCGCGCGCTGCTGGCTATGGGGGATACCGGCACGATGCTGCCTCCGAAGTTCGGCGAGCTCGTGGCGCAACGAGCCGCACGCGTGCCTCTGCAGCATCTGACCGGAACGGCGTACTTTCGTTATCTTGAGCTATCGGTCGGCACCGGTGTCTTTGTGCCCAGGCCGGAGACGGAGTCGGTAGCGCAGCTGGCGATCGACGCGGCTCGAACACTGGAAAACCCTCTTGTGGTGGACCTTGGCACGGGGTCCGGAGCCATTGCCGCTTCGGTGGCTCACGAGGTTCCGGGCGCCACGGTAGTTGCCGTTGAACTGGATGACCTCGCCTATGCCTGGGCCCAGCGCAATCTCGCACCTCACGGTGTTGAACTGATCCAGGCAGATCTGCGCGGGGCGCTGGGGGAGAGGAACGGAACGTTCGACGTCGTTGTGAGCAATCCGCCATACATCCCCGCCGCTGCCATACCGCAGGATCCGGAAGTTGCCGATCACGATCCGCCCACAGCTCTCTACGGCGGTGGAGAAGACGGCATGGAGCTTCCCCGGGCGGCCATGACGACGGCGGCCCGCCTGTTACGGCCGGGCGGATACTTTGTGATGGAACACGCTGAGGTGCAGGCCGAGACAATGGTTCGTGAACTGAATGCTGTGCCGTTCTGGGAAGATATCCGTTCGCACCTTGACCTCAATGGGCGCGAACGGGCTACTTCTGCCGTACGGACCGCAGCTCCCTTCGAGATGAAAGACTGATGTCGTGAGTACAACCTATAGTTGTGACGACGAGGAACAGCGGAGCGCCGGGCTGGCTTCAGCTCAGCAGGCGATTGCGCACAAGCAGTGCGTCGTGCTGCCGACGGACACTGTTTACGGGATTGCTGCAGACGCGTTTTCGCCGCAGGCGGTTGCAACGCTTCTGGCGGCGAAAGGGCGCGGACGCAATATGCCGCCGCCGGTCCTGATTCCCCGTGTCGTGACGTTGGACGGCCTCGCGGTGGACGTCAGCGCGGATGCCAGGAAACTGGCCGAGGCATTCTGGCCTGGTGGGCTCACCCTCATTTTCCATGCTCAGCCATCGTTGACCTGGGACCTGGGGGACACAAGAGGCACTGTTGCGCTGCGCGTTCCTGACGATCAGGTGGCTCTCGATCTACTGGCGATGACCGGTCCGCTGGCAGTGTCCAGCGCCAACCGGAGCGGCCAGGCGGCTGCGCTCACTGCCGATGAGGCGGAGGAACAGTTGGCCGAGTCGGTGGAGGTCTATCTCGACGGCGGGCCGAGGCCTTTGGCCGGGAGTGGGGACGGAAAGCCTTCCACCATTGTTGATGCCACGTCCGATACCTTGCGTGTGGTCCGCGAGGGCGCGATCACTATAGAGCAGTTGCGCGAGGTTGTTCCTGGCGTGGAGCCGATTGATTCGGAGCCACCCGCTAGCGTTTAGCGCGGGCCCGCTCCAAGGTGGAACCAACGGCTGGGTTGACAGTGAAACCTGAGGCGGCCGCCCAGTCAGCTTGCTGACCCTGACCGAACCACATCAGTTCCACCCGGCGAATCACCCCGTGGAGCCGTTCCCCGAGCAGCGTCGATACGCCATACCCCGCACGCAGAATGAAGGTGCACAGACCTCGCGGGATGCGGAAAGGTTCGCGGCCGCCGGCGGCACGAAGCACGGATGTTGTTGTGGCGCCTTCCCACGGCTGAAGTACGACGGCGGGTGGTTGCTCTGCCACCGTGCTGGCGTGGACGACGAACGCTGCCAGAGCGCTGATAGAGGAGACCGGCGTCGGCGCCGTCCCGGGTGCTGCCACGGATGCCAGCCGGGAGGACGCAATACGGACCAGCGCCATCGTCGTCGGGCGGTCTTCTCCCTGAACTGACGTTGCCCGGATAATGACGGTACTGCCTGAGACGGCCAGCACGCCCTGCTCGCCTAGGTCTTTTGACCGTGAGTAGGCCGAAAACGGTGCGGTCCGCGTGGACTCATCGAGAACGGAGCTGTGCCCTTGAACGGCGCTGCTGCTCAGGTGGAGAAACCGGTGGGCGGTGCTCTGCTGCACGGCCTGGGCCAGCAGAACGGGCAGCAGCGCATTCGCACCTGTCAGCTCCGCCGATTCAGGGTCTCCGGGTGCAGCCAGTCCAGCAGCATTGATGACGACGTCGGCTCCGGCCAGGTCCTTGGCCAGCTGCTGTACCTCAGCGTCCATGCGCCGGGACTGTTCCAGCAGTTCCTCGACCGTCTTTGCGGTGGAGCGCAGGCGTGGCGCAGGTACCACCATGACCGTATGGCCCTGTCGGGTGAGTTCAGCGGTCACGGCTCGACCGACAAAGCCCGATGCCCCGAGAACCGCAGCTATCACAGGCCACCTCGAGGGCATTTATCCATGGAATGAGACGGTTTCATCGGTTGCCAGGAAGCATCCAGGAGGATGTGTCGTGCGTCCCGCCACCCGCGCCACAGCGTTGGGAGCCCGCGCAGGGTATGTTCGACGGCGATTAGCCGGAAGACTTCCTTCGCCGCGGTCAGCGCAGTGCCCAGCGCAAATCCGAATCCGTTGTACGCATTTTCCGCCCGCAGATACTGGCCGATGTGCCCGCGGTTGCGCATTGAGTAATATCGGCCGAGGTCATTGGAGTCATTGAGGTGGCGGATTCCGAGATCGATCTGCTTCTGTGGCCGTGCCTTCGACAGGACATAGCGGTTGATGTAGGCCACTGGAAACTTTCGGGAGATCAGCCATCCATACGTGGTGTCATCGCCGTTGATGAAGAAGCGCGGGTCGGGCAGCCCGATGTCCCGGACTACGTCCGAGTGGACCAGCATTCCCTCGAAGCAGCCGACGTTGGTGTGGAAAACATCGGAAGCGGCGAATACGTTGCCGCGAACAGGCAGATGGATGCCGAGATAGCTGCAGAAGCGGTGTTGCCAGAAGAAGGGGTTTCCCCGCTCGTCGTAGCGGCGTCCGTGAATGCAGCGGTAATCGTCCATCCAGGTGCTGAAGGATCTCAATGCGTCCGGATGGGCCACGACGTCGTCGTCCATCAACCAGATCCACTCTGTGCCGAGTTCGAGCGCTTTGGCAATACCGGCGGAGAATCCGCCGGCCCCGCCAACATTTTGCTCGAGGCGATGGTGCAGCAGCGGGACGGGAAAATTCTCGGCGGCAGTAGCGATGACGTCCGGTGTGTCATCGGAACTGGCATTGTCCACGATGACGACGCCGGAGGGTAGCGGATCCAGTTCAGCGACCGATTTCAGCAGATTCTGCAGATACGCTGAGCGGTTGTAGGTGGTGATGACCAGATGAAGTTTCATCTAGAAGCCCTGGTCTGATGGCGGGCCGAAACGCCGGCCACGAAATCCAGCAAGGTACGCGGAGAACCATTCGCGTAAGCCTCTGCCGTCGCGTTTGCTCAGGTAGTAGAGCGGGTATCCGACCATATCGGCGACCAGCGAGCGTGGTCGACGATACCGGCGGAGCAGATATCCGCGGTTGCGGAAGTAGAAGAATCTCTTGAACGCAGTTTCAGGAACCAGGACGTGCAGGCGGTCGCCCAGTACTTCCTGAACCTCGCCCCATCCCGGCGGGTGACTCAGAGCCGTTCCGGTATACGTGCCGAAGGCAATGCCCGATTTGCGCAGCCGCAGCATGAAATCAGTTTCATCTCCGCGGATGAACAGGCGGAGATCGGGTAGGCCTACACGGAGAAAGACATCTCGCCGGATCAGTGCGCCGTTGAAGAATTGACCTATGTTGGGCAGAAAGTCCTCTTGTTCAACCCTGCTCCGGTCGTGGGTGAGGTGGCCGTCCAACCGGAACGGAAAGGACAACTGGGTGTGGTCCGAGGGAGCGACCACCAGGGGCAGGACGACGTCGAGCTGGCGTGAGGTCGCCGCGCTCAACAGCTTACTGAGACATTCCGGGTCCTCTGGATGGGCGTCGTCGTCCATGATCCAGATCCACTCGGCGCCGGTAGCCATGGCCGAAAGAATGGCAAGGGAGAATCCTCCTGCGCCGCCAAGGTTCGTTTCTGAGCGGATGTACTGCACAGGGGCCGCGGAATTCTGCGCAATGTTCCGCACATCCGCAGTTCCGGAGTCCACGAGGGCAACAGACGAGATGTTATGAGACTGGGCCTGAAGGGAATCGAGCAGGGTCCGAACGTCGTCAGGGCGGTCGAATGTTACTGCCGCAACGGCAACGGAATCCAGCAAATCAGTCCTTTCCAGAACCGTCCGCTCGCCCTTGGGTCTGTTATGCGTTCGGGGCGCCCGGAGATGGTGCGGTTAGTATTCTCAGTAGGTCCAAGTTTAGTACAGGACCGAGGAACCATTCTCTCAACGAATCCGGATCATACCTGCTGTGAGCACGAACTCTGTAGTCAATAGTGACAATAATTCCCAGCGCACCAGTAAGCCTGCCCTGTGGCTTTGGTCGCAATACCTGTTGGATGCACTGGCATGGATCGTGTCGATCATTCTGGCGCTGATTCTGCGCTACGAGCTGACAGATGACGTGATGAACATTGAGGGCCTGCTCGTCTATTGTCTGGCGGCCATCATCACGCAGGGAATCGTCGGATTCGGGTTCGCGCTGTACAAGGGACGATACAGTTTCGGCAGCTTCCACGAAGTCAAACTTCTGGTGTTGGTGACCGTCGTCGTCACCGCCATCCTCGTCCTCGTGTCCGTGGCGTTCGGGCTGCTCATGGATGTTCCACGCAGTACCGGAATCATCGCTTTCCCCTTTGCCTGCCTCTTCATGGCTGCCATCCGGTATCTGAAGCGTATGTACGTGGAAAGCAAGGCCCGGCCCGGCGAAGGGGCCCAGGCCACGTTGATCTACGGCGCGGGGTTCCTGGGTGGTTCGCTCGTGACCAGAATGGTTCAGGATCCGGATTCCCCGTACCGGCCGGTGGGCCTGATCGATGATGACCCGGCAAAGAAACATTTGCGCCTCTCCTCGGTTCCCGTGCTCGGTCGTACCGAAGACCTTCCGGAGGTCATCCGCCGGATGGAGGCGAAGGTGCTCATCATCGCCTATGCGAATGTTGAGGCAGCGCAGGTCCGTCGCATTTCAGACCTCGTTGAAGAATCGGACATCAGGGTCCTTGTCCTTCCTCCCCTGAGAGAAATGCTGGCCAGCGGTGACAGCGGGGCCATCCCTGATTTTCGGGATCTCGCCGTTGAGGACCTCATCGGACGAAGCCCTGTCGACATCCACGTCAGCGAAGTGGCCGGCTACCTTCGGGGCAAGCGGGTTCTTGTCACTGGTGCCGGTGGTTCTATCGGCTCGGAGCTCTGCCGTCAGATCAAGCCCTTCGCACCCGAGGAGCTCATCATGCTCGACCGGGACGAGACCGGGCTCCAGCAAACGCAGATTTCGCTGACGGGCAGGGGCCTCCTGGACGGCCCGGATACCGTCCTCGCGGACATCCGTGATGCTGCCGCTCTGCAAAGGGTTTTCGAAGAACGCAAGCCCGACGTCGTTTTCCATGCGGCGGCTCTCAAGCACGTTTCGCTTCTCGAGCAGTATCCAGCGGAAGCATGGAAGACCAATGTCCTGGGAACACTCAACGTCCTGAACGCTGCGATAGCTGCCAATGTCCCATCGCTCGTCAATGTTTCGACCGACAAGGCGGCGGATCCCTCCACCGTTCTCGGCCATTCGAAACGAGTCGCCGAAAAACTGACCGCATGGGCTGCGAAGGAGACCGGGCGGCCGTACGTTTCAGTCCGGTTCGGCAACGTCATCGGTAGCCGCGGCTCAATGCTCCCGCTGTTCACTGAGCAGATCCGCCAGGGCGGCCCGCTGACCGTCACAGACCCGGAGGCCACCCGGTTCTTCATGACGATCCCGGAAGCATGTCAGTTGGTTATACAGGCCGGAAGCGTAGGACGAGCTGGTGAACTGCTGATCCTTGATATGGGCGAGCCAGTTCGCATCCTCGATATTGCTCAGCGCATGATCAAGCTTTCGGGCAAAGACATTGACATCGTGTACACAGGGCTTCGCCCGGGTGAAAAGCTGCATGAAGTGTTGATGGGGGAGGGCGAAGACGACGCACGCCCGCTCCATCCCAAAATTTCCCACACCGCGGTCGAACCTCTGAATCCGACCGAAATGCAGATCGAGGCATGGTTGGACCAGTGTCGTTCTGAGATCAGCCACAACCACCGGGGGGAGGCAAAACGATGACCGCGCAGCTCGCGTTGTACGTTCTGACGCTGGGAGTCACGCTCCTGTCGAGCCTGCTGCTCCCGTATGTCCTCAAACCGGTTTTGCTTCGATTGGGCGTCATCGATATTCCCAACGAGCGATCGTCCCATCAAAAGCAGGTTATCCGGGGCGTCGGGCTGACTGTCGCAGCGGCCATTCTGCTCGGACTTCTCTCGGCGCTCTTCACTGGCCTGGTGGAAGTGGACCGGTCAGTCCTGCTCATTGTCGCCGTTACCGGGTTTTCTGCGGCCCTGCTTGGCTGGGTGGAGGATTTCCGTGGCCTCTCCATCAAAAGGCGGGCGGCGTTTCAACTGTTGATCGGCGTCGCCGGTGCGTCAGCCCTTGCCTGGACGATGGAGCAGAACTTTCTCTGGGTAGGAGTGGGGGCGCTAGCCATTGCCGGCTACATCAACGTCGCCAATTTCATGGATGGGATCAACGGAATCTCCGGCCTGCACGGCGTTACCGTCGGTGTCTTTTACGCTGTTGCGGGCTACCTTGATGACCAGACGTGGCTGATCATCATGGGAGCGCTCATAGCCGTGGCCTTCGCGGGTTTCCTGCCCTGGAACGTTGGTCGGGGTTTTGTTTTCCTTGGCGACGTCGGCAGTTATCTTTTGGGGGGAATGATCGCCGCCACTGCTGCGGCCGCATTCCTGTCAGGCATATATGTTGAATACCTCTTCTTTCCCGTCCTGATCTACCTTGTGGATACTTTCTCGACTCTTGTCCGGCGGATCCGGGCCGGCGAAACTTGGTACACGTCGCACAGGCAGCACGTCTATCAGCGGTTGACTGACTCGGGTCTGAACCACATTGGCGCCGCGCTGCTGGTGACCGGATGCACAATCCTGGTTGGTGTCTGCGGGTTTGTCGCAGCGACGGCAGAGCCTCCGGTGAGCATTCCGCTATTCGTCGTCTTGGCCTTGACTCTTGTTTTTTACCTCAAGTCGCCAGCCATAGTCTCCCGGTTCCGGAAAAAGACTCTGACGCCGTGAGGGTGCCTGCCGCCGCTACGGGCAGACGGTTCTTCGTCCGACTTCTATCTGTTGTAGAATTTAGGTCGACCACGCCGGACACTCTGTCTGAGCCCATCCCCATGATTGGTAACCAATGACATCACCAGCCGCCGACGGCGCTCAGCGCTCCGGCCACGCCGATGGTGTTTCGGGACCCACCAGTTCGCCATGGCTGCGGATTCTCGGGGTTTGTCTGCGCTACACCGCGGCTGTGCTGGTCCTGCTGGTAGCAGGTGGCATCTTCACCGGGGGAGTGGCGGGGATGTTCAGTGTGGTCTACGGTGCCGGAATTGTCGTCCTGTTCTTCGGCATCAGTCTCCTGATCGGTCACTACGTCGGCAAAACCAATCCCTCGGGCGCCATTGGGCTTTTCATGGCCGCGTATGTCCTCAAGGTCGTGGGCTTCGCGGTTGCGCTGTTCATGTCTGGAACACCGGAATGGCTTGACCGCACCTGGTTTTTTGCAGCAGCAGTTGCCGTGGTGATCGTATGGCAGACCGCCGAGGTTGTGGCGTTTTCCAAGACTCGTCACCTCCTCTATGAACCGTCGCCTGCGCCAGAAGCATCGGGAGAACAGTCGTGACTGGTCCCGCACGCCGTCGGCCTAATGACGGAAGAATAGACACTCCTTTGAGCAACGACTCCAGTAGTGGCGGTTACAACGCTGGCCTCGCAGTTTTCAGCTACGTGGTTGGCGGGATACTGGTCTGGAGTTTGATAGGCTGGGGACTGGATACTCTGCTCGGCACAGGCTGGATCGTTCTGGCTGGTGCGCTCGTTGGAGTGGCCGGTGGTTTCTACCTTTCGGCCATGCACAATCTCTTTCGCGCCAAAGACCCGGACAATGGCCCGCAGCGCCCCGGGGCCACGGAGCAGGACTAATGCCAAAGAATTCAATCGATCTTCACATCATTGCTGTGTTTGATCACCTAATGCCCAATGACGGACACTGCAGAGAGGAAACGCGTTGATCGCGCTTGCGCTCCCCGCCGCTGATGAGGGCGGCTTTGCTCCGCCCAGTGTTGGTGAACACCTGCCGGCCATCTTTTCGATCGGCTCCTTCGATTTCACGAAGCACACACTGCTTGTTTTGCTTTCGGTGGTGATCATCGCGTTCTTCTTTATGTTCGCCATCCGTAAGGGTTCGATGGTCCCCGGAAAGCTTCAGTTCCTGGGCGAGTCCGCCTACGGATTTGTGCGGAACTCCGTCGCCAAGGACGTCCTTGGCGGACAGGACTTCATCAAGTACGTGCCGCTGCTGTTCTCCCTGTTCTTCTTCATCCTGGTGAACAACATCTACGGCGCCATCCCGATCCTGCAGCTGCCGACCTTCTCCCACGTCGGCGGCGCGTATGTCCTCGCCGCGTTGGTGTGGTTCATCTGGATCGGACTTGGTTTCAAGAAGTACGGCGTCCGTTACCTGAAGCTCGCAACGGTCCCGTCTGGGGTCCCGTGGTACCTGCTCCCGATGATCGTGCCAATCGAGATCATTTCAAACTTCCTCGTCCGGCCGATCACGCACAGCTTGCGACTCTTCGCAACAATGCTTGCCGGCCACCTCATTGTCGGGGTAGCAGGATCGGGTATCGAATTCCTGATCGCACAGGAAAACATTCTACTGCAGGGTACGTCTGTGCTGGTCCTTGCCGGCGCTGTCGCAATGTATTTCCTCGAAGCCCTGATCATGGTGCTTCAGGCCTACATCTTTGTTCTGTTGACCGCCATCTATATTGAAGGCGCGCTCAACGCTGACTCGCACTAACGAAAGACTTCCCCGCCGGGGATGATCCCAAGCAACCTGCCGCGTATAGCGGCATCTTGAAAGGAACACAATGGAAGTACAGGGTAGCCTCAACCTCATCGGATACGGTCTCTCGGCAATCGGTGGTGGTATCGGCGTGGGTCTTGTCTTCGCTGCATACATCAACGGTGTAGCCCGCCAGCCGGAGGCACAGCGCGTTCTCCAGCCGATCGCATTCCTTGGTCTGGCACTGACTGAAGCTCTTGCCATCCTGGGCCTGGTCTTCGCGTTCGTTCTGCCTATCTAATAGCATCACCCGAACGCAGACCTCATAACACTTAGGACGGATCAAAAATGCATGAGGCAGTAATTCTCGCCGCAGAGGGAGCCAACCCCATCGTGCCCAACGTTTGGGAGATCGTGGTTGTCGCGATCGGCTTCGCGGCGCTCTGGTTCATTGCCGTCAAATTTGTGGTGCCGGCTTTCGAAAAGGTCTACGCCGAGCGTGCGGAAGCCATTGAGGGCGGCATCGCGAAAGCTGAAGCCGCACAGGCTGAGGCAACCGCTGCACTCGAGGAGTACAAGCAGCAGCTGACGGACGCCCGTACGGAAGCCAATCGCATCCGTGAAGAAGCACGCACTGAAGGTGCTCAGATCCTTGCAGAACTGAAGGAAAAGGCTTCTTCTGAGTCGGCGCGTATCACCGCCCAGGCACAGACGCAGATTCAGGCGGAACGTGAAGCAGCCGTAGTGTCGCTTCGCGCAGAAGTTGGCGCCCTGGCCACTGAACTCGCGGGCAAGATCGTGGGTGAGTCGCTCAATGACGACGAACGCGCTGGACGCGTCGTCGACCGGTTCCTCTCGGATCTGGAGAATCAGAGCGCAGGTGCTGCTAAGTAATGGCGGGCATATCGAGTGCAGCCTTGACGGCAGCAAGGGAGGATCTGGAGGCCCGTCTCCCAGTGGCGCAGTTGTCCCTGGCGGAAGAGCTCTTTTCGATTCTTGCTGTTCTGGACGACAACGCTGGTCTGCGCCGAGCCATTACTGACCCGGCACGTGACGGCGAGAGTAAAGCCAGAATGGTATCGACCCTTTTTGCAGGCAAGGTGTCCGCAGACGCCATTGCTGTGACTTCGGGACTTGCATCGTCTCGATGGGCAGATGCAAGGGACATCGGCGATGCTCTCGAGACGTTGGCTGGAGTAACAGCCATCGCCGTTGCAGAACGTCGTGCTGGTGGAGTCGAAGGGCTGGATTCACTGGAGGCGGACCTATACGCCTTCAAACGGGTTGTCGCCGGAAACCACGATCTCCAGCGTGCGCTTGCTGATGGACGTGCATCTGACACGGCCAAGGCAAAGCTGGCCGGGAAACTGGTCCCTGATGCTTCAGAAGAGGCGCGGCTTCTCATCCGCCAGGCGGTTGTAGCACCACGAGGACTGAAGCCGAGCGGCGTCGTCGAGCGCTTCATCGAGCTGGTCGGAGAACGTCAACAGCGCTGGATCGCGGAGGTATCCGTGAGCCGACCGCTGTCGGACACCCAGTTGAGCCGGCTCGAGACCGCGCTCAACGGTCTTTACAATCGGGACCTGACAATCCACGTTGCCGTTGATCCTGCGCTCGTAGGAGGCATCCGTGTCAAGGTCGCAGATGAAGTCGTTGACTCTTCGGTGATCACACGACTGCATGAACTCGGCCGGAGAATGGCCGGATAATCGTTCCGGGCCGTCAACGGCCAGGAAACATCGAGACTGAAACAAACACCGGTCACCGCCAAGGCGGAGATCACAACACAGGAGAGCAGGGACTGCAGATGGCCGAATTGACCATCAACGCCGACGACGTCCGCGACGCGTTGAACGAGTTCGCGGCGTCCTACGAGCCCGGGAACGCCGAGCGCGTAGAGGTCGGCCGTGTGACCACAGCCAGTGATGGTATTGCCCGTGTCGAGGGTCTTCCCTCGGTCATGGCCAACGAGTTGCTGCGCTTCGAAGACGGAACCCTGGGCCTGGCCCAGAACCTGGACGTTCGCGAAATCGGCGTCATTATTCTCGGAGACTTCACTGGCATTGAAGAAGGACAGGAAGTCCACCGCACCGGTGACATCCTCTCCGTGCCTGTCGGTGACGAATTCCTTGGCCGTGTTGTAGACCCGTTGGGTATGCCGATTGACGGTCGAGGCGAGATCAAGGCCGAGACCACGCGTGCACTTGAACTGCAGGCGCCCGGCGTAACACAGCGTAAGTCGGTTCACGAGCCGCTGCAGACAGGTCTCAAGGCCATTGACGCCATGATCCCGATCGGTCGGGGTCAGCGTCAGCTCATCATTGGCGACCGCAAGACCGGCAAGACTGCCATCTGCGTTGACACCATCCTCAACCAGAAGGCCAACTGGGAGTCCGGTGACGTTCAGAAGCAGGTTCGCTGCATCTACGTCGCTATCGGTCAGAAGGCTTCGACCATCGCCGAAGTACGCCAGACCCTCGAAGACAATGGTGCCCTTGAGTACACCACCATTGTTGCCTCACCGGCTTCAGACCCCGCTGGCTTCAAGTACCTTGCACCCTACGCGGGCTCGGCAATCGGCCAGCACTGGATGTACGGCGGCAAGCACGTCCTCATCATTTTTGATGACCTGTCGAAGCAGGCCGAGGCATACCGCGCGGTCTCGCTGCTGCTGCGTCGTCCGCCGGGACGTGAAGCCTACCCGGGCGACGTCTTCTACTTGCACTCGCGTCTGCTCGAGCGTTGCGCGAAGCTCTCGGATGAGCTTGGTGCAGGTTCAATGACCGGACTTCCGATCATTGAGACCAAGGCCAACGACGTCGGCGCGTTCATTCCGACGAACGTCATCTCGATCACCGACGGACAGATCTTCCTTCAGTCGGACCTCTTCAACGCCAACCAGCGGCCTGCTGTTGACGTAGGTGTCTCGGTATCCCGCGTTGGCGGTGCTGCCCAGGTCAAGTCCATGAAGAAGGTTTCCGGCACATTGAAGCTGGATCTCGCCCAGTACCGGGACATGCAGGCATTCGCAATGTTCGCTTCGGACCTTGATGCGGCTTCCCGTCAGCAGCTGACACGCGGCGAGCGGCTCATGGAACTGCTGAAGCAGGGCCAGTACAGCCCGTTCCCCGTTGAGGACCAGGTCGTTTCAATCTGGGCCGGCACCAAGGGTCACCTGGATGATGTGCCCGTCGAGGACATTTCACGATTTGAGTCTGAATTCCTCGATCACCTCAAGCGGTCAGGCAGTGTCCTGACTACTCTGCGCGAGACAGCCAAGCTCGAGGACTCGACTGTGGAGCAGCTAACCGCTGAAATCACCGAGTTCAAGAAGGGTTTCTTCGGCGAGGGCCACGATGGTCTTGTCGGTGCCGGGCACGAGGAGCATGAGGCTCTGGACGGTGCGGCAGTAGACCAGGAAAAGATCGTCAGGCAGAAGCGCTAGCAACCCTGCACTGGGGTGTCCGCCGGAATGGCGGGCACCCTGGAGCTTGGAATTGATGAAAGGACAAGTATGGGAGCCCAGCTTCGGGTCTACCGCCAGAAAATAAAGTCCACCCAGTCCATGGGGAAGCTTTTCAAGGCGATGGAACTGATCGCTACTTCGCGTATCAGCAAGGCTCGTACGCGGGTTAAGGCATCGCTGCCACACGCAAACGCGATCACTCGCGCGGTGTCGGCTGTCGCGTCGCAGACTGAAATTGACCATCCTCTGACGACGGAACCGGAACAGATTCGTCGGGCGGCAGTTCTCATCCTGACTTCAGACCGTGGTCTGGCGGGTGCCTACTCAACCAGCGTGATCAAGAAAGCTGAACAGCTGAACGAACTGCTGCGCGAAGAAGGCAAGGAAGTCCGTTCTTACCTGGTGGGCAATAAGGCCCAGCAGTACTATCAGTTCCGAAACAGGGAGTTCGAACGCTCTTGGCTAGGAAACACGGACGCACCTGAGTTTGAGACAGCCCAGGACATCGGGCGCACACTGCTCGCTGACTTCACCAAGGACTACGAAGACGGCGGAGTGGACGAAATCCACGTCGTGTACATGAGCTTCCAGACCATGGTGCTTCAGGTTCCGACTGTGATCCGGTTGCTGCCTCTGGAGGTAGTGGAAGAAGAAGCCGCTTCGGCCTCGGATCTACTGCCTTTGTACGAGTTCGAGCCGGAGACGGAGCAGGTGCTCGATGCACTGCTGCCCCGTTACATCGAGTCGAGGATCTTCGCTGCACTCCTTCAGGCCGCGGCCAGCGAGCTGGCTGCACGTCAGAAGGCCATGAAATCTGCGAGTGACAATGCTGACGATCTCGTCAAGAAGTTCACGCGGCTGGCCAATACGGCTCGCCAGGCCGAAATCACCCAGGAGCTTTCGGAAATCGTTGCTGGCGCAGACTCGCTGAGTGCGTCGTGACAACCGCCTCGTCAGCCCGCAAATCGCATAAACTTAACCCCACGCCATCCAAGAAGTGAAGTGAGAGAGATGACTGCCACAGCAAACGAAGCTGGAGCCACCAGCGGGTCCGCGCCCGCCGCTCCCGGCGCCACGGGCCGTATTGCCCGTGTAATCGGCCCGGTTGTTGACGTCGAGTTCCCAGCGGACGCCATCCCGGGCATGTACCACGCGCTGACGTCCGAAATCACCCTTGAGGGCGAAACGCACACCGTGACGTTTGAAACCTCACAGCACCTCGGTGACAACCTGGTGCGCGCAATCTCCCTGCAGGCCACAGACGGTCTTGTCCGTGGTGCAGTGGTACAGGACACCGGAGCGCCAATTTCGGTACCGGTCGGAGACGTAGTCAAGGGCCACATCTTCAACGTACTCGGCGAGCCGCTCGACGTTGAGGCATCATCGCTTGAAATTACTGAGCGCTGGCCGATCCACCGCAAGGCCCCGTCCTTCGATCAGCTCGAAGGTTCAACCGAGATGCTCGAAACGGGTATCAAGAGCATCGACCTGCTCACCCCCTACATCAAGGGTGGAAAGATCGGTCTGTTCGGCGGCGCCGGTGTCGGTAAGACCGTTCTGATCCAGGAAATGATCACTCGTGTTGCCCGTAACTTCGGCGGTACCTCGGTATTTGCTGGTGTTGGCGAGCGTACGCGCGAAGGTAACGACCTCTGGGTCGAAATGGAAGAAGCAAACGTCCTCAAGGACACTGCGTTGGTATTCGGCCAGATGGATGAGCCGCCGGGAACGCGTTTGCGCGTGGCGCTGTCGGCCCTGACCATGGCGGAGTACTTCCGCGATGTGCAGAACCAGGATGTGTTGCTCTTCATCGACAACATCTTCCGGTTTACCCAGGCAGGCTCGGAAGTTTCCACACTGCTGGGGCGTATGCCTTCAGCTGTGGGCTACCAGCCGAACCTCGCCGACGAAATGGGTCTGCTTCAGGAACGCATCACCTCAACCCGTGGCCACTCCATCACCTCGATGCAGGCAGTCTACGTTCCGGCTGATGACTACACTGACCCCGCGCCCGCCGCGACCTTCGCGCACCTGGATGCAACCACGGAACTTTCGCGTGAAATCGCGTCCCGTGGTCTGTACCCGGCTATCGATCCGCTGACATCGACCTCCCGAATCCTGGATCCCCAGTACATCGGCAAGGATCACTACGACACAGCGGTTCGCGTCAAGCAGATCCTCCAGAAGAACAAGGAACTGCAGGACATCATCGCCATCCTCGGCGTTGACGAGCTGTCCGAAGAAGACAAGATTGTTGTATCGCGGGCACGCCGCATCCAGCAGTTCCTGTCGCAGAACACGTACACGGCCATCCAGTTCACGGGCGTCGAAGGCTCCACAGTGCCGATCAAGGACACAGTGGAGAGCTTCAAGATGATCTGTGACGGAGACGTCGACCACATTGCTGAGCAGGCGTTCTTCAACGTCGGTGGCATGGATGACGTGGAACGCGCCTGGGCAAAGATCCAAGAGCAGACCAGGTAACCCATGGCTGAACTCGAAGTTGAGATTGTAGCCGCTGACCATTTCGTCTGGTCTGGCGCAGCCACGCTGGTTCGTGCTCGGACCGGCGACGGTGAGATCGGCGTCATGCCCGGTCACTCACCCGTTCTGGCTGTCCTGGCCCCGGGTGACCTGGCGATTGTGCCTGTCGATGGCGATCGTATGACTGTGACGGTCGACGGAGGTTTCTTCTCGGTCGACAGCAACCGTGTGGTCATCGTGGCTGATAACGCCAAGGTAACCGATGGTTCTGCGTCCGCATCGAGCGCAGGAACTCGCTGATCGAACATTGAATGAAATCGGCTATTCGTTCCTGGTGCTGGCACTGCTCTTCGTGCTGCTCGTTCTGGTTCTTATAGCTTTTGGAGTGCGTCGCATACAACTGCGGCGGGCTCTGGGTACATTTGACGCCTCCATCTGCCTTCCGCCCAGCGGTTGGCAGATGGGGGTTTGTCGTTATGGGGACAAACATCTGGAATGGCTACGGCTACTCTCCCTGAGTCCCCGGCCCAATTACAGATTCCTGCGGAGCTCGCTGGAATTGAAGGGCTGGCGTCCGCCAACCGAGGCGGAGAAGCCAAAGATTCAACCCGGCGCGGTCGTCGTGTGTCTCCAATACGAGGGGCAGGAACTGCTACTCGTCATGAAATACGAGGTATATACCGGCCTCTCTTCGTGGCTCGAAGCGGGGCCCGTCATTGGGATAGGAACCTGGCGATAACGGATTGTGTTCCACCACTGGCTTGCCTCAAACATCAACGGGACGATTCGTTAAAAGAAAGTAGCCCCGCAATGTGCGGGGCTACGATCGAAAGCGATCTACTACTCGCTGGAGCTACCTCTTAGAGAGTGGTGACGCCAGTAGCCTGCGGGCCCTTGGCGCCCTGACCAATGTCGAACTGGACGCGCTGGTTCTCGTCAAGGCTCTTGAAGCCGCCGCTCTGAATCTCAGAGTAGTGAACGAACACGTCACCGTCAGAGTCGTCCGGGGTAATGAATCCAAAACCCTTTTCCGCGTTGAACCACTTCACGGTTCCCTGTGCCATCAATTTCTCCTCTTTATGGAACTGATCAGTGCAGCACACCACGCACTGCACGTAGTTACTGTGCGGAAATGGCAATACCAACACGCCAGCAACGCGTCTTGCGGGCATGAAAAACACGTACACAAAGACTGCAATCAAGCATCACATAGGTCCCATAGCGGGTCAATGGAATGTAAGGGTCAGAAGGCTTTGTTCATCAGGATTTCTTTTTCAGCCACATTCCGCGACGCAGAACCGCCTCAAGGGACAGTTCCGCATTCAATACAAGACAATCTGCCCGAAGCCCATTGCGCAGAGCACCTACTTCGTCGGCCAGCCCGATGACGTCGGCCGGCGTCGTCGTCGCGCTTGAAACTGCTTCGGCGAGTTCAACACCGGCTGCCACGGATGCACGTACAACGTCGAGAAGAAGTCCGGCGCCCCCGGCTATGGTGCCGGACTCCAGACGCACCGTTCCATCCTGAACCAGGAGAGAGGCCTCGCCGACGTGGTGGTCCCCGTCCGGAAGACCCGAGGCGGCAGTGCAGTCGCTCACCAGGGCAATCGCAGATGATCCTAGCAGGGCAAAAAGCGTGCGGATGATCTGCGGATCCAGATGGACGTTGTCGCCGATGACCTCGACGACGGCGTTGCCTTCGGCGGCCTTGCGGAGGACTACAGGGACCGGACCAGGTTGGCGATGATGAAGAGGCGGCATCGCATTGAACAGATGCGTGACGGTTGGCTTTCCGCTGTAGCCGTCGAAGCCAGCGGAGGCCATTTCCTCGCACGCCAGTTCCAGCGAAGCCTCAGCAGTCTCGGCGTCCGCGTTGGTATGGCCCAGCGACGGCGTTACGCCATGGGTCGTCAGGATATCGACGAGCATCGCCGACTCTTTGAGCTCGGGGGCATACGTCATCGTCAGCAGGTTCCCGGCGGCAGCGTCCAGCAGTTCAATGATGTCGTCTTCGTCCGGCTCTCGGAGGTAATCCGGATTCTGTGCGCCGCACTGAAGCGGGGACAGATAGGGGCCTTCCGAGTGAATGCCGGCTATGAGCTCCTCCTCAGCCAGCGGATTCAGTGCCTGAAAGGCTGCAAGTAGCCGATCGTGAGGCAGCGCCATCGTGCTGGCGAGGTGCGTTGTTGTCCCCCCGGTGTGGAGGTGCTCAGCTGCCTGCCGGTTCGCAGCCTCATCACCAGCACTGAAATCGTGACCAGCGGCCCCATGACAATGAATGTCCACCAGGCCCGGGATAAGTACTGAGCTCGCATCCGATTGGTCGGACTGCTTCCAGTTCTGGGCTGATGGGTCGGTACCCACCAGCTCCAGGAAGCCCTGACGGGTTCCCGCATAGTGGATGCGGTCGTCCTCAAAGGCCACTACGCCGTCGTCGATGATCTCTCCGCCGGATACGATCCGCCCGACGAGATATTCGTGGTCTGCTCGCTCTGTGGTCATGGACCGAGTCTAGGCGGGGACCCCGGGGGATGCGCCACCCCCGTCGTGTTCTGGGTCAGAAAAGTCGGGAGTCTGAATCGTCGACGCCACGCATGGCGTCATAGTCCAGGGTCAGGCAGTCTATGCCGCGGTCCGTCGCGAGCACTCGTGCCTGAGGTTTGATCTGCTGTGCTGCGAAAACACCTTTGACCGGAGCAAGCAGAGGGTCCCGGTTGAGTAGTTCAAGATAGCGGGTGAGCTGTTCAACACCGTCGATGTCGCCGCGGCGTTTGAGTTCGACAGCGACAGTGGAGCCGTCTGCGGCCCTGGCCAGGATGTCTACCGGACCAATAGCAGTCATGTATTCCCTGCGGACCAGAGTGTAGCCCTCACCCAGAGTATGGATCTGTTCGGCGAGCAAGCGTTGGAGGTCAGCTTCCACACCGTCTTTGACAAGTCCGGGATCCACGCCGAGATCGTGTGAGCTGTCATGAATGTGATCATGAATCCGGATGATGAGGCGATCATCGCTCTTCGCGCTCTGCACCGTCCACACCTCAGTGATTCCCGCCTCTGCATCTGTGGCATCAGGCTGCGCCGTGGATAGCCGTGCTGGCGGACTCATCCAGTTCAGCGGTTTGTATGATCCGCCGTCGGAATGCACCAGGACGGAGCCGTCGGCCTTGACGATCAGCAGCCGGGTAGCCAAGGGCAGGTGGGCCTTCAGCCGTCCGACGTAATCAACGGAACAGCGGGCAATGACGATTCGCACGGCTGCAACTCTATCGTGGTCCTTGAGTAGGGCAGAATTGGAGACATGCCACGTTCCAACAGGCCCAGACGAAGGCGCGGTTCACCGCAGACCGGTAGTTCGGGGGAGTCCAGCCTGGAATGGACACGTGCCGGGCTTCCCCAGCGGGAGTCGGCGCGGGACGGCGTGTGGGCCGTTCGACACATCAGGCCGGTCAACGCAGCCAAAGAATACCGGTGTCCGGGATGCCACACGATTATCCGGCCCGGTACTGCTCACGTAGTGGTGTGGCAGGAGGATTCACTGCTGGGTGCAGAGACTGCGCTGGAAGACCGCAGGCATTGGCACGAGCGCTGTTGGTCCACGCGAAGTATGCGCTGACTCTAGACTGTTTTTCATGACCACTTCACCTGATGACCTGCAGTTTGTTGCCTCTGAGGGGTCGCAGCCGATTCGTGCCTCTACCGTGTTGCCAGCCCACCGTGAGAACGTGGAGCTGCACACGGCCGATGGGCTGACGCTGGTGGGCGAGTATGCCGAACCGACGTCCGGCTCTCCGGATGCTGTCCTGTTGACTCTGCACCCGCTGCCGACACATGGCGGGTTCATGGACTCGCATGTCTTCCGCAAGGCGTCCTATCGGTTACCGGCTCTGGCGAACATTGCTGTCTTGCGCTTCAACACCCGCGGCACGTGCTCGCCCAGGGGCTGCAGCGACGGCGAGTTCGGCGACGGCGTCAGCGAACAGCACGACGTCGAGGCGGCGCTGGCGTGGTGTGTTGAAAGAGGATTGCAAAATATCTGGCTCGTCGGGTGGTCATTCGGTACTGAACTTTGTCTGAAATTCGGTGCCATCGAACCTGCGGTCTCGGTTGTCCAGGGTGCGGTTCTCCTGTCTCCGCCGTTGCACCGGGCGGACGACGACGACCTGGCAGCGTGGGCGCGCTCCGGCCAGCCGTTGACGGTCCTTGTGCCGGAGCTTGATGATTACCTGCAGCCAGCCGAGGCAGCCGAACGCTTCGCGGCGGTTCCGCAGTCCAGAGTTATCGGAGTGGACTCGGCCAAGCACCTGTGGGTCGGCGAGAAGTATGCGCGCCGGGCTCTCGACGAAATCACGGACGCAGTTCTTGACGATGGCGGCGCGTCGACCCCGTTGCCTGAATCCTGGGATGGTCCCGTAGCAACGGCTCCCTCGGTCCCCACGAAATAAATCGCTCCTGCCGCCTTGGAAGGATCTGGGAAGTCTCCTGATAATGTGACGGTCATTGGAGCCGGCTCGGCGACACCGAAAGGCAGGACAGGCGCGCGTGACCGATAAGACGAGCGGCGTAGGTGCAGAAACTGATGGGCGCGAGACGGCGCCCACGGCGGATCAGAAGCCGATCCCGGAAACCCGTCTCGAACTGCCGCCGCCAGCAGCTCCTGTGACGGTCGGCAAGAATCCCTCCCGGCATCCGATCCACTTCGGGTTCATGGCCAGTGTCGGCGTCGGGCTTGCACTGCTGCTGTTCTTCATCATCACCAACGTGGGACAACTGCTGGTCTGGATCGGTGCCGCATTGTTCATCGCTCTGGGGCTGGACCCTGTTGTCCAGTGGCTGGAGCGCAAGGGAGTGCCTCGCCCGGGCGGTATTGCGGCCTCACTTCTGGTACTGGTCGCCATCGTGGCGGCGTTCTTTGCAACCCTGATCCCCACCATCGTCACCCAGACAGCACAACTGGTGGAAAACGGGCCCGAATACGTTCAGAGCTTTCTGGATTCGGAGTTCTTCCGCACGGTCGATGAACAATTCCAGATTCGTGATCGCATCGCGGAGGAAGCCAACAAGATTTTTGATGATTCCGGTGCCGTCGGAGGAATTTTCGGCGGGGTCCTTGGCGTGGGCACCGTGATCCTGAACAGCTTGTTCGGAACTCTCATCGTTCTTGTGCTGACGTTGTACTTCCTGGCGTCTCTGCCGTCGATGAAGAAGTGGGCGTACAAGCTCGCCCCCCGCAGCAAACGTCGTCGTGTGGAGATCCTGTCCGAAACCATCACGCGCAGCGTCGGAAACTACGTGATCGGACAGGCCTGTGTGGCGCTCTTGAATGCAACGGCAGCGTTCATCTTCATGAGCATCGCTGGTGTCCCGTTCTCGGTTCTACTGGCGTTCGTCGTCGCGCTGTTGGCTTTCATACCGCTTATTGGAGCGTTGCTCGCTGCGTGCGTGGTAACGCTTGTCGCACTGACCGCGGGTTGGCAGACCACTCTCGGCTTCGCCATTCCGTACCTTGCCTACCTTCAGTTCGAGGCCTACTTTGTATCGCCGCGGATCATGCACAAGGCAGTCTCGGTTCCCGGGGCTATTGCCGTCATTGCTGTCATCGCTGGAGGCAGCTTGCTGGGTGTGCTCGGCGCGCTGATCGCCATCCCCACTGCCGCTGCTGTGATGCTCCTGTTGAAGGAGATTTTTATTGCTCGCCAGGACCGACTCTAGAGTGTGTCCGCGGCCCTGGCTGCCGTATCCGCCAGCGGCAACAATGCTCATATCCGGAGATAGCACCTCGTAAGGGAACACGCCGGGCAGCGTCTTCGTTACCATAGGGTTATCAACCATCGGGTGCGATCGGGTCTGTCCTGAAAGAGTGCGGCCCGGCCATACGCGTCGACGTGACTGAAGTTAGGTAGTTTTGTGCGTTTGAAAATTGCAGTCCCAGTGGTACTTGCAGGATTGCTTCTTGCAGCACTGGGGGTGGCCCAGACGACGTTCTGGGCTCCGGCCTCCACGATGACTGCCACCACGGCAACGGACGTTCAGAAGGCTCCGGTGACGATCGTTGATGCTGGACTGCGCCCTGATGACCTCGAGAAGCTCGACGTGACGATCGAGGGCGAGGGGGACTTCGTGGTTGCGATGGGACGCGCGGACGACGTCGAGGCATGGGTCGGGAAAGCGGCTAACATCAGGCTGACGGGAGTGTCCGAGGGGGAGATCGAGGCCACCTTCACTGAGGGCGAGAAATCCGTTCCGGACCCTCGAGGCTCGGACCTGTGGGTCAGCGAGGAAACGGCGTCCGGCAAGGTCGTCCAGTCGTGGGTTGATCCGGCACCGGGCGAATGGTCCTTGCTCATCGCCGCAGACGGAAAGTCCCCGGCTCCAACGAGCGTCTCCGTTTCCTGGCCGAACGACGAAACGACGCCGTTTGCCATTCCACTGATCGTCGTGGGCGCACTGGTGGCTGTCTTTGGCATGGCACTCGCCTTCACGTCCAAGCGTGGCGGAGGGCGGCGCGCTACGGCCGCGGGTTCCCGTTCTGCCCGCCGTAATGGCCGGTCCGGGGCAAGCGTCTACCGGGGATCGGGCAGACGAAATTCCATGGCCGTTCCGGCCGTGCGCCTGTCGCTGATTTCTGCTGTTCTGGCTGGGCTTGTTGCTACCGGAGCTCCCGCCACTCAAGCGGTGAGCACGAGTTCAGAGGACAGCGGTCCGTCCAAAATCGAGACAACTCCGGCACTGCTGGACAGCCAGCTGGCCAGAATCCTTGAATCCGTGGCAACGGCTGTCAGCGAGGCTGACGCTGCGCGGGATCCGAAGATGCTTGAGGGCCGTCTCGGCGGGGCTGCCGAACAGCTCCGTTCCGCGAACTACGAGGTTCAGGCGAAGGCTCCGGACGAAGAACCACTAGTCCCTGTTGCCGCCAAGCCGGTTCTGACCCAGATGATCACTACCAAACAGGATTGGCCACGAACCGTGGTTGCGGTAACCCAGGGCGAAAAGAATGAAGTGCCCCAGGCCTTGGTACTGACGCAAAAAGATCCTCGCAGTAATTATCAGCTGGTCTCCGCAACGCAGATGCTTCCAGGCACCACCTTCCCGAAGGTTCCGGCCGGTGGCGTTGGCGTAGAACCGCAGGACAAAGGCGCTGCCGAGGGACTGAAATCCTCGCCCGAAGCCGCGCTGGAAACCTTGGCGAAGACCCTCACCGCCTCAAAGTCAAAAGCGGACGATGGAATCGCTGAGAACACGTTCGTCGACGACGTTATCGGCTCTCAGACCGCTACGGTCAAGAGCGACCAGAGCAAGTTCGCGGATATCAAATTCACGCACAAGGTGGATCCCGAACGCACACATTCACTGAAGACCGGCGACGGCGGTGCCATCGTTTTCGGGTATCTCAACAATACGTACGCGAGCTCCCCCAAGGGCCCGGGCGACACCTTGAAGCCCAAGGGCGTCGTCGAGCAGCTGTTGGGTAAAAAGGAGACGGAGAAGAGCATCGACGTGCGGTACGGTCAGTCCGTCATGATGTACATCCCGCCGGCAGGCAGCGATAGCCCGATCCAGATCATTGGGGCAGCTCAGGCTCTGCTGTCGGCCAAACTCAAGTAGCAATTGACCAGTACGGCATAAGGTGAAGTAATGACTCCACAGCAAGCACAGCCCGTTTCCGGCCCGTCATCGATGAACCTGCGCGGGGCAGTAGACCTGTCATCGCTGAAGCGGCCAGCGCAGCCGGCCTCCGATTCTGGCCGGGGTTCGAATTTCGTCATGGACGTGGATGAGCAGGGGTTCCCGCAACTTGTTCAGTTGTCTGCCGAAGTGCCGGTTGTCGTCGAACTGCATGCGGCTTTCAGCCCGGACTCCACTCAGCTGGCTCCGGTGCTGGATAAAGTCGTTCAGTCGTACGGCGGACGGTTGGTGCTGGCCCGTGTGGACGTGGAGGCGAATCCGCAGATTGCCCAGGCGTTTCAGGCTCAGGGAGTGCCAACGGTTATCGCGGTGCTCAAGGGACAACCCGTACCGCTGTTTCAGGGGGCAGTGCCAGAGCAGCAGATTCGGCAGTTCCTTGACGAACTGATCAAGGTCGCCGCGGAAAATGGTGTCACGGGCACGGTCGGCGGGGCAGGGCAACAGGGGGACGACGACGTCGCGGAACCGCTGCCGCCCCTCCACCAGGCCGCGTTCGATGCCATCGAAGCTGGAGACTATCCGGCTGCCGCCGAGGCTTACCGCAAGGCGCTGGCAGAGAGCCCAGCTGATGCTGAAGCGCGAACTGGTCTGGCACAGGTGGAACTGCTGATCCGTCTGCAGGGCAGGGGAGCGGAAGAGATCAGGTCCGCTGCTGCCGATGCGCCGGATGATTGTCAGGCTCAGCTCGATGTTGCCGATCTCGATGTCTCGGGCGGGCATGTGGAGGATGCGTTCAACCGACTCATTGCCTTCATAGGCCGCAACGTCGGTGATGATCGTGAGGCTGCGCGCAGCAGGCTCGTGGAGCTCTTCGACATCGTTGGTGCCACGGACGAACGGGTCACCGCAGCGCGCGGCCGCCTGGCACGCGTTCTTTTCTGAGGTTCGGTGCTCTCCTGATAAATCCTCCTTCAGACGGCGGTGCAATCATCCGCACGGAGGACGGCGGATAGTGTGCGGCTTGTTAACGTTGGAGTATGACCGATATTCCACACGTAGTACCTCCTGCCCGGAATGGCACGCCCGCTCTCTCGTTGCGAGGAGTGACGAAGCGGTTCGGGCAGAAACTGGCCGTGAACTCCATCGATCTGGACATTCCCGCCGGGTCCTTCTATGGCCTCGTGGGCCCAAACGGGGCGGGTAAAACCACCACCCTGTCCATGGCCACGGGTTTGCTAAGGCCGGATAGGGGCCAGGTCTGGGTGCACGGAGTGGATGTGTGGGCCAACATGCTGGAGGCCAAGCGACTTATGGGCGTCCTCCCGGACGGAGTGCGCCTATTCGACCGCTTGAGCGGCGAGCAGCTGGTCACCTACTCAGGTCTTCTGCGCGGAATGGACAAGGACACCGTGCAGTCCCGCGTTGGCGACCTCCTGCGTGCCCTGGATCTGCAGGAGGATGCAGGAACGCTCGTCGTCGACTACTCCGCGGGCATGACGAAAAAGATTGCGCTGGCGGCAGCACTGATCCACGCGCCCCGGTTGTTGGTGCTCGATGAGCCGTTTGAATCGGTGGATCCAATTTCTGCTGCCAATATCCGGGACATACTCCACGGTTACGTCAATTCCGGCGGGACAGTGATCGTGTCGAGCCACGTCATGGATCTGGTTCAGCGGATGTGCGACCACGTAGCCGTCATATCCGGCGGCAATGTGTTGGCTGCTGGAACCACTGACGAGGTGCGGGGAGATTCAAGTCTGGAAGACCGCTTTGTAGAGTTGGTCGGAGGCCGTAACGCTTCGGAGGGGCTCGAATGGTTACGGAACTCATAAGGCTGAAGATCGCCCTTCTGCGTAACTCGCTGAAACGCAGTGTGTGGCAGTTGGTGGGACTCATTATCGGCGGGCTGTACGGGGCTGGAATTCTGGGTCTCGTTATCGTCGGGCTGGTGGGGCTGAGCTTCGCCGATCCCTCACTCGCCCAAACCGTCGTGGTCCTGGTCGGCTCTGCCGTCGTGCTCGGATGGGTTCTCATCCCGCTTATTGCCTCGGGTGTGGACATGACCCTGGATCCTGCACGGTTTGTCACATTCGCTGTGCCCATGAATACGTTGATCGCAGGGCTCACCGTAGCCGGCGTGGTCGGTATACCCGGGGTGGTGACCCTTATCGCGTCTCTCGGAACCGCAGCGGTCTGGTGGCGGAACCCCGTGTCGCTGGTTGCCGCGCTCGTCTGCGCGCTGATCGCCGTGTTGACCTGCGTTGCCCTCTCGCGTCTCGTGACATCCGCCACCACCTCCCTGTCTGGATCACGCAGGTTCAAGGATCTCAGCGGCATTATCGCGTTCATCCCACTGATTCTGCTCGGCCCCATCTTCACATCCTCTGCTGCCGGCATTCACAATGCCCGGGAGTTCCTTCCAACTCTTGCTCAGACCATGGCATGGACCCCGCTCGGCGCAGTCTGGGCTGTGCCCGGAGATGTGGCCCGCGGATATTTTGGGCAGGCAGCGATCAAGTTTCTGATTGCCCTGGTCACCCTTGCTGCAACCTTGTGGTTGTGGAGGATCATGCTCGCCAAAGCGCTCGTGACTCCGGTGCATCAGGCTGTCAATCGACGCGGCGCAGGCAAACTGGGCTTTTTCGGTATGTTTCCCGGCACCCCGGCCGGGGCTGTGGCAGCACGTTCCCTGACCTACTGGTTCCGGGATCCGCGCTACGGCGGATCGCTCATCATTATTCCGTTACTTCCGGTAATCCTCTGGTTTTCTTCCAGCCAGAGCGGCAGCCCGGATCTGCTGAACGTCCTTGGTCCGGTGACAGCGTTTATCCTGGCCTGGTCCATTTCTGCGGACATAGCCTACGACAACACGGCCTTTTCCCAGCACGTATCCACGGGAGTCAGCGGTCTGGCGGACCGCGTCGGCCGCGCAGCAGCATGCGGCCTCGTTGCGTTGCCGATTTGCACAGTGTTTGTCCTTGGGCCCGTCTGGCTCAACGGTTCCTGGGAACAGCTACCAGCGCTCGCCGGATTGACACTGGGAATACTGCTGACGGGGCTTGGACTGTCATCTGTCGTTTCTGCGCGCTTCACCTACAACGTGCCCCTTCCCGGCGAGAGCCCGTTCAAGACTCCGCCGGGCTCTGGCATGCAGATGTTTGTGGTGCAGATGGGCGGCTTCTTGGTGCTTGGTCTACTGGTCGTTCCCGAATTGGTGCTGGCCATCCTCGCGTTCGCCACCGGGCAGTCAATGTATGGTTGGCTCGCCTTGGGCGTGGGCACCATTCTGGGGGCCGTGTTCCTGGTGGTAGGGATCCGGTCGGGCGGACGCTGGTTTGACAACCGTGCTCCGGAACTATTGGCCGAGGTCTCGAAGAACCGATGAGGCACGTTGAATCAGTAGGTAGAATATTCCTATGAGTACGCCAGCGGACCCCAGAGAAACAGACCCCTTCAGGTCGGACAACCCCGGCACCTCCACGGCAACCCTTGAGCGCGAAGAGCTGCGTCAGGAGGTTGAGCCCGGCGACAGCGAACGCTTTGCCCACTATGTGCGCAAGGAAAAGATCATGGAGTCGGCGTTCTCCGGCGAACCAGTGATCGCGCTTTGCGGTAAGGTCTGGACCCCCGGGCGGGATCCGCAGAAGTTTCCGGTCTGCCCGGACTGCAAGGCCATCTATGACGGCCTGCGTCCCGGTGGAGAGGATAAAGACTCCAACCAGTAATTGCCCGATGGTGAACCGCCGGTTATCCGGGGGTCCACACATTGTGGCGCGCCCAGGATGAGACGGGTAGAGGAGGAGTCCGCTAAAGAATGAACAACGAGACCTTGTTTGGCACAGGGACGCTGCCTCCTGCCTACCCTGAGCGCGCAGCCTGGGGAACGGCGCCGAAGCTGCGGCAGTGGCAGGAAGAGGCCCTGGGGAAGTACTTTCGAACCACCCCTCAGGATTTCCTTGCTGTGGCGACGCCTGGTGCAGGTAAGACGACGTTTGCCCTGCGGGTAGCAACGGAACTGGTGGAGCGCGGGGTGGTCAACAGGATCACTGTTGTTGCCCCCACGGACCACCTGAAGCGTCAGTGGGCAGATGCGGCTGCCAGGGTCGGATTGGCCATTGACCCCAACTTCAAGAACGCCGACGGCAGGCATGGCAGTGGTTTCATCGGCGTCGCTGTGACGTATGCGCAGGTGGCGTCCAAGCCCATGCTGCACCGCGCCAAGACCGAAGCTGCACGGACGCTGGTGATCCTTGACGAAATCCACCACGGTGGAGATGCCCTGTCCTGGGGTGACGGCATCAGGGAGGCGTTTGAGCCGGCGGCCCGTCGTCTTGCCCTGACTGGAACTCCTTTCCGTTCGGACACGGCTGCGATCCCGTTTGTGGAGTATGCCGAGGACAAGGACGGGATCCGCCGTTCGAAGGCGGACTACACGTATGGGTACGGGGATGCGCTGAAGGATAGCGTGGTGAGGCCCGTCATGTTCATGGCGTATTCCGGCAATATGCGCTGGCGGACGAGCAGCGGTGAGGAAATGGCCGCGTCCCTCGGGGAGGCTGCTGTTACCAAGGACATCACTGCACAGGCCTGGCGTACAGCGCTCAATCCGACGGGGGAGTGGATCCCTTCCGTGCTCGCTGCGGCGGATAGACGGCTGACCGAAGTACGCCGCACCGTTCCAGATGCCGGGGCGATGGTGATCGCGACGGATCATGAGGACGCCCGCGCCTATGCCGGAGAGCTCCAGCGGATATCCGGACAGTCACCAGTGGTGATTCTTTCTGACGACGCCGGCGCTTCACAGAAAATTGAGGACTTCTCAGCTGGCGATCAGCGCTGGATGGTTGCTGTGCGAATGGTCTCTGAAGGTGTTGACGTTCCCCGGCTCTCCGTGGGCGTCTATGCTACGTCCACGGCCACTCCGTTGTTCTTCGCACAGGCTGTGGGCCGTTTTGTGCGTGCCCGAAAGCGCGGGGAGACTGCATCCGTTTTCCTGCCGTCTGTGCCGAATCTCATGGAGCTGGCAAACCAGTTGGAGCTGGAGCGGGACCATGCGTTGGATCGGCCGGAGAATCATCTTGCGGAGGAAGGGTTCGCGCTGGAGGACTCTCTGATGGAGGCGGCGAACCGCGAGGAAAAAGCCTCGGATTCCCTGACGAAGCAGAAGTTCGAGGCACTCGAATCCCAGGCATCGTTTGACCGAGTCCTTTTTGACGGCGGTGAGTTCGGCGCTGGCGGTTCGGTCGGCAGCGAAGATGAGCAGGACTATCTGGGAATCCCAGGGCTGCTGGATGCTGATCAGGTGGCCGTCCTGTTGAGAGAGCGTCAGCGCGAACAGCTGGTCCGTCGTGGGGGTAAGAGCGCCGCTGAGCAAGCTCAACCGTCGCCGTCCGTGGCTGATCACCGACGGTTGACGGAGCTGCGCGGGCAGCTCGCAAAGAACGTATCTGCCTGGTCCGCCCGTACCGGAACGCCTCACGGTGTGGTGCACTCCGAGCTACGGCGGATCTGTGGCGGTCCAGCAGTTGCCCAGGCGGATGAGGATCAACTCACGAGACGCCTGAGCAAGCTTCAGGACTGGTTCATCGGGCGCAAGTAATCCCGCTCAGGCCAGCTCGACGCCGTCGTCCTCCAGGTCCTTCAAGGCTGTGTTGATGCTGTCTTCGGCAATGCCGCGCGTCAGGTCCTTGAGCACGACGGTGCTGTATCCGGCGCGTTGGGAGTCCAGGGCTGTAGCTCGAACGCAATAGTCCAGGGCGATGCCCACAACTTCAACGGTGTCGATGTTGTTGTTGCGCAGCCAGTCGTCCAGACTGATGGCTTCATCTTCTGAATCGCCGTTTTCGCGTTCACCTGTGGGCACTTCGTCTTCGGGGGCGAGGATGCCTTCGAACCCGGAGTACGCCGCCTGATAGGCGCCTTTCCGAAAGTAGGCGTCGATGTGCTCGGTGTCCAGATCAGGATGAAGTTCGGCACCATAGCTTTTTGCTACACAATGCGGCGGCCAGGATTTCTGGAAGTCCGGTGAATCGGAGAAGTGAGACCCCGGGTCGATATGCCAGTCCTGAGAGGCGGCTATGACGTCATAGCGCTCCCGGTTATTTTCGATGTGGTCGCTGATGGACTGTGCGAGGGCAGCTCCGCCGGGTACGGCGAGTGAGCCGCCTTCACAGAAGTCATTCTGGACGTCAACAATTAGCAGTGCAGTACTCACTGGAGCTCCTGTTCCGGATGGGATGCGGACTGGTATTCGGTAGGTATTACTGGTTCGCCACGCTGTAGCCGGCGGACGACGTCCGGTAATTCAGCGGTGGAATCACGGTGGCGTTCTGTTGCCCTCGTGACAGCTTCTGCTCCTGTCCAACCCGGTAGCAGTTCTCCATGGGTGACGAACTGCTCCAGCAGGGGGCGGTCGTCGCCGTCGTCGGTGTAGTTCGTGCCGATGCTGATCACTTCGGCCGTCGCCTTGCCCATGGCATTCCTGCGTCGCAGGGCCTGTTTGCGTCCGCCGATACTGACCTTGTTTTTTGAGGCCTTGGCCACAGACACGAACTCGCCGTTGTTGTCTTCTCGTGCCACCAGTTTGTAGACCATGCCGGCGGTGGGATGCCCTGAGCCGGTGACTAGTGACGTGCCGACGCCATAGGAATCCACCGGCGCTGACCCGAGTGCGGCGATCGCATATTCGTCGAGGTCTGACGTCACCATGATGCGGGTGTTGTGATTGCCAAGATCGTCAAGAAGGGTGCGGACCCACTGCGCCTGGGCCACGAGGTCGCCGGAATCCAGGCGCACCGCCCCGAGCTGCGGACCCGCCAGTTCCACAGCGGTTCGAACTCCCTGTTCGACGTCGTAGGTATCGACCAGCAGCGAGGTGCTGTTTCCCAGTGACGCCAGCTGGGCGGCGAATGCATCCCGTTCTGTGTCGTGCAGGAGAGTGAAGGAGTGAGCTGCAGTACCGATGGTCCGAATTCCATAGCGCCGTCCGGCTTCGAGGTTGGATGAGCCTTCGAAACCCGCGATCACGGATGCACGGGCAGAGGCGACGGCGGATTCCTCGTGGGTGCGCCGGGAACCCATTTCGAAACACGGCCGCCCTCCTGCTGCGCCTGTCATCCGGGAGGCCGCGGAGGCGATGGCGCTGTCGTGGTTGAGGATCGACAATACGAGCGTCTCCAGGATGCATGCCTCAGCGAACGTTGACTCAACTGTCAGGATGGGAGAGTTCGGGAAGTAGGCCTCGCCCTCGGCATAGCCCTGGATATTTCCTGTGAACTGGTATTCGGAGAGCCACTTCAGGGTCTCGTCGTTGACCACTGCGGTATCGGAGAGGTGGGCCAGCTGGGCGTCGTCGAATCTGAAGGTTTCCAGTGCCTCGAGAAGACGGCCCGTTCCGCCAACAATGCCGTACCGCCTTCCGTCGGGCAGCCGCCTCGCGAAGGTCTCGAACACTGAACGTCTGTGCGCGGTCCCCGAGTGGAGCGAGGCCTGAAGCATCGTGAGCTCATAATGATCCGTATACAGGGCGGAATTCGGCGGGGTCCACTCACTTGAAGTACTCACACACAAAACTGTAGTCGTGGAACGGTTTTTCCTACACCCATGGACATGTTCCTGTCGGTGAGCTGCTGGCTACTACACTTGGGGCCATGTCTGTGAGTACCCCTGTGAGGGAATCCGGGGTTGAAACCCGCAACGAAGAGTTGACGATCAGTGATGTGCCGTGGGTTGTCATTGTGTGGAACGATCCGGTGAATCTGATGAGCTACGTGAGTTACGTTTTCAGGAGTTACTTTGGCTATTCGGAGTCCAAAGCCAATTCGTTGATGCTCGAGGTCCATGAAGCCGGGCGGTCCGTGGTGGCCACAGGCAGTCGCGAGAAAGTAGAAAAAGACACTCTGGCCATGCATTCGTATGGGCTCTGGGCCACGTTCCAGCGCGCAGATCAGCCGTAGGGCTGCCCAGATTCCCAGCGGAAACGAGGAAGCATCATGGCGAAGGCGTTCAAACGAACCCGACGAGGCATCGGCGGTTATCTGGAGCCCGGCGAGCGGGAGCTGCTGCGCCGGCTGTTCGAGGACGTTATCGAGCTGTTGGAACCGGAGGAGCCAGCCCATCAGGATCCGCTGGCAGCAATGGTCGGTGTGGACGGGCAGGCCCGGGTCCCCGAGGACTCCGCGCTACTGCGGCTTCTGCCCAACGCTGTCGGAAACGATGACGAGGAAGCCCTTGAGTTCCGGCGCCTGACTGAACGCTCACTGCGGGAGGGAAAGATCGGCGCTCTGAGGGCTGCGGCCCTGCTGGTGGAAAAGCGTGAGGCGGTTCTGACGGGTGAGCAGGCCCAGTTGATGTCGCGGGCTCTCAATGATGTCCGGTTGGTCCTGGCCGACCGGTTGGGTATTGAGTCCGACGCCGATGCTGAACGCCTCCACGGAATCGATGACTGGGCGAAGGCCGACGACGTCGACACCTATCTGGCCCTCGTCTACAACTTTGTGTCCTGGCTTCAGGAAACACTGATGCAGGCCATGCTCGAAGGGCTCGACGACGTTTAATGACCGGTTCGGTGTCCGTGATGTGACGAACGGAACGACGCCTGAAATTCCCAAGTCCGGATGCGGACGCATATCCTCGGAGGACCATGTCCACCATTGACAACCGGATGACCGGCGCAGACGAAGCGCGTCGGGCCGTTAACACAGAGGCACCGATCGGTATTTTCGATTCTGGTGTCGGGGGACTCACGGTTGCCCGGGCTGTGATCGATCAGTTGCCCGGTGAGTCGATCCTCTACGTGGGGGACACCGCTAACGCGCCTTATGGTCCACTGCCCATCGCCGAGGTTCGAGCCAACGCTTTGGGCATCATGGATGATCTCGTGGATGCGGGAGTCAAACTTCTGGTCATCGCCTGCAATTCGGCTTCATCTGCAGTGCTTCGGGATGCTCGCGAGAGGTATACGGCCCGTTACGGCATTCCTGTTGTGGAAGTGATCCAACCTGCAGTCCGCAGCGCGGTCACAGCTACGCGCTCAGGCCGGATCGGAGTCATAGGGACCTTGGCGACCGTGGGCTCAAAGGCCTACGAGGACACTTTCGCAGCCGCACCGCAATTGCACATCACAGCCACGGCGTGTCCACGATTTGTGGATTTCGTCGAAGCCGGAATCACGGCAGGGCCGGAGCTCCTTGCGACGGCGGAGGAATATCTGGAACCTCTGCGGGATGCAGGAGTCGACACACTGGTCCTGGGCTGCACGCATTACCCGCTACTGACCGGGGTGATTTCCTACGTGATGGGCGAAGGAGTCACTCTCGTCTCCAGCGCTGAGGAGACGGCCAAGGACGTGTATAGGTCGTTGGTGCGTCACTCGCTGATGCGCCAGGGCAGCACCAGCCCGGGACACCATTTCCTGGCCACCGGAGACGCAGCGTCCTTCGAAGTTCTGGCCCGCCGATTCCTGGGGCCGGAAGTACTCCGGGTGGAACAGATTGACAACGTTTCAGCACACTATCCGACGGGAAGCATGAAGACTCACGAGCAGGCTGGAACCGAACGCGCCCAGGACGCGGGGGAGCGTCTGATGCGCCTCGTGGAGCAGGACACCCTGCGGTGAAGCTGACCATCGTGGGATGCAGCGGCTCATTCCCAGGGCCGCAGTCGCCGGCGTCGTGCTATCTCCTGACCGCCAATGACGGAGAACGTGACTGGAAAATTCTTCTGGATCTTGGCAACGGCGCGCTCGGAGCCGTCCAGCGTTATCTGGATCTGCGGGATATCGACGCCGTTTTCCTCAGCCATCTCCACCCCGACCATTGCATGGACCTCTGCGGCCTCCACGTTGCCATCCACTGGGACCCCAACGGATGGAACCGTCCGCGGGTGCCCGTATGGGGGCCGGCCGACACCGCGCACCGGATGGCGACAGCCTATGGGCTGGACCCGGACCCCGGCATGACAGAGGACTTCGATTTCCAGGTCTGGCAACGGGAAAAGCCGGTCGAGTTCGGTCCCTTCACCGTGACACCTTTCGCCGCACTACACCCCGTCGACGAGGCTTACGCACTGCGCGTAGAGGTCCGTGAGGTTGATGCGTCAGGAAACAGTCACACCAGCGTGCTGGCCTACTCCGGGGATACCGACGCGTGTCAGGGTCTCCAGGACGCGGCGCGGGACGCCGACGTATTCCTCTGCGAGGCCGCATTCCATGAGGGGCGCGACGACGCCGTCGCCGGCGTTCACCTGACCGGCAAGCGTGCCGGCGCAGTCGCCACTGCAGCCAACGCGCAGAGACTCCTGCTGACGCACATCCCGGTGTGGAACGACGCCGTCGTCACCGTCGCTGAGGCCCAGGAAAGTTATGGGGGAGAGGTCGCGGTGGCAGTCGCCGGCGTCTCCTATCACGTGTAGTGCCTGCGGTGCGCCGTCGTGTTCCCCGTAGACTTGGCACATGACTGTCAACGGTTCAGCCCCTTCGTCCGCGTCCACCACCAACCAGCCAACGGAGCTTTCCGCTGATTCTGCCGCCCGGAGCGGGAGCCGTGTTGATGGCCGTACGCCTGACCAGCTGCGCAACATCAGCATCACCCGCGGATGGTCCAATCAGGCCGAAGGATCTGCGCTGATCGAATTCGGCAATACACGGGTGCTGTGTACAGCCTCTGTGACCGCAGGGGTACCGCGCTGGCTCAAGGGCGAGGGACGCGGTTGGGTCACTGCCGAGTACGCCATGCTCCCGCGGGCAACGAACACCCGCTCCGACCGCGAGTCAGTCAAGGGCAAAATAGGCGGACGGACACACGAGATTTCCCGCCTCATAGGTCGTTCCCTCCGCTCCGTCATTGACACGAAAGCGTTGGGTGAGAACACGATCGTCCTCGACTGTGACGTTCTCCAGGCCGACGGCGGTACACGCACCGCGGCGATCACCGGCGCGTATGTGGCGCTCGCCGACGCGCTTCGCTGGGCTCGGGAGAACAAACTGATTTCCCGGAAGGCGGAGCCGCTGACGGATACGGTTGCGGCTGTGAGCGTGGGCATCATCGACGGTGTTCCCATGTTGGATCTGCCGTATGTGGAAGATGTGCGCGCGGAGACGGACATGAACGTCGTCGTCACTGGTAGTGGAAAGTTCGTGGAAGTGCAGGGGACCGCGGAGGGCGCTCCCTTCGATCGGGATGAGTTGAACGAATTGCTGGATCTTGCCCTGTTGGGTACATCGCAGCTGGCCCAGATCCAACGCACAACCCTGGGGGAGTAGCCGGTGCCGAAGGGATTGGAACCGAGGCTTGTCCTCGCGACCAGGAACGCCGGAAAGCTTCGGGAGTTCAGGGAACTCCTGCGTGGCCAGGTGCCAGGGCTCGACGTCGACACGCAGGTGATCGATGCGGCGACGGCGGGTGTTCCTGACGTGCCCGAGACCGGTGTGACGTTTGAAGAGAACTCGCTGTTGAAGGCGCGCGCGGTGGCCGCTGCCACAGGTCTTGTGGCTGTTGCGGATGATTCGGGTTTGGCCGTCGATGTTCTGGGCGGTGCACCCGGTATTTTCTCTGCACGGTGGTCCGGGGCGCACGGTGATGACGAGAAGAACCTGAGGCTGCTGCTGGGCCAGCTCTCCGATATTGATGAGCCTCACCGGGGCGCCGCTTTCGTGTGTGCTGCCAGCGTTGTCTCGGCTGACACGGAGCATGTTGAGCGCGGTGAATTGCGCGGCACTCTGCTGACGTCTCCTCGAGGGACGGGAGGATTTGGATACGATCCGATCTTTCAGCCGTCTGGGCTTTCGCGGAGCTGCGCGGAGTTGAGCGCGCCGGAAAAGAATGAGATCAGCCACCGGGGTCAGGCCCTTCGGGCGTTGTTACCCTACATTGTCAGCTCATTGCGCTGAGCTTGACCACACATTCCACCATCCTTGATAAGGCAGACCAGATGTCAATAACCGTGTCCACAGTGCAGCCCATGTCCGTCCATGTGGGCGCCGCGTCCCAGGATCCGTCGCTTGGCGGTGTCGCGGGCTGGGCCGTCGATGTCATGGAGACCATCGGGGCTCCGGGGGCTGGTTTGCTGGTGGGACTGGAGAACCTGTTTCCGCCGCTGCCGAGCGAGGTCATCCTGCCGCTGGCTGGATTTACGGCCAGCCGTGGCGACTTCACCCTCTTCGAAGCCATTTTCTGGACCACCCTGGGATCCATTCTCGGCGCGTGGGCGCTCTATGGGATTGGGGCATGGCTTGGCCGCGAGCGGATGTACAAGGTGGTCAAGGTTGTTCCGCTCGTGGACGTCGAAGACGTTGAGAAAGTCGAAGCCTGGTTCAACCGTCATGGGTACAAGGCGGTTTTCTTTGGCCGGATGATTCCTATTTTCCGGAGTCTGATTTCCATCCCGGCAGGCATAGAGCGGATGCACATCTGGAGGTTCCTGCTGCTGACGACGGCCGGAAGCTTGATCTGGAACACGATTTTCGTGTTGGCGGGTTTCTACCTCGGCGAGAACTGGCACCTGGTAGAAGGCTATGCGGGGATCTTCCAGAAGATCGTTATTGTCGTCGTCGTTCTGGTATTCGTCGCCTATGTGGTCTCGAAGGTTCGCAAAAACCGCTCTGGCTCCCAGTGACGGATTGAACTGATGGCTCTGGAGTTTACGGCAATTGATTTTGAGACCGCCAACGGTTTCAGAGGTTCTCCCTGTTCGATCGGACTGAGCAAGGTCCGTGACGGGAGAATCGTGGAGGAAGCATTCTGGCTGATGCGACCCCCGGAAGGGTTCGATCATTTCGACCCCAGAAATGTTCGGATTCATGGGATCCGCCCGGAAGCAGTGGCGTCCGCGCCCCGGTTCGGTGAGGTGTTTCCTGAGATTGGCGCATTTATCGGTGCGGATCTGGTCGTGGCGCACAATGCTGCTTTTGATATGGGCGTCATTCGTTCCGCGCTGGAAGTATCGGAACTTCCCGGACCCGCGTACGACTATGCGTGCACGGTGGCGCTATCCCGCCGTAACTACACGCTGGAGTCCTACTCCCTTCCCTTTGTGGCCGAGGCTGCTGGTGTTCCGCTGGTGAACCATCACGACGCCGTTGAGGACGCCCGTGCCTGCGCGGGAATCATGATCGATATCGCTGCCCGGAACCGCGCCTCGAGTCTGGCCGAACTATTCGCGGCGCAACTGGTGAAGGCGTCGACGATGGAGGCCTACCGGCCGGGGGAGTCCGCGCTGTCCAAAGCGACGCGCACGGCCAGGGAGAAAGCCCCGGCTGCCGGTGCTATTGATTTCTGGACAGGTTGGCCGGAAGAGGGAGCAAACCCTCCCGCCAACGTGAGCGCATCACGAGAGCACCCGCTGTACGGACAGACTGTTGTCTTTACGGGCAAACTCGGAATGAGCCGCCCAGCAGCGAAGCAGCGGGCGGCGGAGGTCGGCGCGCAGCCAGCCAGCGGCGTCACGAGGGCTACGACGCTGCTGGTTGTGGGCGACGGCTTTTCCGCCAGCGATCTGCGTAACGGTCACCTGACGGGTAAGGCGAGGCGGGTTCTTGACCTGCAGGAACGTGGCCAGCCCATCGAGGTGCTTTCCGAGTCGGCTTTTTTGGGCTTGCTGGCCATCTCCTGATCCGCGCTATGCCTCGTCCAGCCCGGTGAGTTTGTTAAAGCGCTGTGCGGCTTCTTCAATCACGTCGGCGGCGTCCAGGAGCGGAGCCCAACCATCGGGCAAGGCCGCCATCCCATAGGCCGCACCGAGGATGTTGCCGGCAATGGATCCTGTTGAGTCGCTGTCGCCGTCGTGGTTGACGGCAATGTTTATGGCCGCACGAAAGGTGTCCGCCGGGCTCCGACCATCCTGTTGGGCTCGCAGCGCGGCGTAGAACGCGATGGCCAGGGACTCCTCTGCCACCCAGCCCTCGCCGAGGGCGGCCGTCAAGCCGGACGGATCCAGCACATCGGACTTCGCGGCCAGTTCGACGGCGGATCTCAGCCGCTGTTCCAGCTCCGGTACTCCGTTTTCTGCTGCGCGTTCAACTGCCCGTTCCAGCGCAGTCCGAAGATCACTTTCACCGTGGACGAGGTCATTGATGACGAGCGCGAATATCGCGGCGCTCTGATGAGCTGACGGGTGGCCGTGTGTGAGGGCTGAGGCATTGACGGCAAGACGGGATAGCGCTTCCTGAGGCATGTGCGGAAGCAACCCGATCGGTGCCGAGCGCATCACAGTCCCGCACCCTTTGGAGTCAGCATTGACCGGGCGGAATGTTGTGCCCATCTCCCCGGACATGAGACCGGAAATGCAGGCCTTCCCCGGCGCCCGCTGGTTGTGGAGGACATCGTGGGCGTCTATCCATCGTCCTGGTTGTGACGGGGCGGACGACGGCGGCTGCAGGGATTGGGTCCGCAACCATCGCAGGTAGGCCAGCCACAGGCACGCTGTTTCGTCGGACTGGACGCCGTCGTTGGCCCATTCGAGGGCTTCCAGCAGTCCGTCCACCGTATAGAGGGTCATCTGCGTGTCGTCGGTGACCATGAGCGGCTGTGGAAGCTGGTCCGGGCCGGTCACTCCGCTGTCTCCGTAGTGCTGGCGGATCGTGCTCCATGTCATGAATTCGACCGGGCCGCCGATGGCATCGCCCAGGGCGCCGCCGGTGAGGCAGCCGCGAACGCGGTCCGCTGGTGAAGTCTCGTGTGTACGCATGTGTCGAGTTTATTCGCTCGATCTGTAGTACGTTGCTGTGCGTAACCTCCCAGCTGATACGCAGATTGTCGTGTCATGATGGGTGGGTTTGCCCGATAGTCGAGACGAAGGTGCCCTCACATCATGCCGATTGAAACTGCCACGGTGATGACTGCCGAAGCCGAAATGTCCAGAGATGAGATCCGCGCACGGCAGGATGCGGAGTCCCGGCCGTTGCCGCACCGTCTGGTGATGGAGGCTACGGGTTCATTCCTGGTGGTTCTGGCGGGCCTCGGGGTGGCGATGTTCAATGCTCAGGCCGGTCTTGGGCCGGCCATGGCCTTCGGGTTCGCGCTGATCGTGGCGTATCTGGCTCTGGGTTATGCTGGCGCACACTTCAACCCCGCCGTCACGCTGGGTAGTGCCGTTGCCGGACGCACCCGATGGGTTCTGGTTTTGCCGCTGATAGTGGTGCAGGTGGTTGGTGCAGCGTTGGCCGTTGTCATGCTGTGGGCCATACTGGTGAACCATCCGCAGATTCCCGAGACCTCCAGCCTGTTCGCCGTTGCGTCGAACGGTTACGGAGAACATTCACCCAACGCATTCCCGATGGCCTCTGTGCTGTTGGCCGAAGTTCTCGGAAGCGCACTGCTGGTTGCCGTTTTTCTTGGGGCAACCAGCCGCGGCAAGAGCCTGGCGGTAGCGCCGTTTGCCATCGGTTTCGCCTACGCGGTACTCCTGACGTTCCTGATTCCGCTGAGCAACGGCTCACTCAATCCTGCCCGGTCGACGGCGGCCGTCCTGTTCTCGGAAGGGTGGGCTTTCAGCCAGCTGTGGCTTTTTTGGGCGGCCCCGGTTCTGGGAGCAGTTATCGCCGGGCTGATCTACCGCAGTGTTGACGTCTTCACAGCGCCGGCCAGTGATCGTGTAGCTGCGGACCCAGCGGATGAGGTGTCAGAGGACACAGCTGCTGATCGGTACAACGAGGCCGGCCGGCAGTAGCAGATTCCCCCTCTCATGAGGCGCCTGAGCAAAATGTCAGTCTGAGAGGATAGTTTCTCCCCATGCGATTTCTTCACACTTCGGACTGGCATCTGGGCCGTTCATTCCATGGCGTCGGGATGCTCGATGCGCAGCGGTGCTTTATCGACCAGCTGGTAGATACTGTTCGAAACTCTGCCGTTGATGTTGTGCTGGTGGCCGGAGATGTTTATGACCGTGCTTTGCCGGGCGTCGACGTCGTGCGGCTCCTGAACGAGGCACTGGTCCGCCTACGCGCGGCCGGAGCGTCAGTGGTCATCAGCAGCGGTAATCATGATTCGGCTGTCCGGCTGGGATTCGGTGCCGGCATCATGGAGCTCGGCGGTGTTCACCTGCGGACTGGGTTGAGCGAGTTGGACCGGCCTGTTGTCTTCCATGAGGACGGCTTTGAGGTGGCGGTCTACGGGATTCCGTATCTGGAGCCGCGGCTGTGCGCACAGGAGCTGGAGACTGAACCCCACCATGCAGACGTGACCCGGAGTGCCGTCGGACGCATACGCGAAGAATTGTCAGCGCGGCGGCGGGACCGGCCCGCCACGGCGGTGCATTCAGTGGTGATGGCCCACACTTTCGCCAGCGGGGGGATCACCTCGGATAGCGAGCGGGACTTGAGCGTGGGCGGCGTCGGAGCGGTGCCGCTGGATCTGTTCGATGGTTTCAACTACACCGCGCTGGGGCACCTGCACGGCCAGCAGCGGTTGAGTGATTCGGTCAGGTACTCGGGTTCGCCGCTTCCGTATTCGTTTTCCGAAGCGCGTCAGACCAAGGGCGGGTACCTGCTCGACGTGGACCAGTCGGGGGTTACCTCCCTGGAACCGGTGACCTGGGCGGCAACAAAGTCTCTCGCTGTGCTGAAGGGAACGCTTGAGGACCTGCTGGCGAACCCCGCGCACTCCTGGGCAGAGGAAGCATATTGTCAGGTGACGCTGACGGATCGGCAACGTCCGGCAAAGGCGATGGAATCGGTGCGGACCCGTTTCCCTGAAACTCTGGTTCTGGCATTTGCCCCAGCCGACGCCGGCCCGGCGCAGCACGTGACCTACAGCCAGAAGCTGGCAGCCGCGGAGAGTGATCTCGACGTCTGCTGTGGCTTTTTGGAGCACGTCCGGAGCCGCGAGGCATCATCTGCCGAGGCTGAAGCACTGACGCGAGTGTTGGATACCGTACGGTCTGCTGAGGTAGGCGCATGAGGATCCACTCCCTGGAAATCCAGGCCTTCGGTCCTTTTGCCGGCAAGGAAACCGTCGACTTCGATGCCCTTGGCGCACATGGGCTCTTTCTGCTCAACGGCCCCACCGGCGCAGGCAAGACCAGCATCCTCGATGCCGTCTGTTACGCGTTCTACGGCTCTGTTCCGGGCGCCCGCCAGGAGGGGCGCAGGCTCAGGAGCGACCACGCCCAGATCGGGACCGCGCCCGAAGTGGTCTGCGAGTTCTCTGCGCGGGGCAAACGCTTCAGGGTTGTCCGCAGCCCGCAGTGGTCGCGGCCGTCCAAACGTGGGAGCGGTACCACCACCGAACAGGCACATACGCTGCTCAGCGAGTGGGTCGACGGCGTGTGGGTAGAAAAGTCTGCCCGAAATGATGAAGCAGCTGCAGAGATTACAGCGATTCTTGGGATGAACCGCGAGCAGTTTACGCGTGTGGTGATGCTGCCGCAGGGCGACTTCGCGGCTTTTCTGCGATCCGATGCCAAAGCAAGGCGGGATCTACTGCAGCAACTGTTCAATACGGACAGATTTGAAGCGATCGAGCAGCAGCTCGGCGACGAAGCGGTCCGCGCACGGTCTGCCTGGGAAGAGCGGGAAGCCGAGCTTCACAGCATTCACGAAAGGGCGCTGGACGTCCTGCAGGCGCATACTGGGCCGGAGACCGAAAGCCCGACGTCGGATGAGTCTCAGCCGCCTGTGCCCGAGGAAATCAACGGTGAGGACGTACAGCCGAGCGCCCGGGAGATTGTGGAACAGCTGACAGCGCGCTCAGAGTCTGTTGCCTTGACGGCCGAGCAACTGCGGGTGGAACTGGAATCTGCACGCACAGCTGCTGCCCAGGCGCAGTCCACGCGCGATCAGCGTGACGCTCTGACCGAGTATCGTCGTCGCCGTCGCGCCCTTGAGGCAAGCCAGGATCAGGCCGAGGAAGTTTCAGCCGCCCTCCAACTGCACCGGACCGCAGAAGCGTTGTCATCTGCTGTGCGTCGGGTGGATGAGGCCGCAAAGGTTGCTAAAAGCCGCCGTTCAGAGGCGCTGGCCCAACAGGAGCAGCTGAGGCAGCATCCATTCTGGCTGGCAGGACCGGGCCAGACGGAACCGGTATCCGAAGAGAACCTCACACGGGAATCGCGCGCTGCCGGCCACCTGCTCGGTGCGATCGGTGCCGCACTGCCTGAGGAGAGCAAGCTTCAGGGACTCGTGCGGGAGCAGCAGCTACTGGAGCAATCCGTCCAGGAGAGCGAACGCCGCCTTCCCGCGGTACTGGCAGAGCTCGAGAACGCGCGCGCGAGCAAGGGAGAGCTCGCTGACAGGTCGGGCGCGCTGGCGCCCGTAGCCAATTCGTTGGACCGTGCTGAGCAGGCCGTGAAAGAGGCCCGTCAGCGGCAGGACGCCGTGACGGAGTATTCTGCCCGCTCTGCTCTGGCGGCCCAGATCCGAAAGAACCACCTGGATGCGAAGGAAACGGCCCTGGACAAGAAGTCCATGTGCCTGGAACTCATGCGTCGCAGACTTGAACAGGCCGCGACTGAACTCGCGAGCCGCCTCACAGAGGGCGAGGCCTGCCCGGTCTGCGGAAGTGAAGAGCACCCGTCACCGTCGGCAGTTGACGACGACGGTCTCGTCTCGAGGCAGGACGAGGAGCAGGCGCGGCAAGAGCAGGAAAATGCCGAACAGAAACTTGAGTCCATCGCTGCACACTGGGCCCAGATTCGGGAAGAAATATCGGCTCTCGCCGCGCGTGGCGGAGATCAACCTGCAGAAGCGGTGAGGCAGGCGTTGGAGTCGGCTGAGGAATCAGCGGCCGCTGCTCGCAGGGCGGCTGTGGAACTCGAGGACGTCCAACGCAGCATGGAGGCACTGGACCAAAAGATTCAGGAACAAGGTGAGCAATACTCGGACATGTTGAACGCCGTGAGTGAAGCCCAGCTCCGTCTGACGCATCTGGACGGTAGCATCACTGAACTCGAAAATCGGCTGCAGGAACTCCGGGACGGGCACGAGAGCCTTGAGGAACGAAAGCGCGCAGTGACGCTTTATCGGGATCAGCTGGACGGCGTCCGGGAGGCTGCACGGGTGGCCCGGACCAGCCAGGAAGCGGCCAGGGACGCTGAGGAACATCTGGCGGTCGAACGTGAACGTGCGGGGTTCTCATCCGTAGATGCCGTACGGCGTGCGCGTCTCGAACCGAGCCGGGTAGAACAGCTCGAAGCGCACGAATCAGCCCGGTTGCGGGACCTGGTTGAGGTGGAAGCGCTCCAGGATTCACCGCTGGTCCAGGCAGCACGCACTGATGAGGAACAGGGAGTCCCAGTTCCGGACGACGCCGGCCTGGTGGAATTGCGAGCGCATGCACAGCGAGTGGAAGAACTCCACACCGAAGCACGGGTGCAGTCGCGAATTCTGGCGGAGGCAGTCCTACAGGTGTCAGCCTACGCGCAGAAGTATGAGCAGCTCGAACGCGATGCCGAGCCGCTGCGCGAGCGTTGGAACCTCGTCGGCCAGCTGGCGGAAACAGCGCGCGGCAGCGGCGACAACACGTATCGAATGACGCTCGGGACCTACGTTCTGGCGGCGCGCCTGGAACAGATTGCCATGGCCGCGACCGAACGACTCTCTGCGATGACGGACGGCAGATACGCACTGGTACACAGCGACGCGAAATCCGGCAACAGGAAATCTGGCCTCTCCCTGCATGTCACGGATGGTTGGACCGGGCAAAGCCGCGACACCTCCACCCTGTCCGGAGGTGAGTCCTTCATGGCCTCGCTGGCACTTGCCCTGGGCCTGGCCGACGTCGTCCAGCAGGAAAGCGGGGGAGTGGAGATGGAGACCCTGTTCGTCGATGAGGGATTCGGAAGCCTGGACGAACAGTCCCTGGAACAGGTCATGGATGCGCTGGAAGGCTTGCGGGACGGCGGGCGGATCGTCGGCCTCGTCAGCCACGTCGCCGAGATGAAACAACGCATCCCGGCACAGCTGGAAGTCATCAAGGAACGCACCGGCTCCAGGATCCGCTTTCGCGAACTGAGTCTCTAGGGCCTCACCTGCCACGGTGATAAAATGGACGCGTCACCGGGTAGTGCGCATCGGGAGGGGGGACGATGCGCGATCAGACATACCTGAGAGACCATGAACCTGTTTTCCCGCCTACCGGAGCTTGCCGGTAAATCATTCATCCCCGTCGGATTCATTGCCCGCGTACCGCTCGCAATGCTCACGATCGGCGCGGGCACCTTACTGACCGCGGTCAGCGGATCCTATGCCGTAGGTGGCTTCGCAGCCGGAGCCGTCGGCATCGGATCGGCCGTAGGAGCTCCCGTCCTCGGCTACCTGGCCGATCACTTCGGGCAACGCCCGGTACTGCTACTATCCGCCCTCATCAACACGCTCACCATCGCCGCCCTGGTGGCCGGGACGTATCTGGTTCCTGACTACACCGGACCGGAGGCTGCCGTCTTCCTGTCCGCCGCGTTCCTCATGGGAGGGACCTGCCCGCAGGTTGGTCCCCTCGCACGAGTGCGGTGGATGGCCATGACATCCGGGGCCACGAACGAGCGCCCCAACGGCTCCGCGCGTGACCTGGACACCGCACTGTCCTACGAGAGCACCGCCGATGAACTGACGTTCGTCCTCGGTCCCGCGTTCGTCGGACTTCTAGCGAGTCTGATCACCCCATGGTTGCCGTTGGCGCTCGCCGCACTGATTACGCTGACGATGGTTCCGGCCTTTGCGGTCCACCCCACGGTCAACAGCGTTGTCGCCCTGCGCAAGCTGGGAGCTTCCGCGCGGACGCGTGATGAGCTGGCCGAGAAGACCAACTGGTTCCTGGTGGCGCTGCCCGTATTGGGCATGCTGTCCATGGGGACCTTTTTCGGGGCTACCCAGACCACACTTTTCGCTTTTGGCGGGAGCTTCGGTGCGGCGAGTACAGCTGGCTTGCTGTATTCGGTCATGGGGCTCAGCTCCGCCGTGGCGGCATTGTCCGTGGCCTTCTGGCCCAGAAGCATTGCGTACCGGCTGCGGTGGATCGTCGCTTCGGCAGCCATGGCCGGGCTGTCCACCATGCTGTTGTTCGCAGACGAGTTGGCCCCGATGCTCATCGCGCTGTTCATCCTCGGCATTCCAGTAGGGCCAACGATGGTGACCATCTTCAGTATCGGTTCGGTAGTCGCGCCACGGAAACTGATGGGCACTGTCATGACGATGCTGGCCAGCGGCATCGTCGCGGGAACAGCGCTCGGGGCGTCGCTATCGGGAAGTATCTCGGAGAGATCCGGCTACGCCGCTGGATTTGGGGTGTCAGTTGGTGCTGCAGTGATTCTGTTTCTCCTGAGCGCCATCATGTTCCTCGTTCTCCGTAAGCGCGGGGACTGACTAACGTAGCTGCGCTTCAATTGCTGCCGCGGCCCTGATCAGGGCGGTCCCGAGCTCTGTGACGTCGTCGCGCTGGTTCAGGTAGACGACGGCGATCGACGCCGGTAGTTGGCCTGGAATCCTGATCGGGGCGGCGATGGATGAAACGCCCGGGATTACTTCGTCGTGGCTCAGGGCGTATCCACGATCGCGGGCTTCCACGGCTTCTTGCCGGTACGGTTCGCCGGGCGCAAGACGTTGCCACTCTTCGTCGGTGAGTCCTGACTGTATCGCGATTCCTGGTGCTCCTGAACTGAACGGGTGCCGTGTGCCAGGACGTTGGACGAGGGTCGCGGCCGGGTGACGGGGTTCCACGGTCAGCAGGGTGACGCAGCCATGCTGATCCCACACGGCGATGAATGCTGTTGTGCCCACTGATTCGGCCAATGTGGTGAGCTCGGGAAGCGCTGCGCTCTGGAGATCGCGGGAGACCCCACGCGCTAGCGCAGCCAGCCCGACGCCGGCCTGGACGCGTCCGGCGTCGTCCCTGACCACCAACGAATGGTCCTCCAGGGTTCGAAGGATGCGATAGGCGATGGACCGGTGGACCCCCAGCGCTTCCGAGAGTCCGGCAATGCTCATGGGACTGTCGGCCTCGGCGAGGATTTCGAGGGCGCGAAGGCCCCGGGAGAGGGTCTGGCTGTGCAGCGGCTTGTCTTTTGCTGCGGTTTGCGGGGTCACTGGCTCTCCTCAACAAAACGTCGGACGGTTCCTGCTGGTCACAATACTCTTTATATGAACGTGTTGTTCAAATATCGAACAGCAGGACTGCGCTGCTGTATGCGAAATTGTTGCGTAAAAAGTTCGCTTTGCTACGGATGCCACGCGACGATTCAGCCCAGACGCAGGTATGATCTCAATCACATCCATAAATACTGACCGAACTGTCGGTCAGTAACCGTTCACCCTCATTGGAGTTCGAATGACAGCACCGTCGCATGCGGTCCCTCTGCCGGCAGCCCGGCAGCGTAAGGAAGAGCGCAAGGTACTAGCAGGCACACTGGTCGGTACCACCATCGAGTGGTATGACTTCTTCATCTTTGCGCAGCTCACCGCCACGCTCCTTGCGCCACTGTTCCTCACACCCCTCAATGAGGAGAGTCCGGGCCTCGCCCAGATCCTGTCGTTCGCCCTGATCGGCATCAGCTTCTTCTTCCGCCCGCTCGGCGCCATCGTCGCCGGCCGTCTGGGAGACCGGATCGGCCGCAAGCCGATGCTCGTCTTCACTCTCGTCACGATGGGTGCAGCGACGGCGCTGATCGGCGTACTGCCCACGTATGCCTCCATTGGCATCTGGGCTCCGATTTTGCTGGTTCTGCTCCGGGTGATCCAGGGCTTCTCCGCTGGTGGTGAATGGGGCGGCGCTGCGCTGATGGCTGTAGAGCATGCTCCCATCAACAAGCGTGGGCTCTTTGGCGCCTACCCACAGATTGGTGTTCCGGTCGGCATGATCCTGGCCACCGGTCTCCTGTATTTCCTGCGTGTTGGCATGTCGGCTGAGGATTTCCAGGCCTGGGGATGGCGCCTGCCGTTCCTGCTCTCGATCGTGCTGATCCTTGTGGGCTACCTGATCCGCCGCGCTGTCGAGGAGAGCCCGGTTTTCCGGGAGCTTTCTGAACGCAAGGCCGAGAGCAGCGCACCCCTGGCGAGCCTCTTCCGTTACCACTGGCGCGAAGTGCTCTACTCCTGCCTGATCTTCGTCGGTAACAACGCTGCCGGATATCTCGTCATTGCCTTCTTTATCTCCTACGCCACGAAGACGCTGGAGCTTCCGCTGCCTGAGGTCCTGCTGGCAACCACGCTGGCATCCTTCGGGTGGCTGATCTTCACCATGATCGGAGGCTGGATCTCGGACCACATTGGCCGTGTCAAGACCTTCCTGCTCGGATACGCCATCATGTTTGTCTGGATGATCCCCATGTTCATGCTGGTCGACACCGGCAACATTGTCCTTTACGGCGTTGGCTTGTTTGTCCTGACCATCGGCCTTGGATTCTCCTACGGACCGATGTCCGCCATGTATGCGGAGATGTTCCCCGCGAACATTCGCTACTCCGGTATCTCCATCGGCTACGCGCTCGGCGCGATCCTGGGCGGTGCCTTCGCAGCAACGATCGCCCAGTGGCTGCTGGTGACAACCGGATGGTCCGGTTCGGTTGGCGTCTACATCATGGTTCTCTGCGTGATCTCCGGCGTGGGCGTTATTCTTGCCAAAGAGACCCGCGGAGCGGACCTTGGTATGGGTTCCATCGTGAACAGGGATGCGGACGCCGATGCGGATGTGTCAGGCCGCTAATTCAGCGGACGGGAACCGTACCCCTGTTCCATCGGGGAGGCAATTCCGCCACATGGGTAGTTCTCCCCATCGCGCGCAGCGGTACGGTTCCATATAGTTGTTAGTGAGGAAGGGGCTACCGACAAGCCCCAACCACTATCCCTGACTTGGTCAGGGACGATAGATAGCCGGAACACCAGAGTTTCCCCAGCCTCTGATGTTCCGGCTATCTCGTTTAAGCCGTGCGTGTTCGGGTAATAGCGACTTATAACACACGTTATGAATCGAGTGCAAACCATCGTCATGGGTAGAGCTACCCATGGCGCCATCCCGAATAACAGCCGTAATGTACTTGCTGTAGGGCTTACCGAGACAAGCTCACCACAGCCGCTACGGACTCCGGTCCGTAGCAAACGAAAAGCCGAAACACCAGAGTTTCCCCAGCCTCCGGTGTTTCGGCTTTTTCGTGTCTACGTTCTAGACCTGGGTGCCTACCTTGAAGCCCTTTTCCTCACCGGGCTCGCGGGTGTAGGAGAACCCGTCAGCACCGATGGTGACATCGGCTTCACGAGACTCCTGGCGAAGTGTGAGATCACGGACGTTGCCGTCCAGATCCAGAACCTTCGATGCCTCCGAATACCAGCTCGGGACCACGGGGCTGCCCCACCAGTCGCGACGCTGGTTGTCGTGCACATCCCAGGTCAGCGTGGGGTTGTCCGGATCACCGGTGTAGTAATCGTGCGTGTAGATCTCGATCCTGTGGCCGTCCGGATCCAGCAGGTAGAGGTAAAACGCGTTGGACACACCGTGACGGCCGGGACCGCGCTCGATCTGATCGGACTGGCGGAGAGCGCCCAGGTGGTCACACAGATGCAGGATCTGCGTCCGCTCGTGCGTGGCGAACGCAATGTGGTGCATTCGCGGCCCGTCGCCGCCGGTGAGGGCAACGTCGTGGACGGTGGGCTTCCGGTACATCCAGGCTGCGTAGACGGTGTTGTCGTCGTCCTCGCCCCCGCGGATGTCCTCGGAGACCTTGAATCCGAGCCCCTCGTAGTATTCGCGGGCAGCACCCACGTCAGGGGTGACCACGTTGAAGTGATCCAGCCGTGAAATGGCGCCAGCGCCGTGGACGTCATACCGACGGGTAAAGCGCTCCACATGCTCGGCTTCGTAGAAGAACTCGACCGGGAAGCCCAGCGGATCCTCGATCCGTACAGCCTCACCAATACCGCGGGTGTGGCCGGCCGGAACGCGTTCCACCCGAACCCCCAGAGCGCGGTAGTACGTCTCAGCAACGTCGAGCTCGGCAGCAGAGCGAACACGGTAGGCCATGACCGACATGGCAGCCTCAGCGCCCTTGCGCAGGACCAGCGAGTGATGCAGGTACTCCTCGAACGCACGGAGGTAAATGGCGTCGTCGTCCTCGTGGGTCACAACCAGCCCGAGAACATCGACGTAGAACTCACGCGATTTGACGAGATCGGTGACGATCAACTCGGCGTAGGCACACCGCAGCACATCAGGAGGAGTGGGCAATGAAGAATTCATTTCTGAAGTTTCCTTTGGGTCAGGGGAGGGGAGTTAGCCGTCAACCTTGGCGGCGTCGTCGGAACCGAATTTGGGTGTGTGAACCGGGCCGAGGCTGATGTGGACAGCCTGCTGATCCGTGTAGAAATCGATCGACCGGTAGCCGCCTTCGTGGCCCAGCCCGGAGGCCTTGACCCCGCCGAACGGAGTGCGGAGATCGCGGACGTTGTGGCTGTTCAGCCAGACCATGCCCGCTTCGATGTTCTGCGCGAAGTTGTGGGCACCAGCGAGGTTGTTCGTCCACAGGTAGGCCGCGAGCCCGTACCGGGTGTTGTTGGCGAGTTCCAGGGCCTCATCCCACGTGTCGAAGGGCGTGATCGCGACAACTGGTCCGAAGATCTCCTCCTGGAAGATCCGGGCATCCGGAGCGACGTCGGCAAACACGGTGGGAGCAATGTAGTTGCCGTCCGGGAGACCCTCAGGGCGTCCGCCGCCGGCCAGAAGCCGACCTTCCTGCTTGCCGATCTCCACGTACGAGGCAACCTTGTCAAAGTGCTCGGGGTGGACAAGCGCTCCGACCTGGGTCTTCGGGTCCTGGGGATCGCCGACGACGATGGTCTTGGCGCGGGCAGCGTAACGCTTGCAGAACTCTTCATAGATGCCGCGCTGGACGAGAATGCGCGATCCTGCGGTGCACCGTTCGCCGTTAAGGGAGAACACGCCGAACAGGGTCGAGTCGATAGCGGCATCCAGATCGGCATCATCGAAAATGATGGCGGGGGATTTGCCGCCGAGTTCCATCGACATGCCCTTGAGCCCTTCCGCACAGTTGCGGAAGATGGTCTGGCCCGTGCTGGACTCGCCGGTGAACGAGATCAGCGGGACGCCCGGATGCTTGACCAGTGCGTCGCCGGCCTGCTCGCCGATTCCGTTGACGAGGTTGAAGACGCCCTTGGGCAGACCCGCATCCTCGAAGATCCGGGCCCATAGGCTGGCGGACAGGGGAGTGAACTCCGCGGGCTTCAGGACGACGGTGCAGCCGGAGGCCAGCGCAGGGGCGAGCTTCCAGGATTCCAGCATGAACGGAGTATTCCAGGGCGTGATGAGCCCGGCGACGCCGATCGGCTTGCGGTTGACGTAGTTCAGCTGCGAGCCGGGCACCTTGTAGGTGTCGTCGCTCTGCGCCACGATGAGGTCCGCGAAGAAGCGGAAGTTCTCGGCGGCGCGTTCAGCCTGCCCCTTGGCCTGGGTGATGGGCAGCCCGGTGTCGAAGGTTTCCATCTCCGCGAGCCGCTCTTTCTGGGCGACGACGGCGTCAGCGATGCGATTCAGTACCGTTGCACGTTCACGCGGCTTCATCCGCGGCCAGGGACCGGTGCGGAACGCCTGGGTCGCGGCGGTTACCGCTGCGTCGATGTCAGCGGCCTGACCGGCGGCGGCGGTGCAGTAGTTGCGGTTGTTCGTCGGTTCCAGGACGTCGAAGGTCTCGCCGCCGATTGAGTCAACGAATTCGCCGCCGATGTAGTGCTGCAGGTGGGTAGGGAGGTTCTCGGGGGTGCTCATGCCTGTGCTCCGATCTCGAATCCGGTGATGGGGGTGAGGTAGTCTTCGCCTTCGGCCAGCAGCGCCTCAATCTTGGTGATACCAGCATCAGTCGGCGTGATGAGCGGTGAGCGCACGTGGTCGGAAGCGATCAGTCCGCGGCGAGCCATGACCCACTTGGACGGTGCGGGGTTGGTTTCGACGAACAGCAGGTCCGCGAGGGGATGCAGTCCGTAGTGGATCTCGCGTGCCTTTTCCAGGTCGCCGGCTTCCCAGGCGTGGTACATGTCGGCGATGGCGCGTGGGGAGAGGTTGGCCAGCGCGGAGATGAAGCCGACGCCGCCGAGGGCCATCAGGGGCAGGCAGAGGAGTTCGATGCCGGACCACACGAGCAGGTCGCGTCCACAGGCGTGCATGACCCGGGAAAAGTGCTCGAAGTCCTTGGTGGTTTCCTTGATGCCCACGATGTTGTCGAAATCGCGGTACAGGCGCGCAACCGTTTCCGGGGCCATATCGACCGCTGTCCGTGAAGGTACGTTGTAGATGACGAACGGCATCTCCGGGAACGTCTGGGCCACCTCGGCGTACCAGCGGTACAGCGCCTCCTGGGTGGGCCGGGAGTAATACGGCGTGATGATCATGGACGCATCAGCGCCGGCGTCGATCGCGGCCTGGGTCAGTTCCAGGGTCTCGGACATCTTCGCGGTTCCCGTGCCGGGCATGAACGGCACCCGGTCGTTGATTTCCGCGGCAGCCACCTTGATGGACTCGATGCGCTCGGCAACGCTGAGTGAGCTCGGCTCACCCGTTGATCCGCCAAGTGTGATTCCGGTGGAGCCGTTGGCAATCTGCCAGTTGATCATGTTGCGCAGACTTGCGCTGTCCAGGTCTCCTTCGTCGGTGAAGGGTGTGAACAGCGCGGCCAGTGCGCCGCTGAGTGAGCGGGGGTCGGAGCGAAACTTCATGGGTTTCCTTTCTCAGAGGGTGAATTTGTCCTGGTGTGGTTCAGATAGGCGGTCAGTGTTGCTGCACGATGGTCTCTGGCAGCGTGTTCCACGGTGTTGGTGTCCGCACCCTCCCGTAGGAGCGAAATCAGGGACGCATGCTCTGTCACTGACTCTCTGGCCCGGCCGGGTACGTAGGCGAAGGTGGATGACCGCAGTGCTCGCAGCCGTCCCCATCCGCGGTGGACCAGGTCAAGGATGTGGGGGTTGGGACAGTGTGAGTAGAGGATGGTGTGGAACTGGTGGTTCAGGGCCGTAAACCGGACTGGATCGAAATCCTCGAGGCATCGACGCATTTCCTCGTTGATCAGTTCAGCCTGGTCCACTTCTGCCGGAGTCAGCAGCGGGGCCGAGAGCGCCGTGGCGGCGCCCTCGACTATGCTCAGCGTTTGCATCGTGTGCAGATACTCGGTGGGATCAATGCCCGCCACTGTTGCTCCGACGTTCCGTTCAAAGGTCACCAGCTTTTCGGCTTCAAGCCGTCGGATGGCTTCCCGGACGGGTACGACGCTGATCCCGAGGTCCGAGGCGATGCGCCCGAGGACCAGGCGGTAGCCCGCGCCGTAGGTTCCGTCCGAGATGCGCTGCAGGATGCTGGTGTACGCGAGCTCGGATTTGCTGGCCGCAGGCGCGGCTACGCTCATCTGGTCTCTGCCCACTGGCTGAACCGTGACTTCCAGTCAGCATTCATGGGGTACAGCTCCTCGAGCTTCTCACCCTCAGCGACCTTCTCCGCGATGAAGGTTTCCTGGAGTTCCTGCTCGATGGAAGCGTCGGCCAGCTCGTCCGCCATGGCCGGAGGAATGACCAGAACGCCGTCTGCGTCAGCCACAATGATGTCGCCCGGCTGCACGGTGGCGCCGCCGCACGCGATTGTGGCGTCGATGTCCCACGGGATGTGCTTGCGTCCGAGCACGGCCGGATGCGGATTCGCGAAGTAGGTAGGCATGTCCAGTTCAGCGACTGCTGTGATGTCGCGGACGCCGCCGTCCGTGATGACAGCTGCAGCGCCGTTGACCTGGGCCCGCAGAGCCATGATGTCGCCCACCGTGCCGCAGGTCTTGTCGCCGCGGGCCTCCATGACGAGGATGTCGCCGTCGTTCAGGGAGTCAATGACGCGCTTCTGCGCGTTGTAGCCGCCGCCGTGCGTCTTGAAGAGGTCCTCACGGTTGGGTACGTAACGCAGGGTGCGGGCGAGGCCTACAACCCGCTTCTCCGGCCGCGTGGACGTAAGACCATCGATGCTGACGTTGTTCATTCCACGTTTGCGGAGCTGCGAGCTCAGGGTGGCAGTGGCGACCTGCATCAGTTTGGTCTTGAGCTCTGGGGTCAGAGTTGGCTCGGCCTCCGGGGCAGGTGTTCCCCAGGCTTCTGCCCGCTGGGTTTCATCAACGCGCGGCTGGGCGCCGAAGGAAGCCAGGGCGGTCTGGCCTTCGACGACCGTGGTGGTGAGGCGGCCGCTGGTGAGGCCATGTGCGGGGGAGTCCACCTCAACCTCGACGACGTCGCCGGGTATGGCAACGGATGCGCCGGCGGGAGTCCCGGTCAGGATGATGTCTCCTGGTTCGAGGGTCAGCAGCTGCGAGAGGTCCGCGACGAGCTGGCCGAACGGGAACAGCAGTGTGGCCGTGGTGTCATCCTGTTTGAGCTCACCGTTCACCCAGGTGCGTACGCGAAGACCGCGGGGATCGACGTCGGCTGCCGCGATCAGGCCCGGCCCTACGGGCGTGTAACCGTCGCCGCCCTTGGAACGAAGATTGGAACCCTTGTCCGCGTAGCGGAGATCGTAGACGCCGAGGTCATTGCTGGCGGTCACGAATTCGACATGCTGCCAAGCATCTTCGGGTGCGACCCTGCGTGCGCTCTTGCCGATGATGAGGGCAACTTCACCCTCATATCCCAGCAGTTCGCAGCCCTGAGGCCGTTCCACGGTACCGCCGCTGAGGCTAAGCGAGGTGCCGGTCTTCAGGAAGTAGGAAGGGACTGAAGGGGTGCGTCCGCGCTGGGCGGCCCGGCTCGGGTAGTTGAGGTGAACGGCTATGACTTTGCCCGCCCGACTCAGGTGATCCTGCATGACCTCTGACACTGCCTCGCCCACGGGGGCTCCTAACTTGATCGAGTACAAAATCGTATACGATCCAGTCTGCTCTGTGAGAGACATTACGTCAAGAGGTGGCGCGCGATTGGGTGGGGAGCTAGCTTGTGCCGATGGTCGGCGCGTGCGACGGCGGTGCCGGAATCCGAACATTGCCGGTGGTAATACCGCCGGTAATCAGGCCGCCGTTGAGGGCATCGCCTGCATCTGTTCGTGGAATGGGCAACGACTGCACGTAGGTGCCCGTCATGTTGCGCAGTGCAACAGCCACTTCATGAGCGGCTGGACGACTTTCTGGATCGCGGCTCGTCATCCGCGTCAGCAGATCCTGCCACAGCGGATCCAGGGAGTCCGGAACCTCGGGGTCGCGCAGAAGCCTGGCAAGTGCGGATTCGACGACGGGGCCAGGAAACGCCTTCTCGCCCGTCAGGCATTCCAGCAGCACCAGACCGAGAGAGTAAACATCCGTACGCGGTTCTACGCCTGAGCCCTGTGCCTGCTCCGGGCTCAGATAGTTTGCTGTACCAATCGTTGCGCCGTGTGCCGTAGCCGTTGCTGCCTCGACCATGCGTGCAATGCCAAAGTCTGTGAGCTTGGGGTAGATGCGTGTGTCGTGATCCGAACTGTGCGACAGAAGGATGTTGGCCGGCTTGACGTCCCGGTGAATCACGCCGTTCTCATGGATGTACGCCAGCGCGTCCGCGAGATCCGCGCCCATCTGGGCCACCTGCGCCGACGTCAATGATCGTTCCTGCAATGATCGGCGGAGATCCTTGCCTTCGACGAGCTCCATCACCAGATAATTGGAGATTTCACCATCGGTTCCTTCTTCCACGCCTGCATCATGCAGCGTGACCAGACAGGGATGGTTCAGTGCGGAGAGAATCGACATCTCCGTGTGCTGGCGGCGGTAGCCGTCGTCGTCGGGGGTGGTAGGACGAAACAGCTTGATGGCGACATCCCGCCCAAGGTTTTCATCCACGGCCCGGTATACGGACGAAGCTCCGCCTGTGCCCACGAGCTCGGCCGTTTTGTACCGACTGCCCAGAAGCATCCCCACGTGCGATCCTCCTGCTTATGGTGCTGTCTTATGAAGCCTGCTGATTACCGGCCGCTCGTAGAAGACTACGGCATCGGACTGGCGTTTAATCCACTGAGGCGTGAGTATCCAGCATTGTGACCGTTAAGTAACAATCAAGCCAGCAAGTGCTGCATGGCGGCGTCAGCGGCCGAAACCCAGCCAGAATCAAGAAAGTTCGGCAAATCTTGAGCAATTTACCACGGCCCGCAGCGGTAAAATTGCCTTCCAGCCGGTAACATTGATCACAGTTACCCGTCAGTAGCGGGAACTACGGCGTCGGGAAAGCAGCGGACAAGGATTTCCGCGGAGGCCCGCGGGCCGGAAGATCGAGACACCCTGGGAGAATCATGTTAGAGAAAGACAGAGTCGGTTACTGGGCTTCACGCGTTATGGCCAGCTTCCAGAAAGCATGTAGCGAATCTCAGGAGAAACTCGGAATTACTGACGATCAGTCTCTGGTGCTCTCCGTTCTGGACCAGTCAGGACCACTCGAACACTCGGAGGTCGAAGGAAAGCTCAGCCAGTTCTGGCGTCTGGACGTTGTTGAGTGGGAGACCGCTGTTGGCGAAATGATCGTCCGCGGACTGGTGGACTTCCGCGACGGAAAACTCGCCGTGACGGAAAAGGGACACTACATCTGTCAGCAGGAAGCAGAGGCCATCGCGCTCACACGGCACGAGCTCTGCGCTGGATTGTCGGCAGATGAGTATGCGTTGACTGTTTCGCTCCTCAAGAAGCTGGCCCGCGGAGCCGAGCAGTACCTAGAACGCAGGGAGTCCGCAGCGTCCGCAGATGCGCTGAAGACAGCATAAGTTTCTCGCGAGAATAAGCAGGCGGCAGAGAGTCTCCTACGCTGATTGCACCGCCGGGTTGAACACAACTCGGCGGTGCGGTCAATCAGCTGAGGAACTCTACTGCCGCTCTTTTGAATGCCCGTGACGTCACAGCATTGGCGTGCGTGCGCGCGGGCAACCACAAAACTTCGGCGTTGCCGCTGAGATCCGCCAGCTCCGGCATCGTTGTTGCCAGATCGTCGCGGTCTCCGGCAACGAGCAGTACAGGCATGGCCGGAATGCTCGCATCGGGTGTAAATGGTTCGCCCTTGACGGCCTGAATCAGCCGCAGCAGAGCATCCACATCATTGGATGGAACAAGGCGAGCCATGCGCAGCAGCTCTGCCGTCAGTGGATCAGCAATGGGCGTTTCATCGACAAGCGACGCCCGCGCAGCTTCCAAATCAAACTTCGACAGCGGATCACCGCTACCTGGTCCGCCTAGCACCAGGCGGTTGACCAGATCTGGACGGGCCGCACCGAGCTCCCAGGCTAGGCGTGACCCGAGCGAATAGCCGATGACGTCCACTCCCGATACCGGGTCAGCAGGATCGAGTGCCGTGACGCCCTCGGATGCCAGCTGTTGCTGAAGCTGCTCAAGGATGGCCGACGGCGCATAGTCTTCTACCTCTGCCGGCGCCGGTGAGGCTCCGTGGCCCGGCAGGTCAATGGTGATGACCCGCCGGCCCGCGGTGGTGAGGGCGCCTACCCATCCGGCGTCGATCCAGTTCAACTGTGAAGAAGAGGCAAAACCGTGCAGGAGCAGTACCGGCCTGAGGCCGCTGTCTTCCTCGGGGGAATGTACCTCTGCCGCGAGATTAACGCCAGAGACTGATGAGGTGGTCGCTGCCATCCGGTCTAGTCCTCGTCGTCCAGTGCAGCGCTGAGGCGAACGCGCCGCTTGGGTGCCTTTTCCTCGGGGACCGTGCCGACGATGCCCGCGGTGTCGTCCGGTACCTCGAAGACAATCAGTGGTTCGCCCACGTTGATCTTGTCCCCGGGCTCCCCATAAATGCGGAGCACTTTGCCGGCCTGCGGTGAAGGCAGTTCAACAGCGGATTTGGTGGTTTCAACCTCCACCAGCGGCTGGTTACGCTCCACCTGCTCGCCGACGGCGACGATCCATTCGAGGACGGTTGCTTCGATCAGGCCTTCGCCCAGATCCGGAAGCGGAAAAGATATTTCAGCCACGGCGATACTCCAGTACTCTTTGGATCCCGAACAGGATGCGGTCGATATTGGGAATGTACTCGTCTTCCAGGTCACCGGAGGGGTAGGGGACGTCGAATCCGGTGATCCGTTCAACGGGTGCTTTGAGAGTACCAAAGCACTGTTCGGTGATGAGCGCAGCTACTTCCGCGCCCAGACCTGAGGTCCGGGGTGCTTCATGGACGACGACGGCGCGGCGCGTTTTTGCGACGGACGCGGCCAGCCCCTCGGCGTCGATGGGCTTGAGCCAGCGCAGGTCCAGCACCTCGATCTCGATGCCGTCCTCGGCGGCGAGTTCGGCAACCTGGAGGCACCGAGCCACCATGGCTCCCCAGGCCACAAGGGTGAGATGCTTGCCCGGTCGGACAACCTTTGAGCCTTCGACGCTCCCGGGGTTTTCGAGGTCCACTTCGCCCTTCTGCCAGTAGCGGGACTTCGGTTCCATGAAAATGACCGGGTCCGGGCGGGTGGCAGCATGCTTGAGCAGGTGGTAGGCCTCATGCGGGCTCGAGGGCGAAACTACTTTCAGCCCGGGCACGTGTGCGAAGAGCGCTTCCAGGGACTCTCCGTGGTGCTCGGGTGCACGAATTCCGCCGAAGCTGGGAACACGGAGGGTGATGGGCATGGGCATGGTTCCGCGGCTGCGGTAGTTCATGCGGCCGATCTGGCAAACAATCTGGTTGATCGCAGGGTAGGCGAAGCCGTCGAACTGAACCTCGGGGATTGGGTGGTAGCCGGCCATGGCCAGGCCGACGGACATTCCGAGGATGCCGGATTCGGCCAGGGGTGTGTCAAAGACCCGGTCCGAGCCGTAGGTAGCCTGCAGCCCGTCCGTGATGCGGAAAACGCCGCCCAGCTTGCCGACGTCCTCGCCAAAGATGACCGTCTTGGGGTTGTCTGCGAGGGATTCCGAGAGCGCGCGGTTGAGCGCTGCCTGCATGGACATGGTGATGGATGTGGTGGTCTCCCGCGTGGAGACCGCATCTACGGACTGCTGTTGGGCGTCCGCTTCCACAGTGTTGTCCTGGGCTGCTTCAAGGTCACTGGCCGTGGTGTGCTCAGACATGTTCGGTTTCCTCCCGCCAGGCCGCGGCCTGTTCCTTGAGTGCTTGAGTGGGTTCCTGGAAGACGAAGTCGAACATTTCGTTTCCGGGGCGGGGCTCCAGAGCGGAAACACCGTTGCGGATGCTCTCTTCCTCAGCCTTGGCGGCATCCAGGGCTTCGGCGACGAACGCGTCGTCGATGATGCCGGCCTCCAGTAACCGGTTGCGGAGCCGCACCACGGGGTCTTCGCCGCCGTCGGCACGCTCCTGATCGAGGGTGCGGTAGCGCCCGGGATCGTCCGAAGTGGAGTGGGGTCCGCGGCGGTAGGTCATGGCCTCGATGACTACCGGCCCCTTGCCGGCGCGTGCATGCTCGATAGCCTGACGGGTGGCGAGAACCACGGCTTCGACGTCGTTGCCATCGATTTTCAGGGATTCCATCCCATACCCTGCTGCGCGTGCTGCGACGGATCCGCCGGCTACCTGCGATTCGGTGGGCACGGAGATGGCCCAGCCATTGTTCTGCGAGAAGAACACCACGGGAGCTTTCATAACGGCTGCAAAGTTCATGGCCTCATGGACATCGCCCTGTGAGCTGGCACCGTCACCGAAGTAGGTGAGGGCAACTCCGCGTTGATCCTGGGGGAGACCCGAAAGCGTTTGCCCGTGTGCCCAACCGACGGCGTGCAGTACAGAGCCGGCGACGACGGCCTGGATCGGTGCCAGGTGCGTCTCAGCGGGATTGTAGAGACCCCCGTGCCAGGTTGCCTTATGCGTGGACATGTACTCCACCATGTTCACGCCCATGGCGCGGGCAACACCCATCTCGCGGTACGTGGGGAAGACGAAGTCCCGGGCGACGTCGACGGCGTAGCCGCTGCCCACCTGGGCAGCTTCCTGTCCGAGCTCGGGCGCATATCCGGGGATCAGACCCTGACGCTGCCACGCAGTGGCCGAGGTGTCCAGGTGGCGGACGGCGACGAGGAGGCGGTAGAGCTCCCTCAGCTCATCGTCCGTCAGCTTCTGCTGACTTGTTGCGGTGAAAACCATGTCCAGCCTTCTATCGACGTTTTTTGCTTCTTGGGAGACAGTATCGGTGTGAACCCGACTGCGCAATAGTGCAGACAAAACCCTAACAGCATGCACACTTTAGGCAGTGTATACGGTCCTGACGTGGACAAATCGTCCACACTCGGACAGAGCCGCTAACAGCAGGCGGAGAATATACGAACAATCGTTATGAAACAGAAATCCATTTAGTGTACTCTCCTGCTACTCTTTCAGCAGAGTTGGGGAACATCTCTATCAGTACCGCCCGCTGGGGGCGTCATCCACTGATTTCATCTTTTGAAGGGTCTTTGAACCATGTCGGCTTCACACTCGCGTCCAAAACGTCGTCGTTTCACCCCTGCTGTTCTGTCGGCAGGTGTCCTGGGGACACTCCTGCTATCACTATCCATGACGGGCACACTGTCCGCGTTCACAGCACAGATCACCAATGACACCAACACTGCGGGATCCGGCACCCTCATCATGAAGGAGACCAACCAGGCTGGCGACGTGACCTGTCTCAGCTCATCGGGCCCGGACAACAAAGCAACCTGCAGCACGATCAACAAGTTCGGTGGCATCCTGGGCATGTTACCCGGGCAGAAAGTATCGACCACGATCAACATTGAGAACGTGGGTACCACGGCGGCCAGCACCTTCACCCTGGCGCCCGGCACCTGCACGCAGTCAACCAACGGCACGTACAACGGTTCTGCGACTGATTTCTGCGCCAAGATGAACGTTGTCATCAAGTCCGGGGCCTCGACGGTTTTCACTGGCACGCTCGCCACGCTCGCAGGCGCCACTACTGCCATCACCATGCCCGCTCCCGCTGCCGGAGTCAAAGTTCCGTTCACGTTCGACGTCACTCTGGACACGACGGCCGGAAACACGTACCAAGGACTTGCAGCCTCGATGCCGTTGGTTTGGACTTTCACTGCCTAGGAAGCCGTCCCGGCCCAGCGCGAAGGTGCTGTTGCCTCTATTCCTGACTGTCGTCGTCGGACTGTTGCTGTTGATGGTGGCAGCGGGGTATCTGGCTGGGATGAGGTGGTTCATCATCAGCACGCCTTCTATGGGGGAGGCTGCGCCGGTGGGGACTCTCGTGGTCACGGTGCCCGCCGAACTGGCGGATCTGCAGGTTGGTGACATGGTGACCTTTCACCCACCGCCAGCACCAGAGCAGGTTTATACGCACCGGGTCGAGTCACTGGTGGACGGTGGAGGCTTGCGCACCCGAGGTGACATCAATGGGGCTGCTGACCCGTGGACAATCCATGACGGCGATGTGGTGGGTGAGGCCTCAGCTGTACTGCCCGGTGTGGGCTGGCTGATCCGGGCTTTGCCCATGGTCCTGATCGGTACATGTGCCCTGTGGTTCCTGACCCGGCTGGTCGCCGATGCTGGTCAACGTACAGCGTTTCGGGTTCTCGGACTGTCTCTGGTGGTGTCCATCCCGGCGGTGGTGCTCAGGCCGTTCGTTGGCCTCAGCGTTTTAACCACGCGGGCGGGATCTGATGGCGCCGAGGCCTCTGTTGTTTCCACCGGCGTGCTGCCCATCACGGTCGAGGCAGATGGCGGCTCGAGCACGCACCTGATCAGCGGAGAAGTGGGGACTGTCGCCGTTCCGTCGCTGGCAGAAAGTGGACACTATCAGCTGGCATCGTCCCTGGACCTGTCCCCAATCGGTTGGTCCGTACTTGCCCTTGTCTGCGGGCTGCCCCTGTTGTGGTGCCTTGTCGTCGGGTTGCCTCCGGAAGCGGAGAAGGACACGCAAATAGCACAAATAGAAGGAGCTGCGCCATGAGCGCTGCCGAGACGCAAAAACGCAACCGCGTTCTGGGGTTGGTTACGCTCGCGATAGTTCTGGTGCTGTGCCTCACCGCGCAGCTGACGCCGTCGAGCTCAGCAGGATTCACGGCCAAGGTCACCAACTCCGTGAACACAGCCGCCAGCAACTCATATTTCACATGCAATGCAGCGGTTCTGGCCAACAAGCCATACCTGTACTACAAGTTCAATGACAACGGAAGTCCGGTCATTGACAGTTCTGGCAATGGTCGGCATGGGACAACGTACAAGAGCAAATTCGGGGACATCGGGGAAGTTCTCAATGATGGATCGTGCTCGCGGGAAAGGACGGGGAAATACCTCCAGCTTCTTGCCTACGGAAGCAGTGGGTGGGACTGGGGCTTGATCTCATCCCCACCCGTAACACCACCCAATACTTTCACCATTGAAATCTGGTTCAAGACCACCACGACCTCCGGTGGCAGAATCTTCGGTTTGAGCCGCTCTCCCGAGGGTACTTCTGCAGTGGATCGACACATCTATATGGACAACCAGGGGCGCGTGCTGTTTGGCGTCTATCCCGGACAGTACAAATGGATCTACACCTTCAACAGCTTCAATGATGGTGGTTGGCACATGGCTACGGCATCGCTCTCCAGTGCCGGAATGTGCCTCTATGTCGATGCTGTGAGGGCCACCTGCGTTCCGGAAATAACACGGGGAGATAACAGCTTCTCCACCGGTTATTGGCGAGTCGGCGTGGACACTGTGACGGATTGGGGCGGGCCGTCGGGTGGACCGTCGAGTCACTACTTCGCCGGCTTCATTGATGAAGCCGCGGTGTACACCACCGCGTTGACCCCGGAGCAGATCAAAGCGCACTACATCGCTGGCCGTTAGGGTCTGGCGTCGACGGATATATCGGCGCTGGCGCGTCGTCGTGCGCCGATCCAGCTCAGGGCCGCAATGACGCCTACGAGCGCGAAGGTGGAGAGCAGCTGGATCCGGGTGGTCTCGGCGAGGAATCCGATGACCAGAATCCCGGTCAGGAGGGCAACACCGAGGTAGGACAGTGCAGGGAACGCGGCCATCCGCATGGGTAGCTCTGTGCCGTCGCGGTCGGCACGCCGTCGAAGGATGATCTGCGCGATCAGCGCCGACCCCCACACCACCAGACAGGTGGAACCAACGATATTAAGGAGAACGGGTAGCACTTTTTCCGGGAACAGGAGCTCAAGCCCGGTGGCCACGAATCCGAAGATGACCGAGGCGATGACGGCGGATACGGGAACGGCCAGCCGATTTCGTAGGCTCAGGAAGCGAGGAGCTTCCCTGCGTTCTGACAGTGAGAAGATCATCCGCGACGCGCCATAGAGATTCGCGTTCAGCGCGGAGAGCAGTGCGACGACGGCCACGAGGGTGATAGCTGTGTCTGCGCCGGGGATGGAAGCAATGGATAAGACTGCCGCGAACGGGGAGCTGAGCGCATCCGAAGTCCAGGGGACCACCATGACAATGACCAAAACGGAGCCGATGTAGAAGACAAGAATGCGCCAGACTACTGTGCGGATGGCGCTGCGAACGCTGCGTGAGGGGTTTTCGGTTTCAGCTGCGGCGACACTGACAATCTCGGTGCCGCCGAAAGCAAATATCACCACGAGTAGTCCGGCTGCGATACCGCCGAGTCCTGCCGGGGCAAAACCGTCGCCGCCGAAGATATTGGAGAAGCCGGGGGAGGGGACTTCCGGGAGTAGCCCAAAAATCAGCGCTCCGCCGATACCGAGGAATATAACAATGGCCGCAACTTTCAGAATGGCGAACCAGAACTCGAATTCACCAAAGTTTTTCACTCCGAACAGGTTGACCGCGGTGAAGAGAACCATGAAGATCAACGCCATGACTCCGGCTGGCAAGACAGGCCAGATCCCTGCCAACAGGCCAGCTGCTCCCACAGCTTCCGCTGCGATGACGATGACCAGCTGCACCCACCAGAGCCAGCCGACGGTTGCGCCCGCTGTTGTGCCCATAGCTTTGGCGCAATAGACGGAGAACGCGCCGCTGTTGGGGTTGGCAGCGGCCATTTCCCCCAATGCCTGCATGACGATGATGATGAGCGTACCTGCGATGAGGTACGAGATCAGCACGGCGGGTCCTGCGGCCTGCACGCCGACGCCTGCTCCCAGGAACAGCCCGGCGCCAATGGCGCTGCCGAGTCCCATCATGATGAGCTGCCGCGATTTCATGGTGTTGTTGCTGCCCGGTTGCGGTGATGCCTTCCCGGCTTCGGTCGCTTCAGCGGGGGTGAGGGGGGAGTTGGTCATGTACCGCACTTTCGAGAATGGAACGCATGGGGATGTCTGTGGTGGACCACTTGAGAGAGGACGCCCGTGCTCCATTGAACAGGCACACACTGGATGACTGGTAACCAGCCTTGTGTGTTGTGACGGTAATCACGATTGCCGGGTCCGTGCAAACCGTGACGCAGGCGATAGCCAGTGTGTACAAAAGATGTAGGGATTGTGTCCTAACTCTGTACAGTTTGATTCATCCGAGGCTCTGGGTGTCGGATCTTTCGAGGAGGAACATGGAGATCGACCAGCTCGACGCTCGGATCATCACACTTTTCACGGATGACCCCCGGATGAGCGTCCTTGAAGCCTCGCGCGTGTTGAAGGTGGCGCGGGCTACGGTGCAGTCCCGGCTTGAACGCATGCAGCGCTCCGGTGTCATTGCTGGCTGGGGACCCCGCGTGGATCCGGTGGCTTTGGGATACACGGTGGTGGCGTACTGTGCGCTGGCTATACGTCAGGACAAGGGTCACGACGCCGTTGCGGCTGCCCTGGAGAAGATTCCGGAGATCCAGGAAATTCATACGGTCTCCGGTGAGAGCGACCTGATGGCAAGGGTTGCTGCTCGATCCAACTCGGACCTGCAGCGCGTCATCGACTCCATCATCGCTACGGATACGATCGTGCGTTCCTCGACCGTCATTGTTCTGAATACACACTTTGATGGGCGCACTCTGCCGCTCACCCGGGCTGCCGCGGGTCTGGAGCCCTAGCAACACGTTTCCGTGTGAGGCGGATCATCTGCGAGTCGATTCGGAATTTGTCACAGTGTGAGTTATGGTCATTTTGACCGTTACTAGTGGGTGTTCTCACCCGGCTTACAGGACAGGATTCCCGTGCTGATCAATGCCAATGTCTCAGAGCGCCAGCAGGCCTCTCCGGGATTGGCGATATCCACGGTGATTTTCGCTCTGCGCCCGAGCACTGGTTCAGGGAGGCCGACGCTGTGGCTCCCGCTGGTTCGTCGTGTACGCCAGCCGCACCTGAACATGTGGGCGCTGCCCGGCGGCCCGCTGGGGCACGATGAGTCCTTGTCGGATGCGGCCGCCAGGAACCTGGCCGAAACAACTGCCCTGTCACCGCGTTACCTCGAGCAGCTCTACGCGTTCGGTGGTCTTGACCGCTCACCGGGGCAGCGTCTGGTGTCCATCGTCTACTGGGCTCTCGTTCAGCCCGATGTGGCAGCTCTTGCGCAGGAATCCGAGAACGTGAAGTGGTTCCGGGCCGATGACCTCGATGAACTGGCCTTCGACCACAACGAAATCGTCAACTACGCGCTATGGCGGCTCCGCAACAAAATGGAGTACGGGTCCATTGCCTACAATTTCCTGGGTTCCACCTTCACGCTCGCGCAGGTTCGCGAAGTCTACGAGGCAGTTCTGAACCGCCCGCTGGACCCGGCGAATTTCCGCCGCCAGTTACGCGCTGCCGTGGACATACAACCCACGGACATGTTTCTTCAGGGCGGCCGCCACCGGCCTCCCCGTCTTTACCGCTATACCGGCGATGATCCCGCAGAGGTCACACCGGACAGGATTTGCAATCCTTCCACCATTGAAAGCGAACATCGGAGCAACCCATGAGCAGCATCAACACCGCCGTGCAGCTGATCACCCGTGAAGAGGCCGAGCAGAATCTGGAAGACCAGACCTCGTCCGGAACCTGCACCCCGGAGCTCGCGTCCGCTCCGTGGAATTTCGATACCGGTTCGCCGTCGTACGGTCCGGGAGCTTCCATGGCCGATGCCATTCCGGCCACAGCCCCCGTTCAGGGAGGCATCCCGCAGGAATACCGGGACGCGAGCGAGGACGAACTCCACACCCGCATCATGGCGGCGAAGGAAACCCTGGGCAACAGGGTTGTCATGCTGGGTCACTTCTACCAGCGGGACGAAGTGGTGCGCTACGCAGATTTCGTCGGTGACTCCTTTCAGCTTGCCCGGGCTGCGACGGAGCGGACAGAGGCTGAAGCGATCGTCTTCTGCGGTGTGCACTTCATGGCTGAGACCGCGGATCTGCTCTCCCAGGAACATCAGGCCGTCATTCTGCCCAACCTGGCCGCCGGCTGCTCCATGGCGGATATGGCGGACATCGATTCTGTGACCGAGTGCTGGGAGCAGCTCGAAGAGGTCTTCGGAACGGAGCCTGACGCAGACGGCCGCGTGCCGGTCATCCCCGTGACGTACATGAACTCCTCAGCAGCGCTCAAGGGATTCTGCGGCGAACACGGCGGAATTGTCTGCACATCCTCCAACGCCTCTACGGTTCTTGAATGGGCGTTTGAGCGGGGTCAGCGGGTTCTGTTCTTCCCGGACCAGCACCTGGGCCGCAATACAGCCAAGGCTATGGGCATCCCCCTGGAACAGATGCCGATGTGGAACCCGCGTGAGGCATTGGGCGGTAACTCCGAGGAAGGCCTGCAGGATTCACGGGTCATTCTCTGGCACGGTTTCTGCTCCGTTCACAAACGCTTCACTGTCGCGCAGATCGAGAAGGCACGCCGCGACTTCCCTGATGTGCGTGTCATCGTCCACCCCGAGTGCCCCATGCCCGTGGTGGACGCCGCTGATGAGTCAGGATCCACGGACTACATCCGCAAGGCGATTCAGGCAGCGGAGCCCGGGACCACGTTCGCTGTCGGAACAGAAGTCAACATGGTGAACCGGCTCGCAGCCGAGCACCCGGAGCACACGATCTTCTGCCTCGACCCCGTCATCTGCCCCTGCTCCACCATGTACCGCATCCACCCCGGTTACCTTGCCTGGGTGCTTGAAGGGCTGGTCCGCGGTGAAGTCCTCAACCGCATCACGGTACCGGACGCCGTCGCAGGTCCTGCCCGCACCGCCCTTGAAAGAATGTTGGCGGCAAAACCATGACCTCGGGGAGGCAACCGGAATCACTGGTGATCGCCGGTACCGGCATCGCGGGTCTCCACGCAGCCTTGACCGCCGCGCGACAGCTTCCCGCCGCCCGCATTACCCTGCTCGCCAAATCGTCCCTGCAGGAAAGCAACACCTGGCATGCCCAAGGCGGCATCGCAGCCGTCCTGCCCCAGGGGCAGCGCTCCGCCGGGGACAGCTGGCAGGCCCACGCGCGGGACACCATTCGCGCCGGCGGGTCACGGACGAATACGGCAGCGGCAGAGGCGTTGTGTCAGGACGGCGGTGCGCGCGTACGTTCCCTCCTCGAATCTGGTGCACCGCTGGACCGGGATGCGGACGGCAGCCTCTCCCTCACCATGGAGGCAGCCCACTCGGCGCCGCGCATCCTGCACTCCGGAGGCGACGCAACCGGACAGGGGCTGGCTTCCGCATTGATCGACGCCGTCCTGAAAGAACCGGGTATCACGGTCCTTCAATACGCGTACCTGACCGACGTCGTCGTGCGGGCAGGAAAAATTGCCGGGGCAACCGTCCTGATGGGCGGGTCTGTCCAACACATTCCAGCCGACGCCGTCGTCCTGGCCACCGGCGGGGCAGGCCAGCTCTATGAACGCAACACCAACCCGGAGGTAGCCACGGCCGACGGCGTCGCCATCGCCTGGCGGGCCGGTGCGGCGCTCGCGGACCTCGAGTTCTTCCAGTTCCATCCAACCTCGCTCGACGTACCGGGCAATCCACTGATCTCCGAGGCCGTGCGCGGGGAAGGTGCCGTCCTCCTCGACAGCGCCGGCGAACGCTTCATGACCGAATACCACCCGGACGCTGAACTGGCGCCGCGCGACGTCGTCTCCCGGTCCATCATGCGCCACCTCCAGCGCACCGGCGAGCGCCATGTTTACCTGGACGCGCGAGCGCTCGGACGGAACCGGCCGGAGTTCCTTGCCGAAAGATTCCCGACTCTCGACGGGCTCACTGCCAAACATGGGTTCGACTGGACCACCGAGCCGATCCCCGTGGTCCCGGCTGCACACTACTGGATGGGCGGCGTCCGAACAGACCTCTACGGACGGACCAGCGTGGAAGGACTCTTCGCGGTGGGGGAGGCCGCTTGCACAGGTGTTCATGGGGCAAACCGTCTCGCCTCAAACTCCCTGCTTGAGGGGCTCGTGTTCGCAGAGCGTGCTGTCGAGGCCATGACGTCGGGCCTGATAGCTCAGCAGCTGGAGACTTCTGACAGCGCTACGCACCCTGCCGGTCTCAGACCGCATGAACTGCCCGAAGGCCGTACAACACCGTTCAACCGCCACGAACTGCAGCACCTCATGTGGGAACACGCCGGGGTCATCCGCAACAGCGCAGGCCTCGAAACAGCTGCCCGACAGCTCAATGCCTGGTCCGCACTTGCTCAGGACTCCAGAACAGTCCGGGACCATGAAGACGAGAACCTGCTGACAGCTGCCCGCCTGCTGGTCGCCGCAGCCGCAGCGCGAGAGGACTCATGCGGGGCACACTACCGAACCGACTCACCCGGTGAACCGACCCACACCGCCGAAACCAGCCGACCCTACGCGAGGACATCCGCATGAACCACCTGCAGCAACCCGACGCCGGTAGCGTCCGGCGCATCATCGAATCAGCGCTCGCGGAGGACGCCCCGTGGGGCGACATCACGTCGGAATCACTCATTCCGGCTGGTTCGCAGGCCTCCGCCACGTTGAGGGCGCGGGAAGAGGGCATCTTCTGTGGTGAGGCGGTGATCCGCACGTCCATGGAGTTGGTTCACCCTGATGTCCAGGTGGACTTTCTGGTGCGCGACGGCGGGTCGTTCGCCGCCGGTACGGAGCTGGCGGTCATCACCGGGGATGCTCGCGCGATCCTGCGGGCGGAGCGGATCGCGCTGAACCTCGCACAGCGGCTCAGCGGAATTGCCACGCTGACCGGCAAATTTGTTGCTGCGGTGGAGGGTACCAACGTTCGCATCGTTGATACCCGGAAGACAACTCCCGGGCTGCGCGTACTGGAGCGGTTCGCCGTCCGGTGCGGGGGAGGGCGCAATCACCGGTTCAGCCTCTCCGATGCTGTGATGGCCAAAGACAATCATCTGGCGATCCTGACCGCGAATGGCGGAGACCTGACCCAGAAACTCCGCGAGGCACGAAGCCGCCTGCCGCACACCGTGCATTTTGAGGTCGAGGTGGACCGGCTCGACCAGGTGGAACCGGTTCTTGCAGCGGGGGTGGACACGATCATGCTTGATAACTTCACCCTCGACGAGCTGGTGCGCGGCGTTGCCCTCGTCGCGGGCCGCGCCAACGTGGAAGCAAGCGGGAACGTGCGGTTGGAGACGGTTGGTGCCATCGCGCGCACCGGCGTCGACATCATTTCCTCGGGCGCCCTGACGCACAGTGCGCCGGCCCTGGACCTTGGATTGGACATCGAGATCCAAACCCCGGCGGCCTCATGATCTACCTCGATGCCGCCGCCACGTCGCCGCCGCGCAAGGAAATCCTGGAAGCCATCTGGCCGTTGATGACCAACGACTTCGGCAATCCGGCGAGCCACCATTCGATCGGGGAGTCGGCCTCCCGTGCAGCGGAATACGCCCGGACAACGGCGGCGCAGGTGCTGGGCTGCCGGCCGGGCGAGCTGGTCTTCACCTCGGGCGGCACGGAGGCCAACAACCTGGCCATCAAAGGGATGGCGCTCGCCAATCCAGCGGGCAAACATATCGTGACGTCGGCGGTAGAGCACCCGTCGGTGCTCGAGAGCGTGGATTACCTGCGGCAACACCACGGGTTCACCGTTTCCATTCTTCCCGTCGACGCGGAAGGCCTGGTCAATCCGGCGGATCTGGACGCGGTGCTGACTCCGGAGACCACCCTGTGCAGCATCATGTATGCGAACAACGAAGTGGGCACGATCCAGCCGATCGCCGAACTTGCACGCATCTGCGCGGAATACGCGGTGCCATTCCATACCGATGCTGTGCAGGCAGCTGGCTGGTTAACCCTGGACGTCGCCGCCTCCGGGGTGGACTCCATGTCAATTTCCGGGCACAAAATGGGCGCACCAAAAGGTTGCGGTCTGCTGTACGTGAAAGGCCGACGACGTCTGCAGCCGCAGATCCACGGCGGCGGACAGCAGCGGGGAAAGCGGTCCGGGACCGAGAACGTGGCGGGCGCGGTCGCCGTCGCCACCGCCCTGAAGCTGGCCGAGACCCATCGTGAATCCGCGGTGGAGAACGCGCTCGCGCTGCGGGACCATCTCATCGCGACCGTCCTGCGCGATGTGCCCGACGCAATTCTTACCGGGCACGCCTCGAAGCGGTTGCCTGCACACGCCTCGTTCTGCTTTCCAGGCACCAGCGGGGAATCCGTGCTCCTGGAGCTGGAACGTTCCGGCGTCGTCTGTTCCAGCGGTTCAGCGTGCGCGGCGGGCTCAGATGAGCCTTCTGCCGTGCTCACTGCCATGGGAATCAGCCGTGACGTTGCGCAAACCGCGGTCAGACTGACTTTCGATGCAGGGATGCGTGAAAAGGAGATGGCCCTTGCTGCGAAGGCCGTGGGCCAGGCGGTCTCCACCGTCAAGCGGTTGGGGGTCGGTCAGCCGTAGCGGACGCCAGTGAGCTCCTCGCTTCGCTGCCACAACCGTTCTGCCACCGATTCGTCCAGGACCGCAGGCGCTGGGGCCACGAGCGTTGGCTCTCCGCGGAGCTCTCCCGGCCCATTGGGCCCGTAGTAGTCTCCTCCCTGGACGCCGGCTGCCGTAGCGGCATACAGGGTGGGACGGCACGCTGCTGCCGCTGGTTGGCCAATTGCCGCAAATACGCCGCCGAGCAGGTCCAGCGCGCCGGGGTGACCGCCGCGTTTGGTGAGGTTCGTCCCGGACACACCAGGGTGGGCCGCGACCGAGATCACGTCTGGGGCGGCGGAGCGTAGCCGGCGCTGCAGCTCCATCGTGAAGTAGAGATTCGCCAGCTTGCTCTGGGAATAGGCGCGCCAACGACGATAGCTCCGTTCGGAGTTGAGGTCGTCGAAGCGAATTTTCCCACGCTTGTGCGCCACGCTGGAGAGCGTCACCACTCTGGGCGAAACCCCGGCACGAAGCTGTTCGATGAGCAGCCCAGTCAGCGCAAAATGAGCAAGGTGATTCACGCCGAACTGGAGCTCGAAGCCGTCGCGGGTACGTGTCAACGGCGGAGCCATCACCCCGGCATTGTTGATCAGGAGGTCCACGGGTTCTGTGGTCCTGTCCGCGAAGTTCCGGACCGAGGACAAGCTGGACAGATCCAGTTCTGCGGTACGGCAGGAACGGTTTCCGGTCTGGTCCTCGATGAGCCGTAACGCAGATTCAGCCCGCTGTGGATTTCTGCATGCCAGGGTGACGATTGCCCCGGACCCTGCCAGGGCAAGAGCGGTCTGGAGGCCTATGCCGCTATTGGCGCCAGTGACAATGACGCGGCGGCCGGGCAGTTCAGGGTCCGTCTCCCAACGCTCAGTCACCGTCGATGCTTCGCCGAAGTTTGTCGGTAAGGCGCCGCAGTTCACGCAGTTCTTCCGCCGTCAGAGCGGGTTCAAGCAGACTGCGAATGCGGTTGACATGAACCCTGCCCATGGTGCGCTGCAGTGCGCGTCCCTCATCAGTGAGTGAGAGTTCCACACCCCGATGGTCTGATGCGGCGGCGCGCCGTGTGACCAGGCCCCTGGCCTCCAGTCGGTCCAGCATACGGCTGAGACTGGGTTGGCTCAGGAGCAGGTGCTCGTTGAGGTCCTTCAGGCGTGTCCAACCGGTGGGGCAGCGGGTCAGATTGAACAGCACGTCATACTCCCGCATCGTGAGCTGTTTGAAGTCCGGGTCGCTCTGCAGCTGTCGCATCACGGAGACCTGTGTTCGGAACAGGGACTCCCACGTTTCTGTACTCAGTTGGGTCACGTCACTCTCTTGTGGCATTGCTGCTGCTTTCCTTCGCTGCCCGGGCGGCTTTGCGGTTTTCATGGGTCGGGGCGGCTGGCACGTTCGCCGGAGTCTTGTCAGCAAATTCCTTGCGGAGCACGGGGAGAACTTCCTCGCCGAAAAGATCCAGCTGTTCAAGGACAGTCTTCAACGGGAGTCCCGCATGGTCCACCAGGAACAGCTGTCGCTGGTAGTCACCGAAGAATTCCCGGAACGTTAGGGTTTTCTCGATGACTTCCTGGGGGCTTCCTACCGTCAGCGGCGTCTGTGATGTGAAGTCCTCCATGGACGGACCATGGCCGTACACGGGTGCGTTGTCGAAGTATGGACGGAATTCGCGCACAGCTTCCTGAGAGTTGCGGCGCATGAAGAACTGTCCGCCGAGACCCACAATGGCCTGCTCGGGGGTTCCGTGCCCGTAGTGGGCGTAGCGGTTCCGGTACAGCTCGATGAGCTGCTGGTAGTGCTCCTTCGGCCAGAAGATGTTGTTCGCGAAGAAACCGTCACCGTAGTAGGCCGCGATCTCAGCTACCTGAGGCGTCCGGATGGAGCCGTGCCACACGAAAGGCGCAACGCCGTCCAATGGACGCGGGGTAGATGTGAAGTTCTGCAGCGGTGTGCGGAACTGTCCCTGCCAGTCAACGGTTTCCTCATCCCAGAGGCGTCGGAGCAGATTGTAGTTTTCCACCGTGAGGTCAACGCTGTCCTGCATTTTGCGTCCGAACCATGGGTACACAGGTGCCGTGTTTCCACGCCCGAGGATGAGGTCGGTGCGACCGTCCGAGAGGTGCTGGAGCATGGCGAAGTCTTCGGCGATCTTCACCGGGTCGTTGGTGGTGATCAGCGTTGTGGAGGTGGAGAGGATGATTCGCTCGGTCTGTGCGGCGATATATCCGAGCATCGTGGTGGGTGAGCTGGGAACAAACGGCGGGTTGTGGTGCTCACCGGTCGCGAAGACATCCATGCCCACTTCTTCGGCATGGCGGGCAATGGTGACCATTGCCTTGATCCGTTCGTGCTCGGACGGTGTCTGGTTGGTCGTCGGATCTGTTGTGACGTCTCCGACACTGAAAATACCTATCTGCATGGCCCTGCCTCCCAATTAACATGCGTTTGCATCTATACACCTGTGAGAACAGCGCGGTGTTGAATATTGTTCCCGGACGTGGAAAGCGGCCTAAACGCTGTCATGCTTGCGTTCACGACGGCCTTCCAGCAAGCCGTACAGCACGGGAACCAGAACCAGCGTCAGGGCAGTGGAAGAGACGAGACCGCCAATCACCACGATAGCCAGAGGCTGCGAAATGAACCCACCTTCGCCCGTCAGCCCCAGAGCCATGGGAACCAGGGCAAAGACGGTCGCCAGCGCGGTCATGAGAATAGGCCGCAAACGCTGCCGGGCTCCACGCTCGACCGCCTCCGCTACCCGCATGGGCTCAGCGCCGTCATGTGGATTCCGATACTGATTGATCAGATCAATGAGTACGATCGCGTTCGTCACCACGATACCCACCAGCATCAACATGCCAATCAGCGACGGCAGCCCTAGCGGTACCTGCGTGATCACCAGTAGGGCGATGGCACCAGTGGCCGCAAAGGGAACTGAAACAAGCAGGATCAACGGTTGCAGCAGCGACTTGAAGGTCGCGACCATGATCACGTAGACAATAGCGACGGCGGCCAGAAGCGCCAGATACAGCTGACCGAACGAATCTGCCTGCTGCTCTGCGGCACCGCCAACCTCAACCGTCGCGCCGGCGGGGAGATCGAGGGCTTCCACCTTTTCGGAAACTGCGGCACTGAGGCTACCCAGATCAGCTTCAGCGGGTGTGATGGAAATGCGCGACGTGCGTTCCCCATTGGCACTGGTGATTGTCAGCGGCACAGCCACCTGCTCCACTTCGGCGACCGCCGTCAACGGAACGGGGCCCTTCGGTGTGGGAAGGGTCAGCGCCCGCAGCTCTTCCAGGCTTTCCGGCGTTGTCCCCTTGCCCACGAGCACAGGGTAATCGGTGACCTCAAGGCGCAGGGTTCCGGCTGGAATGGGGCTGAGGGTGCTCGCCGCGAGGGTGGAGATCTGCTGTTCACTCAGTCCTGCCGACACAGCCTTCTCGCGGTCTACGCGAATCTGAATCAGCGGTTGACCGTCCGCCAGGTTGCTGGAAACTTCACTCGCACCGGAGAGCCCCTTCATTTGCTCAAGGACCTCGGCGGAAGCCTCAGCGAGGATCTCCGACGTCGGGGCACTCACGTTCACATCGATGGTGCTGCTCATGCCAAAACCGCCGCCGCTCGCAGAGACGATGACGTCTCCGGCAGCGTCGCTTGCCTCGATCTGTTGCCGCACCCGATCCTGCAGGGCCTCCTGATCTGCCTCGGCATCCGTGATGACCGTGAACGACGCCGTGGATGCCCCGGCTGCCATGGAGGAGCCGATGAGATCCGTAGAGTTACCAATGGTCAGCTGGACGTCTTCAATACCGTCAATGTCGCGGAGGACCTTCTCCGTAGTCCGGGCCTCTTCAAGGGTGTGTTCCAGACTGGAGCCTGGCTCCAGCTCCTGGGTGATACTCATGCTGTTCTGCCCGGTACTGCCCAACAGGTTGGTCTGCATCAGGGGTGTCATGGCGACTGTGGCTGCCAACACCAGTGCTCCTGCGATGAGCGTCCAGACGGGGTGTTTCTGGGTGCTCCTCAGGATGGGCAGATAGCCGCGCTGCAGGATGGAACGCTGTTCCTTCTCCTCCGCTTCATCACGTGAGAGGGGAGCAGTGTGGGAATGGGCCTTGTTGCGGAGGAACCAGTAGGCCAGGACCGGAACGATGGTCAGGGAAACCGCCAACGAAGCCAATAGCGCGATGGTCACCGTCAACGCGAACGGGCGGAACAGTTCACCGGCGAGATCACCAACAAACGCGATCGGCGCGAACACCGCCACTGTCGTCAGCGTGGAAGCCGTGATGGCTCCGGCCACCTCCTTGACCGCCGTCAGGATGGCAGCGCTCTTTTCCTCCCCATAGGACAGGTGCCGCTTGATGTTCTCGATCACCACGATGGAGTCATCCACCACGCGGCCAATAGCGATGGTGAGCGCCCCGAGCGTCAGGATGTTCAGCGAGAATCCGACGGCGTAGAGGCCAATAAAGGTCATGAGCAAAGACAGCGGGATGGAAATCGCGGTCACGACCGTGGACCGCACCGACATCAGGAAAACCAGAATGATCAAGACGGCGAACCCAAGGCCGAGCAAGCCCTCGGTGGTCAGATCCTCGATCGACTTCTCGATAAAGGGCGCCTGATCGAATACCACCGTAATGTCCGCACCGTTGCCCAGCTCGTCCTCAAGCTGGTCCAGCAACGCCGTGACCTCGTGGGAAATCGTGACGGTGTCGCCGTCGGGAGTCTTGGTGACGGAGAGCGCCAGCGTCTCTTCTCCGTTGGTACGGGTTATGGAAGTGGGGTCATCGTTCTGGATGGACACGGAGGCCACCTGACCCAACGGCACCGGACCGTCCCCACCTGGTAACGGCAGCGCCCGTACATCCTCCAGGGACTCGATGGGGCTGCCGATCTGGATCGTCAGAGACTTCTCGCCGGTGTTCAGAACACCGGCCGGAACAAGGGATCCGTTCTTCTCCAGGGCGTCCAGAACGTCCGAGGTATCCAGCCCCTCTGCCGCCAGCGCGGCCTGGTCGGGGAGTACCGCAATATGCCGGGTTGTGCCGCCGGTTACCTCGGCACTGCGAACGCCCTCGATCTTCTGCAGTCTGGGGACCGTCAACCGCGCCAGATCACTCTTGAGCGCGCTCAGGGGCTGATCGGAGGAAACAGCCATGAAGACGATGGGCAGATCGCTGATGCTACCCGCCAGTGCGTTGGGGGAGACGTCCTCCGGCAACACCTGTTCAGCCGTCGAAATGGCACGATCAACCTGACCGCGAGCCCGGTCAAGGTCCGTGCCGTAGGCAAACGTGAGGCTGACGGTGGAGATTCCGGTCCGCGACGTACTGGACGAGGACTCAAGACCCTCCACCGCGTTCAGGGCACTCTCAAGCGGCTCACTGATCTGCTCATCGATCACCGCGGGAGATGCCCCGGGCATGGCCGAAATAACCGTGATCTGCGGGAACTCGAGCGACGGAATGAGCTCCTGCTTGAGCGAGCCCATCGTAATGACACCAAAGACCGCCGCAAAGACAGTGATCAGCGCAATGAGCGCCCTATTGGCCAGCGATAATTTCGCCAGACTGAACATCGGACCGCCTCACAGGAAAGGACTGACTCCGGCCACTGATGCGGCCCGCAGAGGAACTACGAAAGGTTGAGAACGCTGCTGGTGTGGGCTGTGACCTCATCAGCCAGAGTCTCATTCTCGTTGAGCTGGACACCATAACTGGGGATCATCTCGCGGAGCTTTGGCTCCCATGCGTCCATCTGCTTCGGGAAACACCGCTTCAGGAGATCCACCATGATCGGCGCCGCTGTTGATGCTCCCGGGGAAGCGCCCAACAGGGCCCCCATGGAACCGTCTGCCGACGTGATGACTTCGGTCCCGAACTGGAGAATGCCGCCCTTCTTGGCGTCCTTCTTGATGACCTGGACACGCTGGCCGGCTGTGATCAGCTCCCAGCGGTCAGCATTGGCCGAGGGGAAGAACGTGCGCAGTGCATCGTTCTTCGCATTCCGGCTCTTGAGGACCTCCGTCACCAGGTACTTGACCAGGCCGAGGTTGTCCTTGCCGACAGCCAGCATGGGAATGAGGTTCGAGGGCCGAATCGATGCTGGCAGGTCAAGGAATGAACCATTGCGCAAGAACTTGGTGGAGAAACCGCCATACGGGCCGAACAGGAGGGAGCGTTCCCCATTGACGAACCGCGTATCAAGGTGCGGTACGGACATCGGAGGAGCGCCGACGTCGGCCAGGCCATAGACCTTCGCGTTGTGCTGGTCGACTATGTCGGGGTTGGTGCAGCGCAGGAACTGTCCGGACACAGGGAAGCCGCCAAAGCCGCGGCCCTCGGGAATCCCGGAACGCTGAAGGAGATGCAGCGCGCCGCCGCCGGCTCCAACGAACACGAACTTGGCGTGGACTTTGCGCTTTTCACTGCTCGCCCGGTTCTTGACCGACACGTCCCATCCGCCGGAACTTGAGCGCTCCAGGTCAACGACCTCGTGACCGAAATTGAGCTCCACTCCCGAGTTGCCGAGGTAGGACGTAAGTTCCCGTGAGAGTGCACCGAAGTCAACGTCTGTGCCTTCAACAACCCGCGATCCAGCAACGTGCTGGGAGGGGTTGCGGTCCTTCATAACAAGAGGGGTCCAGTCGGCCAGAGTCTCGTGGTCTTCTGAATACTCCATGGTCTTGAACAGCGGCTGCGTGCGAAGGGCCTCGAAGCGGCGGCGGAGATACTCGGTCTGCCATTCGCCCCACACAAAACTCATGTGGGGAAGGGGGTTGATGAAGTTGCGTGCGGGTCCTATGTGGCCGTTGGAGACGAGATGGGACCAGAACTGGCGGGAAACCTGGAACTGTTCGTTGATCTTGACTGCTTTGGCAGGGTCAATGCTGCCGTCTGCCGCAGCGGGGGTGTAATTGAGCTCACACAGGGCTGAGTGGCCTGTACCTGCGTTGTTCCACGGGTCCGAACTTTCGAGTCCGGCCTGATCGAGGCGCTCGAAGAGCGAGATGGTCCAATCGGGCTGCAGCTGCTTCAGGAAAGTTCCGAGGGTGGCACTCATGATGCCGCCGCCGATCAGTACTACATCAACGTTTTCCGAGGCGCTGCCCGCCGCATTATTCGCAGTCAATTTCTATCTCCACTCGCAAGGGTGCTGGCTCCTGAAGCCTATCGCGCGCCGGAACACATCGGTAATCAGCCCGGGTGAGACTCACCTGAGCTCGATCTTGTTGAAGACTTCGTGGAGGACCGGGCTGACGGGATAGGATGCAACCCGTTCGGACACTGCGAGTGCGGAGATAGGAAAAGCGAGGGGAACGGCGGGAATGCCGTCCGCAATCTGATCATTGATGTCCTGATACGCAATCTGCCGTTCTTCGCCGTTCGGGATTGTCCGCGCGCGGGCGATCTTGCTGAAGAGCTGGCTGTCGCTGAACCCGAACTCTTCGCTGTAGGAACCGAAGAGCGGCGCCACGAAGTTATCGGGATCCTGATAGCTTCCGTTCCAACCGAGCAGATGGAGGGCGCGGTCGCCGGATTTCTGGACCTCGGGCAAGTACCCCTCGGACCATTCAATGGGAACGGGCTGGATATTGAGTCCGACGGCGGTCAGCTGGCGGCTGAGTTCCGCGTAGATCTTTTCTGGCGCTGGCAGGTAGGGCCGGGCCACATTGCGCGGGTAGTAGAACGGTAGCGGCTCTCCCTTGTAGCCGGCTTCCTCGAGTAGCCTTCGCGCCTTTTCGGGGTCGTAATTGTAGGTAGTGAGACCTACGTTCTCGACGCCCAGTTTCGGTGGCATGAACGTCGATGCGGTTTTGGTGCCGTTCAGAAAGACGCCGTCAAGGAGGGCATCCTTGTCTACAGCGTGCGCAATGGCCTGGCGGACTTTCTCCTCTTCGAGACCCGGGAACTTCTGGTTCATTCCCAAATACAAAACAGAGTATGGGTCCCGCTGCAGGATCTGCTTTCCACCGCGTGCCAGCTCAGCCACGTTGGAGACGCTGATCATGTCGTAGCCGTCGATGGCGCTCTCCCGGAGGGCGCGGAGCCTGGCATCTGCGTCACGAATGGTGCGGAAGACAATGTGCCGGACATCGCCTTGCTCACCCCAGTAATCCTCGTAGGCGTCCAGGGTGACCTTGTCGTCCTCCCAGCTGCCGAAGGTGTAGGGGCCGGTACCGACGGGGTGCTGGGCAAATTCCGAGATTTTGCTGCCCTGGCGTTCGTCCACGGGTTTGTCGGCTGACATTTTCTTCAGCGCCGTGGGGGAAGCAATAGCAAACCCGGGCATGGACAATGCGGGAATGAAGCCGGTGAACCGGCGGTCGAGGTCTATACGAACTGTGAACTCAGTGACAGCAGTGCACTTCTTGTAGTTGCTGAGCTCGGGAGTGTCGGCAAACGCACCGAACACTGTTTTGAACGGAGTGGCCGAGGATGCCGTGCGCAGCTCGGTTGGAAGGTGATACCAGCGGTCAAAGTTCGCGCAGACGGCCTCAGCGTTGAACGCTGTTCCGTCATGAAAGGTGACGTCATCCCGGAGCTGGAATGAGTATGACCGACCCTCGTTGAGTTCCTTCCAGCTCTGTGCGAGAAGTGGAGCCGGTGCGGACGTCAGCGGGTCAACGCCAACCAGCCCCTGCATCACCTGCAGGGTGACCCTGTAGGTCTCGGCGTCGGCAACAACCGCGGGGTCGAGCCCGGCGGGCCGGGCAGCGGTGCCGAAGGTGAACGTTCCCTTGTCCACGGCCGGCGACGTCGTCGTGCCGGTGACTGCAGGCGGGGGAGTTGAACCTGTGCAGGCGGTCATAAGGAGCACTGAGGCTGCGGCGACGATGCGAAGAGCCATCGTTCGTGACCGCTTCCGGTGGATGGATGTTGTCCAGCCGTGACCTGGTTGATTTGCTCGCACTTGACTCCTCGGGCACTGCCAGCCGCAGAACTGATAATGGGAAGAGCTCAGTCTAGTGGAAAAAGATTCGTGTTCCCTGTGAAGCGTCTGGATGCGCTGCTGGCATGAAAAGAGCGGGTACCCGGTTCTGGGGTACCCGCTCAATTCCGTGCCTGATCCCCAGTAGAGGGAGGAATCAGGTGGTTTACTTTGCTGCCGGCGGCATCAGAACCGAGTCCACCATGTAGACCGTGGCGTTGGCCGTCTGGACGCCGCCGCAGATGACTGCAGCGTCAGAGGAACCAACGGTGATCATGTCGCCTTCACCCTCGACGGTTACTTCAGCGCCATTGACGGTGGTGTGGGTGCCTGCGATCTCATCCGGGGACAGCTGTCCGGCGATGACGTGGTAGGTCAGGATTCCGGAGAGGAGGTCTGCGTCCGTTCCGAGTTTTTCCATCGTGGCGGCGTCGATTTTCTCGAATGCCTTGTCGGTGGGTGCGAAGACGGTGAACTCGCCGCCGTTGAGGGTGTCAACGAGGTCAACGTCCGGGTTGACCTGTCCTGAAACTGCTGCGGTCAGAGTAGTCAGAATCGGGTTGTTCGATGCCGCGGTAGCGACCGGGTCCATGGCCATGCCGGCTACGGAACCGTCTCCTTCGGGAACCTGGGCGGCGTAGTCAGCGCAGCCCGGACCCACCAGGTTGGCTGCCGGGTCTGCCATTTCCGAAGCTTCTGTACTCGGTGATTCCGACGCCATTTCGGTGGTCTCCGCTGATTCGGATGACATGCTCTCCGATTCGGCGCCGCCGCTACATGCCGAAAGACCGAACATGGCTACTGCGGCTACTCCGAGGATGCTGAGGCTTTTGCGTGAGACGTTCATGAGATTCTCCTGGTGATTAGTGGCTGCCGCAGTCTGCGGTGCCCGATCGAATTTTTCGAACCTCCTGTAGCGGAGGTTTCATGATCTATTCGGTTGGGCATTGCAGGTGGATGGGTGGAATCTCAAAAACTTTTTTGGCAAGCCTGCGGGCAGCAAAAAGTCGCCCTGGTGATTGACCAGGGCGACTTCGGATATTGCTGTAGCTGCTGTACGCGAGATGGGACTTGAACCCACACGTCCGAAGACACTGGAACCTAAATCCAGCGCGTCTACCAATTCCGCCACTCGCGCACGGTCCATAAGGACCGTTACTAGGGTACCGGACGTTAGTCCAGACCGAGGTCCCGGCGCAGCTTTGCGACGTGGCCTGTCGCTTTGACGTTGTACTGCGCGAGGACGACCACGCCGTTTTCATCGACGACGACCGTGGAGCGGATCAGGCCTTCGTAGACGCGGCCGTAGTTCTTTTTCTCGCCCCAGGCGCCGTATTTTTCGGCTACGGAGTGCTCTGGATCAGCCATTAACGGGAAGTTGAGGCTTTCCTTGTCGGCAAAGGAAGCCAACTTGGTCACGGTGTCCGGGGAGATGCCCAGTACCTGGTAACCGTGGCTGGCTAGCGAGGCAAGATTGTCTCGGAAATCGCAAGCCTGCTTGGTGCAGCCAGGGGTTCCCGCGGCTGGGTAAAAGTAGACGACGACGCGCCGGCCCCTGTACCCGGACAGGGTGATTTCCGTTCCGTCGGCGGCTTGCAGCGTGAAATCCGGTGCTGTATCTCCGACGGACAATTTACGGTTGGCGGCGTCCACTGGTGCTCCTGGTTCGGTTTCTATTCGGCAAAGAATATGGTTTTATCGATGGATCTGAAGGCCTCCCACGCTATCAGCGTTATGATATAAGGCGGGGTTCGGGAGTCGGCCCGGATGAGCCGGACTGGCAGTGATGTGTTAAGGGGAACTTTTTATGCCGAATATGGAGCAATGGCCCACGGGGCGCCTTCTATCAACGGCGGCGCGGCTGGTAGAACACGCCTGGAATGAGCGGCTGTCGTCCATCGGAGTTACGCATGCGGGCGTTATCGGCCTGGGGGTCCTTGCTGACCAGGGGCCCATGACTCAGGCCAGTCTTGCGCAGATGGTCCATGTGCAGGCCCAGACTATGGGTAAGACGTTGGCGCGGTTGGAAAATCACGGGCACGTCTCGCGTGTTCGGAATGATCTTGACCGCCGTAGCCACATGGTCACGATCACTGACGAGGGCAAAGAGGCCCTCGAAAGCGCGCGTGAGGTCGAGGCGACTATCGCCGATGGCAGTGACCTGCTGTCAGAGGAGTTGCGGACCCACCTGTTCAGCGTGATTCGAGGACTTGCAGGCAGGCAGAGTGTCAAGGAAGTGGTGGAGACCACTGGTGAGCCTGCGATTGCAGAGATCATCCACGTGAACCCCAGAGAATCAGAGGCTGAGCCGCTCACTGTCGCGGTCGGAGAGTAGCTAAAACTTTTCAGAGGCTTCTTGGGCCACATAGGGGTGGTCCAAGAAGCCCCAACTTCAGGGCAAAAACAAAAGCTCCGGTTGACCATTGGTCAACCGGAGCTTTTCTTTGGTGCACCCCTCGGGACTCGAACCCGAAACCCATTGATTAAGAGTCAATTGCTCTGCCAGTTGAGCTAGAGGTGCGTTCCGTGCCGCGGTGAATCCTGCCCCTCTGGAACCGAATTGCTCATCCGCAACGACATGAAACATTACCAGCAAGATTCCCGAAACAAAAAATCGAACCTCGGCTCACCAAATTGGGGGATTGCCTGTCAGCTCAGCTATCGGACCGGTGCGCTGGTCCGTCTGCGGGGTCTGTGGTGCCTCTGGAAACCACTGCTTCTGATTCATCAAGGTCCCAGTCACCTGAAGAATTCTCCGTCACGGAGTCCACGCCCGATCCCTGGTGGTCCGGCGCAGCTTCTCCACGCGGCTGGGCCCGGTGGTCCGGTCCGGTTCCGGTTTCCTCGGCGACGCGCTCTTCGGCGTCCGTACCGGCGGCCATGCGTTCCTGAAGAAAAGGCTCGTTCGGGTTGACGGGCTCGTGCTCGACGCGGCTTGAACCTGCGGCGTGAACGGGCGCGGCATCCTCGGCCCGTCTGGCCGAGGCTTCGTCGCGACTCATCGCAGCTTTGCCGCCTGCACCGGCGCCAGCGCTCGGTGTAGAAGCATCATGATTGCTGAAAGTTGTGGGTGCTTGTTGGCCGACGTCCGAGAATCCGTGCTGGAGCGTGGCAGGGGCGTGGTTCAGGGAGTCGGGGCTCTCTGCGCGGCCGGATCCCCGGTTCAGCAGCCACCAGACGACGGCGACGATGACAACGATGACGATGAATCCTATGAGCCATTCCATGACGATCTCCTTCAGCCGCGCGGTATGGTTTCCGCGTTCTTCCTGACGTTACGACGTAGTACGTGCAGTGTCCATAGACGGTAGCCTGTGGACCATGGCTGCCGAACGAATCGTCACGACGCTGACTGTCCCCTCGTCAGGATTACTGGATGCCCTTGCCCCGCACGCCGGGGGTCTGCGGCTCGCGCTGTGGGATCTGGAGTCAGCTCCCGAGGGTGTGGGGTATGACGAGATCGACGGCGTCGTGTTGCCGTACGTGAATGGAGCGGACTGTGCGTCAGCGTTGGCCCGCGTCCAGAACCTAGCGTTCGTGCAGACGCAGTCCACCGGTTTTGACGGGTTGCCCGAAATCGTGGGTCCTGCGGTCGGCCTGTCCAGTGCCGCGGGGGTGCACGCAGCTGCGACGGCGGAGCACGCCGTCGGGCTCGTGTTGGCGTCCCAGCGAGGCATCGACAACGCTGTGCGGGATCAGGGGCGTGCGGAGTGGAACCACCGACGCCATCCCGGACTTGCGGACAAGCGCGTGCTGCTGGTGGGGGTAGGAGGAATCGGCCGGGAGATAGCGCGCAGGCTTGGGCCGTTCGAGGTGGAACTGATCCGCGTGGGAAGCAAGCCCAGAAGTGATGACGAGGGCACGGTTCACGGGCCGGACGAGCTGGCGGCTCTGGCAGGGGAGACGGATGTCCTCATTGTTATCACGCCGTTGACTGAAAGCACCGAAGGGTTGATCAGTGCTGAAGTCCTCCGCGCGCTGCCGGGCTGCGCACTGGTGGTGAACGTTGCCAGAGGCGGTGTGGTGGACTCAGAGGCGCTGACCCGTGAAGTGGTGTCCGGTAGATTACGCGCCGCCGTCGATGTTTTTGATCCGGAACCCTTGCCGAGAGACCACCTGTTGTGGTCCGCAGAGGGCGCCATCATCACCCCGCATATCGGTGGAAACACCGAAGCATTTGAACCGCGTATCCGCGCTTTGCTGCGTCGGCAGCTCGGCGCATTGGACGCCGGCAAGGCACCTGAGAACCTCGTGCAGCTCGGGCCATTCCCCTCGGCATGAGCCGCAGGCCGCGGCGTGGCGTCAGTCCAGCGTGAGGAACTGCGTCATGAACGCACTGAAGTCTTCGTAGTCCTCCCGCTGGACAAGAGTGCGCGCGCCATCCAGTAGGGGCAATTCGATCGCCGGCTGAACCTCAAAATAGAAAACGGCCCCCGTGCTGGTGCCTGTTTCATAGTGGTCCCGTGCGAGTTCAACGGCGTGGGAGAGGTTGGTCATGTTCAGTTCCACAGGCGTGCCTGCTGGCGAGACTTCGTCCGCCTCGAAGGGTGCGATCATGATTTCCAGCGGCTGCCATCTGTAGCCCACCACATAATATTCAGTTCCCGAGGCCGGTCCCCCGTCGGAGAGGGGAGACCTGCTGGCACACACGAGATTGTAATCACCGTAGTTGGGGATTTGGGAGTCGAAGACCTGCCGCAACATGTTCTTCAGGTGTGCGCTGTCCTGCGGACTGATGGGCGAGATGCTGGCGGGTGTCATATGGTGCGGGACCTCATTGGCGGCGTGGGAGCTGCGGCATGCAGCGGCTCGGCAGCTGCCCCTGCCTCGCTCCTCGGGTGTCTTCCGGTACCACAGCCTAACTGACGATGTGGCGATAATTTCAGGCCCCCCTCCCGAATTGTTACGGCCTCGACACCAAGTGGGAGGGCCGAATCGTTGGGTCCGCACACCTAAATATAGGATTTCGGCATGGACCTGAAGCGATTGCAGATTCTTCGAGAGCTGGCCGACCGGGGAACCGTTGCTGCTACGGCTGTCGCCATGAACGTCACCCCATCGGCGGTGTCCCAACAGCTCAAGGTGCTCCAGGAAGAAGTCGGTATCGAGCTGGTGGAGAGGGTTGGCAGGCGCGTCCGGCTGACCGAAGCGGGACTGGCCATGGCAGGAGCATCGGCTGAGCTGTCCGCGGCCATGGAGCGGGTGAAGTCCACAGTCGACCTTTACCGGCGAGGCTGGCAGACGGATATTCGGGCGGCATTCTTTCCGAGCGCCGCGGAGATGCTTCTTCCCGGTCTGCTCACACGGATGGAAGAGCTCGACGGCGTGCACCTTGAGGCAGTGCTGGAGGACCCGTCCATGCGGGACTTTCCGTTGTTGACGGCGGACTACGACTTCGTGCTGGCCCACAGTATCGAGGGCGTTGACATGTTCATCCAGCCGGGAATCGTCGTCGTTCCCTTGATGCATGAGCCGCTGGATGTTGCCATGCCGGCTGGGCATCCGCTGACTTCCCGAGAGGTGGTGACCCCGGAGGAAGTGGTCGACTATCCGTGGGTTGGCATTGCAGCGGGTTTCCCTTTCGACACCGTGCTGTCGCAGATAGAGGTGCGGGCAGGGCGCCTGGCCACCCGTATCCAGAAGTACCCGGATTTGAGGGTCATGGAAGCGCTGGTAGCTGCTGGTCATGGCCTGGCCATGCTGCCCCGGTATACGGCGCGGGGCCATATCTCCGAGAAGCTGGAGCTTCGTGAACTGACGGACGTTCGTGCCCGGAGGTCTATCGCCGTGCTCATGCGCAAGGATGTTTCCGAGCGAACCTCCGTGCGCAGGGTTGTCGAGATGCTGCAGGCGGAAGCGGCGGCGATCGTAACAGGGGCCGAAAATTCCGTCATATGAGAGTGGCAATTATCTCGTTCGGGCCCGTGGAGTCCTAGACTTTCAGGCATGAGCACTGTCCCGAATCAGCAGAAGCCGGATATCAAGCCCCGTAGCCGAATTGTCACAGATGGGATTCATGCCGCGCCTGCGCGCGGGATGCTCCGAGCAGTGGGCATGGGCGACGACGATTTTGCGAAACCGCAGATTGGTGTTGCGAGCTCGTGGAACGAGATCACTCCCTGCAACCTCTCGCTGAACAGGTTGGCTCAGGGCGCCAAGGAAGGCGTCCACGCCGGGGGCGGATTCCCCATGCAGTTCGGGACCATCTCGGTCTCTGACGGCATTTCAATGGGACATGAGGGTATGCACTTCTCCCTGGTCTCCCGCGAGGTGATTGCGGATTCCGTGGAGACCGTGATGCAGGCCGAACGGATCGACGGCTCCGTACTTTTGGCGGGCTGCGACAAGTCGCTTCCCGGGATGCTCATGGCAGCTGCCCGGCTGGACCTGGCCAGTGTGTTCCTCTATGCCGGTTCCATCATGCCCGGTTGGGTGAAACTGGAAGACGGCACGGAGAAGGACGTCACGCTCATCGATGCCTTCGAGGCTGTTGGAGCGTGCGCCGCCGGCAAAATGTCCCGCGGCGATCTGGACCGCATTGAACGTGCCATCTGCCCGGGCGAAGGTGCCTGTGGCGGAATGTACACGGCGAACACCATGGCCTGTATCGGTGAGGCGCTCGGAATGTCGCTGCCCGGTTCGGCCGCTCCGCCGAGCGCGGACCGCCGTCGTGATGCGTTCGCCCACCAGTCCGGGGAAGCGGTCGTTAACCTCTTGCGGTTGGGCATCACGTCCCGCGACATCATGACCAAGAAAGCGTTTGAGAACGCCATCGCCGTCACTATGGCCTTTGGCGGATCGTCCAATGCGGTACTGCACCTGCTCGCAATCGCTAGGGAAGCCGAGGTGGATCTGACGCTCGATGACTTCAACCGCATCGGTGAGAAGATCCCGCATCTTGGTGACCTGAAGCCCTTTGGTCGGTACGTGATGAACGACGTCGACCGTATCGGCGGCGTGCCCGTGATCATGCGGGCGTTGCTTGACGCTGGACTGCTTCACGGCGATGCGCTGACCGTCACCGGCAAGACGCTAGCTGAGAACCTCGAGGCCATCAACCCGCCGGATCTGGATGGCAAGATATTGCGGGCCCTGGACAACCCCATTCACCGCACGGGCGGTCTGACCATTGTGAAGGGGTCGCTGGCCCCGGAAGGCGCAGTTGTGAAGACGGCTGGCTTCGACGCTGAGGTGTTTGAGGGAACCGCGAGGGTCTTCGAGCGCGAACAGGGCGCGCTGAACGCACTGGACGCTGGCACCATCAAGGCTGGCGACGTCGTCGTCATCCGTTATGAGGGCCCCAAAGGTGGGCCGGGGATGCGCGAGATGCTGGCGATTACTGGCGCCATCAAGGGGGCCGGTCTGGGCAAGGACGTCCTGCTGCTCACGGACGGCCGGTTCTCGGGAGGCACAACGGGGCTGTGTATTGGGCATGTTGCTCCGGAAGCGTCCGACGGCGGTCCGATCGCTTTTGTGCGGGACGGTGACCGCATTCGGGTGGATATTCCCCAGAAGTCTTTTGATCTGCTGGTTGATGAGGCAGAGCTTGAGGCGCGCCGGGTTGGTTGGGAGCCTTTGCCGCACATTTATACCAAGGGTGTCTTGGCGAAGTACGCGAAACTTGTGCATTCGGCCTCTGAGGGCGCGTACTGCGGGTAGTAGGTTCGCGACGCAGCGATTCAGTGAGTGTCCACTCACTGGACGTTGCGTCCAAATAGTGAGACAAGGGCGTCTCCGGTTGACTCTCGGCGGGGGAGGGTAAAGACTAGTTACATGCAGCTCGTATCCGTAGTCCTTATTATCAGGCGCGTGGCCTAACCGCCCCACCTGGTAGCACTACACCACGCGCAAACCCCGAAGAGCCAACCGGCCTGAGGGGTTTTTTTGTACCTACAGGTACATGGCGCACGAGCAAAAATCGCACCTCGGCAACGGGGAGCACCACTGCAAGAGTTCGGTAAGGAAGACCCAGATGAGCAAGGGATCGCCAATCAGCCCGGCGCTGATGCCCTCCAAGGCACAGCACGGTCCAGCAGGAACAGGGCCGGCAGCTTCCATCGCTGGCCAGACAAAAGCAGACAGGGCCCACGGAACTCCCGCCGCGGTCAACCTCGTGCAAGGGCCCAACAACGTGGTCCCGGCAACAACGATGCTCGGTTCCGAGGCCATCGTTCGCACCCTCGAAGAGCTTGGCGTCGATGAGATCTTTGGTCTACCCGGCGGGGCCATTCTTCCCACCTATGACCCACTGCTCGCGTCCTCAAAGCTGCGGCACATTCTGGTCCGCCACGAGCAGGGCGCCGGACACGCCGCAGAGGGTTACGCGCTGGTCACCGGCCGGGTGGGCGTCTGCATTGCAACCTCCGGTCCCGGAGCCACCAACCTGGTGACAGCCATTGCGGACGCCAACATGGACTCCGTCCCCATGGTGGCCATCACAGGCCAGGTCTCCAGTGCGGTGATCGGATCGGACGCGTTCCAGGAAGCGGACATAGTGGGTATTACCATGCCCATTACCAAACACTCCTACCTCGTGACTCGGGCCGAAGACATCCCGCGCGTGTTGGCCGAGGCATTCCACATTGCCTCCACCGGGCGTCCCGGACCTGTACTTGTGGACATCACCAAAGATGCGCAGCAGGCCACCACCACATTCTCGTGGCCGCCGCGCATCGAGCTCCCCGGCTACAAGACCGTGGTCAAGGGGCACTCCAAGCAGGTCCGTGAAGCGGCCAAGCTCATCGCGGCATCGCAGCGTCCAGTGTTCTACGTGGGTGGCGGTGTCATCCACGCCCACGCCTCCCAGGAACTGCTGGAACTTGCAGAGCTCGTCAACGCACCGGTGGTGACTACCCTGACCGCACGCGGAGCCTTCCCCGACTCCCACCCACAGCACATGGGTATGCCCGGGATGCACGGCTCGGTCTCCGCTGTCACCGCGTTGCAGCAGGCCGATCTGCTGATCACGCTTGGTGCGCGCTTCGATGACCGCGTCACCGGGGTCCTGCATACTTTCGCGCCCGGGGCGAAGGTTATCCACGCTGACATCGACCCGGCAGAAATTTCCAAGAACCGAACTGCTGACGTCCCCATCGTCGGGTCCGTGAAGCAGATCCTCCCTGAGCTTACGGACGCCTGCCGCGCGAACTTCGCCGAGCACGGCCGTCCAGACGTCTCGTCCTGGTGGTCCATGGTGAACCGGCTCAGGGAAACCTACCCCCTCGGATTCACAAGCCCAGCCAACGATCACTCCGCCCCGCAGCACGTCATCCAGCGAATCGGCGAAATGACCGGCCCTGAAGGCGTATACGTCTCCGGGGTGGGACAGCACCAGATGTGGGCTGCACAGTTCATCAAATATGAACGCCCGCACTCTTGGCTGAACTCCGCAGGCCTCGGAACCATGGGGTACTCGGTTCCCGCAGCCATGGGCGCCAAAGTAGGGAACCCGGACCGTGTGGTCTGGGCGATCGACGGCGACGGCTGCTTCCAGATGACCAACCAGGAACTGGCCACCTGCGTGATCAACAACATCCCCATCAAGGTGGCCATCATCAACAACTCTTCACTGGGCATGGTCCGCCAGTGGCAGACACTGTTCTACGACGGCCGCTACTCCCACACAGATCTGAACACCGGGCATGACACCGTCCGCGTCCCGGACTTTGTGAAGCTCGCGGACGCCTACGGCTGCGCCGGTCTTCGCTGCGAACGCGACGAAGACATCGATGCGACCATCGCCGCCGCACTGGAAATCAACGACCGCCCCGTCGTCGTCGACTTCGTGGTCAGCCGCGATTCGATGGTGTGGCCGATGGTTCCAGCCGGGGTCAGCAACGACCTCATCCAGATTGCCCGCAACATGACACCCGAGTGGGAGCAGGAGGACTAGCCCATGGCACGCCATACCTTATCCGTGCTGGTCGAAGACGTTCCGGGTGTTCTCACCCGCGTAGCCAGTCTCTTTGCCCGCCGCGCCTTCAACATCAACTCACTGGCCGTTGGACCGACCGAAACCGAAGGGGTATCCCGGATCACGGTGGTTGTCGAGGCCGAGGGCGACCTCCTCGAACAGGTCACCAAACAACTCAACAAGCTCATCAACGTCATCAAGATCGTTGAGCTCGTTCCGGACTCTTCCGTGCAGCGCGACCACATCCTGGTCAAGGTGCGTGCGGATGCGGCAACACGACTGCAGGTAACCCAGGCAGCCGATTTGTTCCGCGCCTCCGTGGTGGATGTCTCCACCGATTCACTGATCATTGAGGCCACCGGCACCGCCGAAAAGCTGAGCGCTCTGCTGAGCGTCCTTGAGCCGTTCGGCGTGCGGGAAATTGTCCAGTCGGGAACCCTTGCCGTTGGTCGAGGCGCCAAATCCATGAGCGACCGCGCTCTTCGAAGCGCCTGATCCCAGCTATCCACCCACACCAGGAGAAAAAAGTGACAGATATGTATTACGACGACGACGCAGACCTTTCAATCATCCAGAGCCGCGTTGTTGCGGTCATCGGCTACGGCAGCCAGGGCCACGCGCATGCGCTGAGCCTGCGCGATTCGGGAGTGGATGTCCGGGTAGGACTCAAGGAAGGTTCGGCGTCCCGCGCGAAGGCTGAAGCCGAGGGGCTGCGGGTCCTCAACGTTGCCGATGCGGTCAAGGAAGCGGACCTCATCATGGTCCTGACCCCGGACCAGACCCAGCGGATTGTCTACAAGGAAGACATCGCGCCGAACCTGCAGGCCGGGGATGCACTGTTCTTTGGGCACGGTTTCAACATCCGGTATGGCTACATTCAGCCGCCAGCCGACGTCGACGTCGCACTTGTTGCACCCAAGGGGCCGGGCCATATTGTCCGCCGCGAATTTGAAGCGGGCCGTGGCGTACCGGACCTGATCGCCGTCGAGCAGAACCCGTCCGGCAAGGGCAAGGAACTGGCACTGTCCTACGCCAAGGCCATCGGCGGAACCCGTGCCGGCGTCATCGAAACCACGTTCACCGAGGAAACCGAGACGGACCTCTTCGGCGAGCAGGCAGTCCTCTGCGGGGGAACCTCGCAGCTGGTGCAGTACGGCTTCGAGACGCTCACGGAAGCCGGCTACCAGCCGGAGGTCGCGTACTTCGAGGTGCTCCACGAGCTCAAGCTCATCGTGGACCTCATGGTGGAGGGCGGCATCGCCAAGCAGCGCTGGTCCGTTTCAGACACCGCAGAGTACGGCGACTACGTATCCGGCCCGCGCGTCATTGACCCCAGCGTCAAGGACAACATGAAAGCTGTCCTGGACGACATCCAGAACGGGGCCTTTGCCAAGCGTTTCATTGACGATCAGGATGCAGGCGCACCCGAATTCGAGAAGCTGCGCAAGAAGGGCGAGGACCACCCGATCGAGTCAACCGGCCGGGAACTGCGCAAGCTGTTCTCCTGGATCAAGTCCGATGACGACTACACCGAGGGTTCAGTAGCCCGCTAGGCGCGTTCCCGCACTGGTCCATGGCAACGGGCTTCCAATCGCTGCCATGGACCAGTTCATCCCACTGACCACCACCTCCGTAAGGACCCCGCCGTGACCCCCACCAAACCCGTCGTCCTGATTGCTGAGGAACTATCACCCGCCACCGTCGAGGCGCTGGGTCCCGACTTTGAGATCCGATCGACCGACGGCGCCGACCGCGCCCAGCTCCTGCGGGACATCGCATCCGTGGACGCCATCCTGGTGCGCTCCGCCACGCAGGTGGATGCCGAGGCGATTGCAGCAGCACCGAAGCTGAAGGTCATCGCCAGGGCCGGCGTCGGGCTGGACAATGTGGATATCAAAGCGGCCACACACGCTGGCGTCATGGTGGTCAACGCGCCGACGTCGAACATTGTGTCCGCGGCAGAACTGACCGTTGGTCACATCCTTGGCCTGGCGCGTAACATCCCGGCCGGCAACTCCTCGCTCAAGAACGGCGAGTGGAAGCGCTCAAGGTACACCGGTGTGGAGCTGTACGAGAAGAAGATCGGGATCATTGGCCTGGGGCGCATCGGCGCTCTCGTTGCTGCCCGGCTGCAGGGATTCGAGACCGAGATCCTCGCATACGACCCCTACGTGACCTCCGCGCGGGCCGCGCAGCTGGGCGTGCGTCTGGTGACCCTGGACGAGTTGTTGGAGCAGTCGGACGTCGTGACCATCCACATGCCCAAGACGCCCGAAACTCTCGGGATGCTCGGCACGGATGCCTTCGCCAAGATGAAGGAATCCGCCTTCGTCATCAACGTTGCCCGTGGCGGACTCATCGATGAGAGCGCCCTCTACACGGCGCTCACCACTGGTGCGATCGCCGGTGCGGCCGTTGACGTTTTCGTCAATGAGCCCAGCACCGATCTGCCGTTCTTCGCACTCGAGAACGTTGTTGTCACACCGCACCTTGGTGCCTCCACCCACGAAGCGCAGGAGAAGGCGGGCGTGTCCGTGGCGAAGTCGGTGCGGCTCGCCCTGGCTGGTGAGTTGGTGCCCGACGCCGTCAACGTGGCAGGAGGGATCATCGCACCTGAAGTGCGTCCCGGTATTCCTTTGATGGAGAAGCTCGGTCGAATCTTCACGGCGCTGAGCCACGATTCACCAACGGCCATTGACGTCGAGGTTGCGGGCGAGATCGCCGAACTGGACGTCAAGGCGTTGGAACTCGCAGCGCTCAAGGGCGTTTTCACCGACGTCGTCTCCGAACAGGTGTCCTACGTCAACGCCCCGGTGTTGGCCGAACAGCGCGGCATCGCAACCAGGCTGATCACCACTTCGGAGTCTGAGGAGTACCGTAACGTGCTCACGGTTCGAGGCGCGCTCTCTGACGGTTCGCAGATCTCGGTTTCCGGTACGTTGACCGGGCACCGCCAGATTCAGAAGCTCGTGGGCGTCAACGGGTTCGAGATCGAGATCCCGATCAGCGAGCACCTGCTGCTCTTCGTGTACCAGGACCGCACAGGGGTGATTGGTGCTGTCGGCCGGATCCTGGGCGATCACAACATCAACATTGCGGGCATGCAGGTTGCCAGGAACGACGACGGCGGGCAGGTCCTGTGCCTTCTGACCGTTGATTCCTCGGTTCCGCAGGAACTGCTCGACGCCGTGAAGTCTGAGGTAGGGGCCACCCTAGCCCGTGGGGTAGACCTGCAAGACTGACCTTCCCGGGTCACCTCGCTCTTTTTTGCCGAAGTCGGGGTTTATCCGCGAGATCACCCTTTGTGAGGGGTGATCTCGCGGACAAACCCTGATCTCGCGCTGGATGAGGCAGGTGGGCAGGCAGGCGGTCCGCGGATAGCCGGGTGACGGCACTATGACCTGGCGCGGGTCATCGATGGGCTACCGCAGCGCCGAGTACGGTAGATTTTTAGGTGTGACATCTGAAGCGAAGCCCCCATTTTATGTAACAACCGCGATCTCGTACCCCAACGGCGTCCCCCACATCGGCCACGCCTACGAGGCGATCGCGGCGGACGCCCTGGCGCGCTTCAAGCGCCTCGACGGTTTCGACGTCAGGTTCCTCACGGGCACGGACGAGCACGGGCTGAAAATGCAGCAGACCGCAGACCGCGAGGGCATCCCCGTCATGGAGCTTGCCACCCGCAACGCTCAGGCGTTCAAGCAGATGAACGACGACGTCGGCAGCTCCTACGATCGCTTCATCCGCACCACGGACGAGGATCACCTGAGGGCGGCGCAGGCTATCTGGAAGAAGATGGAAGCCAAGGGCGACATCTATCTGGACAAATACGCCGGCTGGTACTCCGTGCGCGACGAGGCGTTCTACTCGGAAGATGAGACCGAGGTCCGGGAAGACGGCGTTCGCTATTCGACCGAAAGCGACACCGAGGTCACCTGGACCGAGGAAGAGTCGTACTTTTTCCGGCTCTCTGCCTATCAGGACAAACTTCTGGCGCTCTACAGCGAGCAGCCGGACTGGGCTGCACCCGCCACCAAACGCAACGAAGTGGCGAGCTTTGTCCGCGGAGGGTTGGAAGATCTGTCGATCAGCCGCACCACGTTCGATTGGGGAGTCCCGGTGCCGGGCAACCCGGACCACGTGATGTACGTGTGGGTGGACGCGCTGACCAACTACCTGACCGGCGTCGGCTACCCGGACACTGATTCTGAGGCTTTCAGTAAGTACTGGCCGTGCGATGTCCACATCATTGGGAAGGACATTTCCCGCTTCCACGCTGTGTATTGGCCGGCGTTCCTGATGAGTGCGGATCTGCCGTTGCCCAAGCGCGTCATGATCCACGGGCACCTGCACAATAAGGGCATCAAGATGTCCAAGTCGCTGGGCAATGTTGTTGCTCCGCAGGACTGGGTGGACCAGTACGGGTTGGATCAGGTCCGGTATTTTCTTCTGCGCGAGGTGCCGTTCGGCGCCGACGGATCGTATAGCCATGAAGCCATTACTGGGCGCATGAACTCTGATCTGGCCAATAATCTTGGCAACCTTGCACAACGGTCATTGTCCATGGTCAGCAAGAACTGTGAGGGCCGGGTGCCCGTGCCCGGAACGTATGCGGACGCGGACCAGGAAATTCTGGATCGCGCCAACGCGCTGCCAGCGATCTGCCGTGACTTCTTTGAGCGGCAGGAATTCAGCCGTGCTCTCGAAGCGGTATGGGCAGTGCTGGGGGAGACGAACGCGTACTTCGCGGAGCAGCAGCCGTGGGTCTTGCGGAAGACCGACGTCGAGCGCATGAACACTGTGCTGTACGTGACGTTGGAAGTGGTGCGGGTTGTCGCACTGCTGATTCAGCCCGTTATGCCCGGCGGTGCCGGCAAGCTGCTGTCGGTTCTCGGCCAGCCCGACGACGACGCCCGCACCTTCGCCGCGCTGTCCACACCTTTGGTGCCGGGTACAGAGCTGCCGGCGCCTACCCCGATTTTCCCGAAGTACGAGGACTGATTCGCCGGCACGGTTCGTATCTCGGCCGCGGATTCAGGAAGTTCGATCGGCCCGGAAGCGGGTAGCGGCCGTTTCGCTGATGATGTTGGCGATCCGGTGCTGCTGGTCTTTGGCCTGTTCCAGAAGTCTTTGAATCTGCGGCTCACTGATGCGTGGATCATCGTGGGAGAGCGTCGCGAGCGTGTGCCACAGACATTCCTTACCGGCGACGGCGGCGTGTAACGCTTCGAGCTCGAGTTGCCCTGGAAGGCGGTCACGGGAGCCGGTCGGATTCAGGGGATTGAGTCTTGAGAGGGTGTGGCCGGTCCTGGACATGAGCCGTTTTGACAGGGGCACTTTGATTTTGAGCCGGGACGCTATCTTGTTCAGCTCCACTCGTTCATTTTGGATCTCCGCTGTCATGGATGCGAGTCTGCGCCCTACGTCGGTGCCCGCCCAGACTTTCTTCGCTTCCTCAAACAGTTTGACTCCGGAGTGTGCGGCCATCATGTGGTCCTGAACGTACTTGCTGAGGAGTTCCTGATCTATGGCGGCTGGGACTTTTTGCTTCATGGGATTCTCCTGAAGTCTGCGAACGCTTCTCGATCCTAAGCCTACGTACAGTATGCCCAGCGCTCTACCCTGTCGTTCAACTAGCTCAGCCCAGCTCACCCAGCAAAGCATCGCCGAGGTCGGGGGTTACCGACGAGATCACCCCGCACAAAGGGTGATCTCGTCGGTAAAGGGTGACTTCGGCGGGTTGTTGTGGGCCGCGCGCTCGAAGGCTGCGTCGAAGCGTCGGCGGAGGCCAGCGCCGCCGTCATCGAGATCCTGCCACCGAACCCGAATGATCTGCCAGCCGGCCTCCATCAGGTGCGCTTCCCGACGACGTTCATCGATCAACGCCTGGGCTGCGGGTCCATAGTCGGTGTACTTGGCTTCGCCGTCGAATTCGGCGAGTAGTCTGAGATCGGGCCACCCATATCGCCGCGGTATAGCCCGACGGCGGTTGGAATGTTGATCTGGAGAACGGGCGCAGGGAAGTTCCACTGGAGAAGTTTGAACCTGAGCCGTGATTCGCCAGCGGATTCCGAGTCTTCGTCTGCCATGTCAAGTGCCTGACGGACCCTGTTGATGTTTCGACTACCAGCACCCGCTTTGAGGAGCTTTGCGAGCTCGAATGGTGAGGCTCCCAGTCGAAGGCCCGAATCCGCTGTGACGAGAGCGCTCTCCGGTGTGAGCATCCGTGCGCAGTCCACGATGGTCCGCTCCAGGGACGTGGTGAGTATTCCGTTGACACTCATGATCTGCTGCGGGGGAACTCGTTGGTTGTGGCGAATGATGTTGCCGGTGGGACCGCGGTCGCCCCGGCGGCCAACGTGCATGACGTGCACAGCCGCCGGAGCGTTCCAGAGGTCAAGACCGATGAGTCGCGCGGCGGAAACGCGCGAGTAGACGCCGCGCTCTTGCGACATGGCATGGTGCGCCAGAACCGCAACAAGGTCCTGCTCCCAGAACGGGGCTTCGTTCCATCGTTGTGCATCGATGAAAACGCCTCGCCGTAATCTGTGGAACCGACCTGCGCTCGTGCCTGCGGCGATTTCCTGATCCGAGAGCCCCGAACGGCGCAGTTGCTGGTACGTCATGATGTCATTCGCATTCAGGGGCTGCCGCACAGGTTCCATGGCACCAGCGTGGCTCGCCGTCGTCGTCGGGCGCATCTGTGACCTGCCATATGTGGAAGGAGTGTGGCGGACCGCGTGGTGTGGAGGGCAAGTCGCTGACCCACCCCACCACATCCCGCCGCACCAAACCCCGCCCAGCGCCCAGCCCGCCCCCGGCCGAAGTCACACTTTACCGTCGAAGTCACCCCTTACAAGGGGTGACTTCGCGGACAAACCCCGACTTCGGCCAGAGGAGAAGCGCAGGAGAAGCGCAGGAGGAAGCGCCGGGGGAAGCGCCGGCCTACTCCGCTGCGAGGCCCTCGACCGGCGACAGCCGGGCCGCCCGGTGAGCGGGCAGCACGGAGGCGAGGAGCCCTGCGACGACGGCGACTCCGAGCACACCAAGCAGCTGCAGCCAGGGTATGGACGGTTCGACGACGGCGATCGCGCCGAGTGCCGATTGCGCCCCGAGCCACCCGTACACGGAGCCGAGTACGCACCCGATCATGGCGGCGACGCCGGCAATCAGGACTGCTTCGACGGCGAGCATTCCGCGGAGTTGCCCGCGGGTGAGTCCGAGCGCTCGCAGCAGGGAGGATTCGCGAGTGCGTTCGAGGACGGATAGGGACAGGGTGTTTGCGACGCCGATCAGTGCGATCAGGACGGCGATGGCGAGCAGCCCGGTCACGACCAGCAGTAGGACGTCGATGACCTGGTTGAACGTTGCCCGTTCTATTGCTGCGCCGCTGACCTGGTATTCGTCGACGCCGAGTTGTTCCACGAGTTCGCTGCGCAGGTCCATGATGGCGGCCGCGTCCATGGAGTCCTCGACGCCGATCCAGACTTCGCTGCGGAGACCGGCTGGGGCTGCGCCGAGTTGGGCGGCTGTTGCCGTGGTCATGAGGGGTGTGAAGTTGTCCGTGTTCATCTCGGTCACGGGGAGGGTGAGGGTTGAGTCAGCTCCGGTGACGGTGATCTCTGTGGTGGGGAAGCCTTTTGGTACCAGGACCATGCCGTCTGTGAGCTGCACGGATTCGTCCCGGAGGACGGCTGCGACGTCGGCGGAGGATCCGGAGTAGACAGGCAATCCTTCGTCCACGGTGCCGGCGGGTGAGAGTACGGCGGCGGCGGTTACACCGGGAACGTCGAATACTTTCTGTGCGGCGGTCGATGCGTTCTGGACACCGGCTACGGACATGTCCACGGGGTAGGCGCCTGCGAGTTCGTTGTTGAAGGCGTTGCGTGAGGTTTGTGCTCCCGTCATCATCATGGTCACCAGGGTGACGCCGACGAGTAGTGCGGTGGCGGTTGCGGTGGTGCGGCTGGGGTTGCGGACGGCGTTGACGGCTGCGAGTTTGCCGGGCACGCCGAGCGGTGCTGCGATGCGGCCGAACGCGGAGACCAGTGCGGGAACAAACAGTCCTGCACAGAGGAGGAGTCCGAGGAAGGAGAGGATCCCGCCGGGCAGTGCTATGAGCAACGCAGCTGTTGCCGCGCCGTAGGCCAGCAGCGCTCCACCGGTCACGGCCAGGAACAGGCCGATGCCCAGGCGAATCCGTCCGCGTTTGTTGCGGATTCCGGCTTCTTCGGCTGGTCGGAGGGCTGCCAGGGGTGCGACGGCGGTCGCGGCCCGGGCGGGCAGGTAGGCGGCTGAGAGGGTCATGACGAGGCCCACGATGATTCCGACGGCGACGGCGGATGGCGGGATGGCGAGGGTGGCAAATTCGGTGTCTGGGTTTTGGGCCACCCAGCCCACGAGGAGCGCCATGACGCCTGCGGCCAACAGGACGCCGAGGATGGAGGCCAGGAGTCCGACGATCGCGGCTTCCACGAGGACGGAGTTCCGGATTTGTTTCCGGTCTGCTCCGATGCATCGCAGCAACCCGAGTTCGCGGGTTCGTTGGGCCACGAGGACGGAGAAGGTGTTGGAGATGACCAGTGCTGTGACGATGATGGCGACGATGGAGAAGGCCAGCAGGACGACGGTGAGTTGGTCCTGGCCGCCGGAGAGTGCGGCGACGTCTTCGAGTGTTTGTTCTTCGGCGGTGAGGACGGTGGCGGTGTCGTAACCGTTGGCTTTGAGTGCTGCGGTGACGGCCGACGTCGTTGCTTCCGTGTCAGCTCCGTCTGCCAGTTTCAGTTGGGCGTTGTAGGGCCGGGAATCTGGTCCCGCTACTTCTGTGATGAGTTCCTCGGTGGCGGTGAGCTGGACGGCGCCGGCCATGTAGGGCTGTGCGGAGGGTTCGGTGATGCCGGTGATGAGCACGTCCCGGGTGGGGGCGGACGGCGTGGTCGGGGAGCTCGAAGTAGCAGCCTCGTCAGTTGGTGGCGCGACGTCAAGTTTCACGGTATCGCCGATGCCAAGGCCCAGATCCTTGGACGAGTCGGAATCAACGGTCACCTCATGTGCGGTTGATGGCAGGTCGCCGGAAGTGAGCGACGCCGGTTCCATGGAGGGCACGGGTGAGACGTTCTGCAGCATGGCGTAGGTAGTGGTGTTGCCTGTGCTCAACGGGGTGCTGGCTATGCGCACCGCGTAGAGGCCGTCGACCCCGTCAACGTCGGCGACGGCGTCGAGCGCCTCCGGAGACAGGCCGTCCTGGGCGCTGATCACCAGGTCTGCTTTGGCGTAGGTTGCGCCGATGCTGTTCTGCAGGGACGCTTTGGTGGTTCCGCCGACCATGAGCGTCGCGGAGAGGAATCCGACGCCGAGGATCACGGCGAGTCCGACGGCGAGGAACCGCCGGTAGTGGGTTTTGAGTTGGGAGAGAGCTATTTGCAGCATGGTGTTCAGGCCCCCAGCCCGGCAAGTGCGGCCAGGACGTCGTCGGCTGTTGGGTTGGTGAGTTCGCCGGCGAGCGCGCCGTCGTTCATGAGGATCACGCGGTCCGCGTAGGAGGCGGCGACGGGGTCGTGGGTGACCATGATGATGCTCTGGCCCATTTCGGCGGAGCTGCGGCGTAGGAGGGAGAGGACTTCGGCGCCGGAGCGTGAGTCGAGGTTTCCGGTGGGTTCGTCGCCGAAGATGACGTCTGGCCGGGTGAGGAGGGCGCGGGCGACGGCGACGCGCTGCTGCTGTCCGCCGGAGAGTTCGTGGGGTTTGTGGGTGAGGCGGTCGGTGAGTCCAAGGGTGGTGGTGATGTAGGTGAACCATTCCTTGTCCACGGTGCCGTTGGCGAGTGAGACGGGGAGGGTGATGTTTTGTTCGGCGGTGAGGGTGGGGACGAGGTTGAAGGACTGGAACACGAAGCCGATGCGGGTGCGGCGCAGGCGTGTGAGTTGGGCGTCGCCGAGGCTGGTGATTTCGGTGTCGCCGATGTGGATGGTGCCGCCGTCGGCGTTGTCCAGGCCGGCGAGGCAGTGCATGAGCGTGGATTTTCCGGAGCCGGAGGGACCCATGATGGCGGTGAAGCGGCCGCGTTCGAAGCTGAGGTTGATGCCTTTGAGCGCTTCTACACGGGTATCGCCTTTGCCGTAGGTTTTTGTCAGGCCCGACGTCGACACCGCGGCCCCGCTGGCGGCTTTCCCAGTGTGGGCGGCACCGGTTTCGTTCGTATAAGTAGTCATGATTCCACACTACGAACTCGTTGCCATCAGGGGATCGGCCCCTGGTGGGGATCCTTGACGAAACCTTCTCATCCCACGGGATGAGCCGGCAGTCCGGGACGTCATCCTCCCGCGGACACGATCCCCGTTTCGTAGGCGATGACCACGGCCTGCACCCTGTCGCGGGCCTGCAGTTTCGCCAGAATATGGCCCACATGGGTTTTCACTGTTGCCTCTGACAGGAACAGCATCGCCGCGATTTCCGGGTTCGAGTGCCCTTGCGCGATGAGCGTGAAGACTTCGCGCTCGCGGGCGGTGAGGGTGGCGACGGCGGCGCTGTGGGTGTCTTTTGCGGGTGAGGGTTGGCGGAGCATCGGTGCTACATGCTCGAGCAGCCGGCGTGTGGTGGAGGGGGCGATGACGGCGTCGCCACGGTGTACGGTGCGGATCGCTTCGAGGAGTTCTTCCGGTGGTGCGTCTTTGAGGAGGAATCCGCTGGCGCCGGCATGGATGGCGGCGAGTGCGTATTCGTCGAGGTCAAAGGTCGTGAGGACGACGATGCGGACGGTGGGTTCGCCGCCGCTGGTTTCCCGGGCATGGTCGAGGATGCGCTGGGTTGCTTCGATCCCATCCATGCCCGGCATACGTACGTCCATGAGGACGACGTCGGCTCTGACGGTGGCCAGTGAGGCGACGGCTTCGGCTCCGTTCCCGGCCTGGGCGACGACCTCGAGGTCGGGTTGTGAGTTGATGAGCATGCTGAAGCCGCTCCGGACCAGTTGCTGGTCGTCGACGAGCGCTACCCGGATGGGTGGTGCGGGGGTGGTCATCAGGCCTCCGTGTAGGGGATGAACGCGCGGACGGAGAAGCCGCCGCTTTGGGCGGGGCCGGCGGTCAGTGTTCCTTCGTACAGTTTTACACGTTCGCCCATTCCACGGATTCCTTGGCCTGGTCCTGCGCTGGTGGGGTCGGCTGCGGCGCCGCGGCCGTCGTCGTCGGTCTGGAGTTCGAGCCCTCGTGGCGTCCAGGTTTGGGTGATGGTGGCGTGGACGTTGGGTCCGGCATGTTTGAGGATGTTCGTGAGAGACTCCTGGACTACCCGGTAGGCGGTGAGTTCCGCGCCTGGGGGTAGGGTTCGCCGTGGTTTGCCGGTGAGGGTGAAGTGCGCGTCGAGTCCGGAGGATCGCAGCGTGTCAACGAGGATGGGGATGTCCTCGAGCGTGGGGAGGGGCCGGGTTGATGATGCTTCGTCGCCGCGCAGCACTCCGAGTAACCGGCGCATTTCGCGCAATGAGGCACGGCCCGTCTCAGCAATGGTCTCCAGGGTTTGTGGAGCGACGTCGGGGTTAGCGGCGCTGGCATAGCGGGCCCCGTCGGCCTGGGTGATGATGACCGAGAGCGAGTGGGCAATGATGTCGTGCATTTCCCGGGCAATATGGCTGCGTTCGTCTGCTGCGGCGAGGTCCCGTTCCTGTTGACGTTCCACCTCCAGCCTGCGGGCACGGTCTTCGAGGGTCTGAACCATCAGGCGGCGGTTTCGGGCCAGGTCCCCGAATGCCCAGCACACGAGGATCAAGGAAACGGAGAACCCGAAGATCACGAGGAAAGCCAGTGGGCTCTGGCTCACTCCCATAAACTCCCCGTACCGGGTCAGTGCCATGATGGCGCCGAGAATCGCGAGACCCAGTCCGCCGAGACTGGCCCACCGCGGCCCAAAGGCAGCGAGCGCATACACGATCATGAAGATGCTGAACTGGGCCGGCACAAGGTCAATGCCGAGAGCCCACTGGAGAATGGACACCAGCGCGACGGCGGCTCCCGCGAGGACAGGACGGGTGCGCCGCCATGCCAGCGGAAGGAGTAGTCCAGCGGAAACGGGTAACTGCAATGAGTAGCTCATGGACGCATAGGGGAGCAGCCCAAAGAAGAGGAAGAGGAACCCGGCCAGCAGCGCGTCAACAAGCTGGCGGTGTTTCCCCATCCAGCGGACAAAGTGGTGGTGCAGGTCCATGAGGTAAAACTCTAGGCGCTCGCGGTGGTGCGCACATCCACCCGTGGTCTGAGCTGATGCCGGCGTCCACATGGTGGGACTGGATGCCCAGCATGTGGTTGATCTTCCTATGCTGGAGGTATGAGTGCATCCATGAATCTGGCAGTTATTCCCGGCGACGGCATTGGGCCGGAGGTCATCAGCGAAGCGGTGAAGGTCCTGAGCAAGGCTTTGGAGCCCGACGGCGTTGAGCTGAAGCTCACGGAGTATCCGCTCGGGGCGGAGCACTGGCTGAAGACGGGTGAGACGCTGCCGGATGAAACTCTGGCCAAGCTGCGTGGCCATGATGCAATCCTGTTCGGCGCGGTAGGTGCGGCTCCGGGGGATACGCGCATCCCGTCGGGGATTATTGAGCGAGAGATGCTCCTGAAGCTGCGTTTCTCCCTTGATCATTATGTGAATCTGCGCCCATCGAAGCTGATGACCGGCGTCGAGAGTCCGTTGGCGAATCCGGGGGCCATCGATTTTGTGGTGGTCCGTGAGGGCACTGAAGGCCCGTATGTGGGTAATGGTGGTGTGTTGCGCAGCGGCACCGAGCATGAAATTGCTACCGAGGTCTCGATCAATACGGCTCATGGTGTGGAACGTGTGGTGCGCGATGCTTTCCGCAGGGCGTCCACCCGTGAGCGCAAGCACGTGACGCTGGTCCACAAGCACAACGTTCTGGTCTATGCCGGGCATCTGTGGCGGCGCACGGTGGAACGTGTTGCCCAGGAGTTTCCCGGTGTCTCCCATGATTATCTGCATGTGGATGCGGCGATGATCTTCCTGGCAACGAACCCTTCGCGCTTTGATGTCATTGTCACGGACAATCTTTTTGGTGACATCATCACGGATCTCGCTGCGGCTGTGACGGGCGGCATTGGTCTGGCGGCGTCCGGGAATATTAATATGGATCGCACAGCGCCGTCCATGTTCGAGCCGGTTCATGGTTCGGCTCCGGACATTGCCGGTCAGCAGAAGGCGGATCCCACGGCGGCCATCCTCTCTGCAGCTTTGCTGCTTCACCATCTCGGGTACGACGACGCCGGCGCCAGGATTGAGGCGGCTGTTGAGAAGGATGTGGCGAACCGGGGGAGCGGGCCGCGTTCGACGTCGGACGTGGGGGACACCATCGTGGCGGCGTTGGGCTAACAATTTCCGGGTTTTGACCTAGAGTTGTTAGTGACCATTAACCGAATGACCCGTTGGTAGCGCTCTGCTGCCGTGTCGGTACTCGTGGAGGAAATATGACTGCCAGCTCCCTGGAATTCACCCAGACACCTAATCCCAATCCGAAGTCCGACGCCGAGCGGGACACGATCCTCCAGAACCCCGGATTTGGTGACTACTTCACGGACCACACGGCTGTTGTGGATTACTCGGTTGATGGGCAGGGCCAGGGTAGCTGGTCGAACGCCCGACTGGAGCCGTATGGTCCTATTTCGTTGGATCCAGCGGCTGGTGTCCTGCATTATGGTCAGGAAATTTTTGAGGGGCTGAAGGCTTACCGTCATGCGGATGGTTCGATCTGGACGTTCCGGGCGGATAAGAATGCTGAGCGGTTGAACCGTTCGGCCCGTCGTCTGGCTCTGCCGGAGCTCCCGGAGGATGTTTTCGTGGAGGCTCTGCGACAGGTGGTTGGCGCTGATAAGGCGTGGGTTCCCTCGGGCGACGGCGAGGCCCTGTACTTGCGTCCGTTCATGATTGCCACGGAGGCGTTCCTGGGTGTGCGTCCGGCGCGCGAGGTGTCCTTCCGTGTCATTGCTTCGCCTGCCGGGAACTACTTCGGCGGCGAGCTGAAGCCTGTGTCGATCTGGTTGTCCCGCGATTACGCGCGCGCTGGTCGCGGCGGTACGGGTGCGGCCAAGTGCGGCGGCAACTATGCGGCGTCCCTGGCTGCCCAGATGGAGGCTGAGGCTCATGGCTGCAAGCAGGTTCTGTTCCTGGATCAGTTCAATGACAATGCCGTTGAGGAACTGGGCGGAATGAACGTCTTCTTCGTTTTCAAGGACGGCTCACTGGTCACTCCGGCGTTGAGCGGCACCATCCTTGAGGGAGTTACCCGCGATTCGGTGATGCAGCTCGCTCGTCAGCGAGGCCTCAAGGTTGAGGAACGCAAGATCACCCTGGATGAGTGGCGCGACGGCATTGAATCAGGTGACATCACAGAGGTGTTCGCCTGCGGTACTGCCGCGGTCATCACGCCGATTGGTGAGTTGAAGGATGGCGATTCCGTTATTGGTGCTCCGGAAGCGAAGGCCGGTGAAGTGACGATGTCCATCCGCGAGGAACTTCTCGGCATCCAGACCGGTGCGGTCGAGGACGTCAACGGCTGGTTGACCCGCCTGGCGTAAGGTCCTTCAGTAGTCCGGTCCACCGAGAGTATGAGATTTTCGGTGGGCCGGACTACTCGTTTAAGCCGCCCCTGATTAACGAGTAGTGGCTACTCTAGGACGGCATTCGCCGGACTATTAATGTCAGCACTGTTACTCCGATATGCCGCCATACGCGGCTTAAACAGGAAGACAGTGCCATGGATGAGATGGTTCGTTCGCAACGGGGGGTCAGTAAGACATTTTATGGGCGCGGTCATCAGAGGCGTAAGCGGCTCTTGATCTCCGCCGGGCTCGTGGGGGGCCTTGTGTCCGCCTTCACGGTTGCGCCAATGGCGGCGGCAACTCCAACGGTTAGCGTGGCGGCGTCGGAAGTGGACAAATCCGTTGTATTCGCCGACGTGCCGGACGGCATGATGTTCCACCAGGAGATGTCCTGGTTGGCCAATGAGGGCATTTCCACCGGATGGCCGGATGGTACGTTCCGCCCATTGCAGGCGATTAACCGGGATGCCATGGCGGCCTTCCTGTACCGGTTGGAAGGTGAGCCGGAGTTCAAGGCCCCCGCCAAATCCCCGTTCAAGGATTTGTCAACGGGGCAACAGTTCTACAAGGAGATGACCTGGCTTTATTCGAAGGGCATTTCCACTGGCTGGACGGAAAAGGACGGCTCGCGTACCTACCGTGCTCTTCAGCCCATCAACCGGGATGCCATGGCGGCGTTCCTGTACCGGTATGCGGGTTCACCGAGTGTTTCCCTGGCGGCGGTTTCTCCGTTTAAGGACATCAACAAGTCAACTCTGTACTACCGCGAGATGGTGTGGCTTCAGCAGTCGGGGATCACCACGGGATGGGCGGATGGTACGTATCGTCCTCTGCAGCCGATCAACCGGGATGCCATGGCTGCGTATCTGTACAGGTACTCTCTGCCGGGTGAGGTGGATGGTGTGGTGTTGACACCGGAGGCCATTGTTCTGCAGGACGGGTCGGCGGTTCAGAAGGTGGATCCGGTCAAGGAGACGGTGACCTTTGGTCCGGCGGGCGGGGCTGTACCGGATGTTGATGCCGGTGACGTTCTTATCGCCGGGTTCTCTCCTACTACTCCAGATGGTCTTCTGGTCCGGGTAGAGACGGTGACGACGGCGACCAACGGGCAGCAGGTTGCCGCCACAGAGCCAGCGCAACTGCCGGACGCCATTTTTGCTACTGATGGTCCGGTGATCACATCGGGAACGATCGTGGAGCAGGAATTTGTGCCAGCTGAAGGCGTCGAGGTGATCGACCTTCCTGTGACGGGGGCTGGTTCCGATCCGTTGGCGGTCCCCCAGGACAGGGACGGTGTTGCCCCGGGGCTTGAGAGATCACCTAACGCATCATCGAGTCCGGCCGCGGAGGCCACCCTCTACAAGAAGAAGTTCACGTATGCCGATAAGTTGAGCAAATCCACAAGCGGTACAGCCTGGAAGCATATTGACGTACAGGGGTCAGGGACGCTGGATTTGACGGCCGAGTTTGCTATCGATTCCGGTGTGAAAGCCACGGTGGACATCGGCTGGCTCAAATTGAAGGAGGCACAGTTCACCCTGGATACGTCGCTTGCTGCGGAGACAACTGTCACGGCTGCGGGTGAGCTGAAGGGCTCTGCAAACCGGAGTCTGGGGTTGGTCAATACCTGGGTCAATATTCAGGTTGGACCCGTACCAGTTGCCGTGGAGTTCAACTCGTCAGTGGACCTCAACATAAAGAGCCAGTGGAATGCCAATGCTGCCGCTACGGCAAAAGCATCAACATCAACGTCGGTGGGTATGGCTTGGAAGGACGGGAAATTCAAAAAAATTGCTGAGGTCGACGGCGATGGCATGGCGACGATGTCTCAGCCGACCCTGACCAGTAGTTCGTCAGTCTCAGTAGGCCCAACGCTGACGGCGAAACTTTACGGCATGGCGGGAATCAGCGCCGGTTTTGATGTTTACGGTAAGTACGTCACAGGGACAGATACATGTGCCCTGGATGTTGGAGTGAACGGCGCTGTCGGACTCGTTGCTGGTGTCGAGAAGTTCGGTATCAAGTTGACGCCGGAGTGGAAGAAGGAGTTCACGAAGTCTGCCAATCTGTGGCACGGCGATGCCTGCGGTGGTAAGCAACCGCCGGTTGATGATGTTGCGAAGGACGTGTTCGGTCCGGGAATCGGTGTGGTGGATGTTGGCGGCATAGGAGATGCAGCCCAGTGGGGTCAGGTACCCGACTTCGGGCCCGGTGGTCCTGCCTGGATTCTCTCCACGGGTACTATGCAGGATTCGGTTGGGCCCGCGGACAACGAGGCTTCAACCAACCTCGGAGGTACGGGCAGTCCCACACTATCCGCCTTCATTGGTGGAACCATCACCTACGATGCCGCTGGCTACTGGGCGACGGTGGTCCCGGCCGGTGACACGCTCCATGTCAAGTTCCTCTTCGCCAGCGAGGAATATCCAGAGTACGTGGACAGTGCGTTCAACGACGTGATGGGCGTATTTGTCAACGGCAAAAACTGCGCACTGGTGCCAGGTACGTCCTTGCCTGTGGCCGTGAACAACGTCAATGACCACTTCAACTCGAAGTACTACATTAGTAATGCGGGTGGGGTCAGTGGATACAGCACGGCGATGGATGGCTTGACGGTACCCATTACGTGTTCTGTGAAGGTGACGCCCGGAACGCCATTGACAGTGAGGATAGCGGTTGCTGATACCTCGGATGGCATTCTCGACAGTGCCGTTGCGCTCCTCAACAAAGGCATCTGGTCCGACTGACACAACCGGCAAAGTGAGGGAACTCGATGTCCGGGTTCCCTCACTTTCCTACGTCTGCGGCCATGTAGCCTTGTTCCATGCGTATAGCCCGTTTTGTTGTTGATAGTGATCCTGCGTTTGGTGTTGTTGAGGGAAATGAGGGCGAGGAGGAGGTTGCCGTGATTAGCGGTGACCCGTTCTTCTCTGGTGTGCAGGTGACTGGCGTCCGGCACAAGTTGGAGGATGTGCGGTTGTTGGCGCCGATCATCCCGCGGAGCAAGGTGGTGGGTATCGGCAGGAATTATGCTGAGCACGCCCAGGAACTCGGTAACGAGGTTCCGCCGGCGCCGTTGATGTTCCTCAAGCCAAACACTGCGGTTGTGGGCCCGGGTGATCCGGTGGTTCTGCCGGCGTTCTCCGATCAGGTCTCTTTCGAAGCGGAACTCGCCGTTGTCATCGGCCGGATCTGCAAGGACGTCCCCGCCGAGCGGGTGGATGACGTGATCTTCGGGTACACGTGCGCCAATGACTTCACTGCACGCGACGTGCAGAAAACGGATAACCAGTGGGCCCGGGCCAAGGGTTTCGACACTTCCTGCCCCATCGGCCCGTGGATCGAGACAGAATTGGATACCGAGAACCTGGGTGTCCGCGGTTGGCTGGACGGCAAGCTCACCCAGGACGGCAATACCAGCGACATGATCTGGGGCGTGAAGGAACTCGTCTCCTACGTTTCCCAGGCCTTCACCCTGCTGCCCGGTGACCTGATCCTCACAGGCACCCCAGCTGGTGTTGGACTGATCACCGACGGTCAGCGCTACGAGATCGAGATCGACGGCATCGGCCGCCTCTCGAATCCAGTACGCCGCTGACACGCGGAAAGACAAGAAGCAGATGACGACGGCGGGTCCTGTTCCAGAGCGGATGGGAACCGCCGTCGTGCGTTTGACGCCCCCGTCAGTTGTCTGGGGTCTGGCACTGCTGCTCAGCCCCATCGTTGAGGATGGTTGGCCGGGCAGCATCATCTGGGGAATCAGTGCGGCAGTGCTGGTGTGCCTGGTGCCGTGGGCGATTGTCACCTGGCTGGACAGGGCCAATGATTTGCGGCGCGGGATTAGCAGGCTGGGCGCAACCCCGGTGGTCGCCGCTGCCGGCGCCCTCATGTATTTGACGTTGCGTCTGGTTCGCTGGCTGGATGGCCCGTTGGGCCTGGCCGCAGTGATTTTCGCGGTCTTCGCCGGCTACGCCGTCGTCCTGCTCTTCCAGCGCCAGGTTCAACTGGACTGGTCCCTGATGACGTATGGGGGAGCAGCCGTGGTGTTCCTGCTCATGCTTGGCTGGTGGGGGTTACTTCCGGCCGCAGTTCTGGCGCTCGCGGCCTGGTCCCTGATCCGGAGGGAACCAGTACGACGACGGCTGCTTGCCTCCCTCATCACCGGCGCGGCGGTCTGCGGTGGCACGTATGCGGCACTGCTGCAAGCGGTCAACTAGACGTAGGTCGAAGTTTCCGCTCAGGACATCAGCTCAGGACCCGAGCGCGGGCTCCGTGGCCAACGGGAGCACAGCGGATTCGCGCAGCAACCCTTCGATCGCCTCAAGGGGCAGGGGCCGGCTGAAGAAGTAGCCTTGTCCGCCGATGCAGCCCATGTCACGGAGTTGGGCCGCTTGTTCGCTGGTTTCGATTCCTTCGAAGACGGCGTCGAGTCCGGCGGCGCGGATGAGTTGGAGGATGGCGGCGACGAAGGAGTTTTGTTGGGCGTCGTCGGCTAGTTCGGCTACGAGTGTGCGGTCTACTTTGACCATGTTGACGGGTAGTTTGCGCAGGTAGCTGATGGAGGAGTAGCCGGTGCCGAAGTCGTCGATTTCTATGCAGACGCCGAGTTTCTGGAGGCTGAGGAGTGAGTAGCTTTCCACGTCGCCGCCGGTGATGAGTGCGGTTTCGGTGATTTCGAGGACTACGTTGCGTGGGGGTATGCCGCTGTCTTTGAGGGCGCTGCGCACAAAGTCTACGAGGTCTAGTTGTTGGAGGTCCATGGAGGAGACGTTGATGCGGAGTTGGAAGGCTTCGTCCATGTCGAAGCGGGTTTTCCAGTCCTGGAGTTGTCGTAGTGCTGCGGTCATGACCCACCGGTCGAGGTCTACGATGGCGCCTATTTCTTCTGCGACGGGTACAAAGCTGTCGGGCATGATGAGGCCGCGGGTGGGGTGGTTCCAGCGGACGAGTGCTTCTACGCCTTGTATGTGTCCGTTGCGGAGGTCTACGACGGGCTGGTAGTGGAGGTCGAGTTGGTCGGTGGCGATGGCTTCGCGGAGTTCGGAGGCTGTTTGGTTGCGGACTTGGCGGGCGTAGAGCATGACGGGTTCGAAGACGCTGACACGGCTGCGGCCTTTGTCTTTTGCGGCGTACATGGCGGTGTCTGCGTCTTGGAGGAGGCTGACGGAGCTCTGGTCCTTGTCGGCGACTCGTAGGCCGATGCTGGCGCGTGCCCAGATTTTGAGGTCTTCGAGTTCTATGTGTTTGTTGAGTGCGTCGAGGATGCGGTTGGCCACGCCTTGCGCGACTCCGAGGGTTGCGTCCGGGACGAGGATCGCGAATTCGTCTCCGCCCAGGCGGGCGACGAAGTCGGTGGCGCGGACCGCGTTTCGTAGCCGGTCTGCGACGACTTTGAGGACCAGGTCGCCGGCGTCGTGTCCGAGGCTGTCGTTGACGTTTTTGAAGGAGTCGAGGTCCAGGAGCAGCAGTGCTGGCGCATTTTCCGCGCCGGCGGCGTGGGACGCGAGTGCTTTGTCGAGTTCGGCTACGAGGGCAACACGGTTGGACAGGCCGGTCAGGGGGTCTGTCATGGCCATTTTCTGCATTTGCAGGTGGGCTTCGTGGAGTTCGGCGGTGCGTTGTTCTACCCGGTCTTCGAACTGTTGGTAGACGGTGTCGAGTTCTTCGACGAGGAGGTTCAGTCCGGTGATGACGGCGTCGACGTCGTCGCGTGCGCTGCTGGGGGTCATTTCGTGTCTGAGTTCGCCGCGGGCTACGGCTACGATCCAGTCTACGAGTTTGGGCAGGCGGGGGTCACTGGTCATTGCGGTAGCCTTCAAGCCAGGCGAGGCCTTCTGCTTCTGAGCTGAAGAATTGGTTGGGGCAGCTTGGTGCGGCGCCTCCGAGGAGGAAGTTCCCGATCACCCGGTCTACGGGGCTTTCTCCGACGACGGCGATGGCGGTGGACACGGTGGCTTCACCGTAGACGGTGCGGGCTTCTCGGGTGATGGAGTGTACGCCGCTGATGATGAGGAGGAGGGGGCGTCCTCCTGCAGTGGCGGCGAGCTTCACTTCTGCGCTGGCGGCGGCGGCCATTTCTTGGGTGATGTCTTTGCCGGGGGGCAGCACGATGCGCGTTATGCCCTCGTAGGAGGGTTCCGGTGTGTCGTTTGTGTCCGTCATCGCCTCAGTAGCCATCGTCGTTTCTCCCCCGATGTTTCGGTTTCGTTCGCTGCTGTGCCGTTACCGCAGTGAGACGCGGCGGCGGCGGTCGTTTTCTCCTCTGAGGTCTCGGTTCAGTCGGCGGTCGCCGTGGTAGAGGATGGACGTCCAGTCCACTTCTTCCGGTGCTTTGGGGACGACCGGTGACACTGAAGCACGTTTTTGACGTGGTGCCACGTACAACCAGTTCAACATACCAAGTGCTATATCGACGACTGAATTGCCGATGCCGATGTATGCGCGGATGGCGTAGGCGGCGAGGAGTGCGTTGAGTCCTGCGAACGCGGCGTTGCCGATGTTGCCTTCGAGGATGCTTCGCCAGAGCGTTAGTAGCGAGAAGGCAACGATGGCGTAGGGCACGACGACGTATAGTGCCGGGGCGGCGGTGCGGTCCTTGACCTTTGGGGTACGGACGAACGCGATTTTCTCGCCGGTGAATGCTTGTTGTAGGGATTTGAGGACGCCGGCCAGGTTGACGGGCAGCAGGACGAGGTTGAATCCGTAGATGCGGAAGATGTCGCTGAATCGGTGTCCGCAGTCTCGTAGGTCGCTTCCCATGGCGAGGAAGTAGGGGAGGGCGGCGAGGAACACTACGGGGCTGAGTAGCCGGCTGTCGTAGGGGTATGCGAGCAGGAATACCAGGCCAAAGCTGGCCCAGGTGATGGACGCCATGTAGTTGACCCGTAGGAGCACTTCCCGGTAGAGGATGCGGTCGCGGCGGAATCGGCGTTCGCGGAGCTGGTTCCATAGTTTGGGCAGGATGAGTAGTCCGCCGTTGGCCCATCGGCGTCGTTGTACTACGAGGGCGCCGAAGTCTGGGGGTGTGGCGCTGTAGCTGAGGCGTTCGGGGTAGTTGACGAGTGTCCAGCCGTGTGTGCCGAGGTCCACGCTGGATTCGGTGTCTTCGATGACGGTGCGGTCCTGGATGTAGGTGCGGATTTCGAATCCGCCTACGTCTTCGACTTCGACGATATCTTCGATGGCGTCTTTGCGGATGACGGCGTTGGCTCCTACCCAGAAGGTGGCGCCGTAGTAGGTCATGCCTTGGTGGAGGATGTGCTGGATGTCTGTGGTGGCGCCGGCTACGCGTTCGATCCGGGTGGGTGCTCCGCGGAAGGATGAGTAGGGCGTCTGTGTGACGGCGACGCGTTCGTTGCCGGGGGATTCGAGCAGGTATACCAGCCGTAGGCAGTAATCGCGCAGCAGGAGGGAGTCGGCGTCGAGCGTCAGGAGGTAGGTGGAGTCCGGGATCTCCATGATGTCTGCTGCGTCCGCAGCGTCCGCTGTGACTGGTCGTAGGACGGTTTTGCCGGCGGAGGTTTCTTCGCGCCGCCAGCGTTTGCCCATCAGGGAGATGTACGCGTTGAGGTTCATCGCCTTGTTCGCTTCGTGCGAGAGGGAGGCGAATTGTTTGCGTTCGAAGGTTTCCAGCCGTGCTGAGAAGATCCGGGTGAGCCGTAGGTAGAGTTCTATGGTTCTTCCGGTGTTTGGGGCGTCGTGCTGGGCTTGGGCGGCTTCGAGGGCGAGGATGGTGAGGCGGAGTTCGCGGGCCAGTCCCATGAGGACCAGGTCCACGAAGAATTCGTCGACGTGGTCTTCGACCTTTTCGTTTTCTGCCATGGTTTCGAGCCATTGGGCTGCGGCGTCGTATTCGCCGATGAGGATGGAGAGTTCCTCTGCGGAGTCGGCGGTGCGGTCTTCGACTCTGGCTTTGAATTGTTCCAGGGCGGCGGTGAACCGTCCTGCGGGTGCGAGGAGTTGTGCCTCGATCTCGGTGGTGAGTGCGCGTGTGGTGTCCAGGCGTTCACGGATGGCTGGGTCGGTGGGGTTGGGCGGGTCATCGAGGAGGAGGACTACGCGCAGGTCCGGGAATTCCTGCAGGGCGGCGGACCAGAGGGTGCCGCGGACTACCTGGGGTTCTTCTGCGTAGGAGGGGACGAGGACGGTGATGCCGTCGTCGTAGGTGGCGAAGTGCCTGTCCAGTTCGCCGCGGGGTACGCGCCGGTGGTCGCGGAAGCGGTAGAGCGCGCCTTGCCGGGCCACGAGGTACATGAGTGCGGAGAAGGTCAGGAAGGTGACCACTACGAGGTACGACGCCGCTTCGAGCTCGAACCGGAATCCTGCGTTGGGGTTCTCGGAGAGTTGGCGAAGGATCGTGGAGATGACGTAGGTGAGCCACGCGAGGATGGTGACGACGATCCCGATCCGGCCGCGGGCGATCTTTCCGCGTGATGGTGTGGGATGGACGATCGAGAGAGGTTCGGACCGTTTTTCGGCCCCCCATTGGCGCCGGCGAGCCGTCGGTTGGACGGGATCCGAAATTTCGGCAGGCTTTTTGACAGTCTGGTGTTGCATACGAGCTCCGACATTAATGGACGGTCATGCCGTCCTCCCCAACAGATGTCACGTAGGCCCCCCGGCGTCTGATGCCGACATGCATCAGCGTGACGGAGATAACGCTATCATTGTTTTTTGTGGTTCCCGTTGGTTGGAACTATAGTGCCGGGCCAGTCGGGGTTCGGCCGTGATGATTTGTTGGGGGATTTGTGTCTAAGCACTTTCCGGGTCGAAGGCTGTCCGTTCCACGCCTTGCACTCGTTGTTTTGTTGGCGGCGGCTTTGGTGGGGGCGTCTTTTGTGGGGTGGGGCAGGTTTACGGATCAGCGGGCGGCTGCGGATGGTCAGTCGTGGTTCGCTGGGTATGTGGATGCTACGGCTACGCCGTTCTATGAGTTTGAGACCCCGGCCACGGAGGCTGGCGGAAGCGTTGTGCTCTCGTTCATTGTGGCTGATCCTGAGGACCCGTGTAAGCCGTCCTGGGGTGGCTATTACGGGTTTGATGAGGCTGCGTCCACTATGGATCTGGATCGGCGTATTGCCCGTTTCACGCAGGAGGGCGGCGAGGTTGCTATCTCCTTTGGTGGTCTTCTCAATGATGAGTTGGCTACTTCGTGTACGGATGTTGATGAGTTGGTGTCCGCGTATCGTTCGGTGATTGAGCGTTATGACGTGTCCACCGTGGATTTTGATATTGAGGGCGAGAACCTCAAGGACATTGTGGCTGGGAAGCGGCGTGCAGAGGCTGTTGCCCGGTTGCAGAAGGATTTCCGGGATGATGACAAGCCGTTGAATGTGTGGCTGACCTTGCCGGTTGCGCCCACGGGGTTGACGGGGGATGGGACGACGGCGGTTGGCCAGTTCCTGGATTCGTCGGTAGACCTTGCCGGCGTGAACATCATGACGATGGATTACGGTGCTAGCCGTGCGGAGTCCATGTCCATGTTTGAGGCGTCGAAGCAGGCAGCTGTGTCCACGCACCGTCAGCTGGGCATTTTGTATGAGCGTGCCGGTATTGATCTTGGTCCGCAGACGTTGTGGCGGAAGCTGGGTATCACGCCGATGATCGGCCAGAACGACGTCGTTGCTGAGGTTTTTGATCTCGATGCGGCTGAGAAGCTGAACGCTTTCGCCCTGGAAATGGGTGTGGGGCGGATGTCTATGTGGTCCCTGAACCGGGACGCAACGTGTAGCGCGAATTATCCGGATCTCTCTGTGGTGTCGGACAGCTGCAGTGGTATCGATCAGCAGGGCCGGTCTTTTGCCACGGTGCTGGGCAATGGTTTCTCCGGTCGGGGCCTGACACTGAGTACTGCGCCAACAACGTCTGAGCCGACGGCGACTGCCACAGCGGTGGTTGATGATCCTGAGACGAGCCCGTATCCGGTGTGGTTTGAGGAAGCCACGTATGTTGAGGGCGACCGCGTGGTATGGCACGGGAACGTGTATGAAGCCAAGTGGTGGGCGAAGGAAGCTGTCCCGGACAACCCGGTGCTGAAGGCTGACGAGACTCCCTGGCAGCTTATTGGCCCGGTTCTCCCGGGAGAGACACCGCTACCGGAGGTGACTGTCCCCGCGGGAACATTCCCTGATTGGGATGCGGACACCGTGTATACGAAGGGCAGCAAGGTCCTCTTTGACGGCCATGCCTTCGAAGCGAAGTGGTGGAGCCGCGCGGACAGCCCGCAGGCGGCGCTTCAGGGTGCAGACAGCTCCGCGTGGAACATGTTGGATGACGAGGACGTGCTGCAGCAGCTGGAGGACGGCAAGGACTAGCTTGCGCGGAGCTTGTCGATGGTTTCCTGCGCCAGTTTGGCGCGGTGGTCTGCGCCGGCGTCCCGGAAGAGGGCTTCGCCGATGGTAATTTCCTTGATCCCCTGAGCGGTCTGTCCTTGCTGATGAAGCGCTTCGCCCAGTAGCACGTGTGCTTCGGCTGTGGTGTGCGTTGCGAGGGGCTCAGTGGACTGGCAGATGGTCTGGAGCATGACGGCGGCGTCGTGGGAGCGGCCTTCGACCAGCAGCCAGTGGGCACGGGTGATGTTGAGCTGGAGTTGTTCGGCGCCGCCTCCCTGAACAATGGATTCGGCGATTTCGGCACGGTCAATGAACTCGAGCGTTTCTTCGCCTGCGAGCCCTGCAGCGAGGCGCATATGCGCGGATGCCCGGTTGAATCTGGCCCACAGTTGGAGGTCATTCATGGGGGAGAGCTCGCTGGCGGCTTTGCGGTGGTAGGCGACGGCGTCGTCGAGCTTGCCGCGGAGGAAGGCGACGTTGCCGATCACCCAGTTCGCCTTCCCTGCGGTCTGGGGATTGACGGAGGCCGTCAGCAGTTCTGAAACTGTTCTGCAGTGACGCCAGGCGTCCTGTATATGACCGGATTCTGCGAGGGCTGCAATGAGAGCCTGCAGGGCGTCGATGCGCACTTCGGCTACGGTGCTGTCCCGATTTGCGGCCTCGACGGCGCGCCGTGCTTCAGTGATGGCTTCCTGGAGGCGGCCACATCCGTGACGGGCCGCAGATAGCAGTGTCGACACGCGGGCCTCGAGTCCGGGGGATGAGGCCGTGAGGGGGTGTTCCTGGAGTTTTTGAGCGTCGGTGGCGCATTCCTGGAAGTCGTTGGTTTCGCGAAGGCTTTGTGCGCGGATAAACAGCAGGTTCCACCAGGCTTCTTCGTCGCCTGCATTCCGTGCGGCTTCCATCCCCTGGTCGGCGATGGTCCGGACTCCCTCGTAGTTGCGCTCACGCCAGCACTCATGGACTCGGAGTTCAAACGAAATTCTGCTCGACGATGTGCTGGTTTCCACCACCGCGATACCCTCTCTCTACTTAGGAAGCCGCGTACGACTCCTCACATCTTCCCACGATTGGCATTGTGGCGATATGAGCGGGAACTTATGATTATGTGGTTCCGCCCTCCAGAAACATGAACGGTCTCGGAGGTACTCCAAATGATAAGGATTCATCATGTTTAAAAAGCTTTCCGCCTCACTGCTGTTGGCTGGTCTCGTTGCAGTGGGGGGCGCCTCAGCTGCCTCTGCGAGTGACGCAACTGTTTCTGCCGCCGATGGCTCATACACGGTCATGGTTGGCAACTGGCCGAACGTTGGTAACTGGCCGAACTAGTCCGAGCTTCCAAGCGGCGGATCTGAGGAGCCGGCTCTGAACCTGGTGACCGTATGGTGACTGGGTTCGGGGCCGGTTTCGCTTTGTCCTGGACGGTCTAAACTGGGGGGACCATGACTATTTCTGCTGATTCCTCCGTGCTTCCTGTTGTCGACGACGCCACTCCGGTGCGTGTCCGTTTCTGCCCTTCCCCTACGGGTACCCCTCATGTGGGTCTGATCCGGACGGCCTTGTTCAACTGGGCTTATGCCCGGCACACGGGCGGGAAGATGATTTTCCGCATCGAGGATACGGATGCCAAGCGGGACAGCGAGGAGAGCTACGGGCAGCTGCTTGAGGCACTGCGCTGGTTGGGTATCGACTGGGATGAGGGTGTTGAGGCCGGCGGGCCGCATGAGCCGTACCGGCAGTCACAGCGCGGCGATATCTATCAGGACGTCATAGCGAAGCTTGTTGATGGCGGTTATGTGTATGAGTCCTTTTCGACGCCGGAGGAGACCGAGGCGCGGCACAAGGCTGCCGGCCGGGATCCCAAGTTGGGGTATGACAATTTTGACCGGGATCTGACGTCAGAGCAGGTTGACGCGTTCCGTGCTGAGGGCCGTGAGCCGGCGCTGCGTTTGCGGATGCCGGATGAGGACATCACGTTCACGGACCTGGTGCGTGGTGAGATCACGTTCAAGGCTGGTACGGTCCCGGATTACGCGTTGGTGCGTCCTAATGGTGCGCCGCTGTATACGTTGGTGAACCCGGTGGATGATGCGCTGATGGGAATCACTCATGTGCTGCGTGGTGAGGACATTCTGTCCTCCACACCGCGGCAGATCGCGTTGTACCGGGCGCTGGTGGAGATCGGTGTTGCCCAGTACATCCCGCTGTTCGGGCACCTTCCATACGTCATGGGAGCTGGGAACAAAAAGCTGTCCAAGCGGGATCCTGAGTCGAATCTGTTCCTGCACCGGGAGCGCGGATTTATCCGTGAGGGGCTGTTGAACTATTTGTCCTTGCTGGGCTGGTCACTCTCTGCGGATGAGGACATCTTCACTGTTGATGAGCTCGTGAAGAATTTCGATATCCACGATGTGCTGGGCAATCCTGCGCGTTTTGATCTGAAGAAGGCTGAGGCCATCAACGGCACTCATGTGCGGATGCTCGAGGCGGAGGATTTCCGCGCTCGGCTGGTTCCGTACATACGGCAGGCGGGCTTGGTGGGGGAGACCCTGACTCCTCGCGAGGAGGAGATTCTCCGCGAGGCTGCGCCGTTGGTTCAGGAACGTATCACCCTGTTGGGTGAGGCTCCGGAGATGCTTTCTTTCCTGTTCAAGTCCGACGACGCCATTGATGTTGCGGACGACGCCCGCAAGGGAATGCCTACGAACCTTGTTGAGGTGCTGGATGCGGCCCTAGAAGTACTGGAGCCGTTGGAGGAGTGGTCTGCGGAGACTATCCAGGCGGCTTTGCGCGAGGCTCTGGTTGACGGGTTGGGGTTGAAGCCGCGTCTGGCGTTCGGCCCCGTCCGTGTAGCGGTCTCCGGGCGGCGTATTTCCCCGCCGCTCTTTGAGTCCATGGTCATTCTGGGTAAGGACTCGTCGTTGCGCCGGCTGCGGAACTCATCTCAGTCAGCTGATAAGTGCCCGTAGGTATCTCGCACTAAAGGATGCACAGGCCTCACAGAGCAGTTAGCTACGGATCCAATGAGTTCTACTTCATTGCTAATTGAGTTTCGCTTTTGATACAAACTTGTACTCGCACCCCAAGGTTGACGTATCGGGTGCTCGTATCCACTCAATAGGCTGTCTTTAACCGAGTTCTTGTCTGCCGCTACCAGGTCGTAAGTCTTTACCGCACCATCATACTTTCCGGAACCCGACGGTCGTGCTATTAGATTGCCCAACGTCTCCACGCGCTCGGCCTTCTGGCCGATGGTGATCCCTGACGCACCATAAAGTAATGTATTTTGACTAATCGTCACGTGACGTGGAGCGCCATTAGGGTCTCTACTGCCCGCAGCTTTAATGTTCGATCCTAGCGGAGCACCAGCAATCAAGTTTTTCTCGATGATCCCACCTCGAGAGTATATTGTCGGCATAAGATAGATATTGTGCATTTCTCCCACTCTCCCGACGCGTGCAGCCTCGCGTATGCAGTTGGCCTGGACGGAGTAGTTTTGTGGCGCAGCCGCAGTCCGATCTTCGACTGATTCAGAGTTTGGCTTCTCTTCGCGGATTAGTAGGTTTGCGACACCGCGCGTACCTGAAACCTCATTGTTCACAAAGGACCACCCTGTGCCTCCAAAGAAATTAACAATGGCTTCTCCCGTAGTGTTGATCTGACTGTATCCGAAATGAAATCCGCGAATAGACCAATAATCGGCACCCTTCAAGGAAAGGTATCCATCTACAGTCACTCTTTCGCCAGGGTACGACTGAAGCGTGATTGGCGCTTCGGACAGACCTGGCGTCGCTGACCAGCCGATCCTTTCGTCATAGTCTCCGGCCCGTACGACTACGACGTCGCCCGGTTTAGCGATGACGACCGCTCCCTGGATCGTGCGCAAGGGGTGGTCCTCGTCAGGCTCTGGACAAGATGGCTGATTCTCCGGCATTGTCCCCCCGTCGAGGCAAGTGATTCGATTGTAATTGACACGGCCCCACGGCTGATCCACAGGGACCACATCTGTCCCTTGATCATCGACATAAATGAACCGACCATTACCGGTCGGCTGTATGAGCCCAGAGGTCCCTACGCCCACGTATTCCACTGAGGTGGAAGCGGTCGCTGTCGGTAGGCTACTCATCAGCAGACTTGAGACGAGACCGCTCAGAAGTAGTATGTGACTTAGTATTCTCATTCAATCTATCCTGAAGTCTGTGGTGGGTGAACGCCCACGCGTTGCCTGGACTTGTTCTAGTACGCTCAATGGTACGTAGCGGGACTAGGAACACATGCTACGATTCACTCGTTGGGAAGCCTTATGCGCTGCTGTCGTCCCTAGTCGGTCGCTTAGGGACGGAACTATAGCGTAATTCGCGTCACAGGGCAACTCCTGGCATCTGGGAAGTCAATCTTATGGCCCAAATGATCGAATTCCAGATGAACGAAACGCGTTGCGTCAAAATTAATGGGGAGAATGAAGTGCAGCTGACCTACCAGGGTTTCTACAGTGATGACGAGTCCCCAGTAAAAGAAGCGCTTGCCGCCGTTGATTTAGTGGGCGCAACAATGCTCGAAAAGCCAGTCGTGCTTGGTTACACCCCGGTCGGCCGTGTGAATCCATACCAAGCCTTGCTATATAAGGAAATGGCGGACGTCGGGATAGCTGTAGTTCCGATCGTTAAGAGCTGGAACTTTGAGCGCCTCGCGCAGATTCGGCATAAAGCCAGCACCTTCGTGTTGCACATACACTGGACATCATTCGTATTGAACTCTATTACCTCCTATGGTGAGGCTAAGGAGAAAATCGTAGAGTTCAAGCGTGGAATCGATAGCGTCGTCGCGAAAGGAGGAAAAATTGTTTGGACCCTCCATAACATCATTCCCCACAACGGTAGATTCTTTGATCTGGAAATGGAAGTACAGCGATATATTGCGTACAAAGCAACGGTAGTACATGTTCTGTCAGCAGCCTCATTGGACATGATGTCGGACTATATTTCCTTTGATCATTCGAAAGTCTTATACGCGCCTCATCCTAATTATTTAGGAACATATGAGGACTACGTGACGCGAGAGAACGCCCGGTTCACTCTCGGATTATCGGCCGACGATCGCGTCTATGTACTCCTCGGTGCTCTAAAAGCATACAAAGGCTTGAATAAGTTACTCGAGGCATTTGAGCAGTTCTGTGCAAACGATTCTGCCGTACCGCGGAAGTTGATTGTCGGGGGTATGCCTGATAGCGATCCAGACGTCACCGAATTCGTCAATAATTGCAAGATGAGTGCTAACGTTCTCATCGAGCCAAAAAAAATACCCGCGAATTTTGTACAGTACTACATGCGTGCTGCTGACGTCGGCTTGGCAGCGTACGATCGTATGCTGAACAGCGGAGCTATTCTCCTCTATCAGACGTTTGATCTTCCGGTCATAACTTCGAACGTTCCTGCGATCTGGGAAAATCTAACTCGAGATATTGCCGAGATGGCGATAGATAATTCAGTCGGTGAGCTAGTCGCGGCATTCCAAAGGGCTGACAGATTCATTAACTCAGATGTCAGATGGCGAGTCCGCACTCACGTCGGCCGCTTTGATGCATCGGAGCTATCTCTGAATTTTGGCAGGGAGTTGCGAGGAATGCTGTCAGTCTGAGGTAACTGAAGTCCTCGTATCTGGGATAGCAATCAAAGTGATCGGAAAAACTAAGTGGTTGGGGAACATTCTACCCCAACGGGTAGTAGTAGGGTAAGGTTGCCGTACGGTGGTCAGCACCCACGACCATGCAGGAAAGTGGGGGCCGTTCGCATAGACCCTAGCAGCCCGCACGACATCAACGAACGAAAGTTGGTGATTTCCTTCACAGGACCGATTGCAGCCGTGTGGGGTCGCCCTTCCGGGCACATCACGCGACACTTTGCGGCCACGTATCATGTGCCAGTAGATGCTGATCAGTCCGCTTGGGGATGTGGCGAGAGGCGGCCATCGGCTACGGCTTCTAAAGAAAACTGAATCTTCTGTCTGGTTGATTCTTTTCTGTAGCGTATTCATGTACATCGCGGGACTAGCAGGGGATAAATGGCAACTTCAGCATCATATGAGTGGAATTTCGTCGAGCCTCGTACGTCAATGGAGTTGATGATTGAGATTTACCAACCTTTGAGTAGTAAGGACTTTGTGGTGCTAGCAGAGTTCTCCGAGGATGTGGAGGGTATCGAGTTTTCCTGGACCTATTCAAAGGTTCTACGAGGGCCTTTTTGCTACATCCAAGAGGCACTAGCGCCCTCCTACATAAAATTGCCCAGGTTGGCTGCCTCGTCACCCATAGAAAGACTGGGGCTGACGGTGCTTCCATGGAAGCAAAAGACTAAGGATGTGCGGAGCTATATCGGGGAGTGCTGGCTCTCAAGTCCGCTTAGCGACACAAGGGCATATATTCAGCCGGCTATGACAGTCGAACTAGCAGAGCGGACTGAGTCATAATGGCTGTTGAGCAGCGTCCTTTGGGGGTTATTGTTGGCGTTGAATCGTCGACGTCGGCGGGTGACCTAAGCAGGACTCTCGGTACAATACCGCCGCGGACCGAGATCTTGACCCTGGTGGTTCTCCCGGAAACGTTCGATACGTCAGATGTCGATTGCGAAAATGTTCAGTTGATCAGATACACGAAAAACCAAACAGTATCAACGGGAGTAAATACGGCTTTTAGTCGTCTAGGGGCGAAATACCTAGTGCTGATGGCCGCTGGCATAGTAGTCTCCGCCAGCGCTTGGGACGAACTTCTACGGTTTGACGGGGAGAGCGGCCCAGACCTAATCAGTCAGCAAATGTTTCTTGTGCGGCCACTTAACGACATGAGCCATGACGATGTAGTGCAGATCAGTCGGGACGGGCTCAGTGAGCGTTGGGATGCGACTCGCATGAGCAGGACAGACTCGATGGGGTTTTTAGCCTGCCGGCGCAAGTCTTACCACCTAATCCGAGGCTTGGATGAGAACATTTCCGGGATGGGCGTGGCTATCGAGGATTTTATCGAGCGTGCCTTGCGATTTAGCATGACTATCTCGTGGAACTATCGAGATCTAGAAATCTTTAGGCTCGCTGGCAGGCTCAATGCAAAAGTACCGGCAGAAGGGCCGAGACAGTCTGACGCAGGGAGGGTTCAACGAGCAGCGCCGATCTTCCGTAATCTTCGGTCTTGGACACCCTCCGCCCACTTCGACGACCCGCTCGTTTCGGTCGTTATCGCGACATATAACCGTGGTGCTTACTTGGCCGACTGCCTTCATTCTATACTGGCGCAAACCTTCGGGGACTTTGAGGTAATTGTCGTCGACGACGGATCGACGGATGACACTCCCACAATTATATCGTCCTTTAATGATCCGAGAATTGTCTACCATCGTCGGAGTAATGAGGGGATTTCTGCAGCACGCAACTTCGGAACGCAGGAATCCAAGGGCGCATTCATCGCCGTGCATGACGACGATGACATTATGCTCCCGTGGAGGTTGGAGCGTCAATTGGAGGGACTTGGGCCGGGAGATCATGGCAGTTTTGGGGTCTCCATACACTTCGACAATGACACCGGTGCGCTTAGTCGACTTGTACATCGTAAATTCAATGTACAGACGGCTCTGAGATACGGACATAACCCGACTCATCCTACGTGGCTCATTCGTAAGGATGTTTTTGCACGTTTTCGATATGACGAGACGCTCAAGAGCGGAGTTGACAATAACATCGCCCTTAGGATGGTCCGTTCAGGGGTTCACCTACGTCATACGGGCGAGAGCATGATTCTTCGGCGGATTCACAGTCATCAGATCACGAGGACAGCGGGTGAGATACAAAGCTCATCTGCCAAGATGTCCCGTCGGATGTTGAAGTTTTCCAACGGCCTCGCCGAAGACCCTAAACGGGTGGCAGCCGCAGATGAGTGGCTACCCGCTATTGGGGACAGGCCCTTCGAAGCCGAGGTTAGTCCATACTTACCTGACCACCTAGTTGCTCGGAACGTCGTCCTCTATTCAAACGATCCCACACTCGACCTCGTAGCCTTCTCCTTGGAGATCGGGACGCTCCAATACAGCCTTAGAGCTGAAACGGAATCGCATCAAGAGCAGACAATGGTCGAAGTTAACGGAGTTACGATGGCGGGACTAGTGCGCCTTCGCGAGTCGGGTATCGACTACGAGGTCCGTGTATCCAACGCCAGTGCCACCAATGACGGACCGGAAGCATTAGTGAGTGATTGGATTGAGGCCAACTTCGTCCGAGGCCAGCCCGCAGGTTCATACCGCGTGCGTGTAATCGATCTATCGGACGAATCGGAGAAAGACCTGGGAAGCCTTTGCGGTTTGGGCGGATTTTCCTGCCAGGCGCGGAGCAATGAAAAGTTAGTCAGGGCTTTCGTGTCCCAAGAACTGTCTCCTGGGGCCGCTATTGAGCACTATCGCCGGCTATTCGCCCGTTTGCCGGAAGGGTATAGTGTGTCTATTCTAAGCGTTAGTTTACCGGGTTTTTCGGATGACTTTATCACGAGCTGTGCGGAAGCGAGGACCAGTCGATGAAGTTTCGCTGGGTTCCAAATTCATTTGGGCGGTCGGGAATTGTGGCTACTCGCGAAATGTCCGACTCTCAGCCCTTATACCCGGAATTATGGATTGACTATAACATCGAGCATTTCGATCAAGATCGATTTGCGGTGGCGTCTTCCCTAGCCTTTGGTGCGTTTGCTGACCGTCGATTATTCTTCGATGCAGCTGTTAGCCAGAGTACGTCTTCGGCAATACAATCCTTTTTGGGCCGAGGGAGTGTCAACGTTCATCCCGTTCTATTCTCAGACAAATCGTCGCTGTCTGGCGATACCCTCATGATCTTGTCTGACGACAATACACCATTGCCGCATGCGAATGGCTTGGGGAGGCATCGGTTGTTTGGCCTCAATGTATTGTCGTCCGATAGATATTCGGGCGGCATCTTGCAGATGGATCAACTGACTATTTCTAGTAATGCCTGGTTACACTCGGGGCCAGGGCTGGGGATTAAACGCGGATGCTATCCGTATCTGGCTGCGGCAGTTTTGTTAGCCGCTGACTTTGGAATTGGAGCGATAGAAATTAAAGTCGATGATTCGGAATTGAAGGATCAGTTGCATGGTGTGCGCGCGATGTTTCGGTCTGTTGGTCTTAACTTGGTGGAATGTTCCAGTTTCGGTACTAGTCCCTAGCATCGGTTTCGCCCGCAGTTAGAGCGTGGGATCGACATGACGGCTCTCCAGTTTGTACTTTGGAGCTCATTCGGAGGAAGATTTTGTTATGCGAGGAATAATTCTGGCCGGCGGAAGCGGGTCTCGACTCAGCCCGATCACTTTAGGCACCAGTAAGCAGCTGATGCCAGTCTATGACAAACCAATGATCTATTATCCACTGTCCACGCTGATTCTAGCCGGAATCCAAGATATCCTCATTATCACTACCCCTCATGACGCCGGGTCTTTTGAACGACTACTCGGGGACGGTTCGCAGTTCGGTGTGAATATAAGTTATGTTCAGCAATCTTCGCCAGATGGGCTGGCGCAGGCCTTTCTCCTCGGTGCTGAACATATTGGGGGAGAGGAAGTGGCGCTCGTCCTCGGTGATAACATCTTTTACGGTGCGGGTATGGGCGCGCAACTTAAAAGGTTCACAGACATTGACGGCGCAGTAATATTTGCGTACAGAGTTGCTGATCCGATGGCGTACGGGGTTGTTGAGTTCGATGATGCCGGCCGTGCCGTTTCCCTGGAAGAAAAGCCTGCTATACCCAAAAGTCACTTTGCTGTGCCTGGCCTCTATTTTTACGACAATGATGTTGTTGAGATAGCCAAGGATCTCAAGCCGTCTCCTCGTGGTGAACTCGAGATTACCGATGTGAATCGTATTTACTTGAATCAGGGGAGACTGCAGGTGGAGATCCTTCCGCGCGGCACCGCGTGGCTGGACACCGGAACTTTTGACTCTCTGAATGAGGCGTCGGAGTTTATACGCAGCGTGCAGAAGCGTCAGGGATTATCCATTGGCTGTCCCGAAGAAGCCGCGTGGAATCAGGGATTCCTCACCAGCGATCAGCTACGGGAACAAGCGGAGAAATACAGTAAGAGCGGATATGGTCTTTACCTCCACCATCTCACAACAACCAACTAGGAGAATCGGACGGTGCGAAGCCTTTGGTTTAATCAGGGGCTCGATATCGGTGGAATCGCTTGCGGTTTTGTGTTGCGTTCTCCTCATCCACAGTGCGATCTGTAGGGAACTGACATGAGCATGAAGTCGCGTGACGAGGTATTGGTCAAGTTTCCCATCGGTCTAACCTCGCACTCTAGGGTAGTTGAGTTCGTGGAAGTCGTCGCAGACGTAGTGTCGGACGTGGCTGTTCCACCAACTCTTCTGCAGCATAATGACATTCAAGTGCTTGCATTCTTTGATGCGGAGCGGGTCTTGACTATAGCCAGTAGGAACGTGAACGGCCTAACGTGGAACTTTCAGAAGCTCGACTCGACTGTCGGATGGGATAGCCATAATTACGTAGATCTCGGCTTCGACAGTGCGGGAAGTCTTCATGTGGCAGGTAACATGCACGCGTCACAGCTTCAGTATTGGGTAGTGGACACTGATGTGTCTCCTCAGCGGGTGAAACGAGTTGGCGTTTTGGTGGAGGAAAATCGTGAGCGGAGAGTCACGTACCCGAGATTTCTTCGTACGACGACAGGTGAACTGTTGTTCACATACCGTGATGGTATAAGCGGCGACGGCGATTACATCATGCTTAGTTGGGACGATGATTCCCGGAGATACAGATGCTTGTCAGACGGCCCGCTTGTTGGCGGGAGCGGTAAACGGAACGCGTATCTCGATACGAATGCGCCCATCCTCGGTCCGGACGGCGTATGGCACCTACTCTGGGTTTGGCGCGACTCACCGGATGCCGAGTCGACTCACACAGTAAACTATGCCCGGAGTAATGACTTACGGACTTGGACTTCCGTTGCCGGAAGCGTCCTAGCCCGCCCGATTGTGGAAAATTCAGAGAGTGTAGTGGACCCGGTTCCTCCTGGTCGAGGGCTCATCAATAACAACGTTCGGCTTGGTTTTTTCTGCAACGGTCACCCGGTTGCGCTCTACCATAAGCGAGACGAGCACGGTTCGCAGCAGGTATGGGCCGCCGCCTTCGATGGCTCCCATTGGCGTACTCGTCGCTTAACTGGCTGGACGTTTCGATGGGACTTTGAGGGCCAGGGATCACTGGACTTTCAAATTGAGATCGGGGTTCCCACCGCAAAGCCGAACGGCTTGACCGTGGATATTCGGCGGGGAGAGGTGGTAGAGACCTTTGTTCTCGACGATGCGCTCACAGTGACTTCTGTAGCACCAGCAGCTCCGTGGAGTCCGTTGATGCGCAAGATGCGTCCAGATGGGCTCTATGATCGCTGCACCGCTGGTCGTAGTTGGAGACGTCAGGATCGGGATTATGAATGGTTTATCTCGCACGCCTCTGTTCCTGACCATAGAGACCAAAAACCGAGCGCAGCGGTCCCTTTGGTCCAACCGTTGTCCGTCATTGGGACAGCCCCGCTTGCCCGACACATGACGGACCGTTAGCTTCATGTTAGGCGATATGCGTGTTCCGTCAGCCAAACTCTATCCATTAAGGACAGGTGTGAAATCACTTTCTGAAGAACTTTCCGATCTCGATCTACTCCTCTCCAGCGGGATTTTTGATAGATACTGGTACTCGGCTCAGAGCGGCCAATACTTTTCCTCCGAGCAGCGGGCCGCGGAAGATTTTCTAGAAAACGGCATGGCGAAGGATATGTCTCCTCATCCACTCATGGATAGTCGCTCGTGGCCAGCACATCTGCGGGAGGCATGGAGGAACGGGCAATTCGGCAACGTATTGAAGTGGTTCAGGCGACCCTTGGAGGCCCAACCTGCTATTGGCCCATTGCTCGTTCCCCGCATGCTGAACACTCGAAACCGCGTAATCACCTCTGCAAGTGCAGAGGCGCATCCCGGGGGGACCCTGGGATGGCTCTTGGAACACGCCCCTGACGATTACGTCGTCGACTCACCTTCGGGGGAATGGGTTTGGGGTTCGGTCCTGCATGCGCGCCGAGACGTCGTGGATACGCTCAAGGCCCAGATGTACAGGTCTAAGTCGCGCAACACGAAACATTGGAATGGTGACATCGAAGACAGCTGGCGCCGGCGCCTAGCGGATGTTTCTTTGCCCGAGATACCAGAGGGCACCCCCTTGGTCAGCATTATTATGCCGGCCTGGAATCGCTCCGAGTCTGTAGCGAGAGCGATTCGATCTGTACAACGTCAATCAGTGAAAGAGTGGGAACTGATTGTTGTGGATGATGGCTCGACAGACTCGACTCGCGACGTCGTCCAGCTCATGGCATCGTCAGATCCTCGCATCGTCCCTGTATCCGTGGAACATGGCGGAGTATGTGCTGCCAGAAACGAAGGGCTGGCTCGCGCACTCGGGGAGTGGGTGTCTTTCCTAGATACAGATAATGTATGGCCGGAGGATTATTTAGAGCTCTCCATCAAAGGAGCGCGGGAAGTCGACTCGCGAGTCGTATACGCGGGACTTGAACTGCATAATGCAGGTGAGGTTACATACCGGGCATATCAGGGTACTGTTGAGGATCTATTGGTCGTCAACCACATCGACCTTAATGTCCTGACCGTTCAGCGAGCGCTCGCAGTCGAGGCGGGCGGGTTCGACGACCACTTAAAACGCTGGGTAGACCACGATTTCGCGATTCGTATTTCAAGGCTTGCTGAGCCGCAGCTCCTTCCTTTTATAGGCTGCGAATACTGGGATGATAGGGATGGCGCTGATCGCATTACTACCAGGGAGTCAGAGGCGTGGCAGTGGGTCGTGCTGGGTAAGAACCTCGTCGATTGGCAAGCCATGCATCAACGAGAATCCGTTCCGGGGCGGGTTTCGATTTCTATACCCGTTTATCAGGACTGGTCTATGACAGTTCGAGCAGTGCGAAGCGTTCTGGAACATTCGGGCGACATTGATGTAGAAGTCATCATAGTCGATAATGGGTCTGCGTATTACTATAGTGCGCCGCTCGGGCTATTGTTCTACGACGAACCTCGAGTCCGTTACGTTCGCCTGCCGCGGAATATGAACTTTGCAGTCGGGTCGAACTATGGTGCCTTTCTGGGAACGGGTGAATACACTTGCTTCCTGAATAACGATACCGTGGTACGGCATAATTGGTTAGCACCAATGCTAAAGCACCTGGAAAATCCGTCAGTAATTGCTGTTCAGCCATTGCTGCAGTATCCTGACGACTCCATCCAGACGGCAGGCACAGTTTTCATGGCTCCCAATTGTTTGCCCGGACACTTCTTGTCGAATCACCCACCTGAGGACGCGTCTTTCGTTGCTCAGGAAAAGTTTTCGGCCATCACGGGAGCGTGTATGGTCTGGAGAACTGAGGACGTGGCTCGGCTCAGAGGCTTTGATCCGTACTTCGTTAACGGCATGGAGGATATCGATCTCTGTTTACGCGCGATTGAAGACACCGGTGGCTATTTTGTGGTCGAGCCACTGGCCAGGGTAACCCATCATGAGAGTAAGACCCCGGGAAGAGGGAGCAATATAAACTCTAACCGCCGTGCCTTTATGGAACGCTGGGATGGGCAGCTCCCCGAGACGGAGCGTGAAAAGTTCAGCCGCGCGGGTTTCGAGCTGATGCACGTGGGTGGAGATAACAATCTCATCCCTGCTCCCCGGCCATTAGTCATTCGTGCTCGGGACAGTCGCGCTCAGCGATGGGGTATCCGGTACGCCGCTACGGGTGGCAGCTTAGGCGACAGCTGGGGGGACACATACTATGCCGGGTCGCTTGCTGACTCGTTGCGCGGACAGCAGAGGGAGGTCGTGACTTACAGGCACGGCCACAATATTGACCGGAGTCAAGTATTCGATGACGTCAATCTAGTTCTTAGAGGACTAGACACGGTCAACCCGATTCCCGGGGCGCTCAACGTCCTGTGGGTTATTAGCCATCCTGATGACGTAACGGTCGATGAATTACGTGCGTTTGATCTAGTATATGCTTCGTCCCTTTCGTGGTCGGCGAAGATGACAAACTTAAGTGGCCGGAAAGTTACGCCGTTACTCCAGGCCACCGATGTGACCCGATTCCATCTCCCTTCGCTTTCTTCTGACGATCGGTTTCGACCGACCACTTTTGTGGGTGCCAACACGCACAATCGCGATCGGAAGGTGGTTGCGGACGCGCTGCTTTCCGGCGTTGACTTGCGCATCGTTGGGCAAGGCTGGGAGGAAGTCTTGGAACCGAAGATGTTCGAGGGTGTGCACGTCAAGAACGAGGATCTAGGTGCGTTCTATCGATCCTCGAAACGCGTACTAGCAGATCACTGGCCCGACATGGCGAAAGAGGGGTTTATTCAGAACAGGCTTTTTGACGCTGTCGCATGCGGAACCCCCGTTATCAGCGATGCTGTCGAGGGTTTAGAAGAAGTATTTGGGAGCATGGTTCAGGTATATGAGAGTGTCGATGAATTGCGCTGGTTGTGCGGACCGGACGGTCTCCCGGCCTTCGGCACGGCAGAAGAACGAGCCGCCCAAGCAACTGAGATCATCAATTTGCACTCGTTCGATGCAAGAGCCAAGACCCTCACGGCCGACGTATCTCAGTGGTTAATTGGTTCTGCAGACTTGTCGGCTCGTCGCGGATGAACGTGATCCGTGCTGAGCCGATCCAGTGTTGTCGGCACCCGTTACACATATTGTGTCCCCTTGGTGTCGGCGGTGACCGTGCGGTATCCGCGGATCGTCGTCGAATTACGGTTCGGCTCCCGCCAAATCACAGTGTGATACCGTCCCAGCTCCACAGCGATCTGCCGGTGCGTCCTACCCGCCCGATCTCCACTGCGATGTCGGCCCGGTCAGCAAACGTCAACGCCGTGCGCGTCACCTGCAAGCCCCTCAGTCCAACGATGTTTTTGCTACGACGCTATGACACCAAGTGCAGACCATACCGGGAAAAGACCCTGAACCACGCTTAGATGCGAAGAGCCAGAAAAGTTGAAGAGCCGTCGCTACATTCATAAGGATGCCGGCGCAAATTCGCTTTTTTAACGTCAGGAGCTCGGGATCTTGCCGAGAAATCGCTCGATGGTCTGCGCAATTACGAAATCGGGCTCGACGTGAGAAACATAATCTATGTGGACGGCAGGGCTCCATACTAAGTGGTACTCGGCAAACATTCGTGCGAACCACCACCCGAGCTTCGCTGGCTCACTAGCGCTTGAGCCGAAATAAGAGTTTCCGAAGACTACGACACACTTTTGAATGGGTGCCTTCCGATTTCGCCAAGCCATATGCGTGCCTACGACGCCTCTATCCGGATTGACCGAAATAGTATTCTCAACTGCACTGTCTGCTTCTGCCAGAAAACTGGAAGCTGGCTCGAGATGTTCGTCCCAGATGGGAGTACCGAAAAAACGTTCTGAGAGATCGCCGTCCCGGTAAGTTTTTCGGTCGAGTGGCACATCCTGTAGAATTCCTCTGTCGCAGTTGGGGAGCTTCTCGATGAGTGCTCGTGCAATTGCCAATGACCCGGCCGGAGAACAATGGGAGTCATTGCGCTGCCATGGATCGACGGGACTATCCCAGTTCTCGAAGATCTCCAATCCGCTAACCCAAAAGGGGTCGGCATGGAGTTCGTGCTCTATACGCTCCAGCAGCGGGGTGGGCCCCGATATATTCAGCGGGGCAAGTCGTCGCATAGTGGTAAGTTTCTCGGGAATAACAGTCTGTAAAAATATCGGACCCAAATCTGACACTTCGCGATGACGGGCGCGAATAAGCTCGGCCCATTTCGAGGTCTGGTTTTCAAGTAGCCTGAAACCATCGGGAGTTTCAGGGAGAGCGTACTGGGTGTGAAGGGCGTTTGATCCACCGGTTAGAAAAAGATGACCTTCGCGTCCTAGCTGTGTCGATTTGTCACGAGACCGCAGACCGATGGGAAACAGCAACGGGCTGAGCTGACCGGCTGCACCCGCTCGGTTGGCGTCTACCCGGTGAATTTCGTCCGCGTCGACATCGCGGTCCAGGTCAGTAATAACAGTCTTGGGATCAAACACTTGGCGGGAAAGTTCAATGAGCGCGGATTTTGCCTCGCTGGCCTTTACTGCGCTAGATAAACGGAGTAGCGCCTGGGTTGCGAGTAGTTCGGCAACGACCTGGAAGCCACCACCTAAGACCTGTACGGCGGTGATTGGACTAGTAAGTTGCACCGTAAAGGCGCGATTGGACTGGCCCGTATTCTGGACAACATCCAGTCGTTCTTTTCCGATGGTCGCAACTCCGAGGGTTTCCCCCCCGATGAGTGCACTAACATTCGGAATTGCGCCGTCCGCTCCGCAGCGCACCCAGCCACTAACGGTGATCCTGTCCGAGTCAATTTTGTCTACAAAACCTACGGTATGTTCGCCAGTCATAGTTCTCTCTTTTGCTTCTTAGAACATGAGTCCTGATTGGGGCCGGTCCCTGCTTCATCCTCACAATGCCCGCGCTTTTCCGAGGCAGCACCTCAGCCTGTATCGATTAACCGACAAGGTCTGTCATGTTTACCTGAGGAACTGGGGAGGCCAGCCGTCAACATGTCTCAGCTGCCTGATTTTCGACCTAGCGCCCTATACTGCCAACCGGCTTCTTCCCACTGGCATACATTCAACACATTGCGAGCATCTACAATGTTCTTCCTACGGACAAGCGATTCTAGCTGTGCAGGTTGCAGTTCCTTGAATTGCTGCCACTCAGTCAGGAGCAGGACAACGTCAGCTTCCTCAGTAGCCTCAATTATTGAGTCGCAATAGTTCAGCCTTGGGAAGCGTTTCGCCGAATTGGAATTCGCTTGTGGATCATAAACACTGACTTCCGCACCAGATGCATATAGACGAGCGGCAACGTCAAGAGCCGGGGAGTCCCTGACATCATCACTGTTCGGCTTAAATGCTGTCCCAAGTACAGCGATTTGTGCTCCCTCTAAGTTCTCCAGTAGTTCTTCTACTAGGAAGACGGTTCTGTCACGCCTCCTCAAGTTTACTTCGTCAATTTCGTTCAGGAAGGTCATTGTTCTATCAAGACCCAGCTCGCTAACTCTGGCCTGTAGCGCGCGAATATCTTTGGGAAGGCAACCACCCCCAAAACCAATTCCAGCGTTTAGAAATTGCCGACCGATTCGTTTATCGTGGCCAATTGCATCCGCCAGGATTCGAATGTCTCCGCCCACTACTTCCGTTACCTCTGAAAAGGCATTAATGAATGAAATTTTGGTCGCGAGAAAGGCGTTGGCTGCGACTTTTACGAGTTCCGCTGTCTCGTAGTCCGTGCATATTAGTGGTGTGCCAAGCGAAAGTGAATAGGCGTAGACTTCCCTCAGGCGACGTTCGGCAGTATCTGATTTGCAGCCGATCACAAGGCGGTCTGGCCGAAGAGTGTCTTCGACGGCAAAGCCCTCTCTGAGGAACTCGGGGTTCCAGGCTAGTTCCGCTCTAACTCCAGGCGGAGTTGTTTCCCGTACGAGCGTCTCGAGTCGCCGAGCGGTTCCAACCGGTACAGTCGACTTGCCCACTATCAGACTGTCTTTCGTGAGCGACGCGGACAAGGACTTGATTGCGGAGTCCACATAAGTAAGGTCTGCGCTATGCTCACCCGCTCGTTGGGGAGTGCCGACCGCAATGAAGTGCACGTCGCCGAAGGCTCCTGCTTCTTCGAACGAGGTTGTGAAGCGCAATCTTCCCGACGAGACATGCCTTTGAAGTAGTTCTGGCAACCCAGGTTCATGGAAGGGGAGATCTCCATCGTTTAGGCTTTGGATCTTCGTTGGATCAACATCGACGCCGAGTACTTCGAACCCAAGTTCGGCCATTGCAGCGGCATGCGTCGCTCCGAGATAGCCAGTGCCAATAACTGTTAGACGTAGAGCCATGAGTCCCCCTAATGATTACCAAATAAGCGTCCTGCTTGAGCGATCCTATCTGGCTGGAAGTTGGTACTCCGAATCGAGTTTACGTATGGCAGTGGTTTTGGTGGTCCACTCACCAATAGCTGTGGTGGTTCGTCTGTGGAGTGCCAGCTCGATCTGGTTTTGTAGTTTGGTTCGCTCATCGGGTATAGTTCTTACTCGTGCTGAGGCGTTGGAACGTCCGGGTCTTGCCCGGTGATCCAGCTCAGAAGCTGCTTTGGGATATGGTGTAATTGGCAACACATCGGTTTCTGGTACCGACATTCTAGGTTCGAGTCCTGGTATCCCAGCGCTAAAGATCGTGTAGACTTGCACGGTTGTTTAGTACTAGGGCCCCATCGTATAGCGGCCTAGTACGCTGCCCTCTCACGGCGGTAACGCGGGTTCGAATCCCGCTGGGGTCACAAAAATGAAGGGTCCCGGACTTCGGTCCGGGGCCCTTCTGCTACTCCCAACTGCAACGAAACCACGCCTTGCAACAGCGCTTGCTAGCGCAAGTTTCCTGACATGATGGTGTTGTGAAAACGAACGTCGGCACCAGCGCTGGAGACTCTGCACCAGACCCGCCAACTGTCCTTCTGAAACGCGGACAGGATGCACTCACCAAGATTGCCCTACCGCTGAATCTCCCTGCTTCAGTCGAAGCCCGCACGGCAGCCCAAGCAGCCGTGGCCCAAATCGATGACTACATACTCCCGCGCTACCAGAGCCTGGACGCGCCACTACTCGCCGTCGTCGGGGGTTCCACGGGTGCCGGGAAGTCGACACTCGTCAACGCCCTGGCCGGCCATCCGGTCACCCGCTCGGGTGCCATCCGGCCGACCACACGCCAACCCATCCTGCTGCATCACCCTGAGGACCGTCGGTGGTTCGCAGACCAACGCGTCCTTCCTAACCTCAGCAGAGTCACCGGGGTCGTGGTTGAGTCCGGCACGCCCGAGAAGGCTGCCGACCACGCGGGGGTAGACCCGGACGCATCAGCCATTGGATCACTGGTCCTCGTCGGCGACGAACAGATTCCCCAAGGCGTAGCGCTCCTCGACGCACCCGACGTCGACTCCATTTCCGACGACAACCGACAGCTCGCAGGACAACTGCTCGCAGCCGCAGACCTCTGGCTCTTCGTCACCACCGCCAACCGGTACGCAGACGCCGTCCCCTGGAAACTCCTACTCGACGCCGCCTCCAGAGACATCCTCGTCGCCGTCGTACTGGATCGCGTACCCCAAGGCGCGGCAGAAGAAATCACCGAAGACCTCACCCGGATGCTCCAACAACAAGGCCTCGGAGACGCACCCATCTTCGTGATACCCGAGACACCGCTGGACAACCTCGGAATGCTCCCACGGGAAACAGTCCAGCCCATCAAGGAATGGCTCACCAGCATCGCCCAAGATGCCGCCGGACGGGCAGACATCGCACGCCGCACGCTCACCGGCGCAGTCAAAGGCCTGGCCGACAAAGTCACCATCGTCGCCGAAGCAGCAGAAAATCAGCAGAAGGCCGCCAACAGGTTGGCTACCGACGCGGAAACTGCCTACCAGGACGCCGTCGAACGCATCCTCGAATCAACAAAAGACGGGACACTGCTGCGCGGAGAAGTACTGGCCCGATGGCAGGACTTTGTCGGCACCGGCGAGTTCTTCCGATCCCTCGAATCCGGGATCGGCCGTCTCCGCGACCGCGTCGGGTCCTTCTTCACCGGCAAACCCACGCCCGCCGTCACCGTGGAAACCGCCATCGAAACCGGCCTACAAGCCGTCATCATTGATCAGGCAGCGAAAGCAGCCGAACAAACAGACCAACGCTGGCGCGACGACCCAGCCGGCCGGTCCCTGCTACACACCACAGACATGTCACGGCTGCCATCAAACTTCAGCGACCGCGCTGCCAGCGAGATACGCGCCTGGCAAGGTGACCTGCTCACCATGATCCAGAAAGAAGGCGCCAACAAGCGCTTCACAGCCCGCATGCTCTCCTTCGGCGTCAATGGACTGGCCGTCGCCCTGATGATCGTCGTGTTTGCCACAACCGCTGGACTCACAGGACTCGAAATTGGGATCGCCGGTGGATCCGCCGTCGTCGGCCAGAAAGTACTCGAAGCCGTATTCGGCGAAGACGCGGTACGCAGACTCGCAGCCAGAGCACGCAAGGATCTGCACACACGCTGTGCCACGCTGCTGGATGAAGAAAAGCGCCGTTTCCTCGAACTACTCGGAGAATCCAGCAGCGCAAACCAGGCCCAGACCCTCCACAAGCTTGCCGCCGAACTCAAGGAGCTCGCACTTGCAACAGGGCAGCCAGTAAACAGCAATCCCGCAACCGAGGAACAACAGTGAGCCGGCACCGCAAAGCGGCCCAGGGATCACCCTTACGCAACCAACTTGAGGCGCTCGACGACGCCAGGAACCTTGCCGAGGGCAGACTGCCGGAAGAGTCCCTTGCCCCCGTGACAGCAGTCCTCGAACGAGCCTCCGGACGGCGTTCACTATCTTCAGAGCACACCGTCGTCGGTTTCTTCGGCGCAACCGGCAGCGGCAAATCATCGCTCTTCAACGCAGTGACCGGCCAACCACTGGCATCAGTGGCCGCGCGCAGACCCACCACCTCCGAGCCCCTCGCAGCAGTGTGGGGAACCGAGAACAGCGAACCACTCCTGGACTGGCTGGAAGTCACCCAGCGCCACGTCATGCCAGAAGAAAACCTGGCCTCAGAGAATAAACGCAACAACAAGAGTGTTCCCGGCGGCGTCATCCTGCTGGACCTGCCTGATTTCGATTCAACGGCCCTCCAGCATCGTGACGTCGTCGAACGCCTTGCAGGGCAAGTTGATGTGCTCGTATGGGTCCTCGACCCACAGAAGTACGCTGACGCAGCCCTTCACCACGACTTCCTCAGACCACTCGCATCACACGGTGCCGTCACCATGGTGGTCCTGAACCAGATCGACAAACTGGCCGAAAAAGAGGTCAAACCGGTTCTTGCCTCACTGCAGGGGATCCTTGCCGATGACGGCCTGAAGAAAGTCTCCATCCGGACCACGTCAGCAACAACAGGCGACGGCGTCTCCGAACTCCGGGGCGCAATCCGCGCCTTCGCGGACCAAAGATCTGCGGCATCCGAGCGTTTGGCCGCTGACGCATCGGCCGCCGCGAAGGCTCTGGAGAGCTCCGCCGGGCAGGATGACCAACGCGGCGGAAAGATATCAGAACCGGACAAAGCCGAACGCCGAAGCCTCACCGCAGCACTTGCCAAAGCATCATCGGTGGACGTCGTGGTCGACGCCGTCGAGCACTCCTACCGCCGCCGGGCGCACGCGGGAACAGGTTGGCCGGTGACGCGCTGGCTGGGTAGATTTCGGAGAGACCCGCTGAGGCGTTTAAATCTGCACAGGGAAGACATCAACCCGCTGGTCAACCGCACATCCCTCCCGCAGGCCGGCCCCGCACAGCTTGCCCAAGCGGACTCGGCAGTCCGCACTTTCGGAGACCGGGCAAGCGAAGGAATTCCCCAACCGTGGAGGGCCGCCGTCACTCGTGCCGCACGGTCAAACGCTGAGGCGCTGCCCGATTCGCTGGATCAAGCGATCGCAGGGGCCGATCTCGGCGCCCAAAAGAAGTCATGGTGGTGGCCTCTCGTCGGAATGATCCAGTGGCTTGCCCTGACTGCGGCACTGGCCGGACTGCTATGGCTTACCGTCATATTCGCGGCAGGATACTTCCAGTTCAGTCTTGGTCCCACGCCCGAAGTGGAAGGATTCCCCGTACCCACCCTCCTCGTGGTGACCGGGCTGTTGTTGGGCGTTGTGCTCAGCGTCCTTTCTGCCGTCGTCGCTCGGTTCGAAGCCAGACGAAGGGCGCGGCGGGCCCGCCGGAAGCTGACAGCGGCCATCGGGACAGTAGCTGAGCAGGCAGTAGTGGCGCCAGTGACAGCGGAAATTACCCGGTACAACAACTTCCGCGATGCCTTGGCCAGAGCAATGAGTGGCCGATGACCAACCAGACCGTTGGAGACATCAGCGAAGGCGCGCTCCTCGAACGCATCTTCCCCCGGCTCGAACCGCGAACCCCGATCGTAGGCCCCGGGGACGACGCCGCAGTGATCGCTGCGCCTGACAAGCGCACCGTCATCTCCATAGACACACTCGTCCAGGACCAGGACTTCCGCCTGTCCTGGTCCAGCGGGTATGGCTCCACAGGGTTCGACGTCGGTTGGAAATCCGCAGCGCAAAACCTCTCCGACATCAACGCAATGGGAGCCACACCTACGTCCCTCGTCGTCAGCCTCACGTTGCCCGCCAGCACGCCAGTTGCCTGGGTGGAGGACCTGGCTGACGGTCTGAGCGCAGCCATCCGGCGGCTGGGGGCCACTGGCTGCTCCATAGTGGGAGGGGACCTCGGCCGAGGCAACGAAATAGTGGTCACCGCGGCGGTCACCGGTGATCTTGAAGGCCGGAACCCGGTATTACGCAGTGGTGCATCCGTCGGAGAACTCATCGCGGTGGGTGGCAATCTCGGATATGCAGCAGCCGGTTTGGCGATTCTCGAGGACAGCCGGAGCGAAGCCGCGCTGCCCGCCTCTCTCAGATCATTGACGCAGAGCCAGTCCAGGCCTTGGCCTCCGCTGAAACTGGGCCCAGCGGCGTCAGCCGCAGGAGCGACGGCCATGATGGATATCTCCGACGGACTGGTACGCGACGGCCAGCGTCTGGCAACTGCGAGCGGCGTAGCACTTGACTACAACGGCGGCGCGCTGGGCAATTTCGCGGACAAGCTATGCGAGGCCGCGAATCACCTGGGCATCAATGCCATGGACTGGGTCTTGGGTGGGGGAGAGGACCACGGGCTGCTGGCCTGCTTTCCACGCGGGGCAACACTCCCGGAAGGCTTTGCCGCCATAGGCAGTGTGGCCGAAGGTAGCGGCGTGACGATGGACGGGTCACCGCTGGAACAGTCCGGGTGGGATCACTTCCAGCGCTAGGCCACGCTATCTGTGGAAACCTTCAGGGCCTCCGTCAACTCTGCTGCGGCTTTGGAAACCACCTCGGCATGAAGCCGCCCAGGCTGGCGCGTTAAACGTTCCATGGGGCCGGAAATCGAAACAGCGGCGATCACGCGCCCGGACGGCCCTCGAACCGGTGCCGAAACGGACGCCACCCCCAACTCCCGCTCCCCGAGGCTCTGAGCCCAGCCCCGACGTCGGACGCCAGCCAGCACAGTAGGCGTGAAGCGCGCGTTGTGCAGCCCTTCCACCAAGCGGTCATGGTCCTCCCACGAGAGCAGCACCTGAGCGGCTGAACCGGCCTTCATGGTGAGTTGGGTGCCAACGGGAATGGTGTCCCTGAGCCCGATAGGGCGTTCAGCAGAAGCCACACACACACGCCATTCTCCCTGGCGCCGGAACACTTGTGCGCTTTCTCCCGTGGCGTCTCGTAGGGCCAGCAGTACAGGACCGGCGGAGGCAATCAGCCTGTCTTCACCCGCGGCTGCAGCCAGTTCCACCACACGTGTACCCAGCACAAACCGGTTCTGCATGTCGCGGCCAACCAGCCGGTGATGCACCAGGGCCAGAGCCAACCGGTGGACCGTGGGACGCGCCAATCCGGTAGCCGCGACCAATTGAGCAAGGGTAGTAGGGCCGGCTTCGAGAGCATCCAGCACCATAGCTGCTTTATCAATCACGCCGACACCGCTAGAGTTGTCCATAGACTGATATTGCCGTCTCATTATCTGAGATGCAAGTCTCTGCAGATAACAAGTTGCTGCACTCATGACGTGGAGGGAGCTGGCCATGGCCGGTCATACAAAGAAAACACTCGCCGAAAAGGTGTGGGAAGACCACCTGGTCCGCAAAGGCGAGGACGGTCAGCCGGACCTTCTCTACATTGACCTTCATCTCATCCACGAGGTCACATCGCCGCAAGCATTCGAGGGTCTGCGGATGGCGGACCGGCCCCTGCGGAGAGTGGATCTCACCATCGCCACCGAGGATCACAACACCCCCACGATCGACATCGACAAACCGATCGCCGAGCCCACCAGCCGCAAACAGATCCAGACGCTGCGCAACAACTGCGAAGAATACGGGGTGCGAATCCACTCCCTCGGGGACGCCGAGCAGGGAATCGTCCACGTCGTCGGCCCCCAACTGGGCCTCACCCAGCCAGGCCTCACCGTTGTCTGCGGGGACTCCCACACCTCCACCCACGGCGCTTTCGGGGCGCTGGCCATGGGCATCGGCACCTCCGAGGTGGAGCACGTCATGGCTACGCAGACCCTGCCGCTGAATCCCTTCAAAACCATGGCCATCAACGTGGAAGGCACCCTGAAGCCCGGTGTAACTTCCAAGGACATCATCCTCGCTGTGATCGCCAAGATCAGCACCGGCGGAGGCCAGGGCTACGTCCTTGAATACCGCGGATCCGCCATTCGCAGCCTCTCCATGGAAGCCCGCATGACCATCTGCAACATGTCCATCGAAGCCGGTGCCCGCGCCGGCATGATCGCCCCGGACCAAACCACCTTCGACTACCTCAAGGACAAACCGCACGCCCCACAGGGCGAGGACTGGGATGCCGCCGTCGAATACTGGACATCACTGAAAACCGACGACGACGCCGTGTTCGACGCCGAGGTCAACCTGGACGCAGACACACTGGAGCCATTCGTCACCTGGGGAACCAATCCCGGGCAGGGGGTGTCACTGTCCCAGTCGGTGCCAGCACCGGAGGACTTCCAGGACGAGAATGACCAGGCGGCCTGCCAACGCGCGCTGACCTACATGGATCTGGTTCCCGGGACGCCCATGAAAGACATCCGGGTGGACACCGTATTCCTCGGTTCCTGCACCAACAGCCGGGTAGAGGATCTACGCATCGCAGCAGACATCATCCGTGGACGGAAAAAGGACCCGAACATCCGCTTCATGGTGGTCCCCGGATCAGCAAGGGTCCGGCTCGAGGCCGAAGCCGAAGGACTGGACAAGGTCTTCACTGACTTCGGCGGGGAATGGAGGTTCGCTGGCTGCTCCATGTGCCTTGGCATGAACCCGGACCAGCTCGCACCGGGGGAGCGCTGCGCGTCAACGTCCAACCGCAACTTTGAAGGACGCCAGGGCAAGGGCGGCAGAACGCACCTGGTCTCACCGGTTGTCGCAGCAGCCACCGCCGTCCGCGGCACCCTCAGCTCGCCGTCGGACCTCGATCCGCTGCCCACAGCCGCAGCAGCCACCGAACCAGCCAGCAACGCAGCCTAGGAGCACCGCCATGGAACCGATCATCACCCACACCGGCATTGGCGTGCCGCTGCGTCAGTCCAACGTTGATACTGACACCATCATCCCTGCGGTGTATCTGAAGCGGATCACCCGCACCGGGTTTGAAGATGCCCTCTTCTCCGCCTGGCGGAAGGACCCGGAATTCATTCTGAACAAGGAACCATTCTCCCGCGGTTCCGTACTGGTGGCTGGACGCGACTTCGGAACCGGATCTTCCCGGGAGCACGCTGTCTGGGCGCTGAAAGACTACGGATTCCGTGTGGTCCTCAGCTCGCGCTTTGCAGATATTTTCAGGGGAAACTCCGGAAAACAGGGGCTTCTCGCTGCGGAGGTAGCGCAGGAGGACATCGAACAGATCTGGAAAATTCTGGAAAACCACCCCGGAACGGAGATCACCGTTGACCTCGAGTCCCGAACGGTCACGTGTGACACTCTGGTGGCACCGTTCACCATCGATGACTACACGCGTTGGCGGCTTATGGAAGGCCTGGATGATATTGGTCTCACCCTGCGCCACGAAGAGGACATCACAGCTTACGAATCAACGCGTCCCAGCTGGAAACCAAGGACTTTGCCTGCGCGGACCTGATCCGTGTGCGGTAACAGATCAGCGTGCTGCATTTCAGTCTGGTAACTCTAGCTCCTATGATTATCTGGAGCCTTTAGTGTTGGGAGGCTTGGATATTTCGAGGAAAACAGGTGTTCATGGATAGCGTTCTGACCATTCGCGGCGGTGTTCCGCTCAACGGCAAAGTAGCGGTACGCGGGGCAAAGAACCTCGTTCCCAAGGCTATGGTCGCCGCCCTGCTGGGCAGCACGCCGTCCATTCTCCGGAACGTTCCGGAGATCAAGGACGTCGACGTCGTCACCTCGTTGCTGACCATTCATGGTGTGGAAGTTACCAAGGACCCAGTCACTGGGGACCTCACCATGGATCCTCAGAACGCCAAGACCGCGCCCTCCCGTGAAATCGACGCCCATGCGGGAGATTCCCGGATCCCCATCCTGTTCTGTGGCCCCCTGATGCATAGCCTCGGCGAAGCGTTCATCCCGGACCTCGGCGGATGCAAAATTGGCGATCGCCCCATTGATTACCACATGCAGGTGCTCCGCAACTTCGGTGCTGTGGTGGAGAAGCGTCCCGGCGGTATCTCCATCTCCGCGCCCAAGGGACTCCACGGTGCCAAGGTTGAGCTTCCGTACCCCTCCGTGGGCGCTACCGAGCAGGTGCTGCTCACCGCGTGCCGTGCGCAGGGCATCACCGAGCTCGCCGGTGCCGCGATTGAACCCGAAATCATGGACCTCATTGCCGTTCTGCAGAAGATGGGTGCCATCATCTCCGTCCAGACGGACAGGGTGATCCGCATCGAAGGCGTGGAAGAGCTCACCGGTTACAACCACCGGGCGCTACCGGACCGCAACGAATCAGCCTCCTGGGCCTCTGCCGCACTGGTGACGCACGGAGACATCTATGTTGAGGGCGCGGATCAGCAGGACCTCACCGCTTTCCTCAATACCTACCGCAAGGTCGGCGGCGCTTTCGACGTCAATGACGACGGCATCCGCTTTTATCACCCAGGCGGAGATCTCAAGCCGCTGGTCCTGGAAACAGGGGTTCACCCAGGATTCATGACGGACTGGCAGCAGCCACTGGTAGTAGCACTGACCCAGGCCAGTGGCGTATCGATCGTGCATGAGACGGTGTATGAAAACCGTTTCGGTTTCACTGAGGCGCTGGTTCGCATGGGAGCAAATATCCAGTTGCACCGCGAATGCCTCGGCAGTGTTCCGTGCCGGTTCGGGCAACGGAACTTCCAGCACTCAGCCGTCATCTCCGGTCCCGTGCAGCTTAAAGGCGCAGACATCGACATTCCTGACCTGCGCGGCGGATTCAGCCACCTGATTGCGGCACTGGCAGCCGACGGCGTTTCCCACGTCACGGGGATCGAACTGATCAACCGGGGCTATGAGCGTTTTCAGGAGAAGCTCGAAGGTCTCGGAGTGGATATCGACCTACGTACCAATGCAGCGTAGGGTCACTGGATGAGTGAGACCCGGAAGTCGCGGCTCACCTTCAGCTTCCTGGCCAACACACTGCGTCCGGTCATGAACCTGTTGATGACCAAAGAGTGGTCCGGTATCGAGAAGCTTCCACAGGACACCGGTTTCATTGTGTGCCCAAACCACGTCACGGAAATTGATCCGGTGGTGGTGGGGCATTTCCTGTACAACCAGAACGTGATGCCCCATTTCCTGGCCAAGGCTTCGCTGTTCAACGTGCCCATTGTGGGAGCCACCCTCCGCGCGGCACGGCAGATCCCCGTCGAGCGAATTTCTGCCGGCGCAAGTAGGCCGCTGAACCTGGCCCGCGAGATCGTCGATGACGGCGGCGGGATCATTGTGTACCCCGAAGGCACCCTGACACGAGACCCGGATCTGTGGCCCATGAAGGGTCACACCGGTGCTGCCCGCCTTGCACTGCAGACTGGCGCACCCATTGTGCCCATTGCCCACTGGGGCGCCCAGGAGGTCTTCCCTCGCTATGCCCGGCGGTTGCACCTATGGCCACGAAAGAAGGTCCGGCTTGTTGTGGGGGACCCCGTGGATATCTCCGACTTTCGCGACCGTCCCATGACCGGGGCCGTTCTTGAGGAAGTAACTGAACGAATCATGGCTGCCTTGACCGTTCTTGTTGCTGAGTTGCGGCAGGAACAACCGCCTACGGAGCGCTGGGATCCGCGCGCCAAAAAGCAGCGGCTGACCGGGCGCGACTACGAGGATGGCCAGTTGTGAGAGGCCACGCCGCAGATGGTGCCATTGCTGTACTGGGCGCTGGAAGCTGGGGTACAACGTTCGCTAAAATCCTGGCGGACTCCAACCCGGCCGTGAACATCAAACTGTGGGCCCGGCGTCCCGAGATAGCGGATCAGATCAATGCCGAACACCGTAACCGGCAGTACCTGAATGACATCGCCCTGCCAAAGAACATCGTGGCGTACCCGCTGGTGGCCGAGGCACTTGCTGGAGTCACCATGGTGGTTCTTGCCGTTCCTGCCCAGACTCTTCGCGCCCAGCTACGGGAATGGAAGCCGCTGATTGGCCCGGATGTCCTGGTGGTGTCGCTGATGAAGGGGCTCGAGCTGGGCACCGATTCACGCATGAGCCAGGTCATCGCGGAAGAACTGGACCTTCCAGCACGCCAGATAGCGGTGGTGTCCGGTCCCAACCTCGCCATGGAAATCGCCCGTCAGGAACCCACAGCGTCCGTGGTGGCCTGCACGGACCAGGACGTCGCTGTCCGCATCGCGAACCGCTGCACAGCGCCGTACTTCCGCCCCTACACCAACACGGACGTCGTTGGAACCGAAATAGGCGGGATCGTCAAAAACGTCATTGCCCTCGCCGTTGGCATCTGTGAAGGCCGTCAGATGGGGGACAACACCAAGGCGTCAGTGATCACACGCGGCCTCGCAGAAACCACCAGATTGGCGCTGGCACTCGGCGGCAAGGCAGAGACCATGGCAGGGCTGGCTGGTATGGGAGACCTGATCGCCACCTGTTCTTCACCACTGTCCCGCAACCACACTGCCGGGCGCCTACTGGGGGAGGGACTGTCGCTGGAAGAAGTCACAGACCGCATGAACCAGACAGCAGAGGGCATCAAGTCAGCGCAAGCTGTTCTGGATGCCGCTACACACCTCAACGTTTCTGTCCCCATCACAGAGAATGTGGTTGCCGTCCTTCGTGGCAAAATTTCCGTTGCCGAACTTGGCCCCCGTTTATTGGCCCGTGAGCTGAAAGCCGAAGGGCCGCAGTGAGCCGCAAACCCCGCATTGCCATTCTCTTTGGTGGACGATCCAGCGAGCACGCCGTGAGTTGCGTGACCGCAGCCGGCGTCCTGGACGCCATTGACAAGACCAAGTACGACGTCGTCCCCATCGGCATTACACGCGACGGCCAGTGGTCCCTGATGTCAGGGGATCCATCGCAGTGGTCTCTGCGGTCAGAGACCCTCCCGGAGGTCACCCGCTCCCATGAAACGGTTACCCTCTCCGGTGTCTCACTCACGTCAGAGGTGGATGGTGGGCAGGAACTCGTAGTGACCGCCCCGGACCAGCCGCCACGTAGCCTCGGTGGAATCGACGTCGTCATGCCACTGCTGCATGGCCCATTCGGTGAGGACGGGACCTTGCAGGGACTGCTGGAAATGGCTGACGTCCGCTATGTAGGGGCAGGCGTACTGGCATCCGCTGTCGGCATGGACAAGCACTTCATGAAGGTCGTCTTCGAATCAGCGGGCCTACGTGTGGGTCCATATGAAGTCATCACAGACAGGCAGTGGCAGAACAACGCGGACGCCTGCCTCCAACGTGCCAGCCAACTGAGCTTTCCGGTCTTCGTGAAACCCGCGAGGGCAGGCTCCTCGATGGGCATCACCCGCGTGACCTCCCCGAAGGGTCTTCGGCAGGCCATTGAGTTCGCCAGAGAGCTGGATCCCAAAGTTGTCGTGGAAGCCGGCATCGAAGGCAGGGAAATCGAAGTAGCCGTCCTGCAGGGGCGAGACGGCCAGGACCCGCGTACCAGCCTGCCAGGCGAAATTGACGTATCGGATAACGAACACGACTGGTATGATTTTGAGGCCAAGTACGTAGACGGGACAGCGGCAAAACTCAGCTGCCCCGCGGATCTCCCATCCGAGGTTTCAACGGAAGTTCGGCGGCTGGCTGCAGAGGGCTTTGACGCCGTCGCTGCAGAAGGCCTCTCCCGGGTGGACTTCTTCTACACGCCCAGCGGTGAACTGATCATCAACGAGATCAACACCATGCCCGGGTTTACCCCCATCAGCATGTACCCGCAGATGTGGGCAAAATCCGGACTACCGTACACGGAACTGATCGACGAACTGATCCATCTGGCACTGACCAGAAAAACAGGATTGAGGTAGCTTCATGGGGCAACGCAGCAGGGCGGCCAGCGCTGCCCGGTTGCAACCCCTCGTTGTGATCGGCTCTGGCGGATTTGGGCGAGACACCCTGGATATTGTGGAGGCCGTCAATGGCGACCGCCCTACCTACCGTCTGCTCGGCGTCGTCGATGACAATCCCAAGCCCAGGCACATCAGATACTTGCGGGATCGGGGAATTATCCACCTCGGTACCGTCGCCGATTTCCTCGCATCAGGGCTACGCGCCGAATACCTGATCGGTGTAGCGAACCCGTCGGTACGCTGGCGCACAGCCGCCATGCTGGACGAAGCGGGCTTATCACCCGCCACCGCCATCCACCCGATGGCCATCATCGGATCGCAAGTGGCTATAGGGGCAGGCACCATCATCTGCGCGGGCGTCCAGATATCCGCCAACGTGGAACTGGGACGCCACGTTCAACTCAGCCCCAACTCAATCATCGGCTATGACGCCATCATCGAATCCTTCGTTACCGTCAACCCAGGAGCGATCGTTTCTGGTGACGTCACAGTGGAAACCGGCGCACTCCTCGGATCGGGATCAATCATCCTCGAAGGGTGCCGAGTGGAATACGGCGCGATCGCCGGCGCAGGCACCGTCGTCGTCAATGGCGTGCGCCCACACGCCGTCGTCAAGGGCGTTCCGGCACGCTGACCTGCCCAGATATCAGCCCTCGGGGATGGTCTGATCCTTCGTGACAGAGAGACACTCGTTGTCCTGTGGCACGGCATCCACCGCGCCCCCCAGACTCACCAGTACCGTGCTGGAAGGTACCTCGTTGGGATCAAAAACAGCCTCCACTGCCGGGTCTCGTCCATACGTTGTCGCAGTCCACGCGGGATCTCCCTCCGTCAACACCCAGTCAATGCCATTGACCGTGACGCAACGGTCCGTCGTCGGGCCAGGAGGGGTGACGCCGCAACGGACAATGAGCTTTGACGGCTCACCCCAGGCAGCCGTTGCCTGACTATCAGTCTGCCGCAACTCATTGTCTGAAATCTCATCAGGCAGAGCCACCATCACTTCCGCACACGCCGGGTTGGCGGCGTCAGCGGCAGGTTCAACATCAACAACAGGGGAGCACCCGGTCATCAAAAGTGTGAGGGTAGCAAAAGGCAGCAGGACACGCGGAAGTGTTGAAGTGCGGGGCATGGTGCCAGCCTATCGGGTGTCCTTGGCATCTCCCTGTGAGCTGATTCCCGCAATATATTCAGCCAGAGCCGTGATCATGTCCGTGGGAAAGAATCCAGTGGCCACAATCTTTCCGAGATCCAGAGTGCTGTGCCGGGGACGAAGAGCCGCTGGGGTGCTCCGGAAATATTCTTCAGTGCTGACGGCGGACACCATCGCCGGATCACTGCCGCTCTGGGAATAAACCTCCCGAGCCACTTCCACCCAACTCACCGGATCGCCCTCACAGGAAACGTTATACGTTCCAAAATCAGCGCCAACAGTCAACAGGTGATCTATGGCCCGGGCTATCTCATCAGCGAAAGCCAGGCGCCCAAACTGGTCATTGACCACAGCTGGGGAGACGCCCCGCTGTGCGAGGCCCATCATCGTCCTCACAAAATTGGCGCCCTCACCCACCACCCAACTCGTCCGAAGAATGTAGTGACGCGGCGCCAACTGCACCGCGAGATCCCCGGCCGCCTTGCTCTGCCCGTACACCCCCAGCGGAGAGAAGGGCTCAGCTTCGTCGTGTACCGGGCGCTCGCCGTCGAACACGTAATCACTGGAAATATGAACCAGGGTGAGATGGTGCTGGGCAGCCATCGTGGCGAGTTGTCCCGGCGCTGCCGCATTGATGGCCCAGGCCAGCCGTCTCCCTTCTGACGATTCAGCAGCGTCCACCGCTGTGTAGGCCGCGGCGTTGATGACGGTGCTGTACCGGCTCCAGCCAACGGCCGCAAGCGACGCCGAATCCGCCAGGTCCACCTGCTCGCGCGCCATGAAGTCGACATCCGTTCGGCCAGCGAAGCGCGACCGCAGTGCGGTCCCCACCTGACCGTTGGCACCTATTACGAGAGTCCGACGACGCTCCATGGGTGACACCTCGGACAACCGTGGATGGTTTTTGTCCTTTTCGGAGAGCTCTGCCCCTGACAGGGCGATGGGCCAGGGGATGGCCACGGATTCATCGGCCAGGTTCAGGAAGGTGTACTGCTGTTGGTGCTCCTGACTCCAATGGTCGTTGACCAGGTAGGAATACGCCGTATGGTCTTCAAGCGTCTGAAATGAGTTGCCCACACCGTAGGGAACAAACACGGCCGTGGAAGGATCCAACTCTACCGAATACGTCCGACCGAAAGTCTCCCCGGCCCGGAGATCCACCCACGCACCGAGGGCCCTGCCATTGGCGACGGAGACCAGCTTGTCCCAGGGCTCCGCATGGATACCCCGGGTAGTACCAGCGTGACGATTGTAGGAAACGTTGTTCTGAACCGGACGGAAATCTGGCAAACCCAGAGCGACCATCTTCTCGCGCTGCCAGTTCTCCTTGAACCAGCCCCGGTTGTCTCCGTGGACAGGCAAATGCAGCACCAAGAGGCCGGGTATGTCCGTTTTACTGACTCGAAGTTCCTGCCCGTACTCCATGGGCTATTGGCCCTGAGCTGCGTAGCGGGCTTCCGCCGCAGCTTTTTGTGGCCGCCACCAGTCCTCGTGGGACCGGTACCACTCGATGGTCTGCTCGAGCCCGTGGTCAAAATCCCCGAACGCCGGGCGCCAGCCTAGCTCGTTGCGAAGTTTGGAGGAATCGATGGCGTAGCGCAGGTCATGGCCAGCCCTGTCCGTCACCAGTTCGAAGGCATCCGCCGGGTGGCCCATCTGAACCAGGATCTGCCGAACCACCGCCAGGTTACTGAGCTCGCCATCGGCCCCAATGAGATAGGTCTGGCCGATGATGCCCTTGTCCAGAATGGTCAGGACCGCAGACGAGTGATCGTCCGCATGAATCCAGTCCCGGACGTTGGTCCCCTCGCCATAGATCTTGGGACGGTGTCCATCAAGGATGTTGGTGATCTGCCGTGGAATGAACTTTTCAACATGCTGGAACGGACCGTAGTTGTTGGAACAATTGCTGATCGTCGCCCGAACCCCAAATGAGCGCACCCACGCCCGCACCAACATGTCCGAGCCAGCCTTGGTCGAGGAGTACGGGCTCGACGGATTGTAGGCGGTGGCCTCGGTGAAACGTTCAGTGCCTTCCAGTGGAAGATCCCCGTAAACCTCGTCCGTGGAGATGTGATGAAAACGCGTTCCATGGCGACGTGCCGCTTCCAGCAGCGTGTAGGTACCCACAATGTTGGTCTGTAGGAAAGGCTCTGGGTCATGCAGGGAGTTATCGTTGTGGGATTCGGCTGCGTAATGCACCACTGCGTCCGCCGTCGACATGGCCTGCTCAACAATCCCCGGGTCGGCAATATCGCCCTCAAGGATCGTGAACCGGTTCTGTGGCAGGTCTGCCAGAGAGGCCAGGTTGCCCGCATAGGTGAGTTTATCCAGCACGGTTACATGAAGATCCGTATGCGCCAGCACATGGTGCACAAAGTTCGATCCTATGAATCCGGCTCCGCCCGTTACCAGTAGATTTCGCATACTCCACACCCTATCGTTCCTGCAGGGCGCGGCTGGTGCGATAAAATGGTGGTTAGTCTAGCCCGTGGGGGAAACAAACTTGTCCGATTTTATGCACGAACATGACGAGCCGGAACGTCGGCCGAGTCAGAAGCATCCCGTACGGGTAACCATTCTGGTCATGCTCAGCATTGTTCTGGTGGGCGCCGTGGTCGCAGGAGTATTCGTTGCGAACCTCGCCAACTCGTTCAATTCCAAAACGCAGACTATCGAGACAGCCTTTCCCGAAGAGTCCACACGGCCGGATAAACCTGCCGAAGCCAAAGATGCCGTCAATATCCTCCTGATGGGCAGTGACAGCCGGGGCGAAGGTGACGCCGGGACCATGGCTGGCGCGCGCTCGGACACCCTGATGCTGATGCACATCCCGGGGGATCGGAAAAATATTCAGGTCATGTCCATCATGCGTGATACCTGGGTTGATATTCCCGGGCACGGCCCCAGCAAGATCAACGCCGCCATGTCCTTCGGGGGAGTGCCCCTGGTGGTTCAGACGGTAGAGGGTCTCTTTGACGTGCCCATAGATCATGTCGCAATCATTGATTTCGAAGGCTTCAAGGCACTGACCAACGCGCTGGACGGCGTCAAAATAGACAATCCTGAAGCGTTCCAGTCCTCCGGCTCCCAGGGTGAGTTCTTCCCTGCTGGTCCGCAGGTGCTGGATGGCGAATCAGCGCTGAAGTTCGTCAGGGAGCGCAAGGCTTTTTCCGACGGCGATTACAGCCGGGTACAGAACCAGCAGCTGTTCATCAAGGCCATCATGTCCAAATTCCTCACAGCCGAAACGCTGACCAACCCAGTGCGCATCAACAACGTGGTGTCCGAGATGTCGCCCTACCTCACCCTGTCCGATTCGCTCAGCGCCATGGAGGCCGGGAAGCTCGCGTTCAGCCTGAGGGACGTACGGACCAGCGACGTCGACTTCTTCACGCTACCCACGCAGGGAGTAGGAACCTCAGCCGATGGGCAATCGATTGTGCTCATGGACGAAGAGGCAGTCAACGCTGTTTCAGAGGCGCTGAAAACCGACACCCTGCACCAATATGTTGAACAACTCGAGCAGAAAAACCAGTAGGCCGGGATGAAGAGAACACGCTGGGGAGCGGCCCTCGCAGTGATGGCTATTGCCTTGGTTGCCGGTGCCCCCGCGGCCACGGCCGTCGGCGTCGAGCCCCCGCCCATCGTTGCACCCGAACCTCTTCCCACCGTGGAACCGCCGCCCCCTGCGCCGCAGCCCAGCCCGTCGGACACCCCGGCCCCGCCTCCACCTCCGCCCCCGCCACCAGCGCAACAGGCTCCCGTGCCACCGCCGCCAGCGCCGGCACCCGGGCCGCAGATAGACGCGGTCACTGGTTTCGCGATCGACCCCACCACTGGTTGGCTCATCCATCCGGGTACTGGCTACGTCATTGAGCCCGGCACCGGAAATCTGGTGTATCCGGATAACTACTACTACACGGGTTACCGCTATGAGTTCGCCACCGGCCTGGTGGTGGATCCAAACGCGGAAACACCAACACCTACCCCAACCCCGACGCCGTCGGACACACCTACCCCGACGCCGTCTGCGACCGCCTCGCCCTCAGAGACGCCGTCAGCCTCGCCCACGCCGACTGAAACATCTGCAGCGGCCCTGGACGCTGAGAGCGCATCGGATAGTAGCGAATCCTGGTCCACTCACCCAGTAACCCGGTTCGCCGTAATCGTGGCACTTCTGGCACTTGGAGCCCTGTACTACATCAAGCTCCGCGGCGGTGCGGGCGCCAGCAAGAAACCGGAGTAGGTGCCGCCCGGTCTATGCTGAAGGGTCATCACTCACACCATCACGTGCCAGAAACCGGGGGGTCTCCCTTGCGCGTACTACTTCTGACGCATTCCTATGCGCCCGAACATAGCCCACCCCAGCGCCGCTGGACTCAGTTCGTCAGAGCGTTCCGTCATGAGGGCTGGGATGTGGACGTAGTTGCCCCCATCGCTTACCGGATCCCGGATGGACGGATTCTGCCCAAAGACGTTGGCGGCCGTTCCTTCCGTTGTGACGAAGGGGAGTTCGGCGAACAGGTGCGGCGGGTTCCTATAATCCCTCACAGCCACTCCCGCCTTGGAAAGTTGATGTGTCACCTGTTCTCGGCGGGCATGAGCGTTCCCGCGGGGCTATGGGGACCGCGCCCGGACGTCGTGCTCGTGACTGTGCCCAGCCTTCCGATCCTCGGTGCCGGATATGCGCTTGCTGTGCTTCGCCGCCGCCCGCTGGTAGTGGATATGCGCGATGCCTGGCCGGACCTGGCCCGGGATGCGCGCATCGTCAAAGGGAACGCCAAGTCCCTCGTGGAAGAAGCGGTCACCGCTATCCAGTCACGCGCCGACAGGGTAGTCACCGTGACCTACGGATTCGCGCAGGCGCTCAGAGAGCGCGGCATTACTCGGGTCGATACCGTCACCAATGGTGTGCGTCTGAGCTCCATCGAACCGCTCGGCCCACCAGAAAAGGTTCCGGGCCCGCTCAAGGTCCTGTACCTGGGTAATCATGGCGAAAGCCAGCGACTCGGACTTATTATCCGCGCGGCGTCCATCGCTGGAGATTCGGTTCAACTCACGATGGTCGGTCATGGTGTCAACAAGGGAAAACTCATAGAGCTCGCCCGCAAACTGAAAGTCAATGTTGACTTCCATCCACCCGCCCACGGAGACAAGCTGCGGCAATTCTACGAGCAGGCAGATACCTGCGTGGTCTCACTACGGGATGACTGGAAGTCCTTTGAGACCACCATCCCCTCCAAAACATATGAAGTCCTCTCCATCCGCCGGCACATCACCGCCGTCGTCCTCGGGGAAGCCCGGACCATCGTCGAAAGTTCCGGTGCAGGACACGTAGTTGCTGCTGATCCAGTGGCCATTGCCAAGTTGTGGAGCGAACTACAGGAAGACCGTGCGCGGCTGGATGTGGGCGACGGCGGCAGGGACTGGGTGAAAGTCAACGCTGACTACGACAACCTGTCCTCGGACTACGTGAAAATTCTCCGAAATGTTGTTAATCAGGTACAGAGCCAATGCAGTTGATCCGCAACGCGAGGCTTGCTGCTGCCACGCTGGGCGAGCACCTCAAGGACGATCCACTGGTGCTGGTCCTGCTGATCTCGCGAAGGTTGCCCCAACGCGTGGCCCGAACAGCCGCTCCAATCCTCGCCACCTGTGGCCGGATAGCCAGAAGCCCCGTTGCCTCGGCATTGGCAGCACTTATCGCAGGGAATACTAAGGCGCTTGAGGCTGCTGCAACTCCACTTCCGTCCCGGCCAGCTCGCCGAAACCGAGTGCTGGCAGAAATCGCGCTGGCCGCCCAACTGCCGGAACTTGCAGACCAACTGCTCTCCCGCGTCCCACCGAATGTAGCGACGCTCCGAGGAACGGTTGCACGCCGTTACTGGTACGACGGCTGCATGACCGAAGCCGTCGCCCACGCGGAGGGTATTGCCCGACACCGGGCTTTCGCTACCCGGCTTAGGAGCGAACTCAAGGTATTCGAAGGTTGGATTCCAGTTATTCCGCGCGTTGAAGGGTATACGCCGAAAGCATCCAGCATGCTCTACGTATTGACCAACTCCCTGCCACACACGGAGAGCGGGTATGCGCAACGGAGCCACTCCATACTGCTGGCACTGCATGATCTTGGGTGGACGGTCAATGCTGTTACCCGTCTGGGCTACCCGGTTCAGGTAGGCAAGGTTGTCGCCAGCGAACTGGATACCGTTGATGGTGTTGACTATCACCGATTGCTTCCAGCACGCCTTGCGAGGGGAATGGATCAGCGGCTTCAGCAGCAGGCGGATTTGTTGCTGGAACTGTGCCTGCAGGTGCGGCCGGCGGTTCTTCAGACAACCACTCATTTTGTCAACGGTCTGGTGGTGCGCGCTGTAGCGCAAGCGCTGGGAATCCCCTGGGTATATGAAGTGCGCGGACAGTTGGCTGATACCTGGGCATCCCGGCGATCCGCCGCCGCCATGAGTAGTGAGCGTTATAGGCTCTTCAATGAACGTGAATCAGGGGTCAGCGCGTCAGCGGATCTAGTTGTCACTTTGGGAGACGCCATGAAACGGCGTTTGCAGGCCCATGGTGTGGAACCTGACAACGTGCTGCTGTATCCGAACGCTGTTGGAGATGAGTTTCTGAAAAATCCGATGACCCCGTGTGACGCGCGGAGGGCGATTGGCCTACCCTCGGACGGTACCTATGTGGGGACCGTCAGTTCGCTGGTTGACTATGAAGGTCTGGACATCCTCCTTCGTGCTGTTGCGCTGTTGTCCGAGGACTACCCGGACCTCCGCTGCCTCATCGTGGGCGACGGTGAGTCCGCACAGTCGCTGCGGTTGTTGGCATCTGAACTCGGTATCAGCGATCGAACCGCTTTCACCGGCCGCGTGCCGCGCGATCGTGCCCACCTCTATCATCAGGCGCTGGACATATTTGTTGTGTCCCGCAGAGACACGGAAGTGACTCGTGCTGTGACTCCACTCAAACCGGTTGAAGCGATGGCAAGCGGACGCCCCGTCATTTACAGTGACCTTGATGCACTCCGCGAAGTGATAGAGGACGGAGTGTCCGGAACAGCGGTGACAGCGGGAGATCCTGCGGCTCTGGCGGATGCTATTGCCGGATATACGCGGGACGCTGAGTTGAGCAAGGTTCATGGAGCCGCTGGCCGAGAGCAGATAATAACCTCACGTACCTGGTCCACAGGGGCGCAGGCACTCACGGAGTCATATCAGCGCCTTGGAGTGGTGAGCGCATGAGCGGCGCTCCTGCTCCCGTCCCAGGTGGACATGCCGTTCGTACCTACGTGGACCTCAAGAGCCTCCACCGTGTAGGTGCACGCCAAGGGTTCCTGGATTACCTCGTATCCATCTGGCGGTATAGGCACTTTGTTCTCTACGATTCCCGCTTTCGTGTGGGTTCCGCCAATAGTCAGGAAAAGCTGGGCAACGCCTGGATTATCCTGAGTCCGTTGCTCAACGGGTTGACGTTTTTCCTGATTTTTGGATTACTGCTCAACACTGGCAAGGGGATCGAAAATTTCATCGGCTTCCTGATTATCGGGGTCTTCCTGTTTCAGATGAGCTCGCGCGCTATCACTTCGGGTGCGCAGGCCATCCGGGGCAACAAAACAGTGATCCAGGCCTTCAATTTTCCTCGGGCCACGTTGTTGGCCGCCATCAACGTGCGCGAGTTGCTCAGCAACATCCCCGTGGTGATCACCATGATGGTGATGATCCTGATCTTGCCGCCCACGGAGGCCATTACCTGGCGTATCCTGTTGATTCCCCCGGTACTTGCGTTGCAGTTCTTTTTCAATCTAGGTGTTGGATTGGTACTTGCTCGGCTCGTTCATCATTTCAATGATTTGGGGCAGCTGATCAGCTTTGCCATGCGGTTGTGGCTCTACGCCTCGGCGGTGTTCTTCTCCATTGACCGGTTTGCGTCCGTGCCGGTTATCCAGCGAATCATGGAGGTAAACCCGCTGTTCATTGTTCTGGACATCACCAGGGATTCTCTCCTCTATGCCACGACCCCTTCATGGGAGTCCTGGGCAACGCTGGCAGTATGGGCGCTCGGCGCGATCGTTGTTGGCTTGGTCTTCTTCTGGCGAGAGGAGGAGAAATATGGACGGGACAGCTGACGTAGACATTTACCAGGACGAGCCCGCAGTAGTCATCGATGATGTTTCCATGACCTTTCGAACGAGGAGCACCAAGAAAGGTGGACGGCTGGGTAACTCCTCGGTCGATGTTCAGGCTTTGAAGAACGTGTCCATGGTCGTTGGCCGCGGGGAGTCCGTTGGCATCATGGGCAAGAATGGTTCGGGCAAGAGCACCCTCCTGAAAATCCTGGCAGGACAGCTACCTCCTACGTCTGGTTCCGTCTACGCGACATCCACTCCCATCCTCCTGGGGGTCAACGCGGCGCTCATGCCCGAGTTGTCCGGGGACCAGAACATCTGGCTGGGCTGTCTGGCGATGGGTATGACGAAGAAGCGGATCCGGGACAAATACGATTCCATTGTTGAGCTTTCCGGGCTGGGCGATGCTATCTACCTGCCCATGAAGTCCTATTCCTCAGGCATGGGCTCACGGCTGCGCTTTGCCATCGGAGCCGCAGTCAACCCAGAGATTTTGATCATCGATGAGGCACTGAATGCGGGCGATGACCAATTTAAGGACAAAACCAAGAAGAAAATGCATGAGCTATTGGGACAGGCTGGATGCGTTTTCTTGGTGAGTCATAGCATCCCCACCATTACTGAACTCTGTAACCGGGTGATCTGGATTGACGCGGGCGAAGTGATTCGGGACGGCCCACCCGCTGACGTGGTGAAGTGGTACCGCATGTACATGAAGGCACTGGCCTCGGGGGACCGGTTGGCAGCTGCCAAAGTCCGCAGGCGAATAGTGCGAGACCACCAGCGCGTCATCATCGAGGATCGGTTTTCTGGACGGCGGAAGCTGACCTCGTGATCGATAGGATTATCCGAAATCCGAGACAGGCTCTGTGGCACTTCCGCAAGGGCGGTGTGAAGAGGGTAGCCCAGTGGTCGGACAGGCTCGATTCTGAAGCGGGACAACAACGAACCGGGCCATATCACGGTGCTGCAGGCCGTTGGCATGGCCGACGCCAGCAGCGCCGGCTCACCTTCGCAGAGATGCCACTACCGACGCAAGGAGTTCGCCGCCCTGATCTGAGAGTTGCGCTGGTGGCTGACGACTTCAGCGCCATGGCCTTTGGATGTGAATGGAATACCGTGCAGCTCGGTCCCGACGTCTGGACGCAGCAGCTGGACGCGAATGACTTTGACCTGCTGTTCGTCGAGTCTGTGTGGCATGGCAAGGACGGCAAGTGGGCTGGCAAAGTCGCACAGAGAGACCATGCTTCCGGTGCGCTGCGAGATCTTGTGGAGGCGTTTCAGGCTGCTGGCATACCAACCGCGTTCTGGAATAAGGAGGATCCGCCTCATTACGACGATTTTCTCGAAGCTGCACGGCTGTTCGATCATGTTTACACCACAGATTCGGACAAGATTCCGGACTACCAGCGGGATCTGGGGCACGAGAACGTGTCTGTCCTCGCTTTCGGAGCGCAACCAGCAGTCCATAATCCGGTCCGCCCGCGCTACGGCTGGCACCAGAGAGACGTCACCTTTGCTGGCATGTACTTTCAACACAAGTATCCCGAACGCCGGCAGCAACTGGATGTGTTGCTCAGCGGTGCCCTTAGCGCGCAACTACCCATAGGTCTGGAGATCTTTTCCCGGTATCTGGGGAGCGACGATAAGTACCAGTTCCCTGAGCCATTCACAGGAAAAGTCGTCGGGAGTCTGAACTACAGGCAAATGCTGACGGCGTACAAGGCATACAAGGTGTATCTCAACGTCAACTCGGTGACCGAGTCTCCAACCATGTGTTCCCGCAGGATCTTCGAGGTCATTGCGTCCGGCAGTACGTTGATCAGCACACCGAGTCAGGCAATCGCCACGTACTTCTCACCACAGGAAATTCAGGTGGTAGAAACTCCCGAAGAAGCGCAGGGAGTGATCAGTGCCGTCGTCGCGAATCCACGGTTCGCAGATCTAGCCCTTCACCGTGGCCAACGGCGTATCTGGCAGGAGCACACCTACGCGCACCGCGCCGAGCAGGTTCTCGGCGATGTCCTCCCGACTGAGCGACGAGAGCTGCAACTGCCGCCGGTCTCTGTCCTGGTGCCCACCAGAAGACCTGACCAGTTGGAGAATATCTTTGAGAATGTGGGCCGCCAAACGCACCGGGATGTTGAACTCATTGTTCTCAGCCACGGTTATGAAACCAGCAATGAAGCTGTTCGCGGCTTAGCGGCTAAATATGGCCTCGAACACGTTGTGAACATGTCAGCGCCCGGGGACGTGTCGCTGGGGGAGTGCTTGAATCGTCTTGTTGCTGGCTCGAGTACCGCGGTCGTCACGAAGATGGATGATGACGATTACTACGGGCAGTTTTACCTCGAGGACCAGCTGCATGCAATGAACTACTCGCGAGCGGATATTGTGGGTAAACAGGCGCATTACATGTATCTGGAGTCGCTGGATGCCAGTATTCTTCGGTTTTCCCATCGCGAGCACAGCTTCACCAATATGGTGATGGGTCCAACGTTGATGGCATCCAGGGAGGTCTTGAGTCAGCTTGGGTTTTCCGATCTTCGGTCAGGCGAGGACTCAGATCTGCTAGAGCGCGCAGTCCGTGACGGCGTGACGGTCTATGCCGCTGATCGTTTTGGTTTCTATCAACGACGCAAGGCAACTGGGCATACCTGGTCTGTGGGCGATCATCAGCTATTGGCTACCGGAGAGTACCTCTTCCGTGGTAGTCCTGAAAATGAAGTGAATATCTAGGTGGGGAAAATTGTGAGCTCTATTGAACACGTAGTAGTCATTGGACTCGGGTATATTGGCTTGCCCACTGCGGCGATTCTGGCCTCAAACGGCGTGAACGTTGTCGGAGTGGACGTCAAACAAGCGAATATCGACGCGATCAACCGCGGGGAGGTTCCTTTTGTGGAACCGGATCTGAACATTCAGGTTGCGGGAGCTGTCAGCAAGGGAATGCTCAAAGCCACAACGGAAACGCCGCACGCAGAGGCCTACATTCTGGCCGTGCCCACTCCGTTTAACGCTGACAAGAGCGCAGACCTTTCCTACATCGAAGCTGCCGCCCGAGGAATGGCGCCTACGTTGAAGGGCGGGGAGCTCGTCATTCTGGAATCGACCTCACCTCCGGGCGCCACCCAGCACCTTGCCAACTACCTGATAGAACTTCGCCCGGATCTGAGCCTCGATGAGGCAGACGGCAAACCTGTCATCCACGTGGCCCATTGCCCCGAGAGAGTGCTTCCAGGCAGGGTAATGATCGAGCTGGTGACGAATGACCGCATAGTCGGTGGTATCACGCCAGCTGCTGCCCAGATGGCCAGCGCCCTATACCAAACGTTCTGTCAAGGCCAGATTCATCTCACCAGCGCAACGACAGCCGAGATGGCAAAGCTCGTGGAGAATTCGTACCGCGACGTGAACATCGCTTTCGCCAACGAGCTGTCCGTGATCAGTGACAAGCTGAATATCGACGTGTGGGAACTCATTGAGCTAGCCAACTTCCACCCGCGAGTCAATATCCTTCAGCCGGGCCCCGGAGTAGGTGGCCACTGCATCGCAGTGGACCCCTGGTTCATTGTGGCGGCAGCGCCGGAAGAAGCGAAGATCATTCGTCAGGCCCGCGAGACCAACGACGCCAAACCTCAATGGGTGATCGACAAAGTGAAGAGCCATATCCAAGGATCCTCCGGGGATGCAGTTGCCATATTGGGACTCGCTTTCAAACCAAATATTGACGATCTTCGTGAATCGCCATCAGTGGCGATCACCGCGCAGTTGGCCAAGGAACTTCCCGACACCAAGGTTCTGGTGTCAGAGCCACACATTGAAACGTTGCCCAAGGAACTGGCAGAAATGCCGAACGTCTCCTTGGTATCCACTGAAGACGCCATCAGCCATGCAGGAGTTGTAACGCTTCTGGTGGATCACGATGTGTTCAAGAACCTGGACCAAGCACTCCTTACCTCCAAGGACGTCGTCGATACCCGGGGAATCTGGCGACACGCCGTGGATCAGTTCCAACCTTCACCTTCGTGAACCTGCCGCCCACGTACTTCTAGAGATTCGTCTGACCGGAGTGAGGATCAATCATCGTGTCGAGCTATGACGAGGAACCGTCACCATCAGGTCTGATTCGCGTCCGCCAAACCGGCTACCTGAATAATGTAAACCAGCTCATCTCTGATTACGAGGCACTGGTGAAGACGGACAGTCAGCAGGCTCAGGAGCTGAGGACGCTGCGCATCCGGTTGCGGCGGGCAGAAAACGAAGCGGCTGCGCTGAAGAATCGAGTCCAGAAGTTGTCGGCGGACCGGGACCGGCTCATTACTGTTGCGGACACGCTACGGAAATCCAGCAGTATGCGAGTTGGAAAAACCGTCATGCTGCCGTGGCGGGCCAGTAAGAAGCTCCTGCGAGAGGCATCCCGCAGGAGTGGCGCACCGAAGGCCAACTCACAGGTTGCGATCCTCGCGAAGGGGGCTCATCCGTCGGGTGATTCTGCGATGGTGAGCGAACGTAAACTTCGCGAACTGACTGACGCGTTTGACGCTGAGGGCACCATCCAAAATCTCTATAACGTCGCGGCGTTCCGTTACTTCAAACTCGGAGAACTACTTGCTCCCGCTGATCTGCTGGAAGATCACCTCGAGCTGCTGGCCGAAGCGGGTCCGCAGCAACGCAGGACGATCGAGACCATCCTCGGAGCAGCGCGAGTGCTTGGATCAGCTCCTTTCGTTCCACCGCCGCAATCAAACGCTGGCTACGTGCCCGAACGTGGGCGTGCGATGTATTGCGTTCATAGCACCGAGCCGTACAACTCGAACGGGTATTCCACGCGCTCCAAAGGCATTATCCAAGGTCTTCGCGAGGCGGGCATCGATTTTATCGTTGCGGCACGTCCTGGGTATCCCTGGGATGTAAAGACGGATAGAGGAACCGAGAGTAAGTCTTCCTTTGAAGAAGAGATTAATGGCGTACGGCACGTCTTTTCGGCAGGTCCAAGCTGGACCAGTCAACCATTGGACGCTTATGTGCAGTATGCAGCGGACCAGTACGTGCAGGTCGCTCGCCAATACAGGGTGTCGGTTATTCACGCCGCCTCGAACCACGTCACCGCATTGCCCGCTCTCATCGCGGCTCGTCGGCTCGGTCTGCCGTTTGTGTATGAAGTTCGTGGTTTCTGGGAAGTCACCGAGCAATCATCCAAACCCGGGTGGGAGCACACAGATCGCTTTGCCCTGGCGCTTCAGCTCGAAAAGTTGGTAGCGGTCGAGGCAGATCACATCATGGCGATCACGCAACAGGTAGCTGATGAACTCATCGAGCGGGGAGCTCTGACGGAGCGGATTACGCTGTTACCAAATTCCGTCGATGTGGATGCTTTTGCTCCATTGCCCCCGCATCAGAAAACATTGGAAAAACTCGGGATACCGGATGGGGTCCCGGTCATTGGTTATGCCGGCAGCCTCGTTGACTACGAGGGGCTGGACCTTGTTATTAAGGCAACTCGGGAAGTTCTCGCCAGGGGACTCGATGTTCGTACTGTCATTGTGGGGGACGGGCCGGCCCTCGAGAACCTGCGCACGTTGGTCGAGGACCTCGAGCTTCAGGAATACGTGATCTTCACGGGGCGCGTGGTCGCAACATCTGTACCCCTCTATCTAAGTTGCTTCAATGTTGTTCCCAGCCCACGACGTCGACTCCCGGTCACCGAACTGGTGCCGCCGCTCAAACCACTGGAGGCCATGGCGGCTGGTAAGGCAGTGATTCTTTCTGACCTTCCGCCTTTGCACGATCTGGCCGGTTCCGATGGGCTGCGCGCCAGACTATGTGAGCCTGGGAGCTCCGAGTCACTCGCGGATGCCATTGAAACTGTGCTCCAAGACCGCTCGGAAACGGCGAATATGAGCCGCAGGGCGCGTCTGTGGACAGTGGATCAAAGAACTTGGTTGAGGGCGGCGGCCACTCTCAGAGACGTTTACACGCAGTTAGAAGAATCTGAGCGGACGGTCCAGTCAAGGCCATTGCCGTCCCTGACCATCGGCATTGTTGCTGATCAGTTCACCACTGCCGGGCTCAAGCCAGAGGCCAACTTGTTGCCGCTCCATCCCAAAGAGTGGCAACAACAGGTACAGGAAACCCCTTTGGACGCGGTGTTCGTGGAATCGGCGTGGGAGGGGCCCGATGGCCTCTGGCGGGGCAAGGTCGGTTTTTACGACGACGAGTCCTTTGCCGACTTGAAAGGGCTGCTGGCATACTGCCGCGGCGAGGGTATACCCACGATCTTCTGGAACAAGGAAGACCCCGTCCATTTCAATCGTTTCCGGAAGACGGCTAAGTATTTCGACCATGTTTTCACGACCGACGATGGCTGTATTCCCCTCTACATGGAGCACAAGGGGCGGTATCTGAAATCGGTGGCGTCCCTGCCGTTTTATGCGCAGCCGAGCCTTCACAATCCGCTGGAGAGTGAGCGGAAGCACTCGCACACCATCAGCTACGCGGGCAGCTATTACGGGGAGCGGTACGCGGAGCGCTCCCGTCAACTGGACCACTTGCTGGGAGCTGCCGCACCGCTGGGCCTGACGATATATGACCGCCAGCATCTCAATCCGGAAAGTCCATATAGGTTCCCAGCAGCTCTCGCTGGACATGTAGCTGGTGGCCTAGATTATGCGGATATGGTTCAGGCGTACAAGGCACACCCCATTCACGTTAACGTGAACTCCGTGACGGACTCACAGACTATGTTTTCCAGGAGAGTCGTTGAGGTTGCGGCCAGCGGCGGGGCCGTTGTCAGCGGTCCGGGCCAAGGGGTGAAGCGTGTCCTTGCGGGTGCAGTTCCTGTTCTGGATGATCCAGAAACTGCCGCGCAATTGATGAAGCTATGGATGAATGATGAAGCAGTCCGCAATGATGACGTATGGCTGGCCATGCGGAACGTCTTCAGAGCACATACGGCCGGGCATCGTCTGGCGTATGCACTTCGCACAGCCGGGTTGGTGGTCAATGCTCCCGAACTCGAGCGGTATGTTGTCACTGTCGATGAGTTAACAGATTCATTGGTCTCCAGATTGGCTGCACAATCCGTACCGCCCAGCACTGTAATCCACCGAACTGCATCTTTCACGGAAACGGACCGTTTGCCGTTTGAAGTCCGTGAGGTGGGGGAGAACGTTCAGAACAACGGACTGCTGCCTGACGAGGCTCTCGTAGTTTCTCTGGACGGTGAGCAAGTCTTTGATAGAACCTACTTCGAAGATCTTCTGACCAGCAGACTCTATGCCTCGTGGGGTCAGGCCAGGATTGATTCATCAGACGTTGATGTATCGGGAATGGGCATGGCGCGGTCAGCGGGCCCGCTCTCGTCTGTCTATCCAGTGATGAAGGACCTCCATGCTGCCTCGGAAGATTGCCTTAGACTCCGGCGTCGGATCCGACTTGGGCCCGACGGCGTGAAGACGCGGAAGGATGTTGAGTCCTTTGAGCGGACCTCAAGAGTTGTCCTCGTAGCCGGCCATGATCTGAAGTTTGCTACTCCGTTGATCGGAGAACTTGAACAGCAGGGCCATACCGTGCTCGTCGACCAGTGGGCGGATCACAACAAGCATGATGAGGAGCGTAGTCGCGAGCTGTTGCAGCAGGCGGATGTCATTTTCTGTGAATGGACCCTAGGCAACGCGGTCTGGTATTCGCACAACAAATTACCGCACCAACGATTGGTCACTCGTTTCCATTTGCAGGAGCTATCGACGCCGTTTCCGGAGCGGGTAGAACTAGCGGCCGTCGACCAGTTCATATTCGTTGGAGAGTACCTGCGGCAAACCGCTAGACGCGATTATCAGATTCCCGCGCAGCAGGCCCAGGTTATTGGCAACATTGTGGATATAGACGGTCTGAATCTGCCGAAGGAGGACGAATCTCGGTTCAACCTGGGGTTGGTCGGGATTATCCCTCAACGCAAGGGATTCGCCCGTGCCCTCGACATCCTCAGCGAACTTCGGACACAGGATGATCGCTATAACCTGTTTATTAAGGGGAAGCGTCCCGAGGACTATCCGTGGATGGCTCAACGATCGGAGGAGATGGCGTACTACACGCAGCAGTTTCAGCGCATCGAAACCGACCCGTTGTTAAAGGATGCCGTGACCTTTGACCCGCACGGGGACGACATGGCCCAGTGGTATCAGAAAATTGGTGTTGTTCTCTCCGTCAGCGACTTTGAATCGTTTCATCTGACACTTGCTGATGGTGCTGCCTCGGGTGCGTTGCCAGTGAGTCTGGCCTGGCCTGGCGCGGACCGGATTTATCCCGTGGAGTGGTTGTCAGCCTCGGTATCAGAAATGGTCGTAAGAATCTCTGAGGCGACGTCTGACTTTAGGGTCTGGCGCATCCAATCCACTGACGCTCAGAAATTCGTGCAGGAAGTCTTCTCACCAGAACGAACGGTCAAACATCTGGCTGAGACAATACTGGGACCTGAGTGATCGCAGCCCAGTCCGTCGGGAATATCGCTAAATGACTATCCAACGGGTCGTGAACCTTGCAGACTTGCCGCCAGCGGCTTGCCAGTAAACTCTGACCCGGTATTGCCCCGACGGCAGATCATTAAAGACAACCACATCTCCGGAGGAGCGACTTCGCTTACTCACGATGCTGCCGCCTCTGAAAAGGCGATACGCCACTCGGGAGTTCTGGGGCAGGAACACCTTCAACCGGATGCTATCTGGTGTTTTCCCCGTCGTCAGAACGTAAGGTAAGGCGACGCCCCGCTGATTGCTGAGCCAATGATCGAGATTCGCGGAAAGAAAGAGACGAAAAGGCATTCCGATGTCGCCGTGGGTGAGATCAGGAAGAACGGTGACAGATGCCGTTCCTGGCAAGCTCTCCAGAAGCGGCAAAACATGTCCCTTCAGATGGTGGTCCTTCTCTCCAACCAGAATAGAAATCCGAGTCTGTTTGGCTGTGGCTCGAACGATGTCCGGTACGATCGCATCCAGTTTCGCGACTGAATCTTCAGTGGTGTCGCCCGCCATGAGCTCAAGGATGTTCGGGTGAGGCTTTTCGACAAACGTGCCTATACGAGTTTGCGGAGCACCAACGATGATGCGGCCGGCGCCGAGGGTGACGCCATGTATAAGCGCTGCTGCTCCGCCCTTGGAGGAGCCAGCAGTAGCAACGTGTTTTGGTTCGATGCGCAGTTGCTCTGAAACTCGTCGTATAAGACGTTGTACGGTTCGGAAGATGGCTTGTGATCCATGATCTGAGTGGTAGTACGAGCCTTGGTCCCCAAAGTCGTCCAGAATGTACAGGGCATTGACACCCGTGGAATCAATTGTCTCTTTGTAATTATAGGTAAAGTCACCTAGTTGATTGATCGCGGAGAATACAACAACCAGCCGGTTCTTGCCTGGCCGTGATTGCGCTCTGTCGAGCAAATAATTAAGCGTAACTTCTCCCCAGAAGCGCCGCCAACCTGCTGACCGGTCCGATAGGTTGCGGTTCAAATAGTTGAACTGGCCGCCAGCGAGACGAATGGAAGTTGCTAACTCAGCACAGTCAGCGTCAAAGTGCAGAGCTACAGTGGTTGTAGGCTCAACTTCGCCGAATTCGGGGAATCGCCAGCCTAAGGGACGAGGCTCCATCCTGCCACGGTGAACAGCCAGACGCAGGGAGCAATCCGCGCGGACCAGGAGGTCCAGCATTTTGCGGCCTTCATGAAAAAGTTCAAAACCGTGCCCGTGAGTGACAACTTCAACATCCGGCCCCAGATGCCATAACAACTGATACTGGTGCTCGTTCTGGCTCGTGACTGTGTCCGTGATGTCGATCTCGGGAATACCATCAACTTCACGAATATTCAGGGATCGCTGGTGGACAACGTCCGCATACCTCGCATTAGTACCTACGACGTTGAATCCATCGGAACGTTCTTCCGTGCAGGCCAGAGACACTTTGTGCTGCTGGCCATCAGTCCGCGGAAGGCTCCGGCCATCCACCACGAGACTATTATGCGAGAACTGCGAATACCCGTAGAGGGTGTAAGGATCCTCATAGTCATAACCGTACGGGCCGGCCTCACTCAACAGATCCACGCCGCCGGAGCGCAAAAATAAACTCAAGTCGTCCGAGTGCTTATGATAATCCGCGTTGTAAGCGGCAGAGAAGAAAACGAAGGTACTCTCCGAATCCCCCCAGGCAGAGCGATAGATGGCGTATCCGGACTCCGGGAGAACAAGAACTTTGTTTTGTGGCTTTGACCCTTTCCTGCCCTGGGAGGTCGCGTAAGCGAACTCAGGGCTCTTGAAGACCTTGTGCATTCCGGAGTCGCCGATATCGAGCTGCTGGGTGTCGCTGATTGGAGGATAGACCGCGTTGGGCATAAGCGCATGGATTGCATACGTCTCCGCATTGGAGATCAGACCGGCGTAATAGTTTGCGTCCTCATGACTCGCTGCTGCTGCGATTCGTTGGACGGTAGCAACATGTCGGGAGACCATGAGGTGGTAGGTGGGCGTGTTCTCAACGTGAACTCCCTCCGCCGTGAAGCATTCGGTGAAGTAATCCTTAAGTCGCTTCATGGCAACTGTGAAATACTCCTCACGTACTGCCATGGAGTCAATCGACGTCATGACCGAGTAGTAGAGCAGGGCGAGGTCCTGAAACATGCCGTGATTGTTGCCTACGGAATGGAAGGTGTCCTGTGCCAGAAGCTTCGCTGTTGACACCATGAGGGGTGCAACGGACTCATTTGTCTCCTCCGGAAACTGTTCCCGAAGGGCGGCCTCCAGCGAAATCAAGGTAATGAGTCGCTGAGCGGTGGTCTCGTCATGAAAGGCCATCGAAGATTCGTGACCTTCGTTCAGGTAAAGGGTCGCCCATCGCCGGACGATATCCAAGGCGGCGCGAGCGGCTTCCTCCCGCACAGACGCTGATGGATCACTGAGAACGGTGCTGTGCCAATCTGCGAAGAAGAGCAGCGCGTGTAGGTAACGTCCCAGCGCACGGTTTTCCTCCACGGACCACATCGCACCATCGTCGTAGGAGACATCGCCATGGGATGGTGTGGCAATAATTCGTTCGTGCAGAAACTGTTGAGCTCTCTGGTACGCCACGTCCCCCGAGGCCCGCGGGAGCATCGGTTCCACGATCGAACGCAGGGAAGGCAACTGCTCCTCGGAAAACATTCAGTTGCTCTGAAACTCTTCTGAGCGCTGTCCTAACCCGAGTAGCTCTTCAATCGCGCAGATAGTGCGCGCCGCAGCGGCGCCATCCCCGTAAGGGTTAACGGCATTCGCCATCGAATCGAAATGCGAACTGTCCGTCAGCAGCCGAGTCACTTCCTGATAAATTCTCTCTTCGTCCGTGCCAATGAGCAGAACAGTTCCTGCCGTAACAGCCTCCGGACGTTCAGTGTTCTCGCGCATGACCAGCACAGGCTTGCCAAGGCTCGGAGCTTCCTCCTGCACCCCACCTGAATCAGTGAGCACAATGTGGGACAAGGAGAGCATCCTGGTGAACTCGCCATACGACAACGGCTCAGTGGTCAGCACGTTATCCAGTCCCTGAAGTGCGGGCAATACAGCTTCCCTCACTGCCGGGTTCTTGTGTATCGGAAGAACCACCATCAAGTTCGGATTCTCAGCGGCCATGCGCGCAATAGCACGCCCCATTCCCCGCATGGCATCACCCTGGTTCTCGCGGCGGTGGGTTGTGACCAACAAGATCTGGGCGTTGTCCGCCGCGAGCTCCTCAAGCTTTGGATCAGTAAAGGGAACCCGCTTTTCTACAGTTTCGAGCAACGCATCAATGACCGTATTTCCAGTGATGACGATGTCCTGCTCGGCGATATTTTCCGCCAGCAGGTTCGCCTTGCTGATGGACGTCGGCGCCAGATGCAGACTCGCGATCTGGGACGTCATTTTCCGGTTCGCTTCCTCCGGGAAGGGCGAAAAGAGATCGCCGCTGCGCAGTCCAGCTTCAACATGGACCACCGGAATGCCGCGGTAGAAGGCTGCGATGGCGCCCGCTGTCGATGTGGTGGTGTCACCCTGGACGACCACAACGTCTGGTGTGTCTGCTTCAAAAAGCTTGTCCAGGCCGTCAATGGTTCTGGTCATAATCGAGTTCAGCGTTTGCCGCTGCTGAATGATGTTGAGGTCATGATCGGGGGAGATCCCGAAGAGCTCGTTGACCTGGTCCAGCATCGCCCTGTGCTGCCCTGTAACTGTCACGACGCAGTCCAGTGAGCCCGATTCCTGCAGTGCCTTGATAATGGGAGCCATCTTGATGGCCTCGGGTCGAGTCCCATAGATCGGCATAACAACAGGCACGTCGGTTTCCCCATTCGATAGCTGGCAAGTCTCACCCAGTCTACAGATCCATCAGCTGTGTCCCACGACTATGTGAGGAGAAGTAGCCCCAGCAAACCTAGAACAAGAAACACGCAGCCCGTGAACGCCAGACCAGCCAAGAACCGTCCACGCCGCTGTTTGCGTTCCTTCTGAGTCCGTTGTCTAGACGCGGCGTCCGTAGCATCAGGGGCAGGGCCGCTCGGCTTCGAGGGCAAGTTCATATGCCTGGCTGCAGGCTGGTGGCTATACCGCTGTGCCGTCATACCCGTCACTCTCCATTGTCTTCACCCTCAATACTCTACGCACTCGTTAACAGTGGTGTCAGTTATTCAATCGTGATCAGATTCACTGTCGCAGGATCACTTTGGCAAGCAAGCTTACGGTAAGCTACTCCCAGTGCTAGCTGCTGGGGCTGGTCCTAGTTGGGGTCTACTTTGTCTTTTTCTTCACGCCTTCTTTCCATCTCTACCGGTGTCACCGCCGCCGTCGTGCTGGTCGCGGGGGGTGCATTATCTCCACTGCCGGAAGCGGCCGCCGACGTTCCTGCACCTGCGGTGAGTACGCAAGCTGCGGAGCAACCCACCTTCCGGGACGTCACCACAGGCACCAAGTACCACGGAGAAATAACCTGGCTGGCATCAGAGGGTGTCTCCACTGGTTGGCCGGACAAGACCTTCAGGCCGTTGCAGTCCGTCAACCGCGATGCCATGGCCGCGTTCATGTATCGGCTCCAGGGCAGCCCCGCATACACGCCGCCCAAGGTATCGCCCTTCAGGGATGTGGACCCGGGCGCCCAGTTCTATAAGGAAATCAGCTGGCTCGCATCCGAAAAGATCTCAACAGGCTGGACGGACGGCACCTTCAGGCCGCTGACCCCGGTGAACCGGGACGCCATGGCCGCGTTCATGTACCGGTTAGCCGATAGCCCGGCCTACAACGCTCCGACGTCGTCCGCCTTCCGGGATGTAGGCACAAGGTCACAGTTCTACAAACACATCAGCTGGCTCGCCTCACAGCAGATCTCCACTGGTTGGGCCGATGGCACGTTCCGGCCGGGAGAGGCCGTGAACCGGGATGCCATGGCAGCGTTCATGTATCGATTTGACCACCGGGACGTGCGCGCCACATTGAACCTGTCCGAGCAGCGGATCCTGCTTCGCAACAGGGTGACTGCTGCGAAGGCTGACTACGTCGACAGTCGGCCGTACATCGATCTGCTCGTGCGGCTTGATGCTCGCGCGGTCAAGGATGCGATTGATGAAGGCACGGATAGTCTGGCGAAGGCCAGCCACCTGATAGATGTTGATGTCGCAAAAACTCAGCAGGGGATGGACAAAGCTGAACTAGCGGTAGACCGCGAGGAGCAGCGCGCCGCCGTCGTCATCAAGACCGCTAAGCAACTCAAGACCTTGAAGGACCTCCGGGAGACTCACCGTCAGAAAGTAGTGGCAGCACTGGCCGACATGAACGCGGGCAGAATCTCAACTGCCGCATACAAAGCTGCCAAAGACCGCGGCGCCGCTTTCTCAACTATTCTGGCCGCAGACAAAACCGCCCAGCTCAAAACGCTTGGTTATACGAAGCCAACGGCGCTCCGGTCTGCCAGCTGGAAAGACGAGCTCGTGAACGCCACCGGAACCATCCCCACAGCTGCGGGCTGGACAGGTTTCCCGGGTGGCTGTGCTCTCCCCACAGCGGAAGCACGATTCACCCCCAAGCTTCCCGCCACGGGTCCGGGAATTGCCACCAACTCCACCCTCGTCAACGCGGCCAAGGTGCGGGGGGCCAACAACGCAACACTGGCACCCATCCACGAGCAGATGCTCCGCTCGGCGACAGATCAGGCCAACAACGTCCTCACGCTGGACCAGTTACGGTACGGGTACTCACCCCGCATCGCTCGCCTCGGCTACGGCTGGTTGGAAGATGGAAACACGAAGGCACGCGACGCTTTACGGAATGACCTCAAGAGAGTCCTTGAAGCCGGTCCAGAGTCCATGGACACCCTGGGATCGTCGCACTTGTTGCTCGCCGCCGCCACCGCCGCGGACTGGTCCGAAACCCACACAATGGACGAAACGGCACTTGTTCGCTGGATCGGACCACAGACCTGCCTGCACGTAGATAAAGAAAACTGGGTAGACGGGCCAATTAACATCGCCGCGATTCACAACGCCGCCACCTTCACCGCTGCAGCAGTATTCCTTGAGGACAGCCCAGCCCAGGCAGCCGCGCTCGCCAAGGAGTCGCTCGTCTCCATACAGCCATCACTACGGGAGTTGACCACAGACGGTGGAACCGGAGAAGGTCCCGGTTACTGGTCGTATCAGAGTCGGGCCGTCGCAGCCCTGTACTCCACGCTCCCCAACGTCTACACAACAATGCCCATGGCCATCCCCTCTCTGAACAAGGTGGCCGACTACGCGCTCAACAGCACCGGGTCCAACGGAATCCCCACTCCCTTCGCGGATGGCAGACCGGAATCACTCAGCCCGCTCATGCCGGCCTGGGTAGCGCACACCACCAAAGACCCGGGCATCGCAGCATGGGTCAACAAGGAACTGCACGAAAAGCCTGACGCCTACCTCATGTGGTGGTGGGCGCAGCCCGGTAAACTTCCAGCCAAGCAGACCAGCGTCTACCCGTATACCGGCTTCGCCGCACTGCAACTCCCCGGAAGCACCGCCACCCTCAAGGGCGGTAATAACACCATCAATCACGCGCATTTGGACATCGGCACGGTCTCATTTGATCGCCACGGCGTGCAATGGGCTGTTGATCCAGGTCAGCCCCAAAACAGCCCGTCCGGCTACTACAGCGACAGCACGCGCTGGGGATTCTGGTGGCCAAGCAGCGTTGCGCACTCCACCCTGATGGTGGGCCAATCGGACCAGCCCGTCACGGCCAAAGGCCAGGTGAGTCTCCTGTCGTCGTCGTCCGCTGCGGTAGACATGACACAGGCGCTACGCGGAACGTCCTCCGCGAAACGCACCATCACCCAGGGCAGTACCAGCCTCGTTGTCAAGGACACCGTCCGGTCGGCGTCGTCACTCCCGCTGACCTGGCAATGGATCACCGACGCATCGGTGACCCTGGACTCCAGCAACCGGCGTGCCGCACTCCGCAAGGACGGCAAGCAGGTGTCCATGAAGTTCGACGGCGCACCCTCCGGCTCCGTACTCACCAAGGTCACAGCACCCTACAAGGGACCAGACGGAGAAACCCTGACGGTTATCCTCCTGACCATGCCCAAGGTGACGTCACTGAACCTCACGACGACGGTCTGGTGATGCGTATCCTGCACGACGCCGAACCGTTACCCGTGGCTGTCTCACCCCTGCTGTAAGCTCGTACTGGCCAGAAAAGCCGTATTCGTCGTGCAGATATGAGCCCGCAACCGCCAATGGGGATGGACCACCGTGCAAACAAGAATCACCGCTAACGCTCAGGCAATGCGGCGATGGCTCGCCAAGGCAGAAGAATCCCTTGGCAACCACAGTGACCGTCTCAACGCCATCAATATCTTCCCGGTGGCGGACGGAGACACAGGCACCAACCTGTATCTGACAGTCAAGGCAGCATCCGTGGCGGTGCAGGACGTGCAGACACCGGACATTGGTGAGCTGCTCGGCATCGGCGGTCGAGCAGCCATGGAAGAGGCCCGCGGCAACTCGGGAACCCTGTTCTCCGTGTTCCTCACAGCCATGGCAGAACCGCTGTTGAACTCCACCCGGCTCACCGGCCCGCTCCTGGCCGCCGCCCTGCAACGGGCACAACTCCGCAGCTGGTCCGCCCTCAGCGACCCCGTACCCGGGACCATGCTCTCCGTCCTCGAAGAATGTGCCCATGCGGCCTCCACGGTGGAAGCCGCGCAGAACGGGGACGACAGCAACAACGGCCTCGCCCTCACCCTGAGCGCCGCCGTGGACGCCGCGTTGGTTGCCGTGATCCAGACCGAAGAGCAACTCGGTGCCCTGACCGCCGCCAAAGTAGTGGACGCCGGGGGAGTGGGGCTCCTTCTCATTCTCGACTCCCTGCGCGCAGCGGCCCTCCACGAAGAACCCCACGAGACACTCCTCGACGGCCTCAACGGCTACGGCGTCCAGGACCCCCACATCCACGGCACCATGCCGGACGACGACGGCGTGGAAGTCATGTGCACCATCAACCTCACACCATTGGACGCAGCCACCCTGAGGATGAAGCTCGATGAGCTAGGGGACTCCGTCATCATGAGTGCTGTCCAGGCCGTGGATGAAACCACGCACAGGTGGCGCGTGCACGTGCACCTGCCCGAAGCTGAACCGGCCCTTGAACTGATCCGGGCCGCAGGCGATCCGTCCAACGTCAGCATCAGCACGCTCTCCGCGGTACGAACCACTGATGCGGGCGCCGTCGGAACGGACACGGGGGATGCCCCCGACACGCATGGACAGTAGGGTACCGCCGGATCTCGAATTACCGCTGGAACGCAGACTGGGCAAGCCCACTGCGAGCAAATTCGAGAAACATCTTCACCTGGAAACGGTGGGCGATCTCCTCCAGTACTTTCCGCGCAAATACCTCAAACGTGGCGAACTCACGCCCATTGCGGAGGTGCCCGTTGGTGAGGAGGTGACCCTCATAGCGCGGGTTCAGTCCATCAGTTCGCGCAGGATGCGCCAGCGCAAAGGGATGCTCGTCGAGGTCACCATCACTGACGACAGCGGCACCGGCTTCGGATCCATGTCCCTGACCTTCTTCAACGGCTACACGGCAGAGAAGCAGCTCAGCGTTGGAACGCGCGCCATGTTCTCCGGCAAATCGGACCTCTACCGGAGCCGCCTCACCCTCACCAACCCGGACTTTGTGCTCCTCGCCGAGGACGATGACCAGGACCCCTCTCTGGCACTCCAGCCCATCCCCGTCTATCCAGCCACCGCCAAGGTCCCCAGCTGGACGATCGCCCGCAGCATCGGACTCATCCTGGACAGCATGGACTGGGACTCACTTCAGGATCCGGTACCCGACAACGTGGCCGGCCGACACAAACTCATGCCCCTTCGGCGCGCCTACGAACTCATCCACCGCCCCACCGAAGTCGAGGAAGCGTACCGGGCCCAGCATCGCTTCCGCTTCCAGGAAGCCCTCGTGCTGCAGACCGCTCTGGCGCGTCGTCGGGCGTTGGCATCCCAGCAGGAGGCAACTGCGCGCCCACCACGCGCGCAGGGCCTTCTGGATCGCTTCGACGCCAGTCTTCCGTTCACCCTCACGGACGGGCAGGACGACGTCGGGCGCGTCCTCAGTGCAGAACTGGCCCAGCCGCATCCCATGAACCGTCTGCTGCAGGGTGAGGTGGGGTCCGGGAAGACCCTGGTCGCGCTCCGGGCGATGCTCCAGGTGGTCGACGCCGGCGGGCAGGCTGCGCTGCTGGCTCCTACGGAAGTTCTCGCCGTCCAGCACTATCACTCCATCCGCAAGACCCTCGGTCCCCTCGCCGAAGGCGGGATGCTGGGCGGCGACGCGGATGGAACGCGCGTGGTCCTTCTGACCGGTTCCATGACCACCGCGCAGCGCAAGTCGGCGCTCCTCGAGGCAGCCTCCGGTGATGCGGGCATCATCATCGGGACGCACGCGCTGCTGTCGGAGAACGTGTCCTTCTACGATCTTGGGCTGATCGTGGTGGATGAACAGCACCGTTTCGGTGTTGAGCAACGTGACCTCCTGCGCGCAAAGGCTGCCCGCCCGCCGCACCTGCTGGTCATGACAGCCACTCCGATTCCGCGGACCATCGCCATGACTGTCTTTGGTGATCTGGAAACGTCCACCCTCTCGGAGCTTCCGGCGGGACGCGCACCGATTTCCACGCATGTGGTGGGTCTGGCGGAGCATCCGGGCTGGGTCAACCGCATCTGGGAGCGTGCCCGCGAGGAGATCGACGCCGGTCGGCAGGTGTATCTGGTGTGCCCCAAGATTGGTGAAGCGAACGACGACGACATGCCGCTACCTGCCGATGGTGCCGCTGAAGGGGAGGACAAGCAGCGGAACATCGCCTCTGTCACGGCAATTCACGCACTGGTCAGCGAGGTACCAGCGCTTCAAGGCACCCGAATCGGTGTGCTGCACGGCAAGCTCGACGGCACCGAGAAAACAGACACCATGGCTGCATTCACCGCCGGAGAGATTGATCTGCTCGTTTCGACGACGGTCATCGAAGTGGGTGTGGACGTCCACAACGCAACCGTGATGGTCATCCTTGATGCGGACCGGTTCGGCATGAGTCAGCTGCACCAGCTCCGCGGGCGTGTTGGCCGTGGCGGGCTGCCAGGGACCTGCCTTTTGGTGACGCAGCTGGAGCCCGGACATCCAAGCCGCGAGCGTCTCGACGCCGTCGCCTCCACCACTGACGGGTTTGAGCTCTCACAGAAGGATCTGGAGCTGCGCCGTGAGGGCGACATCCTGGGTGCGTCGCAGTCTGGGGGGAAGTCCACTCTCAGACTGCTGCGGGTCATCAAGGATGAATCGATCATCGACAAGGCCCGCATTGAGGCGCGGGACATCATCGACGCCGATCTGAACCTGACCGGACAGCCTGCGCTCCGGGACGCGATCATGGCGTATCTGGACCCCGAAAAGGAAGCATTCCTCGAGCGGGGATAGGCTTGGACCATGACTCGCATCATCGCCGGGATCGCCGGCGGCACCACGTTGCTCAGCGTCCCCGGAACCGCCACGAGGCCCACCACTGACAGGGTGAAAGAAGCACTCTTTTCACGGCTCGACGCCTACGGTGTGCTGGCGGATGCACGCGTTCTGGATCTCTTCGCCGGATCAGGCTCACTGGGTGTGGAGAGCGCGAGCCGCGGAGCTGCGTCCGTGGAACTCGTGGAGATGGCCGACAAAGCGGCGGACGTCTGCCGGAAGAATGCGCGCATTATCAACAAGACCATTGGTCGGAACGTCGTGTCGGTCAGCAAAGCAAAAGTGGAATCCTTCCTCGCGCAGATCGGTGGGCCGTGGGATGTGGTGTTCATGGACCCGCCATACCCACTCACTGACGAGGCCCTGACCTCCATCCTCGAGGCACTCGCCCCACGGCTCGCAGAAGGCGCCCTCGTCGTCGTCGAGCGTTCCAAACGGTCCAACGAACCGGACTGGCCCAGCGGTCTCGAGATGTTCGCGGAGAAGGCCTACGGCGAAACGAAACTCTGGTTCGCTGAACCACCGGCGAGCCTCGACGTCAGCAACCACTGACGGCATACTGAACCCAGCAACATCCCCAGCAGCGACCAACGAAGGGCACACCCCCATGCGTAGCGAACTCTTCAGTGCACAGAACCAGGAAACCCAGACCGCAGAGCGGTGGGCCCTGCAATCACCTCGCATGCTCCGCACGGTTCTGGGTGAAGACATGATCGCCACCAAGGGCGCCATGGTCGCGTTCCAGGGTGACATCAAGTTCAACCACGAAGGTGCCGGCAGCGTCGGCAAAATGATGAAAAAGCTCCTCACCAGTGAGGACGCACCCATGATGCGCGTCTCCGGGCGTGGGGAAGTGTTCTTCGCCCGGCAGGCGAACAACATTTTCCTGATGCAGCTCGAGGGAGATTCCATCTCCGTTGCCAGCAAAAACCTGCTCGCCATGGACGCCAGCATCAACTGGGACATCAAGCGCGTCCAGGGCGCAGGCATGGCCAGCGGCGGCCTGTTCAACCTCCTCCTGCAGGGCAACGGAACAGCCGCTATCTGCTGCGAAGGGGAACCGCTCATCCTGGATTGCAGCGTCCAACCAACCTTCGTGGACGCGCAGGCCGTCGTGTGCTGGTCAGGCAACCTTGTTCCCCAGGTACATAGCTCCCTGAACATGCGTTCGATGCTTCGCGGCGGCTCGGGAGAAGCGTTTCAGCTGGCCTTCCACGGCCCGGGATTCGTTGTGGTTCAGCCAAGCGAAGGCATCCCCGTACCTCCCCGCACCTAACCGTCGTAACGTCGCTGGAAATGTGCTGCTTGGTTTCTGGTGATACCCCGGCTGTGGGATGATTTCTTGTATGACGGAGCGTCGGCGCAAGCACCACTGGACGCGTCGTACTGGCATCGAAATCCTCGGCTGGACGCTCGTCGTCCTGGGGCTGGCTGCCCTCGTGCTGCCCGGTCCTGGCCTGTTGATGGTCAGTGCAGGACTATTTGTTCTGTCCCAGCAGTACGCGTGGGCCGAGCGCCGTCTTCACCCCATCAAACGGCAGGCCCTCAGAGCAGCAGAAGAGGGTGTACGCACTCATTTCCGTATCACTGTCGCGTGCCTGAGTGCCCTCACCGGAACGCTGATCGGCGTCTACTGGTGTTTCCAACCGCCCGTCCCGGGCTGGTGGCCGCTCGAGGACAAGTGGTGGCTCTTCGGCGGCGTCGGCGTTGGCGTCAGCCTGATCATCTCAGGACTCATCGCGTTCGCTTTGATTTTCTACAGCATTCACCGGTTCCGCATCCGCGGAGAGCTCCCGCCGGTCTAGCTACTTGGCGGAAGTTCCCTTCGGCTCGCTAGGCGAGCGCGAAAGCAGCCGCGTCCGGACCAGTGCGAACATCTGCCGGGTGCGGTCCCATCTCCAGTAGCGACTGCGTCCACTGACCAGGCCATTGGCCGTTCACTCCCGCGAGCACCAGATTTCCCGCGAGCCGGCCACTGAACATGGCGGCGTCGGCCAGGATGGCAATATCGCCCGCCGTCTCCAGCAGCTCCTGCGCCTGACGCCGGGCGAAGGTTAGCGGCGGGTCATCACCCACATTGACCAACAGGACGCCATTGGGGGAGAGCAAGCGCAGCAATTCCCCATAATGTTCCGCGCACGCCAGATGCGCCGGCGCATCAGAACCAGCAAAAATATCCAGCACGACGACGTCGAACGTCGCCTCTTCGAACTCTCCCGCAACGGCCCGCGCGTCACCAATATGCACGGTGAGATCAGTCCCCTCCGGCAGGGGCAGATGCGTCAGGACAAAATCGAGTAGTACCCGCTCCAGCTCCACAGCGTGCTGAACAGATCCGGGCCGCAAAGCCTGGACGTAACGGGCCAGCGTCAAAGCCCCCGCACCCAGATGCAGCACGCGGATCGGCACACCAGCGGGAGCCACCAGATCCACCACATTCGCCATCCGCCGCAGATACTCGTAGAACACCTCATCAGGGCAGGACAAGTTCACATGCGACTGCTGCGCGTCCCCGATGCTGAGAATATAGGCGCCCTCAATCAGCGCATCCGCGTCCACCACTGCATGGGAGCCGATGGACTTCAGAAAACGAGAGGGAACGTTCACAAACGTTCACGAAGCCGCGACAATCGTTCAGCGGCCTCCTCCAACACCGGCACCTGCTTACAGAACGCAAAACGCAGCAACGAACGTGACTGCGTGTTCTCGGCCAAACAGAACGCCGAAACCGGTATAGCGCCAACACCCACCAACTCTGGTAACCGCAGCGCCAGATCTGCCGCATTCGAGATGCCCAGCGGGGCCGTATCAGCTGTCACAAAGTACGTGCCCTGCGGAACGTTCGCCTCCAGGCCAGCAGAACGCAGCCCACTCAACAGAATGTCCCTCTTGTGCTGCAATGCCGAAGCCTGATCAGTGAAGAACGAATCCTCCAGGCCCAACCCCTCCGCAATAGCCAGCTGAAACGGTGTCCCGGAACTATAACTCAGATACTGCTTCACCGTCCGGACCCGTTCCAGCAGCCCAGCCGGACCACACAACCAACCAACTTTCCAGCCCGTGAACGAGAACGTCTTTCCTGCGGACGAAATCGTGATCGTCCGCTCCGCCGCCCCCGGTAGCGTCGCAACAGGAATATGCTCGACGCCGAACGTCAGATGCTCATACACCTCATCGGTCACGATGACGGCGTCATACTTATGCGCCAACGCCACAATCCCCTCCAACGACTCCCGGCTGAACACGGACCCCGTGGGATTGTGCGGATTGTTCACCACAATAATTCGCGTGCGCTCGCTGAAAGCAGCTTCCAGCTCATCCAGATCCGGCTGGAAATCCGGTGCACGCAGGGGAGCGGTGGTGTGGGTAGCGCCCGAAAGCCCCGCCAACGCACCGTACGCGTCATAGAACGGCTCGAAAGTGAGCACTTCATCACCGGGACCGGCCAACGCCAGAATCGTTGCCGCCAAACCCTCCGTGGCGCCGGTACTGACAATGACCTCAGTATCCGGATCCGGGCTAAGCCCATAGAAACGCTCCTGATGGGCAGCAACCGCCTGCCTCAGCTGAGGAACACCCTTACCCGGCGCATACTGGTTATGACCATCGGCAATAGCCCGCTGCGCAGCAGCCTTGATGACCGCAGGCCCGTCCTCGTCCGGGAACCCCTGCCCCAGATTGATCGCATCGTGCTGAACGGACAGGGCAGTGACTTCTTCAAAAATCGTGAAAGCCAGCTGGCCGTCGTCGCCAAGCAGGTTTGCACCAGCGGCCGTCCGCTGCCATGGTTCGCTTACTGAGGAGTTCATAGGTCCCAGTATTGCAACACAGTATGGGCGGGGGAGAACTCTCCACGCACTTTCCGGGTAGATTCGTCATATGCGAAGAGCCGTATGCCCCGGATCATATGACCCCATACACAACGGACACGTGGAAGTGATCGCCCGTGCGGCAAGCCACTTCGACGAAGTCATCGTGGCCGTATCCACCAACTACTCCAAAAAATATCGCTTCTCCCTCGACGACCGGATAGCCATGGCCTCCGAGACGCTCAGTTACCTCCGCGGCATCACCGTGGTACCCATGGGCGAAGGACTGCTCGCCAACTTCTGCCGCGACCACGGCGCTGACGTCATCGTCAAAGGCATCCGCTCCAGCCTCGACTTCGAATACGAAGTTCCCATGGCCACCATGAACAGACAGCTCACCGGCGTCGAAACCGTATTCCTGCCGGCCGAAAGCAGCTACACCCACCTCTCCTCATCACTCCTGAAAGAAGTAGAGAAACTCGGCGGTGACATTTCCAGCTTCGTGCCCCACGCCGTACAGAAACGCTTCCAGACCCAACGAGACACACCAACAGGCCAATAGCGGCGAACTACCTCGGGTACAACCGAACTTCAGTGGACTTCACCGCAAAGAACACCCGCTTGCCCGGAACCAGCTCCAACTCCGCCACCGAGGACATCGTTACTTCAGCGGCCAAATGACCCGCACGAACACTCATCACCCGGCCGTGCGGCTCCACATCACTGATGGTCACCGGAAAAACATTACGAGGACTACCCTCCACAGGCCGGGCAAGGAACACTGACACAGCACCCGGGCTAAACACCGCCGCCGCCGCAGAACCAGGCGCCAACAAATCCCCGGCCGCAGCCGCCACGCGCTCGCCGTCAGCAGTCACCAGGCCGTCGGAATCTGCGGTCCCCAAGACAAGATTCAAGCCAGCCAGGCCCGCCGCGAATCCGCTGCGTGGACGTTCCAGGACGTCCCGGGTAGCCCCAAGTTCCACCGCGCGGCCGCCCTCCAACACCAGCACACGGTCAGCCAGCATCAGCGCGTCCAGTACGTTGTGCGTGACGATGATGGCATTTCGACTTTCCAGCACACGCCGCAGGGTGCGTCTCAGTGCCGGAGCAACAGCAGCATCCAATGCGGACATCGGCTCGTCGAGCAGAAGGAGCCCGGGATCGGAGGCCAGGGCCCGCGCCACAGCAACGCGCTGCCCCTGCCCGCCCGAGACCTGACCCGGTTTCCTTCCCGAGAGCTCGGTACCTTCAACCTCTTCGAGCCAGCGCCGCGCAACCTCACGGGACTCATGCCGTCCCGCACCGGCGCTGCGCGGGCCGAACGCCACATTGTCCAGCACATTCAGATGCGGAAACAGCAACGGCTCCTGAGCCAGCAGACTAACCCCGCGACGATGCGCCGGGACAGAACGACCACCCCCGAAAAGGGTCCGTCCATCCAACACGGCAGAACCGGCGTCGGGCGTTAACAAACCAGCCAACAGTGCCAGCAGAGTGGACTTCCCAGCGCCGTTCGGGCCAAGAACTGCCAACGTCTCGCCGTCGGCCATCTCAAACTCCACCGCGAAGTCCCGGGCGTGCACCTTCGCCGAAAACTGAAGACTCATGGGCGGTCCTCCCTGTCACGTACCCGGTGCGCCAGCGTCACCACAAACACAGCCACCGCCACAAGCACCAGCGACAGCGCGACGGCGGCATCCGGGTCCGTCTCGCGCTGCAGATAGATTTCCAACGGCAGTGTCCGAGTGACCCCCTGCAGGCTGCCAGCAAACGTGAGCGTTGCGCCGAACTCGCCCAGAGCCCGGGCAAAGGAAAGTACCATCCCGGACAACAGCCCCGGCATCACCAACGGTAGGGTGACCCGCCGCAGGACCGTCGTCGGACCAGCACCCAGCGTTGAGGCGACAGCCTCATACCGCCCGCCCGCAGACCGCAGTGCCCCTTCCAGGCTGAGAACCAGAAACGGCAGGGCCACGAATGTCTGCGCAAGCACGACGGCGGTGGTCGAGAACGCGATCTCCACGCCAAGAACCTCCAACCCGGAGTTCAACAAACCCTGACGCCCAAACGTATAAAGCAGTGCTATACCCCCGACGACGGGCGGCAACACCAACGGCAACAGCACCAGGGCGCGCAACACCTTCTGGCCAGGGAAGCGGCTGCGCGCCAGGACCAGCGCCATGGGAACACCAAAGAGCACGCAGAGCACTGTGCTGGTCACCGAGGTCTGCAGACTCAACTGCAGGGCGTCCACCGAGGAATCCGAGGTGATCAGGGCACCGAACTCGGACCACCGTACGCGCGCGACCATCGCGGCCAGGGGCAAGAGGATGAACAACGCGCCCAGTACGGCCAGCACAAAGGTCCACCGTGGGATCGCCGTGCCCGATCGGCGGCTCATCCGGCAGGCTCCCCGAAGCCACGGTCACTGAGAACGCGCTGACCTTCCTCGCCGATCACATAGTCAATAAACACCGCCGCGAGCTCCTCGTCTCCGCCCTTGAGGGGAGCGATGGGGTAGCGGTTGGGTAGCTGGGCCGCCTCGCGGACCGGCACTTCGTCAACGGCGCCGTCCGCTGCGGCAATGTCTGTCACGTAGACCAAACCGGCGTCGGCCTGTCCTGTACGAACCTTGCCCAGAACGTCGGTCACAGATGATTCCTCACTGACCGGAGAAATCTGTGTCCCCGTGAGGGTTTCGAGTTCCTGCGCGGCCGAGCCGCAGGGGACCTGCGGGGCACAGACAACGGTGGCGACGTCCCGTGATGACAGGTCCGCGAAAGAATCAACGTTCGCCGGGTTTCCTGCCGGCACCGCGATGGTGAGCACGTTGGTGGCGAAAACCTCTGGCGTTCCGATGGCCAGACCTTCATCCTCGACGCGGGACATCGTCTGCTCATCGGCCGCAGCAAAAACATCCGCCGGCGCACCCGAGATGATCTGCGTGGCCAGATCCGACGAACCAGCAAAGCTCATCCGCACCGAAACACCCGGATGCCTGTCCTCAAACCCGGCCGCCATCTCCTGAAAGGAGTCCTTCAGGGAAGCCGCAGCAAAAACCGTCAACGTCCCCGACATGCCGTCGGAGCCGGCAGCGCCGCCGTCGTCCCCTCCACCACACGACACCAGGGATCCGACCGCGAGCACGCCAGCCATCAGGGCGCCTAGCCGCCGACGCACGTCAGCGGTCACCATCATCGGCTGGTGTGGAAACAGTCATGGCGCAACTCTACTGAACAAGCGGTGTGGCGCAGGCAGGACGAACATACGACGCCGCCAGGGCAACCGACTCCTCAACAAACCTGCCCAGCCACTCCGCCGGGCCAAAGTCCGGGGTTGAAGGAACCATGACGACGTCGGCCGTTGTGCACTGGGAGATATTCAATTCGGCACGCGCCACGTGGTAGCTGGACGTGACCACCAGCAGTTGGTCCCAACCCCTATCCGCCGCCAATCGAGCGATCTCGCGGGCCTCACCCCTGGTACTCATCTGCGGCGGAACAAAGCACACCACCGCCTCCGAGCGTTGACCCGTGCACGCACTATCGGCGCGGGCATTACCCGGAGAACTGGTATGGGACAACGCAATCACCGGCGCATACCCGGCCCCGTAGAGCTCGTGCCCAATGGGCAACCGTTCATGGCTGGCGCCGCCAAGGACCACAATGGCATCCGCGGCAACCGGCTCATCCACCGCAGGGTTGAAGAATAGAAACCAGCAGGCGCTCAGCCACAACACCACCAGAGCTGAGAGAATGGAGAGCAGCCGCTGGGGAAACTTTCCGCGTGTAGACGCTGTCTGCTCCCGGCGAGGCTCGGCTGCAGCGGAATTCGACACGCCAACCAGCCTAGTACCCCCGGTGGTTTGGGTCTGACAGAGGACTCAGGCTAGAATGGCATGTCGGTCATATGTTCTACAGGAGTTCTCATTAGCAGCGATCTCAGTTCGCCGTTGGTTTTCAACGTCAAGGATCTCGGGCGTAGCCCGGGCAGTATGCGAACACTGGAAGAGCAGGTGCCAGCACCGGTAGATCTCGGTGTGGCACTGATTGGTGTGCAGGAAGGTTCCCCCGTGGACCTTGAACTGCGGCTCGAGGCAGTACATGAGGGAATCCTGGTTTCCGGTAGCGCTTTCGCCCAAGTGGCGGGGCAGTGCGGCCGGTGTCTGGAACCCATCACGTACACGCTGGACGCCAATGTGCAGGAACTGTTCTACTACGCGGACGCAGAAGTGTTCGAAGGTGTGGATCAGGAAGAGCAGCGCCGGATCGAGAACGGTACAATCGATCTCGAACCCGTGCTGAGGGATGCAGTAGTCACCACGCTGCCGTTCCAACCGGTATGTCAGGAGGATTGTCAGGGCTTGTGCTCCGAATGCGGAGTGCGTCTGGCAGATCATCCTGATCACCGTCACGAAGTTTTGGATCCCCGCTGGGCGGCCCTCGCTGGGCTGACCGGCAGCGCAGATGCTGACGATGCATCTGCAGCAAGTACAGAGTCAGACAAGAGAGAAGAGAGTTAGCCGTGGCTGTTCCCAAGCGGAAAATGTCCCGCTCGAATACACGTGCCCGCCGTTCGCAGTGGAAAGCCACTGCACCAAACCTGGTGAAGACCGTTGAGAACGGCCGCGTTACTTACAGCCTTCCCCACCAGGCCAAGGTCGTCACCGACTCAGCCGGCACGGAGCTGTTCCTCGAGTACAAGGGCCGTAAAGTAGCTGACGTTTAGTTTCTGAACGTTATGCCTTCAACTGAAGAGCTTTTGAAGCGTCTCGGGGTCTCCATTGACCCCGAGACGCTTCGTCTTGCCCTCACACACCGTTCCTACGCGTACGAAAATGGTGGCATCCCCACCAACGAACGCATGGAGTTCCTCGGCGACGCCCTGCTCGGATTCGCTGTCACGGACGCCCTGTACCGGGACAACCCCGACCTCTCGGAGGGCGAACTCGCCAAACTCCGGTCGTCGGTGGTCAGCACCCGCGCCCTTGCCGGGGTTGCCCGTTCGTTGAACCTGGGCGAATACATCCTCCTTGGACAGGGCGAAATCCTGACCAACGGCAAGGACAAGTCCTCGATCCTCGCTGACACTACCGAAGCGATCATCGGCGCAACATACCTCACGAACGACATCGAAACTGTCCGCCAAATGGTGATGCGGCTCATCGCGCCGCTACTCAAGGACGCTGCGACACTCGGTGCTGGTACGGACTGGAAAACGAGCATCCAGGAATTCGCGGCCAACCGGAAACTCGGCACGGTCGATTACCGGGTCACTGGCACCGGCCCTGATCATGCGCGCGTCTTCGAAGCTGTCCTGCACATCGGCGGTGAAGCGTTCGGGACCGGCACCGGCCGTTCCAAGAAGGAAGCCGAGCAGGAATCAGCGTCAGCTACCTGGAAGATGCTGACCGAACCGGCAGAAATTCCCGCAGACTAAATGCCCGAACTACCTGAAGTTGAGGTAGTCCGGCGCGGTCTGGCCAGTTGGGTCGCCGGACGCACCATCACGGACGTCGAGATCCTCGATTCACGGTCCACACGCCGCCACATTCCAGGTCCTGCCGATCTGCGCAACCAACTCATCGGGGCCTATGTTGCCGATGCAGTCCGGCGCGGGAAGTTCCTGTGGCTCCCACTCACGCCAGGGTCTCCTGATGAGACGAACGTTGACCCTTCACTGGCCACTGGCCGGTTTCCGCAGACGGCGCTTATGGCGCATCTGGGGATGAGCGGCCAGCTATTGGTCGAGGACTCCGACCAACCCGATGAGAAGCATCTCAAGGTTCGCTTCATACTCAGTCCTGTGGACGGGATGCCGGGGGAGCTGCGTTTCGTGGATCAACGGATTTTCGGGGGCGTTTTTCTCTCTGCATTGGTGCCGTGCGCGGATGGAAAACCTGGCGGCCAGTCAGCGCATTCGTGGCCGCTGGTTCCTGAAGCTGCCGCTCACATTGCTCGAGATCCGGTGGATCCTGGCTTTTCCTTTGATGAGTTCTACCGGCGGCTCCGGTTACGGAAAACCGGTATCAAGCGTGCACTGCTCGATCAGGGACTGATCTCCGGGGTCGGCAACATTTACGCTGATGAAGCGTTGTGGGCCGCGAAGCTACACTTTGCCCGTCCTACGGACACCCTCCGCCGTGCGGACGCTCAACGACTGGTGGATGCGTGCATTGATGTGATGACACGTGCATTGGATGCGGGAGGAACGAGCTTCGATTCCCTCTACGTCAATGTCAACGGTGCCTCCGGTTACTTTGAACGCTCCCTGAATGCGTACGGCCGGGCCGGAAAACCATGTCGGCGGTGTGAGGAGCATGGGCGGGAAACCGTGATGAGACGGGACGAGTTCATGAACAGGTCCTCGTACACGTGCCCGGTCTGCCAGCCGCGTCCACGAAACGCCCGCTGGTAACAGCTGATCAGCCGCCGTAGTGTGCCTTGAGCCGGCGGAGACCTTCGTCAATACTGACCTCGGGTTTCCAGCCCAGCAGCTCCTGGGTCTGACGTTGGTCGAACCAGTGAGCCGTGGACATTTGCTCGGCGAGGAACCGTGTCAGGGGAGGCTCGTCCTTCAGCCCGAAAGCTTCCCATGCTTTTTCGACGACGGCACCGGCAGCGCGCGCAACACCGCCGGGAAGACGTAAGCGTGGGCCCGAAACGCCGCCAGCGGCACAGATCCCCGCCAGTAGCTCACCAATCGGCCGCGGCTCACCATTGGTCACCACGAGTGCACGACCATGAATGCTGTCCATCCGCTCAAGCGCAGCAGCTATGGCGGAGGCCGCATTGTCGATGTAGGTGGTGTCGATCAGGGCAGCACCGGAATCCAGCAGGGGTAGCCGGCCGCTGGTCGCCCGGGCCAGTACCCGCTCCACCAGTTGGGTGTCGCCGGGGCCCCAGACAATGTGGGGCCGGAGAGCAGCAGTTTGAAAGTGTGAGCTGTCTGCAGCGAGAACGGCGAGCTCCGCTTCTGCTTTCGTCGCAGAGTAGTGGCCTCGAGCCAGCTCGGGCGTCGCTGCTCCGGCACCGTCTCCAGAGATGGCGGTCCCGGTATGCGCTACGGACGGCGAGGAAATGAACAGGAAGTTCCTGACGCCCGCAGTGCGTGCGGTATCGAGCAACAGCCGCGTCCCGTCGACGTTGACCCGACGGAAGTCTTCCAGTGGGCCGGTCACGGAGACTTTCGCAGCCAGGTGTACGACGGCGTCCATTCCCTCGACTGCGGACGCTACGGCCCGAGGATCCGTGATGGATCCCGCCACGTCTTCTGCGCCCTCGACTCTGGAGGGGCGGCGCTGGAACGTGCGTACGTTGTGGCCCGCGGCAAGAATCCGTGCGGCGGCGGCACCACCGAGCAGGCCGCTGGCTCCGGTCACCAGAACTCTCACAGCTTCGGGATCCGTCCGCCTGCCAGCACCCGCTCAGCCCAGAGAGCCACACGCGTCCGATCAATCTTCGCGTTATGCCGGATGTCCGTGGGAAGCGCGGGGACTGTGAGCACTGCAGCCAGTGAAGTCCCCGCTGACTCAGCAGCAGAGCGGGCAGCCGCGGCACGCGCTGTACTCGCCAGTCCAGCCTGACGGGACGGTGGGTCAGTGACCAGGACAGCAACAACGGCTTGGGTGCCAACCGGTCCAACACCGACGACGGCGGCCATCGTGACGTCTTCCAGCCCCTCCAGAGCCTGCTCCACACCCACCGGGGTGATCACGCCGTCGGCCGTGGCAAGAACATGACCCAACCGGCCCTCCACCCACAAACGGCCCTTCGCGTCGAAATGCCCGACGTCGCCGGTGCGGTGCCAGCCAGTATCCCGTGCGCTGTCCTGCTGCGTCAGCCACAAGCGGTGATAGCGGTCCTTGACGTGCGGCGCCCGCACCAGGATCTCTCCGGTGACCTGGGGGTCCGTGGTCAGGTCACCGGTGGCCGCCCCGGCGTCGTTCAGGGGGCTCAACACAATCTTGGCCCCCTGAACCGGCTGGCCCACGCAGACGCCGTTTCCAGCACCTGCCACCGTCCCGGCGAGCACGTCAGCCGAGGCAGCACGGATCTGCTCAAGATCAATATCGCTGACGGGGAGTGCTTCTGTCATGCCGTAGGGGGTGTGCAGTGAGGCCTTCGGCAGAATGTTTTGCAGTGCGGTCAAGAGGCGCTCTGGAACAGGGGCACCAGCGGATAGCAGGAGCGTGACCGAAGACAGCGCCTCACGGCCTTCGGGCGTCAGTGCCTGTTCTGTTGCGAGCACGTTCTGTAGCGCGGCGGGGGACGCGAAGACCACCGTAGCGTTGATGGCGCGGGCGGCATCGGCCAGAGCCTGGGCGCTGAGAGTACGCGGCGCCGTGACATCCATGTCCGGTGTGATCGAGGTGGTTCCAAGGGCGGGGCCGAGCAGGGCGAAAGGCGCAAAACCTGCCACCAGCCCATGCCCCGGCTTCAACCCGAATGTTGACGCAACAGTATCCCGCATACCAGTGAGCTGGCGATGCGTGTACACCACGCCTTTCGCCGGCCCAGTGGAACCGGACGTGAAAAGAATGGCTGCATCCGCGTCGGGATCCATGGCAGATGTCGCGTCTGCTGCGATCCCGCGGGACGGGGTTGCTGTCAGTAGCTCCGCGATCGACGTCTCGATCGACAACAGCCGGCGCTGCGCCGTGGGGAGAGGCTCAACGCTGATCCGGCGGCCGGGCCAACCGAGTCCCTTCGCGGCGACCAGTGCACGATTGATACCGATCAAAAAGTCGGGGGAGGTGCTCTTGACGGCGCGGCTCATCCCTCGGACACCGAGCCCGGCATCGGCGACGACGATCACTGCTCCGAGCTTCAGGCACGCATACAACACCACAGTGAGATCAACACCCGGCGGCACCATCAGGCTGATCCGGTTTCCCCGCCGAACACCCAGAGCGTGGAGGGAGTCTGCCAGCGTGTCTACGCTGGCGGCCAGCTCCTGCCATGACAGTGCTCGCTTGATCTGGCCGTTCTCGCCCATATCGGCTGTAGCGGCGTCCTGGGCGGTATCACCGGCAGCGAGCTCGTCCAACAGCTGCCACATCGGGGTAAACGCTCCGTTGTCGGCTGTTTCAGTGTGCCCGGTTTCAGGATCTACCGGCTGATCCGCTTGCTGCCCGAGCCAGCGGAACAGGGTGCCGGCCACGTCTGCGTCCTCAGTGACCAGGTGGCTTGCCCGTTCAAAACGGTGAACTGCGGCGTGGGGGAGCCGGCGGCACAGATCCTCGAGGTAACGGTCCGAGAAAATCGGATCGCGTGGTCCCCAGAGCATCAGGGCGGGGACGTCAAGACTGCGGATGCCCTCGGCGATCTCCTCCAACGGAGCGTGACTCGGGTGCTCTGGCGACGCTGGAATGTCAGCGACAAAATTCGCGATCCCTGCACGGCGGGCGGAGTCCCGGTACGGGGCCTCAAACGCGCGTCGAACCTCTGGGGTAAGCGACGGGCTGGCCAGACGGTGAGTGATCGAGAGGAAAGCCTTGGTGTGCTGTGTACCCCAACGGTGTACCAGCGGATGAAGCGCAGCACGCAACGGAGCCGGAATGGCCTCGGCGTCGTCGTGATGGATTGCCGTATTGGTCAGCACCATCCCAGCGAGTCGGTCGCGGTTGCGGTGGGCGAAGCCCATACTCACGACGCCGCCCCAGTCATGACCGACAGTGATGATCTGCCCGCTGATTCCGGCTGCCGTAACAAAGTCCTCGAGGTCGGTGACCCGGTCTGCAAGACGGCGGAACACTCCAGTGCGGGAGGAGAAACCCATATCGAGTTGATCGACGGCCACCACGCGGTAACCCGCTGCCGCACCCGCTGTCAGCAACGAACGCCACAGATAGGACCAGGTGGGATTTCCGTGAACACACAGCAGGGTGGGTTTGTCAGGATCCGCTGACCCACCAGGCAGCGAGTCGATGTTATCCAGATAATGCCAACGGTTTACAGCACCAGGGGCGTCAACATGGGCCGTCGAAGGAACGTCAAGGTAAGACGACCAGCCTGGCTCCACGCCCGGCAGTGTTACCACGCAATCTCCATCATCGTGGTGTTCAGGCCTGAGCCCACGCCCATGCACAATACGCGGTCGCCGCTCTTGAGGGTCTGGGCTTCCTGCGCCAGCGTCATCGGAAGCGAGGCCGGGCCCACATTGCCCCAACGCGGGAACGTGATCGGCACCCGGTCCCGGACAAGGTTTACGGCCTTGATGATGGCGTTCGTGTACGAGTTCGAGACCTGGTGCGTGACATAGCGGTCCATACTCCGCCAATCCCAACCGTCCGTGAAGGCCTCGTTCCAGGCATTCACCACCAGCTCAAGACCGCCGTCGAGCAGTCCCTTGGTGTCAGTGAACATGCCATCCACTCCACCAACGCAGAGACCGTGATGCTCCGTACCCGCACGGGAAACACCGCCCACAATCCGGTGGGCCCCAGGGTGCGCATCGGCCGGACCGATGACGGCCGCAGCAGCCCCCGAGCCGAGAGTGAGCGTGGCGAACTCGTTCAGGAAATCCTGCCTTGTCGAGTCCTCACGGTTCAGACGCTTGAACGTTGCCTCCTGCGTGCCCTGCGAATCTTCGCCGGCAACAATCAGGGCGTACTTGATCTGACCCGAATCGATCATGTTCGCGGCCAGAGTGATTCCATTGACAAAACCCAGGCAGGCATTAGCCAGATCAAAATTCATGGCCGACGACGGCAAGCCCAACCGGTGATGGATCTTCACCGCCACGGACGGCTCAAGGTTTCTTCGCGTCACGGAAGTGTTGATCAGCAGGCCCACCTGATCAGGCTCAATGCCCGCTTCAGCCAACGCCTTCGCGCCAGCCTCAATGGCGGCGTCGTCAAAATCCGTTCCCGGAGACCACCATCTGCGCTCGGCAACGCCCGCTACACGTTCCAGAAGCCGTTTGGACAGCCGGAGCCGCTTCAGGCTCGGTGCCAGACGCTCGTCAAACTCGGACGAGCTGACAACCACCGGCGCTTCCACGCTCGTAACAGCCAGAAGGGCCGTGTTTTCATGTCGAAACGTCGCGTTACCGGTCAAATTTCCTGCCTGTTCACCATCGATTGCCGCCCCGGAATCTTGCGATTCCCCTTGAAAGCCTAGTTCCTTAAGCAGGGGGAAAGCACAATTATATGATGTTTCCGCGAGCTGTGATCCGCGAGGAACCCATCAAACACAGTAGATTGGGTTGAATACCCAACCTGAGAGAGCCGGCTGAACGTTGCATCTGAAAAGTCTTACCGTCAGGGGATTCAAGTCATTCGCCTCTGCTACGACGTTTGACTTCGAACCCGGCGTGACCGCCGTCGTTGGCCCCAACGGTTCCGGAAAATCCAACGTGGTGGACGCCCTGTCGTGGGTTATGGGGGAGCAGGGCGCCAAAACCCTGCGCGGCGGGAAAATGGAAGACGTCATCTTCGCTGGTACCGCGAAGCGTCCGCCTCTGGGACGGGCCCATGTGTCCCTCACCATCGACAATTCCGACGGCGCCCTCCCGATCGAATACTCCGAAGTCACCATCGCGCGCACCCTCTTTCGGACCGGCGGCTCCGAGTACGCCATCAACGGCAACAGCTGCCGGCTCCTGGACATCCAGGAACTGCTCTCAGACTCTGGTCTTGGCCGCGAAATGCATGTCATCGTAGGGCAGGGGCAACTCGACAAAATCCTCCACGCAACCCCCGATGACCGCCGCGGCTTCATCGAGGAAGCAGCCGGGATCCTCAAGCACCGAAGACGACGCGAAAAAACAGTCCGCAAACTCGAATCCATGCAGGCGAACCTCGCCCGTCTCACAGACCTGACGTCTGAAGTGCGCCGGCAACTCACCCCGCTAGGAAAACAGGCCGACGTCGCACGCCGTGCACAACAGGTGCAGTTCGAAGTCCGCGACGCCAGAGCACGTCTGCTCGCCGATGAACTCGTAGAGCTGACCACCGCCATGGACAAGGAAACGGCGGATGAGGCAGTCCTCAGGGAACGGCGCAAACTCGCCGAACAGGCACTCGAGGCTGGCCGCGAACGCCAGAGCGAACTCGAACAGACAGCGGCGGAGACATTGCCGGCCGCCAACGCTGCCCGCGACACCTGGTACCAGCTCGGCTCCACGCAGGAACGCTTCCGCTCCCTCGCCGCCCGCGCCACAGACCGGCACCGGCTGCTCTCAGCCGCCGGTACGGAGCCCAACCGCGGAGCAGGCAGGGACCCCGAGCAGCTTGCACAGCAGGCCAAGCGGCTCCGGGACGAAGAAACAACGCTTACCCAAACCCTCGAGAACCTACGCCAGTTCCTTGAACAGGCCACATCACAACGAACAGCAGCTGAAGAGGCAGCCGCTGCCGAAGAGCAACGCCTCACCACAATGCTCCGTGCCGCCGCCGACCGACGCGAAGGCCTCGCACGCCTCACCGGACACGTCGGTGCAGCTCGCTCACGCGTCGAATCAGCCGAAGCCGAGCTCGGCCGGCTCCGCGAATCCATCGAGCAATCAGAAGACCGCCGCACCAAAGCACACGCCGAATTCGCAGCCCTCGAAAGCCAGGTCGCCGGGGCAGAAGAAGGCGAAGAAGGCCTCGACGCCACCTACGAAAAAGCAGAGAACGAACTCGACGACGCCACCGCCGAACTCACCCGGCTACGAGAAGAACAACACACCGCAGAGCGCGAACGCGACGCCCTCACTGCCCGCCGGGAAGCCCTCGAAACAGGCCTCCAACGCAAAGACGGGACGGGTGTCCTCCTCGAATCCGGACACCCGGGAATCCTCGGAACACTCGCCGACCACCTCACCATCGAAGCAGGCTACGAAACCGCCATCGCCGCAGCCCTCGGAAGCTACGCCGACGCGCTCGCGGTCAACGGCCACCAGGCGGGTACGGACGCCCTGCAGCAGCTCAAGGACGACGACGCAGGCCGCGCAGCATTGCTACTCGCCGCAGGGGACACCAACGACACTGCCCTGACACCGGAACTACCCGCCGGCGCGCGGTTGGCCCTGGCCTGCGTGAGCACCACACCAACGCTCGAGTCCACCGTGCGGGAACTGCTGGCCGCCGTCGTCATCGTCGACACACTGGCCGAAGCAGCCGACGTCGTCGCCCGCCATCCCCGCGTCACTGCCGTCACCACCGCCGGCGATATATTCACCGCCCTCACCATCCAGGGAGGGTCGGCCAGTTCTCCCGGGCTGCTGGAGCTGCAGGCAGCTGTTGACGAGACGGTGAGCCGCCTCGAGGCAGTGAATGCGCGCGTTGAAAAGACGCGTTTTGCCATCAGAACCAGTGAGGCCCGGCATGAGGACGCGCAGAAGCAGGTCGACGACGCGTTGGCCATGCTGCACGAATCCGACGCCGGCCTGGCCGCTATCGCGGAGAAGCTCGGCAACCTTGGCTCCGCGTTGCGCAGCGCGACCGGCGAAACTGAACGGCTGAAGCAACGCCAGAGTATTGTCGAAGCGAACGTGGAGGCTGAGCGTGAACGTCTTACCGAAGCGCTGGAGCGCCTTGCCGCGGCGGAAGAATCCCCCGAAGATGAGGAACCGTCCACCGAACACCGTGATGCCCTGAATGCCCAGGCGCGAGCTGCCCGGGAGTCCGAGCTCGAGGCCCGGTTGACCCTGCGCAGTTCCGAAGAGCAGCTGGTGGCTCTCAGCAGCAGGGCCGCCTCCCTTGAACGCGCCGTGGAAACGGAACTTCGCGCACGTGAGGCGGCCGCCGAACAGGCACGGATCCGTGCACGGCAGGCGGCACAGGCTTCGGACGTCGCCCACCGGGCAGAGCTGGTACTGGAAAGCCTGGGGCGTGCTATTGCTGTGGCCGCCAGAGACCGGGACATCGCCGAAGAGGCCCGGATAGCGATTGAGCAGGAGCTGAATCAGCTTCGAATCGCCAACCAGGAGCAGGAAACGGAAGTCGCTGCTCTCCGCGATTCAGTCCACCGCGACGAACTCGCCAGGGCAGAACAAAGGATGCGGATCGAGGCACTCGAAACCAGGGCGCGCGACGAACTGGGTCTGACCGCCGATCACCTCGTAGCCGAATACGGGCCGCAGATCCCCGTGCCTGAGACGGCAGAAACAACCGACAAATGGGCAGCGCTGCGAACAGCAGTCGACGACGACGGCAACCCCATCCCCGAAGGGAAACCTTTCGTGCGCGCCGAGCAGCAGAAACGCCTGAAGCGGGCCGAGAAGGACCTCGCCTCGCTGGGCAAGGTCAACCCCCTGGCCCTCGAGGAATTCGCCGCCATGGAAGAACGGCACCAATTCCTCAGTACCCAACTCGAAGACCTCAACGCAACACGCAAAGACCTCCTCGATATCATCCGGCAGGTCGACGAACGCGTTGAACAGGTTTTCTCGGAAGCGTTCAGGGACACCGCCGAACAGTTTGAACGTGTTTTCGGACGCCTGTTTCCCGGCGGAGAAGGGCGCCTGGTCCTCACCGACCCGACGGACATGCTCACCACCGGTATCGAGGTCGAAGCGCGCCCGGCAGGGAAGAAGATCAAACGGCTCTCGCTGCTGTCCGGGGGAGAGCGTTCCCTGACCGCCGTCGCACTCCTGGTAGCGATCTTCAAGGCACGGCCGTCACCGTTCTACGTGATGGACGAAGTGGAAGCAGCTCTGGATGACACAAACCTGGGCCGGCTCATCACGGTGTTTGACGAGCTCAGGGAATCGAGCCAGCTCATCATCATCACGCACCAGAAGCGGACCATGGAGATCGCCGACGCACTCTACGGTGTGACCATGCGCGGCGACGGCGTCACGACCGTCATCAGCCAGCGCCTGGTGAACCCTGCCTGAACTCAGGTGCGCTCGGGGAGGGTTTCCTTGGCCGATAGCCACGCAACCGCCGCGAAAATGGCCGTAGCGCCGGTCAGCGCGAAAGCCCAACCGAACGAGTAACCAAGGTCAATGAGGGCACCGGCAATAATCGGGCCGAGAATCGCACCGCTATCCTGCGACATCTGGAACGTCGCCAGCACCTTGCCGCCTCCACGTTCAGGCCCGATCACATCAGCCACTGCGGCCTGCTGCGCCGGGTTGAGAATCCCCGCTCCCAGACCAGCCACGATCGAGAGCACGATGAACAGGGACACGCTTGAGGTGAAGCCAAGGGCCGCCGTCGAAATCCCGTTGATCACGAGCCCGGCTATGACCATGGGACGCCTGCCGACGCTGTCCGTCATCCGCCCGGAAAACGACATGGCCGCAGCCGTTCCGACGGCGAACACGGCCAGGGCAATGCCGGCGACGGCCGGACCTTCCCCCAGAACAGTGACGGCAAACAACGGCAGGAGCGCCATCCTCACCCCGAACGAGGACCAGCCGTTGGCGAAACCCGAAATCAGTGCGGAACGATATGTTGGGTGGGAGATCGCTTCCGCAACATCCATCTGCGGCCCGGTGGAACGATTCCGCTTCCGGCCCATGGAAACATCACGAAGTTGAGTGAACACGATCGTCGCAGCAATCAGCAGCGCCACCGCGTAGACCATGAACGGCACCCGCAGCCCGAAGCCCGCCAGGAGACCACCGATGAGTGGTCCGCCGATGTTGCCGAGGAGGAACGCCGTCGCATAGGTTCCGGAGATCCGCCCGCGGATGGCAGGCGGAGCGAGGCGGACAATCAGACCCATCGCGGAAACAGTGAACATGGTGGAACCGATTCCGCCCAGACCGCGGAACACCAACAACTGCCAATAGTTCTGCGCAAACGCACACGCACCCGTGGATACGGCGACAATGAGCAACCCCGAGACGTAGACAGAGGGTTCACCGAGTTTGCCCACCAGTTTTCCGCTTGCGGGGGCAAAGAGCAGGCGCGCGAACGCGAAGGCGCTGATGATGATCGACGCCGCCATGGTGCCGACGTCGAAACTCTTGGCGAACTGCGGAAGGACCGGTGCCACCAGACCGTAGCCGATGGCGATGACGAAGGCCGCAGCAATCAGCACCTTGATTTCGCGCGGCGTGGGTATCCGTGATGTGCGGGTGGGGTTCTGTGGGCCGTTGGCGGCACGTGGGCGGCCGAAACGAAATGAGCGGGTCATGATGCGAACCAGTCTTTCACCTTGCATGACGGGATGCCCGCCGACACCTGTTCAGCAGCCCTGATTGTGAGAAGCTTGAAAGCGTGAATGAGACTCTTGCTGTAATTATTTTTGTTGTCGTTGCCATCGCGATCGTCGGTTCGCTGGCGCTGGTTCTCCTCAAGGGACGGAAAGCCCCGGGGGAGAAGTACACCACCACGCGGGACGCCAATGACCCGGCTCCCGGCGGCGCTTCCACGGCCGTTGACGAACGCGCCGGCACGACGGCGGAACGTCCGGGCGCCGTGGACTCCACCGACGTCGTCGAGGAAGTGGTGCCGGCGGAGCCCTCCGTTGAAACCCCGGATCCGGCACAGGGGCGCCTTGCACGGCTTCGGGCCCGCCTGGTCAAATCCAACAATGCCCTCGGGAAGGGTCTGCTGGCGCTGCTGTCCCGCGACAACATCGACGAAGATGTCTGGGACGAGATCGAGGAGACCTTGCTTCTCGCGGACCTCGGCACCGAGCCGACACTGGAACTCGTCGATGCCCTGCGTGAGCGCGTGAAGGTGGAAGGCAGCCGCAACCCTGAACAGGTGAAGGCGATGCTGCGTGAAGAGCTCATCAAGATTGTTGATCCCACCATGGACCGTTCCCTGGCCGTTGAGCGTCACGCCGCGCTGCCCGCCGTCGTCATGGTGGTCGGTGTGAACGGCGTCGGCAAAACCACGACGGTCGGCAAGCTGGCACGCGTTCTGGTCTCGGAAGACAAGGATGTTCTGCTGGGAGCCGCAGATACTTTCCGTGCCGCAGCCGCTGAGCAGCTGGCAACATGGGGCGCGCGGGTGGGCGTGCCCACGGTCAAGTCGGACGTCGATGGCGCGGATCCTGCGTCCGTCGCCTTTGAAGCGGTGCGCGCCGGTATTGAGCAGGAAGTCGACGTCGTCATGATCGATACTGCAGGCCGTCTGCAGAACAAGGTCGGTTTGATGGACGAACTCGGCAAGGTCAAGCGCGTCATTGAAAAGCAGGCAGAGGTGGACGAAGTCCTCCTGGTGCTGGATGCCACTACGGGCCAGAACGGCATGGCGCAGGCAAAGGTCTTTGCCGAGGTAGTCAACATCACCGGCATTGTCCTGACGAAGCTGGACGGCACCGCCAAGGGCGGCATCGTCGTCGCCATCCAGCGCGGGCTGGGGGTTCCAGTGAAGCTCATTGGTCTCGGTGAGGGCGCCGATGATCTGGCGCCGTTCGATACCGAGGAGTTCGTGGATGCCCTGCTGAACTAGCAGGGCCCTGCTAGAACGTGAAGTGGAAGACCGACGCCGTTCCGGCCGTGACCGGTAGCGTCACGGTGCTCATGCCCGGCTCGAACCCCGGGATCAGCGGGCGCTCGGACGGGGCGACGGCGGGTTCTTCCTGACCGTCAATCTTCGATTCGTTCTCGATCTTGTAGGTGGCCCCAGCCAATTGGGACATGGTGCCCTTGACAGCCTTTTCCGGCAGTTTCAGGGTGACTTTGGTCTGGGCGTGCTTGGCTGGGTTGTTCTGGTTCACAACAATCACGGTCATGGCCCCGTCGGCATGTTTCAGCGCGTAGGCGTAGGACAGTCCGCCGCCGGACTGTTCGGCTTTCAGGAACATCCCGGGTTGTAGCTCCGCGACCAGTGATAGCCCAAAGTAGTTGGCCCGTTCGTCGAACGTCTTGTCAGGCTTGAGATAGGGGCCACCGGAACAGATGGCCGACATCGGAGGCCCGCCCGTGCACGTCAGCAGGGAACTGTGGAAACCCAGTCGCGGAATACCGAGCTGAGCTGCACTGAGTGCGTAATCGACACTCCACAGCGCCGAAGCATGGGTCTCGGTCGTCTCATTGGATCCGGGGCAGGCTGAGACGCCGGTTTCCGGAATCCAGGTTTCCAGTCCGGCGCGCGCGGCTGGTGCCATCGCCCGCTTGCGGTAGTCCTGTGCCCTGACATGAATGGTGCGGTCCATCAGATTCTTCATGATGGGCTCGCCCTGGGGGTCCTCTGTGCCGTCACACTGTGACAGGGGGTAATGGTGGAAGGACAGGATCTTCTTCTGCGGCAGGTCCGCGTTGGCGAACGGCGCCCACCAGGACTCGGAGTACGTTCCGGGACCGATGATGGGAACGCCGGGTGCCTTCTGATGAATGGCAGTGGCATACGCTTTCAGCTCGGTCAGGTAGTCATTGACACCCCAACCTGACGGGCGGAGCCCGGTCTTCGGATAACCGTTGGGCTCATTGCCGACCGTGAAACCGACGAGCCGGTCGCCGAAGATCTTTGAGGCGTATCCCATCATGTCGGCGGCCCGCTCGGGATCATAGTGTCCCAGCGGAACAGTGAGCCCAATTTTTGCGTCTGCCGCCTCGAGCAGCGTGTTGACGCGCTTGAGATCCTCGGGACCAACTGCCCGGACGGGGTGGGCTTCGTCGCCTTCGAGCCGGGACGGTAAGGGTTCGTTACTGGACGTCCAGAAGAACCGGCGGTCCACCGCGTTGCCCCCGAAGCGCAGCATCGGTTTTCCCAGGCCCTGCAGGCTGCTGAGAATCTCCTCGTTGCTGCCCGAGAGCCGCGGATCACCGAGATCCGTGGCTTCAAGCGACAATCCGATGAGACCGGGCTTCAACTCGGTTCCCACGGGCGTGCCCGTCACGTTGACCATCATGGGCGCCACGGGTATCAGCGGCGATCCCTTGGGAGGACCCGGCTGCCTGTATTCGGGGACTGCCGTCGGGGTTGGTGTAGGCGTCGTCGTCACCGTCTGTGAGGTGGGCGACGGTGCTGAGGTTGGCTCGCCGTCCCCGTTGACAGCGAAGCTGGTCCCGACCGATGCGGCGAGGACGACGGCGACGCCGACAGCCCCGAACTTCAGTCCGCGGTTCCGTCGACGGCCGCGTGAACGTTCGAGATCCCGGCGTCGGGAAGCGCGTTCAGGCACGGATGATTCAGGCGACTCGTGAGCCATTTTCCTCCATCAATGTGAGACAAAAGCATATCGGGGACATGCCCGAGGTAGTGATCTTCTAGGACTCCAACGGCACATCTTCCTGGGAGGTCACCCAGCCAGAGGGCCCGCTGGAACCGGCCTCATACTCCTCCAGGGGGACCTCGTTTCTGGCCCATGCTTCCAGGACCGGCTCCACAATCCGCCAGCAGTCCTCAGCGATGTCGTCGCGGACGGAGAGCAGAGGATCACCTGAGAGGACGCCGTCGAGGACTTCCCCATAGGGGAGTAGGTCAGAGGCGTTGAGCTCTGCACTGAGCACAGCGCGGTCAAGACTGAAAATGTTCCCCGGACCGTTGACGTCCATTTCCAGCTGCAGCGTGTCCGGGCCAAAACCGATACGAAGCCGTGTTGGTACGTCTGCGCCGGTGAACCCAGTTGGCAGGTGATTCACGGGTTTGAACGTGACCACTGCTTCCTTGCGCTTGCGCCCTACCGCTTTGCCGGACCGGAGGATGAACGGCACTCCGGCCCAGCGCTCGTTGTTGATCGAGACTTCGACTTCCGCCAGAGTCTCCGTCATGTTCTCGGGATCTATGCCCTCTTCGTCCACATAGTTGGGCACGTCGCGGTCACCGATGGTGCCCGCTGTGTAGCGGGCACGGCGGGTGCACTGCGCAAAATCGGGACCAATCGACGCCGCACGCAACGTACTGCCCACATGGTCGCGAAGGTCGCGCTCATGGATGGTCGCCGGACCGTTGATGGCCATGAGCGCCATGATCTGCAGCAGGTGGCTCTGGATCATGTCGCGAAGGGCGCCGGCCTTGTCGTAGTAACGCGAGCGCCCCTCGACCGTGAGCTTCTCGTCAAAGAAGATCTCAACCTTTTCAATATGCTGGTTGCTCCATACCGGCTCCAGCATGCGGTTGGCGAAGCGCAGGCCCAGGATATTGAAAACAGTGGCCTTGCCCAGAAAGTGATCCACACGGTGGATATGGTCCTCCGGGACCAGCGCTTTCAGCGTCTGGTTCAGGCTCCTTGCCGACTCCTCGCCGGAGCCGAACGGTTTCTCCATCACGAGCCGGGTACCCGCTGGTACGTCTTCCGGGCGGAGCTGCTCACACGCCGTCTGGCTGATGGCCGGCGGGAGCGCAAAGTAGATGGCTACCGGGCCGGGGAGAGAGTTGAGCAGTTCGGCCAGTTTGCCCTCGGCCGTCACGTCAATGGCGTGGTACTCGCTGTGCTCACAGATCTGCTGCAGTGCGCGCTCGCCGTCGTCGTCCGCTTTCTCCCTGGCTGCGGAGAATGACTCGCTCAGGCGTTTCTGCCAGTTCTCGGTGGTCCAGCTGTCCGATCCCGCGCCAATGAGTTTCAGTCCGTCGGCGCGTCCCCGGGTGACCAGCCGTGCCAGTCCGGGCAGGAGAAGCCGGCCCGTCAGATCACCGGAAGCCCCGAGGATCAGCAGGGTTTTGACCGGACCCTCAGGTGTTGGCGTGTACGTCGCGTTCTCTTGCGCCGGGGCAGATGTATTACTCACGCTTCTAGACTGCCATTGGATCTTCCGATTGTCTGCTGCTGATCGAAACTCTGCTGCGACGTTCCGCGCATGGGCCTGTGCGGCAGTTGATACCCTTAAGTGCTGAGTCCTGGCTTGGCAGCCGAACGCAAACTGATGAAAGAAGTGCACTCCGCGTGTTCAATTCACTCTCTGACCGGTTGACAACAACCTTCAAGAATCTCCGTGGCAAGGGCCGGCTTACCGATGCGGACGTCGATGCCACCGTCCGGGAGATCCGCCGCGCACTGCTCGACGCCGATGTTGCCGTCTCTGTGGTCCGGGAGTTCACTGCCAAGGTCAAGGAGCGTGCCCTTGGTCAGGAAGTCTCAGGAGCACTGAACCCGGGCCAGCAGGTCGTCAAGATTGTCAATGAGGAACTTGTTGGGATTCTCGGTGGTGAAACCAGGCGTATCCGGCTGGCCAAGAACCCGCCGACAGTCATCATGCTGGCTGGTCTTCAGGGTGCGGGTAAAACCACCCTGGCCGGCAAGTTGTCCAAGTGGCTGAAGGACCAGGGTCATAGCCCCATGCTGGTGGCCTGTGACCTCCAGCGGCCCAACGCCGTCAAGCAGCTGCAGGTCAACGGCGAGCGGGCCGGCGTCCCTGTTTTCGCACCGCACCCGGGTGTCAGCTCCGAGTTCGAGGCGGCTACCGGCAACCCGGTGGATGTCGCCCGGCAGGGCATCGCGGAAGCGAAGTCCAAACTGCACGACGTCGTCATCGTGGACACCGCGGGACGTTTGGGTATCGACGAGGAGCTGATGCAACAGGCATCAGACATCCGCGACGCCATCAACCCGGACGAAGTTCTCTTCGTCATTGACGCAATGATCGGTCAGGACGCGGTCAACACGGCCCAGGCGTTCAACGAGGGTGTCAACTTCACCGGTGTGGTCCTGACGAAGCTCGACGGCGATGCGCGGGGCGGTGCCGCGCTGTCTGTGGCGTCTGTCACCGGAAAGCCCGTCATGTTCGCGTCAACTGGTGAGGCGCTCAGCGATTTTGAGCTGTTCCATCCGGACCGCATGGCCTCCCGCATCCTGGATCTCGGCGATGTTCTCACCCTGATCGAACAGGCCGAGAAGTCCTGGGACAAGGATGAAGCAGCCCGGATGGCGAAGAAGTTCGCCGACCGGGAAGATTTCACCCTCGATGACTTCCTCGCCCAGATGCAGCAGATCCGCAACATGGGCTCCATGAAGAAAATGCTCATGATGATGCCGGGTGCCGCGAATATGAGGCAGCAGCTGGAGAATTTCGACGAGCGGGAAATCGACCGCGTGGAAGCGATTGTTCGCTCCATGACACCGCACGAACGTGTGGCACCAAAGATCATCAATGGCTCCCGCCGGGCACGTATTGCCAGGGGTTCCGGTGTTCAGGTCTCGGAGGTCAACGGACTGCTGGAACGCTTTGGCCAGGCGCAGAAGATGATGAAGAAAATGGCGGCTGGCGGCGGTGTGCCGGGTATGCCGGGCATGGCCGGACCCGGTGGGTTCAACGGCGGGCGCAAAGGCAAGCAGGGCAAGAAAAAGAAGGCCCGTTCGGGTAACCCGGCCAAGGCGGCACAGGAGCAGGCCGCAGCTGAAGCCAGGCGCAAGGAGAAGGCCTCGGCACCCGGTGCGGCGTTCGGAAATCAGATGGAGGACTTCGATCCTTCGTCCATGAACCTGCCCAAGGGCTTCGAAAAGTTTCTCGGTAAGTGACCGTCAGGGCATTGCCCCATGAGCGGTGACGTGAGGCAGCAAAGGATCGTCTTTGTCCATGGCAGCGGTTCCTTCGGAGCTGCCGCGTGGCGGCAGCAGCATGTGCTGGCTGGATCGTACGACTGCCTGTTTGTGCGGCGTCATGGGTTTGATCCCGTGGAGCCTCCGCTAGCCACGGATTTCGCTGCCGATGTGCGTATCGTCAAGGATGCGCTCGGCGACGGCGGGCATCTGGTGGCAGCCAGCCAGGGTGCTGTTGCTGCCATGATGGCAGCGGTGGAAAGCCCGGAGCTGGTGAGGTCACTGACTCTTGCCGAGCCTGCCTGCCTGTCGCTGACCCGCGAGTTGCCGGCAACACGTACGCACATTGAGTTGATGGAGAACCTTTTCGCGCGCCGTTGGGAGCTCGACGACGAAGCGTTCCTGACCGAATTCGTTGCCATGCTCTACGGGGTCCGGGCAACACGTCCGGATTCTGCGTTGGCGCGCAGAGCCGCGGCACGGCTACGGCTTCAGGCGCCCCCGTGGGAGGCGCCATTGAGTATTGTGCCCGGGGTTCCCACGATGGTTCTGACGGGTGGTTGGGAGCCGATGTTCGAGGAGATCGCGGCATTCCTCGAATCCACCGGGGCTGTCCATCACCAATTGGGTGGGGGACACAAACCCCTCGACACAGCCGAGGGCATGCGGTATCTGAACGAATTTCTACAGCAGCACGGAGGCAGAGCATGAACGCGGCGTTCAACGATGACTGGACAGTGATCAGCGGAATTATCTCCTGGACGACAGCTCCGAGGGCGGGATCTGTGCGGCCGTTCATGCAGGAGTCCGGCGTGTTGGCAGCGTTCGACGGCGATGAGCCAGATGCTGATCACACCGAGATTGCGTTCCGGTGCGCGGTCGACGACGACGGACGGCTCGCGACGGTGAGCCTGGACGGCGAACTGCGGCATGGTGTGCCCTACGCCGAGTTCGTCGGCGAGCTCGCTGAAACCCTCGAAGCAACGGTGATGATGCAGGATATCTCCGTGGATGCGGAGCCTGTCGATTCGCAGGAGCCTGCCCCCGAGGACGTCACGGAAGAGGTGGAGGAGTTCGAGGACGCTGTGCCGACCGTCGTCGTCGGCAAGTTCTCCCTGTCTGAGCTTGTACTGGCGGCCTCCTCGTGGGGCGAGCCGTTGAAGTACCTCGACGAGGGGCAGTGGCGCATCGTCCTGGTCCCTGACGTTTCTGTGCTGACGTGGCAGAACTGGGAAGCCGCCTCCCGTCCGGTTGCAGCGCTGACCTCCTTTGGCGATTTCAAGACGCTGGAAATCTGGGGCGGAGGCCGTCGTCGGGCGCGGCTCGGCTCTGACTTCTGGCACGCGTGGGTACCCGCGCCTCACGCTGCTCTTGAATTGCCTGCTGCAGCAACTCCGGGAGTACACGGGGCCATGAGCCTGATCCTTGCGGTAGATGTTCCCGAGACCGACGGCCTGAGTACCTCGCTGGGGCTGAATGCTGACGAAGAGGAAGCCTTCAGGGAAACCCTGGCGCGTCCGTTGGGCGATTCGACGCTCGCCGGCGCAGCCGCAGCCCTCGGATTCCCGGCCCGCGCAGGCGCATTGGCCGAAGGGACCATCTCCCTCGACGACGTCGCCGGGTTCCTGACCGTGCCCAGCCACCCGCTGCCGCGAGCCCTGGCAGAGACCATGGTGATTCCGTCGCCTGGAAATTCACCTCTTGCCAGGCTTCACCGTGCCGTACTGGCACGCCCGCAGCTGCTGGTGGCAGCATCGGCTGTCAGCGCGACCGCCGCCGTCGTCCTCTCCAGTGTTGCCCGTCAGGGTGGCGGCATGAGAACGGGAGCACGAGGAATGGTCCGGGCCGGCGGCGCATTCTTCGCGGCAGACGCCGCTACCAGCCTGTTCCTCTACGCCATAGTGCGTTCCACGAAGAAGCCTTAGCCCCCTTTCGCGCGTGAAGTCGCGCAAAGTCGTTTCCATCTGGCACAATGGGAAGGTACTTGAGCCGCCCGGCCCCTCTCTCCGTGCGTGCTCTTGTCCTTTGAACCCTTGAGTATGGCCCGCCCCACGGGTGCAGAAATCGGGTTTGCCCATTCTTTAGAACCAGGAGTGACCACAAAAGTGGCCGTAAAGATTCGCCTTAAGCGCCTCGGAAAAATCCGTTCACCGCACTACCGCATCGTCGTCATGGACGCACGCAACAAGCGTGACGGCCGTGCGATCGAAGAGATCGGTAAGTACCACCCCACCGAAGAGCCCTCGTTCATCGAGGTCAAGTCGGACCGCGCACAGTACTGGCTCGGCGTTGGTGCACAGCCCACCGAGCAGGTAGCCGCGATCCTGAAGATCACCGGTGACTGGCAGAAGTTCAAGGGCATCGAGGGCCAGGAAGGTACCTTGAAGACCAAGGCACCGAAGGAAGCTTTCGTAGCTCCGGAGAAGAACTCCGTGATCGTTCCCGAGGCCATCACCCCGAAGGCCAAGAAGTCAGAGGACGCATCCGCTGAGGCTGATTCGGCAGAAGGCTCCGCAGAAGCAGAGACCACCGAGGCAGAGTAAGTTGCTGTCCGAAGCACTCGAGCATCTGGTCCGCGGAATCGTCGATAGCCCTGACCATGTCAAGGTTTCGGCCAAGAACAACCGTCGGGGAGAAACCCTCGAGGTTCGCGTTCATCAGGAAGATCTGGGCCGGGTCATCGGCAGGCAGGGCCGTACAGCCCGCGCACTACGCACCGTAGTGGCAGCACTTGCCGGTGGCGAGAACGTCCGAGTTGACGTCGTCGACACCGATCGTCGTCGCTAAAACAGCTTCGACAACTGATCGAAAACATGCCGTTCGGCCCCTGCACCATTTACTGGTGGAGGGGCCGAACGTCTTAATGCTGGCCGCAAGGCCATGGCTCAGGGAGAAACATGCAGTTACAGGTTGCGCGGATCGGTAAACCACACGGCATCCGCGGTGAAGTCACGGTTCAGGTGCTGACAGATGCACCACAAGACCGCTTCCTGCCCGGATCCAACCTCATCGTCGAACCCGCAGGACTCGGTCCCCTGACCGTGGCGTCCGCGCGTTGGAACAAGGACATCCTGCTGGTTGCCTTCAACGGCGTTGATGATCGCAACACGGCAGAGACCCTGCGCGGCGCTCTGCTGTTTATCGAAACGGATGAAGACGGCGACGACAGCGGCGAGGGCTGGTACGAACACGAACTCAAGGGCCTGACCGCCAAGGTCAGCGACGACGTCGTCGGTACAGTCTCCGCATTGCGCACCGGGACCGCCCAGGACCTGCTCGTCATCGAGGGCCAGGACGGTACCGAAATTCTGGTGCCGTTCGTCGAGGAGATTGTTCCTGTTGTGGACCCCGAAGCCGGTTTCATTGAGCTGACACCCCCGCCGGGACTGTTCACCATCAACGCCCAACCAGCTGACGGCGACGACTGACGTGCGTATCGACGTCGTCAGTATCTTTCCGGAGTATCTCGCGCCTCTGGAACTTTCGCTCATCGGCAAGGCCCGACAGGATGGCCTGCTCTCCCTTCAGGTCCATGATCTGAGGGAGTTCACGACGGACCGTCACCGGACCGTTGATGACACACCCTATGGCGGCGGCGCGGGAATGGTCATGAAACCGGAACCGTGGGCACTGGCCCTCGAGTCAGTGACCGAAACATCGACGACGAGTGACAGCGCGGCATTGCCTACTCTGATCGTGCCCTCACCGGCGGGCGAGGTGTTCAACCAGAAGCTGGCGTACGAGCTGGCCGAGGAAGAACACCTGGTGTTCGCGTGCGGACGTTATGAGGGGATTGACGAACGTGTCCTCGAGTGGTCGGAGGAGCACTTCCGCGTACGTCCCGTCAGCCTCGGTGACTACGTTCTGAACGGGGGAGAGGTAGCTGTTCTCGCCATGGTCGAGGCCGTGGGCCGCCTTCTGCCCGGTGTGATCGGTAACCCGGATTCCCTCGTTGAAGAGTCGCATTCCGATGGTCTGCTGGAGTACCCCGTGTACACCAAACCGTCGTCCTGGCGTGAGCGGGATATTCCGGCGGTCCTGCTCAGTGGAAACCACGCGAAGATCGCCCGCTTCCGTCGGGACGAGCAGCTACGGCGCACTTCTGAACGGCGCCCTGACCTGATCGACCGTCTGGAGATCGGCGCCCTGAACAAAGCCGACCTCGAAACGCTACATTCCCTGGGTGTCGACAAGGACCAGTGACAGCTGCTCCAACCTGTGCGAAGGTGTGGTCAGGGTGACAACGGTGTCATCCATGATCACTCGGGAGAGCCATGGCACATACATTCCAGCGCACTCACGACGCCCACCCGATGCGGTGCATTATCGCCGGCGTGGCAGTCAGCGCAACAGCAATCGTCTACGGTCTTGCGGGAGCCTCAACCGCAGAGGCTGATCCGCGGTACCCGGTCAAAACCCCCACCAGCATTGGTTACGGCGGCGCCGTGTCCTCGGTGGACCCCGAGGCATCGAAGATCGGACTTGAGGTCCTCAAACGCGGCGGCAACGCTACCGATGCAGCCGTTGCCACCGCGGCCGCGCTCGGCGTCACCGAACCATACAGCGCCGGGCTGGGCGGCGGCGGATACTTTGTCCATTACGATGCCGCTACCGGCGACGTCACGACGATCGATGGACGCGAAACGGCACCCATGGCCATGCCGGAGGATGCCTTTATCAACCCCGCCACCGGGGATCCCTATAAGTTCACACCAGAACTGGTGACCAGCGGCGTCTCCGTGGGTGTTCCCGGAACGCCAGCGACGTGGGAGACCGCGTTGGAGGAATGGGGAACCTACTCCCTGCGCGAAGCACTCCACCCTGCGGCAAAACTGGCCAGCCGCGGTTTCATCGTCGATGAAACGTTCCGCCAGCAGACCCTGGACAACAAGGAACGCTTCGAGGCGTACACCACGACACCAGATCTTTTCCTGCCCGGCGGCGATGCGCCCGAGGTGGGGTCGGTGTTCAAGAATCAGGCCTTGGCGAAGACTTACCGGATGCTCGGACGGCAGGGGATGGACGCCTTCTATGAGGGTCCGATCGCTGACCAGATTGCGGATCTTGTCCGGAACCCACCGAAGAGCCCGACGACGGAGCTACCAGTTCCAGCCGGATTCATGCAGGCCAGTGATCTGGCCAACTACGAAGCCATCGTTCAGGACCCTACGCACGTTGAGTACCGTGGATTCGATGTCTACGGCATGGCGCCGTCGTCGTCGGGCGGTTCCACCGTCGGTGAGTCGCTAAACATTCTTGAACAGTTCGACGTCGCCGCCATGGACGACGGCGCGGCGCTGCACCATTACCTTGAGGCGAGTGCTCTGGCATTCGCGGATCGTGGCGCATACCTTGGCGACGCAGCTTTCGTTGATGTACCGCTTGAGGATCTGCTCTCGGACGAGTTCGCAGCGGAGCGTGCCTGTGCGATCGATCCGGATACTGCAGCGCAGAAGCCGGTTGCCGCCGGTGATGTCACTGATTACGACGGCGAGTGCTCCGGTACTGCGCAGCCCGGATCCGTTGACGAGGACACCGAGAATATTTCAACAACCAATCTGACGGTTACGGACAAGTGGGGCAACGTCGTTGAGTACACGCTCACCATTGAGCAGACGGGCGGTTCGGGCATGTTGGTTCCGGGACGTGGTTTCCTGCTCAACAACGAACTGACCGATTTCTCCACCGTTTACGACGCTGAGGACCCCAACCGCATCCAGCCGGGGAAGCGGCCTCGTTCGTCCATGGCGCCCACGATTGTGCTCCAGGATGGGCAGCCGTTCCTGGCCCTCGGATCGCCCGGCGGATCAACGATCATCGCTACTGTTTCCCAGATCATCTTCAACCATGTGGACCGTGGAATGTCACTTCCGGAGGCCATTGCGGCTCCGCGTGCATCGCAGCGGAACACTGCGGGAGTCACAGCTGAACCCGAATTTATCTCTCAGTACGGTGATGCACTTGCACCCTTCGGGCATCGTATGGTGGCCTCGGGGGACCAGTTCACCAGCGCAGCGCAGATTGGAGCTGCAACGGCCATCGGGTTTGGGCCGGACGGAACGCTGACAGCGGTTTCCGAACCGGTCAGGCGCGGTGGAGGTTCAGCACTGGTAGTGGATCCGGTCCGTCCGTAGGGCATCAATTCGCCCAGAGTGGAAGACGTGTGGCAAAATTGGACCTTGTGTTTGCTGGGCCCGAACCTGCCACAGGGGGATCGGCGTCAACAGCCAGAACACGCCAGCCTCCTCCCATGGACCGCTGGTATAAATCTTCGGCGAATATTGTCCGGTAACCCGGCCGATAGCCGTCGTGACCAACGCGGATGACCTGTGGCGTTCGCCAGGAGTGATACAAATGCATATCCTCGATGACTTCGACGCAGCGTCGCTGCGTAATGATGTTCCCGAATTCCGGGCCGGTGACACCCTCAAGGTTCACGTCAACATCATTGAAGGCAAGAACACCCGTGTTCAGGTTTTCCAGGGTTACGTTCTCGGCCGTCAGGGCCGCGGCGTAGGCGAGACCTTCACCGTCCGTAAGATCAGCTTTGGTGTTGGCGTGGAGCGTACCTTCCCGGTACATTCCCCGATCATCGACAAAATCGAAGTTGTATCCAAGGGCGATGTCCGTCGCGCCAAGCTTTACTACATGCGTGCGCGCTTCGGTAAGGCCGCCAAGATCAAGGAAAAGCGCGACTTCCAAGCCGGAAAGTAACTTTTCGCTGGTGTCGACATCACCTGGTTCTCCGGCTTCGCTGGAGGCACCGCCAAAACGCCGGTCCGGTTTCCCGGGCTGGCGTTTTGTGCTTTGCACGTTGCTGGCGGCACTGCTGATCAGCGGCTTTGTGCGTGCCCTGGTGATCGACGTCTACTACATTCCCTCCGGCTCCATGGCTCCCCTGTTCAATGAGGGGGACCGCATCCTGGTCTCCAGACTCGATGAGGACATTCATCGCGGCGACGTCGTCGTGTTTGACGGACGCGGATCATTTGCTCCTATCAGCAGCGGACGATCAGAGTTTGCTGACGTGATGGTGGCTCTTGGTCACTGGATTGGCCTCACCGGCAGTGACACGGTCTACGTGAAGCGGGTGATCGGTGTCGCGGGAGACACCGTGTCGTGTTGTTCGCCCTCAGGGCAGTTGACGGTCAATGGCAAGCCTGTTGAAGAGCCATACCTGTTTCCGGGCGATTTACCGAGCGATGTGAAGTTCGAGGTCGAGGTGCCACAGGGTAGATTGTGGTTGATGGGCGATCACCGCTCGGTGTCGGCCGATTCCCGCGCCCTTCTGGGCGCTCCCGGCGGAGGCATGGTGAGTGTAGATCGGGTCATCGGTCAGCCGGTCGCGGTCATCTGGCCGCTTTCGGCCGCCACAGAACTTCAGAGCATTCGCGGAACGGTCCCAGAGCCGTTGCAGAACCAATAGAGGAAGCAGCGTACATGTCGCAGTCTTTCCCCGGGGAATCCCGGGATGAGTCGTCGAACTCCGAGCAGCGGAAGGAGGCTGGCTCTGATCATCATTCCGCCGAGGCAGCGGAGGACGACGGCGGCCGTGGGTTGCTCGGATGGCTCAAGGAGATCGTCACGATCGTGCTGATCGCGCTGCTGTTGTCGTTCCTGATCAAGACTTTCCTGTTTCGTGCCTTTTTCATCCCTTCAGGCTCAATGGAGAACACACTCCAGATAGATGACCGGATCTTCGTGAACCTTCTTGTTCCGGGGCCCTTCGAGCTCGAACGCGGAGACATAGTGGTCTTCGAGGACACGAAGAACTGGCTGCCGCCTCTGGAACCACACGCCGAGGGCTCAGCGAACTGGTTCAATGAGGCACTCATCTTTGTGGGTCTGCGGCCGGATGAATCCCAGCAGCATCTGGTCAAGCGCATTATCGGTCTGCCCGGTGATCGGGTCCGGTGTTGTGATGCCGAGGGCCGTATCACCATCAACGGGACACCGATTGATGAACCCTATGTTTACCCGGGTGCTTCACCCTCGGATATTCCGTTCGACGTGACGGTCCCGGAGGGCAAGATCTGGGTGATGGGGGACCACCGCAATGCATCTGCAGATTCCCGCGAGCACCGTCAGGGTGAGGGGCAGGGTTTCGTCGACATTGATGATGTGGAAGGTAAAGCAGGCGTGATCGCCTGGCCGCTGAATCATGTCGGCTTCCTCAATAGTTACCCGGACGTGTTCGACGACGTCCCCGCGCCATCGAATGCGCCAGCAGGATCGCCGGTTCCCTGAGATGGTTCAGAGCTCTCCTACGCTCCGGTTCGAGCGTACGTTTTCCTCCCACGGCCACCGCTACCTCGCTGGCTGTGATGAGGTGGGCCGCGGAGCCCTGGCAGGGCCCGTGAGTGTTGGCATTGTGGTTATCGATCTCACCGTCGTGAGAAGCCTGAAAGGGGTTCGTGACAGCAAGCTGCTCAGCCCCGCAAACCGTGAGCTCATGGTGCCGAAGATCCAGCGATGGGCTGCTGCGTCCGCCGTCGGGCATGCCTCTGCCGAGGAGATCGACGACGTCGGGCTGATCGCGGCCCTGCGCCGGGCTGGCACCAGGGCGTGGCAGAAGGCAGCAGAGACCGTCCGCCCAGACGCCGTCCTCCTGGACGGCAACCACAATTGGTTGTCGCCGTCGTACCAATCTTCCCTCTTCGACGATCCTTCGCTGGATCGTGAGCAGGGGTGTGATTCGCCCGTGTTCACCAGGATCAAGGCGGACATGCACTGCACCAGCGTTGCCGCCGCTTCCGTGCTGGCGAAAGTTGAGCGCGATTCGATGATGGCGGGCATGGCGGAGCGCTATGGTCACTACCAATGGGACGTCAACAAGGGATATGCAACGGCCTCTCACCGAGCGGCGATTGCAGAACACGGTCCGTCGGAGTTTCACCGGAAGAGTTGGCGGCTGGGGCCGGAAGTGCCCGCGGAACAGTTGGCTGTGAACATTGGAGTTCAGGGAGGATGATGGGCGTATGAGCGCTGAGGACCTGGAGAATTACGAAACGGACATGGAACTTCAGCTCTATAGGGAGTACCGGGACGTAGCCAATCTTTTCAGTTATGTGGTGGAAACTGAACGCCGCTTCTATCTGGCCAATCATGTTGACCTGCAGGCAAAGTCAGCCGACGGCGAGATCTACTTTGACCTCACGCTTCAGGACGCCTGGGTGTGGGATGTGTACCGGAGCGCTCGCTTCGTCAAGAGCGTCCGGGTCATCACGTTCAAGGACGTGAACGTGGAGGAACTGGTCAAGAACGATGATCTTTCGCTCCCCAAGGATGCAGGGCTGGAAGGCTGACTCCTCCTCCACAATGTGTATGCGTCCGCTGGTTGTCCACATAGCCGGCTGGTAGCAGGCGTCAGGCGCCCGCCCTGCTTCACGCTGGGTGTGGAGGTGCTTGATGAAAGCCAAAGATGTACTGGGCAGGCGCGGGGAAGCCGTTGCTGCCGACTATCTGACACAGCTCGGACTCCGGGTCATAGACCGGAACTGGAAATGCCCATCGGGCGAGATCGACATTGTGGCCATTGACCGGGGCACCCTGGTGGTTGTCGAGGTCAAAACTCGCTCCAGTCTCGATTACGGGCATCCGTTTGAAGCAATCAACGCAGCAAAACTGGCGCGGCTCTATGCCCTGGCCTCGCAGTGGGCGCGAGCACATGATCTGCGCTTCTCAGGCTTCCGTGTGGATGCAGTGGCAGTTCTGGATACGGGCGTTGATGCGCCGCGTGTAGAGCATCTGCGAGCGGTGTCTTGATGTCTTTGGGCCGAACGTATGCAGTGGCGTTGATGGGCCTTGACGGCTCCCTCATTGAGGTGGAGGCCGATATCGGTCAGAGTCTGCCAAACTTTGTGATCTTGGGATTGCCTGATGCTTCGTTGAACGAGTCCCGGGACAGGATCCGTGCGGCGGCAAAGAACGCAGGGATCCCGCTCAGTGCCCGAAAGATTACGGTCAATCTGATTCCGGCGTCCCTTCCAAAAAGGGGCAGTGGCTTCGACCTCGCCATTCTGATGGCAGCGCTGCGGGCAAACGGGGACATCCGCGATACCGGCAATACTGTCTTCCTGTCCGAGGTGGGTCTTGACGGTCGACTGCGCCCTGTGAGGGGTGTTCTGCCAGCCGTCATCGCGGCGGTTGATTCCGGCCACGGGGACATCGTGGTTGCCAGAGAGAACCTGGCGGAAGCAGAACTTGTTCCGGGAGCAAGAGTCCTCGGCTTTGATTCCGTCGCTGCGGCCCTGCTGCACTTCGGCGCGAAGCCACAGGAGCTCACGCTGCCAACCGCTTCTCCGCAGCGCCCCGATACCGACGGCGCTCGTTCTGCACCCGAGCGGCCGGCTTTGGACATGGCGGACATCGCCGGACAGGCTGAGCCGCGGTTCGCCGTGGAAATTGCGGCAGCTGGTGCCCATCACCTGATGATGATGGGGCCCCCTGGGGCGGGTAAGACCATGATCGCGGAGCGGCTACCCGGACTTCTGCCGGATCTCAACGATGCCCACGCCATGGAAGCTACTGCCATCCATTCCCTCGCTGGTGCTGCCGCATCCTGCCGGGAACTGCTCCGGCGCCCTCCGTTCGAGAACCCGCATCATTCAGCGACGCCCGCGGCCATCATCGGAGGCGGCTCGGGGATTCCACGTCCGGGCGCGGCGTCGCGCGCTCATAGGGGCGTGCTGTTCCTTGACGAGGCGCCAGAGTATGAGAGAAGAGTGCTCGATGCGCTCCGACAACCGCTGGAAAGCGGGTCTCTGGTGATTCACCGGGCAGTCGGCGCAGCTGCCTATCCGGCGAGATTTCAACTGGTGCTGGCCGCGAATCCCTGTCCGTGTGGTCTTGCTTCGGGGAAGGGAGCCAACTGCACGTGCACAGCCCAGCAGCGAAGAAGGTACTTCGGCCGTCTGTCCGGTCCCTTACTCGACCGGGTTGATCTGCAGCTGACCGTTCAACGGGTGTCCATGGCCGACTACTCGACGAATGAGGCGTCGGAATCGACGGCTACCGTTGCTCGTCGTGTAGCGGAAGCCAGGGCCGCTCAGCGGGAGCGATTGCAGCGCTGGGGGCTCTCGACCAATTCGGAGGTACCCGGAACAATCCTGAAAAAGGAACTGAAGCTGCCTGAGTCGGTGGTGCGTCCGCTCAATGACGCGATGCGCAGGGAAACCATCACGGCCCGTGGGTATGACCGGGTGCTCAAGGTTGCGTGGACGATGGCTGATCTGCGGGGGCTGACACAGCCCGGTCCGAACGAAATTCTGGAGGCTCAGCAGCTGCGCCAACAGGTGGTGACCTCATGATGTCCGCCAGTTCCCCGCGACAGGCCAGGGCTGCGTTGTCCCGGCTCTTTGAGCCCTCTGATCTTGTGGGAATGGCTTTGGTCCAGGCTGTAGGCGCAGTGGACGCCCTGCGGCTGGCGACGGCGGAAATCTCGGTGAGTGCGAGCGTTCAACAGCAGGTCACCGACGTCCTGGCTGAAAGCGGGCTGACAGGAAGGCGCGCCCTGATTGCGGAGTCACTGGACCGGTGGCGTCCCCGCGTCCCAGACCTGTCCCCACAACGGGATCTCGAGACCATCAGGCGCCTCGGCGGCACGCTGTTGATCCCCGGTGACGATCTTTGGCCGTCAGCACTGGAGGATCTTCAGCTCAACGCTCCGATTGGTCTCTGGGCACGCGGAAATCCGAACGCGGGTCTTCCGGCCCTAGAGCGAACCGTAGCGATCGTCGGCTCGCGGGACAGCACCCACTACGGTGCATCCGTGACGGGAGACATCGCTGGTGAGCTGGCCGGAACCGGTTACACGGTGATGAGCGGGGGAGCCTACGGTATCGATGCCCATGCCCATAGAGCGGCTCTTGCTGCCGGACGTGCGGAAGAGTCCATTCCAACGGTGGCTGTCATGGCCTGTGGTCTCGACCGTTTCTATCCAGCGGGAAATGAGGACCTGCTGCGCGCCGTCTGTGAGCAGGGGATCCTTCTTGCCGAGGTGCCGCCGGGCGTGTCACCAACCCGCTGGCGCTTCCTCCAACGCAACAGGATCATCGCCGCGATGAGCGCAGCAACGGTTGTAGTGGAGGCGAGATGGCGATCAGGAGCATTGAACACCGCAAACCATGCAGCCTCGCTGGGCCGTGCCTTGGGCGCTGTCCCCGGACCTGTGCACTCCGCAAATTCCGCGGGTTGTCACCGGCTCCTTCGTGAGGCCGCAGCCATCTGTGTAACGGACGCCTCCGAGGTCAAGGAACTGTGCGGGCCCATGGGCTCGCAGCCGGAGAGCACTGACGTCAAACAGGACAAGACGGCACCACCAGCTGACCATGACGGCCTGTGCGTTGAGGATCTGCTGCTCCTGGACGCCCTGCCAGTCCGTGGTCTCACCACCAGGGACAAACTGGCGAAAGTTTCTGGCCTGAGCCTTCAGAGCGTTCGGGTTGGCCTCGCACGGCTGGAACTCGCAGGCCTTGCCTCCCGGTCACAGAACGACGAGTGGCGTAAAAATCGCGGAACGAACAGAAAGTGAAACGCATGAGAACGCACTACCTGATTGACTCACCCGTTGGATGCTTGACCTGCGTTGTCAGCGACGGCGCTTTGGTCCGCGTCTGGGCCGGAGAGACCATCCCCGGAGGAACCGATATCGGTGTCGAGGCACCACTACGTTGGTACGAGCTCGAAGCCCAGTTTGCCGATTATTTCAGCGGAGACTCCAGGCACTTCAACATCACGACGCACATCGCTGGAACGCCGTTCCAGCGATGTGTCTGGTCAGAGGTACAGAGCATCGGATACGGCGAGCAGCGAACCTTTCGTCAGGTAGCCGAAGCCCTCGGAGACCCCTACAAGGCGCGAGCCGTCGGACAGGCCATTGCCACTCACCCGTTGCCGATCATCTTTCCAGGCCACCGCGTGGTCGCTTCCGGCAGAAAACCTGACGCATTTACCGAGACGATGCGCATCAAGAACTATCTGGCGGAGATGGAAGCTGGTCACAGCGGGGCCGCATCCCCAAGCAGCGGAAGCGCCGCCGGCACTGGGACACTCCAACCCCGCGAGTCGGCTTGAGTACGAGGCCGCACAGGCGCAAAGTAGGTCCATGACAACGAAGGGAGTGCCTCAACTACCCGCACGGCTGTCTACGGATTTTGCGCAAGCTCTCGAAGGATTCCTGCGCTACCTCTCAGCCGAACGTGGCCGGTCCTCCAACACTTGCAGGGCCTACGAATCCGACCTCACTTCGCTATTACTCCATTGCACGGCCGAAGGAGCGTCCACCCTGCAGAGCATCACGTTGAACATGCTCCGAAGCTGGCTCGGCTCACTGAATACGCAAGGACAGGCGCGGTCAACATTGGCCCGCAGAGCAGCTGCAGCCCGCAGCTTCTCCGCCTGGGCGGTTCGAGAAGAACTCATAACATCCAATCCGGCACTGCGGCTCCGCGCTCCCAAGCGGGAACAGACCCTGCCCCAAGTCCTCACCCAGGATCAACTGTCGAGCTTGTTCGCCTCGCTCGCCGATCAATCCGAAGGAGGAGAGCCGATACCCGTCAGGGACAGGGCTGTGATCGAGCTGCTTTACGCCACCGGAATCCGCGTTGGTGAACTTGCCGGGCTGGATATGGATGACGTCGAGCACGACAGACGCATGATCAAGGTGCTCGGCAAAGGCAACAAGGAGCGCTTCGTTCCCTACGGCGTTCCGGCGGCAACCGCAATCGATGACTGGCTCCGCCGCGGAAGACCGAAACTCGTCAACGAACAGAGCGGCCCTGCGCTCTTTCTGGGCAAACGGGGAAAGCGAGTAGACCAGAGACAGGTGCGGGCAGTGGCGGAAAGGCTCTTCAGTGCCATTCCGGATACCTCCGCTACCGGCCCGCATAGCCTGCGCCACACCGCAGCCACTCATCTGCTCGACGGCGGGGCGGACCTACGCGGGGTACAGGAATTGCTCGGCCACAGCTCGCTGGCAACAACCCAGCTCTACACCCATGTCTCCGTGGACAGACTGCGCAAAACCTATCAACAGGCCCATCCCAGAGCCTGAGCGATTTTATGCATGATATCCGTTCCATCTCGCACGTGCCGGTCCAGTAGCACAAATGTGATATTTGAGGCAGAATGGTCTCTAGCTGGACAACGCATCCACGCTGAAGGTCGTTGGGGAAGACGTACCTACAGCTATGGAGGATGTAATGACTGTTGTGATGGCTCGTGGTGTGCTGTACATTCACTCAGCACCTTCGGCATTGTGCCCGCACATTGAGTGGGCAATTGGGTCCGTCGTGGATAAGCGGACTGATTTAGAGTGGTGTCCGCAGCCCGCTGCGCCCGGAATGTTCCGAGCGGAGTTGTCGTGGGTTGGCAAGCAGGGGACGGGCGCCCTTTTCGCGTCGGCTCTTCGCGGTTGGGCCCATCTACGCTATGAGATCACTGAGGAGCAGAGCGCAGGTTCCGATGGCGGCCGTTGGTCCCACACTCCGGAGCTCGGTATCTTTCATGCCACAACGGACGTCCACGGGAACATCATGGTCTCCGAGGACCGCATCCGCTACGCCTATGAAGCTGGTGCAGGGGATCCCGCGGCTGTCTACCATGAACTCTCTCTCGCCCTGGGTGAAGCCTGGGACGAGGAACTGGAGCCGTTCCGTCACGCAGGCGACGGCGCACCGGTCCGCTGGCTGCATCAGGTCGGGTAGTCCGCACTAGTTGTTTCTACAGCCACATCCTTCAGCAACGTAAAAAGCGCCGGAGCCCATCGAGGGCTCCGGCGCTTTTTCATCTATCAGACGTTGCGGATGGCGATAACGGCGTTGTGTCCGCCAAATCCGAAGGAGTTGCTCAACGCCACGATGTCGCCGTCGGGCAGCTTGCGTTCGGACGTGACAACATCAAGTGGGATTTCGGGATCCTGGTTCTCGAGGTTGATGGTGACGGGTGCCTGACGGTGGTAGACCGCCAGCACGGTCATAACGGCCTCGACCGCGCCCGAGGCGCCCAGGAGGTGACCTGTCTGGGACTTCGTGGCGGACACTGCTACGTCCTGGACGTGGTTGCCGAGCGCAGCCTTTAGGGCAACGTACTCCGGTTTGTCTCCGACGGGCGTGGACGTTGCGTGCGCATTCACGTGCACAATGTCCTCGGCCTGGATCCGGCCGTCGAACATGGCGGCCTTGAGCGCACGGGTTGCGCCAAGTCCTTCCGGGTCCGGGGCCGTGATGTGGAAAGCGTCGGCCGTAACTGACGTTCCCGCAAGCTCACCGTAGATGCGGGCACCCCGAGCTTTGGCGTGTTCTTCGGCTTCGAGCACAAGCGCGCCGGCACCCTCACCCATGACGAATCCGTCACGGTCAATCGCGTAGGGGCGTGACGCATGCTCGGGATCGTCGTTGCGCTTGGAAAGCGCCTGCATGGAGGAGAAAGCGGCCATCGGCATGGGATGAATTGCGGCTTCCGCGCCACCGCACATGACGATGTCGGCTTTGCCGGAGCGGATCAGCTCAAGCCCCTGATGCAGGGCTTCGGTTCCGGAGGCGCACGCACTCACCGGGGTATGCGCACCTGCACGGGCGCCGAGATCCAGGCTCACTGTTGCCGCAACACCGTTGGGCATCAGCATGGGAACAGTCATGGGCAGGACACGCCGTGGACCCTTTTCGCGAAGTGTGTCCCAGGCATCGAGCAGAGTCCAGACTCCTCCGATTCCCGTGGCAAAGGCGACGGCGAAGCGGTCATGGTCAATGTCCGTGAGACCGGAGTCTTTCCATGCTTCGCGAGCGGCTACGACGCCGAATTGGGTGGAGGGGTCCATGCGCTTGAGCTCGATACGCTCCAGAACGTCAGCGGCTGGCACGGAGACCCTGGCCGCGAAGGTAACAGGAAGCTGGTACTTCTCGACCCAGTCATCCTCAAGGGTCCGGGCACCGGAAACGCCCTGGAGGGAGTTTTTCCACATGGTAGGAACATCGCCGCCGATCGGCGTCGTGGCTCCCAGTCCAGTGATGACTACTTTGCGGGCCATTTTTTCACTTTCTCAAACAGTTTTGTCGCCGGTATGGCTGAAACGTGCAGTTGCACGGTTTTAGGTGGCCGCACGAATTCTCTGTGCGGCCACCGGTGCTCCGGTCAGGGAGCATGCGATCTCAGGCCTGGGCGTTGGCGATGAAGTCCACAGCGTCGCCGACGGTCTTGAGGTTCTTGACTTCCTCGTCCGGGATGCGCACGCCGAACTTCTCTTCAGCGTTGACCACAATGGTCATCATGGAGATGGAATCGATGTCAAGGTCGTCGGTGAAGGACTTGTCCAGCTCGACGGACTCCGTGGCGAGACCGGTCTCTTCGTTGACGATCTCTGCCAGACCGGCCAGGATTTCTTCGTTGCTAGCCATGATGGCTCCTTTTCTGTTGTTACCGGTTTTCCGGTGGTTGTACAAGCCGCGGTTGACGACTTGGGCTGTGAGTTCGCGTTAGGGGAGAGTGATGACCTGTGCTCCGAATACCAGACCCGCACCGAACCCTATCTGCAGGGAAAGGCCGCCGGAGAGCTCTGGTTGTTCTTCCAGCAGGCGGTGGGTTGCGAGCGGGATGGATGCTGCCGATGTGTTGCCGGCATCTGCGATGTCCCGTGCAATGGCGACGTGCTCGGGAAGTTTGAGCACCTTGGCCAGCTCGTCAATGATGCGCATGTTGGCCTGGTGAGGTACGAAGGCTGCGAGGTCTTTGGACTCGATGCCTGCTCGGTCCAGTGCTTCGCGGGCAACCTTGGCCATCTCCCAGACTGCCCAACGGAACACCGTCTGACCGTCCTGACGGAGGGTGGGCCAGGCTGCAGCCAGCGCGTCACTGTCCGGGACAGAGCCGGAGCCGTCGCCCAGTGCGAGATCACGCAGGGGCAGCATGGAGCCGGTCATGCTGACCGCGCCCCACTTGCTGCCGTCCGAGCCCCACACGGAGGGGCCGATTCCGGCGGCCTCGGACGGACCGACGATTGCGGCACCGGCGCCGTCGCCCAGAAGGAATGAGATGCTGCGTTCGCTCTTGTCGATGATGTCGGAAAGTTTCTCGACTCCCACCACCAACACGTAGTCTGCCGCACCAGAACGGACGAGGGCGTCGGCCTGCGCGATCCCGTAGCAGTAGCCAGCGCAAGCAGCAGAGATATCGAATGCCGGCGCTGGAGTTGCTCCCAGGCGGTCCGCAAGATCTGCAGCGGCAGATGGCGTTGCGTAGGGATGCGTCACCGTCGAGACGATGACAGCGCCCAGCTGCGATGCTTCGATGCCGGCCTGTGAGAGAGCTTCGCGTGCTGCGCCTTCAGCCATGTCGATGACGCCGATTTCCGGACGGGCGCGGTGCCGTGTAGCGATGCCGGTGCGCTTGCGAATCCATTCGTCTGAGGAATCGATCCATTGGCAGACGTCTTCATTGGTGACAATGACATCTGGTCGATACGCACCGATTCCGTGGATCCGGGTGAACTCCCGGAGGGATGCCTGCTTCAGTGTGGGTGTGCTCACTGGTGTTCCTTATCTACCTTCTGTGGCGATAGTTGTTGAAGCACTGTGGCGCGCGATGAACTCACGTGCGCGATCCAGATCCTCAGGGGTCTTAAGTGCCAGAGTTTCCACGCCCTTGAGCCCTCGGCGGGCAAGGCCAGTCAGCGTTCCGGCAGGCGGCAGCTCCAAAAGCCCCGTGACTCCGCTGTCCAGCATGGTCTGCATACACAGATCCCAGCGGACCGGGCGGGACACCTGGGCGATCAGGCTATCCAGGTTGGCATCCCCTGAAGCGACAGGAGCGCCGTCGTAATTGGAGAGCAGGGTGGCGGCGGGAATGCCGGGCTGTAGTTCTGGTCTGGTGGCCTCAAGCGCGCTGACAGCAGGGGACATGTGCCCGGTATGGAAGGCGCCTGCAACCTTGAGCGGGATCACACGGGTTTTGGTCGGGGGCGCGGCAGCGAATGCTTCGAGCTGTTCCAGCGTGCCGGCAGCTACGATCTGACCGCCGCCGTTGACGTTCGCCGGCGCAAGACCAGCAGCTTCAATAGCGGCGGTGACGTCGTCGTGATCGCCGCCGAGGACAGCGCTCATGCCCGTCGGCGTTGCCGCCGCGGCGTCGGCCATTGCGTTGGCTCTCGTCCGGACGAAATGCAGGGCGTCAGCCTCATTCAATGCCCCGGAGAGTGCGGCTGCCGTAATCTCTCCCACTGAATGACCGGCGACGACGACGGACGACGTGAGCTTGTCCTCGTTCAGCAGCACCCGCGCAGCGGCCAGACCGGCAGCGACAATAAGTGGCTGCGCGACGGCGGTGTCCTTGATGGCGTCCTCATCGGCCTCGGTGCCGTAACGCACCAGATCAAGACCAGCTTGGCTACCCAGGGACTCCAGATGCTCCCGTACACCGGGTAGCTCGAGCCAGGGTGTAAGGAAACCAGGTGTTTGTGAACCCTGTCCAGGGCAGACTATTGCAAGCACTTAACCAGCTTTCCAAAGTTGAACGTGTTTATGGGGTGTTTTGGTGAACCAAGCTCACCGTGCCGTCTTGTAGGAAGTCTACAACGACGAGCGCGTCGAGGTCGCGGCGAATGAGGGTCATCGTCCGTCGGTTGCCCTCGACGGCTGCCCGTCTGGAGGGGGATCTGTGGGTTCTGAAAGGCGCCCCACAACGAGCGCAGTCTGAAGAACGAAAGCCTCGCGGGGGAGCAGTGGGTCCCACCCCGTGATGTCGCAGACACGTTTCAACCTGTACCGGACCGTATTTGCGTGGACGAAGAGCTCGCGAGCCGTAGCTTCCAGGCTGTGCCCGAGGGTCAGATACGTGGAAACGGTTTCGGCAAGCCCGTTCGCTGCATTGACCAGCGGCCGGTAGATTCCTCTGATGAGCGCGCGTCGCGCGGAATCGTCACCGGATATGACGCGTTCTGGCCAGAGGTCATCCGCTGCTACGGGACGCGGAGCCTGTGGCCAAGCGCGGGCTGCCGCAAGACCCGCGAAGGCTGCGCGGGCAGAGGCACTGGCATCAACCAGGGAAGCTGCGATGGGACCGTAGACAACGGGGCCGGGGCCGAAGAGTTCGCTCAACCGGAGGTAAGCGGCCTCGTTGGGCTCCACTCCGCCGAGGACCAGTATGAGTCGGTCCCCCTGAATGCCCACGAGCGTGTCTTCGGCCAGCCTGCCTGTGGCACGACGCAGTTCATTGACGAACGACGCGCTGGGCTCGGCGGGTGAGCAGCCCACAAAAACGGTGATGTCGGCCTTGGATTTCCATCCGACGGCCGCTACACGGCTGCGCAGCGCATCCGAACTTTCGCCGCGCAGGATGGCGTCGACAACGAGCGCTTCGAGCCGCGTGTCCCAGGATCCACGGGTTTCAGCTGCACGGGCATAGACGTCAGCCGCAGCGAACGCCACTTCCCGTGAATATCGGAGAACAGCTTCTCGCAGGCGCACCTGATCAGCTTCGGCAGTCAGCTCCGGTACTTTGTCCTCAACCACTTCAACCACCACGCGGATGAGCTGCAAGGCCTTCTGAAGACTGATGGACCTGGTCAGCTCCGTCGGAGCTGTGCCGAATACGTCACTGAGCACCCAGGCAGGTGATGCCGGGCGTTCGTACCAGTTGACGAAGGAGGCGATGCCCTTCTGCGCCACGAGTCCGAGTGCAGACCGCTCATCCGGCGTGAGACCGCGGTACCAGGGAAGGGACCGGTCCAGCTGCTTGAGTGTTGCCGTGGAAAGGCCGCCGATGTTCGCGCGTAGCCGGTCTACGGTACGTGGGTCCGCAGTTGGCATGCGATGCGTGCGTGCCTTACTGGTCGAGGTGCGGGGCTCAGGCATTATCTGAGCATAGTGCCCGAGCCCGCGGATCGACGATTTGTGCGAAGGCTACAAAAATTAGGCCAGCGCCGGGGGCTCGACCTACTCCGAGCCTCCAGCCTCACCGTCATTGCCCGCATTGACATCCAGCAGATGGTACTTCTCGACGGCCTGGCGGGGGACGTCGTCGTCGACTTCGTGACGGTCCGCAAGCATCTCCAGAGTGCGAACCACCATGGAAGCGCTGTCGATCTTGAAGAACCGACGAGCAGCAGCCCTGGTGTCTGCGAATCCGAATCCATCTGCTCCGAGCGTCGCGAAGTCGTTCCGTACAAACTGCCGGATCTGGTCTGGCACAGCGTGCATGTAGTCCGTCGAGGCGACGATCGGCCCTTCGGCGCCCTCAAGCTGTTGAGCGACGAACGGGGTCCGCTTGGGCTCACCCGGGTTGAGGAATGCTTCCTCCTCCGCGCGAAGCCCGTCTCGCCGAAGTTCGTTCCAGGACGTCACGGACCAGACGTCGGCCGCGACACCCCAGTCGTCGGCGAGCAGCTGCTGGGCCTGTAGAGCCCACTGAACGGCGATGCCGGAGGCCAGCAACTGGGCGCGAGGACCGTCGTTCTCCGCGGGAGCCAGACGGTAGATCCCACGAATAATGCCATTGACGTCCACGTTCTCAGGTGCAGGGGGCTGCACTATCGGCTCGTTGTAAACCATGAGGTTGTAGATGACGTTGGGGTCCTCTGAGTCCGGCCCGTACATCTCCTCCAGCCCGTGGCGGACAATGTGTCCCAGCTCGTAGCCGTACGCAGGGTCGTAGGTCTTCACAGCAGGATTGGTAGAGGCGAGGATCGGCGAGTGTCCGTCCGCGTGTTGGAGTCCCTCGCCTGTGAGGGTGGTCCGTCCGGCCGTGGCAGAGATCAGGAATCCGCGGCTCATCTGGTCAGCTGCGGCCCAGAGGTAGTCACCTGTCCGTTGGAACCCGAACATGGAATAGAACATGTAGATGGGTACAAGAGGCACCCCATGGGTGGCGTAGGAACTCCCCGCAGCGGTGAACGCCGCTACAGAGCCTGCCTCGTTGATCCCCACATGGACTATCTGGCCCTGGGGTGATTCCTTGTACGCCAGGATGAGGTCGCGGTCCACGGAGAGATAGTTCTGGCCGTGCGGGTTGTAGATCTTCGCGGTCGGGAAGAACGAGTCCATTCCAAAGGTCCGGGCTTCATCGGGGACGATCGGCACCACATGCTTGCCGAACTCCTTGTCCCGCATGAGTTCCTTGAGCAGCCGCACAAACGCCATCGTCGTCGCGGCCTGTTGCTTGCCGGAGCCTCGGTTGGCTACTTCGTAGGCTTTCGCATCGGGCAAGTGCAACGGCTCATGGTCGGTAGATCGATCAGGAAGGAAACCGCCCAGTTTCCGGCGCCGCTCCATCATGTACTGAATCTCCGGCGCATCAGCACCCGGGTGATAGTACGGCGGCAGGTACGGGTCCTTGTCCAGCTCCTCATCACTGATCGGAATCCGTAGATGATCCCGGAAGTCCTTGAGGTCATCAAGGGTCAGCTTCTTCATCTGGTGTGTAGCGTTACGGCCCTCAAAGTGGCTGCCCAGCCCATAGCCCTTGATGGTTTTCGTAAGAATCACCGTGGGCTTGCCCTTGAACTCCATGGCAGCCTTATAGGCGGCATACACCTTGTGGTAATCGTGCCCGCCGCGTTTGAGGTTCCAGATCTCCTGATCAGTCATATCCGCAACCAATTCTTTGGTCTGCGGGGACTTTCCAAAGAAGTGATCGCGTACAAAACCGCCCGACTCGGCCTTGTACGTCTGGTAATCGCCGTCGACCGTAGTGTTCATGATGTCCACCAGGGCGCCTTCCTGGTCCCGCTCGAGGAGATCGTCCCACTCCCGGCCCCAGATCACCTTGATGACATTCCAGCCGGCGCCGCGGAAGAACGCTTCGAGCTCCTGAATGATCTTCCCGTTACCGCGTACAGGCCCGTCAAGCCGTTGCAGGTTACAGCTGATCACAAAGGTGAGATTGTCCAGGTTCTCATTCGCTGCGACATGTAAAAGTCCGCGTGACTCCGGTTCGTCCATTTCGCCGTCGCCCAGGAACGCCCACACGTGCTGATCGGAAGTATCTTTCAGCCCGCGGTTATGCAGGTAGCGGTTGGACTGTGCCTGATAGATGGCGTTCATGGGCCCGATGCCCATCGAGACGGTGGGGAATTCCCAGAAGTCTGGCATGTTGCGCGGGTGCGGATATGAGGAGAGTGCGTGCCCTTTACGGGATTTTTCCTGCCGGAAGCCGTCCAGATCCTCTTCGGAGAGGCGGCCTTCCAAATAAGCGCGTGCGTACATGCCCGGGGACGCGTGGCCCTGGAAGAAGATCTGATCGCCGCCGCCGGGATGATCCTTGCCACGGAAGAAGTGATTGAAACCGACTTCATAGAGGGTTGCAGCGCCCGCAAAAGTGGAGATATGACCGCCGACGCCGATCTCCGCGCGCTGGGCCCGATGCACCATCACGGCTGAGTTCCAGCGCATCCAGGCACGGTACTTGCGCTCGATCTCCTCGTCACCGGGGAACTTCGGTTCCTGATCGGTAGGGATGGTGTTGACGTAGTCCGTGGTGGTGACCATAGGAACGCCCACACTCTGCGCGCCCGCGCGCTGCAGCAGCGAACGCATAATGTATTCTGCGCGTTCCGTTCCCTGGGTTTGAATCAGCTGATCCAGCGACTCAATCCATTCCCTGGTTTCCTCCGGGTCATGATCACGGAACTGATTCGTCAGGCCGCTCAGGATGTCGTTGGTGTCTTTTCCAGTAGCCACGTTCAACCTCTCTCAAGTGCAGAAATCGACCAGCCTGCCGCGGAGTGTTGCGCGACTGATCGCCACAATGCCACTCTATCGCTCCTATGCTTAACAAGGACAACACCCTCACTTGCTTTGAGTGGCTTGATGCTACGGGCATTAGGGTGTTGGCTTAGAGGAACACAGTTCTCCACGTGAGGTCTGTGGATTTGCAAACTTTTCACAAGGATCGCAGGAGGAACGCAGTGAGTGAGGCCGATGCCGCCACGGATCAAAATCTGGCGGGCAAGTTGGGTTTCAAAAATGGAGACCTGATTCAGGAGTTGGGCTACGACGACGACGTGGACTTCGACTTTCGGGCAAACCTCGAGGCTCTCATTGGCTCGGAACTTCTGACTGAGGACGATCAGGAGGTAGTCGACGGCGTCATTCTCTGGTGGCGCAATGACGACGGCGACCTGATTGATGCGCTTGTTGACGCGCTGACAACACTGGATGAGGGAGGCGTTGTGTGGTTGCTGACGCCCAAATCTGGGCGTGAGGGCTACGTGGCTCCCAACGACATTCAGGATGCCGCACCCACTGCCGGTCTTCATTCGACGACGTCCCCTGGCGTTTGCGAGGACTGGGCGGCTGCGCGTCTGGTTGCGCGTCGTAAATCATAGATTCATGGGCGCGCCTGTTGTCGGAGAAGTGGTGTCCGGCTTCGAGCTGTCAAACCAGTTCGGGGAGCCGGTTCGACTCCTTGATCCCGTGGGTGTGCCGGTCGTGGTAGTTTTCTTTCCGTTTGCGTTCTCCTCAGTGTGTACAGGGGAGTTGGCGCAGCTTCAGGAGAATCGGGGCGTCTTTGACGACGCCGGCGTTCGGTTGCTCGCGGTCTCGACCGACCATAAATACGCGCTTCGCTCCTTCGCCCAGTCTGAGGGGTTTGGCTTTGACCTGCTCAGTGACTTCTGGCCTCACGGTGCCGTCGCGTCCCGTTTTGGGGTGTTCGACGACGAGCGGGGGTTTGCCGGACGCGGAACGTTTTTTGTTGACGGTGGGGGAGTGCTTCGCTCCGTAGTTACTTCAGAGACCGGCGAGGCCAGGGACTTCCGTGAGTATCTTGCGGCCCTGGCGGATCTGAAGGTATCGGTGCCACATGACTGAGGACCCCCGAGCCGTAGGCGTTGGCATGACTGGGTTCCCCACGGGGGAGCTCAGGAGTGAAGGTCCTTCCCTGGAACGGGAAGAGCTGGATGAGCTTGGGGGCGTCATAGACCTCCTGCGCGGTCGTCGGCTTGCTGTCCTGACAGGAGCTGGCCTCAGCACGGATTCGGGAATCCCTGACTACAGGGGCCCCAATTCTGTTCCGCGCAGTCCCATGACGTTCCAGGAATTCAGTCGCGATGAACGCCAACGTCAACGCTACTGGGCCCGCAATCATGTTGGGTGGCATTTTCTCCGACAGGCCGAACCGAATGCCGGGCATTACGCGGTTGTAGCGCTGGAAGAAAAGCGGCTTCTGTCCGGACTCATTACGCAGAACGTCGATCGGCTCCATGAAACCGCAGGAAGCGTGAATGTTGTCGATCTCCATGGACGTTTCGATACGGTTGTTTGTCTGAGCTGCGGCACACGAATACCGCGCGCCGTGCTGGCGGGCATTCTTGAGGAGCTTAATCCCGGCTACGCGGAGCGCGTCGGCAGTGCCGGTGATGTTGCCCCGGATGCTGATGCGGACGTCGAAGACACTCTTGATTTCCAGGTTGCGGACTGCCCCGTCTGTGGGGGACTGCTCAAACCCGATTTCGTGTATTTCGGGGAGTCCGTGCCAAAGGACAGGGTGGCGCGGGCTTTCCGAATGGTAGACGACGCCGATGCCTTGCTGGTCGCTGGTTCGTCCTTGTCCGTCATGAGCGGCTTGAGGTTCGTGCGACGGATGGCGAAGCGTGAGGGCCCTGTGGTGATCATCAACCGCGGTTGGACCCGCGGTGATGATCTCGCGACGTTGAAGCTCGAACAGGGTACTTCCGCAGCATTGAAGTATCTCGCAAAGGCGTTGCCTGCTCTTTGAGGACCGCCGCTTGTTATTGCCTGTTCCAAAACCGTCAGACGTGCACCAGCCAAGAGAGAAGACCATGCCCAAAGTAGTCATTGGCGCCGAGAACCATTTCCAACTCCGTGCCACGATGCCTGAAGATGGAAAAGCCTTCGCGTTCTACTTGTGCCTCGATGACGAAGTTATTGAAAAAACCGCATACTCGTCAGCGAATACGCACAAATTCACCCTTCGTCGGAGCGGCGTGTACCGCGTCAAGGGATATCAACGCTCCCACGACGGTGTAGTCACCAGCGGATCATCCGAACGTTATCGCTACAGTGGCTTCCCGGACGTGCCGGCCGCGCCAAAACGACGAGATCTGGCCATGATCGGTGTCACGAGGACCAGCGCCTTCGCGGCGCATATCCTGTCGCTGAGGAACACGGTCCGTTGCTATATCGATCCGAGTGGTCGGTACGTTGATACTGACTTCTTCAATCGTCCAGTTGTCCGCACGGCGCCGGCTGACACGGAAGTTGTTGGGCACGCGAACTATGCCGGGGAATTTCCGGCTTTCACGCCGTTCACCCTGGAAAGCGGCACCGACGACACTCTGGCGCGCGAATTGCACGGCTATAGCGCCATAGAACTGTATCGGATCTCGCGAGCAGCCTACCTCGAGGGATTTCTGGAGGGCGCCTACCACATTCAGAATTTCATCTTCAATAAATACAATTGCCGGATCCCGTTCATGGCCAAAATCGGTGAAGGGTCGAGGATGGGCATCGGGGGTATAGGAGCCGTCATTCACCCGGACTCGATCATCGGTAGGGATTGCGTCATATCGCAGAATGTCACCCTTGGGTCCCGAGCCGGAGGAAACGGCACCCCTGTCGTCGGCGACAATGTCTTCATCTCGCCTGGCGCCAAGTGCTTCGGCGGAAGAATCGGAAGCAACGTGGTGATTGGCGCCAACTCAGTCGTTCTCGACGAGGTGCCGGATAACTGCGTAGTGGCTGGTGTGCCAGCGAAAATCATTAGCAACGACATGGGTAAATACCGCGGTTACACCCATCGGCCGCCTCGAAAATAGCTCGAGTGAAATTCCTGAGAGCTGCCCGAACAGCGAGTACGAACTCACGAAAAAACCCCGTCGTGTCGAAGCTAAAAGCCTGACGCGACGGGGTCGTTGGTGGGTCCTACCGGGATCGAACCGATGACATCCACGGTGTAAACGTGGCGCTCTACCAGCTGAGCTAAAGACCCGTGAGATCAACGTTTCCGCTGAACTGCACGATCAATTACTTTACCGGAAACTTACGGTAAAACGTAATCCGACCTCAACACTCGATGACGTTCACTGCGAGACCGCCTTCGGACGTCTCCTTGTACTTGCTGGACATGTCCCGTCCAGTCTGCCGCATGGTTTCGATGACTGTGTCGAGGGAGACAATATGCTGACCGTCTCCGTAGAGGGCCATGCGGGCAGAAGCGACTGCCTTGCCAGCGGCAATGGCATTTCGTTCGATACACGGCAACTGAACAAGTCCGCCAACTGGATCACACGTAAGACCCAGGTTGTGCTCCATGCCGATCTCGGCAGCGTTCTCCACCTGGTCCGGCGTTCCTCCGAGGACCTCGCACAGGGCGCCTGAAGCCATCGAACAAGCTGATCCCACTTCGCCCTGACATCCGGCCTCTGCACCGGAAATGGACGCATTTCCCTTGTACAGCGAACCAATCGTCGCCGCCACGAGAAGGAAGCGACGAATATTGTCCTTCTTCGTCTCCGGGTCCTGCGGAATGAACCGGTCAAAGTAGTGCAGGACTGCCGGGATGATCCCCGCCGCACCATTCGTCGGAGCGGTCACAACGCGGCCGCCGGCCGCATTCTCCTCATTGACGGCAATAGCGAAGGCCTGCAGCCACTCAAGGGAGGTCTCGCGCTCGTCCGCCACAGCCTCGAGGTGCGAAGCAATGGCCGCCGCCCGACGTCGTGCCCTGAGGCCACCGGGGAGCGTACCGCCCACGGACAATCCGGCATCCACGCATTCGCGCATGGTTCTCCAGATGGCGTCGATGCCCTGACGAACCTCATCTTCAGGGCGTAGAGCGCACTCATTGGCCCACGCGACATCCGAGATGGAGATATTTTCCCGTCGGCAGATTTCCAGCAGCTCATCCGCGAACTGGAACTTGTACGGCAACTCAGCTGCTGGCGATGCCGGCGTTGGATCGCTGACAGCGGTATGCGACTCCAACTCAACGAACCCGCCGCCAATGGAGAAGTATGTCTCGGTGAGGACTTCGTTGCCATCGCCGTCGAACGCTGAAATCTTCATCGCGTTGGGGTGGCGGGGGAGTACGGTCCGAGGCTCCAGGACAATGTCCGTGGGACGCATCGAGATGGTGTGAGTACCAAGCAGCTCCAGCGTGCCGGCGCCGTCAAGAGTCGTGGCCAGCTGACCGGGAATCATTGGATCGACCGTCTCAGGGTCAAAACCTGCCAGGCCCGCAAGGATCGCGTTCGGCGTCCCATGCCCGATGCCCGTGGCACCCAGGGATCCGTAAAGCCAAACACGTGCGGTGGCGGTACGCTGCAGGAGATCTCTGTCCTGTAGCTGCTGCGAGAACAACCGCGCAGCTCGCATAGGGCCGACGGTGTGGGAACTGGAGGGGCCGATCCCGATGCTGAACAACTCAAGGACCGAGGTATAACAACTCATAATGCACCAGTCTAGCGGTGGCGCAGTCACAATGGCCACGCGCCCGCTCTGGGCAATAGTGTGATGATTATCCACGACGAAAGGGAATGTTGATGAGCGCACAAATCGGAGTCACAGGACTCGCCGTAATGGGGGCGAACCTGGCCCGCAACCTCGCACGGAATGGGTACACCGTCGCCGTACACAACAGGACGGCAGCAAAAACCGACGCCTTGTTGAACGCTCACGGTACCGAGGGCAACTTTGTGCGTGCTGACTCACTCGAGGAACTGGTTGCTTCCCTGGAAAAGCCCCGACGCGTCCTCGTCATGGTCAAGGCTGGTGCCCCGGTGGACGCAGTCATCGAACAGTTGACGCCTTTGCTGGATACCGACGACATCATTATCGACGCCGGTAACTCCCACTTTGCTGACACCCGCCGCCGGGAAGCCGCGCTGGCGCAGTCCGGGATCCATTTTGTCGGCGTTGGCGTATCCGGGGGAGAGGAGGGCGCCCTGCTTGGCCCGTCCATCATGCCCGGCGGCTCCCGCAAATCCTACGATTCCCTCGGCCCCATGCTGGAGAAGATTGCAGCCACCTACAACGACGAACCGTGCTGCACCTGGATCGGCACGGATGGCGCCGGGCACTTCGTCAAAATGGTTCACAACGGCATTGAGTATGCGGACATGCAGGTGATCGGGGAGGCATCCGACCTCCTGCGCCACGGGGCCGGTATCGAACCCGCCCAGCAGGCAGACATCTTCACCGAATGGAACTCGGGCCCGCTGGCATCCTTCCTCATCGAAATCACTGCAGAAGTGCTGCGGCATGAGGACCCTTCCACTGGCAAACCGTTCATCGACGTCGTCGTGGATTCTGCCGGCCAGAAGGGGACCGGCCGATGGACAGTAGTTTCAGCCCTGGAGCTGGGATCTCCGGTATCCGGAATCGCGGAATCCGTCTTCGCACGCGCGCTGTCCTCACAGCGCTCACAACGAAGCGAGGCCCAGGACCTCCTGATCGGCCACGAGGTCGACGTCGAACTTCCGGACAATTTCGTTGACGATGTCCGGCAGGCGCTCTTCGCCTCGAAACTGGTCAGCTATGCTCAGGGCCTGGACATGCTGACGGCAGCAGCCGAGGAATACGGTTGGGAGCTCAAGCTCGACGAGATCGCCAAACTCTGGCGTGCTGGCTGCATCATCCGCGCCGAGCTGCTCGATGACATCACCAAGGCTTACGTTCGCGGTTCTGAGCCCTCCAACCTGCTCTTCGCACCAGCCTTCACCGAAGCGATCAGCGCAGCGGTGCCAGCCTGGCGCCGGGTTGTGGCGACCGCCGTCCAGCTTGGGATTCCCGTACCCGTATTTTCCTCGTCACTGGCGTACTACGATGCGCTGCGTCGCGACCGGCTTCCCGCCGCCCTCACCCAGGGACTCAGGGACCTGTTCGGTGCTCACACCTACCAGCGCAACGACAAAGAGGGGACGTTCCACACGTTTTGGGGCGGAGATCTCTCCGAAGTTGAAGCGGTGGACACACACTAGTTCGCAGGTGAAGGACCCAGCCTAGATATACATGGCAGGGTCCACGTACACAGCAGGATCGACAGCCGGCAGGGTTTCCCGCCGGCTGTCCCTGTGTCGCCAGGTTGCCGGTATGCCCGTCACGATGGAATCAGCCGGAGCGTCCTTGACGACGACGGCGTTCGCGCCCACTGCACTTCCCGCACCAACGGTGATCGGCCCCAATATTTTGGCGCCGGCCCCAATCATGACCCGGTCTCCGATGGTGGGGTGCCGCTTGACGCGTGCTAGCGACCGCCCACCGAGATTCACGCCGTTGTACATCATGACGTCGTCGCCGATTTCGGTCGTCTCGCCAATGACTACACCCATCCCGTGATCAATGAAGAAGCGTCGGCCAATCGTTGCTCCGGGATGAATTTCCACTCCCGTGGCAGCCCTGGCCAATTGGGATAGCAGGCGCGCGGCTCCGCGAAGCCCTGGCCGCGCCCACATGCGATGGGTCAGCCGATGCACCCAGATCGCGTGTAGTCCAGGGTATGAGAGGGCGTTCTCTATACCGCCCCGCGACGCCGGGTCGTGGGTTCGTGCGGTATCGAGGTCTTCCTGCAGCCGCGCAAGCGACTCTCCAAGCAGGGTCACTGGTCTCCTTTTCCTAGTGGCATAGCCGAGGTCAGTGCCCGGCCGGGGATGTCAGTTGCGGATATCGTCATACAGCAGCGTCGAGATGTACCGCTCGCCGAAGTCGCAGACAACTGCAACGATCAGCTTCCCCTCGTTCTCCGGCCGCTTTGCCAGTTCAAGAGCAGCCCAGACGATCGCGCCGGAAGAAATGCCGCCGAGGATGCCCTCTCGCCGGCCGAGGTCGCGAGCCACGCGGATGGACTCCTCCAAGGGGGCGTCGAACACTTCGTCGTAGATGTTCGTATCCAGCACCTCGGGAACGAAATTGGCGCCCAGGCCCTGAAGCTTATGCGGCCCGGGTGTTCCGCCCGTCAGAATGGCTGAGTCCTTCGGCTCCACGGCAACAATCTGCACTTCTGGCTTGCGTTCGCGCAGCAACTGCCCGACGCCGGTGATTGTTCCGCCCGTACCGATTCCCGAAACGAAGACATCGATCTTTCCATCGGTGTCTTCCCAGATTTCCTCACCCGTTGTTGTTTTGTGAATGGCCGGGTTCGCTTCGTTGGCGAACTGGCGGGCCCAGATGGCGTTGTCCGTCTCTGCCACGATCTGCTGTGCTTTTGCCACGGCCCCGCTCATACCTTCCGCGCCCGGAGTGAGTACGATCTCGGCACCGTATGCCCTCAGCATGACCCTGCGCTCCGTGGACATGGTCTCCGGCATGGTCAGGATGACCCGGTACCCGCGCGCAGCTCCCACCATGGCGAGCGCAATCCCGGTGTTACCCGAGGTACCCTCCACGATTGTTCCGCCGGGCTTGAGCTGACCGGACCTCTCCGCTGCGTCAACGATGGCAACCCCGATGCGGTCTTTCACGCTGTTGGCAGGGTTGTAGAACTCCAGTTTCACAGCCACCTGAGCTCCGAGCCCCTCGGTCAAATGGTTCAACCGGACAAGCGGCGTCCCTCCAACGATCTGGGTAACGTCGTCGTAAATGCGTGCCATGTCATCCTGCCTCTGTGTCGATGCTTGAAGTTCGGTCATTTTATCCAGCGGTAGTTGGGCCTACTAGGCAGTAAGCCACTGGGAGTAATACTTTCGGACTTTGGCGAGCTTGGGGTTGATAATGACCTGGCAGTAGCCGGCGTCCGGCCTGCGTTGGTAAAAGTCATTGTGGACGTCTTCGGCCGCATGGAACTGCGCCGCCGGAACCACCTCTGTCACGATTGGATCCGTCCAATGTTCCTGGGCGCGCTCAATGGCACGTTCGAACGCTTCCTTCTGCTCGGGTCCGTCATAGAACATCGCAGACCTGTACTGCGTGCCGACGTCGTATCCCTGACGGTTCAGCGTCGTCGGATCGTGAGTGGTGAAGAACATATCGAGAATGATGTCCGCCGGAACCGCCTCTTCATCAAAGGTGACTTTCACCACCTCGGCGTGCCCGGTAGTGCCCGAGCAAACAGTCTCGTACGTGGGGTTAGGGGTGTCCCCGCCGGTATAGCCGGATTCCACAAGAGTTACACCGCGGGTCTGCTGGTAAACGGCGTCGAGGCACCAGAAGCAGCCTCCGCCAAGGACGAATGTCATCATGCCAGTTAACAATGCAATCGAGTCCGCTTTGATTCCTCACCCTCGCTGTCATGGCCGTTGACTGGAACCCAACGGCCGCTGCAGGGTAGAAATAGGCTATGGAATCTGAACCACAGCCGCACCACGAAGATGTCCACGCGGCGCAACAAGAACCCCCAACCGTAGGAGATGTCCTACTCGCGGTTGAAGAACTGTGGCCGGAATCGTTGGCCGAAAGCTGGGACTCGGTCGGAATGGTGGCAGGACGCCCCGACGCTCCTGTGAAGAAGGTGCTCTTCGCCGTCGACCCCACGCTGGACGTCATCGAGGAGGCAGCCGCCTGGGGTGCGGACATGCTGGTGGTTCACCATCCGCTGTTGCTGAAGCCCGTTAACTCTGTGGCCTCCACCGGATTCAAGGGCCGTGCCATTCACCGCCTCATCGAGACCCAGTGCGCACTCGTGACCGTACACACCAACGGGGACAGCGCGGTAGGAGGAGTCTCGGACGTACTGGCAGATGCCATGAAGCTGCGGGACATTGAGCCGCTGACACCTGCTCCGAAGGGTCTCCCGGAAGAGGGGATAGGCAGGGTAGGAGTCCTTCCAGAGGCGCTGACCCTCGGTGAATTTGCCGAATCAGTATTCAACCTGCTCCCTGCGGTTGCAGGGGGAATGAGGGTTGCGGGAGACAAAGATGGAATCGTCAGCCGGGTAGCCGTCTGTGGCGGCGCCGGAGACTCCCTGTTTGACGACGTCCGCAAGAGCGAAGCAGACGTATACGTCACCGCTGACCTCCGGCATCATCCAGCCTCAGAGGCTCGTGAAGCGGCCATGGGTGGACGCCCATTTCTCATCGACGTTTCCCATTTTGGGAGCGAGTGGCTGTGGCTGACCCCGGCGGCCGCCGCACTTCAGAACGTACTGCTCGACCAGGGGTACGAGGTAGAGATGCGGGTCAGCACCCTCAACACTGACCCGTGGGATTTCGTCCTGACGCCAGGATAATGCGGCGCAGCTGTCCGTCGATCATTCTGACTACACGTACGGCTCGGCATTGTCATAGGCTGGGGGAGCCGTGGCCGTCAGGGCTTGGTCATAATGTGGAGGTTTCTAGTGGTAAAAGCACCAGCGTCCGAGCAGCTCAAGCTCCTGGATCTGCAGGCAATTGATTCTCAACTGACGTCCCTGAAGCGCCGCACGCGCGACGTGACGGAAAATCCTGAGATTGGTGCTGTCGCTGCCAAATTAGCTTCAGCCAACAGCAAGCTCGTGACGGCTGATACTGAGGTCTCTGACGCTGAACGTGCGCTCAAACGGGCAGAAGACGACGTCGCCACCGTTGTCACGCGGCTGGAACGGAACCAGTCCCGCCTCGAAAGCGGTGCAGGCAGCCCCAAGGACCTCACCGCCATGCAGCACGAGGTCGAGTCCCTGAAAAAGCGGCGTACGGACCTTGAGGACGCCGAACTGGAAGTCATGGAACGCCTCGAATCCGCCCGCACGCAGCAGGGCCGTGAGCGCGATGTCGTCGAGTCCATCAAGACCGAGCTCACGGCGCTGGAAGAAAAGCGCGACGCCGAGCTCGCCGAGATCGACACCGCCCGCAACGAGCTGCTGCGGGAACGCGATGAATGTGCCGCATCATTCGATGCAGGTCTCCTCGCCCTGTACGAGAAAATCCTTGCCCACCGCGGTATTGGCGCGGCAAAGCTGTACCACGGCCGGTCCGAGGGGTCGGGTATGCAGCTCAGCCCGGGAGACCTTGCAGATATCCGGAAGGCCGCACCCGACGACGTCGTGACGTGCCCCGACTCCGGTTGCATCCTTGTCCGCTCCGAAGACTGGGGCAACTAGGCTGTGGTTCCGGCGGAAGATACGCTCTTCGACAGCAACGACGTCCCTGCCAGCGAGTCCCCGCGGGATGCTGCTCGTTACCTCATCGTCGAGACCGACGGCGGTTCCCGCGGCAATCCTGGTCATGCCGGGTACGGGGCATTGGTAAGGGATCCCTCGACGGGAAAAATTCTGGCTGAAGAGGCGCGTTACCTCGGCAAGGTGTCGAATAACGTTGCCGAGTACTCAGGGCTGGTTGCGGGCCTCCGGCTGGCCGACAGCGTCGACGCATCGTGCCGGGTCCTTGTCCGGATGGATTCGAAACTGGCTGTGGAGCAGATGAGCGGCCGGTGGAAAATCAAGCACGAGGATATGCGGAAGCTTGCTGCCGAAGCCCGATCCACCATCAACCCGAACCGTGTGCGCTACGAGTGGATACCCCGGGAAAAGAACAAAGACGCCGACAGGCTTTCCAACGAGGCCATGGACGCCGGAGAAGCCGGCAGGGACTGGACTCCAAAAACGGTCAAGTCAAAAGCCGGGGCCGCCGCCGTCGAGCCGGAGGAGCAAGGCGCTGACGTGTCTGTTCAGCCTGCGACTGGCCGCCTCCACCACGTAGAGGTATGGGTCAACGATTTCGATACAGCCAAAGCCAGTATTGGCTGGATGCTCGAACGTCTGGGTTACCAGCCCGGAAGAACGTGGACCAGCGGAGCTGCCTGGAACGGCGCGACCGACTACATCGTCATCGAAAGCGGAAGCGACGTCGAAAATGACCAGCACCGCCGTCGTCGTCCTGGTGTGAACCATCTGGCATTCCACGGGGGCAGCCGGCATGAAGTGGATCTGTTGGCCCGGCGGGCGACCAGTCACGGCTGGACGTTGATGTTCGCAGACAAGCACCCGCATGCTGGAGGGCCAGACCATTATGCCGCGTACCTCGAGAATGAGGACGGGTTCGAAGTCGAAATCGTCGCAGACTGAAACCCGAGATGTTTCAGTTGCCCGTCAGCACGAGATTCAGGCGATAGGGTTTGCGTCCTTCTGGTGCAACGAGTTCCGCCTGCCATCGTTCCGCCGCCGCATCGGCGAGTTCTGAAGGCGTCTGAGGATCTGCTCCCGTCCGGCGAAGAAGATGACGGACAAACTCACCACGCGTGTGCTTGGCGAAATGGGAAACCACGGTGCGTTTGCCATTGCGCACCTGGAACACGTTCACTGTCACCGTCTGATCCCGGGGCGGTACCCACGCTGAGGCGTAGGTGCTCGAACGGCAATCGACGACGAGCTCTCCTTCTGCGCGCTGGTCCAGAACAGGGGTAAGGCTTCGCTTCCAGTAGCTCGCCAACGGCCCCAAATCCGGCAATTTGGCGGACATGGACAGACGGTACGCCGGAATGCTGTCGCTGAACCGGATCGCACCCCACAGGGCCGAGATCACCAGAATCGAGTCGCGGGCCTTCGCCTGCTGCTCGCTGGTGAGGGTAGGAAACGACAATGCGTCATAGAGCACGCCCGCGTACACCTTGTGAGCGGGCGCAACAGGATCAGTACGAACACCAACATTCCGTCTGACCTCATCAGCCAACGACGGACCAACGCCCAACAGGCTCAACGCGTCCGCACTGGCACTGACCTTTTCCAATGCGCTGAGGACACTCAGACGCGGATTCAGGAGTTCCGGAAACGCCAGTTCATCCTGTTCGAATGAAACTCCTTCGACCGGGGCAGTCTTACCTTCTGAGGGGGGAAGCAGAATGAGCACCAGCCGATCCTACCCTCCGCGGAACCGCCTTCCGGCCGTTGGGAGCAGCGCGCGCCGGGCAGTAGACTGACCGAGGATGGGTTGGTCGGGCGATCGCGACAGCGGATCTTCATGGTCCAGCTGCCGAGGAAAGTCCGGGCTCCGCAGGGCAAGGTGGTGGGTAACGCCCACTCGGGGTAACCCGCAGGACAGTGCCACAGAAAAGAAACCGCCTGTTGACCCGCCTCCGGGCGGAGCAGGTAAGGGTGAAAGGGTGGTGTAAGAGACCACCAGTTTCCCGGGTGACCGGGAAAGCTAGGTAAACCCCACTTGGAGCAAGGCCAGACAGGACACGTCTGAAGGCTGCCCGCCTAAGTGTCCGGGTAGGCTGCTCGAGGCCGTCGGCAACGACGGCTCCAGATGGATGATCGCTAATCCACCGGGGGTAACTCCGGTGGAACACAGGACCCGGCTTACAGACCAACCCATCCCACTTATCCACAGCCATGTGACCCACGCAACGATGACGCCGCAATTCGGTTAAGCTGTTTCAATGACCGAGACGAGGACGACCCGGAAGCCCCTGTTAGTCCGAAACGCTAATTTCAGGGCACTGTGGCTCTCGGCAACGGTTGGGATCTTCGGAAGCGCCATCACGTCCATAGCGCTGCCGATCATCGCAGCAGTCCAGCTGCACGCCAGCAACTTTGCGGTAGCAGCGCTGGCTGGCATGACATTCCTGCCATGGCTCCTCTTCGGACTGCCAATCGGGGTCTGGGTAGACCGCCTGAAACGCAAGCCCATCATCGTCGGCTCCCTCCTTCTCCGGATACTGGCCCTCGTCACCCTGCCACTGACGTACTGGCTTGGTGAGCTGACCGTGGTCCAGCTGTATGTGGTCGCTTTCGTCGTCGGACTATCCGCCGTGTCGTTTGCGCTGGCAGACCAGGCTCTGGTGCCGCAGGCAGTATCGAAGGACGAACTGGTTGAAGGCAACGGCATTTTGACGGCGTCCTCCGCCTCGGCCGACGCCGCTGGCAGGGGAACGGCCGGAGTCTTGACAGTCGCTGTCGGAGCGTCGAATTCAGTCCTTGTTCAGGTAGCGACGTCAGTGATTTCCATTCTGGCCATTTCTTCGCTGAAAGTGCGAGAACCTGAACCAGTCGTCAAGCCGCGGAAGATCCTCCACGAAATGCGTGAAGGGCTGTCCTACACCTTCGGAACGGCCCCCTTGCGCGCGTTGTTGTTCAACGCAGCGATCTGGAACCTTGGCGGCAATATCGTCGTTTCCCTGCTGGTCCTGCTCATCGTCCGCGTCATCAACGAATCCGAAATCTGGCTCGGTGTCCTCATGGCAGCAGCCTCCGTAGGCGGCGCCGTCGGCGGCATCACGGTGAAGCGGGTCAGTGAACGGATAGGTTCCGGACCGCTATGGAGATGGTCGATGGTTCCTGCCGTCCTGGGCTACGCTTCGCTTCTGTGCATGGCGCCAGGAGCAGGGATGCTTGTTGGTGTCGTCGGTCTATTCGTCATGGGAGTTGCCGTGGCCTGGAATATCGTCATGGCCACCAGTTTCCGGCAGCGAGTATGTCCGCCGGAGATGATGGGCCGTCTTGGCTCCGCCACCCGCATGGTGAGCTGGGGCATGCTGGGCATTGCAGGGATCATCGCAGGCGGGCTCGCGGAAGTCATCGGAATACGCAACGCAGTACTGGTAGGCGTGATCGTGGCTGCGGTGGCACCGCTGACGGCCATTTTCGGGAAACTCCGAAACGTGAAACGCCTCGAGGATCTGGAGCCCGAACCGGCAGAGATCAGCGGCGATTCCACCCCCTCAACACCTCGCTGAATGCTGGACATCCCATCGTTGGGGGATCATTCTGGAACCATGGAAACTCGATCATTTGTTGAAATGGCAGAAGCAAACCTGAAAGAGGCCCAACGGCAGCTCGACAAGGCCGAGAAGGACCACCGCGACGGCTCCATTGACGACCACCGACTCGATGAGCTGCGGCGCCTCAGAGAGGCGGCAGCGGAAGACCTGCAACGGTGCATCAAGGAGTCCTGAAACTCTCTGTGGTCCATCTCTCCATAGCGTGGCCGTCAGAATGCCCCACAGGCAATAGAATGGTTCATTGAGTCTGCGTGTTTCATGAGTCCGGAACAGCGCGGACTCGAATACGTAACGTGCCCCGGCGGGGCGACGCCGATGCCGTGTGTGCGAGGCGGAACCAACCGGCAACGAGGATGTTGCTGGCTGAACCAAAGGAAGTGAAACCTGTGACCCTCAAGTCAGACGACTGTCTCGATACCTGGATGAGCCGGGAAGGCACCGCGGAAGCGATGATTCCCCTGATTGGACGGTTGTACCGGGAGTACAACGTAGTCACCTCGATTCACGGCAGAAGCCTGATCAACCAGTCGGCCATCGGGATCCTCAAAGCACATCGCTTCGCGCGGCACCTCAACGACGTTGAACTGCCAGTGCAGGAAACACTGCCCCTCATTCAGGCACTCCTGAACCTGGATCTCGGTGCTGCCTCCATCGACATTGGCAAACTCTGCCTGAAGTACCGGCAGGAGGGCGCCGGACGCTCACTCGAAGAGTTCCTCAAGGAAGAACTGGCGGATATCGCAGGACGCTGGGGCGCTGACGAACGGACCAGTACCGACGTCGTCCTCTACGGTTTCGGAAGGATCGGCCGCCTACTGGCCCGCATTCTCATCGATCACTCCGGGGGAGGGCACGGACTCCGGCTGCGCGCAATCGTTGTCCGTAAGGGATCGGACAACGATCTGGTCAAGCGTGCTTCTCTCCTGCGCCGTGATTCCGTCCACGGTTCATTCGAAGGGACCATCACGGTCGACGAGGAAAATGACACCATCCTCGCGAACGGGACGCTCATTCAGGTCATCTACTCCAACGATCCGTCCACCGTCGATTACACCAGCTACGGCATCAACGACGCGATCGTCGTAGACAACACGGGCCGTTGGCGCGACGAGGCCGGGCTGTCCCAGCACCTGAAATGCTCCGGCGTAAGCCGCGTCCTCCTGACCGCTCCAGGCAAGGGAGCGCTCAAGAACGTTGTTCATGGCATCAACCACGAAACAATCAACGATGACGATGCCATCATCACCGCAGCCTCGTGCACAACCAATGCGATCACGCCTGTGCTCAAGGCCATCGATGACAAGTTCGGCATCGTGCACGGGCACGTCGAAACCGTTCACTCGTTCACCAACGACCAGAACCTGATCGATAACTTCCACAAGGGCGATCGACGCGGCCGTTCCGCAGCGCTGAACATGGTGATCACTGAAACAGGTGCGGCCAAGGCTGTTGCCAAAGCACTGCCTGAGCTTGCGGGCAAACTGACCGGTAACGCCATCCGCGTTCCCACCCCCGACGTTTCCATGGCTATTCTCAACCTGAATTTGGCCAACGGATCAACAAAGGAGGAGTTGAACACGTATCTCCGTGACATGTCGCTCAACTCGGATCTCCACAAGCAGATTGACTACATCGATTCTCCGGAGGTCGTCTCAACGGACTTCGTGGGGTCCAAGCGTTCCGGCATTGTGGACGGGCTGGCAACGATCTGCACGGACAAGAACGCCGTGGTGTACGTCTGGTATGACAATGAGTTTGGCTACAGTTGCCAGGTAGTACGCGTCCTGGAGGAAATGGCGCATGTCAATCCTCCGGCGTACCCGCGCTCAATCGAACTCAACGTGGTCCCTGTCTAACGACATAGTCACGAAAAGGGGGTGCTTCCTACGGGAAGCACCCCCTTTTCTGCGTTGTGAACCAGGTCGCGGCTCCTAGTGGCCGAACGGGTCCGGATCGACTCCGGGCAGCCACGTCAGCGACGGGACACCCCATCCCTCAGCCTGCACCTGCTTGCGGGCACGCTTGCCCCACTTCTCGTTGAGCCGGTCCACGTACAACGTGCCGTCGAGATGATCGAATTCATGCTGCATCACCCGGGCAAACCAGCCAGTAGCTTCAAACTCGAGCGGATTTCCCTGCACGTCGAAGCCCTTGACGTGGGCCCACTCCGCACGCTTCAACGGGTAGCTTAGCCCCGGAACAGACAGGCAGCCCTCTGAATCCTCATCCGGGTCCGGATCAGCACCTGAAACCTTCGACAGCGTCACGACAGGGTTCACCACGACGCCTCTGGGGGGTACTCCGTCCTCGTTCGGATACTCGTAGGTGAAAAGCCGGAGGCCCACCCCGATCTGCGGTGCAGCCAGGCCCACCCCGTGTGCAGCATCCATCGTGTCGAACATGTCATCGACCAGTTGGTGCAGCTCATCGTTGAACTCCCGGACCTCTTCAGCCCTGCGATGCAGGACCGGGTCTCCGGTAATAGTGACGGGACGTACAGTCATCGCGCGTTAACTCTCCTAAGGTACAAAGCCGTTCGGACCATCAGATGATACTTGCCAGCTACCGCCGACATAGCAAAGGCCGCTTTGGATAATATCCAAAGCGGCCTTTGCGGAATAGCCGGCGCAAACCGCCATTCCCATGGGGTGAGTAACGGGGGTTGAACCCGCGACCTCCTGGACCACAACCAGGCGCTCTGCCAACTGAGCTATACCCACCATGTGCCTCGTTTGATCATCGATCAAAGGCAGCGCATATAAGTCTACACGTATTTTTCGGTGCTCTGACCACAACGGGTGAAAAGGGGTCAGAGGGCGCGAATTACTCCGAGAGAGAGGACGCGATTTTCTTTGCAGCGGAGGAGTCGGGGCCCGGTGCCGGGACAAAAACCGCGTTGCGGTAGTACTTGAGTTCGTTGATGGAATCCCGGATATCTCCGAGCGCACGGTGGTTTCCCGTTTTGGCCGGTGACTGAAAATAGGCCCGTGTGTACCAGCGGCGCGAGAGTTCCTTGATCGTGGAGACGTCAATGATCCGGTAGTGGAGGTGTTCCACGACCGCGGGCATATCACGGGCCAGAAAATTGCGGTCCGTACCCACGGAGTTGCCGGCAAGGGGCGCCTTGTTCGGCTCGGGGACCCACTGCTTGATGTAGGCCATCACCATCTCTTCTGCCTCGGCCATGCTCACGCCGTTGGGCAACTCGTCCAGCAGACCTGATGTCGTATGCATAGTCCGAACGAAGTCACCCATTTGTGTGATCGCTGAATCTTCGGTCCTGATGACGACGTCCACGCCGTCGCCAAGAATTTTCAGATCAGAGTCAGTGACCAGAACGGCAACTTCTATCAGTGCGTCGGCGGTCAGGTCCAGCCCCGTCATTTCGCAATCGATCCAGACAATGTTTTCCTGTGAAATTGGCACTGGACCAATGTACCGCGTGAGCTAGCTGTCCTGCCGCTTGCTCAGTGAGAAAAGCCACAGAACCACAAAAACTGCCACAAGTCCTGACCCGGCTCCGCCAGCGGCGATGAGATCCAGATCCGTGATGAGAGCTGCTGCGACTATAGAAGCTCCCAGAAATAGGCCCCACGCCAGCAGCGAGCGGTCCCGCCTCCTGATTTCCTGTGACTTTCCTCGATGGCGCCCCACTATGGCCCTTTCTCTCAGACTGCTCAGAGCTCTTCGGACAAACCCGTCGCAGCCGGAACAATGGATTTCAGTCTAGGTAAACAGCCGCCCATAGTGACGGAAGGGCTTCGGTGGTTTGTGCGTTCATATCGTTCGCGCATACATCCGTCGCTCGTGTGACCTACGGTGTTAGGATTTTGGGAACGCTCAGTGAGCTCGACTCACTGATGCGCGCTCCCGGAGTTGCTGTGTCAGTCCGCGGGACCCACAACACTATCCAGAGATCGGAAACAGCACCAGATGACTGCCCAGGTCCCGAAGACCGAAACGGCGTTGACGGAGGGTGGTCACCCAAGCATGAACCGTCCTGGTGTCGCCATCGTCCAGGGTTTCGTCGGGTCGATGCTGATGATGCTTGGGTCGTTCGGCGTCGGATGGCTTTCACTGGCCTCTATCGAACTGCGCAGGATCCCCTTCATTATTTGGTTGAGGTTCGAGCCGGCAGGCGCGGCCGCATCCGTCGTCGTTCTGGCCCTCGGAGGGATGCTGCTTGTCCGCTCATGGTTGCGGCTTGGTCAGAGAATCAATGGCGACTGGGGCACGGGCAGCCGCGCAATCGTTCTCAAGGCCGTAGCGGCCTGGGGCGCCCCGCTTTGTCTCGCCCTTCCGCTGTTCAGCCGTGACGTCTTCGCGTATATCGCCCAAGGCAAGGTCATGATCAGCGGTCTGAACCCATATGTGGATGGCTATTCCCAGATCTCCAATTACCTGCAGACGGGGGCGGATGACCTTTGGGCCCAGAGTCCCACCCCGTACGGGCCGCTGTTTCTCTGGCTGGAGAAGGGCGTCATCCTTCTGACCGGGGGCCAACCCGAGTTTTCCATTCTTTTGTTCAGGCTTATCGCTGTCATCGGCGTTCTCCTCAGCATCTACTACGTGCCAAAACTCGCCGAGCTCCACGGCATAAATCCCAACCGTGCGCTCTGGTTGACCGCGGCGAACCCGTTGTTCCTCACCAACTTCATTGCCAGTATCCACAATGATGCGCTCATGATCGGCCTTGCACTGGCCGGTCTGTACCTGACAGCCACACGGAAACCCATTCTGGGGATCGTCGTGGTCACCCTGTCCATTGCCATCAAGCCCATCACCATCATTTTCCTGCCTTTCCTGGGGCTGCTTTGGGCTGGTGAAAAGGCTGGATGGGGGAGGAAGTTTGTGTTCTGGACCATGACGGCAGCACTATCCCTGGGCTTGCTTGCCTTGATGGGCTGGGTCAACGGTTTCGGATTCGGCTGGGTCGGGGCACTGAGCACGCCCGGCAGCGTCTGGATCTGGTACGCTCCGGTTGGTTTCATCGGTCTGGTCATCGCTACTCTCGGCGACGCAGTGGGGCTCGACGGCTGGTTCTTCGGGAACCTTGCCCATGACGCCGGCAAGGTTGTCGCCGTAGGCATAATTTTCTGGCTTATGTTCAGGGGAGACTACAGCCGCATTGTTCGCCGTCTCACGCTCGCCTTCGCCGCCATCGTTCTATTGGCACCCATGATTCAGTCCTGGTATCTGGTGTGGCTGATCCCGCTGTTCGCAGTGACTGGAATCCGCAATGACTGGCAGGTCAAGGCAATGTATTTCGTTGTGTCGTTCTTCATGGTCTATGCGATCACCGATCAGCTCGACATCTTCCCGTACTTCGAATTCAGCCTCACCATGGCTCGAAATATTGCCGCTGCCGTGGCTATCGCTTTTGCGCTCTATCTGATCTTCCTGGATCCGAAGACAAAGGTTCTGTTCCGAAAGCGCTTCAGTGATCCTGCGCCTGGACAACTTGATTAGGTGACGACGCCCGGCCCAGCTTCACGAGCGTGAGCACAGCCCACACGAACAGGGCGACGACGAGCCCGTTGCGAAGGGTAAGCAGCAGGGCAACCCAGACGTTGAGATCGTTGTAGAGGGCCGCGTAGAACATCGGATAGACAAGGGTGGTCAGCGCGGCCACAATGAGCATGAGAACCGCTGGAAGGCGCCATCTAGCGCCCTCAAGTGCTACGCCCACGGCGGTCACCGCGACGAGCCACAGCATGAACTGAGGCGAACCCACCTTGTTGAAGACAATCATTGAGCTGACCAGTGCCAGAGATCCTATGGTAGTTAGCGATTGCATTTCGGCGCCCCGGCGTAGGGCCCAGACCAGCAGGACAACGACGGCGGCGACAGCCAGGAACAGTAGTGGGCTCATCAGGGTAGCAACGGGTTCACCGAGCGCGCCTCGCACTTCCCGCGTGTTGATTTCCTTGTCCTCATAGATATAGGCGCCGGAGCCGCCGATGATGGCCTGCCACAGACCCGGGGTTGTGAACGGCGCCTCGAGCTGCATCCCCCGATCGCCCTGGGCGCTGATAAAGCTCAGCAGGTGGCGTAGGCCACCAGCCGCTGCCACAAAGGCGGCGATGGCAACGGACACGGCCGCGCCGGTGATCAGGATCCTCAGGCGCTTCGGAGAGACGGCCAGGGCAGTCAGTACGACGGCGGCCGGCCACACCTTGATCCATGTGGCCACGCTCAGTAGTGCAGAAGCGAGGGCTGGGCGGGACACGAGAAGAAGCAGCCCGGCGATGACCATGGGCGCGGTGAGGCCGTCTATCCGTCCAAGTGCCACGGGGCCGAGGAGAGCTGTGGCCAGAAGCCACCAGTATGCGGCAGGGTAGCGGTCCTTTCTCCGTCCTGCGTGGGTCAGAATGCTGAAGCCTGCGGCGTTGAGCGCGGTGAACAGCACAAACCAGCCAAGCTGGTAGAGGTATGAGCCAAATGCAGTAGCGAGGAGCATGGGCAGAAGAGCAGCAACGGGGTAGACCCAATCGTTGCTGATTCCTTGCCATACGCCCTGTTCCAGTCCAAGGTAAGCCCACTCGCGGTAGAACTGGATGTCGCTCAGGACCTGGCCGTTGATGATCAACGGGAGGAGTGTGATCAGGAACACGGCGTGTACCAGTGCGAACGATAACCAGAGCGTGCTCTTGCGTTGCCGGAAATTCGGCTGAATGTTCTCGCTCGGGGGCATGCTCCGCGTGGCTCCTTAGTGTCCTGTGACGGCTCGGGTACCTGCCGGTCACCGCGTTAAGGCTACCGGGAGGTTCAGCGCGGCATGCAATCCCGGCGTGAACACTGGATACTGTTCAGCATGAGTGATGCAGACGAACGTACGATCAATGCCGATTTTGAGATTACGGACTGGCAGTCCGACGACTACGAGGTTGAGGGGACGAACTGCGAGCTCTCGCGAGTGAGGGTCATCAAGCAGTTCGAGGGGAGCATCCGTGGAACAAGTACCGCGGATCTACTGATGGCTGGCAATCCCCATGGTGCGGGTTACGTCGCCTCTGAAATCTTTACCGGTACGGTGGACGGACTCTCGGGTTCCATGGTTATCCAGCATTGGGGTGTGGCCGAGGGCACTGTTGCGGCAAGTTCAGGTCATGTTATTCCGGGCTCTGGCACCGAGGAGCTGTCCGGCATTGCGGGGAAGGCTATTTACAGCCAGGATGCTGCTGGCCAGCATCGTCTGGAACTTCAGGTTACGTTCGCCAATCAGGCGTGAGGATCGGCTCGCACGCTGGTACTTTGTGCCCCGGGCGGGAATCGAACCCACGACCAAGAGATTAGAAGGCTCCTGCTCTATCCGCTGAGCTACCGAGGCATGGTCTGATGGCCGAGATATACCTCTGCGGCGCAGACCGAAAGCTAGTCTAGCAATTCCCCACGCTCTGAGGAGCCGTTCCACTGTTCCTCCACATTGGGCCCAGTCCGCGTTCCTGTCCACATAGTGTTTGCCGGCCTTTCGAGGGCCTTCCTGTTGAGCGAACACTGGAAGAGCCGGAACGTCCGGCTCGATGGGAGGAACAGTATGAGCGACAACATAACGGTCCGTGGTCTGGTGGCGACGGATGTCCGACTGAACATGGCAGAGAACTCGGGCCTGCAGATAGCCAGCTTCCGTTTGTGTTCCACAGATCGCCGGTACGACCGAGACAAGGGCTCGTGGGTGGACGGTCAGACCAATTGGTACTCGGTGTCCATGTTCCGATACCTCGCAGCCAATGCAGCTTTCAGCCTTAACAAGGGGGACCGCGTTGTGGTGACAGGAAGGCTCAAAGTGCGTCCCTGGACGGACGCCTCCGGGCGCTCAGGGACGAGCGTCGACATCGATGCTGACTCGGTGGGTCACGACCTCGCATGGGGTACGGCCCGGTTCACTCGCCACACTTCGGAGAAAGACGATCAGTCACGAGCCGCGCACGACCTTTCCGACGGCGGTTCGGCCGGAGTCCCGGACGATGTTGACCCGTTCACTGGTGAAATGACCGAGCCAGAGGCGACTTCCCCTGACGTGAGCGCTGAGGGAGCGGCGAAGGAACCGGTTCTGGCAGGTGCTGAAGCACCTTTCTGACATGGAAGAATGAGGAGATGACCACTCCGCAATCGTGTTTCCGCAGGAGCACGGCCGTGTGCGCGGCCGTGCTCCTGATCGGTTCAACCGTTCTCGTTGGCTGCGCAGACAATGGGTCGAGCACATCACCTCCACCCGCACCTGCAGTGCGCCCCTCGGCGAGCGGAACCAACGCCGAAGCAGTCGAGCGTCTGGTTCACGACGTCGAGACAGCGTTGGAGACGATGGTGAAGTCCGAAGCGGTGACAACGTCAGATCAGCTCAGGCAGGCATTCGAAGCATCGGGCGTTGATCCTGCTGCGATCGAATCCTCGCTGGATATCACTCCGACCGGTCTGGAAGTCGATGCGCTAGAGGCAGCAGCCCCTTTCGAGGGAACGTGCGTGATGGCGCAGGTACGTGACGAGGAAGTCAACGTAACTACTCTCCCGGTGCTGGAGAGTGGATTGTGCTTTATCGGTGACCAACGGTAGAGGGCCAGACGGCGGGGGCCCGGCTAGAAATGTGTTTTCCGCGTGCTGACGGACTAGCCTTAGAGGCATGGCGGAATTTATTTACACTATGACCAAGGCCCGTAAGGCCGTTGGCGACAAAGTCATCCTCGATGACGTGAGCATGTCTTTCTACCCCGGAGCAAAAATCGGTGTAGTCGGCCCCAATGGCGCGGGTAAGTCCACCATTCTGAAGATTATGGCTGGCATCGACCAGCCATCGAATGGCGAAGCACGGCTGAGCGCCGGCTACACAGTGGGCATCCTTTTGCAGGAGCCGCCGCTCAACGAAGACAAAACGGTCCTGGGCAACGTTCAGGAGGGCGTGGGGGAGATCTACGCAAAGATCCAGCGCTTCAACGCCATTTCTGAAGAGATGGCGAGCCCGGACGCAGATTATGATGCTCTGCTTGAGGAGATGGGCAAGCTTCAGGAAGCCATTGACGCTGCTGACGCCTGGGACATCGATTCACAACTGGAACAGGCTATGGATGCGCTGCGCTGCCCGCCGGGAGATGCGGATGTGAGCGTACTCTCAGGTGGCGAGAGGCGCCGCGTGGCGTTGTGCAAGCTGCTTCTGCAGAAACCCGACCTCCTGCTCCTCGACGAACCGACCAACCACCTCGACGCCGAGAGCGTGCTGTGGTTGGAGCAGCATCTGAAGTCTTACCACGGTGCAGTTCTTGCTGTTACCCACGACCGCTACTTCCTGGATCACGTTGCTGAATGGATCGCGGAAGTCGATCGCGGCCACCTGTACCCCTACGAGGGCAACTACTCCACGTATCTGGAGAAGAAGCGTGCCCGCCTCGAAGTACAGGGCAAGAAGGACGCCAAGATGGCCAAGCGTCTCACTGAAGAGCTCGAGTGGGTCCGTTCCAATGCCAAGGGCCGCCAGACAAAGTCCAAGGCACGATTGGCTCGCTACGAAGAGATGGCAGCTGAAGCCGAGCGGACCCGCAAACTCGACTTCGAAGAGATCCAGATCCCGCCGGGTCCTCGATTGGGCAACCTCGTCATCGAGGCGGACAACCTGAAAAAGGGTTACGGGGACCGCGTCCTCATCGACGGACTGTCTTTCTCGCTTCCGCGCAACGGCATCGTGGGTGTCATTGGTCCCAACGGTGTTGGGAAGACCACGCTCTTCAAAACCATCGTTGGTCTGGAACCGCTCGACGGCGGCAACCTGAAGATCGGTGATTCGGTCAAGATCTCCTACGTTGACCAGTCCCGAGGCGGACTCGATGAAAACAAGTCCGTATGGGAAACCGTGTCGGACGGTTTGGACTTCATCCAGGTGGGAAATGTCGAGATGCCCTCGCGCGCTTACGTTTCTGCTTTCGGGTTCAAGGGACCGGATCAGCAAAAGAAGTCCGGAGTGCTTTCCGGTGGTGAGCGGAACCGACTGAATCTGGCGATGACGCTCAAACAGGGTGGCAACCTCCTGCTTCTTGATGAGCCCACCAACGACCTCGATGTTGAGACGCTGTCGAGCCTGGAGAACGCTCTGCTCGAATTTCCGGGTTGCGCCGTCGTCGTATCCCACGACCGGTGGTTCCTCGACCGTGTGGCAACGCACATTCTTTCCTACGAAGGAACTGAGGAGAACCCGGCGAACTGGTACTGGTTTGAGGGTAACTTCGATTCCTATGAGCAGAACAAGGTAGAGCGGCTCGGTGCCGATGCGGCGAAACCGCACCGTGTTACCCACCGACGCTTGACCCGCGGATAGCAAGAACCAATACGGCCGAGGTCACCCTTTACCGCCGAAGTCACCCCCTAGAAAGGGTGATCTCGGCGATAAAGGGTGACCTCAGCTATTTCTCGGCTGCCATCCGCCGTAGCTTCTGGGCCATGACCTGCTTCTGGACAGCACCAATGACCTTGCTTTTCCCGTCACGAGGCACCCGGATCATGCCCTCCTGAGCCACAGAGGCAACGAGCTGGCCGTCCCGGTTGTAGATCCTGCCCTGAGAGAGTCCACGCGCACCGGAGGCGCTGGGGGACTGCTGAACATACAGCAGCCAGTCGTCAACCTTGACGGGACGGTGCCACCACATAGCGTGGTCAAGACTCGCTACGCTCATTCCCGGAGTGATCCAGCTCATGCCATGTCTGCGCAGCACTGGTTCGAGCAGCGTGTAGTCGCTGGCGAAGGCCAGCGCAGCCCGGTGAAGGCTCTGATCCTCAGGCATGGAGCCGGTAGTTTTCATCCACACAGCGTTGGTAGCTGTATGTCTGCCTTTGGACTGGACGTATAACGCTGGTTCCACGTGGCGGATATCGAAGGGACGCTCGAAGGCCCATGCGCGAGCGACCGGGTGGTCGAACTTGCCCAGCAGTTGGGCCGTGCTCGGCAGCGATTCGGGATCAGGGATGCCCTTTGGCATGGGCTCGTGGTGTTCCAGACCGACATCATCGACCTGGAAGGATGCGATCAGGGAAAGGATCGGCACGCCGTTCTGGTAGGCATGCGTTCGTCTTGCGGAAAACGAACGGCCGTCGCGAAGCCTCTGAACGCCGAAGGTTATGGGCTTCTTCGGATCTCCCGGCCGCAGGAAGTAGCCGTGCATTGAATGGATGGGTCTCCCATCAACCGTACGCATTGCCGCCACGAGAGATTGCCCCAGAACCTGTCCACCGAAAACGCGCTGGTTGGGCTGGCTGCGGCGGGCGCCAACGAAAATGTCCTCGTCAGTATTCGCGCCGTCTGCGTTACTGAGGTTCAGGAGCTCAAGAAGTGAGGCGGTGGGGTCCTGGGAATCGTCTTCAAGCATGTTATGACCCTAAACGTACTGGGCGGTACGTACCAATATGTCGTGCCCCACACGCTGGTGCGGCGGGCGGCTGCAGTCTGGGACGATGGAAGGTATGAGCCCTAGAGCAGACGAATTGGAGTTCCCAGATTCACAGGTGACCAAGGACCTGAACACCTTTATCACCAGGAGCAGGACAGTTGATGATGGAGCGGTTCGGCTGGAAGCAAACGGAACGGTACTCGCAGCGTATGTTTGCGTCATCAAGCCTTCGTTTCTCGGTCAGGACTCACCGACGATCATGGGTTTGCGGACTATGCCACTGGGCCGGCCCATAGTGCTGGATACGACCGTTTCTCTGGCTTCCATGGCGGATCGGATGGCGCGTTTGGCCTATGACGCAGTGGCGGTTTCGGTTCCCGACGTGACTGTTCAGGAAGCCTGGACTGGAATTACCGCGCCGCGCTCAGGATGGCGGCCACTGGATGAAGTCCGGGCGGAGACCCTGGAGGCAGCCGCGCTTGAAGGCATCAGGGAAGTTTCGCTTGCGCTGCCCAATAATGCGGGCGCTCCACTCATCAGCAGTGTCCGAAATACTGTCTGGGGGGCGCCGATCAAGGGCACCTCTACAGCCCTTCCCGCGGGTGCTGCCTTTGCAGCGTACACACTCGGGTTTCTCGACCGGGAAGAACCAGCCGTCGTCCTGGAGAATGGCCGCTGGCTAAGGCTGTCGAGCCGGCGCGGGCATGTCCTGGTCAGGCGTCCTGCCTCACTGGCGTGACGTCAAAGTTGCGTCAGGCGCTGTTCACCAGGGAGTGCGCTGCGCGCTCCATGTAGTCCCAGAGAGTCGCTTCCTGAAGCGGGGGAAGCTCAAGAGAGTCGATGGCGTGACGCATGTGTAGCAGCCAGCGATCCCTTGCAGCCGGCGTCACCTGATAGGGGTGGTGACGCATCCGAAGCCGCGGATGGCCTCTCGTCTCGCTGTACGTCTTTGGTCCTCCCCAGTATTGCTCCAAAAACATCAGGAAGCGTTCCTTGGCAGGTTCCAGATCTTCCTCGGGGTACATGGGGCGAAGAATCTCATCGTCGGCAACGCCGTCGTAGAAAACATCGATAAGTTTCACAAACGTGGGGTGGCCGCCGACGGACTGGTAGAAGCTTTCATTTTCCATGGTCAAAAACTACTCAACACCTATCTCGGGCTGATGACGGACGGGAAAGTTCACGCTTCTGGCAATAAAGCACACCTTGTTCGCCGCCGCATGCAGGCACTGGGCCTTTTCGGCGTCGTCCTTGTTCAGGATGACGACGTTCGGCCGAAGTACCACCTCGGTAAACTCTCCGCTTCCGTCCCGGTTGAGGTGCAACGTGCCCTCAGCATCATCTGAGTAGCTGGCCACTGTGATGCCGTTCTTTACCGCGATGTGGAGGTAGGACAGCATGTGGCATTGGGAGAGGGCCGCCAGCAGGAGTTGTTCAGGATTCCAACGGTCGCGATCTCCGTGAAACGTTGGGTCAGCAGTGCCCGGTAGCTCGGGCAGGCCGTCCGCTCGGATGATGTGGTCACGTCCGTATGAGCGGTAGTCGGACGTCCCGGTACCGCGGTTTCCGGTCCACTCGACCTGAACCTGGTAGCGGTGCTGAGAAAGATCCATCGAACCATCCTGCCTCAAGAGGCGGTGCCGCCGACCACACTGGTCGACGACACCACCGAGTAACTATTCTGCCTACTTGTCCGCGGCCTGTGCCTTGAGCGCCCGGGCAATTCCATCCCGGTTCTCCAGAACAAGACGACGAAGCGAGGGGCTTTCTGCGCCAAGGCCCTCAATGAACCGATCCGTCAGCTCCAGTGTTGCGGGGGAGGTCAGCCGTGAGGGGTAGAGTCCCACGATGATCTGCTGCGCAATCTCATGGGTGCGGTCCTTCCACACCTGCTGTGCTGCCTCAAAGTACTTGGCAGCGTATGGCTCCAGGAGGGCCTGATCGTGCACCCGTGAGAACCCGAGAATCGCCGAGCGCTGGGCAGCGTTGGGCATATCGGTCTTCACGACGATCGACTCCCACGCGGCAGCTTTCGCTTCGGCCGTGGGAATGGCGGCCTTCGCCTGGGCTGCCGCTAGCTGGCCAGTTGCCGTGGAGTCCTGCTTGAGTTCCGCATCGATGTGCTCCTGGCCGTAGCGGTTGCCCGCCACCAGCGACGTCAGCAGCTCCCAGCGAAGGTCCGCGTCAACACTGAGCCCGTCGAGCTCCTTGGTCCCTGTGAGGAGGGCTTCAATCAGGTCCAGCTGCGCTTCGGTCTGCGCGTGTCGTGAGAAGGCCTTCACGAACTGGAGCTGGGAGTCGGATCCCGCAGCCGCTTCCTGAGCCAACGTCCACAGGCTGTCGGCTGCGGCAACGCTCATCTCACGCTGATCGTCAGGATTGACGTAGTAGGTCAACGTGGTGGCAAGCTGTCCGAGGAGCACCAGCACCACAGAAGAATCCGATTCAGAACCAATGTTCTGGAGGATCAGTTCAACATAGTCCCGCGCGGGAGCTTCCCCGTCTCGGGTGGCATCCCAGGCGGAGGCCCACACGAGGGTGCGTGGAAGAGACGCGGAGAAGTTCTTGAGGTGCCGGGTAACTGCACGTTGCGAGCCTGCATCCAACCGGATTTTGGCGTACGCCAGGTCATCGTCATTCAGCAGAACGATACTCGGCCTTTTGATTCCGACGAGGTCGGGAACCTCAGTGCGATCGCCGCGAACATCCAGTTCTACCCTGTGACTGCGCTCCAGCTTGCCCTCGTCCGTGAGGTCGTAGAACCCAATAGCCAGCCGGTGCGGGCGCAGCGTCGGGAACTTCTCGACCGCGCTCTGGAGAACGGCGAACGAGGTGATGACGCCGTCGTCGTCGGTCTGGAATTCCGGCCGCAGCGTGTTGACTCCAGCTGTTTCGAGCCACAGCGAAGACCACTCTTTGAGGTCCCTGCCGCTGGCTTTTTCGAGCTCGGAGAGCAGGTCAACCAGCTCCGTGTTCTTCCAGGAATGCTTGCTGAAGTACTCGCGGACGCCGGACATGAACTCTTCCTGTCCAACCCAGGCAACAAGCTGTTTCAGGACCGAAGCACCCTTGGCGTAGGTGATGCCGTCAAAGTTGACCTGTACGTCCTCGAGGTCATTGATGGGAGCCACGATCGGGTGGGTGGACGGCAGCTGATCCTGCCTGTAGGCCCAGGCCTTTTCCATGGAGGCGAACGTGGTCCACGCCTGCTTCCACTCGGTGTTCTCGGCCGCGGCGAGGGTGGACATGAACTCGGCGAACGACTCGTTGAGCCAGAGGTCGTTCCACCAGCGCATGGTGACGAGGTCACCAAACCACATGTGCGCCAGCTCGTGCAGGATGGTGATGGCCCTGCGCTCCACCATGGCGTCAGTTACACGCGACCGGAAGACGTAGCTCTCCAGGAACGTGACAGCACCCGCGTTTTCCATGGCACCAGCGTTGAATTCAGGGACAAACAGCTGGTCGTATTTCTCGAACGGATAAGGGGTCCCGAACTGCTTCTCGTAGAATTCGAAGCCACGCCGTGTGAGGTCAAAGATGTTCTCTGCGTCGAGGTGTTCCATCAGCGACTTCCGGGCGAAAACCCCAAGCGGGATCGTCCGGCCGTCTGAGCTGGTGAGTTCGCTGCGGACAGCCTGGTAGGGGCCTGCGATCAGCGCAGTGACATAGGAGGACAGGACCGGAGTCGGCTCGAATGACCACGTTGACCTTGCCTCGCCTTCGTTGACGCTCCCTGCATCAACGGGCTCGGGCGTGGGCGAATTCGAGATGACGTCCCAGTACGACGGCGCAGTCACCTGGAAGCGGAAGGTCGCCTTGAGGTCAGGTTGCTCGAAGACGGCGAACATGCGGCGCGAGTCCGGGACCTCGAACTGGCTGTAGAGGTAGACCTCGTTGTCTACGGGATCCACGAATCGGTGGAGCCCTTCTCCGGTGTTCATGTACAGCGCATCCGCATCGACGACCAGTTCATTGGATTCGGCCAGGTTATCCAACCTGATGCGGATTCCGTCGGATACTTCCGCGGGATCCAGGTCCACGCCGTTGAGGGTGACGCGGTGGACAACACTGGTTACCGCGTCGATGAAGGTGGAGGCTCCGGCTGTCGCGCTGAACCGGACGATGGTGGTGGATCCGAAAATCGTGTCGCCCCGGGTGAGATCAAGGTTAACGTCGTACGATTCGACGTTGAGTAGGTTGGCACGCTCCTGGGCTTCGGTGCGCGTCAGGTTCATTCCTGGCAAGGTATTGCCTCCAGTAGTGAGTGATGGATGGTCACGGACCGCTCCCCGGCGGCGTGAGCTACGTTACGCGGTTTGGGTACATCTCCACCACTTCAGGCGCTCACCGCGTAGGATCACGTCCATGAATGGCTCCTTCTCACATCCCTCTGATTTCACGACCAGACCCACTCTCCGGGGAACATTCGGGATGGTTTCCAGCACCCATTGGCTGGCCAGCGCAGCGGCCCAGAGTGTTCTGGAACGCGGTGGAAACGCCTTTGACGCCGCGGTCGCAGGCGGTTTCGTTCTTCATGTGGTGGAACCGCACCTCAATGGTCCCGGCGGTGATATGTCCACTCTCGTCACAGGCGAGGACGGCGCTGGTGCGCGTGTCCTCATGGGGCAGGGGCCAGCGCCTGAGGCTGCATCGATTGAGCACTACCGGAACGAGGGGCTCGACGCCGTTCCTGGTGCCGGTGCTTTGGCGGCGGCTGTTCCGGGAGCAGTTGACGCGTGGCTTTTGCTGTTGGCCGAGCGCGGAACCATGGAGCTTCAGGACGTCCTCTCCTACGCTATCGACTACGCGCGCAATGGCCACCCTGTTCTCGAACGAGTATGCCGCACGATCGCAGCCGTGGAGGGGCTCTTCACGGATCACTGGACCGCATCAGCAGACCTCTGGATGCCGCACGGGCGCGTCCCACAGCCTGGTGAGCTGATCACCAACCCCACCTACGCCTACACGCTGGAGCGCCTCATTGAGGCGGGCGTTGCGGAGGATGACCGCCGCGGGAGGATTGAGGCTGCGCGGCACGCATGGTCCCTTGGATTCGTGGCTGAAGCAATAGAGACGGCCACAGCCCGCGTCCACCGTCACTCGACCGGCACGGATCATGCCGGCGTCATCAAGGCTTCCGACGTCGGATCATTCATGGCTAGCTGGGAGGAACCGGTGACCCTGACATTCCGGGGTTATGAAATTTCAAAAACAGGGCCTTGGGGGCAGGGGCCCGTGCTGCTTCAGGCCCTGGCCATTCTGGATGGTTTCGATGATTCTCTTCTGGATCCTGGGACGGCCGACGGCGTGCACACGATTGCCGAGGTGCTGAAGCTGGTGATGGCTGATCGCGACGCGTATTACGGGGACCCGACTGATCCGGCGGCCGTTCCGCTGGAAACGTTGTTGTCGGCGGACTATGCGGCGCAGCGCCGGGCGCTCGTCGGGAAGGACGCTTCGGGGGAGTTCCGTCCGGGCACCGTCGACGGCTTCGAGCCGTTTGTGCCGCCTCTTCTCACTCCCGATGAGTGGAACGCCTCTCATAGCGGTGATGGCGGCGGGGCGGCAGTTGGCGAACCGACGGTCAGCGACCGTGGCCAGACGCGAGGCGACACATGCCACATCGACGTGGTGGACAAGTGGGGCAATATGGTTGCAGCCACACCCTCCGGTGGTTGGCTACAGTCATCACCTGCGATTCCGGAACTTGGATTTTGTTTGGGGACGCGCCTTCAGATGGCCTGGCTCGATGACAAGGCGCCGTCGGCGCTGCGTCCGGGCGGCCGCCCGCGCACCACGCTGACGCCCACCCTTGTGAGCAGGAACGGACGCGCCGTCGAAGCTCTTGGCTCGCCGGGCGGGGACCAGCAGGAGCAGTGGCAGTTGCTTTATCTTCTGCGACGGTTGGTGGGCGGGTACTCTCCACAGGAGGCAATTGACGCTCCGGCGTTTCATACCACTTCCCTCATGGCGTCTTTCTGGCCACGAACCTGGGAACCGGCTGGCCTGGTTGTTGAGGACAGGTTGGGGGAGGACGCGATGGCGGACCTCTCTCGACGTGGGCATTCGATCACTCGGGCGGGGGACTGGTCGTTGGGCCGGCTCTGCGCTGTCGGCCGTGACGAGGCTGGAGTTCTGTTCGCCGCTGCAAACCCTCGCGGAATGCAGGGATATGCCTCGGGTCGGTAGGCTTAGGTAAATCCTGTCTCTGAACGCAAAGGACCATGTTGATGCGCGTACATATTGCAACCGATCACGCAGGCATGGAACTCAGTGCCCATCTGATTGAGCACCTCCGGGCCGCCGGACACGATGTCCAGGACCATGGTCCGCAGTCGTATGATCCCCTTGACGACTACCCGGGCTTTTGTATCAATGCCGCCCGTGCAGTGATTGAGGATATCGATTCCGGGCTACAGGCACTGGGAATTGTCCTCGGAGGGTCAGGTAACGGGGAACAGATCGCCGCCAACAAGGTTCGCGGTATACGTGCGGCACTCATCTGGAGCACAGCGACGGCGAAATTGGCACGTCAACACAACGACGCCAACGTTGCGGCTCTCGGCGGTCGGCAGCATAGCGTCGCTGAAGCTACTGCCCTCGTGGACGCGTTTGTGGCTGAGCCGTTTAGTGGTGATGAACGGCATGTACGCCGCATAAACCAGATCACCGAATATGAAACCACCGGCGGGATAGCGGAGTAGACCGATGCCTGAAGGGCATTCCGTGCACCGGCTCGCCCGCCAGTTCAACTCTGTTTTCGTGGGGGAGCGGCTTGCTGCGAGCAGCCCCCAGGGAAGGTTCGAGGGCGGCGCCCGACGAATAGACGGTGAGCTTCTTGTAGCTGCACGCGCTCACGGCAAGCAGATGTTTCTGACGTTTGCCAATGATCTCGAGCTTCGGGTTCATTTGGGATTGTACGGCGCCTGGACTTTTGGCGGCGACACATCATTCAAGGGCGCCTCGAGCATCGGTGCTCCCCGAAAGGTGGGCGAGAGGGAAGTGCCCGACGACGACGATGAGCAGGACTACACAGGCCCTCCGGAACCTGTGGGGGCTGTGCGTGTCAGGCTCGTAGCGCGCCATGGCTGGGCAGATCTGCGGGGACCTACTGCCTGCGAGGTGCTGACGCCTCAAGAGAGCGCTCTCATTGAATCCAAACTCGGCCCGGACCCGCTTGATCCGGATGAGAACGCCGAACGCTTCCTGTCCCTGGTGGGCCGAAGCAGAACTCCGATCGCATCGTTGCTGATGAACCAGTCGGTCATTGCCGGCGTAGGAAACGTCTACAGGGCCGAAGTGTTGTTTCTCCGGCGGATCAACCCGCTGACCCCGGGCAAGGAACTGACGACGGCCGAGCTGCGGGAGCTGTGGTCTGAAACGGTCCGGGTCATGAACGATGGCGTTCGTGATGCTCGGATTGTCACTACGGATCCGCGCGTGTGGGACGGGGACACCGCGAGACCCGAGGAGGCCCACTACGTGTATAGGAGGGCTGGGCTGCTGTGTAGGGTGTGTCGTTCAGAGATCCGGATGTCAGATCTTGCGGCACGAAAACTCTACTGGTGCCCGGTGTGCCAGGCGTGAACTGCACTGGCCGTGGAGGGGATGACGGGAATCGAACCCGCGTAATCAGTTTGGAAGACTGAGGCTCTACCATTGAGCTACATCCCCGGCGCCTTGAAGGCAGAAATTAGATTAGCACGACGAATGATCAGTTAGGGAATCGACCAAATCTGAGCCGGAAATTTGGGGCGGAATTGTGCATGGGTCAAGAATGCGGATAGTCTGTCAACTGCACTAACGGGGTGTAGCTCAGCTTGGCGAGAGCGCCTGCTTTGGGAGCAGGAAGTCGCAGGTTCAAATCCTGTCACCCCGACTCTGTGTCTTGACGGACCAGTCCCAATCCCAATCATTTCAGGAGTACTACGCTGTGAAGAGCGCTGTCGACAACCTCACTCCCACTCGGGTTAAGCTCAACGTCGAGGTTCCACTTGAGGAATTGAAGCCGAGCATCGATGAGGCTTACAAGACGATCGCCAGCCAGATTCAGGTACCGGGCTTCCGTAAGGGAAAGGTTCCGAGTCGCCTCATCGACCAGCGTGTTGGGCGTGGCTACGTCATCGAGACCGCAATCAACGAAGGCCTCAACGGCTTTTACCAGGCAGCTGTTCAGGAAACCGGCATTCGGCCCCTGAGCCGTCCTGAGGTCGAGGTCAACGAGGTTCCGGATCCTTCCGAAAACAAGGGTCAGCTCGCGTTCACCGTTGAACTGGACATCCGCCCGGAGATTGAACTGCCGGATTACTCCGGACTTGAGGTCACTGTCGACGCCGTGGAGGCTTCCGAGGCAGACGTAGACAAGGCCCTTGATGACCTGCGCGGCCGCTTCGGCACGCTGAGCGCCGTCGAGCGTCCCGCTGGCCAGGATGACTTTGTCACCCTCGACCTCTCCGCGAAGGTGGAGGAAGAAGTTGTTGACTCCGCTGCGGACCTCTCGTACCAGGTTGGTGCCGGAACCATGCTTGAGGGCATGGACGAAGCCATCACTGGCCTGAGCGCCGGCGAATCCGCCATTTTCGAAACAACACTTGCCGGTGGCGACCACGCAGGCAAGGAAGCTCAGGTTTCCGTTGAGGTGAAGGCAGTCAAGGAACGCAAGCTTCCTGAGGCTGACGACGATTTCGCACAGCTCGCCAGCGAGTTCGACACCATCGGTGAGCTCCGCGAGGACCTCGCGAAGCAGGCTGCCGAGGGCAAGGTTGTCGAGCAGGGTGTAGAGGCCCGCGACAAAGTCCTGGACAAGCTGGTCGAAATGATTGAGGTCCCTGTACCGGAATCAGTCATCGAGGAACAGCTCGAGCAGCACTTCAGCGAAGAAGCCAACGAGCGGTCCGGCGAAGACCATGACACCGACGAGCACCGTGCGGAAATCCGCAGCAACACGGAGCGCGCTTTCCGGAATGAAATCATTCTTGACACCATCGCAGACAAGGAAGAGGTCGGCGTCAGCCAGAATGAGCTGATCGATTACCTTGTGACGACGGCCAGCCAGTACGGCATGGAGCCGAACCAGTTTGCGCAGATCATTGACCAGAGCGGCCAGGTCCCCATGATGGTTGGGGAAGTCCGCCGTCGCAAGGCGCTGGCCAAGGTCCTCGAACTTGCGGTTGTGACTGACAGCGAGGGTGCCACTGTAGACCTGAGCGATTTTGTTCGCCCCGCCGGTGAGACTGAAGATGACGCTGTGAGCGAGTCGGAGCAGCCGGAGGCAACGGAAGAGGCCGCAAAGGCCTGATCAAAACCATGAGTAGAGCCGTCATCCTGTTCAGGGTGGCGGCTCTCTTTTTGTCGTCACATGTCTTCGAGCGCGGACCATCGTGCGCCAACAGCGAACAGCGCTGCGTTGTAGACCCGATGGCGTTTGAAACAGGTTAGTGTCCAGAGTGAGAAAAGTTTCGTACTGGTCCAACGAGAGGTCAGAGATCATGGAAAACGAATCCACCACGCCGCGAATGGCAACTGTTGATCCCGCAAGCAGGGACGACTACATCTATAACCGGCTCCTGAAAGAGCGCATCATCTGGCTTGGTTCAGAAGTTCGCGACGAGAACGCGAATGCCATCTGTTCGCAGCTGCTGTTGCTGTCAGCTGAAGACCCAGAGAAGGACATCTACCTTTACATCAACTCACCGGGTGGATCTGTTACTGCTGGCATGGCCATCTACGACACCATGCAGTTCATCCCGAACGATGTCGTCACGGTAGCGACCGGCCTTGCAGCGTCCATGGGCCAGTTCCTTCTTTCTTCCGGAGCGAAGGGGAAGCGTTACGCCACTCCTCACGCGCGGATCCTGATGCACCAGCCCTCGGGCGGTATTGGGGGCACGGCCTCGGACATTCGCATTCAGGCCGAGTTGATCCTGCACATGAAGCAGGTCATGGCCGAGCTGACAGCTGAGCAGACCGGCCAGAGCATTGAAACCATTCTGCGCGACAATGACCGCGATAAATGGTTCACCGCCAAGGATGGTCTGGAATACGGCTTCTTCGACCACATCTCCGCATATGCCGGCAACGTTTCCGGTGGTGGCGGGACCAGCCGCAGCTAGAGACTTCGGAACTTTCCAGTCCAGACTTATGTAGGAGAGACATGAATTTCAATTTCGGAGCCGCTGCTGGCGGCCATGCACCCCAGATGCCAAGCGATCGTTACGTGCTGCCACAGTTTGAAGAGCGGACACCGTACGGTTTCAAGCGCCAGGATCCGTATACGAAACTGTTCGAGGACCGCATCATTTTCCTCGGCGTCCAGGTTGATGATGCCTCGGCCGACGATGTTATGGCTCAGCTCCTCGTGCTGGAGTCCACGGACCCTGAGCGCGACATCACGTTGTACATCAATTCACCCGGTGGTTCGTTCACAGCGATGACCGCGATTTACGACACCATGCAGTTCATCCGGCCGGAGGTCCAGACGGTATGTCTCGGCCAGGCTGCAAGCGCGGCCGCTGTGCTGCTCGCTGCCGGAGCTCCGGGTAAGCGTCTTGCCCTTCCCAATGCCCGTGTTCTCATTCACCAGCCCGCTTTGGGCGGCGGGGGCCAGGGGCAGGCCTCTGACCTTGAGATTCAGGCAGCGGAAGTCATGCGTATGCGTGCCTGGCTGGAGGACACTCTTGCTCTCCACAGTGGCAAGACTTCCGAGCAGGTCAACCAGGATATTGAGCGTGACAAGATCCTGACGGCAGATGAAGCCAGAAGCTATGGTCTGGTCGATGAGGTGCTGACGTCCCGCAAGGTGACGCCGCCAAAAATCAACAAGCCGTAGCATCCGATGTGCCCGCGGAGCAACGAAAGTTGCCCGCGGGCATTTTGGTCAGTGATTCGCAGCGCCATGTGACCTAGAGTGGTGTTGTTCAACGAGGCCGTCCGGCTATGGTGAAACCACGTTAGGGGACTAAAATATGGCGCGCATTGGTGAGAGCGCGGATCTGCTTAAATGCTCTTTCTGTGGAAAGAGTCAGAAGCAGGTTCGAAAGCTCATAGCGGGTCCTGGCGTGTACATCTGCGATGAGTGCATTGAACTCTGTAATGAAATCATCGAAGAGGAGCTGTCGGAGGTCGCGGACCTCGGCACGTTCGAGTTGCCGAAGCCTCGTGAGATCTTTGACTTCCTGCAGGAGTACGTCATCGGTCAGGAACCTGCCAAGCGTTCGCTGGCCGTGGCCGTTTACAACCATTACAAGCGGATCCAGTCCGGTCACGCCCCGAAAACTGCGGAGACGTTCAAAGACCATCCGCCCACGGAAGACGTGGAAATTGCCAAGTCCAATATTCTGCTCGTGGGTCCCACCGGGTGTGGCAAGACCTACCTTGCTCAGACTCTGGCCCGTCGACTGAACGTCCCCTTCGCCGTAGCGGATGCCACTGCTCTCACCGAGGCTGGTTACGTCGGTGAAGACGTCGAGAACATCCTTCTGAAGCTCATCCAGGCGGCGGATTATGATGTCAAGAAGGCCGAACAGGGCATCATTTACATTGATGAAATTGACAAGATTTCCCGGAAGAGCGAGAACCCTTCGATCACCCGTGACGTATCGGGCGAGGGCGTTCAGCAGGCACTGCTGAAAATTCTCGAGGGCACTGTAGCCTCTGTGCCCCCGCAGGGCGGACGTAAGCATCCGCATCAGGAATTCATCCAGATCGACACCACCAACGTGCTGTTCATCGTTGCTGGAGCTTTCGCCGGTCTCGAAGAGATCATTGGCTCCAGAGCCGGCAGGAAGGGTATCGGTTTCGGGGCTCCCTTGAGTTCACTCAAGAACGATGACGTCTCCTACAGCGATGTCATGCCTGAAGACCTGCTCAAGTTCGGTTTGATTCCGGAGTTCATCGGCAGGCTGCCTGTGATCACGACGGTCAACCATCTGGACCGTGAAGCGCTCATCCAGATTCTGACGGAACCGAAGAACGCGTTGATCAAGCAGTATCAAAAGATGTTTGCTCTCGACGGTGTTGAACTCGTGTTCAAGCAGGATGCATTGGATGCCATTGCGGAGCAGGCCCTGGCGAGGGGTACCGGTGCACGCGGGCTGCGAGCGATTCTGGAAGAGGTTCTCCTGCCGGTCATGTTTGATCTTCCCAGCCGCGAAGACGTTGCGTCGGTAGTTATCACGGGCGACACAGTTCTTCACCAGGCAGAGCCAACGTTGATCTCTCACGATGTTGTGGCTAAACGAAGGAACAAATCCGCCTAGGGCGACGGTTCTACTGTGTGAAAGCTTCTCTACCTAGGAGGTAATTGCGTGCCTGCATCAACATCATCTGTGACCACCGCTGATTTCTGGTTCGACCCCGTCTGCCCGTTCGCGTGGATCACCTCGCGATGGATCGGTGAGGTTGAGCAGGTCCGCAGCATTGACGTCCGGTGGCACGTCATGAGCCTCAGCGTTCTGAATGAGGGACGAGATCTGCCCGAGGATTATCGGGAGAGCATGGACAAGTCGTGGGCTCCAGTGCGTGTGATTACCGCTGCTCGCGAGCTGCATGGTGATGAGTATGTGAAGCGTCTCTATGATGCGATGGGCACCCGGATCCACGTCGAGGGTAACCGCGACTACGGGACTGTAATCGCTGAATCGCTGGCAGAGGCTGGCCTGCCGGCAGAACTGGCCGAGTTTGGTTCCTCTGAAGAATATGATGCGCAGCTGCGCGCGTCGCATCAGGGAGCCATCGATAAAGTAGGCGATGAGGTCGGGACGCCGGTTGTTTCGTTCAACGACACTGCTTTCTTTGGCCCGGTCCTGACCCGCATTCCTCGTGGCGAGGAAGCCGGCCGCATTTTCGACGGCGCTGTCCTCATGGCTGAGTTCCCGCAGTTCTTCGAGCTCAAGCGTTCCAGGACGGAAAGCCCGCAATTCGACTGACCCGGTATCGCGTCTGTTAAGTGCACACTTCACCGGAATCGGATACATATAAAAGGAGGGGCGACCGCATACGATGCGGTCGCCCCTCCTTTTATTTTTTTCACTATGTACTGGAGGGCTCCTCGGCCTCGGCGAGGACCACGTCCGAGACGGTGAGATCGCCGTCGCGCTCCACCAGTTCGAGCTCGCGGACGTTGCCCGCTGCCTTCAGATCCCCGAGCCCGGCATTGAGCCGCCCGATCTCCTCCGATGCGCCGCTGATGACCGCGCTGAGCACCTCCGTACGCTGCTTGACCTTGGCTTCTGACTTCGCTTTCCGGATGCCTCCCAGCGCCGCACCGACGGTCGCGAGGATGCTGGCATCTGCCTCGTCGGCTCCGACGGGGATGGACGAGGGTGAGGGCCAGGACGCGCGGTGAACAGAGCCTTCACGCCACCAACCCCAGACTTCTTCCGTGGCGAAGGGCTGGAACGGGGCAAACAACCGCAGGAGCGTGTCCAGCGCGGTTGCCAGCGTTGACAGTACGGATTGCTGTTCACGATCGCCGGCGGCGCCGTAAGCACGGTCCTTGATCAGCTCCACGTAATCATCGGTGAAGGACCAGAAGAAGGACTCCGTGATCTGTAGGGCCCGAGCGTAATCGTATTTTTCGAACGCCTTCGTGGACTGCTCCACCACATCGGCCAGACGCGCAAGCAGCGCCCGATCGAGTTGATTCGACACAGTGGAACTGTCCTCCGGAGCGACGTCCTTCTGCGTGACGCCGAGGTTGAGAACGAATTTCGAAGCGTTCAGGAGCTTGATGGCCAAACGGCGGCCAATCTTCATCTGAGCAACTTCGTAGGCTGTGTCGGCTCCGAGTTTTGCCGAGGCCGCCCAGTACCGAACTGCATCTGCGCCGTATTCGTCGAGTACGTCGTTTGGAACCACAACGTTGCCCTTGGACTTGGACATCTTTTTGCGGTCCGGGTCCAGGATCCACCCGGAGAGAGCTGCGTGCTTCCACGGGATGGAGTCCTGCAGCGAGTCGGCCCTCACGGCACTGGAGAATAGCCAGGTCCTGATGATGTCGTGGCCCTGGGGCCGTAGGTCAAACGGGAAGACCTTCGCGAAGAAGTCCTTATCGCGACCCCACTTGCCAACGATCTGCGGCGTCAGTGACGAGGTTGCCCAGGTGTCCAGGACGTCGTCGTCACCCGTGAAGCCGCCAGGCATGTCCCGAGCGGATTCATCGAAGCCGGGGGCAGGTTCAGCAGCCGGGTCAACAGGCAGGGCATCCAGTTCCGGGGTAATTGGCTGGTCATAGTCAGGGTTGCCTGCATCGTCCAGCCGGTACCAGACAGGAATCGGGACGCCGAAGAAGCGCTGACGGGATACCAGCCAGTCGCCGTTGAGGCCCTGGATCCAGTTCTCGTATCTGGAACGCATGAAGGCCGGGTGGAATTCAATATCGCGTCCCCGGCTGATCAGACGTTCCCGCCGGTCGGCGTCACGGCCGCCATTGCGGATATACCACTGCCGGGAGGTAACCACCTCGAGCGGTTTGTCGCCCTTTTCGAAGAAGTTCACCGGGTGCATGATCTTCTTCGGTTCGCCGTCGAGCAGATTTTCCTCGGTGAGGAACGCAACGACCGCTTCCTTGGCTGAGAAAACGGTTTTGCCCGCGAGGGAGCTGTAGCGTTCGCGGCCGGCAGCGGACTCGATCCATGACGGTGTGTCGGCGAGGATTCGTCCATCCCTGCCGACGATGGCACGCGTTGGTAGCTGGAGTTCACGCCACCAGGTCACATCGGTGAGGTCACCGAATGTACAGACCATTGCAATGCCGGAACCCTTGTCCGGTTTCGCCATGGGATGGGCCAGGATTTTGACGGCGACGTCGAACAGGGGAGATGTCGCCGTCGTACCGAAGAGGTGCTTGTAGCGCTCGTCGTCAGGATGAGCAACGAGGGCGACGCACGCCGGCAGTAGCTCAGGGCGCGTGGACTCGATGTAGATCGGCTCTGCAGCACCGTCGATGGTGAAGGGAATCCGGTAATAGGCTCCGGGCATTTCGCGGTCTTCCAGTTCCGCCTGGGCTACGGCTGTCCTGAACGTGACGTCCCAGAGTGTGGGCGCCTCAGCCAGGTAGGCGTCGTCGGACGCCAGATTGGTCAGGAACGCACGCTGGGAAACCGCACGGGAGGTGTCGTCAATGGTCCGGTACGTGAGATCCCAGTCCACAGAAAGGCCCAGGGTGCTGAAGAGGTTCTCAAAAACCACTTCATCTTCCACAGCGAGTTCTTCGCATAGCTCGATGAAGTTCTGGCGGGAGACGACGTCGAAGTCGCGTTGATTCTTCGCGGGCTTTTCCGGCGGCTGGTAGTTCGCGTCGTATGGAGTGCGGGGATCGCAGCGGACGCCGTAATAGTTCTGGACACGGCGCTCAGTGGGAAGCCCGTTGTCATCCCACCCCATCGGATAGAAAACGTTTTTGCCGTTCATCCGGTGGAAGCGGGCGAGCACGTCGGTCTGCGTATAGGAGAACATGTGGCCCACATGCAGTGAACCGGACGCTGTGGGCGGGGGAGTGTCGATGGAGTAGACCTGCGAGCGCTCCGTGTCGGGATTGAACCTGTACACCCCCTCATCGCGCCAGCGACGCGAGAGCCGGGCCTCAAGCCCCTCAAGGGCGGGCTTGTCGGGAACGTTGACATTTCTGGGCGTGTCTATGCCCTGTTCGTTGTTAGCCATGCCGTTCATTCTGTCACGCGGCTGCCAACAGTGAGCAGGCGGAGGCGGCTAGTCTGGATCCTATGACGTCGACACATCAGAAAACTGCAGTTGTAACCGGTGCGAGTTCAGGAATTGGTGCGGCCACGGTCAGGGCGCTGACCTCGTCAGGTTGGGACGTAGTGGCAGTTGCACGACGACGGCAGATGCTGGAGTCGTTGGCGGAGGAAACGGGCGCGCGGATGTTTGTCTGTGATGTGACCGTCCAGGCGGACGTCGACGCTCTCGTGCAGTTCCTGGGTGGAGCTGCACTCGATGCCCTGGTCAACAACGCTGGTGGAGCCTTCGGCGTGGATCTCGTGGACTCAGCGGTTCTGGAGGATTGGCAGCACATGTATGACGTCAACGTTCTTGGAGCTGTCCGCATGACGAAAGCGTTGCTGCCCTTTTTGAGAGCCGACGGTGGCGGGTCGGTCCTCTACCTGACTTCTACCGCGGGCCATGCCGCCTATGAGGGCGGCGCCGGTTATTGTGCCGCGAAGTTCGCCGAGCGGTCACTGGCGAACACCCTTCGCCTCGAGGAAGCCGAGAACAAGGTCCGTGTCATCGAGGTGGCGCCGGGGATGGTGCAGACTGAAGAGTTCTCGTTGAACCGCCTGCACGGTGACCGTGCCGCTGCAGACCGCGTTTATGAGGGCGTCGAATTCCCACTCACCGCCGACGACGTGGCCGGCGTCGTCGCCTACTCGCTGAACCTGCCGCAGCACGTTAACCTGGATACCGTCGTCGTGCGTCCTCTGGCGCAGGCCGCCAACCACAAACTGGTGCGCACCCAGTAGAACGCCCACGCTGTTTCGCCCGCCAGCGGGTGGAGGATACACTGGAAGCACTGGCATTGACCCGGCAATCACCGGTGAGCTTCCGGCAGAACAGCGTTGAACGATAACGCCCAGTAGAACCGGACGGGTAAGCCCGTCACAGCAGTCACGAAGCGGCAGCCCGCCGGCAGTTTTTACAAGCCGACGACGGCGGCAAGTGAGGTGGTACCGCGGGCTCGCCCCGAACAGCTGAACAGGCTGGGAAAAGGCGTGCACGTCCTCGCAGGACCTTTCCACACGCTTGTTTCCCAGGATGTGCACATGTCGCAGAAGAAGTACCCCAAGGCCACCGCAGGACAGCACGCCGACGGCGTCGTCTCCTCACCAGTCTTCCCTGAGATCGAAGAGCGCATTCTCGATTACTGGAAGCACGATGACACCTTCCAGGCCTCCATCGACCAGCGTGACGCCGGCGAGAACGGGTCCAACGAATTTGTGTTCTATGACGGCCCTCCCTTCGCCAACGGACTGCCCCACTACGGGCACCTGCTGACCGGATACGCCAAAGACCTCATGGGCCGCTACCAGACCCAGCGCGGACGCCGGGTCGAGCGCCGCTTCGGCTGGGATACACACGGTCTGCCCGCAGAACTTGAGGCCATGAAGCAGCTGGGGATGAGCGACAAAAAGCAGATCGAGGCCATGGGCATCGACCGCTTCAACGACGCATGCCGGTCCTCAGTCATGAAATATGCGGGGGAGTGGCAGGACTACGTCACCCGACAGGCACGCTGGGTGGACTTCGACAACGACTACAAGACCCTCAACGTCGAGTACATGGAATCGGTCATGTGGGCGTTCAAAACGCTCCACGAAAAGGGCCTCACCTACAGCGGATACCGCGTCCTTCCCTACTGCTGGAAGGACGAAACACCGCTATCGAACCATGAACTGCGCATGGACGACGACGTCTACCAGATGCGCCAGGACCAGACCGTCACCGTCTCCTTCCCCCTCGTGGGCGGAGACACCGCCGTCGGACGTGAACTCGCCGGAGTCCACGCCCTGGCATGGACCACCACTCCCTGGACGCTGCCCACCAACCTGGCGCTCGCGGTAGGACCGAATATCACGTACGCGGTAGTACCTGCGGGGCCGGGAGGTACTTCCGTTGCCGGTGCAGAGCGATTCCTGATCGCGAAGGACCTGCTGGGTGCCCACGCCAAGGATCTCGGGTACGAAGACGCCGCTGTGGCTGATGCTGCAGTTGAGCGGACGTATCAGGGAACCGAGCTGGCGGGGCTGTCCTACGAACCGCTGTGGGACTACTACGCGAACGTGGACCAGTGGAATACGCAGAATGCGTGGCAGATCCTGTTGGCCGACTACGTGACCACCACGGACGGAACGGGTCTGGTGCATCAGGCTCCCGCTTACGGTGAAGATGACCAGCTGGTGTGCGAAAAGCACGGAATCCCCGTGGTGCTGTCCGTGGACGAGGGGGCAAAATTCCTGCCCATGTTTGCTGACGGCCCGCTGAGCGAGATTGCGGGTCAGCAGGTCTTTGAGGCCAACAAGCCCATCACTCGCGTGCTTCGGGACAGCGGACGTCTGCTCCGCCAGACAAGCTATGAGCACAGTTACCCCCACTGCTGGCGCTGCCGCAATCCGTTGATCTATCGTGCCGTTTCGTCCTGGTACGTGGAGGTGACACGGGTCAAGGAACGGATGGTGGAACTCAACCAGGACATCAACTGGATCCCGGGGAACGTCAAGGACGGGCAGTTCGGGAAGTGGCTGGAGAACGCGCGGGACTGGTCCATCAGCCGCAACCGGTACTGGGGCAGCCCTATCCCCGTGTGGCAGTCGGACAACCCTGACTTTCCGCGCACGGACGTTTACGGCTCGCTCGCGGAGCTGCAGGCTGACTTCGGCCGCCTGCCGCTGAACAAGGAGGGTCAGCCGGACCTACACCGGCCGTTCATTGATGAACTGACCCGACCGAACCCGGACGATCCTTCGGGCCGCTCGACGATGCGTCGGGTCGAGGATGTCCTGGACGTCTGGTTCGACTCCGGGTCGATGCCGTATGCGCAGGTTCACTATCCGATGGAAAACCGTGACTGGTTCGAGAACCATTACCCGGGCGATTTCATCGTGGAATACATTGGTCAGACGCGTGGCTGGTTCTACACCCTTCACGTTCTTGCCACGGCGCTCTTCGACCGACCGGCCTTCCGGAACGTCATTAGTCACGGCACCGTCCTCGGTGACGACGGGCAGAAGATGTCCAAGTCATTGCGTAACTACCCAGACGTCTCCGAAGTGCTTGACCGCGACGGCTCCGATGCCATGCGCTGGTATCTGATGTCCAGTCCCATCCTGCGCGGCGGAAACCTGGTGGTCACCGAACAGGGCATCAGGGACGGCGTACGGCAAGTTCTTCTTCCGATGTGGAGCGTGTGGTACTTCTTTGGCCTTTACACGAATGCCGCGAACTCGGGCGCCGGATATGAAGCTCGCAGCCGTCATTCCTCGTCCGACCCCCTCGACGAGTACATGCTCGCCGCAACAGGACAGCTCGTTGAAGCCGTTACCGAGGCAATGGACAGCTACGAGATCTCCGAAGCCTGTGATGCCCTGCGTTCATACATGGACACAATGACGAACTGGTACATCCGGCGCAGCCGTCAGCGTTTCTTCGATGAGGACGAGGAAGCTTTCGATGTTCTCTACACCTGTCTCGAAACGCTGTGCAGGGTCGCAGCTCCTATGCTTCCTTTGGTCAGCGAGGAAATCTGGCGAGGTCTCACGGGCGGACGCTCGGTACACCTTGAGGACTGGCCGGATGCTTCGCAGTTTCCTGCCACGCCCGATCTCGTCGAACGGATGGATCTCACCCGCAAGATCTGTTCTGTGGGTTCCAGCCTGCGAAAGGCCGAGAACCTTCGCGTGAGGCTTCCGTTGAGTTTGATGACGGTGGTGGCACCGGACGCCGGTTCACTGACGGGCCATTTTGAGGCGATCATGGCCGACGAACTCAACATCAAGTCGGTTCGACTCGTGGATGCATCTGACGCTGAACCAGCAGAGTTCGGGATCACGCAAAAGCTGGTGGTCAATGCGCGCGCAGCCGGTCCACGTCTGGGCAAGGATGTTCAGGTTGCCATCAAGGCATCCAAGTCCGGCGACTGGCACGTGGATGACGACGGCGCCGTAACCGCTGGCGGTCTGGTGCTGCAGGACCACGAGTTCAGTCTGGAGACTGTCGTGGAAACCGGAAGTACGGGGGATTCCAAAGCAGTGGGCGTTCTGCCGGGCGGCGGTTTCGTTGTCCTGAACACCAGTGTGTCTGAAGAGCTCGCGGCTGAAGGTACGGCACGCGACGTTGTTCGGTCCATCCAGCAGGCAAGGCGCGACGCCGGTCTGAACATCAGCGACCGGGTAACCACCACGGTGCGCACCGATACCCAGACAGTGCATGCCCTGCGCGCCAATGCTGAACTGATCACCACGGAAACCCTCACGAACGAGTTGATACTGGATGAAACGGGCACCGCAGCAGTCGAGGTTCATGTGGAGGTCGTGAAGTGATTGATGAATTCTCGGTGGAGAGCGTCTACGCAGAACTGTTGGGGCGTGCGCCGGAAAACAAGATGGAACCGCGGCTGGCACCGCTGTTTCGTGCCATGGAAATCCTTGGTGAGCCACAGAAGTCAGTTCCCGTTATCCACATCACCGGAACAAACGGTAAGACGTCGACAGCTCGCATGATCGAAGCCATTCTTCGTGGCCATGATTTACGGACCGGCCGTTACACGAGTCCGCACCTCTCAAGCGTCACAGAGCGGATCAGTATCGACGGCGAACCAGTCAGTGACGAGACGTTCGTGCGCATCTGGGACGAAATTCGCCCGTATCTGAATATCGTTGACGCGGAACTCGAACAAGCCGGAGAGCCACGGCTGACGTACTTCGAATGCCTGACCATCCTCGGTTATGCGGTCTTCGCAGACGAACCCGTGGACGTAGCGATTGTCGAGGTGGGCCTCGGCGGAATTACGGATGCGACAAACGTCGCCGACGGCGCTGTTTCAGTGGTTACTCCGATTTCCATCGATCACGCAGAGCTGCTGGGCGACAACGTGATGGACATCGCCATGGAGAAAGCCGGCATCATCAAGCCGGCTGGCTACCTCATTTCCGCCGCCCAGCCTCCCGAGGCCGCGCAGGTCCTCTTGGAGAAGGCCCGGGAAGTTGAGGTGCCATTCCGGTTCCAGGGCGTCGAATTCGGTCTTGAATCCAGAACAGTCGCGGTAGGCGGCCAGATGATTACTGTCAACGGACTCGCCGGTAGGTACTCCGATGTGATGATTCCCCTCCACGGTCGCCATCAGGCCGAGAACGCCGTCGTCGCAATTGCTGCCGTCGAGGCCTTCCTCGGTGGGGCTGAAAAGGAACTCGACCTCGAAGTACTGCGAGAAGGACTCTTGCACGTCACGTCTCCGGGACGGATGGAAGTTCTCAGGACGGCACCGACCATCCTCGTTGATGCAGCCCATAATCCGGCTGGGGCCAAAGTGGCCGCCGAAACGGTCAAGGAAGCGTTCACGTTCAGTAAGTTGATACTGGTGGTGGGCGTACTTCAGGAGAAGGATTCCGAGACGATTCTGGCTGAACTTCGTCAAGAACTTGGAGACCTCGCAGCGGAGATCTGTCTGACCCAGTCCAGCTCGCCCCGCGCAGTTCCCGCAGGAGAGCTCGCCGAAATCGCTGTAACGTCCGGATTCCCTGCGGAGGACGTTCATATCGCCGAGAAGCTTGATGACGCCCTGGAATGGGCCGTTGAGCGTGCCGAGGCCGGCAACGACCTGGCAGCTGGCATTCTCATCACCGGCTCCATCACTGTAGTGGCCGAAGCGCGAACGCTGTTGGGGAAGTGACATCATGGCCAGAATGACCAAGGCGCAGCGTGAATGGCGCCCCGGAATGCCCAAGAAGCGGCGTTCTGTAAAAGTCCTTTTCGGATCGACCGTGCTGCTGCTCGAGGCTTTCGCCGTACTGTTCGGCACGCTGGTGTCCTTTGGGCTTCATCGTGACGAATACCCGACCGCTCTGCTGCTGGCCGGGGGAGGGCTGCTCAGCGCAGCACTGATCGGTGCCTGCGCGTTTCTGTCCCGACCAGTGGGGATCAAGGTGGGCTGGTTCCTTCAGGTGTTGATCGTCGCGACCGGATTTGTTGAGCCGATGATGTTCGTCGTGGGCGTCCTCTTCGGAGCCGCATGGTGGTACGCGATGAGCACCGGTTCCCGGCTGGACCGGGAGAACAAGGAGCGCGACGATGCCGAGTCACAATGGGCGTCCGAGCATCCAGACGAATCCCCAGGCCAACAACCCAGCTAAGCTGGAACGCGGTGAAACAGACTACTGACCAAGGAGTATCTATGACCACGGAACGCACACTGGTGCTCGTAAAGCCTGACGGCGTCAAGCGTCAGCTCAGCAGCGCCATCCTCGCCCGCGTTGAAGCGAAGGGCTACCGGATCGCACAACTGCGGATGATGACGGCAACACGTGAACAGCTCGAAAAGCACTACGCAGAGCATGTTGGCAAGCCGTTCTACGAACCACTGGTCGAGTTCATGCTCGAAGGGCCAATCGTCGCCGCTGTATTCGAGGGAGAGCGCGTCATCGAGGGATTCCGCTCGCTGGCTGGTTCCACGGAACCTACCCTTGCGGCACCGGGAACCATTCGTGGTGACCTGGGCCGGGACTGGGGACTGAAGGTACAGCAGAATCTGGTTCATGGTTCAGATTCGGCGGAATCAGCAGAACGGGAAATCGGGATCTGGTTCGGGTAGAGCCGAAAACGTGAAAGGCCCGGAGTAAAAACTCCGGGCCTTTTCACGTTCAGAACAGCCAGTGACTTTCTAGCTGGCGATAAAAACGCCGATGAAGCTAAAGAATATTGAGGCGGCACAAGCGACGACGAGCAGGACTGCCAGCGCCCAGGCCCATTCGGCCAGGAACTTTTTCACGCCGGACGGTGCGGGAATGACGCCGTGCACAATATTCCGTACGGTCAGCAGCACGAATAGGAACGACATCATGACCCAGACGACCATGCAATAAGGGCAAAGGATATGAATGACGTACAGAGCCTGGAACCATAGCCAGACGATAAAGGCCATGCCAAGCGTTACCCCGGCCTGAAGCGCGATCCAGAACCAGTTGGCGAAGCGTGCCCCGGCAAGCATTGCTGCACCGGTTGTCAGAACCGCAGCGAATGCCACCAAGCCGATGAACGGGTTCGGGAAACCAAAGAGCGCGGCCTGTGACGTCTGCATGACATCTCCGCATGAGATCCACGGATTCACATCACAGGCAGTAACGTGGTCCGGATCCTGGTAAATAGCGAGACGTTCCAGGACAAGCAACGAGGACGCGATCCATGAGAACGCGCCGGTCACCAGCAGGACCAGTGCGAATCCGCGCTGACCTGCAAAGCGCGGCGTGGGCGATCCGTCGACGTCCCGGGTACGTGTTGTGGTGAATTCTTCAGCGTGGTCGGCCACAATTCTCCCTAGGGTATGGAAAGTCCAGTTTAGGCCCGGTGCAAGGATACGTGCTAACCCGTACGCATCCTTTCCCGACACTATCGTCACTGCTCAACGGGTTGATGAACTCTGTGTGAGATAATGACATTGGCGCTTGACAGAACCACATTCTGTCGAGGGTCCAGCGACACGCTTCCAGTTCCACCAGCGATGCCTTCGGCAACACGCGTCGAAACTCATGACGCCGCACGGAGTCCGCCGGTTGACCTGCCGCACAACAGTATTCGGGTAGCAAGGAATAGCGCCGCTGGTCACTGAGTGATTCCGCGCTCCAGCTTTAGCGCGACCTCGGTCGACATATTGACGATTTCCGGCTGACGTACGGACACGAATCCTACGGACGGCCGGCTGAGAGTACCCGGGAGCTGCCGGAATGTGGCCGACATCTCACGGGGTTAGGCATAGCTGAAAATGGAAAACGAAGCAGTGGATTCATCCGCCTCCTACGAGGGCCAGCCGGACGCTGAAGTGAGCGCACCGGTCAAGAAAGCATCTCGCAGCCGCAAGAAAGCGGTCGTGAAGCCTTCTGCGGGCGAAGCTGAGAGCACCAACACCTCGGACGAAGCAACAGCTGAGCCAGAAGCGGAAAAGTCGTCTAGGCGCCGCACCGCTGTCAGGAAAACTGCCGCCAAAAAGGCCCCGGCCAAGAAAGCCGCAGCAAAGCAGGACCCGGAGATCCTGGCCGATCAGGACGACACTGCCGGAGACGAGGCTGTCCAGAACGAGACCAGTGAAGCCAGTGCTGCTGCCCCGGCCCCCGAGCCTGTAGAAGAGCCAGCTGCGCCGGAGACGGGCGTGTCACTGCTCTTCCAGGCGCCTGATCTCACGGCGGTGCAGACCGCAGCCGCCAGAAAATCAGCGGCGAAAGTTGTTGCGCCTGAAGACGCCCCCGAAGCCGACGAAGAGCCAGACTCAGGACGTGGACGCCGTCGCAGCCGGCGCGGACGTGGGCGCGGGAAAGAAAACACAGATACTTCAGCCAAGGACCAGGGCTCCGCAGGCGATGAGACCTCCGGCGACGCCGGTCCAGAGGACCAGACGTCCAGCGAAGGCTCCGGAACAGTCACCTCCCGTCGTCGTCGTCGCCGTCGTCGTGGCGAGCAGGATCTGGAACTGACAGGTGGCGGAGATGACGATCCGCCCAACACGGTAACCCGCGTACGGGCTCCGCGGCAGCCCGCTGAAGCACCGGTTAGCAACAAGGTCACCAGCGTCAAGGGCTCAACCCGGTTGGAGGCGAAGAAGCAGAGACGCCGCGAGTCCCGCGATTCCGGCCGTCGTCGCCAGGTCATCACCGAGGCAGAGTTCCTGGCGCGCCGGGAATCTGTGGACCGTCATATGGTCGTTCGTCAGCGCGATGACAGGATTCAGATCGGTGTCCTCGAGGACGGCGTTCTGGCCGAGCATTTCGTCTCGCGTACCCAGCAGGATTCCCTGATCGGCAACGTCTACGTTGGCAAGGTACAGAATGTGCTGCCAAGCATGGAGGCCGCGTTCGTTGACATCGGGCGCGGACGCAACGCCGTGTTGTACGCGGGGGAGGTCAATTGGGACGCAGCTGGCCTCGATGGTCAGCCCCGTCGCATAGAGCTGGCGCTCAAATCCGGTGACACCGTACTCGTACAGGTCTCCAAGGATCCCGTCGGCCACAAGGGCGCACGGCTCACCAGCCAGATTTCCCTGCCCGGACGCTACCTCGTATACGTGCCCGGCGGCTCCATGACCGGCATCTCACGCAAATTGCCCGACGTCGAACGGAACCGTCTCAAGCGAATTCTCAAGGATCATCTTCCAGCCAATGCGGGCGTCATTGTCCGCACGGCTGCCGAAGGAGCCAGCGAGGAAGAGTTGATGAACGACATCAACCGTCTTCGCGCCCAGTGGGAGAATATCGAGCAGAAGTCCACCTCGAACAAAACCCTGGCACCAGAGCTGCTCTACGGGGAACCGGACCTCACCATCAAGGTCGTCCGGGATGTGTTCAACGAGGACTTCTCCAAACTGGTTGTCTCCGGCGAACAGGCGTGGGACACCATAGAGGCATACGTCACCTACGTTGCGCCGGACCTCGTGAGCCGGCTCGAAAAGTGGACCAGCGACGAAGACATTTTCACGGTGCATCGCATCGATGAGCAGATCGCAAAGGCACTGGACCGCAAGGTATTCCTGCCCTCAGGTGGATCACTGGTCATCGACCGTACCGAAGCCATGACCGTCGTCGACGTCAATACCGGGAAGTTCACCGGCAGCGGCGGAAACCTTGAAGAGACCGTCACCAAGAACAATCTGGAAGCGGCCGAGGAAGTTGTCCGCCAGCTTCGCCTTCGCGACATCGGTGGAATCATCGTCATCGACTTCATCGACATGGTTCTGGAGGCAAACCGCGACCTCGTACTCCGACGGATGGTCGAGTGCCTGGGACGAGACCGCACCAAACATCAGGTGGCGGAGGTGACCAGCCTTGGACTGGTCCAGATGACCCGCAAACGGATGGGGACAGGTCTCCTCGAGGTCTTCGGAGAGAATTGTGAGCACTGTGCCGGGAGGGGAGTCGTCACTCATGACGAGCCCGTGGAGCACAAACGCGGCCACGCCGTCAGCGCGGATAACCACCATCAGCACCTGCAGGAAAAGCAGTCGCGCAATGAACGCAAGCGCAAAGGCAAGCAGTCCAAGCCACAGGCTGAGCAGCATGAAGTTCCAGCAGCTGAGCCCCGCACCCAGGACCCAGAGCGCGAAGCCCGCGCCGAAGCTACTCGTGCTGCCCTGACGAGTATCGCGGCAGCCACGCACCATAGCCACGAGGAGTCCGAGCAGGGCGGGAAACCTTCACAGGTCCTCACGCTCAACGGCGAGGCCGTGGCGCTGCCGAAGTCCGGTGACACAGATCAGCATCCAACGGGCAGCAGCGGTGAACGGCTCACACTCGATAGTCTCACCGAAGCGTTTGATCGGCGTCCCCCCAAAAAGGACGCTGCCAAAGAGAGCGCACCACCGCGTGAGAGGCGTAAAAAACCGCGTCGCGCGGCAAGCAGTGCCCAGGGCGCAGGCGATTCCACGGCAATTACCACTCTCACGGCCGAGTCATCCGCCCCAGAGGGGACTGGCAAACGATTTACCAGTACCGAACGCACTCCGGAAACGCAGGCCTCGTCAAAACAACAGCGAGCTGAGGCTGCTGAACCGATGGTTCTGGGTGTAGGCGTTCCGGCGTCGGATCTCTGACGAGTGGACATGACCGTTCCAGGGACTGTTCCGCCCCGGGTTCTGAGTATCGCCGGCACCGACCCCACCGGTGGTGCCGGCATCCATGCTGATCTCAAAAGCATTGCCGCCAGAGGCGGCTACGGCATGGCAGTGGTGACAGCGCTCGTTGCACAGAACACGTGCGGTGTGCGATCAGTGCATACACCGCCCATCGCGTTTCTGGAGGAGCAGCTCAATGCCGTCAGCGATGACGTCACCATTGACGCGGTGAAGATCGGGATGCTTGCAAATGTGGACATCATTTCGGCAGTCGGGGAATGGTTGGACCGCGTCCGGCCTTCCGTCGTCGTGCTGGACCCGGTGATGATCGCCACGAGCGGAGACAAGCTCCTGCAGCCAGCTGCCGAGGATGCGCTACGGGAGCTTGTGTCCAGCGTTGGACTCGTGACCCCGAATCTTGCCGAACTTGCGGTTCTGGCGGGCACTACGCGGGCGCTCAGCTGGCCTGCGGCTCTGGAGCAGGGCAGGGCAGTGGCCGCGCGGACGGGAACAGTTGTCCTCGTCAAGGGTGGTCATCTGGACGGGGAACAATGCCCCGATGCAATAGTTGATGCGACGTCCGTTTATGAAGTTTCGGGGCTGAGAGTCAACACCCGCAATACGCATGGCACGGGATGCTCGCTATCGGCGGCCATCGCAACGGAGCAGGTTCGCCATCAGAATTGGGCTGAAGCTCTTGCCGAGGTCAAACCCTGGCTGCAGGGGGCACTGGAGCATGCAGATGACCTGGCGGTCGGCCAGGGACATGGCCCGATACACCATTTTCATCACCTGTCCCTGTAAAGCGTTCCGCGACTCGCTGTAGAGGGCGGGATTTGCTCAATTACCGCGGGTTCGCGTAATCTTGATCTTCGGTGCGAACGTCTTCCAGCCGGATTTGCCGGGGCGTGAATGCACAGCGCAGAACCGGTCGATAAAATAGCTGGGGATAGTGCGCAGAAAAGTACTAACGTCTAGAGAAGTGAGTTCCCAAGTGGTGTACGCGATTGTCCGCGCTGGCGGCCGCCAGGAAAAGGTTTCCGTAGGAGACCTCGTTACCCTTGACCGCGTTCCCGGTAATGCCGGCAGCACCTTTGAGATGCCTGCTTTGCTCCTGGTTGATGGCGACAAGGTTACGTCCGCAGTTGAAGATCTTGCGAAGGTGAAGGTTACCGCCGAGATCGTCGAGAACCTCCGCGGACCGAAGATCGTCATTCAGAAGTACAAGAACAAAACCGGCTACAAAAAGCGCCAAGGTTACCGTTCGGCACTGACGAAGGTCAAGGTCACGTCCATCGCATAATGCGAGGACGTACCGATTCAGATATTCCATAGATTTTAGAAGTCACCAAAGGTAGGCATAGCAATGGCACATAAGAAGGGTGCGAGTTCCACTCGCAACGGACGCGACTCCAATGCCCAGTACCTCGGCGTAAAGCGCTTCGGTGGACAGGTTGTCAAGGCAGGCGAAATCATCGTTCGCCAGCGTGGCACCCACTTCCACCCAGGTGCAGCAGTAGGTCGCGGCGGGGATGACACCCTGTTCGCCCTCGAAGCCGGCGCTGTGGAGTTCGGTACCCGCCGTGGTCGCCGCGTGGTGAACATCGTGAGCACCGCGGCTGCAGAGACGGAAGCTGCTGTTTCCGCCGAGTAATCGTTCAGACCTCAGCGATGGGGCGGGCCACTTTTGGTCCGCTCCATCGTTTTTTAAAGGGTTATCAGTTTTTGGGTGTCAAAAGGTGTCCATTAGACTCATCATTAGTTCCAGTGCATGTGAATGCAACAGAGGAGAATCGCGTGGCTAACTTCGTTGATCGAGTTGTCTTGCACGTATCCGGCGGATCCGGCGGACACGGCTGCGTCTCGGTTAAACGCGAAAAGTTCAAGCCATTGGGCGGTCCCGATGGCGCCAACGGAGGAGATGGCGGCAGCGTCATCCTGCGGGTAGATCCGCAGGCTACAACCCTTCTTGATTACCACCACGCGCCGCATCGCCATGCATCCAATGGTGGGCCCGGCATGGGCGACTGGCGGAACGGCAAAACGGGCGAAACCCTGATCCTTCCGGTTCCGGAAGGAACCGTGGTGAAAACCAAGGACGGCAAGGTCCTCGCGGACCTCGTCGGCGAGGGAACAGAGTTCGTAGCCGCCTCAGGCGGTCAAGGCGGGCTCGGCAACTCGTCGCTGTCCTCGCAAAAGCGTAAGGCACCTGGTTTCGCGCTCCTGGGAGTACCCGGAGATGAGCGGGATATTGTCCTCGAACTCAAATCCATCGCTGATGTTGCGCTTGTCGGCTTCCCTTCTGCTGGTAAGTCGAGTCTGATTGCCGCCATGAGCGCCGCACGCCCCAAAATTGCTGATTACCCCTTCACGACGCTGGTTCCAAACCTAGGGGTCGTGAAGGCCGGAGAAGTGCGTTTTACCGTTGCTGATGTTCCGGGCCTGATCGAGGGAGCCAGTGAAGGACGCGGGCTGGGGCACAACTTCCTCCGCCACGTCGAGCGTTGTGCTGCCATTGTTCATGTATTGGATTGCGCCGCCCTCGAGACTGATCGCGATCCGATCGGAGACCTCGAGATCATCGAGGGCGAACTGGATCGTTACGCCGTGGACATGAGCTACGCCGGATCAGACGGCGAGGTGGTTCCGCTGAATGAACGTCCACGCCTTGTCGCGCTGAACAAGGTGGATGTACCTGACGGCCGCGACATGGCCGCTATCGTCCGGCCTGAACTGGAGAAGCGTGGATACAAAGTATTTGATGTCTCCGCATCCAGCCATGAGGGTCTGCGGCAGTTGGGCTTCGCGATGGCCGAGATCGTTGTCGAGGCTCGGAAGGCCGTAGAAACTGCACCGCCCGTCGTTGCGCCGACTGTCCTCAGACCGCGGTCTGTGAACGCCCCTGCCTTCACTATCCGTCGCGAGGAAAAGAACCTGGAACCGTTGTTCCGTGTGCTGGGCGAGAAGCCGGAGAAGTGGGTCAAACAGACCGACTTCAGCAATGATGAGGCCGTAGGGTATCTCGGCGATCGCCTGGCCAAACTCGGCGTTGAGGAACGGCTCTTCAAGGTCGGAGCTGTTCCGGGCGATACAGTGGTTATTGGTGACGATGATGCCGTTGTCTTTGACTGGGAACCCACCATGATGGCAGGGGCCGAATTGTTGTCCTCTCCACGGGGAACCGACGTACGTCTCGAAGAACTGATCCGGCCCACGCGCGAGCAGAAGCGTCAGGAGCACCAGGATCGCAAGGACGCGCGTGCCGCGACTCGCGCAGAGCTGGAATCAGAACGGAAAACCGGGGTGTGGCCAGAGCCCCCGACCGATGAACCTAAACCCGGGTTGACCGACTAGCCGGCCGGCCTGAGAGGCATGAGCCCCCGAGTCAGTGGGACGGGGGACCTACCGAATCGAACTAACTGTGCTCTTCATGCCGGCACGACAATCTGAAGGAATAGATGACAGCAAGACGCGCCATAAAGACCCGATCGTCCCTGCCGCAGGTAAAACGCATAGTCGTGAAAGTGGGATCGTCTTCGCTGACGTCCCTGGCTGGCGGCATTTCAGATGAAGCCCTGGTGAAGCTATCCAACGTGATCGCAGCCAGGCGCAAAGAAGGTGTCGAGATCATCCTGGTCTCATCTGGCGCAATATCTGCGGGGGTGTCTCCGCTCGGCCTCACTTCGAGGCCTCGGCACCTGTCTTCTCAGCAGGCAGCCGCCAGTGTGGGGCAGGGGCTTCTTATGGCCCGGTACCACGACGCGTTCGCCGCACATGGCGTCACAGTCGGTCAGATTCTTCTGACACTCGATGACCTGATGCGTCGGGCCCACTATGCAAATGCTCACCGCGCCATGGAGCGTCTGCTGAATTTCGGTGTCGTTCCGATTGTCAACGAAAACGATGCCGTCGCCAGTCACGAAATCCGCTTTGGCGACAACGACAGGTTGGCTGCTTTGGTGGCGCACCTTGTCAAGGCCGATGTGCTCGTGCTGCTCTCTGATGTGGACTCGCTCTACGACGGACCGCCGAAGGATGGAGCCAAGCGCATTCCGGAGGTCGATGGGCCGAAGGATCTGGAGGGCGTGAATATCGGCAGCACCGGTGCAGCCGGGACAGGCACCGGCGGAATGGCCACGAAAGTTGAAGCGGCCATTATCGCCGCCAGTTCCGGGATCCCTGCGCTTGTGACATCGACAGACAACGCAGAGGACGCCCTTGCCGGAAAGGACGTCGGCACCTGGTTCAGCGCCAAGGGACGCAGGAAGCCGATCCGCAAGTTGTGGCTTGAGCACGTCGCCCGCATTCAGGGTTCCATAGTCGTCGATGACGGCGCCGCGAAGGCAGTGGGAGAGAAGAGAAGGTCCTTGCTGCCGGCGGGAATCGTCGAGGTACGAGGGCACTTCGAGGCCGGGGATCCGATCGCCATTGTCGATCAGCACGGGGTCGCTATTGCACATGGCCTCGTCAACTATGACTCCAGCGAGCTGCCGCAGATGCTTGGTCGCTCCACGCGCGAACTGGCCAAGGAACTCGGCCGTGAGTATGAGCGCTCGGTTGTCCATATCGACGACCTGGTGCTACTCCGGAAACGCGTTCCCAAATCCTGAATTTTTCCGATTCCTCCGTTCCAACCTGAAAGGTGAAACACGTGAGTACGCAGCAGATAGATACCAAAGCCAACGAATCGAATGAGGACGTGACAGTAGCGGTCCACGCGATTGCGGACCGGGCGCGCACGGCGTCGCGCATCGTTTCCAAGGCAAACAGGTCGTGGAAGGACCGCGCCCTACGTGCCATCGGCGAGGCTCTGATCGCCCGCCAGGCGTCAATCCTGGCCGCCAATGAGAAAGACGTCGCCAACGGCCGTGAACGTGGCACTTCCGCGGCGCTTCTGGACAGGCTGAGCCTGACCCCGGATCGCATTGCTGGGTTGGCCGCATCGCTGGAGAACCTGGCCGGGCTTCCTGACCCGGTCGGTTCAGTTGCTCGTGGCCAGACGTTGCCCAACGGTCTGCGGTTACGACAGGTACATGTGCCCATGGGAGTCGTTGCCGCCATCTACGAGGCTCGTCCCAACGTGACGGTGGATATTGCTGGCTTGGCACTCAAGAGTGGAAACGCCGTGATTCTCCGGGGCGGCAGTGCCGCGGCGAATACCAATGAGGCGCTGCTGGGGATCATTCGGGACACCCTGGACCGTATGGGTTTCCCGTCGGACGCCGTGCAGAGCGTCGATGAATATGGCCGTGCGGGTGCGAACGTTCTGATGAAGGCTCGCGGACGCGTCGATGTCCTTATCCCGCGCGGGGGTCATGACCTGATTCAGACGGTTGTCACACAATCCACTGTTCCCGTGATCGAAACGGGAGAGGGAAATGTGCACATCTTCCTGGACGAGTCGGCGTCGGAAGAAATGGCCGTGGACATTATTGTCAACGCCAAGACTCACCGGCCCAGTGTGTGCAACACCGCGGAGACACTTCTCATCCACAAGGACGCCGCAGCAGCTCCGGCGGTCCTGGCCGCATTGGATAAGGCTGGCGTCCGGCTTCACGTCGACGAAAGGACCCGGGAACTGCTGCCGGACGGAGTGAACGCCGAGACAGCCACGGACACGGACTGGGCCTCGGAATACATGGATCTTGACATGGCAGTTGCCGTGGTGGATTCCCTGACGGAAGCGGTTGACCACATCCGCCGCTGGACGTCAGGACACACCGAGGCAATTGTGACGAACAACCTCGCCAACTCCGAGCAGTTCATCTCGGAGATCGATTCCGCCGCGGTGATCGTCAACGCTTCCACTCGTTTCACAGACGGCGGCGAATTGGGGCTTGGCGCTGAGGTGGGAATTTCCACGCAGAAGATGCACGCACGTGGTCCCATGGGACTGAGGGAACTCACCACCACCAAGTGGATCGTGCAGGGTGACGGGCACGTGCGCCAGTAGCATTGGCGTACCATAGAGCTAAACGTCAGTGGCCGAAATGTTCGGTCGAATATTGCTCTCAAGGGGAGATCTATGCTGAACCACCTTTACGGTGCGGCGCTTGTGGCCAGTGAGACGGCCGAGCACCATAAGGAATTGCCAATGTCACCGGTCATGTACGCGGTAGTCATCATGGGGGCTTTGCTGCTCCTGATGTTTGTGACGATCGCTTTTACCAGCGTCGGCAAGCGCCACGAAGCTGTGCCGGAACATGTTGACCCGCACAAGCAGCACCCCAACAAACATGATGTCCCCGGGTCCCACTCCTGAAGTGACGCACTCGAGGCCCATCGCGACTGCGGACACTGACTCCCGCCCTTTCAGGCTGGGAGTCATGGGCGGAACCTTTGATCCCATTCACCACGGCCACCTCGTTGCAGCAAGCGAGGTGGCTTCGGTGTTTGAGCTTGACGAGGTGGTGTTCGTACCAACTGGCCAACCGTGGCAGAAGGCGAGCTCGGACGTCAGCAAAGCCGAGCACAGGTATCTCATGACCGTCGTGGCGACAGCGTCGAACCCAGGATTCACCGTCAGCCGTGTGGATATCGACCGCCCTGGGCCTACGTACACGATCGATACCCTGCGGGACCTGAAGGCTGAGCGTCCGGCAGCGGATCTGTTCTTCATTACCGGCGCGGACGCTATGGCAAAAATACTTTCCTGGAAAGATGCCGAAGAGCTGTGGTCCCTGGCGCACTTCGTAGGGGTCACCCGTCCGGGACATGAGCTACACGATTTGGGTAGAAGCGACGTCAGCCTGTTGGAGGTGCCAGCCATGGCGATTTCCTCGACGGATTGCCGCAATCGCGTTGCTGACGGTGAACCGGTCTGGTATCTAGTACCGGATGGAGTAGTTCAATACATTGCCAAGCACCGCCTTTACCAGGGGGTCGATGATGCTGGGCAAATCAACAGACAGAATGTGACGATAAACTCTGGGTGATGAGGAAATGAACGAGGGTAACGGGCCCGTCCCCAGTCGGAGGGCCTTAAGGCAACGCCGCGTGGTCGAGGCGTCGCAACCGGAAGCGGCGGAGCCGAGTCCGGAACCCGTCATGCCCGAACCCGATTCAGTTACCCCCGAGGCGGAGGTAGTTGCGCCTCCTGAGCGCGAGTCACAGGCCAGAGCGCGCAACCGTGAAGCGTTCCAGGCGTATAGGTCCTTGGCAGAACCGTCATCCCCTGAGGAAGCAGCACCACCGACCCGGCGCCAGCTACGGATGCGACGCGCGGAGGTCACTGAGGAGCCTACAGCTCTGGAGCCGCTCGCGCAGGCCGAGGAGACTCCGCCTGCCGTGGCCCCCGCGTCTGAGGTGCCTGAGCCCCGAGCCTCGGATGGAGGACCATCTGACGATTCGTTCCAGAACACCGGTCCAATAGATGGCGGCAGGCGCAAGCGGCGTCAGGCTTCCGATGATTCTCAGGTCGCGGCCAGCGGGTTGGTTTCTCCTGAGGAGTTGACGGTCCAGCAGGCGCTGGCGGCACGGGAAGCCCTGATCGGTCAGGCACAGAATCAGGCAGCGGCACTTGCCGCGGAGCAGCACGAGGACCCGTTCTCGGTTGATTTGGCCGTCCTTGCGGAACAAAAGGCCTTGGCGGAGCGTGCCGCGGTATTGAACCAGCGCGCAGAAAGCATGGAGCGGCTGGCGCGGGCTAATGAGCAGTCCCGTAGCGAGCGGAACGATCCAACGACTGCCCATAATCTGGGAATGATTGCGCCGGCTGAGTATGCCAGCAGGCCGGGGGTCGACCGGTCGGTGGTGCTGCGGGGTTCGAGTACTACCCATATTCCAGTTGTTACGGGCAGCCATCCGCCTGTTCCGCCCGCTCACACCGTCACAGGAGCTGTGGCTCCGGCAGTACTGCCAGTTTCTGCACCGGAAGTATCTCGTAGAGCGCCTCAAGAGGAATTCGAGGATGCAGAGCCTGAAAATGCGGAGTTGCTGGCAGGACCGATCGGTGCGAAGACCGCCTACGGGCTGGAGCCGCTCGACGCCGTTACGGCCGCGGGCGCGCGGATCCAGCGGCACCTGTTGACGCAGATCGCGGTCATTGGCCTGGGCGCTGTGGCTATCGTGTTTGGATTGCTAATGATTTTTGGCGGCATGGGCCGTTGATTGAAAACAAGGAGAACTGTGAGCGCTACTGATTCATCGATTGCCCTGACGAAAGCTGCGGCCTTGGCTGCGGCGGACAAATTGGCTCAGGACATAGTGGCGATCGATGTGAGTGAGCGTCTCGCGATCACTGATATCTTTCTCGTCGCCTCAGCTTCCAACGAACGCCAGGTCAACGCGATCGTGGACGCAGTGGAGGATGCCTTGATGCTGCTGGACCGTAAGCCGAAACGGCGCGAGGGGCGTCGTGAAGGTCGCTGGGTACTCCTGGATTACGGTGACATCGTGGTGCACATCCAGCACGAAGAAGACCGAGTCTTCTATGCACTGGAACGTCTGTACAACGAGTCTCCCATCATTGATCTGGGGCTGGATGCTTCAGCTTCAGGAGCGGCTGCCCGTTGAGCGCGAAACCGTCGTGGGACCCGGAAAGGGTGCGGCGACGTGTGGTGTTCTGGCGCCATGGACGAACTGAGTGGAATTCTCTGGGCCGGTTTCAGGGGCAGGAAGACATTCCGCTTGACGCTGTGGGGGAGGACCAGGCGCGACGGTCTGCTCTATTGCTCCAGCAATTGGCGCCGTCACGTATTGTTTCGTCAGATCTCCGTAGGGCCTATGAGACAGCTTCAGAGCTCGCTTCACTCTGTGAACTCGAAGTTCGAACGGACGAACGTCTCCGTGAGACCTATGCCGGTCACTGGCAGGGTAAAACGTTCACCGAAATCGGTGACGAATTTCCTACTGAACAGGCCGATTGGTCGGCGGGCTCTGTGACGGCGCGAGCCGGCGGCGGTGAGTGCCGTGTCGAAGTTGGGCACCGAATGGCTGCTGCGGTACTTGAGACGGTCGCTCAGATGGGTCCGAACGAAACGGTGATTGTGGTCAGCCATGGTGGGGCTATCCGTGTTGCTCTTGCGGCAGTACTGGGTCTTCCGGAGCAGTTCTGGGGCGTTATATCCGGAGTGACCAACTGTCATTGGTCGGTATTGGAGGAGCTTGACGACCACGTTGAGGTCGATGATCCTGCTGTCGAGAAACGTGGCGCATCGCCCACGCGCTGGCACCTGACCGAGCATAATGTTGGCTTGGCTGGTCTTCCCGCGTCCCCTGTAGAGGGCTGACTTTGAGCGATTTTGTATAGCAGGCATCAATCCTCTAAAGTAGAGGAGTTGCTTCGAGCGGCCCGCACTCAGGTGGGGGGCGAAAACTGCTTGAAGAAATCCGGAAACGGGGCTGTGGCGCAGCTGGTAGCGCACCTGCATGGCATGCAGGGGGTCAGGGGTTCGAGTCCCCTCAGCTCCACCACTTGGTTTTATTAGAAACGTTGAGCGGAATCTCGTTTCGACGGTATTATTCAGCGAATAAGCATAGAAAGCCACCCTACGGGGTGGCTTTTTGCGTGGACAGGAATTTGTGAGCGACCCTCAGAGCACTTCCACATCAGCTGGGTGGATTGCGCACGCTTTCCTGGTCGATCACGGGCGAGTCCTGTTCGTGCATCGGCCACGTTCCACACGGTATCTTTTCTGAGCGAAGGGGATTTCCGGACGCAGGCAGTGACGTTGGCTCCTGAGGAACATGACGAGTATCGATGGCTGTCCGTCGACGACGCACTGAAGCTCAACCTCGTATGGCACGTCCGCGAAACCCTGTCGCGGTATCGCGAATCGCGTGCTTTCGCGTCGCGCAGTTAGCCCTTGGTTCGTTCTGGACGGCGGAGAAGCGCATTGCGGTGAATTTTTCGGAGTCGCAGGGCAGAATCGTGAAAGACTGTCATCATGCATTCGAAGACCCCCGTCGAGGGCCCGGTTGAACCACAGCACTTGGCAGTTCGCCTGGAAAGTGCCCTGCAAGCGTGGCAGATTCGCCGCTCCCTGGCCAAAGGCTATGTGCGCACCGTTCTCCCGTACACCGGATATGGCAGCACGTCCTGGATTCGGGTTCTTGGCAGGGTAGTGCTGTCCAAGCCTGTTCGCGATGACGGACCGGAGACTTTGAAGACGCTTCGGGAGGGGATACGGGGCTGGCGTAATTTCATGAGCCCACCGATTCGCTACGCCACCGTGACAGTGGAGGTAGCTGGTGAGTCGCACCGGGTCAGCGCGGACCGTGGGGGAGTGATCGACGTTCGTATTCCCGTCCAGCTGCCGGCGGGCACCAACACCGTGCGCCTGACTTCTGATAGCTCAGCGACCGTCGAGTCCACGGTGTTCGTGTTTCCGGACGATGCGGAATTTGGCGTTGTATCTGACATTGACGACACCGTGATGGTAACCGCATTGCCGCGTCCGCTGCTGGCAGCCTGGAACACTTTCGTGGTGGACGAGCACGCTCGTAACGCGACGCCGGGGATGTCCGTCATGATGGAGAGGGTTACCCAGCAGCATCAGGGTGCGCCAGTGCTGTACCTGTCTACAGGCGCCTGGAACGTGGCACCTACGCTGACACGGTTCCTCTCCCGTAATCTGTATCCGGCCGGGCCGCTCCTCCTCACGGACTGGGGCCCGACACTTGATCGCTGGTTCCGTAGCGGAGTTGAGCACAAACGGTCCTCTCTGGCACGACTGGCCCGTGAGTTCCCGAACATCAAGTGGTTGCTGGTGGGCGACGATGGTCAGCACGATGAAGCGATTTACTCCGAGTTCAGCCGCACGCACCCGGACAACGTTCTGGCCGTAGCCATTCGCCAGCTCTCCGTCGGCGAAGCGGTGTTGGCAGGCGGCCGCTCGAGCGACACGGCGGATCGTAGCTCGGGTGCTCCATGGATTTATGCGCCCGATGGGGCTGGTATCGCCGAGAAGCTTGAGCATTTGGGGATCCTGCGCTCGGACCATGCCGCGATTCCCGAGGTGCCGGATGCAGGGGAAGTAGCTACGGAGAACAGCTGATGGGCATCAGGTACTGATCACCCTCAGCATCCGGCGCAGACTCAGGGCCAAGGAGGCTGTGGTCTGCACGGGTTCATCTTTGCGGGCGGTCGTTTCGAGCGCGATCTGGAGTTCCTGAACGGCTTCCTCCGCGTGCTGGTAGCCGTCCGATTCAGGGTTCCAATCAGCGATCGCGCGGGCGCAGGCTTCGAAGGCCTTCGACAGGGGCTCGCTGGCGGTCTGTGTTACTGGTAGATCGTCTGGTAGTTCCCAAATGGCGCTGGACAGGATTTCCGTGACGTCCTGAACGTGGAACGTTGTCCGCTCAAGGGCTTTGAGCCGCTCAATGTCTGCCTGCACATTTCGGCGGTGTATTTTCCTGCGGAAGTTTCCCTTCTGGCTGACCTGCGCGAGTGCGACGGCGTCATGGACTTCTCGGCTCAATTTTGACAGTCCGTCGCCGCGCTCGGACCATTCGGTATGTTCCGGGGGCCATGATTCGAGAATAGCTTCTGCCATGTCCTCGAGCTGCAGGCTCAAGGCACCGCGTAGCTCCGCCAAGGCGTTGACGGCGCGTGTCAGGTGGAGGGGCGGGAAGAGCAGTGCGTTCACCAACAGTCCCACGATGACCCCGACGAGCATCTGGATGAAGTAGCCCAACGAGAATCCGTCGGGGTCCTGGTCTCCGAGAAGCATCACGATGAGTGCTGCCGTGGGGATGAGGTCTTTGCCTGCGCCCATCCGGGGCAGGCCCGCTACGAGTACGCCTATCCCGACGACGAGCGCGACGGTCCACATGTTGGGCGCGGCCAATTGGGTGACGAGGAACGCTACTGCTATTCCCAGTCCCAATCCTGCGAGTGTTTCCAGGCCCTGCTTGATCGATCCACCAACGGTGGTGTACATCGCCGCCATAGCTCCGATGGGGGCGTAGTAGGGGAATTCTGCTGCCACCCCGGGGAGGTGAAGCGCAATCCACCAGGCCAGGGCGCCGGCGATGGCTGATTTCAAGGCCAGCAGTAGCCGGTGATGGGTTGCCATCGGCATGAAACGTTCGCGAAACCATTGGGCTCTGGTGACTGCTTCGGGAAGTTTTGGCATGCCTCAAGTATGCCCATGCCGGTGTGGGCGGCGGCTACCGTCTGGGCGGTTGGTGCCGGGGCTCGATGCTCTGGTCTCGCAGGACATCTGCCAGGCGGTCCATGAACAGGCGGACCCGGGTTGTTTGTTTGTCGTTGATCAGGAGCGCAAAGATGCTGCGGGCGATTCGGATCTCGGGAACGTCCAGCACGACGACGCCGTCGGTTTTGTGCACCATGGCCAGTTCGGGAACCAATGCGGCGCCGAGCCCGGCTGATGCCATTTCCAGGCATGCATTGAAGTCGTCGCAGTAGGAGACTACCCGTGGGTGGAGGTTGCAGCTGGCGAAGAGACGTTCAATGACGGCTGCGTCGCTGGTCCCGGGGTGGTGCACAATCCATGGCATGTCGCTCAACTGGGCTGCGGTGACTTCGGAGCCTGGCTGGATTCCCCACGACTCAGGAAGAACAACTCTGAAATTGTCGTCGCCTATCCATTGGCGGCTCACGCTGGAGGGCCAGGCCAATCCGCCCTGTCCTACCTGGTAGACGAGGGCGACGTCGAGTTCGCCTCCCGATCGCAGGCCCTGGATGGTCTGCGATGGTTCGGCAACGTAGACCTTCAGGTTGATGCCGAGGTCGCGCCACTCTGGTGCCCTAAGGAGTCGGGGGAGGGCGAAGGTGGCCAGGGACGGAAAGATGCCTAGCCTGAGTTCTTGTGATGTTCCCTGCTCTGTTCGCGTGGTGGCGGCCATCAGCGCGTCGATGTCGGTCAGGACTTTGGCCGCGTGCCGGGACATGACGACGGCGGCTTCCGTGGGTACGATGCTGCGGGCCGCGCGTTCGAAGAGGCGTACTCCGCTGTCGCGCTCAAGGGCTGCCATTTGCTGTGAGACGGCGGATGCGGTGTATCCCAGTCGGTTTGCTGCAGCAGCGAACGAGCCGGACCGGATGACCTCCAGAAGCGTTCGCAGGTGAATCGGATTGACCATTAGCTTTCCTTTCCCTCAGCAACACTATCCCGGCTCCAACGATTCGGCTTTCCCCAGTCTGTACCAGTCAGTAACACTCTAGACTGACGAACGTTTGTGTTGTACGCCACAATATTGCGTGCGGCGAAGCACCTCAACGACGAGATCACTCGCATGACGAACTTATGGAGAATTGTGAACGAGCAAACACGACCGCGCCCTGAACGGCGCTCTACAGACCGAAAGGTGCGCGTCGTCGCGGTATCAGCCGCGCTGATGCTCACGGCGGCCGGTTTGGGCGGCGCCGCCCAGGCCTCACCGGGCCAGAACCTGCCTGACGCGGTGACCCAGTCCGCCAACTTTGTTGCGGGAAGCTACCTCGTCACGCTGAAGGCGCCCTCAGTCAGTAACTACGAGGGTGGGCTCACGGGTCTGGAGGCGACTGCCGCTGACGACGGGCAGGTACTTGATGCCACATCGACACCGGTGGTCAAATACACGTCTTTCCTTGAAAAACAGCAGGCGCAGGTTGCATCAAAAGCGGGAGTAAAACCCTTCTACAACTACACGATGGCAACCAACGGCTTTGCCGCAGAGCTGACGGCAGAACAAGCCGCCACCCTGGCAGCCAACGAAAACGTAGCCGGAATTGAACCCGACGCCATGCTGGAACTACAGCAGTCGACGTCGGACTTCCTGGGCCTCGGCAGCGACGCTGATGGCAAGGGCGGCGTATGGGAGAGCCTCGGCGGCGTCGAAAACGCTGGCAAGGGGATCGTCGTCGGTGTTGTTGACAGCGGCATTGCACCGGAAAACCCATCCTTCGCCGGTGAAACCCTCGGAACAACGCCGGGCAGCGTGCCATACCTGGACGGCACCGCCATTACGTTCGAGAAGTCCGACGGCGGGACCTTCACTGGCGCATGCGAGACCGGAGTCCAGTTCACCGCCGAGGACTGCAACACGAAACTCATCACGGCGCGCTACTTCGTCGACGGATACGGGGCCAGCAAAATCGCGCCCGTGGACGCGGGAGAATACGAATCACCGCGAGACGGAAACGGTCACGGATCGCACACTGCCAGCACAGCTGCAGGCAACTTCGGTGTAGAAGCAACTCTGGACAACGGAGCAGTACATCGGATCTCCGGTGTGGCGCCAGCTGCCAAAATTGCCGTGTACAAGGCGTGCTGGACCGGCATCGACACCGCTGGTTGCAGCATGCTGGACCTCCTGGGGGCCATTGACGCCGCTGTGGAAGACGGCGTCGACGTCATCAACTACTCCATCGGTGGAGCTGCAGCCAGCAGCACAGTGGAAATCACAGATCGAGCGTTCCTTGCCGCAGCCAATGCAGGCATCTTCGTAGCGGCTGCAGCCGGTAACTCCGGCCCCGGCGCCTCAACACTGGACAACGCTGCACCATGGATCACCACCGTCGCGAACACCACCTACGCCACCCCGCAGGGAGGTGTCATGCTGGGAGATGGAACCACGCTCGCGGGTGCTTCAGTCAGCATCCCCGTGGCTGGTGTGCCTTCGGCGCCGCTGGTGAACGCGGCCTCGGCAGCAGCTGCTGGTGTGGAAACCCCTGAACTTTGTGCTGCCAATTCTCTGGACCCAGCTAAGGCCAAGGGCGCCATCATTGTCTGTGACCGCGGCGCCGTCGCCCTCGTGGACAAGGCGAGCGAAGTCAAACGTGCCGGCGGCGTGGGCATGATCCTCGTCAACGCGCCGGGCGGAGCTACAGGAATTCACGCCATCGGATTCGCAGTACCCTCAGTGCATCTGGAAGTAGATACCTACGAGGCGTTGAAGGCGTACGCCGCAACGGAGGGGGCCACCGCTTCCTTGACCGCCGAACCGGAAAACCCAGTGGAGATTCCGGCACCGCAGATTGCGTCGTCGTCGAGCCGTGGACCGATCACCGTTGACGGCCAGAACATCCTCAAGCCCGACGTCGGAGCGCCGGGAACAGGCGTACTCGCTGCCGGTGCCAACGCTGCTGAAAGTGCACCAAAGCATGTGTTCATGTCCGGCACATCCATGGCATCACCGCACGTTGCGGGTCTGGGTGCGCTCTACCTGGGCAACAAGCCCACGGCCTCTCCCGCAGAGGTGAAGTCCGCACTGATGACCAGTGCCTATGATCTGGTCAACGAGGCAGGCGAAAACACTCAGGACGTCTTCGCTCAGGGCGCGGGCCAGGTTGATCCTTCCAAGTTCCTCAACCCCGGCCTGTATTTCCCCGCGGGCGAGGCAGACTGGAGCGGCTACATGAGCTGGGCGGGCTTCGGTAACAGTGCCGATCCGATCAACGGTACGGATCTGAACCTTCCGTCCGTCGCTATGGGTTCAATGGCTGGCGCCCGGGAAGTCACCCGAACGGTGACATCGACAGATGCAGGAACATACAAGGCGAGTGTGGACATGCCCGGCTTTGATGTTGTGGTCAGCCCTTCAACTCTGACTTTCGACGAGGCCGGTCAGAACAAGACGTTCACCATCACGTTCAATCACACGACGGCGCCCGTGAAGGAGTTTGCCACCGGGTACCTGACGTTGGCTGGCGACAACGGGCACAACGTGCGTATGCCGCTCGCAGCCAAGCCAAGCACCCTGATTGTGCCGGAGTCCGTGGAGGGTTCGGGAACGTCTGGTTCAGCAACAGTGGGTATCACGGCCGGAACGGATGGGGTCATCACACCAAAGGCGGTGGGTCTGTTCAGCTCTGACGTGTTTGAGGCGACGGAGGGTTACCAGACTCCGGGCCGCTTTGATTTCCCGGAGGAGTCGGCCGTTCCTCAGCCGGAGGGCGAGCATAGCGGTGTGGTTACTTCATCGGCGGAGACATTGAGCTTCAAGATGGAGGTTCCGGAAGGCGTCAAGCAGCTGACAATGACCCTGAACGGTATCGCCGAAGGTCCTGACATGGACATGTATGGATTCCGTCTGTCAGAAAGCGGGAATTTCTGGACGGACTACTTCCGGGACGCGGCGACAACCGCCGATGACGAGAAACTCGTCATCGAATCACCCGAGGCGGGAACCTACCGGTTCAACGTCTACGCGTTCAATATGGGAGGCACTGATGAAGTCGCCTTCGACTTGAGCGCACTGATGATCACCGACGGTGAGTCGAATCATCCACTGACCGTGACGCCAGCTTCGGTTGATGTCACAAAGGGCCAGAAGTCAGAGTTTGATATCTCCTGGAAAGACCTTGAACCCAACACGGAATACCAGGGCCTGATCACGTACGGCGATCAGGTGAGTTCCACAGTGGTACGTATACAGTCCGGTGAAGCCACGACGCCTACGCCTACGCCGACGCCGACCCCGACTGAGACGGCAACGCCTACGCCTACGCCGACGCCGACCCCGACTGAGACGGCAACGCCTACGCCTACGCCGACCCCGACTGAGACGGCCAAGCCGGGCCCGCGTTTCCGTGATGTACCAGGGACCAAGTTCGAAGACGACATCAACTGGATGTCCGATGAGGGCTTGACCACGGGCTACCCGGATGGAACGTACCGTCCGCTTGAGAAGGTTAATCGGGATGCGATGGCAGCGTTCCTTTACCGGTTGGCTGGCGAACCTGAGTTCGTAGAGCCGGAGGTTTCCCCGTTCAAGGACGTGTCGACGGATAACCTGTTCTACAAGGAGATTGCCTGGATGGAATCGGTGGGTCTTTCCACCGGTTACTGGGACGACACGTTCCGTCCCGTGACTCCGGTTAATCGGGATGCGATGGCAGCGTTTATGAAGCGGTTTGCGGGTGAAGTATGTGACGTGGAATCAGCACGCACATATGAGGCGCCGGATTCCATGCCGTTCAAGGACGTTCCTGAATCGGATCTGTTCCATACGGAAATTTCGTGGCTGAAGGATGTGGAAGTCACTACCGGTTATCCGGATGGCACTTACCACCGGTTGGAGGGGACGAGCAGGGAGGCTATGGCTGCGTTCGTTCACCGACTCTCGGACATCACGGGACCGTGTGGTCGTGAGTAGGTAATTTTCACGCGATAAGGGCGGGTGCCGGGTATTCCCGGTGCCCGCCTTTTTCATGTGGGGGGAGGTGTCCGACGTCGGCTTTTGCGACACGCCGAAGAGCCGCGACACGGTCCTCAAAAATGTTTTTTTGGTTGTGTGCAACGTGCTCCACAGGCTGTGGATGACTGCTCAACTCCGCGCTGTTGGCGCGCTTTTGGAGAGGCCTGGCTTGTGGATCTCCTGTGGACTGCGACGGTTTGGAATGACATACTTGTAATACATCATCTTGGGGTTCCAGCTAATGGCATGCACTAGATGTAGTATCTAGGGATCAGATCGAGAGACTTCACAAGGGGAGAATGACATGACTGTTACGGTCTATACGAAACCAGCATGTGTGCAGTGCAATGCCACCTACCGCGCGCTGGACAGGAAAGGTATCACCTACCGCAGCGTGGACATTTCCCAGGACCCGGAGGCCCTCGAACAGGTCCGCGCATTGGGTTACATGCAGGCGCCAGTTGTTGTCACTGAGCAGGATCACTGGTCTGGCTTCCGCCCGGACAAGATCGAATCCCTCAGCGAGCGCGCTGCCACTTCCGTCGCGTAGCTCCATGTAGTTGTCGGTGATCTCGTGACGGCGGAGCTCATGAACGGACACAGCGCAGTAGTGGGTCATAACCCGGCGTCGGACACTGATGCTCCTCTGATCTACTTCTCCTCTGTCTCGGAGAACACCCATAAATTTGTGCGTAAACTCGGCGGGCGCATGGCGCGCATCCCAGTGTTTACCCACGAGGAAACTTTGCTCGCCAGGCAACCCTTTGTCCTTGTACTTCCCACATACGGGGGAGTGTCCGGCAAAGGAGCGGTACCGAGGCAAGTGGTCAAGTTCCTCAACGTCGAAGAGAACCGGACGCTGATCAGGGGCGTCATCGGTGCAGGCAACACAAACTTCGGGGAAACCTACTGTCTGGCTGCAGATGTAGTGGCCGCAAAATGTAGCGTCCCCGTCCTCTATAGATTTGAACTGATGGGCACATCCGAGGATGTGGACCGTGTAAGCAAGGGATTGGAAAAGTTTTGGACGCAACAGTGGCAGAACCAGAAGTGATCGACACCGGCGAGAAAACTCCGTTGCCTGAAGCCTATAAAGGTCTTGGGTACCACGAGTTGAATGCGATGTTGAACCTGTACGGGGCGAACGGCGAGATTCAGTTTGAGGCGGACCGCGAGGCAGCGCACCAGTACTTCCTCCAGCACGTCAACAACAACACTGTTTTCTTCCATGATCTGGAGGAAAAGCTCGACTATCTCGTGAAGAACGAGTACTACGAGCGTGAAACTCTGGATCAGTACACGATGAACTTCATTCGTGGCCTGTATGCGCACGCCTACAAGAAGAAGTTCCGCTTTGAGACGTTCCTGGGCGCCTTCAAGTTCTACACGTCGTACACCCTCAAAACGTTTGACGGCAAGCGATTCCTGGAGCGGTATGAGGATCGTGTGTGCATGGTTGCCCTGCACCTGGCCCGCGGTGATGAGCAGCTGGCAACACGCATGGTGGACGAAATCGTCGACGGACGCTTCCAGCCTGCCACTCCAACCTTCCTCAATGCCGGCAAGAGGCAGCGCGGTGAGCTGGTCTCGTGCTTCCTGCTGCGTATCGAAGACAACATGGAGTCCATCGGCCGTTCGATCAACTCCGCGCTGCAGCTGTCCAAGCGGGGCGGCGGCGTCGCGTTCGCCCTGACCAATATCCGTGAGGTCGGCGCGCCGATCAAACAGATCGAGAACCAGTCATCCGGTGTCATCCCCGTGATGAAGCTCCTCGAAGACAGCTTCTCCTACGCCAATCAGCTCGGTGCACGTCAGGGCGCCGGCGCAGTTTACCTGCACGCCCATCACCCGGACATCAACCGGTTCCTGGATACCAAGCGTGAGAATGCGGACGAAAAGGTGCGTATCAAGACGCTGTCTCTCGGCGTCGTCATCCCTGACATCACGTTCGAGCTCGCCAAGCGTGATGAGGATATGTACCTCTTCTCCCCGTATGACGTCGAGAAGGTTTACGGCATGCCGTTCTCCGACATCTCGGTGACGGAGAAGTACTACGAGATGGTTGATGACTCACGCATCAAGAAGTCGAAGATCAAGGCACGCGAGTTCTTCCAGACTCTCGCGGAAATCCAGTTCGAATCCGGCTACCCGTACATCATGTTTGAAGACACGGTAAACCGGGCCAACCCGATCGACGGCAAGATCATCATGTCCAACCTGTGTTCGGAGATCCTGCAGGTCTCGCAGCCGACAACGTACAACGATGATCTTTCCTACGATGAAACGGGCAAGGACATCTCCTGCAACCTTGGCTCGTTGAACATTGCCAAGACCATGGATTCCCCGGACTTCGGTTCCACTATTGAGACGGCCATCCGGGCACTGTCTGCGGTCTCGGTCATGTCAAACATCACCTCGGTGCCCTCGATCGCCAGAGGCAATGACCAGTCCCACGCTATTGGTCTGGGTCAGATGAATCTTCATGGATATCTGGCACGGGAGCGCGTCCACTACGGCTCGGAAGAGGGCCTGGACTTCACGAACATCTACTTCTACACGGTTGTCTACCACTGCATCCGCGCGTCGAATCTTCTCGCGATGGAGACAGGGCAGACCTTCGGTGGCTTCGAGAAGTCGTCGTATGCCTCGGGTGAGTTCTTCGACAAGTACACGGACAACGAATGGGTACCGCAGACGGAGCGCGTCAGGGCACTGTTCGAGGCCGTCCACATCCCCACCCAGGACGACTGGCGTGAGCTGAAAGATTCCGTCATGAAGCATGGAATCTACAACCAGAACCTTCAGGCAGTCCCGCCCACGGGGTCGATCAGCTACATCAACAATTCGACGTCGTCGATCCACCCGGTTGCTGCCAGAATCGAAATCCGTAAAGAGGGAAAGATCGGCCGCGTTTACTACCCGGCTCCGTACCTGACGAATGACAACCTGGACTACTACCAGGATGCGTACGAGATCGGTTTCGAGAAGATCATCGATACCTACGCCGCCGCGACACAGCACGTGGATCAGGGCTTGTCGCTGACTCTGTTCTTCAAGGACACGGCTACTACGCGTGATATCAACAAGGCCCAGATCTACGCATGGCGCAAGGGCATCAAGACGTTGTACTACATCCGTCTACGGCAGTTGGCTCTTGAGGGGACTGAGGTAGAGGGTTGTGTCTCCTGCATGTTGTGACGTCGCGTCGCCGCGCCATTTCCACACTTTTTCGAGAGGTAAGCAGTCATGACTGAGAAGTTGAAGCTGGTCAGCCACGTTGATGCAATCAACTGGAACCGGATCCAGGACGAGAAGGATGTTGAGGTCTGGAACCGGCTGGTCAATAATTTCTGGCTCCCGGAGAAGGTGCCGCTGTCCAACGACGTGCAGTCGTGGGCAACCCTGACCCCGGACGAGCAGCAGTTGACCATGCGGGTATTCACTGGTCTGACCTTGCTGGACACGATCCAGGGCACCGTCGGTGCTGTCAGCCTGATTCCGGATGCGGTCACCCCGCATGAGGAAGCGGTCTACACCAATATCGCGTTCATGGAGTCGGTGCACGCCAAGAGTTACTCGTCGATCTTTTCCACCCTGTGCTCCACCAAGGAAATTGACGAGGCGTTCCGCTGGTCCACGGAGAATGAGAATCTGCAGAAGAAGGCGCGGATTGTCATGGATTACTATCAGGGCGATGACCCGCTGAAGCGCAAGGTCGCTTCCACCCTGCTGGAGTCCTTCCTCTTCTACTCGGGCTTCTACCTGCCCATGTACTGGTCTTCGCGCGCCAAGCTGACGAACACAGCGGACCTGATCCGTCTCATCATTCGTGACGAGGCCGTTCATGGCTACTACATCGGCTACAAGTTCCAGCGCGGACTTGAGAAGGTGAGCCCTGAGAAGCGTCAGGAGATCAAAGACTACACGTTTGAACTCATGTACGAGCTCTACGACAACGAAGTCCAGTACACCCATGACCTGTACGACGGCGTCGGGCTGTCTGAGGACGTCAAGAAGTTCCTGCACTACAACGCCAACAAGGCGCTGATGAACCTCGGCTACGAAGCGATGTTCCCAGCCACGGTGACTGACGTGAATCCAGCGATTCTCTCAGCACTTTCACCGAACGCTGATGAGAACCACGACTTCTTCTCCGGTTCAGGTTCCTCATACGTCATTGGCAAGGCCGTAAACACGGAAGACGACGACTGGGACTTCTAGGCACCTTCGGAGGCGTCTGTCGTCGGGCACTATATGCCCGGCGGCAGGCGCCGTCGTCGTTCTTAGCCTTGGTCCTGAACCGACCTGAGCGCACGGAGTACGCGTTTAACTGACCCGCCGAGACTCCATTCGGTTGCGAGCCGGTTAATCTCCTCTAGGTGCTCGCTATCCAGCGTTCGAATATCGGCATTGAGGGTTCCGAGGCTGAGGTCTTGCACAACGTTCACCACATCGGGCGCCACCGCGAGGTAGTCAGCCGAACCGGAAATTTTCGCACGCACTGATGGGGACAGGCTCGACGACGGATCGTCGGCGGCGGAGATGATCCCCTCGAGGTCCCCAAATTCCTGCAGGAGTTTTACAGCCGTCTTCTCGCCAATACCGCCAACCCCGGGAAGACCGTCCGAGGAGTCTCCGCGTAGCACGGCGTAATCCACATATTGGCGAGGGCTCACTTCATACTTGTTCACGAGAGTCGCATCCGTCAGGACCTCCAAGCCGCTCATCCCGCGCGCCGTGTACAGCACACGCACGTTCCGGTCGTCGTCGATCAGCTGAAAGAGGTCACGGTCTCCCGTCACGACGTCCACTGGTACGTTCGCCTGGCTGGCAAGGCTGCCGATGACGTCGTCGGCCTCGTGATGTGCCGCACCGATCACACTGATGTTGAGTGCCGCCAGCACATCGCGGATCACCGGCAGTTGGGCGATGAGACCTGCCGGCGCCTCCTCGACGTCGACACCATCGGCAACTGCCGACGTAACCCGGTGTGCCTTGTAACTCGGAATCAGGTCAACGCGCCAGGACGGTCGCCAGTCATCGTCCCAGCAGGCCACCAGCTGGGTGGGCTCATAGTCCGTGACGAGCCGGGCAATCATATCCAGTAGCCCGCGGACGGCATTCACGGGCGTTCCATCGGACGCCGTGATGGTCTCCGGCACGCCCGTGAAAGGCACGGAAATACAACGACGCCGTGTCAAGGAGCATGAGCCGATCGGTCACCACGAAGAAACGCCCACTGCAGGTCTTGCAACGTTCCTGGGATTGTTCATCGCGTGATCTCCTTTGACGTCCAGGTGCTTCAGCCCATGGCCACAATGTACCCGGAAAAGGTCATCACCAGCGTAAATACCGCCGATAATTTGTCGCCTCCTGCCGGGTCAAATAGATTGGAACCAGCCATTCTCAAGGGAGTCACATGACCACCGAAGCCTATTACCGTCACCTCGGCGGCGACACATACGAATCCACCATTCATGCGCAGGGCGCCTGGCAGCCGCAGGAGCAGCACATGGCGCCAGCCTCGGGCATCCTTGCCCACGTCCTGGAGCAGTGCAGCCCCCGCGAAGACATGCGGATGGCGCGGATCAGCTACGACATCCTCGGCATGATTCATGGCGGCGAGTTCACCGCAACAGCGAAAGTTATCCGGCCGGGCAAAACCATCGAGCTGCTTGAGGCAGAGATGGTGGCCAATGGGCGCACTGCGATTCGGGCCACCGCATGGCGTCTGAAGACCGAGGACACCTCGGCTGTAGCCGCCGTTGAGGACCACTCCATGCCGGGCCCGGATGAAGCCAAAATCTGGACTGGCATGAGCGAATGGCCGGGCGGGTATATCGCGTCGCTGGATTTGCGTGTAGTTGAGGGGCATCGTCCTGGCCGTGGTCAGGTATGGGTCCACAGCCCCTACGACATGGTGGAGGGCGTGACGACGTCGAACCTGGTCCAGCTGATCGGTCTCGTAGATACGGCGAACGGCATCGCCTCCCGGGTCCGTCCGGGGGCCGGAAGCTACATGTTCCCGAACGTGGACCTGCAGATCCACCTCCACCGGAACCCGCGCGGCCGCTGGTTGGGGCTCGATAACCGGGTGACCTTCGGCGAGGACGGAATTGGGCTGACTTCCACCATCCTGCACGACGCCGACGGGCCGTTTGGCCGCTCCGAACAGCTTCTGACTATCCGGAAGACCTGAGCGTGAGGACCGCGAGCGGGCGGCCAGCGTTCACGCAGGCGCCCGGTCTCTCCGTGGTTATTCAGGATTCGCCGCTCGGCGCCATGGCGGATCTGGACTACGCTCTGAGGATTCTCGATGCCGTCAAGACCGGACGTGTCGGCGCCGTCCTGCGTATTTACCGGCCGCAGCCCACGATGGCGTTCGGCCAGCGCGACGTTCGGCTCGACGGCTTCGAACAGGCCTCGGCGGCGAGCCTTGAGGCCGGGTACGAACCTCTGGTTCGACGGGCGGGCGGCCGCGCCGCGGCTTATCACCCAGGCTGCCTGGTCATTGACCATCTGGAACCGCACGACGACGCCGTAGCTGGCTCACGTCAGCGTTTCGATTTCTTCGGTCAGCTTCTTGCGTCGGCGCTTCGAAGCTGCGGCGTCGACGCGGCGGTGGGGGAGATCCCCGGCGAGTATTGTCCTGGGGAGTTCAGCGTCCATGGCAAGGTTGCCTCGGTTCCTGCTATCAAGCTCGTGGGTACGGCCCAGCGTATCGTCGCCGGCGCATGGCTCTTTTCATCGGTGATTGTCGTCGAGAATTCGGCGCCGATCCGATCGGTCCTGACGGACGCCTATGCCGCATTGGGATTGGACTGGGACCCGCGGACAGCTGGGGCGGCGGAAGATCTGGTTCCTGGCCTCGATGTCAACGCTGTGCAGGAAGCTGTCCTTGCTGCGTACGCCGACTACGCGGCGCTGGAGAGCCAGCCCTGGCACTGGCTCGCGGCCCGAACCGAAGAGGCGCAGACCGCGAACCACTGAGGGTCAGGAACCGCGGGCTATCCACTCGTCGAGGTTCGGCGCTTCATCTCCGATGGTCGTGGAATCGCCGTGCCCGGTGCGGACCACCGTTTCTGCTGGCAGCACCAGCAAACGGTACTTGATGGATTCGATGATCGTCGGGAAATCGCTGTAGGACCTTCCCGTTGCACCAGGCCCGCCCTGAAACAGGGTGTCACCGGTGAAGACGGTTTCTTCGCTCTGCAGGTAGTAACTGACCGAACCGGGGGAGTGGCCGGGGGTGTGGATCGCCGTCAACTGGGTGCCGGCGACGTCGAACGTGTCCTGATCCGCTACCTCATGGTCGGGCGCGCTGTCCGGGTTCACCCGGTCCCACAGCATCCGGTCATCCGGGTGAAGGTAGATGGGCGCCGCAGTTGATTCACGGAGCTGCAGTGCAGCACCGATGTGGTCGTCATGGGCGTGCGTCAGAAGTATTGCTGTGACGGTCCGGACACCGACCATCTCGAGGATGGGGCCGACGTCGTGCGGTGCGTCGATGATGACGCATTCGGTGTCATTGCCCACAACCCAGACGTTGTTGTCCACGTCCCAGGTCCCGCCGTCGAGCGAGAACGTGCCGGACGTGACCGCGTTGTCGATTCTCACGTTGCCCGCCATCAGAGTTCCACCACCGAACGCAGCACCTTGCCGGTCTTCATCCGGTCAAACGCGCCCTCAATATCGTCAATGCTGATCCGTTCCGAGACGAAAGCGTCGAGGTCCAGATTGCCGTTGAGATAGTGGCTGATCAGCATCGGGAAGTCGCGGGACGGCAGACAATCCCCGTACCAGGAGGACTTCAGCGAGCCGCCGCGTCCGAAGATGTCCAGCAGCGGCAGTTCAAGGGTCATCTCCGGCGTCGGCACACCCACCAGAACGACTGTCCCGGCCAAATCGCGTGCGTAGAATGCCTGCTTGTAGGTTTCGGGACGTCCGACGGCGTCGATCACGACGTCTGCACCGAAACCTCCGGTGAGTTCCCGGATCGCTTCAACCGGGTCCGTGTTTTTGGAGTTCACGGCGTGTGTTGCGCCGAGCTCTTTCGCTTTGGCTGTCTTGGAGTCATCGAGGTCCACGGCGATGATCGTCGTCGCGCCGGCAAGCCGAGCGCCGGCAATGGCAGCTGTGCCTACGCCGCCGCAACCAATAACAGCCACAGAGTCGCCGTGCTTGACGCCGCCGGTGTTAATGGCAGCGCCGATGCCGGCCATGATTCCGCAACCCAGAAGCCCTGCAGCAGCAGGATCGGCCTCAGGATCAACCTTGGTGCACTGACCTGCGGCCACAAGGGTCTTCTCAGCGAAGGCGCCGATTCCGAGTGCCGGGCTGAGCTCGGTGCCGTCCTCGAGCGTCATCTTTTGTGTGGCGTTGTGGGTGTCGAAGCAGTACTGGGGCTGGCCGCGGCGGCAGGCACGACACTCACCGCATACCGCACGCCAGTTGAGTATCACGCGGTCGCCCGGGGCAACCTCAGTGACGCCGTCGCCCACGGCGTTGACCACCCCGGTGGCTTCGTGACCCAGCAGGAACGGGTAATCGTCGCTGATGCCGCCCTGTTGGTAAGCCAGATCCGTATGGCATACACCGCACGTGAGGATGTCCACCAGAGCCTCACCTGGTCCCGGATCCGGGACCAGAATGGTCTCCAGAGATACTGGCCCATCCTTGGCATGAACTACAGCGGCCTGAACCTTGTGAACCATTGACGTGTCCTCTCAGTCATGCTCCGCAAGCTCGCGTTCCGAGCCCACCAATTCATCCTACGGTGGGAGCGTCCTGAAGTCCCAGACGTGAACGAACCTCGGCAGCTGAAGGGTTGGTTGCCGCTGAGCCGTCCGGGAAGAGGACCGTCGGCACAGTCTGGTTGCCGTTGTTCAGGGACTCCACCAGTGCGGCCGTACCCTCGACGTCCTCAATGTTGACCTCGCGGTAACCCACCCCTTGAGAGTCCAGCTGCGATTTGAGCCGACGGCAATAACCGCACCAGTTCGTGGTGAACATGGTGATGGTTCCATCCTCCGGGATATATGCCGCGCTGTCCTGGGTTGAAGTCTCGGCCATGGTGTGCCCTTTCAGTCGTCGGTATTTTCACTAGTGCAAACCTTCAGCCTGCAGGAACAATTCCCGACGGTGGACGCCTCTGGCACCGGGCCCCGAGATCGAGTAGACATAGCCCATGAGGATTGTTGTGCTCGGAGCATCCGGAACCATGGGGAAGTTGATCACCAAGCGGCTTGCGGACCAGGAGCACGACGTCGTAGCAGCCATGCGGGCGAACGGTGTGGATTCTTCCACTGGCGTTGGTCTTGATGAGGCCTTTGCCGGTGCCGATGCTGTTATTGACTGCACCAACTACATGACGATGAGCGCGCGCAAAGCCATTGAGGTGCTCGGCCGAATGAGTACGAACGTTGTCGCAGCCGCCAAACGCGCAGATGTCCCGCACCTCGTGCTGCTGTCGATTGTCAACGCTGCCGCACCAGAGCTTCGCGGTATGGGCTACTACCAGGGCAAGGCGGCGCAGGAGAGGATCGTGGCCGCAGGTAGCGTGCCGTACACGATCGTCCACACAACCCAGTGGTATGAACTGGTGCGAAGCCTGATGTCCCAGGTGCGCGTTGGGAAGGTCGCCTTTGTACCGCATATGCTCAGCGCGCCCATGGCGGCCGAATCAGCGGCGGAAGTGCTATGCGAGGTCAGCGCCGGTCCGGCCCAGAGACTGCGTGAAGTGGCCGGACCCGACCTCTACGACCTCAGCGATCTGGCGCAGGCCGTTGCGAATCAGGACCGGTCCGGCGTCCGGGTTGTCCCGATACCATATCCGGGAGCGTCGCGGGCGCTTTCCGGCGGCGCACTGCTTCCGGGACCCGACGTCGAACGGCGTGGTCCGACGTTTGAAGCCTGGCTGACGACGTCGTATCCTCCAACCGCGCCATGATCCGCCAAGCCAGCGCTGATGACGTCAACTTCCTCCGGGCGCTTGAGCGCGCCGCAGGTGATCCTTTTCGGGAGGTGGGAATGGCGTCTATCGCCGAAGATGAGCCTCTCCCGCTGGATGAGTTGCTGGACTACCAGCGGGGTGGGAGAGCGTGGGTGGCAACGGACGACGTCGATAGTCCAGTTGGTTACCTATTGGTGGACATCATTGATAGCGCAGCTCATATTGAACAGGTCTCGGTTCATCCGGATCATGCGCGTCTCGGCCTGGGAGCGGCACTGATAGATGTCGCAGAAGTCTGGGCGCGGGATCAGGGGTTCCCGTCTTTGACGCTGATGACATTCGCGGATGTGCCATGGAATGCGCCGTATTATGCCCGGCTCGGCTTCTCCGTGATTGAGTCGGGAAAACTGACTCCCGGCCTTGTTGCTCTCCGCGAACGTGAACACGTTCTGGGGCTGACGGCGTGGCCGCGAGTTGCCATGAGGCGAACGGTATCGTGAAGACACGTGCTCACCTTGCAGAGCGTTTGCCGGTTACCGCAGGTCCGCTTTGATGGCAGCGCGATTTCGCGCTGACCGCGAACCAACCCGGTTGGTGACACCGACACGATATCTTCTACTTTTCTGGTCATCGTGAACACCAGAGGCTCCGGAGCGGGCCAGTTCAGTTCGTTGCCGAATCAGTTCCTCGGGCAGGATGATGGTCGCCGCTCGACTCTTCTTCATGGTGATGTTCCCTCTCGTCGTGTGCCTGCTTTGTCGTGAACCATCACCTTATCCAAAGTCATTGGCATATCCCAATCATTCAGTCTAGGCTGCCGATATGACCTCACATTTCGATCCAACTCAAATCGCTCAAAATATGGCCGAAGTTGCCGCACAGGAGAACTTCTCCGGCGTCGTACGCGTCAGTCGCGACGGCAACGCCCTCTTCGAAAACGCCTACGGGCTGGCGTCACGGCGCTGGAACGTTCCGGTCCAACTATCCACCCGATTCGACGTCGCCTCAGTCACCAAACTCTTCACGTCAGTGGCAATTCTGCAACTGGTGGATGCAGGCAAACTGGAACTTGACCAGAACATCGGCTCCCTTCTTGACCTGACGGACACCGTACTGAATCCGGAAATCACCATTCGTCAGCTGCTGACCCACACCTCGGGAATTGCCGACGACGCCGATGAGGAAGCCGGTGAGTCCTACGAGGCGTTATGGGTCGACAAGCCGAACTATTCGATCGAACAGACAGGCGACTTCCTGCCGCAGTTTGCGCACAAGTCACCCAACTTCGCCCCGGGAGAGGGGTGCCGCTACTGCAACTGCGGGTACGTGCTTGCGGGACTGACGCTCGAGGCAGTGGCGGAAACTTCGTACCGGGACTTCATCTGCGAGCGCATTTTCGCCAAGGCAGGGATGGCTACCGCCGGGTTCTTCCACATGGCCGACGCCGAGCCGGACGTCGCTGAGGGCTGGGACCCCGCACGGGACGACGACGGCGCGGTGGCCGGGTGGCGGCAAAACATCTATAGCTATCCGCCAATAGGCTCACCCGACGGGGGAGCGCATGTCACGGCCGCGGACCTCACCCGGTTCCTGGACGCACTGCGCAACGGCGAACTCCTCTCACCTGAACTCACCACAGCGTTTCTGACACCCCAGGTTCACCACAGTGACGACGACGACGGGAGTCTGCACTACGGATTCGGTCTGGAATTCGAGCTCCGAGCCGATGGATCAATCCGTTCGTTCTACAAAGATGGAATCAACGCAGGCGCCAGCGCGATGCTACGGCACTATCCCGAGTTGAACGTGACAGTCGCCGTCGTCAGCAATTCTGAAGACGGTGCGTGGGCTCCGGTGCGGATCATTGACCGCGTGATTCTTCCAGCCGCCGTCGAGGCTACGCCGGCAGCGATGTGATAACTACTGCTTCGTGACCTGATACAGCAGATATCCGTAGCTGAGGCTCGTACCCCCGGGGTGGGCACTAAGCCAGGGGTCCACCACCTCAGCGGGGAACTCCATCCTGAGCACTGCGGCGAGGTTGTCGTGGGTGTCGAAGGTCCAGCTGCTCATGACTTCCGTGCGGGTAGCGCCGCGTTTGGCCCACCACTCGCGGATGAATTCGTCAATGCCCTGTGACTTCGCTGCCCATGGGCTGAGTGCAAGAAGCTCAGCGAACTCTCCCTGGTGGTGATCGTTGTCGATCACCACCAGGGAGCCGCCCGGGCGGAGCACACGGAGCGCGTCGGCAAGGCCCGGCGCGCAGTCATTGTTCGTGGTTGGAAAGAAGTAGGCAAACCGGGCGTGAATAACGTCAACGCTGGCGTCGGGAAGTGGAATGTGTTCCGCAGATCCGTGCAGGACGCGCGCGTTTTCCGTTCTGGCTTGCGCCGTGGGGAGGAGCTCAGTATCAGGTTCTACGCCGATAACGTCCTTCGCGGTTTCGGCATACCGCGGCAGCCAGAAACCGGTTCCGCAACCCAGATCCAGGATCCGCTTGCCGTCCCATGGTGCCAGCTCCTGCAACATTCGCCACACCACATTTTCCCGGTCCAGCGCGTTGTTCTCAATCTCATACAATTCGGGATTGCCGCCCTGATTTCCAGCCTTGACGAAGTCCGGCAAACTATCCTGAATAATCACCCTGATACCAACTCTCGCTTTTCTGCCCAGGAATGTCACGCTACCACTAGGCTCTGAGACGGGTGCCCTCCGCGAAGGGGTGCCCAGCAAGGAGTCACATTGCCCAGTTTTGTCAGCCAACTCATGCCCGTGATGCTCACACTCACCCGCGCGAATGCTCCGTTCGTTGACGCTCGTCAGGCCAGAGAGCATATGGCCAAACGCAGCATCCGCCCACGCCCCTACGGCCCGCCGCCACTACTGCGCCGCGATGTCTCCATTTCGGTGGACCACAGCAACGGATGGCCCGTCTACACGTTGACGCCGACGTCCGACGACGTCGCTGGGGGAGTTGTTTACGTCCACGGTGGCGGGTGGGTCAACGAGATTGCCTTGCAGCACTGGCAACTCGCCGCGCAGATCGCCGCAGAAGCCAAAGCGGCCGTGACCGTTCCCATCTACCCGCTGGTGCCCTTCGCCACCGCGGAAGACGTCATCCGAAAAGTCGCCGAACTCGTCCTGGAGAGTACCGCAAAGTACGGTGCAACCGCCGTCGGAGGAGATTCCGCAGGCGGCGAGATCGCACTATCGGCCGCCGTCGTGCTGCTCGACGAGCACCAGCTGGTACTGCCTCAAACCGTCCTCATCGCACCGGCGCTGGACCTCTCGCTCAAGAACCCGCAGATCGACGTCGTCCTCCCCACCGACCCATGGCTGGGGCGGGACGGAACGAGGGTGTTCATCGAGAAGTGGCGTGGGGATCGTTCCGTTGAAGACCCTCTGGTGAGCCCGCTGAATGCCGATCTGGCAGGGCTCGGCCCCCTGACCATTTTCTGCGGTACGCGTGACATGGTCCACCCGGACACCTGCCTCCTCGTCGAAAAGGCGGTCAAGGCTGGCGTCGACGTCAAATTCCATGAAGGGGACGGGTTGGTACACGTCTACCCACTGACACCGACGCCGGAAGGCAAGGCCGCGCGAACAACGATAGTGGAGCGCTTCCGGCAATCCTTCACATAGGTGACCTCACGGGGGCGGGATGGTTGACTTGGCAGCATGTGTGGACGATACGTAATGGCGCGGGCAGCCGGAGACCTGATCGCAGAGGCTGAAGCCGAAGCCGACGACGCCCTCCAGTTGAGGCAGTCATGGAACGTTGCACCGACGTCGGACGTGCCGATAGTTCTGGAGCGGCTGATCGAAGGTTCTGTGGTACGTCAGGTGCATGTGGCCAAGTGGGGGCTCGTCCCTGGCTGGGCAAAAGACGCGTCCGTCGGCGTTCGCGCCTTCAACGCCCGCAGCGAGACCGCAGCCCAGAAACCCACATTCAAAGCCTCCGTCAAATCCCGACGCTGCGCCGTGCCAGCAGACGGATACTACGAATGGCGGAAAGCGCCGGACGGGACCAAGACCCCATTCCTCGTCCATCGAACCGACGGCGGCCTAACCTTCTTCGCCGGCCTCTATAGCTGGTGGAAAGACCCCACCAAGGCCGACGACGCCCCGGACCGCTGGCTGCTGTCCGTCTCCATTCTCACAGTGCCCTCACCAGAACCGGAGGCACCGGGCGTACTCGGCGAACTCTCGCTGCTCCACGACCGCCTCCCACTACCCCTGACAGCCTCCGCCATGAACGCATGGCTCCGCCCCGGCCCCGCAGAACCACAACTGCTGGACCAGATGTGCGACCAAGCCTCCGAAGCAGCGGCAGCATGGCAACTGGATGAGGTGGGGCCCGACGTCGGAAACGTCCGCAACGATTCACCGAACCTCATCACCCCGGTAACCTGAAGCGCCACTCCGCTCGTCTGAACCCCTGGTAGCAAACCCGTCTTGTATCGAACATATATTCGAATACAATAGAACCTCAACCAGAAACCCCTAGGCACAGACCTCGAGGTTCAGATAAAAGTCGGAGGTGGCTGAAATGGGGCTATTCAGCGAATCAGTCGAAGTAGCATGCACACCCTCCGGTGTGCCCCTGCGGCTACTATGGCGCGGCCACAACTACCAGATGGCCGCCGAACCACTGCGCTGGTACGAACGACGCAACTGGTGGGCAGAAGAAGCACGCGCAGAAATGGGCCGGGGCGCAGGCCTCGTAGACCACGAAATCTGGAGAATACAAGCCCGCATCAACGAAACCTCCCAGATCCTCACCCTGGACCTCTCCAAACAAACCGGCACCCAAAACTGGCGGATCATCCGAATCCACGACGCCATCCAGGACCTCAGCGCCTGAGCACACCATGAGCTTCACCCACCTCAACGTCTCCACCGCCTTCAGCGCCCACTACGGAGTCTCCTGGCCAGACACCCTCGCCGCCGCAGCAGCCGCAGACGGCGCAAACGCCCTCGCCTGCACAGACCGCGACGGCCTCTACGGAACCGTAAAACACCTCAAAGCCTGCCTCGAGCACCACCTTGACCCCATCATCGGAGTCAACCTCGCCACCATAGAACCCCACGAAACCAGCTGGAAAACCACCGGACGCATCGTCATCCTCGCCCACGGAAACATCGCAGGCGAAGGCTACAAAGCCCTCTGCCGACTCATCTCAGACGCCCACACCAACACCACCTCAAAACATGGCACCAACAAACCCGTAGGAATCACCCTCGAACAACTCGCCCACCGGGCAGCAGGCCACGGAACCCCAATCCTCACCGCCCTGATCGGCCCCTACTCCGACGTCGGACTGCAACTACGCCAAAGGAATTACCGGCAGGCACGCTCACTCCTGAACAAATGGCGCCACACCCTGCCCGCAGGATCCCTCACCATCGAACTCGTCAGCCACCTCAGCCCACCCGGAGAACACCTCAGCAACGCCCACGCCGTACGCTTGTTCCGTATCGCCGAAGAATCCGGAACACCCACCATCCTCACCAACGCCGTCAGGTACAACGAAGTCGACGGCGCAGCAACCGCAGACGTCCTCGACTCAGCCCGGACACTCACATCACTCTCCGGCCTACCCGAGCTACAACCCAACGGACAAGGATGGCTCAAAAGCTGCAAAGACATGGAAGCGCTCGCAGGAGAGCTGGCGCGGGAAGCCGGGTGCGGAACTGCTGGGGCGGTCCGCCTGCTTGCTTCCACCGCGGAGTTGGCAGACCGGTGCCGGATAGATCCCGTACAGGATATGGGCTGGAAACAACCCGTGGTCCCCGAAGCCTCTGTGATCGGAATTGATCAGGATCCTCTGTTGGAGCTGCGTCAACGATGCGACGCTGGCCTGACAGCCCGTTTCCCCGGTGTCGGCATTTCAGAGGAGCACGGGCTGCGTACCCGGTTGGAACACGAGTTGGGGATCATCGACCGGCTGGGCTTTTCCTCCTACTTCCTCACGGTGGCGGAGGTCTCGACCATGATCAGGAATATGGGGGTGAGGGCGGCTGCCAGGGGTTCCGGAGCTTCCAGTCTGGTGAACTACCTGCTCAATATCAGTCAGGTCAATCCGCTGGCGCATGATCTGGTGTTCGAACGTTTCCTCTCCCGTGACAGATCCACGCTGCCGGATATCGATATCGACGTCGAGAGCGCGGAGCGGCATAACGTCTATCAGCAGATATTCCAGCGTTTTGGTGCTGAACGGGTCACGTTGATGAGCATGCAGAACGGGTACCGGGCCCGTGGTGCTGTCCGGGATGCCGGGCAGGCCCTTGGCATGGATCAGGAAGAGATCGGCCTGATAGCCCAACAGCTGTGGAGGTTCTCAGCCCGCAAGTTCCGGGAGGCCATGGTGGAGAAACCGGAACTGAGGGAATTCTCCGCGCAGGTAGCGCAGAACAGGCAACTCGATCTGCTGGTGGACCTCACCGAGCGGCTGGACCGCCTTCCGCGGCACATCTCCATGCATCCCTGCGGCGTCATCCTGGGATCCAAAAATCTGCTGGACCGTACACCGGTGCAGCCGAGCGGGCTGGGACTGCCGATGTCCCAGTTCGACAAACACGACATGGATCCCATGGGTATGCTCAAACTCGACGTGCTGGGGGTGCGGATGCAGAGCGCCATGGCGTACGCCGTCCGGGAGGTCATTCGGATACATCCCTCCAGAGATGAAGTTGTCAAAGCTGGCCAGCACCCGGTGGACGACGTCGGTCAGGGACCGGACTACATTGCCGACGACGGCCGAATTGAGCTGGATAGCATTCCCCTGGATGACCCAGCCACGTTTGAGTTGATCCGCAGCGCCCATACTCTTGGTTGTTTCCAGATTGAATCGCCCGGGCAACGCGAATTGGTGGGAAAGATGGCACCCCGGGAATTCAACGATCTCATCATCGATATTTCTCTTTTCCGTCCCGGCCCCATGAAGTCGGACATGGTGCGGCCATTCCTGGAGCATCGCCATGGCTGGGCGCCAGAAAAGTATCCGCACAAGGATCTGGAGCCGGTCCTGAAGGAAACGCACGGCGTCACGGTGTTCCATGAACAGATCCTGCGTACTTTTGACATCATGACCGGCTGTGGCCTGGCCAAGGCTGATGTGTTCCGGCGCATGCTGGGGGATGAGAAGACGGAAGCGACGGTGGAAACCTATTTCCGTACCCATGCGAACAACCGCGGGTACGGCCAGGAAGTGATAGATCAGGTCTGGGGAACCATGAAAGCCTTCGGCAGCTTTGGTTTCTGCAAGGCACACGGCGCCGCTTTTGCTGTTCCCACCTACCAGTCTGCCTGGCTGAAAGCCCATCATCCGGAAGCGTTCCTGGCCGGGCTCTGGGAGCACGATCCCGGAATGTACCCACGCAGGCTGCTGGTTGCGGAAGCCAGACGTATGGGAATTCCCATCCTGCCGTTGGACATCAATCTCAGCGCAGCAGAATACAAAGTGGAACGGCTATCCGAAACGCAGGATGGGAAGTTGGGGATTCGCCTCAGCTTTGCAGGTATTTTTGGGCTTTCTTCTGCCGAACTCAAACGCATTGTTGCGGGACAGCCCTACAACTCGCTAGCCGATGTCCGCGACCGGGCCAAAGTGAGCAGATCCACCATGAAACGGCTGGCGCAGCTGGGCGCCTTCGATTCGTTGAATCGTGCCTCCGGTGCCCGGGGGAGCCGTTCGGACCTGATCCATCATCTGAATTCGGTAGCTCTCAGAAACCCGAACCGGCGCCACGACATCATTCCGGGGCAGCTTTCGCTTCCCCTGGGAGATCTGGAGCTGCGCGGTCTCAAAGCGGAGAGACCCGAGCCGGATGTCTTTGAGAAGGTGCGCACCGAGCTCGAACTCATGGCCATGGATACAACAGCGCACCTCATGGACAGTTACGGACCGTTATTGCAGGAGCTGGGAGTTACGCCAGCGGACAAACTGCTGCAGCTGCATAACGGAACAGAGGTTCTGGTCGCCGGAATCCGGGTGGCAACCCAGACACCCCCTATGCGTGGCGGTCGTCGGGTGGTCTTTATCAGCATCGATGACGGAACCGGCTGTGTTGACTGCACTTTCTTTCATCAGGCACAGGACCGCGCCGGTTCAAAGCTGTTCGGCACCGAGCTGCTGCTCATCAAGGGCCTCACGAGACGAACCGGTGCACGCGGAATCTCGCTGCAGGCAATCGATGCCTGGGATCTCTCGGACAGGGCTTCACTTCCGTTACCCGCGGCCCCTGCACTCACGACAGGTACCTGAAAACCCGAAACAACTTCCCTCAGCGGGCATGGCATGTTGGTGGCCTCCGATGCCAGCGGATACCATCAAAAGACCCCGTTGCGCCAAGGTAGGGCGCCGCGTCGTCAACAACCCAGCAAGGAGACCACCGTGTCCGAATCCTCCCAGATCACCCTTCTCGTCGATGGCGAAGAGAACCAGGTGACCACGGGGACTACCGGCGCGGAAATCTTCGCTGATCAACGCGACGTCGTTGTAGCCCGCGTTAATGGATCCCTGAAGGACCTGAACCAGCCGCTCGCCGACGGGGACACCGTTGAGGGAGTCACCATGGACTCCGCGGACGGGCTCAATGTTCTACGCCACTCAACGGCGCATGTCATGGCCCAGGCCGTCCAGCAGCTTCGTCCGGACGCCAAGCTGGGCATCGGCCCGTACATCACTGACGGTTTCTACTTCGACTTTGACGTCGCAGAGCCATTCACTCCCGAGGACCTGAAAAAGCTCGAGAAGATGATGCTCAAAATCGTCAATCAAAACCAGACATTTTCCCGGCGGGTTGTCAGTGAGTCCGAAGCCCGCGAGGCGATGGCCGACGAACCATACAAGTTGGAACTGCTGGGCAAGTCCGACGACGCCGATGAAGTGGGCGAGGGCGCGAACATCGAGGTCGGCGCCGGCGAAATCACTATCTATGACAACGTGGACCGCAAATCCGGCGAGACCGTGTGGTGTGATCTCTGCCGCGGGCCGCACCTGCCGAACACCAAGCTCATCTCCAACGCTTTCGCTTTGACCCGCTCGGCCGCCGCGTACTGGCTGGGCAACGAAAAGAACAAGCAGCTCCAGCGCATTTACGGTACGGCGTGGCCTACCAAGGAAGCGTTGAAGGCGTATCAGGAGCGCCTTGCCGAGGCCGAGCGTCGCGATCATCGCAAACTGGGTGCGGAAATGGACCTGTTCTCCTTCCCGGATGAGCTTGGTTCAGGCCTGCCGGTGTTTCACCCCAAGGGTGGAGTGATCCGCAAGACCATGGAGGACTACTCGCGTAGGCGGCACGAAGAAGCCGGGTACGAGTTTGTCTATACCCCACATATCACCAAGGGCCACCTGTATGAGGTTTCAGGCCATCTGGATTGGTACCGGGACGGGATGTTCCCTCCGATGCACGTGGATGAAACCCGTGATCCAGTGACAGGGGACGTGGTCAAGCCCGGCCAGGACTATTACCTGAAGCCCATGAACTGCCCGATGCACAACCTGATATTCCGCTCGCGGGGACGCTCGTACCGTGAGCTGCCGCTACGGATGTTCGAGTTCGGCTCCGTATACCGCTACGAGAAGTCAGGCGTCGTGCACGGCCTGACGCGCGTGCGGGGCATGACCCAGGACGACGCCCACATCTACTGCACCCGCGATCAGATGAAGGACGAGCTGACCACCACGCTGAACTTTGTCCTGAATCTGCTGAAAGATTACGGGCTGGACGACTTCTACCTCGAGCTCTCCACCAAGGACCCGGAAAAGTACGTCGGTTCAGATGATGTGTGGGAAGAATCAACCCGAACGCTTGCTGAAGTAGCGGAGGCCTCGGGACTCGAGCTGGTTCCGGATCCAGGCGGAGCAGCATTTTATGGTCCGAAGATCTCGGTTCAGGCGCGCGACGCGATCGGGCGTACCTGGCAGATGTCGACCATCCAGCTGGACTTCAACCTGCCGGAACGGTTTGAGCTCGAATACCAGGCCGCTGATGGAACCCGTCAAAGGCCTGTCATGATTCACCGCGCGCTGTTCGGTTCGGTGGAACGCTTTATGGGCGTGCTGATCGAACACTACGCTGGCGCCTTCCCTGCCTGGCTCGCTCCGGTCCAGGTCGTAGCCATCCCCGTAGCCGATGCCTTCAACGATTACCTGTTCGACGTCGTCGAAAAGCTGAAAGCAGAAGGCATACGCGCCGAAGTGGATATCAGCAGCGATCGTTTTCCGAAGAAAATTCGGACCGCGAGCAAAGACAAGGTTCCGTTTGTGCTCATCGCGGGTGGAGAGGACGCCGAAGCAGGCGCAGTCTCCTTCCGTTTCCGTGACGGTAGCCAGGACAACACGGTTCCCGTCGAGGAAGCAGTCCAGAGAATTGTGGCTGCCGTCCGAAACCGCGAGCAGTAAACCAAAACTGTGGCAGGGGGAAACGTGCAGGACGACGACGCCATCGTTGATGGTTTCACTGTTCCCGGGGTTCCGGACGCTTTTCAGCGACTGTGGACCCCGCACAGGATGGCGTACATCCAGGGTGGGCAGAACCAGTTCAACAACAGCGACGACTGCCCATTCTGTATCGCGCCCCAGCGAACGGACGAAGAATCATTGATCGTTCATCGGGGTCAGCACGCGTACGTTGTCCTCAACCTCTTTCCCTACAATCCAGGGCATGTGCTGGTCTGTCCGTACCGTCACGTTCCGGACTACACCGACGTGGACGTCGAGGAAACCGCGGAAATCGCGGATCTGGCTCAAAGCAGCATGCGGGTTCTTCGCGAGGTATCGCACGCGACGGGATTCAACCTCGGAATGAATCAGGGTGTCAGCGGCGGTGCCGGCATAGCAGCACACCTTCATCAGCATGTAGTTCCCCGGTGGAGCGGAGACGGCAATTTCTTTCCGATCATCGCGCAGACCAAGGCCATAACGCAGACCCTTGGCGAGGTACGCCAGCAACTCGCCGCCGCCTGGCCTACGGGTCGTTAGTGCACGTACAGGAGCCCTCCCAGTGTTGAACCGGTACACGCGTCACTTCTTCAGTCGGCTGTTTACGCCAGTGGCCAGGTTGTTCCTCCGCGCCGGAATCTCACCAGATACAGTAACGGTCATTGGCACGCTGGGTGTCGCCGCGGGTGCACTGATCTTCTACCCGATGGGCCAACTGTGGTGGGGCTCGGTATTTATTACCGTCTTTGTCTTCGCCGATCTCGTCGACGGGCTCATGGCGCGATTGGCCTCACGGGGCAGCTCCTGGGGGAACTTCCTCGATTCAACCCTTGACCGTGTCTCCGACGCCGCGCTCTTCGCTGGTGTCGCTATCTGGTTCTATACCGGTGGCGGGAACGCGGCTATCGGTACGGCCGCCGTCGCCTGTCTTGCACTGGGCATGCTTGTCTCCTATGCGCGCGCCAAGGCGGAGTCGCTGGGATTCGACGCAAATACCGGGATCGCCGAGCGCGCGGAAAGGCTCGTCGCCGTGCTGGTAGCTACCGGATTCACCGGACTCGGCCTGCCCGAGGTGGTCCTGTTGGTTGTACTGCTGCTCCTGGCGGCAGCCAGCGTCGTCACCGTGGGGCAGCGGTGCGCCGCTGTCTACAGGCAGTCGCGTGTCCGGACGTAACGCGAGTCAACGGATGCGGTGCACTCGATTATCATTGTTCGTAACCATTCCACCGAGTTTTAGGGGCTTTTTGTGTCCACGGCCGAAGTAACTTCATCCACGGAACCCACCACCGGCAGCAGCCGCGTCAAGCGAGGCATGGCGGAAATGCTCAAGGGCGGCGTCATCATGGACGTCGTCACCGCGGATCAAGCCCGGATCGCGGAGGATGCCGGCGCTGTTGCTGTCATGGCTCTGGAACGCGTTCCCGCTGATATCCGCGCGCAGGGCGGGGTCTCACGTATGAGCGATCCCGACATGATCGACAGCATTGTCGACGCAGTTTCCATCCCGGTCATGGCCAAAGCGCGCATCGGTCACTTCGTCGAAGCGCAGATTCTGGAGTCACTGGGCGTTGACTACATTGATGAATCCGAGGTTCTGACGCCAGCGGACTTCAGCAACCACATTGACAAGTGGAAGTTCACGGTGCCTTTCGTCTGCGGCGCGACCAACCTTGGAGAAGCCCTTCGTCGCATCAACGAAGGCGCGGCAATGATCCGCTCCAAGGGTGAGGCCGGCACAGGCGACGTCTCCAACGCCACCATGCACATGCGCAAGATCCGCTCAGAAATCAACCGCCTTTCGTCAATGGCCGAGGACGAACTCTACGTTGCGGCCAAGGAACTTCAGGCGCCATATGAGCTCGTCAAGGAGGTCGCTGCCGCGGGTAAGCTGCCGGTCGTGCTCTTCACCGCTGGCGGTATTGCCACGCCGGCAGATGCTGCGATGATGATGCAGCTCGGCGCGGACGGAGTCTTCGTTGGATCGGGGATCTTCAAGTCCGGCAACCCGGCTGAGCGAGCAGCCGCCATCGTCAAGGCAACCACCTTCTTCCATGATCCCGCTACGGTTGCTGATGCCTCACGCGGACTCGGCGAGGCCATGGTCGGCATCAACGTCGACGAACTTCCCCAGCCGCACCGCCTTTCAGAGCGTGGCTGGTAATAACTGCGTCATCCCGTAACAAATGGTTGGGTGAGGGCCTCGCGGCCCTCACCCAAAGCCTACGAAGTGAGTCCGCGGCGCACTAACAGAGGCTGAATTTCCGCATCCCGTCCACGGAACTGACGGAACGACTCCAGCGGATCCTGGCTGTTTCCTTGCGACAGCAGCAGCTCCCGGAATCTGGTGCCGTTGGCACGCGTAGCGCCGCCGTTGGACTTGAACCACTCCACCGTGTCAGCGTCCAACACCTCGCTCCAGATGTAGGAGTAGTAGCCGGCCGCGTATCCACCCGCAAAAATATGCTTGAAATATCCGCTCCGGTAACGCGGTGGAATAAGGGATACGGAAACTCCGGCCTTTTCCAAGGCCTCTTGTTCAAAGGCCAAAGCGTCGTCAATTTTCTGCCCGGGCTCAATTTCGTGCCACGCAAGGTCCAGTAACGCGGCCCCTAGATACTCTGTGGTGGCAAAGCCCTCGCCCCACGTGCTTGCGGCGTCCAGCCGGTCGATGATGTCCTGCGACAGTGTTTCACCAGTGACGTGGTGTTTGGCGTAGTTCTGAACTACTTCTGGCCACAGCATCCACATTTCGTTGACCTGCGACGGGTACTCCACGAAGTCTCGCGGAACAGCGGTACCTGAGAGGCTCGGATACTCGACAGCGGAGAAGAGCCCGTGAAGGGCATGGCCGAACTCGTGGAAAACCGTAACTACCTCATCAAAAGTCAGTAGCGTAGGTTCGCCTTCTCCGGGCCGGGCAATGTTGAGATTGTTGATGACTACCGGGCGTGAGTCGAGCAGGCGGGATTGGTGCACGAAGGAATTCATCCACGCGCCGCCACTCTTCGTAGGGCGCGTGTAGTAGTCACCCAGGAACAGGCCGAGCCCGCTGCCGTCTTCGTTGAAGACCTCCCAGACGCGCACCCCGGGGTAGTAACCCACCAGGTCCTCGCGTTCCTGGAAGGACACACCGTAGAGGAGATGCGCGGCATGGAAGATGCCATCGTGGATGACACGCTCCAATTCAAAGTAGGGGCGAAGCGCGGCCAGGTCCACGTCGTAGCGATCGGCACGGACCTTCTCCGAGTAATAGCTCCAATCCCACGGTTCGAGATCGCGTCCCGCTGCCGAACGCAACTGATCCGCTTCTGATTCCGCATTTCGAACCGCAGCCGGAGCAAGGGCATCGGTCATCGCGTGGATTGCTTCCAATGACGGCGCTGTCTGGTTGGCAGTGGCGTACTCGGCGTGATTTCTGTAGCCGAAGAGCGAAGCTCTCTCGGCACGCAGCTCTGCTATTTCAGTGGCGATAGCCAGCGTGCCATCGTTCGGGTTGGCGGTGCCGCGCGTGACGGAGGCTGTATGCAGTCTGCGCCGCGTGTCCCGGTTGTGCAACTGGGGAAGTGCGGGCTGGGAGGTCGGCAGAACCAGCGACAACAAGTATTTCCCGTCGTGTCCGGCTTCGCTTGCCGCTGCAGCTGCCGACGCGATGGAGTCGGCTGTCAGGCCGTCGAGTTCGTCCTCCGTATCGACGATGAGGGCGGCCTCGTTTGTGTCGCTCAGGAGCCGCTGCTGGTAGTCCGTGGAAAGGGTGGAGAGTCGACCATTGATGTCCCGCAGACGGGCCTTGCCTGCATCGTCAAGGTCAGCTCCCGACCGGGCGAACTTGTCCACATACTCGCTGTAAAGCCGCTTCGACTCGGAATCTTCCGGTACTGAGGATGAAGCTTCCTTGATCCGCGCGTACAACGCCGCGTTGAGGTGGATATCGTCATCCAACTCGGAGAGACGCCGGGCGACGTCGCTTTGCAGCGCCTGGATTCCAGGAGTGGCATGCGCGGCTGCGAAAGTGAAGAAGACGGTACTGACGCGGTCCAGAACGGCACCCGCAGACTCCAGCGCAACCACGGTATTCGCAAACGTCGCAGGCTCTGTGGAGTCCGTGATGCGCGCGATCTCGGTTGTCATCTCCGCCAGCCCGACGTCGAACGCTTCGGCGTAATGCTCCTCCCTGATGATGTCGAAGGGAGGAAGGCCGTAGGGGAGGGTACTGGGCGAAAGGAAAGGGTTACTCATAGTGAGCAACCCTTTCACATTCAGCGGTCCTATCGGCGGAAGATGAGTGACATTGGAGTCGCCTGGGATCCCTGACCCTGGGGATTGTCCTTGAAGATCGCTTCGATGGTCGACTGATCGAGATCTGTGTCGTGTCCCATCGCAACCACACCGAGGTCGTTGGCATCCATGATGGATGTTCCACCAAACGTTGCTGCGTACTCCGCAGGGATGTTCTCGCGAACGAGCGCGCTCAGGCTCCGGGCGACGCCTTCCGGGTCCTTCGGGGCCAGCTTGACGCTGTTCGAGGAGGATCCGAGGCTGTAGGGCGTGGCGCCGTCGATGGCGTTGATGTCGTGGCCCACCGAACGATAGAAATCTCCCGAGCGGCCACGGAGCTTGCCGATGAATCCTGCAGCAGATGCCTTGAGGATCCGCTGAAGACCGACTTCGTTGATAGCTATCTGCATGGACCAGGGGCTTCCAAGACCGATTCCTGCGGGTGTGCGGGTCACAAACCGGCTCAGTATTCTTGCCGCGGGGGAGACCTTGATCTCCCAGACAGGAAACGATCGGCCCTGGGTGATGGCGACAATCTTTTCGCTGACGAACAGGTACCACCGCGAGCCGGCCGTGGCTCCCTGATGTTCGTCATCGGAGTCCGGCAACCCGGCGAAGAATCGGCTGACGTAGCTGACTACTTCAGGCTCGAGCTCGGTTTCTTTCCGGAAGACGTCAGTCTGAAGCGGGTAGCGCCGGAAAGTTTCTCCTCCCGGCACCGTAAGATCGAGTGTCTTGCCCGGGTTTGGTTCGTAGTCGCTCTTGTTCTCGATGCCGTCGCTCTGCACAGGCCCGTCTACGAACTGCCTCAGCCACAGTTCAGTATTGAGCAGTCTCCAGAACATCATCGTGTCGGCACTGTTCTTGTCATTGAGGTAGCCCTCGAAAGCCGTCAGAACAGCTTCCCTGTTCCAGTAGGGGCGTTCAGCGAATGAGTTGGACATGAATATTTTGTAGATGTCCTCCTTCATCAGCTTGAACCACTCAGCTTCAGGAGTGGTAAAGCCGATCTTGTTTCGCCTGTTGGTAATCATCGATGGCAACAGACCCCGCATGGCGTCCCGCAGTACCCGCTTGTTCCATCCAGCCTTGATGATGGCCTCGTCGGAGAGACTGAAGAGGAACTTGACCACTTCCTTGTCGAGGAACGGCACGCGGCCCTCGAGCGAGAAACGCATAGTGTTCTTGTCCTCGTAACGCAGTAGCGACGGCAGGGAGGACCGGAAGAGATCATCGATGAGGCGAAGCTTCATGTTGTTGCGGATGGTGCCGAACTGCTCGGCACGGAACCGTGCGGAGAAATCCTTGTTGAGCAGCTGGGAGATGGAGACACCTTTTTTCGCGGTGACCTTGGACAGGATGCGGAAGCGTGCCAGCCGTAGGAGTACGTCGGCGGAGGTGGCCGTTTCCTTCAGAAGAGTGGAGTAGTCCCCGGCCTTTTGCAGTTGTCGAAGGTAGGCGAAGTAGTACGGAATGTAGCCGGCCATCATCTCGTCAGCACCCTGCCCGTCGAGGAGGACCTTCACGTGCTGGCTGGCTTCCTTCATGACGCAGTACTGGGCGTAGGGACCCGAGGAAATAATCGGTTCCTCCATCGTCCTGACGAAGTCCTCGAGATCCTCGGCGAACTGATCGGCCTGCGGAAGAATCTTGTGGCCCGTGACAGTCCCGCGGCACTTGTCCAGAACGGCGTCCGCGTACTTTTCCTCGTCGTTGATCGAATGCGGAAAGACTGCGCTGAAGGTTTGCTGCGAGGCGCCCACCGAGTCAGTGGCGGCAGCATGTTCCTGCATGAGCTGATTGATGGTGACTACAACGGCGGAGGAGTCCAAACCGCCGGACAGCGCTGAACCTACCGGAACGTCAGCTTGCAGCCGGAGCCTCACCGCTTCGGTAAACCGTTCACGGTACTCGTCCACGACGTCGTCGCCGTACGGGCGGTTAACGGACGACAGCTCAAGGAGTTCCTCACGGAGTCTTGTGAATGCTGTGATCTCAAAAGAACCTGTTGCATGATCGATGACCATTTGCTCGCCCGGCAGCAGCTTCTTGACGCCGTCAAAGAATGTCTCGGCTTCGTCGTCGTGAATGCGGAACTGCAGGTAGCGGTACAGGATGCGGTCATTGGCCGCACGCGGAATCTGCCCGCTGTTCAGCAGCGGGGAAATTTCTGAAGCGAAAAGAATCTTCGGAGCGACCGTCGTTCCGGCGTTGGCATAGTAGAGGGGTTTGATGCCGAAGTGGTCTCGGGCGAGCACAGTTCGCTCCCGCACGCCGTCAAAAATGGCTAGACCGAACATCCCGTTGAAGCGGTCGAAAGCGCCCTCGCCCCACTCTTCATAGGACTGCAGGACTACCTCTGTGTCTGACTTTGTGCGAAAGGTGCGGCCCAGCGCTTCAAGCTCCGCGCGAAGATCCAGGTAGTTGTAAACCTCGCCGTTGTAGACAAGAACGGTTTTCCCGTCCGCGCTGATCATGGGTTCCTGGCCGTGTTCGATGTCGATGATCGACAAGCGCCTGTGGGCGAGTCCTGTTTGACCTTCTGTGAAGTATCCCTCGCCGTCGGGGCCGCGGTGCTCAATACAGCTGTTCATGGTTTTCAGGAGCTCGATGTTGTCCCCGAAACCGTAATACCCGGCGATACCGCACATGTTGGAACCCTCTTCTGTTGCTTTCAAGTCTGTCTCAATGCTACTTGCTAGGACCGTTTGGCCCGGCTTCATCCCGTGAACGGCAGCGGTGGTTCCGTGGCACCTATGATGGTCTGGTGACTGCTACTTCCTCCACCGACCGGTCCCTGACCCGCGCGTCCGTCCAGGTTGGTCGTCCTACCGTGGTGGGCGTTCTCGCACTTCAGGGTGATTTTCGTGAGCATTCAATGGCGGTCAACGCGTGCGGTGCATCGTCAGTTCCAGTCCGTCGTCCCGAAGATCTTCGTGGTGTCGACGGGCTGGTCATACCTGGCGGTGAGTCCACCGTGATGGACAAGCTCACCCGGCTCTTCGGGCTTGCAGATCCGTTACGCGAAGCGATCAGCGACGGACTGCCGGTATACGGATCCTGCGCGGGAATGATTATGCTCGCGGACCAGATTGTGGACCCGGCGGCTTCGCGCGATGGCGTCTCTCAAAAGACACTGGGCGGGATCGACATGGTGGTACGGAGGAATGCTTTCGGAAGGCAGCGGGAGTCCTTCGAAACCGACCTTCAATTTGCGGGGTTGGACCGTCTCCACAGGTACGACGCCGGCTCTGTGCCGGTGGAGCCCGTCCGGGCAGTATTTATTCGGGCACCGTGGGTCGAGAGCATCGGCGAGGACGTAGAGGTATTGGCGTGCGTTGAACCATCCAACGAATCCGGAAGCGCTCCCGAGCGCGGGGTCGCTAGAATTGTCGCAGTCCGTTCCGGGAACCTGTTGGCCACCTCTTTCCACCCTGAAGTATCGGGGGACCACCGGATCCATGAACTTTTTATCCAGATGATCAGAGGAGAATCGTAGAGCATGTCGGGACATTCCAAATGGGCTACGACCAAGCACAAAAAGGCCATCATTGACGCCAAGCGTGCCAAGTCGTTTGCCAAACTGATCAAAAATATTGAGGTTGCGGCCAGAGCTGGCGGAGCTGACATGGCGGGTAACCCTGGCCTTGAATTGGCTGTTCAGAAGGCCAAGAAGACGTCGGTCCCCATCGATAACATCAACCGGGCCGTGAAGCGTGGCGCGGGTTTGCTCGGCGAAGCCGTGGACTATCAGGAGATCATTTACGAAGCTCGCGGCCCCCAAGGTTCGGCCATGCTCATCGAGTGTCTGACGGACAACAAAAACCGTGCAGCTTCGGAGGTCCGTCTGATGGTGACCCGTAATGGCGGGTCCATGGCTGATCCCGGGTCTGTGGCCTACATGTTTGCCCGCAAGGGAGTCGTCAGTCTTCCGGCCAAAGATCTCTCCGAGGACGACGTCCTGATGGCTGTTCTGGATGCCGGGGCCGAAGAGGTCAAGGAATCCAACGAGAGCTTCGACGTCATCTCTGAACCTCAGGACCTTCGTGCGGTAGTGAGCGCGCTCGAAGAAGCAGGCATTGAATACGAAACGGATGAAGCGGAGTTCGTGCCGTCGATGTCTGTCGACCTGGACGCGGAGGCTGCCAAGAAGTTCATCAAACTCGTTGACGCCCTCGAGGAACTCGACGACGTACAGAACGTGTACTCCAACGCGGACATTTCCGCCGAGGTCATGGCGCAACTGGACAACGAGGACTAGCCGTCAGGATCGAGAACCGGGTCAGGACGGAAAGCCTGTGAGCCTTCGAGTGCTCGGGGTCGATCCCGGTCTCACCCGGTGCGGTATCGGCATCGTCGATGTAGCAGGGAACCGGACGGCAACTTTGGTTGCCGTCGGAGTGGTAGGCACCGCTGCGGATGAGAGTCTGGACAAGCGTCTGCTGACCATAGCCCTGGCTATCGACGAGTGGCTCGACAGGCACAAACCTGACGTGGTCGCCGTCGAGCGTGTGTTCAGCCAGTTGAACGTCAGCACCGTCATGGGAACCGCGCAAGCTTCTGGCGTGGTGATTGCCGCAGCTGCCCGCCGTGGTTTACCGGTTGCTCTCCACACGCCCACCGAAGTGAAAGCCGCGGTGACGGGCAACGGGCAGGCCGGTAAGGAAGCGGTGACCCAGATGGTCACCCGCATCCTTGGTCTTGATACCCCGCCCCGGCCTGCCGACGCGGCGGATGCCCTGGCGCTGGCCATCACGCATGCGTGGCGGTCGGGAATATCCTCGGCAGGAGCGGGATCTGGAGGCCGACAGGGATCGGGACAAACGGCGGCGCAACGGGCATGGGCTCAGGCCGAGGCTCAGGCCAGGCGTCCCGCGGCCGGACGCAAGCGCTGACCGCCTCCGGCCAGATGCCCGGTGCGCCTGAGGCACAAGCCGTTCAGCAGCACGTAGAGTATTCGTAGATATGTTCGGATTTATCTTTTTGCAGGAGGTTCATTGTGATCAGTTTGCTTCGGGGTGAAGTGGCGCATGTCGGACTGCACAGTGCGATCCTTGACGTTCACGGAATGGGCATGCTCGTCCACGCCACACCGCAAACGCTCGCCGGCCTCATCGAGGGACAGCAGGCCGTGCTTCATACATCGCTGATTGTGCGCGAGGATTCCATGACGCTCTACGGTTTTGCTGATGCTGAACAGCGCACAGTTTTCGAAACGCTGATTGGCGTCAGCGGAGTCGGTCCACGGTTGGGCCTTGCGGTTCTCGCAGTCCACACGCCGGAGGCCATTCGCATTGCCGCCTCGAGCGGCGATGACAAAGCGTTCAGCAAAGTTCCGGGGATCGGCCCCAAAGGGGCGCGCCGGATCGTCCTGGAACTCACGGACAAGCTTGTCCCCGTGGATGGCACCACATCCACGCCGGGCGGCAGCCATAGCTGGCGCACGCAGGTCCTCCAGGCGATGACCGGGCTCGGTTGGTCTGAGAAGGACGCAGGGGCGGCCATCGACGATGCTGTAAAGAATGATCCGGATACGGTGGCAACAGGCAATGTGGGGGAGATTCTGCGTGTGACATTGCGGCTGCTGGGCCAGGACGGCGCCCGCGTCGGATCTCGGATGAAGGTATGAATGCATGAGCAGTGACCGGCAGGGTTCAGCAGATTCCAACGTGGTCTCCTCCGGGTCAGATCCGGAGGACCGCGCTGTCGAGGCTGCGCTCCGCCCGCGGACGCTGGATGATTTCGTGGGGCAGAAGCGCGTCAGAAACCAGCTGTCGTTGGTGCTGGAAGCTTCCCGGCTCCGCGGACGTAGCGCTGACCATGTGTTGTTGTCGGGCCCTCCCGGGCTGGGAAAGACGACGCTGGCGATGATCATTGCGGCAGAAATGAATGCGCCGTTACGTATCACCTCCGGCCCGGCGATCCAGCATGCTGGTGACCTTGCAGCCATACTGTCCTCCCTGACCGAAGGTGAGGTCCTGTTTCTGGACGAGATTCACCGGATGTCCCGCCCTGCGGAAGAAATGCTCTACATGGCGATGGAGGACTTCCGGGTCGACATCGTGGTCGGCAAGGGAGCGGGTGCCACTGCCATTCCGCTGGAGCTGCCCCCGTTCACGCTTGTTGGTGCTACAACACGAGCAGGGCTACTGCCGGGGCCGCTGCGCGACCGCTTCGGATTCACCGGTCATCTGGAGTTCTATTCCAGTCAGGAACTTGAACTCGTGCTGAGGCGCTCGGCCATGCTCATGGACATGCGCGTGACGTCGTCCGCGTTCGCGGAAGTCGCCGGTCGGTCCAGGGGTACTCCGCGTATCTCGAACAGGCTTCTGCGACGCGTCCGGGATTGGGCTCTTGTCCACAAGGTCGACCACATTGACGACACTGCAGCCTGTGCGGCCCTGGACATGTATGAAGTGGACGAGCGCGGACTGGATCGCCTGGACAGGGCTGTGCTTCACGCCCTGATCACAAAGTTCGACGGCGGCCCCGTCGGTCTGTCGACCATCGCCATAGCCGTCGGTGAGGAACCCGAAACGGTGGAAACGGTCGCGGAACCTTTTCTCGTTCGCGAAGGGCTTCTCGGCCGCACGCCGAGGGGGAGAATAGCCATGCCTGCGGCTTGGGAGCATCTTGGGCTGGAGCGTGCGGGAAACGCGCAGTCTGGAGCGGAAAATAGCTACCTGCTCGACGACGAGGGAGAAGTTCCCAACTGGCTTTAATGTGATGGACGTCGCGACAATCGGCATGGTCGGCGTAGACTGATCTGACGCTTTGTACAGATGTGCGCCCTACGCGCCCATATGTGCCTGAGCGCGCCGGGAAAATTCCGGTGAGCAACCACCAGCAACAGAAACGGAAGCAGCCCACGTGCTCCTACATGTCCTCGCCGAGAGCGGAAATCCGGAAACCGGTGGAATTAACTTCATCAACCTCCTCCTGCCCCTTGCCCTCGTCGTCCTCATTGTCCTCATGTTCCGGAAGCAGCGCACCGCGCAGAAGCAGATTCAGGAACAGCGTAGCCAGATGGTCCCCGGAACAGCGGTCATGACCAATTTCGGACTCTTCGGCACTGTCGTTTCGATCGACGAGGAAGAGAACAAGGCCGTGCTGGAGATTGCTCCCGGCACCCACGCCACGGTACACATGCAGGTCCTGACCAAAGTTGTAGAACAGACTCCCGCTGACGGATCCCCTGCTTCATCTGAGGTTCCGGATGACGCATCCTCGCTGGAAACCGCGGGCTCCACAACGCCAGCGGAAACGCCTCAGGAGACTGCCGAGCGGCTGAACCGCGAAGACAAGAACAAAGACAACTAGTCCTCACTGTCCAGCAGTGCCATGCGCCGCCTGACCGCAGCTGCGGTCAAAGGCCGGCCGTGCATGCTGACTGCTGTTAACGGAAAGAACCACCATGTCACCACATAGCCCTGTCAAGGCTGCACGGAGAACTCTCATCTGGTTGGGGGTCATATTTGCTGCCCTAGCCCTCACCCTTGGCGGCGGCACCATGTGGGGCAACGCCTCGTGGGCGCCCAAGCTCGCGTTGGACCTGGAAGGCGGCACCCAGATGATTCTGGCGCCCAAGGTCCAGGGCGGCGGCGAAGAAATCACTCAGGAGCAGCTGGACCAGGCCGTCTCGATTATTCGGCAGCGTGTGGATGGCAGTGGCGTTTCCGAAGCTGAAATCACAACCCAGTCCGGCCGCAATGTTGTGGTCAGTCTTCCTGGCATTCCCGATTCCGAGACCCGTGACCTGATTCAGGCCTCGGCCCAGATGGAGTTCAGGCCAGTCCTGATGAGGGCCCCCGCTCCTGCGGCCGAGACACCCACTCCTGAAGATCAGCTCATGACTCCAACGGCAGAGCCAACCAACGGCAGCGACCTCAACTGGGTTACCCCGGAGCTGCAGAAGAAGTTTGAGAGCCTGGACTGTACCGATCCAAAGGCTCTGGAACCTGCCGCTGAACCCGCGGATCCTGATAAGCCTATGGTTTCGTGTGAACCAGACACAGGCAGCAAATACATTCTTGGCCCCGTCGCCGTACCCGGAACCGCCATCGAAACGGCGGGCTTTGGTCTCCAGACCAACTCGCAGGGTCAGACCCTGAACGAGTGGGCTGTCAACATTGACTTCAACGGTGAAGGAACAGACAAGTTCAAGGAAGTAACCGAGCGTCTCTACGCGTTCGGTCAGATGGACCCGCGTAACCAGTTCGCCATCGTCCTGGACGGTACCGTCATCTCGGCTCCGACCACCAACGCGGTGATCCCGGACGGGAAGCCATCCATCAGCGGCAGCTTCACGGAAGAATCGGCGGCTGCTCTCGCGGAACAGTTGAAGTACGGTGCCCTGCCTATCAGCTTCGAGATCCAGAGCGAACAGCAGATTTCTGCCACGCTTGGCGCAGACCAGCTCCGTTTGGGTCTCATATCCGGTGTGATCGGTCTGCTCCTGGTCGCGGTCTATTCGATGTTCCAGTACCGCATGCTCGGCTTGGTTACTATCGCGTCTCTTGTGGTTGCTGGAGTGCTGACGTATCTATCGATCGCGATTCTCGGCTGGACCCAGAACTACCGGCTGTCTCTGGCCGGTGTGGCGGGTCTCATTGTGGCGATTGGTCAGACCGCTGACTCATTCATCGTCTACTTTGAACGAATACGCGATGAGCTGCGTGATGGCCGGGGAATGGTTTCGGCTGTTGAAAACGGTTGGCGGCGGGCCAAGCAGACTGTTCTCGCCTCGAAGGCCGTGAACCTCCTTGCAGCGGTCGTACTGTTCTTTGTCGCAGTTGGCAGCGTGCGAGGCTTCGCCTTCACTCTCGGCCTTACTGCCATTGCGGACCTCATAGTGGTCTTCCTCTTCACTCACCCTGTGATGCAGCTTCTGGCCAAGACGAAGTTCTTCGGCGGGGGACACCGCTGGTCGGGGCTGGATCCCCGACTCCTCGACGTCGTACCCCTTTACCGCGGGGCAGGCCGGCTGCGCGAACCATCGGCCGCTGCAGGCCAGGCCGATGCTGCAGATGCCAAGCCCGTGCGAACGCGTAACAAATCGGCGTCGAAAGAGGCTGAGCGCCGCATGACGATCGCTGAGAGGCGAAAAGCAGAAGGTGCAGAGCGCAACGTTTATGCCGGGAGCAATTCGGCTCCGAAGGAGGAGAACAAATAATGTCGGTCACGTCCAAATTCGCCACCTTCGGTAACGAGCTCTACACGGGCAAGCGGTCCTATCCATTCGTGGGTAAACGCAAGCTCTGGTACTGGATTGCTGGTATCGCTGTTCTGGTTTCCATCCTCATTCCCATCGCCAAGGGCGGCTTCAACCTTGGAATCGAATTTCGCGGCGGTTCGGAGTTCACCGTTTCCTCGGTTGAGAACACGGACATCAGTATCGGTGAGGAGGCTATCGCCGGTGTCAACACGGGTGCCGAACCCACGGTGACCAACATCGCCCCGAACACCATGCGTATTCAGATGGACCGGCTGAGCGATGACCAGACGCTCCAGGTCAAGGACAACCTCATTGAGGCCTACGACGTAACCCAGGACGAGGTGACCTCGAATTACATCGGTCCCACCTGGGGAGAGGACGTCAGCAGCAAGGCGATCACAGGATTTGTTGTCTTTGTACTGCTGGGAGCCGTTCTGATGGCGCTCTATTTCAGAACCTGGAAAATGTCGCTCGCGGCTATGGTCGGGCTCTTTGTCGTTATGTTCGTCACCGCAGGAATCTACTCGTTGAGCAACTTCGAGGTAACACCTTCAGCGGTTATCGGCTTTCTGACAATCCTCAGCTACTCCCTCTATGACACCGTTGTAGTGTTCGACAAGGTGCGTGAAAATACCGAAGATGTCGACGTCTCCACGAAACGAAGCTTTGCCGAGCAGGTGAACCTGGCCATCAACCAGACGTTGGTCCGTTCCATCAACACATCGGTAGTCGCTGTGCTTCCCGTGGCATCCGTACTCTTTATTGGTGCGCTGCTCCTGGGCGCCGGTACCCTTCGGGACCTCTCCCTGGCATTGTTCGTCGGAATCATTGTCGGAACTCTGGCTACCGTGTTCGTTGCGGCGCCGCTCTACGCAGGGCTTCGCCTGCGTGAACCGGAGATCAAGCGGCAGTCCAAGCGAGTCGATAAGCGCAGGAGCAACGAGGACGGACTGGCGGGTAACGGGGCAGTCGTCTAGGCGCGGGCTTATGCTGTAACCAGCAGAGGTCGCAGCACCGGGCAACGGGAAGGAGCGCAGATGGCTGAGAATGCCAGAGCCGAGGATGGATCCCAGGCACGGGAGGGAAACGGCACAGGAGATTCCAAGGCTGCTCCACGCCCTGACCGTCAGGGTACGGCGAGTGACGGTTCCGGTGGGCGACGTGAGCGCACCATTTCACGACTTGCGCGGCTGACAGGCAGAGGTCAGGCCGATTATTCGCCAATCCTGGAGCCATTGCTCCGTACGGTGCGCGTCAATAACCCCAAGGAAGACCTTGAGCTGATCAAGCGCGCCTACCGCGTAGCGGAGCGCAGCCACGAAGGTCAGAAGCGCAAGAGCGGGGACCCGTACATCACCCATCCTGTCGCGGTGGCCACCATCATGGCAGAACTGGGCATGAGCGGTACCACCCTCGCTGCGGCCCTCCTTCACGACACTGTTGAAGACACTTCCTACACTCTTGACCAGTTGCGCCGCGAGTTTGGCAGCGAAGTGGCCATGTTGGTTGACGGTGTCACGAAGCTCGACAAAGTGCAGTTCGGGGATGCCGCACAATCCGAGACGGTCCGGAAGATGGTCGTCGCGATGGCCAAGGACATTCGAGTCCTCGTGATCAAGCTGTGCGACCGTCTCCATAATGCGCGTACCTGGCGGTTTGTATCGGCGGAATCATCAGCCCGCAAGGCCCGGGAGACACTGGAGATCTTCGCTCCGCTTGCACACCGCCTCGGTATGAACACCATCAAGTGGGAACTTGAGGACCTGTCATTTGCTGCTCTGCATCCCAAGGTCTACGAAGAGATCGTGCGGATGGTTGGAGATCGCACTCCAGAGCGGGAAAAGTATCTTTCCACGGTACGCACCAAAATCGCCGAAGATCTGAAGGACGTCAAGATCAAGGCGACGATTACCGGACGCCCGAAGCATTACTACTCGATCTACCAGAAAATGATCGTTCGGGGTAAGGACTTCGACGATATCCATGACCTGATGGGAGTCCGCGTCCTCGTGGACAGCGTGCGCGACTGCTACGCGGTTCTGGGCACGCTCCATTCGCGGTGGAACCCGCTTCCGGGGCGTTTCAAAGATTACATAGCGATGCCCAAGTTCAACATGTACCAATCACTCCACACCACCGTTATCGGTCCATCGGGCAAACCAGTGGAAATTCAGATCCGTACCCACGACATGCACCGGCGCGCAGAGTACGGCGTCGCGGCACACTGGAAGTACAAGTCCAACGGTGCCAAACAGGGCGGCACCCCTGAGAACAGTGACATGGGGTGGCTGCGAAGCCTGGTTGACTGGCAGCAGGAGACATCCGATCCTGATGAGTTCCTTGATTCGCTCAGGTTTGAGATCAACGCCCAGGAGGTTTTCGTTTTCACGCCCAAAGGCGAGGTGATGGCTCTTCCGGCCGGATCGACGCCCGTTGATTTTGCCTATGCGGTCCATACAGAGGTGGGCCATCGCACGATCGGCGCACGCGTCAACGGCAAGCTGGTGCCGTTGAACAGCGAACTCAATCATGGCGACTGGGTGGAGGTGTTCACCTCAAAAGCGGAAGGTGCGGGCCCTAGCCAGGACTGGCAGGGCTTCGTTAAAAGCCCGCGTGCGCGAAACAAGATCCGGCAGTGGTTTACCAAGGAACGCCGCGAAGAAGCGATCGAAAAGGGCAAGGATCTTCTCACTCGGGCCATGCGGAAGCAGAATCTGCCACTGCAGCGCATGATGACCCACGATGCGCTCCTTGCGGTTGCTGAGGAGCTACGGCACCAGGATATCGCTGCGTTGTATGCGGCAGTCGGTGACGGCCATTCTTCCGCCCAGAACGTCATTGAACATCTGGTGGCTCTGGCTGGCGGGCATGACGACGCCGATGAGCAGATGACAGAGGCTCCGGTCACCACAACTACCAAGCGCCCGCGTTTCTCTGACGCTGGTGTCATGGTGCGTGGGGTCGGTGATGTATGGGTCAAACTTGCTCGTTGTTGTGCACCAGTCCCACCGGATGACATCGTCGGCTTTGTGACCCGCGGTTCAGGCGTGTCCGTTCACCGCGCAGACTGCCGAAATGTTCAGGACCTCAAGGAACAGACCGGCAGAATGGTCGAGGTTGAATGGGCGCCGACGCAGTCAAGCGTGTACCTGGTGGATATTCAGGTAGAGGCCTTGGACCGCAAGAGTCTACTGACCGACGTAACGAAAGTACTGTCAGAAAACCATGTGAACATTCTCTCCGCTAGCGTGAGCACATCGCGCAACCGTGTGGCTATGTCGCGCTTCGCTTTCGAGCTTGGCGATCCAAAGTATCTGAGCCACATCCTTGGAGCTGTTCGCCGGATCGACGGCGTGTTCGACGTGTACCGCGCTACGGACGGTCGGCGACGCTAGCCACGCCTTCTGCAGTCTGGTCCATCGCCTCCTGGAGGCGTGAGAGCGCACGCGCCTTTCCAGGAGCCCGCGACACGTTCTCCAGCATCAGTGCAACGCTGCGCAATGAACAACCCAGTTGCGGGTGCAGCGCGAGCCTCCGAAGGATGTCGCCAGCGGTCTGCTCACTGCCATGCAGTGCAATATCCATGGCAGTCCGCAGGGGAGTGGTCACGCGAACACCCCCGATGATGACGACATCCATGGGGCCGAGGGCCACTTCGTGCATGACGGCATCGCTGAACGGTCGTAGGGCGCTCGTGCGTCGCCTGTGGTCGGTGAGGAGGCTCAATTTGTCCGGAGGACCAGCGCATCCAAGAACCCAGGCGGCAGTCGCCCGTCCAAGCGTCACCCTTCGCCGAAGCGTTGGCGGCAATGCATTGAGCGCAGATAATGCGCGAAGTGCCGGGGTCTCCGAAACCCCACTAATACGGTAGGAGCGGCCATAGACCCGTTGAACCAGGCCGTCGATTGCCATCGATTGAAGTTCGGGATGCGTGAATGTACCGCCTGCTGTGAATAACTGTGTGCTTGGTGCGGTGCGGATGACAGAGCTGGCACTCTCGGCGCGGTCCTTGGCGCTGCCAGGCCTGGTGGGATAGGAGGGCAGGAGATCAGGAGAGCGGCGGGGCATGCTCCCAGCTTTCCCAATGCCGCGCCAAATGAAAAGCCCGGGTGCAAGCATTGTGGATAACTTGCGCCCGGGCTCTGGCCGGAAACTCGGAAAACCGAGTCGTGGCCCTCTAGCTACTCAAAGTTGCTGGCGGTCTTCTGCAGCATCTCGAGCCACTGCTGACGCGCCACAAGAGCTTCCTGCGCCTTGCGGATCTGACCGCTGTCTCCGGACGCCTGGGCCTTCTCGAGGTCCGCTTCGAGCGAGGCGATAGCAGCCTCCAATTGTGACAAGGCACTGTTGGTACGGGCCTGCGTCTCAGGGTTGGTCCGCTCCCATTTCTCATCTTCTGCCGCTTTGACCGCATCCTCGACAGAACGTAGGCCGGCCTCGATACGACCCATATCTCCTCGCGGAACCTTGCCCGCCTCTTCCCACTTGTCGCGGATGGTCTGTAGTGCCTTTCGTGCCGCTACCGGGTCCTTGGTATTGATCTCCTGTGCTTCTTTCAGGAGCTTTTCCTTGACGATCAGGTTCTTCGCGAACTCCTCGTCAATGACCTCATTGGCTGCCTTGCGCGCTGCGAAGAACTGATCCTGTGCGGCCCGGAAACGTGTCCACAACGCATCGTCATCCTTCCGCCCTGCTCGGCGCGACGCCTTCCACTCGTCCATGAGACGCCGGTACTCTGCCGCTGTACGTCCCCAATCTGTCGACGTGGACAGGGCTTCGGCCTCGGCGATGAGTTTTTCCTTCGCAGCTTTGGCTTCCGCGTTGTCATGGTCCAATTGCGAGAAGTAAGCGCGGCGGTGCCTGTCGAAAGTTGTTCTGGCAGAGCGGAATCGCTTCCATAGAGCGTCCTCAGTGGAACGTCCGAGGCGGGTTCCCGATTTCTGCGCCTGCTTCCACGCATCGAAGAGTTCGTTCATGCGGGTGCTCGTGGTTTTCCACTGGATCGATGCGGGATCCTTGGCTGCCAGCTCTTCCGCTTCGGCAACAATGGCTTCGCGGGAGGCCAGCTCGGCTGCCCGCGCAGCTTCGTGCTGTTGCTGTTCTGATTTCTCGAGCTCGCGAATGCCAGCGTCGAGCTTCTCGAGCTGCGACTCCAGAGACGGCACATCTCCGACCATGTGCCGCGCTGCCACGAGCTCCCGGAGGTGCGAAACAGTTTTGCGCATATCCGTGGAGGGAGCCTTGGCGGTGACCCGCTGTTCCATCAGCGTGATCTGGCTGGCCACTTCGTCGTACTTTCGGACAAAGTACGCCAGCGCTTCGTCCTCGGTAGCATCCGGATACTGTCCTACAGGGTGTTCGCCGCCGTCGATCAGGAGGAAAACGTGACCATCGGCTTCGACGCGCGCGAATTTGCGCGCTTCGGCCAGGGATGTGGTGTGCGTTGGGGGAGCGCTGACCTGCTGCGCTGATTGGGGTCCGGACGCCGTCGCTGCCGGGCGCTTGGCCAGAGCGGCTGGCGTGGGAACTGAGGAGACCCGCGGCGTCGGCCGTGAACTCTCTTCCGTGTTACCTGCCGATTCCGCAGGAGCGCTGGATGTGGTTTCGTCGGATTGCTGACTCTCTGTCACCGCTGGAACTCTTTCACTCGTATTGTTTCGGCAGCCGGTGCCGATACCGTGGCACTGTGGGTATTGATTGAGGCTACCTTATTAGGCGGGGCCGAGCGGGGGCCCATAAAATGAGGATCGCATTATCGCTTCCGTTATCGGCAAGGAGAACATCACGCATGGCCCGCAAGGCAACACTCTCAGGATTTCCGGAACTCCTGCCCCAGGAGCGGATCGTCGAGCTGCACGTTCTCGACACCCTGCGGCGTGTCTTCGAGCTGCATGGATTTTCAAGCATTGAAACGCGTTCCGTAGAGACCGTGGCCCAGCTGCTGCGGAAAGGCGAGATCGACAAGGAAGTCTATGTGCTGAACCGGATCCACGACGCCGATAAAGCATCCTCAGACGCCGGAACACGGCCGGATCAGCTGGCGCTGCATTTCGACCTGACAGTTCCTTTTGCACGTTATGTGGTTGAGAACGCCGGACACCTCGCATTTCCGTTCCGTCGTTACCAGATGCAGAAAGCCTGGCGTGGAGAACGCCCGCAGGACGGCCGTTTCCGCGAATTCGTGCAGGCGGACATCGATGTCGTGGGTGATGGCGAATTGCCGTTCCATTACGACGTCGAGCTTGCGCTGGTGGTTGTCGAGGCACTTGAGTCCCTCCCGGTACCGGACTTTAGAGTGCGCGTGAACAACCGGAAACTGGCGGAGGGCTTCTACCGGGGGTTGGGCCTGACGGATACTGCCGGCGTCCTGCGCAGTATCGACAAGCTGGAAAAGATCGGCCCCGAAAAGGTTGCTGCCCTGCTACGCGAGGAACTGGGTGCTTCCGAGGAACAGGCTCAGGCAGCACTGAAGCTGGCGTCCATCTGTACAGAGGATGAGAGCTTCGCGGATCAGGTCCGCAGCCTTGGTGTGAGCAATGAACTGCTCGAGCAGGGGATCACGGAACTCTCCGCGGTCATATCGGAAGCGACCCGTCGTGCGCCGGGAAGGGTTGTCGCGGACCTGAGCATTGCGCGAGGTCTCGACTACTACACCGGCACGGTTTACGAGACGGTCTTGGTCGGTCACGAACAGCTTGGGTCGGTCTGCTCCGGCGGACGATACGACTCGCTGGCAGCCAAAGGCAACCGTGTCTTCCCGGGAGTGGGACTCTCCATTGGTGTGTCGCGCCTGGTATCGAGGATTCTGGCGACAGGGGCTGCGGTGCCGTCCAGATCAGTCCCGACAGCGGTCCTAGTCACGCTCACCGACGACAGTTCATGGTCAGCGGCTCAGGACGTAGCTGCACAGCTCCGTCGCCGCGGGATCTGCGTGGAAGTGGCAGGCAAGGCAGAAAAGTTTGGCAAGCAGATCAAATACGCTGACCGCCGCGGTATCCCATTCGTATGGTTTACATCTGAGGACGGCTCTCACGAAGTGAAGGACATCCGTTCAGGCCAGCAGACCCCTGCTGATCCGGATCTCTGGAGCCCGCCGGCAGCGGACCTGCTCCCGACAGTCAGCGCCGCAGAACCGCAAGCCTGATCGCCCGACCAGCGATTCCCACGGCGAGTACTGAGAGCATGACCAGCACCGACGTTAGCGGCAGCGTGAACGCCAGCAGCAGGCAGCCCGCAAAACCGGCAATGTTGAGGGCGCGTGGTGCGTACCAGGGCCGCTTGCTGAGCGTCATCGCTGAGGCATTTGTCACCGAGTAATAGAGCAGAACGCCAAAGCTGGAAAAACCGACAACCGTAAGGACGTCGGTGGTCAGGATCAGGATGATGACGACGACGGCGACCAGCGGCTCTGCCACGACAGGCGCATGAAACCTTCTTCCCAGACGGCTCAGGAAGATGGGTAGATCGCCTTCGGAAGCCATAGCGTAGACGGTGCGGCTGATGCCCGCCAGCAGCGCCAGAAGCCCTCCCAGACACGCCAGAACCGCCGCAACGGTGACTACGCTGATGCTGACGCCGTCGTCGGAGTTTCTGAAGACATCCATCAGGGGTGCCTCGGAGCGGGCTAGCGTCTCAATTCCGAGGTTGTGTGTCAGGGCCAGCGCCAGCACGACGTACAGAAGCAGCGTGAAACCGAGAGCGCCGAAAACTGCGCGTGGGATGTTCTTTTCCGGGTGGTGGACTTCGCCGCCCATGGTGGCAATACGGGCGTAGCCCGCGAAGGCAAAGAACAGCAGTGCAGAGGCCTGGAGGACTCCTCGTGCGGACGTGTCAATGGTTCCCGCGTTCTCGGGTCCTGACGAGGCGAACGCTGCCACCAGAACGAACGCGAGCACCGCGATCACCACAGAGACGATGATTCGGGTAGCCCAGGCCGTCCGCGTAATGCCGAACAGATTGATAGCTGTCACAATGACGACGGCTCCCACCGCAGCCGCCCGTTCGTTTCCAGGCAGCAGATAGATGCCCAGGGTGAAAGCCATCGCGGCGCATGACGCGGTCTTTCCCGTCACGAAGCTCCAGCCCGCGATGAATCCTGACCATTCTCCGAGTTGCCTACGCCCGTAGATGTACGTACCGCCGCTCTCAGGATGGACAGCTGCGAGTTGGACAGTCGCTGTTGCGTTGCACAACGCCACGAGTGCTGCGAGCAGGAGGGCCAACGGCAGCAAAGTTCCGGCAGAGGCAGCGGCAGGTGGATAGACCACAAACACGCCGGCGCCGATCATGGACCCGATGCCCACGGTGGTGGCATCGAACCCACCGAGTTGTCGCGATGGATGGGATGCGCTCGTCATCGCCATGTCTATTTCTCCTTGGCAGAGTCCATTTCACTGGGATCCCAAGGGACGTCAAGGCCTCCGTTGTGCGCGAACTTCACGCGCGAAGGTAAACTCGATCAGGATCGATTCAACTCTATCGGCGGATGCGCATGAATGACCATGCAGCGGTCCGCTGTTGTTATCCGGAAGGAACTCTGTGCTGCGCACACATGAACTCGGCGCCCTGCGGGCCGAGCACATTGGACAGACCGTAACCCTGACTGGTTGGGTGGCTCGTCGTCGTGATCACGGTGGCGTGGCTTTCCTTGACCTGCGAGACGCGTCTGGCTTTGCACAGGTTGTCGTCCGTGAAGAGGAGGTCTTCAATGCCCTCCGGAACGAGTTTGTCCTGCAGGTCACCGGAACGGTCCAGCAAAGGCCAGAGGGTAACGAGAACGCGGCTCTGGCCACCGGCAGCGTGGAGGTCATTGCCGACACTGTGAAGGTGCTCAGCGCTTCGGACCCGCTGCCGTTCCAGATTGACGAGCACGTTGAGGTTGGCGAGGAAGCACGGCTTCGGCACCGGTATCTGGATTTGCGTCGGCCGGGGCCCGCGCACAACATGCGTCTTCGTTCCGAGGCAAATCGTACGGCTAGGGAACTCCTGCATCAGGACGGGTACATCGAGATCGAGACTCCGACGCTCACTCGATCCACACCGGAAGGTGCCCGCGACTTCGTTGTTCCCGCGCGTCTGGCCCCGGGCTCCTGGTATGCCCTGCCGCAGTCTCCACAGTTGTTCAAGCAGCTGCTGCAGGTTGGCGGCATGGAGAAGTACTACCAGCTGGCGCGATGCTACCGCGACGAAGACTTCCGTGCGGACCGTCAGCCGGAGTTCACCCAGCTGGATATTGAAGCCAGTTTCGTGGAAGAAGACGACATCATCGAGCTGGGCGAGCGCATTGTTGCCGCTCTGTGGTCCCTCATCGATGTTCAGGTGCCGCGGCCCATCCAGCGGATCACGTACACGGAGGCGATGGCCAGGTACGGGTCAGACAAGCCAGACCTCCGTTTTGATCTGGAGCTGACGGAGCTGACGGATTTCTTCAAAGACACGACATTCCGCGTTTTTCAGGCACCTTACGTTGGCGCTGTTGTCATGCCCGGCGGCGCATCTCAGCCGCGTCGTCAGCTCGATGCCTGGCAGGAATGGGCAAAGCAGCGAGGCGCCAAGGGTCTGGCCTACGTGCTGATCCAGGACGACGGCGAGCTCTCCGGCCCCGTTGCCAAGAACCTGACGGATACTGAGCGCGCTGGTTTGGCCGAGGCCGTTGGCGCAGCTCCCGGAGACTGTGTGTTCTTCGGTGCGGGGGAGCGGACTCCCATGCGGGCGTTGCTTGGAGCGGCACGCGTGGAGATCGGCCATCGCACCGGTTTGATTGATCCGGATGCCTGGTCCTTTGTCTGGGTCGTCGATGCCCCGATGTTCGAGCCGGCAGCTGCTGCTGTCGAGTCCGGTGATGTTGCAGTCGGCTCCGGCAAATGGACCGCAGTTCATCACGCTTTCACGGCCCCCAAGCCGGAATTTGCCGATACGTTCGATACTGATCCTGAATCTGCTCTTGCCTATGCCTACGACATCGTGTGTAACGGCAACGAGATCGGCGGTGGTTCGATCCGTATCCACGATCGTGACATGCAGGAGCGCGTATTTGCTGTCATGGGATTGACCCAGGAACAGGCACAGGAAAAGTTTGGCTTCCTGCTCGAAGGCTTCAAGTACGGCGCACCTCCGCATGGCGGAATTGCTTTTGGCTGGGACCGCGTCGTCGCACTGCTTGCCGGAACTGATTCGATTCGCGACGTCATCGCCTTCCCGAAGACGGGCAACGGTTTCGATCCGCTGACGGCGGCTCCCGCTCCGATTACTGCCCAGCAGCGCAAGGAAGCTGGCGTCGATGCCAAGCCGGACAAGGGCAATAAGCGGTAGCAGCGGCTGTGAAGGCTCAGGTGGTGTGCGTTGAGTGACTTTTGCGCCTTGAGGGATAGTCTCTCCGGGTGAATGATTTGTTCAGCGGCGCACACCCGGAGCCGGATTCCGGTAATGAGGACGCGTCCACCGGCGGTGCCCGGGCGCGAAGTCCGCTTGCCGTGCGAATGCGGCCCCGTTCACTCGACGATGTAGTCGGCCAGGAACATCTTCTCGGCCCTGGATCCCCGCTTCGTTCGTTGGCCGCTGGATCCTCGGATGTGGGTCCGGCAGGACCAACATCGGCGATCCTCTGGGGGCCTCCCGGGACAGGCAAGACGACGTTGGCGCACGTCATTTCCCGCGGGCCCGGCCGGAAGTTCGTGGAGCTGTCTGCGATCACGGCCGGGGTCAAGGATGTTCGTCGTGTCATGGAGGACGCGCTGACGGAGCGTGATCTCTACGGCCGGACCACCGTCCTGTTCCTGGACGAGATTCACCGGTTCAACAAGGCCCAGCAGGATGCGCTTTTGCCAGGGGTGGAAAATCGGTGGGTTGTTCTCATTGCAGCAACCACTGAAAACCCGTCTTTCTCGGTGGTTTCGCCGCTGCTGTCCCGGTCGCTGCTGCTGACACTCAAGCCCCTGACTGCAGAGAACATAGCCGCCCTTCTGCAGAGGGCAGTTGTAGAGGAGAGAGGGCTCGGTTCCCGGGTCAGTCTCAGCGATGAGGCCCTAGAGCATCTGGTCCGGCTAGCGGCCGGCGACGCCCGCCGGGGACTGACGGCACTGGAAGCTGCGGCCGGCGTCGCGTATTCCGCGGTGCCGGATGGAGACACCCTCCCGGTAGAGATCACCCTCGAACACGCCGAGAAGGCCCTCGACGTTGCGGCTTTGCGCTATGACAAGGCCGGGGACCAGCACTATGACGTCACCAGTGCGTTCATCAAGTCCCTGCGCGGATCTGATGTTGATGCCGCCCTGCACTACCTCGCCAAAATGCTTGAGGCGGGGGAGGACCCGAGGTTCATTGCCCGCAGACTCGTCATATCCGCCGCCGAAGACGTAGGCATGGCAGATCCAACCGCACTGCAGACCGCCGTTGCTGCGGCCCAGGCCGTGCAGCTGATCGGGATGCCGGAAGGACGAATCATCCTGGCGCAGGCAGTGGTCCATCTGGCAACGGCGCCCAAGTCCAATGCCGCGTATATGGGGATCAACGCGGCGATAGCGGACGTCCGGAATGGCCGCGGGCAAGGGATTCCCCACGCCTTGAGGGATGCGCACTATCCGGGCGCATCCCAACTCGGACATGGAAAGGGCTACATCTATTCGCACGATGAGCCCCATGGGGTGGCACGCCAGCAGTATGCACCCGATGACCTGGTGGGGCGGAATTACTATGACCCGACTGCCAACGGCGCAGAGCGGGAACTTCAGGTGCGGGTAGAGAAACTGCGGAGCATTATCCGGGACCAGTGAGGCCGTCTCCTGCCGTGGCTAAGGACGTTGCGTGCTAGGATGGTTGGTCGACTGGCAAGTCTCATTCCAGCTCAATCGTTCCTGACATATTCCTGCTTTGGGTGTGTTGTGTGTGCGGTGGAACAGGATGCGCACTGTAGCCGAAGGCAGCGACAGGCCTAGGCTCTCCACAAAGGAGGCCAGAGATAAAAATTCCGTCGCAATTATTGGAAGGTATTCGTGGCGAATAACACACGTGCCCGCCGTAAGGTCCGCATCTCGCGTGCCCTCGGCGTAGCTTTGACCCCCAAGGCCGAGAAGTACATGGAGCGTCGGCCGTACGGCCCCGGCCAGCATGGACGCGCTCGTCGCAAGCAGGACAGCGATTACGCAGTACGGTTGCGCGAAAAGCAGCGTCTACGCGCACAGTACGGCATCCGTGAAGCACAGATGGCTCGGGTCTTCGAAGAAGCCCGCCGCACCGCTGGCCTGACGGGTGAAAACCTGATCGAGCTTCTTGAAATGCGTTTGGACGCACTGGTGCTCCGCGCCGGTTTCGCCCGGACCATCTCCCAGGCCCGCCAGCTTGTTGTGCACCGTCACATCATGGTTGACGGCGCTCGGGTGGACCGTCCGTCGTTCCGCGTTTCAGAGGGACAGCTGATTCACGTCCACACGCGCAGCGAAGTCATGACGCCGTTCCAGGTCGCCGCAGCTGGCGCCCACCGGGACGTTCTGCCGGCAGTTCCCGCGTACCTCGATGTCACGCTCGAGAAGCTCCAGGCTCGCCTGGTCCGCCGCCCGAAGCGTGTAGAGGTTCCCGTGACCTGTGAAGAGCAGCTCGTTGTGGAGTACTACGCCCGCTAGGCAGTCTCAGCTCTTCGGGCTGCCGTTATCAATCACGGCGGCTTTACTCATCAACAGCCCGCGGCGAACGCCGCGGGCTGTTGTGGTTGTAGGGTATTTATCAGAATCGGCCTTGGATTCCGGTTACATAGAGTCAAACAAGAAAGAGAGTCAACCATGTCGGGTGGAGATATCGCCGGCCTCATCGCTGCAGGAGTATTCGCGGTGCTGGTTGCCTTGCTCGCCGTTCCCATCTGGAAGCTTGGCAAGGTATTCGATGAACTTCGCAGTGCGGTTCGCGTAGTCGGCGACGGGACGAAACCGCTGATTGATGAAGTGACGAGCACGGTCTCCACGACACATGAGCAGCTGAGAAAGGTGGACGGCATTTCCAGCAATGTTTCCGATGCCTCGGCGAACGTTTCGGCTCTTACAGCGTTGACGGCGGCAACGCTGGGTCGGCCCCTGATCCGAATTGCCGCGTTCTCCTACGGGGTGCGTTCAGCTTTATCCAACCGTTCGACGGGCGGCAGCGGCCGTCGTAGTCGCTGATTCCTGAAGGAGTCCACTCATGATCAAAAGAGTTATCTGGATGTCTGCAGGTATAGCAATCGGGGTTATAGCTGTTCGGCGGGTGTCTGAACTGAAACAGGCAGCCGGACCTCAGAGCCTGAACCGCGCCGTAGGTTCGTTGACGGACAGCGTGAATGGGTTCACGAGGACCTTCAGAACCAGCATGAACGAGCGTGAGGTTGAGCTGCGCGCCGCTTTGGGTCTGGACAGTCATTAACCACTCGACGACACCTCAGTTCCTCGTCGTAAGTCTCTAAATTGTTCAGGGTCAGCGCTTAGCTGCCATCTCCGAAGGGTTGATTAATCCCCATGAAGTCCCATGAAATCGTCGGCCGCTGGCTGGATTACTTCCAGAAGAACGGTCACACGGTTGTTCCCTCCGCGTCTTTGGTCTCCTCCGATCCGTCGCTGCTGTTTACCATCGCGGGAATGGTTCCTTTCATTCCTTACCTGACGGCGAGAGAGCCTGCCCCGTACGACACAGCTACGAGTGTCCAGAAGTGCCTCAGGACCGGAGACATTGAGGAAGTTGGAAAGACCGCCCGCCATGGGACCTTCTTTCAGATGTGCGGCAATTTCTCCTTTGGCGATTACTTCAAAGAGGGTGCTATCAAGCTGGCATGGGGCCTGCTCACTTCGCCGCAGGCCGACGGCGGTTATGGGCTTGATCCCGAACGTCTCTGGGTAACCGTTTACAAGGACGACGACGAGGCGCTGGCAATATGGCGTGATGCCGTGGGCGTTCCGGCAGAACGTATTCAGAAGCTTGGCGAGTCCGAGAACTACTGGAGCACGGGACAGCCGGGACCGGGCGGTCCCTGTTCTGAAATCTTCTACGACCGGGGTCCCTCTTATGGTCCTCCCGGCGGCCCTGAAACAGACTCGCCGCGGTTCATCGAGATCTGGAACCTAGTGTTCATGCAGTATCAGCTCTCCGCGGTGCGCAGCAAGAGCGATTTCGATGTTGCCGGAGAGCTGCCCCAAAAGAACATCGATACGGGGCTTGGCCTTGAGCGGCTCGCCATGATTCTGCAGGGCGCAGAAAACATGTACGAGACTGACCAGGTTCGGCCGGTGCTGGATAAGGCATCCGAACTCTCGGGCAAGGCGTACACGAGCTCCGAGTCTTCTGAGGACCCCAACCACGCCAATGACGTACGCCTCCGGGTCGTTGCGGACCACATCCGCTCCGCTCTCATGCTTATTTCTGATGGCGTAACTCCTTCGAATGAGGGACGCGGGTACGTGCTGCGCAGACTCATTCGCAGGGCGGTTCGCTCCATGCGGCTGTTGGGCGTGGAAAAGGCATGCCTGCCCGAGTTGCTGCCTGTATCGAAGGACGCCATGAAGGGCACCTACCCGGTCGTTGCAGAGGATTTTGACCGGATCAGCCGGATTGCCTACGCGGAGGAGAAATCGTTCCTGAGGACCATTGCCTCAGGAACGGCCAGGCTCGATGAGGCAGTGCGTGAATCCAGAAGCGCCGGCTCGGCACTCTCTGGCGCCGACGCTTTTGCCCTGCATGACACCTACGGTTTTCCGATCGACCTCACCCTTGAAATGGCGGAGGAAGCAGGTGTGGCTGTCGACGAAAAGGGTTTCCGTTCGCTCATGCAGGAACAGCGCCTGCGTGCTCGTGCGGATGCGAAGGGCAAGAAGGGCGGACACGAGGACCTGCGGGTCTTCGAGGATCTCCTGGCTCAGGGAGAGACAGTTTTCACCGGATACAACGAACTGACAACCGGTTCTACAGTGCGGGGTCTGGTGAGTAGCGGCGCTGCTCTTTCATCTGCCGGTGAGGGAACCGAGATCGAGCTGGTCCTGAACGAGACTCCGTTCTACGCCGAAGCTGGCGGACAGGCCGCAGATACGGGTTTCATCACGGGCGACGGCTTCGTGGTCGAAGTTCTCGACGTGCAGCGGCCTATCCGCGGACTCAATGTGCACAAGGCGATTGTCCGGGAGGGCGAGATCGCAACAGGAGCTCAGGTTGAGGCTGCTGTTGATGCCCAGCGTCGGCACTCGGGAGAGCAAGCCCACTCCGGTACGCATATCGTTCATGCGGCACTCCACCAGATTCTGGGCCCGGAGGCCCTTCAGCGGGGTTCCTACAACAAGGCCGGGTACCTGAGATTCGACTTCTCCTGGGGTGAAGCCATCAGTGCTCAGGCCAAGTCTGAAGTTGAAGAAGTGGCGAACCTCGCTATCCGTAGCAACTTCAGAGTTGAAACCCGGATTATGGGGCTGCAGGAGGCGAAGGACCTCGGTGCAATGGCGCTCTTTGGCGAGGCCTACGGCGAGAAGGTGCGGGTCGTTGAGATCGATGGCTCATGGTCCCGTGAACTGTGCGGTGGTACCCATGTGGAGTCCACATCCAATATCGGGAGCCTGACCCTTCTTGGCGAGCAGTCTGTTGGCTCCGGCAACCGCAGGGTGGAGGCTTTTGTTGGCATGGATGCTTTCCGCCATCTGGCCGCGGAGCGGGCCTTGGTCACTGAACTTTCGGACATGCTCAAGGTTCCTTCCAATCAGCTGCCGGATCGGCTGGCGGCCACCCTCAACAAGTTGAAGACGGCGGAAAAGCAGCTTGAGAAGATGCGTCGTGAGCAGCTCTCCCACGCTGCTGCCGCCATCGCTTCAACGGCTGTGGACGCCGGCGGCGTGAAACTTATTCTTCACGACGCTGGTGAGGTTTCGGGTGCAGACGACCTGCGTATGCTCGCCCTGGATCTGAGGAGCAGGCTCGGTGCCGGTCCGGCCGCTGTGGCGGTCGCTGGTACCTCCAATGACCGTCCTCTCATCCTGGTAGCAACCAACGAGGAGGCACGGGCAAGTGCTGTGAAGGCTGGCGCGCTGGTCCGAGTCGCGGCGGGTATTCTCGGCGGCGGAGGCGGCGGGAAGGACGACGTCGCACAGGGCGGCGGTTCACAGGCGGACAAGGTGCCCGATGCTCTGGCAGCGATCGCGCAGGCCGTTACCAACCGTGGTTAGGCCGTAAGTGTCCGGGCATGTGGAACCACGCGGGGTGTGGCTCGGCGTTGATGTCGGGCTCGCCCGCGTGGGATTGGCGGCAAGCGATCCCTCCGGGCTTCTGGCCACCCCAGTACGGACGCTTCGTCGGGACGCGAAGAAGAATTCAGATGTACAGATTCTGGTCCGAGAGGCACAGGAGCGTTCCGCGGTCCAGATCATTGTCGGCCTGCCGCGCAGTCTGAAGGGAACGGATACTGCGTCTACCACCATGGCCCGGGATTATGCTCACGCTGTTGTCGCTGCCCTTCTGGCGAGCGGCCTGGAGCTCCCTGTTGTACTCTTTGACGAGCGACTTACGACAGTCTCTGCGCATCGTGCGCTCTCCGAGGCTGGAAGGAAGACCAAAGATCACCGTAAAGTGGTGGATCAGGTGGCGGCTGTGTCGATTTTGCAGCATGCCATGGACACGCAGCGATCGCTGCAGCGGGACGTGGGGGAGCCTGTACGAATCCGCGCTGCCAGTCGTCTTCATGACGACGGCGGGGCACCTAACAAGGAGCCGAACATTTCGCAGCGAAACGCCGGCGAGAGAGAAAGCCGATGAGTCGGCATACTCATACCGACGCACGGGATCCTTGGGACAACGATCCCTGGGATAACGAGAGTGAATACGCGGAGGATTACGGTCACTACGCAGATCCGGCCGCCGAGCCGCCCGTGGACCAGTTTTTCCACGAAGAACTTCCCCTACGCAGGCGTCGCCGACCGTCGAAGGCCAAGCGCCGGCGTCGTCGTCGTCGGACGGTGGTATTGGTTCTCGTCCTGGCTATTTTCGCCGGAGTTGTTTTTGGTCTGACACTGTTCCTTCGGGATCTACTGGGCATGAATGAAATCAAGGATTACGCCGGTCCGGGTACCGAAGAAGTGACGTTCGTGGTGGAACCGGGTGCGGCAGCCATCCTTATCAGCCAAAACCTGGAGGATCAGGATATTGTCGCGGACGGTGGCACCTTCCTGGACACCTTCCAGGAAAAAGCCGAGGGAAGGCCAATCCAACCCGGCGAATACATTATGAAAAAGCAGATGTCCTCTGCTGGTGCTGCGGAGGTGCTTCTGGAGGAAGAGCCCGGCGTTCATTACGCTGCGATCGCCAGCGGATTCCGCCAGGGCGAGGTCTTGCAGACCTTGTCCGAGTCCACCGGTGTTCCTCTCGCGGAGTTCGAGAAACTGGCAGAAAACCCCCAGGCATTCGGTCTCCCCGAGCAGGCACCAAAACTTGAAGGGTACCTTGCGCCAGGCGAGTACCGGTTCGAGATTGGCGTCCCGCCGGAACAGATGATCCAGGAGATGGTGGACAAGACGTTTGAGCGCCTTGAAGCAGCGGGAGTCACAGATCCCGGGAAGCAGTATCGAGTTCTGACGATCGCGAGCATCGTTCAGGCTGAAGCGGGCGAGGCCGATTATGCGGCCGTCGCTGGGGCCATTGAAAACCGGCTTTCCCCGGACAACACTGAAACTGCGGGTCGAGTCCAATCTGATGCGACCGTGACCTACGGGCTGGGACGGAAGAGCTATGAGCTGACTCCGGACGAGAAGAAGGACAAATCCAACCCGTACAACACCTACGCAAACAGGGGATTGCCAGTCGGGCCGATTGGGGCTCCCAGCGAAGAGGCCATCGATGCCGCCATCAACCCGGCGGACGTTCCTTACTACTACTGGGTCACTGTCAATCTGGATACCGGGGAGACCAAGTTCTCGGAAACGCTCGCAGAGCACAACAGGTATGTGCAGGAGTACCAGCAGTGGTGCAGCGGGCAGGAAGCAGGCCGGTGCCACTAGTGCCGGTTCGCGACAGCTCGTTCAGAGCCGCCGTCGTCGGTTGCCCCATCTCTCACTCGCGTTCACCTGGTCTGCACCTGGCGGCGTACGAGTTCCTTGGGGTGACCGGCGAGTATGCGGCGGTGGATGTCCAGCCACAGGACCTGGAGCGTTTCCTGGGCACGTTTCGGCAGGACCCGGCGTGGCGTGGTCTATCCGTCACCATGCCGCACAAGCGGGCGGTCCTCGAGTTTGTTGACGAGACTCACGGTCATGCCGCCATCCTGGGTGCTGTCAACACTGTCCTTGCCGTCAGGACACCTGAACAGCCGGTCAAGCTGCTGGGCTACAACACGGATGTTCAGGGCATCATTTCAGCGATGCAGTCCGCCGGTTATGGTGGTTCTGGTCACGCGGCTGTGCTCGGTGGAGGTGGCACCGCCGCGGCCGCGGTTGCTGCCCTGGCCGCGCTGGAGGTCAACGAGGTCACTACGGTGGTCCGTAACCCGGACAAGGCTGCTTCTCTGGCGAACGTTGCAGAGTCCCTGAAAGTCGGGCTTTCGGTCAAAACATTCGAGGGCATCCTGGGAACCATCGGTACCTCTACGGCCGTCATTTCAGCCCTACCTCCGCACGTAGCAGACACAACGGCGCAACAGCTGCAGGAATCGGGTCAGAGCCTCTCCGGCAAGATCCTGCTGGATGTAGCTTATGACCCGTGGCCCAGTGCCCTGGCAGCAACGTGGGAGTCTCTCGGCGGCCTCGCTGTCTCGGGGCTGGATATGCTGATTTTTCAGGCGGCTGAGCAGGTGCTCCTGTTCACCGGGTCTTCCCGGTCGCAGCTTCCCGGCGTCATAAATGCAATGTATGGAGCCGCTGGCTTGCCCCAGCGTTAGCACTGCCCGATGTCCGTGGCAGTATTGACAGCATGTTGAGATGGTTGACTGCCGGAGAATCGCATGGTCCCGCGTTGGTGGGCATTATTGAAGGTGTGCCTGCTGGTGTTTCCCTGACCAGTACTGATGTGCAGGAGTCCCTGGCGCGTCGACGTCTGGGATATGGTCGCGGAGCCCGCATGAAGTTCGAGCAGGATCGGGTTACGTTCATCGGTGGTGTGCGCCACGGCCTCACGCAGGGAGGGCCGGTAGCGATCGAGATCGCCAACACCGAATGGCCCAAGTGGGAAACGGTCATGTCGGCGGACCCCGTGGACCAGTCGGTTCTGGATGCACAGGCACGAAACGCACCGCTCACCCGGCCACGTCCGGGTCACGCCGACCTCACGGGAATGCAGAAGTACGGCTTTGATGAAGCTCGTCCGGTTCTGGAAAGGGCAAGTGCACGCGAAACCGCAACGCGTGTTGCACTTGGTACTGTGGCGTCCCGTTTTTTGGCTGAACTGGGAATCCAGGTGGTCAGCCATACAGTGGCAGTTGCGGCAGCGGCAGTGCCGGAGGGTACCCCCTTGCCGCTGCCGAAAGATGTCGCAGCGCTTGACGAGGATCCGCTTCGCTGTTTTGATCCGGCGACATCGGCGTCGATGGTAGCGGAGGTTGATGCGGCACACCGGGACGGAGAGACTCTCGGCGGTGTTGTAGAGGTCCTCGTCTACGGGTTGCCTCCAGGACTGGGCAGCTACGTTCATTGGGATCGCAAGCTCGATGCAAGACTGGCCGCTGCCCTAATGGGTATCCAGGCCATCAAGGGGGTCGAGGTTGGTGACGGATTTCTCACTGCGACCAGGCGAGGATCCGAAGCGCACGATGAGATGGTTCGTGATGACCAGGGCAGGATTGTTCGCACGTCGAACCGGGCCGGCGGCATTGAAGGTGGAATGAGCATCGGGGAGCTCCTCCGTGTGCGGGCTTCGATGAAGCCGATTGCCACGGTGCCCCGCGCGTTGAGGACGATTGATGTCCGCACTGGTGAGGAAGCAAAAGCACACCATCAACGCTCGGACGTGTGCGCGGTCCCTGCTGCGGGAGTCGTTGCAGAAGCCATGGTGGCGTTGGTCATCGCGGACGCGGTGGTGGAGAAATTCGGTGGCGATTCGGTGCCGGAAATCCAACGTAATCTCGAGGCATACATGGTGGGCGTCAATGCGCAGAGCGGTTCCGGTGAGTGCTGAACAGGTGGGTAGAACCAGTCGAAAGATCGTTTTTATCGGCCCCATGGCGTCGGGAAAATCGGCTGTAGGTGAAGCCTTCGCACTCTCAACGGGGCAGAAATTTGTTGATACTGACAGATTGATCGTTGCCTCCCATGGGCCCATCAAGGATATTTTTGCGAGCCGCGGTGAGGCGTGGTTCAGGGATCTGGAGGCCCGGACCGCTGCTGAATGCCTGGATTCGGCGGGGGACTTGGTCATATCTCTGGGCGGTGGAGCGGTTCTGGATTCAGGGACACAACAACTGCTGGCTTCCGCACTGGTTGTCTTCCTGCGTGTTGATTCGCAGACTGTGGCACCGCGGCTGAAACGAGGATCGACACGTCCGTTGCTCCGCGGGGATACGATGGATCGTTGGGAGGAGCTCTTGACGCAGCGGTTGCCGGTATATGAGCGGCTTGCGGACGTTGTGCTGGATGCACGCGGAAAGAGCGTCTCCGCCCTGGTGGATGAACTCGGGCTTATACTCACTGAAAGTGGAGGCTGATGGTCACCGAACCCAGCATCATAGGCGTCACCGGTTCCGGTGCTGCCGAGGACTATGACGTCGTCGTCGGGCGTAAACTGCTTGACCGGCTTCCGGCGGCGCTCGGAGAGCGCGTCAGGCGGGTGCTGGTGATCCACCCCCGAGCATTGCGGGCCACGGGCGACGCCGTCCGTGAGGACCTTGAGCGTGCTGGTTTCACCGCGCTGACGGCGGAGATCCCGGACGCTGAAGAGGGCAAGCATATTCAGGTCGCTGCTTTCTGCTGGCAGGTCCTGGGCCAGAACGACTTCACGCGTTCTGACGCAGTGGTAGCTGTTGGCGGGGGAGCGGTTACGGACGTTGCGGGATTCGTTGCTGCGACATGGCTGCGTGGTATCCGCGTGATTCACATGCCAACCAGTCTGCTCGGGATGGTAGACGCCGCCGTCGGAGGCAAGACCGGCATCAACACGGCAGAGGGGAAGAACCTTGTCGGTTCGTTCCACTCGCCTGCGGCTGTGCTGGCTGATCTGGATGCGCTGGCTACACTGCCGCAGAATGAGCTCGTTGCGGGTATGGCCGAAGTTGTGAAGTGCGGTTTCATTGCTGATCCGCGCATTCTGGAACTGATCGAGGCCGATGTCGCAGAGGCTACGGACCCATCCTCAGATGTCTTCCGGGAGCTGATTATCCGCTCGATCGAGGTCAAGGCCCGGCTCGTGTCGGCCGACTTCCGCGAAGCGGGGCCGCGTGAGGCCCTGAACTATGGACACACGCTTGGCCACTCCATTGAACTCGCCGAACGGTATCAGTGGCGCCATGGTGCTGCCATATCCGTTGGGCTCGTGTTTGCGGCCGAGCTGGCCCGCACGGTTGGCCGGTTGGATGACGCAACTGCGGACCGTCACAAGAGCATTCTGTCCTCACTTGGCCTGCCCGTGAGCTATCGCCGCGACCGATGGTCAGCTCTGCTCGACGGCATGCGTCGAGACAAGAAAGCCAGAGGTGATCTGCTGCGGTTTGTGGTGCTTGATGGACTCGCCAAGCCGACGACGCTTGAGGTCCCGGACACATCATTGCTGTTCGCGGCATATCAGGAAATTGCCGAGGACGGGCCTTCGAATACCGGTCTGCGCGTCAGTCTGTAGCCTTGAGCCTGCGCTGCAGGTTCGGCATCGGGCTAGAATGGCAGGTGAACAATTGCCCCAGGCGACCGCCGGGGCAGTTTGCTTGGAACAATAACCAACGAAAGTGACATTGTGGCGACAACCAACGACATCAAGAACGGTACCGTTCTGAAGCTTGAGGGCAACCTCTGGTCGGTCATCGAGTTTCAGCATGTGAAGCCGGGCAAAGGCGGAGCGTTTGTTCGTACGAAGCTTCGCAACGTCAGGTCGGGAAAGCTTGTCGACAAAACCTTCAATGCCGGACTGAAAATTGAGACTGCCACGGTAGACCGCCGTGACTACCAGTATCTTTACCAGGACGGCGCGGACTACGTGTTCATGGACAACGCTGACTATGACCAGTTGACGGTTCCGGGCGAGACCGTTGGAGACAACGCGCATTTCATGCTCGAGAACCAGTCTGTCAACATCGCCATGTATGAGGGCTCAGCGCTGTACGTCGAGCTTCCTCCGTCGGTGGTTCTGGAGATCACCTACACGGAGCCCGGCCTGCAGGGTGACCGCTCGACTGGTGGAAATAAGCCCGCAACGCTGGAAACCGGCTACGAGATCCAGGTGCCGTTGTTTGTCGAGCAGGGCACCCGCGTAAAGGTTGATACCCGTACCGGTGACTACCTGGGGCGCGTCAACGAGTGAGTGCTTCTACCTCCGCCCGGGGAAAGGCGCGACGGCGGGCCCTCGACATTTTGTTCGAGGCCGAACAACGCTCCGTGCCGGCCAGCGATGCGTTGCGGGATCGTCGGGATAACACCGATCAGATCATCAACCCGTATACGGTTGAACTCGTTAACGGCGTTGTTTCCCAGCAGTCCCAGATTGACGAATTTCTGGCCACGTACGCTCAGGGTTGGACCCTGGAGAGAATGCCCTCCGTGGACCGCATTATTCTCCGGCTCGGTGCCTGGGAGCTGTTGTTCAATGATGACGTCCCTGACGGTGTGGCGGTCAGCGAAGCGGTGGCCCTTGCCAAAACGCTTTCCACTGATGAGTCGCCGTCATTCGTCAATGGACTTCTTGGCCGGCTTCAGAAACTGAAGCCCACGCTACTGGCGTGATCTGCTGCTGCGCGGTGCACTGGTGTTACCGCGCGGCAGCTCCGGCCTGCTGAAAGAGCTGGCTGCGTGTTGCTGTCATTTCCTCCAGCAGCTGCCTTTCAGTCGCGGTGTTTTCCGCCAGATGGTGTCCAAGGATTATCCGCTGCCGGATAAAGGCGAGCCGCGTGGCGGTGTTTACAAACGCTTTCATCGTCGTGCGCGCACCGTATCGAGTGGCCCACGCTATGGCTCGGTTTCGTCCTTCATGGGTTGCCAGTAGTTTGACCTCAGCGTCCGTGAGCCATCCGGCGAGGGCGTAGTCCTGCAACCGTTGTTGTGTCAACGTTCGTTCTGCCTTGCGTAGGAGGACCACGATGGTCAGGGCGACGGCGAATAGCGGCATTTGCAGCAGGATGTAGAAACCGAAGAAGTTATCGAACACCAGCACCAGCCCTCCGTTCCAGAGCATGTGGCCGGCGATGGCAGGCAGTAGACCAACGATGAACCCGGGCACCGCCCAGGATCGGCCGAAGCGCCGCACGGTCCAGCCGAGCACGAATCCTGTCGCTGCTGTGAACATCACGTGTGCGAAGGGCGACAGGAGCCCGCGCATGACAAAGATCCACACGAGCCCGGGGCCAACCCCGCCTTCCATCACGGCGGAGCCGAAGTACAGGATGTTCTCGCTGAAGGCGAACCCGGCACCAACAAGGCCGGCGTACACAATGCCGTCCACCGGGCCGTCAAAATGGCTTCGGCGCGAAAATACCAGGATGAGTACCGCCAGTCCTTTCGCGAATTCCTCCACGAGCGGCGCCTGGATGACGGGCCCGACGACGTCTGGGGACGTGGACAGCGCGGCCACGAGGAGGGCGTTGACGCCAGGACCAAGCAGGAGCGTCAGAGCAATCGAAATACCTGCACCCCAGAGAAAAGCGAACCATTTCGCTCCTTTGGGTTCTGGCTCCCATCGATCTACCCAGCTCAAGCCGAGTAGACATATTCCCAGTGGAACGAGGGCGAGAACTCCGCAGATCACGAACGCAGCTGACCCCAGGACGGCTGTCAGATAAAGACAGACCAGGACCAGAGCCAGCGCTGCAACGGCAACGAGGATGACGTTCAGTGCCCGATGGCGTGTTCTGGGGACGTTTTGCCAAACTGGCCGAACCGGTTCACGGCCGTGCCACGCGGGCGCTGGTTGATTCATGCCTCCAGCTTATGCTGGCCGTCACAGTTCACGATCAAGCGCTGGTGCTGTGGTAATTTTGATCGAGCAGCCAACCTTTAAATTCCGTCCTGTGAGGCGGGGAAGGAGGACGCAGAGTATGTCCGTGCCCGCATCACCGGAAAACCCGGTCAGCAGCCGTACAGTTCTTGCCGACGCAGATATAGACCGGGCCCTGACCCGCATAGCCCACGAAATCCTTGAGGCCAACAAGGGAAGCGCTGATCTCGTGCTTCTGGGCATTCCTCGACGCGGGTTCCCGCTGGCTCAGCGGCTGGCGCTGAAAATCGCCTCGGCCGATTCATCTGTTCAGCCACAGCACATCGTCGGGCAACTGGATGTCACCATGTTCAGGGACGATCTGAAGCACAAACCAACTCGGGCGCCCCTTCACACAGTGGAGCCGGCCGGCGGGATTGACGGCAAAGTCGTTGTTCTGGTTGACGACGTCCTCTACTCAGGCCGTACTATCCGTGCCGCGCTCGACGCAATCGTGGATCTTGGACGTCCGTCAGCTGTACGTCTCGCCGTCCTGGTAGACCGTGGGCACCGTGAACTCCCGATTCGTGCAGACCATGTCGGTAAAAATCTGCCCACATCCTCCCGAGAGAAGGTTCGCGTCCATCTGATGGAGATTGACGGCGTGGACGAAGTGGTTATCGAGGCGGACTCGTGAGGCACCTGCTGTCGACGAGGGACCTCTCCCCGCAGGAGGCCGTTCAGCTCCTGGACACCGCGGAGGAAATGGCTGCCGTTTCCACCCGTGAGGTCAAGAAGCTCCCCGTGTTGAGGGGACGGACCGTGGTGAACCTGTTCTTCGAAGATTCGACCCGCACCCGCATATCTTTTGAAGCTGCCGCGAAGCGGCTTTCCGCAGACGTCATCAACTTTGCGGCGAAGGGCTCATCCGTTTCCAAGGGTGAGTCTCTGAAAGACACTGCCCAAACCCTCGAGGCCATGGGAGCCGACGCCGTCGTCCTGCGTCACTGGGCCTCTGGAGCACCGGACCGGCTGGCATCTTCCGGCTGGATCGACGCACCGGTTATCAATGCGGGCGACGGCACTCACGAACATCCCACCCAGGCACTCCTTGACGCTTTCACCATGCGACGCCACTGGTCCCGGGTTGCAGGCCGTGAATCAATCGGTTCTGATCTCGCCGGCATGCGGGTGGTCATCGTAGGGGATGTGCTCCACTCACGCGTGGTTCGTTCGAACCTGTGGCTGCTGACGGCGCTGGGCGCCACCGTGACGCTGGTGGCTCCGCCTACTCTTCTGCCCGTCGGTGTGAGCCAGTGGCCCTGTGAGATCAGCTATGACCTCGACGCCGTTCTGGCCTCGGAACCCGACGCCGTCATGATGCTCAGGGTCCAGCGGGAAAGGATGGAAGCAGCATTCTTCCCGAGCGCCAACGAGTACTCGCGTCGATGGGGCTTTACCGATGCCCGCCTCGCCAGGCTGGACGCCGCCGTCGGAAGCGACGCCATCATCATGCATCCAGGTCCGATGAACAGGGGACTGGAAATATCATCTGCGGCGGCGGATTCCCCTCGTTCTACCGTGCTGGCTCAGGTCCAGAACGGCGTGGCGGTCCGAATGGCCGTCCTTTACCATCTGCTTTCGGGCGACCGCAGCAGCAATCCCGTTGAACAGCAGGAGGTTGGGCAGTGACCCGCGAAGAGAACGTTTACATCATCCGCGGCGCCACTCTGCCGGACACGAGCACCACGGATCTTCTGGTGAAGGACGGCATTATTGCTGATGCCGGTACCGGCATCAGCAACGCGTCCGCCCAAGTCATCGATGCAGAAGGACTCATAGCCCTTCCAGGCCTCGTTGACCTTCATACGCACTTACGTGAACCGGGTAGGGAAGACGCCGAGACAGTCGAAACCGGGAGCCGTTCGGCAGCGCTGGGTGGTTTTACGGCCGTCCATGCAATGGCCAACAGCACTCCGGTAGCGGATACAGCCGGGGTTGTGGAACAGGTCCACAGTCTGGGTCTTGAGGCCGGCTGGGTGGATGTCCGCCCAGTTGGGGCGGTGACGGTAGGGCTTGCGGGGGAGCGGCTCGCCGAGCTTGGTGCCATGGCCTCTTCCCGCGCCCGAGTCCGGGTCTTCTCCGACGACGGGATCTGCGTACACGACCCGGTACTGATGCGCCGGGCCCTCGAGTATGTAAAGTCCTTCGACGGGGTCATCGCCCAACACGCCCAGGATCCACGCCTCACAGTGGGATCACAGATGAACGAGGGCGACGTTTCGGCGGTTCTTGGCCTGGGCGGCTGGCCCGCTGTTGCCGAAGAGAGCATCATTGCCCGGGACGTCCTGCTGGCCAAGCACGTGGATTCTCGTCTGCATGTCTGTCACGTGTCCACGGCTGGCTCGGTGGAGATCATCCGGTGGGCCAAAGCACGCGGCGTAAAGGTCACTGCTGAAGTCACCCCGCACCACCTCCTGCTGACCGAGGAACTGGTCCGCAGTTATGACCCCGTCTACAAGGTCAATCCGCCCCTTCGCACGAGCGAGGACGTTACCGCGCTGCGCGAAGCTCTCGCGGACGGGACAATAGACGTCGTCGGCACCGATCATGCCCCGCATCCCAGTGAGCACAAAGAGTGCGAGTGGGCCCAGGCCGCAATGGGCATGACTGGCCTCGAGACCGCGCTGTCGGTGGTTCAGCACACCATGATCGAAACCGGGATGATGGGCTGGAAGGACTTTGCGCGGGTTACTTCCACAACCCCTGCAGCGATCGGCAGGGTCGAGACGCAGGGCCGCCCGTTGACCGTCGGTGAACCGGCCAACATCACCCTCGTGGATCCGGACGGCCGCTGGTCTGTCGTTCCCGCACGAATGGCAACAAAGGGCAGAAACAGCCCGTTCAAGGGAATGGAACTGCCAGGAAAAGTTCAGGCTGTGTTCTTCGGAGGTCATCCGACTGTCCTGAACGGCGAACTGGCTACCCGCCGCCCGACAGCGCAGGCGGCGAAGTGATGGACTGGTTGGTGCCTGTAGCACTGTCATTGAGCCTGATTGCCGTCATTTTCCTCCTGATCTGGCTGGGCTGGAGAGGGCGCACTACACGGCAGTCCGCCGTCGGCCCGCTCCCGGAGCTTCCGGCGGACCCCGGACCGCAGATATGCGCCATCGAAGGCCAGTACGTTGTGACGACGTCATCTGGTGACTGGCTGGACCGTATTGCTGTCCATGGCCTGGGCGTGAAGTCCAATGCCACGGCGTCCGTCCATCCCACCGGTGTCCATGTTGCGCGGACCGGCGCGCCCGATCTTTTCATTCCCATCGACGCACTTGACGATGTTCACTTTGCCAGCGGAATGGCCGGAAAATTTGTTGAAAAGGACGGACTCGTCGTCATTCGCTGGCTGCTTGGAACAAAGCTGGTGGACACCGGATTCCGGACACGACGCGCTGCCGAACGAAACACACTGCGGGATGCTATCCATTCACTCCGCCAAGAAGAAGGACAACTGTGACTGAGCACGAAGCAAAACAAGAAGTACCGGCAGTATTGGTACTGGATGATGGCAGGACGTTCAAGGGAACCAGTTACGGCGCGCTCGGGACGGCACTGGGCGAAGCAGTATTCGCCACCGGCATGACCGGTTACCAGGAAACGATCACCGACCCGTCCTACGCGCGGCAGCTCGTGGTCCAGACTGCGCCGCACATCGGCAATACGGGCGTCAACGCGGACGACGCCGAGTCCCGCCGGATTTGGGTAGCGGGCTACATTGTCCGCGATGCCGCACGACGTCCATCGAACTGGCGCAGCGAGCAGAGCCTCCAGGACCAGTTGGCCGAGCAGGGCGTCGTTGGAATCCAGGGCGTGGATACGCGGGCCATCACCCGCCACCTGCGCGAACGCGGCGCCATGAAAGCGGGGATCTTCTCAGGACCAGACGCCTCAGCGGCAGCCGACGTCCTGCTGAAAACCGTTCGTGAACAGCCGTCGATGGAAGGTGCCAGACTGGCCGAGGAAGTCAGTGTGGATGAAGTCCACACCGTAGAACCCTCGGATCACGGCTGGGAGGGCGAGCCCAAATTCACGGTGGCTGCACTCGACCTAGGTATCAAGTCGATGACGCCGCGTCGTCTGGCTGAACGTGGAGTCCGTGTCCACATCATGCCGGCAGCGTCCACGTATGAAGAGATTCGCGACATCAACGCCGATGGTGTGTTCATGTCCAACGGTCCCGGTGACCCCGCCACAGCGGACCCGCAGGTTGCCGTCCTACGGCAGATTCTGGAACACAAAATCCCCTTCTTCGGCATCTGCTTCGGCAACCAGATCCTTGGCCGTGCCCTCGGATTCGGCACGTACAAGCTCAGGTTCGGGCACCGCGGCATCAACCAGCCCGTACTGGACCGCAGAACCGGGAAAGTGGAAATCACCTCACAAAACCACGGCTTCGCAGTGGATGCACCGCTGGACGGCCCCGTGCAAGCGCCCGAGGAACGTTTCGGCAGGGTTGAAGTCAGCCATGTGAGCCTCAACGACGACGTCGTCGAAGGGCTGTCCTGCCTGGACATCCCCGCGTTCTCCGTCCAATACCACCCTGAAGCGGCGGCCGGACCGCACGATTCCGCCTACCTCTTCGACAGGTTCATCGACCTCATGTCGGCCGCCTCAAGCCAGGAAGTGAAGTAAATGCCACTGCGTACAGACCTCAAGAGCGTTCTGGTCATCGGATCGGGCCCCATCGTTATCGGTCAGGCTGCCGAATTCGACTACTCAGGCACCCAGGCGCTGCGGGTACTTCGGGACGAGGGACTGCGCGTCATCCTCGTGAACTCGAACCCGGCGACCATCATGACAGACCCTGAATTCGCCGATGCAACCTATGTGGAGCCCATAACCCCCGAGGTTGTGGAGAAGATCATCGCCAAGGAACGACCGGACGCCATTCTGCCGACACTCGGTGGTCAGACGGCTCTGAACACGGCAATCGCCCTGGACAAGAACGGTGTTCTCGAAAAGTACAACGTAGAGCTGATCGGCGCCAATATCGCTGCCATCGAGCTCGGAGAAAACCGGGAGAAGTTCAAGGGCGTGGTGGAGCGGTGTGGCGCCGAGTCAGCGCGTTCCGTCATCGTCCATTCGTTGGATGAGGCCTTTGCCGCTGCTGATGAACTTGGTTATCCCATGGTTGTGCGGCCCTCCTTCACCATGGGCGGGCTCGGATCCGGGCTCGCCTACAACGAGGAAGATCTACGCCGCATCGCCGGCGCCGGTATCCAGTACAGCCCCAGCAGCGAGGTTCTGCTCGAAGAGAGCATCCTCGGCTGGAAGGAATACGAGCTGGAAATGATGCGGGACCGCAACGACAACGTCGTCGTCGTCTGCAGCATCGAAAACGTTGACCCGGTTGGCGTTCACACGGGAGATTCCATCACGGTCGCTCCGGCGATGACGTTGACGGACCGTGAGTATCAGAAGCTCCGGGACATTTCCATCGCCGTCATCCGTGAGGTAGGCGTGGACACCGGTGGATGTAACATCCAGTTCGCGATCGAACCGGACACCGGCCGCGTCGTCGTGATTGAAATGAACCCGCGGGTATCGCGTTCGTCTGCTCTGGCGTCGAAAGCCACCGGGTTTGCCATCGCCAAGATCGCCACGAAACTCTCGCTGGGTTACACGTTGGACGAGATCCCCAACGACATCACCCAGAAGACCCCGGCCTCCTTTGAACCGACCCTCGATTACGTGGTCGTGAAGGTTCCGCGGTTCGCTTTTGAGAAGTTCCCGGCCGCTGATACGACGCTGACCACCACCATGAAATCGGTTGGCGAGGCCATGGCTATCGGCCGGAACTTCAGCGAGGCCCTGCAGAAGGCGCTCCGGTCGCTGGAACAGAAGGGTTCCGAGCTCGAATTCCAGCCCGTAGATGAGCTGGATGTTCCAGCGCTGATTGAGTCAGCGAAAATCCCGACGACGGCGCGGCTGTCGCAGGTGCAGCAGGCGCTGCTCGGCGGGGCTACCGTCGAGCAGCTGTACGAGGCCACCGGTATCGATCCATGGTTCCTCGACCAGCTGGTGCTCCTCAACGAGGTTGCCGCAGAAGTCCGGACTGCCAACTCGCTCACCGAGGCCATTCTGCGGCGTGCCAAGCGTCACGGCTTCTCGGACGCGCAGATCGGGTCCCTGTCCCACATGCAGGAGGACGTTGTCCGTGGAGTGAGGCATGCCCTCGGTGTACGGCCGGTTTTCAAGACAGTGGACACCTGCGCAGCTGAGTTCGCAGCCTTCACCCCGTACCACTACTCCTCGTATGACGAGGAGGACGAAGTGGAACTGCATGCAAAGCCCTCGATCATCATTCTTGGTTCCGGTCCTAACAGGATCGGCCAGGGTATCGAGTTCGACTACTCCTGCGTCCACGCCACGATGGCGTTGCGTAAAGCCGGGTACGAGACCGTCATGATCAACTGCAACCCTGAGACCGTCTCCACTGACTACGATGTCTCGACCCGCCTGTACTTCGAGCCGCTGACTCTGGAAGATGTTCTCGAGGTCATTGGTGCCGAAGAGCGCACGGGCGGCGTCATGGGCGTCTTTGTGCAGCTCGGTGGGCAGACGCCCCTCAAGCTCTCGAAGGCGCTGGCCGACGCCGGTGTCCCGATTCTGGGCACGTCGCCGGCGGCCATCGATCTCGCTGAGCACCGCGGTGCGTTCAGCCGGGTGCTTGATGAGGCCGGACTCATCGCGCCGAAGAACGGGACAGCGGTGTCTTTCCTTGATGCCCGGAAGATTGCGGATGAAATTGGTTACCCGGTGCTCGTCCGCCCGTCCTACGTCCTCGGCGGACGCGGCATGGAGATTGTTTATGACGAGGCCAACCTCTCGCGCTACATTGCGAACGCCACGGAGATCACCGAAGACCATCCCGTATTGATCGATCGGTTCCTGGAAGACGCTGTAGAGATTGATGTTGATGCCCTCTTTGACGGTAAAGACCTGTACCTCGGCGGGATCATGGAGCATATCGAGGAAGCCGGCATCCATTCCGGCGACTCTGCCTGTGTCCTTCCGCCGATCACCTTGGGCCGGGACGTGCTGGACCGGGTCAGGCAGGCTACCCGCGCTATTGCGGAGGGAGTTGGCGTTCGGGGCCTGATCAACATTCAGTTCGCCCTGGCATCCGACGTCCTGTACGTGCTGGAGGCCAACCCGCGCGCTTCACGGACCGTCCCATTCGTCTCCAAGGCCACCGGAGTCCAGCTGGCCAAAGCTGCCGCTCTCATCGGCACAGGTGTGACGATTCACCAGCTGCGCAGCGCGTACCACCTGCTGCCGGAGTCCGGTGACGGCTCGCGGTTGGCCTCTGACGCACCAGTGTCCGTCAAGGAAGCTGTCCTGCCGTTCAACAGGTTCCGTACCGCTGAGGGCCGGGTTGTCGATTCGCTGCTGGGCCCTGAAATGCGGTCCACCGGCGAGGTCATGGGTATTGACAGGTTCTTTGATACCGCCTTCGCGAAGAGTCAGTCTGCAGCCAACAACGCACTGCCGACAACGGGGAAAATCTTCGTTTCCGTCTCAAATCGTGAGAAGCGGGGCATCATCATGCCCATCAAGAAGCTTTCCGATCTCGGGTTCGAGATTCTTTCCACCGGTGGTACAGCTGAGGTGCTGCAGCGCAACGGTATTCGTGCGCAAACCATCCGCAAGGTCGGAGAAGGCGTGGGGCCGAACGGTGAGGGAACCATTGTCGATCTCATCAACGCCGGAGAAATTGGCATGGTCGTCAACACTCCCTCCGGCGGGGCGGCTCGCGGCGACGGCTACGAAATTCGGGCGGCAGCAACGTCCTACGGTATTCCGGTGATCACCACAGTTGCCGAAGTTGGCGCGGCGGTACAGGCCATCGAGGCCATGAGGACCTTTGAGTGGGATGTCACTTCCCTGCAGGAGCATGCGGAGAAGATGCGGATCACCGCCGATGACTGAGCGGGAGAGTTTTGGCGTCAGGCTCCGGAGCGCGATGGACTCATTCGGTCCCCTGTGCGTCGGCATTGATCCTCACCCAGGACTGCTGGCGGACTGGGGACTGAACGACGACGTCGCGGGGTTGGAGAGCTTCTCGCTTTCCGTCGTCGATGCGTTGGCTGGTCACATTGCCGTTCTCAAACCGCAGGTGGCGTTCTTTGAGCGCCACGGTTCGCGAGGCATCGCAGTTCTGGAGAAGGTGTTGGAGGAATGCCGGCAGCGGAACGTACTCACGATTGCTGATGCCAAGCGGGGAGACATTGGCTCCACCATGTCTGCGTACGCAGACGCCTGGTTGAGTGACTCCTCGCCTCTGGCAGCGGACGCGGTCACCATCAGCCCGTATCTGGGCTTCGGTTCCCTGCGGCCTGCCCTGGATCTGGCGCGCGTTACGGGTAGGGGAGTGTTCGTTCTTGCCCTGACATCCAACCCTGATGGTGCCTCGCTGCAGCATCGCGGAGGGCAGGACTCCGTCGCCCGGTCCATCGTCGATGACGCCGCCCGTGAGAACCAGGGCGCAGCAGATCTGGGCAGCGTGGGGCTCGTGATTGGGGCTACCGTTGGCCCCGCGCTGGGTGACCTCGGTATTGATATCGGGGCCATGGGAGGTGCCATTCTGGCGCCGGGAATTGGTGCGCAGGGCGCCGGGCCTGCGGATCTTGAGCGGGTATTCGGTGCGGCGAAGTCGAATGTGCTGGCCAGTTCAAGCCGTGACGTCCTTCGAGCCGGACCGGATGCAAAGTCCATGCGTGAGAGGGCGGAGTTGACTGCAACGGAGCTCCGGATCGGACTGACGGATTGATTTCGGGACTGGATTGCCTATAGGTTCAGAGCACGTCCAGTCCATCAGCACCATCAGATCCGGTTGCTAAACGTCCGGGGAGACCCCTGTGAATCTGTTGCCTCTTACGGAGTCAGAACGAAGCCAGGCCCGGCAGAAGGCCACGGCGGCCCGTGCTGTCCGCGCTGAGGTCAAGGCAGGGCTCAAGAGCGGTAACATCTCTGTGGGAGAAGTCATCCATGGACGTGCCTCAGAGGACGCCGTGGGACGGCTGCGGGTCGTTGACCTCCTTCGCGCGCTTCCCGGAATTGGCGAGGTGCGGGCCAAGGCCATTATGGACGAAGTAGGAATTGCCCTCACGCGCCGCGTGCGGGGACTCGGAATTCATCAGAAAAACGCGTTGGTGGAGCACTTGTCCGCTCAGGCAAGAGATCCACACTAGGAAGGAACCACGTGTCGCACCCCCGGCTGACGGTACTTGCAGGGCCTACGGCCGTTGGCAAAGGGACTGTCTCCACATACATCAGGGACAACTATCCTGAGGTCTGGCTGTCTGTATCGGCAACCACGCGGCCACCCAGAACGGGCGAGGAAGACGGCGTCCATTACTATTTCGTCAGCACATCCGAGTTCGAGTCACTGGTGGCCGACGGACAGCTGCTGGAGTGGGCCGTCGTTCATGGCAGGAACCGCTATGGCACTCTTCGCCGAACAGTGGAAGAGGCGATGGCGGCTGGAAAGTCAGTGCTGCTTGAAATCGATCTTCAGGGCGCACGTCAGGTGAAGGAGTCCATGCCGGACGCCAACTTCGTCTTTCTTACTCCGCCATCCTGGGACGAAATGGTCCGGCGGTTGGTGGGACGCGGCACAGAAAGCACCGAGGAGCAGCAGCGTCGTCTGGAAACCGCTAAACTGGAACTTGCTGCCGAGTCCGAGTTCGATCATACCGTCGTCAATGATGATGTTCGCCGGGCTGCAGCTGAGCTTGTATCACTTATGGGCATTCATCCGCGGGATAGCTAGTCTGCGCGGCCCACACAAGGAATTTGGAGAAACTGTGTCTACACATCCCGAGGGCATCATCAATCCGCCGATCGACGAGCTCCTGGAAGCTACTGACTCCAAGTATGCTCTGGTGATCTACGGAGCCAAGCGGGCCCGGCAGATCAACGCCTATTACTCGCAGCTCCATGAGGGCCTTTTTGAGTACGTGGGCCCTCTGGTCGACACCCGGCTGAATGAGAAGTCTTTGTCCATCGCCCTGCGCGAGATCAACGAGGGCATGCTGGTCTCCCGGCCCATGGACGTCGAAGCCGCCGAGTAACACAGGCAGGGGACGAAGCGCTATGCGGATTGTTCTGGGTGTCGGCGGCGGTATCGCTGCTTTCAAAGCGGTGTCGTTGCTCCGTCTGCTAACGGAGTCGGGGCACGACGTCACGGTGGTACCCACCGAATCGGCCACGCGTTTCGTCGGAACGGCTACCTGGGAGGCACTGTCAGGCAAAGCGGTCACGAACAACGTTTTTGACGGTGTGCCTCAGGTAAATCATGTCCGCCTCGGTCAGGAAGCGGACCTTGTCGTCGTCGCCCCCGCGACTGCGGACCTCCTGGCCAAAGCCGCAGGTGGCTTTGCTGGTGACCTGCTGACCACCACGTTGTTGATGGCCGGACCAAAGGCCTTTTTTGTGCCCGCAATGCACACGGAAATGTGGCAGCATCCGGCAACTGCCCGCAATGTCGAAATTCTTCGCGAACGCGGCAACACCGTACTTGAACCGGACTCCGGGCGTTTGACTGGCCCGGATTCGGGTCCCGGACGTCTGCCCGAACCATCAGCCATATTTGAAGCCCTGGCATCCTTTCTGGACGGTACGAGTGGCCACGGACAGCTGGCGGGGAAGAGAGTGGTCGTCACAGCAGGCGGCACTCGTGAACCGCTGGATCCTGTCCGTTTCCTGGGTAACCGGTCCTCCGGCCGGCAGGGTATGGCGGTTGCCAGGGCAGCCATCGAGGCAGGTGCTTCTGTGCACGTGATTGCCGCCAACATTGATGTGCCCATAGCAGATGGGGCCACGGCCCTGCGGGTCGAAACCGCTGAGCAGATGCAGCGCGCAGTCATGGAGCAGCTCCCCACAGCGGACGTAGTCGTTATGGCCGCGGCCGTGGCGGACTTTCGTCCCGCGGAAGTCTCCGACAGCAAGATCAAAAAGCGTGAGGGCCAGACGGACCCGGTCATCGAGTTGGTGCGCACACCGGATATTCTTCGCGGACTGGTTGAGGAACGTGACTCGGCTGGACTCGACGTTCTTATCGCCGGCTTCGCTGCGGAAACCGGTGATGCCGGTGGCGACCCACTGTCATATGCCCGAGAGAAACTTGCGCGCAAGGGATGTGACATTCTCGTTCTCAATGACGTCGGTGGCGGGAGCGTTTTTGGTGAGGATTCCAATGCTGTGACCATCCTGAGCGCGGGTGTATCTGAAACGTCATCTGCCCGGGGTACCAAAGATGAGGTTGGCAGAGCCGTCATGACACGCATTGCCGCACTCATGGCGTAACCAAGTAGAGTGAATCCGTGACTTCACAGACTAATTCCCTGCGCCTGTTTACCTCAGAATCGGTGACTGAGGGACATCCTGACAAAATTTGCGATCAGATCAGCGACGCGATCCTGGATGCCCTGCTGACCGCGGACCCGGACTCCCGTGTTGCCGTTGAGACGCTCGTCACCACCGGGCTGGTCCAGGTCGCCGGAGAGGTGACCACGTCCGGCTACGTCGAGATCCCGCAGATTGTCCGCGAGACGATTCTGGGGATTGGCTACGATTCCTCCGTGCAGGGCTTTGACGGCGCGCGGTGCGGAGTGAACGTTTCCATTGGCCAACAGTCACAGGAAATCGCTTCCGGGGTGTTCACTTCGAGGGAGACCCGCGAGGGAACAGGAACGGATCCATATGATCTCCAGGGCGCGGGGGATCAGGGCATCATGTTCGGCTACGCCAGTGATGAGACATCCGTTCTCATGCCGACACCGATCTGGCTTGCCCACAGGTTGTCCGAGAGACTGACCTCTGTGCGTAAATCCGGTGCACTGGACTACTTGCGGCCGGACGGCAAGACACAGGTCACCATCGGGTATGACGGGAACACACCGGTTTCTGTCGAGTCCGTTGTCATCTCATCGCAGCACTCTGATGCGGTATCACTGAACCGGCTTCGTGCTGAGCTTGTCAGCGAAGTCATTACGCCGGTACTGGCATCGTCAAACCTTGACGTGGGCAACGTCGAGTACATCCTCAATCCCGGCGGAGAGTTCATCATCGGCGGTCCGGTGGGCGACGCCGGCTTGACTGGACGGAAGATCATCGTCGATACCTATGGTGGTTTCGCCCGGCATGGGGGCGGTGCTTTCAGCGGGAAGGATCCCTCGAAGGTTGACCGTTCTGGTGCCTACGCCATGCGCTGGGTTGCCAAGAACGTTGTGGCCGCCGGTCTCGCCCGTCAGGCCGAGATTCAGATTGCGTACGCTATTGGCATGGCTCGTCCTGTTGGCGTTTACGTGGAGACTTTCGGTACGGCGACGGTGGATCCGGTAGCCATCGAACGCGCCATTGCCGAGGTGTTCGACCTTCGGCCGCTGGCGATCATCAATGACCTGAACCTCCTACGGCCCATCTACCGCAAGACGGCGGCGCACGGCCACTTTGGTCGTGAGGATCCGGACTTCACATGGGAAATGACGGATCGGACGGACGAGCTGCGGCGCTACTTCAACGCGTGACTCCGTGAACCAGCACGAATCCGAAGAACCGCATCAGCTGTCCCTACTGCTCGGATTTCCAGCTGGGCGAAAGCCGGCGGGGACCCCGGTACCTGAGGGCGACGCACCGTACGCCAGTGTGGTTCTCGATTCGCCGGTCCCTCATCTGGATCGGGAGTTCGATTATCTGGTCCCCTCTGAGATGTCAGATGCAGCTCAGCCCGGTGTTCGGGTTCGCGTGGGTTTCGGGGGCCGGAGTCTGTACGGCTACGTAGTTGAACGCCGGTCCCAGACGAGCGTTCGCGGATCCCTTCAGGCCCTATCGCGGGTGATTTCAGATGAACCTGTAGCTGCGCCTGTCCTGCATCTGGCTCGATTGGTGGCTGATCGATACGCCGGCACGTTGTCGGATGTGCTGCGGACTGCTGTGCCACCGAGGGTAGCTCGCGTGGACAAGGAATTTGCAGCCCGCCCTGCATCACCACTTGCTGAGGGACCGCCGTCGAACTCGGCGGTCGGGGGCGAGGCTATGAGCGTGGACCAGCCGCATTTGCTGGCCCGGTATGCCGGCGGTGAGAAGTTCGTGCAGCATCTCGCATCCGGTGACGCTCCGCGCGGGGTATTGAGTTCACTGGGAGGGTTTGGTCGCGAGACCTGGGCCGCGGAAATTGCGCAGGCCATCGAGGCGGCGCTTAATTTTGGTAAAGGTGCCATCGCGGTAGTTCCGGATGCGAGGACTCTCGCTATTCTCGCTGCCGCGCTGGAGAAGCGAATTGGAGCTGAACGTTTCGTCCGTCTGACCGCCGAAGACGGACCGACACCGCGGTATCGAAATTTTCTTTCGCTCCTTCATGGGGATGCGCGGGTGGCCATTGGCACACGATCGGCAGCCTACGCCCCGGTCCGTGATCTAGGACTTGTGTGTCTGTGGGACGACGGCGACTCGATGCTGGCCGAGCCGCGTGCTCCCTACCAGCATGCAAGGGAAGTTCTGCTGTTGAGGGCGGAACATGAGCGAACGGCTGTCCTGCTGAGCGCGTTCAGCCGAAGTGCCGAGACCCAGCGTCTGGTGGATACGGGATGGGCACACTCTCTTCACGCTGAGCGTAGCGTGCTGCGCAGCCGGTCGCCGCGCGTATTGCATACGGCTGATTCATTTCAGAGCACCATTGATCCTCTGGCCTACAAAGCAAGGATCCCTCACTCAGCCTGGAACGTTGCCAGGGCGGGGCTGGAATCAGGTCCGGTCCTCATCCAGGTGGCCAGAGCCGGGTTCGCGCCCGGGCTGGCCTGCGCATCGTGTCGAGAGGCCGCACGGTGCAGTCAGTGTCCTGGTCCTCTCGCGCTTTCGGCGCGCGGCGCAGTGCCGACGTGTCGGTGGTGCGGCCACGTAGAGCGGCGATTCCGCTGTCCGCATTGTGGGGACACCAATGTCAGGGCGGTGACAATCGGTGCTGGCCGGACTGCTGAGGACCTTGGCAGAGCCTTTCCTTCCGTTCCGGTTGTTTCGTCCTCGGGTGATCACATCGTTGACCGTGTTGGGGATAGGCCAGCGATTGTGGTGGCAACTCCCGGCGCGGAACCAGTGTGCGAAGGCGGCTACGCTGCTGCCTTGCTGCTTGATGGGGACATGATGCTCTCCCGGGAGTCGCTTCGTGCTTCGGAAGAGACGCGGCGGCGATGGTTCAACGCTGCGGTGCTGGTACGCTCGGCTACGGACGGGGGAGTGGTGGCAGTGACAGCCCGGGAGTCGATGTCGGTTGCCTCTCTGGTGCGCTGGGATCCGGCTGGTGCTGCCTCCCGGGAGCTCGCAGAGCGAAGAGAAGCAGGCCTTCCGCCAGCTGTCCGAACGGCGATACTGACAGGGTCTGCGGAGAGTCTCTCGGTCTTCATGGACGGCCTGAACCTGCCCGAGTCAGTTCGTGTCGCCGGGCCTGTTCCGCTTGAGGATCACCGAATGCCGAACGCCTCAAGGCTGTTGTTGTTCTTCAGCTTCCACGATGCGGCGGACGTTGTTCGCCAATTGAAAGAGCGAAAATCGGCGCAGTCGGCCAAGCGGGTCGGGGAGCCGGTCCATGTCCGGGTCGACGCCATGGATGGCCTCTGAGTCAGCGTTACCGGCTGCTTCTGGCCTTCAGCGTTCGTGCTGTGTCGATAAAGGAGCGGGCAGACTGCTCCCACGAGTACGTGGCAGCTTGAGCGATCCCCTTCCGTGACGATCGCGCCCATTCCCCGGGCGATTCCAGAACGTTGACGGCCTCGGCTACAGCTTCTGGCGAATCAGGATCGACATACAGCGCAGCTGTTCCACCTACTTCACGGAAGATCGGCATATCGGTGGCGATGACTGGCGTCCCGGTTGCCATGGCTTCGATCACCGGCAGGCCGTAACCCTCGGCACGCGAGAGCGTCACGAGTGCTGTGGAATCGCGGAGCAGGCGGTCATACTCCTCGTCGCTGACACCGTTGTGGAAGCGGATGGACGCACCGGCTGATGATGTTGGCGGCAGGAGGTCTTCCAGTTCCCGGCGACGATCATCGGTGATGCGGCTCAAAAGGTGCAGGGTGTACCCGGGGAGAAACTCCATGGCGCGGATCAATGGTTCGACGTTCTTGTACGGCATGAAGGAGCCCATGTAGATGAGCGACTTTTGTGGTGTCGTGTCGGGGTCGCGGGGCACTGTTCCCTGCTGCGGAGCATTTCCCACGATGGTCACGGGCTTCCGTGTCAGTCCCCCCGCCAGGATGAGCTTCCGCGTCGTCTCACTGATGGTGGCGACGACGTCGGCCCTGTTCAGGAGTAGCCGCTGCGGCCAGTAGGAAAGATGGAACAGGCGCCACAGAATACGGACGGGAGCGGGAAGAAACCCTGGGGGAGTGGGATTGTCGTAGTAGATGAGGTCATGCAGGGTCAGAATCAGAGGATATCTACGGCCGAAGGTTCCCATGGTCTGCATGGGGCAGAAGACGACGTCGGGCTTGAGCTTGTTGACGCGGCGGGCAACGAACAGCTCGGTTGGAGACAGTGGCGAGTTGATGAGCTCGTATGGCACGTCAGGCAAGAGTGAGAGCTGGCGCCGGTCGCTGATCAGCATGGTCAGGGAGTCCCCCGTCGATTCGCTGCTGGCCAGCTCCGCAAGGGCAGAAATCAGCGATGCGCCGTAACGGCTGATCCCGTCGTGCCGGTCAAGGCGGGTAAAGCGGGCGTCTATGACGATGTGCATTAGTGCCTTTCGGTCAGGAAGTCCTTGATGAAGTTCGCTGCGGTCTCTGGGGTTTCGTAGTGCACCAGGTGGCCTACGTTGTCGATGATCCTCAACGTGGAATCCGGGACCGCCTCTGCCAGTCTGTGTTGGCCCCCCACCGAGCCCAAGTCGTCCTTCTCCGCGGCGATCAGCAGTACGGGGTTGGATATCTGTGGGGCGTACTGCATGACGTCGTTGGAGATCGATGTCCGGTACGTTTCCAGTAGGGCCGTCCGGTTGGCGAACTTACCGAAGTAGGCCAGATGCTGACCATGGATGTAGCGCCTGGTTTCCTTGCTGTTGGTTTTTGCCATCATTCGGCTCATCCCGCGCACTACGAAGGCACTCCGCAATAGTGCTGAACCTCCTCGCTCGGGCAGCACGGCGCCCATGGCGTAGTAGGCCTCCGCCGCTTTTGACGCGATGCGGCTCGAGCCCTGAAGCGCTGGCTCACAAATAGGATTGACCAGAATTAGCTCGCTGAACATCTGTGGGTGCAGCACCGCAAAGTGTGCACACACTATGGAGCCGAACGAGTGGCCGAGCAGCACGGTGTCCGCACCGAGCTCCAGGGCCTTGAAAGATTCACGAACGAACGCCGTGTAGGCCTGTATGTCGTTCCGGTCCGGGGCCTCTGACTGCCCGAATCCGGGTAGATCGGGCACGATGATGCGGTATCCCGGAAGTTCTTCGACCAGCCGTAGCAGGCCGTGATGATCGCCACGAAACCCGTGAACCATGAAAATTGTCGGCGCAGTTGGAGAGACGGCAGAAGGGAAGATCCAGAATAGCGCGCGGCGGCCGTTGATGACGTGAGTGGAAACCTGGTGGGCTCGGGGAGGTTCATTGGCCGGATGTGCCATTCAGTTGACCTCTTCCGGGTTGGAGCCAGACCGCTGTCCCCGATCGAGGGCGGCAATTTGTGCCATGTGCTTGGCGTCGAGCGTAAAGTCAAAGATATCCATGTTGTTGGCCATGCGCTGCGGGCTGCTGGATTTCGGAATGGCGATGACGCCTCGCTGGATATGCCAGCGCAGGATGATCTGGGCTGGCGTTTTCTCCAGTTCGACGGCGAGCCGCTGGATTTCCGGATCCCTCAATACAGACCCCCGTCCCAGGGGACTCCACGCTTCAGTCCTGATACCGACCTGGTTGTGGTATTCCTGTAGGTCGGTCTGCTGCAGCCACGGATGCAGCTCGATCTGATTCACGGTGGGAACGATTGACGTTTCTTGAAGCAATTTTTCCAGGTGCACCTGATTGAAATTTGAAACACCGATGGCGCGGACCAGCCCGTCGGCGTAAAGGCGTTCCAGCGCCTTGTACGTTTCGACGAACAGTTTCTTCTGTGGGCATGGCCAGTGGATCAGGTACAGGTCCACCACCTCGAGCCCCAGCCTCTTCTGCGATTCCTCGAATGCACGAAGTGTGCGTTCAAACCCGTGGCTCTCATTCCAGACCTTCGTGGTGACGAACAGATCTCGCCGTTGGAATCTACCCTCGGACATGGACTCACGCACTGCCTGACCGACCCCGGCCTCGTTGTCGTAAAGCGTCGCCGTGTCGATGTGGCGGTACCCGCAGCGTATGGCTTCACCACACAGTTCCGCGGTGTCGGAGGGAGGCACTTTATACACGCCGAAGCCCAGTTGATTGACCACGACTCCGTTGTTCAGTGCGAGCTGCGGCTCTGCGCCCGAGGATACAGGTGACATAAATGAAACTCTACCCAAATAGCTCTCCACAGGATTGCTACCCGTGGGTATGATGCGATCAGCGTTACTCCACAGTTGGGGTCGATATGCGGAACGACGCTGAAGGGGAACGTCCTCGGCTGTCGAGGGGTTCTCCTGCTGAACGAAAGGTCGCACCGTCCGGTCGTGATCGGTTTTGAGGCACGGAGGAGTCATCAATGGAAGTATCTCTTGGCACCGTCTTTATCTCGGAGTTTGCTGGCACTGCCATACTTATCCTGCTCGGTTGCGGCGTGGTCGCCAACGTTGCACTGGGAAAAACAAAGGGCAACAGCGGCGGATTCCTCATGGTCAACTGGGGGTGGGGTCTCGCCGTTTTTGCCGGCGTCTACGTCGCAGTTCAGTCCGGTGCGCACATCAACCCGGCGGTTACCTTCGGAATCCTGGCAAATGGGGCGGAAGAATATGCAGCCGGAGTCCCGGTGACTTTCGGTTCTACGATCGTCTATCTGTGCGGACAACTATTGGGCGCCATCCTTGGTGCCGTGGTGACATGGCTTGCCTACAAACAGCACTTTGATGATGAGCCAGACGCCGCGAACAAACTGGGAGTGTTCTCCACCGGTCCGGCAATCCGTGCCTATGGTTGGAACTTCCTGACAGAAGTCATCGCGACTTTCGTTCTGGTCTTCGTCATTCTGGTATTTGGCGGCACACCGGACAAGCTCGGCCCTCTTGCGGTCGCATTGCTCGTCGTCGGAATCGGCGCCTCTCTCGGTGGCCCTACGGGATACGCCATCAACCCAGCACGTGACCTTGGTCCGCGCATCGCACACGCAATCCTTCCCATCCGTGGAAAGGGCTCAAGCGACTGGGCATATTCCTGGGTACCGATCGCGGGGCCCATTGTGGGCGGTCTCATCGCAGGCCTTGCTGCTACATGGATGAATGTTCCAGTCGCAGCGTGATCAGTCCCGAGGCAGCGCAGCCGGTGAGCGGCTGGCTGCCAGCAAGCACAGAAAGCGAAGGAGCACCACATGTCCAAGTACGTCATTGCCATTGACCAGGGAACGACCAGCAGCCGTGCCATTGTGTTCGATCACGACGGCAATATTGTCTCGAGCGGCCAGAAGGAACATGAACAGATTTTCCCCAAAGCAGGTTGGGTGGAGCACGATGCCACGGAGATCTGGGACAACACCCGCGAAGTCATTGGCCGGGCGCTGTCCAAGGCGAATCTGACCAGACATGACATCGCGGCAGTAGGTATCACCAATCAGCGTGAGACCGCCGTCGTATGGGATCGCAACACGGGCAAGCCGGTGTACAACGCCATTGTCTGGCAGGACACACGGACACAGAACATCGTGGACGAACTGGCGAAGGACGGCGGCGTTGACCGTTTCAAGGAGAAGGTCGGTTTGCCGTTGGCGACCTATTTCTCCGGAACCAAGATCAAGTGGATTCTCGACAACGTCGAAGGTGCCCGTGAGAAAGCCGAGGCTGGTGACCTGCTCTTCGGAAACACGGACAGTTGGGTGACGTGGAACCTCACAGGTGGAACTGACGGTGGAGTTCACATCACGGATGTCACCAATGCTTCACGAACCCTCTTCATGGACCTGGCGAAGCTGGAGTGGGATGAGGAAATCCTCGCAACGTTCGGGGTCCCGGCGTCCATGATGCCCGAGATCAAGTCATCGTCCGAGGTCTATGGGACCGTCCACACTTCCCAGCTTCTCCGCGAAGTCCCTGTCGCCGGAATCCTTGGCGACCAGCAGGCTGCGACGTTTGGTCAGGCCGCTTTTGAAAAGGGTGGGGCCAAGAATACCTATGGAACCGGTAACTTCATGATCGTCAACACCGGTGAGGAAATCGTCCATTCGAAGAACGGCTTGCTGACGACCGTCTGCTACAAGCTTGGCGACAGCAAACCGGTCTACGCTTTGGAAGGTTCCATCGCCGTTACCGGTTCACTCATCCAGTGGCTCCGGGACAATCTGGGCATCATCCAGTCCGCACCGGAGGTGGAGCAGCTGGCCAAGTCCGTTGACGACAACGGCGGCGTTTACATTGTTCCGGCATTCTCCGGTTTGTTTGCCCCGTACTGGCGTGGTGACGCCCGCGGTGTGATCGTGGGAATGACCCGCTACGTCAACAAGGGGCATATTGCCAGGGCTGCTCTGGAGGCGACAGCCTTCCAGACCCGTGAAGTCCTCGACGCCGCCAACGCCGATTCAGGTGTGGATATGGAAGACCTCCGGGTCGACGGCGGCATGGTCGCGAACGACGCATTGATGCAGTTCCAGGCGGACATCCTCGGTATCCCAGTCATCCGGCCCAAGGTGATAGAAACGACGGCCCTCGGTGCGGCATACGCTGCGGGCCTCGCCGTCGAGTTCTGGAAAGACACGGACGAACTGTCGCAGAACTGGGCGGAAGACAAGCGGTGGGTACCTGAAATGGACACGGCTGAGCGAGAGCGCCAGCTGCGGCTCTGGAAGAAGGCAGTCACCAAGTCCTTCGACTGGGTGGACGAAGACGTCCGGTAGTTCCGGCAGACCGCATTAACGAAAGAGGATGGCCCCCCATACGGTGGGGCCATCCTCTTGCGGATCAGTAACCGATCAGTTCAGGACAGTCTGTGAAACGCTGTCCGGATTACCGAAACGATGTGCCGTGATACTGATGGCCTGCTCCAGGAAGAACGGCAGCATCTCGATGCGCCCGGCCTCCGTCACAGCGCCGTCGTAGATTGCGACGTCGGGAGAACCGTCCGTCGCCTCGCACAACGCGCTGTAGCCGCCTCCGATCAGACGGACCCGGCCCAGTTCAGCCTTTGGTGCCCGACTCAGCCATGCGGCGTCGTCTTCGACGATGTGCTCGATGCCGTCCACCGACAACATCTTCTCCAGTTTCGGAGAGAGCCGGCTCGACGTGCTCAGGGCGAGAGTCGCTCCGGCACGTAGGCCTGCGGCCACCACGCGGATGGTCTCTGCGACGGAACCTCCCTCATTCTGCCGGATGGTCACCTGAGTGGGAACGTACCTGAATTCGTTGCGTTCCACCCCAAGGCCGGAAACGTCACTCACCGTGCCGAACAGCGTTGCATATTGCCGCTGGTCGTCGGCAAGCGCGCGGCCCAGGAATGCTGTTTCTTCACGAGACAGATCAGCTGACTTCAGCAGCTGCCTGACCGGAGTACTCAAAGCAACGTGAACATCGCCCTGGAACAGGGGAGTCGGTTCCCATGAGCCGAGGTGGATGAGGTAGTTGGGGCCTCCCGCCTTCGCGCCCGGTCCAACTGCTGAGCGCTTCCAGCCACCGAAGGGCTGCCGCCTCACGATGGCGCCGGTGATGCCTCGGTTGACGTATAGGTTGCCGCCCTGGACCTCGTCCAGCCACTGCGCCAGTTCCTGGCTGTCCATGCTGTGAAGACCTGCCGTCAACCCATATTCGGGGGCATTCTGAACCTCGATGGCCTCCTCGATGGTGTCCACGTGGATCAGACCCAGTACCGGACCGAAGAACTCGGTGAGGTGGAAGTAGCTGCCGGGCTTCACCCCAGTGCGCACTCCAGGGGACCAGAGCCTGCCCGTGTCATCGAGCTGCCGGGGCTCAACCAACCACGATTCGCCGTCGTCGAGTGTGGTCAGCGCCGTCTTCAACTTGCCCTCAGCGGGTTCGATAATCGGACCCATCTCGGTCTCTGGATCCTGCGGGTATCCCACCTTCAGTGACGACGCGGCGTCGACAATCTGGTTCAGGAGCCGCTCCGAATGCGCGGCGGAACCGACGAGAATGCCCAGCGACGCAGCAGAGCACTTCTGCCCGGCGTGCCCAAAGGCCGACTTCACCAAATCCGCTGCGGCAAGATCGAGATCCGCACTCGGCGTGATGACCAGGGCGTTCTTGCCACTGGTCTCCGCCAACAACGGCAGGTCGCTGCGCCACGAACGGAACAGCTTCGCGGTGTCGTAGGCACCGGTCAGGATGACACGGTCAACGGACTCATTGGCAATCAGGTGCTGCCCGACGTCGCCCTCTTCCACATCCGCGAAGATCAGGACGTCCTTCGGGATGCCTGCATCCCACAACGCCTGCACGATGACTGCTGCACAGCGACGCGCCTGAGGTGCGGGCTTCATGATCACTGCGCTTCCAGCCGCCAACGGAGCCAGAATCGAACCAGCCGGAATGGCGATGGGGAAGTTCCATGGGGGAGTAGCCACCGTGAGCTTCGACGGGACGAACTTCGCACCGGGAACCTGATCGAGTTCATCAGCCAGGTACGCATAGTAGGTAGCAAAGTCGATCGCCTCGGAAATTTCCGGGTCAGCCTCCGCGACGGTCTTGCCCGTCTCACTGCCAGCAACCTCAATGAGATCGCCACGACGTTCTGCGAGCACCGCAGCTGCTTCCCGGAGCACCTTGCTACGCCCTGAACCGCCCAGCGCTGCCCAATCGGGCTGTGCTGCCAGAGCCCGCGACACGACGGCGTCGACGTCCTCATTGGTGGCGAGGAACGACTCGTCAACAAGGGCCTTGCCCAGATCCGAGGATTCCATGCGGTTGATGATTCCCGTGCCCCACTGCCGAATGTTCTTCAGCGACGGGTCGGAATCAGGCTGGTTGACGAAGTCTCCGTCATTGGCCTCAACAAACCGGCCCGTCTCCTGGGACCGCTGCGGCTCAGGAACTTCGAGATCCACGTCGCTCAACGAATCGAGGAAACGCTGCTTTTCCCGCATGAACAGGGTGGGGTTGGACGTCAGCTCGAAAACTGCCGACATGAAGTTTTCCTGGCTGGCGTTTTCCTCCAGCCTCCGGATCAGGTAGCTGATGGCGACGTCGAACTGGTCGGGATGAACCACCGGCGTGTAGAGAAGGAGCGAACCAACGTCCTTCTTGATCTCGGCGGCCTGTTCCTCAGCCATTCCGAGGAGCATCTCGAATTCGACACGGTCAGCGACTCCACGCTTCTCCGACAGGATGCGCGCGAAGGCGACATCGAAGAGGTTGTGTCCGGCAACACCCATCCTGACGGCTGCAGCGTTCTCGGGCCGCAGCGCCCAGTCAAGGACACGCTTGTAATTGGTGTCCGTTGCCTGCTTGCTGTCGCAGGTTGCCACTTCCCAGCCGTGAAGAGTCGCGTCAACAACTTCCAGCGGCAGGTTGGCACCCTTGACCAGACGAACCTTGATGCCTGCGCCGCCGTCGGCCTTGCGCTCCTTCGTCCAGACAGTCAGATCCTGCAGCGCACCTAGCGCATCAGGCAAGTAAGCCTGGAGGACGATACCGCCTTCGAGGTACTTGAGCTCCGGATTCCCGAGAATGCGCTTGAATACCGCAACGGTGAGATCCAGATCGTGGTATTCCTCCATGTCCAGATTGATGAACTTCGGCATGGGGGAGGACGCAGCGAACTTATAGAGCGGCAGCAGCCGTTCCGAGACCCGCTCCACCATTTCATCAAAGGCCCACATGTTCAGCGAGCTGACCACAGAGGAAACCTTGATGGAGACGTAGTCGACGTCGTCGCGCGCCAATAGTTCGCGCGTACCCTCCAGGCGGGCATCTGCCTCGGCATCGCCAAGAACTGCCTCACCCAGAAGATTGATATTCAGACGGACTGAGGAATCACCCTTCAGCTCGGAGATGGCCTTGGTGAGATGATTCGGCCGTGCGTCCACAATGAGATGAGCCACCATCTCGCGAAGCACCCGTCGGGCCACCGGAACGACGATCCACGGAAGGGCAGGGGCGAGACGTCCACCAAGCCGGACGGCGGCACGCATGTACCACGGAAGGAACGTTGGCGTCTGATCCGCCAGCTGGGAAAGATTCTTCGCAGCTACTTTCGTATCTTCCGGACGGATAACGCGGTCCACGAACCCGATCGTGAAGTTGAGCCCCGAGGTGTCCTTGAGTACTTCAGCGAGCAAAGCCGCCGATTTTGTGCCCACATTGGATTTCAGCGGTGTCGCTGTGGATGTTGGATGGAAATTGTCTGAGAGGTGCAACCAGCGCTCAACGAGCGCTACGACATCGTCAGCCAGTTCCTCTGGACCAGGGTCCATTGGAGTAAAGCTATTACCCATGATTATTTGATTACCTAACGATGTGCCGGGCTGCCGTTTCGCCGACCAGGGTGTCCCCTTGGCCCCGCCTGGCGCGAGTCAGCCGATCCCCGCCGCGGGCGCACTCCGCCCCGGCTTGTGGTATTCACACACATACCATGAATATCGTAACCCTGGACTGGCAAGGGTGCATACAAACTGCGCTAAGGTGGATTCATGGATCACATTCTTCTCCTTGGATAGCCACACCCAGCGTGTGGCCAGCCCCTTGTTGCCGCGAGGGGTTTTTCTGTGTTCAGGGTAGGAGTTCGTTGAAGAAACAGAAGAGAACAGGGCATAGCCAGTGAGTAACGAGCCAACTGATTCCCAGTCGTCGGAAGCCGTCTACAGCTTCACCGCGATGGAGCGGAAGTGGCCTGAAGTGTGGGACGAGCTCGGGGTCTTCACGCCACTCGACGACGGAAGCCGGGAACGGCGCTACGTCCTGGACATGTTTCCGTATCCTTCGGGCGACCTCCACATGGGGCACGCCGAGGCGTTCGCCATGGGCGACGTCGTCGCCCGTTACTGGCGTCAGCTGGGCTATGACGTACTGCATCCGATCGGTTGGGACTCATTCGGCCTGCCTGCAGAGAACGCGGCTATCAAGAGGAACGCCCACCCGAGCGAGTGGACCTACACCAATATCGAGACCCAGGCAGCTTCTTTCAAACGCTATGCCATCAGCGCTGACTGGTCACGGAGACTTCACACCTCTGATTCCGAGTACTACCGCTGGACCCAGTGGCTGTTCCTGCGCTTCTACGAGAAGGGGCTGGCGTACCGCAAGGATTCCCCGGTGAACTGGTGCCCCAAGGACCAGACGGTGCTGGCCAACGAACAGGTGGTCAACGGTGCCTGTGAACGCTGCGGGACCGCCGTCACCAAAAAGTCCCTCAACCAGTGGTACTTCCGTGTCACAGACTATGCGGACAGGCTTCTGGACGACATGGCGAAGCTGGAAGGACGATGGCCGGACCGCGTGCTGTCCATGCAACGGAACTGGATTGGACGTTCCGCAGGAGCACATGTCCGTTTCCGCATCGAAGCCACCGCCACGCAGGACGCTCACGACGTCACCGTATTCACAACCCGCGCGGACACCCTGTACGGTGCCACGTTCTACGTGGTCGCCGCGGATTCGCCTCTGGCTATGGAACTGGTGAGCGAAGAGCAGCGCTCGGAGCTCGAGGCCTACCGTGAGAAGGTCCGGTCCCTGTCGGAGATTGAACGCCAATCGACCGAACGCGAGAAGACAGGCGTTTTCACCGGGCGTTATGCACTCAACCCGCTCAGTGGGGAACGTATCCCAGTGTGGGCCGCTGACTACGTTCTTGCCGATTACGGAACGGGTTCCATCATGGCCGTGCCCGCCCATGACCAGCGCGACCTCGACTTCGCCCTGGCTTTCGACCTACCAGTCCGCGTTGTCGTGGATACTGGCGAGGAAGATCCAGCCGAATCAGGTCGAGCAACCACTGGCGACGGCACGCTCGTCAATTCCGGGCCGCTTAGCGGGCTGCCCAAGGACGAGGCCATTGCTGAAGCCGTTCGAATTCTCGCTGCCGACGACGCCGGGGAGGAGACGGTCAACTTCCGGCTCCGTGACTGGCTGTTGTCCCGGCAGCGCTTCTGGGGGACCCCCATTCCCATCATTCACTGCGCCACCTGTGGTGAGGTACCTGTCCCGGATGACCAGCTGCCGGTGACGCTGCCGGAGAACCTGCGCGGAGAGGAACTCGCACCGCAGGGAACATCTCCGCTGGCAGCGGCCCGCGAGTGGGCGAGTGTTGACTGTCCCCGGTGCGGCGCACCCGCTACCCGAGACACCGACACCATGGACACCTTCGTCGATTCCTCGTGGTATTTCTTGCGTTTCACTTCGCCTGGCTACACGGACGGACCCTTCGACAGCGAGGCCGCCAACAACTGGCTGCCAGTCCAGCAATACGTCGGCGGAGTCGAACACGCTATCCTCCACCTCCTATACGCCCGGTTTTTCACAAAGGTCATCCACGACCTGGGACTCATCGACTTCGACGAACCATTCAATGCCCTCCTGAACCAGGGGCAGGTACTCAATGGCGGCAAAGCCATGAGCAAGTCGCTGGGCAACGGTGTCGATCTCGGTGAACAGATGGGCACCTACGGTGTGGACGCAGTGCGCCTGACCATGATCTTCGCCTCCCCACCGGAAGACGACGTCGACTGGGCTGACGTATCTCCGTCGGGCTCCGCAAAGTTCCTGGCCCGCGCCTGGCGGCTCGCCCGCGACGTAGCAACCGCCCCGGGAACGGACCCGTCTACAGGAAGCAGAAGCCTGCGCTCCGTCACGCATCGGACCATCGCCGACGCCGCCGTATTGCTGGACCAGCACAAGTTCAATGTCGTTGTTGCCAAAGTCATGGAACTGGTGAACGCCACCCGCAAGGAAATCGATTCCGGCGCCGGACCCGCTGACCCCGCCGTGCGCGAGGCCACTGAGGCAGTCGCCGTCGTCCTCAGTCTTTTTGCGCCCTACACGGCGGAGGACATGTGGGCGAATCTTGGACACGAGCCGTCCGTAGCTGCAGCAGGGTGGCCCGCCGTCGACGAATCCCTGCTCACACGGGAGACCCTGACCGCCGTGGTGCAGGTCAAGGGCAAGGTCCGTGACCGGCTCGAAGTGTCACCTGACATCACAGAGGACGAGCTCAGAGAACTGGCACTACGCTCTGAAGCTGCGCTCCGTGCGCTTGACGGTCAGGAAATTCGTACGGTCATTGTCCGTGCACCGAAGCTGGTCAACATCGTTCCCGTGTAAGTTCATCCCATGAGCTGGTTGGACCGTGCCTCGAAGCGCATCCGGAGATCGCCGTCCGCAGACGTACCCGGAAATGATGCACGCATAGCCGTCGTCACTGATTCTGCGGCAGCACTACCGGACGCGGCGCACCGGCAGGGGCCCGCTCCGGTGCTGCCCGGCACCCTGAGCACGGTGCAGATGCCGGTCATGATCAACGAACGGATATTCAGCGAGGATGAATCGAACCTTTCATCTACGTTGGCTATTGCGTTGGCGGAAGGCCGGCGCGTAGTCACCTCGCGGCCATCGCCAGGCCAGTTTGAAACCAGGTACCGGGAGCTGAAGGAAGCCGGATTCACAGGTGCGGTATCAATTCACATATCCGGGGCGCTTTCGGGGACTGTTGATGCAGCACGACTCGCGTCTCGGCGCGTGGACTTTCCCGTAGAGATCATCGATAGTCGAACCGTCGCCATGGCTATGGGGTACGGCGTGATAGCCGCCGCCGAGGAAGCACGGCGAGGATCCAGTCTGGAGGTTGTAGCCCGTCGGGCGCGAGCCGTAACAGCCGAAGCCAACCTATACTTCTACGTTGCAGCCCTGGATCAGCTACGAAGAGGCGGTCGCATCAGCCCCGCTGCAGGCTGGATGGGAACGCTGCTGTCCGTCAAACCCATTTTGCAGGTCGCCGACGGCAACATTGTCCTCCTCGAGAGGGCGCGGACCTCCCAACGTGCTGTTGCACGCCTCGTTGCGATTGCTGCCGCCGACGCCAAACTCAAGGCTGGAACGCCGCTTGTCGCGGTTCATCACTTCGGTAATGAGGACCAGGCCGGGACCGTCGTGGATGAATTGCTCGCCCACCTGCCCGAGGTCGACATCGTGCAGTCCCGCCTGCCAGCCGTACTGGCAGCCCACGGCGGCCTGGGAACGGTGGCTATCGCCGTCGCCTCTTCGAGTGCAACCACGACACAGGATGATCTCACTCCTCCTCCACAGGAGGACTAGGACATAGATCTGTCCACACTCGACTGAACCCGATCCCACCGTCGGCACCATGGCTTCTAAGGTCATCTCATGAGCCGTCACAGATGGGCGACACAAGCCTCAAGCCATGCCGCCGAAGGCGAAGACTCATCTGAACTGACACCAGACAAACCCCGGATCCAGATTGCCATCGGCGTGGCCGGAGTGTGCCTCGTCCTCCTCGCGTCAGTATGCCTCGTACTCTTCCTCCAAAGGCCCAGCGAGCCGCTCGCTGCTGTCCGGATTGATGACATTGACGCCGTCTCGTCTCCGGCGCCCAGAGTGCGGACGCCTGCCCCTGATGAGGAAAAAGAACCCGGGCAAACATCCGCGGAATCGCCGTCCAAAGAAACCACCGAGTCGAAAATAATCGTCCATGTGGCCGGGGCAGTCAAAAACCCAGGCATCGTGTCGCTTCCGGCCGGAAGCCGAACGTACGAGGCCATCGAAAAGGCCGGCGGCAACCTGCCCCACGCAGCCCTGGACGCGATCAATCTCGCCGCACCAATGGACGACGGAATGCAGCTATATGTACCAACGGTCGGCGAACGAGTACCGGCCACAGCTGGACCGGGTGCAACTCAAGACACCGAGGGGCCCGTCAACCTCAACACTGCGTCCGCAAACGAGCTTGAGGAGCTACCCGGTGTAGGACCCGTCTTGGCTGAGCGAATCATCAGCTGGCGCGAAGAACACGGCGGGTACTCGAGCATCGAGGATCTCGACGCTGTGTCAGGCGTGGGTGAGGCGATGATGGCTTCGCTTGCTGATCTCGTGACCGTCTAGGTGGGCGTGCAGAGTCCACGGACCAAGTTCGTCAGGTCGGTCTCCGCCGGCACGCGCTATGACACCGATTCCAGGCCCAAAAAACACTGGGTCAAAGACCGGGTGCGCGAGATCCTTTCACGCCAGAATTCCGTCAATTCAGCGGAGGACTCGCCCCGACCATATAGGGACCTTCGGCTATTGCCCACCTCCGCAGCGAGCGTGGGTGCGGCAGTACTGGCGACACACACCGACCCTGACCAGGGCGCGATCGTGGCTTTGCTGTCCGCAGCGGCGGCCATCGTTCTGCTGATGCTGTGCCTGACGTTTAAACGGAACTCCCTCGCGGTCCTGCTGGTGGTGCCCCTGGCCGTTGCCGCCGCCGTCGTCTTCTCCGCCGCTATTCAGCTGGACTCTCGAGTTGCCGGTCAGATCACAGCCGACATCGCGGGCGGGTCCGATGTCCTCGTCCAGCTCGCGGCAGCATCGGATGCCAACGAACTGACTAGCCAATGGGGTTCGCCGCGTTATCGGGTAGAAGCTGATGTCAGGGAAGTCGTGGGTGAAGGACGGCGCTACGGATCAAATGCCCGGCTGCTCGTCGTCGGAGGTGAGGCATGGGCGGGGGTGCAAATGGGCGATAGGATCCGCGCGGCGGGAAAGCTGGCTAGCCCACCGTCTGGATCTGATCTGACGGCCACCCTCTATGCCTCTACGGCACCGTCCGTGCAACCAGCTGAAGACGATTGGCTGTCCGCTACCGCCCACATGCGAGCTTCGTTTCGTGAAGCGACTTCGGACCATGACCCTGATGTTCAGGGGCTGCTTCCCGGTATGGTCCTCGGCGACAGGAGCATGCTCACTGACAAACTTGAAACAGCCATGAAAGGTACTGGACTCACACACCTGACAGCTGTCAGTGGTTCCAACTGCGCGTTCATCCTGGCCTTTGCCTTCCTGTGCGCACGCCTTTGTAGGCTACAGCGAGGTCCTGCGGTTCTTGTCGCAGTCGTGGCACTGGCGGGATTCGTTCTTCTGGTGCGTCCGGATCCGTCGGTGCTGCGAGCCGCCGTCATGGGCGCGTTGGGAGTAGTCGCAATCCTGTCCGGACGGGGCAAGCTGTCTCTTGGGCTCCTGCAGCTGGCGGTCATCATTCTGATCATCGCTGATCCGTGGATACATGCCGAATACGGGTTCATTCTGTCGGTATTGGCAACTGTTGGGCTCATACTCGTCGGGCCGCCATTGGTGACTGTGTTGTCCACTATTCTTCCTCGTGTCCTAGCAGTCATCCTGAGTATTCCGATAGCGGCACAGTTACTGTGCACGCCAGTCATTCTTACTCTTCAGCCCGATCTTCCGACGTACTCGGTTCCGGCGAATATTGCAGTCTCACCGGCCGTACCCTTCATCACCATCGTCGGTATGGTCGCCGTCGTTTGTGGATCAATCCATTCAGCGCTGGCTGCGGCACCACTGTATCTCGCTGCTATCGGCGCCAAATGGGTTGTGGTTAGCGCGTATTTCTTCTCGGGGCTCCCAGCAGCTTCCACTCCGTGGATGGAGGGCCCACCAGGAATTATTCTGGCCACACTGTGCACGATGCTGCTGATCGGCGGCGTCGGCATCCTGAGCAAGCGGATCAAGCACCCACGCAGCGCTGGCCGAATGGGCCTGAGAACGCACAAGTGGAAGATAGCCGCGATATGCATAGGACTGACCACGTGGTTTGTCCTGCTGGCCGCGGCTGCGCCGGTTCTGCCGTGGCAGCATCAGAGGCAATGGAATGTCGCAGCTTGTGACGTGGCGCAGGGAGATGGGTTTGCCATCCGTACCGGGCGGGCTTCAGCGATCGTTGTTGACGCTGGTCCCGATCCAGATCTGATGGATCGATGCCTGACCCAGCTGGGCGTCAGCGCTATCGATCTTTTGGTGCTGACCCATACCCATGCGGATCATTACGGTGGAATCGAGGGAGCCGTGCGTGGACGTCGCGTCGGGAAAGTGGCACATTCAGCTTCGGCGGGTAGCCTGCCGGCAACCGCACGCAGTTCGATTGAGGACGTTCCCCACGTATCGCTCACATCCGGAGACTCGGGACAGCAGGCAAATGTGAGCTGGCGGGTCCTTTGGCCTGCTGATCCGATGAGCGGCGGCAACGAGAACAACGAAAGCTGCGTTCTGCTCATCAGTATCGAGGAGCAAGGGCATGAGATGACGATTCTGTTCACCGGTGATCTGGAAGAAGAGGCAGCAGCCCGGGTTCTCGCCGCCACACCGGAAATTGCGTCGGGCACTGTAGACGTGTTGAAAGTTGCCCACCACGGCGCCCGCAATGGCGGATCCCGGATCATTGAAGAGGTTCAGCCACGTGTCGCGATGATCTCAGTCGGAGCAGAAAATAGCTATGGACATCCGGCCCCATCGATCGTCGCAGCCCTTGAATCAAAGGGAACCACCGTACTGCGGACCGATACCACGGGATCGTTTGTTCTGGACCTCGTAGGGAATCAGTTGATTGCCAGATCATTCTGAACGAGCCCCTTCAGTTGGCCGACGGGCACAGGCATGGCAATCTAGAATCATCCATCCGTTCTCCTTCTCGACAGGTAGCTCATGAGCCCTACCCCGGCCAAACAGAAAACGGGACACTCCCAGAACTCCGTTGCGTGGACGGAGGCTTTTCCAGCTTCAATCGTCCTTGTCTCCGGTCCTGAAAACTACCTGGGCGCACGTGCTATTGACCTGATTCGACGCAAGGTGCGCGAGCGTCAACCTGACACTGATACCATTCATTTGAATGCGTCCGCATATTCTGCCGGCCAACTTGAAATGCACGCGTCACCGTCACTGTTTGGAGACGCAAAACTCATTGAAGTGGCGCAACTGGACCAAATGAACGACGACTTCCTGACTGACGCACTGCGATACGTCGATGAGCCAGCATCCGACGTCGTGGTCGTCCTGCGCCACGGCGGGGGCAACAGAGGCAAGAAACTCCTGGACGCGATCCGCAAGTCGGGCGCCCCGATCATCGACTGTCAACCGCTCAAAAAAGACGCCGACAAGTCCGCCTTCGTTGCAGCCGAGTTTCGACAAGCACGACGCCGGGCAGACCCAGAAGCAATCCGGGCGCTGGTCTCCGCCGTCGGCTCCCAATTGGCGGACCTTGCAGCCGCGTGTCAGCAGTTGTCCTCGGATGTGGAAGGAACCATCACTGCGGAGGCCGTTGAAAAATACTATGGCGGTCGAGTCGAAGCGACAGCCTTCAAAGTGGCGGACGCCGCCTTGGCAGGTAGGGGAGGTCAGGCCCTGTCGATGGCCAGACACGCGCTGGCAACGGGGGTTGATCCGGTTCCACTGGTAGCCGCACTCGCCATGAAGGTCAGAACGGTCGGGAAAGTGATTCAGGCCAATGGAAGTACGGTGCAACTCGCCAAAGACCTCGGCATGGCTCCCTGGCAGATCGAGCAGGCACGCCGTGACGGTAGGTCCTGGACCCCGGAAGGGGTCGTGCGCTCCATACAGGTACTTGCCGAAGCTGACGCACAGGTCAAGGGCGGCGGTAAGGACCCCGTCTATGCTGTGGAACGTGCCATAACGGTCATCTCTCTGGCTAACCGGACGTAGACAAAAAAATATGGTCGGTTCCTTGCAAGGAACCGACCATATTCAAAAAACCTACTTACAGCGCGTTGACCTTTTTGGAGATCGCCGACTTGCGGTTCGCTGCGTTGTTCTTGTGAATTACACCCTTGGAAACTGCTTTGTCCAGCTTGCGGCTTGCCGTGGCGAGCGCGGTGACTGCTGCGTCCTTGTCTGAGGATGCTACTGCAGTGTTGACGGTGCGGATCACTGACTTGAGCTCAGACTTGAAAGCGTTGTTACGCTGGCGAGCCTTCTCGTTGGTCAGGATGCGCTTCTTCTGGGACTTGATATTTGCCACGTATGGAAACTCTCTTTGTATTGCGGACTGGTCGGTGAGGGTAATTCTTTCCAACCATTGACTGAGCGGCGTGGGGATACCGTAATGGCGGCTGGACTGAAGTGCCCGTCGACCTGCTCGGACACACAGCAGTAAACATTAGCAGAAATTGCACGTACACGCAGATAAACGGGCCTCTCAGGCGCGTCAAGACAAACCGGACGGCTGCCAGCCACAGGGTAGCGAACCCGCAAAACGGCACGCAGTCACCTTCATCGACTGTCCGGAGAATCAGTAGGATCATGGGAGAATGTAGGTTCGGCGGTTGGCGTGCGAATGCTACCCCGATGCCCCTACCCGCGAACAGTGAGGAAATGCCAGTGTCTCCCATGGCCCGCACCGCACCGGTGCCAGCCGCAACGGATCCGGCGATCATCAGGAACTTCTGCATCATCGCCCATATCGACCATGGGAAATCAACCCTGGCGGACCGGATGCTGCAGTTTACCGGCGTAGTAGAGAACCGGGATATGAAAGCGCAGTATCTGGACCGGATGGATATCGAGCGTGAGCGCGGTATCACGATCAAGTCCCAGGCTGTTCGTATGCCGTGGGAACTCGATGGCACTGCCTACGCGCTGAATATGATCGACACACCGGGGCACGTCGACTTCACGTATGAGGTGTCGCGGTCTCTTGCAGCATGTGAGGGTGCCGTGCTCCTGGTGGATGCCGCGCAGGGGATTGAAGCTCAGACCCTGGCCAATCTTTACCTGGCGATGGAAAACGACCTGACGATCATTCCCGTGCTGAACAAAATTGATCTGCCGGGGGCGCAACCTGAAAAGTACGCGGAAGAACTTGCGAACCTCATCGGCGGATCACCCGAGGATGTTCTGCTGGTCTCAGGAAAGACGGGCGTCGGCGTCGAAGCGCTGCTGGACAAGATCGTGGCAGACCTCCCCCCTCCTGTTGGCGATGCCAACGCGCCAGCCCGTGCAATGATCTTTGACTCCGTGTATGACACCTACCGCGGAGTCGTCACGTACGTTCGGGTGGTCGACGGCAGCCTGAACCCGCGGGAGCGGATCCAGATGATGTCCACGAAAGCCAGTCACGAACTGCTGGAAATCGGCGTCAGCTCTCCTGAACCCACCATCACCAAGGGTCTTGGCGTTGGGGAGGTCGGCTACCTCATCACAGGCGTGAAGGACGTTCGGCTCTCCAAGGTTGGAGATACCGTTACCAATCTCGCCAAACCGGCGGCTGCCTCCCTCAGTGGATATGCCGACCCGAAGCCTATGGTGTTCTCTGGGCTCTATCCCATCGATGGCACGGACTACCCTGTGCTTCGGGACGCGCTTGACAAGCTCAAGCTCAATGACGCGGCGCTCACCTACGAGCCTGAAACCTCTGCGGCTCTCGGCTTTGGGTTCCGGGTGGGCTTCCTGGGCCTGCTTCACCTTGAAATCATTCGTGAGCGTCTCGAGCGTGAATTCAATCTTGACCTGATCTCGACGGCACCCAACGTTGTTTATGACGTAACCCTCGAAGACGGAACGGTTATCACTGTCACGAACCCCAGCGAATATCCCACCGGGAAAGTCTCTGAAGTACGCGAACCCATGGTCTCCGCGACAGTCCTGGCGCCCAGCGAATTTGTAGGCGCAATCATGGAGCTCTGCCAGACGCGCCGCGGTCAGCTCGGCGGCATGGACTACTTGTCGGAGGAACGGGTAGAGCTACGCTACCGACTTCCGCTCGCCGAGATCGTGTTCGACTTCTTCGATTTGTTGAAATCGAAGACCCGCGGATACGCGTCCCTCGATTGGAAGGCTGACGGTGAGCAGGCAGCTGACCTCGTCAAAGTGGACATCCTTCTGCAGGGGGAGCAGGTGGATGCGTTCAGTGCCATCACGCACAGGGACAAGGCGTACAACTACGGCGTCATGATGACCGGAAAACTTCGGGAGCTGATACCTCGTCAGCAATTCGAAGTTCCTATTCAGGCTGCTATCGGATCGCGCATCATCGCTCGTGAGAATATCCGGGCGATCCGCAAGGACGTTCTCGCCAAGTGCTATGGCGGCGACATCACCCGTAAGCGCAAACTTCTGGAAAAGCAGAAGGAAGGCAAGAAGCGCATGAAAATGGTCGGGCGGGTGGAAGTACCGCAGGAAGCATTCGTCGCAGCCTTGTCCTCAGACGACTCGAAAGCCAAAGCGAAGAAGTAATGGGGTTCGTGGACAAGTACGGTCACCTCTGATGCCCGGTGCATTGCCCTTGGGAGACCCCGCACCTACGGATGGGCTGTTACCACCGCAGGCAGCGATCGGCAGTAGCGAACGACGCTTCGGTCTGTACGTGCATATTCCATTCTGCGCTGTCAGGTGCGGCTACTGCGATTTCAACACCTACACCGCGACTGAGCTCGGCGGGGGAGCGTCACAGGACCAGTACGCATCGACCGCGCGCGGGGAGATCGCGTTGGCTCAGACGGTATTGGCAAGGTCTGGGGTTCAGCCCCGGACCCTGGACACGGTGTTCTTCGGCGGCGGGACACCTACCCTTCTGGACACAGACGATCTGACGTCGGTTCTTGCCGCTGCTATTGACACGTGGGGGCTGACACCCGGTGCTGAGGTTACAACTGAAGCGAATCCTGACTCGGTGACGCCGGAGTCTCTTATGGCGCTGGCCGCGGCCGGTTTTACTCGCGTATCTTTCGGCATGCAGTCGGTTCAGCCTCACGTTCTCAAGGTTCTGGATCGAACGCACTCGCCCGAACGAGTTCCACAAGCGGTTCAGTGGGCCAGGGATGCGGGCCTGGCCGTCAGCCTGGACCTCATTTACGGTACGCCCGGGGAGTCCCTGGGTGATTGGGAGTCCAGTCTGGACGCGGCCTTGGGATACGCGCCGGACCACGTTTCGGCCTACGCGCTGATCATCGAGGACGGCACCAAACTCGCGGCTCAGATCCGCCGGGGCGAGGTGCCAGAAGTAGACGACGATGATCATGCGGAAAAGTACCTGCTGGCGGAGGAGAAGCTCCAGGCAGCCGGAATGCAGTGGTACGAGGTCAGCAACTGGGCTACCTCGACCACCCAGAGATGCCGGCACAATCTCGCCTACTGGCGCGGTGACGACTGGTGGGGCGTTGGGCCTGGTGCGCATTCCCACGTTGGTGGTGTCCGGTGGTGGAATGTGAAGCATCCGAGCGCCTATGCTTCACGACTTGCTGCTGGTCTGTCACCAGCAGCCGGCCGGGAGACTCTTGATGAGAACACTCGCACGGTTGAAGACGTCATGCTTCGCACACGGCTCGTGGAGGGGATCGCGGTCAATCGTCTGAGCCCCAGCGCGCGCAAAGTGATCCCTCAACTGATTGCAGACGAACTTGTGGATGGGGGTTCTGCTATTCGCGGCACCCTTGTTCTCACCTTGCGGGGAAGGCTCCTGGCTGACGCGGTTGTGCGGAAGCTGCTACCCGAGGATTAGTGCAACAGGCGCAAATTGTAGTCGTACCGGTAAGGCCTGCCGCGGTTGACCTGTATTCCGGCCTTGACCGAGTAGACCGTGACACCAACCCAGACCAGTGCGTTGATGACTGCAAATATTCCTCCGACGCCTGGCAGCAGTGACAAGAGGAAGGCAACCAGAGCAACTGCCGATGGCGGCAACGTGAAGTTCAGCGCTTCCTTGGACTCTTGCGCGGTGAAGGGACCGCGGTCTCGGAAGACCAGATAGATCACGAGCGACGGTATGAAGAACAGAATTCCGCCAAAGTGTGCCAGCGTAGCCCACTGCCGGTCCTCAGATGCAGTGAGCGGCAATGCTGTGGCAGTGGATCCCTGATACTGCGGATTGACGCGGGATCTGCCGTCATCGCCTGGCCTATCCTGACGAGCGGGGTTGGACACTGATACTTCCTTTTCCTGTGCCTACGTGGACGGATGCTAAGTGGACTGCTGTCTCTATCTTACTGAAGCCGTCAGGAAATCAATGACCTCTTCTACCCTGCCCAGGAGAGATGGTTCCAGATCAGCGTAAGTGGAAACAGCGCCGAGCATGCGACGCCAGCCCTGCGCGACGTCGGCCTTATCCTTGTGCGGCCAGCCAATACGCGTGAGAATACCGGTCTTGAAGTCTTCCCCGTGCGGGACCGCGGGCCACGAGGAGAGGCCGAGGACGCGCGGTTGAATCGCCTGCCATACGTCGATGTAGGGGTGGCCAACGATCAGAACGTTTGATCGGGCCCCCGGCAAGGACATGGCCTCTTCCGCGATGCGAGATTCTTTGGATCCGGGCACCAGATGGTCTACAAGAATCCCGAGTCGGCGTCCGGGGCCCGGTTCGAACTCACGTATTGCGCCTCGTAGATCGTCGATACCGTGCAATGGCTCCACCACAATTCCTTCATGGCGCAGATCTTCTCCCCACACTTTCTCGACCAGTTCGGCGTCGTGTTTGCCCTCAACCCAGATTCTGCTCGCGCGTGCTACCCGGGCGCGTGCATTCGCCACTTTCACTGATCCCGATGCCGTGCGCTGAGCCTTCGGAGCAGCACCTGTCAGCTGGGGAGGCACTACTTTCACGGGATCGCCGTCCAGAAGAAATCCGTAGCCGAGTCGGAAGGTCCGGGTTTTGCCGTTTCTGTCCTCAAGCGCCATGACGTGTAGACCGCCGGATTTCTCAACCCGGACGACGGCGCCGACCCAACCCGTTTGGCTGTCCTCCAGCACCACGCCACGGGACGCTTCAACTTCGGCAAGTTCTACGCGCCCAGGGGCTGTCAGGTCCTGTGGGCCCCATCCGTAAGTCGTCATGGTCTCGATGCTAGCAAGTCCCACCATCCGTGCCGGAGGTATTAGACTTAGCACTTGGGCATGTCGAGTGCTAACTTCGATCAACCGGACAATGACCAAACCATGGGAGAGCACAGGAGGTGACTTCGGTGAGTGAACCACGCCGAATGGACGTTTTGAGCGCCATCGTAGAGGACTATGTCTACTCCCGTGAGCCGGTAGGGTCCAAAGCTCTCGTGGAGAGGCACCATTTGGGAGTGTCCTCCGCCACCATTCGCAACGATATGGCGATCCTGGAAGAGGAAGGGCTCATCGCCGCACCTCACACGAGTGCCGGTCGCATTCCCACGGACAAGGGCTACCGCCGCTTCGTTGACCGTATCGCCGAGGTCAAGCCGTTGTCGGCCCCGGAGAAGCGTGCTATTCAGGCGCTGTTGGATGGCTCCGACGACCTCGACGACGTCATGGACCGCACCGTCCGGCTCCTTGCCCAGCTCACCAATCAGGTAGCTGTGGTCCAGTACCCGCATCTGAGCAGAACCGCTGTGCGGCACATCGAGTTTGTGCTTCTGGCACCCACCCAGGTGCTTATTGTTCTCATCGCCGATACGGGTGCCGTGCAGCAAAAAATCCTGACGCTACAGTCCGGGCTCTCCGAAGAAATACTGCTGGATCACCGGCAAAGGTTCCTCACGGAACTGGCTGGTCAACCAATGAGCACGGTCGGTAACGGATTGCCGAACATTCTGCAGCGGACGCCTCCGGAGATGCGTTCGACCGCTGAGGCGCTGGGCAACGCCCTTGGAGCCCTGGCCAGTATGGGCAGGGAAGACAAGATCGTTCTCGCCGGCACGGCGAACCTCGCACGTTCGACTGTCGATTTTCCCTTAACCATCGGTCCGGTTCTTGAAGCACTCGAGGAACAAGTCGTCATGCTTAGGTTGTTGACTGAAATGGAACAGGATAAGCGGGGTATGTCTGTTCGGATTGGCCGCGAGAATCCGCACGGGGGATTGTCCGAAGCCTCGGTGATCGCCACTGGGTACGGCCCTGATTACTCGGCCAGGCTCGGCATCCTTGGTCCCATGCGCATGGACTATCCCACCACTATGGCAGCGGTTCGCGCCGTTGCCCGATATTTGTCGAGGATCCTTGGCGAGTGATCGCCGGAGCCTCAATGTCTGCATGTCTTCCTCGGGAGACGAACTACAGGAAGTGAAAAGTACGTGAGTAACCACTACGAAGTCCTCGGGCTTGGTCGCGATGCCACCGGTGAGGAAATCAAGAAGGCGTACCGGAAGTTGGCACGGAAGCTCCACCCGGACGTGAATCCGGGACCAGACGCATCGGAGCAGTTCAAGCTTGTCACCCGCGCCTATGAGGTTCTGTCCGATCCTCAGAAGAGACGCGTCTACGACACCACGGGCAACGAAAACGGCACGGACAATGGTTTCGGCGGAGGATTCTCCGGTTCGGGCTTCGCCTTCCAGGACATTTTTGAGACCTTCTTCGGTGGTGGGGCTGGCGCCGGGGCGCCGCCCTCCAGGACGCGGCGCGGTCAGGATGCATTGATCAGCGTGCAAATCGATCTCAAGGACGCCGTATTCGGTGTGAACAAGAAGATTGATGTAGAGACTGCCGTGGTCTGCCCGGACTGTGATGGCACGTGCAGCCAACCGGGATCGAGCCCGAAGACCTGCGACATCTGCCACGGCAGCGGTCAGATTCAACGCCCTGTTCGTTCCATACTCGGACAGGTTATGACCACGGCCCCTTGTGGAACGTGTCAGGGAATGGGAACTGTGATTCCCGATCCGTGTCACCAGTGTGCAGGGGAGGGCCGCGTGCGCAGCCGCCGTACATTGACCATCAAGGTTCCTGCCGGTGTGGCCACGGGTACCCGAATTCAACTTGGAGGCCAGGGCGAAGTTGGTCCGGGTGGCGGTCCGCAAGGGGACCTGTACGTTGAGATTCGTGTTGCTCAGGACCCGAACTTCATTCGGGAAGGGGACGATCTCCACGTCACGATGTCCGTACCGATGACTGCTGCAGCGCTGGGAACGACGCTTCAGCTGGTGACATTCGACGGCGATCGCGAACTCGATATCAAGGCGGGCACACAGTCGGGGGAGATCATCACCTTGCGCGGGCTCGGCGTCACCCATCTGCGTGGCTATGGCCGCGGTGACCTGAAGGTCCACATCAACGTAGAGACACCTTCCAGGCTTGACGCTGAGCAGGAGGATCTACTCAGGCAACTGGCCGCGCTGCGCGGAGAACAATTCGCTCATGGCAAGCTCGCGGCCAGCGGAAGCGGCGTATTTTCCCGTCTACGTGACCGGCTTGGCAATCGATAACCGTGAGCAACCAGTGCTTTTTCGGTGATTCTTCCGAGGTAGCCAGCTCGGCGCCTGGTGACGTGCTGCACCTGACTGGCGCCGAGGCGCGGCACGCCGCCGTCAAGCGGTTGGAAATCGATGAAGTGGTCGATGTAGTGGACGGCCAGGGTCATCGCGCCGTCTGCGTGGTGACGCAGATGGGTGCAGGCACGGTAGCACTTCGCGTCACTGCTGTTGATTATGATCCTGTACCCGATCCGTCGGTCATTCTGGTCCAGGCTCTGGCCAAGGGCGATCGCGATGAGCTTGCTGTTGAAGCGTCCACCGAGCTGGGCGTTGACGCTGTCATTCCCTGGCAGGCCGATCGATCGATTGTCCGCTGGAAGGCTGACAGGGCAACCAAGGGAGTGCGTAAGTGGGAGTCGGTTGTCCTGGCCGCGTCGAAGCAGTCCCGCCGCTCGAGAGTTCCCGAGGTGTTTCCCCCAATGGACAGCGGGAAACTGGCAACCTGGATGCAGAAGGTTGACCTCGTCGTCGTTCTCCATGAGACGGCCGATGTATCCCTCAGCCATATTCTCACTCAGCAATCGTTGAAGGTCTCTCAGATTGCTTTGGTGGTAGGACCCGAGGGCGGCATTTCCGATCAGGAACTCGATCGCTTCAGGAAGTCCGGAGCGGTAACCGCTCAGCTCGGGGCCAACGTACTTCGGTCTTCGACGGCTGGCCCGGCAGCATTGAGTCTGGTGATGCACGGGCTTGGACGCTGGGACGGGAACTGATCCCGGTAAAGCGGAGAGTTACCGGCTACCGTCAGAATCTGCGGCAGCCTTTACCGTAAATTCTTTCGTGTCTACATTGATGCGCTTGCCCTCACCTGAACGGTCAGCAACAGAGATCCGGTATTTACCTGGTGGGAGCTCCGCACTTATAGAGTACGGGCCGGCAGCGCCAGCTGGCGACCCCAGTACTGCGTCTCCGCTGATACTCGGCCTGCTATCGAGGGGGTCGGGGCCGTGCGACTCGACGGGGGTGATCTGCCACTCGAGCAATGAATCAGCGGAAACACCTGATCCCGAGATGGTGACCTCGCTACCGGTGTGAACCTGGCCCTCCTGCGGATCGGTGATCCAGGCCGGGGCCAGGAAGCGGGAGTCTCGCCGCATCGGCTCACCCAGCAATACGTGGTCGAACGCGGTGTACCCCGTCCTTCCGTCCACCAAGATCACTACCGTTCCGGCCTGCCCGTTGTTGAGAACACCCGCGTTCTCAGCGGCGGCGGTTGCGGTGTAGACAAGCTGCTGAACAGCACGCTGCGCAACTCCCTCGTCCAGAGGAGCCGCGAATGCTTCGGAAGGTAGATCAACGGTAATGGTGTTGTTGCTGGATACCGTCGCGCTGACCGACCTGGCGGGCCGCCATGGCGAAAAATAGTCCGGGTCATCAGGATCGGCGCTTGTCATGGCCCTGATGGCTGTCGAAATGGGTTCGCCTGTAGACGTGGCGGAGCGAAACTCCCGGTACAACTGAATGTCGTTGCCGTTCACCCCAAGCCAATAGACTGGGACTGACTCTGTTGAAACCGTGGTCGCTGCAAGAGGTGCAACGGCGGCAAGGTTTGGTCCGGCATCAAGTTGGCGGTCCACTGCACTCGGCATTGATGTAGGGATCTGATCACCATCTGAAGAGCACGACGTCAGCGTCATGACCAAAGCGCACGCCAGACCAACGAGCCGTAGTCCGGCCCGTCGAGGAGACGCACGGTGTATGCCTGATGGGATGACGCTCTCCCTCTTTTCCTGGTGACCGGCAAGGAAACGACTGGACGTCCCATGCTTTGATTTGGCACTTCAGCTTGACACAAGAGACCTGCCCTGGGGCCAAAAAATGTACGTGGGCCGGAGACTGCAACGAAATCGAAATCGTCCGGAAACCGGTCCGAGACTTTTACAGCCGGGTATCGGCGTCCTGCCTCACGTAGAATGGGGCGTGCTAACGGTCAGGGCTGCTAGCCACATCTACAAAGCCTTAGGGGGCGAAGAAAGGCCATCCGGCCGCTGTTATGACGGATTCTTCAGAAAGAACCGGAAACGGTGCACAGGAGACATCAACCGTACTGTTCGACTCAACAGATCAGATGGTGGAATCGCTTGGGACCAACGACCAGGCGTTGAGGCTCATTGAGAACGCTTTCCCTGGCGTCAGGGTGTCCGTTCGAGGCAATGAACTCTCCATTACGGGTGAACGGAAGAGCGTCAGGCGCACATCCAGGCTCGTTGCCGAGATGCGTAACCTCGCCACGAACAATACGCGTGTTACCGAACACGTTCTCGTCCAGCTGATCAGCATGCTGAAGGACCAGACAGCAGAGAACCCTTCGGACGTGCTGACGGTCAATATTCTGTCCTCACGCGGACGGACGATTCGGCCCAAGACGCTCAACCAGAAGTCATACGTGAAATCGATTGACAACAATACGGTGGTGTTCGGCATTGGCCCGGCAGGTACCGGCAAGACGTACCTGGCCATGGCGAAGGCTGTGCAGGCGCTTCAGCAGAAGGAAGTCAGCCGCATCATCCTGACTCGTCCTGCCGTTGAAGCAGGGGAGCGGCTCGGATTCCTTCCGGGAACCCTCAGCGACAAAATTGACCCTTACCTGCGTCCGCTCTACGACGCCCTTCACGACATGATTGACCCGGAAACCATTCCACGGCTGATGGCCGCCGGCACGATCGAGGTCGCACCGCTGGCATACATGAGGGGACGCACGCTCAACGACGCGTTCATCATTCTGGACGAAGCGCAGAATACGACTCCGGAACAGATGAAGATGTTTCTGACCCGTCTCGGCTTCGGTTCCAAAATGGTTGTTACCGGCGACGTCACGCAGGTCGACCTCCCCGGAGGGACAAGCTCTGGGCTGTCTGTCGTGCGAAAGATTCTTGACGACGTCGAGGACATCAAGTTCATGGATTTGAGCGCGGCCGACGTCGTGCGACACCGGCTTGTCAGCAACATCGTTTCCGCTTATGCGGAATGGGACGAAACTGTTCAGGCAACAGCCGAGGCATCTCGCTCTCGTCAAGGCGTTGGGAGCCGTAACTGATGTCGATCGAAGTAAACAACGAAACGACGTTTCCAGCGAATGAAGAACGGCTCGTCGCCGTCGGGCGCTTTGTCCTCAACGCACTGCACGTCAGTGCTGAAGCCGAGCTCGCCATCATGCTTATCGACCCTGAAGCGATGGAGAAGCTGCACATCGAATGGATGGACCTGGCGGGCCCGACGGATGTGATGTCCTTTCCGATGGACGAACTGCGTCCAGGCACGGCTTCTGCACCTTCTTCAGCCGGGGTCCTCGGCGATATTGTTCTCTGTCCTGAGGTCGCGGCCCAACAGGCGCAAGCGGCGGGGCATCCGTTGGAGGAGGAGTTACTTCTTCTTACCGTCCACGGCGTTCTTCACCTACTTGGCTACGATCACGCGGAGCCGGAAGAGGAAGCTGAAATGTTCGGTCTTCAGCGGAAGCTCCTGGCCGAGTTTCTTGGTCATTCCGCCCCGCAGGAGACCACCCATTGATCGAGTGGTCTCTCGGCGGCGTCAGCGTACTTTTCGCCCTGATCGCCGCTGTCCTTACCGCCGCTGAAGCAGCCTTCACCTACTTGCCGCGCCAGGAAGCTGAAATCCTGCTGCGCAAGCAGAATGGTCGATCCCTGCAGGGCATCCTGCTGACTCCCATCGATCATCTCCATGCACTTCGCTTCTGGCGCGTGTGGTTCGAAATGGCCGCCGCGGTGGCTGTCGCACTGTTGTTCAACGAACTGAGCAACAACGTCTGGTTGGCAGGGCTTTACGCCACGATTGCGATGGCGGCCATCGGATTTGTTCTTGTGGGAGTGTCGCCCCGGCAATTGGGCCGCGCATACTCATCGAGAGTTGTTTGGGTAACGTCGCCTTTGGTTCGCGTGCTTCGCCTGATCCTCGGACCGATTCCGCGGTGGCTTATACGTGTGGGAAGCGCGGTGACTCCGGGAGCCGATCACGCAGACGCGGCATTCTTTTCGCAAGAGGAGTTCCGGGACCTCGTATCGCGCGCATCCGACGCCGAGATGATCGAAGACAGTGAAGCGGAACTCATTCACTCAGTATTCGAGCTTGGTGACACACGCGTCCGTTCGGTCATGGTTCCGCGGACCGACATGGTGTCCATTGATTCAGGTTCTACACTCCGACAAGCTATGTCGCTCTTTCTGCGATCCGGGTATTCACGGGTGCCAGTGATCGGCGAGAGCTCAGACCAGGTACTCGGGATGGTTTATCTGAAGGACGTAGCAGCGCGGATGCATGGTCCCGGCTCTGCAGATGAATCGGTTGATTCCATAGCAAGAGACGTGCGGTACGTTCCCGAACTCAAGAATGTCGGTGACCTACTTCAGGAACTTCAGCACGAGTCAACCCACGTTGCCATCGTTGTCGATGAATATGGCGGTACTGCCGGTCTCGTGACGCTTGAGGACCTCATCGAAGAGATCGTTGGAGAGATCGTCGATGAGTACGACACCGAGGCACCGGAGGCCCAGGGTCTGGGCAACGGACGCTATAGGGTCAGCTCGGGGATGGATATAGACGACTTCGGGGAGCTTTTCGGCCTGGATCTTGACGACGACGAAGTGGATACCGTCGGTGGGTTGATGGCCAAGACCCTGGGGCGGGTGCCTATTGTCGGAAGCGAGGTTGTGCTGGATAGCGGCATACACCTGACTGCGGAGAGGCTCGAGGGCCGTCGGAACCGCGTCTCCCACCTGATCGCGTGGCGGCAGCCAGAAGACGACGGTAGTGCGATAATTGGAAACCCGAGCGGCGCCTCCGCCACGAAGGGAACAACCGCGGACAATGACATGCCGCACAAGGAAGGGATGACGGATCATGACGAATCCTGACTATCGAGCGGGTTTCGTGTCATTGGTTGGTCGGCCGAATGCCGGTAAATCCACACTGACCAATGCACTCGTGGGCCAGAAGGTCGCCATTACTTCCGCGAAACCGCAGACGACCAGACACACCATCAGGGGCATCGTTCACTCCGACGCAGGACAACTCATACTGGTCGACACTCCCGGGCTGCACCGGCCACGGACCTTGTTGGGCAAGAGGCTCAACGAACTCGTGGCAGACACCCTAGCGGAAGTCGATGCCATCGGATTCTGCATTCCCGCCAACGAGAAGGTTGGGCCAGGAGACCGTTTTATTGCGAAACAACTGGCAGCGCTCCATGGCAAACCCGTCGTCGCACTAGTGACCAAGACGGACCTGGTGGACCGTCAAGCCGTTGCTGAACAGTTGCTTGCTGTGACAGCCCTCGGGCATGAAGTCCTGGGGGAGGCGGGCTGGGCCGACGTCGTTCCCGTCTCCGCTGTACTGGACCGGCAGACGGACACTGTCACGAGCGTGCTTCTGAAGCACATGCCGCTATCACCTCCGCTTTACCCTGATGGTGAGCTCACCGACGAACCGGTGGCGGTCATGGTCGCAGAGCTCATCAGGGAGGCCGCTCTGGAAGGGGTACGCAACGAACTCCCGCACTCGCTGGCGGTAGTTGTGGATGAGATCGTTGAACGTGAGGGGCGCTCAGAGGATCGGCCGCTACTGGACGTGCGCGTCAATCTCTACGTTGAGCGATCATCCCAAAAAGCAATTATTATTGGCCGGGGCGGTGAACGCCTGAAGGCCGTCGGTACTGCTGCGCGGCACAGCATCGAGGCTCTTCTCGGAACCAGAATATATCTGGATCTGCATGTAAAAATTGCCAAAGATTGGCAGCGGGATCCGAAACAGCTCGTTCGGTTGGGATTCTGATAGCACAGGCACTTTTGGCGGGCCCTGTCCGTTGAGCATGAGAAGTTCGGTCAGCCACGGCGAGTCAGGCCGTGCGCACCGGACAGTCAGGCTTCGGTAAAATTGATCGAATGCGCCAGCCACGGATAGGGATTGGATTTTGAGTAGACGCAGTGTAACCGCGGGGGGCGGTTTCGTAGTCGGGCGTCCAACGGCTCCGGCCGGTCGGCACCTCGGCGCCAAGCGGAGGAACGCTGCGCTCCTCTATACGGCAATCACCCTGTCTATCGTTATCCTCGCTGGGCTTGCTTTCACGGCGGTTCAGCTCATGAGACTCCAGGGGAACATAGTCACCGAACCGTTGAATCTCAACACGGATCAGGCTGACGCGCTTCCTGTAGATCTTTCCAGCGACCCCTTGCAGATTCTGGTGCTCGGAACTGACACACGAACTGGGCAGGACGCCCAATACGGAGGAGAGGACCTCTCCGCAGGATCTGGTAATTCGGACGTCATGATGCTCGTCCATCTCTCAGCAGACCGCGAGCGGGTTTCGGTCATCAGCTTCCCCCGGGATCTGCTGGTGCCGATTCCCGAGTGTTATGACCCAAAAACTGAAACTGTGCATCCGGCGCAGGAACTGGGACAGGTCAACGGTGCGCTCGGCTCTGGTGGCCCAGGCTGCACAGTGGCGACCATCAACGACATCACAGGCCTGCAGATCGACCATTTCATGATGGCCGATTTCGACGCCGTCAAGGAGCTGTCCGATACGTTGGGCGGCGTTGATGTTTGCGTAAATGAGCCCGTTGATGATCCCTATTCGGGCCTTCAGCTACCCGCGGGAGTCAGCAATATCGAGGGCGAACAGGCTTTGGCGTTCCTACGTACTCGGCATGGTTTTGGCGATGGGGGCGATGCAGGAAGGATCAGGGCCCAGCAGAGTTTCCTGGCGTCCATGGCGCGTAAGATCCGAGAAGAAGGAACCTTGGGTAACCTCCCAAAGGTGTACAAGATCGCCGAAACGATCACGAAGAATCTGACGGTGGATGAAGAGCTTGCCGACATACCTTCTCTCCTGAAAATCGCCGACCGGCTGAAAGACGTGGATCTCAGCAAGGTCAAGTTCATCACGGCGCCCATCAAACCGTACGAGCTGGATCCGAATCGCCTTGTGCTTGATGAGGAAAAGGCCCAACCACTCTTCGAAGCTCTGGCTGAGGACCGGCCGATCGGTGAAAAGGGACCAACCCCATCAGCAGAACCTTCTGGATCCCCTACTACAACGGAGACCACCGAACCGGTTGACCCTTCTCTGCAATTTGATCCTGGAGCGATTCCGCTGACTGTCACCAATGCTTCTGGTACGCCTGGCCGCGACGAGGATATTAGCGACGTCTTGATCGATCTTGGATACGTTCAGGCACAGCCGGGAGCAGCTGTGGAGGAAAGCCCAACAACGCAGATTTTCTATGGATCCGGCTATAAGGCAGTGGCAGATGCCGTCGCCAGTGAGCTTGGCGTAGCTGGCGTGCAGGTGCTTCCGTCTGCTGCGGTGATCGGTGTCAGCGTGGAGATCGGCCAGAACTTCACCTCGGGGGACAAGCTCGGCCCTCAGGGGGATCTTGACAGTGACTTCAGCGGCCAGACGGCAGACCAGGTCACCTGTCAGTCCTGAATCGAGGGCTGACAGCCTGGCGCTTCCAGCGCCCGAGCCGGGCGTGTATGTCTCATATGTCGGAACCCGGGGTCTTGGAAGCGCCCCTGCGTAGTTCGCGTGCTAGGGTTTTTTTGTGCGCGCAGAGATCCTCCTTCTTATCTGCCGCGGCGGGGCCACGTTGACACTTATCTGACAGGCCGAACCCCCGCTGCGGAGTTTGTGTTGCCGGCCGTAATTCTTGAACCACATAGAAAAGGCCACATATCCTCATGCAAAACGCACAGAAGCCCTCCGGAATGCCCGTCCACAAGTACCTGCCGTTCCACGAGCAGATTTCCGTCGAGCTGCCGGACCGCACCTGGCCGGAGAAGCGGATTTCCAAAGCCCCCCGCTGGTGCGCAGTAGACTTGCGCGACGGTAATCAGGCGCTGATCGATCCCATGAATCCGGAACGAAAGCATCGCATGTTCGAGCTGCTCGTCCAGATGGGATACAAAGAGATCGAAGTCGGATTCCCGTCCGCCTCACAGGCCGATTTTGAATTCGTACGCCAGCTGATTGAGGGCGATCGCATTCCGGATGACGTCACCATTCAGGTCCTGACCCAGGCTCGTGAGCATCTCATTGAGAGAACGTTCGACTCCCTGGAGGGAGCTGACCGTGCAATCGTCCACTTGTACAACTCCACGTCCGTCCTCCAACGGCGAGTTGTTTTCAATCAGGATCAGGATGGGATCGTTGACATCGCGCTGACCGGCGCCCGGCTCTGCCGCAAGTTCGAGGAAAACCTGAGCGGCACAGATATCACGTACGAGTATTCACCGGAGTCCTACACGGGCACGGAGCTGGAATTTGCCGCCCGAATCTGCAACGAGGTGGCCAACGTTTTTGAAGCATCGGCTGACAGAAACGTAATCCTGAACCTGCCGGCCACGGTCGAGATGGCCACCCCAAACGTTTACGCTGATTCGATTGAGTGGATGAGCCGCAACCTCGACAATCGGGAGAACATTATCCTCTCGCTCCACCCGCACAACGACCGCGGGACGGGAGTCGCGGCGGCTGAGCTCGGATACCTCGCGGGAGCAGATCGTATTGAAGGGTGCCTGTTCGGCAACGGCGAGCGCACAGGAAACGTGGATCTCGTGACTCTCGGGCTGAACCTTTTCAGTCAGGGCATAGACCCGCAGATCGATTTCAGCAACATCGACGAGATTCGACGCACAGTCGAGTACTGCAACCAGCTGTCCGTGCCTGAACGGTCTCCGTACGGCGGCGATCTGGTCTTTACCGCTTTCTCCGGCTCCCATCAGGACGCCATCAAAAAGGGCTTTGAAGCGCGCGAGGCCGATGCTGAGGCAGCGGGCAAGGGCGTGGACGACATCGTTTGGGCTGTTCCGTACCTGCCCATCGATCCTCAGGACATCGGACGTTCCTACGAAGCGGTCATCAGGGTCAACTCCCAGTCAGGCAAGGGCGGTGTAGCCTACCTGCTCAAGAATGAGCACCATCTGGACCTTCCGCGCCGTGCACAGATCGAGTTCTCCGGTGTTATTCAGAAGCGTACTGATACGGCGGGCGGCGAGATCAGCGGCGCCGAACTATGGAATATCTTCACCGATGAATACCTGCCGGGCGGTCAGGGTCAGCCAGCATGGGGTCACTATGGTCTCACTTCGGTTAAGTCAGAGACCAGGGACAACGACCAGGTCGAGTTGACTGTATCCCTCAGCGTGAATGGCGTGCTGCAGCGTCGCTCGGCGGAAGGTAACGGACCAATCGCTGCGCTGCTGAATATCCTTGCGCAGGACGGCGTCGACGTACGGGTGCTGGACTATTCAGAGCATGCTCTCTCCGAGGGCGGTAATGCCCGAGCCGCCGCGTATGTCGAATGTGCAGTGGGGGAGCGGGTTCTCTGGGGTGTGGGTATCGAAGCGAACACCAATATGTCGTCGCTCAAGGCCGTCATTTCGGCTGTGAATCGGGCGATCAGGGATTCACAGCGCCCCATCGAGGGCTGACACCACCTTGGAAGCCGTGTAGTTGCGTTCTCGAGTGGGAGAATGTCAGTGTGCGCAGTAATTCATTCGGATCGCGGTCCTACCGTGAAGAAGGTGTAGTTCTCCGAACCTACAAGTTGGGTGAGGCGGATCGAATCATCATTCTCCTCACGCGCGGTCGTGGGCAGGTCAGGGCAGTGGCCAAGGGTGTCCGACGTACGAGTAGCAAATTTGGCTCTCGGCTGGAGCCCTTCATGGTCTCTAACCTGCAGCTTGTTTCAGGCCGGACACTGGACGTAGTCACGCAAGCACAGTCAAAGGGTTCGTACGGCTACGGCATCGCGGCTGACTATGGCCGATATACCGCTGCGACAGCAATCGTGGAAACAGCGGAACGACTGACCGATGTGGACAGCGAAGCCGGTGCTTCGCACTATTCGCTGGTGGTGGGCGCTCTGGCAGCATTGAGCCGGAACGCCCACCCGCCCGGGCTGATCCTGGACTCGTACCTGCTGCGTGCGTTATCTACAGCTGGTTGGACGCCGGACTTCGACAACTGCGCCCGGTGCGGCGCTCCTGGACCGCACACTGCCTTTTCTGCTCCTTTGGGTGGTGCCGTGTGTGCCGATTGTCGGCCGCCAGGCTCGCCGTCGCCGTCGGCCGGCACCATGCTGCTGCTTGCCTCCCTGCTGGCGGGGGACTGGCCTGCCGCAGAGGCCTCCGAACCGTCGCACCGTCGTGAGGCCGCAGGACTTGTGGCAAGCTTTCTCCAGTGGCACCTGGAACGTGTCCTGAAATCCCTTAAACATGTGGAGCGTATGTGAGTCGACGTAATTTCCCTGCGCGGGCTGTACCCGAAAATCATCCGTCGGGCGCGCTGCCGCCGAGCCTGCCCGCGGCGCTGATCCCGCAGCATGTAGCCGTCGTCATGGATGGCAATGGCCGATGGGCGAATCAGCGGGGGCTGCCGCGCATCGAAGGACACAAAGCCGGGGAGGCGTCGCTTCTCGACGTGATGGCCGGGGCTATTCAAATGGGAATCCGGCACGTCACGGTCTACGCCTTCTCAACAGAGAACTGGAAGCGCTCACCTGAAGAAGTCAGGTTCCTCATGGGGTTCAGTCGTGATGTTCTGAGACGGCAGCGGGATCTGCTTGATTCCTGGGGAGTGCGGATCCGGTGGTCGGGACGTCGGCCGCGCTTGTGGCGTTCGGTCATCCGTGAATTGGAGGTCGCCGAAGACCTCACCCGAAACAACACCACTTGCACGCTGACAATGTGTGTCAATTATGGAAGCCGCGCTGAAATTGTAGACGCCATCTCGGCTATTGCTGAGCAGGTACAGTCGGGGTCCATAAAGCCGTCCTCGATCAGCGAGAAAACGGTGCAGAAATTTCTCGATGAGCCAGATCTTCCTGATGTTGACCTGTTCCTCAGGACATCGGGGGAGCAGCGCCTCTCGAATTTCATGCTCTGGCAGGCAGCGTATGCAGAGCTCGTGTTCATGGACACTCTCTGGCCCGATGTTGACAGGCGTACCCTCTGGCAGGCAGTGGAAATCTATGCCTCACGGGACCGGCGCTACGGCGGGGCAGTCGACGCCGCCCAGACTGCCTCCGACGGCGCCGTCTAGTCCTGCGGGCTAGACGGCAGATACGCAGTCCTCCACCGTTTCAGGACTGAGAACGCCTGCTTCCGTGTCTCCGACGCGGACAGGACGACATCGTGAAGTGCGCCGTCGAGTTGAACGACCGTGACGTGCGAGCCGAGTTTGAGAGACTTGATCCTCATCAGTTCGGTGTCAAGGACACTGTCCGAGGACATCATGGTGTCCTTCCAGACCGGGCTGATGGTCGACGTTGCTGAGGTCATGACCAGGATGGGAACCGCCAGCTTCAGATTCTGGCTGACACGGTTATGCCCTTTCAACACGGCCGACAGCCATCCCGCTGTCACAGGAAAGCCGAATTCTGGTCTCCATTGATCATTCAGGTCCCATTCGCCGTCGCAGCTCCGGCTGATGCTGCGCCAATAGAATCCGAACTCCGGAAGTTTAATCCGGGTCTTCGGGCGGATTCTGGCAATGGAATCGAACAATCCAACGGTCGCCGAGCGAACCAACGAACTGCCCGTAAAATCGAGCCACGGGCTGTTCAGCACCAGAGCATCGACCGATTCCGGGTTCCTCTCTGTCCAGAGCGAAGCCACCAATCCACCGGTGGAGTGACCCATGAGAGTGATCCGTAACGGGTTCTCGCTCGCACCGTGGCGTTGCAGATCCTCCTGGATGGCGTCCAGAGCCGCCGCTATGTCGTCGTCGTACTCCTCCAGGGCATTCACATAGCCCTTCGTCTGCCATGGCCTCAGGCTACGGCCGTATTTTCGGAGATCCAACGCATAAAAGGCGAAACCTTCGTCCATCCAGAACTGGGCGAGCTCTCGCTGGTGGAAATAATCGCTCCAACCATGCAGATACAGCACGACAGGCGCGCTCGGGTGCAAGTGCATGTGCGCCGACCTGACGAGCGTCGCGAAGACTTGCCCCTCGTCGTCGTCGGGAAGTGAAAGAGTGAGGCTCCGATAATCGTCCCCCAGCACATCCGCGGTCCAGAGATACTCCATGAACCGAGACTACTTGGTGATTTGTGCACTGGCTCCGCGAGCTGCCCAAGTTGGAGGAGCGCCGTGCTTCGTGGCATTTTTAAGCAATGCGACTTTACCCTGCCGTTTTTCGACTTGTCTTCTCCCGTATGGATGCAGAACGCGCCCATACCATCGGCTTCACACTGATTCGTGCTGCTTCCGCGTGCGGTGCCGGGCATATCCTGCGTGCACTCACGCGCCCCCACCTGTCCCTGCGGACGGAGGCTCTGGGCATGGTGTTCCCTTCCCCGTTCGGACTCGCAGCAGGCTTTGACAAGGAAGGCAACGGTATTCTTGCCCTGACAGATCTCGGTTTTGGGCACATCGAAGTCGGCACCGTGACTGGCAAGGCACAGCCCGGCAATTCCAAACCGCGGCTGTTTCGACTCGTCGAGGACAGGGCTGTCATAAATCGCATGGGCTTCAACAACGACGGCGCCCAGTCAGTTGCGCCGCGAATCGAGTCTGCGCTTGGAAAGCTCAAGTCGCGCTACGGTGTGCAAAGGCCAGTGGTGGGGATCAACATCGGTAAAACCAAGACGGTAGATCTGGCGGACGCCGTGTCGGACTACCTCCTCAGCGCTCGTACGCTGGCGCCCCACGCCGATTATCTGGTGGTAAATGTAAGCTCGCCAAATACCCCGGGCCTTCGGAAGCTGCAGGACATCGCTTCGTTGAAACCCTTGTTGGAGCAGGTGCGGAACACAGCGAACACGGCTGCGAATCGTGCAGTTCCACTGCTGGTCAAGATTGCGCCGGATCTCTCAGACGACGACGTCAGCGACGTAGCCCGGCTCGCGGTCGAACTAGAGCTTGACGGAATCATCGCCACGAACACCACTATTACCAGGAACAATCTGAAGACCGATTCCGGCGAAGTGCTGAAGGCCGGAGTGGGTGGCCTGAGCGGCGCCCCCTTGGCACACCGGTCCGTTGAGGTGCTGAAGCAGCTTCGACAGATGGTGGGACACGATATGGCCCTGATTTCGGTGGGCGGCGTCGAGACCCCAGCCGATGTTCAAGCCAGGCTGGACGCCGGTGCAACCCTGGTCCAGGGATATACAGCGTTCCTTTACGAGGGCCCATTCTGGGCGCGAAGCATCAACAGGGCACTGGCCGCTTCAAGGAACTGAACGGCCAGCGTCTCTTATGAGGGGTACTGACCGCGGCGAACACGCGGTTTTGGAAGCCTCATGGGCCGGATCTGGAGTGCGCGCGTAACGCCGTACCAGATGTCGCCCTGATCTGGGCCGTCGAGATTTGAGGTCAGGCGCTTGCGCAGGGTGCGGGACAGAAGAATGGAATCCACAACCACTCCCGCCATGATGACGAAGAACGCGATCAGTATGATTTCCTGCAGGGCGGGGCTCGGCACGAGACTGAGGACAACGAACGCCAGTGCGAACGCGAGCAGGAACTCGCCCACATTCCAGCGAGCGTCGACAAAGTCTCGAACAAACCGACGGTTCAGTCCCTTGTCCCTGAGTGGGAGATAGCGTTCCTCACCAGTTTCCAGCGCCTGACGCATCCGGGACCGCTCAATGGCCATCGCTTCCCGATTCGCCTTCTTCGCTGCTTTCCGGTCATCCGGGACCAAGGGGCGTTTCCGCGCAGCTTCCTGGGTCCTGCGCTTTGGTGTCGGTGCTCCCTTGCCGGTTACGACTGGAGCTTCCTGCGGGTACTGTTCCTGGGCTGTAGGCGCCTCGTTCTTACGTCCAAACACCCTGCAAGGATACCTTGCATCAGTCTGTCTCTGTGGCAACGGTATGGTGGGATCATGACTGATGAACGTATCCAAAATCAGGCGCACGGCGTCAATGTAGATGCCTTACGCAATGCCGTTGCCGAATCGTTTTCCCAGACCGTAGAGGAACTCAAGGACCTGGTAGCCATTCCAGGAATCGCGTGGGAGGCGTTCGACGCCGATCAACTCGACCGAAGTGCGGAAGCCGTCTCATCGCTGATTAAGGACCTGGGCCTGGATGACGTCCAGATTTTGCGCGTTGATAATCAGGGGAAGCCTGGGGGACCGGCTGTCGTGGCGTCCAAAGCGGCCGCACCTGGCAAGCCCACCATTCTGCTTTACGCTCATCATGATGTTCAGCCTCCCGGCGATGAGGATCTTTGGGAGAGCAAGCCGTTTGAAGCGGAGGAACGCGACGGCCGGCTGTATGGTCGCGGGGCTGCGGATGACAAAGCTGGCATCATGGCTCATATTGCGTCCTATCGCGCCGTCCGCAGTGTCCTGGGAGATGATTTCGGGCTCGGCGTGACTCTCTTCATCGAAGGCGAAGAGGAAGCCGGTTCGCCGACTTTCCGCAAATTCCTCGAAACCCACAAGGAACTGCTCCGTTCTGACGTCATCGTCGTTGCCGACTCCAGCAACTGGAAGGTCGGCGTACCCGCCCTGACAACAAGCTTGCGTGGACTGGTTGATGGAACTGTCGAAGTCCGCGTGCTGGAGCATGCCGTGCACTCCGGAATGTTCGGGGGGCCCGTGCTGGATGCCCCAACCCTTCTGGCGAGGCTGATCAGCACCTTCCACGACGACGCGGGGGACGTCGCCATCGCGGGCCTCCAGGCAAGCGACGACGCAGCCGTGGAATACCCGGAAGCGGACTACCGTGCCGATGCATCCGTTGCGGATGGCGTGCGCCTCGCGGGCACCGGAAGTATTGCGTCCAGGCTCTGGACCAAACCGGCACTGTCGATCATCGGAATCGATGCCCCTTCCGTCGCGCTGTCCTCAAACACCCTGCTGCCGATGGCCCGGGCGAAGTTCAGTTTGCGTCTCGCCCCCGGCCAGGACCCGCAGCAGGCAATGGAAGCAGTGCAGCGACACGTTGAAGAGCACGCACCTTTTGGCGCGAGGGTGACCTTTACCCCCGGAGAAATGGGGAAGCCGTTCCACACCGATACCTCGGCGCCAGCAGCGCAGCTTAGCCTTTGGTCCCTGGGCGAGGCCTGGGGCGTAGAACCAGTCGAGGCAGGCATGGGAGGTTCAATTCCGTTCATTTCCGACCTCACCGAGCTCTATCCTGAGGCGGACATCCTCATCACCGGTGTGGAGGACCCCGATTCGAGAGCGCACAGCGCCAACGAGTCGCTCCATCTTGCGGAATTCGAGAAGGCAGTCCTCGCTCAGGCGCTGCTGCTCGCTCGTCTGGACTCAGAGGGGCTTCAGTAGCTGGATGGCACAGCAGACTGGACGTACCATTGAGGGAAGGTCCGCAGAACCAACACAACGTACAGTCACGGATCGCGCTAGGAGATGGAAATCATGAGCACTTCAACGAACGAAACACAGTCTGACGCCACCGTAGATTCAAGCGAACTGCCCACACATGAAGTGAATATTTCGGATGTAGCCGCCGGAAAGGTACGCAGCCTCCTGGAACAGGAAGGGCGCACTGACCTGAGGCTCCGGGTAGCCGTTCAGCCAGGCGGCTGCTCCGGTCTCATCTATCAGTTGTACTTCGATGAGCGGATACTTGATGGTGATGCGGTGCGTGAGTTCGGGGGAGTGGAGGTCATCGTTGACCGCATGAGCGTCCCCTACCTGGCTGGAGCATCCATCGACTTCGAAGACACCATTTCGAAGCAGGGCTTCACGATCGACAATCCAAACGCTGGTGGTTCCTGCGCCTGCGGCGATTCATTCCACTAGGGCTGGTAACAGTTCCCCAATAATCGGGACTCCGCCGACTAAATGTCGCAACGGGGCCCGCTATCCGGGTAAGCTCTACAGTAAGTAGTAAAACTCAATACGTCTCGTCGTGCGCTCCAAGCAACAGCCGACAGAACGTATGCAAAGAAGAGGAAGGGCCGTCTGTGAGTTCGCAGGTTCGAACCGACAGTCGACGCGCAAGGATCTTGGGGATCACCGGCCTAGTGTCGGCTGGCGCGCTGTTTTTGTCTGGCTGTTCAGCAGAAGTCCAACGGGGCTGGTTGCCCGGTGAACGAGACACGACTAACCACACAAGTCGCATCACTGATTTGTGGGTCAATTCGTGGATCGCCGCGCTGGCTATCGGGATCATCACGTGGGCATTGATTATCTGGTGCATCGTCGCCTACCGTCGCCGTCGCAATGAGACCGGCTTCCCGCGCCAGATCAGTTACAACCTTCCTCTGGAAGTCTTTTACGTCGTTATCCCGCTATTCATGGTGTTCGTGTTGTTCTACTTCACGAACCAGGATATTAATGCGATCAACGAGCGGGATCCAGACCCGGACGTCATCATTGACGTCCGAGGCAAGCAATGGTCCTGGGACTTCAACTACGTCAAGGAAAACAAGTACTCGGCCGGAACCCAGGCCCATCTGGACGGTGGACCGGGCGTCGAAGAGACACTGCCAACCCTGTACCTCCCCGTTGACAAGTCCGTTGAACTCCAGCTCAACGCCCGCGATGTCATCCACTCGTTCTGGGTACCCGCGTTCCTCCAGAAAATGGACATGATTCCGGGGAAGACGAACTACATCACTCTCACCCCGCAGGAGGAGGGCACGTTTGACGGCAAGTGTGCCGAGCTCTGCGGTCAGTACCACTCCGAGATGCTCTTCAACGTCAAGGTCGTATCACAGGCCGAGTACGAGGACTACCTTGAAACCCTGGAAACCGGTCAGCTCGCCGAAGAGTACGACCGCAATCCCCAACCCGTCCCGTCGAAGTAAAGGAGGCATGAACAATGGCAACCTATGAATACTCCGCGGACGATTCGGGAACCACGGTCGCGCCCCGCGTAGTGCCTGTGTCAAAAGGCCGCATCGTCGTCAACTGGCTGACATCCACCGATCACAAGACGATCGGCTACATGTATCTCATCGCTTCATTCGTCTTCTTCTGCCTCGGCGGTGTGATGGCGCTCGTCATCCGCGCTGAGCTGTTCGAGCCCGGCATGCAGTTCCTGCAGACAAAGGAACAGTACAACCAGCTCTTCACCATGCATGGAACCGTCATGCTGCTGATGTTCGCAACCCCGCTATTCGCTGGCTTCGCAAACGTCATGATGCCGCTCCAGATCGGTGCTCCGGATGTGGCTTTCCCTCGACTCAACGCCTTGGCTTTCTGGTTCTTCCTGTTTGGTAGCACCATCGCCATCTCGGGATTCATTACGCCTCAGGGCGCGGCCTCGTTCGGGTGGTTTGCCTATGCGCCGCTGTCCAATACAACGTTCTCGCCTGGTGTTGGTGGAGACCTCTGGGTATTTGGACTGGCGTTGTCCGGCTTCGGAACCATTCTCGGTTCCGTCAACTTCATCACCACCATCATCTGTATGCGGGCCCCAGGCATGACCATGTGGCGTATGCCGATCTTCACCTGGAACACTCTGGTCACAGGTATCCTCGTCCTCATGGCCTTCCCGCCGCTGGCGGCAGCGCTGTTCGCGCTGGGGGCAGACAGACGCTTTGGAGCCCATATCTTCGATCCGGAAAACGGCGGAGCCATCCTCTGGCAGCACCTGTTCTGGTTCTTCGGTCATCCTGAGGTTTACATCATCGCTCTCCCGTTCTTCGGTATCGTTTCCGAGATCTTCCCGGTCTTCAGCCGTAAGCCGATTTTCGGCTACAAGGGCCTTGTGTTCGCAACGATTGCGATCGCCGCACTTTCCGTTACCGTGTGGGCACACCACATGTACGCTACGGGCTCGGTTATGCTGCCGTTCTTCGCCTTCATGACGATGCTCATCGCAGTTCCAACCGGGGTCAAGTTCTTCAACTGGGTCGGAACCATGTGGAGAGGTTCACTGACTTTCGAAACCCCTATGCTGTGGAGTCTCGGCTTCCTGGTGACGTTCCTCTTCGGTGGCCTGACGGGCATTATTCTTTCCTCACCGCCATTGGACATCCACGTATCCGATACTTACTTTGTGGTTGCTCACTTCCACTACGTTGTGTTTGGCACAGTGGTCTTCGCCATGTTTGCCGGCTTCTACTTCTGGTGGCCCAAGTGGACCGGGAAAATGCTCAACGAGCGTCTCGGGAAGATCCACTTTTGGATGTTGCTGCTCGGCTTCCACGGAACGTTCCTCATTCAGCACTGGCTTGGAGTCATCGGAATGCCACGCCGCTACGCGGACTACATGCCCGAAGATCAATTCACGGCCATGAACCAGTTCTCCACCATTTCGTCCTTTGTTCTTGGAGCATCACTCATTCCGTTCTTCTGGAACGTATACGTGACCTGGCGCAAGGGCAAGAAGGTCGAAGTAGACGATCCGTGGGGCTTTGGTGCGTCGCTGGAGTGGGCAACATCTTGCCCACCACCACGGCATAACTTCACGTCACTGCCGCGGATCCGCTCTGAACGTCCTGCTCTGGACCTTCATCACCCGGAGCTACAGCAAATGCACACCCCTGAATCACCCGCAGCTGCAGCGCAACTGCTTGGTGCCGCTGACCGGAAGGACGCCTAGTCACATGAAGGTCGAAACAAAGGTCTTTGCCTACCTGGTGCCGTTCTTTCTCGTCGCGACCGTTGCATACGGGATCCTGACAGGCTGGAATGAGTATGTCGGCAGTCTTGGCCTCCTACTGGTCGCCGGGCTCAATGCCATGGTCGCCTTCTACTTGTGGGTAACCGGACGCAGGGTTGGTCTTCGTCCCGAAGATCGGGTTGATGCGGAGATTCACGAAGCGTCGGGGGAGCAGGGCATGTTCAGCCCCTGGAGCTGGTGGCCCCTTGTTCTTGCGCTTGCGTGCGCAGGTGGGTTCCTCGGACTGGCTATCGGCTGGTGGATTCTGTATCTCAGCGCGGGGCTCGCGTTCATCGGGCTCGTTGGTTGGGTATACGAATACAGCCGCGGTGATCACGCACACTAGTTAGATTCACAGCTCAATCCTCGTGAAGGCTCCCGGTATATCCGGGGGCCTTCACGCGTTGTGCGCACCAACCGATTAGACTTGGTGTGCCCCACCACCCAACGAACTCTGCAGGAGGATCGGCTGTGAAGACCCCTCTGCGCAACCTGAAGAAGTACATTGGGGCCGTCGAGCTTAGTGACTCCTCGCCCAAGCATCTGCAGCTACGTGAGCTCCTGCGGCCGTACATCTCTGAAAACTGCGGGGCAGGGGACGCTCTACCCTCTGAGCGCGAATTGGCCGAGCATTTCGGCGTAGCCCGTATGACCATCCGTCATGCGATCGATGCACTGGTCGCCGAGGAGTTGCTCGAGCGGGTGGTCGGTGTTGGCACCTACGTCGCCCAGTCGAAAGTCGACCTTCAAATAAAGTTGACCTCGTACTCGGAGGAGATGCATAGACGCGGCATGGTCCCGGATGCCCATGTCTTGAGTTTTGAGCAGATTGGCGCGACGTCCCGGCTGGCTCGTGAGCTACAGCTCGAAGAGGGGCAGCCGGTCGTTCGCTTTCGCCGTCAGCTACTCGCTGATGGGGAGCCCATGAGCGTGGATGAGAACTTCATCCCTGCCCACCGTGTTCCAGGGATTCTTGACGACCCACCTCCGACGTCGCTCTACAACGTCCTCAGCGAGAAGTATGGCTTAGTCATGGAGTGGGGCGAGGATGCCGTGGAAGCAACCGCCGCATCGCCGTCGATCGCCCGACTACTGCACGTGGAGATGGGTTCGCCCCTTCTCAAAATTGAGCGGCACGCATACGTCTCGCGGGCCATGGTTGATTACTCCGTCTCTTACTACCGCGCTGACCGCTATAAGCTCTGGGTCCCTCTGCAGAGACCTGGTATGCGTTCGCCGAGGGGCTACAGCCCTCGGCGCCTTGGCTGATCATTACCGGAGCTACGTGCCCGCCTAGAGCATGGGTGAACGAAAGAGGGCCCCGACACGCATACGTGTCGGGGCCCTCTTCAATACCGAAAGCGGTCGTTAGTGCTTCTCTACGACGGCAGCATTGTCAGCATCTGTTGCAAGCTGATCCTGGTGACCGTGCGAGTGCGCCTCTTCCAATTCTGCCGGCGTCACCGGAGCCACTCGGTCTTCGAAGAGGAAGCGGGAAATCATGGCCCGGCGCTTCTCCGACTTAGAGATATGACCATTGCGGTCAGCTTCAGCTGGCACTGTCATCGGGGCATCGTAACTGACTAGCTTGTACAGCTTGTAGTCGTCCAGGGGCTCATGAACCTCGATGTACTCACCGTGGGGGAGTCTGACGATGCGGCCAGTTTCCCGTCCGTGGAGGGCAATCTCCCGGTCCTTGCGCTGGAGAGCCAACGCAATGCGACGAGTGATGATGAATCCGAGTACTGGGCCCAGGAAGAACAGTACGCGTAGCCAGTAAGTGACGTCATTGAGCGACACCGAGAAATGAGTAGCGATGAGGTCGGAGCTTGCAGCGGCCCACATCACGCAGTAGAAGACCACGCCAGCGACACCAACGGCGGTGCGGCCTGGAGCGTTCCGAGGCCGGTCCAGGAGATGGTGTTCCCGGTTGTCCTTGGTGATCCAGCGCTCTATCCATGGCCAGGTGAAGAGCAAGGTAAACACGATACCGGCCGGAACGAGCGCGGGGAGCAGCACGTTCAGCGACAGCGTATTCGTTCCCCACGGGAATGGGATCTCCCATTCGAAGGGGAAGCTCCCGAGCCAGCCGGGCATGAGACGAAGTGCTCCGTCAACCCAGCCGATGTACCAGTCCGGCTGGGTGCCAGCCGAGACAGGGGAGGGGTCGTAAGGACCGTAGTTCCAGATTGGGTTGATCGTGAACGCGGCTGAAATGAAGGCGATGATGCCGAAGACGATGAAGAAGAACCCACCGGCCTTGGCTGCATAGACGGGGCCAACCGGGAAGCCGACGACGTTGTCATTCGTACGGCCCGGACCTGGGTACTGCGTGTGCTTGTGCACCACGACCATAAACAGGTGGATGGCGATCATCAACAGGATGATGGCCGGGATGAGGAGAATGTGCAGCACATACAGTCGCCCGATGATATCTGTTCCAGGGAACTCTCCACCGAAAAGGAAGAAGCTGATGTAGGTACCGACTACTGGGACGGACTTGATGACGCCGTCGATGATGCGCAGACCGTTACCGGAGAGCAGGTCATCCGGAAGCGAGTAACCGGTGAAGCCGGCAGCCATGGCCAGAATCAGCAGAACGCCGCCGACAACCCAGTTAAGCTCGCGGGGGCGACGGAACGCACCGGTGAAGAAAACACGCAGCATGTGAACCGATACCGCTGCTACGAAGAGCAGAGCTGACCAGTGGTGAACCTGGCGCATAAACAACCCACCACGAATATCAAAGGAGATATCCAGGCTGGAGGCGTAGGCCACCGACATCTCCACGCCCTTCAGTGGGACGTAGCTGCCGTCGTAGTGCGTCTCGGCCATCGAAGGATCGAAGAAAAATGTCAGGAACGTCCCTGACAACAGCAGGATGACGAAGGAGTAAAGCGCGACTTCACCGAACATGAATGTCCAGTGATCCGGGAAGATCTTCCTGCCGAACTCCTTGACCATGGACGAGCCGCCGACCCGTGAGTCAACAAAGTCAGTAATACGTCCGACCTTGGTCGCGGGCTGGTAGGTCGCGGTAGTTGATGTGCTGCTCATGTTTAGCCACGCTCCCAGAAGCTAGGTCCAACAGGTTCATGGAAGTCGCTGCGCGCTACAAGGTAGCCCTCGTCGTTGACCGTAATAGGCAACTGGGGGAGAGGCCTGACCGCCGGCCCGAAGATGACCTTGCATTCCTGCGTGAGGTCAAATGTCGACTGGTGGCAGGGGCAGAGCAGATGGTGCGTCTGCTGTTCGTAAAGTGCTACAGGGCAACCGACGTGTGTGCAGATCTTGGAGTAAGCAACAATTCCGTTGTATCCCCAGTCTTCGCGTCCTTCGGAAGGATTGAGCTCCTCCGGGTTCAGACGCATCAGAAGTACGACGGCCTTGGCCTTTTCTTCAAGCTTGTGCTCAGCTTCGTTGAGGCCCTCGGGGATGACGTGGAATGCCGAACCAATCGTTACATCCGAAGCCTTGATCGGCGTTCCGTCCGGGTCCCTGGTCAGACGAACATCTGTGTCCCACATGGTGTGACGCAGGGTGTCACCTGGCAGCGGCCCAAGATCGCGGAAAATCGCGATGGCTGGGAGCGGCGCCAAAAGCATTGCACCGATGAGGGAGTTGCGGATCAGCGGGCGACGCTTGATCCCTGTCTCCTCGATGATGTCGCCGACAATCTTCTCGGCATCCTGACGGTCCGATTCTGAACGGATCTCGTGCCGGCTCTCGGCGACTTCGTGGTCGGGCATGAGCGTCTTTGCCCAGTGCACGATTCCGACACCGATTCCGAGCATTGCGAACGCGGTTCCAAGCCCAAGGACGAGGTTCTGCAGGCGCAGCGTGCCGATGGTCTGATCAAGTTCAATGAAGAAGTATGCGTAAAAGAACGCAAGGGTACCGATTATGGAGACGACGAAGAGGATCGCAACCTGCCGCTCTGCCCGCTTCTCGGCTCGGGGGTCCACGTCGGCGAGTCGAGGGCGGTGCGGAGGCAATCCGGGATCCCGGAACTTCTCTGCCTCACCCTGACCTGCCGTAGTGACGGTGCCCGAGGCGTGCGGACCTCCGTTACTATGGTCGCTCATGATCCCCCTCATCCTTCTTTAGATACGTCATTTCCAACCCTGCATTTATTCCTGTGATTCGCTCGTACGAGCGGTGACGAATGATGAATTTCTAGGATGATCGTGAGGTCAGCCAGACGGTGAACCCGATGACCGCTCCCAAGCCTGCTACCCAGATAAATAGACCTTCGGAGACCGGACCGAGGGATCCGAGATCCGCTCCACCAGGTGATCCCTGCGACTCGATAGTCTTCAGGAAGCCGATGACCTTCTTTTTGTCTTCAGGCGTGATGTTCGCGTCGTTGAATACGGGCATGTTCTGCGGGCCCGTTGCCATTGCCTCATAGATATGCTTCTCGCTGACGTCTGCGAGACCCGGAGCGAACTTGCCACGGGTCAGTGCGCCACCTGCGGCTGCTGCGTTATGGCACATGGCGCAGTTGACGCGGAAGATCTCGCCGCCTTCAGCAATCTCCTCGGCTTCGAGGCCCTCGTGCTCAAGGTACTCCTCGTCGGGGATGCCCGGCCCCGCCCCCAGGCTGGCCACGTAGGCGGAGAGCTGAGCGGTCTGTTCCTCAGTGAACTGGTTCGGCTTTTCCATGGCCTGAGGGCCGCTCATCTGCAGCGGCATGCGGCCGGTGCCGACCTGGAAATCGACCGATGCGGCGCCCACGCCCACGAGTGAGGGTCCGTCGTCGGTCCCGCTGGCTCCCATGCCATGGCACGTTGCGCAGTTGGCGACAAACAACTTTTCGCCTTCAGCAATGTCGCTCGCTGAGTACGTTGTTTCGGCCTTGGCCTCATTCGCGGTGCTCGCGACTGCGTATAGGCCGCCCGTAACGAGCAGTCCCAGGAGCAACAGCGCAATCGCTGCCATGGGGTGACGTCGCCTCTGCGATAGTGCCTTCACGTGATGGTTCCTTCTTGTCGAGCCATTGCTATTAGAACGATTGCTTGGTGCGTCTACTGGAGGAAGTAGATGATGATGAAGAGGCCGATCCAGACAACGTCAACGAAGTGCCAGTAGTAGGAAACGACGATTGCAGATGTTGCCTCAAAGTGGCCAAATCGACGGGCCGCGTATGCCCGGCCGATGATCAGCAGGAACGCGACCAGTCCACCGATAACGTGCAGTCCGTGGAACCCGGTGGTCATGTAGAAAGCAGAACCATAGGGGCCGGATGCAAGAGTTATTCCGTCGGAGACGAGGTGCGCATACTCAAACGCCTGGACAGCCACAAAGATGGCGCCCATGAGGAACGTGAGCAGGAACCACTCAACCATTCCCCACTTGGCGATGTTGAAGACTCCTGCCAGCCGGCGGGGCTGCAGGCGTTCGGCTGCGAATACGCCGAACTGGCATGTCACCGAACTCGCTACGAGGATGATCGTGTTCGCCAGCGCAAAGGGCACGTTGAGTAGCTGGGTCTCTTCGGCCCAGATATCAGACGACGTTGCACGGAGCGTAAAGTACATGGCAAAAAGGCCCGCGAAGAACATCAGCTCGCTGGACAGCCATACAACGGTTCCGACGGAAACCATGTTGGGCCTGTTCAATGTGGGATGCACGGGGCTACTGGGGGCATGGGTCGCAGTTGTCACAAGAACATTATGGCTCTAAAACCGCTCACTTCTCCAATGCGTAAGCATCTTGGGCGCGTCCAGCCACACCGAGACAGCTACTCTTCCCAGTGATGGCGCGGAAGTAATGTGGGTAGAAAGAAATCTAGAATTTCTACGAAACGTAGATAACCTTGGATGGTGAGTGATATTTTCGGTTCAAATCCGCCCGTTCCGACGTGGGCGCAGCTCTTCGGCAAGCTGATCAACAGGGAGGATCTCGGCGTTGACGAGACCAGCTGGGCCATGGAAAACATCATGGACGGAGCAGTGAGTCCGTCTCGGCTGGCAGCGTTCCTCATGGGGCTGGCTGCCAAGGGGGAGACCGTAGAGGAGCTCACAGGTCTCACGGAAGCCATGCTCAGCCGCGCCCACCGCATCACGGTGACGGGAGACGCCCTGGACATCGTCGGTACTGGGGGAGACGGACTGGATACCCTCAATATTTCGACGATGGCTTCGCTCGTAGTTGTTGGAGCTGGACACAAGGTCGTCAAACACGGGAACAGGGGTGCATCCAGTTCTTCAGGAGCAGCGGACGTCATTGAAGCACTTGGTGTGCGTCTGGATCTGCCTGTGGAACGGGTCGCTGAGGTTGCTGATGAAGTCGGCATCACTTTCTGCTTCGCACAGATGTTCCATCCATCCATGCGCCACGCGGCCGTGACCCGCCGAGATCTGGGTGTGAGAACAGCGTTCAACGTACTGGGCCCCTTGACCAATCCTGCTCGAGTGGGATTTCAGGCACTCGGTGTGTCTGATCCGCGTATGGCTCCGCTCATGGCGGGCGTTCTTGCCCGCAGGGGAACCCAGGCCCTCGTGTTCCGAGGAAATGACGGCCGGGACAAGATGACTACGTCCGGGCCTACGCGGGTTTGGGACGTGAGGAATGGTCTGGTGACTGAATCCAGCGTGGAGCCTCGGGAGTTCGATCTCGACATTGCTCCTGTAGACGCGTTGAGGGGCCAGGGTCCTGAATACAATGCATCTGTGGTGCGGAGCATTCTCGCCGGTGGCGAAGGTCCGGTTCGGGACGCCGTCGTGCTGAACGCCGCCGCAGGCATGGCCGCAGCGGACACCGCGTCGGATAGGCCGGCGGCGGAGCGTATCTACAACAATTTGGATGCGGCGCGACAATCCATCGATTCCGGAGCTGCCTCGGCCGTTCTGGAGCGGTGGATCGCCGCAACCCGATAAATCCAGTTACTCCAGCCCGAGCGAGAACGCGGCGTTGAGATCGTTCGAAGAATAGGAACGGAAAGCGATCTGCGTTGTCGTCTCAACCACGCCCTGCACTTTCGAGAGCCTGTCGGCGATCACGTCAGCCAGGTCTTCGTGCCGATCCACGCGTGCCACAGCAATGAGATCGCAGCCTCCTGTCACCGAGTAGACCTCACTGATGCCCTCTATCTCGGAAATTTCCTGTGCGCTCTCCGGGATGCGCTTTGAGTCCGTCTGGATGAGGACGAATGCGGTAATCATGGTGGCCTTCCTTCATGATGCGGTGATTATTCACTGAGAGTCTATTTTGTCCTCGGACCTGAACCGCTCTTTTTCCTGTTCCTGCCGATGACGTGGCGAACAAGTCTGTGACCAAGCAGCAGAACTCCCAGGGCCAGCAGAGTGACAATCTGAAAGCTCAATGCAGGTGCGTGGTCGAAGAACGCGCGAAGAGTCAGACCACCGATGACCGTGATCAGCCAGACGAGGACACCGTTTGGCCACAGGGATAGCGGCGAGTTCCAGTTCTGGGTGACCGACCACCCTGCAATACACGCGACGACGAAGGGTCCAGCGGTCGAGAGAATGCCAAGCGAGGTAATCCCACTCTCATGCTGTGCACGGCCTACGGTCGCGAAAACGAAGATGAGGAGCAGGTCCGTCAGCAAAACGGTGGCCCAACGGCTGGGGGAGTGCTCGGTTTGGTTCGACACCATGGTTCAACCGTAGCTCCTCAGTCCATGTGTCGTGAATCCCTCGCTGCCTTGCCCGGGTAGGACAGGAAGCAGCGACCTGTCGTAGACTCGAGTCATACAGGACAGAACATCTAGCTGCGGGAATCGGTGATTATTATGGCTGGCAAACAGACGGCTTCTGCCGCGTTCATGCGAGCCACAGGGCGTCTTCGCACTGTCTTCGGGCCAGCGCAGGTCACCAGCCTCGATCACCCCATGACTGAAGAGAACAAGCAGCTTCTGGAAACCATGCAGGGATCATCCGAGCAGTGGCAGACGAAGAAGCGGGCGGACGGAAGCACGTACATCGTTGCTAAGTCCCGAAACTGAACTCAAGCATTGGCCGCTGCGTCAGTCCCTGCACCACGACGTCGGATAGAAACCTTACTGCTGGAACCTGGTCCAGTATCTCCTGCACCAAGAATCACAAATCCGGAGTCGGCAATCATGGCCAGGTCAGCCTCGGCGTCCTGTCCTTCACTCGTGAGGTAGTCACCGAGGAACAGGGAGTTCGCTACGTGCAAGGCCAGTGGCTGTAGGGACCTGAGGTGCATTTCACGACCCGCCGCGATTCGTATCTCTTTGTCAGGGCAAGCAAAGCGCACCATGGCAAGGATGCGGAGGCAATCCTGGGGCGTAAGGTCCCAAGTTCCCTCGAGGGGAGTCCCGTCAAAGGGCATGAGGAAATTAATGGGGATCGATTCGCTTCCCAGATCACGCAGTGCAAAGACAGCCTCTACCAGCTGCTCGGCACTTTCTCCCATTCCGACGATCAAGCCAGAACAGGGTGACAGCCCGGCTGCCTTTGACTGTTCAACCGTACCGACGCGCTCTTCATAGGAGTGGGTGGAGCAGATCTCTGCATAGTGTGATTCGCTCGTGTTCACGTTGTGGTTGTAAGCGTCCACGCCCGCTTCTTTCAGGCGTTGCGCCTGGCCTTGTTTCAGGATCCCCAGGCAAGCACATACCTCAACGCCCGGATGATCGGATTTCAACCGGTCCACAATGTCCGTCACCCGGGAGACATCCCGATCGGTGGGGCCTTTGCCGCTCGCAACCAGGCACACGCGACTTGCTCCGCCTGTGATTCCTGCCGCGGCCTGAGTGGCGGCTTCATCCGGCCGGAGCCACGTGTATTTCAGGATTTCTGCGGCCGAGCCCAACCGCTGCGAACAGTATGTACAGTCTTCCGGGCACAGTCCAGACTTCAGATTCACCAGATAGTTCACTTTGACGGTGTTGCCAAAATGGCGTCGTCGTATGCGTGAAGCTGCGGCGAGTATGTCCATCAAGTCCTCATCGGGAGAGCTGAGGAGCGCCAGCGCCTCCGACTCGGCGAGCATCTGACCTGACAGCTGTTGTTCCGCCAACGCGGTGAATGAATTGAACACCGTTCAATTATTTGGCGAATTGGGCCAATCGTCAAATAGGATCGACGACAGACAGCGACAAGGAGGTTCACTTGAGCCTGACGAGAGAGCACATCATTGAGTCGGCCCTGCAGGTCCTGCGGACGTACGGGCTGGGCGACCTGACGATGCGTCGCCTTGCGCGCGAACTCGGCGTCCAGCCAGGGGCGTTGTACTGGCACATCAAGAACAAGCAGGAACTACTTCTAGCGCTAGCCCGCGAGATACTGACGCTTCATCCCACCGCCAGCGGAGCAACAGCGGGGGAGAGGGTGCGGGAGAATGCCCTGAATATTCGTACGGCTCTACTCCAGATACGCGACGGTGCCGACGTCGTCGCTGTTGCCTACGCACTGGACCCGACATCGCTACAGGCTGCAAAGATGTTTCGTTCAGGGCTGATCGACCAACAGTTCTCGGCCACGCACGCCAGCTGGGGTGCCGACACGCTCATGCATTACATTCTGGGCTCGGTATCGAAGGAGCAGACACACACTGATCTTGTCCGAGCTGGCCTGCTGGACGGAGCCAGCCAAGACCAGTTCGGCGAGGCCTTCATCTTCGGGCTGGACGCCATACTGGGGGGACTTGGCCTTGCATCTACCCAGCAGGAGTAGCGCCGGTGGCAGGCTACTTGTCCTAACCGAAGGGGCAGTTGCCCACTTCGACGTGTCACCCGGACCGCATCTCCTCGTCAGTCTTTGCCTGCGTTCTGCCATCTGGCCAGACGGTACGCAGAATGCGGATGGCGTCGTCCAGGCCGACGTTGGCCGTGACGCCTGCTTGCGCGAGGGCGTGGGCGTGTTCGATGACCGCACGTGGGGTCTTGCTTGCAGCTGGATGGACCCGAGTGCCGCCCCCGACCCGCGTTTGCAGTAAGCCATCGCGCTCGAGAGACCGGTAGGCCTTCGCGACCGTTCCAGGGGCTACCCCCAGGTCCTTGGCGAGTTGGCGCACGGAAGGAAGCGCCTCGCCGGCGGGGAGCTGGTCCGTGGTGATCAATCCGCGGACTTGGTCACGGATCTGATCCGCGGGCGAGGTACCGTCGATTAACGTGATGCGTAGCGCCATGTTGACGTCAACCTCTCGCTCGCTGGCGGGAGTGCTGCCATCAGAAAGACGAAGAGCCACAGAAACCAAGCGCTGGCGTCAGCGGCAATCGATATCACCTCTAGCGGCACCTCGAGCACCGCAAACGGTGTGCCGGCGGTGTACCACCCCTGCGTGGTCGAGGCCCCGCCACTCAGCGCGGCGGTCCCGGCCAGTGAGCGAAGAACGACTGCGAGGTGCATCAACAGGGCTCCAATTGTGACCGCGAGGATGTTGCGGGTACGCCATCGACGCACGGCGACGTCGACGCTGTGCTCATCTGGCAGCGGAGGTCGGGCGATAGAGCTGATTGCCAGCAGTGCAGCAAGCAGCAGTAACCCATGGATCACCGTGGCGGGCAGTGAATAGTACCAGCCGTAGATGCCCGATCCGATGCTGCTTTCGGTGCCGAAATCCACCCAGTAGGTCCGGTAGAGGCCTTGCTCGTCGGGGCTGGAGGCCATCCCGGCCGGTATGGTCACGGCGAGCACCACTGCGACGACGACAAAGAGAGCGACAAACCACCACCGCGACCCGAAGCTGAATAGCGTCCTCCGCGAGAGCGTCGCATTGTCTGCGGCTGGCCGGCGCACCACCGGTAACACCAGGATCAGGACCGCGATGAGTCCGATTGTCAGCGGCGCGACGTACCTGGCCTCCAGTACCGCTACTGGCAACGGACCAAACGGAATGCGCAGGACAAGCTCAGCCAGCACAGCGATCAGGATTCCAACCAGTGTCCAAACCCGTATCGCGCGGCCAACCACCGGTACCGGCGAGCGTCTTTGGGCAACTGGCAACGCTACGAGCGCAGCGATAAGGCCGAGCAGCGCGGGTCCGAACGCAAAAAGGATTATATAAACTACCATCGCGAGCCTCTCGTATTGTGCCATTCCATTGATACAATGTGTACCACAGTACTAATACACTCGCCGAGCGAGGAAGCCATTCGATCCATCCAAAATACCGGCCCGCCAGGGATCCGGGGGCCGGCTGATGAAGAAGCTTGATGAACCCAGCTTGCAGCCGCTGCATTCTCCGCATTGATGACCGCCGGCTGCACGGAAACAGAACTGGCGCTTCCTTCAATGCGCCTTGGCGCCCAGTGTTTGGACTGATAATTGCATGACCGCCAAAATCACTGTAGGGACGGGTACGTCATATGCGGGGGAGGTACTTCGGTCTGTTAGTTGACATAATGTAGATTATCGGCGTTACACCTAGGGTTCAGGATCAGGGCCACAGACCCATCAGCTACGCCGCAACTCAGCTGCCTAGATATGCCGCTAGATGCTTTCCTGTGAGCGTCGAGCGAGTCTGCACGAGCTCGTCTGGAGTGCCTTCGAAAACGATCAGGCCGCCGTCGTGCCCGGCGCCAGGACCCATGTCAATAATCCAGTCCGCATGCGCCATGACTGCCTGATGATGTTCGATAACGATGACCGATTTACCCGAATCCACGAGGCGGTCCAGCATGGCCAACAGATTCTCGACGTCGGCAAGATGGAGTCCTGCGGTCGGCTCGTCCAGAACGTACACGTTGCCTTTTTCCGACAACTGACTGGCGAGCTTGAGACGTTGGCGTTCGCCGCCAGACAGTGTGGTCAGCGGTTGGCCGAGCGTCAGATAGCCAAGCCCGACGTCGTCGAGCCGCCCCAGAATCCTGCCGGCCGCTGGCGTGCGGGACTCACCGTCGTCGAAAAACTCCTTGGCCTGGGCTACCGACATAGCCAGTACGTCGGCAATATTGCGCCCGTTCAAGGTGTACTCGAGCACAGAAGCCTGAAACCGTCTGCCCTCGCATTCTTCGCACGGTGTTTCGACTGTCGCCATGACGCCGAGGTCTGTGTAGATCACCCCAGCACCGTTACACGTAGGACAGGCACCTTCCGAGTTGGAGCTGAACAGTGCTGGTTTGACGCCGTTGGCCTTCGCGAATGCCTTGCGGATAGGGTCAAGTAATTTGGTGTACGTGGCTGGGTTGCTGCGCCTCGAGCCGCGGATTGCACCCTGATCAATAACGAGCACCCCCTCACGCCCAGCCACTGACTCCTGGATTAGCGAGCTCTTGCCGGAGCCAGCGACACCCGTGATGACACAGAGCACACCTAACGGGATGTCCACGTTCACATCTCGCAGGTTATGTGACGAGGCATCCCTGATCTCCAGGACTTCCGATGATGGCCGTACGCTGGATTTCAGTGATGCTCGATCATCCAGATGATGCCCGGTCGTGGTGTCGCTCCCCCGCAGGCCCTCAAGTGTGCCCTCGAAGCAGATCGTGCCACCGTGGGTTCCTGCGCCTGGACCAAGGTCGACGACGTGGTCCGCAATGGCTATGGTTTCTGGCTTATGCTCAACCACCAGAACGGTATTGCCCTTGTCGCGGAGCTGTAGCAGGAGCGAGTTCATGCGTTCAATGTCGTGGGGGTGCAAACCGATGGTGGGCTCGTCGAAGACGTAGGTGACATCTGTCAGCGAAGACCCGAGATGACGGATCATCTTGGTTCGCTGCGCCTCTCCCCCGGACAGGGTGCCCGCTGGCCGGTCCAGTGAAAGGTAGCCGAGCCCGATCTCAACGAAGGATCCCAACAGTTGCTGCAGCCCTTCCAGCAGCGGAGCGACCGACGGCTCTTCAAGGTCCTGAATCCACTCGGCCAGGTCGCTGATCTGCATGGCGCACAGCTCAGCGATATTCTTCCCGTTGACCTTTGAGGACAAGGCTTCCTGGCTCAGCCTGGTGCCGTCACATTCCGGGCAGGTCGCGAAGGTGATCGCGCGCTCCACAAAGGAACGGACATGTGGCTGCAGGGACTCAACGTCCTTCGACAGCATCGATTTCTGGATTTTGGGGATCAGCCCCTCGTAGGTGAGATTGATTCCCTCCACTTTGATCTTGGTGGCCTCCTTGCGGAGCAGATCATGAAGTTCCCGCTTGGTGTATTTGCGGATGGGCTTGTCCGGGTCAAAGAAGCCGGACTGCTTGAAGATCCGGCCGTACCAGCCATCCATGCTGTAACCGGGGATCGTGATTGCACCCTCGTTGAGAGAGAGATTTTCGTCGTATAGGGCGCTCAGATTGAAATCGGAAACCGACCCCATGCCCTCGCAGCGGGGGCACATGCCTCCTGTGATGCTGAAGCTACGCCGCTCCTTGACGGTTTCACCGCCCCGCTCCATGGTGACCGCGCCAGCCCCGCTGATAGACGCCACATTGAAGGAATACGCCTGAGGGGAACCAATATGTGGTTGGCCAAGCCGGCTGAAAACGATGCGGAGCATCGCATTGGCGTCCGTTGCCGTGCCTACCGTCGATTTGGGGTTGGAACCCATGCGCTCCTGATCGACGATAATCGCCGTCGTGAGACCCTCCAGCACGTCCACTTCCGGACGGGCAAGCGTGGGCATGAAGCCCTGAAGAAAAGCACTATAGGTCTCGTTGATCATTCGCTGTGATTCTGCAGCGATAGTGCTGAAAACCAACGAGCTTTTCCCCGAACCGGAAACGCCCGTGAACACGGTGAGGCGACGCTTCGGAATGTCTACATCCACATTCTGAAGATTGTTCTCACGCGCTCCACGTACACGGATGATGTCGTGACTGTCCGCAGCTTCTCTCGTGGACGCGGAGCCTTCGGTTTTCTTCGTCATGCCCTTCACATCTCCATCTGGTAGTCGGGCCCGGAACCGGTGTCTCGATGACAGCAAACCATGCCCGGCTCAAATCGCCAACGTCTTTCAGCTGCAATCACGTGAGTTCACGAGATGGTGGCTCCCCCGAGGTCGAGTACGCGCAGAGTCCGCTCGACCTCGTCACCTGAGATTCTTTCGACGGGCTCAAGCCCGGCTGTCTCGAGTCGTTCGACGCGTCTTGCTAAGTGCAGCCCGACAGTTCGTCGAACTTGGCACTTTTGTGCGGGTCAGTGCTCTTTCAGATGCCTATTGCATTCTTCGCTAGTACGTATGACGCTAATCTCATTATCGGGGAAACATGCTAGGAAGAAAACGTGTGAGCGAGGAAAGACTGCGGTGGCTAGGAAACAACATAGGCAATGGGACCCCGCGAGGGCTAACCCATCCCTGAATGCGATTAACGTCGTCTACGCACGTTCTGGTCCGGAGGAGCCCGAACCGCTGATCGCTGTTGTCCCGACCGAAGATGAAGCGCGAGCCATCGAGGCAGAGATTGCGGCCCGCGAACCCGAAACGCGGGTGGTGTGGGAAACGCACGAGGTCGTCGAGCAAGTTGGCGACGCCGTTCACATCGTGATTCTGGCAGCTGGGGGCGCCACCTCCCAAGAAGCAGCAGACCCTATCGCTGTCAGCGTGCATGCAAGCCGCTCCAATGCCATGCGGGACCTCCCAATGCGCCGGAGAGACCACGATGACGCTCATTACATTGTCCGCTCACTGCCACTCGGCTGGCGTCGCCCTGGCAGGCCCTTCGCTGACAATTGCTGATTCTTGGTGTACACAGGCGAAGCGATGAATAGTTCGCATGTCGTGTCGTAATAGCGGTCGGTCAGACCCTGCGCCTGCATCCCTATTCGTTGACAGACACGCTGGGACGGTGCGTTGGCTGGGTTGGTTACTGCGACGATCTCCTTGAGCCCGTGGCGGAACCCGTGAGCCAAGGCAGCGGCGGCCCCCTCGCTGGCATACCCGTTTCCCCAGAAATCTGGGTGGAAATGCCAGCCCACTTCCGTATCGGTGGGTGTATCTAGTGGCTCAGCCCCGGAGGCGGGTATTGGCTTGAGCAGGACGGTGCCTACCAACTGCCCATCGGCTTCACGCTCTGCAGCCCAAATAGCGTGCACGTTGTTGGCGAGTTCGCGCCAGCGTGCAATGCGTTCACGCGCTTCGTCCCGGTCTTGCATGACGCGCGGAACGACGCCGATATAGCGTTGGACTTCCCAGCGGGAGTACATGTCGTACACGAATTCTGCGTCGTCGTCAGCCCAGGGACGGAGAATTAGACGCCCTGTACGTAGCGTCTCTTGCACTTGCACTCCCCTAGGCTCGGAATGCTTGCGCGAAGATCCCCGGCAAATGTCCCCACCCCGGGTTTGCAGCGAAGCGCGTGAGCAATCTACCCGTATCCGCGGCGCTCCTGGACGTGACGAACCATGGAGGCTTCGGGAACAGTGCAAACTCTCCGTGCATGACAGACCTCGGAAATGGCCGAAACGGTCCACGGACCACGGTTTTCTCAGGATTTTCAAGCAACAACGCGTTATGAACGACGCCTATACCGCTTTCCACGTCCTCGAGGACGTGCCCGGGATAAGCACCCCACGGAGCGGCAGCCGTGAGGAAGCCAAGTGCCGTCCACGCATTGATCGCCACAGTTCCGTAGCGCAGCTTCGCCATCGCCTCGTCAAACCCGTGCCCGAGGATCCTCATTGTCTCCGGCGCCACGATCACGTTGGCACCAAGTGTTCCCAGAAAATCCTTGTTGACCGTATCAACGGCCCGGTCCAGGAATTCCTGTTCCATCCCGGGCAGTTCGAGGAATCCGAGAACTGGTGCAAAGTACTCAGTTCTCAACATCACGTCATCGTCAGGGTCAACGTCCACGAGAAGGCGTTCCCCGGAACCGCCCAAACGCTCCGCCTTCGGGAACGATTCAAGGGCCCCTGAAACTCTCGCATCGCTCCCGGGATACCAGGCAAGACGCGGAGCCAACTCATGGAGAACATCCCTGATCGCGGCCCGGAACTCCTGCTTCTGCGGCCAGTCAGCGCTGACGACAACAACCTGTCCCGCAATGCAGTTATACCCTCCGTTATGCAGCCGCTGCGTGACCACATGTTCCGCTTGATACCGCAGGTCTTCCTCAGACCATTCACCCGGAACCACGATGATGGGCGAGACCCCACCGAGCTCGCTGGTCATCGGCTTGTCCAGGAGCGGCTCCCCCGCAGCTTTCCGGCGTCGTCCTTCTTCACCTGGACCGAAAGCAACGACGTCGTGCGTGGCTGCGCTTCCGGTGATGTGGACATGCGCGACGCCTGCATGATGTGCCAGATAACCCCCGACGTCGCCGCCGCCACTGACAATTCGCAACAGTCCCCTACTGATCAACGGGGCGAAGGCAACCTCGAACACGGACCGCATGGAATCCATGACGGGATTGAGCTTCAGAATACTGACGCGGTTTTCGGCAACCAGGGCATACAGTACGTCCAGGGCGGGAATCGACGTCACGTTGCCGGCACCGAGAACCAGCCCCACCCCACCCGTAGCTTCAGGGTTCAAAGCACCAAGTCCTGCCCTTGAACGGACCTCGCCGGGTGAAACTCCCGGCGGCATCCACACAGCTGCACTGAATCCATGCAGCAAGAGGGCTTCATGAGGACGAGACGGCAAAACGGGGACGGTGACACGGCCGCCAGGGGCATGACCAAAGCGGATGCCCTCGACCGGGCTCTCACCCCTACCTATAGCCTCGACACTTTCCCGAAGGACCGTCAGCGCCGTCAAAACGCCATAGGGCCCTGACGTCCACTCCTCACCAACGAGCGGAGAATCCGGCTCCAAACCCTTGAACTCCGCAGCCGTCGTGGCCCATTCCTCAGCCACCGACCCGACAGAGTCATGGAGGGCCGACAACAGCGCCGCCCGACCAGCATGGTCAGTCTGACCCCAGCGCCGCTCACCAGCCTTCAGCGCATCGATATCCGCATCGAGTGATTCTCTCACTCCTGCATCAGGGCCGTCGTCTTGTGCACTCATTGTCGTCATGCCTCCCGGGAGCGAAACGTTTCCTGAAACTACGCTGACTGGCCGTCGTCGTCGGCCTTGTTCCTTGAGGTGGGAAGGTAACGCGCCCACCACCGCAGAATATGTTCGAAACGCTGCCGACGGTGCCATGGCGTCCCAGCCCGGGACAGTTCATGGTTCTCACCCGGGAAAACCAGCAACTCCGTTGGCACTCCCTTGAGTTTCAACGCCGTGTAATAACGTTGCGCCTGCTCGAGAGGGCAGCGGAGATCCTCCTCTGAGTGAACCACCAGAGTTGGGGTCTCCACAGCATCGATATGCGCAAACGGACTCTGTGCCCGAACCTTCTCAGGATCGGTGCCTGTATAGGCGCCGGAGAAGAACCAGCCGATATCCGATGAACCAACGAACGACGGCGGGTCCAGATAGCCGCGCTCCACAATTGCAGCAGTAAACCGATGATCCTGCGAAATGGTCCAGGCAGTCAGGTAACCGCCATAGGAACCTCCCATGACACCCAGACACTCTCCGTCCAGACCTGGTTGCGTTTCCAGAGCGCCCTCCAGGAAAGCGATGACGTCATCAAAGTCGACCGTTCCCATGGCCTCCTTGATGGCCCGGCCATGCTCCTGGCCGTACCCCGCCGAACCTCGCGGATTGCACATCAGCACTGCGTATCCGGCCTCCGCGTAGACCTGCGCCTCATCGAAGAGCCCAACGCCGTACTGCGCATACGGACCCCCATGGATATTCAGCAGAACAGGGTGCGGCCCCTCCCCTTCCGGCATGACAAGCCAGCCATGCACCGGATGCCCGTCCGGAGCAGCGAACGTCAATTCGCGGGGAGCTTCCACACGCGCCTGGTCCCTGAGGCTGCTGGAGAAATCAGTCAGCGGACGCCAGCCGCCGTCGACCCTCGCTACATCACCCATCGTCAGCGGATCCGTATAGGCGACAACCACCGTTGTGCCCACCGCGTCCGCGCCCGTGATGATGCGCTCACCGGAAGCCACGACGTCGAGGGTGCCGTCCGCTGTAACGCTGAGAAGCTCTCCGGCGCCTCGGGCCCGGTTGAAGACCAATGCACCTCCGGACTCCAGGGGAACGATGTCGCCGACTTCGGCGAGGTCCAGACTTTCCGGATCGGTGAGTCGCGCCGCTGCTGCCCCGGCGCGCGTAGCGTAAAGGGCTGAATTGCGTGCAACGAAGTCCAGCCCGTCCGCGCCGAGGTCGCTACCGAGGAAGTAGAGCGTTGCCCCGTCATGGCTTTGAACCGGGCGGGAACACGAAACTCCGGCCGGTGTTGGAATGAGGGACGGCTCTCCCCCGTCCCGCGATACTTCATAGAGCACGCTCAAAAGGGTTTCGTCAGCGTTTTCGGCAGGTGAGCCGCTGAAGAGAATCTTCGCACCGTCCGTGCTGAAAACCGGTTGTCCATAATCAGCGTCCCCAGACGTCAGCTGCGTAGCCTCCGGAAAACCGCTATTCGTCGTGTCTTCGCTGCCCCGGGACTCGGCTGCCCGGCCAACAGGCTTGATGTAGGGCTCGTCATTCAGGCTCGGGACCTCCACGAGGAACACATGACTGTGCTGGTCACCCGTATAGCCCAAGCCGTTCATCCGATATTTCTTGGTGCTGATCAGGCGCGGATCCTCAGCACCGGCTCCAACGCCGTCGACCGTGCCGTAGCGTCCATGTTCGGGAACACGGGACGTGAAAACGATGCAGCTGGAATCAGGAGACCAAGAGAACCAGGACACACCGCCCTTCTGGTCGGAAATGACCATGGGCTCACCGCCGTCAGCAGGCACGACCGACAGCTGCGGACGCGAGCCCGGACCAGCACGGAGAAACGCCAGCAGTGAACCGTCTGGCGAATACTTCGGCGACGTATCTCGGAAGCCACGCGTGAGCCGGCGGGGATGACCGCCCTCGACGGGCACTTCCCACAGTTGGCCAACGTAGCTATCAGCATCGAAATCCGGCCTGGTGACAGACACGGCGGTCTTTTTGCCGAGCGGATGGAGCGTTGGTGCGGACACAGAATTGAGGAGACGCAGGTCACTTGGTTTCACACCTCGAGCGTAGTCCGAAGGCCCAACCAGCGCGAATTCCCGCCGGTCCGGACGCGGCCGCACAGTGTGCGATCTAAGATGGATCAGTGACATCCCGACCCGTTGATCTGCTCAGCTGCCCGGTCTGCCATGCGGGCATGCACGTGGCTGACAATGGAACACTGACCTGCGTTCAGGGCCACCGGTTCGACGCCGCCAAGCAGGGCTACTACAACCTGCTGACCGGCCGTGGCACGGGGTTCCGCGCTGACACGGCGGCTATGGTGCAAGCCAGGGATGATTTCCAATCCGCGGGCCACTATCTGAAATTGGCCGACGCCATCGCAGACGCGGTACAACGGAACACGGCACGATCGTCGACGGTAATACTCGACGCGGGTGCGGGCACCGGTTATTACCTCCAACGCGCGAAAGAGCTGACTGCCGCCAAAAGTCTGGCCATCGATATCTCCCGATATGCGTTGAGGCGCTGCGCCCGTAGCGAGGGCCGCCCGCTGAGCCTCGTGTGGGACATCTGGCAGCGCATCCCCCTGCAGGACCAGGCTGTCGACGTAATCCTCAATATCTTCGCGCCCAGAAACCTCCCAGAGTTCCACCGGGTCATGCGCCCTGAGGGACACCTCATCGTCGTCACCCCGCTTCCCGGTCACCTTCAGGAACTGCGCGAGACCATCGGGATGCTCGACGTCGGCGCAGACAAGGCCGATGAGCTGCGGAAGTCAGCGCACCCGCATTTTCAGGAACTGGAATCCAGCAACATCACCTACCCGATGAAGCTCAGCCGGGCCGACGTCGTCAACGCCGTCCTCATGGGCCCTTCGGCCTTCCATACAACTCGAGAAGAAGTGGAAGCAGCTGCGTCGGACGTGACTACCCTGACGGTCACAGCGCGTTTCAGTCTTCAGATCTTCGGCCGTCTGGCTGCTGCGCCGGGCTGACCGGCTATGTAGCCGGGCTCACATCGGGCATGATAGAGGTACCGGCTTCCCAGACAAAGTCGGCCGGATCTGCCAAGCGTTCCGGGAACCATAACGTACTCAAGGGGGAGCAATGTTCGAATGGATTGTCGAGAATGTATGGATTCTCTGGCTGGTTCTGTTTCTGGTTCTGGCGGCTATCGAATCATTGACACTCGATCTGTTCTTCCTCATGCTCTCTGCGGGTTCCCTCGCTGCACTGATTGCCACCTTCCTTGGCGCGCCTTTTGTCCTTCAGGTGGTGGTCTTCTGCGTCGTCGCTCTCCTGATGATCGCCGTCGTCAGGCCCATCGCGCTCAAGCACCTCAAAAAGGGACCCCGTGAGCAGCGAAACAACATTGAACGGCTCATCGGGGAAACAGCGATGACCCTCGAGCCGGTCACCGGCAACTCCGGGCTCGTGAAACTGGGTGGAGACACCTGGTCAGCCAAAACAGCGGACGGCTCATCGGTGGAAGCAGGGCAACGCGTTTCAGTTTCCAGGATCGACGGCGCTACAGCCGTGGTACACGCCCTCAGGTCAACAGATTCAGAAACCCGCATTCAATAGCGGAAACATTTCACAACAACACAACACGCAAGGGGAAACATGAACGACGGCGCCAGCGCCGGATCGATAGGTCTCACCATAGTCCTCATCGTCCTCGTCATCTTCGTACTGGTCATTCTGATCAAATCCATCCGTATCATTCCGCAGGCCAGAGCCGGCGTCGTCGAACGCCTGGGTAAATACCAGCGCACGCTGACACCGGGGCTGACTGTACTCATCCCGTTCGTGGACAGGGTTCTGCCCATGCTGGACCTCCGCGAGCAGGTGGTCTCCTTCCCTCCGCAGCCAGTCATCACCGAGGACAACCTGGTGGTGTCGATTGATACGGTCGTGTACTTCCAGGTCACAGATCCGCGTGCCGCAACATATGAAATCGCCAACTACATTCAGGCAGTGGAACAGCTCACGACCACGACCCTCCGAAATGTTGTCGGTGGGCTGAACCTTGAAGAGGCGTTGACATCCCGCGACCAGATCAACGGTCAGCTGCGCGGCGTTCTTGATGAAGCAACCGGCCGGTGGGGCATTCGTGTAGGTCGAGTGGAGCTCAAAGCGATCGACCCGCCCCTGTCCATCCAGGACTCCATGGAAAAGCAGATGCGCGCCGAGCGGGACCGCCGCGCCGCAATTCTGACCGCTGAAGGCACCAAGCAGTCAGCGATTCTCACTGCCGAGGGTCAACGGCAGGCATCCATCCTCGCCGCGGAGGGCGACGCCAAAGCCGCCATCCTGCGGGCTGACGGTGAGTCACAGGCTATCCAGAAAGTCTTCGGCGCAATCCATGCCGGAAATCCAACGCAGAAGCTGCTGGCCTACCAGTACCTTCAGACCCTGCCCAAACTCGCAGACGGAACGTCCAACAAATTGTGGATCATCCCCAGCGAAGTAGGCGAAGCATTGAAGGGTATTGGCGATGTTCTGGGCAACTCCACCCCGGATGCCCCCTCCTCCCCCATGAGCTCGGGGCCCAGCGGGCAGTGATCCTAGCGTAGAATTGACACTTCGCCAATAGAGACCGCAGACGGATGTGGTGCCTGACGGAATAAGTCGGGTACCACACCCGTTATATCGGCAGTCTCCCGAACGACATGGCCACCAAGAGTTTTCCTTCGATTCGAAGGTACACATCAGAACTATTTTAAGGAGCCGACTCGCATGAGCGATCGTAGCCTCCGAGGCATGCGCCTCGGTGCACAGAGCATGGAAACGGAGTCTGGTGTTGAGCCGGCCCCACGGCAGCGGGTCGAGTACCGCTGCAGCGACGGGGAGCGCGTCTTCGTGACATTCTCCTCCGAGGCCGAGATCCCCCCGGTATGGGTTTCGAAAACCGGCAAGGAAGCAATAATCGTCGATGGCGAAAAGCCCATCAACCCGAACGACAAACCAGTCCGCACACACTGGGACATGCTCCTCGAACGTCGCTCGGTGGAAGAACTTGAGCAGATCCTTCAGGATCGTCTGACCAAGCTCCGCGAACGGCGACGTTCAGCGTAGAGACTCATTAAATATGTGTGGGACCGGAGCCAACGCTCCGGTCCCACACATGTTTAAGGCTTCATCGACAACCTGTCAGCGTTGCGTCAGCTTCTTCCATCGCGCGGTCAAACCCCATCGGGTGACATTCCACATCGCCTCGAACACAATGTTTCCGCTCATCTTTGAGTCCCCCAGAACCCTCTCGACAAAGGTGATGGGAACCTCCACGATCCGAAGACCCTGGCGTGCGACCCGGAAGGTCATATCGACCTGGAATCCGTAACCAACAGATTCGATCTGCGACAGGTCTATCTGCTCCAGCGTCGTCCGCCGGAACGCCCGGAAACCGGCAGTAATGTCGCGTAGCCGCAGACCAAGGAGAAGCCGGGAATAGGTGCTGCCGGCACGCGAAATGAGTTTCCGGTGCAGAGGCCAGTTCACCACGCTGCCGCCCGGTACCCAACGCGACCCAATAACGAGGTCCGCGCCAGCGTCCACAGCAGCGAGCAAGGGCGGTAGCTCCTCCGGACGGTGGGAACCGTCCGCGTCCATCTCCACCAGAACGTCGTAGCCGCGGTCCAATCCCCAGCGAAAACCCGCTATATAGGCTGCTCCGAGACCTTCTTTGCCGTGCCGGTGAAGGACATGAACATTCCGGTCCTCGGCGGCCTGCTGATCCGCATAGTCGCCGGTGCCATCAGGGCTGTTGTCGTCCACCACGAGGACGTCGCTGTCCGGAACAGCGTTCCGCAATCGGGAGAGGGTGTCGGGAAGCGACTCAATCTCGTTGTATGTGGGAATGATGGTGAGAACCCGCACTCAGATACCTTCCTAGATGGTTCGAGGCTACTGGAGCGCTACATGGCGCCGCAACCAGTATTCCAGTATAGGTCAGGCTCACTCACCGGGAGCAGAAAACTGCTGTGGCGGGCGGGTTCGCGCGCCTTCGGACCAGAAACGGCCAGCAGACCGAACCTGTTTTCTAATGACGCGCCAACCCACCCGATTGCAGTACCGGGTCGATGTCCACCGGACTACCCCGATGGCGGACGAGGACGAATCCCGGTCAGGAAACGTTCGCCCTTACCGAGACGCTCACAGAAACGGTGGTCAGGGCTTGCAACCTGTAGGTTCTCCAGCCTACTGATCCCCTCCCCTGTGTCAATCCGCCTCTGACGTGCACCTTTGCTCATCGATGCACGTCAGACGCGTGAGACGTTACGGCTTTAAAGTTTCCGAAGATTTAAGCCGTTTGAACACATCACCCGAACGACGGCGCGTTGTACAGTTCGGTGCCCCGATGCACTGTTCGAAGGCAGACTGGATCAACTCCCGAATCCAGTGCTGGAAGCAGAGGTGTACCGGCACGCGGGTCCGTGCTCCAGGACTGAACACGGTTATCCGGCGTCTGGACCATGAGCTCATCAACCTGCCACACCGCATAGGAGGCAGGAGTGCCGGGAGCAAGCTGGCCGAGCATGGGATCGGCTGCTCTGGCGGCCCGCCATCCGGCGCGTGTATGGGCGATAAAGCCTGCGCGCGCGGAAATACGCTCCTGCTCACGGCCCAGCTGTATGCAGCCTCTGACGGCCGCCCAGGGGTCCATCGGCACCACGGGTGAATCCGACCCCAACGTCACGGGAACGCCCGCCGCGATGAGTGTTCCGATCCGGTTCATGCCGTCGGCCCGTTCTCCGAGACGCTGGCTGTACATCCCCTCGGGCTGGCCCCAGGCCTGATCAAATCCAGGCTGCATACTGCAGGTGATCCCATATCGCAGAAGAGCCGCCACGGCGTGGTCGTCCGTCATCTCCACATGCTCCAGCCTGTGCCCCGCAGTCTGGAGCTTGTCCAGCCCCACCCGCTCCTCAGCGAGCTGCAGTCCCGCGATCACAGTATCCAGACCTCGATCTCCAATGACGTGGAAACCGGCCTGCAGCCCAGCTGAGGTCGCCGCGGCCAGGTGATCGGACACCTGCGCGGCATCCAGGAAGAGGGTACCCATTGATCCGACGGCGTCGCTGTACCCTTCGCGCAGGGCTGCGGAGTGGGAGCCGATGGATCCATCCACGTTGAGATCCCCCGCCAACCCCAGCAGGCGCCCGTCGAATTGAGCTGCAACCTCCAGCGCCTCTTCACGTGATGAAACAACCTGGCCCCAGTACGGCAGCACTTCAGGGCGCCGAAGCGGGTCGTGACCGCCGTCCAGGCCGATCGCGAGCCGAAGGTCCTCAACCGGGGAAATGTGCGGCGCGGCCATTTCAGCGACCGCGACAATGCCCCGCGAGGCCGCGTGAGCAAAGGCGGCGTCCTGGAAGGTACTTCTCTGGTCCATGGTCAGGTCGCGAGAAGCACGGCGAGCCACCTCGTGCGCTTCGCGGACAACGAATCCGTCGTCCCAGCCATCCTCATCCTGAAGCCGCAATGACGCAGCAAAAGTCCCCGAGACGACAGCGGAATGAAGGTCAGCCCGCACCAGATAGACCGCCCGATGTCCGGAGGCTGCATCGAGCTCGGCAGCACTCGGGTACCTGCGTTCCGGCCATGAGGACTCATCCCAGCCAAAACCAATGATCATGCCGGTGGTTGCGCCTGCAACGCGCTCAACGGTCTCCAGAAGCTCAGCGAGTGACCTTACGTCGGCGAGAGCAACTGACGACAGGGCAATCCCGGTCTCCGTGAGATGCACGTGGGAGTCCACAAATCCTGGTGTGATGAGCGCCCCGTCGAGATCAATGACCTCCATCGAGCTGTCCGCAATCGATGTTGCGGCGTACTCGGAGCCAACCCAGGCAACCGTGTCTCCGTCGACGAGCATTGCCGTCGCAAAGGGATCGGCGGCACTGTACACAGAGCCGTTGCGGTACAGAATGGGCGTGGACTTGGCCTTACCACCAGAGTGAGCGGGCACCACAGATCAACTCCTACAAAAGATAATGAAAATAAAGGTTATTCGGAAACGTTTGAGTAGGCGACGACGCCGCGCCGGATACTAGTGACAGCCCCCAGGCACGCCATGTGTACACCGGCAGGTAAGCCAGGGACCTGGGCAATCTGATCCAGCAGATCAATCACCTGCTTGGCCCAGCGGACGAAGTCTCCAGCTGCCAGTTCCGTTCCCTTCAGCGCTTGCTGCAGAGAACTTCCCCTCGCCCACTTGTACATCGGCCAGACCAGACCGAGTTCGGGTTCCCCAGTCTCAGAAAGCCGGTGTGCGACTTCCAGATCTGTCAGCTGCGACCATTGCCGGATAATGATGTCCACGGATGGTTCCATGGCCGGGCGCGGCATAGCTGGACGCATACCCCGCTCCTCACGCTTCGCCTGATAGACGAGTACCGTCGCCAGCGATGCTACTTCGGCAGCGTCGAGTCCGTCCCACGCGCCGTGCTCCAGAGAAAGCGCGACCAAAAGATCCTTTTCTCCGTAGATGCGTCGTAGCCGGCTGCCCGATTCCGTGATCCCAAGACCGGACTCGGACGAGGTCATGTAGTCATAGTGCAGCAGCACCTGACAGACGCGGTCGAAGGTCTTCACAATCGTATTGGTCCGGCCCTGTATCTGCGCGCTGAGCTGGTTCGTCTCACGGCGCAGCTTCCACCAGCGTTCGGCCCAGCGCGCATGGCTCTCCCGGTCGCTGCATCCATGACAGGGGTGGGCACGCAGCTTTCGGCGAAGCTCGATGATGGCCTTTTCCTGCTGGTCGTTCCCCCTGCGCACCATGACGTTTTCCCTGGTACGCGCGGGGCGGCGCTCCCGCAGTGCGTTCCGGACCGACGACGAAAGGTCCCTGCGCTCCTTTGGAGAGTTCTGGTTGAAGTGTTTGGGTATGCGCACCGTGGAATAGGGAGTCAGCGGCTCATCAATCTCCCGCGTTCCCAGGCGACGAATCTGCTTGTCTTCGGTCAGGATTGTGGGACGGGGATCCTTGGAGTTGCTGTCGGCGGCGAGCACCACTGCGAACCCCTGCAGGCGCCCTCCGGGTACTTCAACAATGTCTCCGGCGCGGAGGTCCATGAGCGATTCTGCGGTCGCTGAACGCCGGGAACGCGATTCATTGCGCGCTGCGCGGGACTCCAGATCTGAGAGTTCCCTGCGTAGTGCGGCATACTCGGCGAAATCGCCGAGATGACACGTCATGGATTTGCGGTAACCCTCGAGGGACTCTTCCCTGCTTCTGACCTGGCGGGCCAGCCCGACGACGGAGCGGTCTGCCTGGAACTGCGCAAACGAGGATTCCAGAATCCTGCGCGAGCGATCCCGCCCGAACTGGGCCACGAGGTTGATGCTCATGTTGTACGTGGGACGGAAGCTGGAGTTCAGCGGGTAGGTTCGGCGTGAGGCCAGCCCTGCGACGGCCGTGGGGTCGGTGCCGGGCTGCCAGAGTACGACGGCGTGTCCCTCGACATCGATTCCCCGGCGGCCTGCCCGTCCGGTCAGCTGGGTGTACTCCCCCGCGGTGATGTCAACGTGAGATTCCCCGTTGAACTTGTCGAGTTTCTCGAGCACCACCGACCGCGCCGGCATGTTGACGCCCAACGCGAGCGTTTCGGTGGCGAATACGGCCTTGACCAGTCCCTGTGAGAAGAGCCTCTCGACTACTTCCTTGAACGTGGGAAGCATCCCGGCATGGTGCGCGGCGTAACCACGGATGAGCCCCTCGCGCCACGTCCAGAAACCAAGGACTTCCAGGTCCTCTTCCGGAATATTCTGTCCAGCCTCGTCAACGATGTCGCTGATCCGTCGACGCTCGGCTTCATCGGTGAGCCGGATGCCGGAGTCAACGCACTGTCGGACTGCACCGTCACATCCGTTGCGGGAGAAAATGAACGTGATGGCAGGCAGTAGCCCGTCCTGGTCCAACCGGGCGATCACCTGGGGCCGGGTTGCGCGGCGTATACGCGATTCCGGCGGAGCGGGCCGGGACGGCCTGCGTCCTCGTCGGCGGCCGCCAGCTCCCCATCCTGAGCGCTGGTTCGACCGGGACTCTGACTGTGCGAGTCGCAGAAGTTCCGGGTTGACCGAGTAGCGGTCCTCTGCCCCGACGTCGCCCTCGCCCACGGCCTCATCGAACGGTACATCGGAAGCGAACAGCTCGAGCAGATCGCGGCCCACCATGACGTGCTGCCACAGGGGCACCGGTCGGTGCTCCGAGACGACGACGTCCGTGTCGCCCCGGACTGTGTCGAGCCAAGCGCCGAATTCCTCTGCGTTGGAGACGGTAGCGCTGAGGGACACGAGGAGGACGTCTTCGGGAAGATGGATAATGACTTCTTCCCACACCGCGCCGCGGAAACGATCAGCGAGGTAGTGGACTTCGTCCATCACGACGTAGCCAAGGTTCGCCAGGGTTGAAGAACCGGCGTACAACATATTCCGGAGGACCTCAGTGGTCATGACGACGACGTCGGCTTCAGCGTTGATGCTCGTGTCGCCAGTCAGCAGACCCACCCGGTCAGCGCCGTGAACTGCCGAGAGCTCCTGGTACTTCTGGTTGCTCAGTGCCTTGATGGGGGTGGTGTAAAAGGCTTTCAGTCCGCGCTGCAGCGCCAGGTGGACGGCGAATTCCCCCACTGCCGTCTTTCCTGCCCCCGTTGGTGCAGCTACCAGTACACCGCGGTTGGATTCAAGACAGGTGCACGCTTCCCGCTGGAACGGGTCCAGATCAAAACCCAGTGTTGCTTCGAAACGGGATAACTCTGTTTTTGCGTACGCGTTGCGCTGTTTTGCCTCGGCGTATCGCTCCGATGGCGACGTCATGTTCCCACCCTAAAGGCTCCCGCCTTCGCTGAACGACATGTTGGATGCGTCAGAGCTTCCCTACAGACCTTCGATGTGGGATGCCCTATCTGCGGTCGCTTCCGTCTCGGCCTCCATCGAGGCTCTCCGGCGTGCCCGCCGCTTGTCATTGAGCAGGCACAGCCCGATGGCCAGAAAGAACAGTGCGAGCAAGGGAACCGCCAGATAGAACATGCTCATGGCATCGGCCCCTGGCGCTGCCATTGCAGCGAACACGCATACAAGGAAGACGGTGATCCGCCATCCTTTCAGGATCTGGCGTCCTGAGACGATCCCCAGCAGGTTGAGACCAAACAGCACAACTGGCAGCAGAAAAGCGATGCCAAACGCCAACGCCAGTTTGAGGAAGAACGGCACGAATACCGTTACGGTGATGATGTTGGAGAACCCCTCCGGGGTAAAACTCGTCAGCGTCTGAATCGCGGTTGGAAAGACGAGCCATGCAAGGGTGATCCCTGCCAGGAACAAGGGAACCGCGACAGCCAGAAATGACAACGCGATACGTCGTTCTTTGGTTTTGAGGCCAGGGGTGACGAAAGCCCACAGCTGATAAAGCCACACGGGACTAGCAATGACCAGACCGATGAAGACCGATATCTGAATCATGAAGTCAAAGGCGGAAGCAACGCCGTCATAATTCAGTGTGGCTACGCGTCCATTTGTGCCGTTGATCTCTTCGATCGGCCGAGCGAGTTCCTGCATCACCGGGTTGTATAGGAAAAACCCCGCGACAGAACCAATGACTACCGCTAGAGCGCACTTGAACAGGCGCTTCCGGAGCTCTTTGAGGTGTTCTTTGAGGGCCATCCGCCCTTCAGGATTGGATTTGCGCCCCTTGCGCTGAGCCACTGTGCCTACGGTGTATCGTCAGGCGATTTGCTGTGCGTACTGCTGGAGTCCGGGGCCGCGCGGTTAGGCGGCGCGGAGTGGCCAGCTCGGGAATCGTCGACTACTCGGCCCTCCATGGGCGCGCTGTCCGAGTCAGCAGAACTCGGGGCGGAATTCCCGTCGTCCTTCATCTGCTTTACTTCCGATTTGAAGATGCGCATCGACTGACCCAGGCTCCGAGCCAGACCCGGAAGCTTAGGGGCTCCGAAAAGGAGCAACGCGATGACGATCAAGATCAAAAAATGCCATGGCTCAAGCCTCATGGGGGTGTTCCTTTCGACTGATAAAACTCTACGTCACAGACCAGGCAGGTCGCGGACTGCTACAGGTTGGCCACGATCAATCCGACGCGCCACACGATGCACGCGCCGACGTTCCCGGCGTTCGGCCTTTCCGACCCGATATGCCAGACGCATCGCCGATGGATCCGCGAAAACGGCAGAGTCAGGAAGGTCCAGTTGTTTGCTGTCAGATGGTGTTTCAGGGATAGCTAACCCATCCAGCATGGAGGTTGTTTTCCCCAGTTCCGTCAGCAGCGCAGAGAAACCCCGGTACAGCCGAAACCCACAAAAAATCAGAAACAGCAGGGTCAACGCTACGAGCGCAACCCAAATAACGATCCACGACCACCAAGGCATAGTCCAAGTCTACTGGTTCACGACGACGCCGCGCCAAGAGAGCCCATAATCCACTCCTCCACCCGCCGCCGCAGCGCATCCGGAGCGGCAACGGTCACGTCGCCCCCATGGGACGCCACGAATCCAGGAATCCAGGACGGATCAGCTACCGGGATAACAGCCACGGTACGGCCATCCGGCAGCTCAGCCCTGTGGGAAGCCTGATAGCGATCAGCAATCCATGCAACAGGCTCAGCGAGAATCAGCGTTACGTCAACGTCTTCCTCCCGCGGGGTGAAGAGAGCCCTAGTGCTCGGATCCTGTTCGGCCGTGGGGTGGTCTCGGGAGGGGTAATTGGTGACGACCGCCTCAACAATACGATCGAGCCGGAAGTTGCGAAGCCCGTCAGCAGAGGTGCACCAAGCGCGCAGGTACCAGTCATTGTCGCGGGAAAAAATGGACAGCGGATCCACCAGACGCTGGGTGATCTCATCCCGTCCAGGAACGAGGTATTTCAACTGGACCTGCGTTCTGCCCTCCAGGGCGCCGCGGAGCTCATCCAGGCGGCTTTGAACGCCCTGTTCCGCAATCGTGCTGCCGAGCACGCCCTCCGCGTAACCCGTTCCCCCAACGGCAGTGCTCAACGTATGCAGAGCCGACTCAACCGCGTCCATCTCGTGAACTCCCGGTAGAGACTTCAGGGACTGCAGGCCAACGATCAGCGCATACGCCTCGTCTTTGGCCAGCCGCACCGGTTCCGTGAATTTTTCCGCGTTGTCGATAAAGATCCGGTTGTCTTCGTAACTCACGTCGAGAAGATGCTCCGGGTAGTGCCTCGGGCCGCTCACAAAGAGAAGGTTCAGGTCTTTGACCAGCTGACCGGTAGAAACCCCAAAGTGCTGCGCGGTTCCAGCAACATCGGCCCCCGGGCGATGAAGAACGTACGGGATCAGGTCCAAGAGACGACCAAGGTGTTCCTCTGACGAGGATGTGGAACTTCCAGACATGCCCGAGGAAGCCTCGGCAACCGTGTAGTCCGGCACCGGTTCACGAACACGATCAAGGGCTCTGGTCAGCCGTCCGCCCACTGCCTCCCTCAGGTCCGGCGGCCCCACGACGCTGACAGTTGCGCCCATCCCGGCCAGACGCGCGGCCATACCTGCCAGATCGGTAAAGGAGAGCAGCACCGTATCCGTGGCCCCCTCCCCGTTGACGACCTCTCCCTCGAGGCGGATCGCGTGTCCAGCACCCCGGAGCACCTGGAGCGTGGCAGTGCGCGGCTCAAAAACAGTATCCAGCTGGGCCAGTGAACGGTGGATCGAAAAGTCCTCCGGCACCCTGTAGTCGCCGGAGAGGACGTTAATCGCCCCCTTGATACGGGAGAGCCGGAAATAGCGTTCGGCCTGTCGGGCTTCATCGAACCCGACGAGGTACCAGTGTCCAAACCGACTGCCCATGCCCCAGGGCTGGATGGTCCGCACCTGCGCAACGTCTGAGTGTGCTGGGTCGTAGGTGAACCGCACCCGCCGACGCTCTGAGGTAGCGCGCCACAACTCGTCAAAGTGTGGATCCGACGTACTCAGCCGTGGCTGGACAAGCGGCAGCTTGACGGCATCCACATCTCCTGAGCGCACCGACACTTTCCGGAGGGCGCGCTGAGCGGCGGAACCAAGCGAGGCCTGCTCCCACATTCGCGCTGCCAGTGACAGCACCGCCAGCTCTGAAGCGGAGAAAGTCAGTTCCGGGAGACTATAGTCCGCAACATTGATGCGATAACGCTGAGAAGCGGACTCGTTGTCGAACAGCACATCACCCGGCAGCGTCTCCACCGGTATCCCCTGCTCGCGCAAGGCAGCCTTGTCCCGGTCGAAAAGCTTTTCGCGGGCCTGCTCACTGGAAACACCCCGGTAGAGCTCAATTTCGTCAAACAGCTCCTGCTTTGAAAATCCGCGGTGCGAGGACATCAGAGCCATGACGAGGCTCAGCAGACGTTCAGTTCGTTTCGCAGACACAGGCTAACGCTACCTCCCAGATGATGTAGAAACGCGAAAGCCGGGCGGGCAAGCGCCTTTCAGCGCCGGCCGCCCGGCTTGTCACACGTCAACAGGTTCTATCGAACGCCGAGAAGATCCACGACGAAGATCAGCGACTCACCAGGCCGAATGGCTGAGCCAGCTCCGCGCTCTCCGTAAGCCATGGACGAGGGGATGTCGAGCCGACGTCGTCCGCCGACCTTCATTCCAACAAGACCCTCGTCCCACCCCTGGATGACCTGGCCCACGCCGACCTTGAAGTCGAGCGGCGCGCCACGGTTCCAGGACGCGTCGAATTCCTCGCCCGTTGAGTGCGCCACACCAACATAGTGGGCCGAGACGGTGCTGCCAGGCTTAACCTCAGCACCGTCGCCTTCGATCAGGTCCTCAATGACGAGGGACTCAGGCGCGTCGACGCCGGGGAATTCGATTTCAGGCTTCTGGCGGTCATATTCGCGTTGTCCAAATGACATGCTGCTCCTTAGTTCGCTTCTTCAGCTTTTACGTCAACCAACTTCATGTAAAACACGAGGTCTCCTGCCGGACGGCCCTCTCCGGGCTCCTCGCCGTAAGCAAGTTCCGCCGGAATTGTCACGAGAAGCTCGGAACCTTCCTTGTGTCCAAGGGCCGCGACCGTCCATCCTTCGATGACGCGGGGTGCAGCGAGGGAGAACTCGAACGGGTCGCGTCCCTCCTTGAAGCTGGAATCGAATTCCTTGCCGTCTTCCCAACGAACGCCCAGATATTCGGCGCCGACCGTGCTTTCCTTGGTCACCTCTGGGCCGTCGCCCTCCTTCAGGACCTGGACAGTGACCTTCTCCGGGGCGTCCTTGCCCTCGGGAATCTTGATGTCCGGAACGCCCTTGTCATTCAGGGTGGCGGTAGGCAGTGCGCCGGCTTCTGCAAGCTTCTTCACTTCTTCCTGCTCCATGGCGACAGGGGGTGCCTTCGTCTCAACCACTTTGAGAACGAGCAGCTGCTTGGGCAGCTGCGCAGCCTCTGAATCCTCGGTCGGAATCATATACGCGATCTGCGCGCCGACCTTCGAGCCCTCCAGCACCTCATAAAGTGCTGCATCGGTCTTCTTCAGTTGGTCACTCAGCGGGATGACCTGGGGTTCGGGCTGCTCGTAGGTATTCCCGAGCTCCTCGCCCTTCTCCGGATCGAGTGAGACAAGACGGATGGATACGCGGTCACCTGCATTGACGGTGTCGCCCTCGCCCTGTTCGATGACCTTGGCGGACGGCTCTGAGACCTCGAGGGGGGCTTCAAACTCGACCTTGGGGGCCTTGTTTTCATCCTCGACGGTTATAGTCACCGAATCGAGTGCCCCGGCCTGACCGGAGGACTCGCCCTCCTCTGCCCCTCCACACGCAGTCAGCAGCAATAAGGCAGGAAGGATGATGGCTAGTACTTTACGCACAGTACTTCTTTCACTGGTGAGAATATGGTCGAAATTCATGCAGCCAGCCATGTACTGGGTACAGGCAGACCTATCTAGGGTAACTGCTCACTGCGCGTGCCGTCTCTGCAGCGTTGCTCACAGGAGCTCCAACAGTGCGTCCACCCGTTCATCGAAAGCGGCAAAGGGGTCCTTGCACAGCACGGTGTGCTGCGCCCGGTCGTTGAGTTTCAGGTGCACCCAATCCACTGTATAGTCCTTGCCGGCTTCCTGAGCGCGGCGGACGAATTCTCCACGCAGCCGGGCCCTAGTCGTTTCTGGCGGAGAGGTGGCCGCCGTCTGGATGGCGTCATCCGATACAACCTTCGCTGCGCCGCCTCTGGCCTGCAGCAGAAAGAAGAGACCCTGTTGGCGGCTGATGTCGTGGTACGTCAGATCCAGTTGTGCAATGCGCGGAGAGTCGAGTGTCACTCCCCGACGCTGTTGATACCCGTCCAGCAGTTTCTTCTTGATCGCCCAATCGATCTCCGTGTCGATAGCCGAGTGGTTTCCCGTCTCAACAGCATCCAGTGTGCGCTCCCAGAGATCAAGGATCCGCCCGACGTGCGGGGTATGCGCCCCGTTCGCTGCGACGAAGGTCGTGGCCTTTTCGAGGAATTCGCGCTGCATCTCCAATGCGGACATCTCCCGGCCATTGGCCAGCCTGACCTTGTGCTGACCCGTCAGGTCATGGGAAATATCGCGGATGCTTCGAATAGGATTTTCAAGGCGTAAATCGCGCATGACCGCTCCGGCCTCAATCATCCTGAGAATCAGATCAACAGAGCCGACCTTGAGGAGCGTCGTGGTTTCGGACATGTTGGAGTCGCCGCTGATGACGTGGAGACGCCGGTAGTACTCAGCGTCAGCATGTGGTTCATCGCGCGTGTTGATGATGGGGCGGGAGCGCGTGGTGGCTGACGATAACCCCTCCCACAAATGATCCGCACGCTGCGAAAAGGCATAGACGGACTCATTCTGGCCAGAAAGGACCTTGCCCGCACCGCACAGCAGCTGTCTGGTCACCAGGAACGGGATCAGTATCTCTGTCAGGCGAATGAATTCCGTCTTCCGTGGAATCAGGTAATTCTCGTGGCTCCCGTAAGAATTTCCGGCGGAATCCGTGTTGTTCTTGAACAGGTAAACCCTGCCGTCGAAGCCTTCAACCGAGAGCCGCTCCTGAGCTTCGTTGACCAGATCATTGAGGATGAGCTCACCAGCCCGATCATGAGCAATCAGCTGCGCAACGTCGTCGCACTCTGCGGTGGCGTATTCCGGGTGGGATCCAACATCGAGATACAACCGGGACCCGTTGCCGAGGAATACGTTGGAGGAACGCCCCCAACTCACCACCTTGCGGAAGAGGTAGCGGGCTATTTCCTCCGGGGTGAGCGGCCTGCCCCCTGGATCCGAGTACGCAATTCCGAACTCCGTTTCTATGCCGAAGATTCTTCGATCCACTAGCGGCCGCTCCTCTCGTTGAGTATGTTTTCCAGTTCCGGTGCCGCAATCCGCCGAAAGGCGCGCCGAGATCCCCTGCTGGTCAGCGGGTCGCGTTCCAGGATGGCCACTTCCAGCATCGGTGGTCCCAGCGGGGTCTGATCGGGTTGGTCCCACGACAGCGCCCGAACTGCCGCGCGAATGGCTTCGGGCACATCGGAGCCCGCCTCGAAGGCGGAAGTGAGCCGCTCGCGAACTGCATCGGCGTCGCCGCCCATCACGACGAAATTCGCCTCATCCGTGATGGAGCCGTCATACGAGAGCCGGTACAGGTGATCGTCCGACTGCGTTTGACCTACCTCGGCGACGGCGAGCTCCACCTCGAACGGCTTGCTTTCGGCGGTGAACACGCCTCCAAGGCTCTGGGCATAGACACTGGCAAGACCGCGGGCAGTAACATCTGTGCGGTCGTAGGAATACCCGCGTACATCCGCGTAGCGAACCCCGGCCTGCCGCAAGCTCTCAAACTCGTTGTACTTGCCCACTGCAGCAAAAGCGATACGGTCATAGATTTCGCTGAGTTTATGGAGAGAGGGTGATGCATTCTCTGCGACCAGCGCAATCCCGTCACGACCGCTGAGCACAACGACGGATCGGCCGCGTGCGATGCCCTTCCGCGAAAAGTCGGCGCGGTCCTTCATCAACTGTTCGGGCGAAACGTAGAATTGCTGCGTCATCTCAGGCCTCCCGACCGTCGCTGCTGCGGGCTCCGATGATGCGAGTTGCGGCCGCAGCGAGTTCCCGGTCCGGAATCCGGGCAGCACCGGCGGCCTCAACTGAATAGACGACCGGCCACAGGTCCCGGACTGGGTCAGGGCCTCCTGTGGCTGAATCGTCGTCCGCGGCGTCGTACAGCGCCTCGACAGCAACAGCGACGGCAGCGTCGCGGGACAGATTGGGACGCCAGAGTTTCTTCAGCGCGCCCCGCGCAAACCCGGCCCCGGAACCCACGCTGTGATGTTCCTGCTCCTCGTAACGACCGCCGGTCACGTCATAGGAGAAGAGTCTTCCTATGCGACGCGTTGTGTCGTAGCCAGCGAAAAGCGGAATGACGGCCAGTCCCTGCATGGCCAACGGAAGGTTGGCCCGAACCATGGCGGCCAGCCGGTTTGCTTTGCCGTCAAGACTCATGAGCGTGTCTTCGATTTTCTCGTAGTGCTCCAGCTCAACCTGGAACAGGCGCATGATGTCCATGGCAATACCCGCGGTGCCGGCGATACCCAGAACCGAGTACTGATCCGCAGGGAAGACCTTCTCGATATGGCGGCTCGCGATGACGTTGCCCATCGTGGCTCGCCGGTCACCGGCCATGAGCACGCCCCCGGCATACGCCATGGAGACAATGGTGGTGGCTTGGGGCGCCAACCCGCCGGTTGTGCCCGACGCCGTACCCAGCCGACGCGCAAAGGGCAGCTGATCGGGGTGGGCCGCGCTCAGATAGGCGCTGAATGACGCGACCGCAGCGTCCGCGACAGTTCGTTCGCTGCCCTCCATCATGAGCCTATTGCCCACCCTTCTGGACGAATCCGCGAACGAATTCCTCGGCGTTGACTTCCAATACGCCGTCAATCTCGTCGAGGAGGTCATCGGTCCCGGATACCTGCGCGGATGCCTCGGTTGAAGATTGGTGCGTCGGCAGCGGCGCTTCCTCCGCTTCCTCGACCTCGCGCGACTGTGCCTCGGTATTTCTACGTTCCTGGCTTGCCATTGAAACTGTCCTCCCTCACGCCAGCGGCGCCTGTATTGTGCCCTGTGTCCTTTATGGTGCCAGCTTATCCGGGTGCATCCCCCAGCAGCATCGATACGAATTCATCCGCGTCGTCGGCAGCATCAAACAGATGTTTGGTGAGTTCGCGTGTGCCTCTGAGAGGTTCGAGCGTCTGGATCCTTTGCAGTCTCCGCCTGCCCGGAAGTTCGAACACGATCGAATCCCAACTGGCACTGGCCACGTGTCCGGGAAAGTGGGTGATGCAATTCCCCCTGAAGTACGCCCGGGTGTCGGCGGGCGGCTGCACCACGGCTGCCTCGATCTCGCTGTCAGTGAGGAGCCGGGTCATCTGCCCGCGTGCTGCGAGCCGGTAGTACAAGCCTTTGGACGGCCGCATGTCTGCGTACTGCAGGTCAACAAGTCCCAGACGTGCATCGGACCAGGCGAGGTTGTCCCTGTCCCGGTACGCCTGCAGGAGCTTCAGCTTCGCAATCCAGTCAACGTCCGCTGCAGCGTCCATGGGGTCGTGGCGCAGTACTTCGATGAGCGTTCCCCAGCGTGTCAGGACGTCGCGGGTTTGTTCATCCGGGCTATTGCCCACATGCCGACGGGCGGCTTCGAAATACAACTCCTGCAGGTCCAGCCCTGTCAGCATGCGTTCGTCGTTGGTCCGGACAGCGGCCTTCAACGATGGGTCATGACTGATGGTCTGGAGCGCCTCAACAGGTGATTCGAGTTCCACTTGCGGTGCCGTGCCAGCTTCGATCATGTCCAGAACCAGTGCGGCCGTGCCAACTTTCAGGTAGCACGAGATCTCGCTAAGGTTCGCATCTCCGATAATGACGTGGAGCCGCCGATATTTCTCGGCGACGGCGTGCGGCTCGTCACGGGTGTTGATGATGGGGCGTCTCACCGTGGTTTCGAGTCCAACGTCCGCCTCAAAGAAGTCAGCCCGCTGGCTGAGCTGGTACCCCGCCTCCTGTGAGAGTGCGCCGATGCCCACTCTTCCTGCGCCGCAGATCACCTGTCTGGAGACGAAGAAGGGAATCAGGCCGGCAGTGATGTCCGAGAACGGGACGTGCCGGGGAACCAGATAGTTCTCGTGTGAACCGTATGAGACCGATTTGCTGTCCGTGTTGTTCTTGTAGAGGTTCACCGGTGCAAATCCTGGCGTGGAGGCCACGCGGTCCATGGCCCTCTGCACGACGACGTCGCCGGCCTTGTCCCACAGGACGGCGTCGCGGGGGTTGGTCACCTCCGGAGAGGAATATTCGGGATGGGCATGATCGACATAGAGGCGCGCGCCGTTGCCCAGAACTATGTTCATCAGTACATCGCTCGCCGGTTCCTGGCCAAACCCGGTGCTGAAGTCTGCTCCGGCCAGAGCGATCTGTTCGGCGTCGAGCACTGGCGCTTCATCGGTTAGCTGGGAAGCATGGGCCTGGCTGCGGGGCATCTGCCATCCGCGTGCGTCCTGAAGGGGCTGCTCATCTGTGTAGTCCCATCTGGTTCCCGGGAGATTCCCGTAACCCTCCCGCATCGTGGCAGCGTAGGCGTTGATGATCTGGCTGGACAGGACGGTGGCGTTTGCTCCGGGCTGCGTGGGAGCCAGGACCCCGTATTCGGTTTCGGTGCCCATGACCCTGCGAACGCTCACAGGTACTGCCCCGTGTTCGGCTGGGTTTCGATCGTTTTGCCGGGTTCCTGCCCTGCCTTGCCCTGGATGATCGTCCGGATGTAGGTGATCCGTTCACCCTTTTTGCCCGAGATACGCGCCCAGTCGTCCGGGTTGGTGGTGTTGGGAAGGTCCTCGTGCTCACGGAATTCGTCAACGACGGCCCGCAGCAGGTGATCGATCCGCAGGCCGCGAACGCCGGTGGCGAGGAAGTCCTTGATGGCGTACTTCTTGGCCCGGTCCACGACGTTCTGGATGACGGCACCAGAGTTGAAGTCCTTGAAGTACAGCATTTCGGTATCGCCGTTGGCGTAGGTCACTTCAAGGTATTCGTTGGTCTTGTCCGTGGCATACATTTTTTCCACCGTCAGCTGGATCATGGCCTCAACGGTGCGCTCCCTGTCGCCGTCGTACTCGGCCAGGTCCTCCGGATGCAACGGAAGGTCCGTACTCAGGTACTTTCCGAAAATCTCTCCGGCGCCCTGCGCGTCCGGCCGCTCAATCTTGATTTTGACGTCCAGACGTCCCGGCCTCAGGATCGCGGGGTCAATCATGTCCTCGCGGTTGGAGGCGCCAATGACGATGACGTTCTCGAGCTTTTCGACGCCGTCGATTTCGCTCAGGAGCTGCGGAACGATGGTGGTTTCCACGTCCGAGGACACGCCTGTTCCGCGCGTCCGGAACAGAGAATCCATCTCATCGAAGAAGACAACGACGGGCGAACCATCGGAAGCCTTTTCCCGCGCCCGGGCGAAAATGGAGCGGATGCTGCGCTCCGTCTCACCGACATACTTGTCGAGGAGTTCGGGCCCCTTGATATTCAGGAAATAACTCTTGACGGTCGGCGTTCCAGCCCTTTCACGGGCTCGTGCGGCCAGCGAATTCGCCACAGCCTTGGCTATGAGAGTTTTGCCGCAGCCGGGAGGGCCGTACAGAAGAATGCCTTTCGGCGCCTTGAGTCCATGTTCCCGGTAGAGGTCCGGGTGCAGGAACGGCAGTTCCACGGCGTCATGGATCTGTTCGATCTGGGGCCCGAGACCACCGATGTCAGCATAGGAGATATCCGGCACTTCCTCGAGAACGAGGTTTTCGACTTCACTACGCGGAATGCGCTCGAGCGCGTATCCGGAACGGGAATCGAAGGACACGGCGTCGCCGACCTTAGGCGGGTTCTGCATGAGCTGGCCCGACAGCCGGATGACCCGCTGTTCATCTGCGCGTCCAACAACAAGCACGCGGTCAGAACCCAACAGCTCCTTCACCGTGACGAGCTCGCCACCGCGCTCATACCCGAGTGCGGCAACAACGGTCAGGGATTCGTTGAGCAGAACTTCCTGGCCCGTCGATAGTTCGGAACTGCTGAGAAGCGGGGAGATTGCGACCCGGAGTTTCCGCCCGGACTGCACAATGTCCACGCTTTCCTGAACGGTAGCCCGGGTCTCCTGGCCTTCCACCCGCTCCCGCGAAACGTTCACCTGTTGAACGACCCCGAAGCTGAACGGCGTCGAGCCCTCGTTCTCCAGTGCGTCCTTCAACCGCAGAATCTCGGTCTTCGCGGATTCGAGCATGGACACGAGCCGGCTGTTGCTCTGCGTAGCCGCGGCAAGCTGCCTATCGATGCGCCGCAGCTTGTCCCGAAGGACATTCAACTGACGCTCCGAGGCTGCCTGAGCCTCACGCATGCCGGATCCGGCTGCACCCGTCTCCGGCCCTTGTTCCGGAATACCTGCCTGCGACACAGCGATACCGCCTTCTTCTAGTCTCCGGACTCGTCGAGTCCCTGCTGCTTCCTGAGTTCCTCTGCATGGGCCAATGCGCCGCGCTGAACGGTCGAACTGGCTTCCCGTGCAGCCCGTCTGAGCTTTCGTTCCGATACGTCGCGCTCTCCAACGGCCTGCGGCGTCCAGGCGTCGAGATCCTCCTGGCTGAATCCGGTTTTGGACGGCTTACGCTTGGGCGAAAGGCCGGTGACGCCGTCGGCGAGCCGTCTTGCCGTCAGGAGGAAACCAGTGTGCGCCACCATCCGGTGGTTCGGACGTACGGCGAGCCCCTCAAGGTGCCAGCCGCGAACGATGGACTCCCACCCGTCCGGTTCCGTGAATCGTCCATCGGCTCGGATTGCCTCTGCTGTGCGGGAAAGCTGGGTGACGGTGGCGACGTAGTTGATCCACACTCCACCGGGTGCCAGAACCGTTGCAACGGCGTCAACGCATTCCCACGGCGCCAGCATGTCCAGGACCACCCGGTCCACACTGCCGGGCTCTTCACTCTTGACAACCTCGTCCTGAAAATCGCCAATTGACAGCTTCCACGCCGGGTGCGGACCACCAAAGATCGTTTCGACATTTCCACGAGCAATGTCAGCGAACTCATCCCGCCGTTCGAAAGAGTGCAGCATGCCGTGGTCCCCCACCGCCCGGAGCAGCGAAATGCTCAGGGCCCCCGAACCGACACCGGCCTCGACCACCCGTGCGCCCGGGTAGATGTCCGCCATCGTGACAATCTGTGCTGCATCCTTGGGATAGACGACGGCGGCGCCACGCGGCATGGATAGTACGAAGTCAGAGAGCAGCGGACGCAGTACCTGGTATTGATGCCCGGTGGTATTGGCCACCACCACACCCTCCGGCTGCCCGATGAGCTGATCGTGGGTCAGGAATCCACGATGTGTATGGAACGCTCCACCCTCTGTGAGCGTGATGGTGTTGCGGCGGCCTTTGTCATCGGTCAGCTGAACGCGTTCGCCCACGCGCAGATTCCCACGGCGTTGGGCCGCACCATGCGGTTCAGGCGTCGGAGCGCTCGCAGGCTCCGGTACTACGGACTCGTCCAGGTTTTTCTGCACTTTAGGTTTCATACTCTCTTTGATGATCATTGGCCAAGTACGGGTTCTGCCTTGCCATTCACGGCCGCTACGACTGCGGAACGGGCCAGCAGACCAACAACTCGTCCCTGGTCGTTCACAACCGCATACTCGTTTCTGTCCAGCTTAGTCATGGCATTGATGAGCCCGGGACCGCTTTGCCAATCGGCAAGCACCGCACCTTCACCCAGCATTCGGGCAGCCGCGGATGCTGGGGTGGCCGCTCGCAGGTGGGGCGGAACGTTCTGCACCGCGGCGCTGTCCAGAATGCTGACGGGACGGCCGTCCTCTTCGGTAAGCACGATGACTGTTCCAGGAGCTGCGGCAGCTTCCGCCTGTTCAACGGATGCTCCACGGAAGACGCCGGCGGCGGGCTGCATGAGCGCCCGGACGCTCGATTTCTCGACCCTGAGATGAACCCGCCCTGACTGGATGGCGCTGCTGGCGCCCATCCACATGAATCCGGCGACCAGCAGGGTGACGATCAGAACTGTGATGTCGGGGACTCCCCCGCGCAGCAGCGGCACTATCAACAGCGCCAGCACCATGAGAATGACGACGGCTCGCCCGCCCCAACCAGCGGCAACGGTTCCCTTGTGTTGGTTTCCCGTGATTTTCCACACGACCGATTCGACGACGTGTCCGCCATCGAGCGGCAGTCCCGGAATGATGTTGAAGACGGCGACCAGAATATTCGCCCACACCAGAATGCTCACCAGTGATGCGCCCAGGGATTGCGGCTCGAACACGGGCAGTACCAGCCAGCCGACGACGGCGATCAGACCGTTGGCCGCTGGTCCCGCCATCGCCATGGCTGCTGAGCGTCCTGGGGTAGCCGTGAAACCCGAGAATCGTGTGTGGCCGCCCCATAGCGTGAGAACAATTTTCTCCGTCGGCCAGCCAAACGCGCGGGCTGAAAGCGCGTGGGCAAGTTCATGAGCGAGGACTGAAAGGAGCAGCAGAACAGCGTAGCCGACGGCGACGGCGTACCCCATGAGACCCAGGGAAGGGAACTGTGCCGTCACCCGTGGACCGAAGACCAACACGATATATGCGGCAATGATGAACCACGAATACGCGAGCACCACCGGAACGGATGCGATCCTGCCCAGGGGTATTCCCCCGCGCCGCTCCTTGATCGGTTCCGTCATGATTCCAGTCTACGTTTGTGATCCTCAGGTAACGATTCGCCAACCACACGTGACATCGAGGGGAGAACTGACATGACGACGACGGCGCCATAGGGTTGGAGGATGACGAGCAGTGATCAGAACGAGGGTCAGAACAAGCGGCGTGGCGTGTGGCCGTTGGGCGATAGCGGTGACGGCGGCCGGTTTACGGTCATGATCGCGGCCTTTGAGGGATGGAACGACGCCGGTGAGGCCGCGAGTGATGCACTCAAGTTCCTGTCGAAGTACTGGGGTGCAGACAAGATCTCCTCAATCGACGCTGATGAATACTACGATTTCCAGTTCACACGGCCCGTCCTCAGGCGGGACGCCGATGGCCGCCGTCGTATCAATTGGCCGTCAACGCGCATCAGTAGGGCAAAAGTCTCTGACTCGGCACTGGATGTGGTCTTCGTCAACGGCGTGGAGCCGTCCTACAAGTGGCGTTCGTACACAGCAGACTTGATGGCGACAGCGCGCGAGCTCAACGTGGACTGCGTCATTCTTGTTGGCGCCCTCCTGGCTGATGTCCCGCACACGCGCCCCATCCCCGTGACAGTCACTTCGGATGACGCAGATGTGCGGGAGACCCTGGGCATTGACGCTTCCGAGTATGAGGGACCGGTGGGGATCGTGAGTGTGCTGTCCGAAGTGGCCGGCTTGGCAGATATTCCGACGCTGTCCATCTGGGCCGCAGTGCCCCACTACGTTGGGCAGTCCCCCTCTCCCAAGGCGCAGCTGGCGCTCCTGAACAAACTTGAGGAACTCCTTGATTCGCCCCTGGATACAGCAGATCTGGCGGGTGAGGCAGAAGCATGGGAACGCGGCGTGGACGAGCTGGCCACCGAGGACCCGGAAGTTGCCGCGTACGTCAAGCAGCTGGAAGAGGCCAAGGACACCGCTGAACTACCTGAAGCCACCGGTGAGTCAATAGCCCGTGAGTTTGAACGCTACCTTCGCAAACGCGGTCGGGACTAGAGCCGCACTCCAAGCAGGGAATCGACCAGAGCCGCAACCTGGGCCCCGCCCTCTCCAGCTGTCGGGGCCTGCTCACACCAGTCATCGACAGCCTGGAGAGCTACCGGAGCGTTCAGATCATCGGCCAGTGCCCGTCGGACAGCGGCAGCAAGATCTGCAGCCGCTGCTTCGCTGGTAGGCCGCCCGGCGGCGGTACGCCACTTTTCCAGACGCAACTTCGCGCTCTCCAGCCCCTCGTCGGTCCAGGACCAGTCCGAACGATAGTGGTGGGCGATGATGGCCAACCGGATAGCCGCCGGGTCCACCCCTGACTTCAGAAGTCGGGAGACGAATACGAGATTGCCCTTGGACTTGCTCATCTTCTCGCCGTCCAAAGCGACCATTCCCGCATGGCAGTAATGATGTGCCAGAGGCTGCCGCGAGGAGGCCCATGCGTGAGCCGCACTCATTTCATGATGAGGGAACACGAGGTCTGAGCCGCCTCCCTGCACGGCAAAGGGCTGGGGCAGGAGACGCTGAGCTATGACGGAACATTCAATGTGCCATCCCGGACGGCCCCGGCCAAGCGTGGCCCCGTCCCAGTCCGGCTCGCCGCTGCGGGCAACACGCCAGAGAAGGGGATCGAGCGGATGACGCTTCCCCGGACGGGTTGGGTCGCCGCCCCGTTCAGCGGAAAGCTGGAGCATCGTGGCCTCTGAAAGGCCCGATATATGGCCCAGATGCCAGGACCCATCCCCCATATACCGTGATTGGCCATCCTGAACAGAGAAGTAGATGTCGCCGTCGGGCTCTCCATCCACGCCGGGAACGGCGTAAGCGATCCCGTCCGCCACCAGAGCCTCAACAACTGGCACGAGCCAGTCCACGGTCTCGACCGCGCCGACATAATGATCTGGTGCGAGGACGTTCAATGCTTCCATATCCCCGCGGAACAGGTTGGTCTGCTGCTCAGCAAGGTCCCGCCAGTCAACACCCGTGGCGGTTGCCCGCTCCAGAAGGGGATCGTCGACGTCGGTGACGTTCTGTACGTACTGAACCTCCGCGCCGCCATCCCGCCAGTACCGGTTGAGGAGATCGAACGCCACATAGGTGGACGCGTGGCCGATATGGGTGGCGTCGTATGGGGTGATGCCGCACACATACATTCCCGTGCCTGCGCCGGGCGGCAACGGACGTACCTCGCGGCTGGCGGAATCGTAGAGCATGAGCTCTGGCCCCGAACCGGGGACGTTTTCAGGAGCGTTTGAAGTCCAGGCAATCACGGATCCCACCTTACGGTCTTTGGCTGTTCAGCGGTAAACCGGTTGCTGGGACTGCGCCTCACGGCTGGAATACACCAAATCCCAGAAGGAGGTACAGAGCCAGACCGAGCAGAATCCGGTACCAGACGAAGAGCCGGTAGCTTCTCGTGGAAACATAACGAAGGAACCACCCAATAATGACGAAGCCGACGACAAACGCCACCCCGGTCGCCAGTGCTGTTTCAGCGAGGGAAAAGGGTCCGGGCTCGTCATAGCTCTTGACCAGCTGGTAAACGCCGCTTCCAAACACGGCGGGAATGGCCAGCAGGAATGAGTAGCGTGCAGCAGCCTCACGGGTGTAACCCATCAAGAGCCCGGCCGTGATGGTCCCGCCGGAGCGCGACACACCCGGAATGAGAGCCATGGCCTGCGCGAAACCGTACAAAATACCGTGTTTGTAGGTCAGCTCCGTCAGGTCGCGGTTCTGGCGTCCCACAGTATCGGCGATCGCCAGAATAATGCCGAAAACAATCAGCATCGTGGCGACCAGCCACAGGCTTCGTAGGGCTCCCTCGATCTGATCCTGGAAAAGCAGGCCAAGCACCACGATGGGTATGCTTCCCAGAATCACGAGCCACCCCATCCGGGCGTCTGGATCACTACGGCGCACCGATCCGGTCAGAGACCCGAACCAGGCCTTGATGATTCTCACGATGTCGCGCCAGAAGTAGACGACGACCGCGGTTTCGGTGCCCAACTGGGTGATAGCTGTGAAGGCGGCGCCCGGGTCCTGGGCATTGGGAAGGAGCTCCCCCACGATCCTTAGATGCGCGCTCGAGGAGATGGGTAGAAATTCCGTCAGGCCCTGGACAAGTCCCAGAAATGCAGCTTCGAACCAATTCACAGATATGACCTTATGTCACTGTTCCGAATTGCTCCCGTAGGCTTGCCTTATGCAGCAACGAATTATGGGTGACAGCGGCCTCTCTGTGTCGGAGATCGGACTCGGAACCATGAATTGGGGACTGGAGGTGGATGAGGATGCCGCGCGAGCCCAGTTGCGCTGCTTCCTCGGCGCCGGCGGCACACTGGTCGACACCGCCGCCAGTTTCGCGGATGGTCGTTCTGAAGCCATTCTCGGGTCCCTGATCGGCGACGTCGTAGCGCGGCAGGATATTGTCCTGGTCTCACAGGGTGGATTACGGCGCGGCCGGACCGACCCCCGTATTGATACGTCGCGCCGGGGCATGCTCGATTCGCTGGACGCCACGCTGAGCCGTCTCGGCACCGACCATCTGGATCTTTGGCTGATGCCCGCCCCCGACGAACACGTCCCTGTCAACGAAGTGCTCTCGGCCATGGAAACTGCCTATAGCACCGGCAGAGTTCGTTACGTCGGGCTTGCCAATCACGCCGGATGGCAGCTGGCGCGCGCAGCCTCGCTCTCAGCCGTTCCCGTGACCGCGCACCAGTGCGAGTACTCGCTGTTGAACCGCCGCGCCGAACAGGAAATCATTCCTGCTGTGGAAGCCATGCGCATTGGACTCATGGCATGGGCTCCGTTGGGCAGAGGCGCACTAACCGGCAAGTACCGCGGCAGAGTCCCAGCTGACTCCCGCGCTGCATCCGATCGTTGGGCTCCCTATGTGGAACCGTATCTGGAAGGCCGCCCGGCTCGGGTCACGGACGCCGTGGCCACTGCGGCACAGGGTTTAAAGATCAGCTGCGCCGAAACGGCGATCCGCTGGCTACTCCACCGGCCAGGTGTTGCAACAGCGGTTGTGGGCGCCAGGAGCGCCGAACAGCTCGAGACTGTACTGGCTGGTGACAGATCAGGGCTGCCAGAGCAAATCACCACCGTCCTGGACGAAGTGTCCGTCGCGGACTAGCTGCTCAGATCGGGTCGACGTCCTCGTCTTCTTCGTCGTCGTCCTCTGAGTCCTCGACGTCGTCGCCTTCGTCGTCGTAGATTTCCAGGGGCGTCACTTCGTCGTATGCATCGAAGAGCGCCTCCTCATAATCTTCGAAGGCGTCGGCAATGCCCACATACGCCGCCTCAACTGACGGATCGTCCGGGCCACGCCGGGACGCCGCCGCAGCAAGATGCTCTTCGAAAGCCGATACCAGTGACTGGAGCGCGACACGCGGATCTATGCTCATGGGTACGACGTTATCTGTTTACGCAGCAAAATAAAGAGCAAAGGCCGAATCATTTTTGCTCGAACGAAATAACCTGCAGATCGGAGAAACATTGAAGGAACAGTTTCTGCCCGCTCGGGAGGTCCGCAAGAGGGACAGCGTCCGGCAGTATGAGTACCTGGTGCTCACCGTGAGTCCTGAAGACCCGCTACCCGTGGCCCGACAGCTCCTGACCGAACACGCGGAATACGGAAAATGGGAGCTGGAAAAGAGCAGGCTCTATATGGGTGGCGGCAGACGGTTCTGGCTCCGCCGCAAAGTGATCCGCGTCGCGCGCACCGCCTGAGGTTTACGCTCGAAACCTCTACTGAGGCAGCGGGCCGAGCCAGGCATTGGCGATCGTGGCCAGCGCGCTGTCCTCACTCGACGGGTGGAACCCGCCAGCTACGACGTCCCGGTAGAGCCGCTCGATCTCCTGCCCACGAAAATACCCGCGGCCGCCGCACACCTGTTGAGCCATGTCGACGACGCTGCGTGCAGTCCGTGTGCACTCAACTTTCACGCCGGACAAGAGGCCGAACCATCGTGGTCCGTGATCAACCAACAGGTCGACGTCGCGGGCTGTCTGTTGGAGTCGTGCCACCGCAGTATCCAACTGCAGAGCCGCGGCTGCCACGCGGCGGCGGATATCCGGATCGTGGGCGCTGGACCTGCCGTCGTTCTTGAAAGACGTCCGTGCGTGCGCTGCTTCAACGGCGAGTTCCATCGCGCGGTCGGCAATGCCCGTATAGACCGACGCCAAGAGAGTTTCGAAGACAGCGAAAATAGCGAAGATCAACGGATCAGCGCTCGGGCCCACAGGAAGGCGTCTGACCACCCGATCCGGAGACACCGCGGCCGAGTCGAGGACGGTGGTGTTGGACTGCGATGCCCGCATCCCCAGCGTGTTCCAATCGTCCTTGATCGTGACTCCAGGAGCATCGCGGGTCAGGAATCCGTAGACAAGCTCGGGCGAGGATCCACTGGTGTCTTTGCCGACCGTACCCAGCCGGGTCCATGCCGGAGAAAGGCTCGTGAAGACCTTCGTTCCGGTGTACTCCATAGATCCATCAGCCCTAGGAACAGCTTTCGTGAGGGAATCGAAAAGTCCGGCATCGTTTCCTGGCTCCGACAGGCCGAAAGCGAAGAGCTCTCCCCCAACAGCCTCCCGGAGAATGAAGGACAACGAATCATCACCGCGGGCCTGCAGAACATGCGCAACTCCCGCCCAGACCAAGTGCATATTGATGCCCAGAGCAGTGGCCGGCGCCGCTGCCGCAAGACGACGCTGCAGAGCAGCCACTTCCTGAAGACTGCAACCTTTGCCGCCGTCGTCCTCTGATGAGAAAAGGCCAAGGTAGCCGCTCTCACGGAGGTCCGCCAGGTCTTCATCGAAAAACCGGTTCTGCTCGTCATACCCGCCTGCACGGGAACGGAACTCGGTCATCATGTCATCGGGGAGGATGTCATTCATCAGCGTGCTCCTGATGTCGGTCATTACCTGCGTCTCCTAGTACGTGGTCAGCAATCGGTTCAGTACACGTGTCCCGAATTTGAGGGATTCGGTAGGGACCCTCTCATCCACACCATGGAACATGCCGGTGAAATCCAGATCGTCCGGGAGCTGCAAGGGGGCAAACCCATAACCGGTGATCCCCAGACGGCTCAGGGATTTGTTGTCGGTGCCTCCGGAGAGCGTGTAGGGCAGCACCGGGGCTCCCGGGTCCTCCGCCTGCAGTGCGCCGATCATGGAATCGACGAGCGCGCCGGAAAACGGTACTTCCAGCGATACGTCGTGGTGATCATAGGTAACGTCCACGCCGTCACCGGCAAGATGCCGGATGATCTCAAGCACCGACTCTTCCTGACCGGGCAATGTACGCACATCGATGAGAGCATCTGCCTGTCCGGGAATCACGTTGTGCTTGTACCCGCTCTTCAGCAGCGTGGGGTTTGCCGTGTTCTGAAGGGTCGCGCCGACGAACCGCGACAAGGTGCCGAGCTCAGCCAACAACTTCTCAGGATCATTGGCATCGAACTCGACGCCCGTGAGCTCCGTGACGCGTTCCACGAACTCTCTGGTGGTGTCCGTCAGCTCAATCGGCCAGACATGATCACCCACGTGGGCAACCGCCCTCGCCAGCCGGGTGACAGCGTTGTCAGTGTTGATCTGGGATCCGTGACCGGCACGCCCGTGCGCTGTCATCCGCAGCCACGAAATGCCCTTCTCCGCGGTCTGCAGCAGGTACGCCCGCTTCCCTCCGATCGTGGAGGAGAAACCGCCCACTTCGGAAATGGCCTCTGTAGCCCCTTCGAACAACTCCGGCTTGTTATCCACCAACCAGGAAGCGCCGTAGTTTCCGCCCGCTTCCTCATCCGCGAAGAAACCAAAAATGAGGTCGCGTTCCGGTTGCACGCCGTCGCGGCTCATCTGCCGCAGGACGGAAAGAATCATCGCGTCCATGTCTTTCATGTCCACGGCGCCCCTGCCCCAGATCAGGCCGTCCCGCTCCTCCCCGCTGAACGGATCAACGCTCCAGTCTTCCTTTTGCGCCGGTACGACGTCGAGATGACCATGCACCACGAGCGCCGGCAGGGAAGGATTCTTTCCAGCCATTCTGGCAACAACCGATGCGCGTCCCGGGGCTGATTCATGGATTTCGGGGCTGAGACCAACCTCATCGATCAGCCGGGCAGTGTATTCGGCCGCCAGGCGCTCGCCGGGTCCCTCGTTGTTGCCGTAGTTGGAGGTATCGAACCGGATCAGATCCTGACAGATACCAACAACTTCATCTTCTCCGCGCAATCCGGGCATGGAGATCTCCTTCGCAATGCTCGTGGCGTGACAGCTCCTCTTACCGCAACACTACCGGCCGGACTCGATTCAACGAACGGGGCCAAGTCATGTTAGAGTTTTTCTCGCTGCTTTCGACGGTTTCCGGATAACAGAGACCATCGAAAATCACCTGAGCGCGGGTGGCGGAATGGCAGACGCGCTAGCTTGAGGTGCTAGTCCTGGAAACGGGGTGGGGGTTCAAGTCCCCCTCCGCGCACAACAAAAGCCCTAGTCAGAGCAATCTGGCTAGGGCTTTTTTGTATTCTCAGCTTTGCATTCCACGCCAAGTCACCCTTTACCGCCGAGATCAGGGTTTGTAACCGGTGATCTCGGCGGTAAACCCCGATCTCGGCCGGAAGCCAAGGGTCTAGAGCGCGGGGCGTGGGGCTTGGAGTGTGAGGGCGTGGGCGTGGGCGTTAGCTGGCGGCGAGGATTTTCTCGATCGCCAGAATCCCGTGCAACGTCTCAGCGAAGGACGTCGACAGCGGAGACAACCCGAGCCGGATTCCGTTCGGATTGCGGTAGTCGGGAATGATGCCGTTGTCCCACAGTTCAGCTGTCACGGCGCGGAACGAGGGGTGGTCAATGGTGATGTGGCTGCCGCGGCTTGCTGCATCCGTTGGGGATGCCACCTGGACCTGATGTGACGACAGGAGTTCCGTCACGGCTTCGAGAGCGAATTCGGTGAGATCCACTGACTTTTTGCGGACAGCGTCCATCCCGACCTCAGCGATCAGATCCACCATGTCCTCGATGGCCAGCATGCCCATGATGGGCGGCGTTCCGGAGAGCATGCGCCGGATCCCGGAAGCAGGCTCGTACCCCTGGACCATGCCAAACGGATCTGCCGACCCGATCCACCCCTGGATGGGCTGATCAAGGTCTGTGTGGTGCCGTTCAGCGACATACGCCCATGCAGGCGCCCCCGGTCCCCCGTTGAGGTACTTGTAACTGCAGCCGACGGCGTAGTCCACACCCCACGCATCCAGCTGTACCGGTACAGATCCCACGCTATGGCAGAGGTCCCACAGGACCAGTGCACCGGCGTCGTGCACTGCGGAGGTGATGGTCTGCATGTCGGCGAGGTGGCCGGAACGGTACGCTACATGGCTGAGTACCACGAAGGCTGTGTCGGGGCCGACGACGGCCTGGACATCCTCTGTAGTCACGCCGCTGTCTGGCGATGCCTGGAGCCACCGAAGGCGCAGTCCGCACTCATTGGCGACCCCCTCCATGACGTAGCGGTCGGTCGGAAAGTTATCCCGATCCAGGACAATTTCCGTTCGCCCCGGGCGTGCTGCCACAGCAGCGCGCGCGAGCTTGTACAGCAGCACGGTGGTCGAGTCGGCAACGATGCACTGTCCCCTGGCGGCTCCCAGAGTCACCTCACCGATCTTGTCGCCGAGGGTCAACGGCAGCTGGAGCCATGCTTCGTCCCACCCCCGGATGAGCCTGCCGCCCCACTGCTCGGTAATGAAGGAGTTGTACCGTTCGCGGGTAGCTTCCAGGGGCCGTCCCAGGGAGTTTCCGTCCAGGTAGGCAGGTAGCTCGGCGTTGTCATGTCCGATGAACCGGCTGCGGTATTGCTCCAGCGGGTCGGCAGAATCCAGTTCTCGGGCACGTGTGATCAGTGAATCGACAGTCATACATCCAGTCTAAATCCGGTCACGGGTTGCGCCGACATGAGGAACGTCAGCTCCTTGGGCTGATGCTCCCGTGGAAGTGTCGACGTCGGCTTTTCTCGTTCCATGCGCTGAATGTCGTTCCGTGCCATTGACCGTCGTCGAGGTTTTCGTCGATGGCTACACCCAGGTTTGCCGGAAGGTACACGGGTGCCTCAAACGAAATCTCCCAAGCAAATGCGTCGACGCCGGGTGGTGTGGCTTCCTGAACAATGCGGGATGCCATGTACATGCCGTGCGCGATCTGCTGACGCATCCCCAAGACCTTGGCGGAGAGCGCGGTGAGGTGAATCGGGTTGAAGTCCCCGGACACCTGCGCGTACTCCCGTCCGATGCCTGCACCGAGGCGCCAACGGGCTGTCGGGGCGGGCGGCTCAAATTGCTCCTTGTCCCGGGCCGTCACTTCGTCGATCCCGGGCAGGAAGACGCCCTTGGCTAGATAGGTGGAATTGCCGCGCCACAGTAACTCCGCGTTGCTGCTGACTTCGACGATCATGTCCACCTGGGTTCCTGCGCGGTGTCCGCGGAGATTTTCGGCCCACGCGAGGATATCCAGCGACTGCCTGAAGTCGATCGGCGCGAGGTGCTCCACCGTATTTCGAAGATGAACCATGCCAAGTAGCGGGAGCGGGAAGTCCTCTCGTGCCATGACACTCATGGCAACGGGGAAGGCAAATGCGTGGACGAACCCGGATGGCAGGTCATCCTTCACCGGCATCCTCAGCACGTTCTGAAAAGCGGTCAGGCGGCCGACGTCGACGCTGGCCCCTTTGACGCTGTGCCGAACCTCCGGAAGGGCGGAGCTGCCCCGATTTCCGCTGAGTTTCTGGCGGGCAGCAGTTCCGACAGCGGAGACGTAGAGTTTGGGCAGCGCCGGTATTTCGGTGAGGTCGACGGTTTTCATGCGCCGACCATGTTCTGTCCGCAGACCCTTACAACTTCGCCGTTGACTCCAGCGGCGGCGTCGGAGGCCAGGAATGACACTGTTTCCGCTACGTCGAGCGGAAGTCCGCCCTGTTGGAGGCTGCTGACGCGTCGGGCGAGCTGCCGGGTGAGGAACGGGATCTTCGCCGTCATGTCAGTTTCGATGAAACCGGGCGCGACGGCGTTGATGGAACCACCCAGCGAGCCGATGGCTGGTGCTGTGGCACGGACCATGCCCATGACGCCTGCCTTGGATGCCGCGTAGTTGCTCTGACCGCGGTTCCCGGCGATGCCGCTGGTGGAGGCCAGTGAGACGATCCTGCCGTTGTGCCCGAATTTTCCACTGTCCAGGAGTTCGCGGTTCATACGTAGCTGGGACTCGATGTTGACGGCGAGCACGGAGTTCCATTTCGCTTCGTCCATGTTGGCCAGAAGCTTGTCCCGCGTGATGCCGGCATTGTGGACGACGATGTCGAGTCGCCCGTAGCGTGAGAGTGCGTGCTCCAGGATGCGTTTGCCGGCGTCCTGCGCTGTGATGTCGAGCTGGAGGGCCGTTCCGTGGAGCTTGTTGGCCACTTTCGCGAGCTGCTCGCCTGCCTGCGGAACGTCGACGACGATGAGCTGGGCACCGTCACGTTGGAGTACCTTCGCGATGGCGGCACCGATTCCACGAGCTGCGCCGGTGACGACGGCGACCTTCCCGTCGAGCGGCTTGTTCCAGTCGGTCGGTAGCTCTCCGGCGTCGTTTGATACCTCGATGAACTGACCGCTGACGTAGGCGCTCCGGCCTGAGAGCAGGAAGCGCAGTGTCGCGATGAGACCGGTGGACCCCGCGTCCGCCGCTTCTCCCAGAAGTATGCCGTTGGCCGTTGAGCCTCCGCGCATTTCATGGGCCACAGAGCGCACGAAACCATCAACGCTCTGTCGTACCGCCGCGGTTTCCGGAGCATCGCTGTCAGTGGCTGGCCTGGAGACCGTGACGACGCGTCCGCCGGGAAGCAGATCCTTCAGCGCCGACCCAACGGCGAGCGCGGTTTCGGAGAGTTCGCCGGGGGCTGTGAGTGTGTCCCAGGCGATGACGATGGCACCGAGTTTCTGTCCGGGGGTGGCGTGGCGGCGTACGTCGAGGTTCCAGGCGAGCATTGTTTCGGAGAGGGTGGTGACGGACTCTCCGTTGCCCAGGAGGAGGACTGGTCCGGGTACCAGGGGTTTGGAGGGGTCGAATCGTCTGAGGACTGATGGTCTGGGTAGTCCCAGTTTTTTGGCGATTTCTTTGGTGATGCCGGTGTTGACGAGGTTTAGGTATGTGTCTGCCATGGTTAGCGTGCCTCCAGGATTGCGACGACGCCCTGGCCGCCTGCGGCGCAGACGGAGACGAGGCCTCGGCCGGTGCCTTTTTCGTGCAGTGTTTTGGCGAGTGAGGCGACGATTCGTCCTCCGGTTGCGGCGAAGGGGTGTCCGGCTGCGAGGGATGATCCATTGACGTTGAGTTTGGTGCGGTCGATGGATCCGAGTGCGCCGTCGAGGCCGAGGCGTGTACGGCAGAAGTCGTCGTTTTCCCAGGCTTTGATGGAGCTGAGGACGGTTCCGGCGAACGCTTCGTGGATTTCGAAGTAGTCGAAGTCGTCGAAGGTGAGGCCGTTGCGTTCGAGCATGCGTGGTACTGCGTAGACGGGGGCCATGAGCAGTCCCTCGCCGCCGTGGACGAAGTCGACGGCGGCTGCTTCTGCGTCGACAATGTTGGCGAGCATCGGGAGGTCGTGTTGCAGGGCATAGTCTTCGGAGCCGAGCAAGACGGTGGATGCGCCGTCTGTTAGCGGTGTGGAGTTGCCGGCGGTCATGGTTGCGTTGTCGCCGAGGTTCTTGCCGAAGACTGGTTTGAGTTTGGCGAGTTTTTCCAGGGAGGTGTCGGCGCGGAGGTTGGAGTCGCGCGTGAGTCCCCGGTAGGGCGTCATGAGGTCGTCGAAGAATCCGCGTTCGTAGGCATTGGCGAGGTTCTTGTGGCTGGCGAGTGCGAGTTCGTCCTGTGCCTGTCGGGTGATTTCCCAGTGGGCGGTGGTGAGTGCCTGGTGCTCTCCCATGGAGAGCCCGGTGCGGGGTTCGCCTGTGCCGGGTGCATTGGGTGCGAGGTCTGAGGGCCGGAGTTTGCTGAGGGCCTTCAGTTTCTGGCTGGTGGTCTTGGCGCGTGAGAGGTCCAGGAGTACCCGGCGGAATCCTTCGCTGACGGCTATGGGGGCGTCTGAGGCGGAGTCGACGCCTCCTGCGATGCCGGATTCGATCATGCCGAGTTTGATTTTGTTGGCGATTCCGACGACGGCTTCGAGTCCGGTGGCGCAGGCCTGCTGGACGTCGTAGGCGGGGGTGTGCGCTGAGAGCGCGGATCCGAGGACTACTTCGCGGGTGAGGTTGAAGTCGCGTGAGTGCTTGAGGACGGCGCCCGCTGCAACGGCTCCGATTCGTTCGCCCTGCAGTCCGAAGCGGGCGACCAGTCCGTCCAGGGCTGCGGTGAGCATGTCCTGGTTTGAGGAGTACGTGTACGCTCCCCCGCTGCGGGCGAAGGGGATGCGGTTGCCGCCGATGACTACGGCCTGGCGTACCTGTTGTCCGGGAGTTGGGTTTCCGCTGCTAGCCACGTGGTGGTCTCCTTCGATCTTGGGGGATTACTGATACCTAGCGTACCTGATACGCTGGGTATCGTGAATAGCACTTCGACAGTTGGCCCGAACGCGGGCAGCCTGGCTGCTGAGGACGGCCGCTCCTCGCGTTGGCAATCGCACAGGACGCAGCGCCGTCGTGCCTTGATCAAGGCTGCGCGCAAGGCTGTCCATGCCCTTGGCTACAGCGCGTCGATGGAGGACATCGCTGCTGCCGCGGGTACGTCTAAATCTGTTTTCTACCGATACTTCGGTGACAAGGCGGGGCTTCAGCTCGCCGTCGGTGAGGTAGTGATCGGGCAGATGCGCGACAAACTCTTCGAAGCCGCCCGCACTGCGCAATCGCCTCGAGAGAGCCTCGGCGCCATGGTTTCCGCCTATCTTCAAATGGCTCAGACGTCACCGAACGTCTACATCTTTGTTACCCGCACGGGCACGGCGGACGCCCTGACAGAACCCACTGATCCTGGTTCCTCCGCTGAGCTGGCCCATTTCTTCCAGCAGATCACCGCGATGATGGAAGAAAGCATGCGAACGTACCTGGCACAGCAGGAAACACCGCCTGCCCTTGTGCTGGCTGCACCCCTCTGGCCGCTGGCCGCCATCGGCATGGTCCGCGCAGCCGGCGAAAGATGGATCAGCATGCCGGACGGACACACCAAGCCGAGCCAGCTGCAACTCACCGAACAACTCACTACCTGGTTATTCGACGGGCTCTCACCGTAGCTCCCGTCGCAGAACCCCTTTCCCTCTCCGCCCATTCCCCTTCCCCATGAGTAAGGATGCACCACATGACGCAGGTATCAGACCGGAAGGAACTTAAAGTTCCAGCCACCAGCACCATTCACGATGATGACAACGCCGTGATCGACGTCGCCCAGCTGGGAGAGACGCTGCTGGGCAAGTGGGCTGCCGTGCGGCGACAGGCGCGGGAACTGGCCGGCCGTCCGGAGGTCTACAAGATTGAGGGCCTGTCCATGGACGAGCACCGCGAGCGCACGTTCGGGCAGCTCAAGTATCTGGTGGACAACAAGGCCGTACATCGCGCGTTCCCGCACTCACTGGGCGGCAGCAACGATCACGGCGGCAACGTGGCTGGATTTGAGGAACTGGTCATTGCTGACCCGTCGCTGCAGATCAAGGCCGGCGTTCAGTGGGGGCTCTTCGGGTCCGCCGTCCTGCACCTGGGCACGGACGAACACCACACGAAGTGGCTTCCGGGCATCATGAGTCTGGAGATTCCAGGCTGCTTCGCGATGACGGAGATCGGTCATGGTTCTGATGTCGCCAGCATCGGCACAACGGCCACCTACGATCAGGCCTCGGAAGAGTTTGTCATCAACACTCCGTTCAAGGCCGCGTGGAAGGAATACATCGGCAACGCGGCCCGCGACGGCCGGGCCGCCGTCGTCTTCGCACACCTCATCACCAGGGGCGTAGATCATGGTGTCCATGCGTTCTACGTTGATCTGCGCGACGCCGAGGGCAACTTTCTCGAAGGGATCGGCGGCGCCGACGACGGCCTGAAGGGCGGCCTGCGCGGGATCGACAACGGACAGCTGCACTTCAGTAATGTCCGCATTCCCCGCACGAACCTGTTGAACCGCTACGGAGACGTTGCGGTCGATGGCACCTACACTTCGTCCATCGAGAGTCCGGGACGTCGATTCTTCACGATGCTCGGAACACTCGTTCAGGGCCGTGTTTCGCTCGACGGCGCGGCAGTTGCTGCCAGCAAGGTCGCGCTGACAACCGCCATCCGGTATGCCACGCAGCGCAGGCAGTTCAACGCTACCTCGGACACCACTGAAGAGGTGCTGATGGACTATCAGCGCCACCAGCGTCGGCTCCTGCCCAAACTGGCCACGACCTACGCGGCATCATTCGCGCACGAGGAGCTGCTCGAGAAGTTCGACGGCGTTTTCTCCGGGAAGCACGACACCGACGAGGATCGTCAGGACCTTGAAACTCTGGCTGCCGCTCTCAAGTCCCTGAGCACCTGGCATGCGTTGGAAACGCTGCAGGAGTGCCGGGAGGCCTGCGGGGGTGCCGGGTTCATGACCGAGAACCGGTTCACGTCCCTTCACGCCGACCTTGACGTCTACACGACCTTCGAGGGAGATAACAACGTCTTGCTGCAGCTCGTCGCCAAGCGGCTGCTGGCTGACTACGCCAAGGAATTCCGCGGCGCAGATTTCGGTGTTCTCGCACGCTATGTTGTGGGTCAGGCCGCTGATCTGACCATGCACCGTACTGGGCTGCGTCAGGTGATGCAGACCGTCGTCGATAGCGGTTCGGAAAAGAAGTCGGCTATCGCCCTTCGCGATGAGAACACCCAGCGCCAGCTGCTCACCAACCGCGTGGAGGCCATGGTCGCTGACATTGCCGGTGAACTGCGTGAGGCCCGGAATCTGCCGCAGGACAAGGCTGCGGAAGTTTTCAACCGCAACCAGAACGACCTCATCAAGGCCGCGACGGCGCATGCGGAGCTGCTGCAGTGGGAAGCGTTCACCACCGCGCTCCACAAGATCACCGACACCGGCACACGTGAGGTCCTGACCCGCCTACGGGATCTGTTCGGTCTGACCCTGATCGAGAAGCACCTGGCCTGGTACCTCATGAACGGACGCCTCTCAACTCAGCGCGCCCGCACTCTGAGCGACTACATCAACCGGCTACTGACCCACCTGCGACCCCATGCTCTGGATTTGGTGGACGCGTTCGGCTATGGGCCCGAACACCTGCGGGCCACCATCGCCTCCGGCATCGAGCAGGAACGGCAGGACGAGGCCATGAACTACTACCGTCGCCTGCGTGCCTCCGGTGACGCACCCATCGATGAAAAGGTGGTCATTGCCCGTCAGAAGAAGGCTGCTCGTTCTTCAGCTTCCTCCTGAGAGCAAACCCTCTAGGTGACAGACCGGTAGACGTCCAGAGTGGCCTCGGCAATCGAGGCCCAGGAGAAGTGCTCCTCTGCACGGCGTCTACCGGCCTGGCCCTGTTCAGCAGCACGGGCAGGGTCAGCAATCGTCCGGGTCAGCGCCTCGGCGAAGTCCCGAACGAACCGGTCCGGGTCTGTTGGGGTGCCGGTCCCGTCGCTTTTCTGATCGAGGGGTACCAGGGTGCCGGTCACGCCGTCCACAACAACCTCCGGGATACCTCCCGTGGCACTGGCGACAACCGCTGTGCCGCAAGCCATCGCCTCAAGATTGACGATGCCGAGGGGTTCATACACCGACGGGCAGGCAAAGACTGTGGCCTGGCTGAGAACCTGAATCAGTTCGTCCCGCGGCAACATCTGCTCAATGACGACAACCCCCGTCCTGCTCCGCTGCAGTTCCTCAATCAGCTGCGCCGTCTCGGCAGCCAACGCCGGAGTATCAGCGGCGCCAAGGCAGAGAACCACCTGGACTTCCGGTGGCAGGAAAGCTGCCGCCCGCAGCAGATATGGGACGCCCTTCTGCCTCGCGTTACGGCCGACAAAGACAACGGAGAGCCGGTCCGGGTCAATGCCCAGGGCAGGAAGCGCGCCGAGGTCGTCGGCCGGCTTCCACTGCTCGACATCCACCCCGTTGTGCACGACATGAACTTTCAGGGGATCAATCTCGGGGTAGCAGCGCAGAATATCTGCCCGCATACCGGCAGAAACGGCGATGATCGCCGCCGCCGAATCGTACGCCGAACGTTCTATCCATGACGAAAGGGCATACCCTCCCCCAAGCTGCTCTGCCTTCCACGGCCGCAAAGGCTCCAGACTGTGGGCGCTGACAACATGGGGAATGCCATGCAGCAACGACGCCAGATGACCGGCGTGGTTTGCGTACCAGGTATGCGAATGCACGACGTCGGCACCACCGACAGCCTCAAGCATGGCCAGGTCAGTTCCCATGGTCTGAACCGCCGCGTTGGCGTTCTGCAGGTCCGACGGCGTGTCATAGGTCAGAACCTCCGCGCCATGGAAGTCGGAAGGACGCGGGGCGCCGAAGCAGTGGACTTTCAGGTCAACGAGGGAAGCCAGGACACGGCTGAGTTCGGCGACGTGAACACCTGCTCCCCCATAGATCTCTGGCGGAAATTCTCTGGACACGATATCTATTCGCACAAGTCCAACGTAGTGCAGGATGGAACATGTCATCTACTGTGAAGGGGCGGGTTCCCATGGGAAACCCTCGCCCCGGACGTCCAGGAGGGACACATGGCAGCAAAGAAGGTTCTGGCAGTCGTTCTTGCAGGCGGTGAGGGCAAACGCCTTATGCCGTTGACCGCGGACCGGGCCAAGCCAGCCGTACCGTTCGCCGGAAGTTATCGTCTGGTGGACTTCGCGCTGTCGAACCTGGTGAACTCCGGATATCTGAAGATTGTGGTGCTCACCCAGTACAAGTCGCACAGCCTGGACCGTCACGTTTCCGAGACGTGGCGGATGTCCACACAGCTGCAGAACTATGTTGCCTCAGTGCCGGCCCAGCAACGGGTGGGGAAGAACTGGTTCCAGGGCAGCGCCGATGCCATCTATCAGTCCCTGAACCTGATTTACGATGCCCGTCCCGACATCGTCGTCGTGATCGGAGCAGACCACGTCTACCGCATGGACTTCCAGCAGATGGTCGAGGAACACGTGGCCAGCGGCGCGTCCGCGAGCGTCGCCGCCGTCCGCCAGCCATTGAGCCTGGCAGATCAGTTCGGCGTGATCGAAACAGACCCGGCTGACCGGTCAAAAATTGCCCGCTTCGTGGAAAAACCTGCGTCCACCCCCGGCTTGCCGGATGCCCCTGACTCATTCCTCGCCTCCATGGGCAACTACGTTTTCACCGCTGATGCGCTCGTCAACGCCCTGCGTCACGACGCGGAACGGCTGGATTCCAAGCACGACATGGGCGGAGACATCGTGCCCTGGTTTGTTGACCGGAATGAAGCTGCCGTCTACGACTTCACCAACAACGTCATCCCCGGTTCAACCCACGATGACCACCAGTACTGGCGCGACGTCGGAACGCTCGATTCCTACTACGACGCACATATGGACCTCATTTCGCCGCTACCAGCCTTCAACCTCTACAACCTTGAATGGCCCATCTATACCCGGCAGAGCGTCTCTCCCCCGGCCAAGTTCGTCCGCGGGAGCAGCGGAGGCTCCGGTTACGCCCACGATTCGATCGTTGCCAGCGGATCGCTGATTTCTGGTGGCGCAGTCACGGGCTCGGTACTGGCAACTGACGTCCAGGTCCACGAAAACGCAACCGTAGCGGACTCCGTGCTGATGGACACCGTCACCGTTGGAGCCGGAGCTACTGTCCGCAGAAGCATCATTGACAAGAACGTACATATCCCCGACGGCGAGCGCATCGGCGTTGATCCGGAGGCTGATAGGGCACGTGGATTCACGGTGACTGATTCCGGGCTGACCATTGTGCGTAAGGGGCAGCTCTTCGGTTAGGCATGGGCAGGGTAAAGTCTTACCCGCCATGAGTGAACAGAAGCCCAGCCCCGAAGACCTTGATACCTGCCTGCGTGTTTTGTCGGAAATCCACCGGCTTGATGAGGAGCACCCGGATTTTGTGGCGGTGAGGCGGGCGACGTCGAAGATGTTCAAGTCCGTGAAGAAGCACCGGCGCTCTGAGAAGCGCGATGAGATCTCCTCGCATGATCGGGAGGTCATTTCGCGGACGGCGACGGCGGCTCCGGACCGTATCGATGACGAGACCCAGGGGAACAAGCTTTCGTCGTCTGTGTCCGGTACCACGGCCGGTACGTTGATTCGTTCCCGCCCGTGCTACATCTGCAAGCAGCACTACACGGTTGTGGATGCGTTCTATCACCAGTTGTGTCCGGATTGTGCGGCGATGAGTCACGGTAAGCGCAATGCGACGACTGATCTGCGGGGCCGGCGGGCGCTGTTGACGGGCGGCCGGGCGAAGATCGGGATGTATATTGCGCTCAGGCTTTTGCGCGATGGTGCGCACACGACGATTACCACCCGGTTCCCGAAGGATGCGGCACGTCGTTTCGCGTCCATGGAGGATAGCGGTGAGTGGTTGTCCCGGCTGCGGATTGTAGGTATTGATCTGCGTGATCCGTCGCAGGTGATGGCGCTGACTGATTCGCTGATTGAGGCGGGACCGTTGGACGTCATTATCAATAATGCGGCTCAGACGGTCAGGCGCTCTGCTGATGCGTATCGTCCGCTGGCGGAGGCGGAGGACACTCCCCTGGCTGAGGCTCTTTCTCCTGGCAATGGCGGGCCGGAGCTGGTGACGTTCGGTCATGCCCATGACCGCCATCCCCTCGCTATCGCTACCTCTGTTGGGGAGCATCCGGTTCTTGCTGCGGATGCCATTACGTCTCTGGCGCTGTCTACGGGTTCTGCGAGTCCTGAACGTATGGCGGCGGGGACTGCCGTCGACGCCGGCGGGCTGGTTCCGGATACTGGCGATCTGAACAGCTGGACCCAGGTGGTGGATCAGGTTGATCCGCTGGAGATGCTTGAGGTGCAGTTGTGCAACGTGACGGCGCCGTTCCTGCTGGTCAGCCGGCTGAGGCCAGCTATGGCGAAGTCTGAATTCCGCCGGAAGTACATTGTCAATGTCTCGGCCATGGAGGGCCAGTTCTCGCGGGCGTACAAGGGTCCGGGGCATCCGCACACGAACATGGCCAAAGCGGCACTGAATATGATGACGCGCACCAGCGCACGGGAAATGCTGGAGACTGACGGGATCCTCATGACCGCCGTCGATACCGGGTGGATCACTGACGAGCGCCCTCATGAGACAAAATCACGTCTGGCCGAGGAAGGCTTCCATGCACCGCTGGACCTGGTCGACGGAGCAGCACGGGTTTATGACCCGGTGGTTGAGGGAGAAAAAGGAAACGACCTGTACGGGTGCTTCCTGAAGGATTACAAGCCCTCGCCGTGGTGAGTGTCCCCCGATCGCAGTCTTCGTTCCTGCCCGGTATTGCTGCAGCGGCCGGCGCGGTCGCCGTCGCCTTCGGGGTCCATTCGATGGTGCCGTCCGTACCCGCGATGACTGCCGCCGTCGTTCTCGGCGTTCTGTGCGCCAACATCCCGATCGCCTCCGGCGCGGTCTCGGGCGTGCTGAAACCAGGGCTCGGCGTCGCGTCGAAGAAGTTTATGCGCGCGGGCATCGTGCTCCTGGGGTTGAAGGTCAGTCTCATGGACATTGCCGGTCTCGGCTGGGTGGCTGTAGTAGCGATCGCAGCTCTGGTCGCGGCCTCCTTCGCCGCCACGTACGCTATCTGCCGCGCACTGAAACTCCCCGGAGACCAGCCGCTTCTGATCAGCTCGGGCTTCTCCATCTGCGGTGCTTCAGCGATCGGGGCGATGGCAGCAGCGCGCAATAGCCGAGAACAGGACACCGTGGTTCCCATCGCACTGGTAACGCTGTGCGGGACTCTGGCCATCGCGGTGCTTCCTGTCCTGGGAGCCATGGCCAACCTGCCAGCCACGGTCTTCGGGTACTGGGTGGGCGCCTCCGTCCACGACGTCGGCCAGGTAGTGGCCACCGCCCAGACAGCAGGCACCGCGGCCTTGACGGCCGCCGTCGTCATCAAACTTGCCCGGGTGCTGACCTTGGCACCCATCACAGCGCTCGCCGGGCTCCACTATCGTCGGCATTCCTCCGCTGCAGCCGAGGGAGCCGTCCGTCCGCCGCTAGTCCCACTCTTCATCATCGGGTTCATCACCCTGGTGCTTGTACGTACATTCATTGGTCTGCCTGCGGAACTCATGGAAGTGGCCAGCGTGATCCAGGATGTTCTCCTGGCAGCGGCGCTCTTCGCCTTGGGCGCAGGAATACGGGTTCGACAGCTCCTGACCTCCGGAAAGGCGTTCGCGGCAGCCATGGCATCGTGGGCGCTCATTGGTGCAGGCGGACTGGGCGTTGCCTACCTCATCGCGGGCTGATGCGCGCAAATAAAAAAACGTACGTTTGCATGGTTGAATGGCGGGGTGACTAATGAGAATCTCAGCCGCGACGAGGCGGCGCAGCGTTCAGCAATTATTCGAGCTGATTCCTATGACGTTTCGGTAGATCTTCGCGATGCCGCCAACCCAGACGTCCCCGGGTTCACCTCTCAGAGCATCATCGACTTCACCTGCAGTGAGCCCGGAGGATCAACATTTCTTGATTTCATCTCCGGCGGTGTTCACAGCGTCACCCTCAATGGGAGACAACTCAAGGTGAGCGACGTCGTGGACGGTCCCCGGATCCACCTGACAGGGCTGGAAGCGGAAAATCAGGTGTGCGTGATCGGGACCGCGCTCTACAGCCGCAGCGGAGAGGGGATGCACCGCTTCGTGGATCCCGCAGACGGTCAGACGTACCTTTACACGCAGTACGAACCGGCCGATTCACGGCGTGTTTTCGCGAACTTCGAACAGCCCGACCTCAAAGCATCATTCACCTTTCATGTGACGGCGCCTGCCGAATGGAAGGTCGGTTCCAACGGCCCGGAAGTTTCCCGCTCCGCGTTGGAGTCCGCTCCCAGCGTTGCACGATGGGACTTCGGGCCGACGAAGCGGATTTCGACGTACATCACCACAATTCTTGCCGGGCCGTACCATTTCGAGTCCTCGCACTGGAGCCGGACCTTCGACGACGGTTTGGTCCTCGAGGTCCCGTTGGGCGCCTACTGCCGCAAGTCATTGGCCGAACATTTTGATTCCGACGCCATTTTCGATGTCACCAAACGCGGGCTGGATTATTTCCACGACGTTTTCGACTACCCATACCCCTTCGGAAAGTACGACCAGGCCTTTGTACCCGAATACAACCTCGGTGCCATGGAAAACCCGGGTCTCGTCACGTTCACAGAAGCGTATATCTACCGCTCCCGTGCAACCACGGCGCAGTACGAGGCACGTGCGAACACGACCATGCACGAGATGGCGCACATGTGGTTCGGCGACCTCGTCACCATGTTCTGGTGGGATGACCTGTGGTTGAAGGAATCCTTCGCGGACTTCATGGGGACTCTGGCCGTTGCTGAAGCTACAGATTGGGACACGTCATGGGTTACCTTCGCGAACCAGCGTAAGGCGTGGGCCTACGTTCAGGATCAGCTGCCCACCACGCACCCCATCGTTGCGGATATCCCTGATCTGGAAGCAGCGAAGCAGAACTTCGACGGCATCACTTACGCCAAGGGCGCTTCTGTTCTGAAGCAGCTCGTGGCCTACGTGGGATTCGACGCTTTCAAGGCCGCTGCCCGGCAGTACTTCCGGGACCACGAGTACGGCAATACGTCCCTCGCCGACCTCTTGGGTGCCCTGAGCAAAGCGTCAGGCCGCGACATGGGCGATTGGTCCAGGCAGTGGCTGCAGACAGCCGGCGTGCCGGTACTCGGCGCGGAAGTGGAAACGGACGACGACGGCCGCTACCGCCAGGTCACGCTCGTTCAGGAGTCTGTTGATCCGATCACAGGCGTGGATTCGCCCCGGCCGCACCGGCTGCGTGTAGGTCTCTACGATCTGAACGCTGACGGCGTCCTAGCGCGGCGCAGCTCGCACGAGCTCGACGTCACGGGCTCACGAACCGTCGTTGAGGCCCTGAGCGGAGAACCCAAGGCGGATCTCTTGCTGGTCAATGATGACGATCTGACCTACGCCAAGATCCGGTTCGATCCCGAGAGCCTCACAACACTGCTTGAGTCCCTCGAACGGATCCCGGATGCCCTGGCCCGCGCGGTCTGCCTGTCGGCACTGTGGAACAGCGTCCGCGACGGCGTTCTGCCAGCAGCAGACTACATTCGGGCAGTACTTCGCATCGCGCCGGCCGAGGCCGGCGTCGGCGTCCAGCAGGTCCTCCTGGCTTATGCCAGAACCGCTCTGACGCAGTTTGTCCCGGAGGCTGAACGCGAGGCCTTGACCGAGGAACTCTATGACACGACGGTCGCCCAGCTGGAAGCATCTCCTGCCGGCAGCGACATCCAGCTGGTGTGGGCGCGTTCGGCCTTCAGGCTCGGACGCCGCAGCGATCGCCATCATGGGCTCCTGCTGGGTCTGCTGGATGGCTCCCGCAGCGTCGAGGGCCTCACGGTGGATGCAGAGCTTCGCTGGTTGATCCTGCAGGCACTTGCAGCCACGGGCCATGCCACCCCGGAGCAGCTCGAAGCCGAGCGCCGCGCGGACAACACCGCCTCAGGTGCAACAGGTTACTGCCTGGCCGAGGCAGCCCGCCCTTCAGCGGACGTCAAGGAACGTATCTGGGCGGAAGCCGTTCACGGCAACTCCCTGTCCAACGAGCACCTCAGCGCAACGATCGAGGGGTTCATGGAGGGTTCCCGCGACCTCGTGGACCCGTACATCGGGCACTACTTCGACTCCCTGACCCGCGTATGGTCTTCCATGAGTATCGAACTCGCGAGCCGTGTGGTGAGGGGCCTCTACCCCGCATCGCAGGATGCATCGGCCAATGAGGAACCAGAGTCGCACCCGGTTATCGTCCGTACCGATGCATGGCTAGAGGCAGAGGCCGGAGCACCACGCGCTCTGTGCAGGATCATCCTCGAGCAGAGGGATCAGCTACTGCGCAGCCTGCGCGCCCAGCGAGCGGCCATGCCGGCAAGGGCTACGGCACGCGGTTAAGCCATGCCTGAGTACCGAACTTGGAATCAACCCGGGAGGCGGCTTCGGCCTGCTCTTCCGGGTTGATCCCGGTGACAGTTGCGTTATACCGGGAGACGAACGTGGACATCATGATGTCCAGAATCGCTTCCCGGCTCAAACCGGTTTGACGACGTAAGGGATCCACCCGCTTCTTGGCGCTGGAGATTCCCTTTCCAGAGAGTTTTTCCTTGCCGATGCGGAGCACGTCAGTCATCTTGTCTGCGTCGATGTCGTAGGACATGGTGACGTGGTGCAGCATTCCGCCGTTACCGAAACGTTTTTGGGCAGCACCACCGATTTTTCCCTGGTCCGTGGCGATGTCGTTCAGGGGTTGGTACCAGGCCTTGATGCCGGTGGCCTTGAGCGCTTCCATCACCCAGTCGTCGAGGAACGAATACGAATCCTCGAAACTCAATCCGTCCACCAGGCTTTGGGGCAGATACAGCGAGTAGGTAATGGCGTTTCCGTGCTCCATGAACATGGCCCCACCGCCGGTGACACGGCGGACGACAGTGACGCCATGCCGACGCACCCCTTCAGGATCCACTTCGTTCTGCAATGACTGGAATCCACCGATCACCACTGACGGGGCCTCCCACTCCCAGAACCGCAGGGTGGGCTTCCGGGAACCGTTACCCACCGCCTCCGCGAGGACCTCATCGAGGGCAACGTGCATGTGGGTGGACATGGGCGTGGGCGGGATGATTTCCCACTCGTGGTCAGACCACGTGGTGGCCCTCGCCAGGGCACGACGTACAGCAGTTGCTATCGCTTCAGGAGAGAACCCGAACATGACAACAGTGGCGTCCAACGCATTCCTGATGCTTTCCGCAAGAACGGCGTGACTCGAATCTTCGGACAACCCCTCCAACGCCGTGTTGATGTCCGCCAGGGCCTCGTCCGGCTCCAGAAAGAAGTCACCGCTGATGGACACATCCGCCAGACGTCCGTTGCGGACGGCCAGGTCAGCGACCACGAGCTTGCCGCCGAGTACCTTGTATTCACCGTGTCCGGGAATGCGCTCTTCATCCATTGGTTCCACACTGCCTTCCATTCTCTGTTCCTCAAGACACGAATGGTCCGCCCGGAATTCCGGACGGACCATTCGTCATAAGATGTGGGGGCTCATCATGCAGCCGACGCGAAACTACTTCTTGCCGAAGCCCTTGAAGCGCTGGTTGAAGCGCTCAACACGACCGGCCGAGTCCATGATGCGCTGCTTGCCCGTGTAGAACGGGTGCGACTCGGAGGAAATTTCGACGTCGATGACGGGGTACGTATTACCGTCTTCCCACTCAACGGTCTTGTCCGAGGAAACGGTGGAACGGGTCAGGAATTTTGCGCCTGAAGCCAGGTCGTTGAATACGACGGGCTGGTATTTCGGGTGAATGTCAGTCTGCACGTTGTTACCTTCTGTAGATATCTGGATTTTGCCAGACACAATGGCCGAAGCTTGCTTGAGGTCAGTTTGACCAGCTCTTCACTCTATCGCACCCAGGGTCCAAGACCGTAATCCTAACTATGAGGAGGGTGGCAACGCTAACTGTTCACCCCAGCCCTCATAGGCGACAGAGGTCAAGGCAGGAATTGCCTGCGCTGTCCCGATGATCACCAGACGCAACGGTCGATACAGCGGATCGACCAATAGCTCCAGAGAAACGGTGTCCACTCCCTGAATGGTGCCGACCCCGAAACTCGTCAGCCGGACAGCTGCGTCCGGCGCGTCAGCGCTCTGCGGAGCATAATCAACCGTTACGGATTCCGCCCCGCGGAAAAGTTCTTTCAGACCGGCAGGGTTCAGCACGTTCTGTGCGGCCTCCATGACAATCGCTGCCGAACGCTCATCAGGGCCGCCTTTCGGGTCGACGACGATTGTGCCGTTCCGGCCCGTCAGCTCACCGCTGCCGCCGTCGATGCGCAGTTCCGTGCCGGCGTCGCCCGTCACCACCGCCGATACCTTCGGTGAGGTTCGGACCTGTGCCTGATGTTCCCCGCCCGGCAGGCTTGTACCGTTCGTTTCAATGGCTGCCCGATAGGTGCCGCCCGCGATCATTGCCTGCTCAATGCACTCCCCCGCAGCTTCGGGCGCAAGCGGGCTCGCCTCACGTCTGAGTAGCGCCGCGCAGGCCTTCTGAACAGGTGCAGTCATGCCAGCCTGATTCGCGGCCAGGGTCACTCTCGCGGACGGGGCGGGGGTTGCGGATGGCCGCTGGGTCGATGGTGTCGCGGTAACGCTGGTGTCCGGGGTTCCCATCACCACCGAGGGTCTTTGGGCCTGCGTTGCGGAAGCCTCAGCGGAGGCGCGTTCCTCCAGCTGACTGGCCAACGGGCCGCACCCGGTCAATGGCGGGAGCAGAAGGGCGGCACAGAGAAACATCCCCGCCCTCATGACGGCGCTGTGTCCGCCGGATGCATCCTTGTACCCCACACAATGATTGTTCCACTCTGTGGCGTCCACGGTAACCCTGCCGCCACGAATAGTTCACACTTGAGCTGGTCGGCATTCCCACAGCGCCAGCGCACCTGCGGTAGCGACGTTCAGCGAATCGACGCCATGATGCATGGGAATCCGCACCGCAATATCCGCCGCTGAAATGGTAGCCGGCTTCAATCCCGGTCCCTCGGTACCAAGGACGAGCGCCAGCCGGTCAACTTCCCGGCCGTCGAACGTATCGAGGCTGAGCGCCTCCGGTGTCAGGGCCAGGGCCGCCGTGAGAAAGCCGTGCGCTTTCAGGATCTCCATCTGATCAGGCCAGGCGGTCAACCGTACCCACGGAACCTGGAAGACGGCGCCCATGCTCACGCGAACGGCACGACGATAAAGCGGGTCTGCGCACAAAGGGCTGATGAGCACGGCGTCGGCCTGTAGCGCTGCAGCCGAGCGGAAGACCGCTCCCACGTTCGTATGGTCAACGATGTCTTCAAGGACCACAACGCGACGTGCGTTCTCGAGCAATGACTCCAGATCACGCGGAGCCGGTCGGTGCATGGCCGCCAGCGCGCCCCGGTGAAGGTGAAATCCGGTGATCGCTTCCAGGGTTGCGTCGTCACCGACGAACACCGGGATCTCAGGATGCTCGGCGATGACGTCGGAGAGCTCCTCAACCCACTTGTTTGCCATGAAAAATGATCGCGGCCGGTGGCCGGCGTCGAGAGCTCTGCGCAGGACCGTCGAACTCTCGGCGATATACAGGCCCTCGGATGGTTCGCGTAGCCGGCGTAGGCGGGTATCCGTCAGGGAACGGTAATCGGAGACCCGCGGATCTTCAGGCCCGTCAATGTATTCGATGCTCATAGTTTCGGCGCCACCATGACCCACAGTGCCACGCAGCCGAGGGCAACGATGATGCTGCGCAGCACCACAGGTTTCAGCCGCCGCCCCACGGCAGCACCCACAACTCCGCCAACGAGTGAGCTCACAGCAATCAGCGCGACGACGACCCACTCAATACGGTCAAAAGCGAACAACATGTAAGAGATAGCCGCGATGACGTTCACCGCCAGAACAAGAATGTTTTTGATGGCATTGGCCTGCTGCATGGACCCGTGGAGGAAGACGCCGAGGATTCCCACCAGAAGAATGCCCTGGGCCGCAACGAAATAGCCCCCATAGACACCTGCAAGGTACACCAGCACCAGCAGCAGTACGGGGTGTGACTCGCTGCGCGCCGACGCCTCCGCACGCCGACGAACCCACTGCTGAAGTTTTGGCTGGAAAATGACGAAGCTCAGAGCCAGCACGATCAAAAATGGTGCAACGTTACCGAAGACTTCCTCGGGCAGGTTCAGGAGCAGGGCTGCACCCGTCACGCCGCCGATCAGAGACGCAGGCAGCAGGGTGAGAAGCGTGCGGCGAAGGCCCTGCAGCTCCCTCCGGTATCCCCACGCTCCCGAGACGTTGCCCGCGATGAGGCCCATCGCGTTGCTGATCGTCGCCGTGACCGGCGCATAGCCGAGTGCCACCAGGATAGGGAAAGTGACCAGGGTCCCTGACCCGACAATCGTATTGATCGTTCCGGCCCATAGCCCACCGAGAAGGATCAGGGCGCCGTGGAGTAACTCCAAGACGGGGACCTACCGGGCAATCGCGGTGTAGCGGCCGTTGGTATGGCTGACCGACAGCGGCAGTTCAAAAGCAGCGGAGAGGTTCTCTTCAGTCAGAACTTCCTCGATGGGTCCGCCGACGACGACGGAACCGGCATTGAGCAGCAGAGCATGCGTGAATCCCGGGGGGACTTCCTCCAGATGGTGGGTCACCAGCACCATGGCCGGAGATTCCTCATCCCGGGCCAGCTCGGACAACCGTGCAACAAGATCCTCGCGGCCAGCGAGGTCAAGCCCGGCCCCTGGTTCATCGAGCATGAGCAGTTCCGGATCCGTCATGAGTGCCCGCGCGATCTGCACGCGTTTGCGCTCGCCCTCACTGAGGGAGCCGAATGTCCTATTCATGAGCGTGGATACGCCCCACTGATCCAGCAGGGCAAACGCGCGGCGCTCGTCGAGCTTTTCATACTGCTCCCGCCACCTGCCTGTCACGCCATAGGAGGCGGTCACGACGACGTCGAGCACTGTTTCATGGGCTGGTATCTGGGCAGCCAGCGCGGCCGACGCGAGACCAATCCGCGGGCGGAGCTCAAAGACGTCCACGGAACCGAGCACTTCGCCAAGAATTCCAGCAGTGCCGCGTGTGGGGTGGAGACGCCCCCCGGCCAATTGGAGCAACGTGGTTTTTCCGGCCCCGTTGGGACCCATCACCACCCAACGTTCGCCTTCCTTGACCTGCCAGTCCACGCCGTCAACCAGTGCTTTACGGCCGCGGATTACGCTAACCCCGGCGAAATCAAGAACAACATTCATAGCACTAGACACTAGGCTAAAAAAGGACTCGTTGGCGATTCGCCGCCCTCGGCAGCACTGACCACCAGCACGGCGGGCATCGCCAACCTGAATACGACGGAGAAATCATGAAGAATCTGGTGACCGCAGACTTCGCGGTGGTTTGTTACGCGCCGCAGCTCACCAACGCCGATGTGTCAGCGGTCAAAGAGGCCGTCCTCACCGACGGAGCGCATCTGACCGGCTCCGACAGCGGCGAGGGAGACGGATACCGGACGGAGCGGCTGCTGTTCTCCGCACCGAGCATGGACCTGGCTCAGGTGCGACGGACCGTGCGGAACGTCATTTCAACGGCAGCCCGCTCGAGCGGTACGCAGATCGCCGGGCAGCCGGGAGCCGCCGTCGTCCCCGGGGCGCTGCTGGGCACAACCCGGAAACTACTGGTGATGGATGTCGATTCGACCCTGATCAAACAGGAAGTTATCGAGCTGCTGGCCGCGCACGTGGGCCGGGAAACTGAGGTAGCGGCCATCACCGAGGCTGCCATGCGTGGGGAACTCGATTTCACGCAGAGTCTGCACCAGCGGGTCGCGGTGCTGGCTGGACTCCCGGAATCTGTCTTCGATGACATCGCGGAACACATTGAGCTCAGTGACGGCGCGGACGTTCTCATCGACACGTTCCTGGCCGCCGGACACGCGGTGGCTGCGGTCTCGGGAGGCTTCTCGCAGATCCTGGAGCCCCTCGCCGACCGGCTCGGGCTCACGTATTCACGCGCCAACATTCTGGGAACTTCCGCCGGAAAATTGACGGGGAACGTGGAAGGAACGGTGGTGGACCGTGCCGTGAAGGAAGACGCCCTCCGGGGTTGGGCGGCGGAGCTGGGAATCGCCATGGAACACACGATCGCCGTGGGCGACGGCGCCAATGACCTCGATATGTTGGCCGCGGCCGGGCTTGGCGTTGCGTTCAACGCCAAGCCCGCGGTCCGCGAAGCAGCAGCCTGTTCCATTGATGTCCCGCAGCTGGATATAGTGCGGCACTTCATCGGAAGCCAGCCGTAGGGCTACTTCAGGAAGGAACCGGCCCCGCCGACGTATTCGGTGTGGCCGCTGGGAACATCTGCGGTCACCATCGCAGCGATCTCAGCAGCGAATTCCTGAACCGAGTACAGCTTGCCCGTTTCAGCGCGACGGGCCTCGATTGCGCCCGGATTCGCCCGGTCAAGCAGAGTCGCCGTGACGGTACCCTCGATCATGTCTCCGGAAACGACGACGAGCGAGATATCTTTTTCCGTCAGCGCGGGGACGAGTTCGCGCAGCGCATCTTCGCCCGCCCGCTTGCTCCGTGCCACAGCCTCATACTCGGGCATCGTTTCAGTCGTGTTGATGAAGTGAGCCTGATGACTGGTCACAAAAACCACGCGGGAGCCCGCTGGCATGACCTCAGCCGCGTTCTTCAGTAGCTGCACCTGAGCATCACGGTTCAGCCGCAGGGCGTAGTCCTCGCCCATTGACGTTTCCATGCCGCCCGAGGCGTTCAGCACGAGAATATCGAGCCCGCCGAAATTCTCCGTTGCCGCACGAACCAGTGCCTGTGAATCCTCGGCCTGCGTCAGGTCTGCGCCGACTGCCACTGCCCGGCCGCCCGCTGCTTCAATGCCGGCCACTACCTTATTGGCCCGAGGGGCCTTCTGACGGTAGTTGATGACTACGGCTGCCCCTTCAGCAGCGAGCAGTCCCGCCACGTCAGCGCCGATGCCGCGCGACGATCCCGTGACGATCGCCGTCTTTCCTTCAAGCTGTCCCATGAATCTCCTCAGGTGTTTATTGGTTGGTCAGTGGCCCATGCCGAGGCCGCCGTCGACCGGAATGACAGCACCGGAAATGTAGCCGGCGTCGTCCCCCGCCAGCCAGCGTACGACGGCGGCAATTTCAGCCGGTTCCGCGAAGCGGCGGGCCGGGATGGACTCCAGGTATGTGGCCTGGGTATCTTCGGGCAATTCTGCCGTCATATCTGTGTTGACAAATCCTGGAGCGACGACGTTGGCGGTGATGTTTCGCGAGCCCAGTTCGCGGGTCAACGAGCGCGCCATTCCGACGAGTCCGGCTTTGGATGCCGAATAGTTGATCTGGCCGGGGGCACCGTAGAGACCCGTGACGGAAGAGATAAGAATCACACGTCCGCGGCGCAGACGGATCATTCCCTTCGACGCCCGCTGCACAACGCGGAACGCACCGGTGAGGTTGGTGTCAATGACGTCAGTGAAGTCGCTCTCGCTCATCCGGAGAAGCAGGGTGTCCCGGGTCATACCAGCGTTGGCAACAAGGACTTCCACCGGCCCGTGAGCGGCTTCAACTTCCGTGAATGCGGCATCAACCGATGCTGAGTCCGTAACGTCCGCGCGGACGCCGAGCAGTCCAGCGGGAACGTCACCGCTTCTGTACGTGATAGCGACCTTGTCCCCGTTGGCCTCAAAAGCCCGCGCAATGGCCAGACCGATCCCCCGGTTACCACCTGTCACCAGAATGCTGCGTCCGGCCTGCTTGTCCTCAGTGTTCACTATCTCTCCAAAATCATCGACTCGGCTACTGTCCCGATCCTACCGATGCTCCCGCCGACTTTAACAACGTCGCCCTGAGTGAGAGAATTGAGAGGTCCCCTTTGGAGTGTGATGAGCAGTTACCGCGATAACGGCACCGACGTCCCCGCGATTACCAACGCGCAGGAAGCCCATGCTGTTGAGATGCGCAGGCGCATGATCAAATATTCCGTTTCCATGGGCGTGCGTATCGTGTGCATTCTGTTGGTATTTGTGGTGTCGGGCTGGCTGCAGTGGGTATTCATAGCAGGCGCCGTCTTTCTGCCGTATTTCGCCGTTGTCCTGGCAAATCTTGGTGCTGACACCGACCGTTATCCGCAGAGTACCGTTCTGCTGGACCGGGCGCCGCAGCGCGAGCTCGACGGTGGCGCACCGACGGATGCCTCCAGGGACTCCAACGATCCATCCCAGCAGCCAGGCCAAGGCAGCGGGGAAGACATTTTGCCGGGCGAGGTTGTTCCGGATGAGGAAAGCACGGAATCATGAACCTTCTGGATCAGCTGGCGTCCAACGGCCAGCAAGCAGCGTCCGCGGAGACCATCTGCTCGCGGAAGGCATGCCGAAACCCCGCTGCGTGGCAACTGCTCTGGAACAACCCCAAGATTCACACCGCAGACCGGCGCAAGATCTGGCTCGCCTGCGACGAGCACCGTAGCTGGCTGGAGGAATATTTGACCGTGAGAGGGCTCTGGAAAGAAACTCTCCCGCTGCACGGAGAGGACAATAATTCGTGAAGTTTGGATTCCTCCTTTCGGGCCGGTGGATCGGCTGGCTCGCTCTGACCGTCGCTTTCGCCGCCGCATGCGCAGCGCTCGGCTCGTGGCAGATGGACCGTCGGGACAAGGCCGTTGCCACAGTGGAGCGAGTCGCCTCGAACTATGGTCAGGCCCCCATTTCCTTCGACGAAGCAGCAAGTGTTTTCGAGGACTTCAAGCAGCCCCGGGAATGGACTCCAGTGACCATGACCGGCGTCTACGCAACCGAGGACACTCGTATTGTCAGGAACCGTCCCCTCAACGGCAGGCCAGGCTATGAAGTGCTGGTGCCGCTGAAGCTGGAGGACGGAAAGACAGTCATCATCAATCGCGGGTGGCTTCCCATCGGAAACAACAATGCCGGCCATCCCGATTCAGTGCCTGATCCCCCTAAAGGCTCGGTCGACGTCGTCGCGAGGATCAAGCCGGCTGAACCGGATGTACGCGCGGGGGCACCGGAAGGGCAGCTGGCCTCCATCAATCTGAGCGAGTATCAGCAGCAGCTTGAGTATCCGATACTCACGGGGAGTTACGGACTGCTTGAGAGTGAAAGCCCGACGGCGGCTACCGCTCCACGTCCGTTGCCGAAACCGGATATCGATACGGGTCCGCACCTGTCCTACTCGCTGCAGTGGTTCGCGTTCGGTCTCCTGGGCTTCGTAGGACTCGGCTACGCTGCGCGCCAGCAGGCGCTGTCGGACGCGGCCGCGACGGAACATGGAGAGGACGACGACGGCATGCACCAGGCGTGGAAACGTCCAGCGTCCAAGCCGCGTCGTAAATCAGCACGTCCCACCTCCGAGGAGGAAGAGGACGCGATACTGGATGCGCAGGGCTATCAATAGAACTGAGAGCGTTCTACGCACGCTGGAATCAGGCCAGTGTCACCAGGTCCAGATATTCCTCGTTCCAAAGGTCCTCAACACCATCAGGAAGCAGCACCACACGTTCCGGGTTCAGGGCTTCAACAGCTCCTTCGTCGTGGCTGACCATGACGACGGCTCCCGTGTAGTTCTGCAGGGCTCCGAGGATTTCCGCGCGGCTGGCGGGATCGAGGTTGTTGGTCGGTTCGTCCAGAAGGAGCACATTGGCTGAGGACGCAACAATGGTGGCCAGCGCCAGCCGTGTCTTCTCACCGCCGGAGAGCACTCCGGCAGGCTTGTTGACATCGTCGCCGGAAAAGAGGAATGAGCCGAGGATGCCCCTCACTTCGGCGTCTTGCATGTCCGGAGCTGATGAGCGCATGTTTTCCAGAACGGTTCGGCTTGTGTCGAGCGTTTCGTGCTCCTGTGCGTAATAGCCCACTTTGAGCCCGTGTCCGGGAATGACTTCTCCGGTGTCCGGTTTGTCCACGCCCGCGAGCATCCGCAGGAGTGTGGTCTTCCCGGCTCCGTTGAGACCGAGGATGACTACGCGGGATCCGCGGTCAATGGCCAGATCCACATCTGTGAAGATCTCCAGGGAACCAAAGGACTTGCTGAGACCTTCGGCTGTCATCGGTGTGCGGCCGCAGGGCGAGGGTTCAGGGAAGCGCAGAGCGGCTACCCGGTCCTGGGCACGCACTTCGTCCAGCCCGGCCAGAAGTCGTTCCGCACGGCGGGCCATGTTCTGCGCGGCAACAGCCTTCGTTGCTTTCGCCTTCATCTTGTTGGCCTGGTCCATCAGGACACCGGCCTTCTTCTCGGCGTTGGCGCGTTCGCGGCGGCGTGCGCGTTCATCAGTTTCGCGCTGAAGCTGATAGCGCTTCCAGCCCATGTTGTAGATATCGATCGTCGCGCGGTTCGCATCGAGGTGGAAGACCTTGTTGACCGTTGCCTCCAGCAGTTCGACGTCGTGGCTGATGACGATCAGCCCACCCTGGTGGTTTTTGAGGAAGTCCCGCAACCAGGTGATGGAATCGGCGTCCAGGTGGTTGGTGGGCTCATCCAGAAGCATGGTGTCCGCACCGGAATACAGAATGCGGGCCAGCTCCACGCGTCGCCGCTGCCCGCCGGAGAGCGTCTTCAACGGCTGGTTGAGAATCCGGTCCGGAAGGGCGAGGTTGGAGGAAATAGCGGCCGCTTCCGCCTCGGAGGCGTATCCGCCGCCGGCGATGAACTCTGCCTCGAGCCTGTCATAACGGGCCATGGCCTTGTCCCGGATGCCTGCGTCCTCGCTGGCCATATCTTCCTGCGCCGTTTTCAGTTTCCCGACGACGACGTCAAGGTTACGGGCTGAGAGGATACGATCTCTGGCGAGCTGATCCATGTTGGGCGTGCGGGGGTCCTGCGGCAGGTAGCCAATCTCGCCGTTTCGGGTTACCCGGCCGCCAGCAGGCAGTGACTCGCCTGCCAGTACGCGGGTGAGTGTGGTCTTTCCGGCGCCGTTTCGGCCTACGAGACCAATTTTGTCGCCCTTGTCCACCCGAAACGACACGTCGCCCATGAGAAGTCTGGCGCCGGCACGGAGTTCAAGTTCCGAAACATTGATCACGCGGAGAAGTCCTTCCGATCCATTGAGTAGTGCTTTTAGTAGGAACCCTACAAAGGATGATTATTTTGGTGCCGCTACTGTCTCAGTTAACGACTTTGGATTTGTACACAACCTACTGGAGGCATTGATGCCTGAGACACCTGCGGCCGAGACCCTTCCCGCTGGCGATCGACCAATCACCAAACGACCGGAAGCTGCATCATCGGGCTGGGACGCCGCGGATCTGGCCCTCATAGGAGTGTTCGCGGCCCTCATCGCAGCCTCTATCATTGTGCCACCTATTCCCGCCGGAGTTGCACTGGGCGTTCCCATCACCCTGCAGACTCTGGTGATAACGCTGAGCGGTTTGGTACTGGGAGCCAGCCGGGCAGCTGCCGCAACCGGGCTCTATGTGCTGCTCGGACTGGTTGGTCTTCCCATCTTCAGCGGTTTCCGTGCTGGCCCGGGAGTTCTTGCCGGCGGATCGGCCGGATACATCCTCGCGTTCGTTGTATTTGCGGGGGTAGTGGGGTGGCTGGCACAGGTTGTTGTGCGAAGGACAGGCCGTGCCCACGGCGTGTGGTTCATGGGTTGCGCTCTGGTTGGCATCGTCGTGAGCCACGCTGGCGGCATTATCGGATTGATGATCAACGGCCGGCTCTCTCTGGAGGCGGCGGTACTCGCTGACCTCATTTTCGTACCGGGCGATGTGATCAAGTGCATTATCGCGGTGGTCATTTCGCTCAGCATTCACCGGGCTTTTCCTGACATTCTGGTCCGGAGGCGCAAGTAGATGGAGGGAATAGCCTTCCACGATGCATCGGTGACCATCGAGGCACCATCAGGGCCGGGCACGACCATTCTGCAGCCCACGAGTCTCACCCTTGACGGTCAGCGCACAGCGGTCATCGGAGCCAATGGTTCTGGCAAGTCCACCCTGCTGCGGCTCATCAACGGTCTACTGCTGCCATCCTCTGGATCGGTGACGGTGCAGGGGTTGGATACATCACGACAGGGGCGGGATATCCGCAACCGTGTGGGCTTCGTCTTCACAGATCCCATCTCCCAGCTGGTCATGCCAACGCCACTGGAAGATGTCGAGCTGTCGCTGCGGAAACGCCACTCCTCACCCAGCGAGCGTCGCGCAGCAGCCATGGAGGTTCTTGGTACCTATGGGCTGTCTCATCTTGCCGACAACAGTGTTTATGAACTCTCAGGTGGTGAACGGCAGCTGGTGGCTCTGACGTCGGTGCTCGCCGTCGACCCTGACATTCTGGTACTCGACGAACCGAACACGCTACTGGATCTGAGAAACACGCAGCTCCTTCAACGGACTCTTGCGGGGCTCCGGCAGCAGCTTGTCATGGCAACACACGATCTCCAGCTCGCGGCAACCTTTGAGCGGGTGCTTGTTGTTCACGACGGCGCGGTCATTCTGGACGGCGGCCCGGAGGAGGCCATCGGCTTCTACCGGGCTCTCTGCTCCGATGACGACCGCTGGGCCGAGCCCGCCGGGAACCAGAGCTGATGCCTGCGCATCCGCATTTGTTGGGCAATTACGTGCCCGGTTCCACGCCGGTTCACCGTGCGCCTCTCTGGAGCAAAGCAGTCTTGCTACTGGCGATAGGTATTCTGACGATCCTTTTGCAGGGGCCCCTGGAAAGAACGGTCCTGTTGTGCGTGGCAGTCGCGGTGCATCTGCTCGCAAGGCTGCCGGTGAAGCGCTTGTGGATGTCGGTTCGCCTCATGTGGTTCTTCCTGATCGTCATCATCGCGTACCAGACCTGGGTGAACGGCTGGCAGGATGCCTGGGCCCTCGTGGCCGGTATCCTCGCGTGCATTTTTGCTGCCAACATCCTCACGTCCACCACCGAGATTCAGGTGCTCCTGGACGGCGTCGTCAAGGCAAGCAGGCCCTTTGAACGGTTTGGGGCACATCCTGAAAAGTTTGCGCTCACCATCGCGATCATGCTCCGCAGCATTCCTTTCATTGTGGGAGCGTTCGACGACGTCCGGAACGCGGCAATGGCCCGAGGTCTGGAAAGAAACCCTCGAGCCCGGGTCCTGCCCGTGGTCATCACCACTGTCGCGTACGCCCGACAGACGGGTCAGGCCCTGGCCGCGCGAGGCCTCGGCGACGATCAGAGCCCTGACGCACCCTAGTTGTCCTGCCCGGAAGAAACGTTCGTTGCGCGGCCCAACCGTCCGTGAACGGGTCTGGCGTTCGACGGCGGCTCTCCCACCTCATCGATGGTGTGGCCATCGCACGCCATCTTGGTGACGGTGGCCCGCTGGATGCGCGACACCGTGAACCACCGCATGGCGTTGCGCAGCCGGCACCACCCCACGAGGTACCACTGGCCGTTTGTGGAGGCGAACAGCACAGGCTCAACATCGCGGGTGGTGGTGGTCTCATCTCTGGACGTGTACTGAATGCGGATCACGCGCTGCTCAGCCATCGCCTCCTCCAGCGCCGACTTGATGGGGCGCGACGATGAGGGAACCGCCCGGACCCAGACGCGTTGAGCCAGCTCGTCTGCGCGGGCCCGGGTTTTGGGATCGAGGACGTCCAGAATCTTCTGGATTCCACTTGCCGCGAGGTCCGCATAGGGTGCATCGGGCGCAGCAGACACCGCTGCCATGAGGGCCACGGCCTGCGATGAGGACAGGCTGACAGGCGGAAGCGACGTCCCCACGGCCAGTCCATAACCTCCTCCCGGGCCCGGGCGAGACCATATGGGAGCGCCGCTGTTCTCCAGGGCATCAAGGTCTCTCTTGATCGTGCGCACGGACACTTCGAACTCTTCGGCCAACCGTGCGGCTGAAACTCCTCTGGCTCCGCTGCGGCGCAACATCTCGGCCAAGGCGTGGAGCCGCTCAACCCGCTTCACTGTGCAATGCCTCGTGAATTCATGACACAAATAGTGCCATACCCTTGTCCGTAGTGCCTGTAATGGTTATGACATGACAACTACGGCAAGCAGCTCGACCACCCTCCTCATCGCCGGCCATTGGCTGGGTGCGTGGGCCTGGGACGAAGTCCTTGAACACCTGACACCAACCACTACACAGGCCTCGGCGATGACACTGCCCGGTCTTCATGCGGACGATCCACTCCGTGCAGCGAGGACTCTGGATGATCAAGCAGCAGCAATTCTGGACGTTCTGACCCAACTCGGGGTCTCCGAGGATCAACCCGCGACGCTCGTCGCTCACAGCGGCGCGAACGCCCCGGTCAGCCTCGTCCTTGACCGGCATCCCGAACTTGTTGATCAGGTGGTGTGGGTAGACTCCGGTCCCATGGCGACGGGAAGCGCCTTCGCGCCTGACTTCCCGGAGGAGCTGAAGGAACTCGCTTTGCCGCCCTTCGACGTTCTCGCCCAACAGGCGAGTCTTGAAGGACTGTCCCCGGAGTCCCTCGACCGTTTTCGGGCCTGGGCCGTGCCCGAGCCCGGGCCTGTGCTTCGTCAGACCCTCGAGCTCACGAACGATGCACGACACAGGGTCCGGACCACGTTGGTGTGCTGCTCGATGCCGAGCGCGCAGGTGCTGGAACTGGCCCGCACGGGCCATCCCATGTTTGCCGAGGTGGCAAAGCTCGAGCACGTCGACGTCGTCGACCTGCCAACCGGGCACTGGCCGATGTGGAGCCGCCCCCTCGACCTTGCCAACATCATCGCGTCAGCGGCTTCCCGCCCCAACTGAAGCACGCGTACCGCCTGAAGCAGCCAAACCGGAAACCTAACGCACGCGGGCGCGGAAAGCGGCAGCTGTTCCGAGGCCTCCCGCAGCGCTCACCGCCGCGAGCCCCCGGACGCCGTCGACACCGTCGCTGCTGAGCTGGCGGAACAGGTTTCCCACCAAGGCGGCGCCAGAGACACCGTACGGGTGACCGATCGCAAGCGCACCGCCATCTCGGTTCAGCCGGTCAGGGGCAACCCCAATGATCTCGGCCGATGCGAGCACCTGCGCCGAAAAGGCCTCATTGAACTCGACCGCCGCACAATCGCTCGGGTCGAAATTCAATTGCTCCGCAAGAGTCCGGGCGGCCACTCCTCCAGCGATGCCGGCCACCGCAGGCTCCACACCTGCGGTGGCTGCGTCGTCGAACTCGAGCCAGAAGGTGAACCCCAGGGAACGGGCCCGCCGGGCACTCATGATCACTGCTACTGCAGCTCCGTCCGCGTCGCGACACGAGTTGCCGGCGGTCACAGTGCCTCCGGCAGAGAACACAGGTGGGAACCGCTCCATGGTCTTTGCGGTCAAGCCTGGCCTGGGCCCCTCATCCATCCTCTTCGTGCCACCATCAGGCATCACCAATTCCCGATCCAATGCGCCGCTTCCCTGGAGTACCAGCGCTCGTCGATGACTCTCGAGAGCGAACTCATCCTGGCGCTGCCGGGTGATGCCGAACTGCTTCGCTACCGTGTCGGCAGCAACGCCCAGGTCCGGGTCCCCGATCTCATCTGGTGCGAAACTTGGGCGTTCGTAAAATTCCGGTACGCCGTCCGGAGACGAAGGTCGACGGGCACGTAGCGGCCGCGTACTACAGCTTTCCGCTCCCCCTGCGATATAAACGCCGTCGCCCCCGGCCGCTACCATCCGAGCCGCCAGCACGATGGCGTCAAGACCGGACGCACACTGCCGATCAATGCTGATTCCGGATACCCGCGCCGGAAATCCTGCTGTCAGAAGTCCGAGTCTCGCAATGTTTCCCCCACCACCAACAGCGTTGCCGATGATCACCTCGGTGGGTTCAGGACCTGAGACCTCGCCAATGGCACCCAACACGGCACCCAACAAACCTTCTGCCCGAATCGATTTGTACCGTCCATTGACCAGCCCAAAGGGCGTGCGCCGGTAGCCCACCACTACTGGCGTTTCCGACTCACTGAAGGAACTCATAGTCACCCCCGTCTCCTGCAACAGCGGCAGCCACTGCCCTGCGGTCCAGCTTCCCGGCACCCAACAGCGGCAGGCTATCCGCCACCATGTATACATTAGGGACAGCGCCGGACGTCAGCTCCAGCCTGAGCCGGCGCATGACCTCGTGCCGGCACTGACCCTGAACCGTGTGCGCCGGAAGAACAGCCACCAACTGTGCTCCCTGTACCGGGTGCGGGCGCCCAACCACACACGATCCGGGATAGCCGACGGCGGATAGGGCCGCTTCCACTTCCTCCGGATAGACGTTCAGCCCTGATGACAAAATCATGCCCGAAGAGCGACCCCGCAGATGCAGGCGTCCATCGGTACTCTTGGAGCCCTGATCCCCGACCGTGTACCAACCATCGTCGCTCGCCCATCTGTCCTCGTTGTCGAGGTAACCGCGGCACGCAGTATCAGTCTTGACCCAGACAGTGCCCGGACCATCCTCACTGCAACGGATCGCTATTTCTACGCCCGGAAACGCCATGCCGGCCGACTGATCAGACATCGAGGCACCCCGGGTCGCTTCCTTGACAGTAATAACGCTCAGTTCTGACGCACCGTAGTATTCGAACAGTCTGCTCCCGGGAGCCACCTCCCGAATGCGCCGCCGCTGTTCCGGCAACAGACTCGCTCCCCCGCATACTACGGTCTCAACAGAATCCCACGCGCCCGGCGCTCGCCGTGCCATGACAGCTAGCAGCGTGGGAGTCGAGGCCAGGTGCTCGATCCTGGCTGAGTTGATGACGCTCGAAGCACCGGCGGCGTCCTCGACATCAAGCCAATGGAATGTTGCCCCGGTGTGCAGGCATTCTGCCAGCACATAGAGGGAGATACTCGACGCCAGAGAACCGCAGGCAAGAACTCGCTTTCCCGGACGAAACCCAAAAACATCGGTACTTCGCTCCAGTGAACGCCTCCACGAGCCGCGGTCACGCAGGAAAACCTTCGGCCGCGACGATGACCCGGAGGTGAACCCAAGATAGAACACGTTTGTTTCCGGCCCGTCCTCCAGCTCGAGGGTGTTCGGCCGCTGTTCAACGTCCTTCAACGACGCCACGACGACGTCGGCGCCCAACCTCTCCAACGCCTGATCGTGACGTTTGCTGGGCCAGGCAGGATCCAGAATCGCCGCACACCGGCCCCGGCTCACCGCAGCCAGAAATGCGATGGCAAACTCAACCGGATCAGCCAGACTGAGCGCAATCAGAGACTGCCCGTCAGGCCCTTTGCCAACAGAGCCAAGCTCCAGCTCCGCGGCACAGCTGGCAAGCTCTCCATAGGTGAGGGTCCGATCCGCTGTAACCACGGCGGGCCTGTCTGGAGCTGCCGCGGCTATCGACATCACCTCATCCACTATGGGCATCGGCCGGCCTTCCTTCCCTGGAGTTGCTACACAACGTAAAAGCGGACTGCCGTTATTGGCAGTCCGCTTTTACGCAACAGATCAATTCATCTAGATATTGAAGCCGAGAGCCCGCATCTGATCGCGGCCGTCCTCGGTGATTTTCTCCGGACCCCACGGCGGCATCCAGACCCAACTGAGCCGCCAGTCATCAACTACGCCATCCAACGCCTGACCAACCTGCTCCTCGATGACATCCGTCAGTGGGCAGGCCGCCGTCGTCAGCGTCATATCGATCAGGAGTGCGCCGTCGTCCGCATAACGCAGACCATAGAGCAGTCCCAGGTCAACAATGTTGACACCAAGCTCGGGGTCAATCACGTCCTTCAGCGCCTCTTCGACGTCCTCCACAGACGTCTGCGCTGCTTTAATATCGCTCATCGGGTTCTCCTTCAGCCGCTCTTGGATACTTTGGCGTGAATCAGGCCGGAACCATGAAGCGGTCGTAGCCCTCTTCTTCGAGCCGGTCGGCCAGCTCTGGCCCGCCCTGCTCAGCAATACGGCCGTCCACGAACACGTGGACGAAGTCCGGCTTGATGTAACGCAGGATGCGCGTGTAGTGGGTAATGAGCAGCGTACCCATATTTCCCTGGCTGTGAACACGGTTCACGCCTTCGGAAACAACCTTCAGCGCATCGACGTCAAGACCGGAGTCAGTTTCATCGAGGATCGCGAACTTCGGCTTGAAGAGCTCGAGCTGAAGAATCTCAACGCGCTTCTTCTCGCCGCCGGAAAAGCCTTCGTTGACGTTGCGCTGGGCGAAGTCAGCGTCGATGCGCAGATCGCTCATCGCAGACTTCACGTCCTTGGTCCAGTGGCGCAGGCTCGGAGCCTCGCCGTCAAGGGCCGTCTTGGCCGTCCGCAGGAAGTTGGTCATGGTCACGCCAGGAACCTCAACCGGATACTGCATGGCCAGGAACAATCCTGCCCGTGCCCGCTCATCAACGGTCATGTCAAGGACGTTCTCGCCGTCGAGGGTGATGGAACCGCTGTCCACCGTGTAGCGCGGGTGGCCGGCGATTGTGGAAGCCAGAGTGGACTTACCGGAGCCGTTGGGGCCCATGATGGCGTGGCTCTCACCGGTGTTGATGGTGAGCGTTACGCCCTTCAGGATCTCTTTGGTCCCCTGCTCCGTGGTGATGCTGACGTGCAGGTCTTTGATTTCAAGGGTAGACATTTGCCTTTTCTCCTTCGCACCGGACAGGTGCCGTGATTCGTGGGTAAGTACTTTAGGCCAGATCCGGAGCTGGTGCCCCGTTGGTCACGTTGGTGACGTCGACGTAAACCTGGTTGCCGTGGATCTCCACAGCGAAGACGGGTACCGGCTCGTAGGCAGGCAATTGCAGTGGCTGGCCATTGCGCAGATCGAACTGCGACCCATGACCCCAACACTCGATCGATTCCCCTTCAACGTCGCCTTCCGAGAGGGAGATATCTGCATGCGAGCAGGTGTCACCCAACGCGTGGATGACTCCCTGAGAATCCTTGACCACCGCTACCGGGTAGTCGTCAATCAGTACTCTCAGCGCCTGCTTGACGGAGATGTCATCCACATCGCAGATGAGCTCTCCGCGCGGCGTTTCTTCTGCCATGGCCGTCCGCCTAGTAGTTTCCTGCTGCGAGCTCACGCTCAACAGCTTCGCTCATCCGTTCCTCAAGGGCCGGGACCCCGATTTGCTGGATGATTTCGTTCAGGAATCCGCGGACAACCAGTCGACGAGCAACGTCTTCAGGTATGCCGCGAGCCATAAAGTAAAACAGCTGCTCGTCGTCGAACCGGCCCGTGGCGCTGGCATGTCCGGCACCCTCGATCAACCCTGTTTCGATTTCGAGGTTCGGCACCGAATCAGCGCGCGCACCCTCGGTCAGGACCAGGTTGCGGTTCGTCTCGTAGGAGTCCGTCCCTTCAGCTTCCTTACGAATCAGGACGTCCCCGACCCATACGGTGTGCGCATCGCGTCCCTGCAGCGCACCCTTGTAGGTCACGCGGGACTTGCAGTTGGGGACGCCGTGGTCCACGAGGAGACGCTGCTCAAAGTGCTGGCCAGCGTCCGCAAAGTAGAGCCCGTACATCTCAACGTCACCGCCGGGGCCATCAAAGCGCGACGACGGCGTCAACCGAACCAGGTCTCCGCCAAGGTTCACGGCGACGTGCTTGTAATGCGCGTCGCGTCCCACTTTTGCCTGCTGTGAGGATGCGTGGACGGCGTCGTCGTCCCATTCCTGGATGGAAACAACGGTGAGATCCGCACCATCGCCAACGAGGACCTCAACGTTCTGCGCCAACGTGGTGGTGCCCTGATGTTCCAGAACAACAACCGCGCGAGAGAACTTGCCAGCGTCGATGATCAGGTGCTGGGCCGCAGCGGCCTGGTCGGTGCCGGTGATCGCCACGGTTACTTCACTGTCCAGTTCAGTCTCGGCCGGAATCGTGATGACCGTGGCTTCCTTGACGGCTTCCCACGCTGCTGCAGCAACACGGTCATCGGGTACCGAGGCACAGCCGCGGCGTGCGTCGTCGGCTCCGACAGTCTCGACCGTCACAGCGTCAGCTGCGGTGACCTCGATGGCAGGACCGGTTCCCGTGAGCTCGTCCGTGTGAAGGCCGCGCAGGCGCTTCAGCGGCGTAAACCGCCAGTCTTCCTCGCGTCCCGTCAGCGGTGCAAAGTCCGCCAGCTTGTAGGAGGTCTTCCGCTCACCGCGCGAAGCTTCCGGGATAACCGGAGCATCACCGTGGCTGTGCTTCTTCATGCCCAGCTGCTCGGAACCCTCGTTGAGCGGAGAAAGGTTCTCTCCCTCTTCGGTGAAACCGTCGATGGCGATCTTTTCTGCTGTTTTTACGTCCGTCATGTCAGCCATTCCTAGCCCACGGCCCCTTCCATCTGCAGTTCAATGAGGCGGTTCAGTTCCAAGGCGTATTCCATCGGCAATTCACGCGAAATCGGCTCAATGAATCCGCGGACGATCATCGCCATGGCTTCATCCTCCGGCATACCGCGCGACTGCAGGTAGAACAGCTGTTCCTCACTGACGCGCGAGACCGTAGCCTCGTGTCCCATCGTGACGTCATCTTCGCGGATGTCGACGTACGGGTACGTGTCCGACCGGGAGATGGTGTCCACGAGCAGGGCGTCACAGCGCACAGTGTTGGCCGAGTGCTTGGCACCCTCGCGAACCTGAACCAATCCGCGGTAGGCCGCACGGCCGCCGCCTCGGGCAACAGACTTCGAGATGATCGAGGACTTGGTGTTCGGCGCAATGTGCACCATCTTCGAACCGGTGTCCTGATGCTGACCCTCACCGGCGAAAGCGATCGAGAGAGTCTCACCCTTGGCGTGCTCCCCGACAAGGTACACGGCCGGGTACTTCATCGTGACCTTCGAACCGATATTGCCGTCAATCCACTCCATGGTGGCGCCCTCATGGCAGATGGCGCGCTTCGTCACCAGGTTGTAGACGTTGGTGGACCAGTTCTGGATGGTCGTGTAGCGCACTCGGGCGCCCTTCTTGCAGATGATCTCCACGACAGCTGAGTGCAGTGAGTCCGAGGAGTAGACAGGCGCTGTACAACCCTCGATGTAGTGAACGTAGGAGTCCTCATCGGCAATGATGAGTGTCCGCTCGAACTGCCCCATGTTTTCCGTGTTGATCCGGAAGTAGGCCTGCAGCGGGATCTCCACGTGAACGCCCTTGGGCACGTAGACGAAGGAACCGCCGGACCAGACCGCGGTGTTCAGCGAAGCAAACTTGTTGTCACCAACGGGAATCACGGTGCCGAAGTACTCTTCGAAGAATTCCGGGTGCTCCTTCAGCGCCGTATCGGTGTCCATGAAGATCACACCCTGGCGCTCAAGCTCATCGTTGATCTGGTGGTAGACAACCTCAGATTCATACTGGGCTGCGACGCCGGACACAAGACTGTTCCGCTCCGCCTCAGGAATGCCGAGCTTCTCGTACGTGTTCTTGATGTCCTCTGGCAGGTCCTCCCACGTGGTGGCCTGCTTCTCGGTGGAACGGACAAAGTACTTGATGTTGTCGAAGTCAATGCCGGAGAGGTCTGCACCCCAGGCTGGCATCGGCTTGCGATCGAAGTATTTGAGTCCCTTGAGACGAAGATCGAGCATCCACTCAGGTTCGCTCTTCTTCGAGGAGATGTCGCGGACGACGTCGTCGCCCAGTCCACGGCGTGCCGAGGAACCGGCGACGTCTGAGTCCGCCCATCCGTACTCGTAGGTTCCGATTCCCTGCAGTTCAGGGTTGCGTTCCAGGATGTCCGGCATGACAGTGTCATCCTGGACCTCCGGAGCAGCTGCATCACGGGCTATTTGATCCGTCATCATGGCCTTTCTTGCTGATGGATGGATACTTCCTGCTTCCTGGCCCGACCCACTGGAATGTGGGTCGTACAAACATGCCCGCCACTGGCGAGCGTCGACAGCCGGCGAACATCTACACCCAGAAGCCGGGCGAAGACGTCTGTCTCACTGTCGCAAAATGTGGGGTATTCGCTGGCAAGGTCCCTGATGGGGCAGTGGCCCTGACATAGCTGCACGCTCAGCATGGCTGGCATATGCGGCGAGCCCTGTCCTACGTTAGCGGTCGAGGCTACGAATCCATCCTCGCTCAACGCTTCTGCTAGGGCAACGGCACGTGCCTCCACGGAGGTCCCAGCAGCTTCCACGACGGGACGGTACCTGGCCTCCATGTCATCGAAGCGTCGCTTGGCGAAGGCTTCGATTGCAGCAGCGCCTCCCAGACGGGCCAGTTCAGCCAGTGCCTGATTGGCGATATCGAGGTAATCATTTCCGAGGCGCGCCTGTCCGCTGCGGCTCAGGACATAGCGGCGGGCTGGTCTTCCCGCCCCTGCCCGCGCAGATTTGACCGGTTTGACTTCAATCAGACCAAGACGCTCGAGCCCGTCGAGGTGTCGCCTGACAGCAGCAGGGGTGAAACCCAGCAGGGAGCCGAGCTCGGCTGCGCTCACAGGCCCGCTCTCGAGCACGGCGGCCAGAACGCGATCGCGAGTTCGCTCCTCCGATTCGCCTGACTTCTCCATGGAATACACAACACAAGAATGACCTAATCTATTCCATCCCGCCAGTAAGGTAAGGCTACCCGCGCGGGAGACGACGTCGAGGCCATCTCCAAGTACTACATGACGTAGAATATCCGGGTGCCTACCAGCGACCCCTGCCTGCGCATCGAAGGCCTCATCAAGGACTTCGGCCCGGTTCCAGCCCACGACGGGAAAATGGTCCGCGTCCTCAATGGCGTGGACTTCACCGCACATCAAGGCGCCGTCACGGCGCTGCTCGGGGCCAACGGGGCAGGCAAGACGACGACGCTGGAATGTGCGCAGGGACTTCAACGCCCCGACGGCGGGCTGGTTCACCTTCTCGGCAGAACACCCCATAACGCGGGTCCGGCCCTGCGAAGCCGTGTCGGCATCATGCTTCAGGACGGCGGCTTGCCCCCTGGCAGCAAGCCCCTCCCCCTCTTGCGGCACATAGCGAAGATGTATAAATCCCCGCGCAGCGTGGACGAACTTGCCGAACGGTTGGGCATCACGCGCTTTGCGGACACCGGTATCCGCCGCCTCTCAGGAGGGCAGAAACAGCGTCTCGCCCTGGCCACCGCTCTGATCGGCAACCCGGAAGTCCTGTTTCTGGATGAACCCAGCGCTGGGCTGGACCCGCAATCGCGTCAGGTCGTGTTCGACCTCATAGCCGAAGAGCGCGCCAACGGACTCGGCATCATCCTGACCACCCATCTCATGGAAGACGCACAGCGGCTCGCTGACTATGTCTACATCATTGACGCCGGCCGTACCGTAGCCCAGGGAACGGTATCCGAACTGACCTCGGGGCCCAACAAACGAGAATCCCGGGACCTCGTCTTCGACGCGCCTCCGGGACTCATTTTCGAGCTCCCTGAGCCGTTGACGATCGCAGAAAACACGCCTGGACGCTATACCGTGACAGGAATTATCAGTCCCACCCAGTTGGCTCAGCTGTCAGCCGTCTGGGAAGCAACCGGTGTACTCCCCCACTCCATCAGCATGGTGCCGCGCAGTCTCGAGGACGTTTTTCTGGATCTCTCGGGAAGGACCATCTCATGAATGCTCCAGCATCGCTGCCGCGCCGGATTCTCGCCCACGGCGCGTACGAAACCACAGTGATGCTCCGCAACGGCGAGCAACTGGTTCTGGCAATTATCCTTCCGCTGCTGGCCCTCATTGGACTGAGCGTTACTCCGCTGCTGGATGGATTCGGAGACACCCGGATCAACGTTGCTACCCCGGGCGTTCTGGCACTGTGCGCCATGTCAACAGCATTCACCGGACAGGGCATCGCCACCGGCTTCGACCGTCGCTACGGCGTCCTGCGATTCCTCTCCACAACCCCACTGGGCAAAGCCGGCCTCATTTACGGCAAGGCCATCGCCGTCGTATGTGTCCTCGCGATCCAGGTGATCATCATCAGCACAGTCGCCGCGTTCATGGGATGGCGGCCGGATCCAGGCGGCATCCCTGCAGCGATCCTGCTCATCCTTCTCGGCGCGGCTGCATTTACTGCGCTCGGGCTCCTCGTCGCCGGCACTTTTCGTCCGGAAGCCACGCTGGCCGTCACCAATCTCCTCTGGATTCTCCTCGCCGCGGCCGGCGGAATCCTGATCCCGGCCAGCGAACTGCCCCAAGGCGTGCAGCCGTATGTGGAGATCCTTCCCTCGTCGGCGCTCGGCGAGGGACTCCGCGGAGCCCTTGGCAACGGCTCACTCGACATTCTTCCCATGATCACGTTGGTGGTCTGGGCCGCAGCGGCCTCGATCGCCGCCATCAAATGGTTCAAATGGAGCTGACCTCATGACATCCACCCTCCAGCGCCTAACCTCGAAACTTCCAACGGAAGTCAACAAGGTAGTCCGCCGTCTCGCCGTTGCATCCCTCATTGGACAGACCGTCCTGATAGTCACCGGCGGGGCCGTCCGCCTCACGGCCAGTGGCCTGGGCTGCCCGACCTGGCCGCGCTGTACTGCTGACTCTCTGGTCAACACCCCCGAGATGGGCCTTCACGGGGTTATTGAGTTCGGAAACAGAACGCTGACCATCGCACTCGCGATCGTGGCCATCCTCATGCTGGTGTTCCTCTGGAACATTCGACGCGAACGGAGGGACCTCTTCCTGCTGGCGTTGGGCCTGCTCGCCAGCATCCCCGCCCAGGCCATTATTGGCGGCATCACCGTCCTGACGAAGCTCAATCCCTGGGTTGTCGGACTCCACTTCATCGTCTCTATCGCGCTGGTGGCCATCGCCACACTGTTGGTCAACCGGGTTTACGGACGCACAGGGCGCAGCGCCCCGGCCGTATCCAGTCCGCTCAGCGCCACCCTTCGCCAGCTATCGGTGGTCATCGTGATCTCGACGGCCGTCGCCGTCGTACTCGGGGTGATTGTGACTGGGGCTGGGCCGCATGCCGGTGACTCCGCCACGCCACGCAACGGCCTCGATCTGGAGTTCATCGCCAGGATTCACGTCCTGCCCGTCTACGTTCTGGTTGCAGCCACTGCCGCCGCGATTGCCATTGCGCTCAGGCAGCGCGCCCCCCGCCGCTACCAACGTGCTCTCTACATCATGGCCGCAGCACTCGTGCTGCAGGCTGGCGTTGGCTACATCCAGTACTTCACCGGTGTTCCTGCCATCCTCGTTGGGCTCCACATGCTCGGTTCCGCAGTACTCTTGGCAGCCGCCACCAACGTTGTGGATCTGGGTCTGTACAAGCCCAGGCGCCTGGACGCAGAAAGCCATTCTGTCCCCGTGTAGGCCCGAGGCCGCCGAGTCGAAGGGGCGGATCTAGACCAGTTGATCAACCAGACGCGCCATGTCTCGGTGCTGGCTACCCGGGACCGGAAGCAGCGGCAGACGAGGGTCTCCTGCATCCCAGCCACAAGCCCGAGCCAGCGAATGGAGTCCGCTCAGCTTGCGCTGCTCGGTCAGATGCCGCAGGACCGGGTCCAACAGCGATCGGACCGCAATGACGTCCTCAACCCGGTCGTCGCGGAGAGCAGACCGCAAGGCGACGAAGAACTTCGGCAGCAGGGCCGCGGCCCCCGAATGCCAGGCGACCTCAGAATTACTGCTGTCCACTATCGCAGCGTCACCACTCATTCCGTGGCAGAAGTCTCCCTCGATCATCGTGCTCAGCGTCTCACTGCGCTGGCGGAAGACTGCGGCATCGAGCCCTGGGTCCTTCAACGCGACGACGTTGTTCAGCTGAGCTAGCTCCGCCACAAGATCGAGGGGGAAATCGAATTGTGTTGTACCGGGGTTGTTGTAGAGACACACGGGCAGTTCCGTCGATTGAGCCACGGCCCGACACTGTGTTGCCACTTCCTCAGCGGTCAGCGGAACATAAGAGGCGGTAGATAGCACCAGTCCGCTTGCCCCGGCACCTTCAGCATCGGAGGCATGGGCGAGAACTTCTCTGGTCCCTACTGCACTGATACCGGCATACACGGGGAGCTGCGGCGCCGCCTGGGATGCGGCCTCAACGGAGGATTGGATGACGGCCTCGCGCTCGGCACGGTTCAGATAGGCGAAACTGCCGGAACTGCCCAGAACCACGATCGAATCGACGCCGGAAACAGCGATCGAACCTATGAGGCGTTGAAGTTCTGCCTCATTCACGTCTCCGTCGGCGGTAAAAGGGGTGACCGGGTAGGCAATGACGCCGCTGAAATCCATGGCTCCATGCTAACGGCTACGGGCCTCGCCGGCGGATGCCTAGGAAAAGAGTGGCTGCCCCACGAACGGGTCCACGGCAAGGGCGACGAAAATGATCGTCAGATAACTGATGGAAGCGTGGAAGACCTTCATGGCGCCCGTGCCAGTGACGGTCTCCCGCCTGGCCTTCGCATGCAATTTGTGAGACTCCACCATGAACCAGACGCCGGCAAGGACAGCGGTCAAGGTATACACCCACCCGGCGCCGCCCAGCGGAATCAGGAGTAGCGAACATGCCACCATGGCCCACCCGTAGAGGACGACCTGCACGGAGACCAGTCTCGCGCCCGCGACTGCACCCAGCATGGGCACATTGGCGTTCCGGTAATCTTCCCCGTACTTCATGGACAACGGCCAGTAATGCGGCGGCGTCCACAGGAAGATGATCATGAACAAAATGACTGCCGGCCATTCAACGGTGTTGGTGACTGCAGCCCAGGCAATGAGTACGGGCATGCAGCCAGCCGCCCCGCCCCACACAATGTTTTGGGACGTCCGCCGCTTGAGGACCAGGGAGTAGATCACGACATACATGAATATCGCGGCTGCCCCAAGCGCCGCGGTGAGAACGTTCGCGCCCAGCCACAGAATGGCCACCGATGCTACAGCGAGCACCCAGGAAAACACGAAAGCTTCCCGCGGGCTCACCTCACCGGTCACGAGAGGACGCTTTTCCGTGCGGTGCATGACCTTATCGATGTCGCGGTCAATGTAGCAGTTGAACGAACCTGCGCTACCGGCAGCCAGCGCTCCGCCAACCATCGTTGTCAGGACCAGGAGGAGATCCGGGAATCCGCGCTGGGCAAAAATCATTGTGGGCAGCGTGGTGACCAGGAGAAGCTCAATAACCCGCGGCTTTGTGAGGGCAAGATACGCTTTCGCCTTGCGTCCGAAACCGATTCGACGCTCCTCGAGCGAAGACTCGAGGGGAGCATGCTGGATTTTCATGAAAGTGTCACTCTGTTCTGGCCGGGGTCGCAGTCCACCTACATCATACCCTTTTACGTCTTGTAGAACAGTTTGCGCCCGTTGTCGCTGCCCGACGTCGTGACGCGTCATTATCCCGAACAGAGCCCACACGCTGGGTTCATAAGCGATAGGGTGGATTCAAGGGCGCCCGTAGTGCCAGAGGCGCCCACAACTGAAGATGATTCAATGCCGAACGGCCGTGCCTGTGATGGGTTGGAACGCCCCATTGACCGCTCCCCCGCAGGCCGTCTGACAGAGAGGGGCTGGGTTTCCGTGCCACAGCTGGATGAGCAAGAATTGAATTGGACCGAGATCGATCAGCGCAGCGTTGACACCGTCAGGATTCTGGCTGCGGATGCGGTCGAGAAAGTGGGCAACGGCCACCCGGGAACGGCCATGAGTCTGGCACCTGCGGCCTACTTGCTGTTCCAGAAAGTCATGCGACATGACCCCGCTGATCCCGAGTGGACCGGGCGTGACCGCTTTGTACTTTCTCCCGGACACACCTCCCTGACCCTCTACATACAACTGTTCCTTTCGGGATATGGGCTCGAGCTCGAGGACCTCAAATCGCTGCGGACCTGGGACTCCAAGACCCCAGGCCACCCCGAGTACCGCCACACAGCTGGCGTGGAAATCACCACCGGACCTCTGGGTCAGGGCCTTGCCTCTTCGGTGGGCTTCGCCTTCGCTCAGCGCAGGCAGCGCGGCATGTTTGATCCGGAGGCTGCAGCAGGGACCAGCCCCTTCGATCACACCATCTGGGTCATGGCGTCTGACGGCGATCTGCAGGAAGGCGTCACCGCTGAAGCGTCTTCCCTGGCCGGGCACCAGGAACTGGGCAACCTTGTGGTCATCTATGACCAGAACCACATTTCCATCGAAGACGACACAGACGTGGCGTTCAGTGAGGACGTCCTGGCGCGCTACGAGGCGTACGGGTGGCACATCCAACGCGTTGACTGGACCAAGACGGGTGAATATGTCGAGGATGTCCAGGAACTGTACCGGGCCCTGAAATCGGCAAAGGCGGAAACCTCCAAACCGTCGATCATTGCCTTGCGGACGATCATCGGGTGGCCAGCGCCGAACAAGAAGAACACGGGCGCCATCCACGGCTCTGCTCTGGGCGCGGACGAAGTTGCAGCCGTCAAGAAGGAACTCGGGTTCGATCCGGAGCAGACGTTCGAAGTCGATGAAGACGTGCTGGCCCACACCCGTCAAGCTGTGGATCGCGGACGTGCCGCACGGGAAGAGTGGGACCGCGGTTTCGAGGACTGGAAGTCGTCGAATCCTGAGTCAGCCGAGTCGCTTGCCCGTGTCGCTGCACGGCAACTGCCGGATGGTTGGGAAGCATCACTCCCAACCTTTGAAGCAGGAAAAGCAGTAGCAACGCGGAAGGCTTCGGGGTCAGTCCTCAACGCTGTCGCAGATGTCCTGCCGGAGCTGTGGGGAGGCTCCTGCGATCTGGCTGGATCCACCAACACCGCATTCGAGAACTATCCCTCCTTCATCCCGGCGTCGAAACAGACCGAGATGTGGAACGGCAACCCCTACGGCCGCACACTCCACTTCGGCATCAGAGAGCACGCAGCAGCCGCGATCGTCAACGGCATCGTCATGCACAGCAGCACGAGGGCGTTTTCCGCTACCTTCCTGATATTCAGTGATTATCAGCGTCCTGCAATCCGTCTGGGCGCGCTAATGGGCGTTCCCGCCATCTATGTCTGGACCCACGACTCCATTGGGCTCGGCGAAGACGGACCAACCCACCAGCCCGTCGAACAACTGGCTTCGCTGCGGGCCATACCCGGTCTCGACGTCGTACGGCCTGCGGACGCGAACGAGGTGAGCGCCTCCTGGAAAGCGATTCTGGAGAACACCTCGAACCCTGCCGGCATTGTCCTCACGAGGCAGAACGTCCCCACTTTCGATCGTGGAGACGGGGCGGCTGGCAACGGTAAGTTCGGCAGCGTCGAGGGCGTCGCGCGCGGTGCCTATATCCTTGCCGAAGCCGAGCGCGACGGCGTCGACTGCGAGCCCGAAGTCATCCTCATCGGCACGGGTTCCGAAGTCCAGTTGGCCGTCGAGGCCCGGGAAAGACTGCAGGCCGAAAACATTCCAGCGCGGGTCGTCTCCATGCCGTGCCTGGAGTGGTTCAACCGTCAGGATGCAGCGTACCGGCAGCAGGTGCTTCCACCACAGGTGCGCGCACGCGTTTCGGTTGAAGCGGGTCTGGCCCTTGGGTGGCGAGACCTCGTGGGCGATGCAGGCCGCTCGGTCTCACTCGAGCATTTTGGCGCCTCCGCCGACTACAAGACCCTGTTCAACGAGTTCGGAATCACAGCGGAAGCTGTCATCCAGGCTGCCAAGGACTCCCTGGCCGCCGTCGGCGAGGCACCGGCGGCCCCCACCGGCACCGTGGCTCTACCTTCCGGTACCCGCTCAACTGAAACTGGCGACCAGCAATAGTCCGTTTGCGACAAAAGGAGCATTACATGACTTCCAATCCAACCCGGGCACTCTCCGACGCCGGTGTTTCCATCTGGCTGGACGACCTCTCCCGCGAGAGAATCAATTCCGGCGAGTTTGAGACGCTCATCGACGAATACAACGTCGTCGGAGTAACCACCAATCCAAGCATCTTCGCTGCTGCCCTCAAGAACGGAGCATCGTACGCCGCGCAGGTCCAGGCGCTCGCTGACGCTGGGGCATCCGTCGATGAGGCAATTTTCAACATCACGACGGACGACGTCGCTCAGGCTTGTGACATCTTTGCGGCGGGCGCACAAGAGACCGACGGAGTAGATGGCCGCGTATCCATTGAAGTGGACCCGCGTCTTTCGGCGCAGACCGATGCCACCATCGAAGAGGCCAAGCGGCTTCATGCGAAAGTCCAACGTTCCAACGTTCTCATCAAGATCCCTGCCACCGAAGAGGGACTGCCAGCGATCACGGAGACTCTGGCACTGGGTATCAGCGTCAATGTGACGCTCATTTTCTCGCTGGAACGCTATCGCTCCGTCATCAACGCGTACATGCTGGGAATCGAGAAGGCGCGGGAGAACGGGCACGATCTTTCGAAGATCCATTCCGTTGCATCGTTCTTTGTCTCCCGTGTGGACACCGAAATCGACAAGCGACTCGATGGCCTGGGAACACCCGAGGCCAAGGAGCTTCGTGGAAAGGCCGGAATAGCGAACGCCCGGCTCGCCTACCAGATCTACGAGGAACAGTTCGGAACGGAGCGCTGGAAGACCCTGGCCGATGCCGGAGCGCGTACCCAGCGCCCCCTGTGGGCATCCACTGGCGTCAAGGATCCGGCGTACCCGGACACCATGTATGTCACGGAACTCGTCGCCGACCACGTGGTCAATACCATGCCGGAAAAAACGCTTCAGGCGACGGCAGACCATGGAGAGATCACCGGCAACACCGTTCAGGGCACCTACGAGGATTCGCGAAAGCTGCTCGACAACCTGGACCGGAACGGCATCTCCTACAACGACGTCGTGATGCAGCTTGAGAAGGAAGGCGTTGACAAATTCGTGGCCAGTTGGGATGAACTGTTGCAGACGGTTACCGAAGCTTTGGGAAAGGCAGGAAAGTCCGCATGAGCAGTCTCTCCGTACAGGCATCCGGCGCAGGACTCAACGCCATTGATGCGCACGTACAGACGTTGATCGACGACTCAGTAGCCTCCAGAATCATGGCCAAGGACGCCACTCTCTGGGGCCCGGATGCGGAGGCTGAAGCCTCCAAGAGACTGGATTGGGTGGACCTGGCGGCTTCCTCACGTCCTCTGATCCAGGAGATCCTGGACCTGCGTCAAAGCTTTGCGGCCGACGGCGTGGATCGCTACGTTCTTGCCGGAATGGGCGGTTCCTCCCTGGCACCAGAGCTGATTACCGCTGCCGCGCAGGTGCCGTTGACAGTCCTGGACTCAACCGACCCGAACCAGGTGAACGCTGCCCTTGAGACAGATCTTGGCCGCACGGCCATCGTTGTTTCCTCGAAATCAGGCTCCACTCTGGAAACAGACTCACAGCTGAGGATCTTCGCCGAAGCATTCACACAGGCAGGCCTCGACGCCGCGAGCCGGATCGTCGTCGTGACAGACGCGGGATCAGCCCTCGATGCTCAGGCCCGGCAAGAAGGCTACCGCCATGTGTTCAACGCGAATCCGAACGTTGGCGGCCGCTATTCGGCTCTGACTGCTTTCGGTCTGGTGCCCTCAGGGCTCGCCGGGGCCGACGTCGGGCAGTTGCTGGACGACGCCGAAGAAGCTACCTTCGTTCTGGCTGAGGACTCATCAGACAATCTCGGGCTGAAGCTTGGGGCAGCTCTGGGAGGAACCAACCCGCTTCGCGACAAGATCGTTTTCGTCGAGGAAGCATCCGAGCTCACCGGCTTTGCTTCGTGGGCCGAGCAGCTCATCGCTGAGTCCACGGGCAAGTCCAGCACCGGCCTGCTCCCCGTGGTCGCAGAAACCAACGCCCCCGAGACCAGCGATCCTGCGCACGACGTGCAGGTAGTCCGCCTTGTGTCAGAGGATTCAGACTCTGTCCCGGAGGGCAACGAAATTCTCGTTGCCGGCAGCCTCGGAAGCCAGCTGATGCTCTGGGAATTTGCGACCGTCATTGCGGGGCGCCTTCTGGGCATCAACCCGTTCGACCAGCCTGATGTCGAAGCGGCTAAAAATGCGGCCCGAGGTCTTCTGGACCAGAAACCGGAGCCATCCCCAGCCGTGGCTGTATTCGACGACGTCGGAGTCCGCGGCAGTGATGGCGTCGTCGCGGAGGACGCGAAGAGTCTTGAATCGGTTCTGGAAAGCCTTCTCTCGACACTGGGTTCCGATGGATACCTCAGTATTCAGGCGTACCTGAACCGGGAATCCGACGATCTGGGATCCATCCGGTCCCACCTCGCAGAGGTCACAGGCCGGCCCGTCACCTTCGGCTGGGGGCCCCGCTTCCTCCACTCCACCGGACAGTTTCACAAGGGGGGTCCCTCCGTCGGCGTCTTCCTGCAAATTACCGGAGACCCTGCGTCCGATCTTCAGATCCCCGGCAGGGAATTCACCTTCGGTGAGCTGATCGCCGCGCAGGCCGCGGGGGACGCGCAAGTTCTTGCTGACCATGGCCGCCCCGTCCTCAGGCTCCATCTGCGGGATCGGGCTCGTGGCCTGGCCCAGCTTCAGAGCGCAGTCAACCGCCTACTCGACGTCAGAAAGTAATCAATGCCGCTCAACACCGCTTCCCGGAGCAACCCGCTCCGGGATCCGCGCGATCGCCGTCTCAACCGTATTGCCGGGCCGTCGTCGCTCGTCCTCTTCGGCGTCACCGGTGATCTAGCCAGAAAAAAACTCATGCCGGCCATTTACGACCTGGCAAATCGCGGGCTACTGCCACCCAGTTTCGCGCTTGTAGGATTTGGGCGTCGAAACTGGGACGACGCCCACTTCTCGGCACAGGTTGAAGAAAGTGTTCGCAAGTATGCGCGAACCCCTTTCAATGAAACGGTGTGGGAGCAGTTCGCTGAGGGTATCCGTTTTGTTCAGGGAGAATTCGACGACGATGAGGCGTACCTCCGGCTGAAAGAGACCATGCAGGAGCTGGATGCTGTGCGGGGCACCCAGGGAAACCACGCGTTCTACCTGTCCATTCCGCCGAACTCGTTCGAGGTCGTCTGCCAGCAGCTCTCCAGCTCAGGGCTGGCCGAGGCACCAACACCTGACGAAGGTCCCAAACCATGGCGCCGCGTCGTCATTGAAAAGCCATTCGGGCACGATCTGGCATCCGCCAGGGAACTGAACCGGATCGTCGAATCAGTATTTCCAGCTGATTCGGTCTTCAGGATCGACCACTACCTCGGCAAGGAAACCGTTCAGAACATTCTGGCGCTACGTTTCGCCAACCAGCTCTTCGAACCGCTCTGGAACTCCAACTACGTAGACCACGTACAGATCACCATGGCGGAGGACATCGGGATTGGTGGCCGCGCCGGTTATTACGACGGCGTCGGAGCCGCCCGGGACGTCATCCAGAACCATCTGCTGCAGCTGCTTGCGCTGACAGCTATGGAAGAACCGATTTCCTTCAATGCCGCCGATCTGCGGGCCGAGAAGGAAAAGGTCCTCGCAGCAGTGCGATTGCCAGCAGACCTTTCCCAGCACTCGGCGCGCGGACAGTACACCGGCGGTTGGCAGGGAGGTGAACGCGTCACGGGCTTTCTTGACGAGGAGGGGTTCAATCCGCTCTCGCGGACCGAAACTTTTGCCGCGCTCCGGTTGGACATCAATACGCGCCGGTGGGCTGGTGTGCCGTTTTATCTTCGGGCCGGCAAACGCCTCGGTCGTCGTGTCACGGAAATCGCTGTTGTCCTGAAACGGGCACCGAATCTGCTCTTCCGGGACCACAGCGACGACGATTTCGGTCAGAACGCCGTCGTGATCCGCGTCCAGCCAGACGAGGGTGCAACGATCAGATTCGGATCGAAAGTCCCGGGCACGCAGATGGAGGTCCGCGATGTAACCATGGACTTCGGCTACGGACACTCCTTCACTGAATCGAGCCCTGAAGCCTATGAACGACTCATTCTCGATGTGCTTCTGGGCGAACCGCCGTTGTTCCCGCGGCATGAGGAAGTTGAGCTCTCCTGGAAGATTCTCGATCCCTTCGAGGAGTACTGGGCCGGTCTCGATGAGCAGCCCGAACCATATTCGCCGGGTAGCTGGGGGCCCGATTCCGCCGACGAACTGCTGGCACGCGATGGAAGGACGTGGAGGCGGCCATGATCGTTGATCTCCCCAACACCACAACGTCACTGGTCTCAAAGAAGATTGTCTCCATGCGTGAGCAGGGCGGTGTCGTAGCCCTCGGCCGCGTCATGACCCTCGTCGTCATGACGCAGGAAGGATACGAGGAAGGGGCCATTGACGCAGCCAATGCTGCCAGCAGGGAACACCCATGCCGGATCATTGTGCTCATCGCAGGTGATCCCGCGGCTCCCACTGGACTCGATGCCCAGATCCGCGTAGGCGGCGATGCTGGAGCATCCGAAGTCATCCTCCTGTCCGCGTCTGGTGAACTGACAACGGAGAGCGAGTCTCTGGTATCTGCACTGTTGCTGCCGGATGCACCCATTGTTGCCTGGTGGCCCCATGGCGCACCGGAATCAGCGGCAAAGACCTCCATTGGAGCCATTGCCCATCGCCGCATTACTGACTCCGCGAATGAGCCTGATCCCCGTAGCGCGCTGTTCCAGCTTCAGAAGACCTACACTGCCGGCGACACAGACCTGTCCTGGACCCGGCTCACCAACTGGCGTATTCAGCTGGCCGCGGTCATGGACCAGCTCGACCCCTCAGAGGTTGATGCCGTGACGGTGGAGGGTGCCTCTGATTCGCCGAGCACCGTGCTTCTTGCAGCCTGGCTGACCCTGACTCTTGGAGTGCCTGTGACTATCGCGGCTCGTCCGGAAGGTACGGGGATCCGCAGCGTCAGGCTGTCCCGTCGCAATGGTGACATTGAACTGTGTCGTCCATATCAGGTGGTGGCCGAGCTATACCAGCCGCGTCAGAATGTTCAACGGATCTCCCTGCCGCGCAGAAACCTGCAGGACTGTCTTGCCGAGGAGCTCCGCAGACTCGACCCGGATGAGGTGTTCGGAGAAGTCATCACCGAAGGCCTTGCCAGAACCAACTTGAGGAGTGTGAGGACCAGTGAACGCTGAACCGGACATCAGTCTGCACGACGACGGCGACGGCGTCGCCGAGTCTGTAGCGACGCATCTGTTGAAAAGGCTCCAGGAGGCACAGCAGGAGCGCGGTGAAGCCACGGTCGTCCTGACTGGCGGCACAGTAGGAATTGCAGCTCTGCGGGCGACAGCTTCACATGCTCAGCGTGACTCTGTGGACTGGAAAAAGGTCAATGTCTGGTGGGGTGACGAACGGTTCCTGCCTGCCGATCATGCGGATCGCAACCATGTGCAGGCCAGGGCCGCGCTTCTGGATCACGTGGGCCTTGACCCTGATCGGGTCCATCCGATGGGTTCGACGGATACGTTCGATGACCTCTCGACAGCCGTCACCGCCTATGCGGACGAGCTCGCTCGCGACGCAGCACGTACCGGCACAACGGAACTGCCGATTTTCGACGTCCTGCTCCTCGGAGTCGGTCCGGACGCCCACGTAGCTTCGCTCTTTCCGGAGATGGATGCCATCCGGTCAACGGGCGCGTATGTCATCGGCGTCCACGATTCACCGAAGCCGCCCCCGGAACGTGTCTCGTTGACTCTGGAAACCATCACATCAGCCGAGGACGTAGTGCTGGCCGTGGCTGGAGAAGACAAGGCTGGCGCCGTCGGACTCGCTCTGGCAGGGGCCTCCCCCATTCAGGTACCCGCTGCGGGTGCCCGTGGTAGACAGCGGACTCTCTGGATGATCGACCGCCAGGCAGCCGCCCGGGTACCCGCACCCCTGCTCCCCTGAGTCGGTACTCACGCTGAAACAACAAGGAACAGGCAGGGCATACGCCCTGCCTGTTCCTATGTCTAAGAATTTTGTCCTGAATCAGGATTCGCCGGAAAACCTCTGCAGGAGGCCGAGTCCGACGATCACAACACCCCAGATGATGCTAAGCGCCACCGTGAACCGGTTCAGGTTCCGCTCTGCCACACCAGATGATCCCATGTTGGAGCTCATTCCACCGCCGAACATGTCCGACATTCCGCCGCCGCGGCCTTTGTGCAGCAGAATCAGAAGGGTCAGCAACAAACTGGTGATACCGAGGAAAACCAGCATAACGATCTTGAGAATTTCCACAATGGCCTTTCCGGGGCGACGAGCGACGGTTTCGTAGATAATCCGCGAAGCGGCTAGTCCGTCACCAGGTGATGCTCGAACCTAACGATATTAGCAAACTCCGCCGGGTCCAGACTGGCGCCGCCGACCAATACGCCGTCAACGTCGCGCTGCCGCAGGGTAGCCGCAGCATTCGCAGCCTTCACTGATCCACCATAGAGGATCCGCGAAGCTTCAGCGACCGAGGAATCATAGAGCCTGGTCATCTCCGCGCGGATCGCGGCTGCCATCTCCTGGGCGTCCTCCGGCCCGGCTACCTCGCCCGTTCCGATGGCCCAGACAGGTTCGTAGGCGATGACTAGCTGACGAGCCAGTTCAGGGGAAAGGCCCTGCACTGCAGCGCGGAGCTGGGTCAGAGTGTGCTCCACGTGTTCCTGCGCCTGCCGGACGTCCAATCCTTCACCGACGCAAAGGATCGGAACAAGCTGATGTTTGAAAGCAGCAGCGATCTTGCGGCCCACCGTTTCATCATCTTCGCCGTGGATGCTGCGGCGTTCGCTATGTCCCACCAGGACATAGGTACATTTCAGTTTCGCCAGAAACTGACCCGAGATGTCGCCCGTGTACGCACCGGAATCGTGCGGTGACAGGTCCTGTGCGCCATACACAATATCGAGCTCGTCACCGTGAACCAGGGTCTGGACGCCCCGGAGGTCCGTGAACGGCGGGAAAACGGCAACCTCTACCCGTTGGTGATCATGGTTGGCGTCGTCCAACGTCCACGCTAGTTTCTGGAGAAGCGTAATTCCCTGAACATGATCCATGTTCATTTTCCAGTTACCCGCTATCAGCGGCTTCCGGTCAAATTTTCCATTTGTCTGAGTGGTCATCTCGTACCTTTCCAAGGCATGTGCTGTCGGCTACGTCAGGAACTGCAAGGGCTATGAGCGGTCCAGGGCCACAAGACCGGGGAGCTCCTTGCCTTCCAGGTACTCCAGACTTGCCCCGCCACCGGTGGAGATGTGGCCGAATGAATCCTCGTCGAAACCAAGAGCCCGGACAGCAGCCGCGGAATCGCCGCCGCCGACAACCGTGAATCCGTCGCTGTCTGCCAACGCCTGCGCGACGGTACGTGTGCCATGGGCAAAAGCGTCGAACTCAAAGACGCCCATGGGACCGTTCCAGAACACCGTTCCAGCTGAACGAATATGACGGGCGAATGCGTCAGCGGATTCAGGCCCGATATCCAACCCGAGCCCTGAAGACCCGAAAGAGGCCTTCTCAATGCTGTCCGCAGAGAGGACCTCGTGTTGGGCGCCCGCAGCGAACTCCGAGGCGACCACTATGTCTGTGGGGAGAACAAACTGGCAGCCTGCTTCCTCGGCAGCATCCAGGTACCCGCGAACGGTGTCAATCTGGTCGGCTTCCAACATGCTTCCCCCGATCTTGTGCCCCTGGGCCGCGAGGAAAGTGAACACCATCCCGCCGCCCACCAGAACGTAGTCCGCCCGCTTCATGAGGTTGTCTATGACCGCAAGCTTGTCCGACACTTTTGCGCCACCCAGGACCACTACGTAGGGGTGGTCAGGCTTGTCTGTAAGCTTTCCGAGAACTTCAAGTTCGGTGCTGACAAGATTCCCCATGAACGCCGGCAGGTGACGCGCAATATCCGCCACGCTCGCATGCCGACGATGAACGGCACCAAAGGCGTCGTCCACATAGGCACCGTTCTCTCCGGCAAGCGAGGCAAGCTCAGCAGCGAATTCATTCCGCTGCTCGTCGTCCTTGCTGGTTTCCCGCTGATCAAAGCGGAGGTTCTCCAACACCAGAGCTTCCCCCTCCCCAAGCGAAGCGGCCCGTTCCCGGGCGTCCTTGCCGGAGGTATCCGAGGCGAACCGGACAGCGAAGGGAACGATCTCCCGCAATCTCTCCACCACCGGTTCAAGCGAGAACTCGGGCTTCACTTCTCCCTTTGGCCTGCCCAGATGCGCCATGACGATGACGCGCGCACCGGCCTCGGCTAGCGCACTGATAACAGGCACGGAAGCGCGGATTCGCCCGTCATCGGATACCGTCCGGTTCTCAAGTGGAACGTTGAGATCCGACCGGACCAGCACCGTACGTCCGCGCACGTCCGAGGAGAGGAGATCATCGAGGGAGAAGTAGGCCACAGTCAACTTTCTGCTTTAGTCCGAAGAGGACGTGAATTTGGAAGCAACGAGCTCAGCGATGTCTACGAGGCGATGTGAATAGCCCCATTCATTGTCATACCAGGCCACCACTTTTACCTGATTTCCCAGCACCTTAGTCAACCCTGAATCGAAGATCGCAGATGCTGGATCGGAGACGATGTCGGAGGAGACCAAAGGCTCTTCAGTGTACGTGAGAATGCCCTGCCACTGGTCTTGGTCGGCAGCCTTGCGGTACGCCTCGTTGACCTCTTCAGCCGTCACTTCGCGCGAGACCGTCACGGTAAGGTCCGTCAGCGAGCCGGTGGGGACGGGAACCCTGACTGCAAACCCGTCCAGCTTGCCCTGCAGCTCGGGGATGACCAGACCTATCGCTTTGGCCGCTCCCGTAGAGGTCGGTACCACGTTGATGGCTGCCGCCCTGGCTCGCCGCAGATCGCGGTGAGGAGCGTCCTGCAGGTTCTGGTCGGCCGTGTAGGCGTGAATCGTGGTCATGAGGCCGCGTTCGATCCCGAAATTGTCATTGAGGATCTTGGCGAGCGGCCCCAGGCAATTCGTGGTGCAGGACGCGTTGGAGATGATGTCGTGCTGCTCATCGTCGTAGAGGTTGTCATTGACGCCCATGACGACGGTCAGGTCCGTGCCCTTACCCGGGGCCGAAATAATGACTTTCCGTGCTCCTGCGTCAATATGCTTCCGGGCATCTTCCGCCTTGGTGAAAAGACCTGTCGACTCGATGACGATGTCAACGCCCAGATCTTTCCACGGCAGGTTCGCCGGGTCTTTCTCACCGAGGACCTTGATGCTGTGGCCGTCCACCACCAGCTGATCTTCCTGAACCGAAATCTCCTCCGAGAGCCGACCTGCAACGCTGTCGTATTTCAGAAGGTGCGCGAGGGTCTTGGTGTCGGCGAGATCGTTAATTGCAGCTACCTCAAGGTCCACGCCCTGAGCAAGAGCGGCCCGAAGGAAATTACGTCCGATGCGGCCGAAGCCGTTGATACCAATTCGTGTAGTCACGTCAAAATCTCCTTGGTAGGCGACGAGGCCAGTAACCGTGGAGCATCAACTGGCCATGGGCAATACCGATTGTGCTGTGGACCCGAACAAATCTGCTGCCGGTCCCGGAAGGCGCACCCGGGTGATCAATCACCCTTGGAGCACCCTCCGGATTCCAGTCTACGCATCAGGGAGGGCCCTGATGCGTTCAACCAACTTTTTCCTACTGACCGACGATGATAAGGCCGGTCGCGTTGGAACGTGCAGCGTCGAAGCGTGCTGCCACGTCCTGCCAGTTCACAATGTTCCAGAAAGCCTTCACATAGTCTGCCTTGACGTTGACGTAGTCGAGGTAGAAAGCGTGCTCCCACATATCGAGCATGAGAAGGGGCACAGTACCCACTGCGACGTTGCCCTGCTGATCGTAAAGCTGCTCGATAACAAGGTTTCCGCCAACGGGCTCGTACGCCAGGAACGCCCAACCGGATCCCTGGAGGCTCAGGGCAGCAGCATTGAACTGGGCCTGGAATGCGTCGAACGATCCAAAAGCATCATCGATGGCTGCCGCCAGCTCGCCTTCAGGCCGGCCGCCGCCCTCGGGTGAGAGATTCTTCCAGAAGATGGTGTGGTTGGTGTTACCTCCCGTGTGGAAAGCAAGGTCCTTGGACAACTGCGGGATGTATGCGAAGTCTCCCTTGTCCCGCGCCTCTGCCAACTTCTCCATGGCAGTGTTGGCACCCTTGACGTAGGCCGCATGGTGCTTGCTGTGGTGAAGCTCCATGATCCGCGCGGAGATATGGGGCTCGAGGGCCGCATAGTCGTAGTCGAGCTCGGGCAGTGTGTAAGTGTTCACTGAATCCTCCAATAACTAGTCGTGCCAGTTCTTGCTTCGGCAACAGGTCACCCAGTGGCTGTCCGATCTGGCGTGCCCGGAGCCGGGCCCCACTATGTGAGACCTCTCAACCATCCTATGCAGATAATTACTCGTCGAGCATCTCCTCGGTCACATTGGTCTCCGTACCCGGGATGCCGAGTTCGACGGCTCTCTTGTCTGCCATGGCCAGCAGACGCCGGATTCGTCCTGCGACGGCGTCCTTGGTCATGGGAGGATCCGCGAGCCGCCCCAGCTCATCGAGGCTCGCCTGCTTGTGGCCGACTCGCAGCTCTCCCGCATATTTCAGATGCTCTGGTACATCATCGGCAAGAATTTCGAGGGCTCGTTCAACGCGGGCACCGGCCGCCACGGCCGCTTGTGCTGATCTGCGCAGGTTCGCATCGTCGAAATTCGCGAGCCGGTTGGCAGTGGCTCGAACTTCCTTACGCATCCTGCGTTCTTCCCACATCATCAACGCGTCGTGGGCTCCCATGCGCGTCAGCAGCGCCGCAATGTGATCCCCGTCCCGGATGACCACCCGATCAACCCCACGAACGTCGCGGGCCTTGGCAGTGATGCCGAGCCTGCGCGCAGCACCGACGAGAGCCAATGCTGACTCGGGTCCCGGGCATGTGACCTCAAGAGCAGACGAGCGCCCTGGCTCTGTCAGCGAGCCATGGGCCAGAAAGGCGCCACGCCACACGGCTTCGGCGTCAGCAACTGAACCGTTGACCACGACGGAGGGCAGTCCTCTGACCGGCCGGCCCCTGGCGTCCAACAGACCCGTCTGCCTAGCCAGCGACTCTCCGTCGCGCACGACACGGACGACGTACCGGTTTCCCCGCCTGAGCCCTCCGCCGGAGACAACAATGATCTCGCAGCCGTGGCCGTACACCTCCGCAATGGCAGAGCGGAGCCGCCGCGCGGTGGACGCCAGATCCACCTCGGCCTCAATGACGATCCGGCCCGAAATGATGTGAAGTCCTCCGGCGAAACGGAGAGTGGCAGAGACCTCTGCCTTACGTTCGGATGATTTCCGGACATTCAGGCGTGATAGCTCTTCTTTGACGTCCGCAGTCAGGGCCACGAATACACTCTCCTCTGCAAAACGGTCAGTCTGCGCCGAAGGCGTCCCGATAGAGGGTAGCCAGACGCAACGGGTCATGATTGGGCGATCCCGTGAAAGAACCCACTTTACCCAAAAGGACGCGGGCGCCCATCGCTGCCGCTTCCCGTTCGAATTCACTCCTGTCGTCGACCACGGAGGGATCTGCCAGGACAACATCGAGCCGGAGCTCCGGGGCGTAACGCTTGATGACTTTCAGGTGGTCGACGGCACGCATCCCCGCCGTCTCATGTGTTTCATTACTCAGGTTCATGGTCAGACAGCGCTTGGCCGTCGTCTGGCACAGTGCGTCCCGCAGTTCCGGCAACAGCAGGTGCGGTAGCACAGAGGTGTACCAGGACCCAGGTCCGAGGACAACCCAATCGGCAAGTTCGACGGCGTTCAGCGCGTCGATACACGCTGGGGCACCTTGTGGAAGGAGCCGAACATCACTGACATTTCGGGTACTCCCCGCGACTGCGAGCTGCGCCTGACCATGGATGGTTTCGCGAACGAGGCGTCCGTCAATCTCGGACAGGACGTCGCCCTCAATGGTCAACGGCACGCTGGCCATGGGAACAACCTTGCCACGGGCACCAAGGAGCGCGCCGGCCCACTGCAGGCCGGCAACCGGATCTCCGAGCAGCTCCCATAACGTGACGATCAGTAGATTGCCCAGGGCGTGCCCGTCCAGAGACCCGGTCTCGCCCGACGTGGACGTGAACCGGTGCTGCATCACATCCCGCCAGGTTCGCCCCCAATCAGTGTCATCGCACAGGGCCGACAACGCCATTCGCAGATCGCCAGGCGGAAGTACCGACAACTCCCGCCTCAAGCGGCCGGAGGAGCCGCCGTCGTCCGCTACGGTGACAACTGCTGTAAGCTCCGACGTCAGCAGCCGCAGGGCAGACAACGACGCCGATAGACCGTGCCCTCCCCCCAGTGCAACGACCGACGGCGCAGCGTCCTTTCCATGACCCTGGCCATCAGCAGGAACCATCGGCAGAGGGCCGGTCAGGAGCGCCATTATTCCCTCCCGAGGTCACGGTGGTGGGCCTTGACCACCACACGAGGCAGCTGTGCCAGACGCTTCGCGAGTTCCTCGGTCACAGCCACGGAACGGTGCTTTCCCCCGGTACAGCCGACGGCGATAGTGGCGTAGTGCTTGTTCTCCCTGCGGTAGCCGTCAAGCACCGGTTCCAGCGCATGAACATACCTGTCCACAAACTCCTCCGCGCCCGAGGCCACCAGGACGAAATCACTGACCGGCTTATCGAGCCCTGTGAAAGGACGCAGCTCGGGGTCCCAGTGCGGATTGGGAATGAACCGGACATCGGCCACAAAGTTTGCGTCCACCGGAAGCCCATACTTGAAGCCAAAACTCATGATATTGAGCCGGAGCACCACAGGGCCGCTCTCGGAGAACAGCTCGGTGATAGCCGTCGCCAGTTCATGGACATTCAGGTCCGTTGTATCAAGAACAACTTCTGATGCCTGCCTCATTTCCTTGAGGACTTCACGTTCCGCACCGATACCGTCAAGGATCCGTCCGTCACCCTGAAGCGGATGAGGACGTCGTCCCTGTTCGAACCGGCGCACCAGGACGTCGTCGGCTGCGTCCAGGAACAGGACCCGGTAATTCACGCCGGCGACGCCAATAGCCCTGAGCGCTTCCCGAATATCCTCGAAGAGCGATTTGCTGCGTACATCGATCACCACTGCCAGCTTGGGAATGGAACCCGGCGTTCTGGCCACCAGAGACGTCAGGGTGCCGAGCATCTGCGGTGGCAGGTTCTCCACGACATACCAGCCATGATCTTCAAGTGCATTGGCAGCTGTGCTTCGTCCTGCTCCCGACATACCCGTAACGACGAGCATCTCCGACTGAACCGGAGAAGGAGGTGTTGCGGCTGTTGAGGAGGTCATACGAGAGTCCTGTCGTTTATTGGCAGCACTGGAATTTCCAGACGGTGACGCGGGGAACGGTGATCGACCGTTCCCTCCCATCTCAGCCTAGTCAAGAATCACTGACTTCGCCGGTTGCGGTATTCAATTGAACTGCTGCTGGTTCTTCCGCACCGGGACCGATACGGCCTGATATTTCGGCCGCGAGTGCCGGGCCGACGCCGGGGACCTCCTGAAGCTCCGCGACCGTTGCTGCCCGGAGTTTTTTCACGGACCCAAAATGCTTGACCAAAGCTTTTCTTCGGGCTGGCCCGAGTCCCGGCACAGTGTCCAGCACTGACTCAGTCATCGACTTTCCGCGCTTCTGCCTATGGAAGGTTATGGCGAATCGGTGCGCCTCGTCCCTGATGCGCTGGAGCATGAAGAGTCCCTGCGATGCACGAGGGAGGATCACCGGGAACTCTGAGTCGGGTACCCATACTTCCTCCAGCCGTTTGGCCAGCCCGATAACGAAAACATCATGCACGCCGAGATCTCCGAGCGCACGCGACGCCGCCGCGACCTGCGGCTTTCCGCCATCCACCACCACAAGATTCGGCGGGTACGCGAACTTCCGGCTGGACGTCGGCGTCGTGGTATCCGCCATGACCGTGTCCGCCAGGCCGTCTACGCCGTCAATTGGCGACTCACGGGACTCCACCTCCGCAGCGGCGTCCTTGTCGCGCAGATAATTGCGGAACCGGCGGCTGATGACGTCGTACATGGAGGCGGTGTCATCCCGTGCCGCATCGCCGGTGATGTTGAACTTGCGATACTCCGCCTTGCGCGGGAGACCATCTTCAACGACCACCATCGAAGCGACAACATTGGTTCCCTGAACGTGGGAAATGTCGAAGCACTCAATCCGCATGAGAGGAACTGGCAGGTCGAGCGCAGCCTGGAGCTCCTGCAGCGCGGCTGAACGAGTGGTCAGATCTCCGGCGCGTTTGGACTTGTGGAGCCGCAGGGAATCGGCGGCATTCTGGGCCACCGTCTGCATGAGAGTGGCTTTGTCGCCACGCTGGGGAACCCTCATGTCCACCCGCGCGCCCCGTAATCCGCGCAGCCATACCGAGAGATGCTCCGCATTCGAGGGGAGAACAGGGACGAGGACCTCCCGCGGGATGTCATTATTGCTGATATCACCCTCGCCATAAACCTGCTGCATCAGATGCTCGACAAGCTCCGGCGTTGAGGTCTCCTCAACCTTTTCGACAACCCACCCACGCTGTCCGCGGATACGGCCCCCACGAACGTGAAAAACCTGGACGGCAGCCTCCAGCTCGTCCTCTTCAATAGCAAAAACATCGGCGTCGGTGTCTTCTGGCAACACGACAGTATTTCGTTCAAACACACGCTTCAGTGCTGCGATGTCGTCCCGAACACGGGCAGCGGTTTCGTAGTCCAGCTCCTCAACGGCCCGGGCCATTTCCTTTTCCAGACGCAGAATGAACGGTTTGGGCTCCCCTGACATGAACGTACACAGCTGTTCAGCAAGAGCTCGGTGATCCTCCTCGGATATCCAGCCCACGCACGGTGCCGAACACTTGCCGATGTAGCCAAGCAGGCAGGGCCGCCCCGTGCGCTGGGCGCGGTTGAAAACGCCCTTGCTGCACGTTCTGACGGGGAAGACCCGCAGGAGCGTGTCCAGGGTCTCCCGGATCGCCTTGGCAGGATAGAACGGCCCGAAGTATCTGGTGTCCTTTTTCCGCTCGCCTCTCATCACCTGGGCACGCGGGAATTTCTCGCCCATAGTGACAGCCAGGTATGGATAGGACTTGTCATCCCGAAACATGATGTTGAACTTCGGGGTGAATTCCTTGATCCAGGTGTATTCGAGCTGAAGGGCCTCCAGCTCGCTCCCCACCATCGTCCATTCGACGCTCGTGGCCGTGTAGACCATGGCTCGGGTTCGAGGCATGAGTGATCCGGGGTTCGCGAAATACGAGTTGAGCCTGGACCGCAGATTTTTGGCCTTGCCCACGTAGATGACACGGCGGTGTTCATCCCGGAAGCGGTACACCCCTGGTTCGGTGGGTATCTCCCCGGTCCGGGGTCGGTACGTTGTTGGATCTGCCACCCATCCAGTCTAGGAGGACATCAGGCATTCACGGGCACAGCAGATGTCTATGCGCTCGGGCTCTGGTTGTAGGTTGAGGATCGTTCCTGTCCGCTCAATTCAGCAATGGCGTCCATGATGGCGTCGGTAGTCTTGCGTCGTTCCGGCAGGGAATGATCGGGACCGGTCTTCGGGAATACCAGCGGCTTGCCGATTCGCATGGTGAACTGCTGGGGTTTGATGCCCTTTTTTCCTGCAGGCTGGAGTTCCTCGGTCCCGATGAGACCAACAGGAAGCACGGGGGCTCCGGTGGTCAGGGCCAGCCATCCCACACCGGTTCTTCCACGGTAGAGCAGTCCGTCCCTCGATCGGGTCCCCTCGGGATAGATACCGATCCCGCCGTCCTCCTCGAGGATGTCCAGCAACGTTCGCAATGCTGCGACGCTGGCCGCCTGTTGCCCTCGCTCAACGGGAATTGAGCCCACGCCTTCAAAGAAGGACCGCATGGCAGCACCTTTGATTCCCTTGCCGGTGAAGTATTCGGCTTTGGCAAAGAAGGCGACGCTTCTGGGCATGAGGGCCTGGACCAGAACGCTATCCAGGAACGACAGATGATTTGCCGCGACAATCAGAGGCCCGGACAGGGGAACGTTTTCCAGACCTTCAACTTTTGGCCGGCACAGTCCTGCGATCAATCCTCGCGTGCTCATCCGCATGAGCTTGTAGACGCCCATCAGCGATCTTTCTCACTAGATACAGCCGATGGGCCGCGTACGGCGGTCATCTGAGCCGCTACAACGGCACGTCGGGTATCACACGATGGAAGAACTGTCACTGCCCAAGTTTGCCACAGACATTAACAACAGTGAAACAAGTATGCCGAGGGAAGCATATGGCAGTGGAAGGAAGACCTCAGCGCGCAAACAACTCTGCGAGGAAGTAGCCCGTATGGCTCTCCTTCTCGCGCGCTACCTGTTCCGGTGTTCCTGTGGCTATAACTTGCCCGCCGCCTGACCCGCCGTCCGGGCCAAGATCGATCACCCAGTCCGCACTCTTGATGACGTCGAGGTTGTGCTCGATGGTGATGACGGTATTGCCCTTGTCCACCAAACCCTGAAGTACGTGGAGCAGCTTGCGGATGTCCTCGAAGTGCAGGCCAGTTGTTGGTTCGTCCAGAACATAGACGCTCCTGCCGTTAGATCGCTTCTGAAGCTCACTGGCAAGCTTGACCCGCTGCGCCTCACCACCGGAAAGTGTGGTGGCTGGCTGTCCAAGGCGCACATAACCGAGACCAACATCCACCAGGGTCCGCAGGTGGCGCGCGATCGGAGCGAAGGCTGCAAAGAACTCTGCAGCCTCTTCAATGGGCATGTTCAGGACATCAGAAATGGTTTTGCCCTTGTAGTGCACTTCAAGTGTTTCCCGGTTGTACCGTGCTCCCTGGCACACTTCGCAGGGAACGTAGACGTCAGGCAGAAAGTTCATCTCGATCTTGAGAGTGCCGTCGCCGGAGCAGGCTTCGCAGCGGCCTCCCTTGACATTGAAGGAGAAACGACCGGGTAGGTACCCGCGGACCTTGGCTTCCGTGGTTTCTGCAAACAGTTTGCGGATGTTGTCAAAAACGCCGGTGTAGGTTGCCGGGTTGGATCGCGGTGTCCTGCCAATAGGACTCTGATCCACATGGATCACCTTGTCCAGTTGGTCGAGCCCATCAATACGGGTGTGCCTGCCAGCTACCTGCTTGGCCCCGTTCAACTTGTTGGCGAGGACCTTGTACAGAATGTCATTGACGAGCGTTGACTTACCGGAACCGCTGACGCCGGTCACGGCTGTCAGGAGTCCAAGCGGAAAGGCGACGTCGACCTTGCGCAGGTTGTTCTCGCGCGCACCAATAACCTTGAGCTGACGGGATTTGTCGTACTTGCGCCGTTTGGTCGGCATCTCGATTGACTTCTTGCCGGACAGATACTGTCCCGTCAGGGAACGCTCATTCTCCAGCAACCCCTCAAGGGACCCGGAATGGACCACCTCTCCCCCATGCTCGCCGGCACCTGGACCGATGTCGACGATCCAGTCAGCCTCATGGATGGTGTCTTCATCATGCTCAACGACGATCAGGGTATTGCCGAGATTGCGCAGACGCGTCAGGGTTTCAATCAGACGCCGGTTGTCCCTCTGGTGCAGCCCGATCGACGGCTCGTCAAGGACGTAAAGCACTCCCACCAGCCCTGAACCGATCTGCGTGGCAAGGCGAATGCGCTGGGCCTCACCGCCCGAGAGTGTTCCGGCCGCCCTCTCGAGGTTGAGATACTCCAGCCCAACATCGAGCAGGAACCGTAGTCTGGCCTGAATTTCCTTGAGAACCTGGCTGGCGATCTGCTCTTCGCGGCCCGTCAACGTCAGGCCGCCGAGGAAGTCAGCACACTCACGCATCGGCATGGCGGACACTTCAGCAATCGATTTTCCGTTGATGAGCACTGAGAGCGACGCCGGATTGAGCCGCGCGCCGCCGCACTCTGCGCAGGGAATCTGTCGCATGTACTCTTCGTAGCGTTCGCGAGCATGATCCGACTCGGTCTCCACATGCTTGCGGTGGATGTACTGGATGGCGCCTTCGAAGCCCGTACTGTATTTGCGTTCGCGCCCGAACCGGTTCCGGTACTGGACAACAACTTTATGGTCCTTGCCATGCAGAATGGCTTTGCGCGCTTCGGCTGGGAGTTTTGCCCACGCCGTGTCCATGGAAAAGCCGAGATCCTTGGCCAGCCCATCCAGCAGCCTGGTCCAGTATTCAAGAGTTGCCGTTCCCAGCGACCAGGGCGCTATGGCGCCTTCGGCGAGTGAGAGCGCTGGGTTGGGGATAACCAGTTCCTCGTCGACCTCCAGTTTGGTGCCGATACCGCTACAAGCCACGCATGCACCGAAAGGGTTGTTGAACGAGAAGGAACGCGGCTCTATTTCATCGATCGCCAGGGGGTGCTCATTGGGGCACGCCAGGTTCTCGGAATAGGGTCGTACGCGGGCTGGATCATCTTCGGGAAGGTCCACGTAATCTGCAAGCATGCGGCCTTCGGCCAGCTTCAGGGCCGTCTCCACGGAGTCGGTCAGCCGTTGCCGCATCCCTTCCTTGACCACGAGCCTGTCAACGACAACTTCGATGGTGTGCTTGTACTGCTTCCCGAGTTTCGGCGGCTCGGACAGCTGGATCTGCTTCCCATCCACCCGTGCTCTTGAGTACCCCTGGGTAGTGAGGTCCTGAAAGAGATCCACGAACTCGCCCTTGCGTCCGCGGACCACAGGAGCAAGAACCTGAAAGCGCGTACCTTCCGGTTGCTCCAGCAACTGATCAACAATCTGTTGGGGCGTCTGCCGGATGACGGGCTCACCGCAGACGGGGCAGAAGGGCCTGCCGACCCGCGCCCACAGGAGACGCATGTAATCGTAGATTTCCGTGATCGTGCCCACGGTCGAGCGGGGGTTCTTGCTCGTGGACTTCTGGTCTATGGATACCGCCGGCGAGAGGCCCTCGATGAAATCGACGTCGGGCTTGTCCACCTGCCCGAGGAACTGGCGCGCGTAAGCGGACAGGGATTCGACGTATCGCCGTTGCCCCTCCGCGAAGATTGTGTCGAACGCCAACGAAGACTTGCCTGATCCTGAGAGCCCGGTGAAAACGATCATCGCGTCCCGGGGCAGGTCGAGGTCAACGTTGCGGAGGTTGTGTTCCCGCGCTCCTTTGACGATCAACCGTGAAAGGTCGTTGGGGACGGACGCCGTCTGGGTGGCTGACTCTGAAAGGGCAGAATTTGCAGTAGGCACGCGTCCACTGTAATAGATTCCGCTTCGAAGACATATTCGATGCGGCGTATTCCGCTCCCGGCTTAGACCCAGCCAAGTGGCGCTACGGAAGTCTGCGGTAAGCTGCCGACGCCAGCGCACTTGCGTCGTCGGCACTGAGGCCCTGGGCCTTCACGACGGTCGCGAACTCGACGGCGGCCTCAGCAGCTTTCGCATGGGCGTCGTCGCCCGTGGAAATTACCACCGTTCCTGCCCGGGACTTTGTCTCCACTACCCCGGCGCGTTCCAGCTCGCGGTAAGACTTGGCCACCGTATTCGCGGCCAGACCAAGCGAAAGCGCCAACGCCCTGATGGGTGGGAGCTTGCTGCCCACAGGTAGCGAGCCGGATGCGGCGGCCGTGGCGATGAGTGCGCGGATCTGTTCCGAAGGCGCGGCAGATGACTCCGGATCGATAGTCAGCCAGGGGTACGTGTCCACTGTCATGTGCCGCTCTTCCGCCTCTATATGGTTGCCGGGGATGAGAACAGTGTTGCATGGTCCTGGCGAAATATAGGTTGTGGATGTCTAGACTGCCTACATGATCGAACTGGACCAATTGACCATCCGCAGTGTTTCGGTGAGCGAGATGAACAACAACGTTTATCTCCTGACGTCGAAAACCTCTGGAGCCCAGGTACTCATCGATGCCGCCGATGATCTTCCGGCAATCCAGAAGCTGCTCGACGACGCACAGAGCGATTCACCAGAATTTACGCATCTGGACCTGGTAGCCACCACTCACAGTCACTGGGATCATGTTCGGGCACTGGGGGATCTCATCACGCTGACCGGAGCCCGGACTGCCGCCGGCGAGGCTGACGTTGCCGCGATTAACGTCCCGACCGACGTCGTCCTGAATCATGGCGATATCGGTTCCTTCGATGGTTTTGATCTCGAAGTCATCGCGTTGCGCGGTCACACCCCGGGTTCCATGGCATTCCTCTACAGGGATCCGCAGGGGCCCGCGCACCTGTTTTCCGGCGATTCGCTGTTTCCCGGCGGGGTGGGCAATACGGACAAGGACCCAGCGCGGTTCCGGAGCCTCTATCAGGATGTCGTCGACCGGGTCTTCACTGTTCTGCCCGATGACACCATGGTCCACCCGGGGCATGGCGCTCCCACCACCCTTGGTGCCGAACGCCCGCATCTCGAGGAATGGAAGTCGCGCGGCTGGTAATCAAGGCGCCAACCCGACGGCGGCGGCAGCTGTCCGGAGGCGCACGGGTCTTGGACGCTAAGCTGATGGAACCATGCTTCTCTATGACCGGCTTCCAGCCACGCCAAACGACGCAACTCCCGATTCCATCTATACCGCCTTTATCGAGTGGTCATCCGCACGGGGCATCGACTTATACCCGGCCCAGGACGAGGCTGTCATGGAGCTGGCGGCCGGGCACAACGTCATCCTTGCCACGCCCACGGGTTCCGGCAAGTCCATGGTGGCCCTGGCGGCACATTTCCACGCACTGTCTCTGGGCGAACGCAGTTACTACACGGCTCCGATCAAAGCGCTCGTATCCGAGAAGTTCTTCGCTCTTTGCGAGATCTTCGGCGCAGAACACGTAGGCATGGTCACCGGCGATTCAGCCGTCAACCAGGATGCGCCAATCATCTGCTGCACTGCCGAGATTCTCGCCAATATTGCACTTCGTGAGGGTTCGCAGGCGGATCTGGGCTGCGTCGTCCTGGACGAGTTCCATTTCTACTCAGATCCACAGCGCGGGTGGGCGTGGCAGGTGCCCCTCCTCGAGCTCCCGCAGGTCAGGTTCCTGTTGATGTCAGCAACGCTGGGGGACGTCACGAGATTTGAACGTGAGCTGGAGGAGCTGACCGGCAAGGAGACGGTGACGGTGAGCTCAGCCGAACGTCCCATCCCCCTCCACTACTACTATGCCGAGACACCGGTCCATGAGACGCTCGAGGAACTCCTGGAAACACGTCAGGCTCCCGTCTATGTAGTGCATTTCAGCCAACTCGAAGCCATGGACCGCGCTCAGAATCTCATGAGCATCAACGTGTGCAGCAGAGATGAAAAGGACCGCATTGCGGAGCTGATCAGCGGGTTCCGGTTTGCCGCAGGCTTCGGAAAGACCCTGAACAGGCTGGTCCGCCACGGTATCGGCGTCCATCACGCGGGAATGCTGCCGAAGTACCGACGCCTCGTGGAACAGTTGGCTCAGGCGGGCCTGCTCAAGGTCATCTGCGGCACAGACACTCTTGGCGTGGGCATCAACGTCCCGATCAGAACCGTCCTTATCACTGCGCTGAGCAAGTACGACGGCGTCCGCACCCGCCCGCTGAACGTTCGCGAATTCCATCAGATTGCAGGACGCGCGGGCCGCGCCGGTTATGACACCGCAGGAACCGTCGTCGTCCAGGCTCCAGAACACGTGGTGGAGAACAACAAGGCGATGGCGAAGGCGGTCGCCAAATTTGGTGATGACCAGAAAAAGCTCCGTCAGGTGGTCAGGAAAAAGCCGCCCTCGGGATTCGTCTCATGGAGCCAGAAGGCGTTCGACCGTCTCGTCGCCGGCACCCCGGAACCGCTCACGTCCAGTTTCTCGATCAGCCATTCCATGCTGCTGAACGTGTTGGAACGGCCAGGAGACCCGTTTGCGGCAGTGCACCGACTCCTGACCCACAACCACGAGCCCCGACCATCCCAGCTGTCCCTGATGCGCAAGGCCCTCGGTATCTACCGTGAATTGCGCACCTCCGGCATCGTGGAGAAGCTTCCCGAGCCTGACGAAACCGGGCGACAAATCCGGCTCAAGGTCCACCTTCAACAAAACTTCGCGCTGAACCAGCCGTTGTCTCCTTTTGCGCTCGCCAGTCTGGAACTTCTGGATCCTGACAGCGCGTCCTACGCCCTGGACGTCGTCTCCATCATCGAAGCAACGCTGGAGAAACCCCGCCAGGTCCTCGTCGCCCAGACAAAGAAGGCACGGGGCGAGGCCGTGGCCGCGATGAAGGCCGAAGGGCTCGACTACGAACAGCGCATGGCCGCGCTGGAGGATGTTACCTATCCGCAGCCGTTGTCGGAACTGTTGACGCAGGCATTCGATGTATACCGGCAAGATGCGCCATGGCTCGGTGACTTTGAACTCTCACCCAAATCTGTGGTCCGCGACATGTACGAACGCGCCATGGGATTCAGTGAGTACGTTGCGTTCTACTCATTGACCCGGTCGGAGGGCATTGTCCTTCGCTACCTCGCCGACTGTTTCAAGGCTCTGCGCCAGACCGTACCGACGTCGGCCCTGAGGGAAGACCTCGAGGACATCATGGAATGGTTGGGAGAGCTGGTCCGGCAGGTTGACTCCAGCCTGTTGGACGAATGGGAGCAGCTGACGGCCGGAGCGGCCGCTGCGGCTGCCGATGAGCCGGTTCTTCCACCGGAACCACCATCGCTGACCGCAAACCGTCGAGCCTTCCGGGTGATGGTCAGGAACGAGATGTTCCTGCGGGTCAAATTGTTCGCAGACGAAAACGAACAGGCACTGTCAGACCTAGACTCAGGTTCGGGGTGGGACGCGGATCGCTGGGCCCAGTTGATGGATGACTATTTCGCTGAGCACGATGATATCGACGACGGACCGAACGGCCGAAGCCCTCAACTACTGCTCATCGACGAGCAAGCAGACATCTGGAAGGTTCGTCAGATTTTCGCTGACCCTGCCGGTCATCATGACTGGGGTATCAGCGCCGAAGTGGATCTACCTGCATCGAATGAGGCCGGCAGCGCGGTCATCAGAATCGTCAGCGCTGGACAGATCTAAGCCACCAACTGGTCAACCGTTTACTGCCCGACCGGCGCGTGCCGGAGATTGGAGACTCTCAACTCATGCAATTGGATTCACCCAGCACTCACCGTTTGGGTGCCATACATTCTCTGCGCGGAGTCCGCACTGTCGAGCACTTCTTCACTGTTCCCCTTGATTACGCCGAACCAGAGGGCGGAGAAACGCTCGAGGTGTTCGCCAGAGAATATGTTTCAGAGGATCACTCTGAAGCGGCGGCGGCAGAACTTCCCTGGCTGTTGTTCCTGCAAGGGGGTCCCGGCGGAAAAGGGGCACGCGTGGCGGAGCTCAACGGGTGGATGGAGGAGGCAGCCAAAAACTTCCGAATCCTGATGCTCGATCAACGCGGCACAGGCCGCAGTTCGTATATCAGCGCTGCTACGTTGGCGCTACGAGGGCTGCCAGCCCAGCAGGCGGACTATCTGACGCACTTTCGTGCAGATTCGATTGTCCGGGATGCAGAGACGATCCGCGTGGCTCTGGGCTCTGCACCGTGGACCGTTTTAGGGCAGAGCTTTGGTGGCTTCTGCGTTCTCACTTATTTGTCCCTGGCCCCACAGGGCATCCACGCTGCGCTGGTCACGGGCGGTCTCGCCCCTCTGACCGACGGCCCGGACCGCGTCTACGAGGCAACGTACCGCAGGGTGGCCCATAGGAATGCCGAATACTTTGAGAAGTATCCCGGGGACCGCGAGGTGGTCAACGCTGTTTCCCGCCACCTGCGTTCGGTTGACGAGCATCTTCCCACGGGTGAGCGTCTCAGCGTCCAGCGGCTGCAGATGATCGGAAACTACCTTGGGGGCAACACCCGGCTGGATGCCCTGCATTTCCTCCTCGAGGAAGCATTCATGGACACGCCCGACGGCGTCCGTCTCAGCGAGTCTTTCCTCCAGCAGGTTGGTGCTCTGGTGTCACGAGCTTCCAACTGTCTCTATGCCGTAATGCACGAGTCGATCTATTGCCAGGGCGAGGCCTCCAACTGGTCGGCAGCAAGAGTTCTGGAGTCGCACCCGGAGTTCAAGCCGTCCGAGGAGGAGGTGCTGCTGTTCGGCGAGATGGTTTATCCCTGGTATTTCGATGAGGATCCCGCGTTGGTCCCTCTGAGGGAGGTCGCGGAACTGCTCGCGAGGAAGTCCGACTGGGGCGATCTCTACAACCTAGATGCTCTGGCGGAAAATACCGTGCCCGTAGCTGCCGCGGTGTATCTCGAGGACATCTACGTGGACCATGACCTGTCCATGGAAACAGTGGCGAGAGTCCGGGGAATGCAGGCGTGGGAGACGGGAGACTTCCACCACGATGGGATCTCCGACGACGGCGCAGCCATTTTCAGCCGTTTGCTGGCCATGGTGGGAGGCCCTCCCGTTCGCTAGCGGCTCCGGCCCGCTAATCGTGACAACGAGCAGCTCAGAGTAAAGCAGGACGGCGCTGGACCCATATGGATCCAGCGCCGTCCTGTTCTGAGAGGCTCATCGAGCCAAATTATTTGTTGTCGGGGAACTTCCGTTTGAATTCTTCCTCCGCCGTCGCGGAATCCTTCATCTCGGGGAGTTTGAGCCCGTGTTCCTTTGCGGCGTCTTCGGCCTTACGCCGTTTTTGGCGAACATCGTTCAGTACCTCGTTGGCGTCATGACGCGGGGTGTCCTCGCCAAGGTCCCGGTAGACGGACAAAGCGGTTTCCAGTTCGGCAACGGCCTGCTGGGCCTTCGCTTTGGGGCTGAGGAGGCTCAGCACCGTTGCGATGACTATGGTTCCGAGGATAACTCCCAAAGACCATTCGATCGGGATCTCCGGAGCCCATGCAACGGGTTCACCGCCGTTGATGAACGGGAGCTCATTGACGTGCATGGCGTGCAGCACGAGCTTGACGCCGATGAACGCGAGAATCACTGAGAGGCCGTGCTTCAGGTAGATTAGCCGGTCCATGAGGCCGCCCAGCAGGAAGTACAGCTGCCGCAGTCCCATCAGAGCAAAAATATTGGCGGTGAACACAATGAACGCGCTCTGCGTCAACCCGAAGATTGCGGGGATGGAATCGACTGCGAACAGGAGATCCGTCATGCCGATGGTGACAAACACAATCACCATCGGGGTGAAGACCTTTTTGCCGTTGACGACCGTCCGCAGCTTGTTGCCGTCGTAGTTCTCGGAGACGGGAACGACGTTGCGGAGCTTGGCAATGAGCTTGTTCTCCGAGCCCGATTCCTCATCCTCACCGGCATCCGTGGCCTGCTTGTAGGCCGTGTACAGGAGGAAGGCTCCGAAAATGTAGAAGACCCAGCTGTAATTCTCAATGACAGCCGCACCAATAAGGATGAAGATTCCCCGAAGGATCAGGGCGATGACGATTCCGACCATCAACACTTCCTGCTGGTACTTTCTGGGTACCGAGAAGCGGGCCATGATGATGATGAAGACAAAGAGGTTGTCCACGCTGAGGCTATATTCGGTGACCCAGCCGGCCACGAATTGGCCTGTGTGTTCGGGGTCCGTGAAAATCCACATGAGACCGGCAAAGGCAAGGGCCAGGCCAACGTAGAAAGCGACCCACAGGCCCGCTTCCTTCATGGACGGCTCGTGTGGACGCTTGACGACCAGGAGGAGGTCGATCAACAGGATGAGCCCGAGAACAATGAATGTTCCGATCTCAAACGCTATGGGTAATTCAGGCATGACAACCTTTCAAAGAGACAACGAGTCACCGCAAGTCTCTCCACCGGCTATCCAGCTACCAGCCGCTGCATCCGGCGGGGCTACGGCGCTCCACGTGTTGACGAATACAGCGTTATGGATACTCCCCTACGCTCGTCCCAGTTTAGATGCAGTCAGTGTCAGGAGGAAATGCCTGATGTTTAGTTTCCATACGGGCGATGAATGCTGCAATGCTCGGATGATCCCAGTAGCCGCTGTGGCCCAGCGGGTCAGAAGGCGTATCGCCCAGCTGCTCATTGTGCGCGCCGGTCACCGTGCCACCCAGCGGATCTGTGTCCCGCCAGTAATTTACCCACTCCTCGGCCGCGGCAGTGACTTTTGCGCGGAAATCTGCGTTGAAATAGGCAGGGAACAACGGTCCATACAGGGAATCGATGGGCGATCCAGCGGACACAAGAACTGGACGAGGGCCGCTGTGGGGTTCTTCGGTGGCCAGTAGCCATGCGCACAGCACAGAGCCCTGACTATGACCGAAGAGGACTGGCCTCACATATGATCCGCACACGTCGAGTTCACGACGTATTCCTGCCAGAACGGCATACCGGTACGAAACTCCCGCCAGTGGGTGGGCGTGGATTGGCCAGAAACCGGCGAGGTCTCCAATTTTTGCCATCACTTCCCTGATCGCGGGGAACTGACCCAGCAGCATGCTCAGGATGACGACGGCGGAGGCCAGTTGGAGGACCAGCACACCCAGTCCAAAGAGAGGCCCGCCGAGGTTGCCCTCTCCGAGTCCTACGGCTGTTGCTACTCCCCCAAGCCCGAGAACGCCTGCAAGTGGAGTGACCACTGGAATGATGGAAGGGAAGACGCCGATAAAGTCATGCCACCACTTTGCCCTGGCGTACTCATCGGAGAACAGCCCGGATAGCGTCAATTGAGTGCGCGTTCGCAGGACGACGATGATGGCGACCAGCAGGGCAATGAGAAGAATCATGGATTGAAACGGCAGCAGATCCAGTCGGCTGTCCCCCGCGATCCCCGGATCTCCATAGGAGAGCAGGACACGGTGCTGGTACTCAAGGCCTCGATTCTGTTGAACCTGAAACAGGGCGCTGATGTAACTCGTCAGGTTCTCGACCGCCATGCGCACCAGTGCTGTCACCGTGTGCATGAGCACGACCGCAGCCGTGAGAACGAGTCCTGTCATGACCAATGGTCGAACACCGGCGCGCCGGTTGGACGGAGTGAGTAGATAGACGCCAACCAACAGCGCCGTCAGAAGCATGACTGCAAGAGTGCTCACCACAACCACCAGAGCCATGGCGTCGACCAGCGGCTCGCGTCCCGGCCCTGGAGGATCAACGGAGGGCCAGCCTCCGTAAGTGATTTGAGCCGGCCGTAGTACCGATAGCAGCACTCCCCCGGCGAGCACGGCTCCAGTATGAAGCAGGACGGGGCCCGCCGAGGTGTCCGCCTCGTTCGGTTGGTGCCGCACCACGCGGCGCCAACGGTGAATGAGCAGCCCCGACAATCCTGCAGCCACTGCAAGCGGCGTCATCCGGCCCACCCATGATGGGTCAGCCGGCAAGGGAACATAACGCAGGACCGTCTCGAGCAGGACCACCGTCCACGCCAACTGCACCAGAGTAATCACCACCGCCACGATGGCAACAACACTCGCGTGTACTGCCCGGGCGGAAGAATGTCCTGATTCCGGTTCCATTCGACCGGCCACATTAATGAGCGTGAATGGAAAGGCCAGGTACCACCAGATGCGGCTCGTTTGTTTCCGGTTGGCACGCCACCAATTGATGAGCTTCAGCGGGTGCGACGGCAGAACCGGTGGGCGCCGGAGCTCAACCCACCCGTTCACGGCAGTTCCCTGAGGCTCCCCAAGCGCCCTGTAACCTGACTGGTCTCCGACACCATGAACCCTGATTTCAACAATGCCATCTGACTTTTCAGCCATGTTCACCCCCAGCGTCAGGCGTGGCCTGCAGTCTGCATTTGCCGCAATTCCTTCTTTAGATCGGACACTTCATCACGCAGTCTCGCAGCAAGCTCAAACTGTAGCTCGGTGGCGGCCCCATGCATCTGCTCGGTCAGTTGAGCGATGAGGTCTATCAGATCTTCCGCGGGCACGGCCGCCAGCCCATCGCGACGGACTCCGCTTCCCGAAGACCCCTTCTTGCCGCCCTTCTTTCCTGACGCAGCTGCCTCCAACAAGGCGGCTGTGTCTGCATCCTCCCGCGCCAGCTGATCGGTAATATCTGCGATGCGCTTCCGCAGCGGCTGCGGGTCAACTCCATGCTCCTTGTTGAAGGCCACCTGAATATCACGACGACGGTTCGTTTCTTCGATGGCATGCGCCATCGAGTCAGTGATTCGGTCCGCATACATGTGAACCTGACCAGACACGTTACGGGCCGCACGGCCGATGGTCTGGATCAGCGAGGTGGAACTGCGCAGGAACCCTTCCTTGTCGGCGTCAAGAATGCTTACCAGGGAAACCTCGGGCAGGTCCAGGCCTTCACGAAGAAGGTTGATACCGACGAGCACGTCAAAAGTGCCCATGCGCAGTTCACGCAATAGCTCCACCCGACGCAGGGTGTCTACATCCGAATGCAGGTACTCAACCTTGACACCGTGCTCCAGCAGGTATCCCGTGAGATCCTCGGCCATACGTTTGGTGAGCGTTGTCACCAGGACGCGCTCGTTGATGTCCACGCGTGCCCGGATCTCGCCCAACAGATCATCGATCTGGCCCTTGCTCGGCTTGATCACGATCTCCGGATCAACAAGACCCGTAGGCCGGATGATCTGCTGCACGTACCCATCGGACTTCCCCAGCTCATACTTTCCAGGGGTGGCCGACAAGTACACAGTCTGACCGATGCGCTCCAGAAATTCGTCCCATTTCAACGGCCGGTTGTCCATCGCCGACGGAAGCCGGAATCCGTGATCCACCAACGTCCGCTTACGCGACATGTCACCCTCGTACATTGCGCCGATCTGAGGGATGGTCACGTGTGACTCATCCACCACCAGCAGGAAGTCGTCCGGGAAATAGTCAATGAGACAGTGGGGCGCAGTGCCAGCGCCACGCCCGTCTATATGCCGCGAGTAGTTCTCGATGCCATTGCAGAAACCCATCTGCTGCATCATTTCGAGATCGTAGGTAGTGCGCATCCTCAGGCGCTGTGCCTCCACCAGCTTGTTCTGGCGCTCCAGCTCATCAAGACGCGTCTGCAGCTCATCCTCAATCCGGGCAATGGCGCTCGACATCCGCTCAGGGCCAGCCACATAATGCGAGGCCGGGAAAACATACATTTCGTTCTCTTCGCGGATGATCTCACCGGTCAGCGGGTGGAGAGTTTGGATACTCTCGATCTCATCACCAAAAAATTCGATCCGTAGAGCCTGCTCCTCGTACATGGGGATGATTTCCACGGTGTCACCGCGCACGCGGAAAGTTCCGCGATGAAAGTCCATGTCGTTGCGCGTGTACTGCATGGACACAAACCGACGAAGCAGCTCGTCCCTGTTCATCTCCTCACCCCGACGGAGCGTCACCATCCCGGCCACGTACTCCTCCGGAGTCCCCAAGCCGTAAATACACGAGACCGTAGCGACAACAACCACATCACGACGGGTCAACAGGGCATTGGTGGCAGAGTGGCGCAACCTCTCCACTTCCTCATTGATGGACGAATCCTTTTCGATAAACGTATCCGTCTGGGGAACGTACGCCTCAGGCTGGTAATAGTCGTAGTAGGAAACGAAGTATTCCACAGCATTGTTGGGCAGAAGCTCGCGGAACTCGTTGGCTAGCTGAGCCGCGAGAGTTTTATTCTGCACCATGACGAGAGTGGGGCGCTGGACTTGCTCGATGAGCCACGCCGTCGTCGCGCTCTTACCGGTACCCGTGGCACCAAGCAGGACGACGTCCTTCTCTCCGGCGTTGATTCGATCCGTCAGTTCCGCGATCGCCGTGGGCTGGTCACCGGCTGGCTGGAACTCACTGATCACTTCGAACGGGGCTACTACCCGCTTGATGTCCTGTGCAAGGCTCATGCTTTACAGGGTAGTACCTCACCCGGACAGTTGGGCTCACCATCCGAACCAGCAACCCTGAAATGCAGGCGGACGCTCCGGCCGGGATCCGCGTTGCAGTGCAACGGCAGGGTCCCTCCATCGGAATCTTCTCCATCAGCCCCTGACTTGACTCGGCCTGACTGGAGGCACCGGGGGAAGCCCACGGCAGCCAACGCACCCTCAACGGCGTCGACGTCCTCACGGTCACGCACCGTGACCAGCAGGTGCAGAGCGTCGGCCGCAGCCGAATCCGCGGGTGGATCCATGCGGTCCACCGCCGCAATACATGAATCTGCCCGCATTATGCGCTGCGACAGCAGAGCCGCCAGCTCAGACAGACGCGCCGGCCCACCCGACACCTGCACCGAATCGTTGGACTCCGCCGGACGAGACTGCACCAGATTCTGGTGAAAAGGCAGCAGACGGTCCTCCCAGAGCTCATCCACGGCAGCGAGCAACTGATCTCTAGAACCAGTGTTCAGCAGCACCACATCAGCACCAGCATTGCGCTCGGCAGCCGACGCCTGAGCCGCCATCCGGGAACGGGCATCAGCGGCCGACATACCCCGATCTTCCACCATGCGCCGCAGCCGCTCGTCGTCGGGCGCGTCCACAACAATGACGAGATGGAACGAGGGACTCTGCCCCGTTTCAACCAGCAGTGGGATGTCCTGGACCACGATCCTCCCCTCGCCCGCCTTCTCAAGCTCCGCGGCACGCTCGCGCACCCGCGGATGCACAATGGCGTTGAGACAATCACGCTGGGCTGGATCGTTGAATACGATGTCGCCAAGCGCCGGTCGATCGAGCTCGCCAGCGTCCGTAAGAATTCCGTCTCCGAAGGCTTCCACCAGCGCTCGCAGACCATCCGTTCCCGGCATTACCACCTCGCGGGAGAGCACATCCGCATCAATCAGGACGGCGCCGAGGGCGGCGAGGCGTGCAGCAGCCACTGATTTGCCGGCAGCTATGCCGCCGGTCAATCCAACTTTGAGCATGTTCCCAACACTAGACTGTCAGGGTGGCTGAACTCGATCTTTCCCTGCTCAGACGAGCCCCGGATGTGGAAGCACCCAACCTCTTCGCATGGGATGCCGCAGACGAATACCTCCTTGAGGGGTCCCGTCACCGAGTCGAGGACGCAGCACCAGGCACCATTGCTGTTGTAGGGGATCAGTACGGGGCCATCACCCTGACGTTGATCCATGGCGGCCATCACTCATTGCGGGTCCAACAGGATCCGATCTCTGGAGAACTCGCGTTGGCCAGGAATGCTCTGCGGCTATCGCTGCCCAGGGCGTATGAGCACCACCAGCCCGGACCGGAATTGCTATCTGGGGTGAAGCTTGTGCTGATGCGGTTGCCCCGTTCACTTTCCGCTCTGGAAGAACTGTGCTGGCACATCGCCCGATACGCCGATCCGGCCGTGGTCGTCATGGCAGCAGGCCGCATCAAGCACATGACGCTTGCCATGAACGGCATTCTCGGACGCTATTTCGGTAGCGTGCAGGTCTCGCTGGCACAGCGAAAGTCGCGCATTCTGACGGCGTCGGGCCCACTGCCGACCGGCGAATCACCGTTTCCCGTGCAGGAATCGCACGACGTCGGCTCTGCGGAGCCGTTGATCCTGCGTTCTTACGGAGCGGCATTCGGCGGTGGCCGGCTTGATCCGGGAACCCGGTTCCTCCTGCCACATCTGCGTCAGGTTCCGCTCGCTTCCTCCGCTGTGGATCTTGGGTGCGGTACCGGTGCCATCGCCACTTACCTTGCTCTCCAGCGACCCGGCCTGAAGGTTTTAGCGTCAGATCAGTCCGCCTCCGCTGTCAGTTCGACATTGCTCACCGCGGCCGCCAACGGGGTGGACAAGCAGGTAACGGTGGTGCGGGACGACGGGTTGGACTCCTTGGCGAACGAGAGTCAGGAACTCATTGTCCTGAACCCACCGTTCCATATGGGGGCGACCGTTCACGCTGGCATCGCGCTTAAACTGTTCCGGGAAGCAGCCCGGGCCCTGTCTCCGGGTGGCCAGCTCTGGACTGTATGGAATAGCCATCTGGGCTATGCCCAGCCGCTGAAACGCATCGTCGGATCCACTCGTCAGATAGACCGGAACCAGAAGTTCACGGTGACGGTCAGTACGCGCGGAACGAAGTAGCCCGCTACGTCTCTATCGCTCACAAACAAAGGAGGGCCCCACCGAACGGTGGGGCCCTCCTTCACAATGATCCGACTTAGTTGCCGGTCAGCTTCTCACGCAGCGCAGCGAGTGCTTCGTCGGAGGCAAGGGTGCCACCGCCGCCTGCGTTGCTCGGCGCGTTGTCCGCCGCAGGGGCGTCGGAGGAGTAGCTGGTCGGTGCTGCTTCGCCTGACTCGGACGTCGAAGCGGCGTCCTCGTTGGCGTGCTCGGCAACCTGCTTCTTGTGAGCTTCCCAGCGGGTCTGGGCATCAGCGTACTGCTGCTCCCATACGGCGCGCTGGGTGTCGTAGCCCTCGAGCCATTCGTTGGTCTCGGGATCGAAGCCCTCTGGGTACTTGTAGTTGCCCTCTTCGTCGTACTCTGCGGCCATGCCGTACAGAGCAGGATCAAACTCGGTGCCTTCAGGGTCCACACCCTCGTTGGCCTGCTTGAGGGACAGTGAGATCCGGCGACGCTCGAGGTCGATATCGATGACCTTGACGAACAGCTCGTCGCCCACGGAAACAACCTGCTCGGCCAGTTCAACGTGGCGGACAGCAAGCTCTGAGATGTGCACGAGACCCTCGATGCCGTCCTCAACACGGACAAACGCACCGAACGGAACCAGCTTGGTGACCTTACCGGGTACAACCTGACCCAGTGCATGCGTACGTGCGAAGGTCTGCCATGGGTCTTCCTGCGTGGCCTTGAGCGAAAGGGAAACCCGCTCGCGGTCCAGATCCACTTCGAGAACCTCTACGGTGACTTCCTGGCCTACTTCGACAACCTCTGACGGGTGGTCGATGTGCTTCCAGGACAGCTCGGATACGTGAACGAGCCCGTCGACGCCGCCCAGGTCCACGAATGCACCGAAGTTGACGATGGAGGACACGACGCCGGGACGAACCTGGCCCTTTTCCAGCTTGTTGAGGAACGTCGAGCGCACCTCGGACTGGGTCTGCTCGAGCCATGCACGGCGGGACAGAACGACGTTGTTGCGGTTCTTGTCCAGCTCGATGATCTTGGCTTCGATCTGCTGACCGATGTACGGTGCCAGATCGCGAACGCGGCGCATCTCCACGAGGGATGCGGGCAGGAAGCCTCGGAGGCCGATGTCGAGGATAAGACCACCCTTGACAACCTCGATGACGGTACCGGTGACGACACCATCTTCTTCCTTGACCTTTTCGATGTCGCCCCAGGCACGCTCGTACTGTGCGCGCTTCTTGGACAGAATCAGGCGGCCTTCTTTATCCTCTTTGGTGAGAACAAGGGCTTCGACCTGATCGCCGACGGAAACAACGTCTCCGGGATCGACGTCGTGCTTGATCGAAAGTTCGCGCGAAGGGATGACACCCTCGGTCTTGTAACCGATGTCAAGCAGAACTTCGTCGCGGTCCACCTTGACAACCGTGCCTTCAACGAGATCTCCATCGTTGAAGTACTTGATTGTGGCGTCGACGGCGGCAAGGAAGTCCTCAGCGGACCCGATGTCGTTGATGGCGACCTGCGGGGTGCCGGGCTTCTCGGTAGTGGTGGTGGTCATGTAGTTGGGACTCCGATGTGGATTTTATGGTCAAACGGACAGATGTAAAGCGATGAAACGCCTAAAAAGAGAACGTAGCAAGCGCTGTTTCAGTCTAGCCTCTGGCTACAACGCGGGTCAAAACTGCTGGCACACTAAAAACCAGTGATGCAATACGGAATTCGGGTTGTTGCAAATAGATGTTCCAGATCGTGCGTCCCGCCCTCGCGGAGTTCCCGGATACCGCCCGCAGCAGCCAGCGCCTGCACTGCATCCCCTGTCGCTCCGAGATACAGGGACGAAAGCGTCTGGATATCGACCTCGACGTCGGCACTGGCCCGTGAGGCATCACCTGCATCGCGGACGTTGGCGCTCCCGTCGGATACCTCAATCCGGAATACTCCTCCGGCCAACCCGAGGGGATCCTGGACGCACAGGGTCAGAGCACCGTCCCTTGGCCATTGCCGCGACTGAAGGGCGCCGACAGTGTCCAGGATACGTAGCCACAAGTGGTCCCGCTCAGCCTTCACGCGGTAGGCGCGTCGGTCCGAAAGCATCCAGGGCAGAGGATCTGCTGGCGAGGCCGCCCCGTATTTGATAAGTGTGACGAGATCCAGTGAGCCGAGGAATCTCCACAATTCGCGATAGACCTCGGGTGTAGCAGCAACCAGGTCAACGATCTGAACCGTGGGCGTATCGCTGTCCCAACCCTCAAAGCGGTAGCTGACATAGCCGTCGCGGGTGCCGTCCGCCGATACGTGTACGGCGGCCCGAACGTCCGGATCGGGTTCAGGCTTGCGCCCCCAAAGACCGGCAGCGCTGAGCGCGTATCGGTGTTGCCGGCCCAGTGACCCGAGCGTGAAGGCATGGAAGAGGTCAAAAATCTCTGGTGCCCACGATTCCAGATTCCGCGGGTCTGTCATCTCCATCCGGCCGATGGTCCCCCCGGTAATGCGGAAACGTTCATCGGTCACGACCTCGACGGAGTGCAGGAAGGTGCTGACGCCGAATCCGAAGCGCCCATAGATGCTGGCTTCTGTAGCCGTGAGCGCTGCAACGGACAAGCCCCCCTTCCGGGCCCTGGCAAGATCATCGGTCATGAGCTCTCGCAGAAGTCCCCGACGGCGGTGTGTCGGTCTCACAGTGACGGAGGTGATCTGATGCACCGGCACGCGCCGGCCGCCCCCAGTATTCAGGGAATGCTGCATGGTCGCGTAGGTGGCAACCGGCACTGCCGTATCCAGCGCGCTGGCACCCTGACCGTTGTCGTACACACCGGTAAAGACCCGGCCATCAGTTTCGGAGGCCTTCAACGACAGGTTGATGTGTTCCTCTGTGGAACGGCCCTCATAGAATCCCGACTGGGCGGCGTGCAGCCAGTCGATTGACTGCGGGTCCGTAGGTGAAGCATCGAACCGTCGAAACTCGATGGCACCGGCGTCGCTCTGCTGCTCTGCCGCTGTCAATGTGCCGCCTCATGCCAGCTGCGTCCGGTACCCACCTCGACGTCAAGAGGCACTGCGAGGTCGGCCGCCGCACCCATCTGTTCCCGCACGAGCTTCTCCACCGCCTCGAGCTCTCCCGGCGCAACCTCGAGCAGGAGCTCATCGTGAACCTGCAGCAACATGCGAGACGCCAGCCCCGCGAATTTCAGCTCTTGGTCGACGCCGAGCATGGCCTTCTTGATGATGTCGGCTGCAGAGCCCTGAATTGGAGCGTTAAGGGCTGCCCGTTCCGCCATCTCGCGGAGCTGACGATTATCACTGGTCAAATCGGGTAGGTACCGGCGCCTCCCTTCGATGGTGGACGTGAAACCATCAACACGTGCCTGCTCGACGACGCCGCGCAGGTAATCCCGGACGGCTCCGAACCTGTCGAAATAGTCGCGCATCAGTGTGCGGGCTTCATCCACAGAAACGGCCAATTGTTTGGACAAGCCGAATGAACTCAAACCGTAAACGAGCCCGTAGGACATCGCCTTGACCTTGGAACGCATTTCGTTGGTCACGTCTTCCGGCGCCACAGAGAAGATGTGAGCGCCCACGAACCTGTGAAGGTCCTCCCCGTCGCGGAAGGCCTGAATCAGCCCCTCGTCCCCGGACAAGTGAGCCATGATGCGCATTTCGATCTGCGAGTAATCCGCCGTCAGCAGGCAGTCGTACCCTTCGCCGACTACGAAGACCTCGCGGAGGCGGCGGCCGGCCTCAGAGCGGACAGGAATGTTCTGCAGGTTCGGGTTGATAGAGGACAGACGGCCTGTCGCCGCGACCGTCTGCGCGTACGTTGTGTGGATTCTGCCGTCGTCTCCGATGGCTTTTCGGAGACCCTCCACAGTCTGCCGCAGCTTGGTGGCATCACGATTGGCGAGCAGCTGCACCAGGAATGCATTGCCGTCTGATTCCGGATCTGTCTTGGAAATCAGGTCATTGAGCGCATCAGCGTCCGTGGAATAGCCGGTTTTTATTTTCTTGGTCCGCGGCATATCCAATTCATCAAAAAGGACTGTCTGGAGCTGCTTCGGTGAACCAAGATTGATCTCCTTGCCGATGATGGCGAAGGCCGCGGACGATGCTGCACTGATGGTGGTGTTGAAGTCATCGAGGAGCGTCTGGAGCCGGTCCCCCGATACAGCGATTCCCCGCATTTCCATCTCTGCCAAGACAAGTGCCAACGGTAGCTCCAGACCTCCAAGTAACTGGTTTGCCCCCCGCTCAATCAGCTGGCCCGCAAAGAACTCGCTCAACTGCAGTGCCGCGAACGCCTGGCGCACTGCCGCGACGGCTGGATCCGATACCTCCAGTTGCAGTGCTGTTTGCCCATTCCCCGAAGAGTCCTGGGCATCTACCGTTATCCGCAGATGGGACTGGCAGAGGTCTGGAAGTTCGTAACTGCGGCGATCCGGCTGGATGAGATAGCCGGAAATGGCTGTGTCATCCACCACGCCGACCAGAGGCAGACCCAACGCACACAGCTGTTTGTAGACAGCTTTGTAATGATGAACCACCTTCGGCGCATCGAGATCCTCCAACCATCCAACCAACACACGCGTAGCTGAATCGTCCAACTCCGACAGCGGCACATAAGCCGTTGCCGTCCCGGTTGCCATCGCAATTCCCAGGACGTCCTGATCTCCCGCCGTTGGTTCCAGCACCAACTGAATCGCCGTCGTCGCCTGATTCGTCGCACGGAACCAGGTGCGCAGCCCCACATCCGTGGCAAGAACCTCGTGCGCCGGAACCAGCAGGTCATCCTGATCTGGTTGGGTGGCGTCCTCTCCATGCAGGTCGAAAAGACGCTTGCGCAGGGTATTGAATTGAAGGGCGTCGAAGAGCTCCTCCACAGCCGTCCGATCCGGACGGTCCGCAATCATCGTCTCGATGCTGACCGGGAGATCAAGGTCCGTCAGTAGCCGGTTGAGGCGGCGGTTTCGCTTGACCGCATCAACATGCTGACGCAGGGAATCCCCAACCTTGCCGCGAATTTCCTCCACGTTTTCGAGGACCGCATCAAGTCCGCCATATTGCTTCAGCCACTTGGCAGCCGTCTTGGGACCAACCCCCGGAACGCCGGGAAGGTTATCCGCGGACTCCCCCACGAGCGCCGCAAGGTCAGGGTAAAGATGCGGTGGGACGAGGTACTTCTCCTCCACGGCGACGGCGTTCATCCGCGGAAGATCCGTCACACCCTTGCGCGGGTACAGAACCGTTACACGATCGTTGACGAGCTGGAACGCGTCCCGGTCACCGGAGACAACCAACACGTCCCATCCAGCTGCTCCGGCCTGCTCCGCGAGCGTTGCCAGAATGTCATCGGCTTCGTACCCGTCCAGGGAAAGAGTAGGGATGCGCAGCGCATCCATGACTTTGATAATGAGATCGATCTGCCCATGGAACTCCTCAGGAGTTTTTGAACGCCCGCCCTTGTACTCCGAATATTCCTCGGTCCGGAAGGTTGGCGTGTCCAGGTCAAAGGCCACAGCGATATGGGTTGGCTGCTCCTGTTTGATCAGGTTGATCAGCATCGAGGTGAACCCGTATACGGCGTTCGTGTGCTGCCCGGTATCCGTGGAAAAATTCTCGGGAGGGAGGGCGAAGAATGCCCTGAAGGCCATCGAATGACCGTCGATAATGAGCAATCGATGGCGATTCGCGGCGTCTGCCCCGACCGGTTCGACTGCGGAAGTGGACGGGACAGGTTTGGTAGTTTCGCTCACACCTGCCAGCCTAGTTCCCACAACAGACAATTTCATGTCGATCAGAAGCGGTGCCCGAAGTGGGACTCGAACCCACACACGTTTCCATACTGCATTTTGAGTGCAGCGCGTCTACCAATTCCGCCATTCGGGCCACTCGACTTCCCCTGACGCCGTCTGCGGCGTGGGAGGTCGTGTACGGGAATCTACTTTACATGCCGATAGGCTGTTTCGGAGAACAGGTGTCCGCAACGCACACCGCCGCTTTCCCGAGGAGGACAAGTGACTGAACCAATCGAACCGGACGCGCCGCCCGCAGCCCCGACGGTCGTAGTCGCAGAAGATGAAACGCTGATCCGCCTCGACATCGTGGAGATTCTGCGCGACGAAGGGTTCAACGTTGTGGCAGAGGCTGATAACGGCGAGCAGGCCATAGCTCTCGCGGTCGAGCATCGTCCGGATCTGGTCCTTATGGACGTCAAGATGCCGGTCATGGACGGAATCACCGCGGCTGAGCATATTGCACAGCAGCGGCTCGCTCCAGTGGTCCTCCTGACGGCTTTCAGCCAGCGGGAACTGGTTGAAAGAGCCAGAGAGGCCGGAGCCATGGCCTACGTGGTCAAACCCTTCACTCCCGCGGATCTCATTCCGGCCATCGAAATCGCGTTGTCGCGGTATGAAGAGATCACAGCGCTCGAGGCGGAGGTCGGCGACCTGCAGGAACAATTTGAAACCCGCAAACTGGTGGAACGTGCCAAGAGCCTACTGACGTCCCGGATGGGTCTCAGCGAGCCCGAGGCATTCCGCTGGATTCAGAAGACGTCCATGGACCGGCGCCTCAGCATGAAGGAAGTGGCAGACACCATCGTCAACCAGGTTTCCTGACCTAGCGGGCCACAGGGTTATTCGCTGACCACGGACCAACTTTTTCCGTACGTCCGGAACCCTGTGTCCCGTTCAGCAGCTGCCCCGCGTCAGCGATATCGCCGACCTTATGCACCTTGAGCGAGTTGGTGGACCCGGCCTGGCCGGGAGGTGATCCGGCCGCGATCACCACGAGGTCGTCCGGCGCAGCAAGCTCCTGCTCCAGCAAGTGTTTATCCACCTGTGCGGTCATTTTGTCCGTGTGCTCGGCAAACTCCACCAGACGCGGCTGGACACCCCAGATCAACGTCATGGTGTTCAACGTCTGCTGCACCGGTGTGAAAGCGATGACGGGTTTGGCCGGCCGGAGCCGCGATAGGCGCCGCGCCGAGTCCCCTGACTGCGTGAAAGCGCAGATGTACTTCGCATCCAGCTGACCTGCGATGACCACAGCCGCGCGGGTAATGGCACCGCCACGAGTCTTCGGTTCACTGCCTAGGGGCGGCATCCGATCCAGCCCGTGCTGCTCAGTCGACTCGATAATGCGAGCCATCGTTTCGACAGTTTCTATAGGGTACTTTCCAACGCTCGTCTCCCCCGACAGCATGACCGCATCCGCGCCGTCCAGGACGGCGTTGGCGCAGTCTGACGCTTCTGCGCGGGTGGGGCGAGGATTGTCAATCATTGATTCGAGTACCTGAGTTGCGACGATCACGGGTTTAGCCCATCGGCGAGCCATTTCGACCGCCCGCTTCTGGACTATGGGCACTTCCTCCAACGGAAGTTCCACACCGAGATCGCCACGTGCCACCATGATTGCGTCGAAAGCATCGACGATCTCCTCCAGAGCTTCAACAGCCTGAGGCTTCTCGATCTTCGCGATGACCGGGACCCGCCTGCCCTCTTCATCCATGATCTCGTGGACACGCGTGATATCCGCGGCGTCACGAACAAAAGACAGGGCCACCATGTCGACGCCCCGGTTAAGCGCCCACCGGAGATCGGACTCGTCTTTTTCACTCAGGGCCGGCACGTTGACCGCGACCCCCGGAAGATTGATGCCCTTGTTGTTGGAGACGGTCCCGGCCACGGTGACGGTGGTGACCACGTTGCGCGAGGTGACCACCACGGCCCGAAGCGCCACTTTTCCATCATCGATCAACAATGTGTCACCGACATTGACGTCGGCGGGGAGACCCTTGAACGTCGTCGAGCACATGTCCCTGGTTCCCTCAACGTCATCGGTAGTAATCGTGAACGTGTCACCTTCGACGAGGTCGTGCGGACCATCGGAAAAACGTCCCAGGCGAATTTTGGGACCCTGAAGGTCAGCGAAGATTCCGACGGGAAGCCCAAGTTCCTCGGCTGCCTTTCGGACGTTTTCATACGTCTGGTCATGTACGGCGTAATCGCCGTGGCTCATGTTCATCCGTGCCACGTCGACACCCGCCTTGAGTACTGCAAGCGTGCTTTCGTAACTGGAAATGGCCGGGCCAAAAGTTGCAACAATCTTTGCGCGTCTCATGTACCCACACTAACCGCATCGCAGACAGATTTTCCTGCCTTCGGCAAAACCCGAAATGCTACAACGCGTCCTCGCCAATCACCGCGTTCTTCCGCCTTCTGATCGTCAGGAAGACAAATATGGCGAGGGCCACCACAAAGACCAGTGCGCTTACCCAAACGTTGAGCCTCTGGGTGAGACCAAAGAATGTCACCATTTCAGCGTCATCAATGCGTAAGGCTTCGATCCAGACTCTGCCCAGCGTGTAGTACGCCACGTAGAGCCAGAACATACGGCCGCCGGTGAGGCGAACCTTCCTGTCCAACAGCAGGAGAATGGCGACACCAGCAAGGTTCCATAGAGATTCGTAGAGGAACGTTGGGTGGAACAGGGTGCCAGGTTCTGCACCTGCAGGGAAATTCGGGTGACTGGAATCAATGGACAAACCCCACGGAAGGTCCGTTGGGCCGCCAAACAATTCCTGGTTGAACCAGTTTCCCCAACGCCCTACCGCCTGCGCCAGAAGTACTCCTGGAGCGGCCGCATCAAGAAAATCAGTGAGCCGCACACCGGCTCGCCTGCAGCCTATCCATGCACCGACGACGCCCAGGGCCACAGCGCCCCATATCCCGAGCCCACCAAGCCAGATCTGCGGAATCAGCGCGAGGTCTCCGTCAGGACCGAAGTACGCATCCGGGGATGAGACCACGTGATAGAGGCGTCCTCCGATGATGCCAAAGGGAATCGCCCAGATGCAGATGTCGTAGACAACGTCCGGGTTGCCGCCCCGGCCTTTCCACCGGCTGGCCGTCATCCACATGGCGAGGACTATGCCAAGAAGGATGCACAGAGCGTACGCGTGAACTGTCAGCGGCCCTATGTCGAAGCCGCTCCAGCTCGGGCTGGGAATGCTCAGGGGGATCGGAGTCATCAGGGTTCTTTTCTGGCTGAGCCGGTTGAAAGGTCGGCCATGAGCTGTCCGACGGCAGCGGGGCCGCCGTCCGTCAGCGCCGAGACCAGTGCCGTACCGACGATGACACCTTCAGCGTAGGCGGCAATTTCGCGCACGTGCTCCGAGCGTGAGACGCCCAGGCCCACGCATACCCGTTCAGCTCCGGCTGCGTGCGCTGCGTCCACGACCGCTCTGGCTGCCTCGCCGACCGTTGTACGCGCCCCTGTAATACCCATGACGGATACCGCATAAACAAATCCGCGGCTTGCCTGAACGGTGGCTGCCATGCGCTTCGGCGACGACGACGGCGCCACCAGAAAAACACGGTCCAGCCCGTAGCGGTCGGACGCTTCCATCCATTCGGCTGCTTCGTCCGGAATCAGATCCGGTGTGATGAGGCCCGCGCCGCCTGCTTCGGCCAACCGTCGGGAGAATTCGTCCACGCCCATCCGTACTACTGGATTCCAGTACGTCATGACGAGAACCGCCGTGTTCGTGGCACTGGTGATGCCTTCGACGACCTTGAAGACATCTGCGACAGCAAATCCGTTGCGCAGAGCTTTGTTCGTGGCTTCCTGAATGACAGGACCATCCATAACCGGATCCGAATAAGGGATACCGATCTCGATGAGGTCCGCACCGTTTTTCGCTAGGGCGATCCCCGCATCGATGCTCTCCTGCACGCTCGGATACCCGGCCGGGAGGTATCCGATCAAAGCAGTTCTGCCCTCGCTGCGCGCCTTGTCAATGGCAGCTGCGGCCTTGCTGGTACCTGGTGTGCTGTTCACAGCTGCTCCCCGTCTTTACCTATTTCGGCCTCTACTGATGTGCTGTCGAGGAGCTGGAACCATTCCGCGGCGGTTGCGACGTCTTTGTCTCCCCTGCCTGAGAGATTGACTACGATCAATCGCTCCTCCGGCCTCGACGACTCGGCGGCCATTCGCTGCCCGACCTTGATCGCACCCGCCAGCGCATGGGCCGACTCGATCGCGGGAATGATGCCCTCCGTGCGGCACAACAGCCGGAACGCCTCCATGGCTTCCGCATCCGTGATCGGTTCGTAGGCCACCCTGCCGGAGTCGGCAAGAAACGCGTGCTCCGGCCCCACACCGGGGTAATCAAGACCGGCCGAAATGGAATGGGATTCGATCGTCTGACCGTCGTCGTCCTGCATCAGATAGGACCGGGCGCCGTGCAGGACACCGGGCCTGCCGAGCGTGATGGTGGCTGCATGCCGTCCCGTATCAACGCCGTCGCCTCCCGCTTCGAATCCATACAAAGCCACGTCCCGGTCGTCAAGGAAACCGTGGAAAATTCCGATCGCATTGGATCCCCCACCGATACAGGCACACACGGCGTCAGGAAGGCACCCCGCCTGTTCGAGGATCTGCTGCCGGGCCTCATCCCCGATAACCTCATGAAAGTAGCGAACCATGGCGGGGAAGGGATGTGCTCCAGCCGCCGTGCCCAGCAGGTAATGCGTGTTCTCCACATTGGCAACCCAGTCGCGAAGAGCCTCGTTGATGGCATCCTTCAGCGTTTGCGAACCCGTAGCTACCGGGACAACAGTTGCGCCAAGAAGTTCCATTCGTGCAACATTGAGCGCCTGGCGCCTGCAATCCTCGGCGCCCATGTAGACAACGCACTCCAGACCGAGCAGCGCACACGCTGTAGCGCTGGCTACTCCGTGTTGGCCGGCCCCCGTCTCAGCGATGATCCTCGTCTTGCCCATTCGCCGGGCAAGTAAAGCCTGACCAAGTACATTGTTGATTTTGTGCGAGCCCGTGTGGTTCAGGTCCTCACGTTTGAGAAAGACACGCACTCCACCAGCGTGTTCCGCGAACCGCGACGCCTCTGTCAGAAGAGAAGGGCGCCCGGAATAATTTTTGTTCAGCTCAGCAATTTCAGCCCGGAAGGAAGGATCGTTGCGCGCGTTATCGAAAGTTTCTTCCAGCTCGTCGAGCGCAGCTATCAACGACTCCGGCATCCATCGACCGCCATACTCACCAAAGTAGGGCCCACTGGCGTGTTTCAGGCTGTCGGTACCGGTGAGGAAAGCCTCCGTTGCCGCGGCTTGGTCATCATGCGCTGAATCGGCCATGAGTTCAGTGTCCTGTCTGATCGTACGGTGACGAAGGCCCGCTACAGCCAGCCGTCAATGGATATTTCAGTCACCCCGGGCAGGCATGGCCGCAGTGCCCGCTGCCGAGAACTGTGCAACGGCAGCACCGGGGTCGGCATGCTGGACGAGAGCCTCACCGACCAGGACGGCATGCGCGCCGTGCATTGCATATTGTTCGACGTCGTGGACGTCCCGAACGCCGGACTCCGCGACCACGACCGTCCCGTCCGGAATGGCATGCGCCAATGCTTCAAATACTGCGCGGTCGACGTCGAGCGTTTTGAGGTTCCGCACGTTCACGCCAATGATCCGGGCTCCTGCATCGACAGCCCGCCGTACTTCCTCGTCGGTGTGGGCTTCAACGAGCGCGTTCATGCCCAGCTCTTCGGCCAGCTCCAGAAATGCTTTCAGCTGCTGGTCGTCCAGGGCAGCCACGATGAGCAGAATGAGATCCGCACCATGAGCGCGCGCCTCCCAGATCTGATACGAATCAACCGTGAAGTCCTTACGCAGCAAAGGAACATTGACCTGCTGGCGCACAGCGTCAAAATCCTGCAGCGAACCGCCAAAACGTCGCTGCTCGGTGAGAACGCTGATCACAGCTGCTCCGCCCCGAGCGTAAGTGGCCGCGAGCTCCGCAGGGTCCGCTATTGGCGACAACGCGCCTCTGGATGGGCTGCTGCGCTTGACTTCACTGATGACCGAAAATCCATGGGCAGCGTGTCCGGACCCCAGCGCTTCAAAGGCATTCAGAGCCGGAGGAGCGGAAAGTGCCTGCTGTTGGATGGTGTCAAGCGGAGCAAGCCGCCGACGTTCCGCCAAATCCTCGAGGACACCCTCGATGATGTCGTCGAGCACACTCATTCAGTGGTCGCTTTTGGAGAGCTTGTGGCCTCCGACGCCGTATCCGGCCTTCTTCATGATGTAACCAACGATGAGACCGACGAACATAACGCCCACGCCCGTCCAGAACACGAGATGTGACGCCATGATGTAGCCGACTGAGGCGATGGCCGCTCCCAGAATCATCACGAAGACGCAGGTCCATGCCGCGGGGCTGTTGCCGTGGCCGACTGATTCGTCGTGGATGCTTCTTGTCTGCGCTGGATGCACATTTGCATCAGCCGTCGTCGGACTGGCGGGCGTTACGGGGCTCTTGGCCATGATGTGTCTCCTAGAAAACGTTGCTGTGTTCATTCTGCCATTAGTTCTCGACAGGCTCGAATTATCGGGGTCGCGTTACCGGGTGGGGTCCTGGCCGTGACTGAGCTGGTCCCAACTATCAATATCGTCGCGTGCGCCGCTCTCGTGAGGATCCCGCGACAGCTGGCTTTCCGGACCGCCTCCGGCCTGTGCAGAGTAACGGCGGGACGCTGCCCATCTACGGCCAGCAACTGCGGCCCACACCGCCGTCACCGAAAGAAGTGATCCCGCGATCAGGGCGACCAGAGGAAACGGGGTGACAGATATGGACGCCGCGCTGCTGTCCGTGACGCCGATGGCCTTACCGATGGCGACCTGGGCGGCGGTTGCAGGTTCGCTCATAATGGCGGCGCTCGACCACGCAATTCCTATGCCTGCCACGAAGAGGACGACAGTAATGACCCAGCCGAGTATCCTTCCCGCGATGGAGATGGCCAGAGCCGCTGCCAATCCGACCAGGGCAAACGCGGTAACGGCCGTCGCGGCATCGGAACCAGGAACATCAATTGGCGGTGTTTTCACAGCTGTCTGCGGCAGTTGAATGCTGAGCCACGTCTGAGTGGTGGCGCCAAATGCTGCAAGGGACAGAAGCACTGCCACGAGCACCACGGTGCTTCGTTTCCATACCCTCGACGAGGCCGCCGTGCTCACGATGCCACCGTGCTTCCGTCAAGTGCGCCACGATGCGCAGAATATACGGCGCGAAGTGGCGCCGCCGCCTTGCTCAGCGTTTCCGCGGCTTCACTGTCTGGATCGGAATCCGCCACGATGCCCGCTCCGGCCTGAACAAACGCTGATCCGCCTTTGAGCAATGCTGAGCGGATGGCAATCGCCACATCCATATCCCCCGCGAAGTCAAAGTAGCCCACAACTCCTCCGTAGACGCTCCGGCGATGGGGCTCGAGTTCGTCGAGCAATTGCAGCGCCCGCGGTTTGGGGGCACCGGACAGTGTCCCTGCGGGGAACGTTGCCCGCAAAACATCAAAGGCGCTCGAACCCTGGGACAGTTTTCCGTCCACGGTAGACACCAGGTGCATGATGTGGCTGAAACGCTCGACCTCCATAAACTGACTGACCTCGACGGACCCTGGAACGCAGACCCGGGAGATGTCGTTCCGGGCCAGATCCACCAGCATCAGGTGCTCGGATCGTTCCTTGGTGTCCGCCAGCAGCTCCTCTGCCATCAGGCGATCGGATTCAGCGTCTTTGGTGCGCGGACGGGATCCGGCTATGGGATGCATCGAGACGCCGCCGTCGGCCACCGTCACTAGCGCCTCAGGAGACGAGCCGACCACCGAATACGGTACTCCGACCTGGTCCTCAAAATTGAAAAGATACATGTAGGGGCTCGGATTGCTGCGGCGAAGCATGCGGTACACGTCCAGGGGCTCAGCGTCGCAGGCGAGTTCAAATCGTCTCGAAACGACAATCTGGAAAACTTCGCCGTCCACAATCGCTTCCTTGCAGACATCGATGGCGCGCATAAATTCAGCGCGATCCCAACTTTGCCGCACACCGGACATCAACTCTTCCTCAGAGACCGGGTCCATAGCCGCTTCCAGAATGTCCCCGTTGTCGCCGGCCCGAAGCCGCTGGAGCATACTCTCCAGCCGTTCCACAGCCTCATGCCACGCTTCATCAGCGCGGTCCGGCGAATCGTCGTAGTTGATCGCATTGGCGATGAGCGTGACGGTGCCATCAGAATTATCGTGGACCGCCAGATCGCTGACGAGGTTCATGGCCAACTCGGGCAGGTGCAGATCATCGGGAGGCGGCGATGGCAGTTTCTCCCAGTGCCTCACAGCATCCCACCCGATGAACCCCACCATGCCGGAAGTCAACGGTGGGACGTCGTCGAACCGCTCCGTGGCGAGAGCCTCGATGGTGCCGCGGAGAGCTTCCAGGGCGTCGCCGGAGTCCGGGACTCCGACAGGTGGCTCGCCAATCCAGCGGGCCTGTCCATCGTCACTCGTCAGAGTTGCCCGCGACTTTACCCCGATGAATGAATAGCGCGACCACGCTCCGCCGACGGCCGCCGACTCCATGAGGAATGTTCCGGGCCGTGAACCCGCGAGTTTTCGATAGATGCCCACTGGCGTCTCGGAATCTGCAAGCACCTTGAACCGGACAGGGATAACACGCCGGGTAGCGGCGAGCTCACGGAACGTCGACAGATCAGGGCTCACGCCGTCACGAACCGTCATTCTTGGCCCACCTGTTCATCAGCTTCGGACTGAACAGGGTCATGACCCGTCAATGCCTCAAGATCTCGCCCCGTAAAGCACGTGGGAGCCCCGGTATGGCAGGCAGCGCCCACCTGATCCACGCGCACCAGCAACGCGTCCCCGTCGCAGTCGAGACTGACACCTTTAACCCACTGAACGCTGCCCGACGTATCACCCTTGCGCCAATATTCGCGCCGGGAGCGTGAGAAGTAAGTTACCCGCCCTGTGGTCAGAGTCCGGTGCAGCGCCTCGTCGTCCATCCATCCGAGCATGAGCACCTCACCGGAGTCATACTGCTGGACAACGGCAGCAACCAACCCGTCGTCGTCGTGTTTCAGCTTCTGCATGACGTCCACATCCAGATCGCTAAAACCCGGCCGAACTGCACCCAGATCACTCCGCGGAACATCACGCGAATCAGGGTTTTCTGCTGCGGAAAAAATCTCAGGTGCCATCGATTCCCAGTCTAGTCGCTCCTCTCACGCGAAAGACCACGCCGTATTGGTGGTTCACACCCCACGGAGCTACGGTTCATGCTAATTTCAGCAGTAATGCTATTTGTGAATCCTTCCAGGGAAGTATTGGCCGAGACGCTTTTGGCGGCTGGGCCAGACTCCCCCACGCTCTGTGAAGGATGGCGCACACGGCACCTCGCATCACATCTGTACCTTCGCGAACGGCGCCCGGACGTGGGTCTGGGGATCGTCCTGAAGCCGCTCTCCGGCATTGCCGACAGAGCCACCAACAAGCGCGCGGACCGAGCTGAGGGTGCGGTGGATTACGAACAACTCGTCGCTGATTTCCGCTCAGGCCCCGGGAAATTCTCCCCCATGCGCATGCCGTCGATTGAGACCAGCATGCATCTCGTCGAGTACTTCATTCATACCGAGGATGTGCGCCGCGCCGTGGACCGATGGGCACCGCGTGCGCTGGATCCTGAATACTCCGAAGCCCTGTGGAACGAGCTGATCAAGCGAGCTGGACTTCTCTATCGACACGCCGACGTCGGTGTCGTGCTTGTCCGCTCTGACGGACCCCGGCACGTGGCTCGACGCGGCGCGACGTCCGTGGCCATCAAAGGCGATCCTGGCGAGCTTCTGATGCACGCCCATGGACGCACCTGTCACTCGCTAGTAACCTTCGAAGGTCAACCAGATGCTGTTGCCCTCATGAATTCCGCCACTGGTCAAGCCGACGACTGACTAGTTCCAGAGCTCGCCGTCCGACCGACGATTGAGTCTGGGCTCAGCGAACCGCATACCCCGCTGCACGCAGAGCTTCCTTTACCTTCCCCAGCGCATCCAACGGTCCGAAGTGGAACATGGAGGCAGCCAGTACTGCGTCTGCTCCGGCGGCGACCGCAGGAGGAAAGTGTTCCGGGAGTCCAGCTCCGCCTGAAGCAATCAGCGGTACCGAAACGGCCTCGCGCACCGCACGAATCAACTCGAGGTCGAACCCTTCGCCCACTCCGTCCGCGTCTATCGAGTTCAATAGAATCTCTCCGACGCCCCGATCCGCTGCTTCCCTGGCCCAGGCAACAGCGTCGATCCCGGTTCCCTGACGACCACCGTGCGTGGTCACCTCAAACCCTGATGGCGTGGCAGCACCACGAGTGCGCCGAGCATCGAGTGACAGCACCAGAACCTGCGAACCGAACCTGCTGGTGATTTCATCAATGATGGCAGGACGGGCAACAGCCGCTGTGTTGATGGACGCCTTGTCCGCACCGCACCTGAGCAGACGGTCGATGTCTTCCACTCTTCTGACGCCGCCGCCTACGGTCAGCGGGATGAACACTTCCTCGGCAGTTCGGGAGATCACATCAAAAGTGGTCTCCCGCGCGCTTGAGCTCGCCGTGACATCGAGAAACGTGAGCTCGTCTGCACCAGCGCTGTCGTACCGACGCGCCAGTTCCACGGGGTCCCCCGCATCGCGGAGGTTCTCAAAATTGATTCCTTTGACCACCCGTCCGGCATCGACATCCAGACAGGGAATGACACGAACTGAGACGGCCATCGCTATATCCTGCAAGCGTGGATGGTGCTGACCAGAATGGCCCTGGCCCCGAGGTCGTAAAGTTCATCCATCACGCGGTTGGTTTCAGAACGCTTCACCATCGACCGGACAGCGACCCAGTCTGAATCCCTCAGCGGCGACACGGTCGGCGATTCGAGTCCCGGAGTGAGGTCAGCCGCCCGATCCACCAGATCGCGCTTGATGTCGTAATCAAGCAGCACGTAGCTCCTCGCCACAATGACACCCTGGAGTCTTCGGACCAGAACATCCACGCCCTTGGGCGAGTGGCCGCTGCGTCCGATCAGCACAGCCTCGGAGGTAAGGATCGGGTCGCCGAAGATTTCCATACCAGCAGCTCGCAGAGTGCTGCCCGTCTCCACCACATCAGCAATGGCATCCGCAACGCCCAGACGCACCGAGGACTCAACCGCCCCATCGAGACGAACAACACTCGCGGTGATGCCGCAATCTGCCAGGTAGCCGCGTAACAGTCCGTCATAACTGGTGGCCAGACGCTTGCCTTCCAGCTCGGAAACTTCCGAAAAGGTGCCCGCAGGACCAGCGAACCGGAACGTCGACCGGCCAAATCCGAGGGCCATGATTTCTTCGGCGCTGACCTGAGCGTCATGAAATAGATCCCGGCCTGTAATGCCGACGTCGAGCGTTCCGGCCCCGACGTATACGGCAATGTCCCGCGGGCGGAGGAAGAAGAATTCGACGTTGTTCTCGGGATCCTCCATCACTAGCTCGCGGGAATCCCGGCGCTGCCGATAGCCAGCTTCACTCAGCATGGCGGAAGCGAGTTCGGACAGGGAGCCCTTATTGGGTACAGCGATACGAAGCATGGTGAGTTGTGTCCTTCAGGCGACGGGGAATATAGGTGGTGGTTGGCCGCGCCCGGACCAGCAGTGTGTGCCGGCGCGGCTAGAGATGCCGGTAAATGTCCGCCGGCGTAAGGCCTTTCGCCACCATCATGACCTGTAGGTGGTAGATCAGCTGTGACATTTCTTCCGCTGTTTCCTGATCGGACTGGTACTCAGCCGCCATCCAGACTTCAGCAGCTTCCTCCACGATCTTCTTACCAATCCCGTGAACTCCAGAATCAAGTTCTGCAACGGTTCGGGAACCTTCCGGGCGCGACGACGCCTTGTCCGTAAGTTCGGCGAAGAGGGTCTCAAACGTTTTCACTGTGTCAGGTTACCGGTCGTGGAGGGCAATTGCATTTTCACTAGGTGACCCGGCATCATCATGTCCATTCCTGCAGTGCAACGCTGGTGGAGATGGCCGCCATCATGGCCTCGAATCCCTTGTCTTCGCTGGCACCTGGAAGACCTGATCGGTCCAGGGCCTGCTCCTCTGTGTCGCAGGTCAACAGACCAAACCCGACGGGCGTTCCGGTCCGGGCGCTCACCTCGGAAAGACCCATCGTTGCGGCCTGGCAAACGTACTCAAAGTGCGGCGTCCCACCCCGAATGACCACACCGAGCGCAACAACAGCATCGAAGTGCGGTTCCAGCCGCGCCGCGGCGGCAGTCAACTCAAAACTCCCGGGAACGCGCACCACAACGGGTTCGACGCCGGATGCCCGCGCAGCCCTTAGCGAGCCTTCCAGCAGCGCATCCATGATCTGCGTGTGCCATTGGGCCGCGATGATCACGACCCTCAGTCCCTTACTGTCCTTGATCAGTTTGTCGGGTTCGATCTGCGGTGCTCCGTGCCCACTCATCTCAGTATTCCTTCCGTACGACTTCTGTAGATGTCTTCTGTTAGCTTTGCCGGATCGGCGCGTCGATGTAGTCCGCGGCCAGTAGCAGGCGGTGGTGCATTCGGTCCCGCTTGGTCTCCAGATATCGCCGGTTTTCTTCCCGAACTGGGACTTCACTGGCGACCATGCGGTCTACTGTTATGCCCAGGCCGGTCAAGGCATTGACCTTGTCCGGGTTGTTTGTCAGCAGTGCAATGTGATCGAGCTCAAGGTTTCGAAGAATCTCCGCGGCAGCCTGATAGTCACGCGCATCAACGGGCAGACCCAGCTGTTCATTGGCTTCTACGGTATCCGCGCCTTCCTCCTGCAGCGCGTAGGCGCGCACCTTGTCGGCGAGCCCGATCCCTCGGCCTTCCTGCCCACGGAGATAGATCACGGTACCGCCCTGACGGGAGATCAGGGCCAGAGCCTGGTCCAGCTGCTCACCACAATCACACCGGTAGGAACCAAATACGTCGCCGGTAAGACACTCAGAATGTAAACGAACCAGCGGGGTGCCGGAATCCTCGGACTCCTGTTCAGAACTGAGACTCATGTGCTCAACACCTGTGGCGCTCTCAGTCCAGACCTGTACGTGGAACCGGCCGAACGGTGTCGGAAGACTGACCACTGGCCCGCCCGAAATCAACGGTGACGGCACAACTCCGGCGCTCATGATGATGACACTCCTCCGGCATTCATCGAACGAAGTGGTCTAGCCGCCAGCTCCTTCGCGAGATCTTCGATAGAGATCAGCGGAATCCCTTCCCTGTCTGCAAATTTGCGAAGGTCGGGAAGACGCATCATCTCGCCGTCGTCGTGCACAATCTCGGCGATCACACCGACAGGTGCAGCACCTGCGAGTAAACAAAGTTCGACGGCGGCTTCCGTATGGCCGCGCCGGGTGGCGACGCCTCCTGCCGCTGCCTGCAGTGGGAAGACATGACCGGGGCGGGTCAGTTGTGAGGGCGCCGTGGATGGATCCGCCAGAATCCTGGCCGTCCGTGCGCGGTCCGAAGCACTGATTCCCGTTGTAATACCGTCTGCCGCGTCACAAGAGATGGTGTAAGCGGTGCCCTTTGCGTCCTCGTTGACAGCAACCATGGCCGGAAGCATCAATCGTTCCGTGTACGACTGCGGCATCGGAAGGCAGATCACACCCGAGCTATGGCGAACAGTCCAGCCCATCAGGGCCGGTGTTGCGTGCTCAGCCGCGAAGATGATGTCGCCTTCGTTTTCCCTGTCCTCGTCATCGACGACGACAACAGCTCGCCCTTCAGCGATCGCAGCTACAGCGGCTTCCACGGTATCCAGTACCGTACTCATGAGATATCTCTTTCGGTTGTGTTGAAAGCGAGTAACCGCTCGGTGTATTTGGCGAGGACGTCCACTTCGACGTTCACGTTATGGCCAATTAAGCGCGATCCGAGCGCGGTCTCGGCCAGTGTGATGGGGATCAGTCCGACCTCGAACCAGGGCTTCTCCTCCGCGGGCTGGCTGACAGCCGTCACGGTCAGTGAAACGCCGTCGACGGCAACCGATCCCTTTTCTGCGATGTATCGAGCGAGGGCCGGAGGAACGCCGATTCGAACCCGCTCCCATTGCCCCAGATCCTCGCGGTCGCTGAGAACTCCCACTCCGTCAACGTGTCCCTGGACCACATGCCCGTCCAGACGTCCGCCGGCCGGAACACATCGCTCAAGGTTTACGGCGTCACCGCTCTGCAATTGTCCGATTGTTGTTCGAAGCATCGTTTCGCCCATGACATCCACAGTGATGGCTGTCCCGTCGATCGTCGTCGCGCTGAGGCATACCCCGTTCACGGCTATGGACCCCCCAAGGGCCAGCCCCTTCGATGTCTCTGGTGCATCGAACACCAATTCTGTAACAGCCTCCGAAGCGGATTGTCCGGTCTTGATGACCCGTCCCTGTTCGCTGACAATTCCTGTAAACATCAGGATGTTCCTTTCTCGTCCGGCTGCAGATGGAGCCGGAGGTCAGCCCCTAGTCTTGTGGCTGGTCCATTCATGGTGGAATCCCAGTCCCACCGACGGATATCGCGGATTGAATCGGCTGCGAAGCCGGCGAACGCCGACTTCCCTCCGCCGAGGATTGATGGTGCTACGTATGCGAATATTTCGTCAGCCATTCCGGCAGCGATAAAAGCACCCGCGATCGTGGGACCGCCCTCAATCAGGACATGACCGATCCCCCGCTGTTGCAGAACATCAAGAATGCGCTTCGGATCCCGTTCTCGTATATGGAGCGACGATCCGTCATCGGAACTCAGCTGCAGGCCCGATCCCAGATCGCGGAGTCCGGCCACTACACGAAGAGGCTGGCGAACAGACGGCGTACCGTCCTCGTTCCGCGCCGTTAGTCGAGGGTTGTCCGTGTGAGCGGTTCCCATTCCGACCAGCACCGCATCTGCGAGCTGCCGCAGCCTGTGACCGTCCTGCCGTGCGGCGCTTCCGGTGATCCACTGACTGGATCCATCCGCTGCTGCAAGAAATCCATCGAGAGTCTGCGCAATCTTGATGGTGACGAAGGGCCGGTGTTCGGCACGGGAAAGGAACCACCGGTGGTTCAGTGCACGGGCACGACTTTCCAGAAGGCCACGCTCGACGGCGACTCCATGGGCCTCCAGGTACTGCGCGCCGCCGCTGGCGGGAACCTGTGGGTCCGGTGTTGCGTAAACAACTCTTTTGATACCTGCAGCCCGGATCGCTTCGGAACACGGACCAGTCCGCCCAGTATGGTTGCAGGGCTCCAACGTCACGTACATGGTGCAATCTGCCAGCGGCATACCAGCTGCTGAAGCCTGCCGAAGCGCATCAATTTCCGCATGCGCGGTTCCAGCGCCTCGATGCCAGCCGACGGAGACTACATCCCCTGCCGCGCTGGTCAGGACAGCTCCAACAAGGGGGTTGGCGCCGCGCGGACCGCCCGCGGCCGCCTCCAGTGCACGTTCCATAGCCGATTCGGGCGAAACAGCGGACGAACCCTTCGGCGCGATACCGGCGTCGTCGGCCTTCACTGTTGCACCAGCGGACAGACCAGAAGTTCTGAGTTGTTACAGACCAGCAGCTGGCTTGAGCCACGCTGAATGGTCGCGTTATAGAGCCACCGCAGAATATTCATTTCGTCCTTCCCTTTCGCGGCGGCTCCGGGGGTGACGACAGGGTCGGTATTTTGGCTCGACAGCGTCCAGTGAACGCGCCGAAGCATCGACCTTCTGTACGTGCTTCTCCCATCCAGACTTTAACTGTCGGTGCCGGAATTTCACCGGCTCAACCGTCCAACGTTGCCCTGAGGGCGCTGCTGATCGGGTCGCGGACTATAACCGCCGGTTCGGAATTACACCGACCCCGGAGCACGTGTATGCAGTTATGCGTTGATTATCTCATAGAAGCAGATATGGACGCTTCTTATTCCGACGACGTCCTGGGGGTGCCGCCAGCAGCAGATCCCGCTGTTCGACGAAGTGCTGCCACTGCGTCCTCAGGGCTCTCAGCGCCATATACGGCGGAACCGGCAACGAAGACCGTGGCCCCGGCTTCTGCTGCCCGTTCAATGGTTTCCAGTGAAATACCGCCGTCAACCTGGATAGCAAGATCAAGGTCTGCGTCCGCAGCGGCCCTGGCAGCGGTACGAATCTTGGGCAGTGTCAGGTCAAGGAAAGACTGGCCCCCGAACCCTGGCTCCACCGTCATGATCAGGAGCAGATCCAGTTCGGGCAACATGTCCAGGTAGGGCAGCACGGACGTCGCAGGGCGCAGCGCCATTCCGGCCTTGGCCCCGTTGCTCCGCAGATCCCGCGCGAGCTTGATGGGAGCCCGCGCAGCCTCGGCGTGAAAAGTCACTGAGGCCAGACCAAGCTCGGCATATCTGGGGGCCCAGTGGTCTGCATCCTCAATCATGAGATGAGCATCGATTGGCAGTTGCGTTGATTCTGCGATCCGCTTCACAACAGGCAGCCCAAGCGTCAGGTTCGGTACGAAATGGTTGTCCATGACGTCCACATGGACGGCGTCGGCTCCCCTGATTCGACCGAGTTCCCGCTCCAGATTCACAAAGTCGGCGCTGAGGATGCTCGGATGAATAGCGCAATGTGCCATGGTTACCCCTTACTTCGTCTCTGCTGGCTCCGTGGTGTCCTGCTTCTTACGTATGACGGCCATGAACATGGCATCTGTGACGTGGACGTGCGGCCACAGCTGCGCGGTCATCCCATTTCCGGCGTCGAGTTGGCTGCCCCTCATGCTCACATCGCCGAGAAGAGCCGGAGCGTCCACTGCTTCAAGGTCCTGCCGGTTCTGCAGGATGTCATCGACGACGGCCTTGGTTTCCGCTGGGTGCGGTGAACATGTTGCGTACACAACGATGCCGCCGGGACGGACTGCGTCCACCGCAGAGGCCAGCAATTCGCGTTGCAGCACTCCGAGCTCAGCGATGTCTCCGGGCTGACGGCGCCATCTGGCCTCCGGGCGTCGTCGAAGGGCGCCCAGACCGGTGCAGGGTGCGTCAACGAGAACGCGGTCATAGTGGCCAGGGAACTGCGTTCCGACGTCCCGGCCATCGCCGTGACGCACCACCCAGCTCTCCTGACCGACGGCCTTCAAAGCCTGTGCTACGAGCCTCACCCGGTGCTGCGCTGGCTCATTTGCCGTCAGGACTGCTCCGCGCTGCTGGGCAAGGGCAGCCAGCAGCGCCGCCTTCCCGCCGGGTCCGGCGCAGAGGTCAAGCCACTTCTCATCCGTACCATTGCCCAGCTCAGCTGCAGCTGTTGCGCGCGCTATGAGCTGTGAACCTGCGTCCTGAACCCGGACCGCGCCCGAGCGCACGCTTTCCAGCCGGGCAACATCGCCCTGACTGTAAAACATTGATTCCGGTGCCAGGTCCCCGTCCTCGCCTCCGGCTGCCCGCGCCTCATCCAATATCCCGATGCCCGGAAGGGCCACGAGATTGACGACGGGCGCGGCGTTGTTCGCTGCCAGAAGTTCGTCTATTTCGGTGACCGGCCGACCGTGTGCAACCAACGACTGCCGGAACGCCCTGACAATCCAGGCAGGGTGGCTGTACTGGATGGAGGCTCGACGATTTGAATCGCTTTCACCGGAGGTGAGTTCTTCGACCCATTCATCGCGGGTGCGCTGGGTCACTTTCCTTAGCACGGCGTTGATCAGTCCGGCAGGCCCGGCTCCGATCACGGCGCGGCCGAGGCTCACCGTTTCATCCAGGGCAGCATGATGCGGCACGCGCATGGCAAGAAGTTGGTGGGTTCCGATCCGGAGGGCATCAAGAATTGCCGGATCCAGTTGTGCGAGGGGACGGTCTACACAGGTTGCCAGCACTGCATCGTAGAACCCTTGTCCGCGCAGGGCGCCGTACGTCAGTTCGGTAGCGAATCCGGATGACCGCTTGTCCAGACGATGGCTGCGGATCTTTTCCGGGAGCACAAGATTGCCGTAGGCGTCGTCTTCGGCCACCGCACGGAGCACCTCAAAGGCCACCAGACGGGCCGGATCAGCAGCACGTTTACGCTGCGACGGGACCGCCTGGGAGAAGTCACGCTGTCCACCGCGGTTGCGCTCTCTGCCCTGACTGTTGCGTCTGTTCTGTTCGCCGTTTTCGGGCCGACGCCGAGGTTGACCCGGGCTCATTCAAATACCACCTTTTTACTTTGGGATGCACCGCGAAACCAGTCTGTGCCGAACATTGATTTTTTACCCGCCGGTTGAATCTGGCCGAGAACTAGGCTTCCTGAACCGCTACCGACGACGACGTTTCCCGCCTCATCCCTGGAGACCTCCCCTGGCAGCAGCTTGTGTGTGTCCCCGGAGATCCGCACAGGTCCAATTTTTATCCGCTGCCCGTCGGCCATTGTCCAGGCGCCGGGCTCCGGCGTCACCCCATTGATGTGCCGGCGGATAGCCAACGCTGGTTTCTCCCAGTCCACGCGTGCATCCCCAATCGTCAGTTTGGGGGCAGACGTCACGTCCCCGGTCTGTGGCACGGGTACTACCTGACCGGAACCGATTGCAGCAATGGTCTGGACGAGTAATGCAGAACCGCTATGCGACAGGCGCACCAGCAGTTCCCCCGCCGTGTCCGTTGGCTTGACGGACTCTGTCATGGTGCCAAAGACCGGACCGGTATCCAGCCCTGGTTCGAGAAGGAATGTGGATGCACCGGTGACGTCGTCGCCGTTGATGACAGCGTATTGAACGGGAGCGGCGCCTCGCCAGGCCGGCAAGAGGGAAAAATGAAGGTTGACCCAGCCGTGGGTCGGGATCTCCAGCGCTGCCGCAGGGATCAAGGCACCGTACGCAACGACAGCAGCAATTTCAGGGCTGAAAGCCCGAAGGCTGCTCTCGACGCCCTCATCAATTCTGGATGCTTTGACGACGGGTATGCCCAGCTCCGCGGCTCTCGCTGCGACCGGAGAAGGAGTCATGATTTTTTTCCTTCCCAGCTGGGCATCTGGACGTGTCAGAACAGCTACGACGTCGAACCCGGCCTCCACGAGTGCGTCCAGTGACGGGACGGCGACGTCGGGGGTCCCGGCGAATAGAACGCGCATCTTCTAGCTCCCTTTCGTCGTGCCGCCAGCAGACGGACGACCGGAGCGTGCGGGGCGGCCGAAACTCGAATCGATGCTCTGTCCCCGCTCAGCAACGGTCCGCGCAATAACTGCTTCATAGTCAGATTTCCTGATCGCTCTGAAAGCGCTTTTCCGGTCTTCCCCTTCCAGCCGGTCGATGTACAGCTGCCCATTGAGATGATCTGTTTCATGCTGAAAGCACCGCGCGAGCATGCCAGTACCCTCATAGCTGACCGGAGCTCCGGAGGCATCAACTCCAGTGACCCTGGCCCATTGTTGACGGGGCACCACAAACCCCAGTTCAGGCACGGACAGGCAGCCTTCCGGATGATCCGGCTGCAGTTCCTCACCGATTTCAAGATGTGGATTGATGACGTGTCCGGAAGCACCGTCTACGTTGAAGGTAAAGATTCGAAGCGAAATACCCACCTGCGGCGCGGCAAGTCCTGCGCCGTGAACATCCGCCATCGTTTCAGCCATGTCCGCCACCAGACGCTCCAGCTCGACTCCGAATTTAGTGACCTTTGACGCTTCAGTGCGCAGCACCGGGTCACCTACGGTCCGGATGGGGAGAATTGCCATGTGTGCTGCGGTTCCTTTGCCTCGCGAGTCTGTGAAAAGTCCAGTCTAGTTGTTGCTGGAGGGGAGGTTATCGACGCGCCCACACCGTCGATGGCTAGTTGCCCCCTCACCGTGGGACTCGTCAGTTTAATCACCTCGGGACTGGGGCGGTGGAGCAATGGGCAACAGCGGATGTCCGGCCTCGGCCGCGTCCCGGCTGGTCTCCCACATCCTGCGTAGCGAACAGAATTTGTACCAGTGCCTGGGAAGTACCTCAGGGTTTGCGCGCATGGGCCGCACCTCGGTTTCACCGATTGCAACGCCCATGAGGATCGGGGCGTCGCCGTGCGCCCATGGCTCCCAGGTGCCCTCCTGTGCATCCACCAGGGACTCCATGGCCTTCAGCCCGGCAACCAGCTGCATCACTACCTTGGCATCCATGTCCTTGACTTTGCCGTAGCGGTCTGTGCCCTTGGTCTTGTAATCGATCAGGCACGTACGTCCTGCAATGCGGGCTACGAGATCCAGGGTTCCGGCATACCCGACCTCGCTGTTCCAAATGGTGATTTCCGGCGCGAGGGGTTCCACCTGATAAAGGTCCCACCATTCGTCAAAGCGCGCGGCGAACGCTTCCTCACCGTGTGCGGCGAGCTCCGACCGGCATTCGTCCAGACGGTGGGGCCGCCCAAGAGCCTTCAGCGACACCTGCTCACAGTACGTGTGGACCCTGTCTCCACGCGCGGCAGCCTCGTCCCGGTAGAGCGCTGCTGCATTCGCGGCTTCCCTGATGCAGGTTTTCAGCTTTGCCGGGTCTCCCAACGAACCAGCGAGACGAGGATCTTGGGCCAGCGCGTTCGCCGACATGAAGCCAAACCATCCATCAAGGGAATGCGGCGCCTGGCCTATGACCGTAGTGATCGAGGGGACGCTTGGTGACTCCGACAGGGACCGGGAATACATACGGCCGTACGCCGTCTGGTGGGCAAGTGCTGGGGCTGTCATAAAATCAGCATTCCATGTTGCACTGACATTTTTGGTATCCGCCGGCCATGAACGGCTGGCGGATGACCCGGATGGCTGTGGGCGATACTGGGTTCGAACCAGTGACCTCTTCGGTGTGAACGAAGCGCGCTACCACTGCGCCAATCGCCCCTACATGCACCAAGAATGCTAACCCAGGACGGCGTCGATGAACAATTGCACGTCTCTGAGACTTCAATTGGACGAACCCCCATTCCTCATATATTGTTCTTACTCGTTGGAAAGTGCGGATCAGCACCGATTCTTCGCGGGGAAACCCGGGTAATTGGGTTCATCAGCGGCCAACATGCGGACGTAGCTCAGCTGGCTAGAGCACCACCTTGCCAAGGTGGATGTCGCGGGTTCGAATCCCGTCGTCCGCTCGCAAGTCACTGTCAGCCATCGTCGTCTCGTACGGCATGGCGTTCCTGGTTCCGGCCAGGTCACGGTGGGGTGGCCGAGAGGCGAGGCAGCGGCCTGCAAAGCCGTATACGCGGGTTCGAATCCCGTCCCCACCTCGTGGCAGGATTTGTTTTACCCTTACGGGCGATTGGCGCAGCGGTAGCGCGCTTCCCTGACACGGAAGAGGTCACTGGTTCGATCCCAGTATCGCCCACGATGTGGTTCTTTGAAACCACATCATGCGGACGTAGCTCAGCTGGCTAGAGCACCACCTTGCCAAGGTGGATGTCGCGGGTTCGAATCCCGTCGTCCGCTCCACAGAACATCTTGAATGTTGCATTCCCGGGCGATTGGCGCAGCGGTAGCGCGCTTCCCTGACACGGAAGAGGTCACTGGTTCGATCCCAGTATCGCCCACCCATTGAGTAACCGCTTCAGTTCAGCGGCGGCCGTTCAGGCTTCTTCGCCCTGCTGCCCTTCACGCGCCAATGCCGTCAACCGCGACACCGCCCGGTGATACTTCTTCATATATCCCCCGGACATCATTTCATCGGTAAAAAGCCCGTCCATAGGGGTTCCACTGGCAACGATTGAAATATTGCGGTCATACAATCTGTCCGCCAGAACCACAAAGCGTAGTGCTACCGCCTGTTCGTGGATCGGCTCGACGTCGTGCCAGGCAACCGCGTCGATACCATCGAGCAGTTGACGATAGCGGCTCGGATGGACAGTGGAGAGGTGACGGATCAGCTCAGGGAAGCGATCCTCGGCGACGACGACATCCTCGGGCAGGGCCTCTACTTTTTCTGCGAGGTCCTCCGTTCCGAGTGGGCTCGGCGCTTCCGGAAGTCCACGATGCCGGTAGTCTTCTCCGTCAACACGGATGACGTCGAATTGGTTGGCAAGAACCTGAATCTCGCGCTGGAAATCGACGGAGGCAAATCTCCCCTCCCCCAGTGAACCAGGCAAAGTGTTCGACGTCGCGGCCAGTTTCACGCCGGCGTCGGCCAGCTCACGCATCAATCGAGACATCAGTACTGTGTCGCCTGGATCATCGAGTTCGAACTCGTCGATGCATACCAGCTTGTAGGAACTCAGTTCCTCCACGGTCCTGCGGAACGACAACGCTCCGACGAGGTTTGTGTACTCGACGAATGTGCCGAAGGCTTTGGGGCCCGGCGATGCGTGCCACAGCGACGCCAGCAAGTGCGTTTTTCCCACACCAAACCCGCCGTCCAGATAAATACCGGCCTTGCCCGCACTTTTCCCACCTCCGAACAAGCGCTGGAGCACGCCCGCCTGCCCCTGACCAACGCCGTGGGCAAATGCGCGCAGCGCCTTGACAGCAGCAGCCTGTGAGGGCTGAGCGGGATCGGGACGGTAACTGTCGAAGGAGACCTCGCCAAACCGTGCCGACGGATGAAACCCTGAGAGCAACTCGTCCGCCGAAACATGCGGGGTACGTTGTGTCAGACGCTCAATCGTGGGCACACGGAGTCCGTTCTGTTGATGAGAGGTGGGACGGATCAAATATCCGCCTCCGTTACGATACGCCACAACATTCCGCAGACCCGAAGTCGTGTGAGCTGAAACACGCAAAAAGATCGGTGGGAAGTTACTGTGCCAGCGCGTGGTTAGGCTAGAGGACGGTGGATTTTTTCCAGACGCACCAGAAAGGTCGTTTTCAATGCCCATGGCAGTAGATTCCAGTTCGAAGTTCTCGGAGTATGCTCACCCAGAAAGAATCGTGTCCGCACAGTGGCTGGAAGAACGTCTTGGCTCCGATGACCTCGTCGTTGTGGAGTCAGATGAGGACATCCTTCTATACGAGGTTGGTCACATACCCGGGTCAGTCAAGGTGGACTGGCACACGGACCTCAATGATCCTGTCTCGCGCGATTACATCAACGGGGAACAATTCGCCGCGTTGATGTCCGCCAAAGGCATCTCACGCGACACCACGGTTGTCATCTATGGCGACAAGAGCAACTGGTGGGCTGCCTACGCACTGTGGGTCTTCACCCTTTTCGGTCATGAAGATGTGCGGTTGCTTGATGGCGGCAGAGACAAGTGGATAGCGGAAAAGCGTCCATTCACCACGGAGAAGCCAACTCCTGAAAGCACCGACTACCCTGTCTGCGAGCGGCGGGATGAAGAAATCAGGGCGTTCCTTCCGGACGTGCTCAATCATTTCGGAAAGCCGCTGATCGACGTGCGCTCACCGCAGGAATACAGCGGCGAGCGGACAACCATGCCGTCATACCCTGAAGAGGGAGCGCTGCGCGGCGGGCATATCCCCTCAGCAGCTTCGGTCCCGTGGGGGCGGGCAGCAGCCGAGGATGGAACCTTCCGAAGCCGGACCGAGCTTGACGCCATCTACCGCGAGGAAGCGGGGCTGAAGGACGACGACGACGTCGTTGCCTACTGCCGTATCGGGGAACGATCAAGTCATACCTGGTTCGTGTTGAAGCACCTGCTGGGCTTCGAGAACGTACGAAATTACGATGGCTCCTGGACGGAATGGGGAAACGCTGTTCGCGTACCCATCGTTCGCGGAGAAGAGCGCGGCGAAGCGCCGAAGGGATATGGGCGTCAGTGACAACCGACCAGGCGGTGCCAGCCCAGTTGGCAGAGATAATTGATGATTTCCAGGAACTGGACGAGCCGGAGAGGCTGCAGCTCCTGCTCGAGTTCTCCAGGAACCTGCCGGCGCTGCCTGCCCGGCTGATCGATCACCCTGATCTGATGGAACAGGTTGTGGAGTGTCAGACACCGCTTTTCCTCACTGTGGAAGTAGCACCGGGCGGCGGAGAGGTTCAGTTGTTTTTTGCTGCTCCCGAAGAAGCGCCGACGACGCGTGGCTTCGCAGCTGTACTCCATGAGGGCCTTGACGGTCTGGATGCCGACACGATCCTGTCGGTGCCCGACGATATGCCCGACAGGCTCGGACTCAGCAGGGCCATCACGCCGTTGAGGATGCGCGGCATGAGTGCCATGCTGGGGCGGATCAAGCGGAAGATCCGGGAAGCTCCTCAGTCAGTGTGACTCCGATAGCTCCGTGACGGTCTCCTTCTCCAGGAAAGCGGCGTCCGCGTAACTGGTGAAGGAGCCACGAGCGGACCACTTCTTCCCACTTCTGCGGAGATACATTCCACTCCTTGGTGTGACGGGCTTTCGTGAATCTCACAAACGTAACCAACTGTGGGTTCTTGGCCGCTAGTTCGGAGGAGGGCCCAACCGGAACGAACTCGTCGTCCTCGCTATGGATGATGAGTGTGTGTTGTCTGAGATGGTCTGCGCGGGAAACCCAGTCGAGACTTCTCAGGTCGACGGGAGTAGCCAGACCTGTGATTTTTCGCCCCCGGGGGTGCGAGATGAGCCATTGCGAGAATCTCCCCACGACAGTGGGGATTTTATTCACTCTTGCATGGTGGGCAAGGACATCCATCCAGTTGACCACGGGCCCGTCCAGCACGAGGGCACGGATGTAGCGGGCATAGCGTGATCGGTCGACTGCCTGCAAACAGACTGCTCCGCCCATGGACCAGCCGAAGAGGACGACGTCGTCGGCACCGTGGTCCAGGGCGTATCTTATGGCAGCTTCGACGTCCCGCCACTCCGTCACGCCCAACCCGTAGCGCCCATCAGCAGAATCAGGGGCTTCACCATCGTTTCTGTAGCTGATGAGGAGGCTTGTCATGTCTAGACCAGCCGCTGTGGGAACTGCCCGCAGCCCTTCCGTACGGCGCGCGCCTCGCCCATGCACCATAATCGCCCAGGTGCCTGATCCGTCACCGGCCCGGATGATCCATGCTGGCGCAGTACCGCCTTCTACCGGGATCTGGACCTCTTCGTCCGGATATCCGAGCGTCGATGGAGATGCGTATACGGACCCGCTCCACCACCCCCTGACTGCAGTGGCGATATCTCCCGAGTAGACACATTCAATCTGCCTTTCCACGGTGCCCTCACGCGGAGCGTAGGACAGAACCGGGCCGATCCGCGCATGCCCAGCACCGTTGTTGAATATGAGACTGTAGGTGCCGTCGACCGTCGTTTCACTATCAGCGCGCAAAATGATTCGACGGTCGCCTCCCCGTCCCGTAACAGCGAGAATTTCGACGTTCTCCTCGCGGGTTCTCGGCGGGGTGATGACCTGTCGGGCGAAGTAGGCCGCGAGTCCCGAGGTGGTTCCGGCCACCACTGATGCTGCGCCTGCCCCTGCCCCGACACCGAGGGCTGTCCATTTGAGCCAGGCCGGGTGGCGCTCATCGGGCACATTGGCGTCAGACACTGCGAATTTGCGATCCATGCCACCATTGTTACGGGCCTTCGCAGACTAGTCGAACTTCCGCCGACACGAGTCTGCGGCCTGTGCCCCCGGCCTCCGCGAAGTTAGGGTTGACGACATGACAGACTCGATAATCGTTTTGACCGAGGAACCCCTGGGCAAGACAGACATCAACAACCTTCTGACGTTTGCCGGTCCCGATTCCGACAAGGTGAACTTCGTCGTAATTGTCCCTGCCGAGCTTCACCGCAACATGCTCGCTGACTTTCTGGACGACCTCAGCCTGTTGGACTTTGCCGAGGCGTTCCGGGACCTCGGTGAGGGGCAGCCTGATCCCGAGAAAGCGGAGCTGGATGCACGGACAGCCCTTGCCACGTCCTTGGAGATGATGGCTGCTGCCGGGCTCCAGTCGATTGGTGAAGTGACCGACCACGAGCCAGTGTCTGCGCTCATCGAAGCCGTGGAGACCCACAACGCCCAACAATGCATCGTGATCACGACACCGCATGCGGTTGCCGACACCTTCCGTCAGGACTGGGCCAACCGCGCTCAGGACCATCTGGGGGTCCCCGTGCTGCATCTGTACTCCGGTTCGGGATTTATCGGCGACTCCTGAGCGTTGACTTACTAGAGGCATACGATTTGGTATCTGATTTCAAGGAGGCAGGCATGAGTTCAAAACCGGAGGCAGTTCTGAAATCGGATGATGAGTGGCGTGAGGAACTGACACCCGAGGAATATCGCGTGCTTCGTGAGGCAGGCACAGAGCGGCCTTTCACGGGCGAGTACTGGAACACTTCGCAGGCGGGTGTTTATCAGTGCAGGGCCTGCAGTGCAGAGTTATTCACCAGTTCGGGCCGGATGGATTCGAGCTGCGGCTGGCCCTCATTCTGGACACCGCTCGCTGAGGATTCCGTACGCTACCTGCACGACAGGTCGATGGGCATGGAGCGGGTGGAGGTCCGCTGCGCCACTTGTGATTCCCATCTGGGACACGTATTTGAGGGCGAGGGATACGACACTCCAACCGACCAGAGGTACTGCATCAATTCCATCTCCATGAAACATATCCCCGCGGATTAGTCGGCGATAGGACGGTTCCCCTCTCCCAGCCTCTATGCCCTCACCAGTGGCGCTGATTCAAGGGTCGTCGTTGACGCGCGTGAGGAACAGAATCTCTTATGTGAGCGCCAGATATTGATTAGTGGTTCTGATTGGTTGCTACGCTGGGTTCAGATTTGGACGCCGCACGTGGTGCGGTGTTTTGGACCCGATAGAAAGGCACCCACTGTGACTGAGACAGACTTCGACACCACCGTAAGGGCCCCCGAGGACATTCAGGAACACTCCGCGTGGGTGGACCTGAAAGCCGCGGTCACGGCCCTTCAGCCGCTGCAGGTCAAGGATGGTTCTGTGCCCGACGTCGGACAGCACGAGAGCGCCCGGCGTCACGTAACTGCGATCATCGAGTCCATTGGGGCACTGTCCCCTCTCTTCCCTCATGATGCCTCCTATCTGGATGCTCTTGTTGCCGATTTCAAAAAATGGGCCGCGAACGACTTCGCGGAGCCGGACTTCCTCGACTCGCTCATGGAATTCCAGCCACAGCAGCATCGGGTGGATGGTCTGAAGCACCTCGTCGTCTTCCCGATGTACACCCAGAACGGCAGCACAGAACGGCTGGTCGAAGCCGTCCTGATCGAGGTTCTCTGGCCGGAGTTCATCGATGAACTCGAAGCAGGCGAATACTCGAACAAGTTGTTCGTCCCCATTCGCTTCCTGGACTTCACCTCCGGGTACAACACAAACTCAGCCGTCCTTTTCCCCGAGACCGTTGCTGTCCGGGAAACGCCTGCCTTCACCTGGGGTGCAATTTTCGCCGATCGCGAAGCAGCGCGGTATCGCCGCGTGGTCCGTGCCGCTTCCGAGATCACGTCGCTGGATCTACCCGAGGAAGCCGCCGCGCTTCTCGAGGATCAGAAACTCATCGAGGAAACCTTCGTCATGTGGGACCTGATCCACGACCGCACACATATGCGTGGGGACCTCCCATTCGATCCCTTCATGATCAAGCAGCGCATGCCGTACTTCCTCTACTCGCTGGAAGAACTGCGATGCGACCTCACGGCATTCCGGGAATCCGTCAAGATCCAGGCGGACAAAGAGGCTTCACCGGAGGCCAGGCGCCATGCAGGCCTGGTGCAGTACGCCGTCATCTTTGACCGGATTTTCCGTTTCGCCATCACAGGAAACCGCGTCCGCAACTACGACGGCGTCGGAGGACAGCTGTTGTTTGCCTGGATGCACCAGCACCATGTACTCCACTGGACCGATGGAAAGATGTCGATCGACTGGGATGAAGTGCCAGCCGTGGTCATGAGTCTGGGTGAGGCTATCGAGGATCTTTACTGGCGCTCCATCGACCGGCCCAAGACTGCGCACTGGTTTGCTGCGTACGATCTCGTGTCGACCACCCTCACACCGAACCCTGCTTCGGTGTGGGCCAAGGGCCCGGATGCTCTTCCGCTTGATGGTCCGCCGCGTGGTCTCACCGACCAGGTGCTCGACGACGAATTCCCGCTGTCGATGTTCTACGAAGCGCTGAACCGCAAGATGAAGGATGTCATCTCCTCAACTGCGGGCATCACGGGCCGGTCAGACGTATGAGTGTCGCTACTGGCAGCCTCACGGGCACGACAGTACTGATAGCTGGCGCATCGAGCGCATCCGGAACGGCGTGTGCACGCGCCCTGGCCGCGGCTGGTGCATCCATTGTTGCTGTGGACATCAATATGGACCGGCTCGGAACCGCCATGAGTGGTGTGGACGGCGTCCGGATGGAGCAGTGCGACCTCACTGACGGGAAGGCGGTCGAGAATCTTCGCTCTTCCCTTTTGGACAAAGGATGCACGATCGACGGCGTCCTCCACCTCGTGGGAGGGTGGCGCGGAGGCAAGGGCATCAAGGGCCAGACCGATGAAGATTGGGACTTCCTCCATCGCCTGATTGTGACGACGCTGCGCAACGTCACGCGAACTTTCTATGATGACGTCGAATCCTCGCCTCGTGGACGGTACGCAATCGTGTCAGCTACGGCGGTTGCCAAACCGACCGCGGGTGGGGCTTCGTACACGGCAGCGAAGGCGGCCGCGGAGACGTGGATCATGGCCATGGCCCAGGGTCTGGCCAAGGCTCAGAGCACTCGCAAGGAGAACCCCGTCGAGCAGCATTCGGCGGCCAGCGTACTGGTGATCAAGGCTCTCCTGGACGACGCCATGATTGCCGCCGAACCAGAAAAATCCTTCACCGGCTACACGCATGTGGACCAGGTTGCGGAGGCCATGACGGGGCTCTTCGTGACGCCCGCGTCAGAGATCAACGGCGTCCGCATCCCACTGTCCTCCTAGCCTTTGCAAGCCAGCTGGACGAGCCCACCCAAAAAATCAGAGATACTGGAACTGTGACTGAGACAACCGATACCGCCCGTAGAATCCATGATGCCTCTGTTCGGGGTTTCGCCTCCGATAATTACTCGGGGGTTCACCCTGAGATCATGGCCGCGATCGCTGCGGCGAATGAGGGCCACCAGGTAGCCTACGGAGAAGATGTGTACACGGCACGTCTTCAGGAAGTCGTCGCCAACACCTTTGGTGCGGGTGCACGCGCGTTCCCTGTGTTCAACGGGACAGGTGCGAACGTTCTGGCGCTTCAGTCCCTCCTCCCCCGGTGGGGTGCTGTTATCTGCGCTGAGACAGCACATATCAACGTCGATGAAAACGGTGCACCGGAGCGGATCGGCGGCATCAAATTGCTGTCCATCACGACGCCCGACGGGAAACTCACCCCGGAACTCATCGACCAGGAAGCCTGGGGGTGGGGAGATGAACACCGCGCGCAGCCGCTAGCTGTGTCCATCACGCAGGCCACAGAATTGGGGACGCTGTATTCGGTGGAAGAGATCCGCGCGATTGCCGACCATGTGCATGCCAAGGGCATGAAGCTACACATGGATGGTGCCCGTATTGCGAATGCCGCGGCCGCTCTCGGCGTCAGCCTCCGGGAGATCACGCGCGACGCCGGCGTCGACATCCTCTCGTTTGGCGGAACCAAAAACGGCCTTCTCTTCGGCGAATGCATCGTGGTGTTGAACGATGAAGTTTCCGAGGGACTTCATTACCTGCGCAAAATGAACATGCAGCTTGCGTCCAAAATGCGCTTCATTTCGGCGCAGTTCATCGCGCTTCTGGACGATGACCTATGGTTGCGCATTGCGAGTCACTCAAATTCCATGGCTGCGCGGCTGCGGGATGCAGTAGCGGGGATTGACGGCATCATTATCACTCAGGAATCGAAGGCGAACGCGGTCTTCGCCAGGCTCCCCCAGGACGTGGCTGACCGCGTTCGGGAGCAGTACCGCTTCTACGACTGGGATCACACAACAGGTGAAGTTCGGTGGATGTGCTCTTTCGACACCTCGGAGGAAGACATCGATGGTTTCGCGGCGGCTCTGGCCCAGGAAATGACTCGCAGTAGATAACGAATGAGTTACGCCCGGCGCGCCCATGCGGTTGTGGAAGACTGCAATCATAGTCTTCCACGGTGAGCGCTTCCGGAGACCTGGCCAAGGTACCACCCGCATTCCTGACCGCATTGGCTGATTTACGCCGTGCTGCTTGCCGACCTGAACTCCACCTGCAGGAGATTCCGGCACCATCCCGCCTTGCACCCTTCAGCGTTGCTCTGGGGGCGGACGTCATGGCGCGCGGAACGGCCGGATCAGGTGCCATGCACGGCACTGGCTCCGATGCGCTTGCCGAAGACGACTCAGACCCGTTGGCAACCGGGAGATTCATCCTGCTTCATAGCCCCGAGGGATCCTCCTTGTGGGAGGGTGCTTTTCGCATTGTCACCTATATTCGGGCGCGGCTGGAACCCGAGATTGGCAACGACGCGCTCCTCGGTTCGGTCGCGTGGGCCTGGCTCGTTGATGCGCTCAACGACCGGGGTGCGAACCACACGCTGGCAGGCGGAACGGCAACGAGAATCCTCTCGGAGAGCTTCGGGTCCCTTGAGGGTAGGCCGGCAGGCATCGACGTCGAGCTACGGGCTTCGTGGACGCCCGTGCGTGGGCGGGTTACGAGCCATCTCGAGGCGTGGTCGGACATGGTCTGCACTTTTGCGGGCCTACCTCCCCTCCCGGAAGGAGTGGCGTCACTGCCCCACCTCCGACGCAACTGACGGAATCGGGACCGCACGAACGGTGGCAGCGTCCCGACGAGTAGCACGACATCAATAGACTGGATATCCGCATGACGCCGCAGACAGCCGAACAACCGGAACGTGATTCTGGTACCACGACAGGTCAGCCTGCCGAGTCGGCCGCCGACCCCGCTCCCCTTCCGCTGCTGGATACGCCGCGCGACGGCGTTCCTCATGTTATTGACACGCCCTCCGGTCTTGAACGGGCTGCCAGGGCCTTGGCAGCGGGCACAGGCCCTGCTGCGGTCGACGCCGAACGCGCATCAGGATTCCGCTATGGTCAGCGCGCGTTTCTCGTTCAGATCCGGCGCGAGGGGGCCGGTACCTGGCTCATCGATCCGGAACCCTTTGACGATCTCGTCATCATCAATGACGCCCTGTCCGGAGTGGAATGGATACTCCATGCGGCAATGCAGGACCTGCCCTGTCTGGCTGAACTGGGTATGTGGCCTCACCGTCTATTTGACTCAGAACTTGCGGCGCGTCTCGCCGGGCTGCCCCGCGTAGGTCTGGCTGCCGTCATCGAAGAGCTGCTGGGGTTCACTCTGGCGAAGGAGCACTCGGCCGCCGACTGGTCTACCCGTCCCTTGCCGGAGCCGTGGCTTCGGTACGCCACCCTCGACGTCGAGGTTCTCACAGACGTTCGAGAGAAACTGATGGAATTGCTGGATCGTCAGGGGAAACTTGAGTACGCCTTACAGGAATTCGAGGCGATGAGAAGCGCTCCCCTGCCCGGACCGAGGACTGATCCGTGGAGACGGACATCGGGGATGCACCAGATCCGCGACCGTCAGAAGCTCGCAGCCGTGCGGGCACTGTGGAATGAGCGGGAGCAGCTGGCAAAAAATCGCGATGTGGCTCCCGGACGCCTCATTCCGGACTCTGCAATCGTCGCTGCAGCCAAGTCGATGCCTTCAACTGTTCCCCAGTTACTGTCGACCCCAGGATTCCACGGGCGTGCGGCGAAGAAAGATGCACCCCGGTGGCTGCGCTGCCTGGATGAAGCACGCAGAACAACAGACCTTCCCGCGTTGCATGTTCCAACAAACTCTCCGCCACCGCCGCGCGTATGGGCAGACAAGGACCCCGCCGCGGCGGCGAGGCTCGCTACCGCCAAGCCCCGTTTGGTGGCACTGGCGCAGCGCCTGGATATGCCGGTCGAGAACCTGCTGACCCCCGATACACTTCGGCGCATTGCCTGGCGGCCTCCTCAGCCCATCAGCCCGGAATCCGTTGAAGCGGGTTTGCGGGAGCTGGGCGCCAGACCATGGCAGGTAAAGCTGACTTCCGCTGTCATCACTGTTGCATTTCTTGATCCTGACCCGCTGGCCGTCAAGTCGGCGCCGGAACAGTAACCTCGCGGACTGCGCTGTCGCTTGCCCTGCTATGTTACTGACAAGTAACATAGCAGTATCAGGTTCACTCGAGCCGAGCACTACCTCTTTAAAGGAGTAACAGGTGAGCTCAAGAACAGCCGCTGGCGCAGGCCGCCGTGTCCGGGACGTTGTCTTTGTCGACGGTGTGCGAACACCTTTTGGCAAGGCCGGCGACAAAGGTATCTATACAGGGATGCGCGCCGATGACCTGGTCGTCAAGTGCATCCGCGAACTCATCCGTCGGAATCCCGAGCTGCCCGCCGAGCGCATCGACGAAGTCGCTATCGCAGCCACTACGCAGACGGGCGATCAAGGGCTCACCATAGGGCGCACGGCCGCCCTTCTGGCTGGCCTTCCACGCAGTGTTCCCGGATTCGCGATCGACCGCATGTGCGCAGGAGCGATGACCGCTGTCACCACAACAGCATCCGGCATTGCCTTCGGAGCGTACGACGTCGTCATCGCCGGCGGAGTCGAGCATATGGGTAATCACCCCATGGGAGAGGGCGCGGATCCAAACCCGCGCTTCATGGCCGAGAAGATCGTCGATCCCGCGGCCCTGAACATGGGCAACACGGCAGAGAATCTCCACGACCGGTTCCCCGCAATCACCAAAGAACGCACTGACGCGTACGCAGCCGAGAGCCAACGGCGACTGGCGGCCGCTTATGAGCACGGTCAGATCCAACCGGATCTCGTCCAAGTTGCCTCACGAAGTGCTGATCAGGGCTGGACGATCAACACCGTTGACCAACCGCCCCGCCCCGGCACCACCGTCGAGATGCTTGCCGAATTGCGCACACCCTTCCGTTCCCATGGACGGGTAACCGCAGGCAACGCTGCAGGTCTCAACGACGGCGCGACGGCTGCCGTTCTTGCATCTGACGCTACGGCGCGCGAACTGGGACTCAAGGTCAAGATGCGCCTTGTCGCCTACGCGTTCGCCGGCGTCGAGCCTGAGGTCATGGGCTACGGTCCCGTACCTTCAACCGAGAAGGCGCTGAAACAGGCAGGACTGGGAATCGAGGACATCGGACTCTTCGAAATCAACGAGGCGTTCGCCGTGCAGGTCCTGTCGTTCCTCGATTTCTACGGAATCAAGGACACCGACCCGAGAGTCAATCAGTACGGCGGGGCCATCGCAGTGGGACATCCGCTCGCATCGTCCGGCGTGCGTCTGATGAACCAGCTCGCACGTCAGTTTGAGGAGAACCCGTCCGTACGCTACGGCCTGACCACCATGTGCGTGGGCTTGGGCATGGGTGGAACTGTGATCTGGGAGAACCCGCACCATGAGGATTACATCGACGACGCAGGAGAGGACGCAGCATGAGCGCCGCAGATTTCACGGAATTGGCAGGACATTTTCCAGACGAGGTCCTCACCCATAGCCTGGTGCAGGATCTGACGCTGCCCAACGGCGCGGGGACCATGGCACTGGTGACCCTGGACAACGGCAAGGACCACAAACGACCGACGACGCTGGGTCCCGGATCGCTAGTGGAACTCGGCCGTACGCTGGAGGCCCTGCATGAACGTGCAGCGCGTGATGAGATCCAGGCCGTCGGCCTCACGGGCAAGCCGTACTTCTTTGTTGCCGGCGCAGACCTCTCCGCCGTCAAGGGTCTTGACCGGCGTGAGCTGGGAGTCCAGATGGCGCAGCTCGGCCATGACGTTTACAACACGCTCTCCGGCCTTCCAGTACCCAGCTTCTCCTTCGTCAACGGCCTCGCGCTCGGCGGCGGACTGGAACTGGCACTGCACTCGACCTACCGGACTGTTTCCACTGCTGCTGGCGCGCTGGCTCTCCCGGAGGCATTTCTCGGACTCGTTCCAGGGTGGGGAGGTGTCTACCTGCTGCCGCGGCTCATCGGCCCACAAAATGCTGTGACCGTAACCATCGAGAACGCATTGAACAACAACCGCACTCTCAGCGGCAAGGCTGCCTTCGATCTTGGTATTGTCGACGAGATCTTCGAACCAGCAGATTTCCTGGAACGCTCCGTGACCTGGGCCGCCGGCGTCCTCACCGGAGAAATTCGCGTTGATCGGCCACATGCTGTCTCAGAACCCTCCACCAATCCTGAGTGGGATGCCGCAGTAGAACGCGGCAGGGACATTGTGGAAGCACGGACTGGCAACGCCACACCAGCTCCGGGCAAAGTACTAGATCTGATAGCTGCGGGAAAGACGCGCACCAAGTCGGAATCGGCCGCCGCAGAATGCGAAGCTCTCGGCGATCTCATGCAGACCGACGAGTTCCACGCGACCGTGTACGCGTTCCTGGATCTGGTCCAGAAACGCAGTAAGCGGCCTGCCGGAGCGCCGGACAAGAAGCTTGCGCGCCCTGTCACCAAGATCGGGGTGGTCGGCGCGGGACTGATGGCGAGTCAGCTCGCGCTCCTGTTCGCACGGCAGCTGAAGGTTCCCGTGGTGATGACGGACATCGATCAGGCCCGGGTAGACAAGGGGGTGGGCTACGTACACGCTGAGATCGACAAACTTCTCGGACGGAAACGCATGTCCGCTGACGCCGCGAACCGCACCAGGGCGTTGGTCACCGGATCGGTCGGCAAGGAATCATTCGCTGATGCAGACTTTGTCATTGAAGCAGTGTTCGAGGAACTGTCCGTCAAAAAGCAGGTGTTCGCAGAGGTGGAGGCAGTGGTCTCTCCCACCTGCATCCTGGCGACCAACACGTCCTCGCTTTCGGTAACCGAGATGGCAGCCGATCTGGCTCACCCGGAACGTCTGGTCGGCTTCCACTTCTTCAATCCGGTGGCCGTCATGCCGTTGCTGGAAATCGTGAAGGTCAGCCAGACGGATGAGGCTGTTCTCGCTACAGCTTTTGCCATGGCACGGGACCTGAAGAAGACTGCGGTACTCGTCAAGGATGCTGCCGCGTTCGTCGTCAACCGCGTTCTCGGCCGCATGTTCGGTGAGATCACGAAGGTCTTCGACGAGGGGACACCAGCCGACGTTGCAGATGGGGCATTGCGTCCTATGGGCTTGCCCATGAGCCCATTCTCGCTACTTGCGCTCGTGGGCCTGCCGGTCGGGCAGCACGTTCAGGAATCGCTCCATGCGGCCTTTGGCGATCGCTTCTACGTATCCGGGAATCAGCAGAAGCTGATCGACCATGGCATCAAGGGTCTGTGGCAGGTTTCGGAGGACGGCTCACAGACGATTCCTGAGAGCACTCTGGCCCTCCTGGAGTTCGGGCAGGACCCGTCATCGCGTGACGTAGTGCTCCGACGTACTCAGGATGCCTTGGCCGACGAGATCGGAAGGATGCTCGATGAAGGTGTCGTGGCGGCGCCGCAGGACGTGGATCTTTGTATGATCACCGGAGCCGGCTGGCCGCTGTCGCTTGGCGGGATCACGCCTTACCTTGATCGCACTGGTGCCTCCGAGCGCATCAACGGACGCCGGTTTCATGCGCCCGGCGTAGCATCGACCCCTCGCTGAGTGCAGTTCACCTGCTAAAGGAACGGGCTCCCGCTGACGCCGGAGCCCGTTCCTTTTTACGCCTCACTTAGCGGGCGGAAAGATCACGTCCAGTTCCCTGAGATCAGCCTCCGAAGGCTTCCACTGTGCGGCGGCGGCATTCTGCCGAACCTGGTCAGGGCGGGTGGCGCCAGCAATCACGCTGGCAACGGCCGGTCTGGTTGCCAGCCACGAGAACGCAACGTCCAGTTCTGTCACGTCCCGCGCGCGAGCGAAGTCCTTGAAAAGCCGGAGCTGCTCCATATCTGCAGTATCCAGCAGATTGGTTCGCGAATGAGTCAGGCGGCTGCCGGCAGGCGCCTTGCCGCTGCTGTATTTGCCCGTGAGTAGACCATTGGCCAAGGGAAAATATGGCAGCACACCTATTCCGTACGCTTCAGCCGCGGGGATAACTTCTGCTTCGATGTTGCGGTTAAGGAGGTTGTAATGGTTTTGCGCGGAAATGAAGCGTGTGTAGCCCTCCTGCCGTGCAGTGAATTCTGCCTCGGTGATGGACCACCCGGGCCGGTTTGAATGCCCGATATACCTGACTTTACCGGCGCTCACCAGATCACTCATCGCGGCAAGCGTCTCGTCAATGGGCGTGTTCGGATCAGGTGCGTGGAACTGGTACAGATCAATCCACTCGGTGCCCAACCGTTTCAGCGATGACTCCACGGCCTTCATGATGTAGCGCCGTGAACCGCGCGCACCGAAGTCACGGCCGTTCAGGCCCTTGACGTCCAACCCGAACTTTGTCGCGATGATGACGTCGTCACGTTTGCGTCCCAGCGCCTTGCCAAGCAGTTCCTCGCTCAGTCCCGGAGTTTTTCCATAGGAATCAGCCGTATCGAACAGTGTGATGCCAGCCTCAACAGCAGCACTGACCACCGCGGTGGCTCCCCTTTGCGATTCCGATGCCGTTGATTCCCGGCCCAGATTGTTGCATCCCAATCCGACGGCGGAAACGGTCAACCCTGATGTGCCCAGTGTGCGGTACTCCACGTGTGGATCCTCTCGTGTGTTGGTGCCTGTCGGGGATGCGCGCGCTCAGAGAACGAACTTTTGCTTGGCTGGCAGGGGGTGCCGCAGCCGGTATCCCGTACTTTCATCATAGGACGCAACCCCTATCCTCAGCTTTGTGAAGTCGAGATCGGCCTCGCGCAGACACACCTTCAACGCCGTGACGGCCTTGCCCGGGTCCGGGCTGAGGCAGGTGATATTCAATCTGCTCGGTCTGAACTCGCTGCCCTCTACGGTGCCGAGTCCGCGCCAGGCAAAGTACCCGGTGATGACTGCGACGGCCTTGCTTTCCAGGTAGCGGTCCCGTTCAGTGCCGGCAACGGTCTTCAGAGCAAATTGGGCGACCACGCGGGATTGCTCCTCGTCGGGAATCAGCTCGTATCCATCGGCTGCGCATTGCTGCTCGAAAGCGGTGTGCATCCTCTCTGCGGCCTCGGCTGTGACGTCGTCGCTCACTGACGTACTGCTCTGGTGACCGACCTGCCCGTGGTTGACGACGAACTGTCCCACTTCGTCGTCGTACCAGGCTTCCCGAAACTCCAGCGGTCTCTCGTCACTCCTGCGGTAGAACCTGACAAAACTCATTCGGGCGGGCCTTCTTTCCGGGATGTGGTCGTCGATTCGACCGGGGCTTTCTCTTCAAGTATCCGCCATCTGGCGATCACGCCCGCGACGACGGCCTCAGCGGTCAGTCCTGCATTTTCCAGAACTTCTGTTCGCGTTCCCTGCGGGAGGAACTGCTTCGGGAGCGCGATAGTCATGAGCGACGTCGACGAACGCGTGCCTGCCAGCTGCTGGCGAATTCCAGCTTCGATACCTCCGCCTTCGATTCCCTCCTCAACCACGACGACGAGCCGGTGCTTCGAGCTCAGCGCCACCAGTGACGGCCCCACCGGCAGCACCCAGCGCGGATCAATGACCGTGCAGCCAATGCCCTGCCCGCGCAAAGATGATCCGGCATGCAGCGCCATCCGGCAGGTGCTCCCAACGGCAACCACCAGAACGTCGGCGGCGCCGTCAGCTGCCTCGAGCAGCACATCAGATCCATCGGGTAGCCGGCGTACGCGCTCGATGTCAGGGCCGACAGCGCCTTTGCCGTAGCGGAGTGCCGTCGGCGCGTCATGCACGGCGAGGGCCTCGAGCAGCTCCTCGCGAAGTGTCGCTGCGTCACGTGGGGCTGCCACCCGAAGGCCGGGAACAGTCTGCATCAACGCAAGGTCCCACATGCCGTGGTGACTGGCCCCGTCAGGGCCGGTCACACCCGATCGGTCCAGGACCAGTGTCACCGCTGCCTGATGGAGAGCGATGTCCATGAGTAGCTGGTCATAAGCGCGGTTGAGGAACGTTGAGTAGATGGCGACTACCGGATGCAGACCGGAGCCTGCCATCCCCGCTGCCATCGTCAGGGCATGTTGTTCGGCGATGCCGACGTCGATGAAGCGCTCAGGGAATGCCTGCGCGAAGCCGGTCAATCCCGTGGGTCCGGACATGGCTGCGGTGATGGCGACTATATCCGGGCGACGACGGGCAGCCAGGGTGATCTCCTCCGCGAAGATGTCTGTCCACGTCGGTTCAGACTGCGCACCTGTTCCGGCGGGTTTGCCAGTGTCCGGATCCATGACGCCGACGGCGTGGAACCTGTCTGCCGCATCGGCGAGGGCGGGCGCGTAACCACGCCCTTTTTCCGTCACCACATGGACGACGACGGGACGCCCGATGCTTTTGGCTTCTGCAAGGGTCTGCTCCAATGCGGCCGTATCGTGACCGTCGATGGGCCCAAGATAGTCCAGCCCGAGCAGTTCGAAGATACCCTTCTGTTGGGCACCTCTACCTGTGCCAGCACGCAATTCAGCCAGATGCTGCGACAGACCGCCTACCGTGAGATCGTACGAACGCCCGTTGTCGTTGAGTACAACGACAACGCTGCGTCCCTGTACTTCGGAGAGATTGTTCAACGCTTCCCACGACATGCCCCCGGTCAGTGCACCATCACCGACCACCACAACCACGGACCTATCGGCAACACCCTGAATGTGCCACGCCCTCGAAATTCCGTCAGCCCACGCCAGTGAGGACGAGGCATGGGAGTTCTCAACGACGTCGTGCTCGGATTCAGAGCGGCTGGGATAACCGGACAGCCCTCCCCTGGCGCGCAGCTGACTGAATTCCTGCCGGCCGGTGAGAATCTTGTGAACGTACGACTGGTGACCCACATCGAAGACGACGGCGTCCCGTGGCGACTCGAACACCCGGTGGATGGCCAGCGTCAGTTCCACCACACCCAGATTCGAACCCAGGTGGCCCCCGGTGAGTGACACATTGGAGACCAGGAACTCTCTGATGGAGTGCGCCAGCTCGGGAAGGTCCGTGCTGGGGATGCAGCGCAGATGATCCGGCGAACTGATCTGCTGGAGCTTCATCTACAACCGCCTTTCGTGCTGCGTGAGCAGCAGATACGTGAAAGACCCGCGATTCCATCATGAAATCGCGGGTCTTCCTACCTGTGTTGATCCGCCTACTTGGCGATCTGCCTCAGGACGTACTGGAGGATGCCGCCGTTACGGTAGTAGTCGGCCTCGCCCGGTGTATCGATGCGCAGAACAGCGTCAAAGCTGACGGGCGCACCTTCTTCCGGTGTCGCTGTTACCCGGACGGTCTTCGGCGTTTCACCGTTGTTCAGCGCGGTAACGCCTTCAACGGAGAACGTCTCTGTTCCTGTCAGCTTCAGCGTGGCAGCGCATTCACCTTCCGGGAACTGCAACGGCAGAACTCCCATACCAATCAGGTTTGAACGGTGGATCCGCTCGTAGCTCTGGGCGATGACAGCCTTGACGCCGAGGAGTGCGGTTCCCTTGGCCGCCCAGTCGCGGGAGGAGCCGGAGCCGTATTCCCGGCCAGCAAGGACCACCAGCGGCGTACCGGCTGCCTGGTAGTTCATGGCGGCGTCGTAGATGTAAGCCTGCGGTCCGCCTGTCTGGCTGAAGTCGCGGGTAAATCCACCTTCAACACCGTCAAGCAGGAGGTTCCGCAGCCGGATATTGGCGAACGTTCCACGAATCATGACTTCATGGTTACCGCGGCGTGAACCGTAGGAGTTGAAGTCCTTGCGCTCGACCCCGTTCTCCAACAGGTAACGTCCGGCAGGGCTGTCGGACTTGAAAGACCCGGCAGGACTGATGTGGTCCGTGGTCACCGAATCGCCGAGCTTGGCCAGGACCCGAGCGCCGGTGATATCTTCCACCGGGTCCGTCTCCATGGTCATGCCGTCGAAGTATGGAGGCTTCCGCACGTAGGTGGAGTCGTCCTGCCATTCGAAGGTGTCGCCCTCCGGGGTATCGAGTGACTTCCAGCGGTCATCGCCGTCGAATACTCCCTCGTAGCCCTTCGCGAACATTCCCTCGTCGATGGAGGCATCCATGATTTCCTGCACCTCGGTGGGGTGAGGCCAGATGTCCTTCAGGAAGACGTCGTTGCCGGACTGATCCTGCCCGAGGGCTTCGGTCTCGAAATCGAAGTCCATGGTGCCAGCCAGTGCATAGGCAATAACGAGGGGCGGCGACGCAAGATAGTTCATCTTGACGTCCGGGTTGATCCTGCCCTCAAAGTTACGGTTACCGGAAAGGACCGACGTTACCGCGAGGTCGTTGTCCTGCACCGCGCTCGAGATCTCTTCTTCCAGGGGCCCGGAGTTACCGATGCACGTGGTGCAGCCATAGCCAACGGTGAAGAAGCCGAGCTTTTCCAGATAAGGGTTCAGCCCCGACTTGTCGTAGTAGTCGGTGACAACCTTGGAACCCGGTGCCACGGAAGTCTTCACCCACGGCTTGGACACAAGGCCCTTGTCGACCGCATTGCGCGCGAGCACGGCAGCAGCGAGCATGACCGAGGGGTTCGATGTGTTGGTACACGAGGTGATCGAGGCGATACTGACAGCGCCGTGATCAAGAACGAATTCCCGGCCGTCCTCCATCCGGACGTTGACCGGATTGGACTGCCGCCCGGATGCGCTGGACGCAGCCGAGTGCCTGACAGTTGAGGTCATGGATGGGACGTCTGATGCAGGGAATGACTCTTCCAGTGCTTCGTCCAGAGCGTCTTCGTTGCTGGAACCGACGTAGTTGTTCAGGTCCTTGCGGAACTGTTCCTTCGAGTTCGTGAGCGCGATACGGTCCTGGGGACGCTTGGGTCCGGCAATGGAGGGGACAACGGTGGAGAGGTCCAGCTCCAGGTACTCGGAGAAGCGCAATTCCCGTGAAGGATCGTGCCACATTCCCTGTTCCTTGGCGTATGCCTCCACGAGGGCCACGTTCTCATCCGAACGGCCGGTCAACCGCAGGTAGTCCAAGGTGACGTCGTCAATGGGGAACATGGCTGCCGTTGAACCGAACTCAGGGCTCATGTTGCCGATGGTGGCACGGTTCGCCAGGGGAACCTGGGCCACGCCTTCACCATAGAACTCAACGAATTTGCCAACAACGCCGTGCTTACGCAGCTGCTCTGTAATGGTCAGTACTACGTCAGTCGCGGTTGCCCCGGCCGGGATGCTGCCCGAAAGCTTGAAGCCGACTACGCGGGGAATGAGCATGGAAACCGGCTGTCCGAGCATGGCCGCTTCGGCTTCGATGCCTCCGACGCCCCAACCCAGTACGCCAAGGCCGTTGACCATGGTGGTGTGCGAATCAGTGCCGACACAGGTGTCTGGGTACGCACGGAGGACCGGACCGTCTTCTGTCTCCACCGTGCGGGTCATGACGGTGCGCGCCAGGTACTCGATGTTGACCTGGTGGACGATTCCGGTGCCAGGGGGAACAACCTTGAAGTCATCGAATGCAGTCTGTCCCCAGCGGAGGAACTGGTAACGTTCCCCGTTGCGCTGGTACTCGATGTCCATGTTGCGCTGGACTGCGTCCGCATTGCCGAAGACGTCAATCTGCACCGAGTGGTCAATGACCATCTCTGCCGGTGCAAGCGGGTTGACACGCTTGGGATCTCCGCCGAGGGTCTTGACTGCCTCACGCATTGTTGCCAGGTCCACCACACACGGCACACCCGTGAAGTCCTGCATCAGGACACGTGCGGGGGTGAACTGGATTTCCGTCGTCGGCTGCGCATCGGAATCCCACCCGCCGACTGCACGGACGTGGTCGGCGGTGATGTTGGCACCGTCTTCGGTCCGCAGGAGGTTTTCCAGCAGGACCTTGAGACTGAAGGGCAGTGTATCTGCGCCTTCAACCGAGCTCAGCCGGAAAATTTCATATTTGTTACCGTTGACATCCAGTACACCTTTGGCACCAAAACTGTCCACATTACTCATTACAGGACTCCTCTCGCCACATCTTCATCTTTGCCCCGTCCCCATGTACCCGCCAGTTAGGCACGCCTTAGACGAGGTCCCCGGTTCCACCACGCTTGAGGGGTTAACCGGAACTCCTGACCCCATCCTATCCCCCGGCCGGATTTCGGGTCAGGAATCGGGCATCAGGACGCCAACCGACTCCATATGATGCGTGTGCGGGTAGAGGTCAAATACTCTCAGACGGTCCAGCTTCCACCCCTGCGTCTGGAAGTAGCCGACGTCGCGGGCGAAAGACGCCGGATCGCAAGAGACATAAACGACCCGGCGGGCTGACGACGCCACGAGACGTTCCACGACCGCGCGGCCTGCACCAACGCGCGGAGGGTCCAGAACGACGCCGGTAAGATCGCGGCTTTCCTGCAGCACCCGCTCCACTTTTCCCTGCAGCACTTCAACTCCCGCGTACCGGTGAAGGTTCTTCCGTGCATCCCTGCTCGCCGCTGGCGACCCTTCAACGGACAGGACCGAACCGTCCGGTCGAACACGGTCTGCCAGAGCAGCGGAGAAGAGCCCAGCCCCCGCATACAGGTCAGCAAGGCGTTCCCCCGCTTCCGGGGCCAGTGCCTCGATCACGGCATCAGTCAACACAGCAGGTGCAGCCGTATGGATCTGCCAGAAACCGGGGCCCGATACCCGGAAGCTGTTCTCCCCCACGACCTCTCGGACCCATGTCTTTCCCCTGACTCGCTCCACTGCCCCACGTGCGCCGACAATCGCCACGGAAAGCTCACCGACAAGCCGTCTGGCCGTACGCTGAACCGTGGTTGCACCTGCGCCTTCCCGGGGGAACAGCAGTACCAGCGGGGGCTCGCCCGACGACGGCGCAGCAACTTCGACCCGTTCAATGCCGGAAAAGTCGTGTTCCCACAACTTGAGATCATTGATGGCTGGCACGGCCAGAGGCATGGCGTGCACCGGAATCAGTTCCTCGGACCGATGCGGGTGCATGGCGAGCTGGCCATGGGCCGTAACCGAAAAAGATGCGCGTGAACGCCACGCCAACCCATCCTCCGCCGCGCCCGGAACCGCCTCAACCTCAACCGCCCGCTCCACGCCTGCGAGACGTTTGAGCTGCTCTGTAAAGACCTCACCCTTCAGGTGACACTGCTCGGAAAGGTCCATATGTCCCCATTCCGCTCCGCCAACGGGCAGCCGTTTGGAGACAGCGGCCTTAAGCGCATCCGCCGCCGGCCAAAAGTGCTCAACGCGGCTGGCGGCTGGCTCCAGAACAGAAGTGACGTCCGCTCGCCAGAAGCGGGCGTCGTCGTCGTGCTCGGTCAGGCGCACTTTCACCCGCTCGCCGGGAATGCCGTGGCGGACAAACACCACCCGGCCGTCATGCCGTGCAACACAATGCCCGCCGTGGGCTACGGGGCCGAGAACGAGTTCAAGAAGGTTTTCCATGTCAGAGGTCCTGATACTTTCGTGAGGCTTCGGAGGACGCCAGTTGCCAGGGCACGCTTGCCACCATGACGCCCGGTTCAAAATGCAGCCGTGCCTTGATTCTCAGGGCTGTCTGGTTGTGCACAAGCTGTTCCCACCACTTCCCCACCACGTACTCGGGAATGTAGACCACCACGAGATCGCGCGGGGATTCGCTGCGGATCGTTTTGATGTACTCGAGGATGGGCGGGATGGTGTCCCGGTATGGCGAGGCGAGCACCGTCACCGGTACGGGAATCCGATATTTTTCCCAGTCATCGAGCGTTTGCCGTGTCTCTTCGGGATTGATGTCGACAATAATGGCGTCGATCTTCGAAGGTCTGGAAGCCCGCGCAAAGGCAAGGGCGCGCAGCACAGGTTTGCGAACATGTGACACGAGAATCAGCGCATGGACGCGCGAGGGAAGTGCACGCGACACCTGGTCACCATCGATGGCCAGTTCCTTCTCCACCATGGCGTAGTGCCTGTGCGTGGCCAACATGAGCAGCGCCAGCACCGCGATGGCGAGAACGGCGATCCAAGCGCCGTAACGGAACTTCGTCACGAGCACGACGACGAGCACTGCGGCCGTCAGCGCAAAGCCCACGGCATTGATGGCGCGCGACTTCATCATCCGGAATCGTCCGGAGGAACCCGGGGTGGAACGAAGCTGCCGGCTCCAGTGCCGAACCAGCCCCAGCTGGGTCACCGTAAATGAGACAAAAACGCCGACGATATAGAGCTGCACGAGCGCTGTGACGTCTGCGTCGAAGATCAGGATCAGAACGATCGCCGCGATGCCCAGAGCAGTAATTCCGTTGGAGAATGTGAGCCGGTCACCTCTTGCCCGGAGCTGCTTCGGGAGGAAGCCGTCAACGGCCAGCATCGAGGCCAGGGCAGGAAACCCGCTGAACGCGGCATGGCTGGCCAGCACCAACACCAGCGCCGTTGAAGCGACGACGACGACGAAAAGTACAGTCCCGCCGTCGAAAATGGTGGCAGCCAGCTGGCCGACGACAGGGTTCTGCACGTAGTCATCCGGTAATGGAGCACCGTCGCGGAGAAGTTGGGATGCAGGATCCTGCACCAGATGGACCTGCGTGAGGCGGGCCAGATAGATCACGCCTGCGGTCATGGCCCCGGCAATGATCCCCACGAGGAGAAGAGTGGCGGCAGCGTTACGGCGCTTGGGCTTTTGGAAACTCTGCACGTTTCCGCCGGGCCCTTCCAGACCAGTCAGGGCCGCGGCGCCGGTGGAGAAGGCTCGGAGGACCAGCAGTGCACCGGCAAGTCCCACAAGTCCTGACTCGAAACCCGCCTGCGGGATGATCTCGAGGTCCGCACTCGGCGCCGTACCGAGCGTGCCGTTGGCACTTCGGATCAGCCCGACCACGCACATCCCGAGGATCGACACCATGAAAATATAGGCAGGTATGGCGATAGCCCTGCTGCCCCTGCGGACCCCTCGCAGATTGAGGATCACCAGGATCGCCACGCCCGCTACCGCCACCCCGGTTTCAGCATGGCGCAATCCGGGGAAAGCAGTAATCACATAGTGTGCTGCCGAGGACATCGATACCGCGACCGTCAGGACGTAGTCCACCAACAGTGCGGAGGCAACTGTGACACCTGCACGGTTGCCCAGATTGCGGGATGAGATTTCATAGTCGCTCCCTCCCGTCGGAAACGCGAAAACCGCCTGCCGATAGGAGGCCACGATCACCAACAGAACGACGACGACGCCAAGCCCAACCCACGGTGAGACGGTCAACGCCGCCACGCCAGCCAGTGCGAGGGTCAGAATAATCTCGTCCGGGGCGTAGGCCACCGATGAGAGCGCACTCACGGAGAAGACGGGCAATGCCGTTCTCTTCGGGAGGGACTCGCGGCGGATATGGTCGTTGCGGAATGGCTGCCCAACCAGAATCCGCTTCACCGCATCAAAAAATGTCAGCACATCGCTAAACGCTAGTCTCAAAGATGCGTGCTGGCGAACGGCAGGTTCTGGAATAGGCTGATACGGTACGGCTGGACGAGACGTGAGGAACCGGGGATGGCACATTTTGTGATCATGGGCTGTGGACGGGTAGGCGCCACACTGGCGCACACGCTCGAGGACGCAGGCCACTCCATAGCCATCATTGATCAGAACGAGCGCGCCTTCAGCCGGCTTCGTGCGTCGTTCTCTGGTCGGACAGTCACTGGTGTCGGATTCGATCGCGACACCCTACGGGATGCGGACATTGACAGTGCATATGCCTTTGCCGCTGTATCCAGCGGAGACAACTCCAACATTCTGGCAACCCGCGTAGCACGGGAAACATTTCACGTCCCGCATGTGGTTGCCCGAATCTACGATCCGGGACGCGCGGAGATCTACCAGCGATTGGGCATCCCCACTGTCGCAGCCGTGCGATGGAGCGCCGATCAGGTGTTGAGGCGCATTCTGCCGGAGCAGAGTATCAACGGAGACTTCCGTGAATCCTCCGGGCGTCTGATTCTCGGCGAATTGTCACTTCACGAGGGATGGGTCGGCAGTGCGCTTTCCGACATCGAGAAAGCAGCTGGCGTCCGGGTTGCCTACGTGACCCGATTCGGCGAAGGCGTGCTGCCTGGCTACGACACCAGCTACCAGCAGGGTGACGTCGTCCACGCGATGATGCGCGTCAAGGCAACTGATGACATCACACGAATCCTGGCCAAGGCACCTCAGAAGGAGTCAGAGTGAAAGTCGTTATCGCCGGGGCCGGAAGCGTTGGCTCGTCCATTGCACGCGAGCTCCGAAGCCACGGGCATGACATCCTCCTGATTGATCAGAAACCCGAGTCTGTGACCAGAAGCGGTATTGAGGACGCCCGATGGATCATCGGCGACGCGTGCGAACTGACCACGCTGAAGGACGCCCGTCTCGACGAGGCCGACGTCGTCGTCTCTGCTACCGGTGACGACAAGGTGAACCTCGTCGTCTCGCTGCTGGCGAAGAGCGAATTCGGTGTGGGCCGTACCGTTGGGCGCGTCAATAATCCCAAGAACGACTGGATGTTCGACGATTCCTGGGGAGTTGATGTTGCTGTCAACACTCCGCGGCTCATGACGGCCCTCGTCGAGGAGGCCGTTGAGGTTGGAGACGTCGTCCGACTTCTGACGCTTCAGAGCGGGGTTGCCTCCATCGTGGAGTTCACTGTGCCTACGACGTCCCCGTACCTCGGCCGGACGCTAGATTCAATCCCCTGGCCCGCAGACGTCACTGTGGTGGCCATCCTGCGAGACGATCAACCGATCACGCCCAGTGGTGACGATGTTATCGACAGCGGTGATGAACTGTTCTTCATCTCCACCATCACCGCTGAGGACAAGCTCCGTCAGCTGCTCATGGGACCTGCGTCCGCGGACTGAGGCCAGATCAGGAATCCGCGGTACGTCCGCTCTGGTCAACGTCAGCTGCATAGTCGCGATCACGCGAAACAAGCCAGGCGATCCACAGTCCCAGGGCGTAGAGCGGTAGCCCCATGACAATTCGGGCCGTCGCCAATTCCACGAACTGTCCCGCAAAATAGAGCGGTAGCTGCACGGCCAGGCGGAGAGCGAGCACTGCAACCACAATCCAGGTCGCCGTGGCGTATGCCCGTCGTCGTGAGATGCTGGCACGCCACTGGGTACCTTCGCCGCGGATAAAACCGAACAGCAGGCCAGCTACTGGCCATTTGAGCGTAATCGACAGGATCATGACCAGAATGTACGCCCCGTTGACGAAAAACCCTGGCAGAAAATAATCGTTGGGATCACCAGTCTTCATGGCCACGACGGCGCAGATGGCCACACCGGCAATACCCACCAATGCCTGGGTTACCGACGCCTTCTGTATGAGCCGGATGATCGTGAATACCAGGGCCGAAACAATGGCTGCCGCCAGCGACCACGGAAGATCCCGCCCGACGGTGAACACCACAGAAAACACCAGTGCCGGAACAATGCTCTCTGCCAGCCCCTGGTATCCGCCAATGGTTTTCAGGACATCGATCTGTCCATCCGCGTTCTTCGCGGCAGCCGCACGAGCCAATACCCCATCCGCGGCTCCAGAACGCTCCGGCGTCTCCGATTTGGTCACTGCTGCTTCCTCTGGTGACGGGCCCGTCTCACTCACTGGTACTCCCTCGGGCGACCGATGATTTCGTATCGCGGGTTATAGATGGTGGGCAATGAACCGAGGGGACGAACCATGCCTTCGAAGCTCAGTTCCACCCCGGCCTCGATTCCCGGGACGGTTCGTTGGCCCATCCAGATTAGCCGTGCCCTGTGCCCGGCCAGAACGGACGGCCCTGCACTGTGTGCGTTTCCAGACGTTCCGCGAAGCGCTTCCCGCCACTCGTCAAGGTCCGTAATGACCGCCGAAAAGCTGCAGTTTTCACCTGACGGCAGCACCGTGATGGACTCCACGTAGCCCCGGCACAGGACCCGGCCGCGGTCCGGCATCTGCGCAATTGACCGGATCATGCCCGCCGCGTTAGTTGTACTGCCCGAGCAGTCCTTTGGGACGGTCTCAGCCAATCTTCGTGATTTCTGGCCCACGCTTCACTGCTTCCATATCCGGCATCCGCGCTTCCGCGCCCGGTCGCGCAGCATCTTGGGGAAGTCGCAGGGGCAGCAGGTCCCGGGGAGGCATGGGGACATCGCCACGGACGACGACGATATTGCGGAAGACCTCCTCCAGGCCCGCAGCGGCTTCTCGATCAACCGCTGCCGAACCGCCGAACACGCCGCGGAGGAACCACCGAGGCCCGTCCACACCGACAAACCGTGCAACACGGTAGCCCGCCGTGCCGTCGGCCGCCTGAGCCGGAAGCTTGGCGAGGAGCTCGGTGCCGAACGCACCGTCGACTACGTCCACGCCCCCACCCTGCGAACCTACCGATTCGGTAATCTGCCCACGGATTTCCTCCCACAGACCTTCGCTTTTGGGGGCGGCAAACGCCTGAAGTTGAAGACTGGACCCGTTGAGGTCAAGTGTCACAGCGACAACACGTTTGGTGCGCTCCTCCACTTCCAGACGAAGCTGCAGCCCTTCACGCGCAGCGATACGGATCGCCCCCAGATCGACATATCCATCCGTTGAAGGGTGGTCCTCCTCATCGAAGGGGCCAACTCCCGTGGCCGGCGAGAGGCGTGTATCTTCGGACTCGTCAACGGCGTCGTTGTTCGTCCTGGTCTTGCGGCGCCCAAAAACCATTTTTGGTCACTCCTTCGTATGTGGATGGTCCAAAGCGGACCGGAAAAGTGTTGATCTACTCCGTGCTGAAGCCGCCGGTGGAACCGAAACCGCCGCTTCCGCGGACGGACGACGAAAGCTCGTCAACAATTTTGAATTCAGCGGTCTCCACTGTCTGAATGACGAGCTGAGCAATCCTGTCACCACGGGAGACCCGGAAAGTTTCCGCGGCATCCGTGTTCAGAAGGGTGACCGCAATCTCGCCCCGATACCCGGCGTCGACCGTTCCGGGTGCATTCACAATGGTGATTCCGTGTTTGGTAGCCAGACCGGAGCGCGGATGGATCAGACCGACATAACCAAAAGGCAGCGATAGGGCCACGCCCGTCGGAACAAGCCGCCGCTCACCTGGTTTCAACTCACAGTCAACCGTGCTCCGCAGGTCCGCCCCAGCGTCTCCGGGATGGGAGTACGACGGCGGTTCCAACCCTTTGTCGAGAAGCGTCAGCTCCACCGTCAACGTTGTACGGCTCTCTTGCACTGTCCCACCTGACCCTGTTGATTGACCCACCGTCACCACTTTAGCGTGTTGCCGATCACCAGCGCCAAGGTGAAAACCTTCCGCAAAGGTGGAAAGCTGATGCCATGTCAACTGCCGATCATCCGTCCACCGCTTCGAATGCGCCGCTCTACGAGGAACGGTTGTGGCCAGCACTGTGGATCTGGGCGGTTGCTGCCGGCACCGCCAGCGCGTCCATCCTTGTATTCGCCCCCATCAACATCACAACGGGGATCATCGCGGCCATTCTCGTAGGCATTTTGCTCGTCGTCCTTCTCGTACTCTCGACCCCCCGTATCCGGGTGACCGAGACGGAACTTGAGGTGGGCAGGGCCCGCATCGATCGGAGTTTCGTTGGCCGGGTCGAAGGTTTCCGGGGCGAGGACGCCACAGAGCAGCGAGGTACTGCGCTCAACGCCCTTGCCTTCCAGTGCATCCGTGGCTGGATTTCTCCAGTGGTACGCATTGAGATCACCGACGAGATGGACCGCACGCCCTACTGGATCACTTCAACTCGTCATCCGGATAAACTGGTGGCCGCGCTCACTTCCGGAGCCTAGAACCCGGATCGCCAGAGGACGTCCAGCGTTCATCAACAGTGGCATAGCAGAAGGGGCTGTCCGTCAACGACGAACAGCCCCTTCTGACGATCAAACTAGCGTTTTAGCCTTCGCAATCCTTGCAGTAGACCATTCCGCCTTTTTCTTTCGCAATCTGCGAACGGTGCCGCACCAGGAAGCATGAGGCACAGGTGAACTCGTCTTCCTGTGCGGGCAGAACCCGCACAAGGAGTTCCTCCCCGGACAGATCCGCACCGGGGAGTTCGTACCCGTCGGCGGCTTCCGTCTCATCCTCATCGACCACGGCAGACTGCTTGTCTGTCCGACGCGTCTTCAGCTCCTCAATTGAGTCTTCGCTGAGTTCGTCGTCGGTTTTCCGCGGCGCATCATAATCAGTCGCCATAGTTTATTGCTCACGCTCCGGTGGTTGGGGGCTTTCCTTGAAACTTCAGGGGTTCAACGGGCTTCGTCTTGGTCCACTGAACTGTTTGTTCACAACGCTGCGAGACTCGTTTTTGTGCCCGTAACGGACAGATTGTTGCGCATTAACGAAGAAAATGCCAGTCCTAGCCCAAAACGACAGCATCCGTGCTCGCCACACCCCCGCCGTTAGTATCAATTGCCTCCCAACAGTGGCAGAGTTTCGGATAGGAAAATCATCACTCTGGCGGAGGGTTCTATGCAGGAGCTACGGCTGGTAGGTGTCCATGAAGACGGCGGGCATCTACTCTTGAGCGGAGAAGGAAGCGAAACCTACAGCTTGCCGATCAACGAGGCTCTGAGAATGGCCGCGTCGCATCAGGGCACCCCGCAGCGTCCGGCCCCGGCCCGCAGCGCGGAGAACGAAACAGTCATGACGCCGCGCGATATTCAGGCGCGTATCCGTGGAGGCGCCACGGCGGAGGACGTAGCTGCCGAATCGGGCCTCGAGATGTCCCATATCCTGCGCTATGAAGGCCCAGTTCGAGCAGAACGAAACTACATCGCGGAACAGGCCCAAAAAGTTGACGTCGCGGGACCGCTGCCCTCACACGACGGATACCGTTCGGTGTTCGGCGACACCCCCGCCAAGCTGCTGGACATGGTGAACCACCGGTTGCGGGCCTATGGCGTGGATAGTGACGACGTCAACTGGGATGCCTGGCGTGGACGTGACGGAGTCTGGGAAGTCTCAGCGGCTTTTGAACTGCCGGAAACTCCCGTGGATGTGGGCGAGCCCCCGTTAGCCAAATGGACGTTCGTTCCGGCACGCAAATCAATCACCAACGCCAACCGGTGGGCACAGGTTCTCAGCGAGCTGGAACCGCTGGACGGTCCGCTGCCCGCGCGGCGGCTCAGCGCGGTTGCCGACCGGCCCTTCGATTTCGAGACAGACGCAGGCAAGGAACCAGACCCAGCGGACAATAGCGAGGACTCCGAGGAGCTTCTTGATACATTGCGCTCCCGTCGCGGACAACGCCTTGGGGTCGATGAGGACGGCGATGATTCTCTGGCGCTGCTCCTGAGCAAGGGAAGCATTCCCGCGGCACATCCGCGTCAGCCACGCCACTCAGGTGGAACAGATCCCTCGGATGACCAGCAGCAGACGCCGGCGGAACCAGAATCCTCTGACGACATTCCGGAGCCTACCCGTCGGTTCGCGTCGCTTTCACTTGCGCCGGCCCTCGAGGAGGACAACCATGGTCTTCCTCTGCTGCACGACGGTGTAAGCGCCTCAACGCACGAGATCATCATTCCAGCAGGTGAGGTTCATCGAGATTATCTGAGAACTGTTTCTGATCCTTCGGAGCACGACACCCCGCAAGACGCTCCGGACGACGGCGCGGCGGAAAGTGATACGTCCCAGGAAACCGCGGCAGTTGATCCCCCGGACCGCAAGAGCATCAAGCCCAAGAGGTCCTCGGTCCCGAGCTGGGATGAGATCGTTTTCGGAACGAAGGGCGACTGACTAGGTCCGGACGGCCTTGCCCGGTCGCTGCAAGGTCAGCAACGGGACTTCACGCTCCACTTTGGTGAGGGAACCGTGTTGTCCTACAACCGACATCGCCGACTCCGATGCCCTACGACCGTCAAAGAGCGCAATGGGTTCCCTTGCAGCGATCAATACGTCACCGATTCGGCCCATAACGCTTTCCTGCACATCACCAAAATAACCGGCGTCGATCGCTTCCTGACGAGTTAAGATCCAGGCCCGGGAACCGTACTCTTCACGCCATGCCTCCAGAAGATTCCTCGTGCGCGAGGCATCCATACCGGGTTCCGTATACAGCTGCACCATGCGCGGTTCACCCGCTGTATGGCGAACCCCCTCAATGAGCCGCGGATCCAGCGAGTAATCAAACCGCTGGTCCGCTTCCACGTCGACCATGCCGTGGTCGGCCGTCAGCAGAAGCAAAGTATCTGCTGGAAGTCCGGCGGCCAGCCGCCGCATCGCAGAATCAATTTCCTCGAGCTGCTCCAGCCACTGCGGTGACTGGCACCCGTACCGGTGGCCGGCCTTGTCCAACTCATTCCAGTACTGGTAGACGAGCGACGGCCCGGGACGGCGCAGTTCCTCAAGAGCCGCTGACACTCTCGCATGGACCCCACTCGCCGGAGCGAACGCCCCGCCTCGAAGGCACGCCTGCGTCATGGAGGAATCCGCAAAGCGCGGGAGACTCACCGTTGCTACCCGGACGGCGTCTTCGGCGCGCTCGAAAACAGTCGGATGAGGTTGCCACCGTTGGGGGTCAACCCCAGGATCCCAGCCACCCAGCAAATTGACGACCTTGTCCTGGTCTGGATCCAGTACGTCATAGCCGGTCATTCCGTGACGTCCGGGCGGCAGACCAGTTCCGAAGCTTCCCAGCGAGGCCGCCGTCGTCGTCGGTATGGCCGCCGAGAGTGTACGCGAATTTTCCATGGCTGATCGTAGGAACGGGGCGTGCCCGCCGTGCTGCTTCAGCAGTGCCTTGCCCAGCCCGTCCACAAGCGCGACGCAGATCCGCCCTGCTGCCGGCAGATCGAGGACGTTCTGATAGCCCTCTACTCCCAGCACTGCCGCGCAGCTGGGCAGCACGTCGGCAATCGTATTTTTGCCGTATTCCGGCGCCGCCGGAAGTGGTTCACGGTGGTGGTTCTGTGCCATTTCGCGATCTACCGTAGGTGCCTGTTGCGGCTGAACCGTCCTGCCACCGAGCCTGATCCGTCCGATGACTGCGGGTGTCCCCCACCGGCGGGACCTGTGTTGGCTTTCCGAAGTGCACGAGCAAACGACTTTGCGTTCTCCACCGCTTCCGCGCCATCTGCCTCCACACTGACCCGCAGCACAATGTCCTCCTGCGCAATCGTTCCCGTATAGCCGTGGTCGGCGTCGCACTCGGGATCAGCACAACCGGCTGGTCCCATATCCAGCCGCTGACCGCCTGTCCATGCGATAGCCAACGTCAGTTCGCGTGCCTGGTCGCTCGACGTGTAATTCTGCGGCTGGGCATACACGTAGCTCAGCACAACGGAGCTGATCTGACTTACGGGCACAGATTCAGTGGAAATCTGAGCCATGACGTGCTCACCGGCCTCATCGAGCTGCTGGTCGTCGACGTGGGCAACCACCAGCATGTCTTCGGTGAGTACGAGCACCGTGATATGCCGGTGAACCTCGTTCCGGTCGAAGTGCGTTTCCAGCTGCACCACGTGTGACAGCGGGGCCCGTCCATCCAGCGCGTCATGGACGACGTCGGCAACCAGTCTGGGATAGAAGCCTGCCCGTTCAAGAGCGGTATCAAGACTACGGCGTTCGGCGGAGAGTGAAGTCATGTTCCCAGTTTCCCTTATTTTTCTGGAGCCTGCCTAACATCGGGCTAGTCCCGCATGGCACGACGCGCACTATCCGTGCGTTGACGCGGGTTTCCAACCCGCATGTCGGCGCTGAGGACCGTCAGCCCCGTGGTTGAGACGAGCACCGGGCGAAACTCGAGCAGCGCGATTTCCGGGTGATCATCCTTGAGTGCGGCGATCCGTGCAATCAGATCCTCCAGGGCACCAACGTCCGCCGCGGGCAGCCCCGCGTATCCAAAGAGGCGGCGCGAAGCACGCGGCGCGCGAACGAATTCGCGGACGTCGACGTCGGTCAGGGGCGGGATAGCGTGAGCCCAGTCCTCGAGCAGGTCCACGGCGTCACCGGACATGCCGTAGGAAACTACCGGGCCGAGCAGCGGATCCTCGATGGCCCGAATCGTGCAGGCCTGCCCTGCGGCAGCCATGTGCTGCAGTTCCATCTGCTGCTGACCGTACGGTGCGAGAGTCTCCTCCATCTGGGCGATACTTCTGCGCAGGGACTCCGGATTTCCGATGCTGAGCCGCACACCGCCCAGATCCAGCCGTTGCCTAAGGCGCGAGTCCATGGTTTTCAGAGCGACGGGCCATCCAAGTTCCTCAGCACGTTCGATTGCCTCATCGGGTGAGTCGAACCCGGCGGACGGCAGGAGCGAGATGCCATATAGCGCGAGTATTTCTGCGCTCTGCTGCTGGTCAAGCCGCAGGAGTTCGTCGCCCCTGGCGCCAAGGACCAGCTGTGCGAGGCGTGCAGCAACAGCATCCGGGTCTATCCCCTCCGGACGGACGAACGTGCCGTGCTCGCGTCCGGACCATTCGGCGTATTTGACCACGGCTGCCAGCGCGGCGACGGCGTCGCCGGGACTGGAAAAGGACGGCAGGCCGGGTTGCATGGGTCCGGTCTCGCCCCCTCTGACAGGGATGACTCCTTCTGCCTGGATGGAAGGGTCCAGAATCCCGCTGAAGGCGGAGATAACGGGCTTGCCGTGTTCGAACCCGACCTCCCACAGGCACTGGGCGAGGTTTTCCACGCTCAGGCCAGGCGACGGCAGCAGAGCGACGACAGCCGAGTGGATATTCGTTTGGCCGAGCGCCCCAGACAACGTGCTCCTGAGACGCTCAAGGGCCGACTTCATCCCTTCGTTGAGGTCCAGGGCCGCATCGAGCTGTACAACACGGAGACCCTGGGCGGACGCACTGTCGGCAACCACCTTCCCGAGAGCGAGCGAATTGGAGATGATGGCGACGCCGTCGCCGGTCGGCAGCGGTTGGGTGGCGCAAATCTGTGCGACGTCCATCAGCTGGGCGCTGGTCCCTACGCGAATGACCCCGGTTTGTCGAAGCATCGCGTCGAGCGCGCCTTTGGGCGCCTGCGTGACACGCACCGCATGCCCGGGAGGGAGCTGGAGGCCCATGACGTCGGACTTGGCGACAATGACTGGCTTTGTCTGGGCCAGCCGGCGCGCAATGCGCGAGAACTTTCGCGGGTTTCCAATCGATTCCAGATAGAGGCCTGCGACCTTGGTGTCGGCGTCGTCTTCCCAATACTGCATGGCGTCGTTACCGGAGACATCGGCGCGGTTTCCGGAGGAAATGCTGGTTGACAGGCCTAGTGCGCGCCTGCTGGCCGCCGAATACAGCAGCACTCCGATAGCTGCGGATTGGCTGAACAGTGCCAGGCCGCCGCGCGGTGGAAGGTCCGGGGCCATGGATGCGTTGAGGCTGATTGTTGGATTCGTGTTGATCAGGCCGAGGGATGCCGGCCCGATGACCCGCATACCGTTGGACCGTGCCTCACGCACCAGCGCGCGCTGCAGGGCTGCGCCGTCGTCGGCGTTGTCTGCGAATCCCGCCGTGGTGATCAGCAGACCCTTCACTCCTGCGGCCGCACATTCGCGCACGACGTCGGCCACCTCACCGTAGGGTACGGCGATGACGGCCAGCTGAACCACTCCGGGAACCTGCGAGATGCTCGGGTACCCCTTCATCCCAGCTATTTCCAGTGCGTCGCGGTTGATGCCGTAGATTTCGCCCTGAAAACCGCCCTCCACAATGTGCTCAAGGACGCTGTAGCCCACAGTTCCCCACTGTCTGCTGGCACCGATAACGGCGATGGACGACGGCGACAGGAGGTCCGCCACGCTTCTGGCCTCAGCCCGGTGCTCACGTGATTCCATGACGGCCAGCGAACGTTCTGTGGGATCAATGCCGAACTCCAGCATGACGACGCCGTCGTCGAAGCGGCGTGACACTTCGTAACCGGCGTCAGCGAAGACTGTGATCATCTTGCGGTTCTCCGGCAGCACCTCCGCGGAGAATCGGCGGATCCCGTTCTCCCGGGCAGCGGCGGCCAGATGCTCCAGCAGGATGGATCCGAGTCCGCGTCCCTGATGCTTGTCCGCGATATTGAAGGCCACCTCCGCCTCCGACGCCTCATCAAGCCGGTCGTAACGGCCGATACCGATGATCTCGTCACCCATGGTGATGACGAACGCAACACGATCCTTGTAGTCAACATGAGTGAACCTGTTGAGTTCTTTCGCAGTCAGTCGTGACTTGTACGTGAAGAACCGCAGGTAGATTGAGGCCTCGGATTGCGCAACATGGAACTGCTGCACGGCTTCCTCATCAGAGGGCGCAATCGGGCGCAGGTGGGCCGTGCCGCCATCACGCAACACGACATCGGCTTCCCAGTATTGGGGGTAATGTCCGTGGTTCACCATAGACTCACTGTAGCCACTGCCTCGGTGCAGTGTCCGAAATCGCCCAGAAATCAGTAAGGACAGCGCAACTATCATGGCCAGGCGCCAGGCAACCCCGCCCCCGACGGATTACACAGAGAAGATCATCGACGTCGATGTGACGTCCGAAATGGAAGATTCCTTCCTGGAGTACGCCTATTCAGTGATCTACTCCCGCGCCCTTCCCGATGCACGGGACGGCATGAAACCCGTTCAGCGGCGCATTCTTTACATGATGACGGACATGGGGCTGCGGCCGGACCGCGGACACGTCAAAAGCGCCCGTGTGGTCGGCGAGGTCATGGGCAAGCTCCACCCGCACGGCGATACCGCTATCTACGATGCGATGGTCCGCATGGCCCAGGGTTTTGCATTGCGGCTCCCGCTGATCGATGGCCACGGCAACTTCGGATCGCTCGACGACGGCCCCGCGGCTCCCCGCTACACCGAAGCGCGTCTAGCCGCTCCCGCACTGGCGATGACGGACCATCTCGATGAAGACGTGGTGGACTTCGTTCCGAACTATGACAATCAACTGACCCAACCGGAAGTCCTCCCGTCCGCCTTCCCGAACCTTCTGGTCAACGGCGCCAGCGGAATCGCCGTCGGCATGGCCACCAACATGGCCCCGCATAATCTCCGCGAAGTTGTCGAGGCCGCCCGGTACCTTATCGCTCATCCGGATGCCGAGCTGTCGGACATGATGCGTTTCGTTCCCGGGCCGGATCTTCCGTCAGGCGGTCGCATCGTAGGTCTGGACGGCATCAGGGATGCCTACGCCAACGGCCGTGGGTCTTTCAAGACACGGGCCAAGGTCGAGGTGGAGCAGCTGACCGCCAGGCGCACCGGGCTGGTCGTCACCGAGCTCCCCTATATGGTCGGTCCTGAAAAAGTTATCGAGAAGATCAAGGACGCCGTCTCTTCCAAGAAGCTGCAGGGCATTTCCGACATTGTGGACCTCACGGACCGCAGTCACGGACTCCGTCTGGTCATTGAGCTGAAGAACGGATTCAATCCGCAGGCTGTCCTGCAGCAGCTGTACCGGTACACGCCCATGGAGGACTCCTTCGGTATCAACAACGTGGCGCTGGTGGAGGGGCAGCCCCGGACGCTTGGGCTGCTGGACCTGCTCAGGGTCTACACCTCTCATCGGCTGGACGTTGTGAAGCGGAGGACCGCTTTCAGGCACCGCCGCAAGTCCGAACGGCTACACCTTGTCGAGGGTTTGCTGATCGCTATCGTGGACATTGACGAGGTCATCCAGATCATCCGGTCCTCCGATGAGGCAGCGGCCGCACGTATCCGGCTCATGTCCATCTACGACCTCACGGACATTCAGGCGAACCACATTCTGGAACTTCGCCTGCGGCAGCTCACCAAGTACTCGCGTATCGAACTCGAGAAAGAACGCGAAGAACTGAAACGGGAAATCGACGCTTTGGCAGCAATTCTCAGTTCGGATGCGATGCTCCGTGAACTGGTTTCCGACGAGCTGGCAGTCATTGCCGAGAAATACGGTACGCCGAGGCGTACCGTCCTGCTCGAATCCGAGGCTGCGACCGCCATCAGCGGAGAGATCAGCACCCCCTCCCCCAAAGGCGGCGGCAAATCAGCCCTGGCACTCGAAATCGCGGACGATCCCTGTTGGGTCTTGCTGTCCACCTCAGGCCAACTCGCCCGTACTACGGGGATCGAGGGCGTGACCGAGCCCGGGCAACGGATCAAACATGACGTACTGACGTCACTGGTCAAGAGCAGCGCCAGAGGCGAGATTGCCGCTGTCACGTCTCTCGGACGCATGATCCGGCTGCAGGTTCTGGACATGCCTGCACTCCCCTCAACGTCCTCATTCCCCAACCTCACCGGAGGCGTTCCGGTCAAGGAGTTCCTGACCCTCAACCGAGGTGAAACGCTCGTTGGGCTGGCGCCGTTGTCCGTCCCGCTGGCGATGGGAACAGTTATGGGAACCGTCAAGAGAGTGACTCCCGACTACCCCCTCAACAAGGATGAGTGGGAGGTCATCACCCTCAAACCCAAAGACTCCATCGTTGGTGTTTCAGCCGCAACTGACGACGACGAGCTCGTTTTCATCACCCGTCAGGCAAGGCTTCTGAAGTATCGGGCCGAGCTGGTCCGCCCGCAGGGGCGCACAGCAGGCGGAGTGGCCGGCATCAAGCTGGGCGCCGACGACGCCGTCGTACATTTCGGGTCGGTGGCCGCCGGTGACGAGCAGGCCGTTGTCGTCACCATCGCCAGCGGGACCGAGACGTTGCCGGGGACAGCCCCTGGATCCGTCAAAGTTACCGCCCTTGCGGAGTACCCCGAGAAGGGCCGGGCAACCGGCGGCGTGCGCGCCCACAGATTCCTCAAGGGCGAGGACTCACTCAGCCTCGCGTGGGCAGGACACGGCCCCGCTCGCGCAGCCACCCCAAACGGTGTGGCCCGCGCCCTGCCCACCGAGCACGGGCGCCGGGACGGCTCCGGGATACCGCTGTCTCAGTCCATCGGAGCTCTCGGACCGAACACAGCGACAGCGGAAGTCACGCAGTAATCACCCGGTCAAAGACCAGAGAGCGCTGCGTGGCGACGTACCCGAGTCGCTCATACAGGCCAAGGGCTCCAGATGGGTTCTCGGTATCCACACCAAGTCCCGCATTGTCCATGCCGTCGGTAGCAAACCGACGCATCGCTTCAGCCAGGAGCGCGGGCGCCAGCCGGTGCCCGCGCCATTGCCTGCGTACGCCCAGCAGCTCCGTATAGCCTTCGCGAACTCCAACTCGCTCCGCGGATGCTGGATCATAACTCGCCATCTGGTAAGCCGCGATCTCCCCCGACGAAGTATCAACCACAGCGACACTCCATGTCGGCTTGAATTCGGGGTGTGATGTGGTGAAGAGCCACGATTCCTCATCCCGGGGTTCACTACCCCAGTGGTCCCGGAACGCATCGTTGTGCGCCTGGCGAACCGCGTCGGAAATTTCATCGCTGAACGTCACGAACTCAAACCCTTCAGACAGCGGAACATCGGGCAGCTCTTCACCAAGGGGTCGCGTCATTTCGGTGAAATAGCGCACTATCTCACCGCCGTCAGCCGCAAAGAGCGAGTGCTGGCTTGCGTTGCGTTCCTCCACGTAGGTTCTGAGGCGTCCCTCCGTCACTCCATCCTCAGCCAGACGTTCTGCACTGCGGGCCTCCTGCCATTCAAGCAGTGCCGTACCGATCCCCTGGCCGCGCCACTGGGGATCCACGCCGCCGGATCCATGCAGGAGCGCCGAGTCCGGGTTCCTGGTGACAAGAGCGAAAGCCCTGGCAACGCCTTCAGCGTCCACGCCCAAAACGGTATCGAGCTCCGGGTTGTTTTTACTGGAGCTCAGGGAATGCTCGAGGTCTTCCCGGGCCTCAATCCAGTCCGGTTTGTCGACCGCCGCCATGCGTTTGAGAAGCGCAAGCCATTGATCGACGTCTGCGACATCGATCGCCTTCCACACAATGTTCCCAGCAGTAGCTTCGTGCAAACCTCCGGTATGAATCATGAGGCCAGTTTAGGCGCTCCCGTCTTCAGCGGAAGGAGATCCACCCTTTCAGCCAACGTGGCGTCATCAGAATATTTTTTTGGAAGACATGGTTCTACACCATGTAGAACCTGTGCCGAAAACGCGATAAAATGGGCGTGGCGGACCATTTCCGCCGGGCAAAACGCACTTAGGATTGACAAGAGGATATAGATGGCAACGCTCGGTGAGCTCGAACGCACAGTCATGAACTTGCTGTGGGAATGCGGCGCCGCCATGACCGCCAACAGTCTTCGGGACCAGCTGGCCGCGCAAGGACAAGATGGAGCCAGCGGCAAGGAACTCGCCGTTACAACCGTCCTGACGGTACTCTCCCGGCTCGAGAAGAAGAACCTCGTTGAACGTGAACGCGAGAATCGGCCGCACCGGTATCGCGCGCTCACCACCCGCGCCGATCACACGGCAGAGCTGATGCACGAGGTCCTGGGCAGCGTTCAGGACCGAGAAGCCGTCCTGACACGGTTCATCGGCTCCGTGTCAGAGACAGAGGCAGAAACCCTGCGAAAGCTACTCGGGGGCACCAGCGCCTAGATGAGCGCCGTCCCGCTCCTGCTGGCCGCGCTGGCTGTCCTCCTGGCGTGGCCCGTACCCGTGCTGCTGTCCCGATCTCAATGGCCGGTGCGATCCCCCTTTACCGCCATGGTTCTGTGGCAAGCCATTGCGCTCGCCGGCGGGCTTTCCATGATCGGCGCACTGCTGGTCTACGGCCTCGCGCCGCTCGGCGGAAGTCTACTGCAGTCCAGCTCCGAACTGTGGCACATCGTCATGGAGAACCGGCCAGCAGAATCGCTGGGATTACTCCACGTTTTCGCCCTGAGCAGCGCTGGGCTTCTGGGAACCCACCTCGTTTTCACACTTCTTCTGACCTATGTGCGAATTCAACGGCAGCGCCGTCATCACCGTTCACGGCTCGATCTGTTGAGCCTGCCTTCCGCGGCGTCTCCCGGAACCCTGGTCATCAATCACCCAGTACCGGTCGCATACTGCCTGCCGGGTGGTGGACGCGCCGTCACCGTTTTGTCGGACGGCCTTCTGAACTTGCTCTCACCGGACGAGCTGAACGCCGTCATGGCCCACGAACGGGCACATCTGGGCCAGCGGCATCATCTACTCCTGTGGACCTTCGCGGCATGGCGCTCCGCGCTCCCCTGGCTTCCGACGTCGCAACTCGCTCTCGCTGCCGTGAACTCGCTCGTGGAAATGCTCGCCGACGATGCTGCCCTCGTCCGTATCGACAGAGAATCACTGGTCAAGGCGATCGCGATCGTAGCTTCCGGTCAGGCGCCTCCCTCGGCCGACGCCCGCGACGACGTCCACAATCTGCCCAACACGTCCGCGCTTGCCCGCGACCCCGATTCCGCGCCCGAGATCGAAAGCACCGCGGGACGGCTCCGGCGATTGCTGAATCCCCAGAAGCCGCTCTCCGCGACGGCCCGCTACGCAGCGCTCGCCGGAAGCGCGGCCCTGATACTGGCACCTGCTGTGCTGCTGCTGACGCCCGGGCTCTGGTAACCGGCGTTCCCACTAGCCATTGCGCCGCTGCCGGCACCTACGCGTCGATTTGCTCCCGATCGAGACGGGCCGCGCCGGTGACAATGAATTCCTTACGAGGCGCGACATCGCTGCCCATGAGCAAGTCAAAGACCCGCTCAGCCGCTTCCGCCTCCTGAATCCGAACGCGGCGAAGCGTCCTGTGCCGGGGATCCATGGTCGTTTCAGCGAGCTGCCCGGCATCCATTTCTCCGAGCCCCTTGTACCGCTGAATCGGTTCCTTGTAGCGGCGGCCGGTCTTCTCCAGCTCGGACAGGACCTTGTGCAGCTCTGCCTCTGAGTACGTGTAAAGCGTCTCATTCGGCTTTGATCCGGGGTTGATGGCCACCACACGGTGCAGAGGCGGCACGGCAGCAAACACACGCCCGGCTTCCACCAGCGGCCTCATGTACCGAAAGAACAATGTGAGCAGAAGCGTCCGGATGTGCGCACCGTCAACATCGGCGTCCGTCATCAGAATGACCTTCCCATACCGTGCAGCCTCGAGTTGGAAGCTGCGGCCAGAACCAGCCCCCACGACCTGGATCAAAGCAGCGCACTCAGCGTTGGAAAGCATGTCCCCAACAGAAGCCTTCTGAACGTTCAGGATCTTGCCGCGGATGGGAAGCAAAGCCTGATAATCCGAAGACCGCGCGAGTTTGGCGGTACCGAGGGCACTGTCTCCCTCCACGATGAACAGTTCGGATCTCGTGTTGTCGTCAATACGGCAATCAGCAAGTTTTGTCGGCAGCGACGAGGTCTCAAGAGCGTTCTTGCGACGCTGCGTCTCCTTGTGCACACGAGCAGAAATCCGGGACTTCATCTCTGCCACAACTTTTTCCAGCAGCAGCGCTGATTGAGACTTATCGGCCCGGGCCGTCGAATTCAGTTTGGCCAAAACCTCCTTCTCAACAATCCGCGCGACGATAGAACGGACCGCCGAGGTTCCGAGGATCTCCTTGGTCTGCCCTTCGAACTGCGGTTCCGCCAGACGAACCGTCAGGACCGCCGTCAGGCCCGCGAAAACGTCGTCGCGCTCGATCTTGTCGCTACCGGCCTTCAGCTTCCTGGCATTGGCCTCGATGACCTTCCGGAACGTCTTGAGCAACGCCTGCTCAAACCCCGTCTGGTGAGTTCCGCCCTTGGGCGTGGCAATGATGTTTACGTAGCTGCGCAGGGTCGTCTCGTAACCGATGCCCCACCGTACTGCGACGTCAACCTCGCATTCACGTTCAACTTCTGTCATGCGGCTGTGACCGCTGTCGTCCAGCACAGGAACTGATTCCTTGAACTTTCCAGACCCGTGCAGTCTCCAGATGTCCGTGACAGCGCTGTCCGCCGCCAGATACTCGACGAACTCCGATATCCCGCCGTCATGCTGGAACACTTCCTCCACCACCTCGTGCTCGCCAGGTGTGCCCGGCAGCCTCCGCTCATCACGCAGGGTGAATTTCAGTCCCGGCACCAAAAAGGACGTTTGCCTCGCCCGCGCCTGGAGGTCTTCATACGAGAACTTCGCGTCAGGAGTGAAGATCTGGTGGTCAGCCCAGTATCGGATCCGGGTGCCCGTGATACCCCGTTTGGCTTTGCCGACGACGTCCAACCGGGAGCTGTCCAAAAATGGTTCAAAGTCTGCGTCATGTCGCGGAGTCTTGCCCTTGTCGATGAATCGTCCGGGCTCACCACGCCGGAACGACATCTGGTAGGTCTTGCTGGCACGGTCAACCTGAACATCGAGGCGCGAAGACAAGGCGTTGACCACGCTTGCGCCCACCCCGTGGAGGCCGCCGGAAGCCGTGTAGGAACCTCCGCCGAACTTGCCTCCCGCGTGCAGTTTGGTGAATACGACCTCGACGCCGGACAGACCAGTCTTTGGCTCGAGGTCCACCGGGATCCCTCGGCCGTCGTCGTGAATCTCGACGGATGCATCAGGATGAAGGATGACCGTGATGCTCTGACCGTGGCCAGCCAGGGCTTCATCGACCGAATTGTCGATGATTTCCCACAGGCAATGCATCAGCCCCCGCGAGTCCGTTGACCCAATGTACATACCGGGGCGTTTGCGCACCGCTTCCAATCCTTCCAGAACGGAGAGGTGACGCGCGTTGTATTCAGAGCCAGGAGTCATACCTCCACATTAATAGCTCACGGACCTTCGCCGAACCGCGACGTGCCGCGAAGGTCCGATGGGGCGCCCGCGTTACACAGACGTGATACGCGCACAGCGAAAGAGTTGCGTGGAAGCGAAGAAAACGCGGCCGAAGGTGGTTGTATTGGATAACAGCATTTTTGAGGAGGTCACCATGACAACAGCAGTAGCCAGCCGGGAACTGAACAGCCTCGACCGTTGCGACCGCTGCGGCGCACAGGCTTACGTTCGGGCAGTACTCGAATCGTCCGCCGGGGAGCTGTTGTTCTGCGGCCACCACGCGAGGACCGTTGAAGCGACTCTTCGTCCCATGACGTCCGAATGGCAGGATGAAACAGCCCGGCTCCACGAAAAGGAGCCAGTCTCCGTCGACGATTAGTCGGACGATGGGATGACCACGGCCTCACTGTCATTCTTAAAGATGTGTGGCGCGTTCCCTTCGGAACGCGCCACACATGTTTAAGCTGTTTGTCAGCCCCGAAGGGGCCGGCGGCTAGTCTAGGTAGTCCCGCAGAACCTGCGAACGCGACGGATGCCTCAACTTGGACATGGTCTTGGATTCGATCTGGCGAATACGCTCACGCGTGACCCCGTAGACCTTTCCAATTTCATCCAGCGTCTTCGGCTGACCATCTGTCAGACCAAAACGCATCGCGACCACTCCGGCCTCCCGCTCCGAAAGTGTGTCCAACACCGAGTGGAGCTGCTCCTGCAGCAGAGTGAAGCTAACGGCGTCGGCCGGCACCACGGCTTCGGAATCCTCGATCAGGTCACCGAACTCCGAATCACCGTCTTCACCAAGCGGGGTGTGAAGTGAGATCGGCTCGCGGCCATACTTCTGGACCTCCACGACCTTCTCAGGCGTCATATCCAGCTCAAGTGCGAGTTCTTCCGGTGTGGGTTCCCGGCCAAGATCCTGCAACATCTGTCGCTGGACACGTGCCAGCTTGTTGATGACCTCCACCATGTGCACCGGAATGCGGATAGTCCTGGCCTGGTCCGCCATGGCGCGGGTGATTGCCTGCCTGATCCACCAGGTTGCGTATGTGGAGAACTTGAAGCCCTTGGTGTAGTCAAACTTTTCGACGGCCCTGATCAGACCGAGGTTACCTTCCTGGATCAGGTCCAGGAAGAGCATGCCACGACCGGTGTAGCGCTTCGCCAGTGAAACCACCAGACGCAGGTTGGCTTCAAGCAGGTGGTTCTTGGCCCGCTTTCCATCAAAAATAATCTGCTGGTACTCGCGCTTTAGCTTCGGATCCATGTCCGGGTCGTTGGCGATCTTGTCCTCAGCAAACAACCCGGCCTCAATACGAAGCGCCAGGTCGACCTCCTGCTCGGCATTAAGGAGAGCGACTTTACCGATTTGCTTGAGGTAATCCTTCACGGGATCCGCAGTAGCGCCAGCGGAGACGACCTGCTGGGCCGGGGCGTCGTCGTCATCGGCATCCGAATAGACGAAGCCGGAGCCCGTCGCAGCCGCTGTGCTGGCGACGGCTGCAGCCTTCTCTGCACTAATACGTGAGTCCTGGTCGGATCCTTCGTCAGAGGGATGATCTTCCTCTGCTGCTGCTTCGTCCACCGGGTCCGGCGACTTTGTGCGCTTCGTGGTGGTCTTGGCTGGCTTTTCTGCCGTCTTGCGCGTCCGCTTGGCCTTTGGCTCTGCCTTTACCGCTTCTGCTGGTGACTGTTCCGGCTCAGCGGACGTTGCCGCATCGGCACCTTCAACCGCTGCCGCAGCGGCCGTCGACTTTTTGGTGCCCCTAGAGGCGGAGGACTTCCGGGCAGGAGACTTCTTTGCCGTTTCGGTGGATGCTGCAGCAGCATCCTCGACAGCTGGAGTTTCCGCTGTTGTGCTCTTTTTGGCCGACACAGAGAACCTTTCATACGGCGGGCTGCGGCGCTACCGACGGGCAACACCACTATGACCCTGTCAAGTCCGTGATGATCTTCATGGCTGAGCGATCTGCTCGCCTCGTTAAGGGGCAACCAGTGTTCGCCTCCGATTTGTTCCCGAAAGAAACAACGGACGTCATGAACCACGGACCCAACCGGGTCTCTGGGTTCATTATCGCACGATTCCGCACCGGATGAGAATTGGATCAGGCGACAGCCGCCCTCACGCAGCGCGCGCTCTGTGGCCTGACCACGCGCTACCGCGCTCGGTAGCCCAGGCTGGAAGCTGACCCCGATTCAGGAGCTCATTCAGGAGGACCGCCAGCCGATAGTTCGGGTCCAGTGCGAGACACATGTCGAAGAACCGTCCAGCCCGCGACCCTCTACCCCTTGCCCACTCGATCCATCCAAGCATGGTCAAAAGCGCGCGCCGGGGCTCACCGCGGGCGACCGCAGCGAGCAGGCGGAACAGATCATGAGCTTGATCCAGACGAGGCCAGAGGGGCGGGTTGCGGCTGGTCCCGATCAGGACGGCGGCGAAGATCTCCTCTGGTCCGTCGCCGGTTCGGTTCTGGCCCTCACGGAGACGAAAGTCGACCTGTTCTACTGCATCGGCAATGTTCGGAGGGACAAGCACAGGGTCAGGACTAGCTCCTGCCTCCACCAGATTGCATGCGATGACGCCGTTCATGGCGTCCTCGGGACCTGATGCGGCGAGGACCATCACGGCGTCCCGGATATCCCTGTTCTGGAGCGAGGCAAGAATGAAGGAGGCCACGTCGGGGTGATCAGTAATCCAGTCCGGCTCCACGGATCGTTGCAGCACCACATGCCATACGCCCAGAATCGCACGGATCTGTGCGGAATCCATCGTTCGGGTCTGCAGTCTCGAAGCCCATCGCTCATAGCCCTCGATAACGTCGTCCTGATTGCGCCAGGGGTCACCCACGGAACGCTGGACGGCGACCTCCAAGGACTCCTCGTAGCTGCTGCCGCGGTAGATCAGTTCAGCATTCAACTCGCTCTCGACGGCGTCGGCCACCGGTTGGCCCGGCCACGGACAGCATTCGCCGTTACAGTAGAAATCGCGCCAGAATCCTCCAGCAACGAGCCATGCCGCCTGAATCGGTGTGCGCTCGGCATCCAACACCAGTTCAAGGCAATGCATCAGCTCCTCGTGGGGCGGCGGTCCGGGCTCGGCGGACCCTTTGTCAGTGTAAATGACGGCAATGACGCCGTCAGCATTGCGGTCCTGTCTCAAGAAGCCGTGCGCCTGCATAGCGAAATCGAGAAAGTTGCTCTCCGGAAGGTCGAGTCTGAGCGTGGCTCCCAGCACGTTGGAACCGACGGTCATGAGTACAACGCTTTCCTGCGGCACGAAGCCCAGAGCGTGCGGGACGTAGCCCAGGATATCCGCTGGTGAGCCGACACTGAATCTGTTCGTTGATGTAGTCATATGACCAGTGTTGTGACCATGAGCCGCGGGATACAGGCAGAAAAGCGCTATGTGTATAAGGTCCGGCCAGGCCACGCAGGATCAGGGTTGTGGAGGAGGGGACCCGCCGCCCTGCTTCTTGAGCCTTCGCGTCTCCTGGCGACGACGCCGCTGACGCTCCAGGGCGACCCGCATGGGCGGTACGACCACACCAGTGCGGGCCAGCTGCCCACGGGTCCGATTACGCATCACCAGAACACCCGTGGCCCCAACTGCCAGCACAACGAACTGCACACCGAGGGCGATCCGGAAGGACGAAAGTCCGTACAAACCGTTCGTCGAGTATCCGGCAAAGACCAGCAAATCAAGGATGAGGCCAATCAGGTACATGGTGATCAGGGAAGCGAGGAAACCTCCGACATTCACCACGCCCGTCGCCGTGCCGAGATGATGCGGCTGGTTGAACGTGCGCGCAAAATCGAAGGCGATCATCGACGTCGGACCGCCGATGGCAAGGGCCGTGACGAGTAGCGTCAGCAGCCATAGCGGCGCCGGTCCCGGATAAAGAAGGACGCTCGCCCACGCCACCACGATCAGCCCTGTCACCATCATGACCATCGAGGACCGCCGCAGCGGATGCCGACCCACCCAAACACCCATAAGGGGACCGACAATAATGCCGACCACCACGAAGAAACTCAACAACGCGGAGGCAACGGCGGGTTCCAGACCCTCGGCACTGACGAGGTAGGGATACCCCCAAATCAGCACGAATACCGTTCCCGAGAACTGGGTAGTGAAGTGCGTCCACAGACCGAGCTTTGTCCCCGGCTCGCGCCATACGGCTCGCAACGTAGCCCCTGTCTCACGCCAGGACGGAGAGACCGGACGGGGCCCCGACACCGGAGAGTCCCGAATGAGGGACAACGACACGGCAAAAGCCAGGACCGACAAGGCAGCGGCCGAGGTGAAAGCGGGCCCCCAGCCAAAAAACCGGAGAGCGGCGGCAAAGGGGACGACGCTCACTATCTGCCCAAACTGGCCGATGATTCCCGTGAACTGTGTCATGACCGGAATCCGCTGCGGACTGAACCAGGCGGGCAACAGACGCAGAGCGGAAACGAATGTCGTCGCATCACCCGCACCGACGAGCAGTCTTCCGGACACGCCCTCAGCGACTGTGTCCGCCAGCGCGAGCAGCAACTGGCCAGCAGCCATCAGCAAGGCACCGCCGACAATCATGGCCCTCGGACCAAACCTGTCCACCAGCACACCAACAGGAACCTGCAGCACCGCGTAGACCAAAATCTGCACCACGGTGAACGTGGCAAGAATGGCAGCACTGGCCTCGAACCGCTCCGTAGCAGCCAACCCGGCCACGCCAAACGTCGTCCGCTGTGTCACTGCAACCAGATACGCAAAGACAGCAGCGCCCCAGACCAGCCCGGCCCGAACTCCAGCTACTCCCCCGCTACCAATCCGCGAGGGATCCTTGCCGGTCAGTGTTCCTCGTCATCCGGATTGATAGCCAAAGCATCCGGGTTAGCGGCGTCGTCCGGCTCTGGCTCGGCGCTCGTCCCAGCATCAGGCCTGTCTACACTCGAATCCTCTGCGTCCACAGTGGCTGAGGCCAGATAGGCCTCAACCGCGGCGCCCAGCTCATCAGCGTCAGCGAGTTCATCGTTTTCCTTGACCAACAGCGAGCGTCGGGCACGACTTTCAGCATGTTCGTCATAGTTGCGCTCCAGCCGCGTAACCACGCCCAGCACATCAGTTGAACCCTCAACCTGCTCACGAATCTGGCGCTCCACTGCCCGACCGCTTTCACGAAGTCGGTCAGTGGGCAACGTCAATGAGGTGGAAGCGCCCAGATACTCCAACGCCGCCACGGCAGCTTGCGGGTACTCGGCATCCGCAAGGTAGTGCGGAACGTGAACCACATACCCCACAACGTCGCGGCCAGCTTCGGCCAACCGGAGTTCCAGGAGATGGCCCACGGAAGCCGCAAGCTCCGCCGTCGGGCGCCAGCTTGATGCGCCCTCGATCAGGTCCGATCGATTTCCATGAACTGTGACACCAAGAGGACGCGTGTGGGGAACCGGCATGGGAATCGAATGCGTCCAGGCCACAATCGGGATGTCGAGCTCATCGACGAGCAGCAGAACAGCGCTGATAAAACGCTCCCACTGATAGTCCGGCTCGAACCCGGTGAGAAACAGGAATGGCTGCCCCAAGCCGTCGTGGAGACGATACAGTTCCAGCCTCGGCGGGCTGTAAGCCGTCAGGTGGTCTTCCTTGAAAGTGATGTGGGGGCGGCGTCCGCGGTAGTCAATCAGCTGGTCGGCATCGAAGCTGGCCACCAGTTCGTGATCCAGGGATTCAAGAAGTTCGGTGCGTATCTGGGAGACGACCTGACCGGCTTCAGCGAACCCGGTGAAGCCAGCAATCATGGGCAGCCCCTCAAGGGACCTGGAAGTATCAAGCGCCGCGTTGACACTGTATAACTCGGCTGGATCCAACATGGTTGCCCCTTTCACTACTAGACCTCATGTTAAACGCCGAAGGCACCCGATTTCATTCCGGATGCCCTCGGCGTTTTGCCTTGTGGGTTCTCAGCTTCGCACTCCGGCTTCGACAAATGGTGGACGAATGACGCGCACAGCCAGCTTCCGGCCGCGAACCTCCAACGCCAGCTCGTCCTCCAGCTGCACCGATTGGTCGACCAGCGCCAACGCAATACCGTTCTGCAAGGTCGGCGAAAATGTTCCGGAGGTGGTCCGTCCGACGACGGTCCCGTCCTCGCTCAAAACATTCGCTTCCGCACGTGGAACGCCACGCTCGAGAGCCAGTAGCCCAACAGCCTTCCTCGGTGCCCCCTCAGCCTTGATGCGCGTCACGGCATCCTTGCCCCAGAAGCGATCCTTCTTCCAGCCAATCGCCCATCCGACTCGTGCTTCCACCGGTGAGATGTCTTCCGTGAGCTCGTGGCCGTGCAGGGGGTAGCCCATCTCGGTGCGGAGCGTGTCGCGGGCAGCGAGGCCGGCTGCCCGTCCTTCGTAGGCGTTGGAAGCCTCCGAGATCGCCTCCCATAGAGTCAGGGCGTCCTCCCAGCGGGGCACGATTTCATAGCCATGCTCCCCCGTGTAGCCGGTACGGCAGACGCTGACGGGCATACCCTTCCAGTTGACGTCGATAAACGCCATATAGTCCTCAGGCAGCTCCAGACCAAGGTCTTTCAGGACATCTGCTGACTTCGGCCCCTGCAGCGCGAAAACAGCGAAATCCCTATGCTGGTCCAGAATCTCGATCTCGGAACCTGACTCATCCCGGGCAGCAATGAGCTTGGCTGCGACTTTCGCAGAATTGGCTGCATTGGGGATGAGGAACACTTCCTCCTCGGACCGGACATAAGCGATCAGGTCGTCGATGACCCCGCCATCGTCATTCAGCGCCATGGTGTATTGCGCTTGGCCAATACCAATTTTCCGGAGATCATTGGCCAACGTTCCATTCGCGAATTCGAGGGCTCCGGGGCCCTTGACCAGGACCTTGCCAAGATGCGAAACGTCGAAGAGGCCAACGGAACCGCGCACAGCATTGTGCTCGGCAACCACGCCCCCTCCCTCATATTGAAGAGGCATCAGCCATCCGCCGAATTCGGCCATGCGCGCACCAGCATCAACGTGCCAGGCGTGGAGCGGCCCCTCGAGCAAAGCAGGCTCGACGGCGTCAGAGGATGCAGAATTTGTGTCAGTCATGACTGTTACCGTACATCAGTGTCTGGAACGAGAGACTACGATCTATGGGGAAGCATCTCCCGAGGAAGTGAGGAACGATCTTTGTGATCACCGCAAGTGATTTGAGTTTGTCAGCAACGGCAAAAGATGTCCGGAAGGTACGGTGCGATGCACTGGTCCTCGGCGTCGTCCAGGGAAGTGACGGCCCAGTACTTCTTGACAGCGGCCTGTCAGAAAAATCCACCGGCGCGCTTGGCAGCACGCTGGCCTCACTCGGCGTCAGCGGAAGAGCCGATGAAGTCCACCGCCTCCCGGGCCTGTCCGGTGCGGAAGCCGATGTCATCGTGTTGACGGGCCTTGGACGCGAGGAGTCAGCAACAGATGAGGAGACCCTCCGCCGGGCCAGCGGCGCTGCGATCAGGAACCTTCACGGCACCGAGTCCGTTGTGATCGCTCTTCCCGCACCAACCGTCGCAGCTGTAGCAGCCATCGCAGAAGGCGCTGCTCTCGGTGCTTACGTCTACACCGAAAACCGGCACGCCACAGCAGACTCACTCAAGGCGCCCGTCACCAACGTTACTGTGCATTCTCCAGTTGCCACTGACTCCGCTGTGGCCGGCGTACTCAATCGCGCGGAAATTCTCGGTCGTGCGGTCAATGCAACCCGTACGCTCGTCAATCGTCCGCCGAGCCACCTTTACCCGGAAACATTCGCCACAGCGGCGAAGGAACTATCGCGCTCCCTTCCTGTGAAGGTAACGGTTCTCGACGAGAAGAAGCTCGAAAAGGACGGCTATGGCGGAATCCTCGGCGTAGGCAAGGGGTCCTCGAGACAGCCGCGCCTCGTCAAGGTCGAATACGCTCCGTCAAAGTCGATCAAAAAGCTTGCTCTTGTCGGCAAGGGCATCACTTTTGATTCCGGCGGGCTCTCGCTCAAGCCGCCAGCAGGCATGGAAACCATGAAATGCGACATGGCCGGCGCCGCCGTCGTCCTCAACGCCCTCCTGGCCATAGCGGAAATGGGCTTGCCCATCAAGGTGACAGCATGGCTATGCATCGCCGAAAACATGCCTTCCGGGACCGCCCAGCGGCCCTCTGATGTGATCACCACTTACGGCGGGCGAACGGTAGAAGTACTCAATACGGACGCCGAGGGACGTTTGGTCATGGCCGACGGCCTGGTAGCTGCCAGCGAAGAGAACCCGGACGTACTCCTTGACGTGGCGACCCTCACCGGCGCACAGATGGTTGCGCTCGGCAAGAGGACCTCCGCCGTCATGGGCGACGAGGACATTCGTGACGCGGTAGCAGCTGCGGCACGTCGGGCCGGAGAACTGTTCTGGACCATGCCTATTCCGGAAGAGCTCCGAGCCAGCCTGAACTCACAGGTTGCCGACATTGCCAACATCGGGGAAAAGATGGGCGGCATGATGACAGCCGCTGCCTTCCTGCGTGAGTTCGTCGGTGAATCCAACGGCCGCACCATCCCCTGGGGCCACCTGGATATCGCCGGGCCAGCCTTCAACGAAGGTGCCGCCCACGGCTACACGCCCAAGGAAGGAACGGGCGTCGCCGTGCGTACGCTCGTGGCATTCGCTGAGGATCTCGTCTCCAACAGCAAGTAGATACACCCCTGACACATGCAATCAGAGTCAGAGGAGCCGGATTCCCAACAGTGCAATACGGGAATCCGGCTTCATCGGCTGGATGATTGATGGAATGTGGCGCTAAGGTGAATCTGAAAAGTAAAGACCAAACCCACCAGATCAAAGGCGTGCATTGCCGCACGCAGAAGCAAAACACGAGGGAGCCTTCACGTGGCCGATACGGCAGCTGAAAAAGAATTCGACATCCTGGTCCTCGGTGGAGGCAGCGGCGGCTACGCGGCAGCACTTCGCGCGGTGCAACTGGGATTCACCGTTGGTCTGGTGGAAAAAGCCAAGCTCGGAGGGACATGCCTGCACAACGGATGTATCCCCACCAAAGCACTACTTCACTCGGCAGAAATTGCTGAAAGCGCCCGTGACGCAGCGAAGTACGGCATTAACGCAACGCTGGACTCCATCGACATGGAAGGCGTCAACGCCTACAAGGACGGCATTATTGCCGGCAAGTTCAAGGGCCTGCAGGGTCTGTTGAAAATGCGGAAGGTCAACGTCATCGAAGGCGCAGGCCGCCTGGTATCCGAAGACACCATTGAGGTGGACGGCACCCGCTACAAAGGCAAGAACATCATTCTGGCTACCGGGTCCTACTCACGCTCTCTGCCCGGACTCGAAATTGCCGGCAAGGTCATTACTTCTGACTCCGCACTCAAAATGGACACACTCCCCAAGAGCGCAATCGTTCTTGGCGGTGGCGTTATCGGGTGCGAGTTCGCCTCAGTCTGGAAGTCCTTCGGCGTGGACGTCACGATCGTGGAGGGCCTCCCCTCGCTTGTCCCGAACGAGGATGCGTCAATCATCAAGACTCTTGAGCGCTCCTTCAAGAAGCGCGGCATCAAGTTCAACACCGGCACCTTCTTCGAAAAGGTTGAGCAGAACGACGACGGTGTAAAGATCACGTTGGCAGATGGCAAGACCTTTGAAGCGGACCTCATGCTGGTCGCCGTGGGGCGTGGACCGGTTACCGAAGGTCTCGGATACGAAGAGGCAGGGCTCACGATGGATCGTGGGTTTGTCATCACCAATGAGCGGCTGCACACAGGCGTAGGCAACATCTACGCTGTCGGCGACATCGTCCCCGGGCTGCAGCTGGCGCACCGCGGCTTCCAGCAGGGGATTTTTGTCGCTGAGGAAATCGCAGGACAGAACCCGGTCATCGTCGAAGACGTGAACATACCGAAGGTAACCTACTGCGACCCGGAAATCGCGTCCGTCGGCCTCACAGAAAAAGCGGCCAAGGAAAAGCTTGGGGATGACGCTGTGGAGACACAGGAATACAACCTTGCCGGCAACGGGAAGAGCTCCATCCTTGGTACAGGAGGCCTCGTCAAGCTCGTCCGTGAGAAGGACGGCCCCATTGTTGGTGTTCACATGATTGGTTCGCGCATGGGTGAACAGATCGGTGAAGCTCAGCTGCTCGTCAACTGGGAGGCCTACCCGGAGGACCTCGCCCCGTTGATCCACGCGCACCCAACGCAGAACGAAGCCCTCGGAGAAGCGGCCCTCGCTCTCGCAGGCAAACCACTCCACGGTTAGTCCTCGTAACCCGCATAATGCACCGGGCAGACCGCGCCCGGTGCATTATGCTCGGACTAAGCGTCAACAGCTACAGCGGCTGCCATAGATCTAAAGAGGAGAAACGGGGACGAAATGTCTGAATCCGTGAATTTGCCAGCACTCGGCGAGAGCGTCACCGAAGGAACCGTCACCCGATGGCTCAAGCAGGTCGGTGACCGCGTAGAGGTCGACGAGCCCCTACTCGAGGTATCCACTGACAAGGTCGATACGGAGATCCCATCTCCGATCGCGGGAACAATTGAAGAAATCCTCGTCGCTGAGGACGAGACTGCTGAGGTGGGAGCACCGCTGGTGCGGATCGGCGACGGTTCCGGTAGCAGCGACGACGCCGAACCTGCCGGAGATGAGAGCGATACCCAGTCCGAGGAGTCAGAGCAGCAGGACGACGCACCCGCTGAGGACGAGCAGGCGTCCTCATCCGCTACGGAATCAGAGACGGAACAGTCCGAAGAGAGCGCCTCGACCGACGCTGAGGACTCAGGGTCGTCCAACGGTGAAGGCGCCGAAGTCACGTTGCCTGCCCTGGGTGAAAGCGTCACCGAGGGCACGGTCACACGGTGGCTGAAGAGTGTCGGCGACGACGTCGAAGTCGACGAACCTCTCCTGGAAGTCAGTACCGACAAGGTTGACACAGAGATCCCTTCTCCCGTTGCAGGCAAGCTTCAGGAAATCCGTGTGAATGAGGACGAGACAGCCGAAGTCGGTGCCGTGCTTGCGGTTATCGGCTCAGGAACGGCCTCCGCGGAAGCTCCCAAGAAGGAAGCTCCTGCCAAGGAAGCAGAGCCCGCGGCTGCAGAGCCCTCCGAGGAGCGCGAAGCACCAGTCGAGAAGCCGACCGCTACCCAGGACTCCGCCAGCGAGGAGACCAAGGACGAAAAGAAGTCCACGGAGGACGTCAAGGCGCAGGAAAAGCCGGCAGAGGTAGCGTCGCAGAAACAGTCGACGTCGGGCAGCGGCGAGAACTCGCAGTCGGACGCAGCTTACGTCACTCCCCTTGTCCGGAAGCTCGCGAATCAGAACAGCGTCGACCTGTCGACTATCAAGGGCACCGGCGTAGGCGGCCGCATCCGCAAGCAGGACGTACTGGATGCTGCTGAAGCTGCCAAGAAGGAATCCTCACCGGAACCACAGGCTGCATCGGCCCCCTCTGCCAGTAGTGCACCGGCAGTGGAAGCTTCCAGCTTGCGGGGCACCGTCGAGAAAACGCCACGCATCCGGCAGACCATCGCTCGGCGTATGCGCGAGTCCCTCGAGATATCGGCGCAGCTTACCCAGGTCATCGAAGTGGACATGACCAGGATCGCGAAGCTTCGCAGCACGGCCAAGGACAACTTCCAGGCGCAGAACGGAGCGAAGCTGACCTTCCTCCCATTCATTGCTCTTGCTGTAACTGAAGCACTGAAGCAGCATCCCAAGTTGAACGCTTCAATCGATGCTGAAGCCAAGGAAGTGACCTACCACGATGCCGAGCACCTGGCGGTAGCGGTAGACACCGAGAAAGGCCTTCTGGTGCCTGTCATCCGGGACGCGGGAGATCTGAATCTGGCAGGACTGGCCAAGAAGATCGGTGACGTTGGTGCTCGGACGCGCAATGGCCAGATCGGTCCAGACGAGCTGTCGGGCGGTACGTTCACCATCACCAACATCGGGTCCGTGGGTGCTCTGTTCGATACGCCGATCATTAATCAGCCGCAGGTGGGCATCCTTGGGACGGGAGCGATCGTCAAGCGCCCCATTGTTGTGACTGACGCGGACGGCGGCGATACCATCGCCATCCGCTCCATGATGTACCTGTGCCTGACGTACGACCACCGTATTGTCGATGGTGCTGATGCAGGACGCTTCCTGCAGACGTTGAAGTCACGTCTGGAAGCTGGCTCGTTCACGGCTGATCTCGGCCTCTGATCCGGCGCCTCAAAGCACATAAGAAAGTCCGCCAGGCTGAGGCCTGGCGGACTTTCTTATGTCTGGCTCCATCTACCGGCTCGCGCCGTCGTCGTCAGCTTTCGGACGTCGCGGTGCTATCCGCACTGGAGTTGCCCGTCTCGGGTCGCGGCGGCAGCGCTGGAGGCTGCAGAGAAGTGTAGCCGCTACGTTCGGGCGGGCGTTCCGTGGGGATTTCGGCCATCATTTCCCGAAGAATGGCCACTCCGTGCTCAAGCTGCGGATCTTCCCCTGCCGCATATGCGTGGGGTGGGAACGGCACTTCGATGTCCGGCTCGACTCCTCTGTTCTCGATGCCCCAACCCGTTCCCCCGGTCACCCAGAAGGCGTAGCGCGGTTGCGTGACGCTGGTGCCATCAGCGAGAGAGAACTTTCCGTCCACGCCCACAACACCGCCCCATGTCCGCATTCCAATCACTGGACCGATACCGCGAAGCTTGGCGACTTGAGTGATGATGTCGCCGTCAGAGCCAGCGAACTCGTCGGTGAGCACGACCACAGGGCCGCGAGGGGCGTTGGCCGGATATGTCATAGGCTGCTGCCCTCTCGGCATCTGCCATGCGGTTACCCGGCGTCCGATGAGTTCGGCAACAAGCTGTGACGTATGGCCACCACGGTTTCGGCGTACGTCTACGATCAACGCATCGAGGGACGTTTCGCTGTCAAGATCGCGGTGGAGTTGCGCCCACCCGCTCGCGACCATGTCGGGGATGTGAAGGTACCCGAACCTGCCCTTGGTCGCCTCGCGCACCGTTCTGCGGTTCTCTGCAACCCAGTTCTGGTACCGCAGACGACTCTCGTCGGCCAGTGGAACTACTGCGATACGCCGGCTTACTGGCTCATCGTCGGTATCCGAGACGCGTTTGAAACTCAGCTCTACGGTCTTGCCCGCTGTTCCCGCCAGAAGCACGCGTGGTCCGTCCACAGGAGACAGAGGGATCCCGTTGATCGCTTCAAGTATGTCCCCCGGCTCCACAGCAGCGCCTGCGGCCGCAAGCGGTGAAACCGCCTGGGGGTCACTCGACTCTCCCGGCAGCACGCGTCGAACTACCCAACCCGCTTCCGTGTTGTTGAACTCTGCACCCAAAAACCCTTGTCGACCAGCAGCGCCAGAAACGCCCGGCGGACGAACGTAGGCATGTGAGGTACCCAGCTCACCGTGGAGCTCCCATAGAACGTCCACCAGATCGTCATGTGAACCAATCCGATCAATAAGCGGACGGTACCGCTCGTAGATAGCATCCCAGTCGATTCCGCCCATGTCCTGGGTCCAGAAGAAATCGCGCTGCAGGCGCCATGCCTCGTCGAACGCCTGTTTCCAGACCTTTGCAGGCTCGAGCCGAACCTTGATCCTGGACAGGTCCACATCTATGGACTCGGCTGACCCCCTTTCGACCGGGCCTGATACGGGTACGGTCCGCACGTTCGCTCCGTCGAGAACGACGATTTTGCGTCCGTCGCCACTGACTCGGAACCGGTCAAGTGAACTCACCAGAACTGTCTTCTCACGGTCGGAGAAGACGAATTTCTCCAATTGGGCGGCCGATGGCTGATCCGTGGACGTTGCTCGCCCATCACCTGTCACTCCGTGCGAGTTCCTCGAAAGCCAGAGAAGCCCATCGCTGACAGCGTGCAGGGAATCATAGCGGCCCTGCGCGACCGGGACGGCAATTATCCGCTCGGAGATCCTGTCAGCGTCGACGGTGACAACCGGCCCTTGCTCTTGGTCTCCGGACTCTGCGTCTAACGAAGGAGTTGCGTCCACGCCGTCGACACTTGGACCGAAGGGTGAGGGCGTTTCAGCGGCCAGGGAGACCAGGAACGGCTTCGTCGACGCTGGGAAACTGAGGTCGAACCTGTGGGTGTCGTATACCGGGTCGAAACTGCGCTCAGACAAAAACGCGACAAATTTGCCATCGGGAGTGAATGCCGGCGAGAAGTCGTTGAAGCGCCCGTCGGTAATATCGATAATTTCGCCTGGATCATCCGTGGAGGCAAGCCTGATCCGGTTGCGTCCACCACCAGAAAGCACCGGCTCTGCCCAGACCAGCCACTTGGAATCTGGTGAGAAAGCGAGGTCCGCTACCGTGCCGTGGTCGGTCGAAGAAACGCTTCGAAGAACTCCGCCGCTCGTAGCGACGATGAAGACCTCGCCTTGTTCAGTGGATACCGCGATTGTGTCTCCGTCAGGGCTGGCAGTCATGGCAGCAGGGCGGGCGTTCGATGGAAATTCAATACGCGTGGCATGCGAGGGTGCCCCAGCGGGAACCGGTTTCGCCGTCGTCGACGCCTCTGACGACTCATGATCGTCAGGCTCTGACTCGTTGACGTTGCTCGAGGACTTGGCGTCCGGCGTCTCATACGTGGCGGACGTTGCCGCAACGGGCTTGGGTAACGCAGACGCGGCTGGTTCCTGTTTCTCCGCCTGGTCCGTCAGTGCTGCGGGCCTTGAAAACCCTACAGTTGCCTCCGCTGGTTCAAAGACATCGCGTACGTAGATGGCCTCAACGCCGCCATGATCGGCAACAAAGGCTGTCCGATTCCCCGCGACCTGGCACGCGAGTCTCGCCCGCACGCCGGGAGTGGATTCTATGGATCGGGCAGGACCATCCCGGTGGGTCAACCAGTGGAGTGTCCCGTGTGCTTCGACGATGCTAGCCCGGCCGGTGTCATCGGGGGTGACGTCAGAGAGATGGTTGTCGACGTCGAGAAAGTGAGGCGCCCGGGCAGTCGACGCCGATCCAAGGGTGATATCGATCCGCTGTGCTTCCGAGTCCGGCGAGTCGAGAAGCCAGAGTTGTCCCTGGGACTCGAAAACAATCCTCGTGCCGTCACTGGACGCATGCCGGACGTAGAATTCCTCGTGGTCAGTGTGCCTGCGCAGACCGTTGCCGTCTGTCGTCATTGAGTAGAGGTTCCCGTAGCCCTCATGATCTGACAGGAAGTAGATGCGCTCGCCCACCCACATCGGGTCAGCAAGATTTCCGTCAAGGTCCTCAGCCCAGCGGGAAAACTCGCCGCTCCCATCTGGATCGATCCAGAATTTTCCGGCGGTGCCGCCCCGGTACCTCTTCCAGGCGGCAGGCTCCCGGGTCAAGACGCTCCCGATCAGAACCGGACGTTCATCCCCGAGTTCGGGACCGTAAACAACAGAGTCAACAGGACCATACGGGATCTCGGTTGTGCGGCCCGTTGCCAGCGATATGCGGTATGCCCAGGTGTGCCTTGGGTCTGTTTGTTCGAAGGAGCTTGTGACAATAATGTCTCCGTTGGGCGCAAACCCTTTCACTGCCGTGCTGGAGTTCCCCCAGTAGGTCAGTTGTTTGAATTCGTGTCCCTGCGTGGAAACAGAGACCACTTCTGGGGCTGCCCCGCGCAGCACTGTCCAGACGAGATGCTCTCCATCGGGCGTGAATCGCGGATTACGAGCTGGCTTCTGCTCTGCCGACACACGCCAGGCGCGGCCGCCTGTCACCGGTGCCACCCAGACATCATCTTCAGCTACAAAAGTGATGAGATCGTTGTGGACGTGGGGATACCGAAAATAACTCGAAGAACTCATGCCACGATCCTAGTCGGTGACGCCCAGCATCACGTGTCGGTTGCCGGTTTCGTGACGTCTGTAATCCGCCAACCGTCGGCGGTCTTCTTCAACGTGAAAACGAAGTGCTGTGTCGATTCTGCCTTCTCCTGCCGAATCGTAGCTCCGGAGGCATCCTTCTCCGTGAAACCAGAGGTTCTCACTGATGCTTCGACGTGGGTTGCCTCTGGTGAAGAACCAGGTTGGACCACAACGTGCTCCAGGGAGAAGGACAAACCGCTCATGGTGCGCCCGTTGGAGGCCAGCGCACTCACACGCGGTAAATCCGCTTTCATCGCTGCGGACCCTTCGGCATTGACCAGGCTCAACACGGCGGGGTCACCGCTCTGGTAGGCCTCAGCACGTAATTGCGCCAGGGCAGCCAGTGCTTCAGCCGGATTTCTGGAGCGGGTTTCTTCCACTAACTGCTCACGACCGCTGCGCTCTCCCGTATCGTCTTTCGCGTGGGATTTATCGGCGCTGTCGCCAGCCTGTGTGGTGGGCTCCTTGGTCGCCGAACTCACGAGGGAAGAACCTGCTGGATTCGAGGTGATGACGATGCCGGTGATCACTCCGCCGACGACGAGAACCGCCGCAGCGGCTGAAATCCCCCACGTGCGTCGACGCGCTGACGCGGCCGAGCGTGTGCGTTTCTTCACGGGCTTCCCGAAGAGACGTTTCTTTACCGCCTGTTGCTGAACACTTCGTCGTGTTTTCAGTTCCGGCAGGACCGTGATGTGCGCGGATGGAACCAGGTCCATGGGTAGAGCATCAGCACAGTTGTAGATGAGGCGTGAGAATTCAGATGCCGACGGACGGTTCGCCGCGTTCTCGGACAACGCAGATTCAATGACCGTCACGAGTTCGGTGGGAACGCCGGGAACGAGAACTGACAATGGCGGACGACTGGCCGTTGCAGCAGGGACGCGTCCTGTCAACGAGTACCAGGCCAACGCGCCCAGCGCATAGACATCAGCCTCCGGTTGAGCTCTCCCTTGCCCGTTGATCCGCACCGGCATGAACCCCGGGGTGCCGTGATCTTCACGGGCTGCTTCACCGAGAAGCCTGCTGACACCGAGGTCGGACAGGAGAGGCATGCCCTCCGAGGTGAACAGGACGTTTCCCGGAGAGACATCGCCGTGGGTCACACCGTTCTCATGTAGGTAGGACAGCGCCTGCGCGATGGGAGTCAGGAGGGTGATCACCTCGCCGACTGGGAGCGGCCCCCGGGCTGCCACCAGCTGACCAACAGAACCGCCGGCGGCGTAGTCCATCAGGAGGGCTGGGCCCTGGTCGGTATCGAGAAACTGGTGTATCGCAATGAGATGCGGGTGGGAATGGCGGCTGAGGATTGCCATTTCCCGTCGTATTTCATATTGGGCGTCGCCGTCTTTCTGCGCGGGATTTCCTACGAGAATCTTGAGCGCCCGCTCAGTCCCCGTGCCGGTATTTGCCACCAGCCACACGGCAGCACTGCCGCCTATACCGAGACATCTGCGCACTTCGTAACCCTCGAGCCGGGGCGGCAGATAAGTCCCAGTAACGTCCTGATTCGATCCACCCTCTGCTGAATGCGCCATACAACAGTTCTAGCGTAGATCGCCGATTCGGTAGGAAAGTTATCCACACCCATCAACGCGAGGGCCTCCGAATCGGTGATGGCGCTGTACGGAAGTAGTGTTGTTCGCATGAGCCTAGAGTTTTCCCGTATTGGATTTGCTCCGAACTACGTTGATTACCACGATGCATGGGAGCAGCAGAGGCGGCTTCACGCGAAGGTTGTAGACGGCACGAGTCCGAGCACCGTGATGCTGCTCGAACACAGTTCGGTCTATACAGCTGGCAAGAGAACCGAAGAACATGAGCGGCCTTTCGACGGCACTCCCGTGGTCAGCGTGGACCGCGGGGGTAAATTGACGTGGCATGGCCCGGGTCAACTCGTTGCATATCCGATCCTCGCCCTTCCGGATCCGTCCCTCATTGTTGAGTACGTGGATCTTCTGGAAGAGATCATCATCCGCACCGTAGCCACATACGGTGTGGAGACGGTCCGGATTCCGGGACGCTCAGGGGTCTGGGTCCTCGGCGGCGACAGCCCGGACCGCAAACTGGCACAGGTGGGCATTCGGGTGAATCACGGAGTGACGCTGCACGGTTTCGCCATCAACTGCAATAACGATCTGAAGCCATTTGCACAGATCATTCCGTGCGGCATCACGGACGCCGGAGTCACCTCGATCAGTCAGGAATGCGGCAGCGACGTATCCCCGGCAGACATCGTGTCCATGATCGAGGACGAACTGCGCAACAATAGTAAGTCGCTGGTACGGGCAGCCTCATCCGCGCCCATAACTACCCCGGCACATGCCGGAATCCCAGGAACCAAAGGAGAATCACAGTGACCCTCGCCCCCGAAGGACGCCGCCTGCTCCGGGTCGAAGCCCGTAACTCCCAGACGCCCGTTGAGCGTAAGCCGGAGTGGATCAAGGCGAAAGTGGACATCGGTCCCGAATTCGTGGCCATGAAGAATCTGGTCAAGAAGGAGGGACTCCACACCGTCTGCGAGGAAGCTGGATGCCCGAACATCTTCGAATGCTGGGAAGACCGGGAAGCGACGTTCCTGATCGGTGGGTCCGACTGCACGCGCCGCTGCGATTTCTGCCAGATTGATACCGGCAAACCCAAACCGGTTGACCGCAGTGAGCCATTCAAGGTCGCGCAGTCAGTGAAATCCATGGACCTCCGTTACACGACGGTCACTGGCGTTGCCCGTGATGATCTACCCGATGAGGGTGTCTGGCTTTACGCCGAGACCATCCGCCAGATCCACAGTCTCAACCCTGGAACCGGCGTGGAAATCCTCATTCCGGACTTTTCTGGAAAACCCGAGCACATCACTGCAATCTGCGAGGCGCGTCCAGAGGTATTCGCGCACAACGTCGAGACGGTCCCCAGAATTTTCAAGCGCATCCGGCCGGCCTTCCGTTATGAGCGGTCCATGGATGTCATCACTCAGGGGCGTAACCAGGGCATGGTCACCAAATCCAACCTCATTCTTGGGATGGGCGAAACCCGCGAAGAGATCAGCGAGGCACTGCGCGATCTTCACGAGGCGGGCTGTGACCTGATCACCATTACCCAGTACCTCCGACCCAGCCAGCGTCACCTCCCGGTGGACCGCTGGGTCAAGCCGCAGGAGTTCGTCGACATCAGCAATGAAGCTGAAGAAATCGGGTTCCTGGGTGTCATGAGCGGACCGCTGGTGCGTTCGTCTTACCGTGCGGGAAGGCTTTGGGCCACGGCGATGCGGAAGAAGGGTCTCGAACTCCCGCCGGAGCTGGCGCACATTGCTGATTCAGGTACCACCAAGCAGGAAGCGGCTACGCTGCTTGCAACGTCCTGACCGGCGGAAACCAGCCCTGTCTGATCACGTAGAATTGATTCATTATGGCCAATAGCACAACACCCTCAGCGGACAGCAACGAACCGAAGCCGAAAAAGAGTTTCTTCTCGCGCAAGCCCAAGGCGGATAAGCCGGCGAAGAAACCAGGACGAATCAAGCGGATTCGTCAGGTCTTCACCATGACGCGCAAGCAGGACCCGAACGTCGTCTGGTTGATGCTGCTGGCATTCCTTGGAACTGTCGCGGTGGGCTTGCTCATCGGCTTCCTGATTCAGAATGTGATCACGCTGCTGATCATTGCCATTCCTCTCGGTATTCTCGCTGCCGTGTTTATACTCTCGCGGCGCGCCGAGCGGGCAGCGTTCGCGCAGATTGAAGGGCGGCCGGGTGCGGCTGGTGCCGCTCTGAGCGTGCTGCGTCGGGGCTGGATCCTGGAAGAACAACCCGTCGCGGTCAATCCGCGGACTCAGGACGCGGTATTCCGGGCCATTGGCCGCCCGGGCATCGTTCTCGTGACAGAAGGCCCGTCACATCGGGTGCGTCAACTGGTGACGGCTGAGCGGCGCAAGATGAGCCGTATTGTGCCAAACGTACCCATCCACGTCATTGAGACCGGTACCGGCGAAGGTCAGGTCCGACTGGCTCAGGTCGCGAAAAAGGCTCAGAAGCTCAAGAACCAATTGCAGAAGCAGGAAGTCAGCGCTGTGGACAAGCGCCTGACAGCCTTGGGCAACAAGCTGCCGATCCCCAAGGGCATTGATCCTTACAAGGCACGGCCGGACAGAAAAGCGGCACGGGGACGTTAGCGCTTAAATTCGTACAAGGATGGTGCCGCTCAGCCGGTCATGCAGCCCTCGCTGATCCCGATCGACCAGCAGCGGCGGCACCACCAAACAAATCAGCAGGGTCCTCAGAGCCGCTCGGCCGTACCCCGCAGGTTTCCCATGCAGCGTTTGTACCTGCATCCGTAACAACCGGTGCCCCGCGCTGTGCCCGAAGAAGCCGACGAGCAGGAACTGCAGGACTGCGAAGCAGCCGAGAATCGCCAGCTGCAGGCCGTCAAACAGCAGGTAGGCGAACAGCGACGCGATAGCCCAGTCGATGATCAGGGCCCCAACACGCGGGCTGATTCTGGCGACGGAGGCGGGCCCGTAGGCTGGCCGCCCCATCGATTTTCCCGGCCAGTAGGCGGCATCGGAAGACGGACCCTCAAGCCATGAACCAAGATCTTTTCGTTCCACCACAGAATCCAGAGTAGTCGCTGGGAGCAGCTGGTACTGCAGATTCGGCCATGTCCGGCGATGCATGCCCGTCAAGTCACGATAAGCTTGGACAAAAGCCTCCCGGAGGTTTTTACCAGGTAGCGTGCCGTCAACATGTGATGGCCGGCCAGAGAACGCGCAACGACCCGGTGTTCCTTTGAGCAGGCCCGCCGGGGTCCGGACAGTCCGTGCACTGGTCCGGCACGTTCGACAAAATATGCGTAAGGAGCATACCCCGATGTTCAAAGATGCGGACGAGGTCCTCAAATACATCGAAGACCAAGACGTGAAGTTTGTAGATATCCGATTCACGGATCTACCGGGAGTGCAGCAGCATTTCAACGTTCCGGCAAAGACGGTGGACGAGGACTTCTTTGTCCACGGGCAGCTTTTCGATGGCTCCTCGATCCGCGGCTTTGCGGGCATCGCCGAATCGGATATGCAGCTGATTCCGGATGTCACAACCGCATATCTGGATCCGTTCAGAATGGAAAAGACTCTCGCGCTGAATTTCTCGATCGTCAATCCGCGCACGGGCGATCCCTATCACCGTGACCCTCGTGGCGTTGCCGAACGCGCGGAGGCCTACTTGGCTTCAACTGGCATTGCGGACACTGCGTTCTTCGCCTCGGAGGCAGAGTTCTTCATTTTTGATAACGTCCAGTACGAATCAGCGCCTCAGGGCAGCTTCTACAAAGTTGATTCGATCGAGGCGCCGTGGAACTCTGGCCGCGCGGAAGAAGGCGGCAATCAGGGTTACAAAACGCCCATGAAGGGCGGGTACTTCCCCGTCGCACCCATCGACAAACAGGCCGATCTGCGTGACGCCATCTGCGTCGAGCTGGACAATGCGGGCTTGGAGGTCGAGCGTTCCCACCACGAGGTCGGGGCGGCTGGCCAGGCAGAGATCAACTACCGTTTCAGCACCCTAACCCGTTCGGCTGATGACCTCCTGAAGTTCAAGTACATCGTCAAGAATGTTGCGGACGCATGGGGCAAGTCGGCCACGTTCATGCCCAAACCTATCTTCGGCGACAACGGGTCGGGCATGCATTGCCATCAGTCGTTGTGGAACGGCAATGAACCGCTGTTCTACGACGAGAAGGGTTATGCCGGCCTGTCGGATATTGCGCGCTGGTATATCGGGGGGCTCCTTGAGCACGCCTCATCAGTTCTCGCGTTCACGAACCCGACTGTGAACTCCTACCGTCGTCTGGTCAAGGGCTTTGAAGCTCCTGTCAACATGGTGTATTCGCAGGGCAACCGTTCGGCGGGTATCCGCATCCCTATTACGGGTTCGAACCCCAAGGCCAAGCGGATCGAATTCCGGGCTCCTGATGCTGCGTCCAACCCATATCTTGCCTATGCGGCTCAGCTGATGGCCGGGCTCGACGGGATCAAGAACCGGATTGAGCCGGCGGATCCGATTGACAAGGACCTCTACGAACTTCCCCCCGAGGAAGCAAAGGACATCCAAAAGGCACCTGCGAGCCTGGAAGAAGCTCTCCTAGCGCTGGAGGCAGACAACGAGTATCTGCAGGCTGGCGGGGTGTTTACCCAGGATCTGATTGATACCTGGATCGATTACAAGCGCGAGCACGAACTGATGCCGTTGTCGCTGCGCCCGAACCCGTATGAGTTCGAGCTCTACTACGACTGCTGATTCCTGCTGGCAATACGGAGTTTGATCCGTTGATGTCTGTGGGGCCGGCAGCTGCTGGCCCCACAGGCGTTAACGACTACGATTCCCGGTCTGGGTATCCGTAAAATTGACGCTCGAAGATTCCGCGCGACCTTCGGGTCAAGCGCAGATAGTCTTCCTCGAGGTCGCCAGCCTGACCGGCGTCATACCCGCACCACCTTGCTACGGCTTCAAGATCGCGCCACGAAGAGGGCAGTTGGTCTGACCCGCGTCCGGACCAGATGATGATGCCCGCCCGGATTCTGCTGGTCAGGCGCCAACTTTCGAGGAGAGTTTCGACTTCAGCTTCCGGAAGCAGCCCGATCTCGCCGATGGCTTTCAGCGCAGTTTCCGTTTCTGTTGTGCGCAGCGAGGGTTCCTTGCTGGCATGTTGAAGCTGGATGAGTTGGACCAGCCATTCAACGTCGCTTAATGCTCCGCGACCAAGTTTCAGATGACGCGCGGGATCAGCTCCGCGGGGAAGCCGTTCCGATTCCACCCGGGCCTTGATCCGGCGGATCTCGCGAACGTTGTCCTCGCTGAATGACTCTGGGTACCGTACCGGGTCCACCAGGTTCATGAAGTCCTGAGCGAGCTGATCCGATCCGGCGATGGGCCTGGCGCGGAGCAACGCTTGTGCTTCCCACGCAAGCGACCACCGGTTGTAGTACTTCTGATAGGAATCCAGGCTCCGCACCAGCGCGCCCTTGCTCCCCTCTGGGCGAAGATCGGCGTCGATCTCCAGAACCCGCTCAGCTTGAACAGGCGGTTTGCACGGCTGCTTGAGCAATGCGGAGATACGGCCGGCGATCAGCTCAGCCTGTTGTTGGGCGAGCTGTGGGTCTGCACCAGCCAACGGCCTATGGACGTATAGGACATCGGCGTCGGATGCGTAGCGAATCTCCCGCCCACCCTGGCGTCCCAGTGCGACCACGAGCATCTCGGTGGCGGGCCCGTTATCTTTAAACGCTTGGCGTTCTGCCACGTGAAGCGCCCCGAGGATGGCTGCGCGGTCAGCGTTCGCGAGTGCACGTCCGACGTCGGATTGGTCCAGCAGTCCAGAGCTGTCGGCGATGGCGGTACGGAGTATTTCACGCCGGCGGATGAGCCGGATGAGCCGCATGGCTTCGTCTGGGCCGGGGTGCCTGATCATTTTCGCGCGGATTTCCTGCCACTGCGACTCGAAGGGCCGTGGTATCAGGTCCTTGTCCGTGCCGAGCCAGGCTGTCGATTCGGAGGAGACTTCCAGAAGGTCAGTGATAAACCGGCTTCCGGAGAGAATGTGGCATAACCGCTCTGCAGCAGCCTTGGAATCACGAAGCATACCGAGGAACCAGGGACTCTGGCCGAGCGCTTCACTGAGCCTACGAAAACCGAGCAGTCCAGCGTCCGGATCTACGCCCTCAGCGAGCCATCCCAGAAGGACGGGCAGCAGTTGGCGCTGGAGCGAGGCACGACGGCTGATCCCGGCGGTGAGAGCCTCGATGTGGCGCATCGCGCCTTTGGGGTCGAGATAGCCCAGGGCGGCCAGACGCGCTCTGGCAGCTTCGGGCGAGAGCTTGACGTCTTCAGTGCTGAGGTTCGACGCCGTAGCCAGCAGCGGACGGTAGAAGATGGTTTCGTGCAGGTTGTGGACCAGTTTGCGGGTTCTCCCCCACATCTGCATGAGGTGATCGGCAGAGGGTCGTGCGCGCTCGTTGGCACCGAGCGATGAGCGGGCCAGCGCTCGTTGAGCATCGTCGCCCTCCGGCATGAGATGCGTTCGACGCAAGTGCACCAGTTGAATCCGGTGCTCCAGGACCCTGAGGTAACGGTAGGCCCGGTCGAAGTCAGCCGCATCGTGGCGGCTGATGTATCCGGCGTCGCTGAGCGCCTGAATTGCACCGGTTGTATCCCTGATCCGGACTGTTTCGTCGACCCGTCCATGAACCAGCTGTAGAAGTTGGACCGTGAATTCCACGTCTCTGAGCCCGCCAACGCCGAGCTTGATCTGACGTCCCACCTCATGATCGGGGATATTCGCGGTGACGCGCTTGCGCATGGACTGAACTGATTCCACAAACCCCTCACGGGTTGAGGCAGCCCAGATCAACGGCTCCATGGCCTGTTCATAGCGAAGCCCAAGCTCCACATCCCCGGCAATAGCCCGTGATTTCAGCAGCGCCTGAAATTCCCAGCTCTGCGCCCAGCGCTGATAGTAATTGACGTGGGATTCGAGGGTTCGGACCAACGGCCCTTCACGTCCTTCAGGGCGGAGATTGGTATCAACCTCCCACAACCCCGGTTCGCTGCCCGAGGATGTGATGACCCGGGATATACCAGCGGCAAGAGCCGTGCCGATCGTTGCTGCCTGCGCTTCATCAAGCGTCCCGCCGTCGATGACGTAGATGACGTCGACGTCGGAAATGTAGTTCAGTTCCCGGGCCCCGCATTTACCCATGCCTATAACGGCCAACCGAACCTGTTCGATCTCCTCCTCGCCGAAGCTGTCATGCAGTTCGGCCCTGGAAACGGCCAGAGCGGCGTCGAGGGTGGCAGCAGCCAGATCGGAAAGCTGCCGTGCGGCGTCGGGCATGTATTCGGTGGCTGATACCGCCCCCAAGTCGCGGAGGGCGATTTCGGTGAGATGCCGCCGATAGCGGGCCCGCAGACTGAAGTACGCGTCAGTTCCGGTCGTTCCAGCCCGAGGCAGGGATTCCGAGCCATCCGCCTGGACTGCCTCGAGCAGCGACAGCCTGAAACTGGTGGGGTCGTACGGCTGCCGCGAGGCGGGCGTGGTGACGACGTCGGACTGGTCCGGATGCCGCATAAGGAATTCTGCCAGCGCTTCGGACGCGCCAAGGAGCCGGAAGAAGGCCGCGGATATTTCTCCTCCACCGTTGATGATGGTGGCAAGTTCAGGTTTTTTCTCCAGCAGTCTGACGCATGACTGCAGTGCCAGATCCGGGGACGCCGATGACTGGAGGCCCCGGAAGAGCGCCTCCTCGTCCAAGGCAGCGAGTTCCTTCGCTTCGAGGAACCGACGGCTTTTTTCCAGGTCCATGAATCCGGCCGAGATGAGGTGCCGGTTGGTGCTCTGGGAGGGAGCGGCCATATTAGAGTGTGCCCAGGTTCCGGCTGAGTTCAAGCGGAGTTACCTGTTGCCGGTAGTCGTTCCACTCTTCGCGTTTATTGCGCAGGAAGCTGTCAAAGACCTGCTCTCCGAGGATTCCCGCGACGAACTCGGAGTCTTCCATGGCGCGTGTGGCGTCATGCAGACTTTCCGGCAGCGGGTCGTGTCCCATGGCACGGCGTTCCGCGGCAGTCAAGCTCCAGAGGTCCTCTTCGGCGCCTCTCGGCAACTCGTATCCCTCCTCGATGCCCTTCAGCCCCGCCCCGAGCAGTACGGCATAGGCCAGGTAGGGGTTCGCGGCGGAATCTATTCCCCGGTATTCGATCCGGGCCGACTGGCCCTTGTGCGGTTTGTAGAGCGGCACACGCACCAGTGCCGAGCGGTTGTTGTGCCCCCATGACAGATAGCTGGGTGCCTCTCCCCCGCCCCAGAGCCGCTTGTAGGAGTTCACGTGCTGGTTGGTCACTGCTGTGAACTCGGGCGCATGGTGAAGAATGCCCGCAATGAACTGACGCGCGGTGGTCGAGAGCTGATATTCAGCGCCCGCTTCGAAAAACGCGTTGCTGTCGCCTTCGAAGAGGGAGAAGTGTGTGTGCATGCCTGAACCCGGATGATCGCTGAAGGGCTTGGGCATGAAGGTGGCGTAGCTGTCCTGCATGAGTGCCACCTCCTTGATGACGGTGCGGAACGTCATGATGTTGTCCGCTGTCTGGAGGGCGTCCGCGTACCGCAGATCAATCTCGTTCTGCCCTGGACCTGCTTCATGGTGGCTGAACTCTACCGGTATGCCCACGGCCTCAAGCATGGCAACTGCGGTACGGCGGAAGTCCTGGGCCACACCGCCGGGTACATGGTCAAAGTAGCCGGCTTCATCGACGGGGACGGGGCGGCCGTCGGCACCAGGCGTCGCTGATTTGAGGAGGTAGAACTCAATCTCCGGGTGCGTGTAGCAGCTGAACCCCATGTCCGCTGCCTTGGCGAGGGATCGCTTGAGAACGTGCCGTGGATCCGCCGCTGCCGGCTGCCCGTCGGGGGCCAGGATGTCGCAGTACATCCTCGAGGTCTGCTCTTTTTCTCCGCGCCATGGCAGGATCTGGAACGTCGCAGGATCCGGCTTGACCAGCATGTCCGCTTCGAAAACCCGGGCGAGCCCCTCAATCGAGGAACCGTCGAATCCGAGCCCCTCCTCGAATGCTCCCTCCACTTCCGCGGGAGCCAGCGCTACTGATTTCAGGGATCCGACGACGTCGGTGAACCACAACCGAACAAATCGTACGTCGCGCTCCTCGATGGTGCGCAGTACAAATTCCTGCTGCCTGTCCATGGCTACCTCGTTCCTTGGGATGACGATGTCTCCAGCCTAGTACCCGAGTCATCTCCTGCCCGGAACTGGCCGAGCCAGAACGGCGGGACTAGGCTCGGGCTATGAGTAATGCCGAGATTCCTGCGCCCTACGGTACGGGCCCCGCACGTACTGACTCCACTTCCACCGGCGAGGCTGGTGCAGTGCGCCGGCGTGTGCGCATCCATCATCTTCAGCAGGCCAAGGATGAGGGCCGCAGGTTTGCGATGTTGACGGCCTATGACCAGTATTCGGCGGAAATCTTCGACGAAGCTGGCATCGAGGTGCTCCTCATTGGAGACTCCGCTGCCAACAATGTCATGGGTCATGGCACAACCTTGCCCATCACGCTGGACGAGATGATCGTGTTCTCCCGTGGTGTCTCGGCGGGAGCATCCCACTCGTTGGTGGTCTGCGATTTGCCGTTCGGTTCATATGAGGTGTCGCCCGAGGAAGCCATCCGGTCATCGGTGCGGCTCATGAAAGAGGGTCTTGTCCACGCGGTCAAGATGGAAGGCGGCAAACACTACGCAGCTCACGTCCGCGCGATGACTGCGGCGGGGATTCCCGTAATGGCTCATGTGGGCTTCACACCGCAGAGCGAGCACTCGCTGGGCGGCTATCGCGTACAGGGGCGCGGCGAAGCCGCAAAGGCTGTGGTGGAGGATGCTGTGGCTCTTGCCGATGCGGGAGCGTTCTGCGTCCTGATGGAGATGGTGCCCGCTGAGGTTGCTGCCATGGTGGATGCTGCAGTTTCCGTTCCGACGATTGGAATCGGTGCGGGAAATGCGACGACGGGGCAGGTCCTGGTGTGGCAGGACATGGCCGGGCTGCGTGGCGGCAAGCAGGCGAAGTTCGTCAAACAGTACGCAGATCTACGTACCGTGCTGGGCGACGCCGCTGCTGCTTACCGCCAGGATGTCCACTCCGGTTCCTTCCCGGGGCCGGAGCACAGCTTCTGAACCCTCAGGACCAGTTGTCGTCCTTGGATTCCCATGCTTCGTTGCGGGCTTCCACTTTCGCAGGTGCTTTCATCGCCTCTTCACGGGTTGCGTAGGGGCCGATCAGCTGTGACCAATCCGACTGCGCATCTTCTTCGACCTCTTTGGTGACGACGTTGTACCAGTACTCGGGCATGGTCTTCTCCTGTTCTGCGTTGGGACGCTCTGTGTTGTCCTCTGACGGGATATAGGATCGATGGTATGCCTATGAACGATTCGACCGCACCCATTGGAACTCTCGAGCCCGGAAATGTCGGGCAGAAACGGAACGTTCCGGGCTCGATCGCCAGGCCCGAGTATGTGGGGAAGGAAGCTCCCTCAAAGTTCGAGGGCTCTGAGGTCAAGTCGCCTGAGACAATCGAAAAAATCCGGCGCGCTTCAAAGCTCGCGGCGCAGGCCATCGTGGAGGTCGGGAAGCACATTGTCCCCGGGGTGACCACGGACGAGCTGGACCGCGTGGGTCATGAGTTCCTGCTCGATCATCATGCCTATCCCTCCACACTTGGCTACCGCGGGTTTCCCAAGTCGCTGTGTTCCTCGCTCAACGAGGTCATCTGCCACGGTATCCCCGACTCCACGGTGGTCAGTGACGGCGACATCATCAACATCGACATCACTGCTTTTCTCGATGGAGTTCACGGCGACACGAACCGTACTTTCCTGGTCGGCGAGGTCGACGACGAGTCCCGGCTCTTGGTCGAACGCACCGAGGAGTCGTTGCGCCGGGCTATCAAGGCCGTAGCTCCGGGACGCGAATTCAATGTTATTGGGCGGGCCATCGAGTCCTACGCGCGCCGATTTGGTTACGGTGTGGTTCGGGACTTCACCGGCCACGGTGTTGGGGAAGCGTTCCACACCGGCCTAATTGTTCCTCACTACGATGCTGCGCCAGCCTATAGCCGGCTCATCGAACCGGGCATGACGTTCACCATTGAACCCATGCTGACGCTGGGCACCATCGAGTGGGAAATGTGGGATGACGGCTGGACCGTTGTAACCCGCGACCGCAAGAGAACAGCACAGTTTGAACACACGCTTCTGGTAACCGAGGCTGGGGCTGAGGTCCTGACGCTTCCCTAGCCCGCCACCCTTCCCAACCTGGAGAGTCATGTCAAAGAAATCGAAGTCCAGCCCATCGCACGTCATCGGTATCGATATAGGTGGCACGGGGACCAAAGGCGGCATCGTTGACCTGGCCAAAGGCAAGCTCGTCGGAGAACGGGTCCGGTTCGATACGCCCTCGCCTGCTACTCCGGAAAAGGTGGCTGACACGGTAGAGCAAATCATCGCGGAACTTTCCGGTCGCCCAGAGTGTCCCGGTCCTGAAGTTCCCGTGGGCGCGGCATTTCCGGCCATCATCCAGCACGGCGTAGCCCGTTCTGCGGCGAACATTGACAAGTCGTGGATAGATACCGACGTCGACGCCCTCTTCACGGAGCGGCTCGCGCGCCTCGTCCAGGTCATCAACGACGCCGACGCAGCCGGTCTGGCAGAGGCGCGCTACGGTGCCGGACAGGACGTTGACGGGACGGTCCTGGTCATCACGCTGGGAACCGGTATTGGATCTGCGTTCATTCACGACGGCCGGTTGATACCCAACGCTGAGCTCGGACACCTTGAACTGGATGGGCACGACGCCGAGACACAGGCGTCAGCCGTGGCGCGGGAGCGGCTGGGGCTGAGTTGGAGTGAGTACTCCACGCGTCTTCAGCGCTACCTTTCCCACGTGGAGTTCCTGTTCTCACCGGAGCTCTTCGTAGTGGGCGGCGGCATCTCCAAGCGAAGTGAGGAATTCCTGCCTGCACTGACACTGCGCACACGGATTGTTCCAGCACAGTTGAAGAATCATGCTGGCATCGTTGGTGCTGCGCTGCAGGCTTCCCGCAGTAAATAGTCCTTACTGCGCGCCCAACGGGCGCTGGACACCGGAGAACGCGTTGGACGTCCGCGCCGATTGGTCCCGTAGCTGCGCAATCGCTGATTCAAAATCTTCGAGCGAGTTGAAATCCTGGTAGACACTGGCAAACCGGAGAAAAGCAACCTGATCGAGATTCTGAAGGGGCCCCAGAATAGCCAGACCTACCTCGTGTGCGTCAATTTCAGCCACTCCACGCGCCCTGACTGCCTCTTCGACTTCCTGCGCGAGCAGCGCGAGGTCGTCCTCCGACACAGGCCTTCCCTGGCACGCCTTTCTGGCTCCGTTGATGACCTTGCTACGGCTGAACGGCTCCGCCACGCCGGAGCGCTTGATGACGCTCAGGCTCGTGGTCTCCGAGGTCGAAAAGCGGCGGCCGCACTCAGGACACTGCCGGCGTCGTCGGATGCTGGAACCATCGTCAGTAAGCCGTGAATCGACAACCCTGGAATCAGGGTGCCTACAAAACGGACAAAACATTCCAAACCTCCGAACCGCGGCAGCTGAGTATGCCGAGAATTACTGTATCAACTGGCGGTCCCGGGTGTTTCTCGCGTCCTACGGGCACGAACGGCGTCGCCGTGCGCGGGCAGGTCTTCAGCTTCGGACAGGTTTTCCACGTGCGCGGCTACCTCGAGGAGAGCTGACTGGTTGTATTCCACGATCTGCATCGCCTTCAGGAAAGACGTGACGTTCAGGCCGGAGGCGAAGGTCGCTGTGCCAGCCGTTGGGAGGACATGGTTGGAGCCCGCGCAGTAATCTCCCAGACTGACGGGCGTGCTCTCACCGACAAACACGGCTCCTGCGTTACGTATGCGATCTGCATCCGCAGCGGCCTGTGCCGTGTGAATCTCCAGATGCTCGGCGGCATAGGCGTTGCACACGTCGATGCCGTGCGCGATGTCATCCACGAGGATCACCCCGGACTGTGGGCCTGAGAGGGCCTCAGCGACGCGCTCCCGGTGCCGCGTCAGCGCTGTCCGGGTCATCAGCTCAGAACGAACCTGCTCGGCCAGCTGTGTGGAGGGCGTCACGAGTATCGAGGCTGCGTGCGGGTCGTGTTCTGCCTGACTGATCAAGTCAGCCGCGACGAGCCCGGCATCAGCAGATTCATCTGCCAGCACCGCGATCTCCGTGGTACCCGCCTCGGCATCAATGCCCACCACCCCGCGCACCAGCCGCTTGGCTGTGGCGACATAAATGTTCCCGGGACCTGTCACGACGTCAACAGGTTCCAGCACGGCCTCAGCCTGCGGCGCTGATCCTGCCACTCCGTAGGCAAAGGCAGCTACGGCCTGCGCGCCACCGATGGCATACACCTCATCAATACCGAGAAGCGCTGCCGCGGCGAGGATCACGGGATGCGGCAAACCGCCGAATTCCTTCTGGGGAGGCGACGCCAGCGCAATGGACTCCACGCCAGCCACCTGCGCGGGGACAACGTTCATCACCACGGACGATGGGTACACGGCTAACCCGCCCGGCACATAGAGGCCAACCCGACCGACGGGAACCCACTTGTGCCGGACAACCGCTCCCGCACCGAAGGAAACACTTGCGTCCTGGGGGATCTGAGCCTGGGCGAAAAGCCGGGCACGCCTGATGGATTCTTCCAGACCAGCACGAATCGAGGGATCAAGAGTCTTCAGAGCGTTCTCGAGTTCAACGGCCGGCACTCTTGGTGAGGTCTGGACGACGCCGTCGAACCGTTCGGCGAGCTCGGTCAGGGCCAACAGCCCGCGAGTGCGCACGTCCGCGATGATGGCAGCCACAGCGTCTGTGGCCCGTTCGCTGCTCACAGTTGCGCGGGGCATCGCCTCTTTGAGTGCTGCAAGACCAAGATGTTGTCCGCGAAGATCGATGGTACGGAAATCGGGCTGCGTCGGAGTCAATTCTGCGGAAGTCACCGCTTCAGTCTAGTGGCTCCTGCCGTACGTCCACCGCTCTGCTCCGCTGTCTCCTGTCCGGCCCGAAGCCACTCAGCAAGAGCACGACGACGGCGGTCGCGAACGGCCACAGGACCAGGATAGTTACTGAGCGGAGCCCAAAACCGGTATCCGTACCAAGGTGGCCATTGTTGGGATCCGCGGTGAGCCCTCCCAAAAAAGTGCCAAGCTGCCACGCGAGGAGTGAGCCCACCACCGCCCCTATGACGGTAGCGACAGTGCGGAGAGTCACGCTCCCTGCTGCCCGCGTACTGACGAGGACTCCGACGACGATCCCGACCACCAGCACGATGATGGCCAGTGTCATCTCCTGCGCGAGCCAGATGGTTGGGTCCGCCGAGTCCGAGTAGAGCGCGCCTCCGGGAGCAACCAACCACCACAGTGCGCCGACCGGCAGTCCCATGCCCGCCGTGGCCAGCACCCACCACCAAGCACCCGACGGCGGAACATCATGGTGACCGTCAGACGCCCCCTGTGTATAGACGGACGGTGGATACGAGGACTGCTGCCCGTCTGAACGGGACGAAGTGGACATGGGGTCCACATTAACAAACCGTTAGGGGTTGTGCAGCTACACGTCAAGACAAGCGGGCCCGAGCAACACCTTGAGATCGCCGAAAAGTGAAGACGAAGGCGTGACGCGCAAATCCACGCCGAGCTTCATCACTTCGATTCGGCTGGAACTGTTCAACCGGATCTGCACCTCCGACGTTCCTGGGTGGGTACGCAGCACATCTCCCAAGGCAGACACCACCGGCTCCGTGGCCTTGTGATTGAGCATCGAAATCACCACAGGGCCGGTGTGCCCCTCGCTGAGATCCGGCACGGTCAGCTCCTGTGCGTTCAGGGTGACAGCCCCGTCGTCCCTCCGCTGCAGCCGCCCCCTGACCACCACGATCAGGTCCTCCGCCAGCACACCGGAGATAGGACCGTAAACCTGGCCGAAAAACATGACTTCCATGGAGCCGCCCAGATCCTCGATCTCGGCCCGCGCATAAGCGTTTCCGCTGTTCTTCGCAATTCTTCGTTGGAGGGAAGTGATCATCCCGGCAATGGTGACCATGGCGCCGTCGGCCGGGCCTTCCTCACTGATCACCGATGTGATGGAGGAATCAGCGTGTTGGCTGAGAACTCCCTCCAGCCCCTGCAGCGGGTGGTCCGAAACGTACAGGCCCAGCATGTCGCGCTCAAACGAGAGCTTGTCCTTCTTCTCCCACTCCGGAAGGTCCGGGACATCCACTGACAGGCCGCCCTGTGCCTCCCCCTCATCGAACGTACTGAACAGGTCGAACTGGTTCGCTGCCTCGTTCCGCTTCAGAACGATCACAGAGTCCACCGCCTCCTCGTGGATCATGGCAAGGGCACGCCGCGGATGGCCCAGGGAGTCAAAGGCGCCTGCCTTGATCAGCGACTCGATGGTCCGCTTGTTGCAGACCACTGCCGGAACCTTCTGAAGATAGTCACTGAATGTTGTGTACGCGCCCTTCTCCTCCCGGGCTGTGACCATGGCATTGACCGCATTGGCGCCAACGTTCCTGATCGCGCCCATCCCGAAACGGATGTCGTTGCCCACGGGTGTGAAGTTCAATGCCGATTCGTTCACATCCGGCGGCAGGACCGTGATACCCATGCGCCTGCACTCATTCAGGTAGATAGCCAGCTTGTCCTTGTCATCCCCCACAGAGGTCAACAGAGCCGCCATGTACTCGGCCGGGTAGTGCGCCTTCAGGTAGGCCGTCCAGTACGAAATCATTCCGTACGCAGCGGTGTGCGCCTTGTTGAACGCGTAGTCCGAGAACGATTCGAGGACCGTCCAGAGCTTGTCCATGGCGGCCTGGGAAAACCCGTTGGCTTTCATACCGGCGAAGAAGTCCGCCTGCTGTTTGTCCAGTTCGGACTTCTTCTTCTTACCCATCGCACGACGGAGCATGTCGGCCTGGCCGAGGCTGAAGTTCGCCAGCTTCTGCGCCGCGGACATCACCTGCTCCTGGTACACGATCAGCCCGTACGTACCGCCGAGGATTTCCTCCAACGGACCTTCCAGCTCGGGGTGGATCGGTTCGATCTCCTGCAGCCCGTTCTTCCGCAACGCGTAATTTGTATGCGAATTCACACCCATGGGACCGGGCCTGTACAGCGCCAACACAGCAGAAATATCTTCGAAGTGGTCCGGCCGCATCAACTTCAGCAGCGACCTCATCGGACCGCCGTCGAGCTGGAAAACGCCCAGCGTGTCACCGCGGGCCAACAACTCGTACGACGCCTTGTCATCGAGCTCAAGATCCTCCAGGACAAGATCATGATCCTTATTCGCCTTGATGTTCTCCAGGGCGTCCGTGATGATCGTCAGGTTCCGAAGCCCGAGGAAGTCCATCTTGATCAGGCCCAGGCCCTCACATGTGGGGTAATCGAACTGCGTGATGACCTGCCCATCCTGCTCACGACGCATGATGGGGATAATGTCGATCAACGGGTCCGAGGACATGATCACGCCAGCGGCATGCACGCCCCACTGACGCTTCAGACCTTCCAGCCCCAGTGCTGTCTCGAATACCTTCGCAGAGTCCGGATCGGTCTTGAGCAGTTCACGGAGTTCTTCTGCTTCGCCGTAGCGCTTCGCTTCCTTGTTGTGAACGTCAGACAGGGAAATGCCCTTGCCCATGACGTCCGGCGGCATCGCCTTGGTGAGCCGCTCACCCGTGGAGAACGGATAGCCCATGACACGGGAGGAATCCTTGAGCGCTTGCTTTCCCTTGATCGTGCCGTACGTGACAATCATGGCCACACGCTCGTCGCCGTACTTCTCCGTGACGTAGTGGATGACTTCCGAGCGTCGCCGATCATCGAAGTCGACGTCGAAATCGGGCATGGAAACACGCTCAGGGTTGAGGAAGCGCTCAAAAATCAGGCCATGCTTGAGCGGATCCAGATCGGTGATCCGCATTGCATAGGCAACCATTGATCCCGCACCGGAGCCGCGACCGGGGCCCACCCGGATACCGTTCTTCTTGGCCCAGTTGATGAAGTCAGCAACCACCAAGAAGTAACCGGGGAAGCCCATCTGGGTGATGACGCCGACCTCAAACTCGGCCTGCTTCCGCACATCGTCGGGGATGCCCGACGGATACCGGTGATGAAGTCCGGTCTCTACCTCCTTGACGAACCAGGACTGCTCGTCCTCACCTTCCGGCACCGGAAAACGCGGCATGTAGTTGGCTTTGGTGTTGAACTCGACATTGCAGCGCTCAGCAATCAGAAGCGTGTTGTCGCAGGCATCCGGATGATCACGGAAGATCGAGCGCATTTCCGCCGGGGACTTGAGGTAGAACTCGTCAGCATCGAACTTGAAGCGCTTCGGGTCCGCCAGAGTGGAAGCCGACTGCACGCACAGCAGCGCAGCGTGGGACTTTGCATCTTCGGCGTGGGTGTAATGCAGATCGTTCGTGGCGACCAGCGGCAGATCCAGTTCCTTGGCCAGCTTGAGCAGATCCGAACTGACGTTTCGCTCAATATCCAGACCGTGATCCATGAGCTCGCAGAAGTAATTCTCGCGGCCGAAAATATCCCGGAGATCGGAAGCGGCCTGAACTGCCTCGCGATAGAGCCCGAGTCGTAGTTTGGTCTGTACCTCGCCCGAAGGACATCCGGTAGTGCCGATGAGGCCCTTACCGTAGGTCTGCAGCAGATCCCGGTCCATTCGCGGCTTGTACAGATATCCCTCAAGCGATGCCAGCGAGGACATTCGAAAGAGATTGTGCATGCCCTCAGTGGTCTCCGACCACAGCGTCATGTGCGTATAAGCGCCGCCGCCAGAGACGTCGTTGCGGCCGCCGTCGCCCCATTTGACTCTCGTCTTGTCCTGGCGCGCGGTCCCGGGAGTGACGTAAGCCTCTACCCCGACGATCGGTTTGACCCCTGCGGAACGGGCGCGGTTCCAGAAGTCGAAGGCACCAAAAACGAACCCATGGTCCGTGGTTGCCAGAGCATTCATACCAAGTTCTTCGGTATGGCTGAAAAGATCACTCAGGCGCGCTGCGCCGTCGAGCATGGAGTACTCGGTGTGATTGTGAAGATGGACAAATGACGCTGAACCGGATGCTGAAGCCACCCATCCAGTCTAGGTCAGTTCAGCCATGGATCACGTGAGCGCAGGCGTGCTAGACGTCTCCGCGCTGCAGGACGCCCAACGCGTAGCGCAAGTCCATCGGATACTCGCTGCTGTACTCAACGCGCTCTCCCGATCGCGGGTGCGCGAATGCCAGCTGACGGGCATGCAGCCATTGCCTCGTCAATCCCAGTTCAGCTGCCAAGCGGGGATCCGCCCCGTAAGTAAGATCTCCGGCGCAGGGATGATGCAACGCGGAGAAATGCACCCGGATCTGGTGTGTGCGCCCGGTTTCAAGGTGCACTTCCACGAGAGCCGCGCGCCCGAAGGCCTCGAGCACTTCATAATGCGTTACCGACGGCCGTCCGTCTTCGATGACCGCGAAACGCCAGTCCCGGCCAGGGTGGCGTCCGATAGGCGCATCAATCGTGCCACGAACAGGATCCGGAAGGCCCTGCACGACGGCGTGATAAACCTTCTCGACGGTCCGCTCCCGGAACGCCTGTTTGAGTAACGTGTAGCCGTGTTCGGTCTTGGCTACGACCATGACGCCCGAGGTGCCCACGTCCAACCTGTGGACGATCCCTGCCCTTTCGGCAGCGCCGGATGTAGAGATGCGATACCCGGCAGCAGCCAGCCCGCCGACAACAGTTGGTCCCACCCATCCTGGAGACGGATGGGCGGCGACGCCCACCGGCTTGTCGATCACCACGTAGTCGTCGTCCTCGCCAACAATCATCAGGCCCTCTACGGGCTCGACGACGATTGCGTGGGGATCAACGGGCTCCGGCACCATGATGGAAAGCTCCTGCCCGGCCGTCAGCCTGTCCGATTTCGACAGTGCGCTCCCCCGGGAGGTCACAAGTCCCTGACCGCACCAGGCGGCCGCCGTCGAGCGTGACACGCCCGCCAGCTTGGCTACCGCAGCATCGACCCGTGTACCGGCATCGTCCTCGGAGGCTATAACTTCAAGCAGAGTTCCGCTCATGCAGTTGTGCCCCCTGACTTTCCTGCGGCGCCACTCTCGGCTTCATGACTTCGACGGCCGTCCATACCCACTCCCCGAAGCGTATACAGACAAATCAGCAGCACCCCGGACACAACAGCCATATCGGCAACGTTGAAAATCGCGAAGTTCGGCAGCGCAATGAAATCCACGACATGTCCCTGACCAAAAGAAGGTTCCCGGAACAACCTGTCCGTCAGATTTCCCATTGCACCGCCCAAGACCAGCCCAAGAGCGATCGCCCAGCCCGCGGAGCGTATCCGGCGGACCTGAAGGACGATTCCGCAGACGACAACCACCATGACAATTGTGAAGAACCAGGTGAAGTCGGTCCCGATAGAGAAGGCCGCACCGGGGTTACGGATGAAGTGCCAGTTCAGAAGCGGCGGTAGAACGTCGATGGAATCTCCCTCGACCATCGTGGAGACCACCCATGTCTTCGTGGCGAGGTCGATCAAATACGCTGTGAGCGCAACGGCTCCGAGCATCAAGGCATATCGGGCCGAAGCCGCGCCGACGCTGTGTCTGGCCGTCGAGGATTGGTCTGCCGGAGGAGGATCGGCCGGGTTCTGGTTTGCCATGATGCTTTCGTTAGATGGGTGTGGATACATAGGAAAAGCCGGCGATCGGAGTGATCCGTTCGCCGGCTTCCCATGAGTCAATATTGCCACATACCCTACAGGGCTGCGGGCGCGGGGTTTACGATTCCCCGGTGTCCGACGCTACAGAACCACGTGCGTCCAGATCTCGCAGCTGACCTTCAATGTAGGACTTCAGGCGTGAACGGTAGTCGCGCTCGAAGCCTCGCAGCTGCTCGACCTTGCGCTCCAGGACAGCCTTCTGCTGCTCCAGTGCGCCAAGTGTCTTCCGGCTTCTCTCCTGCGCATCGTTGACGAGGCTGCTTGCTTCAATCTGTGCCTCGGCAATGATTTTGTCGCGCTGTTCGATACCGGTGTTGACGTAATCGTCGTGGAGTTTCTGCGCCATGGCGAGAACTCCTGCGGCCGACTGCGCGGAGTCCGCACCTGCAGGGGCCTGCGGAGCTGGTTCTGCAACCTTTGGCTCCGGCTTCGGCTCCGGCGCCTTGACCGGTTCCGGCTCTTCCCGGACTGGTTCGGTCTTTGTAGCAGCGACCGGCGCAGGAACAGCTGCATTGGCAGACGTATTGGACGAGGCCTCTGACAGCTTCCGGCGCAGGTCCTCGTTCTCCTGCGTCAGGCGACGAAGTTCGACAACGATCTCGTCCAGGAAATCGTCTACCTCGTCCTGGTCATAGCCCTCGCGGAACTTGGTCGGCTGGAACCGCTTGTTGACAACATCTTCTGGCGTCAAGGCCATCTGGTCACCTCATACTGGTTTATTAGATTCGCCTGCCATTCGACGAGACGCTTCATGTTCTGATACGGGCTTTCGATAGTGGATTCGCAAAACCACGATCATCCTTGTCCAGACTATATCTATTTGGTCTCAAATGCAGAACTCAGAATCGAACGTGTTATATACCGGCTGCGACGAGCCGCATCAGGATGGTCACTACAAAGAAGAGCACCAAAAAGGCAAGGTCAAGTGAAACCCCGCCGAGACGAAGCGGGGGTATAAGCTTGCGCAATAATTTGATCGGCGGGTCCGTGATGGCATAGATGGCAGAGGCCAGCACGAGGGCTGGCCCCTTGGGTCGCCAATGGTGCGCGAACATCTGAATGGCGTCGAACGCGATTCTGACGATCAATGCAAGCTGAACAAGCATCAGGGCAAGGTATAGCAGCTGAAAGACTAGGCTCACGCGTCGATCACATTTCCTTCGGGGCGGCGATGCCGGGGATTGTCGGATTCGTCGTCACTCTACCCGACGGTCAACTCTGGTTGAAGAAACTACTTTCAGCATCGCTGCTCTTCTTCTCTTCCCCGAGCACTTCAATGTACGACGGCGACAGCAGGAAAACTTTGTTGGTCACACGTTCGATACTCCCGTGTAGCCCAAAAACAAGACCGGCGGAGAAGTCGACGAGTCGCTTGGCGTCGCCCTCACCCATGTCTGTCACGTTCATGATGACGGGGATGCCGCTGCGGAAGCTTTCGCCGATCACTTTTGCGTCGTTGTAGGACCTGGGGTGAATCGTCGTGATCTGACGGAGGTTGGAGGCGTCTTCCCGTGTGGAGGGCGCACGCTTGATGGGTGTCACGGGCGCACGGTATTCGTCGACGGTCCGCTTGGATACGGGTGCCTCGGAGCGACTGTCTTCACGGCTGTTGTCCACCGAGTCATCCTCGTCATTCTGAACTGGTTCCTTGTAGTTCCTTGGTTCGGACTCGTAGTGCTCGTCACCATCGGCGAGCCCAAGATAAATCATTGTCTTGCGCAGTGCGCCAGCCATGGTAGCTCCTATCGTGTCTTGTTCAGTATTGGTAACGCTGGTTGAAACGCCAACGCTCCTATGGCACTGACGCTACCGCACGGCTGCACGGGCGCCGAGTATATCCGAGCCGATTCTGAGGTGTGTCGCGCCTGCGGAAACAGCCTCTTCCAGGTCCGTGCTCATACCGGCGGAAATCCCGGTGGCGCGAGGGTGTGAGCGTTGCAGCTGGTTCGATAGCTCACGGAGTCGATTGAACGCTTCGGAGGCATCGAATCCCAGTGGGGCCACGGCCATAACTCCTGCAAGATCAAGGGATGGAGACCGTTCGACGGCGTCGGCCAGACTTTCGAGTTCCCGGGGGTTGGTTCCCCCGCGTCCATTTTCTGCGGACGACTCTGCAACACGCGGGTCGAGGTTGACCTGCAGGTAACAGTCAAGAGCCTCACGGTGGGGCAAGCCGGAGGCTTCCCGTCGTATCTGCTCGCCCTCCATGGCCTTGGTGAGCGACTTGATCAGGGAGGGGCGGTCCACGGAATGCACGGCCGAGGCATAACGCACGACGGATTTTGCCTTATTTCCCTGCAGCTGTCCGATGAAGTGCCAGGAAAGGTCCAGGTCCTTCAGCTCGTCTGCCTTGGGACCAGCTTCCTGGTCCCGATTTTCGCCGAAGTCCCTGATGCCAAACGTGCTCAGGATGCGGACGTCAGAAGCCGGAAAGTACTTGGTGACGACGATCAGACGTGGATTTTCGCTTCGTCCCGCGGCTGCCACGGCCTGGGATATGCGGTTCCGAACCTTTGCCAGGTTCGCGGCCAGCTGTTCCTCACGCGTCATCGACTTGGTCCGTCCAGATCACGCCGGCGAACCGATCACGGTTCGCCCCGCCACGATAGGAGTAGACGCGTGGGTCCTCCAGCGTGCAGATGCCGGTAGCTTCTGCCTCGACCTCGAGCCGCTCAAGTTGCTCACGTGCTCCTGCGGGCAGGTCGAGGGAGGGGGTTCCTGCTCGGGTGGTGGCCGCGCTCCGCGAAAGGACCGCTGCGCCTTCGTCGCGCATCGATCGTGGAACTTCGTAGCATTTCCCGCAGATGGACGGACCGATCCATGCCTGCAGGTGCTGCGCGCCGGCAGCTCGAAGCTGGTCCACCGCGTTGGCGAGGATACCGCCGAACAGTCCGACGCGGCCCGCGTGGACGGCCGCTGTTGCCCACCCTCCTGCTGTTTGGCCTGCGATCAGGACGGGAAGGCAGTCCGCGACCATCACGGCCAGCGGGGTCCTGCCGCCGATGCTCATCACGGCGTCGGCAGCCTGTGCCCCGCTGGTGTTTCCGGGGAGCACTTCGGTGACGGTCGCCGAGTGGGTCTGCTGCATGAACACCAGGGTGCGGTCCTCGGCGCCGATGGTTCGTTCCAGCCCCCTCCGCCGCCCGTGAACTGACTCTTCGGGTTCACCGGCGTGCAGTGCCAGATTCCCGCACTCCACGCTGGTAAATCCGACGTGGAGGCCTGCCCCTGGCGTGGCTTCCCAAACAAACGGGGAACTGGATGAGCCTGCTGTTTCCGTCACGTCGATCGGAGCTGCTACTTCAGGAAGTCCGGAACATCCAGATCATCGGCACGTCCCGCACCGAGGTCCGGTTCGACGACGGCCGGGAGGTCGACGTCGAACCCTGCGTCGGCGGGAACGTCGCTGTTCTGCGGTGACCGCTGCTGCGACCATGCACCGACGCCGGAGGATGCTGCCTGCTCGCCGCCGTGGCCGGACGACTGCCGCTGAGTCTCTCCACTTTCGCGCTGGGGGCTGCTCTTGGGTTCCGACGGGAGCTGCTGCCGGCCTGTTGACTGCGCCGGCTGGGCTGGCTGGGAGGTGACGTCGACCTGGTCGAAGCCGGCGGCGATGACGGTAACCCTCGCCTCATCGCCCAGTGCATCATCAATGACGGCACCGAAGATGATGTTGGCTTCGGGGTGCGCAACTTCCTGGACAAGGCGTGCGGCTTCGTTGATCTCGAAAAGACCGAGGTCCGAGCCACCCTGGATGGACAGCAGCACACCGTGCGCCCCATCAATGGAGGCTTCAAGCAGCGGCGATGCGATGGCAAGCTCAGCGGCCTTGACGGCGCGGTCATCACCACGGGCGGAGCCGATACCCATCAGTGCAGATCCGGCGCCCTGCATGACTGACTTGACGTCGGCGAAGTCCAGGTTGATCAGGCCCGGAGTGGTGATGAGGTCGGTGATGCCCTGAACGCCGGAAAGCAGGACCTGGTCTGCTGAGCGGAACGCGTCCAGCATGGACACATTGCGGTCGCTGATGGAGAGGAGTCTGTCGTTGGGAATGACGATCAGGGTATCCACTTCGTCGCGAAGCGTCTCGATGCCCGATTCGGCCTGATTGGACCGACGGCGTCCTTCGAAGGTGAACGGACGGGTGACAACGCCGATGGTCAGGGCTCCGAGCGATCGGGCGATCCTCGCAACTACCGGAGCACCACCGGTGCCGGTTCCGCCGCCCTCGCCTGCAGTCACGAAGACCATGTCGGCGCCGCGGAGGACTTCCTCGATCTCCTCGGCATGGTCGTCGGCTGCCCGACGGCCTACCTCGGGATCCGCTCCGGCACCCAACCCTCGCGTCAGCTCACGTCCGACGTCGAGCTTGACGTCGGCGTCGCTCATGAGAAGGGCCTGGGCATCCGTATTGATGGCAATGAACTCCACCCCACGGAGACCAACATCGATCATCCGGTTGACGGCATTCACTCCACCGCCACCGATTCCGACGACCTTGATCACGGCCAAGTAATTCTGCGGTGCTGCCACGTCCTGTGTCCCTTGTTCGAATCTTTACACTGATCTGGTGTGGATCCACCCGGACTTGAGCCCGGCTTCAACCGTTGCTTGAACCTTCACCCGCCATAACGTTAACCCTCTAGTTGAGGCTTAGAGTTATGTCAAGTAACTTCTACTGAGACGCTATGGGGCGGGGCGGTCTCATGCAATGACCGGCTCCGCGTGTCGCGTCGAAACTTGTTCAATCGGTACGCGTCACGGGCCGCTCAGGCGTACTGACATCGAACTCCTTGATGGGCGGATCAGAAGGTTCACCCCGCAGGAGAACCTGCAGGACGCGAGACTTCGCCTCGTTCTGATCCGCACTTCCCCAGAACACTCGGCGCCCATCCTCAAGCTGAAGTCGAATGGAGTCCGCGGATTTGGCAGAGGCATATTTCAGCTTCGACAGCACTTCCTCCGGCAAGGAGGAAAGGACCGAGGTGATGGACCCGAACACATCGCTGTTGACGTCCGCGTTACCCCCTTCAATCAGAGGAAGTTTCACGGCAGACCGGTTATTCACCGATCCGAGGCTGCGGCCGCTCTCATCGATGAGGACAAATGACCCGCCCTGTTTCAGCACCGCCACCGGAGCGTACTCGCGGACCTTCACGTGAAGGCCCGACGGCGGGACGGCGACGACCTCGACATCACTGATCGCGGGCAGATCCTGGACCAGGCGTCGGGCATCCTCATCAGAGACCTGCACGAGAGTCTGTTCCTTGAGCGGCTCCAGGGCCTGCACCAGTGCCTCATGAGAGGTCAGTCTGGTCTCATCCACCGTAATTGTCCTGATCTGGAGCAACGGTGTGAAGATCACCAGCACCATGACGATGAGGACAACGGCACCCGTCGCGCTGGCCACGATGAGGGCCCGACGGCGACGACGACGACGGGGTGGTTCCGGGAACGAAAGGACACTCGAACCCTCGTCGCTGCTGTCCTGGCTCACCGCTGTTCCTCGGTGGAGCTCCTCGTCAGCATCTGAACGAGGTCCGGCCCGTATGCCGTCACATCGCCGGCACCCACGGTGAGAACGATGTCGCCGCTGACTACCCGATCGGCCACCGCTTTCAACGCCTCTTGCGCCTCTGGATGGTAAGAACCCAAACTTCCCAGACGTCCTGTGATCAGCTCGCTGGTGACTCCGGGAATCGGATCTTCACGGGCAGGATAAATATCCAGAACCGACGCTGAATCCGCGAGCATCAGCGCGTCCGCAAACTCTGCGGCGAATTCACGGGTACGCGAGAAAAGATGCGGTTGGAAGATGACGTGCACTGAACCAGGTCCGGCGACCGTTCTCGCAGCTGCAAGAGCGGCGCGAACTTCGGTGGGGTGGTGAGCATAGTCGTCATAGACGCGGACTCCCCGCGCCTCGCCACGGAATTCGAAGCGGCGCGCTGCGCCAGAGAATCCGCTCAGGCCTTCCGCGGCCTTCGCCGGATCGACCCCAAGTTCCAGTGCCACGGTAAACGCTGCAGCGGCATTACGGATATTGTGCTCCCCGGGCGCAGTCAGACGTAGTTCCCGCGTTCGCTGCACACCGTCCACCTCGAATGTCAGGGTGCTGACCGAGTTGGCGCCCGAGGTCCTCGTATCACTGATGCGGACGTCTGACTGGCTGCTGTATCCGTACGTCCGCACACGATGTTCCGCGGCAGATCTGGAGGCCAGTGCTGCCGATCCCTCGTCGTCGGCGCAGGCGACCAGCAGCCCGCCCTCCTCCAACCGGGTCACAAACTCATCGAAGACTGCATGGACGGCTTCCGCCGTCCCGTAATGGTCAAGGTGGTCTGCCTCGACATTTGTCACGACGGACACCGACGGAGCGTAATTCAGGAATGATCCGTCTGATTCGTCAGCTTCGGCTACGAAAATTCCGCCGGTACCGTACGCAGCGTTGACGCCCAACGACGAGACAGCACCCCCAACGGCAAACGATGGGTCCTCCCCCGCGCCCTGAAGCATGACGGTTATCATCGCCGTCGTCGTCGTCTTGCCGTGGGTTCCCGCGACCGCGACGACCCGTTGACCGGTCATCGTCGAGGCCAAGGCTTCGGAACGGTGCATGATGTTCAGGCCGCGGCGTCTAGCCTCAAGCAATTCCGGGTTGGTCGGTCTGATGGCCGTAGTGATGACTACGGTGTCCGCGTCCGCGACGTTCTCCGTCGATTGTCCTATCTGGACTCGAGCGCCGAGCTGTTCAAGACTTCGCAGCAGTGGAGAGTCGCTGGCATCCGAGCCGGAGACCGCAACCTCACGAGCGAGCATGATGCGCGCGACAGCCGACATTCCTGCGCCGCCGAGCCCCATGAAATGGACGCGCCCGAGCGATTCGAGGGCAGGAGGGTCTACCTGGGAATTCATGCTGTCTGTACCCCTGCTTCCGTGAGTATGATGCGGGCCATCTGCTCCGCGGCATCGCGGGTCCCGAGAGAACGAGCCGCCGAGGACATCGATTCCAAGCGTCCGGGGGCGGTAACTAGAGGGACGAGCTCATCCCGAATCCATTCCGCTGTGAAGTTTTGGTCCTCCACCAGCAGCGCGCCTCCGGCCTCTACCAGCCCACGCGCATTGAGGGCTTGTTCGCCGTTGCCGTGAGGTAGCGGGACCAGAACGGACGGCAAGCCCACGGCACAGACTTCCGAAACCGTCCCGGCTCCGGCGCGGGCAACCAGCACATCGGCCGCAGCGTACGCCGTCTCCATCCCGTCAACGTACTCGACCTGGTGGTAGTGACGCCCGCGTATGGGGCTTCCGGCGTCGTCCACAAGTGTTTTCCCACGACCGGTGATGTGCAGGATCTGGATGCCGGCGGCCGCGAAATCCTCAGATGCAGCTGACACGGCAGCGTTGATGCTCATGGCCCCGGAGGAGCCTCCCGTGACAACAACGGTAGGCATATCAGCAGCCAGCCCGAGGCTATCGCGGGCCTGAGAGCGCGCAGCTTCGCGGTCGAGACCGGCCACCTCGGCACGCATTGGCATACCAACCCACTCCGCACGGCGCAGGACCGTGGAGGAAAAGGCTACTCCGACGCGCCGGGCCAGCAGCGCACCCACCTTGTTTGCCAGGCCGGGACGCGCGTTTGCCTCATGGATAACCAGCGGCACGCGACACAAAGCGGCCGCTATGTACACGGGAGTGCACACGTAGCCGCCAACACCGACAACGACGTCGGGTTGCACCTTCCGGAGAATCCTCAATGACTGCCGGATAGCCCGCACGAATCTGACCGGCAGTTTCACGAGGTCGATCGACAGACTGCGCGGCATGGGAACCCTGTCGATGGTTTCCAGTGGTATCCCGGCAGCTGGCACCAGACGCGTCTCCATACCCGTGGGTGTTCCGACGGACGTGACCTCTACTTCCGGTCTCAGCACGGTCAGAGCAGATGCGATGGCGAGAAGTGGGCTGACGTGTCCGGCAGTACCACCGCCGGCGAGAACTACGGATATCGATGATTCGGTCATGCAGCAGTTGGTTCACTTTCCGGGATTTTGCGGGCAAATGAGAGCAGGACTCCGACGGCGGCAAGGGAGAAGGTGAGCGCTGATCCGCCATAGGAGATGAAGGGCAGCGGCACTCCGACCACGGGCAGGACGCCGGTGACGACGGCTATGTTGACGAACGCCTGTCCAATCAGCCACACGAGAATGGACCCGCCCAGGATCCGCACGAAACTGTCTGTATGCCTCAGTGTCACCCTGATTCCGGCGATGGCAAGGAGAGCGAAAAGTGCGACGACGAGCGTGGTGCCGATCAGGCCGAACTCCTCTCCGATGATGGTGAAGATGAAGTCGTTGTGCGCTTCCGGAATCCAGTTCCACTTCTGTCGGCTCTGGAAGATGCCGACTCCCCACCATCCGCCCGAGGCCATTGCCTTGAAGCCGTTGGTGGCCTGGAGGCAGGGGTCGCTGGCCAGATCGCAGTTGAGCCGGAGCCATGATTGGATGCGGCCGGTGCGGTTGGGACTCAGAATGACCAGTGCGATTGACGCCACTGCTCCCACGATTCCGGCTGTAGCGAAGATCTTTATCGGAGCCCCGGCAAAAAACACTGCGGCCACCAGAATGAGCATCAGGATCATCGCGGTCCCGAGGTCGCCGCCCATGAGAACCAGAATGATGGCTAATCCTCCCAGCGGAAATACAGGAATCAGCGCGTGCATCGGGCGCCGGACCAGCCCCGCCTTGCGTGTGAGTACCGTGGCACACCACAGAGCCAGAACCAGTTTGGTCGGTTCTGAGGGTTGGAAGGTGATGGGACCGACGTCGATCCAGTTCTTGTTGCCGTTGACTTTATTGCCGATGATCTGAACCAGCGCCAGCAGGACCCAGGCGCCGAGAAGCCCCGGCCACGCCACGGCGGTATAAAACTTCTTTCCGGTTCGTGAGAGCACCAGCATGAGCACAATCCCGATGACCGCGAAGATGCTCTGCTTCACAAACAGCCCGAAGGTATCTGTTCCTTCGGCAATCGCTTCGACCGAAGACGCCGAGAGAACCATGATGAGGCCGATCGCCGTCAAAGCCAGCGTCGCCCCCAGAATCATGTAGTAGGCGCTGCCGCTGCTAGCCTTGCCGCGGCCTTCAACCCCGGCAACAATCCGTTTGAAGATGTTCGGTCTGGACGGAGGTTCCTGAGGCAGCTGCTCACTCGAGGAGGTTTCGTCGGTCGCCGCCGTTTCAGGTCGCGGCTTCCGCTGCGCGGCCACGCGGGGTTTTCTGCCCGTGCGTGCACTGGACGTCGTGACCATCAGAGCTCCTTCGTGGTCGGTGCCTGACCCTCCAGCTGTGAGCGGACTGCGTCGGCAAATGCGTTGCCTCGATGGGCGTAGGACGTGAACTGATCCATGGATGCTGCGGCCGGAGCCATGAGGACCGTGTCTCCGCTCACCGCCACATCTGCTGCTGCGGCGACCGCTCGTTCCATAACCCGCGTTCCCGTGGAGTTCGGAAGATCTTCTTCCGGGACCATTTCAGTGTCGCCCGAATCAGGACGAATCACCGAGACATCCGGTGCGTGTCGCTTCAATGCCGTTTCCAAGGCGAGAGTGTCCACACCAATGAGCACCACAGCCTTCAGACGATCCGCGATGTCGGCTACGAGCTCGTCATAGGTAACACCCTTGGACAGACCCCCTGCAATCCAGATGACGGATTGGAAGGACTTCAGGGAGGCAGCTGCCGCATGCGGATTCGTGGCTTTGGAGTCATTGATCCAGGCGACGCCGGATTCTCTGGCGACGAGTTGGATCCGGTGGTCGCCGGGCTGGTAGTTGCGGATACCTTTCCGGACGGCGACAGGTTCAACGCCCACGGCGCGCACCAGGGCGGCAGCAGCGAGGGCATTGGCGACGAGGTGCCGTGGCACCGGGTCCCCGACGTCAGACAGCGAGGCCAGCTCTGCTGCGGAATCCTTGCGTTGGGCGATGAAGGCACGGTCCACAAGGAGATCCTCGACTACACCGAGCATGGAGATGGCTGGAAGTCCGGTGGTGAAGCCAATGGCTCGGCAGCCCTCGACGACGTCGGCTTCTTCGACCATGCGGATGGTTTCCTCCTGCTCCGCGTTGAACACACAGGCCACCTGGGTATTCATGTAAACCCGGGCCTTGTCTGCAACGTAAGCCTCATAGGACCCATGCCAGTCGACGTGATCTTCGGCGACGTTGAGACACACGCTTGCCACCGGTGAGAGGGATTGCGCCCAGTGCAGCTGGAAGCTTGAAAGCTCGACGACGATGACGTCCCAGCCCTGCGGGTCACGGATCACATCAAGAATAGGAGTACCAACGTTTCCGGCTGCGACGGCCCTGAGACCAGCCGCAACCAGCATGGACTCCGCCAGTCCCACAGTTGTGGTCTTGCCGTTGGTCCCCGTAACCGCCAGCCACTCCCCCGCTTTGCTTCCGGGCCGGGCCCTGAGACGCCACGCGAGCTCCATGTCGCCCCAAACGGGTATGCCGTGCTCTGCCGCAGCCTGTAGCAGGGGGTGCGACGGCGGCATTCCGGGCGAGCCGAAGACGAGGTCAGGGAGTTGCCCGTCCAGCAGCGGGAGGGACTGGTCTTTGCCAGGACCGAGGAGGACGTCTTCCACCCCGACGATTTTCAGTGTCTGTGCCGACTGGCGAGCTTCGGCGTCATCAGATGCAGCGACAACGACAACCCGGGCACCGAGCTCCGTCATGGTGTCGGCGATGGAAAAGCCAGTTTTGGTAATGCCTGCGACGACAACTTTGAGGCCGGCCCAGTCCGCGTCCCACCATTTCAGGCCGTCAACCCGCGAACTGTTGTTCTCACTGGCACTGCTCACTGTCCAACAACCCATTCCGCGTAGAAGATGCCAAGCCCCGCGGAAACGAAGAGACCGCAGAGGATCCAGAAGCGGACAACCACGGTGACCTCCGCCCACCCCTTGAGCTCAAAGTGATGCTGTAGCGGCGCCATCTTGAAGAAGCGCTTTCCACCCGTGGCCTTGAAGTATCCAACCTGAATGATCACGGAAAGGGTGATGAGGACGAACAGGCCGGCGATGACGGCCAGGAGGAGCTCCGTACGGGAGAGAATCGCAAAGCCGGCAATCGCCCCTCCAATGGCCAATGAGCCGGTGTCACCCATGAAGATTCTGGCCGGAGACGTATTCCACCAGAGGAAGCCGATCAATGCGCCGCACAGCGCGCCAGCGAGCATCGCCAGATCGAGCGGGTCCCGGACCTCATAGCAGCCAGCCCCTGCCAGTCGTGCGCAGCTCTGGTTGAACTGCCAGATTCCCATCAGCATGTACGCCCCGAAAACCATGATGGCCGCACCGGCCGCCAGACCGTCCAGACCATCCGCCAGGTTTACGCCGTTACTTGCCGCGGTAATGATGAAATTCGCCCAGATGACAAAAAGTATGATGCCGGCAATCGTTCCAGCAAACGCCAGGTCCAGGCCGGTATCGCGGACGAAGGACACCTGCGTGGATGCCGGGGTCCGTCCCTGCGCATTGGGGAAGTTGAGGGCGAGTATGGCGAATGCGACGCCCACAATCGTTTGCCCGATGATCTTCGCGGGTGCGCTCAACCCGAGACTGCGCTGATTTGAGATCTTCGTGAAGTCGTCGAAGAACCCGACGAGGCCCATGCCGACCATCAGAAACAACAGCAGCAATCCCGACGCCGTGGGTCCGCCGCTATGCGGGTTGAGCATCATCATGAGGAGGTGTGTCAGGAAATACGCCGCCAGAACCGACGCAATGATGACCGCGCCGCCCATAGTGGGCGTCCCTCGCTTGGTGTGGTGCGCCGTCGGACCATCATCTCGGATGAATTGTCCGTATTGGCGGCGAACCAGAAGTCTGATGAACAGAGGCGTTGCCGCGAGGGAGAAAACCAGGCCCAGGGCAGAACCGACGAGCAGTGCGATCACGAATGATCACTCCCTTCGTTTTCTGTACCCGAACCGGGCAGCGCGTCAGCTCGTAATGCTATACGATCTCCCAGATGCCGAAGGCCCGTGGCATTCGAGGATTTGAACAGCACCATATCGCCTTCGGACAACTCGTTCGCGAGGACCCGCTCTGCGTCCTGCGCCGTCTCCACAAATTCTGCCTCGTTACCCCAGGAGCCTTCGAGGACAGCCGCAGTGTGCATCGCTTTGGCCCCACGACCAACAACGATCAGCCGCGAGATGTTCAGCCGCACAACAACGCGGCCAATGGCGTCGTGCTCCTCGATAGTGTTCTCCCCGAGTTCCAGCATTTCGCCCAGGACCGCCCAGGTACGCCGTCCCCGAGCCAGCTCGGCCAGGGTCCGCAAAGCCGCCTTCATGGATTCTGGATTGGCATTGTAGGCATCGTTGATCACCGTGATGCCGTCTGGTCTTTCGGTGCGCTCCATTCGCCACCGGCTGGCCGCACCGAGGGAGGACAGCCCCCGGGCGATATCCCCGGGCGCCATTCCCGCGGCGAAAGCGGCTGTTGCGGCTGCCAGCAGGTTGGTTGCGTGGTGCAGGCCAATCAGGCGGGAGCTGACGGGGTGTGAGGATTCGTCAGGAAACACGAGGTCAAAAACCGGGTGTCCGTCGTCGTCAGTGTGAAGGCCCTTGGCTCTCACGTGGTGAGAGTCCTCGCGGCGGAAATCTTCCGAGGACGTGAAATAGAGGCGCTGTGCAATGGTCCTGCGCTCCATGGCCAGCACCCGGTGATCATCTGCGTTGATGACCGCGACCCCGGTGGAGCCGAGAGATTCCAGCAGCTCCCCCTTGGCCACCGCAATGTTCTCGACGCCGCCGAACTCACCAGCATGCGCAGTCCCAACACCGAGCACAATCCCGATATCCGGGCGCACCATGTCGGCCAGATACTTGATGTGGCCGATACCCGTGGCCCCCATTTCGATGACCAGGTACCGGGTTCCATAGTCCGCAGTGAAAATAGTCAGGGGGACGCCTACTTCACCGTTGTAGGATCCCTGCGGGGCGATCGTGGTGCCCTGGGTTTCCAGCAGCCCCTTGAGGAGGTCCTTGGTGGTAGTTTTGCCGGCCGAACCGGTCACGCCGATCACCGTGAGTTCGCCGGCTGACCGCAGCCTGCGGACAACTTCGGCAGCAAGGGCGCCCATCGCGAGCGTGGAATCCTCGACGACGACGCAGGGGTAAGGCTCTCCGTCCGCGGACATGACAACCCGTTCCGTCAGCGCCAGCACTGCGCCACGCGCAAACGCAGACTCCAGATGAAGGTGTCCGTCCGAGTGTTCACCAGCCCGGGCGACGAACAGCCCGCCCGGCGCGGACTCCCTCGAATCCGTTGTGGCGGAAGTCACCGTCAGGGACGTCGCGGAGGTCTCCGGCACACATAGCCGGGCGTCTGTTATATCCGCGATTTCAGCGGCGGTTAACTCAATCATGTCGGCTAGGACTCTACCGTCTTGGTCTTCACGGTGCTGAATCCGCGTTCCTCCAGCGCTTCGCGTAACTCCACCCTGTCATCGAGAGAATGGTTCACACCTTTGATTTCCTGCCACACTTCGTGACCGCGGCCCGCAACAAGAATGGTGTCTTCCTCATTGGCCAGTGCGACGGCGCGCCTGATGGCTTCCTGCCGCGGGAAAACCTCTTCGACGACGCAGCGGCTGTCCGTCTGCCCCTGAGTGCGCCTGGCCCCGACCAAGACGTCGGCGCGGATGGCTGCCGGATCCTCATCGTGCGGGTCGTCATCGGTCACAATGACGACGTCGGCCAGCGTTGCTGCTATCTCGCCCATCATGGGGCGCTTGAGAGCATCGCGCTGCCCGGTGGCGCCAAAGACGACAATGACGCGTGAGTTGGTCCCCGTGCGCCGTACAGCTTCCAGTGTCAGCGCCAATGCATCTGTGTTGTGCGCGAAATCGACGATGGCGGCAGGAGACTCACTGATGAGCTGCATTCGGCCAGGCACCTGAACCGTGAACGGGTCGTGCTCATCCACGGCGGTCTGTACGGTCTCGATGGGGACACCGGAGGCCAGCACCATGGTGGCCGCGAGGGCAGCGTTGGACACATTGAACCGGCCGGGAAGCCCTGTCCGCAGGTTCAGACGTTCCCCCTCGCGGGAAACGAGCGTAAAAGCGTGTCCCAGCCTGTCCACGGAAATATCGTCGACCCGCCAGTCGGCCTCAATGCCGGCCCCTGGCTGCGTGGTGAGTGTGGTGACAGGACTCTCCGCGGCATCAGCAGCCTTTTGACCCCAGAGGTCGTCTACGATCACCACCGCCTTTTTACTGCTTTCACCGCGGAACAGCTGCAGCTTGGTCGCGAAATAGTCCTCCATGGTCTCGTGAAGGTCCAGGTGATCCTGTGTCAGGTTGGTAAAACCGACGACGTCGAACGTCACGGCGTCCACGCGATGAAAGTGAAGGGCATGGGAGGAGACCTCCATCGACGCCGCGTCAACACCGCGCTCCGCCATGAGAGCAAGGAGTCCATGGATCTGCGGTGATTCCGGCGTCGTCAGAGCGCTGGGGATGGCTTTCCCCCCGGCGAGAATCTCGATGGTCCCGATCAGTCCGGTGGACTTGCCGACGGCGGCGAGTAGCGAATTGATGAAGTAGGTCGTGGTGGTCTTGCCGTTGGTACCCGTGACCCCGAATAGCTCAGGGCCACCGGTCCGTGTTCCGTACACAAGTGAGGCGAGCGTGCCCACCAGGTTCCGCGGCGTCGATACCGTGATCACCGGAACGCCCAGTTCGGTACCTCCAAGCTCGGCGCCCTGCGCATCGGTCATAACGGCTACCGCCCCAGCCGCGACTGCACCGGCCGCGTGCTTCGCGCCATGCTGAACGGCACCGGGCAGTGCCACATACAGATCTCCCGCGATCACCACGCGCGAATCCATCGACACCCCAGAGACCGAGACCTGCGGCCCCTCGTATGAGGACAATGCATCCTCGTCGACCCCTGCCTTCTGCAGAAGATCTGCCAGCGGCATGGCAGCTACCGAAACGGGCCGCATCTCGGATGCTGCTGCCCGCTCTGAGGGTCTATTCATTAATTCGTATCTTTCGCTGCTGATCAGTATTCGATGGGAAAAGTTTCGGGCTTCCCTGTGGATGGTGGAACGTTGTTCATTTGCAGTACCCGCAGCATCACCTTTTTGAAAGAATTGCCCGGCAGCAGGTAATAGAGGTCTCCCTGCGGACGCTGCAGTGTCACCACCACAACGTACTCGGGCGACTCAACCGGAGCCATACCTGCATAGGAAAGTGTATAGCCGTCATAGCCGCCCTGCGGGCTCGAAGCCTCGGCCGTACCCGTTTTGGAACCAACACGGTATTCGTCGAGTTTGCCTTGTTTACCAGAGCCCTTCTCCGTCACCGTTTCGAGCATCTTCCGCAGCGTCTTCGCGGTGTCCTCCGAAACGACCCGGGTCCCTTTCGCTGGCTCCACCTTGTGTTCGGTGCCATCAGGATCCACGTACGCCTCGATGAGTTGCGGCTCAAGACGAACGCCGTCGTTGGCTATGGTCTGGTACACCATGGCGGTGTGAAGGCTAGTCTGAGCCAGCCCCTGCCCAAAAAGTACCGTGTACTGCTGCCGGACATCCCAATCCTCAGGTTCAGCGAGCAGTCCCGCCGTGGCACCGTTCAGGCCAATACCCGTAGGCTGTCCGATGCCGAACTTGCGCAACCAGTCATACCGTTTCTGTTTGCTCAGCTGCTCACCGATCATCACCGTTCCGGTATTCATGGATTTTGCAAAAATACCGGCAGCAGTCATCTGTACCGTGCCGTGATCGAACGCGTCGCTGAACGTCTGGCCGTCAACGGTGTAGCTCGAGGGAATCTCGAACTGCGAGGTAGGTTCAATGATCCCCTCCTCCAGTGCAGCCGCCATGGTGATCAGCTTCGTCGTGGAGCCGGGCTCGTAGGACGCCGTCACGGAAAGCGGAAGCCGGAACTCGGAGGGTGTCTGCCCAGGGTTGTTCGGATCAGGAGTAGTGGACTCCGCCATGGCCCGAACCTTGCCGTTGTCTGCCTCCATGACAATGATGTTGCCCCACTGTGCGTTGTACTCCTCCACCTGGGCCGCAATGACCTGCTGTGCATACCATTGCAGGTCCTCTTCGATGGTCAGCCGGATGGACTGTCCGTCCTTGGCCGGCACAACTTCGTTCGTCGCGTACGGAATGCGAACTCCGTCACCGCCAATTTCGAATGTCTTGCTGCCCGGCTCCCCGCTGAGCCGATCGTTCTGCATCAGTTCAAGACCCGCGGCAGGGCCCTCAGAGTTCATGAACCCCACGACGGATCCCGCGACCTGGCCCTTGGGATAGAGACGCTGGACGGTCGACTTCGCGTAGATTCCGGGGAACCCCACCGCAACCGCCTGATTTTTGACCTCGGGGGTAACACCAGTAGCGATCACACTGTAGGGGTCCTCCCCCAGAAGCGACTCCGAGAGGGTCTGCACATCCTGATTCAGCACATCGGCCAGCTCACGCAGGCCCTGATCGAGCGAGATGACCTCTGTCTTGTCCGAGTCGAGACTCACCAGCCGTGCATAGCCTTCCTCTTCATAGGCGTCCGCGTGGGTCTGGTCGACGACGAGGTCAAAACGCTCGACGCTGCGTGCCAGAACCTTGCCGTTGGTGTCGAGAATGCTTCCTCTGATCGCCGGTACGTCGATGTGCGTGAGACGCTTGCCGACGGCGGCCTGGGCCCACCCGGCTGGGTCCAGCGCCTGCAGATAGAAGAGGCGTCCGCCGAGGACCATGAGCATGACCAGGATCAGCGCCAGTCCGATGCGGAGCCTTCGTGCACTAATAGCTGTGCGCGGGACGTCTTCCGCCGGTGATGATCCTGCCACTGTGGCCCCTCATAACGTTGTTCCTGGGCTGACCTACTGCCCGTTGATCTGCTGTGGTGCCGGTACCGTTCCGCCGTTGAGCTCTGCTTCCTTGGGCTCCGGTGCAGGCTCCTCCGCCGGAGCAGGTTCCTCCGCTCGTGCGGGCTCCTCCCCGCCTGTTTCCGTGGCCCCGGTTTCTGCCGGAGGCATGGATACCAGCGGTTTGTCGTCCTCACTCGCAGGTTTCGGATCACCGTGAACCTTCAGTTCGTTCAGATCAACGTAGCCAAAAGAGGGTGAAGCAACCATTCCCAATTGTGCGGCCTCAGCCGCCAGATGTTGTGGAGCCCGGAGGTTCTCGGCCTGTTGCGCCAATGCCTCGTTCCGCTGCTTGAGGGCCGTCTCCTCGTGGGACAACCGAACCAACTCGTACTGCCCCTTGGACACAGAGATGTTGATCATCATGACAGCCGCGAGAGCGAGAATCAGAACGGCGCTGCAGAAGACCGCAAAGGGTAGGCGCTGTCGGCGTGGCACGGGAGCGACGAGAGCCAGAGGCGTCCGCCGCCGGACAGGTGCTTCGCCCCAGCGCTCAGAGGTGCTCAAGGTACGCACGGTGTTGCCCACTACGGCCGTGTAGCTCCGGTTGTTCTGGCTCATGTCGCCATCCTGTTCGTGCGTTGCCTGATACGTTCCACTGCTCGCAGCCTTGCTGAGGCTGCCCGCGGATTCTGCTGAATTTCGTCGTCCGTCGGGGTTTCGGTTCCTCTGGTAAGACTCTTGAGATACGCCTTGTGCTGATCGAGTTCCACGGGGAATCCCGGGGGCGCCGAAGACTGTGTGCCAGCGTTGAATGCCTTTTTCACGATCTTGTCCTCGAGGGAGTGATAGGACATCGCGACGATCCGGCCACCCATGTTGAGCGATTCAACGGCGGCCGGAACCGCGTCGGCCAGGACGCTCAGTTCTTCGTTGACCTCGATCCGGAGCGCCTGGAATGTTCGTTTGGCCGGGTGTCCGCCTTTCTTGGCTGCACCGGCAGGCACAACGCTGCGGACCGCGTCCACCAGTTGCCCGGTGGTTTCCAGTCGGGCAGTTGCCCTGGCGGAGACGATTGCCGAGGCGATCCTGCCAGCGAACTTCTCTTCGCCCCAGGTCCGGATCAGGCGAACAAGGTCTTCCTCTGAGTAATCGTTGACGACGTCCGCTGCGGTTTGTCCTCGGCTCGTGTCCATGCGCATATCCAGCGGTGCGTCATAGGAGTACGCGAAACCGCGGTCGCGTTCGTCAAGCTGAAGGGAGGACACACCGAGATCAAAGAGCACGCCATCGACGCCGTCGAATCCAAGGGAGAGTACGACGTCGGAAATCTCGTCATAGACGGCGTGGACCAGATCAGTCCGGTCACTGAACGGACTGAGACGTTCACCGGCCAGGGCAAGTGCTTGTTCATCTCGGTCTATACCGATCAGGTGCACGTCAGGAAAGCGTTTCAGTATCGCCTCGGAGTGGCCGCCCATGCCCAGTGTTCCGTCGACGACGACGGCGCGGCCGTGTGCCGACACTGCGGCTTCGATGGCGGGGGCGAGCAAGTTGACGCAGCGCTCGAGCAGGACCGGTACGTGACGGTCTCCTGTAGGCACTTCTTCATTCATTAGCTTCCCCCTTTCCGGACGATTGACCGGTATAGCTGTGCGCTGCGCGGTGCTCTTGAACCAGATCTCCCTCCGCACTCAGCCGCAGGACCCGCCTGGCTCCGGGGAAGGTGAGCCAGGTCGGTCTGCGGTGGTGCGGCTGGAGATCTCATCCAAGAAAACCCGTAGCTGACCACGATTTTTGTTCGTTCTACAAGATGCCCGGCAGGACATCCTCATCGGTGTTGGAGAAGGACTCCTCCTTCTCCGAAAGGTAGGTCTCCCATGTAGACGCGTCCCAGATTTCAGCCCGTGTGCCTGCCCCGATAACAGCAAGTTCACGGTCAAGTCCGGCATATGTACGGAGTGCAGGCGGGATGGTGATCCTGCCCTGCTTGTCCGGCAATTCATCTGAGGCCCCCGACAAAAAGACCCTGATGTAATCACGCGACTGACGCGAAGCCAATGAGGCTTCACGCAGTTGTTCGTACATCCGCTCGAACTCCTGCGTCCCAAAGACATAGATGCATCGCTCTTGCCCCTTGGTCAGCACTACTCCATCCGCCAGCTCCTCGCGGTACTTCGCTGGCAGGATGAGCCGGCCCTTCTCATCCAGACGCGGGGAATGCGTTCCGAGGAACATTCACCACCGCCTGTCCGAGTAGGGTTCAGCTACCCATCTGTAACTTCTACCCTCTTATGTCCTCCACTTTACTCCACAGACCCCCACAGTCAACGAGTGTGGCGAGGGATTCTACGGCGTGTCGGGTACGGCTTGGATGAGAATGCCTGAAATGACGCGGAAAAGAGACCGTGGTGTGAAATGGAGCAACTTCCGTCATCGACGGGGATCTGGAGGCTTCGTGGACCTTAACGCGAAGAAGACCCCGGGCTACGGGGTCTTCTTCGCGGTATTTGTGGTGAAAACGTCTCTCGGGGAGGAAAGTGGGGGCTAGGGCTCGCCCTGTCGGCGCTGGTCCCATTTCTCTTCCAGGCCACCCATGAAACTGCCACCGCGGGGAGACGTTGGGGACTTGGGTGAGGCGTTGGACTTTCCGCGCGATTCGCCCTCGGATTTCGACCGTGCAGTAGCGAAGTAGACGCTCGCTCCCATGATGAGGAAGCCACCAACGCCGATGAAGATGTTCTGGAAGGAGATGCCGACGAGCAGCACGAGAATCCCGGCAACGCCAATAAGGGCGCCGAGCACAATTCGGCGTGTTGAAAAAGAGCGCCCTGATGACGCCATGGAATGAACAAACCTTGGATCTTCAGCATTTAGCTGCTGCTCCAGCTGTTCAAGCAACCTCTGCTCGTGTTCTGAGAGTGCCATCACTGCCTCCTTGCCGAGAAACCACCTGATAATGCTGTCAACGAACACCGCAGAGGTGCGGTTCCCTTTGTTCAAGGATAGTTTGCATTGTAGGCGGAGGCCAGTCGGGTTCCCTATTCCCCGGGCGGAGGAAGCAGCTGGGCCGGCTGGATCACGGCTTCGCCGAAACGCGAGTTGATCCTGTCCAGCGCTCCCTCGGCGAGACGCCAGTTCTCATCCCGTCGGTCAATGGTCAACTGGCTCGCAACGGACGATGCGACGACAAGCTGTTCAGCCCGCAGGCCGATCAATCGAACCTTCATCGGCAAAGCCCCCAATCCGTCGAGGAGGACGGTTGCTGAAGTGTAGAGCTCGTGGGCATTATCAGAGGGTATGGACAACTTTCTGCTGCGGGTAACCGTCGAGAAGTCCTCATACCGGACCTTCAGGGACACGGAGGCGGCGGATCTCCCCGCTAACCGGAGACGATGTGCGGTCCGGTGCGCCAGACGCAGGAGTTCCTTGTGTAAATGCGAGCTGGAGTCAACGTCCACTGCGAATGTCTCTTCTGCGCCGATGCTCTTTTCCTCACGCACTGGCTGCACACCCCTGGGATCGACACCCCACGCGAGATCGTGGATGTGGAGCCCGGAGGCACCCATCAGCCGCTGAAGGGTAGACCGCGGAGTATTGGCGACGTCGAGAACTGTCGATATGCCAAGGCCCAGGAGAACTTTCTGCGATTGTGCTCCTACTCCCCACAGCGCCGAGACCGGCAGGCTATGCAGGAACTCCACTGTTCTCTCTGATGGAATCAGGAGTAGGCCATCGGGCTTGGCGTGGGTCGAGGCGATCTTCGCAACAAATTTTGTTGCGGCGATCCCCACTGAGGATGGGAGCCCGAGTTCGTCGGCCACGCGTTTGCGGATGTGGCGTCCTATCTCAAGCGGTGACCCGAGCCGTCGGATGGAGCCGGACACGTCCAGAAATGCTTCGTCAACGCTGACCTGCTCCACCAATGGTGTGATGGACCGGAATACCTCCATGACTCTGGCGGACATTTCCCGGTATTTGTGTTGCTGGGGTTCCACGATGACCGCAGCGGGGCACAGGCGCCGCGCCGTCGACATGGGCATCGCCGAACGGACTCCGTACTTCCTGGCCTCGTAGGAGGCGGAAAGGACCACTGCGCGGCCCGACGACGAACCGACGATCACCGTCCGTCCAGACAACTCCGGGCGATCCAACAGCTCGACCGAGACGAAGAAAGCATCCATGTCAACGTGCAGGATAGAAGTATCAGCGTGTGCTGGTCCTGCACCCATGATCGTCCTCCGTCCCGCCGTCGAATCTCCTCCACAATGGTAGCCAGAGGCACTGACATTCCGGCTGCAGGGAAGCACTGCTGAGGCACCACCGACTCCCAACGCATAGACTGGCATGAGCCTTCCGGCGCCCGTCAACCGACACCACCATGAAGGACACCATGAAAGCGATCACGTACCTGGCCGCAGTCTGCCTTGTCGCGGCAGGGCTCTCAGCTTGTTCGTCGCCCCAGACCGGCGATTCCACCTCAGAAGCTGGTTCTGAGGCGCAGCAGTCACAGTCTGCATCGGCCACAATCGGCACGGATGCTACCTCAGCTGGCAGTACGCCCAGCGCGTCGTCATCAAGCGGCCCAACGCCCTCGCCAACAACCACTGCGCTGGTCAGCCAGTTCCCCACCGAGCTGTTGCCGGTCATGCCGGGCTCCACGGTCCTGTCGTCATCGGTGGATAAGACAGGAGACACTGCCGTTGTCTCCGTCACTGGAACGGTCGACAAGTCCGCGAAGGACATCCTGAATTTCTACCGCTCGTCACTAAAGGAAGCCGGGTTCAAGGAACTTCAGGACGAATTTTCAGATGAGTCAGTGCTTAGCCAGGACTTCATCCGCAATGAATCGGAGACCATCAACGTCAGCATCGTGGCAGGGACCAAAATGCAGAAGGAATCCGTCTATACAGTAGGCGGGACGCTCCTGCCCGAGAGCACGGACTAGGGGCGTGCAGCAGTCCCGGGCGTACGTGCATGAAGTTCAGCAGGAGGAATCCCTTTTCCTCCAGCGACTCACGGCCAGACTCGATTCCTTTCTTGAGTCACAGCGCCAGATGCTCGAGGGCGTCTCCGCTGATGCGGCCGAGCCTGTACGCGCCATTTCGGGACTTGCCTCGGGCGGCAAACGGCTGCGCGCGAAGCTGTGCTACTGGGGCTTCCGTGGGGCAGGCGGAGCGCCCGACGACGACGCCATCGTTACGGCGGGTGCCGGACTCGAACTTTTCCAGACAGCTGCACTGATTCACGACGATGTGATAGACAACTCTGATACGCGCAGGGGCGCACCGAGCGTGCACCGCCGGTTTGCTGAGCTTCATGTGGACTCCGGATGGCATCTTGATTCCCGGAGGTTCGGGGAAAGCGCGGCCATTCTGTCTGGCGATATGGCGCTGTCTTTCAGCGAAGAACTCTTTGCGTCAGTAGCGTTGACGTGCCCGCAGGCCCGGAGTCTTTTCAACACCATGCGAACTGAGGTGATGGCGGGTCAGTATCTGGATATTCTCGAAGAAGCCGCTGGACCTGGGAGCAGTCCAGATACTGCGATCGAGCGTGCGCGTAATGTCCTGCGCTACAAGTCCGCCAAATATTCCTCGGAACATCCACTGTCGATCGGCGGTGCGCTGGCGGGAGGGAGTTCGCAGCATTTGCGTGCGTACTCAGATTTCTCGCTGCCACTGGGCGAAGCATTCCAGCTCCGTGATGACCTTCTCGGTGTTTTTGGCGATCCCACAGTCACGGGCAAGCCTGCCGGGGACGACCTCCGCGAGGGCAAACGAACAGTCCTCATTGCCTACACGGTGGGCAGCGCGAGCCCTGGCGACCAGCGAGAGATCAGCGCACTGCTGGGCCACCCCGATCTGGACGACGCCGGCGTCGAGCGTCTTCGGGGAATTATTGAGGCCTCAGGCGCCAGAGAGGCAACCGAACGGTTGATCGGGGAACTGACGGACGACTCCATGGGCGCCCTTGAACGCCTTCAGGTTGAACCGCTGGTGCGGGAAGCTCTGTGCGGCCTCGCTGAAGCGGCGATTCGTCGATCTGCCTGAACCGCCTACCAGGCGAGTGACTGTGCCCGGCGTCGAATTTCCGTCTTGCGGCCGCTGCGAAGGGCATCCACGGGACGTCCCGGAAGTGATTCATCCTCGGTGAAGAGCCAGACAATCATCTCCTCGTCCGAGTAACCAGCGTCTCCGAGGACAATGACGGTTCCCTTGAGACTATCCAGAACCTCCCCCTCGACCAGGAATTCGGCGGGGACGCTCTTAATACCGCGCTCCCCTATCCGGACAGCTATGAGCGAACGCTCCGTGATGAGGCTGTGGACAGCAGTGATGGACGTACCGAGCTGCTCAGCTACGTCGGGAAGTGGGAGCCACTGGGAGACAAGGTTTTCGAGATCATTCACGCTTCAATGCTCCCATGTTTCTACGCCCATGAGCCACCGTGGAGAGCGGCACCGAATGCCGACACGCACATTCAGCTCAAATTCCGGAGAATGCAACTGTTTGTGCTAGCGGAAAAGTAGTGTAAGTTCACATTAGTCACGCAAGCACCACCAATAACATTGGCAACACAAGTAACATTGGAAACATGCGCGCTGCCCGCTAGGCCGTGCCGCTGACCACGACTGAATGAGGACAATGCACATGCCTTCCACGCCCGCGGCCGCGCAGGTACGCAAGAACGCCCCCGCCAGCCGCAGGATCCACGCTGCCGTCACGTCCGCAGCGATCCCCGCCGTCATCCTTTCCTCGGTAGTTCTCGCCGAACCAGCTACAGCAGCGCCGACCAGCCCCATTCAGCTTCGGCTTCCCAACACACTGCCCGCACAGCTGCCGGCCACGGGCGGCGCCGGGCTCATTGCAGCAGCACAGGTACCGGCCGCGATTCCCGGCGGGCTTCCGCTTGCCAAGACGCCCTCCACCTACACGGTCAGGTCCGGAGACACCATCAGCGCGATCGCTGCGCGGCACGGACTGAACACGGGGAAGCTCCTCCAGATCAATGGCCTGAAGTCCCACTCGCTCATTTTCCCCGGACAGAAGATCAAGCTCAGCGGCTCCACACAGTCGAGCAGCCACAAGCCCGCACCCGTTACCGGGAAGCACACTGCGCCCAAGACCTCGAGCGGCAGCTCGTACGTTGTCCGTTCAGGCGACACCCTGAGTGCCATAGCGGCCCGCCACGGTGTAAGCCTCGGCAGCGTGCTCTCGGCCAATCGACTCAACATGTCCTCGATCATTTATCCGGGCCAGAAGATCACCATCTCCGGCAAGACTTCCAACCCGGGATCCACCAAACCAGCGAGCACACCGGTCAAGAAAACCTCCCAGCCCAAACCGTCAGGCGCTCGCACCTACACCGTGGTTCCTGGCGATACCCTCAGCGCCATCGCCGCCCGTCATGGAGTCAGCCTCGGAACCATCCTCTCGGCGAACGGCATCCGCGCCACCGACATCATCCGACCAGGGCAGAAAATCTCCCTCGGGGGCACAGCGAAGGTAACCAAAACATCCAACCCCGCGCCGACGAACCTGGTGCCCTCGACCTTCCTGAACTACACGTATCCGGAAAAGGTCGTCGCTCAGGCCAATGTGAACAAGCAGACGTTGAACTCCCTGCCTGCACCTACCCGCGAGCAGATGAAAGCCATCATCGCTGATACTGCACGCCAGCTTGGGGTCGACCCTGCCCTTGCGCTGGCATTCTCCTACCAGGAGTCCGGCTTCAACCAGAGGGCGGTCTCCCCCGCGAACGCCATCGGTGCCATGCAGGTGATCCCCTCATCCGGAGAATGGGCTTCGGATCTGGTGGGACGAAAGCTCAACCTCCTCGACCCGCAGGACAACGCAACGGCGGGCGTGGCGATCATCCGTGCACTCGTCCGCACCAGCAAGAACCTGGACACGGCGATTGCGTCTTATTACCAGGGCCAGTATTCGGTGTCGAAGCACGGAATGTACGACGACACGAAGAACTACGTGCGTTCGGTGAAGTCGCATATGTCCCTCTTCCGCTGATCTCCGATTCGCCCTGACGGGTCCCTCCGCATGGAGGGGCCCGTCAACGGTTTAAGCCGTGTTTGTCGGTGAGCACTCCTGGGATTCACGTAGGATCGTAAAGGTGAATGAGCAGTTGAAGGACCCCCTGTCCGGATCCATTGTGGATGAGCGGTACCGTGTGCTCTCCCGCATAGCTCATGGCGGGATGTCTACCGTGTATCTGGCCGAGGACATCCGGCTGGAACGGAATGTGGCACTTAAGGTGCTCTATCCGCATCTCGCTGATGACGACAGCTTTGTGGACCGGTTCGAACGTGAAGCCAAGTCCGCCGCCCGGCTGTCGCACCCGCACGTCGTCGGTGTACTCGACCAGGGTGTCGACGGCGACCTTGCCTACCTCGTCATGGAATACGTTCCGGGTCGCACTCTCCGGGAGCTTCTGGAGGAGCGCAGAACGCTGACCCCCAAGGCAGCCTTCGCCATTCTCGACCCCGTCATAGCGGGCCTGGGCGCAGCCCACGACGCCGGACTGATCCACCGCGATGTCAAGCCCGAGAACGTTCTGCTCTCCGACGATGGCCGCATCAAAATTGCCGACTTCGGCCTCTCACGTGCCATCTCCCGGCACACGGGAACCGGGATGCTTTTCGGAACGGTGGCATACCTCTCCCCCGAGCTCGTCAGCGGTCAGCCAGTCGATGCGCGCAGCGACATCTACGCGGTCGGCGTCATGCTCTATGAGATGCTCACCGGAACCCAGCCGTTCACCGGCGAGGACCCCATCCAGGTTGCCTTTGCACACGTCCATCAGCAGGTCCCGCCCCCTTCCGACGTGCTTCCCGGCCTCGCAGAAGATATCGACGAACTGGTGCTGTGGTGCACCGCGCGCGACGCCGACGAACGGCCGATTGACGGCGCTGCTCTCCTGGGGGAACTCCGCCACATCCGCCAGACGCTCCCCGGTGAACAGCTTGACTACGCGCAGTCGAACAACGCCACCCAAGTCATTCCCCGCACACCGGAACGGGACGACGGCCACACCACCGTGATCGCCCTTGCATCCAACAGAACCCAGGCGTTATCCGCCGAGGCCCTTACCGGGCCGCGTGGCGACGACAACAGCCGCGTCTCACCACGGCAGCAGCGCCGTGCAGCGAAGGAACGCAACAAAGAACAGACCCGGCAGGCCAGAACTCCACAAAAACAACTGAAACCCGGAAAGAAGAGCCGGAACGTCATCTGGATTGCGGCACTGGTCCTATTGGCTGCCGTCATCGCCGTGGCAGGGTGGTACTTCGGCGCAGGACCAGGTGCGCTGGCTACCGTGCCGAATGTGACCAACCAACCCGTAGCCTCAGCGAAGGCACAAATGGCCGACGCTGGTCTGGACACCAGCACCAAAGCCGTGTTTCACGATGAGCTCGACAAAGGGAACGTCATCTCCACGGAACCCGCGGCCGATTCGAACATCCGGAAGTTCCGGACGGTAACGCTCCTGGTCTCCAAGGGTCCGGAACTGTTCACCGTCCCCAATCTCGTTCAGCGCGACCTCGACAGCGCACGGGCAGATATTGAGGACAGCCCGCTGTCCCTTGGCGAGGTCACCGAGGCCTATAGCGAGTCCGTTGCCAGCGGCAAAATCATCAGTCAGGAACCGCAGGCCGATGAACGCGTGAAGCGTTCCGTGACGATTAACCTGACCGTATCGAAGGGCAAGGAACCCATAGACGTCCCCTCCGTCGTCGGGCTGTCAGAGGACGAGGCACGGCAGAAACTCCAGGCCGCCCAACTGCAGACCGTTATCGCTCCCGAAGCGGTGCACCATCCCGAGATCCCCGAGGGCGCCGTCGCACGTCAGACACCCGAGGACGGCACACTTCACCGGGACGAAGAGGTCACCCTGACCCTTTCACTCGGGCCGGAGATGGTGGACGTTCCCAACGTCTTCTTCCAACGCGAAGATGCAGCCGTTCGCAAACTCGAGGATGCAGGATTCGTCGTCGAGGTGAAGTACACGTACGGCAAATCAGTGCTGGGTCTCGTGGCAGGTCAGGACAAGACGGGTGAGGAACCGAAAGGCTCCACCGTCACGCTGACGGTTTCCTGACCTTATCCGCCTCTCAGCGCTTGGAGAGTGCGCCGGCCACGAGGAACGCCATCTCCAGTGACTGCATGTGATTCAGGCGGGGATCACAGACCGACTCGTAGCCTTCCAGGAAGGCCTCCTGATCAATGGGATCAGCCCCGCCCAGACACTCAGCCACGTCATCGCCCGTCATTTCGACGTGCAGGCCACCGGGGAACGTCCCCAACGAGTTGTGCACCTCGAAAAAGCCACGGACCTCATCGATGACATCATCAAAGTTACGGGTCTTGTAGCCATTCGGAGAGGTAACGGTGTTGCCGTGCATGGGATCAGAAACCCAGAGAACCTGGGCACCCGAAGCCGTGACTTTCTCCACCAGGGACGGCAGCTTCTCCCGAATATTGCCTGCACCCATGCGCGTGATGAACGTCAGGCGTCCCGGTTCCCGCTGGGGGTCCAGCTTGTCGATGAGAGCCAGGGCATCGTCCCCTGTAGTCTTCGGGCCGAGCTTCACCCCGATGGGGTTGCGAACGCGGGACAGGAAATCTACGTGGGCGCTATCGAGATCCCGTGTACGTTCACCAATCCAGAGAAAATGCCCGGACGTGTCATAAGGCAAACCGGTCCGTGAATCTATTCTGGTCAGTGCCCGCTCGTAGTCGAGCAGCAGCGCTTCATGGCTGGCAAAGAATTCGACACGCTTCAGCGCCTCAAAGTCAGCTCCACAGGCATCCATGAACTTAACAGCCCGATCGATTTCCCGGGCTGTTGACTCGTACCGTGAATGCGCCGGGTTTGCCATGAAGCCCTGATTCCAGTGATGGACCAGGCGCAGGTCTGCGAAACCGCCCTGCGTAAACGCGCGGATGAGATTAAGGGTGGAGGCAGACGTATGGTAGGCGCGCACCAGGCGTGAGGGGTCATGCCGGCGCGACTCCGCGGAGAAGTCATAACCGTTCACCATGTCGCCGCGGTAAGCGGGCAACGTGACGCCGTCGCGCGTCTCTTCATCGGACGACCGCGGCTTGGCGAACTGACCAGCCATGCGGCCCATCTTGATGATTGGCAGCGAAGCCCCGTAGGTGAGCACCACTGCCATCTGCAGGATAGTACGGACCCTTGCGCTGATCTTGTCCGCAGTGGCGCCGTCGAAGGTCTCTGCGCAGTCCCCGCCCTGGAGCAGGAAGGCTTCTCCTCGTGCTGCAGCCGCCAACCGCTCTCGCAGGACGTCCACTTCACCGGCAAAGACCAGAGGCGGCAGCGATGACAGCTCAGATGTTGCGGCGTGATATTCCGCAGTTCCGGCCCAATCCGGCTGCTGCGAGATCGGCTGGGAACGCCAATCGTCGAGGCCAGGATACTGTGCCGCTCCGGGGGCGGAAACGGGCTGAGGTCTGAAGTTGCTGTCGCTGGTAAGTTGTGTCACCTCTCCAGCGTACAAGTCGGCGCACACGACCGCCTCACTGGCGGTCATCAAATCAGCCTCAGGGAGTAATACTCCGCTACTTCTTCTTGCGGACGACCGGACGCTTTGGCGTCTTGGCTTTCCGAGCAGCCAACTTCTCTTTGACCGTGGCAGCGTACATGTCCACGTATTCTTGGCCTGACAAGCGCATCAGCTCATACATGATCTCGTCCGTCACGGATCGCTGGATGAAACGGTCCTCCGCGAGTCCCTCATACCGGCTGAAGTCCAGAGGCTCGCCCACAATCACACCAACCCGCCGAATGTTGGGGATTCGACGGCCGATCGGCTGCACCTTATCTGTGCCAATCATTGCCACTGGAATGACCGGAACGCCGGCAGTCAGAACGAGCTTCGCCACTCCGGTTTTCCCGCGGTACAGGCGTCCATCGGGACTGCGGGTGCCTTCTGGGTAAATGCCGAGCAGACTTCCGCCAGCGAGAATATCGGCGCCAGCTGACAACGAGGATGCGGAGGCTGCGCCACCAGATCGGTCCATGGGCAGCTGATTGGTCATGCGGAAGAAGGCGGCCGTGAGCTTGCCCTTCAGACCCTTGCCGTTGAAGTACTCGCTCTTGGCGAGAAAAGCTACCGGGCGCGGCACAGCGAGCGGCAAGAAGATCGAATCCGAGAACGACAGATGATTGCTCACCAGGATGGCCGGGCCTTTCTCGGGGATATTATCCAGCCCCTTGGCCCATGGACGGAAGAGCATGTTTACCACCGGCCCGATGATGATCCGCTTCATGAACCAGTAAAACACTCCGTAGGCCTCTCTGATGTTCCGACGCCGTTGCTGTGGCCTTTGTGACACTAGTCTATGTGTATGGCCACATCCAGCACCGCAGCATTCTCCTCGCCCGGGCATGGCGAACGCGCACGCATCGGCATTGTTGTCTCACATGGTTTCACCGGGTCACCGGTCAGCGTCATGGCGTGGGCGCAGCATCTGGCGGATCTGGGATTCTCGGTCCGTGTTCCGCTGCTTCCCGGTCATCAGACATCGTGGCAGGAACTGGCCGCAACACCCTGGCAAGCCTGGTATGAAGAAGTTGCAAACGCCTATCAGGAATTACGACAGGAAACGGACCTGCAGATAGCCGCAGGCCTGTCCATGGGAGGCACCCTCGCCCTTCGCCTGACGGCCTGTGAAGACGTCAAGGGCGCCGTCGTCGTAAATCCCGGACTCACGATCGATGACCCACGTGCCCGCTATTCCGGACTGATGAAGTACGTTATCCGTTCAGTCCCATCCATTGGAAACAGCATCAAGAAGGAGGGCATGGACGAACAGGCATATTCCCGCACCCCGGTAGCCGCCGTGCACCAGCTTCGCAAGCTCTTCCGCGACACCACCGCGCTGCTGCCCCGGATTGACGTGCCGGTTCTGGCCTTCAGGTCCTCAGTGGACCCGATAGTTCCCGAAAGCAGCATGGACGCACTCCGAGCAGGAGTGCCGCAGGATTCCCTCAAGGTTGTAGCACTGACGAACAGCTACCATGTAGCCACCATGGATCATGACGCCGAGACCATTTTCTCGGGAACCGCCGATTTCGTAGATCAACTTGCCGCCGGAGGTGGCCGATGACCGAGCGCAACAACGACGACGCCGTCTGGCGGGATCTTGTATCCCGGCTGACGGAGGATGAAACCGGCCCCGAACCCGAGAGTGCGGCGCCGCAGGAGCTTCCTGCCGCTGAACGTGTCCGCCGCATCTTCGAGGGCCAACCTCATTTCACGACGTCGGGTCCGCGGGATTACGCTCCCCCTGAAGAGCCGACGGACGAGAAATACGTCCCTGACGATCTGCCTCCGCTGGGATCGGGAGAGCCGTTGGTGGTGCTGGCCTGGTTGGCCGCTGCAGGCGGCCCGCTGGTCCTGCTTTTGCTGGCGATTTTGTGGCCGGCGGCGCCTTTGGCAGTAACCCTCGGAATCATCGTTGCGTTCCTGGCTGGCGTCGGTTACTTGTTGTCGCGGCTGCCGAAGGGCCGCGATTATTTCAGAGGCGACGGCGCGGAAGTTTGAGTTCTGGCCAGATCCGCCGCGCCGATGAGTCCGGCGTCCGGTCCGAGCGCGGCAGCAAGAATGGGGGCCGCGGGACGGTATCCACGGCCAGCCAGTTGGCGGGAGAATGCCCGTCGGGCCGGTTCCAGGAGTAGATCCCCAGCGCGTGAGAGCCCTCCGCCGATCACGAAAGTACCGGGATCGATCACAGCAGCAAGGTTGGCAAGACCGAGACCGAGCCACTCGCCGGCATCCTCGATCAGTTCCCGGCTTGCTGGGTCTCCGGTCAGTGCCAGATTGGTGACTATCTGGCCTGTGATCGCCCCGTGGTTGCGGGTGGCAGCCTCACGTATCGATTCTGCGACGGGAGACTGGGCGGCAGCGAGTTCGCGGGCTTCTCTTCCAAGAGCGTTTCCGGATGCATACTGTTCCCAGCAGCCTCGGTTTCCGCATTCGCAGCGGAATCCTCCGGGAACGATCACCTGATGGCCGAACTCGCCTGCCATTCCGTGGCGGCCTCGCTCCACTTTCCCGTCCATGATCAGTGCCCCTCCGATGCCCGTACCGAGCGTGAGGCAGATGAGCCGGCTCTCCCCCTGCCCCGCACCAAATTGCCATTCAGCCCATCCGGCCGCGTCGGCGTCGTTCATCAGATGCACGGGCCGTTGAAGCAGTCGCTCGAGGTTCTCGCGCAGGGGTTCGTCCCGCCAGGCAAGGTGAGGGCTGAACAGTACGCGCGACCCCTCGAGGTTGATCCAGCCTGCGGCGCCAATACCAACGGCGGACACCGGATATTCTCCGGAGATGTCGGTGACGATGCGAACGATGACATCCTCTACCGCCCGAGCATCCTGTCCGGGGCACGGCAGTTCCAGCCGGGACAGGATCTGGCCCTGATGATCAACGACGCCGCCCGCAACCTTTGTGCCGCCAACATCGATTCCGATGGCCAGTGCCGGTTGCCTGTGTGGATCCTCCACGGAACGTCCCTCCTATGCGGTACTGCGGCCGAATGGGCCGGTCCTCAAGACTAACGTCGAAAACGTTATGTTACTGGTCAGTAGACTCTCGTGAGGAAAGGTGCTTTACGGGGTATCCTTTGAGTGATCGAGCTAACAACGAGGAGTCAACGTGCGCGAGTACAGCATCCCTGTCATGGTAGAAACGCCACCGGACATGAACATCACGGATCTTTTGCTCCGACAGGCGAACAAACCCAAGGAACTTGCGCTATTCTCCACCAAGAATTCAGCAGGCCAATGGCAAGACATCAGCGCCGCCGACTTCCTGAAGGACGTAAAACGCATTGCCGGCGGAATGATTGCATCCGGCGTCCAGACCGGGGACCGCGTTGCCATCATGGCAAGGACCCGGTACGAATGGTCACTCGTTGACTTTGCGATCTGGTTCACGGGCGCCGTCTCCGTCCCGGTCTACGAAACCTCTTCCCCATCCCAAGTAGCCTGGATTCTCAGTGACTCCGGCGCAGTCGCAATTTTCGTAGAGTCAGAGGCCGCCGAGAACGTAGTACGCCAGGCAGCCGCGAACGAGGATCTTCCGGCGCTTGCGAACATCTGGCAGTTCGACGGCACCGGTCTTGATGACCTTCGAGCCAGCGGCACAGACGCCAATCAGCAGGTCATCGAGCAGCGCCGCTCACAGGCGAACCTCGCCGATCTGGCCACCATCATCTATACGTCCGGCACTACCGGCAAACCCAAGGGGTGCGAGCTCACGCACGGCAACTTTGTTGAGTTGTGCGACAACGCCGCCTCCGCCCTCCCGGAGTGCGTGAATGAAGACGCACGAACCATCATGTTCCTGCCCCTGGCACACGTATTCGCGCGCTTTATCTCCGTGCTCTGCGTGGCATCCGGCGCTACTGTGGCGCATACACCCGACATCAAGAATCTTCTGCCCGACCTCCAGGGGTACAGCCCCACGTTCCTACTTGTCGTACCTCGCGTCTTCGAGAAGGTATACAACGGCTCGGTACAAAAGGCCGAAGCTGGCGGCAAGGGCAAAATTTTCGCCGCGGCTGCAAACACTTCGATCGAGTGGTCACGAGCACAAAGTGCGGGCAAGATTCCGCTGATGCTGAATCTGAAGCATAAATTGTTCGACAAGCTTGTGTACAAGACGCTTCGCGAGGCCATGGGCGGTCAGGTGCGTTACGCCGTTTCTGGAGGCGGCCCGTTGGGCGAACGTCTCGGTCATTTCTTCCATGGCATTGGGCTCATGGTTCTTGAGGGTTACGGACTGACGGAGACGACGGCACCCATCACGGTCAACCGCCCTCAGCAATTCTCCATCGGTTCGGTTGGCATCCCACTGCCGGGAAACGCCGTGAAGATTGCGGACGACGGCGAGATTCTCGCCAAGGGCGTTTCTGTTTTTCGAGGATATTTCAATCGGCCGGATCTTACGGAGAAGGAGTTCACAGACGGTTGGTTCCATACCGGGGATATCGGTGCGCTCGACAATGAGGGCTACCTCAGGATCACCGGGCGCAAGAAGGAAATCATCGTCACGGCCAGCGGCAAAAATGTTGTGCCCGCCAAGCTGGAGGACACCATCCGGGCGCATGCCATCGTGTCCAACTGCGTCGTCGTGGGAGATCAGAGGCCGTTCATTGCCGCGTTGATCACTCTGGACGAGGAAGCGCTTCCCGGTTGGCTTGAACGCCATAACCTGCCAGCATCAACAAGTATTGAAGAGGCCGGCCAGCACGAAACTGTGCTTGCCGAGATCCAGTCGGTGGTGGATCACGCAAATACGACCGTTTCCAGGGCAGAGTCCATCAAGACGTTCCGGATTGTCCCAACGGACTTCACAGAGGCCAGTGGCCACCTGACCCCGTCGATGAAAATCAAGCGCGCCCAGGTACTCAAGGACTACGCGGACACTGTGGATTCAATCTACGCGGGCTCGAGCAGCTAGACGGGCTGTCCTGGCTTGGCGTCGACGTTGAGGGAGAGTAGCGCGTTCTCAACGACTTCTGTCAGTGCGGGGTGGGTCCAGTACTGACCACGCGCCATGTCCGTGACCGTCAGATCGAACGACATGGCCTGGATGAGCGGTTGGATGAGTATCGAAGCTTCGTGTCCCATGATGTGGGCGCCGAGTAGCTTGCCTGACTCTTTCTCTGCGATGAGCTTGACGAACCCGGTGGTGTCTTCCATGGCCCAGCCGTAGGCCGTGGAACCGTATTCCTGGACGGCGATGACGGTCTCCAGCCCGGTCCTGCGCTCACGCGCAAGGGCCTGGTCCTCGGTGAGCCCGACGGCGGCGATCTGCGGGTGCGTGAATACTGCTGCCGGGACAAATCGGTGGTTGCTCTCTCTCAGGTCATCGGGATGGACCAGATTGTGTCCCACGACGCGGGCTTCATGGTTTGCCACGTGCTTGAGCTGATGCTCGGAGCTGATGTCGCCGAGGGCCCACAGCCCTTCCACCGGTTCTCCGTTGGCGAGAACACGCTGGTACGGGTCAACGCGAACTCGTCCATCCAGCTCTAGGTCAATGCCAACTGATTCGCAGCCTGTTGTATCGCTGTTGGGGACGCGGCCCGTGGCCACCAGTATGAGGTCCGCTTCGATCGTTTCCTCGCTGCTGTCCAGCGTGGACGCCAGATTGGCCGTGACGCTGCCGCCCGTGTTCGCCGTCATCGACTCGACGACGCAATGGAGCTTGAGATCCCACGTTTCAGCGGCGGAGTCCGTGAACCGTTCAGTGACAGTGGTGTCCTGGCCGCGTAGCAACGTACCGGAACGATTGACCATCGTGACGCTGGATCCCAAACCAGTGAAAATACCGGCAAACTCCGCCGCGATATACCCACCGCCGATGATGAGCACCCGATCCGGCAGAGTGTCCACGCGCATCACGGTGTCCGAGGTATGCACCTGGGGTAGGTCCATACCTTTAATGTCCGGTTTCACTGCGCGCGATCCGGCGGCGAGGACGATTTGTCCAGCCTCTACGATCTGGCCAGAATCTGTTTCGAGTGTGTTCAGGGAGGTGAAGCGCGCATTTTCCGAAAAGAGAGTGACGTTATCGAGATCCTCTGCACGGTATTTGCGTCCGCCCTCTGAAATGGCGTCAATCCGTCCGAAGATGCGATCGCGGATATCGCTCCAGCGTGCCCCCTGAACCGTCGCGTCGACGCCCAGGGATTCAACCTCGGCAACCCGATGACCGATCTCGGCCGGATAGACAAACATCTTGGTGGGGATGCAGCCTGTGTTCAGGCACGTTCCTCCAAAGATTCCGCCGTCGATGATGGCTATTTTCTTGTCGTCCCACTCCGGGGTCACGAGGGAGTTGCCTGAGCCGGATCCGATGATTGCAAGGTCGTAGTAAGTCACACCCAGCAGTGTATCCCTTGGTTAGGGATGAAGTCCGTCCACCACCAGCGCGGCAAGCTCAGTGGCGGCCGTTCGCGTGGCCGGCCGCAGTTTTGCAAGGTCCACACGCGAGCCTTCGGCCAGATGGGGGTCGTACGGCAGCCGTACAACGGTTCCCACCCGGGAGCGAAAATGATCTTCAATTTCGTCCACGTTGACCTTCGTGGCGCTGCTGGCCGACATGTTGATGACCACGATCGCTCTGGCTACCAGATCTGCCCGGCCGTGGGCTTCGAGCCAGGACAAGGTTTCCGATGCCAGCCGGGCTTCGTCGACGCTCCCACCGGAGACGAGCACCACGGAGTCGGCCTTTTCCAGCGTGCCTTTCATGACGGAATGGACCATGCCTGTCCCTGAATCGGTCAGGACGATGGAGTAGTAGCGTCCAAGGATGTCTGTGACGGCACGGTAGTCGGAGTCGTCGAAGGCCTGCGCGACCGCGGGGTCGGTGTCCGAGGCCAGGACATCGAGACGTGATCCGTCCCGCGCCACGTAGCTCGAGAGCTGCGAGAACGAATCCACCAGGAACCGGTTCTGAACCAGTTGCCGGGCAGTGAATTCCGCTCGGCCGGGCGAACGGTCTGAGAGCGTGCCACGATCCGGGTTGGCGTCCAGAGCGATAATTCTGTCTTCACGGATGTCTGCGAGAACCATTCCGAGCAGCGTGGTCACGGTCGTCTTGCCGACGCCGCCCTTTCGTGACAGGACGGGAACATACCGGGTCCGCTCCCCCATCCGAAAGCCCACGCGGTTTTCCAGAGCACGCGCTATACGCACCTTGTCTGAATCACCGACGTTGATTTTCCCGAAACTCGCGTTGTACAGCCAGCGTCGCCATCCGCCGATGGGTGGACGTTCGGTACCCACTAGAAGCCTGTCAGCCGTCAACGATGATGCCGCTTCGGGGCCGTCCTCCTTGTCCCGGCGTGCACTTCGCGGAACACCCTCCTGCTGGACCTCGCTCGTTTGCTCCTCAACGGAGGAGGCAGCGTCTTCTCCCGTCACGGGAGATGAGGGGCCGCTCGGCTGCTGTTTGCCGACCGCCAGGTCCGAGGCCGTCATCCATGTGGGGCTTGTTGGGTCATTCGGAGCCGGCTCCGAGGGCGGGCTGACGGTATCGGACGCGTCTGTGTCCTCTCCCTCGGGCGCCGTGGTCGGCTGCTCTTTGGGGAGTGCAGGTGCCTGGATAAGCCGCGTGGTCTGAGGCTTTTCGACGGTCTCAGGCTTTCCTGATGCGTCGGGGTCCTTCTTTTCGGCAGGCATGAACATCCTCGCTGGTAGCTGTCGTGGCCAGCGGCATGAAAACCCTCGGCCAGCGTTTAGCCACCAGAGTAGCGCACACCAGAACGAGGTGGGCGCTACTCCGACGTGGAGTCGAACACACTTGTGCCTAGTCGGTGGCGAGCACCAGCAGCAAGTCGCCACCCTGGACCTGGGCAACGCTCGAAATAGCTACCCGTTCCACGGTCCCACCGATAGGCGCGCTGATGGATGCTTCCATCTTCATCGCCTCGATGGTGGCAACCGTGTCTCCGGCACTAATGGAGTCGCCCGGTTTCACCGTGACCGTCACTGCGCCAGCAAAGGGGGCAGGAACATGACCCGTATTGGTTGGATCTGCACGCTCTGCAACGACGACGTCGCTTTCCACACTCTTGTCGCGCACCAGAACTGGCCGTAGTTGCCCGTTCAGGGTGCACATGACGGTGCGCATCCCCTTCTCGTCAGCTTCGGAGACTGCCTCCAGCGTGGCGATGAGCTTGACGCCCTTTTCCAGCTCAATGATGTGCTCACTGCCCTGTTGGAGGCCAAAGAGGTAGTCCTTGGTCTCCAGAACGGAGACGTCGCCGAAGCTGTCCCGAATCTTCTGGAAATCGGCAGCCGGGCCGGGGAACAGCAACCGGTTGAGGGTGGTCCTGCGTGTCTGGGAATCACCGGCCAGAGCTTCGGCATCGGCGTCGCTAATCGTCGCATCCCGCTTCTTGACTGATCTGCCCTGGAGAGCTTTGGTGCGGAATGGTTCCGGCCAGCCCCCTGGCGGATCGCCAAGTTCGCCGCTGAGGAAGCCGATGACGGAGTCCGGGATGTCGTAGTTCTGCGGGTTCTGCTCGAACTCAGCCGGATCTACGCGGGATCCCACGAGCTGGAGCGCCAGGTCTCCCACAACCTTGGACGACGGCGTGACTTTGACGAGTCGTCCCAGCATGCGGTCCGCTGCCGTGTACATATCTTCGATGGCTTCGAAGTGTTCACCGAGTCCGAGCGCGATGGCCTGCTGGCGCAGGTTCGAGAGCTGCCCGCCCGGTATTTCGTGCGTGTACACGCGACCCGTGGGCCCTGTAAGCCCGGATTCGAACGGTGCATACAGCTTCCGTACGGCTTCCCAGTACGGCTCCAGAGAGCCGACGGCCTGAAGATCTAGGCCGGTGTCGCGCTCGGTGTGAGCCAGTGCCGCTACGAGTGCTGACGCCGGCGGCTGGCTGGTGGTACCTGCCAGCGATGCACTCGCGACGTCCACGGCGTCCACCCCTGCCTCGACTGCGGCCAGGAGTGTGGCCAGCTGTCCGCCAGCGGTGTCGTGGGTATGCAGATGAACGGGGAGATCAAACCGTTCGCGCAAAGCCTTGACCAGCTTCGCCGCAGCTGCCGGACGCAGCAGCCCGGCCATGTCCTTGATCGCCAGGATGTGGGCTCCGGCATCCACGCACTTCTGCGCGAGATCCAGGTAGTAATCCAGTGTGTAGAGCTTCTCTGCCGGGTCCAGCATGTCCGCGGTGTAGCAGAGGGCGACTTCAGCGACGGCCGTGCCTGTAGCGCGGACAGCCTTGATGGCGGGTTCCATCTGTGAGACATCATTGAGCGCGTCGAAGATTCGGAAGATGTCGATGCCTGTTTCCGCGGCTTCGCGGACGAACGCATCGGTGACCTCCGTGGGGTACGGCGTGTATCCCACGGTATTCCGCCCTCGAAGCAGCATCTGCAGGCAGATATTGGGGATTTCTTCACGCAGGATCGCGAGCCGATCCCAGGGATCCTCTCCCAGGAAACGCAGCGATACGTCGTAGGTCGCGCCGCCCCAGGCTTCCACGGAGAACAGCCCCGGGGTCAGGGCCGTGACTGCCGCACCTGCCGCCGCGAGGTCGCGCGTGCGCACCCTGGTGGCGAGTAGCGACTGGTGCGCATCGCGGAAAGTCGTGTCCGTGACGGCGACGGCTGTCTGGGCGCGCAGCTCTGCCGCGAACTTTTCCGGGCCCAGTTCCTGAAGGCGTTGCCGCGAGCCGGGCACGGGCTTGGCACTGATTTCCGGAAGTTTCTCTTTTGGCTGTACCCCCACAGTGGCTTCGCCGTGCGGTTTGTTGACCGTGACGTCGGCCAGCCACGTCAGGAGCTTCGTTCCGCGGTCTGCAGAGACCCGTGCGTGTAGCAGTTCGGGACGTTCGTCGATGAAGGACGTAGCCACATTGCCCGCAACGAACTCGGGGTCCGCAAGGACGGCTTGCAGGAACGCAATGTTCGTCGAGACGCCTCGGATCCGGAATTCGGCGAGAGCTCGACGGGCGCGGGTGATAGCTGCCGGATAGTTGCGTCCGCGACAGGTGAGTTTGACCAGCATGGAGTCGAAGTGGGGGCTGATTTCGGCACCGGCGTATACAGTCCCGCCGTCGAGCCTGACTCCGGCGCCGCCGGCTGAGCGGTACGCGGTGATCGAGCCGACGTCGGGCCGGAAGCCGTTGGCCGGGTCCTCGGTGGTGATTCGGCATTGGAGGGCAGCACCCTTGAGCTGTACGGTGTCTTGGCTCAGCCCCAGATCTGCCAGGGTTTCTCCCGCGGCGATGCGCAGCTGGGACTGGACGAGGTCGACGTCGGTGACTTCCTCGGTGACCGTGTGCTCCACCTGGATTCGGGGATTCATTTCGATGAAGACGTGCTGTCCGGCACGCTCACCGACCGTGTCTACGAGGAATTCGACGGTTCCGGCATTGACGTAGTTCAGCGCTTTGGCGAACTTCACCGCGTCGCGATAGAGGGCCTGCCGAATGTCTTCATCGAGATTCGGTGCGGGCGCGATCTCCACGACCTTTTGATGGCGACGCTGTAGGGAGCAGTCGCGTTCGAAAAGGTGGATGACATTGCCCTCGGCGTCAGCGAGTACCTGCACTTCAATATGTCGTGGACGCAGGACAGCCTGCTCCAGGAACATGGTGGGATCGCCAAAAGCTGTGTCTGCTTCACGCATCGCTGCGTTGAGGGCTTCGGGGAGTTCTGCACGGGTATCCACCCTGCGCATCCCGCGACCGCCGCCTCCGGCGACGGCCTTGACGAAGATGGGAAATCCAACTTCGTCAGCGGCGGCAATGAGAGTGTCCATGTCGGCACTGGGTGCGGAGGACTTCAGCACGGGGATGCCCGCGTTCCTGGCTGCTTCCAGCGCCTTGACCTTGTTGCCCGCGAGTTCCAGCACGTCGGCGTGCGGACCCACAAACGCGATTCCGGCTTCCTTCGCGGCACGTGCCAGATCCGGGTTTTCGGAGAGGAAACCGTAGCCGGGGTAGATGGCGTCGCACCCTGATTCCTGAGCCACCCGAACGATCTCATCAACGTCGAGGTAAGCCCGGACCGGGTGTCCCTCTTCACCAATCAGGTACGCTTCATCGGCTTTCTGCCGATGGATCGAGTTACGGTCCTCGTGAGGGAAAACCGCAACGGTCTTCGCACCCACTTCGTGCCCGGCCCGGAGCGCCCGGATCGCGATTTCGCCGCGGTTGGCTACCAGAATCTTTGAGAACATAGCTCTCCTTGAGTGGAAGGTTGGTCAACTGCAACAGACTACAGTTGCCCGGCATCGTTGCCATAAAAGTTTGTGCGTTGCTTTGGAGGAAACTCCGGCGCCGTACACGAGGTACGACGCCGGAATCCGGAGTGCTGGTGCTTAGGAGTCGGCTTCGGCCAGTTCCTCCAGCGATGGGCAGGAGCAGATCAGGTTACGGTCTCCGTAGGCCTGATCCACACGGCCCACCGGCGGCCAGTACTTGGCACGCGGATCCACGCCGGCCGGGTAGACGGCGTCGTGGCGGCTGTAGGAGCGCTCCCAATCCCTGGTCAGGCTCTCAGCCGTGTGCGGTGCGTTGACCAACGGGTTGTCCCCGGCCGGCCACAGGCCGTCCTCGACTGCCGAGATCTCCTTGCGGATGGCAACCATGGCGTCAATGAAGCGGTCTACTTCTCCGAGGTCTTCAGATTCCGTGGGCTCCACCATCAGGGTTCCCGCAACGGGGAAGGACATGGTGGGGGCGTGGAAACCGTAGTCGATGAGACGCTTCGCGACGTCGTCAACACTGACACCGCTGTCTGCCGTGATCTTCCGCAGATCCAGAATGCACTCGTGGGCGACAAGACCGTGCGCACCGGTGTAGAGGACCGGGTAGTGCTCCCCCAGCCGCTTGGCAATGTAGTTCGCCGAGAGGATTGCTGTCTGGGTTGCGCGACGGAGACCGTCCGGTCCCATCATCCTGATGTAGGCCCAGGAGATGGGCAGGATCGAGGCCGAACCGTACGGGGCCGCGGAAATGAGCCCAACAGCGGACTCTCCTTCGAGGCTGCGTGCCGGCAGGTACGGTGCCAGGTGCTCGCGCACTGCAACGGGCCCGACGCCGGGACCGCCACCACCGTGAGGGATGCAGAACGTCTTGTGCAGATTCAGGTGAGATACGTCTGCGCCGAACTTCCCTGGCTGCGCGAGGCCTACCAGTGCGTTCAGGTTGGCACCGTCAACGTATACCTGGCCGCCGGCGTCATGCACCATGGCGCAAATGTTCGAAATCTCCGTCTCGAACACGCCGTGGGTCGACGGGTAGGTGATCATGATGACCGCGAGGTCGTCGCTGTGAAGCGTGATCTGCCGCTTGAGGTCATCGATGTCCACGTTGCCGAACCCATCGGTAGCAACAGGAACGACTTTCAGTCCTGCCATAACGGCAGAAGCTGCGTTGGTTCCGTGGGCGCTGCTGGGAATCAGGCAGACGTTTCGCTCCGGCTGACCGTTGCTGCGGTGATGGGCGCGGATGGCCAGCAGGCCCGCCAGTTCGCCCTGGGATCCAGCATTCGGCTGGACGGACACGGCGTCGTAGCCCGTGATCTCCGCCAGCCAGTCCTCGAGCTGCGTGGCCATTTCCACAATGCCAACGGTGTCCGAAGCCGGCGCGTACGGGTGCAGCCCGGCAAATTCCGGCCACGTAATGGCAGCCATTTCGGCGGTCGCGTTGAGCTTCATGGTGCACGAGCCCAGCGGAATCATCCCGCGGTCCAGCGCGTAGTCGGCATCTGACAGGCGCCGCAGGTAACGCAGCATCTGCGTCTCGGAGTGATGGCTATGGAAGACCTCGTTGGTGAGGTAATCCGTTGTCCGTGCCGGGGTAACCGTGGCTTCCTTGACGAGCTGACCCTCGCTGGCTCCCAGGAGTCGCGAGATCTCGGCGACGTCGGCGTCGCTGGTGGTTTCGTCGACGGCGATCTGGATGTGTTCGCTGTCCATCAGGCGAATCAGGTAACCGGCCTCGTGGGCTGCTGCGACGAGCTCAGCGGCGCTGTGTCCACTGACGCTGTTGACCTTGATCCGGACGGTGTCGAAGAAACTGTCATGAACGACGTCGTGTCCGCCTGCCACGGCTGCTGCCGCTACGGACGCCGCGTGGCCGGCTGCCCGGGACGCGATCGCTTTCAGGCCCTCGGGGCCGTGGTAGACGGCGTACATTCCGGCCATGACCGCCAGGAGTACCTGAGCGGTACAGATGTTGGACGTAGCCTTCTCGCGGCGGATGTGCTGTTCGCGTGTCTGCAGAGCCAGACGGTAAGCCTGTGCACCATTGGCGTCCTTTGACACGCCGACGAGGCGGCCGGGAAGTGAACGCTCCAGCCCTTTACGGACCGCCATGTAGCCGGCGTGCGGGCCACCGAAGCCCATGGGAACTCCGAAGCGCTGGGATGTACCGACGGCGACGTCGGCCCCCAGGGTTCCCGGAGCTTCCAGCAGTGTCAGCGCCAGCAGGTCTGCGGCAACGGCTACCTGCGCACCGCGTTCCTTGATCGCCTCGATCAGCGGGCCGAGATCGCGGACTCGGCCGGAATCTCCGGGGTACTGGATCAGTGCAGCGTAGAAATCGGCTTCGGGCAGCCCGGCGTCGAAGTCATGGACAAGGATGGGGAGCTTGAGTGCTTCGGCGCGCGTACGAATGACGGCCAGTGTCTGCGGCAGAACATCGGCGTCCACGACGAATGCGGCTTCCGGCTTCGCTTTGCGGTTGGTCCGGCGCAGTAGCGTCATTGCTTCCGCAGCAGCCGTCGCTTCGTCCAGGAGGGACGCGTTGGCAATTTCCATCCCGGACAGATCTGCGACGACGGTCTGGAAATTCAGGAGCGCTTCCAGTCTTCCCTGCGAAATTTCGGGCTGGTACGGGGTGTAGGCGGTGTACCAGGCCGGGCTTTCCAGGACGTTCCGCTGGATGACGCCAGGGGTGAACGTGCCGTAGTAGCCCTGGCCCAGAAGCGATTTCCTGACCGTGTTCTTGTTGGCCAGGCCGCGCAGTTCGGCGAGCATTGTCTCTTCGGAGGCGGCTTCGGGAAGCTTCATTGCTTCGGTGGACTGGATGGCCGGAGGCAACGCGGCCTCGCAGAGAGCATCCAGTGAGTCGAATCCAAGGGTGCTCAACATATGATGAAGGTGGGGTTCAGTTGTTACCCCAATGTGCCGGTCACTGAATGGTGCTGGCATGATGCCGTTAGGCTCGTTGTGTGTCAAAGCGTTCTCCAAGTCGCGGACATTCCAATGGCCAGTCTACTGGGATGAAATGACCGCGATAACTAGACATGTTAGGTATTGGTTCTTCTAGTGCAAGTAGTGAGCATCAGCAGTCTCAAAGGCGGCGTGGGCAAAACCTCCGTGACCATGGGATTGGCGTCCGCGGCTCTCGCAGCAGGCATTCCTACTCTAGTGGTAGATCTTGATCCTCATGCGGACGCGACGACTGCCCTCGGTGTGCAGGCGGGCCGCAAAACGGATATTGGCCGGTTGCTGAAGACAGCTCGCAAAAGTGACCTTTCGGCCAACGTGGTGCCCTCAGGTTGGGCGGCCAGAGCCGACGCCGGCCCGGACGGCAGACCTCGCACCCTGGACGTGGCGATGGGTTCCGCCTATTCAGGAATCTACGACCGGCCTGACCTTGGCAAGCGGGATCTTCGGCGCTTATCCACCTTACTGGACCGGGTTTCCGGCTATGGGCTGGTGCTCATAGATTGCCCGCCATCACTGAACGGGCTGACGCGTATCGCGTGGACGGCCAGCAGCAAAGTCCTTCTCGTGGCCGAACCTGGCCTCTTCTCTGTTGCGGGGACCGAGCGGACCATGCGGGCCATCGATTTGTTCCGGAAAGAGTTCGCGCCGGATCTCTCAACGGCCGGGATTGTGGCGAACCGGGTTCGTCAGGGCTCCCAGGAACATACTTTCCGTCTGAGTGAGATGAAGCAGATGTTCGGCAAGCTGTTGCTCTCCCCCACCATTCCCGAGCAGGCAAACTGGCAGCAGATTCAGGGTGCCGCTCATGGTATTCATCATTGGCCAGGTGAGTCTGCGCGCCAGGCCGCAGGTTACTTTGACGAACTGTTGACCAAGGTGGTGGATTCAGGCCGGGCGCGTACGCGTTCGGCCAGGAATTCGTGACGACATAGTTCTTCATATGACAAAGGGCGGTCCGCGGACCGCCCTTTGTCATATGAAGGTGCTTTGTTCTGGTGAGTCGTATCAGCCTATTTTGCGTGCCGCTCGCCGCTTGCTCAGTTCATCCTCGGGGAGGACCTGGTCCTCAGCGTGCTCGCTGGGTAGCTGCGCGAGGCTGCCTTCCACTTCGCGCCACACACGCCCGACGGCGATACCGAAGACACCCTGACCGCCCTGTACGAGGTCGATGACTTCATCCGCTGAGGTGCATTCGTACACACTGGCGCCATCGCTCATGAGGGTGATCTGTGCGAGGTCTTCCACGCCGCGTTCGCGAAGGTGCTCGACGGCGCTCCTGATCTGCTGGAGGGACACTCCGGTGTCAAGAAGACGTTTGACAACTTTGAGGACCAGGATGTCGCGGAATCCGTAGAGCCGCTGGGAGCCTGATCCGGATGCGCTGCGGACTGCTGGTTCGACGAGCCCGGTGCGGGCCCAATAATCCAGCTGCCGGTAGGTGATGCCGGCAGCTTTGCACGCTGTCGGGCCACGGTATCCGGCGTCCTCGTCCAGAACGGGGAGGTCTTCCGTGAAGAGCAAGCCCTGGGCACTGGCCGAGGCTGTAGCGGCCGTGTCGCGTGAAAGCTCAGTGGCGTCGCCGTTGGGACTCACGTGGTGCCTCCTTGTTGTCAGTTACTTTGACGTTAGATCTCCTCCCGCCGGAGGTCAACGACGTCGACGTTCAAACGGCAGCGTGTCGCAGTGCTCAGTCCGCTTACTTCTCGAAATCCTCAGGTTCCACGTCAGCGAGAAATTCGCGGAACCTTTTGAGCTCGTGTTCGGCCTGCTCGGGGGTCTCGAGGTCGCCCGTGCCGTCGGTTTCCGTGGCAACCTCCACTCCTGCTTCATCCATCACGGTCTGCTCACACATGATGGGGCACGGGACGCGCAATGCTATGGCGATGGCGTCCGAGGCGCGGGACTCCACCGATACGCCGTTTTCGAAGACGAGACAGGCATGAAATACCGTGTCCTGAACGGTGACGATGCGCACCTCAGTGAGTTTCTGGCCAACAGCAGCAATAACGTTGACGAGCAGGTCATGCGTCATGGGCCGAGGAGGGGTGATCCCCTGCTGGACGAAAGCGATCGCGCTGGCTTCGTGTGCACCGATCCAGATAGGCAGATGCCTTTCGCCGTCGCGTTCTTTCAGGAGCACCAGTGGCTGGTTGGAGGGTAGCTCGATTCGCACCCCGACTACTTCGACTTCCAGCATGGTGTCCTCCTTCGGTTACGTGTCCATTCGAGAAATCTGTCCCTGCACGAGTGCACTGTGCAGGCCAAGGCAGAGGTCGCTGATCTCACGGGCTGTCTCAGCCGCCTGCGCTCTGGAGGAAACGTCCCGGCGTGAGGCCATGGGCGCGACCACGCGTTCCACCAGCCCAACTTCCCGGTCCGCTGCCGCACGGAAGGGACGCAGGTGGCGCGGCTCAATGCCGTGGCCTCTCAGCTGGACGCAGGAGCGGGTGACCTTCAGCGCGTGTTCGTTGAATAGACCGTTTTCGTCGGCGATCAGCCCATACGCGCGAAGATCTGATACGAGCTCCGGAGTTGCACCGGTTTCCGCTATCAGTTCCTTGAGCCCGAGTGAGCGGCTGTGGGCATGAAGCTCCCCTGCCATGCTCTCGGTCACGCTCCGTGGCGCCACCGTCACGCCGTCGGGCATGGAATCTGGGCGTTCACCCCTGTCAATCGCGTCAAGGTAGTCCTTGATGACCTTCAGCGGGAGATATTGATCCCTTTGGAGCGCCAGAACGAATCGCAGCCGTTCGATATCCGCAACCGCGTATTTGCGGTAGCCGGCAGCCGTGCGTTGTGGCGAGATCAGTCCCTTCTCTTCCAGAAACCTGATCTTCGAGGCCGTAATCCTGGGAAAATCTTCGCGGAGCTCAGTGAGGACCTCCCCAATGTTCCGGACTGCCCTGGGGCCGGTCCGGACGTTCGCTGCGGGTGCGCGATGCGGTAGCGGCATGCGCTGTTAGCCCCTGGCCGCGTAGAAGGTGAGACGGAACTTGCCGATCTGGACCTCGTACCCCGTCTTGAGGGCAATCCTGTCAACGCGATCATTGTTCACGTACGTGCCGTTGAGGCTCCTGGAATCCACGAGGATGAAGTTCTCACCCTCACGACGGAAGTCAACGTGGTGACGGGAAACCGTGACGTCATCAAGGAAGATGTCCGCATTGGGGTGGCGTCCCGCCGTCGTGACGTCCTGGTCCAGGAGGAAGCGGGCACCCACGTTGGGGCCTGCATGCGCTATCAACAGTGCTGATCCTGCCGGCAGCGCAGACACCGCCGCACGGTCCTCCGGAGAGAGTTTGGGCTCCACAAGGGACGACGGCGACTGGGGAGGCAGGCTGATGGAGGTGGTCTCTGTGGCCCTGACCTCATCGTGTTGCTCATTCTCCGCGTTGTGCGAACCCGCCATTAACAATCCTCCCCTGATACCGAATGGCTAACCGGCTTCCCGGTTAGCCATTCACGTACAAAACTGATCTTCTAGCCTACCTGCTGAGTGTAGTCATCTGCACTCAGCAGCGACTCTGCGGCTGCTGCATCCTCCAGGCGGATCTCGAACAGCCAACCCTTACCGTACGGGTCGCTGTTGATCAGCGCAGGATCGTCGTCGAGTGCTTCATTGCGGGAGGTGACTTCCCCGGCCAGCGGCGCGTAGATGTCGCTGACGCTCTTGGTTGATTCGACCTCACCAATGACGTCTTCCGCCTTCAGCGTGGTGCCAGCCTCTGGCATCTGCACGTAGACGACATCGCCGAGGGCGTCCTGTGCGAAGTCGGTGATTCCTACCCGAACCACACCGTCATCACCAGGGCTCGTTACCCATTCGTGCTCGGCCGTGTAATGCAGGTCGGCGGGAATGTTGCTCATGTGATGCCTTTCAGTTGCAGGTTAAACACGTCCTCGCGGCTCCGTTGACGCAGCGTGGCTAAATCGGCGGACAGCTTGTGAAAGTGGCGTCCGTTACAGCTATCTCAAGAGTATATGCATACGGGTGGGAGTTCGAGTTGTGATGACAGAACCACCTGTGGATCGACCCCGAATATTCGGCGCAAGAATGGCCGCGGGGAAATCCGACGAGGCGTAGCGAATCTAGGCAGTGGTGGAGCCTCGTTCGAGGGCTTGCGCCACGCGTTCTTCGAGGGCGTTGACGGCGACGTCCGGCAGGACGATGAGGCCGTCGAGTTCGCGGCGTGCGCGCCGATAGGCGATCTGCCTTTCCGCGGGTGTGGCGGCCTTGTCGACGGCGATGGTCACCAATGTGCGGGCTTTGTCCAGCCGCTGCCGTTCGCTCTCGGTGAAGTTGCCTGCCTTGAGACGACGGGCTTCGGTTTCGGCGACACTGAAAGCGACGTCGTATTCGTTGACTGCTGTCCGGTACTCGGCGCATTGAGCAGGGTTCAACGTATCGGGTGTAGCCGGGCGGAGGGAATCTGCATGCCGCTTCGCTCTGAGGAAGGCCACGGTAAGGGGCTCGCGTACGTCCGTCATCATGGGAAAGTCGATGAGTTTGGCTACGTCGAGTTCGTAGTCGAGCCATCGCCGGTTCACGGCATCATGAGCGTCCATGAGGGCCTGCGCTTCACCGGCACGCGTCTGTTCGAGCTGCTGGCCCTGATGACGGATCTTGTACAGCTCCACCTTGCGCTTGTGTCTGCGCTTGCTGGCCTTGGACCAGGAATCGCCGAACGCGGCGAACACCCCGCTGAGCGGAAAGACGAGCCACCAATAGTTGCCAGCGAATTCCAGAAGAGCTTCCACCCGCTCCATCCTAATGCGCGGACGAACGGAGCAGGCGGCTGCAGGTCCTCCGACGGTGACTTCACCGATTTCAGGCAAGAAAAAACCGCTCCGCATCCAGGTTACTTCCCGGTGCGAGAGCGGTTTTGATCTGTCGGGATGACAGGATTTGAACCTGCGACCCCCTGACCCCCAGTCAGGTGCGCTACCAAGCTGCGCCACATCCCGATGTTCGACTGGATGAATCCGGCCGAACTACCTCAAACACTCTACAACATTCCTGGACCTCTTCGGACCAGTGCGACGGCGCCGACCTACCTGGTCTTGCCGCGCTTCTCGCGGACACGCATGGCCACCTCGATGGGTGTTCCCTCAAACCCGAAGGTCTCGCGCAGGCGGCGGGTGATGAAGCGACGGTATCCCGGATCCAGGAAGCCCGTAGTGAAGAGCACAAACTTCGGCGGACGGCTCGAAGCCTGCGTACCGAACAGGATACGCGGCTGCTTACCCCCACGCAGCGGGTGCGGGTGCGCAGCAACAAGCTCACCAAGGAACGCGTTCAACCGACCGGTAGGAATACGCCTGTCCCAGCTCTCCAGCGCAGTATCAATTGCCGGAACCAGCCGGTCACGGTGCCAACCCGTCTTCGCGGAGAGGTTCACCCGCGGAGCCCACTCCACATGTGCCAAGTCCTGCGCAATCTCACGCTCAAGGTACTTCCGCCGCTCATCCTCCAGCAGATCCCACTTATTGAACGCCAACACCAGCGCACGGCCGGACTCGATAGCCAACTGCAGGATGCGCACATCCTGCTCACTGAGCACCTCATCAACAGCCAGCAACACCACCGCCACTTCAGCCTTCTCCAGAGCCGACTGCGTCCGCAGCGACGCGTAGAAATCCGCACCCTGCTGCATGTGCACACGTCGACGGATACCAGCAGTATCAATGAACTTCCAGGTCCTGTCGCCAAGCTCGATCAGCTCATCGACGGGATCACGGGTCGTTCCGGCGGTCGGGTCCACCACCACACGCTCGGAGCCGGCAAGCTTGTTCAGCAGCGAGGACTTGCCCACATTCGGCCGGCCAATCAACGCAACACGGCGCGGCCCGCCACTGCGGTCCAGCCCCTCGTAAGCCGAGAATTCGGGCAGAACCTTCAGGGCGGCGTCGAGCATATCCGCGGTACCACGCCCGTGCAGGGCAGAGACCGGGTACGGCTCGCCGAAGCCCAGACCCCACAGGGTCGCCGCGTCTGCTTCAACCTGGATGTCATCCACCTTGTTGGCCACAACAATGACGGGCTTCTTCTTGCGCCGAAGCATACGAACCACAGCTTCATCAGTGGCCGTAGCTCCCACTGTTGCATCGACGACGAACAGCACGGCGTCAGCCATGTCGACGGCAATCTCCGCCTGCTCGGCCACGCGCCCGTGAATGCCCCGGGCATCGTGCTCCCAGCCGCCGGTGTCCACCAGCGTGAAGTTCTGCCCGTTCCAGGTAGCAGAGTACGTGACACGGTCACGGGTCACCCCGGGGGTGTCCTCCACCACGGCTTCACGGCGACCGATGATCCTGTTCACCAGCGTGGACTTACCCACGTTCGGACGGCCCACAATCGCCAGGACAGGATCCGGACGGAACGTCTCGTCGTCGTCGAAATCTTCTTCACCGCGGTCCAGCAGTGCGGCGTCTTCCTCGTCCAGCTCATAATCGGCCAGGCCAGCGCGCAGCGACCGGGCACGGGTCTCGGCTTCCTCGTCGTCGAGGGTCCGCAGCCGCTCAGCGACCTGGTCCTCGCCCTTCGGAACGTACTCTTCGTCCCCGTCACCGACGGAGGACTGATTCTGGCTCATGATCTATTTCCTCTTGTTGCTGATCGCCGGTTCGCTCCCGGCACCATTGAAACACGGCGGGCCACGCTAGTGCGCAACCCCAAAAATTGTTGTCAGCACTGCGCTGACGGTCTGTTCGTAGTCGAGCTCCGAGGAGTCGATGGTCACCACACCATCGGCTGCCTGGCTGAAGTTCACCACCGCGGAATCCAACTTGTCCCGGTGCGTCACCTGCCGCCGGAGCTGCTCCGCGCTCTGCGTGCCCTCCAACTGCTCTCCCCTGCGCCGCAGCCGCGCTTCCTCGCTGGCAGTCAGCAGGATCCGCACCTCAGCCTCAGGGGCGACGACGGTGGTGATGTCCCTGCCCTCGGCCACGATCCGGCGTCCCGAGTCCACAATCTGCTGGCGCTGCCTGCGCACCAGTTCCGCACGGGCCCCGAGCGTCGTCGCCACGGCACTGACCGCCGTCGACACCCGCGGTTCGCGGATCGCTTCGGTGACGTCCACGCCGTCAACCCTCACGGATTCGACGTCGGGATCCGTACTCAACTCGATGGTCACCGCCTTGGCTGCACTCTCCACTGCTGCGGCATCAGCCAGATCCAGTCCACGGTCCAGACAGTGCCACGTCACCGCTCGGTACATGGCGCCAGTGTCCAGATAAGCCGCGTGCAGTCTGCGGGCGGTCTCCCGGCTGACACTGGACTTGCCCGAACCCGAAGGCCCGTCGATCGCGATGACCAGAGACTTGCCCTGGCGAAAAAGTGCTGGATCCGGAGTAGTCACTGGATAACCTTCCATCCACGGGCGCTGAGTTCATCCACGAGCATCTGATGCTTTCCGGGCAGCACGGAGACCTCGGCCATGCCAACGGGCCTACCCGGCGAGTGATCCAGCCGCAGGTCCTCAAGGTTGACGCCGATCTCACCAATTTCGGTAAGTAGTGCGGCGATCTGGCCGGGGACGTCGTCCACCAGCACAGTGAGCTTCGCGAAGGATTGCGGTGGTGCGCCATGTTTTCCGGGAATCCGGGACTGGCCCGCATTGCCCTCACTCATGAGCTGCGCCATGCCCAGACGGGCACCGGGTGCTGTGGGACTCTCCAGTGTTCCGATGAGCCGTTCAAGGTCCTCACGGACCCCATGCAGAATCTCCACCAGACGCGGCGCATTGGCCGAGAGGATCTGCACCCAGAGCGACGGATCGCTGGCGGCGATGCGGGTCACATCACGCAGCCCGTTGCCCGCGAGCGCCAGCGCTGTTCCGGGGGTGTCCTGCAGCCGGCCGGCTACCAGTGAGGACATGACCTGCGGCAGGTGACTGATCAGGGCAATTGCTCCGTCGTGTTCGCCGGCGTCCATGCGCACGGGTACGGCACCGAGGTCGACGGCGAGCGCTTCCGCTGTGCGGATCACGGCTGGTTCGCTGGTGGGTGTGGGGCAGATGACCCAGGGCATGGTGGTGAAGAGTCCGGCGCGTGCTGCGACGGGACCGGATTTCTCCCGCCCCGCCATGGGGTGCGTGCCCAGGTAACGGCGGGTATCGACGTCGGCTGCTTCCACCGCATCCCGCACGGACACTTTCACGCTGGCAATATCGACGACGACGGCGCCCGGGTAGGTGCGCAGGGCGTCCACGACGGTGGAGGCGGTGACATCCGGCGGGGTTGCCACCACCACGAGCTCGGGCTGGAAATCCTCCGGCGCATGGGACAGGCTCCTGCCGGCACCGATGTCCTCGGCCACAGCTTCCGTGGAGGGGGAAATGTCCGAGAGGAACACCTCCACGGACTTGGCGCGCAGTCCGAGCCCGATGCTGGCGCCGAGCAGACCGGAACCGATGATGAGGACGGGGCCCCGCAGGTGCGCTCCCCCGTTATGAACTGATTCCTCCACTCACATTCCCACTGACGCGAGAAGGTGCCCAACTTCCTGGCGGCCCAGGGCACGGATGGTTCCCTGTCGCTGGTCTCCAAGGCTGACAGGGCCAACCTTGACGCGGACCAGGCGTTCGACGGGGAAACCAACGGCGTCGAAAAGTCGACGGACCACACGGTTCTTGCCCGAGTGCAGTACTACTTCCACCAGGATGTGCCCTGGCGTTGAATCGACGAGGCGGAATGAGTCCACTGATGCCTTGCCGTCTTCGAGCTCGATGCCCTCTTTCATTTTGGCGCCGATGCCGCCGGGCATGGGTCCACGGACCTGCACCAGATACGTTTTGGGCACCTCATAGGAGGGGTGCGTGAGCCTGTTGGTTAGTTCACCGTCGTTCGTCAGCAACAGCAGACCCTCGGTGGCGATGTCCAGTCGTCCCACGTGGAAGAGCCGTTCGGTGCCTTTGCGGAGGAAGTCGCTGATGCATTTGCGGCCCTCGGGGTCCTCCATAGTGGAGACAACGCCCTGGGGTTTGTTGAAGACGTAGTACACCATCTCTTCATCCAGCTGGAGGCGGAGACCGTCAACATGGATGGCAACCTCAGCAGGATTGACGCGTACACCGAGCTCGGTGACTACTTCACCGTCCACTTCGACCCGGCCCTCTTCAATCATTTCTTCGCAGACGCGCCGTGATGCGACTCCGGCGTGCGCCATGACCTTTTGCAGGCGAACGCCGTCGGAGTCGTGCGCAGCGGCGGGAGTCTGCGACCTGCCAGGGCGCCCCTTGCGTGGAGAGGACTTGACCGGACCGAGATTCTTGCCGAAGCGCTCGCCGCCGAAGGCTTTGGAGCCGCCGGACTTGGGGCCGGCGCCCTTGAAACCGGAGGAATTGCTGGACTGGCCGGTGCGTGGCTTTCCGCTCGCACCGGGCTTGCTGGTTCCGCCCTGTCCTGTACGAGGCTTGCCCGCACCGAATGAAGACTTCCCGACACCTGATGAGGACTTGCCTGCGCTGGAGGGCGACGGGCGGCCTCCGCGCTGTGCGCCCTGCCCACCCTTGGCTGACTGCCCGCCTTTGCCGGAGGGCTGATTGCGGCCGGAGCCGGAGCGGGGTGCAGGTGTCATGATTGTCCTCTTTGTTGCGTTCAGTATGTACCGGAATCTTCCATGTCAGTCAGATTCTCGACTCCGGGCAAATGCGGCGCAATGCGCGGTAGCTCGGAGATGTTGTCCAGCCCCAATCTTTCCAGAAAGTGGGGAGTAGTCCTGTATCGAAGGGAGCCCGTTTCCGGTTCCATGCCGCATTCCTCCACTAGCCCTCTGACTACGAGAGTGCGGACTACTGAATCGACGTTGACGCCACGGATGGCTGAAACGCCTGCCCTGGAGACAGGTTGCCGGTACGCGACGACCGCCAGAGTTTCCAGCGCGGCCTGACTCAACCGTGAAGATTGCCCTGCCGTGACAAATCGCGAGACCACCGGAGCGAACTCACTCCGAGAGTAGATTCTCCAACCGCCCGCCACGTGACGCAGCTCAAATCCCCGCTGCCGACCAATGCGACTGTCAGGAGTTCCGTCCCCAGTATAGCCGTCGTAGTCGCGCTGTAGATTCTCCAACGCCAGCTCGACGTCGGCAACCGGCGCTTCCAGCACCTCCGCGAGCTCCTGCGCGGTCACCGGTTCACCCACCACCATCAGGATCGCCTCGAGCGGACCCGCCAACTCACGCGGCGACGTCGACTCCTCCGTACCCTCTCCTGCAACCTCGCTCATGGCAGGCCGCCAACGGGCAGGGCGTCGTCGTACTCTTCACGAACCCGGCTACCGTCCCAGTCATGATCGCGGGCGATCCAGCGGACCGTCAGCTCACCCAGGGGCGATACCTGATCGAAAGAGACCACCGCGTCCCGGAACATTTCCAGCAATGCAAGGAACCGGGCCACGACCACCAGGATTTCGCTGGCATCTGCCGTGAGTTCCCTGAAACTATGCGGATGACCGCCGGCCAGCAATGCACGGAGGTTCTCCGCTTCATCGCGCACACTCACCGTCGATCCGTGGAGATGATCCAGCCCGACGTCGGTCGCTACAGCTTCGCGCGGTTCCAGCGCCTTCGTGGCCAGAGCGGCCAGGGCAGCGGCGTCAGTTTTCCACAACAGTTTGGGCAGCAGGGCGGTGAATTGCGCCTCGAGGGGTACATCCCGTGGAAAGCGGGCGCTCTCATCGGTGAGCCGCTCGTCGAGATTGGCCGCCACTTCCTTGAACGCCTTGTACTGCAGCAGCCGGGCGAACAGCAGGTCACGGGCTTCGAGGAGGGCAACATCTTCCTCGTCCTCGACCTGGCCGGAAGGAAGGAGGCGGGCGGCCTTCAGATCCAGCAGCGTTGCCGCGACCACCAGGAACTCGCTGGCCTCATCCAGTGCCCACTCGCCCCCGGACTCGCCCGCTGCCCGGATATAGGCAATGAATTCATCCGTGACCTGCGCAAGAGCGATCTCGGTGATGTCCAGCTCGTGCTTGGAAATCAAGCCCAGCAGGAGGTCAAAGGGACCGGTGAAGTTCTCCAGCTGGACATTGAAGCCCGTTGCTGATTCCAGGGGAGGCGACTCCATGGGAGCTACGGGGCGCCGCCGCGGGCAATGAGCTCCTTCGCCAACCGGCGGTAGGCGTCCGCGCCAGAGTGCGTGGCGGCATATGTGGTGATCGGTTCAGCTGCCACGGTGGCATCGGCAAACTTGATGGTCCGCTTGATGACAGTCTCGAAAACCTTGTCGCCGAAGGCCTCGACCAGCCTGCTGATGACTTCCCGACCGTGAAGGGTCCTGGCGTCATACATGGTGGCGAGCACGCCGTCCACCTGCAGGCCCGGGTTGAGGCGGTCTTGCACCTTTTCAATGGTTTCCACCAGCAGCGCAACAGCGCGCAGGGCGAAGAACTCACAGATCAGCGGAATGATCACGCCGTGTGCTGCAGTCAGCGCATTGACGGTCAGCAGGCCAAGCGAGGGCTGGCAATCAATGAGGATGACGTCATAATCGTCGGCAACCTTGCGCAGGGCACGGTCCAGCACCTGTTCACGTGCGACCTCGTTGACCAGCTGAACCTCCGCAGCTGAGAGGTCAATGTTGGCCGGCAGAAGATCCACGCCCTCCACCGCCGTCGACCTGATGGCGTCGCGAACGTCCACCTTGCGGTCCATCAACACGTTGTAGACCGTGAGGTCCAGCTCATGGGGGTTGGTGCCAAAACCAGCGGACAGAGCGCCCTGCGGATCAAAATCAACGAGCAACACGCGGCGGCCATACTCGGCGAGCGCCGCGGCAAGGTTGATGGTGGAGGTGGTCTTGCCCACCCCGCCCTTCTGATTGACCATGGCTATGACGCGCGCCGGGCCGTGTGAATCCAAGGCTGGGGGTTCGGGGAAGTCCGTCTGCGGACGGCCGGTGGGACCCGTTTCCGGGCGCTTCGTTTCGTCCTGCAGAGTAGCTGAACTCTGGTCGGTACTCACGTATGTTTCCACGCTTCCGTTACTAGCTGATGCCCTCTTCCTCCCTGCCACATTACAGCGACGTAACGCGCGATCCGCGGATTTACGGGTCCTGTGACCGGCGAGCCTTGATGCTCAAGTAGAGCTGGAAGGTATAAAGTAGTGCGATTTTACAAATCTCACAGTATACTGATAAGCGCTGGTCCGGTCGGGGGCGCAGCACGAACTTTTGTAGAGCTGGGGCTTACATGGTGCACTCGTCTGAGCGCAAGGTCCGCCATCGGGCGGAAGGGTCAGTTCGGCGTGCCTGGAGTCCTCGGCACAACCTTCTCGCTGCCCTGGCGGCGCTCTTCGCATTGGCGTTGATTCTCGTCACCAGCTCCCCCGGCACGTATGCGCGGTGGTCTGACTCCCTCACCTTGTCTCCAGGTTCCATTGACGCAGGCGAGATGCAGGTTTCCATCCTTCCGGGGCAACAGATTCTCTGGTACCAGTACGCCCCGAATGGCGCGGAAACCATCACAACGTACGACGGCGTGTCCCCGCTCAAGCCGGGCGAATCCCTGGTGTTGAAGCAACCTATTTCGATCATCGCCAAGGGCAACAACCTCAAAGCCCGGCTATCGATTGATACGTCCGCCGTGGCGACGTCCGGCTCGCCTGATCTCCGCGATGAAGTGGCCCCGAGGGTCACCACCACCGTCCAGGCAAATACGGGCTCCACATCGCTGACTCCCATCTCCGGCCAGACCAACGCGTGGACCGTGGGCCCGCAGCACGACGGCGACACGTATACGATCTCCGTGAAGCTCACGGTTCGTGCTTCCACGAATGGTTTCTCCGGTGGGAACGCACCGGCGTCGAACTGGTGGGGCACCCGCCTGCAGGGCGAGGCTCTCAACGCATCCAATCTGTCCATCGTCCTTGAGCAGATTCAATGACAGCACCCGTCCGCCGCACAGGGCACCAGCGCTATATTTTGGCGTCCGCCCTCCTGATTACGGTGGTTGGTGCCCTTGTCATAGCGTTCATCCCGCAGCAGGGCACCGACGCACGGTGGCGGAACACCACCACAGTGCAGGCGCCGGGGCTCTCCATGGACAAGCTGACGCTTACCTCTACGGCGGACACCACGAGCACCGCGTTTCCCGGGCTCACCGTCAAGAACGCCTCCAACCGGACCACCGGCTACTGGAAGCCGGACAGCCTCACGATCAACCCATGGCCTGGTAGCGGAACGACTGTCGCAGAGACCACCTACTACGCCCAGGAATCCTATTGGGCATTCTTCGTCAACGCACCAGCGAACTGCGCCAACACCGTGATGGGGACCGAGGCCTATCACTACAGCGTCGGCAACACCATTACCTCAGGAGTCAAAGAGACTATTTTCCCACTCCAGAGCCGTGCGGACCGTTACAAGTTGACACCCGGACAGTCCAGCCACACGTGCGTACGGCTCAACTACGGGTACTCCGAATATGACCGGATCTACTATTACGCTGGCCGTGCCTTTTCCATCAGCATGACCTCAGACCAGATATCCGAAGCACCTGCTACCTGGCGTTCCGCGCCGTCGTCGGCCGCCATGAAACTCTCGGTGCCGTTCCCGCAGCCAAAGGAGCCTGGCGACCGTTACACCTGCATCAATCCGCCTGGTGGCAAACTCCCCTATATGCAGTGGGCATGGTTCAACCCCAACGACGTACCTGATGCCGGACCCGCGTCCATCAACCGGTGGGAGGTTCAGCGAAGGCTGCCCAACGGCGCATGGACAACACTGACATCGACCACAGACTCCAGTAGTGACGTCTACTCGTTCGCCTACAGTGACGTACCCGATTTCGCCGGTGCCAGTGCCGATTTCCGAGTAGTGGCATACCCATACGCGGGCACCCAGTACTACGCTCGCTCGACGTTCACCGCCACACTAACCCGGCCATCTGCTGGGCGCTTCCCGCAGTGCACCAGCGTCCAACTCAGCACTGAACCAAACCCGGTCGTCATGCCATAACTAAGTAATTAAGATAACGCTTGAAATTTGGATTACTTCGTATACAATGATATTGCGCTTCACCCGAGGGGCACTACCGTTCACATCACAGCTGGGGCTGACATGACACACAAAGCAGAGCGTCCGCGCACGCACAAAATCCGTAATGCCGCTGTAGCAGGCACGCTCGGAATCGCACTTCTTGCTGCCGGCGGCGGGACTTTCGCCAATTGGTACGAATCCGCCGAAATCAATGGCGGCACCATTACTGCTGGCAACTTGGCCCTGAACACTCCAGCGGGCGTGGTATGGGCGGTCAATGGAACCACCATTCCCACTGAAGATCTCGCAGCTTTCCGGATGGTCCCCGGGGACGTAGTTACCTACACTGCAACTTTCACCCCCACCCTCGTTGGTGACAACCTTGAGGCGACCATTACCGCCGACTCAACAAACGTCATTCCAGCTGAAGCCGTTGGCCATGTGACAGTTAGCACGTCCCTGACAGACGCATTCGACGCAACGGTTGAAGCGTTGACGGACGCGCACCACAATGATCCAATTTCCGTCGCCGTCACCATTGACATGCCTTTTGCGGCAGGAACGGACACCAATCCAACCCAGGGCGCTGCACTCGACCTGAAGTCCCTCACTCTGGACTTAGTCCAGACGGACCACACGACGCCGTAATAATTTCGTGAGCCACAAGGCTGGGCCCGGTCAGTTGAGCAGAATGCTCGCGGCCGGGCTCGCCTTGTTGACTCCGCATTGACGAAAGCGCCGTCTCATGACTCTTCGAAAGAAGCCACGAAGACGCCGCCAGCGACATCCTCTGGCAGTGATCTTCCTCGTGGTAGCCATCAGCATCACCGCCGCACTGATCGTGGCCTTCGTACCCGTTCAGGGCACCCAAAGCCGCTGGTCCAGCACAGTATCGGTGACTGCTCCGCGACTCACCATGGACCGATTTAACCTGTCCTCCGTATCGGATACCTCCAGTTCTCTACCCGGGTTCGTTGTCACCAACGGATCAACCAGGACAACCGGATACTGGAAACCCCAGTCATTCACCATCTCGCCCTGGGCCGGAAGCGGCACAACAACTGCAGAAGCAACGAGCTACGTCCGCAATTCATACGGTGAGTTCTTCCCCAACGCCCCTGCTAGCTGCCAGAACACAATTCTGGGGCAGGGATTCTACTACTACCCGTCCAACAACTCCATCTCCTCCGGCGTGCCGGACCCCGTCCTCACGCCACAGGACCGCGCGAGCAGGCACGTTCTTGCGCCGCAAGCCAAAAGCCACTTCTGCACCCGCATCGTGTCGAACCTGAGCGACTATGACGAGCTGCGGTACTTTGCCGGGCGTGCATTTACGCTCAACATCGCATCGGACATGACCTCCGCCGCCCCGGCCACCTGGCGGTCTACAACCCTTAACTCACGCATGAAACTCTCGGTTCCATTTCCGCAACCTGAACTGACTGCGTGCTATAGCGACAACGAACTTTACAGCGGGTCGCTGGCCAGCGTTGAGTGGGCTTGGCTTAGTCCCGACACGGTTCCCCAAAATTCCGCCATTCAGCGATGGGAATTCCAGAGGCGGGAAACAGATGGAACGTGGTCGATCATGGACGCACAGGCTGTTTCCAATAGCGCGGTGTATGAATTTGATGGGTTCGAACTGGCGCTCAACAGCTCTGCGGTATTCAGGGTCGTGGCGTTTCCATATCTGGGAAGGACCTACTATGCGCAGGGTACGCAAACAATCACCATGAGCCGTAACCTCAATGGCTACTACTCATGCGTTCGCGCGAACACGCCAACGGGGCCGGGGTCGGTTATGCCATGACCGCTCTTCGCAACGTGACTCGGGTCTTGACGTGGTTTGCAGCAGCAGCTGTATTTTTCGTGCTGGGAGCGACGGTCCTTATCCCATTAATCATGGGGTGGACACCGCTGACCGTCCTGTCCGGCTCCATGGAACCCACCATTCCCACCGGCAGCCAGGTGGTCGTGAAGCATGTGGAAGGAACAGCCGACGCCGCCGAACTGGACCAGGGCGACGTCGTCACGTTCATGCCCAATCCGGACGATCCGACGCTGGTGACCCACCGCATCGTGGACATCTCTGTCAAAGCCGACGGAACCCACATCTTCACCACCAAAGGTGACAACAACAACTCGGCAGACCCGGACCCGATCACCGCAACACAACTACGTGGAGTGGTCCAGTATCACGTCCCCTATGCCGGCTACCTCTCCAACCTGCTGAACACCCAACAGAAGACCACCGGCGTCATCATCGTCGCAGCCGCCCTGCTCGCCTATGCCCTGTGGCAACTGCTGACCGCTATACGATCCAGCAAGCGCAGTAGACGGCATGGCCGCCGGGCCAGCACCACGATGGAGCGCGGGAACGAGCAGGCGGACCCATGAGCAACCGGCTCCGTCGACTGTGCTTCACGGCGTTAACCTACGTGGCCGCGTCGGCCTTCGCTGTGCTCGGCACCCTACCTACACCGGCGAGCGCAGAAGAACAACCAGCGCTGCAGTTCTCCTATGACGGAATCGACTTCCTGCCCTCGTTACCTCGTGGAATTTTCACCACCGATCAACCAATTCTTATCCCTGGCGGACAACCAGCCGTAGACACCTTCTACGTGCGAAACGGCAGCAGCGACCCCGCAGAACTCACTGTCCGCAGCACCCCAAAACGCATGGACGAGACCAACGATGCCAGTGACTGGGACATACTATCTGTGAAGATCAGTTTGGGTGAGACACCGAGCGAACAGCTGGTGGAGTCACATCCAGGGCTCAGTACGAGCAGTGTCAGGAAACTTGAACCCGGCGAGACCGCAAAAGTACGTGTTGCCATATCGCTCCGCTGGGAACTCCCCGATACCACCGACGGGGACATCGGCCAACGCATGGTCATCGATCCAGGGCTCACCGTTGATCTCCGCCAATGGACGGAATCGACTCCACCCCCAGACGCGGAACCGACCCAGGCTCCAGACGAAGGATCGACCCCAACTCCAGACGAGACCGCGCGGATCATCAATCATGCAGACCCGGAACATTCAGCGGATAAGCCAAACGCATGGCTCGCGGATACGGGCGCCCGGAACCTCTTCGTTATGATCGCCATTGGTCTCGGCAGCGTGGTCTTCGGAGCCTTCCTGGTCCGCAGGCGCAGGAAGGCGGAGAGCGAACATGAGTAGAGACTCTCCTCCTGGTCTCGGAAAACGGCAATAATTCGGCTGCGTGGACATCGATTCGCCGCACGATATGCCGCATCAATAGAACAGCCCTCTGTATACAGAAACGCCCAAATCATGCTGCCTAGCTCGAGAAGATTCCGCATAGCCCTTTCGCATGTATACACTGATTCAAGGATATCTACTGTTCGAGGAGGGTTATGCGCGCCAGCGACCGCGCCTACGCATCTCTCCGCGACGACATCATCGCTTGGCACCTCCCGCCAGGCACGGTTCTGGCCGAAGTCGAACAATCCCAGCGGCTCGGTATCTCACGCACGCCGCTACGCGAAGCACTCGCCCGCCTGACCACCGAAGGACTGGTGGCCGCCCACCCCGGCCGCGGCGTCGTCGTCACCCATATTTCCCTGGAACGGATGACGGACCTCTTCGATGTCCGCATCCCCCTCGATTGCCGTGCAGCGGAGCTGGCGGCACAGGCCGCTGATCGCAAAGTGTTCCAGGACCTCGCCACAGGATTCCAGGAAGCACCACAACTGATCACCGGAGAGGACCCCGAACAACGCGCCTACTACGCGCTCGTGGCGGAGCTCGACACCGCTATCGACGCCGCCGCGAACAACGCATACCTCCTCCAGGCTCAACGCCAGCTACGAACACACCTGGTCCGGGTCCGCAGACTCGCCAAAGACAACCCTGTCCGGCTACTCCAATCCGCAGGAGAACACCTACAAATCGCCTGCGCCATCGCCCAGGGAAACCCTGACCTCGCCGCAGCAGCCACCCGTGTACACCTCCACAACAGCCTTCAGCACTTACTCTCCGCAGAGCCAGCACCGAATTCAGAACCAACCCAACATCACGGCCTCACCGCCTGAGAGGAACACCATGGTCACGATCCATCCTGTCCGCGTCTACCGGAGCGATGAAAACCTCGCCCGCGAAGACCAGCTCGCCTACAAGATCGCCAAGGTCGCCGTCGATCCCGTCGACGTAACCGACGACGTCACCGACATGGTGATCAACCGCATCATCGACAACGCGTCCGTTGCCGTAGCGTCCCTGAACCGCGCCCCCATCATCGCCGCCCGCTCACAGGCCCTCAGCCACCCGGTGTCAAAATCCGGCAAGGGCGGAACCGTCTTCGGCATCACCGACAAATCCTCCCCCGAGTGGGCTGCCTGGGCCAACGGCGTGGCCGTGCGTGAACTGGACTACCACGACACCTTCCTCGCCGCCGAATACTCACACCCCGGCGACAACATCCCGCCCATCCTCGCCGTCGCCCAGCACACGGGCGCCGACGGCAAGAGCCTGATCCGCGGGATTGCCACCGGCTACGAAATCCAGGTGGACCTCGTCAAGGCCATCTGCCTCCACAAACACAAGATCGACCATGTGGCACACCTCGGCCCCTCCGCGGCTGCCGGAATCGGCACGCTGCTCGGCCTCGACGTCGAGACCATCTTCCAGGCCGTTGGACAGGCGTTACATACGACGACGGCGACCCGCCAGTCCCGCAAGGGCGAAATCTCCACCTGGAAAGCACACGCGCCTGCCTTCGCCGGCAAAATGGCCGTCGAAGCCGTGGACCGCGCCATGCGCGGACAAACCTCCCCCGTTCCGATCTACGAAGGTGAAGACGGCGTCATCGCCTGGATGCTGGACGGCAAGGACGCACGCTACGAAGTGCCGCTACCCGAAGACGGCGAAGCGAAGCGCGCGATCCTGGACACCTACACCAAGGAACACTCGGCGGAGTACCAGGCGCAGGCCTGGATCGACCTCGCCCGCAAGCTCCACAATGAACACCCGGAAGCCACGGACCCCGCCAACGTCAAGAGCGTGCTGATCAAGACCTCACACCACACGCACTACGTCATCGGAACCGGGGCCAACGACCCCCAGAAGTACGATCCCACTGCATCACGGGAAACCCTGGACCACTCCATCCCCTACATCTTCACCGTCGCGCTGCAGGACGGCTCGTGGCACCACGTTGCCTCCTACTCCCCCGAACGCGCCGGACGCCCGGACACCGTGGAACTGTGGCACAAAGTGGTCACTGAAGAAGATCAGGAATGGACCCGTCGCTACCACTCCCTGGACATCAACGAGAAAGCCTTCGGCGGCTCCGTTGAAATCACCTTGAATGACGGCACAGTCCTCACGGACAGCATCGCCGTCGCCGACGCCCACCCGCTCGGCGCACGCCCATTTGCCCGTGAGCAGTACATCAACAAGCTGCGGACCCTTGCCGCCGGCGAAAACGGGGAGCGCATCGTGGAGGAAGCCGAAATCGACCGCTTCCTCGCCGCCGTCGAGCGCCTGCCCGAACTCGCTGCCGGAGAGCTGGACCAGCTCAACATCACGGCTCGCCCCGGGTTCATTTCCGCCGACAATGCGCCCACCGGCCTGTTCTAGAAAGGACCTCTCATGCTGTACGCAAAAACAACACCCGAGCAGAAACGCATCCGCTTCCGCGAAGGCCTGGCCTCCGGCCGGATCCAGCAGTTCCCCGGCGCATTCAACCCGCTATCCGCCCGCCTCATCGAGGACAAAGGGTTCGACGGCGTGTACATCTCCGGCGCTGTCCTCGCCAATGATCTGGGCTTGCCGGATATCGGTCTGACCACGTTAACCGAAGTAGCCACGCGCGCAGCGCAGATCTCCCGCATGACGGACCTGCCCGCCATCGTCGACGCCGACACCGGGTTCGGTGAACCCATGAACGTCGCCAGGACCATTCAGGAACTCGAAAACGCGGGCCTTGCAGGCTGTCACATCGAGGACCAGTTCAACCCCAAGCGGTGTGGCCACCTCGACGGCAAGAACATTGTGGACCTCGAGACAGCAACAAAGAGGATCCGGGCAGCAGCCGATGCACGGCGCGACCCGAACTTCCTGATCATGGCCCGCACGGACATCCGCGGGACCGACAGCCTGGAAGCGGCACAGGATCGCGCCAAGGCACTGGTCGACGCCGGCGCTGACGCCATCTTCCCGGAAGCGATGAAAGACCTCAGCGAATTCCAGGCCATCCGGGACGCCGTTGACGTCCCCATCCTGGCCAACATGACCGAATTCGGTAAAAGCGCACTCTTCAGCACCGACGAACTCACATCCGTCGGCGTCAACATGGTGATCTACCCCGTCACCCTGCTACGTAGTGCAATGGGAGCCGCTGAGCGTACGCTGGATACAATCAAGGCCGACGGCTCCCAACAGGGCGCCGTCGAATCCATGCAGACCCGCGCACGCCTGTACGAGCTCGTGGACTACGAGGCCTACAACCACTTCGACACTTCGGTGTTCAACTTCCAGGTGCCCGGCACACGCTAAAAGGAGTCCAACCATGACTGAACAGACAATCTACAAAGGCCTCGCCGGCGTCACGGTAGACACCACCGCCGTATCAAAGGTCAACCCGGACACAAACTCGCTGCTATACCGCGGCTACCCGGTTCAGGACCTCGCCGCCAAATGCAGCTTCGAACAGGTTGCCTACCTGCTGTGGAATGGTGAGCTGCCGGACGAGAAGGAACTGCAGGCATTCATCGACTTTGAACGCTCACACCGGAAGCTCCATGACAATGTGAAGGCCGCCATCGACCTGCTGTCCACCACCTGCCATCCCATGGACGTTGCGCGTACCGCCGTGTCCGTCATTGGTGCCAACCATCCGCTGGCACAGGATTCCTCACCGGAGGCGAACCTCGAAAAGGCGATGGCGCTGCTGGCCTGCTTCCCCGCCGTCGTCGCCTACGATCAGCGTCGCCGCCACGGGCAGGACATCATCGAACCGCGCGAGGACCTCGATTACTCGGCGAACTTCCTGTGGATGACGTTCGGAGAGGAAGCGGCACCGGAGGTTGTGGAAGCGTTCAACGTTTCCATGATTCTCTACGCCGAACACTCCTTCAACGCCTCCACGTTCACCGGGCGGGTTATCACCTCAACCCTCGCTGACCTTCACTCAGCTGTCACCGGCGCAATCGGTGCACTCAAGGGCCCGCTGCACGGCGGAGCCAATGAAGCCGTGATGCACACCTTCGAGGAAATCGGCATCCGGAAGGACGAGTCCCTCGAGGAGGCAGCTGCACGCTCGAAGGCGTGGATGGAAGATGCCCTCGCCCAGAAGAAGAAAGTCATGGGTTTCGGGCACCGTGTCTACAAGAACGGCGACTCAAGGGTCCCCACCATGAAGGGCGCCCTGGACGCCATGATCAAGCACTACGATCGTCCCGAGATGCTGGGCCTCTACAACGGCCTGGAGACCGCGATGGAGGAGGCAAAGCAGATCAAGCCGAACCTCGACTACCCAGCTGGCCCCACCTATCACCTGATGGGCTTTGACACGGAAATGTTCACACCACTGTTCATCGCCGCGCGCATCACCGGTTGGACAGCACACATCATGGAACAGGTGGCCGACAACGCGCTCATCCGCCCGCTCAGCGCCTACAACGGTCCCGAGCAGCGCGAAGTGCCCTCGGCCTGACAGGTCTCGAAATTGTGGCCGGGATCCTGTACGCCAGGATCCCGGCCACAACTGTATGAGCCGGAATTTACTGCGAAAAGACCGCAGAGGCGAGCGTCACGTTATCCGGGTTCAGTGTCAGGGTCACGTTGAACGGCTCCCCTGCCATGACTTTTGGTAGCCAGTGCCTCGCATCGTCCCACATGCGCTCGAAAGGTAACGCGTCGACGTCGTGCCATTCCGGCGCCAGTTCATCGCATTCCCTCGGCTCCACCACCGTTCTGACAGCGGATAAGGGAACAGTAAAGACCGCGCACCGCATGTCCGACGCCGGGCTTGCCGGGAAAACGAAATCGATAGTCCCCAACCGGGTCAGTGCGCCAGCTGGAACGTCCAGCCCCGTCTCCTCGCACAACTCCCGGGACGCTGCATCGGCCTCGGATTCCCCCGCCTCCACTTTGCCACCGGGAGCAACCACATTGCCTGCCCCAAATCCGGTCTTCTTCAACCCCAGTAACACCTGACGCTTCCCGGTCCCCGGGTGGGAACGGAAAACAAAGCACAAGACGACAGCGCGCGCAGACATGGTCGTCAGCCCAAGGCCCGCGGGTGGGCAGCAGCATAAATCTCCCGCAGGGTCTCCGCCGTGATCAGCGTGTAGACCTGAGTGGTTGTCACGGATGCGTGACCGAGCAGCTCCTGGACAACCCGGACGTCCGCACCACCCTCCAACAGGTGCGTGGCAAACGAATGCCGAAGGGTGTGAGGTGACACGTCCTTGGTGATTCCGGCGCGCTCCGTGGCCGCCTTCAACACACTCCAGGCACTCTGCCTGCTGAGACGGCCTCCGCGCTGGTTCAGAAACAGCGCCGGCGTTCCTTTACCCTTCGCAGCCAGAGACGGTCTTGAGCGCACGAGATACGTCTCAAGAGCGCGTGCAGCATAAGAACCCAGGGGTACGAGCCGCTCCTTGGACCCCTTACCAAACAACCGGACGACGGCTGGCCCATCCTGAGAGGTATCGATAGAAAGATCATCAACGTCCAACCCCACGGCTTCGCTGATCCGCGCACCGGTGGAATACAGAAATTCGAGAAGTGCCCTGTCGCGCGCGCCTGCCGGTGACTCAGTATTGGCCGCTTCAAGAATCGCGGTCACCTCCGCAATGGAAATCGCTTTGGGAAGTCGCTGTCCAAGGGCCGGCGGATGAACGTCCGCCGCCGGATCACTCTCCGATAACCCTTCCAGAGCCCAGAACCTATGTAAGCCGCGAACCGCAACCACAGTCCGGGCAGCGGACCGCGCGCTCAAGGCAGAGCCGCCGTCGGACCCATCCACCACAGCCTGCGCAAAAGCACTGACATCGTGACGGGTGATATGCCGCACCGCGGTAATCTCCCGCCCTTCAAGGAAAAGACGGTAGCGGCCAAGGTCACGACGGTACGCTGCCACCGTATTGCGGGCCAACCCGCGCTCCACCGTCATATGCTGCAGGTAATCCTCCACAGCACGCGCGACTCCCCCCGCTTCGCGCCCTACGACGGTCACCGCGTGCGGTGTTCAGGCCACGGAGCGTCAGCCCCACGCAGATGAGCGAAGTCCGTACCAGCGGCAGCCGCAGTCGCAAGGACGCCGGCAACAGCAGAGGGATTGTGAATCCGCCCTTCAAACACTCCTGCTACGGCATCAGAAAGCGGCACCCAGGCTGCTTCGATTTCGGACTCTTCGCCCGTGCGGGTGTGCCTGTCCGCTTTCGGGACGTTCGCGATGCCCCGTGCAAGATAAATACGAATGGCCTCGCCGGAGGATCCGGGCGAATTGAACATGTCGGTGAGCACGTTCCACCGCTCTGCCGTGAGATCCGCCTCCTCAGCCAGCTCACGGGCAGCAGCACACTGGTAATTCTCACCATCCACGTCCAGCAGACCAGCAGGAATCTCCCACAGGTTCATACGCACCGGATGCCGGTACTGACGAATCAGCAGCACCTCGTTGTCATCGTTCAAAACGACGACAGCCACAGCCCCTGGATGCTCGATGTACTCGCGAGTCAACGGTTCCTGACCGGGCTGAAGCAGAAAGGAGTCCTTGACCACGTTCCAGATATGGCCCTCAAAGACCACCGACGAATCAACGATCTGCCGTTGACTGGGCTCATCGCTGACGGGTGATCGTTTGTCGGCGCTCACGTCAGCGCCTAGCAGCCTGAAAATCGAGGGCAGCCTTCACCAAACCAGCAAAGAGCGGGTGCGGGCGGGTAGGGCGTGAGCTCAATTCAGGGTGAGCCTGCGTGGCCACATAGTACGGATGGACATCGGCGGGGAGCTCAGCGAACTCCACCAGCTTCCCATCCGTCGTTGTTCCCGAGAACACCAGACCAGCCTCGGCTATCTGCTCACGGTACTGGTTGTTGACCTCGTAACGGTGGCGATGGCGTTCACTGACCTGCGTGCGGCCATACGTCTCCGCGACCACAGAACCGGGTTCAAGGGCAGCATCCCAGAGGCCAAGCCTCATAGTCCCGCCCATATCCCCTTCACCAGCAACGATCTCCAGCTGCTCCTCCATGGTGGCAATTACGGGGAACTTTGTGTCCGGCTCAAACTCTGTTGAGGAAGCACCCTCGAGTCCCACCACGGTACGGGCGTACTCGATGACCATGCACTGGAGCCCAAGGCAGAGGCCCAAAACCGGGAGCTTGTGCTCACGAGCGTACGTGAGCGCACCCAGCTTGCCCTCCAGCCCGCGGATACCAAAGCCGCCCGGCACGCAGATAGCGTCCACGTCGCCGAGTGCCTTGAGGGCACCGGCCTCCGTCGCGCAATCATCCGAGGGAACCCAACGGATATTGACCTTGGTGCTGTTCGCAAACCCGCCAGCACGCAAAGCTTCCGTGACGGACAGGTAAGCATCAGGAAGATCGATGTATTTGCCCACCAGCGCGATTTCAACATGGTGCCGTGGGTTGTGGACTGCGTCCAGAAGCTTGTTCCACTTGGTCCAGCTGACGTCCTTGAACTTCAGGTCAAGTGCCTGAACGATGTATGCATCGAGGCCCTGAGCATGAAGGGTCACGGGGATGTCATAAATGCTCGGCGCATCCGGGCAGCCGATGACGGCATCCCTGTCGACGTCGCACATACGCCCAATCTTGTCGCGCATGGCTGAGGGAATTTCGCGGTCCGAGCGAAGCACAATCGCATCAGGCTGGATGCCGATGGAACGCAAGGCAGCCACGGAGTGCTGCGTTGGCTTGGTCTTGAGTTCATGCGAAGGACCAATATACGGAACCAGCGAGACATGAAGGAAGAACACGTTGTTGCGGCCGACGTCCTGACGGACCTGCCGCGCGGACTCCAGGAACGGCTGCGACTCGATGTCGCCCACCGTGCCGCCAATCTCGGTGATGATGACGTCCGGCGCTTTGGCACCTTCCGAGGGGAGCCGCATGCGCCGCTTGATCTCGTCGGTGATGTGAGGAATAACCTGAACGGTATCTCCCAAGTACTCGCCGCGACGTTCTTTCGCGATCACGGTGGAGTACACCTGACCGGTGGTGACGTTCGCTGAGCCGTCAAGATTTTCATCGAGGAAGCGCTCATAGTGGCCGATGTCGAGGTCCGTCTCAGCGCCGTCGTCGGTCACAAAGACCTCACCGTGCTGAAACGGGTTCATGGTTCCGGGATCCACATTGAGGTAGGGATCGAGCTTTTGCATGGTGACGGTCAGGCCGCGTGCTCTCAGGAGGTGACCGAGGCTGGAGGCTGTAAGGCCCTTACCGAGTGAGGAAGCAACACCGCCCGTCACAAAAATGTGTTTGGTCGTCCGTGACGAACCGGGGCGGGAAATTTCACTGGGATTAGTTTGCTGCACCACGGAATTTGAGCCTAGCACCTTTCCATCCTTACCGGTTCGCACCGAAGCTGTTTTTCATCGATTGACGCCAAAAGGTGCTCAACGCCATACGCGGTCCTGGTCATGGGCGCGCAGGCACCGGGGCGCCGGCAAAACTAGCAGCGTCCTCGAGCAACTCTTCGGCGTGTGCCCGGGCGCTGGCGGAATCCTCCTGGCCGGCCAGCATGCGGGCGAGCTCTTTGACCCTGGCTGCCCGGTCCAGCGTCACAACATCGCTGGCTGTCACCCCGTCGTTTCCACCACTGGAGGTCTTGATTACGCGAACATGCCGGTCCGCAAAAGCTGCTACCTGGGGCAGGTGGGTGACCACGATGACTTGCACATGCTGTGCCAGCATGGCCAGGCGGCGGCCGATCTCGACGGCGGCCTTACCTCCGACGCCGGCGTCAACTTCGTCGAACACGAATGTTGGAACCGGGTCCACCTCTGCGAGGACCACTTCGATGGCAAGCATGACCCGGGACAATTCACCTCCGGATGCTCCTTTGCCCAACGGCCGGGGAGCGGTACCCGAATGCGGGGCTAGTGCCAACGCGATGTCGTCCTGACCATGGACGGTCAGGTCCTGGGCCGATGAGAGCTGCACATGCAGCGATGCGTCGGGCATGGCCAGTGCCGCGAGCTCAGCCGTCACGCGGGATTCGAGCTCGCGCGCTGCGTCCGCGCGTATGCCGGTGATCTGCGCTGCCTGCTCGACCAGCCCAGCATGGAGCTGCTCGAGTTCGTGCTCGAGCTTTTCGATCCGCGATCCGTCGTCGCTGAGTTCTTCCAGCCGGCTGCGCGCCTTCGCCGACCATTCCAGAACTTCGTCGATGCTGGGCGCGTACTTTCGGATCAACGTGGACAGCTCTGCGCGGCGGGCGTCTACTTCGGCCAGCCGGCCGGGTCCGTCCCCGTCCAGCGACGCCGTGTAACTGGCGAGATCGGCAGCGATGTCGGTCAGGATGATGCCAGTCTCGGCAAGACGCCGTGAGGCCTCTCCCAGTTCGGGGTCGTGCTCAGAGGCCAACTCCAGATGGCGGCGGGCCTCTTCCACCAGGGAGGTGGCGTCCGAAGCATCAGGAAACTCGCCTGCGACGAGTCGCTGGTGAGCATTGGCTGCTGCTTCCCGAAGTTCTTCCGTGTTGCCGAGGCGTATTGCTACTGCCTTGAGGGCTTCGTCCTCTCCGGGCTGCGGATCCACACCGTCGATCTCCTCGAGTGCCTGCTGCAGCGACTCTGCCTCGCGGAGCCGCTCCCGCGAGTCGCGTTTGAGGGCTTCAAGTTCCGTGCTGGCTTCCTTCCACCGCCGAAAGTCTCCCTGATATCCCCGGAGGACATCCCGTAGGGAGTCGCCCGCAAATTTGTCCAGCGCCTCTCTCTGCGCAGCTGCGCTTCGGAGCCGGAGCTGATCTGATTGCCCGTGTACGGCAACCAGCGAACTTCCGATCTCCCCGAGAACACCGACAGGCGCCGTCCGCCCTCCAACGTGTGCCCTGCTTCGGCCATCCGCGTTGACGGTCCTCACCAGAGTCAGGTCGGCGAATCCGTCTACTTCATTCTCGAGCTCGGCACCGGCCTCCAACACTCTCTGGGCCACACTCCCCTGGGCGGGGACGCGGACAACCGACTCCGCGGCTGCAGCTTTGGCGCCCATGCGCACAGACCCCGCATCTGAGCGCGAGCCCAACAGGAGTCCGAGCGCCGTGATCACCATGGTTTTTCCGGCACCCGTTTCGCCGGTCACGACGTTGAAGCCGGGATCGAGCGGCAGCGTTGCCTGAGTAATCACTCCGAGGTCGCGGATCCTGATTTCATCTATCACGGTGTCTCCTCACGATGTGCGGGCATTGTGCTCTCGCGCGTGGTCTGGTCTGTGGGGCCGCGCCAGCCGCTGGTGGGCAGTTCGAACTTGCGGACCAGCCGTTCGGAAAACAGCGTCTGCCTGGTTCGCGCGAGCCGAACCGGTATCTCGGATTTTGTGACTTCTACGCGTGAGCCGGGCGGCAGTTCAAAAGTTCGGCGTCCATCGCAGAAGAGCACGCCGTGGGTTTCGGTGCGGGTCAGCGTCTCGACGGCGATGACGGACGACGGCGCCACGACGAGTGGTTTCGCGAACAGGGCATGAGCGCTGATGGGCACCATCAGGAGTGCTTCAACTTCCGGCCAGACCACCGGGCCGCCCGCAGAGAACGCGTATGCCGTTGACCCTGTGGGCGTTGCCATCACAATGCCGTCGCATCCAAAAGAACTGATGGGCCTGCCATCAACTTCAGCAACCACTTCCAGCATGCGTTCACGGTCCGCCTTTTCGACGGCGGCTTCGTTCAGCGCCCAGGTGTGCGCGATCAGCTCTTTGCCTGAGTAGACCTTCACCTCGATGGTCATTCGTTCCTCGACCATGTAGTCCCGGTCGACAACCCACTGCACGGTGTCTTCGAGATCTCCTCGCTCGCTTTCTGCGAGGAATCCAACGTGTCCGAGGTTGACTCCCAGCAGCGGAACACTCGAATTCCGGACGAGTTCGGCGGCACGAAGAATGGTTCCGTCGCCGCCGAGCACCATGACCAGATCGAGAGCCGAGAGCTCCACGTCCTCACCGATAATCTCGGTGGGTGCGGTCACTTCTCCGTAGGTGCTCTGGATGTCGATGAGTTCGCGGCGTTGCATGACGGGGACGAGACCAGCAGCGTGCAGCCGGCTGCACGTCTCCTGGGCGGCTTCCATGGCATCTCTGCGGCCCGTGTGTGCGAGGACCAATATGCGTCTCCTGGCCACAGTTTCACCTTCCCGTATCAGTTGCGTTCCTGCCCTTTCAGGCCAAAGGCCGCGCTGGCGTCGACAAAGCTTTTCGCGCGCGCTTCTGCATCATCGTTGGTGGCTGGCAGCACCGAGAGCGGATTGTCCAGCCATAGGAAAAACTCTACATTGCCGTCCTGTCCTGCAATTGGGTTGCGCACGAGGCCGGCAGGCGAGGCACCATTTTTCAACGCCGAGATCACGACATTGACCACGGCATCCTGCCGGTCCATTTCATCGACGACGACGCCGGTGTGCGGCAGCCGCTGACGGCCCACCTCGAATTGGGGCTTGACCATCAGGAGCAACGAACCGCCGCGACGTGTTGCCCTGCAGAGCGCCTCCATAACAACAGTCAGCGATATAAAAGACAGGTCCGCCACGGTGAGTTCGAACGGGCCCTGCACAGCGGCGACGTCGAGGTACCGCACGTTGGTGCCTTCATGAACTTCTACGCGCGGGTCCTCACGGATAGAGCGCACGAGCTGTCCATGCCCGACGTCGACGGCGGCCACCGAGGCCGCGCCCCGCCGCAGCAGAACATCGGTGAATCCCCCCGTGGAGGCTCCGGCGTCCAGGCACCTCAGTCCCCGTGGTTGAACCGCGGTGAAGACATCAAGCGCGTCCGCCAGCTTCCGGCCTGCACGGCTGACAAACTCTTCGCGTCCGTCCGCAATCAGCTGCAGCTCGTCCTCCGACGACACTTTCAACGCGGGCTTCCACGCTGGGACACCATTGCTGAGCACACGTCCTTCAGCTACGAGGGCGGCCGCGTGTGAGCGCGAGCGGGCCATACCGCGGTGAACCAGCTCCTGATCGAGCCTTGTCACGGCTATTCCTGTCCCTTCTGATCCAGCCCGGCACTCAGTTCCGTGAGGATTTCCTCGAAAACCGGAAGCTGATCATGAGGTGTGAGTGCTTCAAGGGCGTTCAGCCGATCGGCGAAGATGTCATCAGTGGTTTCGTCTTCGCTCACAGCAGTCCACCGTTCCGGGGAACCTCGCCGTTGACAACCAGCTCCGGAACGACGGCCGGCGACGCGTCCGGCCAGCGGGCCCACCAGGCGGCGCAGGCGGCCCTCCACAGGTCGATGCTCTCTGGGTCGCCATCCACGTACAGCCGCTGCCCCTCAACGTGGGCACGGGCTTGCCCGCAAATTTGTGTACCCTCGGACTCTTCGGGTGCTTCATAGGGTGCGAACAGACCGGGCAGATCGTGCAGCAACAGATTGGGACGATCCGAGGATGGCGCAACCAGTGCGTCCGTCCAGCCGTTCACGCCCGTCAGGACGAGCGCCGTCGTCATGTTCGCCCGGTTGCCGCCACGAATATCCGTATCCAGCCGATCACCGACGACAAGGGGACGCTCAGCATTCAACCGCTTCGCTGCCGTGTTGAATAAACGGGCCTCCGGCTTTCCTGCCACCTCGGGGTACGTGCCGGTAGCAGCACTGACTGCAGCCACAAGAGCGCCATTGCCAGGCGCCGTTCCCCTGCTCCCCGGGAGGCTCATGTCCGCGTTCGTTGCTACCCAGACAGCACCTCTGGCCACCGCGTAGGCAGCTTCAGCCAGATCAGCCCAGGCCAGTGATGGGTCGAACCCCTGGATAACTCCGTCCGGACGGTCATCGGCAGAATCAACGGGCGTGAGACCAGCCGCGATGACTTGCTCTCTGAGATACGAGCTGCCGCTGACGAGAACAGTTGATCCGGGCCGCAGCCTGTTCGCGAGCAGGGCCGCTCCCTCAGGTGCTGATCCGAAGACCTGTTCAGGACTTGCTGGAGCGCCAAGTTCACGAAGATGAGCTGCTACTTCTTCGGGTGACCGGGACGCATTGTTGGTGACGTACGCCAGAGATATGCCTCGCGTCGAAACCGACTGCAACGCGTGTACCGCACCGGGTATCGCGTTAGGGCCGGCGTAAACCACGCCGTCCAGATCAGACAGGACTGCGTCGTAGCCTGCAATCAGAACTTCCTGGTGCACGGGTAGTCACCGTCGCGAGGAACGCGGTGGCTCCTCGTCGCCAGCCAGATCAAGAATCTCTGGTTCGGCGTTGGCCCCGATACCGAGTGCGTCTTCGGCTACCAGCGCCCGATGATTCCAGTCGGCAGCTTCGCCTGTTCGACCCAGCTCGCTCAGAACATCCGCGTACGCACGGAAGAGGCGAGGACTGTATGAAAATGCACGGTTTCGGTCCAGTTGTGGAATCTCCAGTGCAGCGAGAGCGGCCTCCGGCTGCTCCATATCGCGTCGCGCACCCGAGACCACAATCGCCATCTCTACCTGACCCGCAGTGTCGAGGGTGGACGCCTCTTCCGAACGCGCCATCTCGAGTGCGCGGTCCGGGCGGTCGAGCCCCCGTTCACAGTCCGCCATCAAGGGAAGGTGAATGTTGGAACCGCTGATACGACGGAAGGTCCGCAGCTCCCGCAGCGCCTCTGAGTAATTACCTGCAGCGTATGCGGTCAACCCCACTGCTTCACGAACTGCTGCAAGTCTGCCGCCTCGTCGGCTGGCTGCCAGTGCATGCTCGAACGCCAGCGCTGGTTCGTCGTCGAGCAGCCTGCCGGCCATAACCAGGTGCTTCGCGACCCATTCTGCATTGCGGGTTTCAAGGGTCTGAACCTGACGTCGAGTGACGCGGTCCAGTTCATCCCCTGTGACATCTTCGTCGATCTCGGGGGAACGCTCTCTGTCGGCACGGTTGGCACTTCGGAGATCTGCCGCATTGTGGACGCGTGCGGGCCTGTCCTCTCCGGTGGCTCCTGCGCGTTCGGGCTTCTTCCAGCCGGAGGAGGCGCGGTCGTCCCGTCGCGGTGAGGCTGGCCGGCCGTCATGTCGCTTGGGACCTCTGCCATCAGCGGATTTACCTGATCCAGCGCCGTCCCGGGGAGAGTAGGGACGTTTGGGCCGATTGGCGTCGTCCCTTTTGTCGTTGCCGTATTCACGCTTACCGAAGTTGCGCCCCTGACCGCCCTGGCGGTCGCTGTTCTCTGGCATGGCCGCTTCATCCTCTCGTCCTGAACCGCACACATTGTGGGGCCCGGACCGACACTATTGATATGGAATTTCCCTGGGGCCCAGTCGTCTCCACGGGCCAGTCAGCTCAAGTCTAGTCGACGTGGCCGAACCGTTTGGTGGTCGTCATGGTGCCGGGGTGGTTTGGGTTGTTAAGTGGGTCAGGCCCCGCACCGTGTGGTGTGGGGCCTGTACCTGTGGTTGTGTCCGGCGGTG
>CANNAD010000001.1 GCA_947502645.1 uncultured Micrococcaceae bacterium | reverse complement strand
CAGCACCACAACCAAATCAACCAATAAAAAATTGGTATCAACAAACTTGGCACACTATTGAGTTCTCAAACAACAGGTAACTCCCGGTACCAACAACACCCAACCTTCAGGCCCTGCATCGCTCCGGAGCAACTTCTCAAACTTACCCGGTTACTCTGTGAGAGTCAAACCGAGCTGATTTTCCCTGACCCGCAGAGCGAGTCGAAACCTAGGTTTCTGAGGAAGATCGGCTGCCAGCTCTCGGGTTTCCCCTTGAGCAGCGGATATAAACTCTAACACCGTTTCTCACGGAATGTAAATCGCCTGAATCTCGGGCTCTCAGGCGGGCACGAGGTAGAGCACGGACAGTGCCGGCACAGTCAATGAAGCACTGGCGGGTTGGCCGTTGAGACCATCCTCCCCGGCATGGACTACGCCCATATTTCCGCCGCCGGCACCACCGAAATCGCTGGCGTCAGTGTTGAGCACTTCCCTCCACTGACCCGCCTGCGGAAGACCGAGACGGTACTGCTCATGCGTGCTTCCCGAAAAGTTCGCGACGCAGACCAACGGATTGCCGTCCTGATCCCACCGAATGAAAGACAGCACGTTGTGTGAGCGGTCATTTTCGTCGATCCACTGGAACCCGGACGGCTCGTTGTCCTGTACAAAGAGCGCCGGGGTGTCACGATAGACCGCGTTCAACGAGCGGACCAGTTCCTGCACTCCCTTATGCGGAGGATTATCCGACAGCCACCAATCCAGACCATGAGCCTCGGACCACTCAGATTCCTGGCCAAATTCAGTTCCCATGAAAATCAGCTGCTTGCCCGGGTGCGCCCACTGGAATGCAAAGTAGGCGCGAAGGTTCGCGAGCTGCTGCCAACGATCCCCCGGCATCTTGCGCAGCAGCGACCCCTTGCCGTGAACAACCTCGTCATGGCTGATCGGCAGCAGGAAGTTCTCGGTATACGCGTAAGCCAGAGAGAAGGTCGCCTTGTTGTGGTGGAAAGACCGGTTGATGGGATCCTCCGCCATGTACTGCAGCGAATCGTGCATCCAACCCATGTTCCACTTGATGCCGAAGCCAAGGCCGCCAGCCGACGTCGGGCGCGTGACGCCGTCGAAAGCTGTGGACTCCTCCGCAATCATGACAATGCCGGGAGCCCGGCGATACGCAGTCGCATTGACCTCTTGGAGGAATGCGATCGCCTCAAGATTCTCGCGTCCACCGCGAACATTCGGGCGCCACTGACCAGCCTCCCGTGAATAGTCCAGATAGAGCATCGACGCAACGGCATCAACACGCAGACCATCAATGTGGAACTCCTCCAGCCAATACAACGCATTGGCAACAAGGAAGTTACGCACCTGGTTGCGGCCAAAATCGAAGATCAGCGTTCCCCAGTCCTGATGCTCTCCGAGGAAGGGATCAGGATGTTCATACAGCGGCTGCCCATCGAATTTTGCGAGCGCCCACTCATCCTTCGGGAAATGTGCAGGAACCCAGTCGAGAATGACGCCGATACCCGCCTGGTGCAGCCGGTCGACCAGATACTTGAAGTCGTCCGGATCGCCAAAACGCGACGTCGGCGCATAGTAGGACGTGACCTGATAACCCCACGAACCGCCAAAAGGATGCTCCGCGACAGGCATCAATTCCACATGGGTGAACCCCTGCCACTGCACATACTCGACCAGCTGCTCGGCGAGCTCCCGGTACCCCAGGCCAATACGCCACGAACCCAAATGAACCTCATAAACGCTCATCGGCCCATTGTGCGGATTCCGCTCAGCGCGCTCAGCCATCCACTCGCCGTCGCCGAAGGAGTACGTGGACTCGACAACACGCGAAGCCGTCAGCGGCGGGACCTCGGTGAACCGGGCCATGGGGTCCGCCTTCTCCCGCCACTGGCCGTCGCTGCCGAGAATCTCATACTTGTAGCGTGCGCCGGCCGCGACGTCAGGGATGAACAACTCCCACACACCTGAACCGCCAAGGCTGCGCATCGCGTTCGTCGAACCGTCCCAGCCATTGAAATCCGCTTTCACACGGATAGCCCGAGCGTTGGGAGCCCACACAGCAAAACTGACACCATTCACATCGCCCAGAACAGACGAATAATGCCGGATGTGGGAACCAAGCACGGTCCACAGCGACTCGTGCCGCCCCTCGCCAATCAGATGCAGGTCAACCTCGCCGACGGTCGGGAGGAAACGGTAAGGATCATCGACCGTCTCCGGCGAACCGCCGTCGTACGCCACCTTCAAACGGTAATCCGGCACATGGCCGGGCTGCTCCGCCGGGATCGTTCCGGCCCAGATGCCGTTGTGCTCGTGAGTGAGCCCAAACTCGCCGGTGGACGTCACGACGTCGACACTCTGGGCCAGCCGCCGGAGCGTCCGGATAGTGACAACATCAGAATCTGCTGAGCCTTCCCCAGCGGGAGGCAGATGTGCACCAAGTACCTGGTGCGGCTGGTGATAACGCCCCTCCGATACGGCCTGTAGTATCTCCGCGGGCACAAACTGTGGAACATCGCTGGGCTCCGGGGCACCCGCCTCTATGACATCCCCGGGAACAGAATCAAGCGCGCGCCGCACCGCCGTGGCAGGAACCTCCACCCAGTCGGGACGACTGCGCAACTCATAAACAACCTCGTAAAGGGCCTTGTCCACCCAGAGCCCGGTGAACAACACGGAGGTCGGGTCAACGCGGAACCCTGATTCCTCCTGATACCCGCGCAAGAACGCGTGACTCGTAGCCCTTGCCCAACGCCGGGCTTCCTCCGTTCGCCCAGCACGATTGGCGGGAGGGGCAGCATTGATAACCACACCGGCTGCGTAGTCGAAAGAACGCAGCATGCCAACGACATCGCGCAACGGAACATCAGGAACGCTCCGCTCTGCTGCAGAGCGCAACGGCTCACCCTCGAAATCGAGAACAATCCACCCCCGGGTCGGTGAGTAAAGAACCTGACCGAGATGGTAGTCCGCGTGGATGCGCTGAAGCGCCGGCAGACTCTCCAACGCTCGAAGCTGCGACAGCAGCCGCTCCACCTCCCCCTCCAAGGGGCCGACGACGTCGTGCGCTTCCCGCCACGCCCACTGAATACGGTGCACCACCGTTTCCAGGAACTCCTGCGTTTCGTCCGCAGTGGCCTCCCGCGCTCCGAGTTCCGTGCGCAGCTGAGCGTGGATACGACCGGTGACCCGGCCCAGCTCCTCCGCCTCAGCCGTGAAATCAACGCCATCCAAAGCAGCAGCCGAAGCACTTCGCCACGCGTCAGTCCCGTCCTGAACGAACTCACGAACAACACTCAGATGGCCTGCAGTCCATTGCCCGGATTCACCCGATCCAGTGCGCCAGCTGCCGCGCACGGCGCCATAAGTCACCGGGACGTCAGAAGAGCCAGCGGCTGTCAAAGCAGCGCTGACCTCGACGTCTGGGCTGGCTCCCTCCGCAAGAACACGGTAGAACTTCACAATCAATGGAACGCGGTCCGTCTCCACAACGACCGACGTATTGGACTGCTCACCAGCGAGAGCACGACAGGACACCGGAGACGGGAACTCGTTCCAGGATTCGAACCCGCCATGGGCCTGACCTTCCGTGCGCCCATCGGCGGTGGTACCGGAAGTGCGCATCAGCTCAAGCCACGCCGAGACGAACACGGGATCAGACGTGCCGTCGTAAACCCAGCGCCGACCGAGCTCTGAATGCTCGGTCTCACCGATGAAGCTCAGGCCCGACGCCTTCGCAGGCTCCGCGCGAATACTCAACGGAACGCTGATGACGTCAGTGCGCCGACCCGAAATCACAGCAACAATGTGGACCTCCAGACCCACTTCGCCAGCCGGATCCTGCAGCTTGATGCCGCCAACCCTCTGCAGCTTCACCTCGCGGCCCCTCGAGGGGAACCAACGCTGATTCGGGAGCCAGGACTCGAGCAGGTCCGGGAGTGCGGGCGTCATAGTCGCCATCAGTCAACCGCCTTCGTAGCCGAAACAACCGGGAGAACCCCTGTTTGGGGCGATGTGGTGTTGGAAGCTGCTGAGCGAACCCGCAGCCAGTAGAAATCATGGCTACCCATAGTCAGTGTGATGCTGCCATCATCCCCAAATTCCGGGAACGGGGTGCCGCCGAACAGATCCCGCAGCCCACGCCCCGCATACTCAGGCAATTGCATGCGCGCCGCGACAGGATGCTGCGAGAGATTGAAAATACAAAGAATCGTTTCCTCGCGCTCGTCCTCAATATTTCCGGCTGGAAGGTCCCGCAGGAAGGCGAGAACAGGTTCCGAGTCTGTATGGACGCTCCGGTAGGAACCCAACCCGAACGCGGGATGAGAACGCCGAACTGCGAGCATCTGCCGGACCCAGTGCAGCAGCGACCCTGAGGTAGCCAAGTGTGCCTCAACGTTGACGTGGTTGTAGTGGTAAACCAGCGACTGGACAACGGGAAGATACAACTTTCCCGGATCTGCCGTTGAGAACCCTGCGTTCCGGTCCGGATTCCATTGCATGGGAGTTCGGGACGCATCGCGGTCATCGAGCCAGATGTTGTCCCCCATACCGATCTCGTCGCCGTAATAGAGGAACGGGCTGCCGGGAAGGGACAGCAGCATCGCATGGATGAGCTCAATCTCCGCGCGGGAGTTGTCCAGAAGCGGCGCGAGCCGACGTCGGATGCCTACATTGGCACGCATCCGCGAATCAGGGGCGTACCAGCCGAGCATCGCTTCGCGTTCCTCAGTGGTCACCATCTCAAGCGTCAACTCGTCATGGTTCCGCAGGAACGTGCCCCACTGCGCACCCGCAGGAATCTCCGGGGTCTCCGCCATGGTCTGGATGATCGGTGCCGCTTTCTGATCCCGCAGCGCGTAGAACAGCCGCGGCATGATCGGAAAGTGGAAGCACATGTGGCATTCGGCGCCGTTCTCATCGCCGAAGTACTCAACAACCTCGTCCGGCATCTGATTGGCCTCGGCAATAATCACGCGGCCTGGGTATTCGTTGTCCACCATGGCACGGAGGTCCTTAAGGAACGCATGCGTTTTCGGGAGATTCTCACAGTTTGTGCCCTCCTCCTCGAACAGATACGGGATAGCATCCGCGCGGAAGCCGTCGATTCCCTGATCCAACCAGAAACGGACGACGTCGTAGAGAGCCTCGATAACCTTCGGGTTCTCGAAGTTCAGGTCCGGCTGATGACTGAAAAAACGGTGCCAGAAGAACTGTCGGCGGATCGGATCGAATGTCCAGTTGGACTCCTCCGTGTCCACGAAGATGATTCGCGCATCCTCGTACTTCTCATCTGTGTCACTCCACACGTAGAAGTCGCCGTACGGGCCGTCCGGATTGGCCCGCGACTCCTCGAACCACTCGTGCTTGTCAGATGTATGGTTCAGGGGAAGATCGATGACTACGCGAACGCCGCGAGCGTGAGCCTCGGTCACCAGGCGCTTGAAGTCGTTGATCGTTCCAAACTCATCCAGGACGTCGTAGTAGTCCTGGATGTCATAGCCGCCGTCGCGCAGCGGTGACTTGAAGAACGGCGGAATCCACAGGCAATCAATTCCCAGCCACTGCAGGTAGTCGAGTCGTTCAATCAAGCCGGAGAAATCGCCCGACCCGTCGCCATTGGCATCTGCGAAACCGCGGACCAGAACTTCATAAAAGACCGCCTTCCGATACCAGTGCGGATCGTGGGTCAGGCCTGGCGCGTGCAGTGAGTACGGGTAAGGCACTAGCGGCTCCTCCTGATGGAAAGGATATGTGCGGGTTCCACGTGCGCATCAAGGCGCACGTAATTGTGTTCGTTCCACTGCCAACTGTTTCCGCTGAGGAGATCATCCACCCAGAAAGAACCGTCATGAAAGGTGTCCTGCTCACTGAGATGCAGGGCATCCAGATTGAGGGAAACAGTGCTTTCCCTGGCACTGTGCGGATCAACGTTGACGACGACAATGATCGTGTCTCCGCCGTCGTCGGTCTCCTTGTGCTTGGAGAAGACCAGCGTTGCCTCATCCGTGCTGGAGTGCAGCGTGAGGTTCTGCAGGTCCCCAAGCGCGGGATGCGCCCGCCGGATCTCATTCAGCCGTGTCAGATATGGGGCAAGACTCCGGCCCTGCGCTTCAGCAGCAGCAAAATCACGCGGCCGGTACTGGAATTTTTCATTGTCGATGTATTCCTCGGCCCCAGGTCGAGCCACGTGCTCGAAGAGTTCATACCCGGAGTAGACACCCCACAACGGACTGGCCATAGCAGCCAGGACAGCCCGGATCTTGAACCCTGCGGGACCGCCGTACTGAAGGAACTCGGTGAGGATATCCGGAGTGTTCACAAAGAAGTTGGGCCGGAAAAAGGCCGGAGACTCATGGCTGACCTCCATGAAGTACTCCTCAAGTTCCTTTTTGGTATTCCGCCACGTGAAATACGAGTACGACTGCTGGAATCCAGCCCTGCCCAGCGCATGCATCATGGCCGGGCGGGTGAAGGCCTCGGCCAGGAAAACAACATCGGGATCAACGGCGTTGACCTCACGAATGAGCCACTCCCAGAACACGACGGGCTTGGTGTGCGGATTATCCACACGGAATATGCGCACCCCATGGCTGATCCAGAGGCGGACGACCCTCAGCACCTCCAGCGACAGGCCATCCGGATCATTGTCAAAATTCAGCGGATAAATGTCCTGGTACTTCTTGGGAGGGTTTTCCGCGTAAGCGATGGAACCGTCCACTCGCGTAGTGAACCACTCGGGGTGCTCATCAACCCAGGGATGATCCGGAGAAGCCTGCAGCGCGAGGTCGAGCGCAACCTCCATGCCGAGCTCACGCGCCCGTTCCACAAACGCATCGAAATCGTCGAAAGTGCCAAGGTCGGGATGAATGGCGTCATGGCCGCCCTCCGCGGCTCCGATCGCCCACGGTGAACCAGGATCTTCAGGACCCGCAGTCAGGGTGTTATTGGGACCCTTCCTGTGCGTCACCCCGATCGGATGGATCGGGGGAAGGTAGACGACGTCGAACGCCATCTTGGCAACGGCAGGCAGACGCTCAGCGGCAGTACGGAAATTTCCCGACGTCCAGGACATCGACACCGGATCGTACACAGCGCCCTCTGACCGGGGGAAGAACTCGTACCAGGCTCCCCGGCCCGCCAACTCACGTTCCACCAAAAGTGGGAACTCCTGCGAGGCAGTAACCTGAGCCCTCAGCGGGTGTGCTTCCACAGCTTCTCGCACGGCATCGTTGTGTCCGGCCTGAAGCCGCTCTTCGGTAGAGAGAGAGGCATCCTCGAGCGTGGCGCCCGCAGCACGGAAGGCGTTGCGGCACGTCACAGGAACACCGCTCTCCTGCGCGGCCTCGGTGAACAGCGCAGCGCCCTCCTGAAGCATGAGCTCGACGTCGACTCCCGCAGCGATCTTGACGCTCGCGTTATGGCTCCACGTTGCGTACCGGTCCGTCCAGCCCTCGACCAGAAAAGTCCACCGACCCGTGCGGTCCGGCCGAAGCAGACCCTCCCAACGGTCAGTCCCCGGCACCGTTGGATGCAGGCGAACCCGCTGGACTTCAGCACCAGAGGGATCCATCAGCGCAGCGCTGACTCCCAGCTGGTCGTGTCCCTCACGGAACACCGTTGCCGCCACCACAATGTCCTCACCGGGCAGGGCCTTCGCCGGAAAGCGTCCGCCCTCAACCACAGGGGAAACCGCGGTAACGGGAATTCGGCCGAAACGTATTCCGGCAGCTGACAGGACATCGTGTGGTATCTCGCTGGGTTTACTCACAAGTTAGACGTTATCGACAATCAGGACCGATTGCTAAGAAATTCCGAGATCAATTCAAAGTCGGTTTAGCACCCCTCCCATTCCGTGGCAGAAGTACGCTAACGTTGCGCTCGTGAAGGCTATCCGCAGATTTACTGTCCGAACCGTACTTCCGGAAAACATCGAGATGCTGGGCAAGCTGGCCCACAATCTCCGATGGTCGTGGCATCTGCCTACGCGGCGTCTGTTCCACGACATCGATCCTGCCGCCTGGAGAGCTAGCAACGAGGATCCGCTTGTATTCCTGGGCTCGTTGGGCCGGGACCAGCTCCAGCAACTCGCCGATACACCCCACCTCGTGGAACGCATCACCCACCTCGGCCGGGAGCTCGAAAACTACCTTCGTGAACCGCGCTGGTACCAGTCGATCGGGGCTGAAGCCCCGCAAAGCATCGCGTACTTCTCCCCTGAGTACGGCATCAGCGCCGTCCTTCCTCAGTACTCCGGAGGGCTCGGCATCCTTGCCGGCGACCACCTGAAGGCGGCATCGGACCTCGGTGTCCCCATCGTCGGCGTCGGCCTGCTCTACCAGTCCGGCTACTTCAAACAATCGCTCAACCGGGACGCATGGCAGCAGGAAACCTACCCCGTGCTGGACCCGGACGAGCTGCCCCTGACACTGCTGAGGGAAGCCGACGACACGCCCACCGAGATTTCCCTACCGCTCCCCAACGGCCGGACGCTTCACGCCCGCATTTGGAGAGCCGACGTCGGACGCGTTCCCCTGCTCCTGATGGACTCCAACGTTCCCTCGAACGATGAAGCCGCACGATCCATCACGGATCGGCTCTACGGAGGCGGCGGCGACCACCGGCTGCAGCAGGAACTCCTGCTCGGAATGGGCGGAGTCAAGGCGCTACGGGCCTTCGAGCGGCTCACCGGTGCGCCCACACCCGAGGTGTTCCACACCAATGAGGGCCACGCAGGGTTCCTGGGCATTGAGAGAATCCGCGAACTCATGGACAGCGGACTCAGCTGGGACGAGGCGCTGGCCGCAGGACGCGCTTCCACCGTATTCACCACCCACACGCCCGTACCGGCCGGCATCGACAGGTTCGAGCGGGACCAGGTCTCCCATTTCTTCGCAGCCGGGCTGGCGCCTTCCGTTCCGGTGGATCAGGTCCTTGCGCTCGGCAGCGAGGACCACGACGACGGCGACCCCAGCAAGTTCAACATGGCCGTCATGGGCCTGCGGCTCGCCCAACGCGCCAACGGCGTGGCGAAACTGCACGGGCAGGTCTCACGCGGAATGTTCTCCGGCCTGTGGCCAGGCTTCGACACCACTGAAGTCCCCATCGGATCCGTGACCAACGGTGTGCACGTGCCGTCGTGGGTGGATCCGCTCATCGCCGACTTCTCCCAGGAGAAGTTCGGAGCAGAATCGATTCTCGATCCGGCCTGGAGCAAAGCTCTCGACGTCGACGACGCCGACATCTGGTCGCTCCGCCGACAGATGCGCGAACAGCTCATCCAGGACGTGAGGCAGCGGCTGAAGGCATCATGGCGGAAACGCGGCGCGTCTGCCTCGGAACTCGAGTGGACCGATTCCGTCCTTGACCCGCGGGTTCTGACCATTGGATTCGCCCGGCGCGTACCCACGTACAAGCGGCTCACCCTGATGCTCAGGGACCCCGCCCGGTTGAAGGCTCTCCTGCTGGATGAAGAACGCCCAATCCAGCTTGTGATCGCCGGCAAGTCCCACCCCGCGGACGAGCAGGGCAAGCTCATGATCCAGGATCTGGTGCGCTTCACTGACGACCCCGAGGTACGCCACAGGATCGTCTTCCTGCCCAACTACGACATCGCGATGGCCAGGACGCTGTTCCCGGGCTGCGATGTATGGCTCAACAACCCGCTCCGCCCCCTCGAAGCGTGCGGAACGTCCGGGATGAAAGCCGCGATCAACGGTGGGCTCAACCTGTCTGTCCTCGACGGCTGGTGGGATGAGATGTACGACGGCCACAACGGCTGGGCCATCCCCACAGCAGAAGCCGGGACTCCCCCGGAAGAGCGCGACGACATTGAATCCGCTGCCCTCTACCAACTGCTCGAAACAAAGGTCACCCCGCTGTTCTACGAGGGCTCCGGGGAACAGGCCTACGGCGCGCATGCAGCGCCGGTCGCAGCCGCCTCGGACGGCGTGCCCCACGCGTGGGTGGCCATGGTCAAGCACACGCTTGCAGAACTCGGCCCCGCAGTCTCAGCGGAGCGGATGCTCCAGGACTACGTCCAGGCGTTGTACGTCCCTGCGGCGCAGTCCGGCCGCACAGCCCGGGAGAACAACTACGACGTCGCCCGGGACCTTGCAGCCTACGTGCAGCAGGCCCGGAACGCCTGGAGTTCAGTCTCCGTTGAGCACGTGGACTCCACGGGCGTCACCGAGGACCCGCGCATCGGCGACCGCCTCGACGTGAACGCGTTCGTTTCACTCGGAACGCTCTCGCCGTCGGACGTGCTGGTGGAAGCGGCCTACGGCCGGGTCACCGAATCCGACGAGCTGGGCGACGTGACGCTTCAGACGCTGACGGTGGCACAGGAACTGGGCGACGGCAGATACATCTTCGCCGGGAAAATCGAAGTGAACCACCCGGGTTCCTTCGGTTACACCGTGCGTGTTCTTCCGGCGCATCCACAGCTCACCGCGCGAGCCGAACTGGGGCTGGTCGCGAACGCCTGAGACAGGATCAGGTCAGACGACGGGCCCTGAACGGGACCGTTTTACCCTTGCCTGAAGAAGCGAAGTTCTCCACGTCCTCGAGAATGCCGCTAACCTCCTCGACATCGATGTTCTGCGCCTTTGGGTCGACGGACCACACAATCGTGACCGGGCTGCCCAGATCCAGTGCGTAGTCCAGCAGGCAGTCATAAAGCGCGTCCAGGTTATGACCAAAGTGGCCCGGGAAATGGAGCTTCTCAGCGAACTCGTCGAAGAGGCCCGACAACGAAGCGGCCGGCCCGATAACGACGGTCGTGCGACCCTCAGCGGCTTCTGCCCGAATTGCCTCATCGACAGTGGTGCCGGTCATCGTCCCTCCTCAATGAACTCAAAGCTGCTGTAGTGATCTGCGGTGTAATACTTTTCCGCACCGTCGCCGACCACGATACGCCGGGCACCACGATCGCTCTCACCAGGGGTGATTACCGTGTACTCGCTGTAATACCCTCGCGGTTCAGCAGGGAGAAGCCCCTCGGAATTGCGGAACGTCAGGCCGTCACGGTCATAAGGAAACGGGCCGCCCTGCCTGATCAGATCGAGCGTGTCCCACGCCTCAGGCGGAAGCTCGCTCTCGGCGATGCCCGGCAACCCGGACTCATTCGCCGGACCACTCGTCACGGCAGTCGGAACGCCCTGGCTCGTTTCAGGCCCGGCACCGCTGGGTGCAACCAGCGCGCAACCACCGAGGACAAGCGCCCCGACACAGACCAGGAGGAACACCACCGCCACGCGAACGGCCAGCACAGCCCTTCCCACCGACCCCATTGTCGTCGTCGTTCCCGCCATCAGCCGCGCCCCCTGTAAACCGTCACCGTATTTGCTCCTACATGATCACAATGTCCACCCGCAGTGACAGTCCCCCGCCGCGAATCATGCGCAGCCGTGGAGAACCTGCGGTCAAAGAGCAGCACGTCATCCTCCGACAACCCGAACTCACGCAGGGCAGAAGGAGGAGGCAGGACCACATCGATGTCCCTGAGACTGCCATTGATGACAATCAGACCGTCGAGGATCCCATCCGGCGAACCCAGCAGCAACTGAACCACCCTGTCCGATCCCCACTGCTCCTGGGTCATCGGCTGCCCATCGGCGTTGAACCACAACAGATACGAACTCTCGCCCCTTGCTGGGTAGCTGTACGGCTGGTGGGCCAGAAACTCCCGCCGAATCTTCAGCAGTGACCTGGTGGTGTGAAACATTTTCCGCTGACGGTCATTGCGGGTCCAATCCACCCACGTGACCTCGTTGTCCTGACAATAAGCGTTGTTGTTCCCCTGCTGCGAGCGCCCCAGCTCATCGCCGGCGGAAATCATGGGAATGCCCAGAGACAACAGCAATGTGGCCATCAGGTTTCGTGCGGTCTGATCCCGGGTCTGGAGAATCGAGGCATCATCGGTGACACCTTCCGTCCCATGGTTCCAGCTTCGATTATCGCTGTGGCCATCCCGGTTGTGCTCACCGTTGGCTTCGTTGTGCTTCTCGTTGTACGCGGTCAGATCCGCCAGCGTGAAACCATCGTGGGCGGTGACATAGTTCAAGGAGGCCAGCGGCGAACGACCTGATGGAGCGAAGACATCCCCGGAACCGGCCAGGCAACCGGCGATATGCGCAACCGAACCCGCTCCACCGCCGTCGTGCATCGACGCCGCGTCAGCCAACCAAAAGTCCTTGACCGTGTCCCGGAACTTGTCATTCCAGTCAGCCCAACCGACAGGGAAACGGCCCGTCTGCCAACCATCCGGTCCCACATCCCACGGCTCTGCGAACAGCTTCACACCCGACAGGGCCGGGTCCGCACGCGCAGCGACCAGGAACGCGTGCCGGGAATTGAAGGAGTTATCGGTATCCCGGGCAAGTGCCACCGCAAGATCAAAGCGGAAACCATCGATCTGGAACTCACCCACCCAGTAACGCAACGAATCCAACGCGAACTGGACGACCCACGGCTGCGAGAAATCAAGGGTATTACCGCAGCCAGTAGTGTCCTGATACGACCCATCAGAGTTATGGCGGTAATACTCCCGCTCACCAAGACCGCGCCAGCTAAGAGCAGGCTGATCTGCCCCGCCCTCAGCCGTATGGTTGTAGACCACGTCCAAAATCACTTCTAGGCCTGCTTCGTGCAAGAGCCGAACCATGCCCTTGAACTCGTCCTGCACAGCCTTCGGACCGGCACGGCGAGCAGCTTCCGTGGCGTAATCCGGCTGAAGTGCAAAGTAGCCCAACGTGTTGTAGCCCCAGTAATTGGTCAGGCCCAGCTCGCGCAGATGCAGCTCGTCAAGATGAAAATGCACGGGCAACAGCTCCACGGCAGTGACCCCGAGCGCCGTCAGGTGCTCGATCATGACGGGATGAGCCAGACCAGCGTAGGTTCCCCGAAGCTCCTCAGGGATATCCGGGTGGGCGATCGTCAGCCCTTTGACATGCGTCTCGTAGACCACGGTGTCCCGTAGCGGAATATCTGGTCGAGACGAAGCACCCCAATCAAAATCAGGCTCGACCACGGCTGACCAGTAGTTCGTGGAAGACTCCGTGCGCACTGTTTCAATAGCGCGCCCATATGGGTCCAGCAGCAGCTGGGACTCCGAAAGCGATCCCCGCAAAGGATAACCCTGCGGCCACAAACCATAGAGGCACCCGGCCTCCAACCCAGGCACAAGACCATGGTGGATACCATCCGTAAAGTCGGTCAGCGGCACCGAGGACCACTGACCGCCAGATGTACGGAAATGGACAGTTAGTCCTGTGTGAGCCGGCGCGAACACCGCGACATTGACGCCGCGGCCCTCCACGCCAGCGCTAACACCCAGAGGAAAGGGCCGTGACTGACTCCCGCCACGGGAAAAACCCGTCGCAAAACCCGCTACGGAAGTGCCATTGAGCTGCGGTTCAATCATCGAAAGAACGCAGGAATCAACGGACAGACCGTTGCCGAGAAACCTCGTAAAGGCTGATGCCGACGGCCATCGACGCATTGAGGGACTCCATAGCCGAGTTGATCGGGATGGAAACGATCTGATCGCAGTTCTCCCGCACGAGCCGGGACAACCCCTTGCCCTCTGAACCAACAACCAGACAAATAGGATCCTTCGCAAGCTCAAGGTCCGGCAACGAAATGTCGCCGTCGCCGTCGAGCCCGAGAACAAAGACGCCCATCTTCTTGAAGGACTTGAGGGTGTTGTTCAGATTTCCCGCACGGGCCACAGGCACACGCACCGCGGCACCCGCGCTGGTTTTCCAGGCGGAAGCTGTCACACCGACTGAGCGGCGTTCAGGAACGACGACGCCGTGCCCATTGAACGCGGACACGGACCGGATGATGGCTCCAAGGTTTCGAGGATCCGTGATGCCGTCAAGCGCCACGAACAAGGGCGCATTACGGATGTGACCCTTTTCCCACTTCTCCCTGGTTTCAGCAACCAGCTCGAGCGGCTCCGCGTACTCATAGGGAGGGATCTGCAGGGCCAGGCCCTGGTGAATGGCCTCATCGGTCATTCGGTCAAGCTCCGGCTTACCCGTTTCCATGACCGGGATACCGCGCTCGGCAGCTGCTTTCAGCGACTCCCGGACACGGTCATCCATGTCAATGCGAACAGCAACATGCAGGGCTTTGGCGGGGATGCCAGCACGCAGGGCCTCGACCACGGAGTTCCTGCCCGTGACCATTTCCTCTGCGTTCTTGCTGCGACCCCCACGCGCGCCACCGCGCGAACCAGCGGCGCCGCGGCCCGCATGCTTGGTAGCCGACCGCTCGGCCAGCTCCTTGTTCTTGTAAGCCTTGTGGTACGTGCGATCCTCCGCTTTGGGAGTGGGACCCCTGCCTTCCAGCGCTTTCCGGCCGTGCCCACCGGTGCCTACGGAAGGCCCTTTTTTGTTCTTGCGCCCAGCCCCGGGGCGTCCGGTATTGGCCATGGAGAATCACCTTTGAATAGAAGTCCAGAATGTGTACAGTCTACGCGGACTGAAAACCGCGCATTACAGGGCTACCGCTGAGTGAAGCTCCAGGTGGCGCCGTCGGCCGAATCCTCAATCGTGATCCCTGCCGCCGTCAGTCCCTCCCGAATGGCATCCGCCGCAGCCCAGTCCTTCGCAGCCCGCGCCTCGGCACGGCGAACAAGCTGGCCCTGCACAAGCGACTCAAGCGCTTCCAGCTCCGGTCCGCGGCCGTCGTCGGGCGTTCCTGCATCGTCGAGCCCCAACACTTTGGTCATGGCCAGAACCTCACCGAGTGCGCGGGCGAGATCGTCCATATTGCCCGCAGCGATAGCGGTGTTGCCGGCGCGAACAGACTCATGCAAAGCTGCCAGCGCCTGCGGAACGTTCAGGTCCTCATCCATCGCCGCCACGAACGCATCCGGGATGGTGCCGGCATCGCCGCCAACTTTTGCCCGCGCCTTGGCGATGAAACCGTCAATTCGGCTTATAGCGGCTGCCGCCTCCTCCAACGATGTGGGGCGGTAGTCCAGAATGGAGCGGTAGTGGGCCTGGCCCAGATAGTAGCGAACCACGCGGGCGCTAGCATCGGCGAGCAGCTCGGCTGGACCCACCGTGTTGCCGAGCGACTTCGACATTTTGTCGCCCTCGAATGTCACCATGCCGTTATGCATCCAGAAGTTTGCGAAGGCCTGACCTGCCGCCGTTGATTGGGCCAGCTCATTTTCATGGTGAGGAAAACGCAGGTCCAACCCACCGCCGTGGATATCGAACTGCGTGCCCAAATATTTCGCAGCCATGGCCGAGCACTCCAGATGCCACCCTGGACGGCCACGCCCCCACGGGCTGTCCCACGCCGCGGACTCCGGCTCGCCCTCTTTCCACCCTTTCCACAACGCAAAATCCCGTGGTTCGCGCTTTCCACGCGGATCTGCGTCCGGGGCCGCCTGCATGTCATCGATATTCTGATTCGTTAGGGACCCGTAAGACGCCCACGAACGGACATCGAAGTACACGTCTCCGGAGGCGTCCGTTGCGGGATATGCGTGGCCACGTTCGATCAGGGCAGAGATCAGCGCGTGCATCTCCGGTATGTGACCCGTTGCTCTCGGTTCATAGGTAGGACGCCTGACGCCCAGCGTGTCATAGGCGTTGAGGAAAGCCTGCTCAAACCGGTAGGCCAACGCCCACCATGCCTCACGGGAGACAGAGTCTGGGGCAGGGGTGTCTCCGAACGATTCGGCGGACTTCGCCAGGATCTTATCGTCGATGTCTGTCACGTTTCGGACGACGGTGACGCGGTGCCCCCTGAATTCCAGCCATCGACTGAGCTGATCGAAAACAATAGCCGAGCGAAGGTGCCCAACATGTGGTGCACCCTGAACGGTGGCGCCGCAGTAGTAGAGACTCACCTGTCCAGGGACCAGCGGAACAAAGTCCCGAACCTTCGCGGTCATCGTGTCATAAAATCTCAAGCTCACCGCTCAAGGGTATCTGACCAGCAAGAAGGCGACCGGCCCAATGGGCCGATCGCCTTCATAAATCTACTGCTCACCGCGTGAACTGAGGATCAGGATGCAAGAACCTCATCCAGAACGCTCGCGGCCTTCTCTTCGTCGGTCTTTTCGGCCAATGCCAGCTCCGAAATGAGGATCTGCCGAGCTTTCGCCAGCATCCGCTTTTCACCGGCGGAAAGTCCGCGGTCATTGTCCCGTCGCCAGAGATCGCGGACGACCTCTGCCACCTTGATGACATCACCGGAAGCCAGCTTCTCCAGATTTGCCTTGTAACGGCGTGACCAGTTTGTGGGCTCTTCGGTGAACTCAGCGCGAAGAACATCAAAAACGTGCTCCAAGCCTTCCTTGCCCACTACATCGCGAACCCCTACGAGATCAACGTTTTCTGCCGGTACCTCAATCACGAGATCGCCCTGGGCGACCCGCAGCTTGAGATACATCTTCTCTTCGCCCTTGATGGTGCGCTTCTTGATTTCCTCAATTTTGGCAGCACCGTGGTGAGGATAAACTACTGTCTCGCCGACCTCAAAAACCATATGAACTTTCCCCTTTCCCGACCTATAGTTTATCACGTTTCCGACACGCCGAAGGGCGTTACCGCAGGTCAGAGGGCTCGCAGGTCCAACAGTCGATAGGATGCGCGAATCACGAAAGAGTCTTGACGAACGCGCGAATAAGTGCAGGGTCAGCCTCACGGATTCGGAGGCTATTGCTTCCGGCAATGTGAGGACGAACACCCAGAGTCCACCAAACCGCTTCCGAGCCGATAGGCTGGGGGCAGGCCGAATAAGAAAAAACATCATCTGACCAGGAGTTTGTGCTGTGAAATTTGCACCCGGGAAACATGTGCAGCGCACCGTAGCCGCAGCTGCCGCCGCAGTTGCCGTGTTCGCGGCGACAGGCTGCAGTGCAGTGTCACCGCAGGCTACCACCATGGAATACGCCGCGTCCGACGGGATTGTCGAGGATCTCGGCCCCTTGGAACTGCGCAACATTCTGTTGGTCTCGCCTAGCGAAGATGAGCCCGGAACCCTGCTGGGCACGGTCTTCAACAATTCCTCATCTGACGTCCAGCTGACCATCGAAGGCGGCTCAGCCACTGCGACGATCACCATACCCGGCAACGGCAAGTTCGTTTTCGAGGATGAAGACACCGAAGACGGCACGCTGACTGGCATCAGCGAACCGCCCGGAGCCCTCGCAAACCTGCCGTTCACCGTGAACTCCGAAACGAAGGACATCAAGATTCCTGTCCTCGACGGAACCTTCGAGCGGTACCAGGAGTTTGTCCCCGGCGGATACACCCCCGCCCCCGAGCCAAGCAGCTCCACATCAGAGGCCGCCGAAGAGGGCGACCACTAGAACTCACCAAAGGAATGGCCGGCAACCCACGAGGTTGCCGGCCATTCTTCTATCACCACAGAACTGCGGCTCACGGCTCGAACTTGTACCCCAAGCCCCGAACCGTCACCAGGTGCCGAGGCGCGGCAGGGTCCAATTCAATCTTGGTTCTCAACCTCTTGACGTGGACATCCAGGGTCTTCGTGTCTCCGACATAGTCCGAACCCCAGACCCTGTCGATCAGCTGACCCCTAGTCATCACACGACCCGAATTCCGGAGCAGCATCTCCAGCAGCTCGAACTCCTTCAATGGGAACTGCGCCCGTTCACCACGAACGCTCACCACATGGCGATCCACGTCCAGACGCACGGGCCCAGCCTGAACAGTTGCTGATACCAACTCATCAGGCTCCGCCTGCCGCCGAAGCACAGCCCGGATCCGGGCCACAAGTTCCCTGGACGAATACGGCTTTGTCACATAATCATCAGCACCAAGCTCAAGACCGACCACCTTGTCGATCTCAGCATCACGCGCCGTCAACATGATCACCGGAACCGCCGAGCGCTGCCGCAGCTGTCGGCAGACCTCTGTACCGGATTGCCCCGGCAGCTGCAGATCAAGCAACACAAGATCTGCTCCCGCCCTATCGAACTCCGTCACGGCATCCACACCGTTGTCCACCACACACGCCTCGAAACCCTCCTTCTCCAGAAGATACGAAAGCGGGTCGCTGAAGGACTCCTCGTCCTCCACAATCAAAATCCGGGTCAACTACTGCTCCTTGCCTACTGCGCTCGATTGCGTCTGCTGAATAAAGCCGCCGGAAACCGCCGGCGTCGAAAGCCGGGCGGCGTCGTCGGGCGCTGACTCTGCGTCCTCCAGCTCCGGAAGCCGGACCGTGAACGTGGAGCCTTGCCCCGGCTGGGACCAGATGGTCACCTCACCGCCATGGTTGGAGACCACATGGCGAACGATGCTCAACCCCAAACCAGTACCTCCGGTTTGGCGGGAGCGCGCTGAATCCAGCCGGTAGAACCGCTCAAAGACCCGCTCCTGCTCGTCCGCGCTGATCCCCGGCCCCTGATCCGTGACCGACACGCAGGCCAGGCCGTCGCGGCTGCGGATACCCACCCCAACCCTCGAGCCGTCCGGGGAATACCGGATCGCGTTGTCGATCAGGTTCCGGAACGCAGTCGTCAGCAGTTCAAAATCTCCGTGGACTGCAGCACCTGCCGTCCCTCCGACCACGACCTGAATATTTCTGGCCTCCGCGGGAAGCTTGTTGCGGTCCACTGCCTCTGACACCACGGCGTTGATATCCACCGGCTCGCCCTCCTGGACAACGTTCGTGGACGTCAACCGTGAAAGCTCAATGATGTCCTGGACCAGGACCGCCAGCCGTCCAGCTTCCTTGTGCATCCTCGCCGCGAATCGGCGGACAGCGGGGCCGTCCTCCGCGGCGTCCTCGAGGGCTTCTGACAACAGCGAAATGGCGCCGACGGGCGTCTTCAATTCATGGGAAACATTCGCCACGAAATCATTGCGCATCTCCTCCGTGCGAACCATCTCGGTGCGGTCATCAGCCAACACCAGGATGTGGTCCGCGCCGAGAGATGCCACCCGCACCTCAACCACCAGCGAGCCGCCTCCCAACGGGCCCCGCGGAAGTTCCAGCTGCCGTTCCTCGATCACTCCGTCCCGACGAACCCGTCCGGTGAGCCCCAGCAACTCCGGGTGAACCAGCGTATGACCCCTGACCAGCCCAAAGGCAAAGGCCGAAGGACTTGCACGAAGAACGCCGTCGATCGAATCGACAATCACGTAGGCGCGGCCGATAACCGACAAGACCTCCGCCGAACCATCAGGCAAAGAAAATTCGTCCGGGACCACCAGCTCACGACGCTGACGCTCGCTCGCCCGGAATGCAAGCATGCCAAAGACGCCGACAGCCAGCCCAAGCACGCCCGCAACGAGTCCAACAACCAAGGGATTCACATCTCAAGCTTATGCGCCACAGGGAAGGCCCGACGTCGATCCAGTAGCAATCAACCCATGGTTCAACTAACGTTCACCTAAAGTGGCATACCGATTCACCTGTAGCTGGAAAGGTGGCCAACTGTACTCCGCAGGTGCGCGGAGATCGACGAACGAAAGGACGCCCAGTGCGTAAGGTGTTTCAGGCGGAGCTGCATCAGATCGGCGAAGAGCTGATTGAAATATCGAGGCTTGTCACCGAAGCCATGCGCAAAGCCACGGAAGCCTTCGAGAATGCGGACATTGAGCTCGCCGAGGAAGTCATTGCTGCCGACGCGCGCATCGACTTCATGCAGAACGATCTCGACGAACGCGCAATCGACGTTCTCGCCCTTCAGGGCCCAGTGGCACGGGACCTTCGAATGATCGTCGGCGCCCTTCGCATGAGCGCATCGCTGGAGCGCATGGGCGATCTGGCCCGCCACATCGCCCAGCTGGCCAGGCTCCGCTATCCGGCCCAGGTTGTTCCCGCGCCCATCTTCGACACGTTCAAAGAGCTCGCAGAACTCGACATCGCGATCGCGGCCAAAGTCAGTGATCTGCTGGAAACGCGGAACCTCGAGCTGACCAACGACATTGCGGCTCACAACGCACGCATCAACGAACTCCACGCGGGCGTCTTCAAAGCCATTGCCGCCAGCGACTGGGATGCCTCTGCACCCAGCACCGTCGACGTCACGCTCGCGAGCCGCTACTTTGAGCGGTTCGCTGACCACGGAGTATCCGTTGCCCGAAAGGTTGCGTATCTGGTCACTGGTGAATGGCAGTCCAGCGGGTTGATGGAGTAACTACCCACATTCTGTAGGGGCGGCCCAGCGGGCCGCCCCTTTTTTGTGCTTTCTGAAGGGCTAGACAAAATGAGGTTTGTAATACAAACTAGTTTGCAGACCGCTTCTCCCCGGGAGGAAACACCATGGATTCCGAAACTTTCGACCCCCGTCAGGCGCTGCGAATCGCCGCCGAAACAGAGGACAGAGCCGGCAGGACACTGCAGCCCCGCGTCGCACTGCAATACCTCATCTGGGGCACAGCATGGCTGATCGGCTACGGGTCACTGCACGGGGCCACCCATAACTGGCTCCCGCTGAGTTCCTCAACGGCACTCATCCTCTTCAGCATCGTCGTCGTTCTGGGCGTCGCCAGCTCCGCGCTGCTGAGCATTACGGTCTCCCGCGGAATCCGCGGCGAGAGCGCCTTCCAGGGCGCCGTCTACGGGTGGACATGGATGCTGGCTTTCGCGGTGGTCTTCTTCGCCGCCAGCCGCATCGGATCCATCAGCACCGACCAGGCCTTCAACGGCATGATCATCAACGCCCTCGCCATCCTGGTGGTCGGAATGATGTACATGTCCGGCGGTGCACTGTGGCGGGACGTCCCGATGCTGGCCCTGGGAATCTGGTTCCTGCTCGTCGACATCGTCTCGCTCATTGCCGGCCCCACCGGATTCATCACGGTCTTCCTGATCCTCGGCGTCGGAGGCTTCTACGCCGCCGCCCTGGTGACCTTCCTCCAGCAGCGCCGGCGTGCACGATGAACGGCCTCGACCCCGTCATTCACGCAGAAGCGCGCCTCCGGGTGATCACCGCCCTGAACATGATCGGCGAAGGCAACAGCATCGCCTTTCCCCGTCTACGAAAAATGCTGGACATGACCGCGGGGAACCTCTCAACCCACCTGCGCAAACTCGAAGACGCCCAGTACGTGACGCAGAACAAAACCATTGAAGGACGCACCCCCGCCACCTACGTCTCCATCACCACGACCGGGCGGGCAGCATTCGCCAGTTACCGCAAACAACTGCTGTCCCTGCTGGACAGCGAAGAGAAAGCACAGCCATGACGCAGACCCTCACCCCGCGCGCCGAAACAACTCACGACGTACTGGCCGCCTTCAACAATGTCACCAAGACGTTCGGCGGCCATACCGCGCTCAACGCAGTCAACCTGGACGTCTTCGCCGGCAGCGCCGTCGGCCTTCTCGGACCGAACGGTGCCGGCAAATCAACGCTGATCAGCCTCCTGACGGGGCTCCGAAAGCCGGACGCCGGCGTCGTGCAGCTCTTCGGCGAAAACCCGAGGCGCCCATCAGCCCGGCATGCCCTCGGAGTGACCCCTCAGGCCACTGCTGTGCCGCAGACCCTCAAAGTTCGCGAGGCGGTATCGCTCGTCGCAACGCATTTCACACACCCGGTCCCGCCGGACGAGCTGCTGGAACGCTTCGGTCTGACAGATATGGCCGGCAAACAGTGCGGCGCGCTCTCCGGCGGCCAGCAACGCCGACTACTGGTCGCCATCGCTCTGGCCGGGCGGCCGCGTCTGCTGGTACTCGACGAACCGACAACAGGGCTCGACGTCGAAGCGCGAGAGGCGCTATGGGAGCAGCTGCGCATCTACCGGCGTGACGGAGGAACCCTGTTGATCACCAGTCACTACCTCGCCGAAATCGAAGCGCTCGCCAACCGGATCGTCGTCATCGACAAGGGCTCCATCACAGCGGACGGTACACCTGCGGAGATCCGAAGCCACATTCAGGTTCGGCGCGTCAGCCTCCGCGCTGCGCCGGCTGATCTGGCCACGCTATCGAACGTCCTGTCAGCAAGCACGGACGACGACGGCGTCACCACCCTCACCACGCGGGATGCCGACGCCCTGGTCCGGGAACTGGTTGAGCACCACATCCCCTTCAACGATCTCGAGGTGCAGCGCGTAAGCCTTGAGGAAGCATTCCTCGCATTGACCGCCAGCCATTCAGGGCAGCAGCCCAACCAGTCACTCAGGGAGTCACGATGACCACCATCCAGTCGCCAGCCGCGCCGCAGACCCACCAGCCGCCGTCGTTGTTCAGCCTGATCCGCGCTCACGCCAAGGCCCAGGTGCTTGAACAGCTGCGCATTCCGATCGCCGTGATCTCCAGCGCCATCTTTCCGACCATGACGTTCCTGTTCTTCATCCTGCCGCAGAGCTCCATCACCGAATACCCGCCAGCCGTCCTCACGGCGCTGGCTCAGCTAGCCATGTTCGGCGTGCTCAGTGCATTCCTGTTCGGCTACGGGATCGGGGTGGCTGAAGACCGGGCAAACCCGTGGACCACCTACCTCCGAACCCTGCCACTCGGTCCAGTACCGCCCACAGTTGGGCGAGCAGTAACGGCGATGCTGTTCTCATTCATCGCCCTGCTGCCGCTGTTCCTCCTCGGAGCACTGACCACCCGCGCATTCGAGCCATTCATCGACGGAACCCTCGAATGGTGGCGGATTCCCGTAACAATCGTGACCCTGCTGCTGGCGGGGCTGCCGTTCCTCTTCCTGGGACTCATGATCGGGTACCTGTGCACCGCCAAGGTGGCGATCGCCGTCGTGCAGGTGGTGTTCTTCCCGCTGTCCTTCGTGGGAGGCATGCTACTGCCACCCATGGTGTTCCCGGACTGGCTGAACGTGATCTCGCTGGCCACACCAACCCGTGCAGCGCGCGATCTATCCGTTGAGGTCCTCACCGGTGCCGGACTTCACGCCTCGACCATCCCAGTGCTACTGGCCTGGACCCTGGTCTTCGGAGCGCTGGCGCTCTGGGCCAACCGGCGGGACCAGGGGCGTCGCTTCCGCTGATTCCCCTAGCGTCAGTGCTTGCCCTGGTTCTTGACCGACTCAATCGACGCCGCCGCAGCCTCCGCATCAAGGTACCGGCCACCCTTGGTAACGGGCTTGAGGTTCTCATCGAGCTCATAGACCAACGGGATGCCCGTAGGAATGTTGAGACCAGCAATGTCATCGTCACTGATGCCATCAAGATGCTTCACCAGGGCACGCAGCGAGTTGCCATGCGCGGCGATCAGCACGCGACGGCCAGAGCGGATGTCCGGAGCGATGTCTGACTCCCAGTACGGCAGGAAGCGCTCGAGCACATCCTTCAGGCACTCGGTGCGAGGCGCCTCGTCACCGAGATCCGCATACCGGGGGTCCCCTACCTGCGAGAACTCGCTGTCGTCGTCGAGAGGCGGCGGCGGCGTGTCGTAGGAGCGGCGCCATTCCATGAACTGCTCCTCGCCGAATTCCTCCAGCGTCTCAGCCTTATTCTTGCCCTGCAACGCACCATAATGCCGCTCGTTGAGGCGCCAATCGCGCTTCACATCGATCCAGTCCCGGTCCGCCGCAGCAAGCGCAATACTCGCCGTGTGGATCGCCCGCTTCAATCGCGACGTGTACACGACCTCCGGGTGGAGATCTTCCTCAACGAGCAGCTCACCGCCACGTTTTGCCTCGACACGCCCTTGGTCCGTCAGCGGAACATCCACCCACCCGGTGAAGAGGTTCTTCTGGTTCCACTCGCTCTGGCCATGACGGAGAAGGATCAATGTATAGGTCATACCAGCCATCCTAACGGGAGCCGCCCGACGTCGTCGCCCCCGCTCCCTGCGCTATTATTGTCAGGCGACTTTCTCAAGAAACAGGTGAATATGGCCTCGGGTAAACCGATCGGAACCATTACCCGGGGAACCACCAACCCCAACAGACTCAGACGGGTGGACCGGTGGATAACCGGCACCCAGCGCACCCTGTTGAAATCCACCGGGCAGCCGCTCGTCGTCGACCTCGGATACGGGCGCACACCCACCACCGCCGTCGAACTCCATGGACGCCTTCAAAAAATTCGACCGGACGTGAACGTCGTCGGGATAGAAATTGAACCAGAACGGGTCTCGGCTGCCCGTTCACTGGAGCGCCCCGGCCTCTCATTCCGACAGGGTGGCTTTGAGATCCCCACCACGGCGCGGCCCATCCTGGTCCGCGCCTTCAACGTCCTGCGGCAGTACAGCGAACATGAATACGCCGCGCACTGGGCTACCGTCCAATCGCGGCTGGCACCGCGCGGGCTCTTCATCGACGGGACGTGCGACGAGATCGGGAGGCGGTCCACCTGGGTTGCAGTCTCCGCGAACGGGCCTGTATCGCTGAGCTTCTCGGTCCGGTTCGACGCTTTCACGCTGCCCTCTGACGTGGCAGACCGGCTCCCCAAAGCCTTGATCCATCGGAACATCCCCGGCGAAAAGGTTCATGCCTGGCTGCAGGCCATGGACCGCGCCTGGCTCGCCGCTGCGCACCAAGCATCCTTCGGAAGCTGTCAGCGATGGATCACCATGTGCAATTCGCTGCGGGCGGATGGTTGGCCGCTGCTCGGCTCGCCGTCGCGGTGGCGTCTGGGCGAAGTGACCGTGGCATGGGACGCGGTAGCGCCGGCGTAGCGCTCGCTCTCTGACTTACCAGCGGCCGTGGCCGCCGCGCAGCCCTTCGATAGCTGGCTTCACATCAGCGAGGTAAACGCTTGCGGCAACGACAGCCGCGAGCTGCAGAAGCAGCATGAACGGAAGCCCCGTACCCAGAACACCGAGGAGCCCGACGGCGACTGCCCCACCTGTCAGGCCCAACCAGAAACTTTTGGTCCTCTTGAACGCTGCATCGAAATACTCCGGCTTCCGGCGGGCACAGTCGATCAACGCCCACACCTCAATACCGAGGGCGACGAGCCCCAGAGCCAGATACAGGAGCTGCTGAATCACGAAAACGATCACCGCATTAGCCTAACCCGTTGTGCCCAGGAATCGTCTATGGCGCACGCAGCGCCCGGTCCAGGTCCGTCCACAGGTCCTCCACGTTCTCGATCCCAACGGACAAGCGCAGCAGATTCGCCGGAACCGACGCAGGCTCACCGTGGTGGCGTCGTCGTCGTTCGATCAGTGATTCCACCCCGCCAAGGGACGTAGCTGGAGTCCATAGCTGGACGGTGTTGATCACCGCATCGGCGGCTGCCTCTCCCCCGCGGACCTCAATACAGAGAATGGATCCGAAGCCTTCCATCTGTGCTGCGGCCCTCTCGTGGCCGGGGTCTTCGGGGAGACCGGGATATTTCACGACGTCCACGTGGGCATGTTTCTGCAACCGTGTTGCGAGCTCCAATGCGCTGGTCTGTGAACGTTCGATCCTCACGGCGAGCGTTCTCACGCCGCGGAGGGCGAGCCAGGTTTCGAACGGACCCGCAATGGAGCCGTGGTGGGAGCGGTAGGCGTGGAGCCGTTCCCGCAGGTCTGCCCGGGATGTAACGAGGGCTCCGAGGACGACGTCGGAATGACCGGCGAGGTACTTTGTCACCGAGTGAAGGACGACGTCGACGCCAGCTTCCAGGGGGCGCTGGACGAGGGGTGTGGAGAACGTGTTGTCGGCAACGACAATTGCGCCGGCATCGTGTGCTGCACGGGTGAGGGTTTGGATGTCGGCGATCTCAAGCATGGGGTTGGTGGGACTCTCAAGCCACAGCAACGGAGCATAGGCTTTCTCGATTTCGTGGACCACGGCCGCGGTATCCGCAATATCTACGGTGCGAAGCGTGAACCGTGACTGGCCAGCCTCTTCGCCGGCAAGTACCAGCGAGCCCTGATAGCTGTGACGGGGCATGATGAGCGTGCCGCCCGCGGGCATCAGTGACAGTGCAGCGGCGACGGCGGCCATCCCCGATGAATACACGAGCGCTGGCAATGTTGAACCCTCGAGCTCAGCCAGCGTTTCCTCGAATGCGTCCCACGTGGGATTGGAGTAACGACCGTAGGCCCGATCATTGCCGCTGATCGGGTTCTGACCAAAGTACGTGGACGTCATGGTGATAGGAACATTCACCGGCTGATCATGTTCCCTCAGCGGCCTTCCGGCAGCAACAACAGTGGTATCCCGGGCGACGGCCGGGTGCTCGTTCTCCATGGTCATAGCCTAAAGGGTCATGTGGTCCTGACCGGCGAGTATGACGTCAGCACGCCCAGCCGTCCGGGTTCTCGTCACAAGTCTGGTCCACGAGACGGGATTCGGACTTCCAGACACTGATTACCTGCGTTGGTGTGGTGAACTCGCCTCGCCCATCGATAGGGATCATCGGCCCACCGTTGACCGAGTACTCACCTGAGAAGTGAACTGTAACCGAGACCTGGTAGTCCCCGGTCTCTTGATACTGGTAGCTCGTGTGGGTTTCCTCGCCGAGCTCATCGTTGCGTAACGCGTAGCCGGAATCGCGCGTGGGTCCGTAGGTAGCACCATCGGCATAGTTCCACGTGTACTCAGTGGGCGTCGCCTTGATCTTCACGTCCTGACCCAGAAGTTTGAAGTCAAAGACCTGCTCCTTCGACTCCACGAAGAAGTTCGTGTGGGCCCTTATAAGGGTGCGCGGGCTCGGCTGCAACGTCAACTCACCAGCGCTAACGGGCCGCGATTGGAAGTACGTCAGGATTCTTTCGGCGATCTCATCCAGAACATCCTTCGGCTTTTCCGAGTAGATGCAAGTAGCGACCAGCGGGCCATCCGTTTCCGGGTTCCGGGTACGGTGACCAATTTTGCTTTGGAATCTCCGGCATACCTCGAAACCAGAAGACTGGCTGACCATTCTCGCCCTCATCACAGGAAGGCTGCTGAGCCAGACACTCGACAAGGCCATTGTCGTGATCTCCGAAACAGGCAGGCTCATAGCGATATTCATACGGATCATTCGGTATACCTATGGGAATGTTCGTCCAGTCCCCATCACCAGGAATTTGCTGCCAGCCTCCAGCTCCAAAGCCATCGTCCTCGATGACCCCATCAAATTCTGGGTCCCCCGTGGCAGCCGGGGCCGAAAACAGTATGAAGGATCCAGCAAGTGCCATAAGAGTCGGCGTCATCCACCGGCGGCCCATTCGACTTATCGAGCCATAACTTCCAGCGTGTTTGCTGTCCAGTGACCACCTTCGAACGATGCCTCCATAATCTCGATGGCGTCTCCCATATCAGGATTTGTATGTATAACACGGCCACTGGAGTCATAGACTTTGAAAAGATCCTGCTTTAGTTGAATGAGTATCTGATAATCACCTGCGGGGGTTTTCACAAAGTCGGATTGCGTACCGAAGATCTTGATTTTCCCCCCGACAATCCATCGACCCTTGGCGTTTCCGTCCAGAGAAGTAGCCAAAGTCGCGTTGCACACTTTACAGTTCGGGCCACTGACAGCCTCGAGCGGCTTTGTATCGCCTGACTGATACGAATAGTGAAGGACCTCAAACCAATACGCCGCAAAGGCCTCCAACCCCGCCTTCGTCTCGCTTTTCGCTGCGTCAGGCATCTGGGGCAGAGGAACGTTCTCAGCTGGTCCATCTGCGGACGCCGCCTTATACACGGCGCTGGGCGTTGGAGTAGGCGTAGGCGTCGCCGACGCGGAAGTTTTCGGCGATGCAGCCGACGTCGCCTCTTCCGACGAAGCGTCAGCACCAGCGCAACCGGAGAACAGGACTATAGCCACCACGGTTATGGCCAACGTCCTAGGGACTTTGAAGGGAAACGTGCGGAGAGACTGAGACATGGATCGCCTTAATTTTTTGGTCAGATGTTATATACGCTTCAACAAAGTACCGAAGATGGTTATCATCTGCGAAGGTTATCCACAGGTCAGTGGCCGGAGCTCATACACTGTGGGAATGACCAGCAACCTCACGCCAGCCATGAATACAGCCGACTGGCGCCAGCGTGTCTTCGCTCTATATACCGAGCTCCGGGGGCTGGCCAGCGACAGCGACGCTGGCGCCAAGCGCGCCCACGACCACTGGCGCCGCGGCCGAGACGAACTCTTCGCAAGCCACCCCGCTTCTCCCCTGACACCCGCGGCCCGGGAGCACTTCAAGGGCTTGCCCGTTGCTGACTACGCACCGGAGGCCCGTCTATGGGCCGACGTCGACGAGGAGGGTGTCGGCGAAGTGATGGACGTGCCCACGGGGACTGACGGCGTCGTGCGTTTTGAACGCCTCGGCACCGTCCGTTGCGGCGACTTCGGCTCCTTGGCGCTATGGCGGCACGGTGGATACGGCGGAGGCCTCTTCCTCCCGGTTCGGGACGGACTGGCGGGGCACGACGGCGGCACTTACGGCGGCGGCCGGTACCTTCTGGATACCATCAAGGGCGCTTATCTCGGCGGGAACACAACGAACAAACGCCTACTGGTGGACTTCAATTTCGCCTACAACCCGTCCTGCGCGTACGACGAAGCATGGGCCTGCCCGCTACCCGGACCGGCCAACCGGCTCAGCGCCCCGCTGCCATTCGGTGAGCTCACCTGACGCAACCAGTATTTTGTCAGTGATACTGGGTAGGCTGTCCCGGTGAGCTTTTCGCAGGATTCCACGATGCAGAACGACGACGGCGCGGACGACTACTCGGGCGTGTTTGTCGCGTTCGAAGGCGGTGACGGCGCGGGTAAATCCACGCAGGCAGCGATGCTCGGAGCGAGCCTCGAAGCAAATGGATTACGAGTACTGCAGACGCGGGAACCCGGAGGAACACCTGTTGGCGAGCAATTGCGCACTCTGGTTCTCGAGCACGGCAACGGCGAGATTGATGCCCGCACGGAAGCCCTGATCTTCGCGGCGGCACGAGCCGCGCACGTGGAACAGGTCATCCTGCCAGCATTGCAGAATGGCGCCATCGTGATTTCGGACCGCTACATTGACTCCTCCGCCGCATATCAGGGCGCGGGCCGTAACCTCGGCGTCGAAACCGTCCTGGAACTGAACGCTTGGGCCACCCAAGGTCTACAGCCGGACCTGACCGTCCTACTCGACGTCGACCCGCACCAAGGGCGCGCACGCAGGACCGCTAACGAGGCCATCGAGGACCGGCTCGAATCAGAGCCCGATGAATTCCACACCCGGATCCGAGAAACATTCCTTTCCATCGCTCACGAAGATCCCGACGGCTACCTCGTTCTGGACGCGTATCAAAACGCCAACTCACTGGCGAAGCAAGTGATGGACCGAGTCCGGCCACTGCTGGACGAAAGGCGCGACCAGTGAGCGTCTGGCAGGATCTCCTCGGACAGGCAAAGGTCGTAGAACAGCTGCGGCAAGCATCAGCAGCACCATCACCCAACCATGCATGGCTATTCACCGGCCCGCCCGGATCCGGGCGCTCCAACGCCGCCCGCGCATTCGCCGCCGCCCTACTGTGTGACGCCGACGATCCCGCCGAACGCGGCTGCGGACAGTGCCGGGCCTGCACCACCGCACTCGCAGGCAGCCACGCGGACGTCACGAATGTCACCACAGAAAAAGTCACCATTTCCATCGAGGAAGCCCGCGATCTCGTCCGCAAAGCCCAGGACAAACCATCCACCGGTCGATGGCGAATCATCATCGTCGAGGACGCCGACCGAATGCAGGAACGCAGCACCAACGTGCTCCTCAAAGCCATCGAAGAACCGCCACCTCGCACTATCTGGCTGATGTGCGCACCCAGCCCGGGCGACGTTCTCGTCACCATACGCTCGCGCTGCCGCGCCGTGAGCTTGCGACTGCCACCCGTTGAGGACGTCACAGAACTGCTGGTACGGCGCGACGCCATCGACCCCGCAATCGCCAGCGCTGCCGCACGGGCTGCGCAAAGCCACATCGGCGTCGCCAAACGGTTGGCAACAGACGAAGACGCACGCGAACGCCGTCGTCGGATTGTCCGCCTTCCCCTGACGCTCAAAAACGTTTCGGGAGCACTCCGGGCAGCCGCGGAATTGGTAGCCCTGGCTGAAGCGGAAGCGCAAGCGTCCTTTGAACAACGCGATGCAGAAGAAAGAGCAGCACTGCTCGCCGCCGTGGGCGCACCAGAATCCGGCACGCTACCTCCTGCAATCCGCAGCCAGGTCCGCAGGCTGGAAGAAGACCAGACCCGGCGGGCCAAACGCTCAAAAAACGACTACTTCGACCGTGCACTGACGGACCTCACCTCGTTCTACCGGGACGTACTCATGCTCCAGGTATCGAGCACATCCGAGCTTGTCAACGAGCCCATGCGCACAGAAATTGAAGAAGCAGCACGAAACAGCACTCCCGAAACCACGCTCACCAGGATTGAGGAAATCAACAAAGTACGCGGCCGGATCGTTAGTACCAATGTCGCCCCGCTTCTAGCCATCGAAGCAATGACCGTCAGTCTCCTATGACCACAAGGACTTCCATGACCCAGCCCGCCCGCCGACCACAACCGGCCCGCAAACGCTGGCAACCCGCCATGAACGGTTTGGCGGCCGTCGTCGCCAGCATTCTGGTACTGACCGGATGCCAGCTGGTCGAGCCCGACGCAACAGGCCCGGCGTCGGCCCCTCCCGAGGTCATCGGAGACGTCGCCTCAGAACTGGAACCTTACTACGCCCAGGAAGTGGTGTGGAAGGAATGCAAAGACGATTTCACCTGCACAACCGTAGAAGTGCCTCTCGACTACGACAACCCCGACGGCGAGCGCATCGAACTGGCCGTCATCCGATCCACAACCGGCGGCGCGCAGGGAAGTATCCTCCTGAACCCCGGTGGGCCCGGCGGCTCGGGCTACGAATCCGTGAGTCAATCCCTCGACGCCATGGCATCCGAAGCATTGAGATCCGAGTACAACATTGTGGGCTTCGACCCCCGCGGCGTCGGACGGTCCACGCCCGTGAAATGTCTGCCGGACTCCGAGCGTGATGCCTACAGAGCCGAAACATTCGACCTCGAAACACCGGAAGGCGTGGCGGCAGCCACCAAAGCCTCACAAGACTTCGCAAAACAATGCGCAAAAAATAGTGGCGCGCTACTGGGGCACGTTGACACGGAAAGCGCTGCCCGAGACCTCGACATACTCCGCGCCATCGTCGGAGACAAAAAGCTCAACTACCTCGGATTCTCATACGGCACATTCCTCGGAACAACCTACGCTGAACTGTTTCCCGAGACAGTCGGACGCATGGTCCTGGACGGGGGCATCAACCCCGCGAACACCAGCGAGGAAATGACTATGGGCCAGGCGAAAGGCTTCGAGGACGCCATTCGCGCGTACGTAGCCGACTGTCAGACCAGCAACAAATGCCCACTGCCCGGAACGGTCGACGACGGCGTCGCGAAAATTCGGGCCCTCATCGAATCCGTCGAAGAAAGCCCCATGATGTCCTCCAGCGGACGCGAAGTGACCGTGCCGCTCTTCGTCTCCGGTTTCATCCTCCCCCTCTACAACGATGCCAACTGGCCCACGCTCACCCAAGCCCTGAGTGAAGCGCTGCGAGGCAACCCGGACACCCTCCTATACCTCGCAGACTTTGGCGCCGACCGCGAGGAAGACGGCAGCTATTCATCCAACAGCAACTTCGCATTCAACGCCATCAACTGCCTCGACTATCCGATGCCTGACTCACTCGAAGCCATGCGAGCCGACGCAGCCGCACTGGATAAGGCGTCCCCCACCCTCGGCCGGTTCCTCGCCTATGGCGGCATCCTCTGCGATGCCTGGCCCCATGACCCGGTCAGGGAACCGCACAAAGTGGCGGCATCCGGGGCGGCACCAATCGTCGTCGTCGGCACCACCGGCGATCCGGCCACTCCATATCAGTGGTCCAAGGAGCTTGCTGAACAGCTCGAATCCGGAGTGCTGCTTACTTGGGAAGGGCAAGGGCATACCGCCTACGGCCGGGCTGGAGATTGCATCGGCGACGCCGTCGACAACTACTTCGTTGAAGGGACCGTGCCGGAGGACGGAACGCACTGCTGAAGGTTACTCCCAAGTAGCTTTCAGCACGTTGCCAAAACGCGTGTTTTGGGATTTAGTTTTCTCATGACTAACACACTCGGAACGTGGCGCCGTAGCGCCGCCCTGGCTCTCGGAGCCGCGCTACTCCTCACTGGCTGCTCCGGCGGATCCGGTGAATCCACAGACTCTGCCCCTAATCCGGATTCCAAGGAAGCACAGCAGGAAAAACCCGACAAGAAGCCCGCTGAGTCCGCGTCTAATCCCGATTCCTGCAAAGACCTCGACAGAGACAAAGACGTCAACGTTGAAGGCTCCGTGCTCGGTACCTGTATTGCTGAGGCCATGCGCCTCGCCAAAACAGGCACGATGGTTCTCACCTCACCGGACCTACCAACCAACACGACCGTGTTCGAATACGTCCCCGAATACACGGCCTACGGCACCACAGACGGAAAACCCTCCATCCTGCTGACCAAAGATTCAGGATTCTCCTATGCTGGCAACCGCTGGATAGAAGCCGACCCCACATCAGAAGACCCGTCCGTACAGATGGTGACAGCCGGTATCAAACTTGCGAAACAATCTTCATCCGTAGAGGCCCTCGTAAGTTCGATGTCCCTGTGCCCGCAGTGGGTCAGCAAGGGCAAAACGGACATCAAGGACGGGACGGAGCCTGAAGGCTACCAGTACATGTGCGAGGGGACCCACGAGCTCATGGGAGTAACAATTTCCGACATGAATGTCTGGCTCGACGACAAGTATCGGATGATCCACCAAACGAGTATAGGCTCGGCCATGGGTATAACCACTCCATCCGTGGCCACGATCTCCGGATGGGGAGAACCCGTGGACATACCGAATCCGGCTGACCTCAAATAGAGGGCGACGCCGTCGACGACTATTTCATCGACGGCACAGTGCCGGAGGATGGGGTGCGCTGTGGTTATCCATAGGTTCATGTGGTCGGCTTTGTCCAAACGCCCGTTATGGGACTGAGTGTTCGTATGACCACAACAATCTTGCCGCGCTATCGCGGTGCTGCCCTGGTTCTTGGAGCGTTTCTACTACTTACCGGTTGCGACGGAGTCGCTGATGCAGGCGGCGAGCGTGATATCCACGAGACTTCATCGCCTACCCCAACATCCACGCTGGCCATTCCTGAGTCCTGCAAGAAGTTGGAACGCGCTGCGAACGTCAAGGCCGATGGCAAGGTGCTAGGCACCTGTCTGGCAGATGCCGAGCGAGCGGGGAAGTCCGGAAAGATCGAGTTCGTCTCAGACGACATCACGGACTCGACGACAATCTTCGAGTATGTGCCTGAATACACGTTGCTGTATAGCCAGTTTGATGAGCCGCAGACCCTCCTCACCAAAGATTCAGGCTATGCCAACATCAATGGTAAATGCGTGCAGGCCGATCCCAATTCTCAGGATCCCGACGTGCAACTGGTGACAGAAGCCGTCGCCGCGATGAGGAAAGCGAACACTCCCAGCGCAGAGGCCAAGCAGAGGGATCGCTGCCCGCAGTGGATCAGCATGGGTAAGACAGAAATCACCGATGGAACCGAAAAGACAGGCTATGAATACCGATGCGACTCACCCTAGGAGCTGGAGGACCTCACACTCACAGCGAAGAGCATCTGGCTGGACGAACAGTTCCGGTTGATCCAGGAGAAATCCAGCGGGAAATACATTAAACGCATCATGACCTGGACAGAGAACTACTCCGACTGGGGCAACCCCGTCGACATGCCGAAGCCGGAGGACCTCAGATAAGGGGCGACGCCGCCGCCTTCGCGCGTTTTGACCGGTGCATAATGGAACGGATAGAGTAAGTTCCTGCGCCAGCATCGCCTGGCTGCAGGCCTCCTTAGCTCAGTTGGTAGAGCGTCTCACTCGTAATGAGAAGGTCGCCGGTTCGATTCCGGCAGGAGGCCCTCAATTATTTAATCGCCCAGTTCCCATTTCGCCGGCGAGATCAGGGCTTGCTGCGCAGATCACCCTTTGCAGGGGTGACCTCGGCGACAAAGGGTGATCTCGGCCGAAGGGTTACGCGCGGGGTGGGTTACTTACCACCGTCAGCAGGCAGACCGAGCATAGCCTTGATGCGGGCCTCGGCGTCGTCGTCCGCTGTTGATGCTGCCAGATTGGCCTCGGTCACCGCGCGAATCACTTCCTCGCGATGGATTTTCACACCCTTGGGCGCATCAATACCGATCCGGACTCCCTCGCCACGCGAATCGAGCACTGTAATAACAATGTCGTCGCCAATGAGAATCTGCTCGCCGGGCTTTCGGGTTAGAACCAACACGGGTTCACTCTATCCCACGCCACTGACGAGGCACGGGACCCGGCGCCTGCGCCGTCGAGGACCCCAATGGTGCTGACGCACTCGGCGCCGATGCCCCAAACGGTGAGGGATGTCCCAAAGCGGCAGGGATGTCCCAATTGGTGGGGGATGTCCCATTTGGTGAGGGGGCGGTGCGGGTGGTTCGCTTGCCGTCCACCCACGCTACTGGCAGACCGAGATTATCCACTGACTCTGGGGTTCCGGTAGCCGCAGCCCCACAAACCAACAGGCCAGCCACGGGCACAGCCGCGCACATCAGCTCCACCCAGGCACGCGTATCCTCCGATTTACGACCGGCGTCGACAACGAGCCACACCTGATCAGGGGCAAGACCAGCCACCCTGACAGCCCTCTCCGCAACATCAACTCCGGGCCCAAGCCCAAAGGCCACGATGACCGGCTCGGACTTCTCAACCCCGTGCGCACGCGCTTCCGTGGCCTCCCGCCGGTTCGCCACGCGGCGGCTCGTGGATCGCGCATCGCCGTCACCGGATGGCCACGTACCCGCACGCGAAATGTCGCCAACCCCAACCGCAGAGGACAACAAGCGGGCACCCTCGGCAGCATCAGACCCAAGGCCCGCACAGATGACCAGATCACCAGGCCCAGCGAGAACTGACGGTGGCTGCGGTGCCGCCTCCGGAGGTGCGACGTTGAACGTCAGGTCATCCATGAGGACAGCGAAAGCATCCGACGCCGTCGAAACAGGCGGGGCAGGCGGAACAACAGCTTTATTGAAGCTGGCCTCATCCCGTTCTGCATCCTCGAGCAAAGCCATGAGACCGGCACGCCGCCCAGGAGCAGGCATGCGGTGAGTGGCGACGTCGTCCGGCTCGGAAGGCAATTCGATACTCACTTCAAAGTGGCTGCGAGCAAAGAACCCGCGAATCCCGCCGACAGTGACCTTCTCAGCCGCAACGAGACGCGCCTTCGGCCCGTACAGCATGGCGACCTCAGCTCGCACCGCCTCAATGGATACGGCCTCAAGACGCAATTGTTTCCGCACCGCGGACCACCCCTACCGTTTCGATATTCACATTCGCCGAGGTGACTTCCTGATACGAGAGCACTGCTAGTCCCCCGGTTTGCATGGAGACGAGCCGGCGGATCGCCGGGCGGAGCCCCGGAGCACAGACCAACACGGGCGTAAACCCTTGGGCTTCGGCCTGCGCGACGGCGTCCCGCGCCGAATTCACGATGCCCTCGGTGCGTGCCGGGTCCAGGAGGATCTGGGTGCCCTGCTCGGAGGGTCGAAGCGCTTCCAGCATGGACTGCTCCAGCAACGGGTCGATCATGATGACCCGTAGGAGGTTGTTCTCGATGTACTGTGCGGTCAGGGCCGGCCCCAACGCGTGGCGTGCGGCTTCGATGAGCCCCTCAGGGTCTGTGGACACCTTGGCCCGCAATGTGAGCGACTCGTAGATGCGGGAGAGGTCGTTGATCGAGACCTGCTCGCTGAGCAGCCCCTGCAGCACCCGCTGCACTTCCGCCAGCGTCAACGTGGACGGAATGAGTTCCTCGACGGCGGACGGGTTGACCTGCTTTACACCTTCGGTCAGCACCCGGACGTCTTCACGGCTGAGCAGCCGGGCGGCGTTATTGGTGATGATCGAGGACAAGTGGGTGACCAGGACCGACACACGGTCCACAACAGTGGCGCCGGCCATCTCGGCGCTGTGCCGCATCTCCGCTGGCACCCATTTCCCGGCGAGGCCGAAGACCGGTTCCACGGTTTCGATCCCGGGAAGGGCACCCAGGTTCTCGCCGAGTGCCAAGACCTTGCCGGAGGGAGCCATGCCCCGCCCTGCCTCTACCCCTGCAATTCGGACAACGTAAGTACTGGAGGGAAGATCGAGGCTGTCGCGGGTCCGCACAGGGGGGACGACGATACCCAGTTCCATGGCAATCTTCCGACGAAGCGCCTTGACCCTGCCAAGGAGATCATCCGAGGCACCCGACACAACATCTACCAGGTCCGGTGCGAGCATGATCTCCAGAGTGTGAACCCGCATCTGTTCAATGAGGTCCTCGGTAGTTTCCCCGGACTCCTTGGCCCGGGTTGCCGCTTCATCCGAAGCAGCCTGAACCTTAGCCTTCGTCTCCCCCACTTTGATGCGTTGCGCCGCGAACAGGAGGCCCGCCCCCACCACAAGGAATGGAAGCTTCGGCATCCCCGGAATCAGTGCCATGGCAATCGCCGCGGAGCCGGAAATCAACAGTGCCGTGCGCGACTGCCCCAACTGTGATGACGCTTCAGAGCCGACGTCGGACTCCGCGTTGGAGCGGGTGACGATCATGCCGGTGGAAACCGCCATGAGCAGGGCTGGAATCTGGGTGACCAGGCCGTCACCGATGGTGAGCAGCGCGTACGTGTTGAGTGCTTCACCAACGGGCATGCCGTTCTGCAGCATGCCGATGGCGATGCCGCCCACGAGGTTGATGATGATGATGATCAGGCCCGCGATCGCGTCACCCTTCACGAACTTCGACGCACCGTCCATGGCACCGTAGAAGTCTGCTTCAGCGGATACTTCCGCGCGGCGGTGACGGGCCTGCTCGTCGGTGATGAGCCCAGCGTTGAGGTCCGCGTCGATAGCCATCTGCTTGCCGGGCATGGCATCCAGAGTGAATCGGGCGCCAACTTCTGCAACGCGCTCGGCGCCCTTGGTGACCACCACGAACTGGATGACGATCAGGATCAGGAAGATCACTGCGCCGATGATCAGCGAACCACCAACGGTCACATGGCCGAACGCTTCGATCACCTGACCGGCATAGCCCTCGCCGAGGACCAGCCGGGTGGAGGCAACGTTGAGGCCGAGGCGGAAGAGCGTAGCCACCAGCAGCAGCGAGGGGAACACCGAGAAGTCCAGGGGACGCTTGGCGAACATGGAGGTCAGCAGGATCACCAGGGCCAGCAGGATGTTGACGACGATCAGCACGTCCAGCAGTGCCACGGGAACCGGGACCACCAACAGCATGATGATGCCGACGACGCCCAGCGGGACCGCGAATTTCGCAAGATTGTTGTTCATCAGTTGTCTCCTGCGTTCATCGCGGGTTCCGGCATGGTGAGGTGGCCGCGCGCGGCGCCCCTGGATTTGAGGGCCATCACAAACGCGAGGACGCGTGCGACGGCGTTGTAGAGTTCCATCGGTATTTCCTGTCCGATGTCACAGGCAGCATGCAGGGCGCGTGCGAGCGGAATGTCGGTGACCATGGGCACGCCCTTGTCCTCCGCCTCTTGACGGATGCGGGTGGCAATGAGGTCCGCGCCCTTGGCGACGACCTTCGGTGCTGCACGCCCCGGCTCGTATTTGAGGGCGACGGCGACGTGCGTCGGGTTGATCATGACGACGTCGGCATCTCCTACTGCGGCGATCATGCGGTTGCGGCTCATGGCGAGCTGGCGTGAACGCCGCTGCCCCTTGATTAGCGGATCGCCCTCGGAGTTCTTGTTCTCGTCCTTGACTTCCTTCAACGTCATTTTGGTGCGTTTGCGGTTGCGCCGCATGACAACGAGGATGTCCGCGGCGGCAAGGACGAGCCCTGCCAGGACTGCGGACTGAAGCAGGGATCCAGCGCCGTCCTTGGCCGCAGCGAGCAGCGATGCGACGGACAGACCGCCTGCGGACATCAGCACCGGAGTCAGGGCCTGCACCACAACCACCAGGACAAAGCCGACGACGGCCGTCTTCAGGAGTGCCTTGACCCCCTGCCAGAGGGCTTGCGTGCCAAAGACCCGCTTGACCCCCGTGACGAGATTGAACTGTTCAAACTTGCCCTTGAACTTCTTGAAGTGGATGCCACCCTGGATCAGTGCGGTACCGATGACGACCAAAAGTACGACGATGAAAAAGGGGCCGAGGATATAGGCGAGGGAGCCGAGGGCGGCGTCGAGCATTTGCTGTGCCAGCTCCGGTTCCGGGTCGGCGATCAGCGCGCGGAAGGAGAACACCTGATCGGTGCCCGATTCTGATGCGCGGGCGATGGTCAACGGCAGCATGGCTACTGCCGCGCCGACACCGATCCACGCCGCGAGGTCCTCGGATTTTGAGAGTTCGCCCTTTTCGCGGACTTCTTTCATCCGCTTCGGTGTGGCGTCCTCTGTGCGCTCACCTGCGTCCGTTGACATCAGCTGGCTCCCGTCATGAGCTTCAGTGCCTGCCCCGTGAGGGAGGAAACGATGCGTGGAAGTGCAAGGAACACCACGCTGATGAGCATCAGCGTGACGAAGATTTTCAGGGGGAAGCCGAGGGCAAACGCGTTCAGTGCCGGGGCGACGCGGGTCAGCAGGCCCAGCCCGACGTCGGTCAGGAACAGGACCACCAGGAGCGGTCCCCCGATCTGGACTGCGGCGAGGAACATCTGGGTGACACCGGTGATCATGGCTTCCGCGGGGTCAGCGAGGTTGATGCCGCCTCCGAGAGGCAAGGCCTCGAACGTGCGGGACAGCCCTGCGATGATCATCTGGTAACCGTCGGACGCGAACAGCAGTGCGAGCGCGGTGATCTGGAATAGTTTTGTGAACTGCGCACCGTTGACCAGCATGCCGGGGTCGAAGGACTGTGCCAGCTGGAAGCCACCGAACAGGTCGATGAGGTATCCGGCGGACTGGATGGCCGAGAACACCAACAGCACCAGAAACCCGAGGGCGGCGCCGGTCAGCAGTTCCAGCACGAGCTGGACGACGTACTCGCCGGTGCTCGGGGAAACATACCCTTCAGTGACGCGCGGCGCGACGGCGAGCGCCAGCCCGATTGCCAGCATCGCTTTGACCCGTCCGGGAATGGCGCTGTAGGAGAAGGGTGGGGCGACGACGATGAACGCGACCATGCGCACGCCTGCGAGCATGACGGCTTCGATGGTCTCCTGGGTGGGCATCCTAGCCTCCGCCGAGGAGCGTGGGGATCTTGTCGAAGAGGGCGTGTGTGAACGCGACCATTTCTGAGATCATCCAGTGACCGCAGATGAGCAGGGCGATCGCCACGGCGGCGGCCTTGGGCACGAAGGACAGTGTTACTTCCTGGATCTGCGTGATGGATTGGAACAGGGAGATGGTGAAGCCGACGACGAGGGACGTCACGAGGACGGGTGCGGCGAGTTTCGCGGCGACCCAGAGTCCCTGCAGACCTATGTCCAGTACTGCGTTGGTATCCATCAGGTGCCGCCATAACTGTTGACGAGGGATGTGATGATGAGGCCCCAACCGTCCACAAGGACGAAGAGCAGGATCTTGAACGGTAGCGAGATCATGACGGGCGGGAGCATCATCATGCCCATGGACATGAGGGCCGAGGCCACGACGAGGTCGATGACGAGGAACGGTACGAAGATCACGAAGCCGATGATGAACGCGGCCCGGAGTTCGGAAATCATGAACGCGGGGATGAGCGTTATCAGTGGTACGTCTTCGGGGCTGGCAGGGTTTTCGTTGTTCGCTACGCGGGTCATGAGGGCGATGTCCTCTTCCCGGGTGTGGGCGAGCATGAATTGCTGCAGTGGACCGGAGCCGGTGCTGAGCGCTTCGGTGAAGGTGGTGTTGCCGTCCATGTAGGGCTGCACTGCGAGGTTGTTGATCTCGGTCAGGACGGGCGCCATGATGAAGATCGAGAGGAACAGTGCGAGCCCTGCGAGGACCTGGTTCGGGGGGATGGAGGGCAGTGAGAGCGCGTTGCGCGTCATCGCCAGGACCACGAAGATCTTCGTGAAGGACGTCATCATCAGCAGCAGGGCCGGTGCGACGGACAGCAGTGTGATGCCGACGAGGGTGAGGATCGCGGCGCTTGGGGCACCGTTGACTCCGTTGATTTCCACCGAGAGCCCGTCGTCGCCGGCAGGCCCGGTTGGGGGCGTGGGAGGCGCGGGGGCATTCGGGTCCACGGGAACAGCGTGACCGGCCTGCGCCGTGAGCATCATGACGACGACGGCGAGGGCGATTCCGAGCAGGGTGAGGACCACCGGCCTCACCCTGATCAGGGACGTGGGCCGGCGGGTGCGGGCGGTCATTCTCCCGTGCTCCGCCGAAACGCGGCAGCGGTCTGCTTCCACGTGGCCGGCGAGAGGATGGAACCCTCCAGGGCTTTTCCGCCCTGTGATGCCTGGGATCCGCGGTGCAGCGAGGCGCGGCTGGGCGGCGCCTGGTGAAGTGACGGCGCTGTCACCGCCTGTTCGCGGCGCAGATGCTCGTCAAACGTTGCTTCGGGCGGTTCCGCGGTGACGGCGACTGCCGCCGTCGCACTTTCAGGTTCTACATCAAAAGTGTGGAGGATGTTCACGGACTGTTCCGTGACACCAAGCATGAACCGTTTGCCGTCGGTATCCAGCACCACAACGGACGCTTTGGTGCCGATGGCCTGACGGGTTACCACGGAGACCAGGTTCGCGCCCGGGCGGGAGGTGGTGTGGCGGCTGACCTTTTTCTGGATGAACCAGAGGAGGCCGACGACGGCGCCAAGTGAGAGGACTACGCGCAGTCCAAGGATCCAGGGTTCCATTTAGTGGCTGCCTTCCACCACATCAAGGATCTTCGTGATCCGCACGGCGTAGTCCTGATCAACAACCACCACTTCGCCGTGGGCAATGAGCCTGCCATTGAGCAGGACGTCCGCCGGCGCGCCTGCGGAGCGGTCCAGTTCGATGACGCCGCCCGGTTCCAGGTTGAGCACATCGCGGACGGCCATCCGGGTGCGGCCGATCTCGACGGTCAACGCCATTTCCACGTTGTTGATGCGGCCGAGTTTGCCGGCCATCGGCTCGCCGTCAGCCAGCAGCTTGGTAGCGGCACTGTTGTCACGGACACGGATCGCGAACCAGCCCTGCAGGGTCTGACCGTTGAGGAGTTCGTAGATCTCCGATTCGGAATCCTCAAACAGTGAATCTGCGTCCGAGACGCGCACGTCGGAAAGGACTCCTGCACCGAGAACGGCTGTCGCAGCTTCAATGGCCGGGCGCAGTACGTCCGCCGGAGACACAAGGTCAGCGCTCGCGGGAGTTTCAGGGAGGACTCCCTCCAGCAGGACGACGGCGACATCAGCCGAGGACGCACCGATGAAACTACCAAGAACAGCACTGGCCAGTTCAGACTTCGGGGCCGTGTTGACGGCGGCCTCGCGGGGGGACAATACCGTGGAGGTGGGCAGCAGCTCCACCAGGGCGTTGGCGGCAGCGGCGTGCAGTGAAAGTGTGGTCTTCATGGGTTAGTTCTCCTCGGTACTGACGATGACGCAGGCAAGGCGTGAGCCGTTGGCCCCGGCTGCGGCCTGCGCCATGATTTGGCCGCCGATAGCGACGTCGAATGGCCGGTTCTGCGCGTGTGGCAGCGGCAGGACGTCGCCGACGGCGAGGTCCAGGACGAATCCGGCTTTCACCGCGATGGGTGAGAGCTGCAGGGACACGTCTATGGGTGTATTGGAGAGTTGGTCTTCAACGAGCTCCCGCGCATTGTCAGTCTGCGCCGTCGGATTCGCCTCGCCCAGCTGGGCCAGGAGAACTTCGGCCGGTATGGCCACCGTTGCCGGCGCATTGCGCTCGCCGATCTTGATATCGAACAGCGACACGATCATCAGGTCAGAGGTCGCTGCGGCTTGGGCGAACTGGGAGTTGTACTGGATGGAGTTCACGCTCAGCGTGCTCTTGAGCACCGATCCCAGTGAGTACTGCAATCCCTCGATGGCGTCATCCATCAGGCGCAGAACGAGTGCCTGTTCGATTTCCGTGAATTTGCGGTCGTCCAACGCCGTGTTGGAGCGGCCTCCGAGCATGTGCTCCACGAGGCCCAGCGCCGCTGACGCTGAGAACTGGATGACTGCTTTGGCTTCATGGCCCTCGATGGTGCACAGAACCATGGCCGTGGTGGGCGGCAAGCTGGCCGCGTACTCATCGTAGGTCTGCATCAGGACCTGCTCCGAAGTCACCTGACAGATGACCCGGACCTTGGCCGTGAGCTGCGTGCCCCATTGGCGGGCGAAAGTTTCGAACGCGAGATCGAGAACTCTCGAGTGCTCGCGGGCGAGTGTAGTAGGGCGTCTGAAGTCGTAGACTTCGACTGCTGAAGGGTGCACATCACCCATAAAATGTTCCTGGACCGTCACAACCCTGACTATCGGCTGGACCTGAGCCCATGTTAGGAGTTCTTGACAACCTCGGGAATCAATTTCCGGACATTTTCCGGTTGGTCGGACAGGACCACAATGTCAACGCGGCGGTTCATTTTCAGGTCCGCCTCGCTTGACCCTTTTGCGAGGGGACGGGACTGACCGAACCCGACGGCGGCAACACGGTTGGAGATCACGCCGCCCTTTTCCACGATGTGCCGGACAACGTTGACGGAGCGTTCCGTCGACAGTTCCCAATCGAGCGGGTACCGGTATGTTTCGGGCAGCTTGGCGGTGTGGCCCTCTACGGAGACGTAGTGTTTCGTCGTCGCGAGCACCGGGCCGATCGCGTCAAGGATCTGACCTGTCTTGCCTGTCAGTTGCGCACGGTCCGGCAGGAAGTACGCTTCGGAGCTGATCAACCTGATGGTCAGCCCTCGTTCGTCGATGGTGTAGCGGACTGTTTTAGCCAGGTGGTCCTTCTTCAGGTTCGCGTCAATGCGGGCCTGCAACTTCCGCAGATCGTCCACCTCAGCGATGGCCTTGTCCATATCCGTATTTGCACCAGTGGTTGTTGAGGGTTCCGGCGATGCCGCCGGGGTGGGCGGAACGGCTGCAGCATCCACAAACCCCTCCCCCTCGGCATCGACCTGGTCCGCCGGCACCACAGTGCCTTCAGCGGTGTCCACAGAGGCCATCTCCACCGAGCCGAACCCGGTAGCCAGGGAATTTCGCAGTTTCTCGAACTTGTTGGCGTCCACCGTGGACATGGCGAACAGCACAATGAACATACACATCAACACGGTGACCATATCCATGTAGGAGGCCATCCACCGCTCATCAACGTGCTCTTCGTGCTCCTCCTGCGGAAGGCCACTCCGACGGCGCGTACTCATGCCGCGGTCAGTTTCTTGTCAGCTTTGGACTGCTTCTGGCCCTTGTCCGCCTTGGGCTTCTCATCCGGGATCATGGCCTGCAACCGCTCGCCGAGCAAACGGGGCTGGCTCCCAGCCTGGACGGCCAGCAGACCTTCCATCAGGAGGGTCATCCGCGAGAGTTCAATATCGGAGAGGCGTTTGAGCCGCCCACCGATCGGCAGCCAGATGAAGTTCGCGGACAGCAGGCCCCACAGGGTGGCAACGAATGCAGTAGCGATCATGGGGCCAAGAGTGTCAGGGCTGGACAGGTTCTCCAGCACGTGGGTCAGCGAAACAACTGTACCGATGATGCCGACAGTCGGCGCATACCCACCCAGCGTCGTAAAGAACTTCGCCGCGCTCCGCTCCGAAGTTGTCCTCGCCGAAATTTCGTCCTCCAACAGGTCGCGCAGCTCCTCGCCGTCGATCCCGTCCGCAATATTTTGCAGCGCCTTCTTGGTGAACGGGTCCTTTGACTCGCTCGCTTCCTGCTCCAGAGAGAGCAAACCCTCACTACGCGCTTTCTCGGCGAGGGCCACCACACGGTCAATGATCTGCTGCGGCGGTGTGGTCTTGCCCACGAATGCACGCGGCAGAGCCTTCACCGCATGGAAGAAGTCCTTCAACGTCCCGCCGGCAATGCCGACGGCGATCGTTGCACCGAACACGAGGACCATGGGCGCAGGCAGCAGAATAGCCTGAACGTGCGCACCCTCGAGGGTGATCATCGCGTACAGCGAACCGAACGCGATGACGAGGCCAATAATTGTTGCCGGATCCATTAGTCATTCCTAGGACGCAGTGGGATGGTGTTGCCTGGGTTTTCCTCGGTGAGCGCCGGGACTAGGCCAAGGGGTGACGTTCCGGCATTCAGCCGGACGGACTCCGTTGGCGGTACTCCGCGTGCTACGCGAATGATTTCCGCCCGGTATTGGGTAATGAGTTCAATGACTTCGCCCATGCTCTCGGTCACGATGTACTTGGCGCCGTCGACCATCACCAGGGTTGTGTCCGGGTTCGCGAGAATTCGCTCAATGAGGTCTGGATTGACCGCGAATTGGCTGTCGTTGAGCCTGGTGAGAACGATCATGGGACACTTCCTGCTAGCTGGGCACCGGGTGGTCCCTCACCCGTTACTGTCGGCTCGAAGCGCCACATTGTAAGGCGATTAGCCCTCCAGCGGTACCTTAATGGCAATTCGGAACGTGAGACAGCTGATGCGGCCCTGAACTTCTCAAGGCCGCATCAGTTGCGCTCTCAAACTGCTGTTGGTGGTACTACCTGTTACCGCTTCAGGTTCGTCAGCTCCTGCAGAACCTCATCCGAGGTAGTGATGATGCGGGCGTTGGCCTGGAAACCGCGCTGGGCGACGATCAGGTTCGTGAACTCCTGCGACAGGTCCACATTCGACATTTCCAGTGCACCGCCAATCAGGCTGCCCATCCCACCCTCACCGGGTGCACCGATCTGCGCGCCACCGGAGTTCGCCGTCGGACGGTAACCGTTCGAGCCAGCCTTCTCCAGGCCACCCGGGTTTACAAAGTTCGCCAGCGCAATACGTGCCACAGGCTCCTTGACACCGTTACTGAAGGATCCGATCAGGGTCCCGTCCTCAGAAAGCGTGAACGAATCCAGAGTTCCAGCGGCACGACCGTTCTGGCCACTGATTTCCACCGTGGACAGGTCAGCATAACCAGTGATCGTGGACAGGTCCACGGTCAGACCACCCAGCGGAAGGGTACCCGCGCCCGTCGGATTGCCAACCGCATCGAAGGTGAGGGCAGCCGTTCCCGTAGCGCCGGCGCCGTCGTTCCCGGCAACGTCCCAGCCACCGGCAGTCTTGGTGAACGTCAGGACCATGGTCCTGGCAGCGCCCGTGGCGTCAAAAACTTCCTTGTCCTGCACGACGGTGGTACCGACGGCGGCGTCTGCGGGAAGGTTACCGGTAACCGACGACGACGTCGTGGCTGCTGCCCCTGCAATAGTGCCCTTGGGGAGGGTGATGTCTCCCGGTGCTCCGCCTGCGAGCTGACCGTTCACGGCGGACCAGCCCTGGACAATGGAACCGTCCGGGCTCACCAGACGTCCGCTGGCATCCAGATCAAATGCACCCGCGCGGGTGAACAGGGTCTCGTTCCCGGAACGGGTGACGAAGAACCCCTCACCGGAGATCATCATGTCCGTTGCACGGCCCGTGGCCTGCGCCGAACCCTGAGCGAAGTTCGTGGCAATACCCGAGACCTGGACACCGAGACCGATCTGCGCCGGGTTCGTTCCACCATTGGCCGCGCCCGGAGCACCTGCACCCTGGGTAAGCTGCGACAGCGTGTCCTGAAACTGCGTGGACGAGGACTTGAAGCCCGTGGTGTTCACATTGGCAATGTTGTTGCCGGTGACATCGAGCATGGTCTGGTGTGAACGGAGACCGGAGATTCCGGAGTAGAGCGAGCGGAGCATGATGTGCGCCTTTCAGAAGGTTCGAAAGTGATGAGGGTCAGTTGGTCTGTGGAGCGGGAGCGGTCGGGGCGGTAACACCGGAGATCAGGTCCAGGGCCACTTCCTTCCCGGAAATAGTCACCTGTGGAACAGGCTGGGCGAATGAAACGGAAGAAACTGTGCCCGTGGCAGGTTCGCCGTCGGCCCCTGTATACGTCACCTCACGCCCGATCAGGGCCGCAGCGGACGTGCGCATCTGAAGGAAGAAATTCTCCTCCGTCAGGGACGACATCTCATTGAGTTTCTCCATCATGGCCAACTGTGTGGTCTGCGCCATCATCTCGTTGGTGTCCATGGGTGAACTCGGATCCTGATTCTGGAGCTGTGTAACCAACAGGTGCATGAACATATCGCCGTCCATGGCCTGCTTGGGGCTCCGTGCCGCTTCCGTGCTCTGAAAGCTCGTCGTAACGGCGGAGACTGCATCGATAGGCATTCCTGGTTCTCTTTTCTCTTCGTTACGCGGCGCTCAGGCCAACAGGTCGAGGGTTGAAGTGCTGTTTCCCGGACGGGGTGCATCAGGCTCAGGTTCGGGGACCCCGGATCCGAGCGACTGGCCCGGTGACGTGTGCTGCGGCTTCTCACCGAAACCGCGTCCACCGAAGGCTCCCGGCTGCCCGTCGCCTGACAGGTTCAGACTCGAGTTGCCACCCATCCCCGCAAGATCGCGACGGAGTTCGCCCAGAATGGCCTTCAGCGCTTCGCGGCCGCTGTCGGTTGCCGCAAACAGATCCACCCGGATACCGTCTGCCCCAACCTGCGCCCGGACGGTCACCTGTCCGAGGTTGTCCGGCGACACGTTCAGCGTCACCGTATGGTCCCCGTTGCCCATGGCCGCCAGCTGCAGCATCGGCTTGCCCACCTGGGTTGCCAGCGGGGCTGGCGCAGGCGGCGGAGCTGGCGCTGCCGGAGCTGGTGCGGACACCGGCGACGACGGCGCTGCACTTGTTGGCGCCGGCGCAGCCACTGGCGCGGTTGCCTGCTCCCGGCCGTTGTTGGCATTCGCTGTCTTCGCGGCTGCCGTAGTTGCCGCGGCTGCTGCGGATGCTGCGGTCGTGGCGGTGGCTGCTGTAGCTGCTGTAGTTGTCGTGGCGGCTGCGGCTGCAGTTGTCGCCGCCTGGGCGCCGGGCATCGGCATCGTTTGGACAGGTACCGCTGCGGAGGCGCTTGTGGCCGCGGCGGCCGCGGTCCCAGCGGGAGGCACGACGGCGGCTGCACCGGCGTCGTGCCGGACGCGTAGTACAGGATTGGTAGCTGCCGGCGTCGCGAACGATCCGACAGGCACCGTCCTTGATGAACCAGCACCGGACCCAGCCGGCGTAACGGGGGTGGGCAGGTGCATGGCCTTGCCGTCGCTGGCCCGGCCAGGGCTGCCCGCCAGAGCCGCAAGAGCCGCGGCGGCTTCCCCGTGTCCGGTGGCCGCACCAGCGGTGCCAGCGGTGACTGCGGCAGCCGGCGTCGTCGTCCCTGATGGGGTTTCCGAGGCCTGTTGCTGGATCAGCAGGAGATTGTCGGCAACCTGAAGTGGCTGCATCACGGTTGCACCCGCGGACCCGGCAGGAACGTCGGCGGCAGCCGGAGCCGCTACGGGGGCGCCTTCAACGGCTGCGCCCTCCACTGCAGCTGCCGGAACGGCCTTGGCACCTGAGGTCAGCTGCTGGATCAACAGGAGGTTGTCCGTAACCGGGACCGCCTGGCCAGCTGACTGCGCGCTGATTTCCGCCGTCGTCCCTGCGGCCGTCGTCGAACCCGCGGAAGCCTGTCCTAAGACTGCCGCGTTCCACAGTGATGACCCTTGCGGCGTAAGAGGGGTGGGCATATCCGGGCCCGGCTTGGCCGAGGACATTCCGCCCGTTGGCAGCTTCACACCCTGCAAAAGTTCTGCAGCACGCATCGCCTTGCTAAAGCCCTCAGCGGTTGCGCCGCCCCCGGCTGGGGCCTGGGCAGAGACCAACAGAGCCGCAGCCCCACCAGAAACTGACGTGTTCATCACGGCGCTCATCCCCGCCATCCCGAAAGGAAAGCAGCCTGCGCCGCAGCCAATGCCTGAGGCGACATCGCCGCAGCACCAGCACCCGTCGTCGCTCCCCCACCGGCAGGAACAATCCTGCGGATCGTGTCAATATTCGCGTCCGTCTCCCACAAATTCCGAATCGCAATGTTCTTGCCCGGCTGCGGCGCATCAATAGCCTTGCCGTTCCCAAGATAGAAAGAGATATGGTTACCGCCAAGCGTCACCAACAGATCACCCGGCCGCGCATTGGCAAGTCCGTTGACCTCAGTGCCCACATTCATCTGGTCGCCCACAACCCGCGGGACATCCACGCCCAGGTCCTTGAAGACCCACTGCACAAAGCCGGAACAATCCATGCCGGTGGGGTCCTCACCACCCCACACGTACGGGACGCCAATGTACTTCTTGGCAGCTTCAACCACACTGTTGCCGTCCACTCCACCCGGACCAACAGGAGCCGGACCTGACACCGCACTGGCACCAAGCGCGCCTTCCAACAGTGACGCCACTCCCCCAGCACCGGCCGGTGCCGATGACGCGGCCGAGGCCAACGCATCAGCGAACGACGCCGGCGGGGCACCAGCGCCAGATGACGTGGCCACACGCGCAGCGGCCGGCGTCGAAAGCTGGGTCAACGTGGACTGGATCTGCGTGATCCGCCCAACCGTATCGGTGATGGTCATCTCTGTGTTCCTCCGTGGCGGCCGTTCCACGAGGTGGAAGCCAATTCGTCAAGAATGTTCTGTTCGCCGCGGAGTTCCTCGGCAGCTACCGAATCCGTGTGGCGGGTTGCCAGCTTTTCCAGACCGAGAGTCTGGGCGCGGGCGGCGTTGTAATCGAGCTGTGCCTGCTGTGCATCCTCGCGGCAACGGGCGTCAGTAGCGTTCAGTTCCGAGAGCATCGCCCTGGTGGCGGCACGGGCTGCAGCTACTGCCTGCAGGACCTCGGGCGATTCAACCTCCACGGGTGTTTCTTTGAGGCGGGCGCGTTCGCGCACCTGCCGGGCCACGACCTCCTCGACCTTCTGCCGGGCACCAGCGAGGCTGCCTGCAGCCTGCTCTTCACGAAGACGGCGGTAACGCAGCAGTCCTGCCAGGGGAAAGGCGGTGCTCATGCTGATCCTTTCAACAGGGCTGTCAGCTGCTTGAGCTGCTGCCATGATTGGGCTGCCGGAACCTGGTGGTCCATGGACTGCTGGAGGAACGCGTTGATCGCGGCTTCGTGATCAACGGCCGCATCAACCAGCGGGTTGCTGCCGCGCTGGTACGCGCCCACATCAAGCAGGTCCTGGGCGGCCCGGCGGGCTGCCATGGTCTGCCGGAGAGTGCTCGCAGCATGCGTGTACTCGGAAGGGTTGACCCGTGACGCCACCCGGGAGATGGAGCCCAATGCGTCCACTGACGGGAAGTGCCCTGCGACGGCGAGCTTCCGGTCCAGGACCACGTGCCCGTCCAGGATCGAACGCGCCGAGTCAGCGATGGGCTCGTTGTGGTCATCACCATCCACCAGCACCGTGTATACGCCGGTGACGGAACCACGCTCGCCCGTGCCTGCACGCTCCAGGAGCCGTGCCAGGACGGAAAAGGTCGACGGCGGGTAGCCGCGGGTTGCCGGAGGTTCACCAACGGACAAACCGATTTCACGTTGCGCCATCGCAACGCGTGTCAGGGAATCCATCATCAACATGACATCGGTGCCAGCATCCCGGAATGATTCGGCGATCCGGGTGGCAACAAATGCAGCGCGCAGCCGCATGAGTGCCGGCTCATCAGAGGTGGAGACCACCACAATGGACCGTGCCAGACCCTCGGGACCAAGATCGTCTTCAAGGAACTCGCGGACTTCACGTCCACGCTCACCCACCAGTGCAATAACGGACACAGCGGCATCCGTTCCCCGGGCGATCATGGACAACAATGACGATTTACCGACGCCGGACCCGGCGAACAACCCCATGCGCTGACCGCGGCCCACCGTGGTGAGAGTATCCATCACGCGGACGCCCAGTTGTAGAGGAGTGTCTATCCGGGTGCGGTGCATGGCAGAGGGGCTGTCATTGTCCAGCTCCACCAGCGGACCGCTGACCAGCGGGCCCTTGCCGTCGATGGGCCTGCCCATCCCGTCCAGAACCCGTCCGAACAGCCCTGGGCCCGTGGGAACGAGCATCGGCGAACCCGTTGCGCGTACCGGCGTTCCGGCGTTGATCCCGGAGAGCCGCCCCAGCGGCATGCAGCGCGCGCCCGTAAGGGAAGTAGCCACTACCTCGGCCTCCACCCCCGGTGCATCGCCCACACGGATAATGTCCCCTACCGCGCAGTCCAGGCCCGTGACCTCCAGGCCCAGACCAACAATGGCAGAAACCTGACCCAGTTTCTCCGGGCGGGCAGCGGTGACAGCTGAGGTGAATCCACGGCGGTGAATACTCCGTGCCGTTGTGATCGTCATCTCTCCCCCAACAGGGCAGTCCGCGCACGTGCCAGTGCCGTACTGATTCTGGCGTCCACATAACCATCGGCCAGATCCGCGACCGCGTCACCGGGCTTGAGCGCAGGGTCAGCGGCAAACACGACGCCGCATTCCTCCCGCGTCTGCTCGTTCACTGCAGCCAGCGACGCCGGGTGCATCCGGACACGGTGCACTTCCTCCGGGTCCACGACGGCCAGCACACGGTCAACAGCAGCCCGGGCCGCTGAACGCGGTTCCTGCAGCTCGTAACCGACGATCGCCTCGGCCAGCTCAAAAGCCGACTCCACGAACGCGTCCTGCACATCATCAAGGACAGGAGCAACCCGACGGTTCAATGCCGCCACAGCGGCATTGAGAGCGTCAAGGCTCTGCCGTGCACGCCGCTCGGCGTCCGCCAGCATCGCACGGAACTCGATGTCCTGGCTCTCCCGCTGCTCTTCTGCAGCGCGGGAGGCTTCACGGAAACCCGCGGCGTAACCGGCCGAGTGCCCCAGCACCCGGTCACGTGATTCGCGCTCGCGGCGACCGCCGTCGCGCAGTTCCGGGAATGCAGCCCGGGCGAACTCTACGTCAGCTGACATATTCGTCCTCCTCCCCACGCTGCAGGCTGATAACGCCTTCCGCTTCGAGATCGCGGATGGCCCGGACAACCGAGGCGCGTGCCTCTTCAACCTGCGACATCCGGACGCGTCCAAAGTTCTTGATCTCGTCGTCGAGCATTTCGCGGTTACGTTCGGATACGTTGCTGCGGATGAGTTCCACAACGGTCTCCGAAGCGCCCTTCATGGCCAGTGCGAGCACGCCTGGATCGATACCGCGCAGAACCAGCTGCACGTCCTTGCGCTCGAACTTCACGATGTCGCCGAACGTGAGCATGCGTGCCTTGACCTCTTCGGCCAGCTCGGGATCGCGCTGTTCCAGACCATCCAGGACGGCCCGCTCCATGGCGATATCCGCACGGTTGATGATGTCCACCAGGGGCTGGATACCACCCAGGGCGGCAGCCGCATGCTGAGGGTCGACGACGGCGCCTGCACGGGTGCGCAAGGTCGCTGCGACAATCCCCACAGCCTCAGGTGTTGCCGAACCCATCGTCGCAATGCACTGGGCGACGTCGGTCCGGAGCCGCTGCTCCAGGCCCGCCATCACGGGCGAGGCCTGCTCAGGCTTCAGATGGGCGAGGATCAATGCAATGGTCTGCGGCATCTCACCGTCGAGCAGTGTCTGGATCTGACCGGCGTCGACGTCGTCAAGAAACTCGAACGCCTTGCCAGCCATGGACGAAGCCAGGCGCTCCATCATGCCAGCCGCAGCCTCCACGCCAAGGGACTCCTCGAGGAGCCCGCGGGCAAAATCCCTGCCGCCACGGGCGCCACGATGACCGCTCATGGTCAGTTCGTAGAACTCGGTCAGTGCGCTCTCGGCGACCTCCGCGTCGACACTGCGCAGACGGACAATCTCCGCGACAATATCCTGGGTCTCCGCCTCCGTGAACTGCTTCATGACCGTCGCTGCCTGCTCACGGTTCATCTGCATGAGCACCATGGCGACCTTCTGGGTCCCCGTCATATTGGCGCTGGCTGTGGAAACGCGTGCCGGGATCATGGTGTTCTCCGGGGCCGTAGCTACGTCGGTCATACCGGTTGCCTGTCATCCATCATGCCGCGCAGGTAATCGGCCATCTTCTGCGGATCCTGCTGCGCCATCGCATCGATTTCAGCGCGCTGCCGGTCCACATCAGTGGTAATGGGTTTCCGCGGAACGATGGGGACAACATCAATGGCTGTGGTGTCCGGTGACGGTTCCAGCTGCGGTGCGGGAGCAGGGACGGGCAACGCCATGGACGCTGACCCGTCAAGGTCCGGTTGGATTTCCTGAAGCTCACCAAGATCGATGGCTTCGCGGCGCTGACGCCGGGAACGAAGCGCGTACACGATCAGGATGATCAGAATAACCAGCACGACGCCGGCCGCGATCACCACTGTCTGCAGGAGTTCCGCCTGGCGTTTGGCCTTCTCTGCAGCCTCCGCTGCGGCGAGGGCTTCAGCAGCTTCCGCAGCTCCGGCGTCGTTGAACGCCAGGATCTCGACGGTGACTTCATCCCCGCGCTCCGCGTTGATCCCCGCAGCCGATGTGACCAGCTGGGTGATGTCCGCAACGGGCAGGTTCGCTGCAGCCGCCGCGTCAATAGCAACGGACACCGTCTGTCGCTCGATCGCCCCGGCAGGAATGCTGCGGGACTCCGTGACCTTGTTGATGGCGTTGTTCCGCGTCGCTTCCTCGGAATTGAACGTCCCATCGCCATTGGCCTCATTCGGGACCGCAATGTTGTCCGGTCCCAGAACCCCGGCACCGTCACCGCCTGCACCCTCATACTCCTCAGAGCTGGTGGTCTCGCTCAGGACGGGGTCGCCGTCGGGCGTTGTGAAAGTCTCCTCAACACGCTCGGCTGATTCCTTGTTCATGTCAGCAGCCACCACAACAGTGGCATTGCCCGGCCCCACAACCCGGTCCAACATGGTCTGAACCGATGCGCGGACGCCTTCTTCATACTTTGAGGACTGTTTGTCCGCCGAACCCGTTGCACCGGTGCCGACAGCAGAGAGCACCGTGCCATCTGAATCAATCACAGCAACGTTCGTCGGCACCATGCCATCGATCGACGCCGACGTCAGGTGCACAATCGCCTGCACCTGGTCGTCATTGAGACTGACACCGTTCTCCGTCTCAACAAACACCGACGCCGTCGGATCCTTCTTCTCATCGACGAAAACCGTGTCCTCAGGGATGGCGAGACGAACCGAAGCCTTGTTCACGCCGTCGAGCGCTCCAATAGTGGAGGCAAGCTCACCTTCGATGGCACGCTTATAGGTCACCGACTGCTGAAACTCCGATGACGTCACACCCATGTCATCCAGCAGCGAATAACCGCCGGTGGACGCCGAAGGAAGACCGGCCGCAGCGGACTTGAGCCGCTGATCGTAGACCTGATCCTCCGGAACCATGATGGTTGCGCCGCCATTGGCCAGCTCGTAATCCACGCCGTCCGTGCGCAGCTGCTCAACAATCGTGTTGGCGTCAGCCGCACTCAAACCGGAAAACAATGGTGTGTAGGAGGGCTTCGTGGCCCACGTACCAAAAGCCACGCCACCAAGAATCAGCACCGCAACACCAATCAGTGCAACCGTGCGCTGCCCAGCAGTAAAACTTTTCAGACCTTCAATCGGCTTATTGAGAAAGCCAGGCATTGCGCGTGCCATCAGGCTTGCATCCGCATGATCTCATTGAACGCGTCAACGCCCTTGTTACGGACGGCGGCCACCAGTTCCAGGGTCACCTGGGCACGCGTGGAAGCCAGCGTTGCGCTGTGAATGTCAGAGAGGTCCCCTGTAACAGCCTTGATGGCCAGTTCGTTCGACGTGGACTTGAGCGCAGTGACGTTGTCAACAGCACCGCCGAGCACGGTCGCGAAGGAACCCGCCCCGGCCTTCTCCGCACCATTGACGGCGTCGGCAGGATTCGTGGCTGGCAGGTAACCGGTCGGGGCAACATTGTTGACCATTCCGACGGCGGGGATGGGCATAGGCATTAGGAGCGTCCGATCTGGAGGGCTGCTTCATAGGTTGCTTTGGCGCGGTCGACGACGGCCGCATTGGCTTCGTACCCACGTTGGGCCATGATCAGATACCCCATCTGGGCACCCATATCGATGTCGGGGTAACGAACGTAACCCTCTTCGTCGGCGAGCGGATGATCCGGCTGATGAACCATGCGGCCCTCAGCATCACCGAATTCAGCTCCGGCAACATAGACACCAGTGGTGCCCTCACCCTCCTGAACGGTGACGAACCGCTCCTGGAAGGCGGCGCCGTCGGTACCCGTGACCGTGTTTACGTTGGCAATGTTGTCCGAGACTGCGTCCATCCACTTGCGGTGAACTGTCAGTCCGGTTCCGGCAATGCCGATTGCATCAAAAGTCATCAGTTGGTCCTCATCGCTGTGCGGACACCCGTGAACGTACCCTCGATGGAGCGGGCTGCGAACTGGTAGCGCAGCACCGTATCAATGTTGGAGAGAGTTTCGGTATCCAGGTTGACGTTGCTGCCGTTGAGCCTGGTTGGTTCCAGCGAATTCGCTGTAGTGGCCGCCGTCTTGTTGGCGCTGCCGGCCTCAACAGATTTGCTGAGTGCCTCTTCGAACGCCACCCGACCCGCCTGGAAACCAGGGGTGTTGACGTTGGCAATGTTGTTGGCAATGGTCTTCTGCCTCAGCGACAACGCACTGAGCGCACTGTCCATAGCGACCGTAGTCACGGATTCGAACACGACAACATCCCTCTGAAAACACGACGGGGCGGCCGGTCCGTGGCCTGATTGACGAGCGATCCATGCTCAACCTTCCCTATCGGCACCCCATTCAGGCGACGTTAGAGGTTAATCCAAAACTTTTTCCCCCATTTGGTGAAAGGAGAGGGGGTTTAGCTTTCGGTGTCCAGGTAGGCCGAACGTACGCCGTTACCCGGCCGGGGAACGGACGCGACGAACGCCGACTGACGCCGACTGCTCCGCATCGCCGAACGCACCCGGTCCATCGCGTGCTGTTGGGCCACCTCGAGTTGAAGGGCGCGCTCACGCAATTCCTCTGGCACAGGACCCAGGTCCGACGGCGGTTGCCACCAGACGGGGACTGTCCCGTCGTCGTCCGTTGTTGTTGTTTGTAGCAGGGCGGACTGGACTTGCTCTTCGAGCTGGGAGAGCACGGTCCTCCAGCGGGTAACGTTCTCAGGCAATTCCGAGCATCCCGCCTGCTACAGCGTGCTGGGCATCTTGTGCCGGCAACTGATTGGCCGCTTCGTGCCAGGCTTGACGCAGTGGTTCCAGGAGTTCAATGCACTCGCGGGTGCGGGCCACTTCGCGCTGGACATTCGCTGCCATGAGCGCGGTGAGCACGTAGGTGTAGAGCCCGCGCAGACCCTCAGAGCCATCCCAGACATCGGCTTTCAAGGACGACGTCAGCTCAGCAACAATCGACTGCGCGTGGGTGAGGTGGTTCGAAGCATCGCTCCACTGGCTCTGCATCTGAGCTGCCTCTGCGCGGCCGAGGTCCAGCATCAGCCGGTCGTAAAGCATGGTCAGCAGCTGAACGGGCGTCGCCGAAAGAACAGCGTCCTGGCCGTAACGGCTCCGGCCCGCATTAGGTCCGTACATCATGACTACCCTTCACTTCCGCTCATTGATGGCAGGTTGCCCAACTGGGCAGTGAGCCACGACCCCTGTGACTGAAGCTGCTGTAGCTGCAGTTCAAGCCCCTGCCATTTGGCATCCAGTGTGGAGCGCCTTAGTTCAAGTCTGCGGTCCCAGTCCATGATCTGATCATTGAGCCGGCCCACTTCGGATTCCTGGCCCTGGATGCGCAGGGTCAGTCCGCCGTCGCGCTTGTCCGATACGTTGGTGGCGACGTCGGCCACCCGCCGTGAGATTTCCTGCACCACGGCTTCGGTGCCGGCAGGGTTGGCGGCCAGGGCGGCCGCGAACTTCTTGGCATCAAATTCCACGGTTCCGTCGCGGGTAATACTGATACCAATTTCCGACGGCGACTTGCCGTTCACCGGGCTCGTGGCCGCTGAGAGGAGGCGTTGCTCTATGTCGCGGACGCCACCGTCGCCGGTAAACAGGCCGCCTTTGGCCGAGGAAGATCCACTGGTGACTGAGGAGGCGACGCTGGAGTTCGTCGCAATGTAGCTGAATAGGTCATCGAGCGCTGTCACGAGTCCCTCGGTGACAGCAGTGGTGGCCTCTGCATCCCTGGTGACGGTGACCGTGACCGGATCCGTGCTGACGGTCGAAGCCGTCACGCTGACACCGGGAAGCAGTTCGGAGAACGTGTTACTGGCCGATGTCACCTGGTTCGCTGCTGCAGTGCCGGCCCACAGGGTGACTTTTGCGTCCTGGGCCTGACGGATACTCACGCCGCCATTGGCGGTAGAGAGGAAATCGGTGGCCGTTCCCGCCGTCACTTCGGCGGCAGTACCCTGGTACACGGTGAAGGCGGCGTCAGCGCCAGTGGCTGCCGAGGCGAACTGCAGGCGGTACTGCTGCACCCCGTTGGCGTCTGTTCCTGAGGAAACCTTGACAGCTGTTACGCCGATGTCGCCGGCGTTGACCTTGTCAACGATCTCGTCGAGGGTTGCGCCGTCAGTGGCGAACTCGTGGGTCTGTCCGCCGGTCACAATACTCAGAGCGGGGACCGTGGCGGACCAGGCGGTCAGGTGCCCGGATACGTTCACCTGGGTCTGCGCCAGCTGATCCACCGTGATGTCAAGCGATCCTGGCCCTGCGCCAGCAGTTGTGGACACCTTGACAGCCTCGGAACTCGACGTCGCCGCATACTGTCCGACGGCGTCGGCTGTGCTGGTCTTGGCCGCGAGTTCAGCGATGGAAACCATCTTGGTGTTCAGCTGTTGAAGAGCCGAAATCATGGTCTGGCTTGAGCTGACCTTGTTCTTCAGGAGGGTCTGGGGGCGGGCCTCGAGCTGCATCAACTGGTTGATGATGTTCGCGGTGTCCAGGCCACTGACGAGGCCGTCAATTGCAAAACCCATGGCAGTTTCCTCCTGATCTTCTCAAAAATTCGTGGTGGTTCGGTGATGAGCTGATGGCGGGGGTAGTGAGGTCCAAGTCAAAGTTCCCCGCCACCAGCGGTCATCACAGAACGGTCATACGTTTACTGCTTCCGGTTTAGCGGAGCAGCTGCAGGACGCCCTGGTTCATCTGGTTGGCCTGGGCCAGCATCGCGGTACCAGCCTGGGAAAGGATCTGTGAACGGGTGAAGTCCGCCATCTCCTTGGCCATGTCGGTGTCGCGGATACGGGACTCAGCAGCCGAAAGGTTCTCGATCGAAACATTGACGTGCTTGATCGTGTGCTCGAACCGGTTCTGCACAGCACCAAGGCCGGCACGGGCACTGGAAACATCGGTGATAGCAGTGTCAACGGCGGTGATCGTCGCCGCAGCGTTGACGGCATTATCGAAACCGGTGGCCACTGTTGTTGCCAGTGTTCCTGCCAGTGTTGCGATATCGGCACCGCTCAGGTCAACTTCGATCTGGTCGGCTGCGCCTGCACCAATCTGGAAGGACATCTTGCCGTCAGCAGCTGCACCGGCGGAAGCGTCCAGAAGGTTGTTGCCATTGAAGTTGGTGGAACCAGCGATCCGCGTCAGCTCATCGGTCAGCGCCGTTGCTTCCTTGGTGATCGCTGCACGGGATTCAGTGTTGTTGGAGTCGTTACCAGCCTGAACGGCAAGGTCACGAACACGCTGCAGAATCGAGTGAACCTCGGTCAGGGCACCTTCAGCAGTCTGGATAACACCCACACCATCCTGGGCGTTACGGGCTGCAACGGTCAGACCGCCAACCTGTGACTTCAGGCCTTCGGCCAGAGCCAGACCAGCAGCATCATCTGCTGCACGGTTGATGCGCAGACCACTGGAAAGCTTCTCCAGCGACTTGGACATATCGTTCTGCGTCATCGACAGATTGCGGTAGGCGTTCATAGCCGAAACATTGGTATTGATTGCGAAACCCATGATGTATTCCTCCGTGAGTGGGTCAAAGTTCACCAGCCCATCCATGGGCTGACACCACCAACTATCGACACCCGGATCGGAGGTGTTAGAAGTTTCGGTGCAGGGTTTAAAGAAAGACGGTGCCGCCGGAAGATTCCGGCGGCACCTCTTGTAGCTGATGGCGGGGGTAGTGAGGTCCAAGTCAAAGTTCCCCGCCACCAGCGGTCATCACAGAACGGTCATACGTTTACTGCTTCCGGTTTAGCGGAGCAGCTGCAGGACGCCCTGGTTCATCTGGTTGGCCTGGGCCAGCATCGCGGTACCAGCCTGGGAAAGGATCTGTGAACGGGTGAAGTCCGCCATCTCCTTGGCCATGTCGGTGTCGCGGATACGGGACTCAGCAGCCGAAAGGTTCTCGATCGAAACATTGACGTGCTTGATCGTGTGCTCGAACCGGTTCTGCACAGCACCAAGGCCGGCACGGGCACTGGAAACGGAATCGATGGCAGTGTCAACAGAGGTGATGGCCGCTGCAGCACCCGTTGCGGACGTGAAGTCCAGTGCACCCATAGCGGTGACCACTGCGTCAACGTTTGCACCGGTCAGGTCAACGGCAATCTGGTCCGTTGCGCCTGCACCGATCTGGAAGGACATAACACCAGCGGTACCGGCAGTGCCGTCCAGAAGGTTGTTGCCATTGAAGTTCGTGGAATCTGCGATACGGCCAAGCTCGGTGACCAATGCGGTCGCTTCCTTGGTGATAGCACCGCGGGACTCGGCGTTGTTGGAGTCGTTACCAGCCTGAACAGCCAGGTCGCGAACGCGCTGCAGAATCGAGTGAACCTCGGTCAGGGCACCTTCAGCAGTCTGGATAACACCCACACCATCCTGGGCGTTACGGGCTGCAACGGTCAGACCGCCAACCTGCGAACGCAGGCCCTCAGCCAGAGCCAGACCAGCAGCATCATCTGCTGCACGGTTGATGCGCAGACCACTGGAAAGCTTCTCCAGCGACTTGGACATATCGTTCTGCGTCATCGACAGATTGCGGTAGGCGTTCATAGCCGAAACATTGGTATTGATTGCGAAACCCATGATGTATTCCTCCGTGAGTGGGTCAAAGTTCACCAGCCCATCCATGGGCTGACACCACCAACTATCGACAGCCCACACGGAGGTGTTAGGGACGGCGGAAAACTTTTTTGAAAGGATTCGTTAAACAGAAAACGGACCCCCCGAACGGTGGGGATCCGCTTTCTGTAGTTACGGGGTTTAGGACACTGCGAGCGTAGCTGTGTCCAGCCGGCGGGCAGCCCGGGCGATACCGCCACAGGTCTCCTCAGCGAGAGTGGCAAGGTACGCGGTCCGACGATTGGTCGAAATCCTGGACTGCGGCACATACGCGGCGGCGTCGTCGTCGGCGTAGTGGGTTTCCAGGCCGTCACGGAGCAGGCGAATCGCCTCGGACCGTTGCTGCGAGATAGCCGAATGTGTAGCTCCCAGCTCCTCGGCCAGCTCCTTCACACTGCGGTCCTCAAAGTAGATCTGCTCGATGATGTAGCGCATCTTCTCCGGCAGGACGTCGACTGCGGAGCGCACAAAACCAATGCGCTCGGTGGCCAGTAGATCGATCTCGGGTGAGACGGTGCGGGAGGCAAGCACCTCGGACATGGCGTCATCGAGGGGTGCAACAGTCCGGGCCGCGTCCGCAAGAGCGGCATCCGCCGTCGCCTTGTCAACGCCCAATGCAGCTGCGACTTCGCGGGTGCTGGGATTGCGCTTGAGAACACCGGTGAGTGTCTCCTGGACCGCCAGTGTTTCCTTGATGCGCTTCCGGGCCGAGCGCGGCGCCCAGTCATTGGCCCGAAGCTCATCCGCGAATGCGCCAGAAATACGACGCCGTGCGTAGGCTCCGAACGGAACGCCGAGGGTGGAGTCAAACGACTCCGCCGAAGAAATAAGGGCTATGGCACCGACAGACGCCAGATCATCCCGGGACAGGTGTGTAGCTTTAGCGCACAGCTCTGACACGAGGTAACCTACCAAAGGCAGGTTTTCGACGACGAGCGCATTACGTTCGACACGATTCATTGCGAGTTCCCCAACCGCTACTCATAAGTAACGCGCAGGGAAAACCTTTTTAAGGCAGAAGTATCCGACCATACAACCGCAGCTCCCCAGCGCGAGTTAGTGAAAATGTTCACCAACTGAGAGAACAATACCACTAACATTGAGCTACGCAAGGCCGATAGAAAGAAATATCAGCGGGGCGCACCACCCCGGGAACTAGCGGAGGTAAATGGCATGGGCGTCGACGAACTCTCAGCCCTGCTGTGGAAAGAGCGGGAACTACTTGAGCTTCTGCTCTTCAAGCTGGAAGAAGAGCAGCTCATCCTGACCTCAGGCAAAACCCGGTGGCTCCAGCACGCCACACGCGAGGTAGAGCAGGTCCTTGAGCGCCTGCGCGCTGCCGGCCTGGCCCGAACCGTGGAAGTTGGAACGGTCGCGGCGGAATGGGGAACACCGGAGGACGCAACGCTGCGTCAGCTTGCCGGCGACGCCCCTCCCGGACCATGGAGCATCATCTTCGAAGCCCACCTGAAGGCAATGTCAGAGTTGACCACGCAGATCAGGGAACTTCGCGAAACAAACGAACAGTATCTTCGGGCAGCTTCACGCTCCACCCAGGAAACACTGGCAACCCTGGAATCCGACGCCGGCACCTACGGTGCGCACGGAACCTCCAAGGCCACATCGGACGCATGGCACATGCTGGACAAGGATCTGTGAGACACCGAACATGAGCACTTTCAGCGGATTGAACGCCGCATATACCGGCCTTGTGGCAGCCCGTCAGGGGCTCAACGTTGCTGGTCAGAACATCATCAACATCAATACCGAGGGTTATACGCGGCAGCGGGTTTCAACGTCGGCGGCAGCGCCGCTCAACAACGGGCTGTTCACCACGGGAGCGCGCCCGGGTCAGGGAGTGTTCACGGACGGTGTGGCCCGACTGGGCGACATTCACCTGGATAACCGGGTGCGGACGACGGCGGCAGCGGCCGGCTATTCGACGGTCCGCGCCAACGCCCTGGCCACCATGGAAGCATCCTTCCGTGAGCCCGGCGAAAACGGTTTGTCCGCACGTTTCCAGGATTTCTATGCGGCCTGGCAAGGTGCCGCCAACGAGCCAACAGAGCCCGCCGTACACAAGGTGCTGCTCGCGGAGGCCAATGCGCTCGCCTCGGGCATCAGCCAGGGCCGCAGCGAAGTCGAAGGCCAGTGGGCCTCCCTTCGCTCACAGACTGAATCCATGGTCACCGAGCTGAACAGTGCTGCTTCCGCAGTTGCAGATCTCAACGTGAAGATCCGGTCGCAGTTAGCAACTGGCGGATCGGCCAACGAACTCATTGACCAGCGGTCCCTCCTCACAACCACCATTGCCGCATTGACCGGCAGCAGGACCAGAAGCAACGACGACGGAACGATCGACGTCACCATTGGCGGTAATGCTATTGTCACGGGCGGAACACACCGTCCTGTGTCCCTCGCCGGCGCCAGAACCCTCGACGCTTCGGCAGCCGACGTCGTGCGGTTGGAGTGGCAGCACCGCCCCGGTGATGCGGCAACGATCGACGGCGGCGAACTGGCTGGTGCTTTATCCATGCTCGCACCGACCGGTAACGGCGGCGAGCTGGCTGATGCCGCGGCGAACTATGACCGTCTGGCTACTGAGCTTGCCACGCAGGTCAACGCCCTTCACCGCACCGGCAGCACGGCCGATGGGACCACGGGACTGGACTTCTTCAGCTTTGATCCCGGTAGCCCGGCGTCGAGCCTGAAAGTTGTTCCCGCGGACGGTTCCGGTATCGCCGCGTCACTGGCCTCCGCCGGCGGTGTCAATGGCAACCTTGCCGACGCCATCTCGCAGATCGGACAGAAGCCAGGATCTCCCGATGACATCTGGGCTGGTTTTGTCACCTCGACCGCCGTCCGCACCAAAACCGAGATTCAACAGGCCACCGTGGCGGACATCAGCGCCAATGCTGCCGTCGGAGCGCAGTTGTCCAACGCATCAGTGGACCTGGATGAAGAGAACGTACAACTACTGGCATACCAGCACGCCTATCAGGGCGCCGCGCGGGTAATGACAGCAATCGACTCAATGCTCGATACGCTGATAAACCGCACAGGAATCGTAGGGAGATAGGCAATGATCAGCAGGGTCACCAGCCAGACCATGACCAGAACGGCGCAGGACAACCTGCAGACCGGCCTTTCGGAGCTGGCTCGTCTACGCGAGCGTGCCGTCAGCGGCAACGCGATCAGTCGTCCGTCGGAGGACCCCTCGGGGACCAAGGCTGCGCTGAACGTCCGTGCCGAGCTGCGAGCCAACGAACAGTTCAGCCGCAACATCACCAACGGCGACGCCTGGCTGACCACTGTCGACTCCGCGATGAGCACCACCACGGACCTGCTCAACCGGGTCAAGGACCTGGCGCTCCGTGGAGCCAACGATTCCACTCTCTCCCCCGCCGCCAGCGAAGGCCTCGCAGCTGAGCTCGAGACCCTCGGCGCAGAACTGCTCAAGCAAGCCAACACCACACATCAGGGACGCCCGGTTTTCGCGGGCAACTCAGACACGGGCAAAGCGTTCGACAACACCTTCGCTTACGCGGGCGTGCCGGACAGCGGCGTCGAGCGTCGGCTGACCGCCAACTCAACAGTTCGGGTCGATACCGATGGCGCCGCAGTATTCGGCGAGGGCCCGGACTCCGTGTTCGCGCTCGTCAACTCCATGGTGACTGAACTGCGTGCCGGAAGCGGGACGGGCAGCTTCCTGGCCGCCATCGACTCCCGGACCGAGGCAATCCAGGGTCAGCACGCCGCTGTTGGTGCACGTCATGCCGAACTTCTTCGCGCCAGGGAGGCCAACGTGAGCGAGTCCGTGGAGCTGCAGACGCAGCGTTCCAGTATTGAAGATGTGGACCTCGGCGAAGCGGTGATGGACATGAAACTGCAGGAAATTGCCTACCAGAACGCATTGGCGGTCAGCGCACGCGTACTGCAGCCCACCCTAATGGACTTCCTCCGATGAGCGACATGGAACTGACGTTCATCACCCCGCTGCCGGGGCTCGCGCCGCTGACCACGTTCAAGCTCATCGGCATTTCCGGCGCGGACGGTTTGTACACGCTGCAGTCTGTAGAGGCGCCGAGCCGGCGTCTCTACGTGCTCGACGCCGGTGTCTACGTTCCGGATTATGAGCCGCGGATTTCCACGGGCGAAGCAGCTGCACTGGAGCTGACGGAATCTGATGACGCCCTGGTGCTGGTGGTTGCCACCCCGGGCGGGGATGGAACCTCCGTTAACCTGATGGCGCCCATTATTGTCAACCGTTTGACGGGTGCCTGCAGCCAGGTGATTCTGGAGGGCCAGGACTGGCCGCTTCACGCACAGCTGACGGGCCGCTCGGCCTAGTTTCTCAACGCCGCGAGGTCACCCTTTATCGCCGAGATCACCCCTTATAAAGGGTGATCTGGCGGATAAAGGGTGACCTCGCGGGCGTTTAAAGGTGGGCTACTGGAAGTCAGATACCGCGGGGTCCGGACCAATCCGGCCCTCAGCGCCCCTGTCCAGTCCGCTGATGACAGCGACGTCGTCGTCGTCCAACGTCACGTCCACCGCAGCGAAGTTCTCCACGATGCGTGATTCAGTGACTGACTTCGGGATAACGACATTACCCACGGCCAGATGCCACGCAATGACAACCTGGGCAACCGTTGCGCCGCGCTTTTCAGCGATCTGCTGCAGGGCGGGATCCTCAAGGAGTTCCTTGCCCTGACCGAGCGGCGACCAGGCCTGATGCAGGATGCCGTGCTCCTTTTCGAAGGCACGCAGATCAGCCTGATTGAAGTACGGGTGGGTCTCCACCTGGTTGATGGCCGGCGTAACACCGGTAGCTTCGATAACCTCGGTGATCGCTTCCTTCGTGAAGTTGGAAACACCGATCGACTTCACACGGCCCTGCTTCTGCAGCTCCACGAGCGCCTTCCACGTCTCAACGTACTTGCCCTGCTTGGGCTGCAGCCAGTGGATGAGCAGCAGGTCCAGTGTGTCCAGCCCCAGGTTCTGCATCGATTCCTCGAACGAACTCAGCGTGGCCTCGTAGCCCTGGTTGGAGTTCCAGATCTTCGTGGTGATGAACACGTCATCCCGGTTGAGTCCGGAGGATGCGATAGCGCGGCCTACACCGGGTTCGTTTTTGTACCCTTGCGCTGTATCGATATGGCGGAAGCCGGCCTTGAACGCTTTGCCGACGACGTCCTCTGCGACGTTGTCTTCAACCTGCCACACCCCGTATCCGAGCTGGGGGATGGTGTTGCCGTCGTTGAACGTCAGTTCGGGAGATTCAGTCATTATTCACCTTTCATGGAGGGTCTTCATCTGGCCCAACCGCACTTCAGGCAAAATAATTTCCGGATCGGGCAGGATCAGAGGGAGAGAACCAGTTCGGCGCGCGCAACATCCTCGGCAACGATCAGTGCCCGACGTCGGACATTTTCCAGGCCAGCGGAGTTCAATCCCACGCGTTCGCTGTCCAGCCTGAACATCGCGGCCGATTCGGCAGTGGCCGCCAGCGAGTTTCCTGCCTTTGACAGTGCCCGATGGACTTCGATCAGCGTGCCGGGAACATCCTGGCCCGTGCTGGGAAAACGCGACTGACTTTCGCAACAGACGGCACGTACCCGGGGCAATAGGTCAGCGAGGTCATTGGCTACGATCGCGAGCTCGTTGTACAGGGCATCATCCTCCACACCCTCAAGGATCTGGTGATACCTGTCCAGCCCACGCCGGAAGCGGTCATGTACCCGGCGCCACACGCCCTTGCCGAGCTCGGCGTCGTCCCTTCGCTCCTGACGGAGCGCGCTGAATAATGCCATGGTGGCCTACAGGGCGGCGCGTTGCTGATCGCTCATTCCCCCATGTTCTCACGCGCCGGCGGCTGAGTTGCCTCGGCCCTGAGGAAAAACGCGCCGAGCGCACCGGCGAGGGTCGCAAATACGGCAACAGAATAGACGGCGAGAATCAGCTGCAAGACCTTCGCGAACCCGTCGCCGGCGCTCAGCTCCGAACCCGTAATCGTGGACATCGCAGATTCGAGCAGCGCATCCCCGTACCGGTCGTAGGACCCCACCACATACAGGAGTTGGCTTGCCACCAGAACGACGACGCCGGTCAGGGCGGCGAGCCAGCCGATCCGGCTGGTCAGCAGGCGGCCAGCAGAACGCGACCCGCGGACGCCGGCGGAAAGCACACCGCCGAACCTGGCGAACCTGGCCACCCGGGCGAACCGAAGCACCCTCAGGACACGGAAGAATCTCAGGAACGGCACGAGCAGGAAGATGACCTGCCACCAATTACGTTTCCAGAACGCAGCCTGAAAACGCGCAATGTAGGCGCGAAGAATGAACTCAGCAACGAAAATAGCCCAGAAGATCCAGCCAACAACGTTCAGGACAGTGACCAGCCCGGGCTCCGAAGCGAGCAGCTGCCCGAGAATGACGAGCAGGAACAGGATGCCGAGGACGCCCATCGGTTTGTCCAGCCGTTGGGCCAGCAGTTCCGCGCTCGTCAGCCGCCGTTCCTTGACGACATTAGTGCTGCTGCTCGGATCGGGCGTCATTGGCTGGATCCGGCGTCCTTCTGCTGTTCCTCGAGGTCCTGGCCACGGCTGGGCTCTCTTCCGCCGCCCGGGGTAGCACCAGCCACGTGTGTGCCGGCATTGAGCTGACCGGAAGTGTAGTGCTCACCCGTGAACTCGGCAGGAGTTCCCTCTGGGTCCTCATCGCCGGGCATACTCCCCGTTTCCGACGTGTCCGTGGCCCCGATGTCCTCGAGCAGGTGGTCGTCGTCGGGCAGGTCCTCTGAATCCGCTGAATTGGTCATGGGTCCAGACAACCAGCCGCAGGCCCGCTGCTCAAGGGGCACCCCTGTATTGGGCGTCAGATCCAACCTTGGTCCCAGGCGGCCGCCGCTGCCTCCTGGCGGGTACCGGCGTCGAGCTTGGTCATGGCGGACGAAACATAGTTTCGCACGGTGCCCGGCGCGAGCTGCAGGGATTTCGCGATGGTCTGGATGTTGGCGCTCTTCCGGCTCTCTCGCAGCACATCAAGTTCCCTTGAGGTCAGCGGGCAGCTCTCCCCTGCCAGGGCGCTGGCCGCTATATCGGGATCCACGTACCGTCGGCCCGCAGCGACATCACGAATCACACGCGCCAGCTTGTCTGCGGGTGTCGACTTCGGGACGAACCCAGACACGCGGTTTGCGAGCGCGCGGCGCAACACTCCGGGGCGCGCATGCCGTGTCACCAGGATCACGCGCGTGGGTACTGATCGGATGATCTGTTCAGCGGCATAGATTCCATCTGTGGGCGGCATTTCCAGATCGAGGATACAGACATCGGGCTGGTGCTTTCTGGCGAGCGCGACGGCGTCGTCCCCGTTTCCGGCGCTGGCCACGACATCGATATCCGGCTCGAGATTGAGCAGGGTCACCAGGGCTCCGCGGATCAGCTCTTCATCGTCGGCGAGGATGAGGCGGATCACGGGGTGCCTGCTGGTAGTTCTGCCACCAGTTCAAAGGTGCGCTCAGCCAGTGACACGGCAATGGTGCCTCCGGCAGCGGAGAAGCGTTCCCGCAGCCCGGTGATACCCGTTCCGTCATTCGCGAGCGCGCCACCACCGGAGACTGTGCCGGACACCGGTTCGACGCCGTCGTTGGTGACTCGCAGGCGCGTCGCGGTCCCCGTGGGTTGTAGGGTCATGGACACCTTCGTGGCTTCGCTGTGACGGAGGATATTGGTGGTCGATTCGCGGATGACAGTGCCCAGAAGCTGTTGCGCGTCGGGCGCCGGCACCTGGTGGTCGAGGTCCACTGTGCAGCGGATCCCCGCGGCTTCCAGGACGTCTGCGGCGTTGGCCGCTTCGGTCGCGAGGTCCGTTCGGCGATATCCGCGAACCAGTGTCCGGGTGTCCACCAGCGCGGTCCGTGCCAGTTCCTGGGCCTCGTGGATCTGAGTTTTCGCCGCGGCTGGGTCTGCGTCCATCAACCGCTCAGCCAGCTCGGTTTTCAGGGCAATGACCTGCAGGTGGTGACCTTGAATATCGTGCAGGTCTGCGGCGAAACGTAGCCGCTCCCGTGCCACTGCGAGCTGTCCCGAGGTTCTGCGGCTACGGTCCAGTTGCAGCACAATCTCCCACCACCAGATCCCGCCGATGAGTCCCAGGGGCAGTAGGGCCGCGTAGAAGACCATGGTGAAGTACGGCACCAGGTATTCGCTGATCTGGAAGGATTCGCTGGTGGACGCGAGGTAGAGCGCAATAATCTGCTGAAGGCCGACGACGACGAGGCCTCCTGCCAGCACCTTCCACCGTGTGCGGCGCTTGACGAGGATCGCCACGCAGTTCACGGCCAGCCAGAATGGCAGGACGCTGAAGATTGTCCCTGTAGGCGGTACCGCGCCGAATAGCAGGATGGCGAGCGGCGGAGCCAGCAACAGGACGCTGTAGCGCAGTGGCGGGAGTCCCGATCCGAGCCCTGCCCGGAAGAACCAGAAGTACCGGATGCAACCCAGCATGCTGATCACCGCGAGCGCCAGGAGGGCAATGTGCTGGGCTGACATTGGCTCGGCCGTGTCCAGGACGAACAGGGCGAGCATCATGTAGAGCACCAGTGCGACGAAAATCAGTGACCCAACGGTGTACCGCCACGTGGCAACAACCCCGCGACCTGCGCCGGGGGAACCGGCGTCGTCGTGGTTGGCGACGTCGGCCTGCCCCTGATTCTCACTGTCCATGGCTTCCATCGTAGAACCATGACAAGTGTCACGGTTTCTGCGGGCACAACAGCACATGGAGAGGTGACACGGCGGCACTGCCGGAGCCCCCGTTGACCGGCCAGAGTTGTTCCATGAGCACATCAACTTTTCTGGAAGACCAGCAGGCCGCCCCACCGGACACCATCGCTGTACAGGCCACTGACCTGCGGTGCAGCTATGGCTCGTACGAGGCGGTGCACGGAATTGACCTCAGCATCCGGAACGGCGAGTTCTTCGCGTTACTCGGAACCAATGGGGCGGGTAAGACGACGACGATGGAGACGCTGGAAGGTCATCGGGCGGCGTCGTCGGGCGCTCTGTCCGTACTCGGTTCCGACCCGTTCCGTGACAAAGCGGTGCTTCGTCCCCGCATGGGCATCATGTTGCAGGAGGCGGGCTTCGCCGATGACCTGACCGTGGCGGAAACCATTCGGTTATGGCTGAAGCTCTCCACCGGCGCACGTGCGGCCAAGGGGAACCGGACGGACACCATCCGTTCGTCCATGGACGCCCTGGAACTGAGCGACAAGGCCGATACACGGGTGCGGCAGCTTTCGGGCGGACAACGGCGCCGGCTCGACCTGGTGTTGGCCACCGTCAATGAGCCCGAGATCCTCTTTCTCGATGAGCCCACGACAGGCCTCGACCCTGAATCACGCGAGCGCACCTGGGCTGTGGTGCGGGCCATGCACGACGCCGGGACAACCGTTGTGCTGACAACGCACTACCTGGAGGAAGCGGAAACACTGGCAGACCAGATCGCCATCATGCACCAGGGAAACATTGCCGTCGCAGGTTCACTGCCCGAAGTGCTCGCAGCACAACCGGCAAGCATCCGCTTTGTGCTGGACCCGAATGTGCAAGTGGAGGGGCTCACGGCGTCGGGCGTGAATGTGTCCTTCACCCCAACTCCCACGGAAACCCGTGCCAGCATTGCGACGAACAACCTACAACGCGATCTCGCCCGCGTACTGGACTGGGCTGATTCCGGTTCCATCCGGCTCGAACGGCTCACCGCATCGGAAGCGTCCCTGGCCGAAGTGTTCCGCCAGGTCAGCACCGGCACCGTTTTCACCGCAGCCCACCAGAAGGAGAACTAGTCATGAGCACCATCACCGCACCGTCGACGTCGTCGCGCATTCTGGCGATTGCCGAACAGGAACTGAGAATCATTGTCCGCAACAAGACGGTTCTGGCCGGAGCGGTGATCATGCCGTTCCTCTTCGCCGGGTTCATAGCGTTCATGCGGCCACCCGGCGGCGCACCAGCGTTCACCGTGGGCCTGACCTCGATCATGGTGGTGCTGCTGGCCGTCTACGTCACAGTGACCACAACGTTCGCCACGCGCAGGCAGGAACTATTCCTGAAACGGCTGCGTAGTGGCGAGACCATTGACGCTGCGATTCTCACCGGCATGGCGGCACCGGTGGTCGCCATCACCCTGCTGCAGCTGGTCGCACTGTTTGCCATAGTCTTTGCGTTCGGGCTGCCACTACCTGAAAACCCGTGGCCCGTTATCGCCGGCATACTCCTCATCGTTGCCTCATCAACTGCCGTGGGCATACTGACCAGCGTCTATACGCCATCGGCGAGCGCAGCACAGTTCACCACGTTGCCGTACTTCATGCTGGTACTGGGCACGTTCATGTGGCCTGCCCTCACCCCGAGCGAAGGGCTCCGGAGAATTGAGGCACTCACCCCGGGCGGCGCGCTCTATCACCTCTGCGAAGCCGGTTGGGGCGGCGGTCTTGAGCTGTTGCCCTTTATCTCCCTGCTGGGTTTGTGGACGTACCTGCCGCTGCACTATGCGCTGAAGAACTTCAAGTGGGACAAACGCTAGGTTTTTAGCGGGCTACGGGAGCAGTGCTCGTCTTGTCATGGGTACACGTGTTCTGGTGAATAGCCATGCCGCTGCAGCCCCCGCCAATGGTACGAGGATGAGCAGGGCGCCGAGTTGTGTCCAGGGAACCACCAGGACATATTCGCGGGCGGACCCGAAAAGTGCGACGGCAGGCAACAGTCCCGCTGCCAGCCCAAGGCCGACTCCGGCGACGGCGGTGAGTGCCGTTTGTGCGGCGGCCATGGCTTTGCGCAACCGGGGTGCAGCGCCGATGCCGGCGAGGGTCATCTGGTCCGCCCTGCTATCGGCGAGTGCCAGCCCTGCGGTGACGGACGCGGCGGTCAGCGCAACCAGACCTGCAATTCCGGCGATGGCCCACAGGATTGCCTCCGTTGGCGGCCCTGGGGCCCGGAACGTGAACCAGCTGCCCGCTTCGAGTTCCAGGTTGATGGCGTCCGCTTCGGCCTGAGTGGGCTGTGAGGGCAGATCCATGATGAGGGTCTGTTGGGTAACCGTGAAGCCGTGTTCCTTCGCCGTTTCGGCTGAGATCACCCCTCCGACGGAAAGTTGCTCCGCCGGTTCAGCAGCGACGGCCGGCATTGTGAAGCTGGACAGGGCTACGTCGTCGTCCGTTTCATGTTGGTAGGTTCGGGACTCGACAGTGACGTGCCCGTCGATGATCCAGGCCGGATCCAACACCACCATGTTGCCGTCTTCCAGCGCCTGAAGCGTTTCCTGTTCCGGCTCGTGCCCCAGCATAGCCGTCAGTGCTTCTTCTCCGCCCACAGTCAGTAGGGGAAAGGCGGAGCCGCCATCGTTGCTGGGGTTGATGCAGGACCAGATGTCCCCCACGTTCCGCTCCTTCTTGGCGTGACACGTGTTTTCCTCAGGGAGCACGAACTGCCGCATGGTGCACGGTTTGTTCGGAGTGCACGCATCATCAACACCGCTGATGACGGTCGTCGCTTCCACACGGCCGAGTACGGTCTCGACGGCGTCGACAATGCTCTGGGGTTCCACGGTTGATACGGGGTTCCCCTTCGCGTCGTAGACCGTGAGGGACACAGCGCCTTGATTGTCGTTGAGCCCCACCTGCCGTTTGCTTGTCTCCTCATGGGCGAGCGTCGCCGCACTGACCATGACAATGGAGGCCAGAGCCGTTGCAGCCAGAACCGCAGCAATGGAGGGTACAGAGCGACTGCGGTTACGGGAAGCGTCGCGGACCGCCAGGCGCGTAGCCACGGGCAGCCTCCCGGCGAAGCGTGCCATCGTGCCGATGATCCACCCGGTACAGAGCAGCAGGCCGAGAAGTAACAGCAGGGTTCCGCCAGCCATGAGCGGGACAAAAACAATAGCCTTGGGGCCGTACTGGTCGGGATTGTCCAGCCCGAGAATGACGGCGACGCCGGCCCCTCCGGTCAGCAGCGCCAAGACCACAAGCACGAGCCCGGCAACCGGGATTCTGGTCTGTTGATGGGAGGCTGCTTGCGCCGATTTGAGCGAGCGGTAAACATCCTGTTTCGATATAGCCCGCGCCGGAACGGCCGCGGCAATCACCGCTGCCGCAAACCCGAGCAAAGCGAAAATCACCAGAGGCCAAATCACCACGTGGAATCCGGCGAACACCGGCGAATGTTTCCCCAGGTACCAGTGAACGATAGCCGCAGCTACTCCCACACCACCAAGCACACCGACGGATGCGCCGATGGTGCCGAGTACCACGCCGGTTGCGGTGACCACCGAGCGAACTGTTGATTGCTCACCTCCTGCAGCGGCCAGCAGCGCAAGCATGCGGCGCTGCTTCTTCGCTCCAACGGCGAACGCAGCCCCAGCCAACAAACCTACCTCCGCCAGAACCAGGACTCCGACGACGCTGATCCCGAGGATGGCCGTGATCATCTGCCGGTCCTGGCCCTGCTTCAGACCTTGCATCCCCGGCACATGCGGTGGGTCAAGCAGGACAGCACGCGAGAGCGCGCCGACTCCCTGCGCGTTAAGTCTCTTGATTTCGGCCCACGTTAGAGGTTCGTCTCCAAGGAGGTACAGCCGAATCTGTGCATTCTCTGATGTCATCACAAGAGGGTGATCAGCGGTAGTGAAGATCGTTTCCACCTGGCTCATCTCGCTCTCTTCCCGAATGATGCCGGCCACCTGGTAACTATGGGATTCCACAGAGACGGTATCCCCCACCTCGAGACCCAAACGGCTCTGAAGGGAAGGGCTCAGGTAAACGGCATCATCCTCCCTTTCACGGGAGCCTTCGATCAGGGAGAACCTCGATTCGAAAGCTGGATTGAAGAGATCACTACCGATAATCCTGGTGCCGATCTCCAATTTCCCCTTGGTAAGGAACGCCTGAGAGCTGTACTCCTCGATAACCGTGTAGCCGGCGGGTACAACGGTTGCTGGATCCTTCGGTACAAAATCAGGATCCGTTTCGTTCAAGTGGTGTCCACTCATCGGGTTTGTAGGATCCTGAACGGCCGCAGCATCACCGAGGCGGAATTCCGTCAGGTACGCCTGCGCTGTTCCGAGGTCAGCATCGATTCGGTCCTGAGCAGTCGGCTGCATGCTGGCCAGCAGCAACACGATCAGCGTCATCGCAGCCACCGGCAGCGCAATCAGGGTCAGTATCAGCCCGCTTCGTCCCCTGTGCCTCCGGGCGTCCCGTCCTGCCAACCGCAAGGCCATCAGGAAGGACCGCCATCGTGCGCCTGGATGGACTCCGACGTCGACCGGCACGCCTACAGTCCGCTCTGCGCGAGGAGAACCGACGGGTCCTGCGAAGACCTGGCCTCATCAGCGAACCGGCCATCGCGGATATATACAACCCGGTCCGCCCATGCCGCATGACGTGCCTCGTGCGTCACGAGCATCACAGCCGATCCGGCGTCGGCACGGTGGCGCAACACACCCATGATTTCGTCCCCCGTTGCCGAATCGAGTGCACCGGTTGGCTCGTCGGCCAGAATGAGGTGCCTGTCCCCCACGATCGCCCGCGCAATGGCCACCCGCTGCTGCTGGCCTCCGGACATCTCGTCCATGAAACGGTCAGCGAGCGCCTCAATACCAACCAGACGCAGTGCGTCCTTCGCCTGCCGCTGCGCCTTCCGGGCTGAGACGCCGTCGAGCTCGCGCGGCAGAGAAACGTTCTCCGCGGCCGTCAGGGTGGGCACCAGGTTGAAGTCCTGAAAAACGTAGCCCACAGCACGACGGCGCAGCCGCGCCAGTTCGTTCAGGCTCAGGCTGCTGAGGGGCGTACCTTCGATGAAGATCTCCCCCGCCGTCGGTGAATCCAGTCCGCCGGCCAGCGCGAGGAGGGAAGACTTCCCGGAACCGGAAGGCCCCATCACGGCAACGAACTCGCCAGCCTCAATAGTGAGATTGACGTTGCGGAGGGCAGCGACCGCCGTCGCACCTTCCCCATAGGTGCGGTTGACGCCTGCAAGCTGGAGTACCTGACTCATTTTCTTCCCCCGGTGCTGTGTGATGTGGTGTGTGGTTGAACGTGCTTTTCGCTCCGGGTCGCCCCCGCGGCACGGGCAGTGCTGAGCTGGAGCATCCGGGATTCGCAATGGTCCAGCCAACGAATTTCGGCTTCAGTGCTGAAGATCAGCGAGTCCAGGACCAGCAGCCACGCGGTGTCCTCCGCCCGGTTCTGGGCGGAGGTGTCGCGCTTGGCTTTCGTGTAGTCCTGCAGTGAGCGCATGGAAGAGACCCGCTGCGCCTGGATGACACCGGCGACGTCCACGCCCGGCAGAGTGACGGCGAGCGCCAGCTTGATTGCAAGTTCGTTGCGCGGCGGGTTGGTCAGGGCCACCGGATGAGAGAACCAGTTGCGGACTTCGTTGTCTCCAGCATCTGTGAGCCGGTACATGACATGGCCTTCGCCGTCGTCACCGTCGCGGGTGACCAGCGAGTCGCGTTCCAAACGGTCCAGGGTGGTATACACCTGCCCGATATTCAGGGGCCAGGTGGAGCCGGTTCGCTGCTCGAACTCGGCGCGTAGCTGATAGCCGTACCGTGGCTGCTCCTGCAGGAGCGCCAGCAAACTGTGACGAATGGACACGAATCCCCCTATGCATACTCAGTATCTGTTGTCAGAAAGTATTGCATACTGAGTATGTGTAGGGGGAACGCTGTGGGCGGGCGCCGCGTGTCGCTAGTCCAGTGCCAGAAGCACCTTGCCCGTGTGTTCACCGGAATCGAAGTACTCATGGGCGGCCGGGGCTTGGCTGAGCGGGAACGTGCGGTCCACCTGCGTCTTGATGTCGCCGGATTCGATCAGCGGCCAGACGTGCTGCCCAACGGCGGCCATGATCTCCGACTTCTCCTCCACAGGACGCGAGCGAAGCGTCGTTCCGATCACCGATGCCCTCTTGCCCATCAGCGCGCCCAGACTCAATTCAGCCTTCGCCCCGCCCTGCAACCCAATAATCACGAGTCGACCGCCGATGGCCAGCGCCTTGACGTTACGTTCCAGATACTTCGCGCCAATGACGTCGAGAATCACGTCCGCACCACGACCATCAGTCAGTTCAAGGACTCTTTCCACAAAGTCCTCCTCACGGTAATTGATGCCCTCCGCACCCAGAGACCGGACGAGCTCAACCTTCGACGCCGATCCCGCCGTCGCGATGGGGCGCGCACCCAAGGCCCGGGCCAACTGGATGGCCATCGTGCCGATTCCGCCAGAGCCCCCGTGAATCAACACCGACTGCCCCTCGTCCAGCCGGGCGGTCATGAACAGATTCGAATACACGGTTGCAGCAACTTCAGGTAACGATGCCGCCTCCACCAGGGACACGCCGTCGGGCACTGGCAGAACCTGGCCCGCCGGCACGGCAACCCGCTCCGCGTAACCACCGCCGGACAGAAGCGCCACCACCTCATCGCCTCGCGTGAACTGCGAGTCCCCCGGATCGGCAATCCGGCCGGAGACTTCAAGGCCCGGGTACTCGGACGCACCGGGAGGCGGCGGGTAGAGTCCACGCCGCTGCTGAACATCCGCCCGGTTGAGCCCGGCTGCTACAACGCCGATGAGCACCTCCCCATTTCCGGGCACCGGTTCAGGGACGTTCCGGACCTCCAGAACCTCCGGTCCGCCGTCGGCTGTGATCACTACCGCTCTCATGATTCCCTCCACGTGCACATAGATTTGGGAGCAACTGATTCTCCGTGACAAACTATCAGTGAGGAAGGTTGTCCGAGCGGCCGAAGGAGCTGGTCTTGAAAACCAGTGGCCAGTAACCCTGGCTCAAGGGTTCGAATCCCTTACCTTCCGCAACGGTGTGCCCCAGATTCCGGTCCGGGGCACACTTCTTTTTTACCCACGTGAGCACACGACCGCCGGTATTGTTGGTCGAGGAAACTGAACGCAAGGGGAAATGATGACTTCGTGGGCGCCTACCGTCCGGAGCGCCGCCGGGCTCGGCTCGCTGCTGTCCCTCAGCCTGCTCCTGAGTGGCTGCGCGCTGCTGGGCTCAGGTCCGGACAGGGGCGACGACGGCCGCGTGACCGAAACGGTGGATGTTTCAGTGCTGGAACTCCGCGACGGCGACTGCTTCACCGACGACGGCGGCACGGAAGTTACCCTTATGCCTTGCGAGAAACCGCACGAGTATGAGGTCTTCGCCAGCACAGAACTGCCCGACGGCGAGTACCCAGGCGTTGAGAAAGCGGAGACCGAAGCGGGTTCATTCTGCCGGCCGGCCTTCGACGAGTTCATCGGGGTCCCCTACAACGACTCCGAACTCCCCCTCCGGTACTTCTATCCGGCCGCCGCCGACTGGTCCGAATCCGATAACCGGACCGTTCTGTGTCTGGTGAGCGAGCCCGGAGACGAACACTTCACCGGATCACTCGAAGGCTCCGACCGCTAGCGCATTAGACCCGCCAAGCCATGCAGAGTCAAGACCTAGCACCCTATCTGGCGCTCTTTTCAGCGAAATAATTCGCGCAGCAACTCCTGCAATTCACCTGTGGTAACCCTGTTGTTTATCCATGCCTGATTGGCTCGCATGGAATCAAAATGTCAGTGACGGGACATACCGTTCATTCAAGCCGCCACAACAGGGACGCCCTCGCGGCGTAAAGCATCACTCGTGGCCACACACGGCCAGGTCAAGGAGACACGGAAATGACGCACCAGTCATGGAGAAGCGCGGTGGGGGCCGCCCTGGGAGCGGCGTTGATCGCCACACCGCTCGCAGCACTACCAGCACAGGCAGAAGAGGCCGCGCCGGCGCCCGGCGTCGTCATCAATGAGGCCTACGTGAACGGCGGAAGCGCCAATGCGCCGTTCAACACGAAATTCGTGGAACTGTTCAACACTTCGGATGCCCCCGTTTCTCTCGACGGCTGGTCGCTGCAATACCGCTCCGGCACGGGGACGGCCGCACCAACAGGCTTGACTGAACTCTCCGGCAGCATCCCCGCCAATGGCTACTTCCTCGTCTCGGGGGCCAGCAATGGCGACACCGGCGTCGCTCTGCCGGAGGCCGACGTCGTCGGGAACCTGAATACCAGCGGCACTCGCGGCACTCTGGTCCTGTCAGATGGGAACCAGGCGTTGGCGCAGTTGCCCACTGGCTCGGTCATTGGCGGCGATGGTGTCAACGATCTGCTCGGCTACGGTTCGTCCAACACGTTTGAGACCGCTCCAGCCGATGGCCCCGGCGGGACCACCAACCCGGTGTCCATCAACCGCGAAGCCGGTGCGGACACCGATGACAATTCCGCTGACTTCACGCTCAGCGAGGCGGTAACACCGACCAACGCGGCAGGAGAAACAGCCGACGGCGGCACGGAAGAACCGACGCCGACGGACCCTCCGGTACCTTCGGACCCCGTCACAATTGCTGCCATCCAGGGAACGGGTGACGCTACGCCCCTGGCCGGTCAGTCGGTGACCACCACCGGCGTCGTTACTGCCGCGTACGCCACCGGCGGTCTCGATGGGTATTACATCCAGACTCCCGGGACCGGCGGCGAACCGGCCTCCCACACGGCGTCGGACGCCGTCTTTGTCTACTCGCCGTCCACCGTGGGCAATGTGTCCCTCGGAGACCATGTGCAGGTCACAGGCATTGCTGGGGAGTTCTACGACCAGACGCAGATCACTGTGCAGGCCGAAGGACTGAAAATCCTGCAGGAACCGGCCGAGGCAGTAAAAGCGCTGACCATCGGCTGGCCGGACGCCGACCAGGTACGCGAAACGTTCGAGGGCATGCTCTGGGCACCCTCCGGAGAATTCACTGTCAGCGATAATTACTCCCTGAATCAGTATGGCGAGCTGACTTTGGCTGCCGGCACGGAGCCGCTGCGCCAGCCCACCGACGTCGCGGCTCCCGGCACGGAAGAAAATGCGGCCGTCGCAGCCAGCAACGAAGCCCGCCAGGTGGGGCTCGACGACGGCGCCAGCACCAACTTCTTCAACGCCGCGAATCAGGACCAGCCACTGCCGTACCTGACCAGCGACGAACATGTCCGGGTCAACGGCTCGGTCACCTTCACCACGGACGTGGTCCTCAGTTTCAGCCACGGGAACTGGAAGTTCCAGCCGCTCAAGCACCTCACCGCCGACAACGCTGAAACGGTTCAGCCAGCATCATTCGATGCACAGCGGCCAGCCGCACCGCAGACAGTTGGCGGCGACGTGCAGATCGCATCCTTCAACGTGCTGAACTACTTCACCACCACCGGTGACCAGCTCAGCGGCTGCTCCTACTACACAGACCGCGACGGCAACCCCATCTCGGTACGTGGCGGATGCCTGGCCCGAGGCGCGGCCAACGCAGAGAACCTCCAGCGGCAGCAGGACAAGATCGTCGCAGCCATCAACGCTTTAGGTGCGGACGTCGTCTCGCTAGAAGAAATTGAGAACTCCGCCAAGTTCGGCAAGGACCGCGACGAGGCCCTCGCTACGCTGACGGAAGCATTGAACGCCGCAGCTCCAGGAACCTGGGATTACGTCCGTTCCCCCGCAGACCTCCCCGCACTGGAGAATGAGGACGTCATCCGCACGGCTTTCATCTACCGGACAGCGGCGGTGGAGACCGTTGGAGAATCAGTCATTCTTGATGACAACACCGCGTTCTCGAATGCCCGCAAGCCACTGGCTCAGACGTTCAAGGCGGCAGGGGCCCCGGATACCGAGGCGTTCATCGCAATCGTCAACCACTTCAAGTCCAAGGGATCCGCTCCGGACAGCGGCCCCAACGCTGATCAGGGCGACGGTCAGGGTGCCTGGAACGCCGCGCGCGTAGCCCAGGCTGAGGCGCTCGTAGCCTTCGCCGATCAGTTGAAGACGGACGCAGGAACAGACAAGGTGTTCCTGACCGGCGACTTCAACTCGTACTCGGCGGAAGACCCCATCAAGGTTCTCGAAGCCGCTGGTTACATCAATCAGGGCGCCAAGTCGGGGAAGCACTCCTACGTATTCTCCGGTCAGGTGGGGTCCCTCGACCACATCTTCGCCTCGGCTGCAGCAGATGCTGGCGTCACGGGAACTGACGTGTGGAACATCAACTCCGCCGAATCCGTGGCCCTGGAGTACAGCCGCTACAACTACAACGTGGTGAACTTCTACGAGCCGGATGTGTTCCGGGCCAGCGACCACGATCCCGTGATTGTCGGCTTCAACGCCACCGGCACGGAACCGGCAACCACCGAGATCAACCTGCTGAACATCAATGACTTCCACGGAAGAATCGACTCCAACACGGTCAACTTCGCGGGCACGATCGAGATGCTCAAAGAGGAAGCCCCTGACGGCCAGTCGCTATTCCTGTCCGCCGGCGACAACATCGGCGCCTCGCTGTTCGCCTCCTCGGTGCAGCAGGACCAGCCGACCATCGACGTCATGGAGGCCCTGAACCTCAAGGCATCTGCGGTGGGCAACCACGAGTTCGACGGCGGTTGGGCGGACCTGCGGGACCGCGTCCAGTCCAGCGCTGACTTCCCTTACCTCGGCGCGAACGTTTATGCGAAGGGCACCACGGATCCGGTTCTTCCCGAATACGAGCTCCTGGACGTTGCAGGCGTTGACGTGGCAGTTATCGGGGTCGTCACCGAACAGACTCCCACCTTGGTCAGCCCTGACGGCATCGCGGACCTGGAGTTCGGAGATCCCGTCGAGGCTGTGAACCGGGTTGCCCAGGAACTGGATGCGTCCGGTGCGGCCGATGTCATCATCGCCGAGTACCACGAAGGTGCCTCCGGGGTGGCTGACGCCACCACCATCGAGGACAAGGTGGCACAGGGCGGGGCTTTCGCCGAGATCGTCAACAACACGACGCCGCTGGTTGATGCCATCTACACCGGGCACACGCACCAAATCTACGCATGGGATGCGCCAATCGCGGGCACAGACGGCCAGACCCGTCCCATCGTGCAGACCGGATCCTACGGCGAGCACATCGGACAGATCACGCTGCAGTACAACGAGGCCACGGATGAGGTGGAGTCCTACACCGCGGAGAACGTTGCCCGCACCACCACAGACGCCGCAACCCTGGTCAAGCGATACCCGGCCGTGGCTGAAGTGAAAACCATTGTGGACGCAGCGCTGGCCAAGGCCGCCGAAATCGGCAACCAGAAGGTGGGTTCCGTGACCGCGGACATCACCACGGCCTTCGTCAACGGCGAGCGCGATGATCGCACCTCCGAGTCGACGCTGGGCAACCTCGTTGCGGATTCTCTGCTGGCCTCCCTTGGCTCAGCGGAACGCGGCGGCGCGGAAATCGGCGTCGTCAATCCCGGTGGGCTGCGCAATGAGCTGTACTACGGCGAAGACGGAACCATCACGTACGCGGAAGCGAACGCGGTGCTGCCGTTCCTGAACAACCTGTGGACCACCACGCTGACGGGCACGCAGATCAAGACCATGCTGGAGCAGCAGTGGCAGCCAGAGGGTAGCTCACGTGCCTTCCTGGCTCTGGGCCTCTCCGACAACGTCACGTACTCGTACAACCCGGATCTCCCCGCGGGAGAACGCATCCAGTCCGTGGTCATCAACGGTGAACCACTCGAAGCGGACCGCGGCTACCGGGTGGGGACCTTCAGTTTCCTCGCCCAGGGCGGCGACAACTTCTCTGTCTTCACCGAGGGTACGGATACACGCGATTCAGGTCTGGTGGACCGGGAGGCCTGGATCTCCTACATCGAGACCAACAGCCCGCTCTCTCCTGATTTCGCCCGTCAGGGTGTGATCGTCAAAAATGCACCGTCAACGGTGTCCGCGGGCCAGGATGTGAGCTTCGAGGTCGCGCAGCTGAACCTGACCTCACTCGGCAGTCCTGCTAACACGGAGTTGGCAGTGAGCTTTGTTGACGACGCCGGTGCGGCAACGTCCCTCGGCACTGTCCCCGTCAGCGAGGGGGCCGCGACAGTGAGCGTTACGGTGCCGGAGAACGTCAGCGGTAGCGGCGCGATCGTGCTGGTTGCCGAACCCACCGACACAACCGTCACGCTGCCGGTCAGCGTGGAAGCGGGCGACGTCGTCGAATGTGTGCAGCCGCAGCGGCCCACAGCCTGGTGGGATTTCTGGGGCTGGGTTCGGTACGCCATCGATCTGGTGGAGTACAAGATCTGCCTCAGGCTGCAGAGCTAGCAACCTCGCGGAGTTTAAATCTAGGATGGCCGCAGCGATGTCGTCAGCGTCCCGCAGAGTCCGGGACCCGGCATCGGCCGGCGCACCGGCTTCAGCCGCGATCGCGGTACCCCACTGGGCCGATGAAAGCTGGAGGCCGATCACGTACAGGTGCCTGGCCGGCTCCCCCGTCACCTTGATAGGACGGTAGGGTGGCGGCGTCACATCGAGGCCAGGAGTAACAACAGGGACGCCGTCAACACCGGACATCATGATCCTCGGACGCGCCAGCCCGTCCTCGTGCAGATGCCTCAACAACTCCGAAATGTTCTGCTCCACCCGGTTCGCGGGCATCATCGCGTCCACCAGGTACTGCGCGGAATGCTGGCTGCCGGCAACCCACGGCGATTCCGCAACAAACTGCTCTTCGTCCGCGTCCACCTCAAAGCGTGGCGCAGGACCAACAAAATGGACGACGCCGGCACGAACCAGAGCTGCGAGCTGCTCAATCCGCAGAGCAGGAGGCCCGCTGGCCACGCCCTCAACGAGGGGTTCAAACCAGCCCCGCAATTCGGCGAGCCAGGACGCCTCCGTCAGGCCGCCGTCGGCCACGATTGCCTTGATGACCGACCGGCCGGCGTTCATCGCACCAACCGCCATCTTCAGCGGATCATCCTCGCCCGCGGCCGATCCGGCGGCGTCGTCCTCCAGATACGCGAGGACGGCGTCGTTGAACTCCTGCGGAGAGCCGAAGTTCCTGCCGCTGAACGGGTACGCCAGTGATTCAAGGTCCAAGCGATCGCCCACGGCAACATACTGTTCGAGCACGTCTTCCACATGACGCTGCCAGGACACCTCCACGACGTCGAGCGCCCTCTCGAGAGACGGCAGGAACCCGTCCGGCAGCTGCCGCACACGGGCCAGCGTGCTGTAATACGCCCACAACGCATCCCGGTGCAGAAGGGGCCAGATATCGCGGTCGAAGCCCGGGTTGATGCCGTTCTCCATGAACTGGCCGGCACGCTCGAAGGTGCAGTACCGGAGGCTGACGCTACGCGGAATGTAACTGTCAAGATCCGCTTTGGCCCGGTACGGCGTCCCGCGCCGCGAGGCTGCAATCAGCACCGGCTCATTGCCCGAGGGCTCATACCTCAAAGCGCGCCCAGCAGGCTCTCCCGAAGCGACAAAACGACCACCGCGGCCCTCCGTCAGCTGGACCATGATGTCGAAGAAGTTCAACCCCAGACCGCGCACCAGAACCTTCTTGCGTGCGGGCAAGCGCTTCCAGTCGACGTCGGCCGGAACGTTCGGCGGCCAGTACTGCAATCCCGCGCGGGCGGCGCCGTCGCGCAGTTTCTCCTGCTCAGGGCTGAGCCTGGCCGGTAGATGACCGACTGCCAGAACGGCGTCGTCAACATCCACAGTCTCGCCGTCGGAAAGGTGGACCCTGTATCCGGGCCCGAATGGTTCCACCCGGCGCGCCTCGGCGGCATGGTGTTCCACCGTAAAACCGTCGCCGCAGCGATCGCTCAGTTGTTGGTACACCCATTCCAGGTACCGGCCGTATAGTGCCCTGCTGGGGAACACGCTTGGGGTGAGGCTGGCGAGCTCGTTGCGGTCGCCGTCGGACAGGGAATCTGCCGGCGCCTCGGCCATGAGCTTTCGCCAGTCATCAAAGGACACCCGAAGAGGACCAGGCTCAAGCTGGCCCAAGGTGCTCCCGACAGGCACAACAGTGGGAAACAGGGCCGGCGTATTCATGAGGAAGAAGCGGGACTGATCAGCGCGCCATACGTGGCCGGATCCGGGCTTGTAGGGGTCAATGACGTGGACCGTCAGAGACGGGCGTTCCGCATCCGGCAGAGTGTTCCAGAGGGTCATCAGGCGTTCCAGTACCGACGTGCCACGAGGCCCACCGCCCACCAACGCCACCTGTAAAATCCGCCTCCGATCCATCCATCTAGGGTATAGGCTCGCGGACTCACCACTGATCCGCGTGAATTTCATCACGCTCATTGCCTAGGATAACCACATGGATAATGACGAGTTTCAGTGGCTTGAGGACATCTACGGCGAGCGCCAGCTGGAGTGGGTGCGGCAGGAAAACAGCATCACCGAGGACATGCTCCTCTCCCCCGCATTCGAGGAACGTGAAGCCCGTGTGCTCGAGGTGCTGGACTCCACGGACCGCATTCCCATGGCCGCCAAGCGCGGCAGCCACTACTACAACTTCTGGCGCGACGCCGAACACCCCAGGGGCGTGTGGCGGCGGACCACCTGGGACAGCTACTGCACGCAGAACCCGGAGTGGGAAGTCCTTCTCGACGTCGACCAACTGGCCCGAGAAGAAGGCACGGAGTGGGTCTGGGCAGGTGCATCATTCCTGCGCCCGGACGACGGCGAGCCGCACCGCCGCGCCCTGATCAGTCTGTCTCCCGACGGCGGGGACGCGGACCGGTGCCGGGAGTACGACGTCGTTGAAGGTCGGTTCGTTGACGGCGGTTTCGACATTCCCACGGCGAAGAGCCGGATCAGCTGGGCCGGACCGGACACGTTGTACGTGGGCACAGATTTTGGGCCCGGCTCGATGACGTCGTCCTCCTACCCGCGCTTCTCGCGCATTCTCCGACGCGGCCAGCGGCTGGAGGATGCCGAACCGTTCTTCGAGATTTCCGAGGACCACATGATGGCCGTGGCCGCCCGCGACCTGACGCCGGGGTTCGAACGGGATCTCGCCGTGGACATCATCGACTTCTACAACCGCATCACCTACTTGCGCGTCGACAACGAGTGGCAGCCCGTTGACGTACCCACCCATGTCACCGTCGATGTACACCGCCAATGGGCAACATTCAGCCCGCACCAGCCGTGGGAGCACGACGGCGTGACGTACCTTCCAGGCTCACTCCTCGTCGCGGATGTCGACGCATTCGTGGCCGGTGACCGCGCCTTGCGCGTGGTTTTTGAGCCCGACGATCACACCTCGCTGCAGTCCTGGAGCTGGACCCGCGACTACCTGCTCATGAACCTTCTGCGCGACGTCGCCTCTGACATTCAGGTTCTCGACCCAGCCGATAACTGGAGCGCTTCCCAGCTCGAGGCCTGCCCGCCCCTACACTCCGTGGACGCCTACGCGGTGGACGACGAGGACGCCGAAGCCGGCAACGACTACTGGCTCATAGCCACCGGATTCCTCACTCCGTCCACCCTCAGCCGCGGCACTATCGGTACGCCTCCCGCCGAGGTCAAGGCGTCGCCGTCGTACTTCGACGAAAGCCTCTACGAAGTCAGCCAGCACTTCGCCACCTCAGCGGACGGGACGAAGGTCCCGTACTTCCAGGTGGCGCCCAAGGGCATGAAGCACGACGGCGGCAACCCCACGTTGCTCTCGGGTTATGGCGGGTTCCAGCAGGCTTTGACGCCGACCTACAGCGGCGTCGTCGGGAGGGGCTGGCTGGAGCGGTCCTTCACGGATGACGACGGCGTCACCCGCCACGGCGTATTTGTCCTCGCGAATATTCGCGGCGGAGGCGAGTACGGACCGTCCTGGCACCGGGCGGCCCTGCACGAGAAACGGCACCGGGCATACGAGGACTTCGCGGCGATCGCCATGGATCTGGTGGACCGCGGCGTGACCCGACGCGAACGGCTCGGCTGCACTGGACGATCCAACGGCGGCCTTCTCACCGGCAACATGATCACCACTTACCCGCACCTGTTCGGCGCCGTTTCCTGCGGCGTTCCGCTACTGGACATGCAGCGGTACTCGAAGCTCTCGGCCGGATACTCCTGGATTGCCGAGTACGGAGATCCGGACAAACCCGAGGAGTGGGAGTACGTGAAAACGTTCAGCCCGTACCACTTGCTGAAAGAAGGAACCGACTATCCCGCATCGCTGATCTGGACGGCAACGAGCGACGACCGGGTAGGGCCGGTACAAGCACGCAAGATGGCCGCTCGGATGAAACGACTGGGTGTAGAGAACGTCTGGTTCCATGAAGCCCTCGAGGGAGGTCATGCCGGAGCATCAGACAATCGTCAGGCCGCCCGGATGCACGCTATGTCCCACGAATTCCTGTGGAAATGCCTCACACCCGGCGCGTAAGGCACACGTTTTGATCTTCGGCGGGCTCCTCAGATAGTCTTGAGCAGCTAGTTGCTGGCATTCCCAGCGCCTGGTGAGCAAGGAGACGTGCCAGAGCGGCCGAATGGGCTTCACTGCTAATGAAGTGTGGGGCAACCCACCGGGGGTTCAAATCCCCCCGTCTCCGCGCGAAGAAAGAGCCCCGCTGCCCTGTTGGTCGGCGGGGCTCTTTCGTGTCTGCGGGCCTGGCGCTCGTGCGGACCTGGCGCTCGTGCGGGCCGCGTCCGGCCCTCCCCGGCCCCTCTTTTCGCCGAAGTCACCCTTTACCCTCGAGATCACCCCTTGTAAGGGGTGACTTCGGCGCTAAAGGGTGACTTCGGCGAGTGGAGCGCGGCCGGAGTGGAGCGGGCGGCCGGAGTGGAGCGGGGGCCGAAGGGCGCTCGGAGGGCGCCGGAGCGGGAGGCGGGAGGGCTAGTGGTTTCCGCGGTCCTCGACGACGGCGCGCGCAATGGTGTCCGCCGCTGATTCTGTGAGGGCGAACTGCTGGCTGAGTATGTGTGCCGCCGATCGCACGTCGCCGTCGCGTACTGCGGCGTCGAGCTGGTCACGTACCTGGCTGGGCAACTTGTCCATATCCAGGATGTCGTTCTCCCCCTCAGGCCCCTCGGTGGTCTGCGCACTGGCGCTGCTGATTTTGGGACGAACGCGCGGGTCCGACGACGGCGACGCAGGGCTCGCGTTGTGCGTTCCCTGAAATTCCTGCGGGAATCGTTCAAGGGCAGCAACCGCACGCACGCCCTCGATGGGGCCAGACTTTTTGGCCTGCCGGTAGCGGGCTACGGCCTGAACCTGATTCCCTTGGGCAAGACTGGCGTAGATACTGCGATGCGACTCTTCGTCCAAACCCTGAGCTGCTGCGCGTGCGGTCTCTACCGTGATGTTCTCGCCGGCGGCCATCAGCCTTCGCCGCATCCGGATCCCAAAAAGAACCAGCACCACTAGAAGTAGGGCAGCAACCGAGATACCAACAAAAATTCCAATGAGAGTGTCCACCATGCCAGTCTAATTCGGATGCAGTGCAGCGAGTACTGAACCCCGAATTCGACCGACGAGCACTCGCCTGAGGGTTTAGGCTGGATTTTCCCGACAAGCAGTGGAGGCAGACATGGAAATGCGTCTTCTTGGCCGCAGCGGCACGGCTGTTTCACGGTATGCCCTCGGCACCATGACTTTTGGCGGCGATGCGGATGAGGAAACCTCGTTCGCCATGATGGATGCCTATGTGGAGGCTGGCGGCAACTTCATCGACACCGCAGACATCTACAACACGGGCACGTCTGAGGAGATCATCGGCCGTTGGCTCGCGGCCCGCCCTGGGCTTGCCGAGGAAATCGTCATTGCCACCAAGGCGAGGTTCGGCACTGGCGCCCGGTCGGATGTGAACAGCTTGGGCCTGTCCCGCCGCTTCATGCAACGTTCCCTGAATGAGTCACTCCGCCGCCTTGGCGTGGAGCACATAGACCTGTATCAGTGCCATTCCTGGGACCCGCTCACGCCGTTGACGGAGACGCTCGCTTTTCTGGCCGACGCCGTCGCGCAGGGCAAGATTTCCTACTACGGGTTTTCGAATTTCACCGGTTGGCAGCTGACGAAGGCCGTCTATGAGTGTCGGCTCAACGGGTGGCCGGCTCCGGTCACGCTGCAACCGCAGTACAGCTTGTTGGTTCGGGAAACGGAGAGCGAAATTGTTCCGGCCGCGCTCGACGCCGGCGTCGGGCTGCTGCCGTGGTCGCCGTTGGCAGGTGGCTGGCTCACCGGGAAATACACGCGCGACGCCGAACCCGCCGGGGATTCGCGGTTCGCGGGTCGGTCTGCGGCGGGGCAGTCATCGTGGCAGGCCCGCAATAATGATGCGAGAACCTGGCAGGTACTGGACGAACTTAGAGCTGTCGCGGATAAGTTGGGCGCTTCTGTGTCTCAGGTGGCGCTTGCCTGGGTTGCCCAGCAGCGTGCCGTGACTTCTGTGATTCTGGGGGCTCGCCGCGTGGATCAGCTTGAGGCGAATCTGGGCGCGGATAGCCTGGTGCTCTCGCCGGATCAGGTGGAGCGCTTGACCACGATCAGCGCGCCCGCACAGACCGAGTATCCCTATGGTGCGCCGGCTCTGGAGCAACGCGACCGCACCATCAGCTAGGCCTTCAGCGCGAGCGTGAACGGCAGTACCTCGGTGGCTCCCGCTTCCCGCAGCGCCTTGGCCGCGATGGTGAGCGTCCAGCGGCTGTCCGCGTGGTCGTCCACCAGCAACACCGGGCCAGGATTCTCGTTGAACCATGCAGCCCCTTCGGGCGGCACCTGGAACCTGTCCCATACGCCAGCGAGACGGAAAGCACTATTGCCGCCTGGGCCACCGGTGGGGCCGCCGTCGACGGGCCTCAACGCGCCGAGATACGGGATTCTGCCGATGTCCGAGAGCCCTCTGGCCAGCGACTCGACCAGCAGGGGCCTGCTGCGCGAGGGAACGGAGACTACTGCAACCGGCCGTTCCTGCCAGCCCCACCCGGCCAGCACCTGGACGCAACCCTTCATGAGTGCCGCATCTACCGGCCCATCGGAAGCATCTGCGGCGAACACCTCTCGCAGCCTGCCTCCCCATCCGAGGTCCGTCAGGCGTGCCAGGGCGCGTCCGGAGGACATGGCAACGGCAGGTTTGATCTTTCCCTTGACCTCCACACCGAGCTTGTCCATGCCCGATGGCCACATGCCGCGCGGTTCAATTTCCACTCCGGCCCGGCCCAGAGCCTGGGTGGCGCTCTCCGAGGCATCCCGGTCCACGACGTCGGAGTACCACGGGCCCGCGCAGTTGTCGCAGCGCCCGCAGGGACCTGCAGCGGGATCGTCGAGTGTCCGCGACAGGAACTCCATGCGGCAGGTGGACGTGGTCTCGTAATCCAGCATCAGGTTCTGCTCAACAACGCGCGCGTGGGCGATCCGCTCGTAGCGTTCGCGGTCGTAGGACCACGGTTTGCCGGTACTTTGCCATCCGCCCTGGACCCTTTGCACTGCGCCGTCCACGGCAAGGACTTTCAGGAGCAGTTCCATCGGCGAGCGCTTGAGGTTGACGAGGGATTCCAGTGCTGGGGCGGATAGTGTTTGCCCGTTGGATAGTGCTTCCAGGACGGCTTCAGCGCGCTCGGCTGAGGGCATGGATGCTGTGGCGAAGTATTCCCAGATATCCCGGTCTTCGGTGCCGGGCAGAAGCAGGACGTCAGCGTTGGGGGTACCGCGGCCTGCGCGTCCCACTTGTTGGTAGTAGGCCACGGGCGACGACGGCGCCCCCAGGTGGACCACGAAACCGAGGTCTGGCTTGTCGAAACCCATGCCGAGTGCGGAGGTGGCTACGAGCGCCTTGACGTCGTTCGTTTTCAGCGCTGCCTCGAGTTGTTCGCGGTCTGCCGGGTCGGTTCTGCCGGTGTAAGCGCGGACGGAGTGGCCTGACTCCCGGAGAAGCCGCGCGGTGTCTTCGGCAGCGGAGACGGTGAGTGCGTAAATGATGCCGCTGCCGGGGAGGTCATTGAGGTGGGTGAGGAGCCAGGCGAGTCGGCTCTTGGGACTGGGCAGGCGCAGCACGCCGAGGCGGAGCGATTTTCTGGCGAGGGGACCACGGATCGTGAAGACCTCCTCATGGCCTGCTCCGAGCTGCTCTTCGACGTCCTTGACTACCCGCGAGTTGGCGGTGGCGGTAGTGGCCAGGACGGGCACCTGATGGGGTAGCTGCGCTACGAGGTCCCGGATCCTGCGGTAGTCCGGGCGGAAGTCGTGGCCCCAATCCGAGATGCAGTGGGCTTCGTCGATCACCAACAGCCCAGACCTGCGGAGTAGATCCGGGAGATGTTGTTCACGGAATTCCGGGTTGTTGAGCCTCTCCGGTGAGACCAGCATGACGTCTACGGTGTCTTCTCGCAGCGATGCGTTGACTTCCTCCCACTCAAGCCGGTTCGCGGAGTTGATGGCCTTGGCTCTGACCCCGGCCCGCTCTGCGGCAGATACCTGATCCCGCATCAGCGCCAGGAGCGGCGAGACAATGAGGGTTGGCCCGGCGCCGCGGGCCCTCAGCAGCAGGCTGGCCACGAAGTACACCGCCGATTTACCCCATCCGGTTCGCTGGACAACGAGCGCTCGGCTCCCGCCCTCGACGAGGGCCTGAATGGCCTCGAACTGCCCCTCGTGGAACTCTGCGTCTTCCCGGCCCACGAGAGCGCGCAGGATCGTTGTTGCCTCGGCGTGAAGAGTTGTGGTGTCTGTGTCAGCCATGCCCCACAGTATTGCAGTGCGGTCTGACATTCTGGCACCCCGATTTCCCGGTTGTGGAAAACCTCACGACCTCCAGCATTTGGCTCTCGTGCATCCACAGGTACAGCGCTGGCCATCGCGCCGTCGTCTGGTGACGCTAGACTCGATGGCGTGAACAGCACAATCGATCTTTCCGATTCTTTCAAGGCCTATGACATCCGGGGCGTGGTCCGCGAAACCATCACCCGCGAAACGGTTGAGGCAACTGGCGCCGCTTTCGTGGACGTCCTCGAACTCGCAGGACAGACGGTTCTGGTGGGCGGCGACATGAGGCCGTCATCGCCCGAGTTCAGCAAGGCTTTTGCTGCCGGGGTAACGGCTCGTGGCGCTGACGTGGTGCTGCTTGATCTGATTTCCACGGACGAGTTGTACTACGCCTGCGGCTCTTTCAACGCAGCCGGTGTCACTTTTACAGCAAGCCATAACCCGGCCCAGTACAACGGCATCAAGATGGCCAAAGCTGGTGCTATCCCCGTTTCGTCGGAGACCGGGCTCAAGGAGATCCAGGCCCGCGCGGAGCATTACCTGACCGAGGGGACAATCCCTGCCGTAGAAAAGCCAGGGTCGATCAGCGTCCGCGACGTGCTGCGGGACTATTCGGAGTATCTGCGGTCGCTGGTGGATCTGACTGATTCACGCCCATTGAAGGTTGTGGTCGACGCCGGCAATGGCATGGCTGGCATGACTACGCCGGCCGTTCTGGGCGACAAACTCCTTCCGAAGCTGCCGTTTGAGATTGTGCCCCTGTATTTCGAGCTCGACGGTTCGTTCCCGAATCATCCCGCGAATCCCCTCGAGCCGGAAAACCTGCGTGACCTGCAGGCCGCCGTCGTCGAGCACGGTGCAGATATCGGGCTGGCTTTCGACGGCGACGCGGACCGCTGCTTCGTCATTGATGAGAAGGGCGATCCGGTGAGCCCGTCGGCCATCACAGCGATGGTTGCTCGGCGGGAGATTCGTCGCGCCCAGGCTGGCTCAGCCACGCGGCCTCCGGAAGAAACCCCCACCATCATTCACAATCTGATTACCTCTCGCGCCGTGCCGGAGCTGGTGAGGAACGACGGCGGCCGTCCCGTCCGTACACGCGTGGGGCATTCCTTCATCAAGGATCTGATGGCCAGCGAAGGCGCTGTGTTCGGCGGGGAGCATTCCGCCCACTATTACTTCCGTGACTTCTACAACGCTGACACGGGCATGCTTGCGGCCATGCACGTTCTGGCTGCGTTGGGTGAGCAGGATCTGCCGTTGTCAGACCTTGCCCGCGAGTACGAGCCGTATTTCTCCTCGGGTGAGGTCAATTCCCGGGTGGAGGATGTTCCTGCCGCAGTTGAGCGCGTCCGCGCTGAGTTCGCGGTCGACGGCGTCACGGTTGACGAGCTCGACGGCGTCACCTTCACGGCCGATAACGGCGAGTGGTGGTTCAATCTGCGGGCATCGAATACAGAGCCGTTCCTACGGCTGAATGCTGAGGCCGAGTCGCAGGCCACGATGGAGAAGGTTCGTGACCGGGTTCTTGAACTTGTCCGCGCGAACGTGAGGGAGAACGTATGACCACGGAAGAAAACGCTGCACAGGATGCCCTGACGCAGGAAGATCTCAACAAGCTCATGGGAACCGCGCTGGGCATTGCGCAGGACCAGCTCGAGACGCATGGAGCGTTCCTGCCGACGGCCCTTGTTGTCGATAACTCGGGCGAAATTCGGATGGTGGCGGTGTCGCCGGAGGATGACGGCAAGGACCTCGACGCCGATGCGATGATCGCTGACCTGTATGAGGCATTGAAGCAGCAGCGCAATGAGAACAGGGCGGCTGCGGTGTTCTCGGACATCCATCTGCCCGATGAGAACACTGATGCCATTTACGTTGTCGCGGAGCATTCCACGGGCGTGGCGGTCGCTGCGATTCAGCCGTACGGCGAGGATGGCGGCGAGTGGACGTACAAGGACCCGATCTGGGAATCCGCCGAGTTCTCCATCTGGGAGAAATGATTACGCCGTAGAATGAATGCATGCGCATCAATTCTTTCGCCGATCTCTGCTTGCGGACGGTGATGCTGCTTGCGTCTGCCCCACCCGGGTCACAGTTCACCACCCGGCAGATTGCTGAGGGTGTGAACATCCCGTATAACCATGTCAGCAAGGCAGTTCTGAAGTTGCGTGACCTGGGCGTCGTCGACGTCTACCGGGGGCGAAATGGTGGCGTCAGGATCAGCCCTTTGGGCCGTAGCGTGTCCGTGGGGTGGCTGCTTCGTCAGCTGGATACCCGCACCGATATGGCTGATTGCGAGTCGCTCGAAAACGCGTGTCCCCTCAGTAATAACTGTGGTCTTCGTCACGCGTTGAACGGGGCAAAAGAGGCGTTTTTTGGCGCTCTGGACGGCCTGATCCTTGCAGATCTGCCACACGAGCAACAGATGAAACCCGTCTTCGATTCCATCGGGCTTCGCCCCGGCCTCTAGCCAACTTGCACCGTTTTTCTACGCCGTGTAGAACTTTAGTTATAAATGTTGCATAAAAAATGCAACTAAACGAAAGGTTCGCACGACATGCTCTCGACCCAGTCTCTGCCGGTCATCAAAGCAACCCTTCCCGTGATCTCCGAACGCATGGACGGCATTACGCCCCACTTCTACCGCCGCCTCTTTGATGCCCACCCCGAGCTCATGAACGGCCTCTTCAGCAGGTCAAACCAGCGCAACGGAAAACAGCAGTCAGCCCTCGCCGGAAGCATCGTCGCCTTCGCCGCGTGGCTGGTGGAAAACCCGGACTCCTACCCTGAAGCCGTGCTGGTCCGCATTGCCAACAAACACGCGTCCCTGGGCATCGTCCCGGAGCAGTACCCGATCGTATACAAGCACCTCTTCGACGCCATCGCAGAGGACCTCGGCGATGTCCTGACCCCCGAAATCGGAGAGGCGTGGACCGAAGTTTACTGGCTGATGGCCCACGCGCTCATCAAGATCGAAAAGGGCCTGTACGCCGCTCAGGCCAACGACAAGCCCTGGTCGCCGTGGACGATCGCCGAGAAGCGTCCTGCGGGCTCAGGATCCGTCACAGTGGTCCTGGAGCCAGCTGACGACACTCCCGTGACGCCGGGCCGCGCCGGCCAGTACGTGAGCATTCGAGTACCCGTGAGCGACGGCCTGCTCCAGGTGCGCCAGTACTCCCTGAGCCAGAACGCTGCGAGTACCACCTCACGCACCATCACCACCAAGCTCGACGACGGCGGTGAGGTATCCCCCGTCGTCCACCAGCTTCAGGTGGGAACCGTCGTCGAAGTTTCCAATCCTTACGGCGAGGTGAGCCTCAGCGACAATGACGGACCGATCATCCTGGCCTCGGCGGGCATCGGGTGCACGCCCGCTGCGTCTCTGCTGCACGAGCTCGCCACCTCCGGCTCGGAGCGGGAAGTTCTTGTGCTGCACGCGGAATCAACCCCTGACATGTGGGCGCTTGGCGATGAGATGACATCCCATGTCAGCGAGCTGCCCAACGCGGACCTTCACGTCTGGTTTGAACAGGAACGAGAGGGCTTCCACAAGGGCTTCATGACCCTGGAAGGGCTTGACCTGCCCGTTGATGCGTCCCTGCACCTGTGCGGCCCTCTGCCGTTCATGAAGAGCCTTCGCTCACAGGCGCTGAAGGCAGGCATCCCGGCGGAGAAGATTCAGTACGAGGTCTTCGGTCCGGACATGTGGCTCTTCTCGTAGCCTCCTCGCCCTGCACGTAAAAACGCGGCGCAGGTGCAAGTACGTGGTGTGGGAACCGCGTATCTGCACCTGCGCCGCGTTTTTTGCGACGTATGACGCTTAGCTCAGGCGCTGTTTCAGGTTATCCAGCTGAGCGGTCAGTTCGTGCGGCAGGGAATCCCCGAACCGCGCGTACCACTCCTCGATCCCCTTGAGCTCCTCATTCCACTCCTCAGGATCCACGCGGACAGCATGTTCAACCTGCTCCGGCGTCATGTCCAGACCCTTCAGGTCGATCGAGTCGCCGGTGGGGACAAGACCAATGGGGGTGTCGACGGCGTCCGCTGTGCCCTCGATCCGCTCGATGACCCACTTGAGAACACGTGAGTTCTCGCTGAAGCCAGGCCAGGCGAAGCCTCCATCGGCGTTGCGGCGGAACCAGTTGACCAGGAAGATCTTCGGCAGTCGCTCCTGGTTGGCCTTGGAGCTCAGCGTGATCCAGTGCTTGAGGTAATCACCGGCGTCGTAACCGATGAATGGCAGCATGGCCATCGGATCGCGGCGCACAACGCCAACAGCGCCTGCAGCTGCGGCCGTTGTCTCCGAAGAGAGCGTGGAGCCCATGAAAATGCCGCCGGTCCAGTCGCGGGCCTGTGTGACCAGCGGGATCGTGGTCTTGCGGCGGCCGCCGAACAGGATTGCCGAGATCTCGACGCCCTCAGGAGAGAAGTACTCGTCCGCGAGCATGTCGATCTGGTCGATTGGCGTGCAGAATCGTGAGTTCGGGTGCGCAGCAGGGGTGTCTGACTCGGGAGTCCAGTCATTGCCCAACCAGTCAGTGAGGTGAGCGGGGGCTTCCTCTGTCATCCCCTCCCACCAGACGCCGCCGTCGTCCGTCAGTGCGACGTTGGTGAAAATGGAGTTGCCCTTTTCGATCCCCTTCATGGCGTTGGGGTTCGTTCCCCAACCGGTTCCAGGAGCCACGCCAAACAGGCCGGCTTCCGGATTGGTAGCGCGCAGCTCACCCTCCTTGCCGAATCGCATCCAGGTGATGTCGTCACCCAGGGTCTCGGCTTTCCAGCCCTCGATGGTGGGGTTGAGCAGGGCGAGGTTGGTCTTGCCGCAGGCGGATGGGAACGCAGCGGAAATGTAGTAGTCCTTGTTTTCCGGTGAGGTGAGCTTGAGGATCAGCATGTGCTCAGCCAGCCACCCCTCGTCGCGTGCCATGGTGGACGCAATGCGAAGGGCGAAGCACTTCTTGCCCAGCAGGGCGTTGCCGCCGTAGCCGGAGCCGTAGGACCAGATGGAGCGTTCCTCGGGGAAGTGGACAATCCACTTGTCCTCATTGCAGGGCCAGGGGACATCCTGCTGGCCGTCCGCAAGCGGCGCTCCCACGGAGTGCAGCGCGGGGACAAAGAACGCGTTGGTTTCTTCCATCTTCCGCAGGACATCCGTGCCGATGTTGGCCATGATGCGCATGGATGCGACGACGTAGGCGCTGTCCGTGATTTCGACGCCGAACTTGGGGTCCTCGGCGTCGAGGTGACCCATGACGAACGGAATGACGTACATGGTGCGGCCACGCATGGAGCCACGGAACAATCCGGTGAGCTTTTCTTTCATCTCAACTGGGTCCATCCAGTTGTTGGTGAATCCGGAGTCGCGCTCATTCTTGGAACAGATGAAAGTCCGCTCCTCGACGCGGGCAACATCCTTGGGATCAGAAAACGCTGCGAATGAATTCGGGAACTTCTCCGGATTGAGCCGGGTCAGTGTGCCGGCTTCGACGAGCTCGTCGGTCAGCAGCGCATTTTCCTCAGCGGAGCCATCCACCCAATAGATGCGATCAGGCGTAACCAGCTCGGCCACCTCTTGTACCCATGACAACAGCGCAGCATGTGTAGTTGGTGCTTCTGTCTGCGCTCCAGCGGCAGACGCTGAAGCATCATCGAGGATTAGCTGGCTCGGCTGAATGCCCATTGCGTTTCCCTTCGTAGGGTGAGAGGTGTGATTTCGATGCTATGGCCCGTTTACCTTCCGTTTGCCGATAGTGTCGAAGTCCGACGTCGTGTGAAATCCTACGAACCGCGTGATTCCGTGGTATTTGATGGTTGCGACGTCAGCTTGGTGTGATCAAGGTCACGTAGACCGGTCTAGCTTTTTCGTAACGTCGCGACGACATTCGTTCATCTCCGCGAGCCCCCCTTCTGCTGAATTAGCAATGAGGCTGCAAACCCGCTAGAGTTATCTACGGCCAATCGGCCACCGGAACACTGGGTTACCAGGGTCCCACAATGCGCCCGTAGCTCAACGGATAGAGCATCTGACTACGGATCAGAAGGTTGTAGGTTCGAATCCTGTCGGGCGCACATTTACCCCGTCACCACTCGGTGACGGGGTTTCTTGTTTAACCGTACTCCCCAAATCTTTACGAGTGGTTTATTATCTTTCTACGCATTGGATCGATTTTGGCGGCACCCAGCCGCGGGAGTCGCGGATGAGGGTGATCGTTCTGTTCGTCGATCACACCCCCGCCCTGACCCGTGGAGCCTGGTACCCCGGACCCCGTTCCGTCCGCGAACTGGCTCATGCCAGTACGGCGGGGCCGGTGTCGCAGCAGCGACACCGGTTCCTCTGATTCCCTTTAGCTGACTTGGGCACGCACGAAATCTGTAATCTCGGCGTCGCGTCCGTCGAGTTCAGCCCAAGGGCCCGAATGGTTGAGGACGGTCAGTCCGGCTGGCGGATACTCCATGGCAAGCTCCATGACTGCCTCCTCATCGGAGGACCTGGAGGCAAGCCGCAGGGCCAGTTCCTGAACTCCGGGCATGTGAGTGATGACGAGGAGGCTGGTCACTGTCTCCGGCACATGATTGATGAGCGCGAGCATTTCCGTACCGGAGGCCAGATAGAGCTCGCGTTCCAGTTTCGCCGTGGGCGCCTTGTCCTTGAGCTCCTGACACACCCACGTGCACGTCTGACGTGCGCGGAGGGCCGAGGAACACAGGATGAAATCCGGTTCGGCGCCGTGCTCCACCATCCATTTCCCGGCTGTGGGCGCCTCCCGGTGACCCTGCCCTGTTAGCGGGCGGTCATGCTCTCCGACGCCAAGGGGCCACGAAGCTGTTGCATGACGCAGCAGCATGAGCCGCTTGACGTGGTGATTACTCATGCCTCGAGTCTAATGAAAACTGAGCGCCAGCCGCTCCGCACCCCAAGCTGTCAGATGGAGTATTCAGGAGCTGCCCAGACAATGACCTCGGGGTGCTCGTAGAAGCGGTAGCCCTGGCCACGCACTGTGCGGACTGTGTTGGCCAACCGCGAGAGCTTCGAGCGCAGACGCCGAATATGAACATCGATGGTCCGCACGTTGGGGATCTCCTCGGCGTTCTTCCAGAGGGATTCCAGCAGCTCCTCGCGGCTCACCGTACGGGTGCCGTTCTCCACCAGGTAGTTCAGCAGCTCGAACTCCTTGAAGGTCAGGTTCAGCACCTCACCGTCCAGCTGCACCTCCCTGCGCGCCAGATCAATCAGAACGCCCGTGGCAGTACGGGGCTGGGACTGGCTGCGCGTTTCCGTGCGGGGCCGGCGATTCGCCGTCGGATCCCCCAAAGCCTGCCGGACGACGTCGATATCCGTACCCTGCGCACCGGCAGGGGCGAGCGCGACGGCGGCGTGGCTCTGCGCGTTCGGCACCAGTTCCTGAACGTAGGCGCGGATGTCCTGCGCGAGCTTGGTAAGCGTCGTGCCGTTCGCGGTTGCGGCCTCTTCATCAAGCCCGACGTACACCACGAACCCTCGGGCCGCTGTGTCATTGCTGACCGGCTGCGGGCCAGGAACGCCGTTGGGTGAGATGACCGGGGTGGGCGCTGTGTCGGGATGGGCTGTGTCTGCGTACGGAGGAACCGCGTGCAGCTGCCGGTATCCCTGACTTGGAGATTGTCCCTCTGCGGAGCGTGGCCGCTGGAAATTCGACGCGTTGTCGCGGCGCTGAGGGCGAAGGGAGATGTGGACGTATCCGGATGCAACTGACATGTTAAACCTCAAATGTGAATGGCCGTCATCGCGGCTCGAATGCTATGGGTGGGCCGATCGCAATGAAGCGGGTGTGCCCGCCGTTGGGCCCGTAAAGAATTGCCTGTTAGCTGAGGGTGGTGCTTTTAGGCATGCATTCGACAACAGCACATAGCCGAACCAGCCAAACGGCTGATCAGGGTTGCTGCGGCTGCAGATGCTGTCGAGTTGGTGTTCACATCAAGAATTATTACATGGAACGGTTAACTATGCGCAACGTAATGTGCGTCACAACGCGGCTCTTCCCTGTCCTGACGGGGGTTTTGCCGCGAAACGCCTAGTGGACGACACCGTAGAGGCGGTCGCCGGCGTCGCCCAGACCCGGCACAATGTACGCGTTCTCGTTGAGTTTCTCGTCGATCGACGCCAGAACGATTGTCACGTTTTGTCCGTCCAACTCTTCTTCAAGCGCCTTGAGCCCTTCAGGGGCGGCGAGCAGGCAGATGCACGTGACGTCGTCGGCCCCGCGCTGGAAAAGGAACTTGATGGCTTCCCGCAGCGTACCGCCAGTGGCAAGCATGGGGTCCAGCACAAAGACCTGACGGCCCGTCAGGTCATCCGGAAGCCGCTCGGCATAGGTGATGGCCTCAAGCGTCTCCTCGTTGCGCTGCATCCCCAGGAAACCGACCTCCGCCGTCGGCACAAGCCGTGTCATGCCCTCCAACATGCCAAGGCCCGCGCGGAGTATCGGGACGACCAGCGGCGTCGGCTTCACCAGACCAATGCCATCAGCTTCGGTGACTGGCGTATTCACGCGGACGCTTTCCACGCGCACATTACGGGTGGCCTCGTACGCCAGAAGCGTGACCAACTCCTCCGTCAGCAGCCGGAAAACGGGCGACGACGTGTCCTTGTCCCGCAGGACCGTGAGTTTGTGGGCAACAAGGGGATGATCAACAACCAGTACGCGCATAGGTCAAAAGTACCATTGAGGTTATGAGTGGACCTGGCGGAAATCACGACGAGTGGATGGGCCTGGCCCTATCCGCGGCCGTGCGGGCGCTGGACTCGGGGGACGTCCCGATCGGCGCCGTCGTCGTCGGCCCTGATGGTGCCGTTCTCGGCACTGGCCGGAATGAGCGTGAGGCCACGCATGATCCAACGGCGCACGCTGAGGTGGTGGCGATCCGGCAGGCAGCAGCCGCTCTCGGGAGCTGGCGGTTGGATGGGTGCACGCTGGTGGTGACGCTGGAGCCGTGCGCCATGTGTGCAGGCGCGATTGTGCTGGCGAGGGTTCCGCGCGTGGTTTTTGGTGCGTGGGATCCGAAGGCTGGGGCGTCGGGATCGGTATTTGACGTGCTTCGCGAACCGCGGCTGAATCATTGGGTGGAAGTTTTCCCTGATGTGCGCGCCGCCGAGTGCTCCCGGCTGCTGACTGATTTCTTTGCCGCGCAGCGCACTTCGCCACATAAGTGAAGCTTGCTTACAATGGGGGTTCGGACAACTTAAGGATGTGGTGTCAATGACCAACGATTCATCGACCAACGGACGCAAGGAAGTAGCCGACCTGCTCAAGGACGCGAAGATCGGCGTCCTGACGACGACCTCGCTCGAAGGGCACCTGGTCAGCAGACCGCTGGCCCTGCAGGAAACCGAGTTCGACGGCGACCTGTGGTTCTTCACGCAGGACCCCTCCCCCAAAGCTTCCGAGATTCGCGCCAACCCGGAGGTGAACGTTGCGGTTCACAGCAAGGACGGCTGGGTGTCCATCGCCGGCACCGCTGAACTTGTGCGGAACCAGGCCAAGATCGACGAACTGTGGAACCCCATGGTGGAACCCTGGTTCGAGAACGGCAAGGATGACCCCACGGTTGCCCTCATTCGGGTGGACGCGCACACCGCCGAATACTGGACCAGCGACGCACCAAAAGCCGTGAACATCTTCAAGCTCGCGAAGTCCGCAGTCACCGGCGACAAGCCCGACGTCGGCAAGAACGACGTCGTCAACCTCTAACGTTTTGGGCGCTTTTGGGCGTTCGGCACCTCAACCGGTAAAGTAGCGGCGTTGGTGACGTGTCCGAGCGGCCGAAGGTGCAACACTCGAAATGTTGTTTGGTGAAAGCCAACGTGGGTTCAAATCCCACCGTCACCGCCACAGAAAACCCCTGGAAATCCGGGGGTTTTCTTCATTTCCGGGAGTGGCGTGGTGCACTTATGGGGCTCTTCCCAATTGAGGGTGTAACTGTGGTTTGAGGGCTGGGGTCAGTGGCCGGGGGTGTGGAAGAGGGCCTTGGGAGAGAATCAAGGTATCTACTCCACTGTTCTCGAGCACAAGGCCCTCATGTTCAACGCTACCTTCTCTGTCCCTGACCTGACCACGTTCACCGGCCTTGATGGCCTCGGTCTGAAGGTGATCGGCCAACGATTCCTGCCCAAACGAACGGAGCTAGCCTGCCGGGTCGTGGCAGCCGATGAGTTCTGCCGCCGCTGCGGGACCGAGGGTGTTCCGCGCGGCACGATCGAGCGTCGGGTAGCGCACGCACCCATGGGCTGGAAACCGGTGACACTGCGCATCCAGGTTCGTCGATTCCGGTGCGCTGACTGTTCCCATGTGTGGCGCCAAGACACCGGCTTGGCGGTTGAGCCGCGGGCGAAGATCTCCCGCACCGCACTTACGTGGGCATTGGCAGGCGTCGTCTGTCAGCACCTATCCATCTCCCGGATTGCTGAGGCACTGAACGTTGCATGGCCCACCGCCAACACTGCTGTCCTGGCCGAGGGCCGCCGTGTGTTGATCAACAACCCGCACCGCTTCGATGGTGTCGAAGTCATCGGTGTTGATGAACACGTTTGGAGGCATACCCGCCGTGGGGACAAGTACGTTACCGTCATCATCGACCTCACCCCAGTTCGTGACGGCACTGGCCCTTCGCGGTTGTTGGACATGGTTGAGGGCCGCTCCAAACGAGTCTTCTCTAGGTGGCTGCAAGCCCGCACCAAGGCCTGGCGGGACACGATCCAGGTAGTTGCGATGGACGGGTTCACCGGATTCAAGACCGCCGCCGCCGAAGAACTACCCCAAGCGGTCGAGGTCATGGATCCGTTCCACGTCATCCAACTGGCCGGAGACGGCCTGGACCGGTGCCGGCAACGAGTGCAGCAACAGAGCCTCGGGCACCGGGGCCGCGCTGGGGACCCGCTCTACGGTATCCGCAGGACACTTCACACAGGCGCAGATCTCCTCACCGACAAGCAACGCGTGCGACTCGAAAAGGCGTTCACCAACGAGGCGCACGTCGCCGTTGAAGTCACCTGGGGCGTGTATCAGGACATGATCACCGCCTACCGTCACCCCGACCGTGCCACGGGTAAGGAACTGATGACCAAACTCATCAACCAACTCCAACACGGTGTCCCGGCCGGACTCGACGAGATCCGCACCCTAGGACGAACGCTGAACCGCCGGGCCACCGACATACTCACGTTCTTCGATAACCCCGGGACATCCAACGGCCCCACCGAATCCATCAACGGCCGGCTCGAACACCTACGCGGCATCGCCCTAGGATTCCGCAACCTCACCCACTACATCGCCAGATCACTCCTCGAAACCGGAGGATTCAGACCCCAGCTACACCCCTAATTGGGAAGAGCCGAACAAGGTCGATGGCGGTTTCCCCTCCCCATGGGGGCACAATGGCCTTGATCGTGGGATCCAAAAGCATTCTCATTAGCTCACCGGCTCGTTGTTGAGCGGGTGCGCTGATGTGAGTGGACCCGTCCACGCAGTCACCCATGTCCACCGCAAAACCGCGGTCACGCAATTGCTGTACGGCAAAATTCAGACGCCGTGTAAGAGCCCCTGGCACACCTGTCGACGGCGCAGTAACGCCAACTAAATCGCAGGGTGCTAGCGGTCTAGGGTATCGAATCTTCATGGATACATACTTGCATGTATGAGTGATTCTCCAACAAGTCTTCGCCGATGGTAGTAGGCCCCTTAGATTCAACGGCCTACAAATTGTCGACACAGATGAATGTTGCCGATGTCGTCGTCGTCGTCGTCGTAAAGATGCAACACCGTCCCGCAAGGGGAATCCAGTCTCGTAGTTGGTGGAGTGTTGCGTAAGGAAACAATGTCTGGCAAAAGTCTTTACAGCGGCGTGTCATTTACCCGCACACGCCCAAAGCTAGGCGGTTTAAGACATCGATGCGTTGTTCGAGAAAACCCTCGGCGATGTTGCGTCCGCTGACGAAATCGGGAATTTCATTTTGTGCCGCTGGTCAGGGCCGCGCGTCGACTGTCAGGAAACGGGAACTTCTACATCAGCGATGCCGACGAACCGGCTGCCAATCCCTTCGTACTCGCTGCGAACCAGACCCGGCATTGCCTGCGGGATTTCCTCGTGGGCGTGGTGGTCACAGCAGACGTATGTGAACGGCGGCCACCACTTCTTCGGGCGCACTGCTTCCGAGAACCCGCACACCGCACAGGTCAGCTGGACCCACACAGGCCGCTTGCCCGTGCGATTTTCCTTGGACTGCACGAGCCAGGCCGGTGGATTGTCCAAGAGCTCCGACAACTCGGCGTCTGACAACCTGGCAGGGATACCGTGACGGTGAGCCATTTCCAGCGGAATATCAAGGATCTGAGCTGCCTCACGTCGCGTAACCACCAGTTAAACATACGGGATGCCGGCTGCTTCCCGACTCACGGATGCGCTGATTAGGGAATCCGGCCCGTTGCGTCTGCGTCCCATGCGGCGGCGAGGATCTCCTGGGCCTCCTGAAGGCTTAGCCCGGATTGGTGTGCGGCGCGCATGAAATGGTTTGCTCCACCCAGCACTGGTTCCCCTGTCGCTTGGCCTACGTTCACCCGGGTTCCGGCGGCGCGCCCCGTCCGGATCAAACCAGCATTTTCCAGTTCCTTGTAGGCCTTGGCCACAGTGCCAGCGGCGACGCGTAGGTCCGCAGCCAACTGCCTGATGGTAGGCATTCGAGCGTCTGCGACAAGCTCCCCGAGCCGGATCAGGGCAGCCAGCTGGGAGCGTATCTGCTCGGCAGGGGACGTGGGCGATGCCGGATCGACGGTAATCAATGCGCCTCGTCACGAACTCGCGCAGATTCGACGCGGGCCGCAGACACGGCCTCGAGAACTGCAGCAACAGCGCGGAACAGAAGCGTCATCGCGGCGACGGCGATGGCCAGCGACGCAACGGTGAGCACCACTGCAAACGTATGACCAGGTTCAACTGCTGCATACCGGGGAATAACGTCCAGTTCAGCAGTAGGTACGGGCTCCAGATGCGCGCTTCGAAGGGTAATCCCAGTCATCACACCAACACCCGCGATATACAGACCGAGCGCCGCACTGGATGCCGCCATGGTGAAGCGTGTACGCAGTGTTCTCAACGAAGCGTCAATTGCGAACAGGTTTATATCTGTGGGTCTCGGCGCTAAAGCCGCCCGTCGAAGGTTCCAATAGACGACCGCAATGAACAGTATTGTGCCAACGATAAGTGGTACTCCGTAATACCAGCCGGGGAAAGGACTGCTAGCGGAAATTGTGTACTGCACATCGACAACCTGCCCATTCTCAACTCCCCATCCTGCGAGGCGGCGACGCGAGAAGACGCGGTGTAATCCGTTCTCATCCGTCGAGGAATAGAGGCCCGTGAGAATCAGACCTAGTACCAGTGCGACGGCGGCACCCAGAGGTAAAACGAAGATCCATTGTTTACCGAAGCTTGTGGCGCCTCGGGGTGCAATCTCCGCAACTCGCGCCTTGCGTTCATCGCTGGGCCAGCTGGTCGGCGGCCATGCGTTCATCACACACAGGCCGACCACGGCACCGACCATGCCAGCGAGCGCATACGGCAGTCCGTAAAGGCTGGCCCAGATTCCGCCCAATTGCCAGACTATGACCGCAGCGGCAAACCCCACGACGAGCGCGGAAGACATCCGCTTCCATTCACTCTGAATCAACGGCGTCACGACTGCGCGGTCAGCGCTGGGCAATTTCTCCATTTGTAGTGCCACGCCACTAGAACCGTGTGGGACTTTGCGCAGCAGTGCTACCAAGACGAAGACAAGCAGGGCTACAGCCGCTATGACCACGACTAGTGCTATTCGTCCCATGAATTTCTTCCGCCTCACCAGTAAGAGAATCTTGTATCGCCTGATTGATACAAGCACCTCTACCGTCTTGTGTCAACGCAATGACACAAGACGGTAGAGGTGAACTCCTGCTGAAGCCGCACCCCTAAGGGTGACGCCAGTCCGAAGCCGGGGATCCCGACGTCGGACGCAGGTACCGGCCCCTGTAGAACAGCAGCGGTTCTCCAGAGTGGTGGACCTCCAGGTCCCGAACGGCACCGACGACGATGGTGTGGTCGCCGCCGTCGTACTCTGCGTGGAGGTCACAGTCGATCGAGGCGAGCGTGCCGGGCAGTCTCGGCGATCCGTTCGGACCATCGGTCCATTCCACGCCAGCGAACTTGTCCCCGCCGGAACGGGCAAACTGATTCGACAACGGCTCGTTTCCCGCGGAAAGTATGTTCACCGTGAATCGTCCAGCCGCCCGAATGCGCGGCCAGGAATTCGACGCGCGGGACGGGCTGAACGTGATCAATGGTGGCTGGAGCGACAAGGACGCGAATGACTGGCAGGTGAACCCGAGAGGGCCGTCTGGACCCATCGCGGTAATGATCGTGACGCCGGTACCAAAATGGCCCACGACTTCCTTGAAAGTGCGTTGATCAGTCATCGCGAATCGGGTTTCATCAGGCACGGGAACGTCCTCTCCATCGGTCCTGGCAGTAGCACCCTGCGCCAGATTTCTCGGCCAGGGTTGCTGCGGCGTCGTGGAGCCAGATCTCTCAGCCGCTCGGGATGGTTGCAGACTCAGTTCACACCATATTCCGTCGGTAATGAAACGGCCCCTGTCACAGGCCGTAACTCCGCCTCCGGTTAGCTGGCCTTGAGCGCCTCCGCGATGGGCGTATCTCCGTTGTTGAACTCGAGGAACTTGCCCTTGGTCTCCGGGTTGTCCAGTACTGCAGCGGCGACCTGTGCGACGTCGTCGCGTGACACCTGGCCGCCTTCGACGCCGTCGCCCATTTCGATTTTCCCGGTCCCGGCATCGTCCGTGAGCGCGCTCGGCCCGAGGATCGTCCAGTCAAGGTTCGTTCCGCGGAGGTGCTCGTCAGCCTGTGCTTTCGATTCCGCGTAGGCGTAGAAGTCGTTGTCCTCTGGGACTCCGTGATCCTTGCCTGCACCAAAGTACGAGACCATGACGAAGCGCTGAGCCTTGGCGTCCTGCGCGGCGTCAATAGTGCGGATGGCGGCGTCGCGGTCTACGGACCAAGTGCGCTCGGGGCTTCCACCTCCGGCACCTGCGGACCAGACGACCGCGTCGTGGCCTCCGAGGGCCTCAGCGATCCCGGCTTTGTCCAGCTTCTCAACGTCGGCTATCAATGCCTGCGCTCCGGCACTCTCGACGTCCTGCGTCTGATCCGGATTGCGAATGACGGCGCTGACGCTGTGGCCCTGGGCAATAAGAAGCGGGGCGAGTTTCAGGCCAACTTTTCCGTGGCCTCCGATAATGGCGATGCGGGACATGGGATTCCTTCCGTCGGGGTCTCCACCGTAGGCACACCAGGTTGCGCGTCGCTACCCATTCTGGCTGTTAGCTGAACCACTCACCGGGAGGGCCAAGCATCAGCAGGACACTGAAGACAACCGCGACCGCGACGACGGCGATAACCACCGCCAACAGCAGATGGCGAAGTACCCACGCCTGAACCTTCTCAACGAAACCGTGCGGTTCCTCTCCCCCGGCAGCGAGGCGCCAACCGCCGTCGAGCATTCCCCGGTGATCCAGGGATTTCTCCACAGGGATAGTGGCATAGGGGATGACGGCGGAGACGACGGCGATCACACCGGTCTTCGCCGGCCACTTCTGATTGACCCAGGTGAACACGGTGACAACCACGTAGCAGAGGAACACGAACCCGTGGATACCGCCGCCAATGCGGACGCCGATCTCCGTGGTCTCCGTGACGTACTTCAGGAACAGGCCGACCAGCAGCAGCGTCCACGTCACCGCCTCAGCGAAGGCGACGGCGCGGAACAGTTTGCGGGGAGACATAGAGGGTCCTCGAGTCGAAGAAATGGTGTTCGTTCAACTATCCCACGGGCGGTTGGGTTCCTTGGACTCGAAGGTCTCCTCCTGGAAAGCGGAGCTGGATCACGCGAGGACCTTGAGCGAGCATCATCGGGCGAACTTGGATACTTTGTGCGATCACTGGTCGGGTTGAAACCCGAAGCCGTACGGGAATCCATGACGAGTTCATCACCGGCAACACGTTCAATGCTGCGCAACTGAACTTCATCAACCTGATCGTTGAGCACCTCACCCGCAACGGAGTCATGGAAGTCGGCCAGCTCTACGAATCACCATTCAATAGTCTGGCACCCGCCGGTCCCGAAGTGCTCTTCGCCGAGGAAAAGATCACCATTCTCGAATCCGTCTTTGATCGGCTGGAGAGCGGTACGCGGCCGGGCTGACTGCAGCTCATGGATGTGGATAACTTTGCGCACGGGGACCAGATGTTCGGTACTGTGAATCTGAACTGCTCAGATAACAATCGTTCTCACAGACCCAGGAACTTCAATGTCTCGCCTTCCCCTGAAGAACTCCAGCCTGCTCCGGACCAGTGCACTGGCCCTCTCCTCCCTGCTACTAGTAGCAGGATGCGCAGGATCTCCCTCGGCAGATATGAGCAGTCCTGGGCCTGACTCGGGACCCGCCCCCGCAACGGCCACCCCGACACCAACCCCGACTTACAAGCCGGCATCTGCTGACGGACCCGCCGAGAATGTGCCTGTCCCTGAGATGCCAGCGATCGCGAAAGAGCACACGGAGGAGGGCCTGAAGGCGTTCATTGAGTACTACTATGATCTGATCGACTATTCGTATGAATCACAATCCACAGATCTGCTTAGCCAGTACACAAATCCGCTTTGTGGCACTTGCAGCCAAATTGTCTACGACATTCAGACCGACCATGCCGCTGGGGCATGGCGAGTCGGTGGTGAGACAAATCTGGATCTTGTTTATGTTGACATGTCAGAGCGACCGATGGGTTACAAATACGGGCAGGTCAAATTCAATCAGAAATCATTCATAAACCATGACTCCAAGACGGATCGCTCGGCCAACGATGCCAATTGGGGCATTAAGTGGCAGATGTTTTTTAAGGCAGCTGCAAATGGCTGGATCGTGGTAGACATGGGATCGTCGAAATGACTACCCCTTGGAAAGTCCAGAAATTCTTTACTGCCTTCTTTGTACTGCTATCCTGCATTATCATATTCCTTGCCATGCCTGCCGCAAACGCGGATGAAACACGCTGCAAAATTGAGGGCGATTTTGATGGTGACTCAACGGAACTGGGCGGCCGACATTGCGCTCCTGACGCGAAGCCTCCTATAGAAACGGCCCCGTTGCCACTACCAGGCACCCCTCCGGGATCACCGACGGATCCAAAACCGAGTGATCCAGAGACGCCACTTTATATTTACTGGGACCAAATCGCCTGCTCCGACGCAGAAAGCAACCTTGACCCAATTTGTCTGGGTTCCGCGCCAACATGTAAGGACGGAGAGTCGCTCCTTCAGACCTGGCGCATTCTTAATAAGCCAGATCAAGATCCCAGAACAGCTCAGAGAGTAGGCAGCCCTCGCTGCGTCGGACCGCATGACCCTGCGCTACCCCGGCCAGATGAAGATCCTGTAGTGACTTTGGAGGACTTCCAAAGACTTACCATCATCTCTGCAAATATTGGCGTTCAACCGCGTCCACACACACTCATTCGAGCTCACAACAACTTCTACGCCGAAGTAGAAACCCAGACATTCAACATCACTCTGCTCAACAAAGCAGTCGAAGTTCGCGCCATGCCAGTGAGCTACACCTGGAACTACGGCGACGGCACCACACGAGGCCCCATGCCAGAAGCCGGCATCGCCATTCACGAAACCGACCTAGGCGAACACACCTTCACCAGCTACGCCTACCAAGAAACAGGCGACTACAACATCCAACTCACCACATACTTCCGAGGCGAATTCTCCGTAGAAGGAGGACCATGGCAAGCCATCCGAGGACAAGCGCAAGTGGCATCAGAACCAGTGACCATGAGCGTCTGGCGCTCCGAATCCCGCCTAGTCGACGGAACATGCGCCGAAAACCCTGAAGACTGGGGCTGCTAACCACACCCCACCCGACCATCCAGCAAAACATCGGCCACCACAGCCGCCCCACCAAGGAACGTCATGCCCCAGTCTCCCCATGCCCGCAACCTCAACCGCCTCACAACTATTTGCCTCGCCGCAGCCCTTTCGCTCACCGGATGCGCAACAACACCCACAACCACCAGCACAACCCAGACAGCAAGCCCTGAAACCGAAACCACGGTGTCAGAACCAACGCCAACACCGTCCGCCTCATCCTCGGCAAAGTACAAGGCCGCTTCCGCCGAAGGGCCCGCGGAGAATGTCCCCATTCCACAGATGCCAGCCGTCGCGAAGGAACACACCGAAGAAGGATTCAAGGCGTTTGTGGACTACTACTTCGACATAGTGAACTACTCGATTGCCACCCGGTCCACGGATGTTCTCGCACCGCTCGCAAAAACTAGCTGCCAGATGTGCAATCGCTTTTTGGAGACTCCGGAATACATGGCAAAGAATGATTACTGGGCAACAGGCGGTGAGATCCACAGTCGGCTCACATACTCCAGCATGAGGACCAATCAGCACGGGAACATATTCGGCGAAGCCAAACTCGTCCAAAAACCACACAAATATTACAAAGCGCCTAGAAAAGTATCGAGCACCGGAGACGGCACAGAAAGTGCAACGTGGGAGATGACCCTGACACCAACCGATGGCGGCTGGATCATCGCAGACATGGCGTGGCCGGAACCGTACTGACCGCACCGTGTAGGAGAGAATGACCTCATGGCACTGCGCATCCTCACCGTCGGCAAAAAACATGAGTCATGGGTATCAGAAGGCATAACGCGCTACGAAAAACGCCTCAAAAAACCCTTCGACGTCAGCTGGCAGCCCATCCCCCACTCCTCACGCGAAGGGGACGCAGCCCGCAAAGAAGAATCAGAGAGACTACTCGCCAAAGTCGGAACCGACTACCTCATACTGCTCGACGAACGCGGCAAAGCCATCACCTCACCCAAGCTCGCCCAGACACTCCAGCAACCCCTCGACTCCGCCAAGAACATCACGCTCATCATCGGCGGAGCGTACGGAGTCGATGACACCGTCCACCAACGAGCCGACTTCACCTGGTCACTCTCACCACTCGTGTTCCCCCACCAACTCGTCCGCCTCATCGTCATCGAACAGCTCTATCGCGCCCAAGAGATCGCCAGCGGACGCCCCTACCACCACGAATAAGCCAAAACTTCGTACACATAATGTGACCTTGCCGCTGTCAAGGTCACAGCAACTGTGCACTCGACGGACAAGATGGGGCTGAAGATCACAGCAACTGTGCACTCAAGCCACAACGCACACGGGGCACTTAACTCACGAGACGCACGAAGCGCGCAAAAGCCCCCAAGGTTCTAAACCCTCCGAGTGTCCGCGACCCAGCCAACCGGCGAGCAGCAACGAACTAGCCTAGACTGAGTGCCGAGTTCTACAAGCGATAGAAAAGGAGGGGTCGTGCGTCACGCAAGGCTGCTCCGCGCGAGCGTGATTACCGTGGTGATCATCGCGCTCTCATCCCTTGCCCATGTGACCGGCGGTGGGTCGCTTCCCGAGCCGGCCATCGTCGTCGGGCTGGCAGCCCTGACCATGCTCGCCGTGACCATGGCGGCGAAACGGACGCTGCCCCTGCCAGCGCTGACGCTGATTCTGGGCGCAGCGCAGGTCGCATTTCATCACCTGTTCGGAATGCTCTCGTCCACAGCCCGCTGCGAAGCCGCAACACACGCGCACCACGCCATAATCACCTGCGCCACGGACACGATTCCGCTTCAGCACCAGGCACTCGACGCCGGCCCAGCAGCCGGAATAGCGGCCGGAACAGCGGCCGGAACAGCGGCCGGACTGGGCACCGGCATAGGCGCTGCCATGTTCGCCGCGCACGTCCTGGCAACACTGGTCACCGCCGTCGTCATCACCCGTGGAGAGCAAGCCGTCCATGCGACGCTAGCGTGGCTGAAGCCCCTGTTCAGCCCGCTGAAGACAACGGCAATCACCCCCACGGTCCGCCTGAGCATCAAGGCCACTGACAGGGCCCTGGCCACCCCTCCATACCTCGTGGCACCACCACTCCGCGGCCCACCCGTCACCTCTCACTAACCCGAATCCACAAGACTCAGCGCAGGCCGCAGAGCCGCGCACAGTGAAAGGTTCCACCATGAAAATTCGCCGTACCCTCCTTGCATCCGCCGCGACTGTAGGCCTGATGACCGCGGGGATCGCGTCCGCGAGCGCACACGTTACCGTTGAGCCGGACACCACGGCCGCGGGCGCCTACTCTGTTCTCACATTCTCGTCGTCGCACGGTTGTGAGGGGTCACCGACCACCAGTTTCACCATCAACATTCCGGACAGTGTTGCGGATGCGAAGCCCACTGTTTACGAGGGGTGGGATGTGAAGAAGGTTGAGGAGAAGTTGGACGAGCCGTTGACTCTCGAAGATGGCAGCACCATCACCAAGCATGTTGGTCAGATTGTTTACACTGCCAAGACGCCGCTCGAGGATGGCTATCGGATGGCGTTCGAGGTTGCCATGCAGAATCCGGAAAAGGCTGGTGAAACGCTTGCGTTCCCTGTGTTGCAGGAGTGCGAGAAGGGCCAGACTGACTGGGCGGAAATGCCTGCTGAGGATCAGGACCCGCACGAGTTGGAGTCCCCTGCCCCTACATACACGCTGACTAAGGCCAGCGAAGAGGGCCACCACGCGGCGTCGGACGGTGAAGAGGACGGCGAAGACCTCGCTGAAGCGGGCCGGGAGGGCGACGACGCCTCCCAGATTCCGGGCTACCTTGGCCTGGCTGCGGGGGTCCTCGGGGTGGTCCTGGGTGGCATCGCGTTGAGCCGTACAAGGGAGACCTCCAGATAAAGTCTGTGCATCGCTGGCCGCGTCATGGTTGACTCGGTCACGTCGTTACGGTGAGGTGTTGGTATGAACTTTGTGCGTAGCAAGTCCCACACCCTCGTTGTTGCAGCGGCCGTCGGCTCGCTGCTGTTCCTCGGGGGGTGTGGCGCTTCTTCGCCAGAGGCTTCGAGTGACACCTCACCGACTACGGCGTCAGAGGCCATTCCGACGTCGGACGCTACGGCGTCGTCGGATGCCACTACGCCTGCTGCCCCGGTTGAGACGGCGACGCCGACCCCGACGTCCACGGACGCCATTCAGAACCGTTGCACGGCGGGGATGTTGAGTGGTGAGGTCGTCACCGAGCCGGGTGCGGGCGCGGCGGGAGGCGTCTCCCGTGAACTGGTGTTGACGAACACGGGCAGCAAGAGTTGTGTATTGCACGGTTGGGCTGGTGTTTCCTTCGTGGCGGACGGCGAGCAGGTGGGCGCCGCGGCCGAGCGTGAATCCAAGAAAGCCCCTGTTGCCAACGAGCTGAAGCCCGGCGAATCCGCTGCCGCCCAGTTGACGGAGGCGCGGGCCGGTAAGTACACGGAGTGCGAGGAGGTCAAGACCACGGCCATCCGCGTCTACCCGCCGGAGGACACCAATTCCCTGCTGGTTCCGTTCAAGAGCACGGGCTGCGCCAATGAGGACATCAAACTGTTGACCATTGGCACGTTCCAGCCCTACACCCCAGCGAAATAGTCCCGGAAGTTACCTGCCCGCGATTGCCGCCGCTTCGCCCACAACGGCGTCGATCATGGGGACAGTCAGTTTTCCGGTGAAGGTGTTCCGCTGGCTCGGGTGGAAACACCCCAGTACGACGACGGCGTCCCCTGCGTCTCCTTCTGGACGTTGGACTTCGACGCGGGCGGCGTGACCGAATTTCGGTAGCGGCCGAGGAACCTGGTATCCCCGTGATTTCAGTGCCCTGAACGCGGCGGCCCACCCGTAGGAGCCAAGGCACATGATTACCTTCACGCTGGGCAGGACGAATTTCAGTTCGGCATCGAGCCATGGTGCGCAGGTGTCGCGTTCGGCGATCGTGGGTTTGTTGTCCGGTGGGGCGCAGCGGACGGTGGAGACCATGCGCGTATCGATGAGTTCCTGACCGTCGCCTGCGGAAACACTCGTTTCCTGAACCGCGAGCCCCGCCCGGTAGAGGGCGCCGAATAGCCAGACGCCGGCCATGTCCCCGGTGAAGGCCCGCCCGGTGCGGTTGCTGCCCGTTGCCGCGGGAGCCAGGCCCACGATGAGGACACTCGGGTGTGCGCTACCGTACCCGGGGATGGGACGGCCCCAGTATGGTTCGGCCGCTGACGCCTTGCGCTTGTCGCGCGCGATCTGCTCCCGCCACTCCACCAGCCTCGGGCACGCACGGCACACTGAAACCTGCGCGTTCAGCAGGTCAAGGTGACGGGTACTGCCGGCCTGGGAGACGACGTCGTCCGCGTTTTCAGCCACCGGGGTGGTGGGAGAGGCAGGATCTCCCGGCCACCCCGTTCCTGGCGGGACAGGGCTGGGGAAAAACTGTCGGGTGACCGGATGTGGGAGATCGACGGGGCCGGTGCTCATATGCGGCAGTCTATCGCCGCAGCCACCGTCAGCGTTCGAAGGCGTCGGGCGTTCCGTCGTGGTCGGCGTCGATCTTTTCCTTCAACTCCAGGCGCCGGTAGTGGCGGTTGCGTGCGCGCAGGACAACGGTTGCCAGCAGCGCGGCGAGAAGCGAACCGATGAGGATGGCGATCTTGCCGTGGTCATCGAGCACACTGCCGCTGCCGAATGCGAGCTCGCTAATCAGCAGGGACACCGTGAATCCAACACCGGCAAGCATGGCAACGCCGAGCACGTCAGTCCAGGACAGGTCCGGGTCCAGCTCAGCCCGGGTAGCCTTCGTGACGCCCCAGGTTGCCAGCAGGATGCCCACCGGTTTGCCCACGACAAGCGCGACGACGATCCCCACCGCCAGCGGATCGGACACCGCAGTGACAAATCCGTCCCAACCGCCGATAGCCACCCCGGCGGAGAAGAACGCGAAAATCGGGACCGCGACCCCGGCGGACAACGGACGAATCCGGTGCTCAAGGGTGGCCGCCAGACCGTCGTGGCCGGCGTCGTCGGGCTTTGGCTGCCCTTTCACCGTGGCCGCCATGACGGGCACGGCGAACCCGAGCAGGACGCCGGCGACCGTCGCGTGGACGCCGGAAGCGTGCACCAGCGCCCACACCAGCAGCCCTATCGGCAGGAGGAACAGCCAGGCAGCCGATGATTTGCGGCCGAAGAACCCGGAATACTTGTGCGCCAGAAACGCGTAGAGGGCCAGCGGAAGCAAGGCCAGCAGGAGGGGCGCGGCGTGAATGTCGCCAGAGTAGAAGAAGGCGATAATCGCTATGGCCAGCAGGTCATCAACCACGGCGAGCGTCAGAAGAAAGATGCGCAGGGCGCTCGGTAGATGCGTACCGACGACAGCAAGGACGGCCACCGCGAAAGCGATGTCCGTGGCCGTTGGAATAGCCCACCCGGTAAGAACTTCAGGGCCTGCGCTGGCGGCAATAGCAACGAATATCAGGGCTGGGACGATGACGCCGCCCACCGCTGCCGCCACCGGAACAATCGCGCGGCTGGGAGTGCGGAGGTCACCGGCAACAAATTCTCGCTTGAGCTCAAGGCCAGCCAGGAAGAAAAAAATCGCCAGAAGCCCGTCCGCCGCCCATGCGCCGAGACTGAGCTTCAGATGCCACGGCTCATACCCGACCTCGAGATTGCGGAGGCTGAAGTAGGAGTCCGCGGCGGGGCTGTTGGCCAGGATCAGCGCGACGACGGTGGCTACGAGCAGGAGCACCCCGCCGACAGTCTCCTTGCGCAGGATCGAAGTGATGCGCAGATGCTCGGGGTAACTTCCCCGGCTCAGAATACTGTTCGAGGGGCGGGGTTTCGTGTGTTCTGTCATACAGTCCTAGAGTTGGGCGCGTTCAAGTTCACGCCGACCAGACTTCCCGGCTCACCACCTTCTACTCTACCGGTGTTCCCGACGCGGCCTTGGGCCACTTTCGAAAAATGTCCGTCCAGTGTTGGATGATGAAGCCATGACGCAGGTGCTGGAGAAGTTCACGCAAGCCACTCGTGAGTGGTTCGCGGGCGCTTTCAGTGAGCCCACCCCAGCGCAGGAGGGTGCGTGGGATGCGGTGTCCCGCGGAGCGAATGCCCTGGTGGTTGCTCCCACGGGTTCGGGCAAGACACTCGCGGCGTTTCTGTGGGCACTGGACCGGTTCCTGACGACGTCGGCTTCGACGGCGGACGACGACGGCGCGGGCGCAGGCGCAGGCACTAAGCGCGGCGGCGGCCGGAAGGAACGACGGCGGTCCACTCGGGTCCTGTATATCTCGCCGTTGAAGGCCCTCGGCGTGGACGTCGAGCGCAACCTGCGGGCACCGCTCATCGGCATTACGCAGACGGCGCGGAGGCTCGACCTGCCTGTTCCGGAGATCACTGTCGGAGTGCGCAGCGGCGATACACCTCAGGCGGAGCGGCGCCAGTTACTCAGCAAGCCGCCGGACATTCTGATCACGACGCCGGAGTCCTTGTTCCTGATGCTGACCTCGAAGGCGCGGGAGACGCTGGCCGAGGTCGACACCGTGATCGTTGACGAGGTTCACGCGGTGGCGGGCACCAAACGCGGCGCTCACCTCGCCGTTTCACTGGCGCGTCTGGACGCAATGCTGGGACGGCCGGTGCAGCGGATCGGGCTTTCTGCGACGGTGGAACCGAAAGAAACGGTGGCCCGGTTTCTCGGTGGGACCGCACCCGTGGAGATCGTGGCACCGGCGTCGCGCAAATCCTGGGACATCACCGTCACCGTTCCTGTGGAGGACATGTCGGAACTCGGCTCCGCACCCTCCCCTGCCTCTGGCGCCACTGATACCGACGACGGCGGCGGCTACTCTCCGCAGGCCAGCATCTGGCCGCACGTCGAGGAAAAGATCGTAGACCTCATCGAGGCAAACCGGTCGACGATCGTGTTCGCGAACTCCCGTCGCCTGGCTGAACGCCTCACCGCACGATTGAACGAAATCCACGAGGGTCGGCTTGCCACAGCCGACGCCTGGTCGGAGGACGCTTCTGTCACCCCGAATGACGAACGCCACCCGCCCGCACAGATCATGGCTCAGGCAGGGCAGTCCCAGGGTGCGGACCCGCTGCTGGCACGCGCCCATCATGGGTCGGTGTCGAAGGATCAGCGGGCGTTGATCGAAGATGATCTGAAGTCGGGGCGGCTGCGTTGCGTGGTGGCGACGTCATCCCTGGAACTGGGTATCGATATGGGCGCGGTGGACCTCGTGGTTCAGGTTGAGTCTCCGCAGTCCGTGGCGAGCGGGCTGCAGCGCGTTGGGCGTGCTGGCCATCAGGTGGGTGAGGTTTCCCAGGGCGTGCTGTTCCCCAAGCATCGGGGAGATCTGGTCAACACAGCTGTGACCGTGGAGCGGATGCTCGCCGGGCAGATCGAGCCGCTATTCATCCCCACGAACCCCTTGGACATCCTGGCTCAGCAGACCGTGGCTGCGGCGGCTCTTGGTTCCGTCGACGTGGAGGAATGGTTCGACGTCGTGCGCCGTTCCGCGCCGTTCGCCACGCTCCCGCGCTCGGCGTTTGATGCCACTCTGGACCTCCTTTCAGGGCGTTACCCGTCGGATGAGTTCGCGGAGCTGCGTCCGCGGATCGTCTGGGACCGGACGGAGGGGACCATCACGGGTAGGCCTGGGGCTCAGCGGCTCGCCGTCACCTCGGGAGGAACCATTCCGGACCGCGGCCTCTTCGGCGTCTACATCGTGGGTTCTGAGGAATCCGCGAACAAGGGCGGGCGGCGTGTGGGCGAGCTCGATGAGGAGATGGTCTACGAATCGCGCGTTGGTGATGTCTTCGCGCTCGGTGCCACCAGCTGGCGCATCGAGGACATTACCCATGACCGTGTGCTCGTGTCGCCGGCGTTCGGACAGCCGGGCAAGCTGCCGTTCTGGAAGGGCGATTCGCTCGGCCGGCCCGTTGATCTCGGACGGGCGTTGGGTGCGTTTGTCCGCGAGGTCAGCGGGGCATCCAGGGAATCCGCGCTCGAACGCTGCGCGGCCATCGGACTCGACGAGTGGGCCTCCGGAAACCTCCTGAACTACATCTCGGAACAGCAGGTGGCCACCGAGGTAGTGCCCAACGACCGCAACCTTGTAGTGGAGCGTTTCCACGATGAACTCGGTGACTGGCGGGTGATCCTGCACAGCCCCTTCGGCATGCCGGTGCACGCGCCGTGGGCGCTGGCCGTCGGCGCGAGGCTGCACGAGAGGTACGGGCTGGACGGTTCTGCGATGGCGTCCGACGACGGCATTGTGCTGCGGGTGCCGCTCATGGATGATGAACCTCCTGGGGCGGAACTCTTCCTGTTCGACGCCGATGAACTGGACCGGATTGTCACCGGTGAAGTGGGCGGATCGGCGTTGTTCGCAGCCCGATTCCGCGAGTGCGCGGCCAGAGCGCTGCTACTGCCTCGGCAGAACCCCGGTAAGCGTGCACCGCTGTGGCAGCAGCGTCAGCGCTCTGCCCAACTGTTGGACGTCGCCCGGAAGTACCCAACGTTTCCCATCGTTCTCGAAACAGTTCGTGAATGCCTGCAGGATGTGTACGATCTTCCTGCTCTGAAAGACGTCACGGCAGCGATCGAGCGCCGGGAAATACGTGTCGTGGAAATCACCACGTCGCAGCCGTCCCCGTTCGCACGCTCCATCCTGTTCGGTTACGTTGCGTCCTTCCTCTACGAAGGCGATTCACCGTTGGCTGAGCGCCGGGCCGCGGCGCTGTCCTTGGACCCGACCCTGTTGAACGAACTGCTTGGCAGGGCGGAACTGCGTGAGCTGCTCGATGCGAAAGTCATCATGGAGACGGAGGCGGAACTGCAGCGTCTGGCTCCTGACCGGAAGGCTCGGGGCCTCGAAGGAGTCGCGGATCTGTTGCGGCTGCTCGGACCCTTGTCGTCCGCGGAAGTCGCGGAGCGTCTGGAGGACCCCGAACAGGCCGATCAGCATCTCACCGAACTGAGCCGATCCAACCGGGCCTTCTCCGTTGGAGTCGCGGGTGTTCAACGGGTGGCCGCCGTCGAGGACGCTGCCCGGTTGCGCGACGCCGTTGGTGTCCCGCTGCCCATGGGCATCCCGACGGCGTTCATCGAGCCGGTTACCGATCCCCTCGGGGATCTCGTGGGCCGATATGCACGAACGCACGGCCCTTTCACGGCCAACGAAGCTGCCGCGCGGCTGGGGCTCGGAGTCGCCGTCGTCGCCGCCACCCTCCAGCGGCTCGCCCACGAGAACCGGGTGGTTGAAGGAGAGTTCCGTCCAACGGAGGCGGGACCGGAGGAGGACAAAACCCACCGTCCGGCCACCTCCGAATGGTGTGACACCGACGTCCTGCGGCGACTCCGGCGTCGTTCGCTGGCTGCCCTTCGCCAGGAAGTTGAACCGGTGGATCCGCCAACGTACGGCCGGTTCCTGCCGTCATGGCAGCATGTCGGTTCCGGGTTGAGAGGGCTCGACGGCGTTGCCACCGTTGTGGATCAGCTCTCTGGCGTTCCCATTCCGGCGTCGGCCTGGGAGCCACTGATTCTCGGCACCCGGGTCCCCAACTATTCCCCGTCCATGCTTGATGAGCTGATGGCCACAGGTGAGGTGGTGTGGTCCGGCGTTGGTGCTCTGCCGGGAAATGACGGCTGGATCGCGTTGCATCTGGCCGAGAACGCGCCGCTCACCCTGAATCCCGCGCCCGATTTCGAACCGTCGGAGCTGCAGTTGCAGCTGCTCCAGGTGTTGGAGGGCGGCGGCGCTTATTTCTTCCGGCAACTCGTGCAAACGCTCGGGAACACGGCAACGAGCGACGACGCCGTGACGCACGCTCTGTGGGAACTCGTTTGGGCGGGCCGGATCAGCAACGACACCTTCACCCCGGTTCGCTCGCTGGTTGGCGGCGGGAAAACCGCGCATAAGCGCAAACCCGCACCGGGTCGGGCCCGGTCCGCGAGACTCGGGCGAGTCGGCCGGGCCCCGGGTGCGTCCCTGACCGGCGCATCGATGAAACTCTCGTCCGACGGCGAGCGCCAGACGCTCCGTAACGCCCCACCGATGGTTGCCGGACGGTGGACGGCATTGCCCGACGTCGAAGCTGACACCACAGTTCATGCGCACGCGACTGCGGAGCTGCTCATGGACCGGTACGGGGTGGTGACGCGTGGGGCGGTTGCCAATGAGGGAACTCCGGGCGGCTTTGCCCTGATGTACAAGGTGTTGGCGCGGTTGGAGGAGATGGGCAGGTCCCGCCGCGGTTATTTCATTGAGCAGTTGGGTGCTGCGCAGTTCGCTGTTCCGTCGACGGTGGACCGGTTGCGATCGTTCTCCAGTGACAACAGGCTCGGCGATGTTGTGCCGTCGGCTGTTGCTTTGGCGGCGACGGATCCGGCGAACCCTTATGGTGCTGCGTTGGCGTGGCCGAGTCTGGAGACCGGGCACAGGCCCGGGCGCAAGGCGGGGGCGCTGGTGGTGCTCGTGGATGGGAAGCTTTCCCTGTATGTGGAACGTGGAGGGAAGACGTTGCTCGCGTTCACCGAGGACCCCGATGAACTGGGGATTGCTGCTTCGGCTCTGGTGGGAATCGTCAGGCGCGGTGCTGCCGAGAAGTTGGCGGTGGAGAAGATCAACGGCGAATCGATCCTGGATACACCTATGGCCACGGCTCTGGTTGCGGCCGGTTTTTATACGACGCCTCGTGGGTTGAGGATCCGTGCCTGAGGGAGACAATCTCTGGCGGATGGCCAGACAGCTCAACGCCGTCCTCGCCGGTAAGGAGCTGACTCGCTGCGACGTCCGGGTGCCCGCGTATGCGACGGTCGATCTCACAGGTAAAACGGTCGAGAATGTGGTCTCGAGAGGAAAGCATCTGCTCATTCGGGTGGGTGATGAGAGCACTGGCGCCATCATTCATTCACACCTCAAAATGGAGGGCACCTGGCACGTGTACGGGCCGCGCGAGCGTTGGCGGCGGCCCGTACACAAGGCGCGCTGCGTGCTGGAGGTAGCGGGCGCCGTCGTCGTGGGGTTTGAACTGGGGATTCTGGAGGTGCTGCCCCGGCAACAGGAGGACGACGCCGTCGGGTACCTGGGGCCGGACCTGCTCGGCCCGGAATGGGATGCGGATGAGGCGCTCCGGCGGTTGCGGTCTCACCCGGACGAACCGGTGGGTGTGGCGCTTCTGGACCAGCGAAACCTTGCGGGGGTGGGCAACATCTACCGTTGCGAAGTGTGTTTTCTGGCGCGGGTCAATCCGTTTAACGTTGTCGCTGATGTGCCGAATCTTGAGCGGGTGGTCGCACTGTCGAAGACCCTGCTCGAGGCGAACAAGGACCGCGGCACCCGCTCGACGACGGGAACCGCCGTCGGACGCCACGGCGACCGCTTCTGGGTCTACGGCCGCGCGAATTGCCTCCGGTGCCGGACGCCCGTGGTGAAGGACGTTCTCGGCGCCAACGAGCTCGCCCTGCGCGACGTCTACTACTGTCCTCACTGCCAACCGATGGATTGAGGCCCGGTACGCTATTCGGGTGATGCAGTCCCCGCTACCCGTGCGCAACGGGGTCAACGCAACCCGGCTGAGGCTACCCGCTGAGGGCCCGTGGGAAACGGCCATGGACTATGTCCTGGAACGTTTTGGCCATGTTGACCCGGACGGCATTACGAGGAGGTTCGAGCGCGGTGAGGTCGTGGGCCTCGGCGGAACTCCCTTGAGCCCGACGACGCCGCTCACAGAGCACACCTTCATCTGGTATTACCGGGAACTGCCCGAAGAAACCCGCATGCCGGTGGAGATCGGGATCATCCATCAGGACGAGGATCTCCTGGTGGTGGACAAACCCCACTTCCTCCCCACCACGCCCGGCGGCACCTACATCTCCGAGTCCGCCCTGGTGCGGCTGCGGGTCCAGCTCGACCTGCCCGACCTCATTCCCATGCACCGCCTCGACCGGATGACCGCCGGTGTGCTGTTGTTTTCCGTCAACCCGGCTACCCGTGGGAAGTATCAGACGCTCTTCGAACGCCGGCAGATCTCCAAGAGATACGAGGCCATTGCACCGTTCCGTCCGGAACTGGAGCTTCCCGCCGTCGTGCGTAACCGTATGGTGAAGTCCCGCACCTATCTGCTCGCGCAGGAGGTCGACGGCGAACCGAACGCTGAATCGCTGATCAGCCTGATCGAGGCGCGTGACGGGCTCGGCAAGTACCTGTTGGAGCCGCACACAGGCAAGACGCATCAGCTGCGGCTGCACATGGCGAAGCTCGGAATCGGGATTCTGAATGACTCCTTCTACCCGGATCTACTCCCCAAAGCCCCGGACGACTATGAGAAACCATTGCAGCTGCTTGCTCGCAGCGTCGCCTTCAAGGATCCGTTAACGGGCGACGACGTCGAATACCGCAGCCGGTTCGAGCTGCAGCATTTCCCGCCCGCCTTCTAGTGACCAATGGTCGACAACGGTTGCCCCTGAGCCCAGATCGCCCACAAGGAGTGACCATTAGTCAAGGGTTGAAGGGCATTCGGTAGGCTAGTGGCTTGCGCCACGCCACCAAACTCGTCCGAGGACACCATCGAGAGGGAATGATTCGCCATGGTTTCTGAAGAGGTCCCTGAACGGCATCCGCAGCAGCAGAAGCGGATCAGCGACTGGTTGGACGGTCTGGGAGACCCCAGGTGGAAGGGCGCCGAAGACCGGGCGTTCAGAAAAACTGTTCTCGGGGTGAAGCAGCTTCGGCGGAACTTCAGGTTCCGGGATGAGATCCGGGCCGAGAAAGAAGCCCGGAAACACCCCGTTCCCGAGATGCGACCGGCTGCACGCGCACCAGAGGCTTTCCACACGGCCCCGATTCCGTTGACCACGCGTGCCCGTGCGGAGTCGGACCAGCCTGCAGAACCGGTTGCCTACCCGGTGAGCGCCGAAGTTCCCCTGGATGTCCGCCGTCGATGGACGGTCACGGCGTGCCTGGTGGTATGCGTCGTGGGGTCGATGATCGGCGTCGGAGTCTTTGGCGGCCCAGGGATCGCCGAGGCCGCCAACGGCGCGTTCGCACCGGATGCCAGTCTGCTCGCCCCGGCGTCACGGGCTTTCAGCATCTGGTCAGTGATCTATCTGGGCCTGGTGCTTTACACGGTGCATCAGTGGCTTCCGTCGCAGCGTACGAGTAAGCGTCACCGCCAGATCGGCTGGTTGGCTGCGGCGTCCATGATCCTGAATTGCGTGTGGATTCTGAGCGCGCAGGCAGGGTGGGTCGGCTTCACCGTTTTCGTGATGGCGGCGCTACTGGGCGTGCTGGTGGTCATCCTGTCGCGGATGAACCGCTACCCGTCATTTTCGAGACTCCAGACGTGGGCGGTCGATGTGCCGTTCGGCTTGTATCTGGGCTGGATCATCGTTGCGTCCGCAGGAAATGTGGCCTCCTGGCTGGCGACGACGGAGTGGGACCTTTTCGGTTGGGGCGCCACAGTGTGGTCGATCATCGCTCTGGGGGTGTTGATCTTCGGCGGCAGCATCGCCAGCGCCACGGGAAAACGCGGACGTCTGGCTGTTGCTGTCGCTATCTCCTGGGGACTGTTCTGGCTACTTGTCCAGCGGCTGTGGGGAGAGCCGACGTCGCCCCCTGTTGCTGCCGCCGCCGGCGTCGCGATGTTCGCGGTGCTGATTTCAGCGAGTGCTCAGCGGCACCGCGTGGCCCACGCGGAGAGGCTTGCTGTTCGGAGGCAGTGGACCGGCCAGCAGCGAGCCGTTTATGTGCGCAACCCCTCGGACCTCGAGCAGGGTTAGTCTTCGGGTTCGTAGCGCGCCCGAATCTGTTCCCAGTGCGGGTACTGTTCCTCCCACCAGTGCGGCCAGTCCACGGGGTGGCCGTCGAGTGCGTGGCGAAGGTGGTCCAGGTGCAGGTGCCAGCCGGCCAGGCTTGATCCGAGGAAGTCGGGGTCGCTGACAACATTGGTGAAGGTGAGCCGCGTTCCCTCCGTCCGTTCGACGGCGAGGGGCTGCAGGTCGAACCGGATGCGGCCATGCTGAACGTTCGCGATTTCGAAGGTCCGCTCCCAGTCGGAAGTGACCACCTGGCCGTCCCACCAGTCCAGCTCCTCGTTTCGTCCGTTGAGCCACCGAAGATCAAAAGGCGCCCCGCCGTGCAGGTCCCCACGGGATTCTGCCCACCACAGGCGCGTGCGCTCGGGTGTGGTGATGAAGGTCCAAACGCGCTCTTCCGGATGCGGGTAGTCGCGATGAAAGGTCAGCCGGTACGTTTCATCCGGCAGTTCCTCTACAGTTCCCAGCGGTTGATCGTCTGCATGTTCCTGTGCCATGGAAAACTCCTTACGGGCGGGTCCCTATGCGTTCAATCTAATGGCAGACTGGTGCCATGACTACGGGTGAGCAGGCATGGAAAGAGTGGCATGAGGCGCGGGAGCAGGAGCTGGCCGCTGATTTTGGCTGGTTGACGCTGACATCCTTCCAGTGGTTGAGCGACAATCCCATCCGGATTGAGGGCTTGCCCGGAAAGTGGTCCACGAACGGTTCCTCCGCTGATATCACCGTCGACGGCTCGTTTGGCCTGGTGATGTTCGACGACGACCAGCCGGTGGATGGGACGGTGACGGCGAGCCTGCGTGAGGGTCAGTCGCTGATGTGGGTGCGGCGGGAGAACATTGCTGCCGAACTCGCCGTCAGGAATCAGGCATACGCTGTTCGTACCAGGGACAACAACGCGGAGACGCGAACCAATTTTCAGGGTGTTCCCACGTTCGATTACAGCGAGGACTGGGTGTTGAACGCCCGGTTCGAGGCGTATCCGGCGCCGCAGACAGAGAACATCGCGTCGGTGCGCGAGGACACCCCCCTGATTGCTGAAGCCGTTGGTGAGGTGGTGTTTGAGTTCGACGGCGCGGATCACCGGCTTCGTGCAGAAGCCAGGGGCGACGGCGGTCTGTCACTGAATTTCCACGACGCCACCAACGGTGACGCCACAGCTGCCTGGCGCTTTGTCCAGACGCCGGCACCGGACGACAAGGGCAGCGTGGTCCTCGATTTCAACCGGACCTTGAACTACCCGTTTGTGTTCACTGATTTTGGTGCGTGCCCTGCGCCCATGCGGGCCAACCGGCTACCGTTCCCCGTTACCGCGGGCGAGAAAAAGCCCCTGTGATCCCCGAAGGTCATTGATTGTCGGTCCCTCACCGCTCCAAACAGTTTTACTGATACCCCCTGGGGGTATAGTCTGACGGTAAGGGTCAGTAACCCCTACCGCTAACTGTCAAGGAGTACCCATGTGTGGCACAACGACGTCCGAACTGTCTCTCACCGCAAAGGAGCCGGAGGGATGCGCTTGCTGTGCACCGCAGACCGAAGCCGAAGCCAGCTCCCCAACAGATGACGCAGTGATCAAAGACGTCCTGGTGGAAGGCTTGAGCTGCGGTTCCTGCGCAGCGAAAGTCACTGATGCGCTGACTGCACTGGACGGTGTTCACTCTGTCGAAATAAACCTGGTGTCAGGCGGCACATCCACCGTGCACATCATCGCAGACCCAGCCTTGGCCGATCCCGAGGTGAATGCCGTCATCGAGAAGGCTGGCTACCGGCTGACCACCGCCTAGGAGCGGCTGGCCTGGAAGAAGAGGGGCATCGTCATGGATCACCAGCAGCAGGAATACGGCCAGCATGCCGGACACAGCACTACGATGTTCCGAAACAGGTTCTGGCTGAGCTTGGTTCTGACCATTCCGGTTGTCCTGTTCAGCCACATGTTTGCCTCGATCCTCGGCTACACCGTGCCCGATTTCCTAGGCGCCTCATGGATCTCCCCGATTCTGGGCACAGTTATCTTCTTCTATGGCGGGGCTCCGTTCCTGAAAGGCGGGCTGGCGGAGCTGAAATCACGGCAGCCCGGCATGATGCTATTGATCGCGATGGCCATAACGGTTGCGTTTGTCGCGTCGTGGGTGACCACACTTGGCATCGGGGAGTTCAACCTGGACTTCTGGTGGGAACTGGCTCTGTTGGTCGTCATCATGCTGCTGGGTCATTGGATGGAAATGCGGGCACTGGGCTCTGCCGCCGGGGCCCTTGACGCCCTTGCTGCGCTACTGCCCGACGAGGCAGAACGTGTCACCTCCTCGGGCGTCGAAACGGTTGCTGCCAGCTCCCTGACGGTTGACGACGTCGTCCTGGTTCGCTCAGGAGCGAGGGTTCCAGCGGACGGGGACATTGTTGCCGGCGAAGCCGAATTCGACGAATCCATGATTACCGGCGAGTCGCGCACCGTAGCCCGAACTGTCGGTGAAACGGTCGTCGCCGGGACTGTCTCTACCGATAACTCCATCAGGGTCAAAGTGACCGCCGTCGGCACGGATACCACGCTGGCAGGTATCCAGCGTCTGGTGTCCACAGCGCAGGAATCCTCATCGAAGGCACAGTCGCTGGCTGACCGTGCTGCGGCTTTGCTGTTCTACTTCGCTCTCGGTGCAGGCATCGTGACGTTCATCGTCTGGCTGCTTCTGGGAAGTGCCGATGACGCAGTGATCCGCACCGTCACTGTCCTGGTCATCGCCTGCCCCCACGCACTGGGTCTGGCCATCCCTCTCGTCATCGCTATTTCGACTGAGCGTGCCGCCAGGGCAGGTGTGCTGATCAAGGATCGGACGGCACTGGAGCGTATGCGTACAGTCGACGTGGTGCTTTTCGACAAGACCGGCACGCTGACGGAAGGGCAGCACGCCGTGACGGGAACCGCGGCAGCCGATGGCGTCAGCACAGCCGAACTCCTTGCCTTGGCCGCGGCGGCCGAATCCGATAGTGAACATCCTGTGGCGCGAGCAATCGTCCGGGCTGCCGAGGGCGATGCCGACGCCGCAGCGCTTGACTACGCGGGGACCGAATTCACGTCGATGACTGGCCGTGGAGTACGGGCCCGCGTGAATGGAGCGGATATAGCCGTCGGTGGACCGAATATGCTTCAGGACCTGAGGATCGCCAGCCCTGCGGAGATCGCCGCCAGTACCGAGGAATGGGCTTCCCGGGGAGCCAGCGTGTTGCACGTGGTTCGGGACGGCAAGATTATTGGAGGTCTCCGTCTGGAAGACCGGGTTCGCGGCGAATCCCGGACTGCCGTGAATGCCCTACAGCAACGCGGAGTCAAAGTAGCCATGATCACCGGCGACGCCCGTCAAGTGGCACAGGCAGTGGGCAAGGACCTTGGAATTGACGAAATCTTCGCCGACGTACTGCCCGAGGATAAGGACAAAAAAGTCACGGAACTCCAACGACGCGGCCTGAAGGTCGCCATGGTCGGAGACGGGGTCAACGATGCTCCGGCACTGGCACGAGCCGAAGTGGGTATTGCGATCGGGGCCGGCACCAACGTCGCTATGGAATCTGCCGGCGTCGTCCTCGTTGGTAACGATCCGCGTGCGGTCTTGTCCATGATCGATCTATCCAGGGCCAGCTACCGCAAGATGATCCAAAACCTTATGTGGGCAACGGGCTACAACGTCGTGGCCGTCCCGCTCGCAGCTGGCGTGCTGGCCTTCGCCGGATTTGTCCTTTCACCTGCTATGGGGGCGGTCCTTATGTCGATCTCCACCATTGTGGTGGCTTTGAACGCACAGCTGCTGCGCCGTATGAACCTGAAACCATCGCCCATCGCAGGGGAGGGAACGGGTGCGCACTGAATCCTCACCTCTCTTGAGAACCGCACTCACGCTGGCCGGTGTGATGGCCATCGTCCTGGGCATTTTGGCGATGCATATGTGGATGAGCGGACACGGCACGGCGGGCCACACCACATCGGCAGCAGTCGCATCCCCGGGCCCTATAGGCCAGCACCATGTGATGACAGCATCGACAGCACACGAGAGTCCCAGCCCGGCGGACGCCCTGTCCGCGACGGACTGTGGAGGCATGATGATCGCCGGCGCCTGCGCCATGACGATCGTGGTCATCAGCATCGTGGTCGCCCTCGCCCTGAGAAACCGCCCAATCTATGGCCTTCCGAGCTTTCGGGCTCCTCCACGCATCGCGCACCCTCACCGAACGCGTCCGTACACGCCATCGCTGGTTCAGCTCTGCATCAGTCGTACATAAAAATCGCTGGGCCGCAGCTGCACCCTCACAGAATCGCCGCTACTTGCTGCCCCTCGACGATGCAAACCCTGAAAACTCAAGTAAAGGACACCATCATGACGCGTTATCTTTCCATCTCTGCCCTGGCCGTCGCGGCAACAATCGCTCTGGCCGGATGCGGTGCCAGCGACACGAGCACTGCCCCGTCCTCTGGAACCAGCGCCAGTTCCACAGCTGGTTCCGGCCAAAACGCCTCCGAGCAGCACAATGATGCGGACGTCATGTTCGCGCAGATGATGATTCCCCACCACCGTCAGGCCGTGGAGATGAGCGAGATCGTTCTTGCGAAGGACTCGGTCAGTTCCGAAGTACGTGAACTTGCCACCAGAATCAAGGAAGCCCAGGCCCCGGAGATTGCGACGATGACCGGCTGGCTCGATTCCTGGGGCGAACCAGTTGAGATGTCCGGCGGCATGGAGGGGCACGACATGGGCAGCTCCAGCGACATGCAGGGCATGATGACTGAGGATCAGATGGCTGAACTGAAAGCCGCCGAAGGCGAAGCAGCCGCAAGGATTTTCCTCGAATCAATGACCGCTCACCACAATGGCGCTGTAGAGATGGCACAGCAGGAGATCGCAAACGGTCAGTACCCTGACGCGATTGTGCTGGCCGAGACCATCGTGAAGTCTCAGCAAGCCGAAATCGAGGAAATGGAAGCTCTCCTGGCGGAACTCTAGAAATGGTTCGCTGGCCGGGAGTCGCAATACACCAGGCGGCTTCCGGCCAGCACACTCCCTAACCGTTTCGTTTCAATCAGCAGGGAACCAACGATGCCCAAAAAACTAGCTTCACTACGCCCACGTTTCTACGCGGTGACCGTCTCAGCTGTCCTCTCCGGGCTAATTCTGACCGCATGCGCGTCTCCATCCGCTGGCCCTGACAGAGACACTGTCGCTGACGGCTACCCCACCGGTCATGTGCATGGAATGAGCGTCGATCCAACCACAGATCAAGTCCTGCTGGCCACTCACGACGGGCTATACAACGTCTCGTCCCGCCCCACGGAACGGATAGGTCCCGTCATCGACCTGATGGGTTTCACCGCCAATGAGGCGGGAACGCTCTTCGCATCCGGACACCCCGGCCCGGGAACAGACCTTCCCAACCCTGTCGGGTTGATCCGGTCTACAGATAACGGCAATAGCTGGGAACCGATGTCACGGCAAGGTGAGTCGGACTTTCATGCCCTCAGCACAACGGACAAAAAATTTGTCGGATATGACGGCGACCTACTGACCAGTATCGATGGCCGCAGTTGGGATTTTTCCGCGTCGCAATTTCAAGTCTTCGACCTGTCAGGCACCCACTCCAGCGGTGTGGTCCTCGCAACGTCCGCAGAAGGACTGTACCGATCAACGGATGCAGGTGGTTCGTGGAACCCCGTCGATGGAAGTCCACTCCTGGTATTTACGGCAGTGGACGGCAGCCTCGCGGCAGGAGTCACGCCCGCCGGCGAAATCTACACGAGCAAGGACTCGGGACTCACATGGGAAGTGAGGGGCTCCATCAAGGAGGGTCCGACGGCCCTCGACGTCCACTCGGACGGCGGATCCCTGGATATCTGGGTAGCAACGGACGTTGGCGTAGTCTACTCACGCGATAACGGAATAACCTTCACCAGACTGGGAGAGTGAATCGAAAATGCTCGTGTAATCCCTTCCACTGCCCCTGATCCCGGAACATAATCGGTACGTACCTTTCCACGACCGAGGAGACCTCCCATGGGCACCACCCGCATGAACCCGTACTTGTCTTTCCGCGACAACGCGCGCGAAGCGATGGAGTTCTACCAGTCTGTTTTCGGTGGTCAGCTGGACGTGAGTACGTTCGGCGACTTTCAGGCCAGCGAGGACCCGTCCGAGCAGGACAACGTCATGCACAGCCAACTTGAGACCGAGGGCGGGATGGTTTTGATGGGCTCGGATACACCCAAGAGCATGGGCGACCCATCCGGAAACGGCTACCCCGTGGCCATTTTTGGCGACGACGACGCCGAGCTACGCGGCTACTTTGACAAGCTTTCCGACGGCGGCAGTGTCACCATGCCTTTGGAGCAGGCACCGTGGGGTGACAGCTTCGGAATGTGCGCGGACAAGTTCGGCGTGAACTGGATGATGAATATCAGCGGGACCGGCGCATCGCCGCAATCTTCTTGATCGCGAAGTACGGCGCCCAGCAGAAAGGCTGGAAAACGACGGCGGCGAGGAGGAAATTCTCTGCAACCTGCATTTCGGCGAGCGGCGAATCAACGGTGGCGACCATCATCATGAACCCGGCAACCAGGACGCCGCCAGAGTAAATAAACATGTACGGCCATCGCAGGTAACTGCGCAATAGCTGGAAGAAGAGCAGACCAAACAGGAACACCGTCAGAAAGCTGGGGATCATATTTCCGGGGTTCAGATGGCCCGCCGTGACTGCGACCTGCTGCAGGAAGACCGCCAGACCCATCCAGACAAAAACCTGCGTCTGGAAAATCCACGTCCGCCATGAATGTTTGGCCCGCGCCTCCTTCAGCGCCGGGTCACGCTCTTCCTCTATTTCACGGTGTTCCTGCTGCAACGCGAGCCAGCGCTGCCGGAGTTCTGCTTCATCGGCCAACCACCCGCCGGAAAAAGCATATGGGACCAGGTCCGTCGCTCCATCGAGCTCTCTCAGCCGCCCTGCGTCGTCAAGGATCTGGGTGTCGTGTCGAAAGAGGAACCGCGGCGTGTAGTACAGCGGAATCCCCTGCGCAGACAGGTGACCAAGCCACCGGTCTACTCCGTCGTCTCCGTGCGAGGGGAAGGGCACGCTCATCAGGCTCTGATTCCCATGCGGCCCATACCGAAGGTAGAGGACAGGGGCCGTCTCTGTGATGTATCTGCCGTTGGGGGTCATGCTCTGCCTCACGATAGCGAAGGACACTACGGCGGAGGTTATAGATCTCAGATACAGGGTCCGCCGGAAACTGTCCTCCTGCTCCGGAATCCGCGCACCCTTATCCAACATGTTGGGCCACTCAGCTGCCTCTACCCGATCCACGAATAGCCGGTATTCAGGCAGGTGCGAAAAGTGCCACATCAGTTTACGGGCGTGGTAAGTGCTCTTCACAGCGATCCATCCCCCGAGTGGCACCAACGGCAGGGTAATCAGCGCCCACACGTTCCAGGTCGCAACGCACAGCACTATGGGCCCAAGCGCCAGCGCGATTCCTATGAGTATCGCTACCACCATGACAATGGCGTAGAAGCTACGCCAGAAGAGATCCGGCTTTTCGCCCACATTTTCGTGAACAATAGGTGCTGATAATCGATCAGTAGCTGTCATTGATATCCTTCACAGCGTCGTCTATCTGGTGGGCGCCGTCGTCCTGTTGGTCCCCGTCGACCTGTTGGGCGCCGTCGTCGTCCGTGTGTTCCTCAGAGGTGACGCCATCCTCGTCCGTGTGTTCCTCCATCACGTCCGTGTCTGCCGCACAGGGGTGCTCAGGAGAGAACGACTCATCGCGCACATACCGCAGCACCACAATACCTACGGCAGTGATCGGCACGGCGAGGAACGCCCCGACAATGCCGAACAGCGTTCCCGCCACCGTCACAGACGCCAGCACGACGGCGGGGTGAATCTTGAGCGTGCGGCCCACCAGAACGGGCTGGAGAAAGTTGCTGTCAAGCTGCTGAACCAGGAGCACAATGCCAAGGACGATGAGGGCAGTTACCCAGCCATCAGAGATGAGGGCAACCAGCGCTGCCAGCAGACCCGTGGCAACAGCACCCACAATCGGAATGAAAGCACCGAAGAAGATCAGCACAGACAACGGAAGCGCCAACGGAATATCCAGGATCCACAAGCCGAGCCCTATGAAGACTGCGTCGACCAACGCCACTGCCGCCTGCGCGGAAATGTAACCGGAAAGGGTATGCCATGCCTGAGTGGAGATAGCGCGGACGTGCCTGTAAGCATGCTCATTGGTCCAATGCGCAGCCCAGAGCAATATGCGGTCGCCGTCCTTGAGGCAGAAGAAAACAAACACGATCACCAGCAACATGGTCACAACGGCTGAGGTCAGCAGGCCCAGACTCGTGTAGATACTGGAAGTGACCCCGGTGATGATCGCACTGGTGTTCTCGCGGACCTGCTGTATAGCGGTATCCACAAGATTATTGAGGTCCGCGTCCTGAAGGTTGAACGGCGGACCCACGAAAAACTCGCTCAGAGCTGCCAGGGTTGCGCGCGATTGTTGTGCGAGCTCCGCAGACTCGGAAATCATCGGCGGAATCACCCACCAACCAATGGCATACAACGTGGCCCCCGCCAGCAGTATGGTCAGCAGCGCAGCCAGGGCTTTGGGCAGGATTCGCCGCAGAACGCGATTGACCGGCCACAGGATGCTGCTCAGCAACAACGCAAGCAACACCGGAAACACCACAGACCACAGATAACCAATGGTGTACCAAAGGACTACCAAGCCCAGGACAATAACAATGCCACCAGCCACCCAGCGGACAGTCTGGTTGAATCCCGCGGTGAAGCCTCGTCGTTCGTTCTTTGCGGTTACCCCGGATGAACTCCCCGTGGTTTCACCGTTACGCGTCGCGTCCATCTTCTTATCCTGCCTCACCGGAGAAACGGTATGGTCCGTGGATAAGCTCTCGCCTGGCCGACTCCGCACGTCGAGTGCACAGATAACGCGACCTTGAGGGTGTCAAGGTCGCGTCAAGTGTACGAAGTTTTGGGGCAGGGTCGCGTCAACTGTACGAAGTTTTGGGGCAGCGCCAAGGCGACGTCCGCCACTCCCCTTAGACGATCGCGGAGAGTCCCGTGATGTCGCGGCCAACGATGAGGGTATTGATCTCAAAAGAGCCCTCATAGGTGTAGATGGCCTCTGCATCCGCGAAGATCTTTGCCATGCGGTAGTCCGTGACAATCCCGTTCCCGCCCAGTATGGAACGGCCGTGGGCCACGGTCTCCCGCATCCTCGCTGAAGTGTAGGACTTCGCGAGCGCCGCCTGCGGCATATCCGCACCGGCGTCGCCCGTCGCCCCCTGAAGCTCCGCCGCCCCCTGAAGCTCCGCCGCTTCCTGAAGCTCCGCCGCTTCCTGGAGCTCCCCGGATTCCTGGATCTGGGCCACACGGGCCATCATCGACATGCTGGCCACCGTGTTGCCCAGCATCTGCACCAACTGACTCTGGATCAGCTGGAACGACGCGATGGGGCGGCCAAACTGTAACCGCTCCAGTGCGTAAGAGCGGGCTGTGTCGAAAGCGGCCAGCTGCTGGCCGACCGTCTGCCACCCCACCATGATGCGCGAGCCACGCAAAAGGTGATTGGTGTCCTTGAAACTGTTGATGCCAGCGAACCGGTCCGCTTCAGGCACACGAACATTCTCAAACACCACGTCAGCGTTCTGCACTGTACGCAAGGCTGTCTTGTGCTCAATCTTGCGTGTGCTGAAACCCTCGAGCCGCGAATCAACAATGAAACCGCGCACCTCCCCGGTCTCTGTGTCGCGCGCCCACACCAGCATGTAATCGCAGAACGTGCCGTTCCCGATCCAGCGTTTGGACCCGTTCAGGATCCAGCTATCCCCGTCTCGAGTGGCCGTCGTCGCCATACCGCCAGCGACGTCGGACCCATGGTCTGGCTCCGTAAGAGCAAACGCTCCGGTGATGCGCAGGCTCATGGCGTCATCAAGCAGGCGGTCTTTCTGATCCTGCGTGCCGAAACGGTGCAGGGACTCCACGAAGAGGTCGTGGTGGACCATGAAAAATGTGGCAATGGAAGTGTCCGCGCGGGTCATCTCCGCAATGACCAGACCCGCGAACAAATGGCTGTACCCCTGCTGAACCGGTGTACTCAGACCGAGCGCCCCCAGCTTGGGCAGCAGCTCCTTCGGGAAGTACTCGCGGTTCCACCAATCCGCCGCGTACGGGGCAACCTCTGCGGCGAGGAACTCCCTCACCTCAGCCAGCTTGCGTTGTTCGCGGTCCGAAAGCAGCTCCTCAAAATGGAAGAAATCTGCGCTCGGCAAGGAATCAGCGGCGCTCGGCAATGAGCCCACCCTTTCTGTAACAGTCATGGAAGAAAATGGCTCCGCTTATTTCGGGGCCATGCGAATTGCTCCGTCAAGACGAATGGTCTCGCCGTTGAGCATCTGGTTTTCGATGATGTGCTGGGCCAGCTGCGCGTATTCCCCCGGCTTGCCGAGACGGGAAGGATGCGGAACCTGCTTGCCCAGAGAATCCTGGGCTTCCTGCGGGAGCCCCGCCATCATCGGCGTCTCGAAGATTCCCGGAGCCACCGTGACAACACGGATCTGCGAGCGCGCGAACTCGCGGGCCAAGGGTAGCGTCATGGCCGCGACTGCGCCCTTGGAGGCGGCGTAGGCGGGCTGGCCAATCTGTCCGTCAAACGCTGCCACAGAGGCAGTGTTGATGATGACGCCACGTTCCTGGGTGCCGTTGACCTCAACGGGCTCGGTAGCTGCCATGGCTTCGGCGGCGAGGCGGATGACGTTGAAGGTGCCCACCAGGTTGATCTGGATGACCTTGTTGAACTGTTCCAAGGGAAGGACGCCGTCGCGACCCAGTACCTTGCCTGGTGTGGCCACTCCGGCGCAGTTGACCACGATGCGCAATGACCCGAGCTCGCTGGCTACACGGACGGCTTCGCTGACCTCGGCCTCGTTGGTGACGTCGGCGGGTACAAAGCGGGCGCGCTCGCCCAATTCCTTGGCGAAATCGTCGCCCTTGGACTGCGGGAGGTCCACCAGCACTACGGAGGCTCCGGCGTCGTACAGGCGCCGTGCCGTTGCCGCACCGAGTCCGGAGGCGCCGCCGGTGATGAGTGCCACGCTGCCTGAGATGTCCATGTGTTCCTCCTCGTAGGGTTCGAAGATCCTTGTTGAGCGTACTGTGACGGCGGCCACGAAGCACTCGCCGAGCGCAAACTTGCGCAGACTGCTCAGTCCCGACTCTACTGCCCCACGGATAGGGTGATGACATGCTCAATTCTCAGTCGCCCGGCGGGTCCCAGTCTGAGCTCGTTATCCGGGCTGACATTGCAGCACAGTCTGTTGTGGACCACTTCGGCCGCAGGTTCCTCGGTCTGCCGCGCACGCACATCGGAGCGGTCAAACACCCTTCCACCCGGCGTGAATCCGTGGCCGAATGGCACTACTGGTGGCAGGCCCACTACGTGGACGCGTTGGTGGATGCCGGCCAGCGTGAACTGGAATCGGGAATCAGGTTCGACGGCGACCGCAGGCCCAGTGCGGGGGCGCTCGCTTCACGGCTGATGACCACCATCCGTCTCCGCAACTTTCTGCGGTACACGAACTGGTTCTACGACGACATGGCGTGGCTGGCGCTCGCTGCCGGTCGGCTCGATCACCTGGCGAACGCCGCCCATCGCGGTGGCCGGCAGCGCAATCAGCAGGCCGTCAATGCTCTGCGGCGGGCACTGGAATCGGCGCATACAGCGCAGCTGGGCGGCGGGGTTTTCTGGAGCACGAAACGCGATTTCAAGAACACGCCGGCGACGGCGCCTGCAGCCTTGTTTTTTGCCCGGCAGGGGCAGCCGGAGCGTGGGCAGGAACTCGTGGACTGGCTCAACGATTCGCTGCTCGACGGCGAGCGCGGCCTGTACCTGGATGGGCTGAAGATCCGCGACGGCGAGCCGGTGCTGGTTCGTGCGGTCTACTCCTACAATCAGGGGCCGGTTCTGGGTGCGTTGCTGGAACTTGGCGGTGAGGCGAATCTGGAGCGGGCTGCGGAACTGGTGCTCGCGGTGGAGCAGCACCTGTCCGTTGACGGCGTTCTCCTGACCCATGGCCACGGCGACGGCGGGCTCTTCACCGGGGATCCTCGTGCGGTATCTGGCGCTGGCGGCGAACGATGAACGGTTGCCGGATACGGTGAGGACGGCAGCGGCGCGCATGGTCCGCGAAACGGGCGACGCCTTCTGGGAGAGACGTCGCGAACGCAACATCCGCAGGGGCGTCACGGGCCGACGTCGGACCGTCACCATCTTTTCGTGGGACCCGCGAAAACTGGCTGGTGAGGCTTATCCTCCGGAAGCCGCCGTCGAGCTCTCCACGCAGCTGCAGGCCTGGATGACACTAGAGGCAGCCGCGACGCTGGACGGGTAATTCCAGTTGGACGCACGCCCGGGAACCCGGCTGCACCTGCGCGTCGTCGGTGAAGGCGTGGCGTTCCCCGCGTAGTGAGTCGGGCATGACTCTCCACAACCTTTTGGGGTAGAACTTGATTATGAACGTTCGCACTCCTGACCCCAATCCCGGATGGCTTTCAGAAGAGGACCTCGCCGAGGCCCGCGGACACCTGCCCATGGTCTACGTCGAAGCCATCCCGGTCCGGTTGGACGGTCTGGGATACGTGACAGAGGTTGGGCTGCTGTTGCAGGCCAACGACCAGGCGGAAATGATCCGCACCTTCGTCAGCGGGCGCGTCATGTACCGGGAGACCATCCGGGCAGCCCTCGTCCGGCATCTGGAGAAGGATCTCGGGCCCTTCGCCATGCCCCAGCTCCCCGCAAGCCCCGTACCTTTCACGGTGGCCGAATACTTCCCCGCGCCCTCGGAGACCGGCCTGACCGATGACCGCCAGCACGCCGTCGCGCTGGCCTACATCATTCCCGTCACCGGCGAATGCGAACCGCGTCAGGACGCACTCGAACTCACCTGGGTCACACCGCAGGAAGCCCTGAGCCCCGGGCTGCTCAACGAATTCACCGGCGGACGCGGCGACCTGCTTCGCCAGGCCATGGCGCACGTCTGCTGGGGCAGGTGAGCATGATGGCCGAGACCCCTCAGGAGACTCGAATAATTCGGGCCGACGCCGTCGCAACCGGACACCAGCTGATCACCCCGGGCGGCACCGCCCAAGAGGTTCGCGAACTCAGCGTCGAACGCGACGACTACGGCGTTGCAGCTCTCCTTGTGGCCACGCTCGACGACGGCTCCAGCGTCAGGATGGCGGCGTCGTCGACCGTTTCCGTCATCGCTTCCGATGACCAGCAGACCGGCCCCATCGACGTTATCCCGGCCGAGGACGGAACGCCGGAAGCCGTCGTCGCCCACGCCGCCGCCGTTCACCCCGAAAGCCCGCTGGTCCAGGAACTGGCCGCACGCCTCGGCAAGGGACTGAACATCAAATCCGGCAGCAACCTGCAGGACGTCCGCGACCTGGCTCAGCTGTTGTTTGTTGACCTCGTCGACACAGACAACGCACTCAAAGTCACCGAGTTGGTCACCCAGCAGGAATTCGACGGCAACTTTGGTCGATGGAAGTGGATTGAAAGCTGCCTCGCCATCGCCGCGTACATCACCGCAGAAAACGGAGACACCACCACCTCCGAAGAACTTGCAGCCCGCCTGCGATCAGTGGACGACGCCGAAACGGACCCCCTCCGGGCAAAGATGGCGGCAACCGTCCGGCAACGCCAGATGAACGAGCCGCACCTGTACGACCGCGAAATCCTCAAGGCATCCGAAACCGCCGACGACGCCAGTGAGAAGGAGTGGCGGCAGCTGCGCCTGAACACCTTGCTGTACCTGTGGACACACGGCGGTTCCGAGACCCTCAGCGCCCAGGAACTCGACCGGCAGATCAACAACGAACTCATCGCCATCAGGGGTCTGGCCGGTGCCTCACCGCGGGAGTAGAGTCGAGCCATGACGGACTCATCAGCTCCTCAGGAAGCGCCCTCGAATGCGATGGAAGCGCTCAGCGTGCTCATCAACGCGGACGCCCGACAGGTGTGGATCATGCTCCGCGAACCGGCGAAACTGCTGCAATGGCACGGCTGGGACGCCGACTCGCTGAAGGATGAGATCGAGGAAATCTACTTCACCGACGTCACCGAGGACCCGGATCACCGGGCTCTGACCGTCAAGGGCGGCGACACCTTCCGGCTCGAGCCCGGGGACGGTGGAACCCGCGTCACGGTGGAGCGCGCTGATGATGACGCTGTCGTCACAGAAGGGTGGATCACGTTCCTGCAGCAGCTACGCTTCGCACTGGAGCGGCACCCCAACACCAACCGGCGGACCCTGTACTTCTCCGCCCCACCGAAGGACGGCCAGTCCATCATCTCGACACTCGGGCTCGACGACGTTCCCTCACCCGGCGACGAATACTCCGCCAGCCTGCCCACCGGCGTCGACATCACAGGCAGAGTGTGGTTCCGCAGCCCACACCAGCTCGGGCTGACCGTACACTCCTACGCTGAGCACGGAGATGGGCTCCTCATCCTCGGAGACCTGCCCGGCGGCGAATCCATGGCGGTTGCCTCCACCTACGACCTCGGCGCAAAGCAGTTGCACGAGGTGTGGGAACGGTGGGACGAGTTCCGCGGGAGTCACTACCCGGAATCGGACCCCATTGTGACGTCGACACTGGACTGACCCGCCCCTCCACGCGGCCACGTTTCCTCGGCTGTCGGCGTCACGGTCAGCTTCGGCACAATGTGCTGGCAAAATGGATGGGTGCACCCGCAATCGCAGAAATCCTCGTTCTCATTCACCCCGGAAACACGTCTTCAGGACTCCGCGCCGCAGCCCGACGGCGTTTCCCAGGGCCGGACCGGTACCATCACCACACCGCATGGCGACATCCAGACGCCAGCGTTCATCGCCGTCGGAACCAAAGCCACAGTCAAGGCGGTGCTCCCGGAATCCATGAAGGAACTCGGCGCGCAGGCCCTGCTCGCGAATGCCTACCACCTGTACCTGCAGCCGGGCGCGGACATCCTCGATGAGGCTGGCGGTTTGGGGAAGTTCATGAATTGGGACGGACCAACGTTCACGGATTCGGGTGGTTTTCAGGTCATGAGCCTCGGTGCGGGCTTCAAGAAGGTCATCAACATGGACGCCGTGACGTCCGGTGGTGCGGACGACGACGTCGCCGCCGGCAAGGAACGGCTGGCACACGTGGACGACGACGGCGTGTGGTTCAAGAGCCACCTCAACGGTGACCGGCACCGGTTCACACCCGAAATTTCGATGCAGATCCAGCACCAGCTCGGCGCTGACATCATGTTTGCTTTCGACGAGCTAACCACTCTCATGAACTCCCGCGGCTATCAGGAAAGCTCGCTCGAACGAACCCGCCTGTGGGCGGAACGGTGCGTTCTTGAGCATGAACGGCTGACGGATGCGCGTTCGCACCGACCGTACCAGGCGCTGTTCGGTGTCATTCAGGGTGCACAGTATGAGGACCTGCGGCGCAAGGCGTGCCGCGATCTGGGTGCTATGGACTTCGACGGATTCGGGATCGGCGGTGCGCTGGAGAAAGAGAATCTCGGCACGATTGTCCGCTGGTGCGCCGAGGAACTGCCCTTCGACAAACCACGCCACCTGCTGGGCATCTCCGAGCCGGACGACCTCTTCACCGCCATCGAGAACGGGGCGGACACCTTCGACTGCGTCTCCCCCACCCGCGTTGCCCGGACCTCTGCGTTCTACACACCGGACGGCCGCCGCAACCTCTCCAACGCCCGGTTCAAACGAGACTTCGGGCCGCTCGTCGACGGCTGCGACTGCTACGCGTGCGCCAACTACAGCCGCGCTTACATCCACCACCTGTTCCGCGCCAAGGAAATGGTTGCGTCCACTCTGGTCTCCATCCACAACGAACGCTTCATCGTGAAACTCGTGGACGATGCCCGACACGCGATCGAGGACGGCACGTTCTATGACCTCAAGGCCGACGTGCTGGGCCGCTACTACGCTGCGCGGTAGCCTCCACCGCCGTCGCGCGCCCCGCCTCCCACTTCCCGCAAACCCGAGCCAAAGTAGCCGATTAGACGGATATATCCCTCGGAACGGACACTTTCGCTCGGGTTTGCTCAGGGCCATGCGGAAAGGTCAGCCCGATTGAAGGTGTTTCGGCTCTGTTGCCGGTGTGGTCCCCACCAGCCAGCACACGACGGCGACGACGGCCGCGACCACGAGTGCCGCCGTCGGAATGGTGGTCATGAACAAACTCACGCCGAGCGGTACCAGCCCGAGCACCATCACGTCGTAGCCGTGGATAGTGTTGCCGATCATCGGGGTGGAAGCTCGGCCGAGTGTCGCGAGCATCATCGTCGACTCCCAGTCCACTGCCGGCTGGAACGCCCGCCGAACCGCGCCCGCCGCAAGTGCGACGCCGGCCAGGGCCCCAAGAACCAGCAGCTCCAGACCAGGACCACCGAGCAACCAGAGAATCAGTCCGAGCGCGCAGCCCCACGGCACCAGCAGCAGCATCGGCACCAGCGAATGGGCTCTTCGCCTGGCCTTTCGGCCCAGCGGCACCGGAAATCCTGCGGACGGCATCCGAACCGCCTCCCGCGCAGCAACTCCCGCAGCGTTTCCGGCAAGACACGCGCCCAGCACGACGGCGGTGAGCAGCACAATCGGTGCGTTACCTCCTGCAGTAAATGCGACGGCAACCGGGACGCCCAGCCCGGCAATCATACGGCCCAACACTCCACTATTCCGGATGGTAACCAGCGCCTCAGCGCGCGCCAGGGAGGTGACCGGGCCGCGTTGTAACCAGACAGGCAGCATCTGTGCGCCGCGGGAACGGCTCCTCGATCCGGGGCCACGACCTGAACCAAGTGCTGCGGCGAGTTCGCCGGTATTGAGGAAAAACAGCGCGGCGCCTGCGTGCCCGCTGACCGCACCGCTGCTGATGAGGTCGCCCGTCGCGATACATTCCAGCCGGTTTCGGAGCAGCCAGTACCCGGCCACAGCCGTAACAGCAAGTACGACGACGACAGCCATATTCCCGTGGAGCGCCAGCAGCGGCCATTGGGACGGCAACACATTCCAGATCAGGGTGAGGCCTCTCTGGCTGCCCATGAACCTGAGCAACACCTCAATAGCGAACAGCACTCCAACCATCGCAAGGCCCGCGGGAAGAATGCGCCGGAGCACACCCGACTTCCCCACGACCTGAAACGCTGCGGCGATGAGCATGACATCGACCAGCAGCAAGCCAGTTGCCACGCAGCCAAGAACCAGCCCGGCAGCGGAACCGTTGATCGCACCTATGGGGACAAACAAGAGCGCCCCCGCCACCATGATCCAGGCCAGACGCCCGCGCAGGACCCGCACCAGAAGCGGATTGCGCGGCACCGGGAGGGACAACCACCAGAGGCCCTGCGCGGCATCCACGGCGATGGGACCGAACTTCGCCGTGAGCTGCAGACCCGCCACGAGCACCGCTGCAAGGGCGGCGGAGAGCGCTACCTCCACGGGGACAACCCCATGGACGGCCCCTACAATCCCTGCGCCGCCGAGGTCCGACCGAAACTCGTTCGCGAACGCCCTGAAAATCCCCATCGCCAGCAGCACGCTGAACAGCGCACCCAGAGCCAGCATGTAGATGTCGCCTGCCCTGGACCAAAACTGGCTTCGTTCACGAACCCTGGAAACGGACCGGGTGCGGGCCCACGGGTCAAAGTCCTCGGCGCCCTCGGACAGAGGGGCCGCCGTCGTCCGCTCACCCCGGGACTGCCCAGAACGTCGCCGCCACACGTCCAACCCGGTCACGCCGTAGTTATGGCCGCCGCGCCCTCCGACGGCGTTATCTCAACAATGGGTTCAGCTATCAGCAGGCATCGGTCCGCCACCTGCTGCAGGAGGGCGCCGTCGTGCGTCACCAGCACTATCGCTGTCCCTGCCGCAGCCGTAGAGCACAAACGGCGGCTCAGGCGTTTCCGCATGACGGGGTCGAGTCGCTGCTCGGGTTCATCCAGGACAAGGAGCGACGACGGGCGGATGAGCGCAGCGGCCAGAATCAGGCGGCGTCGCTGCCCGGAGGACAGGGAGTCCGGCAGGGATTCCCGTGCGCGGATCAGGTCGAAGTACTCCAGTTCGCGTTCGACGGCGGTCTGCGCGTTCTGGACGCCATGACCGTTCGCCACCAGGGACAGATGCTCCTCGACGGAGAGTGACGGGAAAAACGCGTCACCGTCGAGTACCGCGGAAACGAAGCGCAGGTACCTGGCACTCCTGTCATCCGGCGGCAAGTCATTGACCAGAGCTTCGCCGTCGAGCGCCGCCTGGGCTCCGATCATCGTTCGGACCATCGTCGACTTGCCCGACGCGTTGAAGCCGACAACACCGAGAACCTCACCCGCGCGCAGTTCGACGTCGAGTGGCCCACAGATCGCGCTCGTGCCATACCCCGCAACGAGACCCCGGGTTGCGAGGATGGGCTCGGTCTTGCTCATGACGCCCAGCCTATCGCCGTCGGGCTCTACGCCCCCCCCCCGCGCAGCCGCGCCCACGCCGGCCCAGCCGCAAACTCGAGCCAAAGCGGCCCTTTAGAGGGATATACCCGTCTAGATGCCCGGTTTTGCTCGGGTTTACCGTGAGTTTTCCACATAGGAAGCGCTGGCCAGGCGACGGAGCACCACCGTTGCCACACTGGAACCATGGCTACAGCAGAGGTGCAGCAGATTTTACGTTCGCAGCCGTACTGGCGCGCGCAGGAGCTGCGGGAACGTGGTGTCTCGGACAAGGCAATCAGACGTCTGGTTCGTTCCCGATCACTCGTTCGTGTCCGACACGGCTGCTATGCCCCACAGCTGCAGAAAGACAGCGAGTGGACTCCCAACGCCGAGGACCTGCTGCAGGTATATCGCCATGCCACACTGACGAAGCGGGAAGGGGGCCAAGTGTATAGCCATACTTCTTCTGCAAGGCTCTGGGGTCTGCACCTGTGGAACGTGGACGACACAATACATCTCTCCCAGTCGAAGACACCTGCGGGTCAACGTGGCCCGTTGCTCAAGGTCCATCAGGTGCGGATTCCAGAGGATCAGATCACCACGCGACACGGCTTTCGGGTAACAACTCTGGAGCGGAGCATCGTGGACAGCGCACGTGTGCTCGGTTACCGACAGGGGCTCATTCTCGCCGATCACGGGCTCCGGAATGGTGCGGACCGCCAGACAATGAACAGCATCGCTGATTCTCTCCGCGGACACAAGGGTATCCCTATGGCACGTGCGGCTCTCGGAGCGGCGAGCGGTTTGGCGGAGTCCCCTGGTGAAACGTTGACGCGGCACTTCTTTCACACCATGAACCTCCCAGTTCCGGTGGAACAATACGCGGTTGAAACCCGGCTCGGCCAACACCGACTCGACTTCGCATACCCGGAGCTCATGCTCGCCGTCGAGTTTGATGGGAAAACGAAGTACTTCGACTATCGCCCCACTAGTGAGGCCCTGTTCAATGAACGACGGCGGGAAAAAGCCCTCACCGAAATGGGATGGCAATTCGTACGCATCGAATGGGCTGACCTGTTCCGCGAAGCCGAACTCAAGGAACGTATCCTCGTTGCTATTGCCAGGGCGGAGCGCCGTCGCTAGCGCTGCTATTTCCCGCCACGCGTCCCCCTACCGCTGCCCTATGTCCGCTGCCCTCTGCCCTCGCTCCTCCGCAAACTCGAGCCAAACGTGCCCTTCCGAGGGATATATCGCTCGGAAAGGCAGGTTTCCGTCGGGTTTGCGTGCGGCCGCGGACGACGGCGTGGGGCGCGGGCGACGGCGTGGGGAGGGCGACGGACGACGGCGCGGGGAGGGCGCGGGCGACGGCGGCTGCCGAGCCGGCTGCTAGGTGCCTGGAGGTGGCGCGAGCAGGACGCCGGTTACGCGCCCGGGGCCGGGACGGGGGCGACGCCGTAGCTGGGCTCGCGGCGTTTGACCCACCCGATGGCTGCGGATGTGACGGGGACGAAGGCGAACTCGACCAGGGTTTTGTACACGAAGCCGACGAGGACGTAGTTGGCGTAGGTGGGGAAGTCGGTGATGCCGATGACTGAGGCGGCGATGGAGCAGAAGATCAGGGTGTCTGCGAATTCTCCGACGCCGGTGGACCCCATGAGCCGCGCCCACAGCCTGCGTTCGCCGAAGCGTTCCTTCATGCGGACGAGGACCAGGGAGTTGAGGGTTTGGCCAACGACGAACCCGAGCAGGCTGGCAAGCACAATCAGCGGCACGGGGCCCAACGCGAGTTCCAGTGCGGACTGTTTGGCAACACTGAAGTCGTCGTCGAATCCGGGTAGGGCGATGATGATCCAGTAGCACAGGGACGCAAAGGCGGACAGGACGAAGGTGGTGATGATCGCCTTGCGTGCCACCCGGAACCCGTACACCTCGCTGATGACATCGCCCAGAATGTACGCGAGAGGGAAGAGGAAGAAGCCGCCGTCGGTGACGAAGGGGCCGATCACTACGCCCTTGGACGCCCCGATATTGGAGAGGATAAGGATCACGGCGAGCGCGGCGAGCAAGATGCCGAAGTAGGGGCTGCCGATGGAGGCGAAGCGGGCGCTGGGTTTCAGGGCCTGGGTTTCTGTCATGGAGTTTTCGCAATCTAGTGGTTCGCCAGCGGACGGCTGGCTGTATTAGCACTGGAGGACCCGGTTGGGTCCGGGGTCAATTCTCGCATGCCCCACCCGTACAGCAGATTTTGAACATGTTCAGAAACGTGCTTGACTATGGATTGAACACGTTCAAAAAGGAGTCTCAGTGGCAGTCAAGAGCGCGGCGACACGGGAGCTGCTCGTCACCACGGCTCTGCGCATGTTCCGCGAGCAGGGATATGAGAAGACGACCATGCGCGGTATTGCCGCGGCGGCGGGAGTGTCTACGGGCAACACGTACTACTATTTCGAGTCCAAGGACGATCTGGTCCATGAGTTGTACAAGTCGCTTCAGGATGAGCATCGCGCCCGTGCGCTCCCCCAGTTGCGGGACGGCATCAACCTCGGGGAGCAGCTGCGTACCATCCTGCAGACCGGGGTGGACGTCATGGGCCCGTACCACGACTTCGGCTCGAACTTCCTGCAGGTTGCCATCAAACCGTCGTCGAAAGTCAGCCCCTTCGGTGATGAAGCGGCTGTGGCCCGTGGAAAGTCGATCGCCCTGTTCAAGCAGGCGGTCACTGTTTCCAGGCCGCAACCGCCCTACGCCATCCGCGAGGATCTGCCGGAGTTACTGTGGCTCGGGTACATGGCGGTCACCTTGTTCTGGGTGTATGACCGCTCGCCGAATCAGCGGCGCACCAGAGCGCTGATCAACAATGCGGCACCGCTGGCTGCGAGGCTGGTCATCCTGTCTCGCCTGCCGGTGGTGCGCAAGATCGTGGAGGATGTTGTGCACCTTGTCAGGAGTGCCAAACAATGAATCCGAGAGTTGTTGTCATCGCGGGTGCGTCGGGGTTCATCGGAACCTATTTCCAGCGGCGCTTCAGGGAGCTTGGAGTTGAGGTGCGGACCATCGGCCGTCGCACCAAGGTGTCCTGGGGCGACACCGGGGGTATCGCGCAACTGCTCGACGGCGCGGATGTCCTGATCAATCTTGCCGGGCGGAGCGTGAACTGCCGTTACAACAAGGCCAACGCCGACGTCATCTTCACCTCTCGCACGGAGACCACCAGCGAGCTGGGACGGGCACTCCACATGTGCCGCGAGTCGGGCGGGAGGCCGCCGTCGTTGTGGATCAATTCCAGCACCGGGACCATCTACCGGCACGCGCAGGACCGTCCACAAACGGAGGACGACGGCGAGCTCGGCTCGGGATTTTCGGTGGCGGTCGCGAGGGCATGGGAGGCTGCGCAGGCAGAGTCAGCGTCCGATGGCGTTCGTCAGGTGGCGCTGCGTATTGCGATTGTGCTGGGTCCGGGCGGAGGGGTGATGCGGCCGTTCGAGGTGATGACTCGCGTGGGTTTGGGCGGCCGCATGGGACGCGGTGACCAGCAGTTCAGCTGGATCCATGTGGAGGACCTATTCCGTGCCGTACTCCATATATATGGTCACGAGGAGTTGCAGGGGCCCGTGAATGCGGCGGCTCCGGATGCTGTGACCAACCGGGAGCTGATGCGCCGAATGCGGACTGTGCTCGGGATGAAGTTCGGCATCCCGTCGCCGCGGTGGTTGCTGGAGTTCGGTGCGGTGATTATCCGAACGGAGACGGAACTGGTACTGAAGAGCAGATGGGTGGAGCCCCAGAAACTGGTCGACGCTGGTTTCACGTTCCACTATCCCCGCCTGCCGGAAGCGCTGGCGGCCATCACGGGCTGACTCGGGAATATAACGGGCTCTGGCCAGATGCAGGTCATCGCCGTATATTTAGCCGCAGAACGCTCGTTTTATCCACACCATTCTCAAGGAGTGCCATGTCCAGCCCACAGCAGCCCAATCCCGAACAGCCTGAGCCGCAGGAGCCGAATCAGCATCAGGCACCACAGCAGCCTGCGCCGCAGCAGCCCCATCAGTACCAGACCCCGCAGTATCAGGCGCAGCCGCAGCAGCCCCTGAATCCTTCCGATGAGCGGCTGTATTCCACGCTGGTCCATATCGGCGGTATTTTCTTCAGTTTCGTGCCGGCGCTCATTGCTTACCTGGTCCTGAAGGATCGAGGGCCGTTTATCCGTGAGCACAGCGTTACCGCACTGAACTTCCAGCTCACTGTCGCTATTGCGTACATCGTGGGATCCGTTCTCCTGGTAATTCTGGTGGGCGCATTCATTCTGCTGGCTGCCGGTATAGCGAGTATTGTCTTCGGCATTCTGGCCGCTATCGCTGCGAACAAGGGCGAGCGCTACACGTACCCGATGGCCATCAAGTTTGTGAGCTAATTCCGGGCGGCCAACCGAGTCGGATTGTTGAACAATCCTCCGTCTTGGTGCATGCTTGAATCCAGAGCATGCACGAGACGGAGGTCACAATGCCCACTATTGATCTGAACAGCGACGTCGGCGAGTCCTTTGGCAACTGGGTTATGGGCGACGACGCAGCGGTCCTTCGGTCAGTGTCCAGCGCCAACGTGGCGTGTGGATTTCACGCGGGCGATCCCTCAACTATTGCGCAGACCTGCCGCGATGCTGTTGCGGGCAACGTGACCATTGGAGCCCATGTTGGCTATCGGGATCTGACTGGCTTTGGCCGCCGCTTCCTCGACTGCTCCCCCACGGAACTTGCCGACGACGTCCTCTACCAGATGGGCGCCCTGCAGGCTCTGACTCGAGCCGCCGGCAGCGAAATCCGCTACGTCAAACCCCATGGGGCCCTCTACAACACGATCGTCCACCACGAAGTCCATGCGCAGGCCGTGGTTGACGCCGTCAAAGCGTTCAACCCCGACCTACCGCTTCTCCTGCTGCCCGGTTCCGTGGCGTTGGACAAGGCAGGAAAAGCTGGTCTGAGGGGCGTGGCAGAAGCGTTCGCGGACCGGAATTACAACCCTGACGGCACGCTCGTTTCCCGTCGTGAGGCGGACGCTGTCCTGCACGATCCCGAGGTGGTGACCAGGAACATGGTTCGCCTAGCTACCGAGGGAATCATTGTCGCCCGCGACGGTTCGCAGTTGACGATGAACGCCGAGAGCATCTGCGTACACGGGGACACCCCCGGCGCCGTCGCCATGGCGGCAGCAGTACGCGCGGGTCTGGAGAGTGCGGGCGTCACCATCCAGAGTTTCGTATGAGCAGTCCCTCCATCCGCTGGGCGGGAACCCGGGCTTTTCTGGTTGAACTCGACGAGCTCGACGCCGTTCTCTCCCTGCACGCACAGCTTCTGCATCATCCGCTTCCTGGTCAGACTGATGTCCTGGCCGCGGCAGAATCTGTGCTGATTCGCTTCGATACCCGTGCACATGCGCTGGCGGGGCGGGACGCCGTCGCGCATCTCGACGTCGACGCCCGTACTGCGGTCGAAGGCCGTACGGTCACAATTGAGGTGGTGTACGACGGCGAGGACCTCAAGGCAGTTGGCAGGCTCACCGGGCTCGGGGCCAAGGGTGTTATTGAGGCTCACACGTCGCAGGCGTGGACGGCGGCGTTCGGCGGTTTCGCCCCAGGTTTCGCCTACCTGAGCGGTGAGAACACTGCATTGAATGTGCCTCGACGCGACAGTCCGCGGACCGCCGTTCCCGCGGGTTCTGTGGCGCTGGCAGGAAATTTTTCCGCTGTGTACCCGGGGAAATCGCCGGGTGGGTGGCAGCTGATCGGCCGCACGTCGTCGCGCCTGTGGGATCTTGGCCGCGATGAGCCGGCGCTGGTGCGGCCCGGCGATACTGTCCGATTTGTGGCCGTCGGGACGCTGATGGATTCAGGGCACGACGACGGCACTGCCGCCTCCCGGCCGGAAGCCCAGGAGTTCGCGGCCCCCGTAAAGACCGAAACCGGCTCCAGTGGATCACCCCGCGCCCTGGAAATTGTGGCGCCGGGGATGCAGGCGTTGGTTCAGGATCTGGGCCGTCCGGGGTTCGGTGATCTGGGTGTTTCCGCTTCGGGCGCGCTGGACACCCGTTCTGCACGGCAAGCGAACCGGCTGGTTGGCAACTCTTCGTCGTCGGCTGTGATCGAGACGGTATCGGGTGGTTTGCAGGTACGCGCCCACGGCGACGCTGTCCTGGCCGTGACGGGCGCCGTCGCTCCTGCCGCCATCGCCGGCGACGCCGGTCCCCGGACAGCCCCGATGTGCACGCCTTTCGCACTGCTCGACGGCGAAACTCTCACTCTTGCGACGCCCACCGACGGACTTCGCACATACCTCGGCGTCCGTGGCGGGCTGAATGTTGCCCAAGTTCTGGGGAGCCGCTCAACGGACACGCTGTCCGGCGTCGGGCCTCAACCGCTGACGGCTGGCACGGTGTTGAGCACGGGTCCGGCGGTGACCGGCCACGTGGTGGGGCACCCGGAATCTTCCACTCTGGCTCCGCTCACTGACGGCGCCATGACGCTACGGATCACTACCGGCCCGCGCGATGACTGGTTCGGCGACCAGGCACTGCAAACCCTGACAGGACCGGGCTGGACTGCGAGCGCTGAATCGAACCGGATTGGTGTGCGGTTCACGCTCGACGGCGCTGAGCCGCTGCAGCGGGTTCGGGACGGTGAGTTGGCGAGCGAAGGCACTGTTGCCGGTGCGCTGCAGGTGCCGCCGTCAGGCCTTCCTGTCCTGTTCCTCGCGGACCATCCGGTGACGGGCGGTTATCCGGTGATCGCCGTCGTCGTGCCGGAAGATCTGCCTGTGGCTGCCCAACTCGTGCCGGGCACGGCGGTCCGTTTCGTCGTCGTCGATCCCGACTCACTCACGCCATCTCAAGGAGGCCGTCCATGAAAAAGGTCCTGATCGCCAATCGCGGCGAAATTGCTGTGCGGGTGGTGCGTGCGTGTTCCGACGCCGGATTGGCGTCCGTGGCCGTGTATTCGGATCCGGACGCGGATGCGATGCACGTCCACCTCGCCGATGAGGCCGTCGCGCTGGAAGGCAGCACGGGTGCGGACACGTATCTGAGCATCGAGAAACTGCTCCGCGCGGCCGCAACGTCAGGAGCTGACGCGGTCCATCCGGGCTACGGTTTTCTGTCTGAGAATGCGGAGTTCGCGCAGGCTGTGCTGGACGCCGGGCTGACGTGGATCGGTCCGTCGCCGCAGGCTATCCGCGATCTGGGCAACAAGGTGACTGCGCGTGAAATCGCCGTCCGGGCGGGTGCGCCGCTGGTTCCAGGATCGGACGGTGTGGTGCAGAACGGCGCCGAGGTAAGGGCTTTCGCCGAGGAGAACGGGTTGCCGGTGGCCATCAAGGCCGCTTTTGGCGGCGGCGGCCGCGGCATGAAGATCGCGCGCAGGATGGAGGACGTGGAGGACGCGTTCGAGTCTGCGGTGCGGGAGTCGACAGCCGCTTTCGGGCGGGGCGAATGCTTTGTGGAGCGATTCCTGGACAAACCCCGGCACGTGGAAGCGCAGGTTCTCGCGGATACGCACGGCAATGTGGTGGTGGTGGGCACACGCGACTGCTCACTGCAGCGGCGTAACCAGAAACTCGTGGAAGAAGCACCGGCGCCGTTCCTCACGGACGAGCAGCGGCGGCGCATCCACGAGTCGGCCAAGGCGATCTGCCGCGAGGCCAGCTATACGGGTGCCGGAACCGTGGAGTACCTCGTGTCCCCTGATGGCATCATCTCTTTTCTGGAGGTGAACACGCGTCTGCAGGTGGAGCACCCCGTCACTGAGGAGACGTCCGGCGTGGATCTGGTCGGTGAGCAGTTTCGCATTGCCGATGGTCTGGAACTTTCCCTGACTGAGGATCCGCAGCCCCACGGCCACGCGTTCGAGTTCCGTCTGAACGCCGAGGATCCAGCGCGCGGCTTCCTGCCTTGTCCCGGCACAGTCGAGGTCTTCGAAGCGCCCACTGGTCCCGGTATCCGCGTTGATTCGGGGCTTCGGAGCGGCGGCACCGTGCCGTCGGAATACGATTCCCTGCTGGCCAAACTCATTGTCTGGGGATCCGACCGGCAGCAGGCCCTCCGCCGGGCGCGCGCTGCACTGGACGAACTTCAGATCCGCGGACTGGCAACCGTCCTGCCCTTCCATCGGGCCGTCGTCCGCCACCCGGCGTTCACCCAGCCCAACTCCCTCAGCGTGTACACCACGTGGATCGAGACCGAGTTCGCGGAGGAGCTCGCAGCCTCGCCGGAACTCGCGGCAGCCGAGCCCAGTGCTGAACGCAAACGCCTCACAGTCGACGTCGAGGGCAAAGCCGTCCGCCTCGGACTCCCAACGGAGCTGTGGAACGCGCTGATGACCGGCGGCAGCGCCAAACCTTCTCCGCCCACCGATTCAAGAACGCACGACGACGGCGCCCTCACCGCTCCCATGAACGGAAACCTGGTGAAGTGGGTTGCCAACGACGGCGCCCAGGTTTCCGAGGGAGACCCGGTGGCGGTCCTGGAGGCCATGAAGATGGAAACCACGGTCTCCGCCCAGCGATCCGGCACTCTGGTGAGAGGCCCGCAGGAGGCGGGAGCCGCCGTCGTACGCGGTGACGCTCTGGGCACCATCAGTTAGGGAGTCTGCCGGTAGATTAGGGGGATGCTGATGAACGCGCTGCCGGGAGAGTTTCCCGCGCCCACTGCTGAGCATGCGCATACCGGCGCGTGGGTCGCTTCCGTGCTGCGAAGCCGGATTGCCGATGGGCAGCTGACGCCGGGGTCCAAGCTTTCCGAGCAGTCGCTGTCCGCGTCACTGGGGGTTTCTCGGAACACCCTGCGGGAGGCGTTCAGCAGTCTTGTAGGCGAAGGGATTGTCACGCGGATTGCGAATCGCGGCGTTTTTGTTGCCGCACCGACGCGGGACGATGTGCAGGAAATTTACCGGGTGCGGCGCATGATCGAGCCGGCCGCGGTTATGTGGGGCGAGGTGTCGTCGTCGGATCTCGATGCCATGGATGCGATCATCGCAGAAGCAACGGCAGCGCGGGAAGCAGGTTCCGTGCCCCGTATGGCCAGCGCGAACCAGGCTCTGCACCGCGCCGTGATTGCCATGAGCGGAAGCGAGTCGCTGGAGGTCTTGATGACCCGGGTGCTCGCGCAGATGCGGCTCGTGTTTCACACGATGTCCTCAGCACCGGACTTCCACAGCCACTACGTGCACCGGAACGTGGACCTCGTGGAGCGGTTGCGTGCCGGGCAGCGTGCCGAGGCGGCAGAGGGACTGCGCAGCTACCTCGACGCCGCTGAGGCAGAGCTGCTCGAGCACCTCGGCGACTGAGAGACGAGTACAGAACAGCCAATCAGCTCTTGAGCCCGAGACTCCGCTCCTGCCTTGCCTCGTCGAGCTCGCAAAATTGCCGCTAAGCTGCAGAATCGTGCGTTGCAACGCGCAATTCTGCGTGCAAGCGGCAATTTTGCGGAGAGATGGAGAAGCAGAAACGGCGCTACGGAATCAGGTAGTCGCTGTCCCGGGCGTCGGTGATGAGCATGTGCCCGGGTGCGTGGCCAATCGCGAAGGACGGCCTGGACTGCATGACCGCGGCCTGCGGTGTGACGCCGCAAGCCCAGAACACCGGCAGATGCCCTTCGGGAACGGTCACTGGATCGCCGAAGTCTGGGCGCCCAAGAGACTCGATGCCCAACTCTTCCGGGTTTCCGATGTGAACGGGAGCACCGTGCACGGCGGGGTAGCGCGAGGTGATGCGGACGGCGTCGGACACCTGCGACGCCGGGAGAGGGCGCATCGACACCACGAGCGGCCCCGACATGGTGCCAGCACTTTCGCAGGGGATGTTGGTTTTGTACATGGGCACGTTCACGCCCTGGTCGATGTGCGCAATCGGGACGCCGCCGTCGAGCAGTGCGGACTCAAAGGTGAAGCTGCAGCCGATCATGAACGTCACGAGGTCATCGCGCCAGTAGGCGGTGACGTCGGTCGGTTCGTCTATGGGCTGCCCGTCACGGTACACGACGTATTTGGGCACGTCGGTCCGGATATCGCCTCCGGTGAGCAGCGGTCCGGTGGTCTCACCGGCGTCGAGCACGCCCAGGATGGGGCACGCTTTCGGGTTGCGCTGGGCAAAGAGCAGCACGTCGAAAGCCTGCGCCCGCGGAACGATGATGAGGTTCGCCTGGGCATAGCCGCGGGAGAAGCCCGAAGTCGGCGAGACGAGGCCGTTGCGGAACGCTTGCCGCGCCTCGGTCGGGGTCAGCAGGGCGTTCTCGGTCAGTGGTGCCGGGGTGCTCATCAGGCCCACAGCTTTCCCATACCAGCCAGTGAATTCCAGCCAAGATAAATGGTGAGGAGCCACGTCAGCACGCCAATAATAAGGAGCCACACAGGGTACTTGTACCCCTGCAGCAGATCACGACGCCGCCAGCCAACCCAGAGAACGACGGCGAATCCGATGGGCAGGATCAGACCGTTGAATGCACCCGCAAAGATCAGCAGGGTTTGCGGTGCCTGGCCGAGGAGCAGGAACGCGGCGGCGCAGAAGGCGATGAAGCCCACGGTGATGAGGTTCCGGCGTCGTTCTGATGTGGATGAGCGGGTCACGAATGACACGGACGTGTAGGCGGCGCCGATGACGGAGGTGAGGGCGGCGCACCAGAGGACAACCCCGAACAGCCGCATTCCGATTTCGCCGGCGGCGTGGCCGAAGGCGTCAGCTGCCATATTGCTTCCCGCGAGAGTTACACCGCCAGCGACGACGCCGAAGATCGCCAGGAACAGCAGCACCCGCATGATGCCGGTGACGATGATGCCGAGGACGGAGCTTTGGGTGATTGCCTTGACGTTATCCACACCGGTTGCGCCGGAGTCGAGCATGCGGTGCGCGCCGGCGTAGGTGATGTAGCCGCCGACGGTGCCGCCGATGAGGGTGGTGATGATCAGGAAGTCGATTTCCTCGGGGAGGATCGTGTTCTTCAGCGCTTCGCCCACCGGAGGCGCCGCGACGATTGCCACGTAGATCATGAGCAGAATCATGACCGCTCCGAGCATGACCACGATGCGGTCGAGCGCCATTCCAGCACGTTTGGAGAGGAAGATCAGGATGGCGATCACGGCGGAGATGGCGCCGCCGATTTTCGGGTCGATCCCCATCATCGCGTTGGCGCCAAGACCCGTTCCGGCGATGTTCCCGATGTTGAAGACCACTCCGCCGAGGAATACGAGAACCGCCAGGAACCAGCCCAGCCCGGGGAGCACCTTGTTTCCGAGCTCCTGCGCGCGCATCCCGGAAACGCCGATAACCCGCCAGACGTTGAGCTGGACTGCGATGTCAACGAGGATCGAGATGAGAATGGCGAACGCAAACGCGGCACCGAGTTGAACGGTAAAGACGGTGGTCTGCGTGATGAAGCCGGGGCCGATCGCGCTGGTCGCCATGAGGAACATGGCGCCCAGCAGGGCAGTCCGCCGTCCCGAGGGGCTCAATGCTGGCTTGGTAGCGGTGTCTGACATGTTGATTCCAAACGTTGAGTGACGCCAGTCACAGGTTATGTTGATTCGAAGACTACAGGTTGTTGAACAATCTACGCAAGGATTGTTCAACAACCTTGGTCTACCCGCGTCATGTACAGGAACGTAGAGTTGTCCTATGACGCGAGAAGTTCAAATCACCTTTGATTGCGCCGACCCGGCACGGCTGGCCGCGTTCTCGGCCGACGAGGGGACGGAGGCCGGATTCATCACGATGCAAGACCCGGAGGGCAACGAGTTCTGCCTTGACTAGTGCGGCCGCCCGAACCGCATCCCTGCAGTTTGACCTTCCCCTGCGGCAGCCTTTCGACGCACCCGGGGTTTTCCACTTCCTCGCTGTTCGCGCCCTTCCGGGTGTTGAGGTGGCTGAAATGAACGACGTCGGCCGCTTGCGTTACGCCCGCACCCTGCGGTTTCCGCAGGGGCCCGGCGCCTTTGATGCCGTGGCTACCCAAGCGCCCGACGGCGGTTGGGGGCTAAACGTGCGGTTGGAGCTCACGTCCATGGCCGACGTCGAACCGGCTGTTGCGCGCGTTCGCCGCCTGTTTGATCTCGACGCCGATCCTTCCGTCACCGATGCCGCACTTTCTGCCGACCCCACGCTCGCTCCACTTGTTGAGCAGACTCCCGGGATCAGGGTTCCCGGGGCGGTGGATCCGCACGAAATGGTGATCCGCGCGATTGTTGGGCAGCAGATTTCCGTGGCTGCTGCCCGAACCCATCTCACTCGAATGACCACGGCCGCGGGCTCTCCGTACCAATCAGACATAGCTGGTCTGGATCGCTTGTTCCCCAACCCTGAGCAGATTGCTGGCGCAGTCCCGGTTCCCGAGGACGGCGAAACCCTCGATCCGGAGAGGCCGCTGCGGCTCCCCCGGCAGTCCATCCGCGCCGTCGTCAATACTGCTCGGGCCTTGGCTGACGGTGAGTTGGACGTCCACGCTGATAGTGATACGGAACTCCTGCGATCCGAGCTGGTGGCGGTCCCGCGGATCGGCGTCTGGACCGCCGCGTACATCGCGATGCGCGTACTGGGCGATCCCGACGCGTGGCTGACCGGCGACGTCGCACTGGTCGCCGGAGCGAAAGCTGTTGGCATCCTCGATGCCGAGGGCTCGAAAGCCGCACATCATAGGCTCCTGGCGGAGCATGCAACCATGTGGGCGCCGTGGCGTTCCTACGCCTCGATGCACTTGTGGCAGGCGGCTATCGCGGCCTCCGCGCGCAATAACGGTTCGTCCGCGGACTCGCCATCTCCCCCCAAGACGTAGCAAGATAGAACTATGTCCCAGAACACACCCTCCCCTGCCATCACCCTGACGATCGCCGGTTCGGAAGCAACGGGCGGAGCTGGCGCCCAGGCGGATCTGAAGACGTTCCAGGAACTCGGCGTTTTCGGCATCACCGCGCTGACCTGCATCGTGTCCTTCGATCCCAAGGACAACTGGAATCACCGCTTCGTCCCGGTGGACGCCCAGGTTATCTCGGACCAGCTCGAAGCCGTTCAGACGTGCTACTCGGGCCAGCTCAACACGGTGAAGCTTGGCATGATGGGCACTCCCACCACCATCAACACCGTTGCTACAGCGCTGAAGAACCAGGAATGGAAGAACGTTGTCCTTGACCCGGTACTGATCTGCAAGGGACAGGAGCCGGGCGCAGCTCTGGACACGGATGAGGCACTCAAGGCGAACCTCCTCCCGCTCGCAACGTTCGTCACGCCGAACCACTTCGAGGCTGAGAGCTTGTCCGGCATGACGATCAACACCGTCGACGACCTCAAGGAAGCTGCACGAAAGATCCACGAGGTGAGCGGCGCCGTCGTCCTCGCCAAGGGCGGGGTGCGTCTGGAAGGTGCGGACGCCGTCGACGTCTATTACGACGGCGAGACGCTCGAGGTCCTCAGCGAACCGAAGGTCGGAGAAGTAGCAGTCAGCGGAGCGGGCTGCTCTCTGGCAGCAGCCGTCGCCGCCGAGCTCGCCAAGGGCGCCACGCCGTTGGAAGCGGCCAAGACCGCCAAGAAGTTTGTTACAGAAGGCATCCGCCACCGGGTCTCTTCCAACGCGCCTTTCGATGCACTCTGGCAGGGCGGGGCAGCCACTGGCGGCGCACCCGTGCAGGCCGGATAGCCGCGCGTGCTGATCTGTCTGACAGGAGTCTCATGAAGATCGCGCTCCTCGGTGACATTGGGCAGCCTGTTTATCATGTTGGCGACGAAGCCATGACCCATGCTGCTGTGCAGGAACTGCGGCAGCGTGGTGTGGCGGACATCGTTGTCCTCAGCCGTAACCCCGACGATTCAACGCGCCGTTTCGGCTGCGATGCGGTATCCACGCTGCCCTTCCCCTGGCCGCCACGGGAACGGGAATCGTACTTCGACGCGGTCACGAACGACGACGGCCGCCCGGCGGAAGCGCAGCAGCTCACCGCCACCCTGCGGACCTGCGACGCTCTCCTTATTGCAGGTGGCGGCAACCTGAATTCCATCTACGGCTGGTTGCTGTACGAGCGGGCTGCGGTTGCAGCGCTGGCGCGCGGACTGGGCCTTCCGGTGCTGATCAGCGGGCAGACACTCGGTCCCGCACTGGTCCGTCGCGACCGGGATATAGCTGCGGAACTGGTGTCCAACGCCGTCGTTCTGGGTGCGCGTGAGGCCACCACGCTGCGTCTGGGACGGGACCTGTCGAACACGGACAACGTGGTTCCGTGCCTGGATGACGCTTCCTTCTACGCGAGCACGGCGACGAACAAGGAGGCAGCTCCCAACGGTCCGTACATCGCGGCGACGTTTGCGTCAGGTACCGGCTCCATGCCGCAGACCACGTTCGTCAGACACACCGCGTCCGCTCTGGATCACGCTGCTCAGCTGACCGGCCTGCCCATCGTTTTCCTGCCCCACATGGCCACCGAAGGAGCGGGCGACGGCGATGAGGCCATGCACACGCGGATCGCCGAGGCGATGGAGTCGAAGAACGTGGAACTGCGCTCCATCGCGGACGCTGAATCTACCGCTGCGCTGACAGCCGGGGCGTCCATGGTGATCACTTCGCGCTATCACCCCGCCGTCTTCGCGACCGACGCACGGGTGCCCTGCGTAGCCCTGGCCGTTGAGGACTACAGCGAGGCACGGTTGCGCGGAGCACTGGAGAACTGGGGGCTGGGCGCTTTCGCGCTCCCTCTTCCCGCCGTCGTCGGGCCCTCCTTCACCGCGGCGATCTCTGAGGCGTGGGAGCGTCGCGCAGACATCCACGACCACCTGAACAATGCGCATTCAACGCTCCGGGACCACCACGAAAAGTGGTGGGACGCCGTCGTGCGCGGACTTCAGGGGGCAACACCGGATCCACCCCAGCTACCCATGGTCCATGAACTAACGCCAAACGGCACCTGGTTCGCACCGGATGAGGCCGAGGTCTTCCTCGCCCAATCCGCCGAGCTCACGTCCCTGAGAGCTGACAACGAGCACCTCGAATCGCACCTCGACGCCGAGCACAAGCGCGCCAACGATACGCGCGCCGAACTCGACGGCTGGTTCAACTCCCGCAGTTTCGCCCTGATCCGCACCCTGGCATCCGCAAGGACGCGCATGCTGAACCGAAAGGACACCCATTGAACAAGGCCCACCCCTCCGTCTCCATCGTCATGAGAACGAAGGATCGGGGGCTGTTGTTGGCTCGCGCCGTCAAAGATGTTCTCGCGCAGTCCTTTCAGGACTGGACGCTGGTCATTGTCAACGACGGCGGTTCGGCCGCCCCGGTGGACAAGATCGTCGCGGAACATTCGGCAGAATTGGGCGACCGGGTGCAGGTGATGCATCACGAGGAATCGGCCGGCATGGAAGCGGCCGCAAATCGTGCTATCCGCTCGAGTGCATCGGACTTCATTGCCATCCACGACGACGACGACACGTGGCACCCGGAATTCCTTGCCCGGACCGTTGCTCACCTGAAAGATAGTGACGACGCCGGCGTTGCCGTTCGCACGGAGATCATCTTCGAGCGGGTCTACGGGCACCACCTCCAGGAAGTGGACCGGGAAGTCTTCGAACCCGGCATCACCACCGTCACGCTGTTCGACATTCTTCGGGTCAACCGGTTTGTTCCAATTTCCATACTGTACCGCCGGAACCTGCACGACGACGTCGGATACTTCGACGAGGACCTCGCCGCAGTAGGTGACTGGGAGTTTTTGCTCCGCGTGCTCTCCGCCCACACCATGGGCTTCATCGATGGGGAGCCGCTGGCGTTCTGGCACCAGCGCAGGCTTGAATCCGGCGACCTCGGCAATAGCGTGATCGCGAAGGACCATGAGCATCAGCGGCTGGATCTGCTGGTGCGGGAGCGTCACCTCAAGGACTACGTTCGGGACAACGGTCTCGGCGCGCTCCTGTACCTGACCAAACACGAGTGCCGCCTCGCAGACCACCTGCACCAGCGCAAGAACTATGCGGAGGAACTGCTGATGCAGTCCCTGGAGCAGAATCGGCAGATGAGCGAACGCCTGCAGCGGCTCGAAGAAGCGGTCAGCGACGCTTCCCTGGTGAGTCTCCTGCGTCGTCGTTACCGGCGGTTAAAGGACCGGCTTTCGGTGCGCCCCTAGCGGTTTGGTAGCCCAACATTTTTAAGTGTCTCAAATTGGTGGACACCTGTTGACTTGTGACGGCAGACACATAAAGCTGTTCTGTGAGTAAACCAATCGTTTGGGGTCGGGGCGCTCATCTGTTGACACCCAGTAGTTCAGCACCATCACTCACACCTGTCATGGCCACGTCAGCAGCAGTTCCGGGGGCACACAATGCGCACTGGACGGTCGGCTATGACTGACTCTCTTGAAGGAGCAGTATGAGCAAGTCACAACACCGGGGAGCAGGAAAGGCTGTGTTGGCATCGCTGACAGGCCTTGCGCTCGCCGGCAGTATGTGGACACCTGCTTTGGCTGTAGATAATTCGTCCCAGGGCGAAGCTACGGCCACAGGCATCCAGAATCAGAACCAGAAGCGTCCGGATCTCAAGCTCAGCAAGGACCTGCGCACCAAGCAGGGTCCTGTTTCAGTGTTCATCCAGTTCGAGGGCAAGGGCGCCTTCGAGCAGACCCAGCCCCTCGAAGTCCGGTTGGGCGGCCAGGAACCTGTAGACAAGGTAGCCGAGGTCAAGTCCATTCGGGCGGACATCGAGGCCAAGGCCAAGGAAGTTACCAAGGCTGCCTCCGCTACCCACATTTACACCACCACCAACACCATCCCTGGTGTTGCCATCACGGGTGACGCTGACGCTGTCCGTGAAATTGCCAAGCGTAGTGACGTTGTGAAAATCAGCGGCATCATCCCCAAGACGTATGACAACAAGGGCGCGGTTATTGATACCAATGCCCTCTCGTCATGGGTTGAACGGGACGAGACCGGTGAGGATGTCACCATCGCCGTTCTGGACACCGGCCTGGATTACACGCATGCTGACTTCGGTGGTCCCGGCACGGTTGAAGCCTTTGAGCAGGCTCAGGCCGCTGAAGCTGAAGCGCCGGATCCCAGCTTGTTCGACGCCGAGAAGTACGCGGGCGGTTGGGACCTCGTGGGCGACGACTACAACGCTGACCCCTCTGCTGAGTCTTACCAGCCCATCCCGAAGCCAGACCCGAACCCATTGGATTGCCAGAGCCATGGTAGCCACGTGGCCGGAACCGCTGCAGGCTACGGCGTCAATGCTGACGGCAGCACCTTCGAAGGCGATTACTCGACCCTGACGGCCGAGGAAGTCAACGCCATGAAGATCGGCCCCGGCTCAGCACCGGATGCCAAGCTGGTGTCCATCCGTGTCTTCGGTTGTGAAGGCTCCTCCAACGTTGTTGGCCAGGCACTCGATTACGTGCTGGACCCCAACAAAGACGGCGATTTCAGCGACCGCGCACAGGTTGTCAACATGTCCCTCGGATCGAACTTCGGCCTGCCCGATGACCCCGAGGTAGACATCGTTAACGCTCTGACCGCACAGGGTGTCCTTTCCGTGGTTGCATCAGGCAATGACGGCGACATCTACGACGTCGGCGGCACACCGGGCAGCGCGGCATCCGCACTGACCGTTGCCAACTCCGTTGGTTCCCAGGTCACTTTGGACCGGGCCGAGATCCTCGCTCCGTCCGACGTCGCAGGTTCCGCTTCAGGCCAGTACAGCGTTAACTTTGACTATGCTGCCGCCACTGAAGATGAGCTCACCGGCACAGTGGTGATGGCACCGGCAGCCAACAAGTTTGGTTGTGATGCTTTTGAAGAAGGTTCGCTGGAAGGCAAGTGGGTTTGGCTGCAGTGGGAAGAGAACGGTGCATTCCCCTGTGGTTCCGGCACTCGTTTCAATAACGCTGAGGCCGCTGGCGCTGAAGGTGTAGTCCTCGACTCGCCGCGCTCGGTCTTCGATTCCGGTATCGCCGGAAACGCAACCATCCCGGGCGTACAGTTCACCAACGCATTCTCGGACAAGCTTCGTCCCGCCGCTGAGGCTGGCACGCTCGAGGTCAAGCTGGATGCCGATTACATCGCAACCGGCACCTCGGAATCCGGTGCATTGGATACGCTGAACGCCAGCTCTTCACGGGGTGTTCACGGTTCCAATGGAGTCGTCAAGCCAGACGTCGCGGCCCCGGGAACTCTCATTGGTTCCGCTCAGGTCGGCACCGGTAACGGCGCTTCGGTGAAGACCGGAACGTCCATGGCTACGCCGATGGTTGCCGGTATCGCTGCTCTCGTTTACGGTTCGACGTCGTTCAACCCGTACGAAGTCAAGAGCATTGTCATGAACACGGCAACGCACGACATCATGGCGGGCGAGGGCATTGTTCATGGACCGAACCGTGTTGGCTCCGGCCGTGTTGACGCCCTGCAGGCTCTGGACACTGATGTTCTGGCGTACGCCGCGGACAATATCGAACTGACCTCGGTCAACTTCGGCATCGTGGAACTGGGCGGCAAGGCTGTTTCGATCACCAAGAACATCACGATCGAGAACAAGTCCAAGACTGTTCGCACCTACACAGCTGAGTACCTGGAAGCAACCACTATGCCCGGTGTTGAGGTAACGGTTGGTTCAGCGAAGGATGGATCTGCATCCATCGTCGTCCCAGCCAATGCCAAGGCAACCGCTGTCGTCACCCTGACGATCGCCGACCCTGCCGCACTGGCCAAGACTCTGGACCCCGCCGCTGAAGTTACACAGCTTGGTGTCCCCCGTCAGTACCTGGCCGACGTTTCGGGCCGCGTTCAGTTCACGAGCGAAGGCGTTCCGGCGCTGCGCGTTCCCGTCTACTCGGCTCCGCAGCCGACGTCGGAAATGTCCGCTGGTGCCAAGGTCACCTTTGAACCGACCGCGGACACCGTTCCGGTCACCTTCAAGGGCCGCGACCTGAACCAGGGCGAAGGCTCCGAGGCATACCTGTCCAAGGTGTCACCGCTGGTACTTGGTGCTGAAAGCAAGCGCGCCGAGAACCTGTCGCTCGATTCGCTGCACCAGCTGGATCTTCGTGCGGTTGGCGCAGCCTCCACTGTTCCTGCCATTGCGGCGGCTGGTGGGGACGTCAACAACGGCCTCCTGAATATCGGTATCAGCACGTGGGACAACTGGAACTCGCTGGGCGAGAACAGCTACATCACCACTGAGATCGAAACCACAGGCGATGACAAGGCTGATTTCAGTGCCACGACAACACGCATTGCGAATCTGGATCTGTCAGTCTTCCAGGTGGTCAAGCACAATGCAGACGGATCCACTGAGGTTGTGGAAGGTTCACTCAACTCCGTCAACAACTTTGCTGGCGACGTGGATACGAACACGTTCGACACCAACGTTGTGACCATGCCGATCTACGCAAGTGCGCTTGGCCTGGATCTGACGAAGTCTCAGGACATCAAGTACCGCGTCGTCACCGAGCACCCGCTCATGGTTGACGGTGAAGGTAACAACGTTCCTGTTGATGCCACTGACTGGATCGGTTTCAACCTGACCCAGCCGGCCATGTGGTTCGAAGGCGCTGAAGGATCATCGGAAAGCAACCTGTTCGCTGACCTGAACGATTCCACGCTGCTGGTACACCGCAGTGCGGACGACGTCGCTGGCAAGCTCCTCTTCCTGCACCACCACAACGCTGAGGGCGTCAAGGACGAGATTGTTGTTGCTGAGGACGGGAAGCTCCGCTTCCCGGACGTTCCGGACAGCCTGATGTTCTCTGAGAACATCAACTGGATGGCGGACAACGGCCTGACAACGGGTTACCCGGATGGTACGTACAAGCCGTTTGAGACGGTCAACCGTGACGCGATGGCTGCGTTCCTGTACCGCCTTGCTGGCGAGCCTGCCTTCGATGCACCGAGCGAGTCGCCGTTCACGGACATCACCTTGGACACGAAGTTCTACAAGGAGATGGCGTGGATGGAGGCAACGGGTCTGTCCACCGGTTACCCGGACGGCACCTACCGCCCGTTGGCTCCGGTGAATCGTGACGCGATGGCTGCGTTCATGAACCGCTTTGTTGCAGATGTTTGCACCAATGAGGCATCTGATGCAGCGGAGGCCTACAAGGCACCGCAGACAAAGCCGTTCACCGATATCGAGCTGAACAACCTGTTCCACCGCGAAATTTCGTGGATGGACGAGACGGGTGTGTCGACCGGTTACCCGGATGGCACCTACCGTCCGGTTGAGCCTGTCAAGCGTGATGCTATGGCAGCGTTCATCAACCGACTGGTTGTAGATGTCACAGGGCCTGACTGCATTGTGAAGTAATTTGTAGTTGGATCGAGAGTCGGCGGGTCCCGGGAAACCGGGTACCCGCCGATTTTCTTTGCCCCTTGCCTCCTAGTCCTAATCGTCTGCCACGTCGAGTCGATGCTCAAGCATGGGCTACCGCCTTCGTTGAAGCATTCAGTCATATCGATCCAGATGTACTCGGTTCAGTCGGGCTGAAAAGGGCGGCGGCGCTCAGCGCATCCCGAATAGCGCTCGTTTACATAAATCGGCGTGGAGGGCTCTGGTCTGGGCCTCTGAGGAATAGCGCTCTCGCGCCAAGGGTTGACGCTTGTATGACTTCTCCCCGGCTCTCCGTTGATATCTGGTCCGACATCGCCTGCCCATGGTGCTTCATAGGCAAGCGCCGTTTCGAATCCGCGCTGAAGCAGCTTCCGTTCCGAGACCAGGTAGACATCACCTGGCACAGCTACCAACTAGACCCCTCGCTGCCGGAACACTACGACGGCACGGAGGCCGAGTACCTGGCCAAAATGAAGGGCATGGACCCAGCCCAGGTCCAGCAGATGCTCAGCCATGTCTCCGAGCAGGCCGCGGGTGAGGGCCTCACCTACGACTTCGATGCGCTCACGGTGGCTAATTCCTTGACCGCGCATCGCCTCCTGCACCTTGCCGGTGAGCATGACAAGGCAGGTGACCTGAAGGAGCTGCTGCTCTCGGCACACTTCGAGAAGGGGCTGGACATGGGCAGCAAGCAGGTGCTTCGAGATTTGGCCGAGCAGGCTGGCCTGCCAGCTGACGACGTCGCCCGTGTCCTGGACAGTGAAGAGTACCGGCAGGAGGTGGAGGCTGATTTCGCTCAGGCCCGCGCTATCGGCGTCACGGGTGTTCCGTTCTTCGTGCTGAACATGAAGTACGGGATTTCGGGCGCACAGCCGCGGGAAATCTTCACCGAGGCATTGACCACGGCCTGGCAGGAAGTCTCACCACTGACCATGGTCAATTCAGCGAACGACGGCGCTTCCGCCGACGGTGCGGTCTGCGGCCCGGACGGATGCAACTGACAGGCAATGCTGCGCGGCGCTAACCCGAGTGTGCCGCCAGGAATGAGTACACCTCGGTCTCATCGACGCCGGGGAACGCGCCTGGCGGCATGGCAGCCAGCAGGTGCGAGTGTGCCCGTGCGCTCGGCCAGGCGAAACCTGCCCAGTCCTCGGCGAGGGATGCCGGCGGCCGCTTGCAGCAGGCCGGGTCCGGGCAGAACGACTTGGCCCTCGCCGTCGTCTCCCTCCCCCTGAACCACTTCACGTGCGCGTAGGGCACGCCCACGCTGAGCGAGAACTCGCCGCTGGCGCTTCGCTCCGTCCGGGCAGTGCACCAGAACGTGCCGCTCGGGGTGTCCGTGTACTGGCTGTACGCGCTGAAGCGGTCGGGCACATCGAACACGGCACGTGACGTCCACTGCCGGCACGAGGGCTGACCCTCGATGGCGCCAGTGTGATCCTGCGGGTAGGTGACGCCGTCGTTCTCATAGGCCTTGTAGATGATGCCGCTCTTGTGTGTCTTCTGGAAGTGCGTGGGGATCCCCAAGTGCTGGGTGGCGAGGTTCGTGAACCGGTGCGCCGCCGTCTCATAGGACACGGAGAAGGCGTCCCGGACGTCTTCCACCGCGATCTCCTTCGCCGCCTTGGCGCGCTGCAGAAACTCGATGGTCGCCTTCTCCGGCAGCAACAGCGCGGCCGCAAAATAGTTCGTCGCCACCCTCTGCCGCAGGAACTCCGCGTAATTTTCCGGGGTCGAATGCCCGAGCACGTAGTGGCCCAGGGCCTGCAGCAGCACGGTGCGCGGATTGTGGTCGGTCCGCTGCGAATGTGTGAGGAAGATCCGGTGATTTTTCAGATCCGTCACTGAACGGGTGGAGTGCGGCAGGTCCCCCACATGGTGCAGCGAAAATCCCAGATGCGTGGCGATCGACGCCACCACGTTCTCGGACATCGGCCCGCTCTTGTGCCCCACGGCATTCAGGACCTTCTGCGCCTCCGCCTCATATTCGGCAAAGTAGTTGTTGCGTTCCTTCATCTGCGAGCGCAACGCTGCGTTCGCGCGCCGGGCCTCTTCCGGTGTCGCGGCCTGTTCGTTGAGGCGCCGTTCCAGCTCGCCCTGCAGTCCCACGAGGGATTCGAGGACTTCCATGGGGAGCCGCGATGAGGTGCGCACTTTGGGGAGACCGAGAGACTCGTACAGTGGTCCGCGCTGGGCCCGTTCGAGTTCAATTTCCAGTGCCGCCCGCCGGCTCGGTGGTTCGGATCCGAGCAGTTGGTCGATGCTCACGCCCAGTGCGCTGGAAAGTTTCTGCAACATTCCCAGTTTCGGTTCACGTTTGCCGTTTTCGATGAGGGAAAGCTGCGACGGCGCCGTCCCAACCACCGCTCCGAGGTCATCGAGCGTCATATTTCGGGCTTTGCGGAGGTGGCGGACGCGCCTTCCGAGGCTAATAACGTCAATTTCTGCTTCTGCAGCAAGGGGAGAAGCCGACGACGAAGGCCCTGCGGGTGGATTCCAGGCTGACTCTGTCATTTCTTGAGGATACGCGAAGAACTGCGTTTCTTTCCAGAAATATGTGGGGGCAAGCCCGTGGAAGTGCGCAAAAGTTGTTTTTACAGAAGCGAACGTCGGTCCTGCAGATGTCCTGCAGATCAGGTCGACGAGAAGGAGAGAACATCATGGGCCAGCACGAGAACCAGAATCAGTCCGCCGCAGAGCAGCTCGAACTCGAGTGGCAGGCCAACACCCGCTGGGATGGTGTCACACGTGATTACTCCGCCGCCGACGTCGTACGCCTCCGGGGGCGCGTCCAGGAGGAGTTCACCCTCGCCAGCCGTGGTGCGGAGAAGTTGTGGGAGTCGATCACGAAGGGCCGCGAGGATGGAAGCTACATTCATGCACTCGGCGCTTTGACCGGAAACCAGGCAGTGCAGCAGGTCAAGGCTGGCCTGAAGGCGATCTACCTCTCGGGCTGGCAGGTCGCCGCGGATGCGAATGCTGCCGGGCAGACCTACCCGGACCAGTCCCTGTACCCGGCGAACTCAGTACCGCTGGTGGTCCGCCGCATCAACAATGCTTTGATGCGTGCCGATCAGATCGAATTCGCTGAGGGTACGCAGACCGTTGATGACTACCTCGTTCCGATCGTCGCTGACGCGGAAGCCGGCTTCGGTGGACCCTTGAACGCCTTCGAGCTCATGAAGTCGATGATCGCCGCCGGCGCTGCGGGTGTCCACTGGGAAGACCAGCTCGCCTCCGAGAAGAAGTGCGGCCACCTGGGCGGCAAGGTCCTCATCCCCACCCAGCAGCACATCCGCACCCTCAACGCCGCCCGCCTCGCGGCCGACGTCTCCAACGCGCCGTCGGTCATCATCGCCCGCACCGACGCCGAAGCGGCCACGCTCATCACGTCCGACGTCGACGAGCGGGACCAGGAATTCATCACCGGCGAGCGGACAGCCGAAGGTTTCTACAAGGTGCGCAACGGCATCGAGCCCTGCATCGCACGGGCCAAGGCTTACGCCCCGTACTCTGACCTCATCTGGATGGAAACCGGCACACCGGACCTGGAGCTGGCGAAGAAATTCGCCGAAGCCGTGAAGGCCGAGCACCCAGACCAGATGCTCGCCTACAACTGCTCGCCGTCGTTCAACTGGAAGAAGCACCTGGATGACGACACGATCGCGAAGTTCCAGCGCGAACTCGGTGCGATGGGATTCACGTTCCAGTTCATCACCCTCGCCGGCTTCCATGCACTGAACTACTCGATGTTCGACCTCGCCCACGGCTACGCACGCACCGGCATGAGCGCGTACGTGGATCTGCAGGAACGCGAGTTCGCATCCGAAAACCGCGGCTACACCGCCACCAAGCACCAGCGTGAAGTTGGTACCGGCTACTTCGATCAGGTTGCCACAGCACTGAACCCGGGCGGCAGCACCCTCGCCCTCGTTGGTTCCACCGAAGAAGGACAGTTCCATTAAAGGCTCGGGTAACCGCGCCATTGATCTGAGCGAACCCCACGATTTGGAGAACACCATGAATGACCTGATTACCCTGAACGGCGTGACACTGACCGCACCCTCAATCCGGCGGCAGGACGAAGTCCTGACCCCGCAGGCGCTCGAGTTCTTGGTCCAGCTCCACAAGGCCACGTACACACGCCGGCAGGAACTGTTGCAGCAGCGCCAAAACCGGCGAACGCACATCGCCAACGGCCAGGACCCGCGTTTCCTGAAGGAGACGGCCCACATCCGCGACGACGAATCGTGGCAGGTGGCCCCGACCGCACCCGGGTTGGAAGACCGGCGGGTTGAAATCACCGGTCCCGTGGACCGGAAAATGACCATCAACGCCATGAACTCCGGTGCGAAGGTGTGGCTGGCGGATATGGAAGATTCCTCGACGCCGTCGTGGTCCAACGTCATCAACGGACAGCTGAACCTGCGGGACGCCCTGGAGCGCAGGATCGACTTCACCTCGCCCGAAGGCAAGGAGTACACCCTCGGCGAAGACAATCCCACCATCGTGGTACGCCCCCGCGGCTGGCACCTGCCGGAGAAGCACCTGCTGGTCAACAACACGCCGGTTGCGGGCGGACTCGTGGACTTCGGCCTCTACTTCTTCCACAACGCGCACCGGCTGATCAACAAGGGCCACGGGCCTTACTTCTACCTGCCGAAGATCGAAAACCACCTCGAAGCCCGGCTGTGGAACGACATCTTCGTCCAGGCACAGTCGCTGATGGGCATACCCCGTGGAACCATCCGCGCCACCGTGCTGATCGAGACCATCACCGCAGCCTTCGAAATGGAGGAAATCCTCTATGAACTGCGCGAACACGCTGCCGGGCTGAACGCGGGACGCTGGGATTACATCTTCTCCGTGATCAAGAACTTCCGCACCCGTGGACCCCGCTTCGTCCTGCCGGACCGGAGTATGGTCACCATGACCGCACCGTTCATGCGGGCCTACACCGAGCAGCTGGTGCGTACCTGCCATCGGCGCGGCGCCCACGCCATCGGCGGCATGGCAGCGTTCATCCCGAACCGCCGCGACGAGGCCGCGAACGCCGTCGCTATGGAAAAGGTGCGCGCAGACAAGACGCGCGAAGCCAACGACGGGTTCGACGGTTCCTGGGTGGCGCACCCGGACCTGGTCCCGGTGGCCATGGAGGTCTTCGATTCGGTCCTTGGGGACAAGCCCAACCAGCTGGACCGAACCCGTGAGGACGTGGTTCCCGATGACAAGGCGCTGCTGAACATTGCGGCCACTCCGGGTGTCATCACCGAGGGCGGCATCCGCAGCAACATCGAGGTCGGGATCCGCTACATCGAGTCCTGGCTGCGCGGAAACGGCGCCGCCGCCATCAACAACCTGATGGAGGACGCAGCTACCGCCGAGATTTCCCGCTCGCAGATCTGGCAGTGGATCCACCTCAACGCCGTCACGGACGAGGGCGAAGTGGTGACCGAGCACTGGGTCAACGAACTCCTTGACGAGGAATTCGGCGCGATGGAACGGTTCGACGGCGACAGGTTCGACGACGCCCGGGAAATCTTCGAAGAGGTTGCCCTCGGCGAGGCGTTCCCAACGTTCCTCACCGTCCCGGCCTACGCACGGTTCCTGTGCGAAAGCCGCGAATCAGCGCTCGTCGGCTAGTTCGTCCGCAGCTCAGCCCGTCCAAGCCATCGCCACAGGCTTCCCGACGGTCGGGAGGTCGGGCTAGCTGCGGTGCAATCCGAAAATGGGCTCCTTCGGGACAATGCCTTGCCAACCGCGAGGCCCTATTGTCCCGAAGGGGCCCATTTGTGCGCGGCGAGGGGCGCGATACCCAAAGTCAGGAGCGAGCTACGGTTTCGCGGGTGCCTTGGTCGACGTCGTCGGGTCCGGTTCCGGTTCCAGGTGCGGGCAGCTCAGTGCACCGGGCTCCTTGGAAATGGCTTTTGCATCCACGAGCTCGGTGTAGGTCACGCCGAGGATCACCGAGACGCTGTCGTCCGGGCGCTCATCCAGCTTGAACGTGGTGCCAGGGATGTTTCGCTGGACAGTGAAGGCCTCGTCCAGCCCTTCAGGACCGGCGACGACGATGGCGGTAGAACCTTTGACGTAGGCCCTCTTGTTGTCCACGGCACCGATGGTGAAGCCGCGTTTCTTCAGCGCCTCCGAGGTGGACGACGCGAGGCCGCTCTTGCCCGTGCTGTTGTAAACGTTGACAGTGACGTCTTTCGTTTCCGTGTAGGAGAAGGGCCCTGCGGGACATGTGGGGGTGGGTTTTGGGTCTGGTTCAAGAGCGGCGATCTTGATGTCGCCCCGGGCAATGCCCATGGCAACGAAGACAGCAGCAACGAGTGCCAGCAGCAGGACCACCAGGACAATGCCGTGGCGGATGCGCCGCCACTTGGTCTTGTGTTTCTCGGTGGGGGCGTCGTCGTCGGGAAATGCGCTGAGCAGATCCGTTTCGGTGATGATTTTGTGCCCGTGCCAGTTCTCGGGGTGTTCTGGCGGCGGGTCTATTTCATGCCGGTGCGGGTGCTTGTCATTCATCGAGGTCCAGTACGCGGGCGTGAAGGATGGTGCGCTGGTGCAGGGCGGTACGCACAGCGCGGTGGAGGCCGTCCTCAAGGTAGAGGACTCCCTTCCACTTCACGACGTGCGGGAACAGGTCACCAAAAAATGTGGAGTCCTCGGCGAGTAGCGCTTCGAGGTCCAGGGTGGTCTTGGTGGTGACCAGTTCGTCCAGGCGCATCTGACGCGGAGCCACGGCCGCCCAGTCCTTGGGCGTGACATAGCCATGGTCCGGGTACGGGCGGGCGTCGCCTACTGCTTTGAAGATCACTTCTCAAGCGTAGATAACTTTTATCACCATTGGTATTTGCGTCACGGCGTGCCTGCTGACTCGTAGCCAAATGGTTACTCTCCGGGGACATAATGGTGGCATGTCTTCTTCAACGCCAGCGATGGCTCTCCTCCTTGACGTCGATGGACCGATTGCGAATCCCGAGACGCGGAGGGTGACGGACGAAATCATCGACAGTCTGCGGTCCATTGCGGTGGCGGGGTGGCCTGTCATTTTCAATACGGGCCGGTCCGATTCGTTTATTCGGGATCAAATCATGACGCCTCTGCTCGCTGCTGGCGTGCCCGACGGCTTCACGTTTCATGCGATCTGCGAGAAGGGTTCCACCTGGTTTTCTTTCACGTCCGAGGGCGAAGGGCCGTTGTCCATTGACCATGAGCTGAAGATGCCGGAGAAGCTTTCTGACGCCGTCCGCGACCTCGTCCGGGACAAATATCAGGCGCACATGTTCTTTGACGAGACCAAACGAGCCATGATTTCGGTGGAGCAGCATGTGGAGGTCGCGAGCGTCGACTACCGTGCGGAGCAGGAAATGTTCGACGCCGACGTCCTGCAGCTCATGCGCCAGTATGGTTACGGCGTATCCCGCCTGGACCACCACGAACCCGGTTCCGATGACACCGTGGACTACCGGATAGACCCGAACATCATCGCCACCGATATCGAGTCGGTGCGGGTCGGCAAGGATCTGGGTGCCTGCCGCGCCGTCGAACTCCTGGCCCACGACGGCATCCTTCCGCAGGAGTGGAGGACGGTCGGCGACTCCCGCACGGACTACGCCATGGCCGACTGGCTTCACCACAACGGTCACCTGGTGGCGCACGTGGATGTTCGTCCCGCCGAGGGCATCCTGGAGAAGCCGTATCGCATCCTGACCGCCGGTGACCTGATTCACGACGACGCCGGCGCCGCTTACCTCCGACGCTGGACGGCCATGACAGCCGGGACCGTGGGGAACGACGACGACGTCGTCGGCTGAGTTTCCGCAGTGGGGGCGGAGCGCATACTGGAGGCATGGTTTCATTGCTCTCGCGATTCCGCACTGAACTGCGCAACACGTTCTCCGGCACTGGTGACGCCCCGCCGGAGTGGACCCAGGAACTGGAGAAGGGCGACGACGGCGGGTACTTCCCTCCCGGGTCCGCGACCTGGACGATCCATAGTTCCATGACGCCCACCGTCGCGGGCATTCGTGCACTGCTGGTGCAGGCGTTGCACCCTGGCGCCATGGCCGGGGTACACGACTTTTCCAGTTACAAGGCTGATCCGCTGGGCCGCCTGGCCGGAACGATCCGCTGGATTTTCACGGTGACCTATGGGTCAACGGACGCTGCGAGGAGCGGTAGCAATTGGGTCCTGAAACTGCACGAGAAGGTGCACGGGACCTACACGGACAGCCGCGGAGAGATCCGGCAGTATTCGGCCAATGACCCGAACCTGCTCCGCTGGGTCCATCTCGCGTTCACAGACGCCTTCCTTACTGCTCACGTTGAATACGGATTCGGCATCCCGGGTGGCCCAGACCAATATGTGGCGGAATGGGCGCGGGCCGGTGAGCTGATGCGGGTCGAGAACCCGCCGCGGACGGAAGCGGAGCTACGGGCGCAGCTGGAGGAATTTCGTCCTGAGCTCACGGGTAGCGAGCAGGTTCGGGATGTTATCGGTTTCATCAGACGACCACCATTGCCCCGGTCCCAGCGGCTTGGTTACAGGGTGTTGTTCGCTGGCGCCGTCGTCACTCTGGAGCCTTGGCAACGGGACATGCTCGGTTTGGACGTTCCTCGCCTTGGCCCTGTCCGTTTGCCGGTTAAGCCTGCGGTCCTGCTGGTGCTGGGCCTGATCAAGCTGGGGCTCGGACCACAGGGGCCCAGTGAGGCCGCCGCCCTGCGGCGTCACGCTCGTATTGCCGGAGACCCCGGAGACCCCTGACCGCAGACAAGAAAAAGCTCCACCGACCCGTGGTCGATGGAGCTTCTCCGCTGGCGGAGGATGGGGGATTTGAACCCCCGAGGGCGTGAACCCAACACGCGTTCCAGGCGTGCGCCATAGGCCGCTAGGCGAATCCTCCAGCTTTGCTCAATAAGAGCAGACACAAGACTACCGAACATGGTGCCAGATACCGAATCGCGTTCATCGCGTCATGCATTCTCGCTCCCACTAGACCCATGGATTGCTCGGTTGCCTTCGCATCTTCAGCCCGCTTATGGTCCAGGTGTGACTCAAAAATTTGCGGACCTGGTGCGGGCAGCTGCCCTGCTGAGCTGCGTGGCAGCGGCGATCTGGTGGGGCATCCCCGAGATAGCCCTCTTTGCCGCCGTCGCCGGGCTACTCTTGGTGCCACGGTTCGCGCACGTTCCCGGACCGTTTGACCTGGCCTTCGCGGTGACGGTCCTAGTGGCAGCCTGGAGCGGTGTTCTGGGTTGGTACGCGAACATCAGCTGGTGGGACATCCCCGTCCACCTGCTCAGCACCGGGGCCTGTGCGGCGATGGCATGCTTCCTCCTGTCGCGGGCGCACGTGGTCATGCGACTGAGGCACCGCCGGGGCGATGTTCGCCATGCCACCCGCCTGATCGTGCTGACGTTCGCGTTCGGATTGAGCGTCGCGGTTCTGTGGGAATTCGTCGAATGGTTTGGCCACACTTTCATCAGCTCCTCGATCCATGTCGGCTACCTCGACACGATCGGGGATATGGCCGCTGGCGCCATTGGCTCCCTGATCGCAGGACTGTGCCTCGCAGCGTGGTCCCCGGGTAAGCCGGAGGCCACAGAATCGGACCAGCATCAGACCTGACCGGACACTCTTATATATGGAGGTTGATCCATGAAAAAAGGTACTTGGGCAATCATTATTGCCGCCGTCGTCTCGGTGGCGACCCTGGCATTGGGCTGGCTGCAACTGCAGTCCGCGGAACGAGCCGTCGGGATACAGCTGCCGAACACGGTGTTCGGCGGCTACGACCAAACCTACATCGACGTCATTGCTGCACTGATGACCGACGAAACGATGGAGCGATACCAGAGCGTTCACTATTTCTGGTACCTGATCTTCCCGGTGGCTTTTGCTGCGTTGATCATCCTGCTGGTGCGCCGCTTCGCTGGCGGGAGCCCCCTCCAATGGGTGTTTTACCTGGTGGCCATCGCCTACGCCGTTGTGGACATCAGCGAGAACTTTGCGCTTGAGGCAGCTTTCAGCACGAACGACGGCGTCTCTGCGGCCGCGTTGGCCAGTTTCCTGACCACGGGGAAGTTCATTCTTTTCGGCATGGCGGTCCTGGCTTTTGTGTTGTCATTCGCGCTCAACAGGGCATCCGCGAGGCGTGAAAATTTCAGGTAAGGTAGATGACGGCCCCTCGTGTGGTGTCATCCTGCGAACTCCCCCAGGACCGGAAGGTAGCAAGGGTAAGTAGGCTCTGGCAGGTGCACGGGGGGTCTTTCAATGTCTTGAGATTGCGGTCGCCGCGCCCGCGCCGTCCTTTACTCCACAGCACCCACTGTGGGATGCAAAACGTCGGTGCCAACCGTTAGGGTTCTTATCGTGAGTACAGCCCTTTACCGTAGATATCGCCCAGAGACTTTCGCGGATGTTATCGGGCAGGAACACGTTACCGAACCGCTCATGACCGCCCTCCGGAAGGACCGCGTCAACCACGCGTACCTCTTTTCCGGTCCGCGGGGTTGCGGGAAAACCACGTCGGCACGCATCCTGGCCCGCTGCCTGAACTGTGCAGAGGGGCCCACTGCCACGCCGTGCGGCCACTGTCCAAGCTGCGTTGAGTTGGCGCGCGGAGGATCGGGCAGCCTGGACGTCATCGAGATCGACGCCGCCAGTCATGGAGGCGTGGATGATGCAAGGGACCTTCGCGAGCGCGCCACGTTCGCGCCGGTGCGGGACCGCTACAAGATCTTCATCATCGACGAGGCCCATATGGTCACCTCGGCAGGGTTTAACGCCTTGTTGAAGATCGTGGAAGAGCCACCGGAACACATCAAGTTCATCTTCGCGACCACGGAACCGGACAAAGTGATCGGCACCATCCGTTCACGGACCCACCACTATCCGTTCCGTCTCGTACCGCCGGAACCGTTGATGGGCTATCTGGAAAGCCTGTGCCAACAGGAAAACGTTCCGGTAGCCCCCGGCGTCCTGTCCCTCGTTGTGCGTGCTGGCGGCGGGTCGGTGCGCGATTCCCTGTCCGTGCTGGACCAGCTGATGGCAGGCGCTGGCGAGCAGGGCCTGGATTACGAGCTGGCCGTGTCACTGCTCGGGTATACCCATGCATCATTGCTCGACGACGTCGTGGAGGCTGTTGCAGCAGCGGATGCGGCAACCGTATTCGGCGCGGTGGACCGCGTCATTCAGACCGGGCATGATCCGCGCCGGTTCGTGGAAGACCTCCTGGAACGCTTCCGGGACCTGATCATCATCAACGCCATGCCCGAGAGCGCGGCAGCAGTACTGCGTGGAATCCCCGCGGACCAGCTTGCGCGGCTACAGACGCAGGCCAGTCAGCTCGGAGCAGGTGAACTCTCGCGCGCGGCAGACGTCACCAATACGGCATTGACCGAGATGACAGGAGCGACGTCGCCCCGGCTGCACCTGGAACTATTGTGCGCAAGAATCCTGTTGCCGGCCGCAGACCAGAGCGAGCGCGGCGTCACAGCCCGCGTGGACCGGATTGAGCGCAGGCTCAGCTATGCCACACCCGCAGACGCCGCACCGGCAGCTCCAGCGCCGGTAGAGACGCCACGGGCCCCCGAACCCGAGACAGCGATTCCGTCCCGCGAAACACCGGAGCCGTCCGCCACCGGGACTCCTGCTGCCTGGGCTCCCGCTTCAGAGTCTCCTGCAGCTCCAGCTTCTGAGGTGCCGGCCTCCTCAACGCCGGCACCTACGGCCCCAGCCACTCCCCCAGCCGTTGATGCCGCAGCCCCGCAGGCTGACGACACCGCCCCGGAAGTTGGTGCTGCGGCCCCTTCCGGCGGGCAGGTAGAGATGATCCGCCGAGCCTGGCCAGAAATCATGGAAACGCTGGCAGGTATCAAGCGGGCCACCTGGATGGTGGTGGTCAACGAAGCAACGCCGCGTTCCTTCGACGGATCCACCCTCGAGTTGGCATTCAAGAGCCCCGGCAACGCCATTGGGTTCAACAGGTCCAACCACCTGGATAACCTGAGTCAGGCAATCAATCAGGTTCTTGGCCTGCAAGTCCAGATCAACCCACTGCATGACGCCTCCGCGGCAGCAGGTGAACCGGCCCCAAAAGCCCCTAGCCGGCCAGCGCCGGCTAGGGGCACGCCGGCCGAGGAACCCAGGAGCGAAATCTGGGCTCCGCCACCGTCGAAAACTCCTGCAGCTCCCGCGCAGGAAGACGATTCATGGGCCATGCAGGAACCCCCGCAGGAGGAAGAGTACGAAGCCCAGGAGCCTCCCGCACGGGAGCGCGAGCCCGAGACCGAGCCCGAGCCCGAGACCAGACGAGAGTCCGAGCGCGCACCCGCACCCGCACATACGCAGGATCAAGAGCGTGAGCAACCGGACAGCAACAAACCGCTCAGCCGCTATCAGCGCATGCTCAACGAAGCCGCAGCTGCCCGAGCCGAGGAGCCAGCCCGCGCCGGGCACAGCTCACACAAAGTAGACTTGGCGTACGTTGAGGACGTTCCGAGCGCCGACGACGAAACCATCGAGGAGTCAGGCCTCGTGGGTCGCGCCGCGATTGAGCGAATCTTGAACGGTAGGCTCGTCGAGGAACGCAGTCTCGACGCAATATAGCCGCTGGAATGCGGCCCAGAAAAACCACCAAGCAAAGCAGATGAGGTCGCGTGTACGAGGGTGCCGTTCAGGAGCTGATCGACGAATTGGGCAGGCTGCCCGGCGTCGGGCCCAAATCCGCTCAACGCATTGCGTTTTACATCCTTGAGGCCGAGGGGGAGGACATGAAACGTCTCTCCGACGCCATCAACACCGTCAAGGAACGGGTGAAGTTCTGCAGTGTCTGCGGAAATATCACCGAACAGGAAACCTGCAACATCTGCCGCGACCAACGCCGGGACCCGTCCATTATCTGCGTTGTTGAGGAATCCAAGGACGTCATGGCTGTGGAGCGAACGCGCTCATTCCGTGGCCGTTATCACGTGCTCGGCGGCGCCATCAATCCGATCGCGGGGATCGGCCCGGATCAGCTGAGGATCCGCGAGCTGCTCAGCCGCCTGTCCGATGATCAGATACAGGAAATCATCATCGCCACGGACCCAAACCTTGAAGGTGAAGCAACAGCCACCTACTTGGTGCGGATGCTGCAGACCATCGGGATCAAGGTCACCCGGCTGGCTTCTGGCCTCCCTGTTGGCGGAGATCTGGAGTACGCGGATGAAGTCACGCTCGGGCGGGCTTTCGAGGGTCGTCGAACTCTCAGTTAACGCGGTGCAGGGACGGCCGCCCTACCGGTAGAGCCGTGTGACGGGGACAAGAATTGCAGCAACAATGACTCGTCATCCTCTGACACAGTTGCGCACCCTTCGTTTCATGGATCTAAGCTGGCTTTAGGCCGCTCCGTGCCCTTCGGTAGGCGGTGTCAGTGAAAATGACGGCGGGTGTGCACGCATGAGTTTGATTGTTCAGAAGTTCGGTGGTTCCTCAGTGTCCGACGCCGAGGGGATCAAACGCGTCGCGACCCGCATTGTGGACACACAGGCTGCAGGACATCAAGTGGTTGTTGTGGTCTCTGCCATGGGCGACAGCACCGATGAGCTGCTGGACCTCGCCGAGCAGGTCACCTCATACGCAGATGACGCGTCACCGGACGTTGACGCGCTGGGCTCCAGCGCCCGCGAGATGGACATGTTGCTCAGTGCCGGCGAACGAATTTCGATGGCCCTTCTGGCCATGGCCCTCCACCGCCGCGGAGCGTCGGCGCAGTCGTTCACGGGCAGCCAGGCTGGCATGTTCACGGATTCAATTCACGGCCGCGCCCGCATCATCGACGTTTCGCCGCACCGTATTCGCACAGCCATCGAACGCGGCGACGTCGCTATTGTTGCTGGCTTCCAAGGGATGAGCCGGGACAGTCAGGACATCACAACGCTTGGGCGCGGTGGTTCGGATACGACGGCGGTTGCCCTCGCGGCTGCGCTGGGCGCTGATGTCTGCGAGATCTATACCGACGTCGACGGCGTGTACACAGCGGATCCCCGAGTGGTCCCGGCGGCCCGGAAGATCGACCTCATCTCAAGTGAGGAAATGTTGGAGCTCGCCGCGTCTGGTGCCAAGATCCTGCATCTGCGGTGCGTGGAGTACGCCCGCCGCTTTGGGGTGCCGCTGCATGTCCGTTCGTCGTTCACCCGTAACGAAGGCACGTGGGTCATGCCGGACCCAGAGAATTCCATCACCATTCAAGAGGGAGCACCCTTGGAACAGCCCATCATTTCCGGAGTTGCACATGACCGTTCGGAAGCGAAGGTCACCGTCATCGGTGTTCCGGACATTCCCGGCAAGGCCGCTGAAATCTTCAACATCATGGCGGTCGCGCACGCCAACATCGACATGATCGTGCAGAATATTTCGACGCACGGATCGGGCCGGACGGACATTTCCTTCACTTTGCCGATCGTTGATGGGAAGGAAGCCCTCGCCGCGTTGAAAGCGGCTCAGCCCGCCGTCGGCTTTGAGTCCATTGAGTACAACGAGCACGTGGGGAAACTCTCCCTTATCGGGGCCGGAATGCGTTCCAACCCGGGGGTTTCAGCACGCTTCTTCAAGGCGTTGAGCGATGCCGGTGTGAATATCGACTTGATTTCGACGTCGGAAATCCGCATTTCGGTGGTTACCGCGGAAGAGAAGCTCGACGATGCCGTGCGTGCTGTCCACCGGGCATTCGACCTCGATGCGGAATCCGAAGCAACCGTTTATGGCGGCACGGGTCGCTAGTTCCTTGAACTGAGAGTGGCCGGTGCTTTTGCACCGGCCACTCTCAGTTCTGCGTACTTTCAGGAACTAGACACCCGAGGTTGGTGTGATTGATTCCCGCGGACCCGTGGGCAGCTTGTCCGTCGGATCCAGCTCCGGAAGCTCAAGCGCCGGAAGACCGGAGGTACCATCCACCACAACGGTCACGAATGTTGCCTGATCGGAGCCCTCGTAGGTGACACGTCCAACGTATGAGCCTGCTTCCAGTCCCTTCCATGTCAGCGTCAGATCACCCGATTCACCATTTGACAGGGTGAGCGGATCCGGGCTGACGGTGGCATTTCCTTCGTCAGCGCCCAGGATTGCTGCATCGAGGCTGGCGGCCGTTTTTACACCATTGGGGCTGGCGTAAAGATTCGCGACCAGTGTGTAGGTTCCCGGTATCGGGTTCTCGATCGTCACTGATTCGCTTGCGGACGCAGTGGCCACCTGCTGGAGCTGACCCTGGGGGTTGATGATGAAGAGGTCGAAGTCGGCAGCGTCATCGCTGGACAGCAGCGAGAACTTGGCCAACGGCGATCCTTCGGGGACCGTCACCTGCTTGAGTTGATTGGCCTCATTCGACTCGAAAGCGACAGGGCCGGGCACCAGCGCGATATCCGTCGAATCCGCCTTGGAAAGACCTTCCAGTGCGACGTCGATCGGTGCGTTGGTGCCTGATTTCACCGAAATCGTTCCGCTACCGTCAGATCCACCGGAGAATGCTGCATTATCCGGGGCAACAATGGCCTGCGGGCGTACGGCGATTGGCGAAGTGACGGTCTTGCCTGCACCCTGCCAGGCCAGCGATCCCATGGCGAACTCTCCGAGGGCTGCGCTGTTGTTCTCGAAGGTCACCTTGAACGTGCGCTTCTCGCCTGCGGAGGTGAAGTTGAGAACGGACGGCGTCACGGTGACGTTCACGCCGGGCACATCCGCTGTTGCCCGGTAAATACCGGGGTTCAGGGCGGTGACGGTGCGGGTTACGGTGATTTTGCCTGCCAGGTTGCCGAGAGCGAACGAGGGGACGTTCATGTCCCGGGGTGCAGTTGACCCGAGGTCCGGGATTCCCAGGTCCACGCCGGTGCCCTGAATGAACTTCAGGTAGTCGTTGACTCCGGCGTCGTAAACCAGGCCCGGCGCCATGACGTCGGCTGGCTGGATTTCTCCGGCTCCCGTAGCGAACAGGTCGCGGTCCTTGGTGCCGTCAGCTTTCACCAGATCACCGGCGGTGGTCATCATGGCGGACTTGACGACGGCTGGCGACCAGGTGGGCTGCGATCCGAGAATCAGAGCGCCGAGGCCAGCAACGTGCGGAGACGCCATTGACGTCCCGGACATGAATCCGAAATTCTCGCCGTCTGCACCGATCGGTGAAACACCTGCGAGAACGGCAACACCTGGAGCGGAGATATCCGGCTTCAACAGATCGGATTCGACAGCCTCAAGCGGGCCGCGGGATGAGAAGCCAGCTACCTGCGGGACCGGCGGCAGCGGATCGCCGGTGGTGTCCTCAGGAATCAGGCTCACGGTAATGTCCGGGTTGGTCGCGACTTTCTCCTTCAACGCGAGACTCTGCGGTGCGTTGACGTGCACGGTCGGGATCGAGTGCTGATCCGCGTCCATGGACGAGTCGGTGAGGTTGACCAGAATCATGCCGATGCCGCCGGCGCGTGCAACTTCGGCGCTCTTGTCTGCACGAGCGATGACGCCGCGGTCGCACACAACAACCTTGCCGGCTGTCTTCTCCGGGTCAAGGGTGTTCGCTTCACAGAGCGAACCGTCAGCGCCTTCCATGTCAAGGTCAGTGGAGAGAGAGACCGGGCTCTCAGGGACGGACCCTGCCATGATGCTCGCGCCGCGGAACTTGGAACCGTCGGAGAACTCTGCCGTGCCCTGAAGCGCATGGCTGAAGGTGCTAGCGGCAACCGTGGTTACCCATGGTGCCCCGTGGTTGACGGTGCTTGCAGTAGGACCGGAGTTACCGCCTGAAGCCGCTACGAAAATACCGGCCGATGTGGCTGACAGGAACGCCAGCGACACCGGATCCGTCGTCGTGGAGGTGGTGCCCGAAATCGAGTAGTTCAAAACATCAACGCCATCGAGGATGGCAGCGTTGACTGCGGCAATGGTGGCGGAGGAATAGCAGCCGCCCGTATTCGGATCGGTGTCTTCCCAGCACGTCTTGTAGATAGACAGCTTTGCTTCCGGGGCCACACCGGAGGAGTTGCCGAAGCTGCGCTCCCCAATGGTCTGCTCCACGTTGGCGTTACCGGCGGCCGTGGAAGCGGTGTGCGTTCCGTGGCTGCCAACGTCTATCGGTGAGAGCCGCTCCTGAGGCGCCCGGCTCTCCTCGGGAACGTACTCAACAAAAGTGTCCGCGAAGTACTGTGCGGACAAGACCTTGGAGTTACATGCGCTGCCGTCGAAATCCTCCCCAACCTGGCACTGCCCAATGAACGTCTCGCCATCCGCTTTGAGCATGGCGATGTCGCCGTCGGAGTTGAGGTACGGCTGGCCCACCTTGGGCTGCTGGTTACCCTTGAGCGGCTTGACCTTCTTGCCCTTGAAGAAAGGATTGTCCGGCGAGTAACCGGTGTCGATAATGCCGACGACGACGCCCTTGCCAGCGTTCTTGCGTCCGTCGAACTCTTTCTTCCACGCGCCCTGGCCGCCCGGAAGACCCAGATAGTCCATGCTCGAGTAGGTCGGCGCATTTTCCGTATCCGGGGCAACCATGAGAACACTGGGGTGCTTGGCCAGTTCAACAGCTTTCTCGCTGGTCAGCTCGGCGCTGAAGCCGTTGACTGCTGCCGTGAACGACGTCTCAATCGTCACGTCTTTGCTGTTGGCGACCTTCTCCTGCTGCTTGGTCAGGTGCTTCTGGTACTTCTGGACGTTCTTCGCGTCGGCGTCGAGTTTCTTGCCCTTGGAAGGTTTGGTCGCTGCGATACCGGCAACGCCGCCGTCGTACGTTGCCACCGGCTCCGCCTTCAGCACCACAATGTAGCGGCCGTCCGGGTAGTCCTTCGGGTTGACGTGCGGGGCTTTCTGCTGGGTAACTGCACTGTTACCTGCTGGAGCGCCCACCGCTGCGGGTGCTGCCGTTACTGACCCAAACAGCAACGGGATTCCCGCTGCGAGGACGACCGCTTTGCGCAGCCCGCTCCCCTGTTTGGTGCTCTTTCCGGGATCTTTCACGAAAGAACCAACCTTTCCTTTACAGTTTCGGGCCGTAGCCTCAGCCTGGAGTACCTGCCGACGGACGCCTGGAAACACAACATTGTGCCCTGCGTCACGTGGGCTAGAACTACGGTAATGGGCAGCACCGACATTCCGGAGGCAGCAGGCGCCAAACTGGTATTTCGCTCAAAATAGCCTCGAAAACAACGGACACCATTGCCAAATCGAGGACCGTGCGGTCTAATGCAGCTAGATAGGATCAGCATTCGTGACGGTGCCAGCCTCTCGAGACTCCTGGACGTGGTCGAGGGCGCTCGAAGAAAGTCATACGCACATGACTGAGAGCTCGTCCGGCACGCCAGATCGCTACTCTGCACCGATGAGTTGAGGGCCCCGACTACACCCTAAATTCGGAAAGCTATCAAACTTCGAGGCTAGGTCTCAATTAGGTAACGACTTCGCCTAGCACGCCCTCTCCTCTGGGTGCATAACGGCGCGAATGACATGCTGAATTAGTCCACCTCTGGAACTCGAGGTGACGCATATTATGAAGGTCGTGGAGCTAAGAATTAAATGAAAAGCTTAGAAAGAGGAAATCGAAGTCTCGTAATAGCGGGAATTATAACACTGGCATTCGGACTCGTATTAGCGGTGTCGATGGAAATCGTATATGACATTGCGAGTGCGCAGGATCCAACCAGTGTTCCGATTGCGCCGGGTTTTCTCGCCTTCGTTGGCTGGATAACGTCTATCACTGGTTTGACACTGCTCACCGTCGGACTCGTGCGAAACAGGCGAAGCCTTCGTTAACTGACCCGAATCATCGACTGCGCGATGTACGGCATCCGCTCGACTCGGCAGCGGTGCGTGACCTTACGCCCCGCTGACCGGGCCTGCGGCGCTACCGGCTACCCAGTCTTCCAATTGGCGGATCTTCCGAATTAAGGGCGTAGTCAAGGCTTGAATTCACGGGTTTCGAGTAGTCACCTCGCGATGTAATGAGTGAGGTTGTGGAAGTCGCGGAAGCCCAGGGCGATGCCTCGGAAGTGTTCGAGTCGGTTAGCCCATGCAAGGGCTGAATAAAACTCCCGCTCTTCGCCTCGATTTTTCATGAGGTGGTTCTGGTGGTGTGCTCGGGGCTTACTGGCTGCCTGATGTGTTTGATTCTCGCATCCGGGTACGACATCGTGACCGCTGACTGTGGCGGTGGTCGGTGATGGTTCCACGGCCATCACGGTGCTAGGGGTGGCTGCTCTTCCTGTTCGGGGTGGTCGGCGGGCTTGACTGTCAGGGCGGAGCGAGAACGCGCAGGCGGATGAGGGCTTTGATCAGCAGCGGGGTTTCGGGGGCCGTCGCGGCGAGGTGCACGGTGAACCGTCGGGCGTGCCAGCTGACTCTGCCGGCGATCTCAAAGATCCTGGCCCGCAGTTTCTTCGGCTCCCACCGCCGGGCTGTCGTCCCTTGCAGGGCGAGCATCTTTGCCCAGGCCATGAGTTCTGCGGCGAGCATCACCAGGTGACACCACAGCGTGTTGCCAGCGAAACCATGCAGGGGCAGGTTCGCCAGCCCGGTGTCTTTGGCGTTACGGATCCTGTCCTCGCACCGGGCCCGTAACCTGTGCCGGACTTCGAGGTCCGCGAGCTGCCCGTGCTCCTGATTCGTAGCCAGGGCTGTGTACCGCATCCCATCAACATCAGTGATCCGTAACTGCGCCCCGATATGCGGGACTTCTTTGCGGACGATGACCCGCATCCCTTCCGGCCAGGAGGACAGGTCCAGCATGCCGGTGATGTCGGCGACCCACGCCCCGTCGCGCTCGATCCCGTCGCTGTTATACGCCCTCGTCCACGCAGAGGCAGGAACCAACGGCAGGGCCGCTTCGACGGCCCCGTGCAACGGGAACCCCACCGAGTAGGCCAGGTTCCGGCGTGGATGGGTGAGCCAGTCCAGGAACTCATGGGTGCCGCCTGCCGAATCGGTACGGATCATCACCTTCCGGCCCGACCTGAACCCCTTCGGCAACTGCTTGAGGGCCTCGCGTGTGACCTGGATGTGGTCGGCGGCAGTGTTCGACCCGGCGTTCCCGGGCCGCAGCAGCACCGCCAATGGCTCCCCTGTCCCGTCGGCGCCGTGGTCGAGGAAGGCTGTCAAAGGGTGGAACCCGTACCCTTTCTTCCACGTCGGACGCGCGTCCTCTTTCTCCGAGTGCGAGGTCAGCAAGGTTGCGTCCAGATCCACGACCAACGGCGCTTCTTTGCTGACACCGTGCAGCGGTGAGTGCTCACCTGCTGCTGCCCAGACGTGGGCGCGAGCCTGGGCCCGGGCGGCGTTGATCGCCGCCAGTGCTTTCTTCGGGGCCGTGGTCGACAGGGTCGTGATCAAACGGCTCACCGTCGGGTCGGAGGCGACCCGCCCGTAAACCTGGGGTTGGGCGCGCAACCGGTCCACGTCGCCAAGGCAGTCACCGCCGGTCGCCAGCGACAGGCCCAGGTCGGTGAGGATCAGCCCGCCGGCTTGAGACACCACCCCGACGCCTGCGGAATCAACACGAAAGGACGGGTAGAAGTTGGTAGTGCTGCTCACCAGAAAGGTGCTCCTTGGGGTGACATGAAAATGCTGTGTGGTAACTACATTTTCCCACGTCAGGAGCACTTTTCCTCGTTAAGCCACACCCCACCAGACCACCCTCATGAAAGCCCGAGGCTAGAGACGGTGCGCCATAATGGGCCCATGACTGTGAACGCTCTACCCCTGATCATCCTCACGGAGGAACAGTGGGCACGGGCAGCAGCAGCCCATCAGGAACGAGTCCGCGCCTTCACAGAGCCCTATCTGGAGCGTCGCTCAACCGGCAAAAAGCATCCCGTCGAAGACTTCCTCTTCACCTACTACAACGAAAAACCCGGCAAGCTCCTGCGCTGGCACCCAGGCGCCGGCGTCGTACTCACCGGCAGCGCCGCCGTCGAGCGTGCCAGCTGGAAGCACTACCGGCCACTGACTGCCGCGGAGCGGGCTGAACTGACGCTCGACGACGACGCCGTCATCGTGGATCGCGAGGCGTTCCTGCGCGACCGTGGCTCCACAACCGGCTACGTCAGCGGCCTTCTCAGCCAGACCGCAGCACGCCCAGGTCAGTTCGGATGCTTCGGACTCCATGAATGGGCCATGGCCTACAAATCAGCCGACAATGGGGTGCGGCACGACTACCTGGATCTTCGTCTCGGTGCTGAAGGCACGGATCGCGTGGTGGAAGGACACCGGATCCGCTGCTCGCACTTCGATGCATTCAGGTTCTACACACCCCAAGCCGTAGAGCTGAATGAACTGCAACCCACACGCGAAACCCAGCCCGCCATGGAACAACCAGGCTGCCTTCACGCCAACATGGACCTCTACAAATGGGCCTACAAACTCACCCCGTGGCTCCCCAGCGAACTGGTGATGGACTGCTTTGAACTGTCCTGGCGCATCCGCGAAATGGACATGCAAGCATCCCCATACGACCTCTCCGCATGGGGATACTCCCCCATCCGCATCGAAGAGGCATCCGGAAAGGCGGCCTATGTTAGCGCGCAGAGGGCATTTGCGGAAGAGTCAGCACACCTGCGGCAACGGATCTTGCAGAATCTGCCAAACGGGGAACTGTAATGGCCACCGATCGTTATTGTGGGAAAGCCAACAAGGAGGTTTCCATGGAATTCATATCGCGGACAGTGGTCCGGACAGTTCTCACGGCAGGCATCATGACATTCGCACTGGCAGCATGCGGCACATCCGGCGGAGGCACCCCCGCCTCAGAACCGTCAGACTCTCCGAGCAACGTGGCGAGCAGCCGCATCCCGGCACCGGCAACGGGCGGACCCGCCACGGGCACGGCGTCGCCAAGCCCCTCAGCGTCACCAAACTCCTCGGATTCTGCCATCCCCGACGGCACGGTGGACCTCAAGGTGTCCATCAAACCCAAGGCGGAAGCGGAAGCCAAGGAATACGTCCTCGCGTGCAGCGACAACGCTGTGGACTCCGCCAGCACACTGCCCAACGCCGCAGGGGCCTGCACCCGCGTTCTGGAACTTGGAACCGATTTCTTCCTCGCCAAGCCGGACCCCAACAAAATGTGCACGCAGCAGTACGGCGGACCAGAGACCGCGGAGGTGACGGGCACCATCAACGGACAGAAAATTTCGGCATCCTTCTCGCAGGTCGACGGCTGTGAAATCGCACGCTGGAATGCCGTGCAGCCAATCGTCGGAACCGGCGGCGCTTCCTAGTCCTGGGAGGGGACTTCAGAGGCCATTTTCCCGGATAGACTATAAGGGCAAGCTCGCGGAGCGCTGACACTGAAATCACAGCGTGAGACGGCACCCGGGCTACCGCATTTAATCGGTCGAAAACCACTTCAGTTACAGGAGTTGTCCTCAATGCCCCGGATCGTCGTTGACGTCATGCCCAAGCCCGAGATCCTCGACCCCCAGGGGAAAGCGATCGCAGGAGCATTGCCCCGACTCGGCCTGGACGGATTCGTCGAGGTACGTCAGGGGAAACGCTTTGAACTGACCATTGATGGCGAAGCCACAGATGAAGCGCTGGCCAAGGCCCGGACCGCTGCCACCACACTGTTGTCGAACCCGGTCATCGAGGACGTCACCCGTGTGGAGTGGATCAACGACGCCGCGGCAGGTGACGTCGAGTGAGCACCGAAACGCCCCTGATCGGCAGCTACTCCGCAGATGCGGCAGGGCCGGATCTCACGGATGCCCGTGTAGGCATTGTCACCTTCCCCGGGTCCCTGGATGACCGGGACGCCTCCCGCGCGATCCGATTGGCAGGCGGAACGGCAGTGCCGCTCTGGCACGCAGACTCAAAGCTTTACGACGTCGACGCCGTCATCATCCCCGGCGGGTTCTCCTACGGCGACTACCTCCGTGCAGGAGCAATCTCACGGTTCTCGCCGCTCATGGACAAGATCATCGACGCCGCGAATTCGGATGCCAAATTGCCCGTCCTTGGCATCTGCAACGGGTTTCAGGTCCTCACGGAAGCACACCTGCTGCCCGGTTCCATGATCAAGAACGATCACCTCCACTTCGTCTGCCGCGATCAGCGGTTGCGCGTGGAAACCAATGCCACGGACTGGACCGCAAGTTTCGAGCCAGGCGCCGAGATCGTGGTCCCTCTCAAGAACCAGGACGGCCAGTATGTCGCTGATGAGAAAACCCTCGACGAGCTCGAAGGTGAGGGCCGTGTGGTGTTCCGCTACGTGGACCACAACCCCAACGGCTCACGCCGTGACATCGCGGGAATCAGCAATGCGGCCGGCAACGTCGTCGGCCTCATGCCGCACCCCGAGCACGCTGTCGAGGCCGGCTTCGGTCCGGACGCATCGGCTGCCGGCCCCGTGGAACTGCGCGGCGGGCTGGACGGCCTGAACATTTTCACCTCTGCACTGAAGAAGATCGTGGGGTCCAAGGCGTGAGCGCGGAAGCAACCGGACAAAAGTTCAATATCGACACTGTGGAACACGCTGCAGGAACACCGGAAACGGACCTGCCCTGGGCGGAACTCGGGTTGAAGGATAACGAGTTCGCACGGATCCAGGAGATCCTTGGCCGCCGTCCCACGGCTGCTGAGCTGGCGATGTACTCGGTCATGTGGTCCGAGCACTGCTCCTACAAGTCCTCGAAGGTGCACCTGAGCCAGTTCGGCGAAAAGGTCACCGAGAAGATGAAGGAACACCTGCTCGTCGGCATCGGTGAGAACGCCGGCGTCGTGGATATCGGCGACGGCTGGGCAGTGACGTTCAAGGTCGAGTCTCACAACCACCCCTCGATGGTGGAGCCGTACCAGGGCGCTGCTACCGGCGTCGGCGGCATTGTCCGCGACATCATCTCCATGGGCGCCCGCCCGGTCGCTGTCATGGACCCGCTGCGTTTCGGCGCCATCGATCACCCTGATACTGCCCGCGTGGTGCATGGCGTGGTCGCTGGCATTGGTGGTTACGGCAACTCCCTCGGTCTGCCGAACATCGGCGGTGAAGTGGTGTTCGATTCCGTCTACCAGGGCAACCCGCTGGTCAATGCGCTGGCGGTCGGCGTTCTGCGTCACGAGGACATCCGCCTCGCGAACGCGTCCGGCACGGGGAACAAGGTGGTTCTCTTCGGCGCCCGCACGGGTGGAGACGGCATCGGCGGTGCATCGGTACTGGCGTCGGAGAGCTTTGATGACACCAAGCCCTCCAAGCGTCCCGCCGTTCAGGTGGGCGATCCGTTCGCTGAGAAGGTGCTCATTGAGTGCTGTCTGGAACTGTTCAAGGCCTCCGTGGTTGAGGGCATCCAGGACCTCGGTGCTGCTGGTATTTCCTGCGCGACGTCGGAGCTGGCGTCCAATGGCGACGGCGGCATGCACGTTGAACTCACCAACGTCCTGCTCCGCGACCCGTCGCTGACGCCAGGCGAGATCCTCATGTCGGAGTCGCAGGAACGCATGATGGCCGTGGTCACCCCTGAGAATCAGGCCGCGTTTGAAGCGATCATGGACAAGTGGAACGTCGAGTACTCGTGGCTCGGCGAGGTCACCGGCACCGGCCGTCTGGTCATTGATTGGGCTGGCGAGACGATTGTCGACGTCGACCCGCGGACCGTGGCTCACGATGGCCCGGTCTACGAACGGCCGTTCGCTCGGCCGGAGTGGCTCGACGCCTTGCAGCAGCAGAAGTTCGACGGCGAGCGCCCGGCCTCTGATTCGGAACTTCGTGCCGCCGTCCTGGAGCTCATGGCTTCGCCGAATATGTGCTCTAAGGACTGGATCACGAACCAGTACGACCGCTACGTCCAGGGCAACACGGCGATGGCCATGCCCGACGACGCAGGTGTGGTGCGTGTTGATGAGGAGACTGGTCTCGGCGTCGCTATCTCCACGGACTGCAACGCCCGCTATTCCTACCTGAACCCGTATGAGGGTGCGCGTGCGGCTCTTGCGGAGGCGTACCGCAATGTGGCTACGTCTGGCGCGAAGCCGCTTGCTGTGACGGACTGCCTGAACTTCGGTTCGCCTGAGGACCCGGCAATCATGTGGCAGTTCGCTGAAACTGTCCGTGGTTTGGCCGATGCCTGCCAGGAATTGGGTGTGCCTGTTACGGGCGGGAACGTGTCTCTGTACAACCAGACCGGTGGGGTCGGTATTCATCCGACTCCGGTCGTGGGTGTTCTCGGCGTGTTCGACGACGTCACCCGGCGTACGCCGTCGGGCTGGCGTGAAGACGGGCAGGCCATCTATCTGTTGGGCACCACCCGTGATGAGCTGGATGGCTCGGAGTGGGCGAATCTGCGCGGGCACCTTGGTGGCCAGCCGCCTGTGGTGGACCTTGAGGCGGAGATGACTCTTGCCGCGATCCTGATCAACTCTTCACGTGACGGCATGATCGACTCCGCGCATGATCTTTCGGAGGGCGGCTTGGCGGCCGCTTTGTCCGAATCATCGTTGCGCTTCGGTGTTGGCGCCCGGATCGGTCTGGATGAGCTGTGCGAACGAGATGGTGTTGATGCTTTCACCGCGCTGTTCAGCGAGTCGCACGGCCGCGCCATTGTGGGTGTTCCGCGTTCGGAAGAGGTCCGGTTCAAGGACATGTGCACGGCTCGTCGTTTCCCGTTCATCCGGGTCGGCGTTGTTGACACGGCTAATGGTGCGCTCGATGTGCAGGGGCGTTTCTCGTTGCCGCTGGACGAGCTGCGTGCAGCCCATGAGGGGACGTTGCCGAAGTACTTCGGCTAACCCTGCTTTCATCGACTCTGCAGTAGATGCGCTTCTCAGTCCTGAGAACGGCATCTACTGCAGAGTCGATGTGGTTAAGGCCGCCAACCGTTGGAGATCAACGCATCGCGCACCTTGGCGACTCCAGCACGAAAGTCGTTGGCCATGTGGCGTTTGGATATCCGCACCTCCGTCCACCCCAGTTCGCGGTAACGTTCCGCCCGGCCGATGTCCCGATCGACCTGCCGTTCCTCGTTGTGCCCTGCTCCCTCGTACTCCACCCCTACGCGATGCTCTGGATACGATATGTCAGGCTGGTGGTGCCGCACACCGCGGTCATCCACAATGGCGGTGTTGATTTGCGGCTCAGGGAGGCCCGCACGGCCAAGAGCCAGCCGGAGTTGGGTTTCCGGCGGTGAATCTGCCCCAACACGGCTGAGTTCCAGGGCAGCCCTCGCCTTGCGTATACCTCGCTTTCCGGGGTGACGATCAATCATGGCCTCAAGATCGGATTTTGTGCAGAACGGGTCATAGCGGCCTTCGAAGATGATGCGGGGTATGCGGATCAGGTGGTCAGCGATGACCACAAGTTCATCCACGGTCAGCGTCTCCGCGAGATCCAGCCAGGTGCGTTCGCGCGTGGTGACACGAATGCCATCAACCGTCGTGATCTCGTCATCATAGATGGTGCTGCTGTGGCCAATGACCTTCACTCTGCGCGGTGCAGCTTTACCTGCTGGTCTGGAAATATGGATCATTGTCTGCTCTCTCTGGCATGTGTGGTGGCACAGATTCCACACGGCGCCGGCGGTCTGGTGGGAAGCGGCACTGTGCTCTGTGATCCGTGTGAAGGCGCCGATCTGAGATCTGGCTATCCCAGTTTGCTCATACCGCCCGCCCCGGCTTGGCGGTGCGGACGGACTTGCAGGGCCGACGTCGACCCCGTCGCTTTGGATCTCGTCCGGCGCAAGAGATCTGATTCCCCTGCTCAAACTGATGAGGCGTCCATTCCGTAACCGGGAACGGCTGACCGCGAAACCGTCGGCTTCGGTCACTGTAAAGGAACCGGTTGTCAGTACATCGGGCAACGGTTCGGGATAGCGCATATGGAGAGTATGGCGAATTTCCACACGAAGGGGCCCAAGTTATCCACAGCCGTACATCGACTCTGCAGTAGTTGCACTTCTCAGGCGTGAGAAGGCCAACTACTGCAGAGTCGATGAGGGAAGTTAGTCGTCCAGTTCCAGGACCGCGGCCCCGTACCCTTCGCCTTCCACCTGATCTGGGCGAATGACGTCCACTAGTGTCACGCTGCGCTCGCCGTCAAACGGGGCGGACTCCCCGATCTGCAGATCCACGACCTGCGTGGACTCATCCCGCAACGCGAGGCGGACCGTGGGAACACCGCCCGGCTCACCCACTCGAATGGCCCCGATCAGGACGTTCCCAGAGCGCATCTGCGAACCCTGCTTCAATTCAACAACATCACCCATTGACGTCACCCCTACTTATCGACCGAGCTGATATTGGCAAAATTCTCCCGGTACTCTTCCTCAGTGAGCCAGATGTCGCCAACCTTGTGCTCGCCGTCAGACGCGGTACCGCCGTCGGGCCCCCAAGGATTACGTAAATGGATCATGCGCTCGCCGTCGCGCTCGGTGATCTCCTCCACGATGTAAGCGTGGTTCCCGACAATCTGCTGGTCATCAACGGTGTCCGTCCAGAAGTCATACCAGCCGCCGTCCTCACCCATTTCGGTTGCAGCGACCACCGGCCCGTCCGCCATCCGCTCCTCGATCTCGTCGAAACTGAGGTCCCCCTCGGTGCGCGCACTCTCGCCGGTGATCGCTTCGATCGCCTTGGCTGGATCGTCACCATCAATATCCGAGTACGAGCCACCGAAGAACTCCGCGGCAGCCTTCTCATAAACCGTGGCGTAGTTGGCAACACCGTTGTCGCCGCGGGCGAACTCCTCAACCCGTGTGGCCTCCACCGTGATGTCCACCGGCTCACCATCCTTGTAGAACCGCACCGTATACGTGCCGTCCTCGTTCCGTGTGATGTGTTCTGCCAGAAATTCGGGGTCCTGGGATGCGACGGCGCCAAGACCAGCCAGGAACCAGCAGTCGCCAAGCTGCCCCTGGTAGATGTCCGAGGACTCCATATCTTCCCGGTCCTCTGAAATATCGCCGAACGGCTGATGATCGAAATCGGTGTCCGGGTTCCCCGGTAAATCCTTGCCGCTACCGACGCTGATCCCGCCGCCTGATGAAGCACTGGCCCGCTCCTGCTCGTCAGACTGCCGAAGCAACAACTGCGCGTGTTCACTCAACAAGGACTGGGCCTTCAGCAATTTAGGGGCATGAGCCGACTTCCAGTCGGCACGCAGGGAGGTGGCATCAGCACCGGCCCACGGCACATTCTGCACCACGCCCTGCAGTGTTGCGGTGACCGAGCGCAACTGCTCAGCCCCGTCACCCATGGCCTTGGCCAACTTTCTCAGCTGGTCCGGGTTGGCTCCGAGCATCTCACCCACGGCGCGCTCCCCTCACATTTTGACGATTGCTCAACAGTACGGCGGCCGCACGGCGTGCGCGATGGGGAGGCCTGCCCATTAACCGGCGGAAGATCACCGGTAAGCTGTACCCGGTGATCATCAAGCTGGGAGCAAACGGATGAAGCGTGTACCCGCCATGCTGGCTATTGCCGCGCTGGCCCTGACCGGCTGCGAGGCCGGCACATCGCATCAGGAGCCCCTGCTACCCCCAACCGAAAGCATCGACCACTACAGTGCGGTGCTGGACGAGGTCGCAGACTCACTTGCGGAGGCCTACCCTGAAGCAACCATTTCCACGGAGCCCGAAAATCCAGTGTTGGCCATGCAGGACGACGGCGAATGCGTGCTGTTCCTGCCCGACCGAACGATTGACCTCAACCTGTTCCTGGAGAGTAGGGACATTTCACTGGAAGCACTGCAGTCAGCCTTGGACGCGAACGGGTTCGGGGATCTGAGCGACGTTCAGCAGACCGGCCCGGTACGCACTTCACATGCTGAAGACCCACGCGGAGCAGAGTTCAGGGCCAACGACCGAGACACGTCAGAATTCTCCATCCGTGTTCCCGTTCACTCAGGAACATGCAGCTCAGATGATCTCCCATCATGACCGTCGCTCAGCCGACGAAGCCCGGCCATGAGCTTTCAGGCAACAAAGTTGTTCTCAGGCGATTGTCGCCGTCGGACCTCTCGGCTCTGGCCACGCACCAACGGCAGGATGACTGGGCTCCGGACTTCCCCCAGCCTGGCGATCTCGACGCTGCTGATCTCGTCCCGGCAGAAACCGAACTTCCCCGCTACGGCGCCTACCTCGTCGTCGAGCGAGACACCGGGCAGATAGTAGGAACAGCAGGGTTTCAGGGCCCCGTCATGGATGGTGAGCTCGAGATCGGTTACGGCATCGTTCCCTCCGCTCGACGCCGAGGCTACGCCACCGAATGCCTCAAACTTCTGGTCCGCTTTGCCAGCACGGAACCCGACGTCGAAATCCTTACCGCCCATACTGAAGAGCCGAACATCCCGTCCCAGAACGTCCTGCTGAATGTTGGCTTCATGCCCGCGGAAACCGATGGACCCTACCTGACGTTCCACCACGCTCTTGCGCCGGTGTCGCGCTATATTGGAAACCGACCATAGGGAGACGATTGGGCAAGAAGACCAGGCAGGCCAAAAGAGCTGCAGACACGGCAGGCGACGCCGCCGAAACCGCCATAGATTCCAAGAGCTTCGAGGTTGCTGCGCGAGCCGGTTACATTGCCACCGGACTGCTGCATCTACTAATTGGTATTATCGCGTTCCAGGTAGCCTTGGGCCAGTCGGGGGAAGCCAACCAGAGTGGCGCCCTGAAACAACTCGCCAGCACCCCGGGCGGCATTTTCCTGGTGTGGGCCGGGTTCCTCGGATCTGCAGCATTGGCCCTGTTCCTGATAGCCCAGGCGATCTTCGACTGGAAGAACCTGGACACCAAGAAGCGCCTCAAGAAGCAGATTATTGCGGGCAGCAAGGCGCTGGTATTCGCCGCGATTTCCGTGACTTTCAGTGTTTATGCCTTCGGCGGTACGGGAAACAGTGATCAGACGGCGCGGTCTGTCAGTTCCGTCCTGATGTCCAGCATGGCTGGCTCGGTATTGTTGGTTGCCATTGGCGTCGGCGTTCTGATCGCGGGCGGCTACCACCTTTTCAGTGGTGTCACGAAGCGTTTCGAGGTCAATCTTGTGCGCGTGCCCCACGGCACTGCGGGCAAGGCCGTCATCTGGTTGGGGCGCGTTGGTTATACGGCGAAGGGTGCAGCACTGACGATTCTGGGGTTGTTGATCGTGGTTGCCACCGTCCGGCAGAACCCGGAACAGTCTTCCGGGCTCGACGGCGCCCTGAAGTCTCTTCGCGATCAACCGTTTGGGCCATGGCTGCTGGCAGCGGTGGGGCTCGGGCTGATCTGTTACGGCCTCTTCTCGGCGGTCCGCTCCAAGTACCAGAAGATGTGACCGATCCCTCCCTGGGCCGAAGTCAGGGTTTCTCGGCCGAGATCACGGGTTATGCGGGGTGATCTGGGCGGCAGGGGGTGACTTCGCGTCAGCCTTGTGCCAACCGTCGCGCCGCCGCTAAGTACCTGCGCGTGATGAGCCACTGACTCAACACGGCCACAGGGGCTCCTGCACGGTAGAACCAGTTTGCGTGACGGCTGAAGGCACGGATCTCAACATGGACCAGACCGTCAGCAGTCAGCTCGGCGATGAACGCCTCCTCACCCTGCTCGGGATGTCCCGGTAGTGTCCCGTAGGCGAAACCAGCCCGCTGAGGCCGTCCTTCGCCGTCGGGCTCCTCCACCCAGACAACCCGGCACGGTGCATCAAGATGCAAAGGACCCAGACGGACTCTGGACACCACGCGGATTCCGACGGCGGCACGTACCGCTCCCACCTGCAGTCCAGCTCCGCGCTGAAGCCCCCAGGTCAGAATGCCGTCAGCCAGGCGGCGGTAGGCTTCCCATCCCACCCCGACGACGATTCGGTGGTGGACGCGGCGGTACCCCTCAGGCCAGCTACCGTCTCGGGTGAAACCCCACTCAGTGTAGGTGAATCCACTCATCGCGGTGGCAGCCGTTGCCAGCCCAGACGCTCGCGGTCGCGTAGGGGCAGGGATGCGACCACGAGGTCGTAGGAGTCTTCGATCATGTCGGCGATCATGCTCTCTGGCAGTGAACCGTTACAGTCCACCCCATTCCAATGCTTCTTGTTCAGGTGATAAGCACCAGTGATCTCGACGTGTGCGGCCCGTAGTTGCTCGGCGAGGGCTGGTTCACACTTGAGACTGATGGCTGAGGCGTCCTCATCCAGCGACGACAAGGCGAACATCTTGGCCTTACCACCGGTTACCCCAACCTTGAAGACCGTCGTTTCCGGGCCAAAGGGCCAATCCTCGTATGCGCCGGCCAGCGCGAGGCAAAGCAACCTGAGCTGTTGCGCCTCCATAGTGCCTACAGACCCAGACGCGGTGCTTCGATCGCAGGGCAGGCGTTCATGATGACGTCGAGCCCTGCGTCCCGGGCGCGCGCAGCGGCATCCTCGTCGATGACGTCCAGTTGCAGCCATACGGCACCGGCCCCGATCGCGATCGCCTCATCCACCACCGCACCAACGCGCTGCGAATTCACGAAACAGTCAACGACGTCGACCTTCCCCGGAATATCCGACAACGCCTGGTAACCGGTCTGGCCGTGGACGTCGTCGCCCTTGGGGCTGACCGGTATGATTTCCATCCCCAGACCGTCCATCAGAAACCGGGAAACCCCAACAGCGGGGCGGCGAGGATTTCCAGAGAGGCCGACGACGGCCCAACGGCCGGGTGTGGTCAGTAGCCTACGGATGACGTCAGGATCATTACTGTGTGCCATGGTTCCAGCGTACGCCCGCCCCGTGATTTCCTCACTGGCCGGTACGCTGGAACAAAGGCAGCAGGGCGAAGGAGCGTAGTCGTGAAAGTCAGCGTCGGACAATTCAGGCCAACAGGCGATATGGCGGAGAACATTGCGACCATGCGGTCGCTGGCAGAGGACGCAGCATCGGCCGGTGCCGAGCTGATCGTCTTTCCGGAAGAGTCCATGTTCAGTGTTGGGCGGATAGAGGGCTCTCTCGCTGACGCGGTGGCGGCAGCCTGGTCCAGCTTTGTTCAGCAGCTCTCGTTTCTGGCAGCCGAGATCAACATCAGTGTTGTCGCCGGCGGCTATGAAAGCAGCGGTGAAGAACGGCCTTACAACACGCTGGTCATCGTGGACGCAACCGGCAAGATCGTGGACACCTACCGCAAACTGCACCTCTATGACGCCTTCAGTTATCAGGAGTCAAAGCGCATCAAAGCCGGCGACGGCGAACCCCTGGTGGTGCCGATCGGCGGCCTCAACGTGGGCGTTATGACCTGCTATGACCTTCGGTTCCCCGAATTGGCACGCGAGCTGGCAGACCGTGGTGCGGACCTCATCTGCGTGCCTGCAGCCTGGTTCAAAGGTGATCACAAGATCGATCACTGGGAAACACTGCTCAAGGCACGCGCCATCGAGAACACCGTGTGGCTGGCCGCCGCCGGCACTTCCGGCGGACACACCATCGGCCACTCGGCGATCCTGGACCCCATGGGCGTACCGCAGGCGTTCCTCAACGATGAGGAGCAGGGGACGACGACGGCGGATGTCACCCGCAAACGCATCGACGAGGTGCGCGAGTTTCTGCCGGTGTTGAAGAACCGCCGATTCGACCGAAACGATCGAATCGTGGACGCCGCGCTCTAGACGGAACGCTAGTCGTTGATGAGGTCGTGGATCACGATGGTCTGTTCGCGGTCCGGCCCAACACCGATCGCTGAAATCCGCGTACCGGACAGACGCTCGAGAGCTTCCACGTACTTCTGCGCGTTGACCGGCAGATCCGCGATACTCCTGGCACCGGAGATGTCCTCGGTCCACCCGTCAAAGTACTCAAAAATGGGCGTTGCGTGGTGGAACTCTGTCTGAGTCATCGGCATTTCGTCGTGCCGCTGGCCGTCGACGTCGTAGGCCACGCATACGGGGATGCGGTCCAGCCCGGTGAGGACGTCGAGCTTCGTGACGAAGTAATCGGTGAAGCCGTTGACGCGGGATGCGTGGCGCGCCAGCACGGCGTCGTACCAACCGCAGCGGCGCGGCCGCCCGGTGTTGACCCCGAACTCACCACCGGTGGTCTGCAGGTAGATGCCCATGTCGTCGAAGAGCTCGGTGGGGAACGGTCCCGCGCCTACCCGGGTGGTGTAGGCCTTGATGATGCCTACCGAACGGGTAATCCGTGTGGGTCCGATGCCGGATCCCACGGAGGCGCCGCCAGCAGTGGGGTTGGAGGACGTGACGAACGGGTACGTGCCGTGGTCTACGTCGAGGAACGTGGCCTGGCCACCCTCCATGAGAACAACTTTGCCTTCATCGAGCGCGTTGTTGAGCACGTACGTTGAGTCGACAACGAGCGGCCGGAGCCTGTCTGCGAAGCCCAGGAAGTATTCGACAACTTCCTCGATGAGGACGTCACGCCGGTTGTAGACCTTGACCAGCAACTCGTTTTTCTGCCGAAGGGAGCCTTCAACCTTCTGGCGGAGGATCGATTCGTCAAAGACGTCCTGCACGCGGATTCCCAGGCGTGCCACCTTGTCCATGTAGGCGGGGCCGATTCCGCGGCCGGTAGTCCCGATAGCGCGCTTGCCGAGGAACCGTTCCGTCACCTTGTCCAGAATCTGGTGGTACGGAGCTACCAGGTGGGCGTTGGCGGAGATCCGAAGCTTAGAGGTGTCTGCGCCGCGCGCCTCAAGACCCTCGATTTCCTCGAATAGGGCTTCAAGGTTAACCACGCAGCCGTTGCCGATAATCGGGATGGCGTTAGGGCTCAGAATGCCGGCCGGCAGGAGTTTCAGCTCGTACTTTTCACCGCCGACGACGACGGTGTGGCCGGCGTTGTTGCCGCCGTTGGGCTTCACGACGTAGTCGACGCGGCCTCCCAGAAGGTCTGTGGCCTTGCCTTTTCCTTCGTCGCCCCACTGGGCTCCGACGATCACGATTGCTGGCATGGGATCCTCCCCCATTCTCCGCGGCTCAGCGCCGTTGCAGCTGGTTCAATGCCGCGAACGACCGGGCCGAACATGAAAATGCCCCACATCTTTCCAGAGACCAATAGCTGGTTCTCGCAAGAGTTGCGGGGCTCTTACGCACCAAGTTTAGCCGATTTCCGATTCAATGGCCTTTTTGAAGAGTTCAAGCTGCGGACTTTCGACATTAGCGATGCGTTCACGGATAGTTTCGGCCCGCGGTTCGCTTTCTCCCGTGACGGCTACGTCCGCGACGAGAAGAATGCGCGTTGTGCTGCCCGTCCCGGTGAAGCTGTACCGGTAATCGACGTTCACGTCTCCGGCGACAGTGGTGAGTGTGAGCTTCTGGAGGGGAACGACGTCGTGCATGATGGCCGTGAACGTGCCGGGAGATTCACTAAGTGTTGACTGGAAAGTGAGGACGGTTCCGTCCCTGGTTTCGCCGTCAGCGCTGACATTGGAGACGCCGGGCAGCCACTGCGTAGCCCTGGACCAGTCTGTGAAGCGGGCCCACACCTCTGTACGGGCGGCGTCGACCGTTTCCTCGGTCTCGAATGCAATCGTCATAGCTGCATCATCCTCTGTTGAACGGGTGTTTGGAAGCCCTATTTCCCGGGAACAAATCCGGATTTCTTATCCACCACGTTATTCATGGCTTCGCTTGAGCTCCACTGTTGCAGATTCTGCAGGAACTGGTCGGCCAGGTCCTCACGCCAGCCAGAGGCATTGCCGCTGAGATGCGCGGAAAGATGAACCTGCTCCATGTCCCAGAGTGGGCTGGAATCCGGTAGCGGCTCCTCGACGACGACGTCGAGCGAAGCTGCCGCAAGGGCGCCGTTCTGGAGCGCTCGAATCATCGCTGGTTCATCAATGAGCGCGCCCCGTCCCACGTTGATCAGATGCGCTGAGGGTTTCATGGCCGCGAGCACGTCCTCGTTGACCATCCCGCGCGTCTGTTCGGTCAACGGCGCGATGAGCACCACATGATCCGCCGTCGTCACTGCCTGTGCGAGGTCGGTACTGGCGTGGATGGTGCCAAAGTCCGGGTCGGTGCGGGCAGTGCGCCCCACCCCTTCAACCTGAAGTCCGACGGCGGCCAGCAGCCGGGCCGTTTCGCGTCCAATTCCGCCGGTCCCGACGATGAGGACGTTCTGACCGTGCGTGCCCTGCACATCGCGGTGGTCCCATACGTGCCGGCGCTGCAGAGTTTTGCTGTGGTGCAGTTGTTTGTCATGGGCGAGGATCGAAGCCAGAACAAACTCGGCGATCGGGCGGTCAAAAATGCCGTGCGCGTTGGTGAGTGTGACGCCGGAACTGCGGAACGCTGGGAAGAGGATTGAGTCAACTCCTGCGGCCGCCGCGTGCACCCACGAAAGCTGGCCTGCCTCCGACCAGACGGACTCCAGCGCCTGCGAAAAGAAGTCCCAAAGCAACAGAACATCGGCGCCCTTCAGCGCCTCCCCAAGCCCTGCCGCGTCCGTGATGCGCACCTCTGCGAGCGCGCGGATGGCCTCCAGATTGTAGGGGTCCGGGCGCTCGGGTGTGGTGAGCATGACGACGACGGGCGGGGCGTTCACGGGCACGCTGGGCATGACGTCATTATTCCCCAGTATTGCGAAACAACTTCCGCTTTGCCCTCAATAGCAATTAGTCTCCCCAACAAGCAGGTAGAGAAAACGTGACCTGCAGACAGCTCAGGAAGGGAATCACCAGTGGACGCCCATTTGCTCTCCGTGCGCGATGAAGTCATTCAACGAAATCCAGGCGAGACCGAGTTCCATCAGGCCGTCAACGAAGTCTTTGAGTCTTTGGACCCGGTGACCAGGAAGCACCCGCAGTATGTGGAAGCGGCCATCCTTCAGCGAATCTGTGAGCCTGAACGGCAGATCATTTTTCGGGTCCCGTGGGTCGACGATGCTGGCAATGTCCAGATTAACCGTGGCTTCCGTGTTGAGTTCAATTCGGCCCTCGGCCCCTACAAGGGCGGCCTGCGGTTCCACTCCTCGGTATACCTGGGCATTGTGAAGTTCCTGGGCTTTGAGCAGATCTTCAAGAATGCTCTCACCGGGATGCCGATCGGCGGCGGCAAGGGCGGTTCCGACTTTGACCCGCACGGGCGCTCAGATGCCGAAGTGATGCGCTTCTGTCAGTCCTTCATGACCGAGCTCTACCGTCACATCGGCGAATACACGGACGTCCCCGCTGGCGACATCGGTGTGGGCGGCCGCGAGATCGGGTACCTGTTCGGCCAGTACAAACGCATCACCAACCGCTATGAATCCGGGGTTCTGACGGGTAAGGGCACCGGTTGGGGCGGCTCCCTCGTCCGCCCCGAGGCCACGGGTTACGGTGCTGTGCTCTTCGCGCAGGAAATGCTGAAGACACAGGGCAAGGACTTCGACGGGCAGCGCGTCCTCGTCTCGGGTTCCGGCAACGTGGCCATCAACGCGATCGCCAAAGCCCAGCGCTTCGGCGCCACCGTGGTGACGGCGTCGGACTCCAGCGGATACATCGTGGACGAAGCCGGGATCGACGTCGACCTTCTGCGCCTCATCAAGGAAGACGAACGCGGCCGCATCGCCGACTACGCCGAACGCCGCGGGTCCAGCGTGAAGTTCGTCGAGGGCGGGTGTGTGTGGGATGTTGACGGCACCGTCGCATTGCCGTGCGCCACACAGAACGAGCTCGACGAGAACGCTGCCATAACGCTCACGAAAAATGGTTTGCTCGCCGTTGCGGAGGGCGCCAACATGCCCTGCACCCGGGAAGCGACCTCAGTCTTCCAGGAAGCCGGCATCCTCTTCGGCCCGGGTAAAGCCGCGAATGCTGGAGGTGTGGCGACGTCGGCCCTGGAAATGCAGCAGAATGCCAGCCGGGACGCGTGGACCTTCGCTCACACAGAGCAGCGGTTGACGGACATCATGATCAACATTCACAACAACTGCGCTCAAACCGCTGAAGAATACGGAATGCCCGGCAACTACATTGCCGGTGCGAACATCAACGGTTTCGTGAAGGTAGCCGACGCCATGCTGGCTCAGGGGCTGATCTAGTAACCGCCCCCGTTGCGGCGTTAGGCTTCGATAGAAGCCAACGTCGCAACGGAGGAAGACCATGATTCCACCATCAGGCAAGCAGTATCGGATCAGTCACGGCGATCAGACCGTGATGCTCACTGAAGTCGGCGCTGCAATCAGGGCCTACACGGTCGGGGACCGCCCCGTTCTCGACGGCTACGACGAGTCCGAAAGATGCACAGGCGCTCGGGGACAATCGCTCATCCCGTGGCCCAACCGCGTCAAGGATGGGCGGTACAGCTGGGAGCAGCGGACTCAACAGCTAGACCTCACCGAACCCGCGAAAGGCGGCGCGATCCACGGCCTCGCCCGGTGGGCGAACTGGGAGCTGACAGACCACAGCGATAACACCGCCACCTTCCAGTACACGCTGCATGCGCAGCCTGGCTGGCCCGCGGTCCTCCAGTGTCAGCTGGAGTACACGCTGGACGAATCTGGACTCACCGTACGAACCACGGCAACGAACGCTGGCTCCAAAGCCTGCCCCTACGGCACCGGGGCGCACCCCTACCTCACCGTGGGAACGGAAACAATTGACACTGCCCACGCACGCGTCCCGGGCTCCGTTTACCTGCCAGTGGACGACGTCGGAATCCCGACCGGCGAGGACCCCGTGGATGGGACGCACTACGACCTCCGCAACGCCCCGCAGCTCGGAGACCGCCAGATCGACGTCGCCTACACAGACCTGGAGCGCGACGACGACGGCCGTGCCCGCGTACGTCTTTCCGTGCCAGACGGACCCGCTGTGGAGCTCTGGGCGGACGAGTCCTACCCCTATTTCGAGATCTTCACCGGTGACACACTGCCGCAGGAAGAACGACGCCGGACCGGTCTCGGCGTAGAACCCATGACCTGCGCACCGGATGCGTTCAACAACGGCAAGGGACTCATCACGTTGAATCCCGGTGACACCCATTCAGCCAGTTGGGGCATCAACCCGGGTGGATAGCTCACGCGCTGGCGGCCTTCTTGCCGGCCTTCCGCCGTTCGCGCTTGTACCGGTCGGACATTTTCTCCAGAGCCAGGCCCTTGGTTTCGGGGACCTTGAAGAAGACGAAGACCAGTGAGGCCAAGGCGAAGAACGCGTACATGGCGTACGTGAACGGCAGAGACATTTCGCTCAGCGCCGGGAACGTCACGGTGACAATGAAATTCGTTGTCCAGTTCACGGCTGTAGCGATGCCCACTGCGAGGCCACGGATCTGGTTCGGGAACATTTCGCCCAGCAGCGTCCACATCACGGGCCCCCACGAAACTGCGAAGAACACCACGAACGCGTTCGCTGCTATCAAGGCAACGGTGCCCCACGGCTGAGGCAGCTGTGGTTGGTCGTTGACGATGGAGGAGTTGAGGAAGCTGACGGCCATGAGAACCAGGCTGACAGTCATACCGGCCGAGCCCACGAGCAGCAGCGGGCGGCGTCCTACCTTGTCGATGAGGAAGATCGCGACGACGGTGATCACCACGTTGGTAATGGCGGTGACCACTGACGCGTTGGACGCGAATTCGGGGCTGAATCCGACAGAACGCCACAGCGAATTTGAGTAGTAGAAGATCACGTTGATGCCCACCAGCTGCTGGAAGGCAGCAAGCAGAACACCCACCCAGACAATGGGCACCAGACCGAGGGTGCCGCCCTTCAGGTCATGGAACGACGGCTTCGAGTCACCCCGCAACGATTTGCGGATGGAGCTCACCAGCGCTTCAGTCTCTTCATCACTTCGGCCGTGAACGTGGGACAGGACGTCGGTGGCCTTGTCCGCATCCCCGTTGGAGACGAGCATCCTGGGTGACTCCGGCAGCTTCAGTGCAATAACGCTATAGACGACGGCGGGAACAACCCCGGCCAGCAGCATCCACCGCCACGCCTCGAGGCCAAACCAGAAGTCCGCGCCGGCGCTACCGGCAGCTCCTGCGAACGCATCATCTGAAAGCAGTGCGACGAAGATACCGAGAACGATTGCCATCTGTTGCAGTGAAGTCAGGCGCCCGCGAAGTTTCGCCGGCGAGATCTCCGAAATATACGAGGGGACAATCGCGGACGCGGCACCAATACTCAACCCGCCGACAACACGCCACAGAGCGAGATCCCAGGCAGCGAAGGCGAACGCAGAGCCAACGGAGCCGAGGAAAAAGAGGATGCCAACAATCAGCATGACCCGCGTACGGCCCCACTTATTGGCAACCGGCCCACCAAACCATGCTCCGACGGCGGCACCAATCAGCGAGACGGCCACCACCAGACCAGTAATGAATGGGCTCAGGCCGAATTGCTCAGTGACCGCTTCAATCGCGCCGTTGATGACAGAGCTATCGAAGCCGAAAATGAATCCGCCAAGTGCTGCACCGAGCGAAATCATAATGACCCGGATAGTGTGCTTCCGATCGAGCGAAGCGTACGGTTCGTCCCCGCCGTCGCCCTCTTGTTCCTTGCTATCCGTCACCGGAACCTCCCAAGCTCATAAGCCAACTGCTATTTTCTTCACCCTAAGCGCCGCTACTCCTCGCCGCAATCAGGCCGGCGGATGTGCTCCAACCTCGACGACGCTCTGGCCGTCGCTCCGAGAGCCGGTCTAGCATGGGAAAGTCAGGCCATTCCGCTTTCTTTTGATAAGGAGCATGAATCCGTGGATACCCCAGCATCCTCCGCCCGTGAAGACAGCCCGCCCATCAAAACCCTTCTGATCCTTGGGGCGTCCGGAGATTTAACTGCCCGACTCCTGCTGCCGGGACTCGCCAGTCTCGTGAGCGACGGCGGCGCACAGGAAATCAACCTGGTGGGTGCCGGTTACGACGACTGGTCCCAAGACAAGTGGCACGATCAGCTCCGGGAGTCCTTTGGTGACGATGCGAAGGACAGCCCAGTCCTCAAGGGGATTGCCGAAAACAGCGAATACCACCGCGTGGATGTCACCTCGAAAGAGGAACTGACGAAGGTCCTGCAGGGCGTCGAGCAGCCTGCGGCTGTGTACTTCGCCCTTCCGCCGTCGATCACGGAAAAGGCGTGCAATCTTCTGGAGCCCGGCGACGTCCCGGAAGATACACGGTTCGTCATGGAGAAACCCTTCGGAGCAGGTCAGGTTTCGGCACGGAAGCTCAACGCGTCGTTGGAAAAACTGCTTCCGGAGAACCACATCTACCGGGTGGATCACTTCCGCGGCACGGGTGCCGTCCTGAACATTCTCGGCCTGCGTTTTGCCAACCACCTGATGGAGCCGGTCTGGAACAACCGGCACATCGAAAAGGTGGAGATCTACTTCGACGAGAACCTCACCCTCGAGGGGCGCGCCGGCTTCTACGACACCACAGGCGCCATGCGGGACATGATGCAGAGTCATATGCTCCAGATCATGGCACTGCTCGCCATGGACGAACCCGCGACCCTGGAAGAAAGGGACGTCCGGGACCGGATAGGAGAACTCATCAGGGCAGCGGAAGTGGGCCCGGACTATCAGCAGACCACCAAGCGCGCACGGTACACCGCCGGCAAGATCGGCGACCGGGAGGTACCAAACTATGTGGATGAGCCCGGCGTGGACCCGAAGAACAACACGGAAACCCTCGCCCAGCTGGAAGTTCACATCAACAATGCGCGCTGGGCTGGCGTGCCGTTCATCTTGCGTTCGGGCAAATCGTTGGCGAAGAACCAGATGGAAGCCATCGTCACCTTCAAGCCTCTCCCCCACCTGCCCACCGGCTTCACTGGGACGGATACCCCCACACGGATCAGGATCGGGTTGGGACCGGCAAAGCTACGGTTCGAACTGGACGTCAACGGGCCCGGCGACATCTACAGCCTGGATCGCGCCAACCTCAACGCTGACCTCAACGAAACCACCCTCCTGCCCTACGGCGAGGTGCTGCAGGCGGTGCTGACGGACAACGCCATGTTCTTCGTCCGCGGAGACACAGCGGTGGAGTGCTGGCGCATCATCGAACCGGTAGTGAAGGCGTGGTCGGAGAACAAGGTACCCCTCGAGGAATACCCCGCAGGCTCCAACGGCCCCGAGGACTGGGAAACCTCTCGCGAGGAAGACCCGCTGTAGAACAGCGCGGACGTTGCCACGCCCAACACCAGCTGATCGGAGCGCCTGACATGTCAGGCGCTCCGATCCACTTACTTCTCGAGCTGCGCAGGGGCCTCGGGATCCGACTCGCGGAGGAACTTCGCCACGCGCTCCGCTTCATCGAGCTCGCCAATACTGGCCGCGGCCCTGCCGAGCGCGTGAAGCGAGCGCAGGAAACCACGGTTCGGTTCATGCGAATACGGGACAGGGCCAGCGCCGCGCCATCCGCTTCGCCTCAGCGCATCCAGACCACGGTGGTAACCGGTCCGCGCGAACGCGTAGGACTCCACAACCCGGCCCTCGTCGTACGCCTCATCCGCCAGGACACCCCACACCAGGGACGACGACGGGAAGCGGGCCGCCAGGTCCACAGCTTCGTCCCCAGCCTCAAACCGGCTCAGGACCTCCGGCTCTTCCGGGAGCAAGGTGGCGTCCGGGCCGAGCAGGTTCTTCCGAAAATCTTCAGTCATGTTCTAGAGCTTCTTTCCGGCTGAGCCAAGCGACTGCGCGGCTTCAACAATGCGGGCGGCCATGTTTTTTTCTGCTGCGGCGCCCCACACGCGAGGGTCATAGAGCTTCTTGTTCCCCACCTCGCCGTCGACCTTCAGGACGCCTTCGTAGTTGATCAGCATGTGGCCGGCAACAGGACGGGTGAACGCGTACTGCGTGTCCGTATCAATGTTCATCTTGATGACGCCGTAGGAGACGGCGTCGCTGATTTCCTGGGCGCTGGAACCGGAACCGCCGTGGAAGACAAGATCAAACGGCTTGTCCTTGCCGATCTTCGCACCGACCTCTTCCTGGATCTGCTTCAGGATTTCCGGGCGCAGCTTCACGTTGCCCGGCTTGTAGACGCCGTGGACGTTACCAAAGGTGAGGGCCGTGATGTAGCGGCCCTTCTCCCCTGCTCCAAGCGCTTCGATGGTCTTCATTCCATCTTCCACCGTGGTGTAGAGCTTGTCGTTGATCTCGTTGTCGACGCCGTCTTCCTCGCCGCCAACCGTGCCGATCTCCACTTCGAGAATCATCTTGGCCGCGTGCGTGCGTGCCAGCAGATCCTCGGCGATCCGAAGGTTCTCCTCAACGGTCTCCGCCGAACCATCCCACATGTGCGAGTTGAAGATGGGGTCCTCTCCGCGCTTCACTGCTGCTTCCGATGCCTCCAGCAGCGGCAGGACAAAACCCTCCAGCTTGTCCTGTGGGCAGTGATCCGTGTGGAGGGCAATGTTGACGTCATACGCCTTGGCGACTTCGCGGGCATAAGCGGCGAACGCCAGAGACCCGACAACCATGTCCTTTACCCCAGCACCGGACCAGTAGGCCCCGCCACCCGTGGAAACCTGCACGATACCGTCCGAACCGGCGTCGGCGAATCCCTGCAGAGCAGCGCAAAGCGTCTGGGATGAAGTGACATTGACCGCAGGATAGGCGAAGCCTTCCGCCTTGGCCCTGTCGATCATCTCGCCGTAGATTTCAGGGGTTGCAATGGGCATGCTGACTCCTCGTGCTGAAAATGGTCAGGTCGGCAGGACCTGCTTGACTACCAGCCATCCTAACCAACGCGACTGACAGACAATAGGCGTTCAGGGCGATGCAGGTCGGCATGGGTAGTAGACCCCATTGCAGCCACAGGGATAGACCCGTAATTTGTTCGTAGACCATCTACACGGGGAAGGAACTATATGGTGGCCGGATCAGGCATGTACGGGTCGAACCCCGACCAGCTCAGGGCGCTCGCAAAATCAGCCACCCGTGGTTCAACCGAACTCATTCAGCTGCAGCGCATCATCAGCCGAAAGCTGGAGGAATGCCAGTGGCGAGGACCGGACGCGGTGAAGTTCCGGACACTCTGGGACTCCGACATTGCGCCGAGAATTCATGGCGCCGCAGAATCCATGTCATCTGTGGGCAAACACCTCAAGCGCTCAGCGGATGAGCAGGAGAACGTCAGCTCCGCCTCCACAGTGAGCGCTGGCTCTGGTTCCAGCTCCGGCTCGGGTTCCGGCTCGGGTTCCAGTCCCAGCCCTACTCTTCAGGTGTTCGAGGCACGCCCAGACCTTCAGCCGGCTGACTACGGGCTGGCCCCCGCTGGCTACGTTGCCAGCGGGAACCTGAGCGTTGCAGACAACCTTGAGCTGATCTATCCGCTTTACCCGGTGCCGGAAACGGACCGCGTGCAGCCAATTCTCTTCGAGACCCAGCCTATTCAGCCCGATCTTCGCTGATTAGAGCCGCCAGCAGCTGGATACCGGCTGATGCCCTGCGAACCGGTTCTCGAGGAACGCGAATGCTCGCGGGAACGCTGCCACGTACCCGCCAACATGCGTTGGTCCCACTGTTGATTCCAGAGCAACCGTGGCGCCCTGATCACACCAGCGCTCCGCAACGTCCCTGGCCTGTGCATACGGGATGACGTCGTCGAGCAGGCTCTGTGAAAGCAACACGGGGACTGTGGGGGTCCGGCCGTCGGCGAGCAACTGGTCCTGAAGCACGGACCTGAACGGCTCCGACTGGGCGATGGTGCTGAACCGCTCTCCGGAGGTTGTCAGCGTCGCGGTGTTGAGAAAGGCGTAGTCCGTGATGCCTGCGATCGTGCACGTCTGCTGGTTCGCCGCCAGCGTGGCCCGCCCCTGCTCATTCAGGTACATCGACGGATCAAGGTCATATCCTGCGGCCATACCGCTGAACGCATACAGCAGGAATCCTGTGTAGAGACTGCCGTCGAGATTCCTGCCCACGCTCAACAGGTCCGACGGCGGTGCTCCCAGATAGGCGCCCTTCAGGTCCAGCTCCGGTGCGTACGTTGGTGCGAGCTCAGCGGCGGAGCCGGAAGCCCCTCCGCCCTGGGAGTATCCGGCGATGGCAATGGGTCCGTTGGCGGGAAGACCAGCCATGCCCAGTTGTTGGGCGGCCCGTGCAGCGTCGAGTACTGCATGACCCTGGGAGGCCCGGTTCATGTAGGTGTGCACGCCTTCGGTGCCCAGGCCCTCATAGTCCGTGACCACAACTGCGTATCCACGGTTGAGGAGTCCCTTGATGAAAATCCCTTCATACTCCTGACCGGCCGCCAGCTGTCTGGAGGGAGCACATTGGTCGCCGAGGCCCTGAGTGCCTACGGCATAGGAGACCAGCGGCCTCTCACCCTCGCCGTGCCACGCTCCCACGGGGACTAGTACGGTGCCCGTGACCGCGGTTGGCTGCCCCTGTGAGTCCGTGCTTCGATACATGATGCGCTCAACAGTCGCCGGCGCTTTCAGTGCTTTCAGCGGGTCCAGGTAGAAGACCGACGGCTCGTGACGGATGAGAGACCCGTTACCCGGCGGCAGGGATGCAGGTTTCTGGTAGAACGGCGGTACGGCTGGTTCGGCCTGTTCGGCGGGGACCGGAACGTGCTGTGTGGCGTGGGCTGGAGATCCAGGCCCGACGGCGAGCGCCGCTGCCATGGTGAGGGAAATTGCCAATCTGGTACACGGATTTTTCATCAGTACTCCTCGTCAGATGCAATGAGTGTGATGTACGCCACTCTATGTTACTGACCAGTAGTCCCGGCAAGGGCTCCTCGCCGATTAGCCGCTCACCAGAGAGCGGCTCGTTACGGCTGAACTGAGACGGGCTGCGAGAACACGTGCCGCCGGACCCACCCATGCATGGCGATGGCGGCCGCAGCCGAAGCGTTGATGGAACGGGTGGAACCAAACTGGGCGATGGACAGCGTGGCGTCTGCGGCGGCGTGCACCTCGGGGGTCAGCCCTGGTCCCTCCTGCCCGAACACCAGCACGCAGTTCTCCGGCAGATCGTAGGTTTCCAGTGCCACGGAGTCAGGGAAATTGTCGATGCCGATGATGCGCAGCCCTTCGCCCTGCGCCCATTCCACAAATTCCTCCACGGTGGGGTGATGGCGTACGTGCTGGTAGCGGTCGGTGACCATCGCGCCTCGCCGGTTCCACCGCCGTCGTCCGATGATGTGTACTTCCCGTGCCATGAAGGCGTTGGCGGTGCGCACTACGGAGCCGATGTTCAGGTCGTGCTGCCAGTTTTCAATGGCCACGTGGAACGGGTGCCGTTTGGCGTCCAAATCGGCGACGATGGCCTCGTGCTTCCAGTACCGGTAGTCATCGATCACATTGCGGGTGTCACCGTTCGCCAGCAGCTCCGGGTCCCAGTGATCGCCCTCGGGCAGCGGCCCCTCCCAGGGTCCGACGCCGATCTGGTGGGTAGCGGCCGCAGGGTCAACTGGGGCGGAAGTCTCGTTGTGCACCTTCCAAGGGTAGTCCTCGCCGTCGTGCGTTCCAGATGCGAGACTATGGAGTGAAGCCAACGAATGGAGACGCCATGCCCAGGGAAGACGTTCGCACTCCGGCGGACATCGAGTGCTGGCTCACGGACATGGATGGCGTTCTGGTTCATGAGAACCACGTCATTCCGGGCGCCGTCGAGCTCATTGAGCACTGGGTGAGCGCCTCAAAACGGTTCCTTGTCCTGACGAACAACTCCATTTACACTCCGCGGGATCTGGTTGCGCGGCTGAAGATGTCCGGGTTGAACATTCCGGAGGAGAATATCTGGACCTCTGCGCTCGCCACCGCACAGTTCCTGAAGGCGCAGTTCGACTTCACCGAACGCACCGGGCGGGCCTTTGTCATTGGTGAGGCGGGATTGACGACGGCGTTGCACGAGGCTGGTTTCATCCTCACCGATCAGGAACCGGATTATGTGGTGTTGGGAGAAACGCGGACGTACTCTTTCGAGGCGATCACCAAGGCCATACGGCTCATTGCCGCCGGTGCCAGATTCATCGCCACGAACCCGGACGCCACCGGGCCGTCGAAGGAAGGGATCCTGCCGGCGACGGGCGCCATTGCAGCCCTGATCACGAAAGCCACGCAGCGCGACCCCTATATAGTCGGCAAACCAAACCCGATGATGTTCCGCTCTGCCATGAACCAGATTGATGCCCACTCTGAGACGACGGCAATGATCGGCGACCGCATGGACACGGACATCATTGCGGGCATGGAGGCCGGGCTGCACACGGTGCTCGTCTACTCCGGAATTACCCAGCCCGACGACGTGAAGTCCTTTCCGTTCCGGCCCAACCAGGCCATGGACTCAGTGAAGGACCTCCTCGGGGAGCTCTAACCGCCGAAAAGTTGATGACCCCACAGGACGTAGAACACGACTGCCGTCACCACAACAGCCAGACCTATACCGATGAGAGTTGATAGGCGCCGAGGGTTTCCGCGGCGTTTACCCTCCCAGACGTGGTAACCATCGCCTCGCCTGCCTTCGTCCGCGAGGAAGCCTTCCCTGTGCTCTGACCGGATACTGTCCGGTGACTGCGGCGTCGTGAACTTCTTGCCGTCAGGGATACGTCCCATGGTGATTCCTTCCGTTGCCTCTGCCCATCATGGCACGCCCTGGCTGGCCGGACACAGGCTATAGGGCGGCCAATGCCGCCCGATCAAGGATGTGGATGCGGCCTCTTCCCTGCTGCACTATCCACCCGCTGTCCTCAAAGACAGCCAGGCGTCTGCTCAGCGTTTCGGGGGTGGTGCCCAAATAGGAGGCCACGTCCTTTTTCGACAGAGGAAGTTCCAGAGAGTCGGAGCCGCTCGCGTCAGCGAGTTCCATCAGGTAGGAAGCGACCCGCCGCTCGACGTCGTCGCCCGTCAATGAGCTCACCATGCGTTCGGTTTGCTCCAACCGGTCGCTGACCGTTTCGAGCATCTTGACGGCAATCGCCGGATAGCTGGAGAGGAATCCCTTGACGTCGTCGCGGTGCAGAGCACAGATCTTCGAGTCTTCGAGTGTGACCGCGAAATGGTCGCTCTCCCTGGCCCCCATGAAAGACGTCTCGCCAATGAAGTCACCTGGGCACAGGATCCGAATGAGCTGCTCACGGCCGGATTCGGAGATGCGGTAGATCTTGACGCGTCCCTCGTGAACGATCATCAGCGTCGGGTTCTGTTCGCCAGCACCATAGAGCTGTTCATTCCGGCCATACGTTTTCTGGTGTGCGCGCTGCGCAATGTCGTGCCGCTCAGACGGTGTCAGGTGCGCGAAGATCGGGACCAGCGCCACGCACTGATCCCGATGGTCGGTCCCGTCCACCAGGTGCTCGTGTGGATGGGTCATTGATTCACCACCTCATTCCTACGCTGCACGTTACGGGGTTCATGCACGTTCGTCTCGCCCACCTTATCCAGCCGGCCCGCAGCCCGGTCCTGGTAGCGGACGAGGCGGACGGCGTTGAGGATCACCACCAGGACACTGACCTCATGGACCAGCATGCCCGTGGACATGAATACCTGCTGCAGCAATACCCCGGTCAGGAGCAGCACGACGGTTCCGATGGCGATGGCGGTGTTCTGCAGCATGTTCCTGACCGTTGCCCGCGCCAGAGAGTGCGCGTGGACCAACTGGTCGAACCTGTTGCCCATCAGAATGACGTCCGCCGTCTGGATGGAAACATCAGTGCCTGCGCCCATAGCGATGCCGACGTCGGCTGTAGCAATGGCAGGAGCATCGTTGATGCCGTCGCCGATCATCCCCACCCGGTGGCCGGTGTTCTTCAGCTCCGCTACTACGCGCACCTTGTCCTGAGGTAGTAGCTCCGCCTCCACATGATCAATACCCAATTGATCCGCAACTACCTGTGCCGTGTGTCGGTTGTCCCCCGTGAGCATGTGGAACTGCTTCACACCCTTCTTCCGTAGCGCAATGATAGCCTCGGCAGCTTCGGGACGGATTTGATCTGCGATGGAAATAACCCCGGCAAGCTGGCCTTCGACGGTGGCGAAGACTGCCGTATTGCCGGCCCGTTCACGGCCCTCGGCGTAGGACTCGAGCTCCTCTGGAATGGAGCTTCCGGTGCTCGCGAGGAGCCGCCGGGAACCCACAGCGACGACGCGCCCGTTCACTTCGCCACGGATGCCGCCACCCTTGATCACTTCCAAATTCACCGGGGCTCCGGCAAGGGGAAGGCCCCGCTTCGTCGCTTCCTCAACAATGGTGCGTCCAAGGGGATGCTCCGAGGCCAGTTCCAGCTGTGCGACCAACGCCAGCAGGGCGTCGTCGTCGTACTGGACAGCCCTGATTTCCGTGACCTGTGGGCGGCCCATTGTCAGGGTGCCGGTTTTGTCGAACACGAGAGTATCGATTTTGGAGAGCCGTTCGAGTGCATCGCCGCCCTTGACGAGCACCCCATGACGCGCCCCGTTTCCCAGACCAGCGACCATGGACACCGGAGTGGAGATGACCAAAGCGCCGGGGCACGCGATCACGAGGAAGGTCAGCGCGAACTCAACGTTACGGGTGAAGGCGAAGACCAGGACGGAGAGCACTATGATCGCCGGCGTATAGATGTTCGCGAACCTGTCCAGGAATCGTTGGGCCCTGGTTTTTGTCTCCTGGGCTTCTTCAACCAGTTCGATGATCTGGGCAAAGGTTGTGTCCTCACCAATTTTCTCGGCAACAACCTCGATGTACCCGTTATCGACAATGGTGCCGCTATAGACGGTGTCGCCCACCGTTTTCGCTGCTGGAACGGGTTCGCCGGTGATGGACGCCTGATCGATCAGGGCCCGACCGGAGGCGACGATGCCGTCTACCGCGATCTTTCCGCCGGACTGGACAAGGATATGGTCGCCCTCAACAATGTCGTCGACGGAAAGGGTCACTGTTCGGCCCTCGCGGATGACCTGCGCTTCCGACGGCGCCATATCCACCAGATCCCGCAGCGAACGACGGGTCTTCTCCAACGTTCGCGCTTCCAGATAGGCGCCGAAGATAAAGAGGAAGGACACGACGGCCGCTTCCACATATTCTCCGATGATCAGGGCTCCGACGACGGCGATAATCACCAGAAGATCGATACTGAACGCTTTGGCTCGAGCCGCCTGGAACGCCTTGATGGCGATGGGCGTTCCAGCGGCAACGCTCGAAACGAAGAGACTGAAATCTCTGAGCTGATCCGACCCTGTCAGATGAAGGGCCAGCGCCACGAGCAACAAGACGCCGGTCAACCCGGCGATTCGGGCCTGCAACTTTCCAGACATGACATCTACTTCTGGGAGAGGACCGGGTAGCCCAGGTCCGTGATTGCTGTGGCGATCTCTTCGGCCGTGATCCTGGACTCGTCGAAACCAACCTTGACCTTGTTCGAATTGAACATGACCTGGGTTAAGTCCACTCCGTCCTTCTTGCCAATGACGGACTCGATCTTCTTCACGCACGACGGGCAGGTGAACGGTTCAGTCTGGAACTTGACGGTACGCATTTTATTCAGCTCCTGTAACTATGGGTGGAAACCTTGCTCTTTCATGGTGCGCCCGTCAGGCTTTTGGTTCCTTGACCCAGATCAAGTCCCACCGAAAGTACAGAAACACCGCGTACTACTCCACGAGCTTGCCAGCCATGGAGTCGTCGTCGTGCATCATTGCCAGAATTTCGGGATCTGCCGTGGGGATACTCTCCTCCTCCACACCGGACTCCGGGCTCCATAGCAAATTCACCTGCAAGGCAGGATCTGTTTCCGGGAAGTCCGAGCGGTTGTGGCAACCACGTGTTTCCTTACGTGCGCGGGCCGATTCCAACGTGGCGCGGGCAGCCAGCAGGGAACCCAACAGGTCAAACGCATGTGCCAGATCGCCAAATCCGGCAATATCCGGGTGCGCTGCCAGCTCCGGCATGCGGGCTTCCAGGGCGTCGAGACGTTCCAGGCCAGCGGAGAGCCCTGCTTCGTCCCGGACTACTCCTGCATGTTCGGTCATGATGTTGCGGACGTCGCGCTGAAGCCGGCGCGCGTTCTCGGTCCCGTTTCCGGACAGCAGCCCATCGACCTCGGCCCTGGCCTCCGCCACTACCGCGGCATCCCGCTGTGGTGCGTTCGCACTCTTCACAAACTCTGCTGCCGCCTGGCCGGTGATCCTGCCGTAGACCATCAACTCGATCAGCGAGTTGCCGCCCAGCCGGTTCGCGCCGTGTAACCCGCTCGCTGCCTCACCGATGGCATAAAGACCATCAACTCCGGTGCGGTGCTCTTCCGGCTCAACCCAAACCCCGCCCATCGAATAGTGGGCCGTCGGGGCAATCTCCATGGGATCCACCGTGATGTCCAGCATCTGAAGATCCAGCATCGTGCGGTAAACGCGGGGCAGCTTCTCCAGAATGGTTTCCCGCGGCAGGTGTGAGACGTCAAGGTAGACGCCGCCCTTGGCAGTCCCCCGGCCCTCAGCGACCTCGGTGAAATTCGCCAGCGCAACACGGTCCCGAGTGGATAGTTCCATCCGCTCCGGATCGTATCTGCTCATGAATCGTTCGCCCTGCGCGTTGCGCAGAATGCCGCCCTCACCACGTGCTGCCTCGGAAATCAGTGTGCCGGCTGCGTCCTCCGGCTCCAGGATGCCGGAGGGGTGGAACTGGACCAGTTCGGCGTCGCGCAGTTTTGCACCGGCCAGTGCCGCCAACCGGAAGCTGTCACCGGTGTTTTCGTCGCGCCGGGAGGAAGTGCGCCGCCAGATGCGGGTATGGCCTCCTGCGGCGAGGATGACGGCGTCGGCATGGATAATCACCCGTGAACCGTCGGTGACATCGAAACCATAGGCTCCGAAGATCCGGCCGCCAGAGGTCAACAGCCGCGTGATGTAGATGGTGTCGACGACGTTCACATGCAGTTCGTTGGCGCGGCGCATCAATGCGCGCTGAATCTCCAGTCCGGTGTAGTCTCCCGCGAATGCTGTGCGGCGGTACTTGTGCGCACCGAAGAACCGCTGGCTGATGCGGCCATCGGGTTCCTGCGCGAACGGCATACCCCAGCGCTGGAGGTCCTCAATACCCTGGGCGGCACCTTTGACCACGGTGTCCACTACCCGCGGGTCGGCGAGCATGTAGGACTCTTTCAACGTGTCCGCAGCATGCTGCTGCCACGAATCCTGCGGATCCATGGTGCCAAGGGCCGCGTTGATGCCACCGGCTGCGAGTGTGGTGTGCGCATCGTGCTGACGGCGTTTGCCCACTGCGAGCACGTCCATTCCGGCTTCTTTGAGCTCGATGGAGGCCCTCAACCCGGCGCCGCCGGTCCCGATCACGAGGACGTTGGTGGATAGGTACTGTTCTGGGGTGTGTGCCATGCGGCTCACGCTACTCCCGGCCGTGATCATGGTGGATCACAGTTATAGGTGATCTGGGTCACCATTTCCGCTAATAGATCCGCTTCCTTCCACCACCGGCGGTGACGGGCAGCACCTGGTCGAAAATGTCCTTCAACACGGCTTCATAGACGCCGGAATTCCACTGCGGGCTCGCGTGCGGAGGCACGGCTCCAACCGTTATCCGGTCATTGGAGACCATGTTCTCCGGAAATGTCTCCGCCCACCCTGTCCGGGCTGACTGATAGTTCACAGTCCCGTCTTCGGGGTTCCCGAACCACACCATCTCGGTGTCTCCCAGCCGGTTTCGGAAGCGGGTCGAATCGTAGGCGTAGATGTACGCGGATTCGCTTTGGATGAGCACGCTCGACGGCGCCAGCGGCGAGAGCTGCTCCAGCGTCTGGTTGAGGATCTGACGCCAGGACCGTTCGTTCTTGTGGACCACGCGTTCGCTCAGCTCATACCCGCCGCGCACCACTGACGGAATGCGGTAGCCGTGTTCGTAGAGGTACACCACACCCTCAAACCATGCCTGGTCCAGGACGTCGTATTTACTCTCGGGGCTCGAATCCAGCAGGATCACCTCAACGGAGACCCCGATTTCGCGGAGCATCGCCGCGACCTGGACGGCCACCATGCCGCCGAAACTATGCCCGTAGAAGTACACGGTTTCGAGTTGGGTGATGCGGATGTGCCGGCGCACTTCCGCAAAAATTTCGTGGATGTCCAAGCCGCGGTTGGAATAGCCGACGGCGGCCATCTGCCCCCGCAGTTTCATGGCCGGCCTCAGCGAGTTGAGGATCCAGCGCGCCTCTTCCCAGCTGGTCTTGTAGCCGGGGAACAGAATCCAGCTGGTGGTGGGGAAATGCGTTTCGGCGTATTCATCCGGGAGTGCCAGCAACGCAGTTTTCATGCGGTACTCCTGAATTTGCCGGGTGACATACAAGTCCGTCGCTATGCCGAGTCCCAGCCCGGAGCCCACCAGGAACCGGCGTCGCGAGACCCGGTGCATGTGCATGGCAGCGTGGAGCAGCCCGGCGTCGTCCATGGCGCCGCCGCCAGGCTGGTCCTGCTCCTGCCCGTCCTTGTTGGTCAGTCCAACCCCAGTTCATCCTTGCTGAACGCGAACAGGTACGGGACACCCGATTCCCGCTCTACATGTTCCTTGGCACCGGTGTTCCGGTCCACGATGACAGCCACGGCCACCACGTTACCTCCGGCTGCACGGACACCTTCGACGGCGGTCAGAGCGGATCCGCCCGTAGTGGAGGTGTCCTCGAGAACGACGACGTTGCGTCCGCGGACGTCCGGACCCTCAACCTGGCGGCCCATACCGTAGGACTTCTGCGCCTTCCGGACCACAAAAGCGTCAATGTTCCGCTCGGCCGGGGCTGAGTGCATGATCGCGGTTGCCACCGGGTCAGCGCCCATGGTGAGCCCGCCGACGCTCTGGAACTCCAGGCCGGCGTCGTCAATCAGGTTCAGCATGACCTGGCCGATCAGCCGCGAAGCCTCATGGTGCAGGGAGGCACGGCGCAGGTCTACGTAGTAGTCTCCCTCCTTACCGCTGGAAAGGGTGACCTTGCCGTGGACGACGGCGAGCTCCTTGATGAGTTCGAGTAGGCGGGCACGAGCCTCTGCTGGGGGAAGTTTCATGATTCCCAGTCTATAGAAGCGCCGTTAGGCTGGTCACATGCGTGAATTACAGGCGAAGATTATCGAGGAAATGGGTGTTCGTCCGGAAATTGACCCCAGCCAGGAGGCCCGCCGGCGGGTAGATTTCCTGAAGGAATACCTTCGGGCAACAGGGACGTCCGGATATGTTCTGGGCATCAGCGGCGGCCTTGATTCCACTCTGGCCGGCAAGCTGGCCCAAATGGCCGTGGATGAGCTGAAGGCCGACGGCGTCGAGGCCGAATTCGTTGCCCTGCGCCTGCCCTACGGGGTCCAGGCAGACGAGGACGACGCCCAGGCCGCGTTGGACTTCATCGCCCCCGGCACCTCGTGGACGTTCAACGTGAAACCGGGCGTCGACGGATTCGCGGAGGAGTTCGCTGCAGCCGCCGGTGAGGCAATCGGCGATTTCAACAAGGGCAACGTCAAGGCACGTGCACGGATGATCGCGCAGTACGCCGTGGCTGGGCAGCGGAACCTTCTGGTCCTCGGAACCGACCACGGGGCCGAATCCGTCACCGGGTTCTTCACCAAATTCGGCGACGGCGGCGCAGACGTCCTTCCGCTCTTCGGGCTCGACAAGGGCCAGATCCGCAGGGTACTCAAAGATCTGGGAGCCGAGGAACGCCTCTACGAAAAGGTGCCCACCGCGGACCTCCTCGACGGAGCGCCCGGACGCACAGACGAGGACGAACTCGGCCTCACCTACGCGGACATCGACGCATATCTGGAAGGTAAGGATGTACCGGATGAAGTTGCCGTCATGATCGAGAACCGGTGGAAGGCCTCGCGCCACAAGCGCACCACCCCAGTGAGCATTCTCGACACCTGGTGGCGCTGACCCGCCCAGCAGGTTCCAGTGTTGGTAACGTTGCGGGTGTGAGAATTGCAACCTGGAACGTGAACTCCCTCAGGGCCCGAGCCGACCGCGTCGAAGCGTGGCTGAACCGGTCCGACGTCGACGTCCTGGCCATTCAGGAAACAAAGTGCAAGGACGAGAACTTCCCGTGGGAACTGTTCGAGAACAACGGCTACGAGGTAGCGCACTTTGGCCTGAGCCAGTGGAACGGTGTGGCCATCGCCTCGCGGGTGGGGCTCGACGACGTCGAACGCACCTTCCCCGAGCAGCCGGTGTTCGGCAAAGGCGGCAAGGACCCCGTCCAGGAGGCGCGTGCGCTCGCCGCGACGTGTGGCGGCGTCCGGATCTGGAGCCTGTATGTTCCCAACGGCCGTGCGCGCACGGATGAGCACATGGCGTACAAGATCAACTGGCTGGACGTCCTGCGTCGCCAGGCAGAGGGGTGGATCACCGAGAACCCCGGCGCCGAAGTCGCCCTGATGGGTGATTGGAACATCGCACCGGAGGACGACGACGTCTGGGATATCGAGAAGTTCCAGGCCGAGGAGCTCACCCACGTATCAGAGCCGGAACGGGCAGCGTTCGAAGCGTTTATCGACGCCGGCTTTGTCGATGTGGTCCGGCCGCATACTCCCGGCCCTGGCGTCTACACGTACTGGGATTACACGCAGCTCCGTTTCCCGAAGAAGCAGGGCATGCGCATCGACTTCGTGCTTGGCTCCCCGGCCCTGGCATCCCGCGTGAGCGGCGCCGCCATTGACCGTGAAGAGCGCAAAGGTAAGGGCGCCTCGGATCACGCACCGGTCATTGTAGAGCTGACCTGACATGGCCTTCCAGGGGGGTGCGCCCGTTGTGTCGTACCTGCGGGCCTACGAGCCGCTGGACGTCTTTGATGATGCAGACCAGTTGGCTATCCTCGAGCAGCGCTCCCGGAAACGCTACGAAACGGAAGAGCTGGATCGCCGCGCTTCGATGAACCGGACGCTCCGCCCCCTGTCGGACCCCTACCCGCGGCCGGGGCAGGACCTGTTCCGGGTGCTGCTCTATCCCTCAGCCGAGGGCATCCCCACCCCCTACTACTGCCCCAACCAGTTGCTGGTGCGATCCACGCTGGCTGCGGAAACGCTCGCCGAGACCATCAGCGGGCCGCTGCTGGACGTTCTGCTTCCCGAGTCCGCCCGGGAAGCGCACAGGGACAGGCTCGACGCCGACCAGCTGGTGGACTCCCTGGCGAAAGTGCATACCCGTTCCGCGATCTGGGGCATCCCGTTCGGCTGGTTCGTACTGTTCCACGAGGATGACCAAGCGGAACTCGTGGAGGAGGACGGCCGGATTCACACCGTGCGTCTGGCCGCACCTGTTCATCAGTGCATGGAACGCGCCCGATTCGCCGTCGCCTCCCTGGCCGTTGCCGCACCTGAGCTGGATCTCCTCGAGGAGCTGACGGACCTCGTGGAGTGGTTGTCGGCGTTCGACGACGGCGCGATCCTCGAGCTCGACTACGGGTGGCTGGCTGACCTGGTGTATCCGGACGATTCGCCAATGGACGTCCGCCACGGCATTGAGGCACTGGCTGACGGCGACATGACGGGGGCGGCAGCGGCGTACCGTCGGATGGCCCAGCGCTGGATCCCGGTCAGGCAGCTGGCCCGGAGCAACTGAATTTGATCCGGGCGGGGTTGAAATTACGCAGGTCGTCGGGCGGTTGTCCGATCGATCAGCACGTCCCCGTCGAGGGAGACCAAGCGTCCTGTATAGTCCGCGTAACGTTCGCTCGATGCACTGCTTCGCGCAATGAATGTGCCGCTGCTGACACTGTTCTGCGAAAGCACAATGGACTTGGCGGCAAGCCAGTAGACGTTAGCTGCTTTGGCCCCATTCACCAGGCTGACGTACGCGCTCTCCCGGAGCGTGATATCGCTGGCTCTAAAAACAAAGACGGCGCTTTGGTCGCCTTTGGCGTCCAAGGTCAGAGTGTCTTCGACAGAGAAGTCTCTCGTTTTGCTTTCATAGGTCCCTGGTGAGACTCGACCCGTGAGTCTGGATTTGAGCACCTGTGTTTTTGCTTGCTTCTCCAGTGAGGCATACAGCGCTAGGGCATCGGTTCTGGCGTTGCGCGCGACCTGATTGTCCCGGTCCACGCCCCCGGATATCTGCCAGGAATAGAAGCCCTGAATAGTTCCTCCTGGACTGGTGCCTACGCTTCCGTCCAGGTACGTTGAGAAGTCGAAGTAGCCGTCGTTGACTACGCTGCGGCCTGCGAACACCACATACGGAGTGAGTCTTCCCGGGTTCAGGGCTGGCGGAAGCCTCACTGTCCATGAGTTGTTGATTGAGGATGTTCTTGAAGTGAAGGCGGCGGTGAGTCGCTCTCGGGGCAGGAGACTGGATCCAACTACGACAGTTCCGAGGACAACACCCAGAACGGCTCGCCGGGATGCTTGGCTATCGGAAGAAGAGCTCCCCTCATCTACAGCATGATCATCCGTCTCTTCTTTGGCGTGCCGAGCAGCTGATACGGCTGTGGATGCAAGAACCGTGGCGACCAGGGTTGCTACCATCCATCCAGCGACTGCTGCAAGGTTGCTGGCTCCAACCCATAGGATCGGTAACCCTATATACGGAACGAGTAGCCGTGCCTGACCTGTGATTTGATCCCGTGAGATGGGCGTGCTGTCCACATCGCTGTTTGCGTCACCAGCGGTGACGAAGGTCCCGTCCGGATTGCCTTTCACGACTCTGTGCAGAACAGTGACCGTGTGAGTGCCATCAACCGCGGGACGAGTGAATTCGACCACTCCACCGACCGGCACCGGGGAATCGGCGGGTAGTGCGCTCGACAGAACGATGTCGCCCGGACTGACTTTGGGCTGCATGGATCCGGATTCGACCACAGAGCCGCTCCATCCAAGCAAGAGCGGAACGGTTGCGATGGCTGTCAGGGCAAGCAACAAAATCAGGTAGACCTGCGCCAAACTAGTCGCAATCAGCCCAAGCCACGTAGACCGCAGCGCTATTGTACTGATGCCCCTAGCGAACAATCCCACACCAGTGCTCCCGCCGATCGGTTACGGCGTGCCGCCCGCTCCATCACCAGCCTGAAGCTCCCACACGAGGTCGATACTTACGCGCGCGCCCTGAAGTGCGTCGATCTCTTGCTGTGTCATCCCTGTGGTATCAAATTCCCAGCTCCCGCGGTAAGTCTTGGACTCACCGGGCGTTCCCTCTGTGGTCCAGGTGGCGCCGCCAGTAGCGTAACTATTGTTGACTTCAGCGAGCGTTGATAGCGGTAGCGGGCCTGGAGCGTCCGGTCGAACTTCAGGGACGAATCCGGTGCAGTCAGCAAATGAACCACCTTCTCCAACCTCGACTTCCAACTTCACGCGGTCCTCTAGTCCTTTGGACTCGGCCAGGTTGGCGACGTACGCCCTGACCTCGCCTGGCACGGTCGAGCCGGAGGTTACAGTAATGCACCGTTGCCCTGTATCACCGGGCAACATGTTCTCGACCGTGAAACCGGCCACGCCGTTGTCGTCATCCGTGAGCACAACCTGGCCGGTACTCCAGGCATTGCCTGCGTTCCTTGTGGAGGCCGTGAACGCTGCTTGCGACCCCTGCCATACCAGTCCACCCGCGAGGAGGACTGCTACGGGCGCTGCCGACCACGCGGCGATTTTTTGGGCACGGATTGATGGACTGTGCATTCTAGACCTCACCATTATCTTTTGACGAAGAACAGGGTGCGTAGCTTCAGCCCCAGCGGCGAAACACGATTACAAGCACCCTTACTTCTACGCTAGCAGCCGTTGATGAGCGTGCATAGAGGTCTGGCCAGCCTTCCTTTAACGGGTCGCGGTCTTGGCATCCTCGAGCGGGAAACGGACGTGAGCGGGCAATCTTTCGGGGCTGGACGGCATCGTGAAGGAGAACTCGCACCCGCCCTCTGCCCGGTTGGTGACCTTGATCCTCCCACCATGGCTCTCCACGATGCGACGGCAGATCGATAGTCCCAAACCCGACCCGCTAGCTACCGAAACACCATTGGCAGAACGGTGGAACTCGGTGAAAACCGTGTCCAACTCGCCCTCCGGAATCCCGATGCCGTTATCCCGGACCATGATCCGCGTCCAGCCCTCCTTCTCCGCTGGTCCCGCAACAATCATGACTTCCGATGGCCGGTCAGGATGGGCGTACTTGGCCGCATTCCCAATGAGATTCTCCATCAGCTGCTGGAAAAGGTCCGGGCCCGCGATGATCTGGCAGTCGGCGTCGACCGTGAAATCGGTACCTGAATAGCGGCTTTCAGCCAGCCCCTCGTGGAGCCCGATGATGTTCGCTGCTACGTCATCCACCTGCAGCTTGGCCGCCACCACCTTGTCCTCCTTGGCGAGGCTGTAGGTCAGGAGGGAACGAATGAGGGTTCGCATCCGCACACTCGCGCCGCGCAACCGCTTGATGCTGCGTTTACGCTCTCCTGCAGAAAGTTGCGGGTCCTCCAGAATCTCCAGCCATCCGTCAAACACCGCCAGAGGGTTGGTCAGGTCATGGGCAACCACTGAGGCAAAACGTGACAGGTCCTGCTGATGCCGCCGCTCGTCCGTGTAGTCGTGGTAAATGATCACAGCACCAGGGCCGCCCGGAAGCATGAGTGGTTCAGCGTCCACATAAAAGTGGTGGACACTGCCATCGGGCTTCACCACGCTGATCTCTGCCCGGCTAACGACTTCTCCATGCAGCGCGCGCCGGATGGGCATCCGTGACTTGGGGTATTTCTCGCCGTCGCTCGTGAGCAGCTGGACGGACTTGGAAATGTCCCTGACCAGCTGGACTTCCTTGCCCATCCACCGGCTAAAAGCCTTGTTCTGCATGATGATACGCCCGTGAGCATCGCAGACTATGACGCCGGCACTCAGCTTGGCGATGACAATATCGCGAAGGTGAGAGGCGGTTTCGGCCCGGAGGTGCGCCTCCGATAGTTCCGACATCGTGCGGCTCTGCTCATCCCGGTTGAGGGTCAGAACCGCTGTCACTGCGAAGGAGATGAACAGGAACAGCTGGGCAATGTGCGCGGCGGACGGCGACTCTATGGAGCCGAAAGGGCCACGCATGTTCAACGTCATGACAATCTGCAGGCCGCCGCATATGAGAGCGTGCCCCATCGCCCACAAGGGGCTGAACCGCAGCCCGGCCCAGATCGAGGCAGGAAGTGCCAGAAAGGCAATCGGCAGGTAGATGGTCTGACCGAAACCGATGGCGTAGATAGTCGCCGTGAAGATCGCGAGCGCAAGCGGTTCCCAGATGTCCTCCGGGAACGAGTCCCGAAAGTCCTCGGACGACATGCTGGCTGCGATGAGCCCCACGCTGCCGATCGCGCTCATACTCACAAAGTTGCTGAGGATCCACTGCATGTAGAGCTCGGGCGAGAGCGGGTCTCCCGAGGCCAGCGAAAAGGCGGCCACCAGGAATGCGCTCACCAGCACACCCACGAGGGCTGCTACTGACAGCAGGAAAAAATCGCCGGTTGCCCGTTGGGTACGGCCGGGCAGAAGCTTGCCGAAGGCTGCATACGCAATCCACGCCTGGACCATGTTGCCAAGACCGAATAGGAGCGACGTTTCCGGCGGCACACTTGTGAACGCATTTATCGCTGTGACAACGAGGAGTATGCCCACGAGCGCGGTGTACCGCTGCTGTTTGCGTTCCCAAGCCCAAGCGAGCCACAGAATATTGACCCCAGAAACAGGCCAGACCAGACCCAGATCGCCTGTGGAAAAATCAGTTGCCCGTCCAACGGCACCGGCCGCGAGTACAGCTGCGGCAAAGAAAATGTGCACACCAAAGGGAGCGCCCTCGAGCGCTCTCCCGAGTCTGGTTAACGTAGCTATACGCCCAGCCTATGCGATCCACGCCACATCATGTGATTCCATTCACGCACGGGAAGATCCTGGCCGCAGAAAGCCTTAAGGTGGGTGTGGCTATCTACGAAACAGGAGCATCCATGTCGTTGGCAGAGAACACCAGAATCCAACACGATCAGTGGTGGGCAGACGCCGTCATTTACCAGATTTACCCTCGTTCTTTCGCTGATGCGGACGCCAACGGGATGGGCGACCTGCAGGGTGTACGAAGCCGGTTGCCCTACCTGAGCCAGCTTGGCGTGGACGCGATCTGGCTCTCGCCCTTCTACCTCTCCCCTCAGGCAGATGCCGGGTACGACGTCGCCGATTACCGGGCGGTGGACCCGCTGTTCGGGGGTATGAAGGACTTCGACGCGATGCTCGCTGAGGCCCACTCAATGGGCATCCGCGTCATCGTGGATTTGGTGCCGAACCATACCTCTGATCAACACGAGTGGTTCCAGGACGCGCTGACCGCTACCCCGGGATCCGCGGCGCGTGAGCGTTACATTTTCCGTGACGGGAAGGGGCCGGGCGGCGCGCTGCCGCCGAACAACTGGCAGTCAATCTTCGGCGGAAATGCCTGGACGCGCGTTCAGGACGGCCAGTGGTACCTGCACCTCTTCGACACCTCCCAGCCGGACCTGAACTGGGAGAACCCGGAGGTCCACAGCGAAATGGAGTCTGTCCTGAGGTTCTGGCTGGACCGGGGCGTGGACGGGTTCCGTATCGACGTCGCTCACGGCATGATCAAGGCCGACGGCCTGCCGGACTGGCACGCGAAGACCAGCATGGTTGAGGGCAGCGACGCTGAGACTCCGCCCTACTTCGATCAGGAGGGTGTCCACGAAATCTACCAACACTGGAACAAGGTGCTGTCCGAGTACGACGGCGACCGCATGCTGGTTGCCGAAGCGTGGGTGGAACCGGCAGAGCGGCTCTTCCGCTACGTGCGCCCGGACGAGATGCAGCAAGCGTTCAACTTCGGGTTCCTTCTGGCCGGCTGGGATGCGGTCCGCATGGCCGAGAGCATCAACGAGTCCCTCGAGGAAGCCGGAAAGGTGGGCGCCCCTGCCACCTGGGTGCTTTCCAATCACGACACCGTCCGCCACAGCACCCGCTACGGACTTACCGATCCGACGACGTTCCCCAAGGGCATCAGCGCAGAGGACGAGCAGCCGGACGAGGAATTGGGACTGGCTCGCGGACGTGCCGCGGCGTTGACGATGCTCGCGCTGCCCGGATCCGCCTACATCTATCAGGGCGACGAGCTGGGCTTGCCCGAGCACACAACCCTCGATGCCTCGGTCCGCCAGGATCCAGCCTTCTTCCGCACGAACGGCGAAGAGATTGGGCGTGACGGCTGCCGCGTTCCGATCCCATGGACAGGAGCTGCACCCGGATACGGGTTTGCCGAGAACCCTGAGGCCGCGAGCCCGTGGCTTCCCCAACCGGACAGCTTCGCGAAGTACGCGGCCGATCAGCAGGTGGGCTTGGACAGCTCGACCTACGAGCTGTACCGGCAGGCATTGAGCATCCGGGCGGAACGGAAACTCGGTCAGGGAACAGTTGCGTGGACCAGCCTGCATGCTCCAGCCGACGGCGTCCTCTCCTACCGCAACGGTGACCTGACGTTGGTGGTCAATGCGGGAACGCGTCCCGTCCGGCTACCTGCGGGGGCGGAGGTTTTGCTGGCCAGCCAGCCCGACGCCGTTACAGACAATGCGCTGCAGCCGAACCGTGCGGTGTGGTTGGTCTAGGGCGTATCGCGTCTGGCACGCGTGAGACGCGATGCCCGGTTAGCGGACGCGCTCGGCGCGGGTGAACCGGGTGCGCGCGCCAGCACCGATGCTGACGAGGACCGGGGGCCGTTGCCCCAGCGACTGATCGAGGGCGGTCACGAGCGCCACAACGTCCTCGGCCACCACGTAAGGTCCCACTCCCTGCCGCGGGTGGACCCGGATTTTCAGGGCTGGTTGGCCTCTGAACTCCCAGGTACTGACGGTCGCGTTGACGATGTCACGCCGCTCCAGCAACGCTGCTTTGAGGGCCTGCTCCGCGACGGCCGCGCTCAGGGTGATACCGCCAGGTACCGGTTCCTCGGAAAATTCTGAAGCGAGCGTACCGATGCGGCCCTTTCCCTGCGCACTGACCCAGGCAATGGCCAGAATCGTGAGCACGATCATGGACAGCGCAATGCCAATCCAGAGCCAGGAGTCGCGCTGCCCCTCGAGCGTGGTGGACGCAAAAATGTTGTCGAGGACCTGGCCGGTGTCCTCGGTGAACCCGTTCCACCAACCGTGTAGTGACGGCATCAGGGCGAGCAGCAGCCCAGTGCCGCCGACGAGCGCCAACACGGCACCGAGGACGCCGACAAGAACGCGGTTGAGTGCTCGTGGAGTCTGGTTCACTGGCCGATCACCCCTGACGAAGAAATCACGACGCGCACTTCAGGAACGGGGGTCATGGATGTGCGCCGTAGCTCTTCTTCCAGCACCGTTCGGATGGCCTCCCGGTCCACGGGAGTTCCCGAGGTGGGCCGCAGCTGCACTTCCACGAGATCCCGCCCCACGGTCACCATGGTCTGTTCCGGGGTAACTCCGGCAACGGTGCGCGCACTGCGCGCCAACGACGACGCAATGACTTCCGCATCAACGACGACGGCGGCCCGGCTGTTGGGGATGGAATGACGGGCCCGACGCCCGGGCACCACCGCCAAAGCCAGGAACACGACGCCGACGAAAAGTAGCAGTGTGCTCGCGGCGCCGAGCATGAGCGGCTCCACGTTGCCGGGGAGGTCCGCGAGCCATTGCCCTGCTTCTTCGGGGCTGGCCAGCCAGGGGTCTTGTCCGAGTGCTTTCAGCGTGGTTTCGAGGAGAACATAAAGGCAGAACAAGCCAATTATCGCTGCGGCGATCGTTGCGGGGATGGCGCGCGAAGAGTGGGTTTCGCGACGGATGATCTGCTCTGTCACGGCATCCGGCTGCTCGTCCGTGGCGTTGGTGTTCGAGCTGGTCATGAGACGCGCCCTCCCCCGGTGACAACGATGCCCGTGAAGCGGATGTCCACGCGGCTGAGCCGCGACCCGGTCAGTTGGATGACCCGTTCCAGAATGATGGACTTCGCGGAGCTCGCCCGGTTCCAGACCGTCCCACCAAACCCATCAATGACAGAAGGGTCCCTGCGTACCCGGTCCAGGGCCGGAATGGCCACAGGCAGGGCCAGGGAAAGGGCGAGGAGGCCGCCGTCGTCCGTCCAGTCAGCCCGGATGCTGCGCGGTGGAATGTTGAATGCCTCTGCCGCGACTGCCTTCGCTGTGCTGGTCAGCGCCTGCGTACTGATGCGGTTGTGTCCGGAGAAGGTGGTCATTCCGGTCACCGTCATGAAGATGAACGGCGGCCGCTGAGCGCGTCACGGAGGCTGCGCCAGTCCAGCTTGCCGTCTGCCGCGCGCCCCAGCAGCGCACCGACGAGCATGAAGACAGCCATGAGGAGGAATCCCCAGAAATCGAAGAATAGTGCCGAAAAGGCGAGGATCGCGCCGATGATGATTCCAAAGACCGTGTAATTCACGAGACGACCTGACCTTCCGACCCAGACTTGCCCGCGGGAGCACTCCGCGGTTTCTCCGCACTCCGGGCATCATTGAGACCCGGAACGTGAACATCGTTGATTTCGACGTTCACTTCAATGACTTCCAGACCCGTCAGCGCCTGCACGGATTGATAAACGGCGGCGCGCACCTGATCCGCGACGGCCAGTAGCGGCGCTCCGTAGACGGCTACCAGGGTGATGTCCACGGCGGCCTGGACTTCGCCGACCTCGACCTGCACTCCCTGCGTGCTGTCTCCGCCGCCGACGGCGTCCCTGAGCGCACCAAGGGCACGTCCGCCACCGGAACCAAGCGTGAAAACTCCAGGGACTTCCCGGGCAGCGATAGCAGCAACTTTGGCCACGGCCGCGTCCGCGATAGCGGTGGTGCCAGCTGGCTGCCGACCCGTGGCTACGGGCTCGGCGGGTACTGACTGGGGTGCGCTATCAGTCATTGGCTGTCACCTGCATGATCCTCCCTTTCCGATTGGATTGGCCCCAGCCTATCCTTTCGGACCGACAATCTGGGTGGTTCTAGCGCTGGCAGTGGTTACGAACCCACAACTCAAGGGGACGCAGTGCCTCCCTGTACTCCTCGGCGTGGAAATCATGGGGATCTGAAAGGTTTTCACTGACCACGGTTTCGAGTTCGACGACGTGGGGCTTCAGCTCATCGGGGACCTGCGTTTCCATCTCCTCAAGCTGCCCCTCCAGTTCCTTGAGCTTCTGGGCATCAGCGCCATAAATGAAGGCCGAGGGGGCCAATGCGATGGAGGCGAGTCCTGCCGCGGCCATGACGCAGTCACGTGAGTGTTCGCGTACCTCTTCTTCCGTCAGCGTCTGTGCCTGGGGGTCTGCGAGGGACATCGTTGACCGATCTTCAGCAGGCGACGGCGGGAGGGTCAGGACGGGCATCGGTGTTTCGATGACTGCCGGGGCAGAATCCGTGGCGTTCGCGCCGTCGTCCGGTGAACAGGCGGTCAGGCACAGCAGGGTGAGCGAGGCGAGAACCGCCGTCGTCATCCGTATCATGGCCGCTCCTCCTCTGCGTAACGTCGTAGAACTCCGCGGAACGGCGGCCTTCCGTCCGTTCCTGCACAAGCTCAACGAGTGGCGGGACCCGTTTGCTCCCACCGCCGAAGTCGGGGTTTCTCGTCGAGATCACCCCGCACAACCGGTGATCTCGACGACAAAGGGTGATCTCAGCCGGATGTATCGGCTTTACCTAGGTTTGCTCGATATTCGGGAGGCAGATGCAGCGCGTCCAGAAAAGATGGCGACATATCCTGCGAATAAGGCTGCACCTATGCCAGCGAGGGAGAAGTAGTGGCTGAAAGCAAGCAAGGTGTACGACGCCCACGCCAGTAGAGCGATAGCGACCAACAGCACGATCGGAACCAAAATCCTAGCCTTGCTCCTACGACTCTCCAGCCCCAGATCGTCAGCCTCCGACGAGACGATCGCTTTCGTCGCAACCGCCATTTGAGCCCCAAAAGCTAGCCCAACAACAGTAATCGCAATAGACACCCCAATAGCTGGCGAGGACTGCGAAAAGTATCCGACAGTCAGCATAAGCACTAGGCTGCCTACTAAAGGCTCTATCCGTACGTTCATGTTCACCACACCCAAGCTAGCCGAGCTCTCATTCAACTGTATCCTCGCTTTGTCATCCAGGTCTTCGTTCCTCCAATGGAGAATTGCTTGGGTCCTGTTCAACGAACCTTTCAGAGGGTGTGCAGTTACTGGTCAACAAGCATTCCGCGCAACGAATCCCGAGTCGCGGTAGAAACATTCAGTGAATCAAGTATCTCCTGAGTGTGCACAGGCACGGACTCCGCATAGTCGTCAGCAACAGCATGGGCAGTCCCCGGGAAATCCGGGATCGGCGCGATATGCTCGGCTACCCCGAGCTGTCTACCCATTCGTTTCACAAGACCGTAGCAACGATCCTCGACAGGGAAGGATCGCCGACTACCTCGGTCACGAGAACCCGTCCATGACCCAAGATGTCTACATGAACACCCTCAAGGGATCAACGAGGGCCGCCGAAGTCCTGAAACAGCCCCTCGGCAACCTCATCCGAATTCTGCGGGGTTTATGCGGGCCGCCCAACGGTTAAAAAGAAAAACCCCCGGATTCCCGGGGGTTCGTGGTGGCTCCGACCGGCGTCGATCCGGTGACCTTTCGATTTTCAGTCGAACGCTCTACCAACTGAGCTACAGAGCCTTGGTAACATCTCTCGATGGTCACCTTCGATCTTCTGAATCTCTCCAAAAAATCTGAGCGACCCTGACGGGACTCGAACCCGCGACCTCCGCCGTGACAGGGCGGCGCGCTAACCAACTGCGCTACAGGGCCTTGCGTTTACAAGATCTAAATCTTAGCAGTTCTTTCGCACTGCCAGAACCAATCCTGTAAGTACCCCCAACGGGATTCGAACCCGTGCCGCCGCCGTGAAAGGGCGGTGTCCTAGGCCGCTAGACGATGGGGGCCTAAGTATCCAGCACGGGCAATTTCCGGAGGCCCTGCGGCTCCCAGATCTTCAGCTCCCGCTGTGGACCTCTAAAACTATAGGTCCTATCCACTGATTTGCCAAAATATCGTGTTTCGACCGGATCGGGGGTGGCACTCTGCCTTCTGTAGTGTTGATGCTATGGCGATGGAGATGAGTGAAGAGGACTTTGAGTCCGCTGTCGATGACGCCATCGACCGCATTCCGGAGGACCTCGCAAACGCCATGTCCAACGTGGCGATCTTCATTGAGGACCGCTACGTTCCGCAGCCCGGCGAGGACCCGGAAACCGAGCTGCTTGGCATCTACGAGGGCACTCCGCTGACGGAACGTGACTCCTGGTGGGACGCGGGCTCCCTGCCGGACAGGATCGTCATCTTTCGTGAATCCATTCTGGCTATGTGCGAATCACGGCAGGAAGTCATTGACGAAGTTGTGATCACAGTCATCCACGAGGTCGCCCACCATTTCGGCATCGACGACGAACGCCTTCATGAGTTGGGTTGGGGCTGAGATGGGGAACCACCACGGCGGCCATAGCCACGTCACCCCAGGAACGGCCACAGGGCGGCACCGCAAGAAGCTGGTGATCGTCGTCGTGATCACTGTCGCCATTGTCCTCATTCAGGTGATCGGGGCGGTGGTGTCAGGTTCGTTGGCTCTTCTGGCCGACGCCGGACACATGCTCTCCGACGCCGCCGGCGTCTCCCTGGCGCTCCTCGCCTCCTGGTTCGCCACCAGGCCGGCGACGGCGAAGCGAACCTTCGGCATGCAGCGTGCGGAGGTTCTTGCCGCGCTGGCCAACGGTGTGGCGCTCATGGTGATTGCCGTCGTCGTCTTCATCGAAGCCGTGAAACGTTTTGGTGATGTGGGCGAGATCCACACTGGTGTGATGCTCGTAGCGGCCGCTCTCGGCGGTGCTGCGAACCTGGTGTGTCTGCTGATCCTGCGGAGCGGACAGAAGGAAAGCCTCAACGTCCGCGGAGCATATCTGGAAGTCCTCGGGGACCTACTGGGGTCCGCCGCCGTCGTCGTCGCCGCCATAGTCATCGCGACAACCGGCTACCGGAACGCTGACCCGCTGGCATCCATGGCGATTGCTCTCATGATCATCCCGAGAGCCTGGAGCCTGCTGCGCGAAGTCATTGACGTCCTGCTGGAAACCACGCCGAACCACATCGATCTCGACAGGCTGCGCACGCACATCACGGATGTTCAGGGCGTCGTGGACGCACACGACATCCATGTCTGGACGCTCACATCAGGTGTGCCCGTCTTCTCAGCACATGTGGTGGTCGAGGACGCGACGCTCACGGCAGAAGGGATGGATGCGGTACTGGACCGGCTCATTCACTGCCTGAGCACCCACTTCGACACCGATCACTGCACCTTCCAGCTGGAACCGCTCAGTCACGCCCGGCATGAGCGCGAGCAACACGCCTGAGCGGCCGTTCACCTATCCGCCGAAATCGCCCGTGAACATCGGACCGAATTTCTCGCGGTCCGCCAGCCGCGGATCCTCTTTGTCCGGCACGATCATGACCGGACCCTTGGCGTGATGCAGAACTCCCTGGCTGGTGGAGCCGAGCAGCATCCCCGCGAAACCACCCCTGCCCCTGGTCCCCAGCACCAGAATCTCGACCGTACGCGACTCCTCGATGAGCAGTTCCACGGGCGGGCCGTCAAGAAGTTTCAGCGTGATCTCAAGGTTCGGGAAGTGGCTGTTCAACCACTGTTTGCCTGCTTCCAGCTGCACCAGCAGGTCCTCGTGCAGGGCTTCCCGGTCCAACGGCGCAGGAACCCAGGCGAGGGAACCGGTGAATGGCGGCAGCGTGCACAGCACTTCCAGCGGCAGACCGCGCCGGGTGGCCAGCTCAGCAGCCTCCAGGGACGCCATACGCGCGTGCTCTGAACCATCGACGCCAACTGTGACGACCGGGCGTACCTGCGACTGCTCCGGGGCTTCGGGACTGTTCTCGTCCGACACATCGGCGTCGGGCAGGCGTGAAGCTGCGCATAGCGGGACGACGACGGTGGGGCACTTCGCGTGGGCAGGCAGCGCGCTGCTCACCGAGCCGAGCAGGCGACCAACAAAACCGCCCCTCCCCCGGGATCCGACCACCATCATGGCGGCCTCCTCGGAGAGTTCCAGCAGCACTCCGGCAGCGTCTCCGGTCTCGATACGGGCGTGCAGGTCGACGTCGTACGTGGACGCCTTCACGACGGCCTGTTTCAGAACCGCTTCAGCGCCTTCCCGAATGACCGAGTCATCGACCGTGGCGTAGCCAGCGTCCAGGCTGGAAGCAGCAAAAACGGGCACCGTGTAGGCCGTGATGAGGTGCAGGGGCAGCTTGCGCCGTTCAGCTTCCCTGGCCGCCCAGATGGCGGCGCACATTCCCTGATCGGAGCCGTCCACGCCTGCGACGATGGCACCGGCAACAGATTCTGATGGTCCTCTGCCAGCATTCCTGTTCATGATGGCCCTCTCTACCTGTGTGATCCTGCTTACTACCCGTAAATCAAGACTACCCTCCGGCCGGGGCTATCCATGGGCGCGGAAGTTTTGTAGGCTTCGATCATTCGATGCCGAATGGACGTCACCCGATTGAGCGCAAGCTTCCGCCGGGCGCCGGCTGTCCGGTGCCGAGGTGCGCCCGGTTGACCGTTCACTTCCGGGTGTCCGCACAGTCCGGAAGAGGCGCCGGACTGTGCGGATCCACTCCTACAGTTCGGGAGGGCCAATGTGTCCTGCGCCAGTTGTCTCCGTTGAGTTCACGCCAGCCGTGATTATCGGTTCTGGGCTCGCCGGATTGGCAATAGCAACAGAGCTGCAGCGCAAGGGTATTGAATCCATCGTCCTGGGCGGTATGGACTGCGCGGACAACGAGTGCAGTCCCCCTTCAGACGATTTCCGCTCCGTCGCAGAACGCACAGAACTATTTCGACTTCTGCGTTCCTACGCGGCATGTCACCATCTGGACGTCCGCCGCCACAGTTTCGTCCAGAGCCTCAATCAGTCGACGGCGGCAAGTCACGCAATGCCGGTTCGCCAAAACGGAAAGTGGGTCATCGAGACCTCGAACGGCACCATGCTCGCGGACACCGTTGTCCTGACGCGTGTACCCCAGAACCGGTTCCGGAGTTTCCTGCGTTCGCTCGGCATCGCGGTGACCAGCAACCTGAAGGCCGTCCTGCAGTCGTTGGGCGTGTACCTCGTCGGAGTGGGAGAACTCATCAGCCCCACCACCCGTGAGATCGTTCGCCAGGCCAAGTGCGCCTGCAACGCCATCGCCATTCAGGGCAACAAAGCCGCGCCCCTCATCGCCTGACCGTTCGCACCGCGGTCAGACGGCGTCGTCGTCCCGCGTGGAGCCGAGACGCTTGCGCGCGGTGACGGCGATGGCCACCACCAGGCCTGCGAGCACCAGGATCATGATGGTGATTCCCCAGGGGAACCCGCCGTCGCTCACGTTCTCCGTTGGCTCGGGCGAGGCTTCGTCGATGGGTTGCGACGGAACAGCAGACGCCGCCGACCCTCCTGTGGCTGTGAACGTGAAGCTACCCTCAATCGGGTGGGCATCGGCGGAAACTACACGCCAGTTCACGGTGTACTCACCCTCAGGGGCACCCGGTTTGAGTGACTGGATGGCCTGATTGTCGACAATCCTGACCTCACCATCGGCCCAGTCACTGCCCTCGGCATCCATCACCTGGACTTCCGAACCGATGCCCTGCGGATTATCAGTAAAGGTCAGGGTCACCTCCTCGGGCATCTGGGCAACAGTTGCGCCGTCGGCCGGTTCTGAACCGGACAGCTGGTCATGCGCGACGGCGGGACCAGAGGCGAGCAGCAGCCCTGCGCAGGCCAGCAGAAGGGCGACGACGACGGCGTTCACGGACGTAACAACAGCTTTGGCTTTCACACGGACCACCCTACGCTCAGACGCGCCGCGATATGATCATTGCGGCCTACCCCCACCTACTTCTAGGAAAACCCATGCTCAAACTCGGTTCCGTTCTGGACCGCTACTTTGAAATCACGAAGAGGGGTTCCACCTTCTCCCGTGAAATCCGCGGAGGCATCGCAACATTCTTCGCCATGAGCTACATCGTGGTGTTGAATCCGCTGATCCTCTCAGGGGCGGATGCGGCGGGAGCCGAGTTGGGGAACGCCCGCGTGGCGGCCGCAACAGCCCTTGTTGCCGGCGTCCTGACGATCATCATGGGAGCCTGGGCCAAGCACCCGTTCGCGCTGGCGACAGGGCTTGGCGTCAACGCTTACGTGGCGATCACGGTGGCAACGAACCCGGGGCTCACGTGGCCGGACATGATGGGCCTGGTGGTCCTGTCGGGTATCACCATGCTCATCCTGGTGCTGACAGGTTTCAGAACAGCGGTTTTCCGTGCTGTGCCGTCTAGCCTGAAAACCGCGATCGTGGTTGGCATCGGTATGTTTATTGCCCTCATCGGGCTGGTCAACGCAGGCTTTGTCCGCCGTGTGCCTGACGTTGCCGGAACCACGGTGCCGGTAGGCCTCGGGTTCAACGGCGAGCTGATGGGATGGCCCACACTCGTCTTCGTGTTCGGTCTGATCCTCACCATCATTCTGGTGGTGCGCAAGGTCAAGGGCGGGATCCTGATCGGCATCGTCGCCGCCACAATCTTCGCGGGCATCATCGAACTCGTGGCCAACCCCGGATCGCAGGGGCAGGGCGTCCCCACCGGCTGGTCGCTGGTGACTCCGAGCCTGCCCGACTGGGAAGCGCCAGATCTCAGCCTCATCGGCGAGGTCAACCTCTTCGGCGCCTACAACCACCTCGGTTTCACAGCCGCCACGCTACTGGCCTTCGTCATCCTCCTGAGCATCTTCTTTGACGCGATGGGCACCATGGTGGGCCTGGCCAACGAGGCCGGCAACGTGGACAAGGACGGGAACATCCCGAACGTGGACCGCGTGCTGCTGGTGGATGCCTTTGGCGCCATTGCCGGCGGTGGGTCCTCCACCTCATCGAGCCAGATCTACGTTGAATCCGGCGCAGGAATCGGTGAAGGTGCCCGAACCGGCTTCGCCTCCATCGTTACCGGGCTACTGCTCCTCCTGGCCATGTTCCTCACCCCACTGATCCACCTAGTTCCGTTCGAGGCCGTGGCGCCGGCCCTCGTCGTCGTCGGCTTCATGATGGTGTCGCAGGTTGGTCAGATCGACTGGAGCGACTGGGGCCTGGCCATCCCGTCCTTCCTCACCTTCGTTCTGATGCCGTTCACGTACTCGATCGCGAACGGTCTGGGTGCCGGTTTTGTCAGCTTCGTCCTGATCCGCCTGTTCCAGGGGAAGGCACGCGAAGTGCATCCGCTGATGTGGGCTGTTGCCGGAGCGTTTGTGATCTTCTTCGGCATCGGGCCCATTCAGGCGATCCTCGGCGTCGGCTAGAAGTTGCTCATCGATTCCAGACCCGGTGCATGGCCAAGAGGTCGGCGACGTCGCCAATGACATCATCGGCGCTCTTGTCCAGAACCACTCCCGGGGCCGACGACGGCACGCCCGCGGCCTGGAGCGCTGAAGCGGCTTCGCCCCAACCACCCAGCGGTTTCGCGTGCCGGTATGACTCCGAGATGAGGAGCGTGACCCTCGGGTCGATGGCAACGACCGCCATGGGATCCCCTGCCTTGGCATCGCGGTCGACGTCGGCGTCCATCGCGGGTTTTGGAGCACCAGCAATCACGACGGCGTCGAACTCGGTGGACCGCGCCGTCAGATAGGACCGTTGCGCCATTGGTCCCTTCCCGCCGTTCAGCCGTCCTGCCGTTGGCGCAATGATCAGCGGCAGCATCCCCGCCTTTTCGGCGGCTGTTTTCGCCGCCTCAACGCTTGCAATGTCAGGATCGGAGCCGACGACGATGCCCACGAGGCGGCCAGCCACGGGCCACTTCCGGCCTATCTGGGACAGCGCTGCGCTCGTTGGCCGGTCCGGGACGTCCTCTGTCGGTTTCGGTACGGGGAGGCCGAGGGCACCGGCAACTTCCGAGCCCAGCCGCTCGTCAATATTGACGAGAATTTGCACCTGTCGTTCGCGGATCGTCTGCTCGTAGCATTTACCCAGCTCGAACGCGTAGGCCTGAATGGTGTGGTCCTGTTCAGTGCGCGTCAGGCTCCGGAAGAACAGCCTTGCCTGGCTCAGGTGGTCTGCAAATGAGGCCGGGCTCTGCCTCAGCTTCATGGTTTCCGGGATACGTTCAGGGATGTCGATGAGCGCGCCGTCCTCGGCTCCGGCCATGAAGGGGCATCCGCCGTCGAGCGAATTGGGCTTGTACGGTGCAACGCCGGCGTGATCCGCAGTCTGATGCATGCCATCGCGCAGCATGTCGTTGACTGGCGCGTGAGGACGGTTGATCGGCAGCTGCGCAAAATTGGGGCCTCCGAGCCGATTGATCTGAGTGTCGAGGTAAGAGAACAGGCGCCCCTGCAGGAGCGGGTCATTGGTGACATCGATCCCGGGAACCAGGTGGCCGGGGTGGAACGCCACCTGTTCCGTTTCTGCAAAGTAGTTGGTGGGATTCGCGTTGAGCGTCATCGTCCCGATGAGCTGAACGGGTGCCAGTTCCTCGGGGACCAACTTGGTGGGATCGAGCAGGTCGATGCCTTCGAACGTCTCGTCGTCGGTGTCAGGGAACGTCTGCACCCCGAGATCCCACTCTGGGTAGGCACCGGCCTCAATGGCGTCGGCAAGGTCCCGGCGGTGAAAATCTGGGTCGATGCCGTTGATCAGCTGCGCCTCTTCCCAGGTCACGGAGTGGACGCCCGCGCGAGGCTTCCAATGGAACTTGACCAGGGTGGTGTCGCCGTCGTGGTTGACCAGCCGGAAGGTATGGACACCGAAGCCCGCCATCATGCGGTTGGAGCGCGGAATGCCCCGGTCGGACATCTGCCACATCGTGTGGGCCTGGGCCTCTGTGTGGAGGGACACGAAGTCCCAGAACGTGTCGTGGGCGCTTTGCGCCTGAGGTATCTCGCGGTCCGGGTGCGGTTTGGCCGCGTGAACTATGTCGGGGAACTTGATGGCGTCCTGGATGAAGAACACAGGGATGTTGTTGCCGACGAGGTCATACACGCCCTCGTCGGTGTAGAACTTGGTGGCGAAGCCTCTCGTGTCACGCACGACGTCGGCGGATCCACGTGAACCGACAACGTTGGAGAAGCGCACGAAGACGGGTGTTTCGACACCGCTTGCGAGAAAGCCTGCCCTGGTGATCTTTTCAGCGGCGCCGTTGGCTCTAAACACGCCGTGGGCAGCAGCGCCCCGGGCGTGGACCACGCGTTCGGGGATCCGCTCGTGATCGAAGTGCATGATCTTTTCACGCAGATGATGGTCCTGCAGGAGGGTAGGCCCGCGCTCTCCCGCTTTGAGCGAGTGGTCCGTGTCCTGCAGCCGGGCGCCCTGCGCAGTGGTCAGAAACCGCTCGCTTTGCGCGTTCGTGTGCTCAGGTGCGCCAGTCGGCACTCCTGTCGGTGACACGGTTTCCGGTCCGCTCTGGTCCGGTTTCGGCGGTAGCGGCGACCTCGGCTCTGTAGGCTCAGCCATCGCGGGCGGCTCTGATCCGGGTGCGCCGGGAACGGGTTTGCCTTCGTTGGATTTTTTCATATCGGGCCTCCGAGGTACTCGCGCGGATAGCGGAGCTGGGAAACCAGCCCCCGCTATGGTGCCTACGAATAAAACCCTAACCGAATTGATAAGCATACTGAATACGTGGGTGGGGATTCTGATCTGGCCGTTAAGTGGGGCCAGCCGTCGGACGCGGGGGCGGATCCGACGGCTGGCAGGTTGGCCGTAGCCAACGAGTTCAGCCGACGCGGTTGGAGCGCCATCCACTGCGCTGCAACTGGTTCTGGCTGAACTTGGTGAACAATCAATCACCCGGGGTGTTGGGGGTCACCCTTCGTAAATAGACACTACCGCTCTGGTTAGGACGTCTCAGCAGAAACAACAATCTTGGCAAAATCAGTCCGTAAACGGCACTGAAGTATTGCCAAATCGACGAACTTGGCTATCATGCCAAACGTGCGCTGGCAGGCCCCCTGACAGGAGCCCTCGAATGAACCCGGAATCCTCGCCAATGGGCGTATCGCTGCCTGCGATGACCATATTTCCGTAGCGCCGCCCCTTCAACATCGCCGGATCGGCAACGATGACCGTGTGAGGGAACGCCGCCGTCAGTGTGGCGGCTTCCCGACGGGCGGTAGTGAGGTCAGGGCCGTCCCCGCAATTGACGGCATAGATACCGCCAGGGGCAAGCACACGCCTCACCTGAGCAGTGAATTCGGTTGTGGTGAGAGGCTGAGGCGTCCTGCTTCCAGAAAAGACGTCACGGATGATCAGATCCCGGCTGTCCTCGGTCAGCGATTCCGTCACTTCACGCGCTTCACCCACGCGCAGCCGCAGCAGCGGGGCGCGCGGAAGATCAAACCAGTCGCGAACGCGTTCGGCGAGCTTGCCGTCCAGTTCGACGGCGACCTGCCGAGCGTTCGGATACACGGCGGCGAAATAGCGTGCCAGTGAGCAGGCTCCAGCGCCCAGATGCAGCACCCGAAGCCGCGCATCCGAACTCCAGTGAGAATCGGCGAGGCCAGCGATCCAGCGCATGTATTCAAATTCGAGATACGTGGGGTCGTCAAGATCTACATGTGAGCTCTGCACATCGTTGATGCGGACCAGCCAGCCGCTGGGCCGGTACCCGTCAGGCTGCAGTTCGCAGGTTCCGGTATCTATCGGGTAGACGCCTGGAACGGGCCCTTTCCCGTCGGCCTCTGCCGGCGCCGTCGTCCTGTTCGGGCGTTGCCTACCCACGTAAGCTCACTCGAGCACCACTGCGAGCGCGAAACCGTCCCAGTCCTTCGCGCCGACGGTCTGCAGTGCGGTTGCGTCCAGGCGGGGGTGGCTTCCGAGGATTTCGAGTGCCTGGCGCGTTCCTGCGGCGTCTTCGCCGTCGCCGTCGAGAACGTCTCCGCCCCGCACCACGTTGTCCAGAACGATCACGCTTCCGGGGCGGGAGAGCGTCAGCGCTGCTTCCACGTACCGCGGGTTGTTGACCTTGTCCGCGTCAATGAAGAAGAGGTCGTAGGGCCCGGTGAGCGTGGGCAGGGTGTCCAGGGCTGCGCCCACGTGGATGGTGACCTTGTGCCCGACGCCGGCGCTGTCCAGGTTGCGGCGCGCCACTTCGGCGTGGGCTGGTTCGAATTCGCAGGTGTCGACGACGCCGTCGTCCGGGAGTCCGCGTGCCAGCCAGATGGTGCTGAATCCGCCCAGCGTGCCAATTTCCAACACACGGCGCGCACCTGACATGCGGGCAAGCAGCATCAGGAACTTGCCCTGACCTGCTGTAACCTCGATGGCAGGCATTCCGGCGTCGTGCGTTGTGGATACGGCGTTCCGCACGGCGTCGTCCGGGCAGACCACCGTTTCGGTCAGGTATTGATCAACTTCGTGCCAGCGGTTCATGAGCGTTATCCAGCTTCCATAGCTTGGTTGAGGCGTTCAACTTTGCCCGTGAGTTCACCGGAGTGGCCCGGGCGTATGTCGGCTTTCAGGACCAGCGACACCCTGCTGCCGTATTTCCCGACGGCGTCCGTGGCGTCCTTGATGACCGCCATCACCTCGTCCCATTCACCTTCAATGGTTGTGAACATTGAATCCGTCTGATGGGGCAGACCGGAATCCCGTACGACGAGAACGGCTGCAGCGACGGCGTCGTGCACTGAAGCGTCTTCGTTTTCTCTCCGGATTTCGCCGGATCCGGACGGGGCAACTGAGAAGGCAACCAACATGCGCCAAGTCTCCCATGGTGGACTGACATTGGGAATGAAGCCTGGCCAGAGCCTCCCGGGTGTGCTGCCCGTCATGGCCAGCGGGCCGCGGCTTTGACAGGATGAGAGCATGACCCGAGGAATCTATGTAAGTGCCATGACCCCAGGCTCAGGAAAGTCCCTGATCAGTCTGGGCCTGGCCGACACGCTGCGACGCCATGCGGACAGGATCGGCTTCTTCCGTCCCATCGTGGAGGGCGACGACGTCACCTCGGATCCCATGGTCCAGCTGATGCAGCGCAGTTTCGATCTTGACGAGTCGGCGTCGCGCGGCGGTCTGACCCGGGCCGAGGCCCGTGCACTGCTGGTGGCGGGCCAACGCGAGGAAATCGATGCCCGGTGCGTTGCTGTCTACAGCGAGATGAGTGCCGAGTGCGATGTCATCATCATCGAGGGAACAGACCTCACAGGACACGACTCCGCCGTCGAATTCGATCTCAACGCACGCTTGGCGAACAACCTCGGAGCCATGGTTCTCGCCGTCGTGAACGCCCGTGAGATGACGGTCGCTGAAGCCGCCGACGCCGTCGACGTGGCGCGAAAGGAACTCGTCGAAGCGAAGGCAACGCTGCTGGCGATGATGGTCAACAGGGCAAAGGACGACGACGTCGAGGCCATCCGGACGGCGGTCCGTCCCGGAGCTTCCCGGCGTCCGGTGTACGTGCTGCCTGACCTCGAAGAAATTTCGCGTCCCACGGTCGCGGAGGTTGTGACGGCTCTGGGCGCGCGGCATCTGGCGGGGAGCCCTACCCTTGAGCGAGACGTCGTCTCCGTCAAGGTGGCAGCCATGGGCGTGAGTAACTTTCTGGCCGCGCTTGACCCCGGTTCGTTGGTCATCACGCCCGGTGACCGGGCGGACATCGTGGTGGCAACGCTGGCTTCCTCGCTCTCCGCTGACGCACCTGTGCCCGCTGCGCTGCTGCTGACTGGCGGGCTGGCCCCGGAGGCGCACCTGCTGCCCATGCTGGCGCAGGCACCCTTCCCGGTCCTGTCCGTGGATGAGGACACGTACTCGGCCACCCGGCGGGTCAGCGATGTGCGCGGCGAGATCGCCACGGGTATGCGCAGAAAGTCCGCGGCGGCGCTGGGAATCTGGTCCCGCGGGGTGGATGAGGTCGAGATTCTGGAGCGGCTGGAACTGCCACGCCCCATGAAGATGACTCCCCTGCGCTTCCTGCATGAGCTGATCGAGCGGGCGCGGTCCCGCCGTCGGACCATCGTTCTGCCCGAGGGGCTGGACCCGCGCATCCTCCGGGCTGCCGAGATCCTGCAGCGGCGAGATGTCTGCGACCTCGTGGTCCTCGGTCCCGAAGGCCAGATCCGCGAGCTCGCGGCCAGCCAGGGAATCGACCTTTCCGGGCTGACGCTCATCAATCAGGCCACCTCGGAACTGCGCGAGAAGTATGCGCAGGAGTATGTTCGGCTGCGTTCGCACAAGGGCGTCACGCTCGACGAGGCGAGGGAGCGGATGCTCGACGGCGCCTACTTCGGCACCATGATGGTTCAGCTTGGCGAAGTGGATGGGATGGTTTCCGGCGCCGCGAACACCACGGCCAACACGATCCGCCCTTCCCTGGAGTTCGTGCGGACCCGCGAGGGGGTCAAGATTGTGTCCTCCGTGTTCCTGATGCTCCTTCAGGACCGCGTTCTGGTCTACGGAGACTGCGCGGTGAACCCGGATCCGAGCAGCGAACAACTTGCCGATATTGCGATCGCGTCCGCCGAAACGGCTGCGCAGTTCGGGGTGGAACCCCGCATCGCCATGCTGTCCTATTCCACGGGCGCCTCAGGCTCCGGAGGAGCTGTGGAGGAGGTTCGGCGAGCCACCGAACTGGTACGCGAAATGCGCCCGGACCTCGCTGTGGAAGGCCCCATCCAGTACGACGCCGCCGTCGACGTTTCCATCGCGGCCTCCAAGATGCCGGGCTCAGAAGTGGCTGGGCAGGCCACTGTTTTCATCTTCCCGGACCTGAACACCGGCAACAACACGTACAAGGCCGTCCAGCAATCCGCGGGGGCAGTCGCCGTCGGGCCCGTCCTTCAGGGGCTGCGGAAACCCGTCAACGATCTGTCGCGGGGCTGCACCGTCGAGGACATCGTGAACACCGTCGCGATTACCGCCATCCAGGCACAAGAAAGCAGCAGGTAGAGCACATGCTGATCCTCATCATCAATTCAGGTTCCTCGTCCCTCAAGTACCAGGTCCGGGACACCAGCCAGGATTCCGTGCTGACGGAAGGGCTTATCGAGCGCATCGGTGAGTCCGAGGTCGCAGACCACGCCCAGGCCCTCGATCAGGTGGAACAGGAACTGGGCCGTATTCTCGGGGACCAGACTCTGGACGCCGTGGGTCACCGTGTGGTGCACGGCGGGGAACGGTTCGGCGAACCGGTACTGGTCAACAACGAGATCACCCGGGCCATCGAGCGTCTCAACCCGCTGGCGCCCCTCCACAATCCGGCGAACGTCCTGGGCATCCGCGCCATCACCAGGAAATGGCCGAACCTGCCCCAGGTTGCGGTCTTCGACACCGCGTTCCACAAGACCATGCCTGAGCACGCGTGGCGCTACGCCATTCCCGATGAGCTGTACCGAAAGTACGGTATCCGGCGCTACGGTTTCCACGGGACGTCACACGAGTACGTGTCCCGGCAGGCAGCGAAACTGCTCGGCATCGGTGCCGGGGACTTCAACGGAATCGTGGCACACCTGGGCAACGGTGCGTCCATTACCGCGGTGTCAGGCGGGAAGAGCATCGACACATCCATGGGCTTCACGCCGCTCGAGGGTCTGGTCATGGGCACCCGGTCCGGAGACATTGACCCGTCAATCCTGCTCTTCCTCGCCCGCGAAGGATATTCCACCGAAGATCTCGACCAACTGCTGAACCGCAACTCGGGCCTCAAGGGCATGACGGGCACCAACGACATGCGCAGTACGCAGGAGGCAGCGGACGACGGCGACGAACAGGCAGCCATCGCCCTGAAGGTTGCGGCCTACAGACTGGCCAAATATATCGGCGCGTACCACGTAGCGGTGAACGGCGCCCAGGCTCTGGTTTTTACCGCCGGTATTGGCGAGAACGCGTGGCAGTTCAGAGAATCCGTCGTCGAGCAGCTCGGTGTACTGGGGATCAGTCTCGATGATGCCGCCAACCGCAAGAAGAGCAGCGACCCACGCGAAATCAGCACCGAGGGTTCCAGTATTCCTGTTTTGGTCATTCCCACTGATGAGGAGGCTGCAATCGCGGAGGCAACCGCCGCCGTCGTGCAAAATCATCAGTAATCTTGCTATCTCTCTGGTGACGTACGTCCCGAACAGTTAGTTTGGACAACACGTATAAACAGCGGAGAGGGAGTGACCATGAAGGCAGTTACCTGGCAAGCACGCCGTTCCATGAGTGTTGAAGAGGTGCCGGATCCCAGGATTCAGGAACCCACAGACATCATCATCAAAGTGACATCCACTGCGATCTGCGGTTCTGACCTGCACCTCTACGACGTACTCAGCCCCTTCATGACACCAGGAGACATTGTGGGCCACGAGCCCATGGGTATCGTGGAGGAAGTTGGCTCGGGCGTCAGCAGCGTCAGCGTCGGCGACCGCGTGGTGATCCCCTTCAACATCGCCTGCGGCAACTGCTGGATGTGCCAGCGCGGGCTCCAGTCCCAGTGCGAGACAACACAGGTTCGCAAGCAGGGCAGCGGCGCAGCGATGCTCGGCTATTCCCAGCTCTACGGGGCCGTGCCCGGCGGGCAGGCAGAGTACCTGCGCGTGCCGCACGCGGACTATGGCGCCATCAAAGTAGGGACCGAGCTCCCCGATGACCGCTATCTCTTCCTCTCGGACATCGTTCCCACGGCCTGGCAGGGCGTGAAGTACGCGAACGTGCCCGACGGCGGTACGCTCGCCGTCTACGGGCTCGGTCCGGTCGGCCAGTTCGCCACCCGGATCGGAAAGCACCTCGGCTACCGGGTGATCGGCGTCGACCTCGTCCCCGAACGCCGCACGATGGCCGAACGCCACGGCGTGGAAACCGTCGACTTCAGCAAAACCACGGGCGACCAGCTCCGCGACATGACCGACGGCCGCGGACCGGATTCGGTAGTGGACGCGGTGGGAATGGAAGCACACGGGTCCCCTGTTGCCTCAGCTACCCAGACCATCGTGGGGCTGCTCCCGGACAAGATCGCGCAGAAGGCCATGTCCACCATGGGATCCGACCGTCTGGCGGCGCTTCACGGAGCGATCGATGCGGTGCGCCGGGGCGGAACCATTTCCCTCAGCGGTGTCTATGGCGGGCAGACCAGCCCGATGCCGATGCTCACCATGTTCGACAAGCAGCTGAGTGTGCGGATGGGCCAGTGCAACGTGAAGAACTGGATCGACGACGTCCTGCCGCTGGTCGAGGACCCCGCGGACCCGCTGGGTACCGCAGACCTGGTCACGCACCGGGTCGGCATCGACGAAGCGCCAGCCATGTACGAGACGTTCCAGAAGAAGCAGGACGGCTGCATCAAGGTAGTGCTGGAACCCCACAAAAAGGCATGAAGTCCAGTTGACGGGGAGTTACGGCTCCCCGTCAGCGGCGAAGACTCCACGCCCAGGCAACCAACGGCGCCTGAAGCGGCAGACGCGCAGCCTGGATCATCCGGTCGCGGTGTGAACCCCTGGGGCTGAAAGCACGCTGCAGCCCGCTGATATGGCCCGCAGTGAAACCCGCGAACATCGCAGCGGTAGCGACTGCCGCGCTCGGACGTGTGGCCGGGATCAACAGTCCGACGGCGGCCGCAAACTCCGGGACGGCGGAGGCCGTGACCCACTGGTCCCGGGTCATGACACCGAAGCGGCCGTCCTTGTCAGTGCAGAGGCTGCGCGGCACCACCGAATAGTAGAACTTTGGGTTCCGCAGGTGGTTGACCGCGGACACCGTCAAGAGGGCAGCCAAACAGGCGGCCGAAATTCCCGTGCGATTCATGAGGCTCTTTCTGGTGGGACGAAGGATCGAGGTCAGTCTTTCGGGTCCTTCTTGATACCGTGCACGGCGTCAGCGGCCCGAACCAGCGCCAGGTGAGAGAACGCCTGCGGAAAGTTTCCCGCCATCCGCATCTTATCGGTGTCGTACTCCTCGCTCATGAGGCCCAGCTCGTTGCAGAACCCCACCAGCTTGTCCATGAGTGCATTGGCCTCATCAAACCGGTTGGACCGGGCATACTGCTCCACCAGCCAGAACGAACAGGCCAGGAAGGGGTGCTCTTCACCGGCAAGACCGTCCATCCCGCTCTCCGTCCGGTAGCGCAGAATGAGGCCGCTATCGAGCACCAGATCCTTCTCCAACCGCCTGACCGTGGAGAGCATCCGCTCGTCGTCGTAATCAATGAACCCGACCTGCGGCAACTGCAGCAGCGACGCATCCACGTGCGTACTGCCGTAGGTCTGCGTGAAGGAACCGATCTCCTGGTTATACCCGTGCTCCATGATTTCGGTATGCAGCTTGTCCTGGAGCTCCTCCCACTTTTCCACCGGGCCCTCGAGCCCGTGGTCGCGGACTGCGCGGACACCACTGTTCAGCGCCGCCCACATCATCACCCGTGAATGCGTGAAGTACTGCTTCTCCCCACGCATCTCCCAGATGCCGTGGTCCTTCTTGTCGTAGTTCTCCTCCACGTAGGTCAGCAGCGCCCGTTGAAGCGGCCAGGAGAAGTGATCCTCCTTCACGCCCAGTTCGCGCAGCTTCTCCAGGGACACCATGACCTCGCCGACAACATCAGCCTGGTATTGGGCAACAGCTCCGTTACCTATGCGTACCGGCGTGGAATCGGCGTAGCCGGGCAGATGGTCGAGTTCGCGTTCGGGCAGCCGGCGCTCCCCCGCCACGCCGTACATGATCTGAAGATCCCCGGTATCTCCGGCGACTGCACGCAGCAGCCAGTTCCGCCACTGCAGCGCTTCATCCTGCAGCCCGTGGGTCATCATCGCCTTGAGCGTCAACGCTGCATCGCGCAGCCAGCAGTACCTGTAGTCCCAGTTCCGCACCCCGCCAAAAGTTTCCGGCAAAGAGGTGGTGGCCGCGGCCACAATGCCGCCAGTATCCTCGTGGGTCAGGGCGCGCAGGACCAGCAGGGAGCGCTGCACAATGGCGTCATGGCGTCCGCGGTCAATGCAGTTGGAGCCCCAGTCCTGCCAGTAGCCGATCGTGTCTTTCAACGTCTGATCGACGTCGACCTGTTCCGGCGGCTCACGGTGAGAGGGGTACCAGACCAGTTCCATGTCATAGGTTTGCTGCTCTTCCACCGTGAACTCACCGATGTGGCTGTGGCCGGACGCCTTGGGCAGTTCCGGTGCGCGGAGCACCAGAGCGTCCGGGCCGGCGATGGCCAGCAGTAGCTCTCCGTCGTCGTCGTGCGCTTTGCTGACCCAGGGCAGGATGCTTCCGTAGCCAAAGCGGATCTCCAGCTCATGGCTCATCGTGACCCGGCCGCTGATACCTTCGACCCGGCGCACCACCGATGCGCGGCGGTCCCCGACGGGCATGTATTCGGTGACGAGCACCTCGCCAGCGTCTGTGCGCCAGTGGGTCTGCAGAACGAAGGTACTGTCCACGTATTTGCGTCCGACAACAGCTGCCCCGGATTCCGACGACGCCGGCGCGAGCAGCCAGCGCCCGTGATCTTCCGTTCCCAGCAGGGCAGCGAAGGCGGAATCTGAGTCATAGCGGGGGAAGCACAACCAGTCCATGCTTCCGTCCCGGGACAGCAGCGCGCCCGTATGCAGATCCGAGATGAGTGCGTAATCCTCAATTGGAGATGGCATGAACCCACTCAATCACAAGGGCCGGATCAGTGCACTCCTTTTCGCCGCTCCGGGTCTCGCGAGAGTTCCTCGAGCTGCTGTCGAACGCGGTCCGGGTAGTTCGTGGTGATCTCCTGGATGCCCAGTTCATGCATCAGCTCGACGTCGGCCGGTTCGTTGACCGTCCATACCCGCACGCTCCTGCCAGCGGCAATCCACTCCCGGACGCGTTCGGGATGGTCCCGCACGTAGTCCACCCCTGGTCCTGCGACGCCGACGACTCCGCGTTGGATCATCTCCTCGCCCTCTTTCAGGGCGCGGCGCAGCAGCGTCATGACGGCGCCCGCCGTGATGATGTCGAACCGCAGTTCGTCCTTGACCTCTTCCGGGTCCACATCAGAGACGAGCTGGCACAGAAACCGCGGTGGCACCCCGTATTCGAGCAGGTGCTTCGTGGAATCGGGGTTGAAGCTCATGAAGTGCACGGTGATGTTGTCCACCGTGGAGGTTTCCGCGTTCCATCCCTGGCGCATCAGGAACGCGAGGACCTCCTCCTCGAGGCGCATCCCGAAGGGGCTCGGGTGTTTCAGCTCAATGGCGAGCTCGAGTGGCCGGCCGGCCTGACGTGCCAGGTCGATCAGCTCTTCCAGAGTAAGGAGCTGTTCTGAGGGAGCCCCCAGTTCGGGCGGGATGAACGCGCCTTTCCACGTGCTGAAATCCAGGGCCCTGAGTTCAGCCAGGGTGTGGTCCTCCACTTCGCCCGTCCCGTTGGACGTGCGGTCGAGCGTATTGTCGTGGATGCAGACCAGAACTTCGTCGCGGGAGAGGTGGACATCGCACTCGAGCCCGTCTGATCCTTCCGCGAGCGCCTGAAGATAGGCGGCACGGGTGTGTTCCGCGTATTCACCGCTTGCCCCGCGGTGGGCGTAGATCGTGGGCCTCATGGGGTTAAACGTACGGCACGGGCATTGCCTCCGGCCACGTTTTTGTTGGCGGCAGTGGTTGACTTGAATCATGTCTGAAGTCCGTGTGTCCACGGCGGATGCCGTCCGCGCCGCTGCCCTACGCCGCATGAAGCTGGTGGCTACGTTGCTGCTGGCGGGGATGGCGGTGATTTTCGTCGTCGCGTTTGCCCTTGAGGATGCTTATCCGTGGATAGCCTATGTTCGTGCGGCTGCGGAGGGCGGGATGGTCGGTGCGATTGCGGACTGGTTCGCGGTCACTGCGCTGTTCCGTCATCCGCTGGGTCTGAAGATTCCGCACACCGCGATCATTCCTCGGCGTAAGGATCAGATCGGTGCGTCTCTGGGGGATTTCGTGGAGGAGAATTTCCTGGCCGAGGACGTGGTCGAGGGCAAGATCCGGTCCCTGGGGATAGCGGAGAAATCCGGTCAGTGGCTTTCTCGTCCGGCCAATGCTGACCGTGTTGCCCGGGAGGGAGCTGCCGCTATCCGTGCGGCGTTCACTGTGCTGGATGATCAGACGGTGCAGGACGTTCTGGAGTCGCTTTTCCGCAGGCACGTCCTCGCTCCGCCGTGGGGTCCGCCGGTGGGACGCCTTGCGGAGAACGTGTTCGACGACGGCCATCACCACCGGTTGGTGGACCTCCTGGTGGATCGCGCCGAGGAGTGGATGAGCGAGAACCACGACGTCGTCACCGGCCTGGTGACCGAGCGGAAGCCTCAGTGGGTGCCGGGGTTCGTGGACGGGTTCGTGGGCGAACGTGTTTACACGGAGTTGAGCAGGTTCATTCGTGCGGTGCAGCGGGATCCAGAGCATCAGGTGAGGCAGTCGATCGATAGCTGGCTCAAGACCCTGGCGCAGGATCTGCAGTACGACCCGGCGGTTATTGCCCGGGCGGAGGGCATCAAGGATCAGTTGGCCAATGATCCGCGGGTCACAGATCTGGTGAGCCGCACATGGTCCAGCATCAAGGACACTCTGCTCGACGCCGTCAGTGATCCTGACAGCGGGTTGTCCAGAAATTTCACGGCCGCGGTTCTGGACTTCGGGCAGCGCCTGGCGACGGATGAGCCCCTTGCGGCGAAGGTCAACTCATGGATTTCCGATGGCACCGTATACCTGGTGCGCACTTATCGCAGCGATATCGCCAGCGTCATCTCGGAAACCGTTGAGCGGTGGGACGGCGTTGAAACGTCGCGGAAGATCGAACTGCAGGTGGGACGCGACCTCCAGTTCATCCGCATCAATGGCACGGTGGTCGGCGCCATTGCCGGATTGGTGATCTTCTCACTCGCGCACGCTGTGTTCGGTTAGGTCAACGCCTTTCGTCCGCCTGGGGCTCTTCGATGGAGCCTTTGAGGTCATGGAGAAGTTCACCGGGGATGGTTTCCGGGGCTGGCCCGAACGCTTCGCGCGTGGATTTGATGACGTTCTTGCCCATGATGTGGTTTCCGGCCCCGCCGACGGCTGCACCGATGCCGAAGGGGATAACGCGCCCCAGCATGGCTGTCCCCTGACGTGCAAGGAATTTCTTGATGAACCGGTTGCGGATCTGACGGCCGATACCGCCCATCATGCCGCTGGGCATGCTACTGCCGAGAACGTTCCCCCAGTGCTGTGTGGCATGACCTGAGGATCCCGAGAGTGTTTGCATGAGCGCGTTGCCCTCTTCGCCGAGCATGATCGCCATCACCAGGGTCCTTGCGCGTTCCGGGTCCGAGGTCTGGACGCCGTGAAGTTCAGCAACGGACTGGGCGTAGAGGGCTGTGGCTTCCAGGAAGCCGACGACGGCGACGCCGGACAACCCGAGTGCCGCTACGGTGCCGATGGCGGGGACTGCCGCCGTCGCACCGACGGCAGCGCCGCTGGTTGTGACAGCTGCCAGGTAGCTTCGCTCCAGCATCCGGGACAGGTCTGCCGCACTGGCGTGTGGGTGCTTCTTGCGCAGGCGGCGAATATTGGACAGAACCACTGGACGCTGTACCTCGACTGCGCGTTCGAGGGCCCGCTGGACGCCGGGTTTGGGCCTGCCGTCCGGGTCGAAGATCGCGCTTCGTGCTGCTTTCTCGGCGGCGGTGGGCTTGTGATTTCTGGACATGACTTCTCCTGATCGCTTGAGCTCCTGCAGAGACAACGAAGGCCGGAAGCGTTTTGCTTCCGGCCTTCGCGGCGACGTGGTTACGTCAGCTGATTATTTTCCAGCAGTCTCAGGCGCGGCGCTTGGTGATGAATCCCCAGACCACCAGAACAATGAGCGCACCGATAACGGACCACAGGATCGACATGAAGTTGAAACCGCCGGTTCCCGAGCCGAACATGCCACCGATAAAGCCGCCCAACAGGGCACCGATGACGCCGAGGATCAGCGTAGCGATCCAGCCGCCGCCCTGCTTGCCGGGAAGAATTAGTTTGGCGATGGCTCCTGCCACCAACCCCAACAGAAGAAAGATCAGAAAGTCGACCATCATTACTCCTCTACTCGTGATGACACATAAGTTCCCGCCCGGTCGGGCGGAAGGTGAAGCGATGTATCACTCTATAAGCATACTTGTTTATAACGCAAAGCACAGGAAAAGATTGGGACAACTTGAAGGGTGTCCTGGATCACTATCTCCGCTACCAACAGTATGCTGTTGAATGCAACAGTGGTCAGAAAGTCACTAGCAACTGGGAGACACCATGAGAATCGGCACATCAATTGTCCTGATTGCCCTCGGCGCAATCCTCGCTTTCGCGGTAGCAGACCTGGTCAGCTTCATCGACCTCACGCTGGTTGGATACATCCTGATGGGCGTAGGAGTCCTGGGGCTGATCATCTCCCTTCTGATGAATGCACCGCGCAGCCAGCGCAGGACCACCGAATCGCGCACAGTGCAGGACCCCGGAACGGGCGAACGCGTCACCCGGCATGAGACTCGGGACGACATCTAGGTCACCGCGCAGAACGGCTCCACTGCAACGGGCGGCCCGCCCCCGTTGGAAAGGACAAGATGACGAAATTTGCGGGAATGGGAGTCAGCCCCGGCCGCATTGTTGGCCCTGTCTACCGGATGCCGCCAGCCGTGGTGGAGCCGAGCGCGAACGCAACGTGGGACCGCGCCGGCACCACCGTGGAGGCTGAGCAGGCCCGGCTGAAAGATGCCGCACGAGCGGTGCAGACCGAACTGTATGCACGTGCCGAAGCCACCGGGGGCGACGCGAAAATCCTTCTCGAAACAACCGCACTCATGGCCGCAGATCCCGTGCTGCTCCAGTCCGCCAACGCCGAGATTGTCGCCGGAGTCAGCGCAGAGCGAGCCGTGTGGGAAGCAGGTAGTCAGGTAGCAGAAATGCTCAGGGGCCTCGGCGGCTACATGGCTCAGCGAACCCAGGACGTCCTCGATGTCCGCTCGCGCATCGTGGCAGAACTGCGAGGCCAGCCCGCGCCCGGAGTTCCCGCTCCCGGAAAGCCCTTCATCCTCGCCGCCGCCACCCTCGCACCAACTGACGCCGCCGCCCTCGACCCGGCCGTCGTCGTCGGTATTCTCACAACCTCGGGCGGGCCGCAATCCCACACGGCAGTCATGGCCAGGAGCCTGGGCATTCCCACCGTCGTGGGGGCAGAGGGCACGCAGGCACTTCAGGACGGTGTCGAGGTTTACCTTGATGGTGCGTCGGGGGTTGTCATCGTGCACCCCGGGGACACCGAACGGGCCGCCGTGGCCCTTTGGGCCAGACAGACCACCTCTCTCGGCGCGTTCAACGGACACGGAACGACGTCGGATGCGCACCACGTTTCGCTGCTCGCCAACGTTGCCACAGCAGCAGAAGCTGAACACGCCGCTGCAGCGAACGCCGAAGGCATAGGGCTCCTGCGCACCGAGTTCTGCTTCCTCAACCGGGACACTGAGCCGTCTATGGGAGAGCAGGCCGCCGCGTACGAACAGATTTTTGCGCAGTTCCCCGGGCGGCCCGTCATTATCCGCACGCTGGATGCCAGCTCGGATCAACCCCTCCCCTTCCTGAACGCGTCCCCGGAGCAGAACCCCGCACTGGGCACCCGCGGCTACCGGACTGGCAGCGGGGGTGTACTGGAACGCCAGCTGGAGGCCATCGCGGCAGCATCGAAGGAAACCGAGGCGGACGTCCAGGTCATGGCCCCCATGATCTCCACAGCAGCAGAGGCCGCCGGGTTTGCCCAGCTGTGCGAGCGCGCAGGACTGGGAAGCGCCGGCGTCATGGTGGAAGTACCCGCAGCCGCTCTGAGCGCGGCTGCCATTGCCCGTCACGTGGATTTCCTCTCCATCGGGACCAACGATCTGACCCAGTACGCCATGGCCGCGGACAGGGATCTCGGATCACTCGGCGCACTGAACGACCCCTGGCAGCCGGCGGTCCTCCGTCTCGTTTCACTCACCGTTCAGGGAGTGCGAACTGCCACGGAGAACGACGACGCCCGGCACGCTCCCCCGCCCATCAGCGTCTGTGGTGAGGCCGCCGCCGATCCGGCCCTCGCCGTCGTACTCGTTGGCCTCGGGGTGGACAGCCTCTCGATGTCATCGCGATCACTCCCGGCCGTCAGCGCGGTCCTCAAATCCGTGGATCTGGACACCGCCCGGGAGCTCGCGGATCTCGCCGTCCATGCCTCCGACCCGGCAGAAGGCCGACGGCTGGTCCGGGACCGGCTACCGATTCTGCAGTCGCTGGGCCTTTAAAAAGGGACCAGCCACCCGTTCGTTGTGGCTGGTCCCCGGCGTAATCCCTCGACCCCCCATTGGATCGAACTCACTCGTTCGAAAGGTTCGCGGACGTTACATATTCATAATCTACAGTTCGAAATATGAAATTGTAACGCTATTCAACAACGGTCGGATAACGCTTTCGGACGCTCAGCTTTTTCCCCCATAACCCGCGCTACGACGAACATGATCAGGCCCACAGTCACCAGGAGAACCGTGCTGAAAGGCAGGATGACGTCCAAGATACCGTGCACCAGCCGCAGCTCCCGGCCGATCTCGTGACCCAACATGATCGTGAAACCAACGGTCAGCAAAGAGGACGCAACCCTCGTGGCAACCGATGCACTCCTGGACAGGGCACACCGCGCCGCGGGAACAATCAGGCAGGCGGCTACGAACGTGGGATAGATGCGCCCCATCCTGCCGTACCAGCGCACAGTTTCCTGCGAACCGTAATCATGCAGACCCACTGACGACTGCGGCAGATCGCTCTGAATAAAGAACAGCACGGCCAGCACTGAACAAATGGCAAGCACCACCAGACCAACAGGCCCAACAATCAGCCGCGCCGCCCACGGAGATTCAAAAGCCTTCGCCATCTTGACGCCCAGAATGACAAAAATCGTGAACATGACAAAGCGGATCAGGAGGTTCGCGTAATTGAGGCCCCCAAGGGCACCGTCAACGGCGAGGTAGATGGACTCGATACTGAGCGCAACCCCCACGAGCATGAGGACAAGAGCAACAAAAATGCTCCGGTTCCTCCCCTGAATGGTGGCCTTCAACCGCATCAATGCCGCGATCAGCACAACACCCAGCACCACAAACTTGATGATTTCAGCATTCATCCCAGTGTCTCCCAGACTTCCCGGGCCCGTTCGTCATCCCGCTCACGCTTTCTTACGGCCTTGGCCATTTCCTCAAGTCTCCCCTGTGCCAGCGCCACCAACTTGCTGTCGCGCAGCTGCAGGAGCGCTTCGCTACGTCCCCCATTAGGCCACGAGCCCTCTTCCGGCGTCAGTATTCCAGTGACCACCAGACCACTGGTCAACGACACCTCCGAAAGGCGCGCAGCAATCACCGCCAGATGAGGGCTGAGCCTGTTGGCGCTGACAGCAGCCGAAATATTCTGCGGTGCAACACCGCTCACGTTCGCCATCATCTGCCGAAGATCGCCCCGATCGACAGCCTCAAGCCACGTCCGCACAGACGCTGGATGCGGAAGGGGACCCGGCTGCGGAAGCACCGTTTCCTTCTCGTCTGCGCGGCTGCGCTGAACGAGATACTCCATCACATCCAGGTGCGAGACCTGGCTCAACAACTCCGCAGCAGTTGGCTCCCGAACTCCGTCAGCGAGATCGCCAAAAGGGTCAAAGGAGGACAACTCCTTCACCGGGGCAAGCCCGAGACTGCGGGAAATAGCCACGACGGCGGTGACACTCACCTTGCCGCGCACCAGCTGCTGAGCCAACGTGGCCCTCTTGAAACCAGCTTGTCTGCACAGCTCGGTCAGGCTGACCTCAGCCGCAACGTGAAGGCGCCACCGCTGAAAGGACTTCGCCGATACAGTCATGAAACCTTCTGATTGGACTTGTACTACCGGTATGCAAGTATACTGGTTTCACTGGCCCCGCCTTCTGCTGTCCCCCCATACGCAGAAGCCGGGGTCAGCTTGATTAACGGCCTATTTAGCCACATGCTCCTGGAACTCCGGATGCTTCTCAAACCACTTGGCTACGTAGGAGCACGTGGGCTTGACCTTCGCGCCATTCGAGATGACGTCCGACACCGCATTCTGCGCGAGCTGACCGGCCAGTCCCTGACCGGAGAACTTCTCGCCAACCACGGTGTGCAGGAAATCCACGTAGCCCTCGTGTTCCCGGTACTCAATAAATCCGGCCGCTTCGCCGTCGACCACGATCTCGTAACGGTTCCGCTCTTCATTTTTGATTACTGTATTGTCCTCGCTCATATTGCGAGCGTCCCACTCGGGGACTGCCATGACAAGCGCCAGACGCAACACGATACGGAAGTAAGCATGCGTCCGGTTAGCCTTGGGGAATGAAGTCGCCAATCGAGAAGTTCCTTGAGGACGTCCATCACGACACTCTGAAAATCGACGGCGGTCAGCCGGCGTCGTACATACCCGAACTGGCAACCGTGAATCCGGACCTGTTCGGAATCGCACTGGCAACCGTGGACGGGTACGTCTACGAGACCGGCGATACGCGCGAGAACTTCAGCATCCAATCCATTTCGAAGCCGTTCACCTACGGCCTGGCCCTGGACGATATCGGGTTCGATGCCGTGGACGAGAAGATCGATGTGGAACCCTCAGGTGACGCCTTCAACGAGATCTCCCTGGAGCCCAGCACCGGGCGGCCCATGAACCCCATGATCAACGCCGGAGCCATAGCGGCAGTGTCACTGGTTCGCGGAGGCACCAACGGCTCACGCCCCACCCGCATCCTCAACGCCTACTCGTCCTACGCTGGCCGCGATCTCGACGTCGCAGAGGACGTCTTCACCTCTGAACTGGTCCACGGACACCGCAACCGTGCCATCGGGCACATGCTGCGCAACTTCGGCATCCTCGAAACGGACCCCGACCCCGTTCTCAGGGACTACTTCATGCAGTGCTCCGTCAACGTGGACTGCCGTGACCTCGCAGTCATGGCCGCGACTCTGGCCAACAACGGCGTAAACCCCGTCACGGGACAACGGGTCATGGAAGTGGACGTCGTCGAGCGGGTCCTCAGCGTCATGACCACCTGCGGCATGTACGACGCCGCCGGCGAATGGGTCACCAGCGTGGGGATGCCCGCAAAGTCCGGCGTCGGAGGCGGCATTATCGCCATCCTGCCCGGACAGGTTGGGCTGGCCGTCTTCGCACCGCCGCTGGACGAGTTCGGCCACAGCGTTCGGGGCATGTCAGCGTGCGAGCGCATTTCGCGCGAACTGGAACTGCACTTCGTCCGCGCCGGCAGAACCGGCCGCTCAACGGTGCGCAGCAGCTACCCGATCACCAAAACGCCGTCGGGCATCCGCCGCAACGATGAATCAGCAGAAGTCCTCGAGGAACACGGGCACCGGGCAGAAGTGCTGGAACTGCAGGGAGATCTGCTCTTCGCCGGCGCCGAAGCGATGGTCCGTGCCATCACTACACTTCCCGACGAAGTTGAACACGTGATACTAGACATCCGCCGCGTCGACGAAGTGGCAGACATCAGCTTGCGCATGTTCCATTCCAGCTGGCAGGAACTGAAAAATGAAGGCCGCGAGCTGCTCCTCGTGGATCCCGAATCAAAGGTGACCAGCTACCTCGAATCCACACCGGAAAACGATGAGTCTCCGGTGCCCGTCTTCGACACCCGCTCAGGCGCCGTCGAATGGTGTGAGTCCACGCTGATTCGCCGCTACGGCAACGAGTTGTGCATGCCGTCGAAGGTTGAGGCCGCCAACAGTCCGGCTCTGGGCACCATGAGCGATGAGGACGCCCGATCACTCCAGGAACTGATGGTGGAAAGAACGTACGACGACGGCGACATCATCCGCCGCGTGGGACAGAAATTTGGTGGCGTCCACTTCATCGAGTCCGGGAGGGTGGCTGGTTATCTGCGCGATCCCTCCGGCGACCGGATCCAGACATCCAAGCTCTCGGCGGGTATGACGTTCGGTGAACTGGCGCTCGGTAGCGAGGACCGTCAGGAAACAACGGTGAAGGCCATTGGGAAGGTGTCGCTCAAACTACTGGAAGCTGCGACCATCGACGCGCTGGAGGAAGACAACCCGCGCTTGTCTGTAGCTCTCTGGAAGGCCCTGACCAGGGACGCGTACGTCCGGGTTGACCAGCAGCTGCGTGAAATGGCTGTCAGGACTCGAGACTGACGCCGCGCTCGGCCTTCTGAAACGCGGTCTCCAGATCCTGGACGGCGGTGGCATAGGCGCCACGGTCCCCTGCGTGGTTACGGGTACGGGTGGCCCGTTTGAGCGCCCGGATCACCTCCGCGACCTCGGGTACACGGGAGTCCGTCAGCTCAGGATGCGCAATGGCCAGCGCCGGATCCAGTTCATACGCTGTCCACCGCGAGAGCACGGCGTCGTGCCGTTTTTCCAGCTCCCGCCAGCGCGCATCGGTCAGTGACTCGCGAAGCACCGCCCTGCGTCTCCGCTGGGTCCTGACGAGCCACCAGCCCGCCGCCCCCGTGCACAGCCCGGCGAAAAGGACACCAACTCCGGCCAGCGAGGGCCAGGCCACCGCGAACCAGACCACTTCGGCGATCAACGCGGTCACGCCGAGAAAGCCGTACCAGAACATCGCATCGGCGCCCTGCTGACGTGCGGCAGCAGCATTGACGGCGACTGCCGTACCAAGCGCGGTCAGCGCAATGGCGATACCCGCTATCACCAGCATCTCCACTGCCCTTCTTCCCGCACCTGCCGACGGTCGTCAGCTGTCCTGCTTCTTCTCACGTTCCTGACGTTCGCGCTGTTCCCGCTGCTGCTTCAATCCTTCCACGAAATCCCGGCGTGGGTTCTCGATGGCGGACAGTGACGAAACGTTCGGCTTGGCCACGGTGTCCGTCAGCCAGCGGGAGACTACGCGCCACTTTCGGTTGAACGTGGGCAGCGCCATGCCGTGATACGCCCGGTGCGCCAACCAGGCGGGGAGTCCACGAAGCTTCAGGCCACGAATATTGGCAGCACCCTTGCCAACACCGAACTCGGCCAGTGCGCCGAGAGATCTGTGCCGGTACTCCTGGATGTCCTCACCGCGCACCGCAGCGGTGATGTTCCGGGCCAGCAGCTTGGCCTGCCGGACAGCGTTCTGCGCATTCGGCGGATAGTAGGCAGGTTGTTTCTCCTCCGTCAGATTGGGGATCTGCGCGTTATCTCCGGCGGCCCAGGCCCCTTCCACCACTGACTCATCGTCGCGGATCACCTGCATTCTGGCGTTCGCATTGACATGACCTTTGGGTCCCCGTGGAACGTTGGTCCTGTCGAGTACCGGGTTCGGCGTAACGCCGGCCGTCCACACGATCAGCCCCGCCGGCAGCCGGTCGCCGTCGCTGAGTTCCACAACCGAGTCCGCACAGGACTTCATCGTGGTCTTCAACCGCACGTCTATGCCACGTTCACGCAGCCGGTGCAGCGTCCACTCAGAAAGCTCCGGCCCCACCTCCTGTGCAACCCGATCCAGGGCCTCCACAAGAACCCAGGTCATGTCCGAGTTCTGCAGCTGCGGATAGTCCTTGATCGCGGTCTTGGCGAGGTCATTCAACTCTGCCATGGCCTCCACGCCCGTGTAGCCGCCGCCGATGAACACAAAGGTGAGGGCCCGGCGTCGTACATCCTCATCCGTGGAAGCCGCCGCCAGCGCAATATTGTTCAGCATGGTGTTCCGGACATAGTCCGCTTCTTCAATGGTCTTGAAGCCGACGGCGTGCTCCTCCAGCCCCGGAGTGGGAAACACCCGCGTGATCGCGCCGAGGGCGAAGACCACGTGATCGTATTCCAGCGTCTGGCGGTGTCCGTCCAGCAGTTCAGCCTCCGCCGTCCGCGCCTCGCAGTCCAGGCTGACGAGTTCACCGCGAAGGATCCGGCACTTATTCAGCGTCCGCCGAAGGTTGACCGCCACGTCACTCGAGAGCACATGACCGCCTGCCACCTCGGGCAACAGCGGCTGATACGTCATGTAGGGGTTGCGCTCAAGAACGGTAATGTCCAGCGGTACATCGCCCAGCTGTTTCTGAAGGCCCCACGCCGTATACAGGCCGACATAACCGCCGCCAAGTATGAGTACTTTGGTTTTCCCGGATGAAGTCATGTGCACGTCTTCCTTCCATTGACTGCGGGGCCGCCAACGAATCCATGCTCGATCTGTGGCGAGCCGGTCCTCCATCCCAGTCTGCCCATTCAGACGCCCAAGAACAAGGGCAGCACCCTTACTAAGTGACCATCGTCTGCCCTTACTCGTTAACGCGAAAGCCCCGGAACACATGAAGTGTGTTCCGGGGCTTGCTGGTGGGCCCTGCGGGGCTCGAACCCGCGACCCACGGATTAAAAGTCCGATGCTCTACCAACTGAGCTAAAGGCCCTCCAGCCAATTAAGTCGGCTATTGCCGGTCCAAATTGACCACCACCAACTTTAGCGCACCTTATCCGTCTGACGACAAATCGTGGAGCTACTTCGAGGTGCGCGCACGCAGCGCGTCCACGAAGACCGTCGGGATCTTGGCCGGTTCGATTGCCGTGTAGCTGCTGCCACCCGTCACAGCCGAAATCTGTTTCAGGGTTTCAGCGTCGGCGTCCTCCGTGATACCGAGCGTCACGACGATCACAGGACGAGTGGGGTCCTGTTCCGACTTGAGCGCGTTCAGCAGGGTTTCGAGGTCGATTGAATTGGGGTCCTCGTTTGCGCCATCAGTCAGGATGATGACGCTGTTGACTGCTCGCGGGTCATATCCAGCCTGCACGGTACGGAAAGCCGCAAGCGTGGTGTCGTAGAGGCCGGTAAACCCGCCAACCATACTGCTCAGGTTGTCTACGTCCTTGACGAGAAGCTCGCGCTGCGTCAAGTTACCAACCTTCGTGTCGAGAGGGCGAATGGGCAGGAGCTCCTTGTGGTCCTCCCCGTTGGGGCCGCGATTGGTGGAGAATGCCCACAGACCCATAGATGTGTTGTCCGGGAACAGGGAACTGCCGATCGACGCCGCCTTTTCCGTGAGCTGCATGCGTGTGGCCGGCCCCGCCTTGATGCTCATGGAACCAGATACGTCCATGACGACAAGAGTGCGGTAAGGCATTGCGGCGACGCCAAGAGCCTTGAGCGCCTCGTCAACGCTCTTCGTGGCTGGCTCCTTCATCGCAGCAACAGTGCCTACACCGCGGTCATTGGAAAGGCCCTTGTCCTGAACGCTGCGGAAGCCCGCGTTGCTGAGGCTACTTTGTCCTCTGTCTTCCTTGAGCCATGAAGCAAGCTTCTTGCCGGCCTCGACGGCGCTGGCACGGCGCTCCTCAGAGGCAGCGGTAGCAACCAGCGGGTAGTCAAGGAATGCACTGCCCGTAGCTGGAATCACGGGTGCGAGCTTCTTCGCAACGGCATCTCCGCTGAAGTTAACCCAACTCTGTTCCGTCACGACAGCGGCGCCGCCCTCATCAGCAATCTCACGCATGAGCTGCACATCATCAGGGGGAGACATGACCCCACGCTGGGCCAGAAGTGGAAGGAGGCTTTCCACCGTTGCCGGGTCCACGGTTCCAGCTGCAGCCTCACCGAGGAGGTTCAAGAGTGCCAGCTCGCCACTCGACGTCTTGGATGGACTTCCCAGGAGTACATCTTCGTCCTGCAGGATGGTCAGCCAGGACGCCGGTTCATCCAGCGACCCCTTCTCTCCGACGACGACAGCGGGCGTGGTGGCAAAGTCATTGGCAACCTGCACGGTTTCAGTCTTGCCCGCGAGGAGGCGCACCCGTGTGGAGCTGTCGGCAAGCCACAGATCAGGGGCTTCCTTGCCCTCGGTGACTTTGGCCGCCGTCGCCTCGTGGCCGGCAGCGACAATGGTGAACCGTGTGCATTCGCTGGCGGACTGCGCAGACGTTACCTCGCGCAGGACTGACGCCATGTCATTGTCCGTCGCAACGGTAAATAGTTCCGGATCATCGCAGGAGCCAAAGTTGCCGAGGAATCCTGTTGAGAGCATTCCTCCGGTGAGTGTCGCAACTCCTGCGATGCCCATGATGATGGCCCAGAAACGTAGTGGTCGTTTGGACTTGGTTTGATGACGGCCCATGTTTTTTTCTTCCTGAATGCGATGGATGGCGTTGCGTTGTCCCCCGAAACACCCCCGACTTGGACCGGTTCGTGTTCCTGCATGCGCGCGTGTTGATTGCTCCAGTAGTTACGGGGCGCCCCAAGCTCCCCGTAAACCCAATTGACCGTCGTTATTTGGTCCCCCGCGCAAAGTGTAACTGGTCAGAATAGTACACATGTTATGGCTCCTTGTCTCCCACCCATTATTTATGTCCATAACGTGACCATCACCACTCAGTTGGCTTATAAATAGGCGCCCCGGAGATTCCTCGACCCCTCCCAGGTGCAGGAGTATCCTCGGAGCATGAGTGGTAACAAGCACGGTGAAGCTCCCCGGCATCACAAACCGAAGCCGTTCGCACCTTCGGATTTTGAAGTCTTCTCAGGCGGTGCAGATCCCGCACGAGTTTCCGAAGCCGCCCATCTTGCCGCACAGGCCCTCGTTCACCGGGGCAGGCAGAGCGATGATCCCGAGGTCACGCAGCGGCTGGTGGAACTCGCTGATGTGCAGGGACTTGAGGCCGTCGCGGAACTCTGGGCGGAAAGCCCACCCCGGTCACTCCCCGGCGCGCTCTGGCGGCTGTACGCTCTGCGCGCGGCAACCCAGCGCAATCCCGAGCGAATAGCTGCATACTTCAAAGCGGGGAAGGAAACGGCGCAGGTCTCCAATGTTGTAGCCGGTGTCGCGGAACCCCCCGGAGAGAAAGAAGTACAGGAGATGGCGGACACCATCCTTTCCGGCGCCTTCGAGGGAGAGTTCGACGTCGCCCTCGAACGTTTCGCCGCGTTCTGCCGCGTTCTGGCTCTCGGTCAGGCCAACCATGCCGATGCAGCAGAGCACTCGGGCCAGGCCCATGCGACGTTCCTGACCCGCAACTCCCACCAGCTGGTCAAAACAGCGGAGGACCTGGAGCACGCGGCGGCTTCCTGGCGCCGCGGCGAACTGGATTAGTAATTCTTCGCAGATGGGGCGTGTTGACAACACCCGGGAGAAGAGAGAAAACTGAAGGTGGTGTCGGACCGCGGAACCCCCGGGCTTCAACTGATAGCCGCTTCGAGCGGCCTTTCGCCGAGAGGCGCTCCCGGTTCGACACCATTATTGTGTCCACTGTTGACGCGCCCACCCCAAGAAGGACACCCCGGTGAAACTACGTCTTTTCCCGCAGGAGAACGCCGGGCTTGAACTGTTATCAAGCATGGCCATGGAGTTGGTCCACGGGACCGACATCATGTCCCAGATTCTCGGCGCATCGTTGGATGACTATGACGATCTGGCACAGCAGCTCCACGATGTTGATGAGAAGGCCTCGAACCTCCATTTCGCTCTGATGACCCAGATGCGCACGAGCTTCATCAATCCTCTCCCCCGTGAGGATCTCTATGCACTGTCCCGCCTGCTGGCTGAAGCCGTGGAAAAACTGGACGGCGCAGCCGAACTGATCACGCTGTACAAATTGACACACCACTCGAAGCGGGCAACCGAACAGCTGGAAGTCATCAACCGTCAGGCGCTGCTGTCAGTTGACGCGATGAAGCGCCTGGGCTCCCTTGAGGACCTTGAGGAGTACTGGATCGAGATGTTGCGCTTGTCCCGCCGGGCGGTCAGGACGCATCGGACCTGGATCAGCGAACTCCAACGCGACCACAAGATTCTCACCTACGCCCGCCACCGGGACGTCGCAGCCCAGCTGATGGACGTTGTCACCGACCTCCGCCGGCTTGCAACCCACGTGGGCAGTATCCTGGTCAAGGAATCCTGAGTGGAAGTTGTTTTCCTGGCGGTGACCGTAGGTCTGGCCGGGGCTTTCGCTTTCCTGAACGGCTTCCACGACGTCTCGAACTCGGTGGCGACCGCCGTCCGGACCCGCGCTCTGACCCCGACCGTCGCCGTCCTGCTGGTTGCCACCTTCAACTTGGTCGGCGCCCTGATGGGCACGGGGATCGCAGCGCTGTTCACCGACGAATGGTTGTCGCTGCCCAGCGGCTCCGTTGGCCTGGGCATCCTGGTTGCCGGGCTCGTCAGTGCCATCAGCTGGAGTGTCCTGACGTGGCGCTGGCGTATGCCCTCATCATCCACCCACGCCCTACTGGGCGGACTCATGGGAGCCGGACTGGCCGCCGCCCACTTTGGTGGTCACGACATCGCTGATGCCAACGGTGCGATCTGGCTGATTGTCCTGCCACTGCTGCTCTCGCCAGTGGCGGCGTTCGCCCTGTCCTACCTTGCGGTGTACCCGGCCATGTGGCTCATGCGGTACTCCTCACCACGCCGCGCGAATACCGGTAACCGCATGGCACAGGCCGTCCTGACTGGTGCGTTCGCCCTTGGACATGGCCTGCAGGACGGGCAGCGGACCATGGCGGTGGTCCTGCTGAGCCTCATGGCAGCCGGTTACGCCACCGGCAGTGAAATGCCCCTGTGGGTGCAGATATTCGCGGCCGTACTGCTCGCGGCCGGCTCGATGTTCGGCGGCTGGCGGATCAGCCATACCCTGGCGGAAAAGCTGGTCCGGGTAGACCCCTTACGGGGTATGACAGCCCAGGGCGTCAGCTCCGCGATGCTGTTCCTCGGAGCAATCACGCTCCACGTACCGCTCTCCAGCACCCACACCGTTGCTTCCGCCATTGTGGGCGCTGGAGCAAATCAGCGTTTTGCCACGGTCCGACTCACCGTGGTGCGCCACATCCTGTTCATCTGGCTGGCCACGGCAGTCGCGACGGCGGCTCTGGGCGCAGTATTTTTTCTTGCTCTGAGCCCACTGCTGTAGTCCTACCGATCTATCCGAAGCGGCCGGACACGTAGTCCTCGGTGGCCTTTTCGGTGGGGTTACTGAAAATCAGGTTTGTGTCTGAGTACTCGATGAGCTTGCCAGGTTTGCCGGTGCCCGCGATGTTGAAGAACGCGGTCTTGTCCGAGACACGGGCCGCCTGCTGCATGTTGTGGGTCACGATCACCACGGTGTAGTTGCTCTTGAGCTCCTCGATCAGATCCTCGATCGCGAGCGTTGAGATCGGGTCCAGAGCGGAGCAGGGCTCATCCATGAGAATTACCTGCGGAGAAACGGCGATAGCTCGTGCAATACACAAGCGCTGTTGCTGACCGCCAGAAAGCCCTGACCCGGGCTTGTCAAGCCTGTCCTTGACCTCCTTCCACAGATTGGCACCCGTGAGGGAGCGTTCCACCAGAGCATCGGCGTCGGAGCGGCTGATCCGCTTATTGTTGAGCTTCACCCCGGCAAGGACGTTGTCGCGGATAGACATGGTGGGGAAGGGATTGGGCCGTTGAAAAACCATGCCGATCTGTGTCCGGACAGCCACCGGATCCACGCCGGGACCGTAGAGGTCCTCGCCGTCGAGTAGCACTTCGCCTTCAACACGTGCACCAGGCAACACCTCGTGCATGCGGTTCAGCGTCCGCAGGAACGTTGACTTGCCACAGCCGGAAGGACCGATAAACGCCGTCACCGAACGTGGTTCGATGTTGATATTCACGCCCTCCACGGCCAGAAAATTGCCGTAGTAGACGTTGAGATCCCTGACGTCGATTCGCTTGGTCATTCTTTTCCTTCTCTGACGATGAAATTCCGGGTGGTCGCCTCAGCGACCGGTCTTCGGTGCGAACAACCGTGCGACGAGTCGCGCAACGAGGTTCAGCAGCATAACCATGATGATCAACAACAGCGCTGCCGCCCATGCCCGCTGGACGCTGGGGTCCACGTTTGTCGGGGACGTCGGGGTGAGGATCTGGTAGTAGATAAACGTTGGGAGCGTACTCATCCACCCGGAGAATACGTTCCAGTTGATGGCGCTCGCAAAACCGGCCGTTACCAGGATTGGCGCCGTCTCCCCGATGACGCGCGCGATAGCCAGGGTGACTCCCGAGGCGATACCGGAGATCGCCGTCGGAATGACCACCTTCACGATGGTGCGCCACTTACGTACCCCGAGGGCGTAGGAGGCTTCGCGTAGTTCGTTGGGAACGATGCGAAGCATCTCTTCGGTGGAGCGGACGACCACGGGCACCATCAGCACTGACAGTGCGACGGCGGCCACGAACCCGGTACGGGTTCCCGGACCGAAAATCATGCCGAACAGTGCTGCCGCAAAGAGACCTGCAACGATCGAGGGGATTCCGGTCATGACGTCCACGAAGAACGTGATGGCACGCGAAAGCGCCTTGCCCTCGCCGTATTCAACCAGGTAGACGGCGGTCAGCAGTCCAACCGGAACGGAGATCAGCGTGGTCCAGAGGGTGATCAGAAGTGTACCGATCACAGCGTGGTAAGCACCGCCGAGAACCGGCGTTCCACCTTCCACGGTTTCATTGTCCACGGCACCGGTCATGCCATTCATGGAGGTGAAGAGGAAATTGTGCGTCATGCCCGGCAGGCCCTTCTCCAAAACCGTCCAGATCACCGACAACAACGGAAGAAGCGCCACCAGGAACGCGCCGTACATGAGGTAGGTAGCCAGCGCATCGCGGCCCTTTCGGGGACCTTCGACCACGGAGGTGATCAACCACCCGCCGAGAACGAAGAACACGGCGGCGAAAATGGCGAATGTCGCTATGGAGAACCCGAGCGCGCTCGAGGCTGCCGCCCCCAACACCACAGCACCGGCGAGGATCGCCCAGATGGCGTAGCCCGGCAGCTGGTTCTTGGTGAGGGATGACGTGGTTCGGCTGAGGGTAGGAGTGGGGCTGCTCATCAGTTGGCTCCCGAGAATTCTTTGTGACGGCTGATAACCCAGCGGGCCACCATGTTGACCGCGAGGGTGATGACGAACAGAACCAGACCAGCGGCAATGAGCTCACTGAGCCGCAGCCCGAAGGCCTCGGGGAAGTTGAGGGCGATCTCCGCGGCGATGGTCTGATTGCCGGACTTGATGAGCGAAGCCATCAACGGGCCGGAGGACAGGACCAGCGCCACGGCCATCGTTTCGCCCAGCGCGCGGCCAAGCCCCAGCATGACGGCGCTGATGATGCCGGGCCGGGCGAAGGGAAGTACCGCCATCCGGATGGTCTCCCAACGGGTAGCTCCGAGAGCCAGCGCAGCTTCCTCATGGAGTTTCGGTGCCTGCAGGAAGATTTCACGGCTCAGCGACGTGATGATGGGAAGCACCATGACCGCAAGGACTATGCCCGCCGTCAGCATGGTTTTACCAGTCTGGCTTGCCGGACCCTCGAAAATGGGAATCCAACCGACGGTGCGGGCCAACGTGTCGTAAATCTTGGCCAGTTCAGGCGCCAGCACTGCATAACCCCAGGCGCCGTAGACCACAGAGGGGATGGCCGCGAGCAGGTCAATGACGTATCCAAGACCCTGCGACAGCTTCCGCGGCGCGTAGTGGGAAATGAACAGGGCCACCCCGATTCCCACCGGTGTAGCGAGCAGAATGGCGATTGACGCGGCGATCACGGTCCCGATGACGATGGGGACAATGTAGTTGGTGAACCCCTCCCCGCCAGTCACCAGTTCCGGATCGGCGCTGAAGGTCGGCAATGCCTGCACCAGCAGGAAGACCGCCACGCTGAACAGCACGGCGAGGATAAGACACCCTGCGAAGAGCGACGCACCGGAGAATACGCGGTCTCCGGTGCGGCCTCCCCCGCCTGAGCTGTTCAACGTGTTGGACGACAATTACTGACCCTTCGGGGTGTGAATAGGAACTGATGGTCGCTGTTGACAGTTTTCACGGTTGGGCCCGCGATGGCAACATGACGAACCACGGAACTGCTAGGAAGCGACCTTGATGGAGTCGATAGCCTTCCGGGCATCTTCCCGCAGACTATCCGAGATAGGTGCGTTACCGGCTGAATCTTCGGCGTCGGACTGTCCCTCTTCGCTGATGACGTACTCGCCGAAGGCCTTGACCAGATCCACAGTTTCCTGGTCCTCGTATGCGGTGCAGTAGAGGTGGTAGCTGATCAGGACGATCGGGTAGGCACCGGATTCGGTGGTGTCACGCTTCAGGTCCAGTGACATGTCGAGGTCCGAACGACCCTCAACGGGTGTTGCGACCTCAACGGCCTTCGCGGCTGCCTCTGAGTTCAACGCCACGTACTCTTCGCCAACCTTGACGTTGACCTGGCCGAGATCCCCTACAGCTGAAGCATCCGCGTAGGTGATGGCTCCGTCAGTTGCGGTAGCGGTCGCGATAACACCGGACGTTCCCTTGGCGTTCTCGGACTGGATGTCGGCAGGCCAGTCACCGGAGACTTCGTAGGTCCACGTCTTGGGTGCGGCAGCGGACAGGTAGTCCACAAAGTTTTCGGTGGTTCCGGACTCGTCTGAACGGTGAACCACGGTGATCGCGGTGTCAGGCAACTCCGTGCCCTCGTTCTGCTTGGCGATGACCGGGTCGTTCCACTTCTTGATTTCACTGGTGAAGATCTTCGCGATCGTGTCTGCGTCGAGGTTCAGTTCCTTGACGTCGCCCAGGTTGAATGCGACGGCGATCGGCGAGATGTAGGCAGGGATGTTCAAGGCGCCATCGGGTCCGCAGACCTCCTTGGCCGCTTCCATTTCCTCGTCCTTCAGGTAAGCGTCGGAACCAGCGAACTGGGAGCCGCCGCTGAGGAATGCCTTGCGCCCGGCACCGGAACCGTCCGGCGAGTACTGGACCTTCGCCTCAGGGTTCAGTTCCTCGAAGCCCACCTTCCACGCTTCCATGGCAGCCTTCTGTGAAGATGCGCCGATTCCGGTCAGCGTGCCGCTGACGCTGGAGCTCACTGCTGCGGAACTGCCGTCAGCGCCGGCGTCGGTCTGTGTTGCATTGTCTGAACCGCAAGCTGTCAGTGCGATCGCAGCCACGGAAATCAGTGCCGCTGAACGGTAAAAACGGAGAGCCTTCACTTCACATGCCTCTTTCGGGTTTCATTACGTCTGCCACTTCGGTGCCCCGGATATCCGGATCCCCTACGAAAGTAGAAGCCGCAGATGACGAGCATGGCCCACCAAAGTAAACGGAAGGTGAACTCTCCTGTAACCAAGGCGTGAAACAGGCACCATAGACTTGCCATATGTCACAACGGACCACTCACAGGAACCCGTGGCAGTTCCTGCGTAACCGGGTCCGTGTTGGAGTGAGCCGCACCAGACGCTCTGTTGCTCCCGCTCTACAGATGACCGTTGGTGCCGTCGGAGCGTACGCTTTCGCCGAATATGTTCTGGGCCATGAGGGCCCGCTTTTCGCGGCGACGTCGGCCATGATTGCGCTGGGCTTCACAAGGGAACCCCGGCTGCGGCGGGTGATCGAGGTTGCTGCCGGCTGCACACTGGGAATTGCCGTTGGCGATTTCTTGCTCCACATATTCGGAACTGGTATCTGGCAGGCGGCCGGTGTTCTGCTGTTCTCCATCCTGCTGGCGCGGTTCCTGGACAGCGGCAGCATTTTCACCACGCAGCTAGGCCTGCAGTCGCTGCTCGTTGTGCTGCTGCCGGTACCTGAAGGCGGTCCTTTCACGCGCAGTCTCGACGCCGTCGTCGGAGGTGTCATTGCCCTGGCCATCACGCTGCTGGTTCCGCGTGATCCGCGGCGTGAGCCGAAGACCAACGCGCGGATGCTCCTTTCCGAGCTGTCTGGTGTGCTGCGTGAGTGCGCTGATTCGCTGCGCGAGTCCGATTCCACCCGCGCCTGGCACGCCCTGGTGAGGGCACGGAACTGCCAGCCGCTGCTCGACGGGCTCTCCGGTTCCATGCGCCAGGCCGAAGAGGTCACGCTGCTCTCCCCCGCATACCGAAGACACCGGGAGGAGCTGGGGTCCCTGCGCACCACCATCGATTTTCTCGATCTGGCGGTAAGGAACAGCCGGGTCTTCGCACGTCGCCTCACATCGGTGATCAATCATGCGGCCCTCACGGATGATGCGATCAGCCACCTCACAGAAGCCCTGTATGACACAGCCGACGCCGTCGGCATCCTTTCGCAGGCGTTGTCCGATCCGTCCTCGGGAAACCGACAACGGTATTTACGGCAGGCGAGAAACGATCTGGCGGCGGTAGCCATGATTGCCCACCCGCGGAACCTTGGGGTGACCCGGCTTGAGGGTGAGGGGCTCGTGCTGCTGTTCCGTCCGATGATCGTGGACCTCCTGGAGGCCAGCGGACTGAGCCACGACGAGGCCGCCGCGTACCTTCCGGAGCTGTGACCGCCAGAACTGTCAGTGCCCACCGCTAGCCTTGTTCCATGGCTACAAAAACTACTCGGGCTAAAGCGCCCGCTTACCGCTGCAGCGAGTGCGGCTGGACCACCGCCAAGTGGGTGGGACGGTGCGGCGAATGCCAGGCGTGGGGCTCCGTTGAGGAGGCGGGGCAGGTTTCAGCACGAACGACGGCGGCAGCAACCGTTGCGCAGCCAGCCCAGCGGATCGGCGATGTTGATGCCACCACGGCAGCGTTTCAACCCACAGGCGTCAGTGAACTGGACCGAGTGCTGGGCGGCGGGCTGGTGCCGGGGGCTGTCATCCTGCTGGCCGGGGAACCGGGCGTGGGCAAGTCCACCCTGCTACTGGACGTTGCGGCCCGTGTTGCCCAGGACGGCCGCAAGGTTCTTTACGTCACGGGTGAGGAATCCGCCGCCCAGGTGAAGCTGCGTGCCGAGCGGATCGGCGCGGTGGCCGAGACCCTCTATCTCACGGCTGAAACGGACCTCGGCCAGGCACTGGGACAGGTGGAGGAAGTGGACCCGGCCCTGATGATCGTGGATTCGGTTCAGACGCTGAGCAGTTCAGCGGTTGAGGGTTCTGCCGGCGGAGTCACACAGGTGCGTGAGGTGGCCGCGTCACTGATCAATGCAGCCAAGAACCGCAACATGAGCACCCTGCTGGTGGGTCATGTCACGAAAGAAGGCTCTATTGCCGGCCCGAGGCTGCTGGAACATCTGGTAGACGTGGTGTGCCAGTTCGAGGGCGAACGCCACTCGCGCCTGCGGCTACTGCGCGCCGTCAAGAACCGGTATGGGCCAACGGACGACGTCGGGTGTTTCGACCTCACGGAGCAGGGTATCGAGGGCCTCGCGGATCCCAGCGGTCTTTTTGTGTCACGGACCAAGGACCCCGTGTCCGGTACGTGCATCACGGTCACGATTGAGGGGCGGCGTCCGCTTCTGGCAGAGGTTCAGGCGCTTCTGGCGGAAACTTCCAATGCTCAGCCACGGAGGGCAACGAGCGGTCTGGACACCTCCAGGGTGGCCATGCTTCTTGCGGTGCTGCAAAGCCGCGCATCGATGAACCTTTCCAAGGACGACAGCTATGTTGCTACGGTCGGCGGTGTGAAACTGGGTGAGCCGGCCACGGACCTCTCTGTTGCGTTGGCTATCGCCAGCGCGAAGACGGACAAACCCTTGCCTGCCCAACTGATTGCGTTTGGAGAGGTGGGTCTGGCTGGCGAGGTCCGGGCTGTACCGGGGATTGGCCAAAGGATCCAGGAAGCGGCGAGGCTTGGGTTCACCCATGCTGTTGTGCCGGCCAGCCCCAACGGTCCGGGAGCCGTTCCGAAGGGCTTCAAAGTCCGGGAAGTATCAACTCTGAGCGAGGCCCTCGGACTGTTGTTCTGAATAATCGTCATCGAATTGAGCACCTTAAAAATGCTGTGGCTCAATGCGCTCCCACTACTATTGGATTAGCATTGCGCCAGCCGGGTATTGATATGCCGCGGAGCAGTTGATAACCGGGATGGAGGGAAGCGCCCATGGTACGTGGTCCAGAGGACGCATTGAAGACCACTCTTGCCCGGGTTGCACCGGGCACTCTATTGCGGGATGGTCTGGAGCGGATCCTCCGTGGCCGCACGGGTGCGCTTATTGTTCTGGGTCTGGACCGTACCGTGGATTCCATCTGCTCCGGCGGTTTCGATATCGGAATCGAATTCTCCCCCACGCGCCTGCGTGAACTGGCCAAAATGGACGGCGCGATTGTCTGCGACAAGGACGCCAGCCATATCATCCGGGCCGGTGTTCAGCTCATGCCGGATCCCCGCATTGAAACCCAGGAATCCGGCACGAGGCACCGCACTGCGGAACGGGTTGCCATCCAGACGGGCCTTCCGGTCATTTCGGTCAGCCAATCCATGCAGATCATTGCCCTCTACGTTGATGGACGCCGCCACGTGCTGGAGGGTTCCGAACCCGTTCTTGCCCGCGCCAATCAGGCGCTGGCTACCCTGGAACGCTACCGTTCACGGCTGGATCAGGTCACGAACTCGCTCTCCGCCCTGGAGATCGAGGCGATGGTCACGGTTCGCGACGTCGCGGCCACACTGCAGCGGCAGGAAATGGTCCGGCGGATTTCCGAGGAGATCGGTCACTATGTCCTCGAGCTCGGGGTAGACGGCCGCCTCCTGTCCCTTCAGCTTGAGGAACTGACCGCGGGCCTGGGGCCTGGAAGCGAAATGGTGCTGCGGGATTACTCCTCGCTCGCCTCATCCCCGCAGGTACCTGAGGATCAGATCGCCACCCTGCACGGCTTCACCTCCACTGAGTTGATTGATCTGAGCAAGATCGCAAGTGTCGCCGGATTCCAGCCGGGCACAGATTCCCTGGAAGCCATTGTTCAACCAAAGGGTTTCCGTCTGCTCTCGAGCATCAAGGCTGTTCCACCAGCCGTTGCCACACGCCTCGTTGATCACTTTGACGGGCTGCAGAATCTGATGGCCGCGAACATTGACGATCTGATGGCCGTCGAGGGAATCGGCGAGCAGCGGGCGCGCACCGTCAGGGAAGGGCTGTCCCGGATCGCCGAGACCAGCCTGCTCGACCGCTTTATGTAGGGATCTACCTCAGCTCGAACGAGGTCTTGTCGCTGACCCGCTCACCAAGCTTGGTCACCAGCACGTAATAACCGGGTTTCGGATTCATCTCTACCGGGTTGCAGCCCGGCGTGGTGCGATTCCGTTCCCACATGAAGTTGGCCTTCTCCGATTTACCAGGCTCAATGGTCCTGACCAGATCCGAGGGTTCCGCCTGGCAGTCGCGGGAAGAGAAAACCCGGTCATCGCCGCTGGTCACGAGGAACTCCATCTGCGACGTTCCCACGTTCACCTCGCACGGCTTCTCGCCCTTGTTGGACACCGACAAGGTCAAGACCGGCTTCGCCCCGGCCTGGTAGACACTCTTGTCCGTCGACGCTTCCACAACCACCTTGGAGTCAGCACACCCGGATTGTGGAGTGGGTGTTGGTGAGGCCGGCTGCGATTCAGTCGCTGCTTTTGAGTCCTGACCCGCTTGGGCTGGCGTAGTCTGGCCGGGCGCCGTCGTCGCCCCGTCAGCTTCAGCGTTACCGCCAGCGAACATTTTTATCACTGCGACCGCGCCAAAAACCAGGCCAACAATAATGAGCAGGGCCAGCACCCCGACGACGAGGCGGCGACGCCTGTAGACCGCCGGACTCACCGTCCGGCGTCCGTTGGTTGTGCGCGATGGGCCACTCCCCTGTCCTGCCATGATTCAAGGCTAGGTAACATGAGGCGATTACGGGCCAAACCACGCCGGGAAGTAAAGTATTGGTTCACCACTGCCCACGCCCGCATGCAAGGATTTCTGTGTCTGAAACAACGTCCGCCACTCTGCACTCATTGGTCACGCAGTGGTTCGACGCGAATGCCCGGGACCTGCCGTGGCGCTCCCCCGACTGCTCCGCCTGGGGAATCATGGTCAGTGAGTTCATGCTTCAGCAGACGCCCGTAGTTCGGGTCCTGCCTGTGTGGGAAGAGTGGATGCAGCGGTGGCCCACGCCCGCGGACCTGGCGTCCGCCCCGAGCGGTGATGCCCTGCGTCATTGGGGGCGGCTCGGATACCCCCGGCGCGCGTTGAGGCTACACGCGGCAGCAACCACAATGGTCAATGAGTACGGCGGCGCAGTCCCATCGTCCTATGACGCACTACTGGGCCTGCCCGGAGTCGGAACGTATACCGCGGCGGCGATAGCCTCCTTCGCGTTCGACCTTTCTGCGACCGTCATCGACACCAACATCAGACGCGTGCACGCCCGGGCGCTCAGCGGCAAGGCGCTGCCCAGCCAGTCTTTAACGGCCGCAGAGACCCGCCTCGCCACCGAACTGATGCCCGAAGAGTCCGGCGACATCAGCCAGCGCCAGTGGAACGCAGCCGTGATGGAGCTCGGAGCACTCGTCTGCACCGCGCGCTCCCCGAAATGCGAGGCCTGCCCCTTGCTCGACGTCTGCGCGTGGGTAGCAGCTGGACGTCCTGAGCCTGACTACGTCCCCAAGGGCCAGGCGTGGGCAGGAACTGACCGTCAGGTGCGAGGCGCGATCATGGCCGTGCTGCGCGGTGCCAGCGACCCAGTTGCACGTGGGCTTCTACTCGACGCTCCGGTTGACCTGCAGTTTTCGCAGAGAACGACGACGGATGCGACGGAGGCTTCTGCATTGCGGAAACTTCACCGCCTGAACGCGCCGGCCGAGCAGCTCGAACGCTCACTGGAAGGCCTCCTTAAGGACGGCCTCGCGGCCCAACACGATGACCACATTGCCCTGCCGCACTGAGGCTGTGTGCTCGCCGTCGTCTGCTTAACGAGTTGTAGGAGGGACAGCGTCCCTCCTACAACCATTCAACGCCGGCATGATGACCGTCGCAATAATTACTTATTGTCGTCCTTGAAGTGGTCCTTGACCTCTTCACCGGCCTGTTTGGTCTCGGCCTTGGCCTGATCGCCGTAGCCTTCAGCCTTGAGGCTCTGGTTGTCGGTAGCTTCACCGACACCCTGCTTGGCCTTGCCACCAAGTTCTTCGGCCTTGTTGGAAACCTTATCTCCGAGTCCCATAATCAAACCTCTTTTCAGTCGGTCGACGTCTCCCCTGACAGGGAATGCGGCCAGCCCGCCATAACGAACTAAGCATACTTAGCTTATCGCTCTCGGGTTGTGCTGGCTAGTTCACTGCCCTTCGGCGCCCTGGCCTTCATTGCCTTGACCTTCGCCGCCACCGCCGCCAAATCGCTGCTCCTGCTGGCCGTCAACGAAATCATTGATTTTATCGCCATGGGAGCCCAATTTGTCGCCGTGCTGCTCTTGGGCGTTATCCACGAAGTCATTGATTTTGTCGTGGTTTTCCTCGTTACCCATAAAATCCTTGGCCTTGTTGGCCATGTCCCCAAGTCCCATGATGTACTCACTTCCTGATAGACACTGGTTCGGTTTCGCGAGCCAGAGGCGTTGGCAACACCTACGGCCACAGTTGCACATCACCGCGAAGGTGTCTAGGGCTCCCTACAAGCTGCGGATCATGCGGGTATTGCCGAGGGTATTGGGCTTGACGCGTGCCAGATCAAGAAATTCCGCTACGCCCTCATCATGGGAGCGCAGCAGTTCCGAATAGACTTCCGGGTCAATGGCGGACTGATTCTCCATGACCGTGAACCCATGGTTGCTGAAGAAATCCACCTCAAAGGTCAGGCAGAAAACCCGCGATACACCAAGTGCCTCGGCTACCTGCAGCAGGTTCTCCAACAGGACATGCCCGACGCCGCGGCCCAACCAGTCCGGCGCCACAGCCAAGGTGCGGACCTCCGCGAGGTCCTCCCACATCACATGCAGTGCGCCGCACCCGATCACCCTGCCCGCTGGATCAACGGCAAGCCGGAACTCCTGCACACCCTCGAAGTAGGCGACAGTTTCCTTGGCCATGAGCACGCGGTGTTCAGCGAACGGGGCCACGAGCTCCTTGATGGAAGCGACGTCGCTGGTCCGTGCCGGACGAATAGTGAATTCAGAAGCCACCCGGCCAGTCTACGTCCGCACGCCGCACCGCCGCCTGCCTGTTACACGAGCCGCTACAGCCCCAACTCCGCGGGGAGATCGACGTCGGGCCCCAGGCCTTGCTGCGCCAGGAAGTGCTGCACCGTCAGATACCAGATGCGGGCATGCTGCGGCTGGAGGATCCAGTGATTCTCGTCCGGGAAAAACAGGAACCTGTGCGGCGTCTGACCATTCTCATCGGCCGGCAGAGCGGACTTCGAGATGAGGTCATACCAAAGGCGCAGGCCCTCCCCGATCGGAACGCGGTAGTCCTTGTCCCCATGGATGACGAGCATCGGCGTCGAAATGCGGTCCACAAACCGGTGCGGAGAGTTCTCCTCCATCATCGCGGGCGTCATCTCCCGCTCCCAGTAACTGGAGAAATCAGTCGTGGGCCCAAACTGATCCAGCGCCCAGAGGCTGGCATGCGTAACGATCGCATCAAACCGGTCCGTGTGACCGGCAATCCAGTTCGCCATATAGCCGCCGAAAGACCCGCCCATGGCGGCCGTCCGGGTTTCATCAATCTCCGGCCGGCCCAGCACGCCGTCAACAGCCGCCAGAAGGTCCGTGTACGGCGCCTTCCCCCACGACCCCCAACCGCGTTGGATGAAGTCCTGACCATAGCCCGTGGACAGCGCCGGATCCGGCAGAAGCACCGCGTAGCCAAGCGCCGCCATATTCCACGGCGTCCAGCGCCACGTCCATGCCCCCCAGGACGCCAGCGGCCCACCGTGGATCCAGAGCAGCAACGGCACAGGGCTCCCCTCAGCGGCGCCCTCCGGCAGCACCAGCCACGACGCGATCCGAGTTCCGTCCTCGGCCGTCGTCTCCACCCGCTCCAACCGTCCGGGCAGCGCTGGGCGGTCCACCGGAGACCGCAGCGCATCAACCTGCCCGCTGGCGAGATCCACCCGCACCGGCTCGGCCGGGAATTCCAGAGAGCTCCGCAACGCATACACGTAGTCGCCCGCAGGGCTGATCACCACATCGGAGTACGACGCCGGATCCTCTGTCAGGCGTCTCACGTCGCCAGAGTTCACATCAAGAACAAAAATCGGGCTGTTGCCGTCGTCGTCAGCGGTCACGACAACACCCGAACCGTCCGGTAGCCAACCGGCCGCGGATGGCCAGCGGTCCCAGCCGCTCGCCAGCGGCACGAGCTCAGCGTCGTCCGCGTCCAGTGCCAAGAGCCCCAGGCTGTTCCGTGGCGGCGTCTGCGCGTCAGTTACCGTGCTGACCTGGACAACCAGTTGGCGGTTGTCCGGGCTGACGGGCCCCGGAGAGAGGTCCGCCGCATCGTCAGAGAGCAGAGTACGTGAATCCCCGGACGCGACGTCGATAGCGATCAAGTGACTGCGGCTGTCACCCCTGGCGAGCGAACGGCTGCAGGAACTGATAACCGTTGCGCCGTCATGGGTGACGACAACATCCGCATTCAGGAGCGTAGCGCCCGCCTTAGGCGTGAGGTTGCGCAGTTCACGCTGGCCGTCCTGCCCGGCTGCCGTCTGCTGATTCTCTGCAGCTTTGTGCTCCAGTGCGAAAAGACGGGTTTGGGAGGGGTCAATATCGTGGTCCCAGTCCCGAACCGGGTATCCGGAGTGGAGGATAGCCCCCACGTTCTTGTCCTTGCGTGCGGTGCGGCGGGCGTCGTCGTCCTCTTCGTCCGTAGAACCGGCGAGAACGTCTGCGGCCACAATCAACGTCTCCGCACTCCGGGCGGCCACCAGCCCGGAAACACCGCCCTTGCGTGAAAGCACCTGTTCCGCTTCGCCGCCAGCCGCAGGAATCCGCCACAGGGCCGCGCTGTCTTTCTCGTCGTCGTCATCCGCGGGCCGTGACGAGGTGAAGTACAGGTCGCCGCTGGCAGCGAACACCGGCGAGGACTCGCCCTTGGCGCTGCGGGTCAACCGGTGCGCCGGAGCTTCACCGGAGGGGTCGATCTCCCAGAGCGCTGTCCGGTAGGCAGTTCCCTTGCTGTTCAGCGACGCGACGGACGTCACCAGCCGCTGGCCGTCGGGGCTGAGGGCCAGACTGCCAACCCTCGGGATCGCAATGAACTCGTCAAGATGATGGAAGGGCGTTGCGGGCAATGGAGATTCCGAAGTCATACGCACATCTCTATCACTATTTGTGTCACTGGTCACTACTGACGATCGGTCACGGGCCGGCGTCCAGCGCGACCGGCGTTAACGCCGAGAGGCACATCCCCACAGGGGGAACGTGCCTCTCGATGCGTATCTGCCGCTCAGGACTCGATGGCCGCCGGAGCCTGCTCAATGGCAGGTGTCTCGCCATGCGCTTCGAAGGTGAAGCGAGCGTCGTCGCCCTCGCCCTCAACGTCCACGGAGATCAACTGGCCCGGCTTAATCTCGCCGAAGAGAATCTTCTCTGACAGCTGATCCTCGACCTCGCGCTGAATCGTGCGGCGAAGCGGACGTGCGCCCATCGCCGGGTCATAGCCGCGAGTAGCCAAGATGGCCTTCGCTGCCGCCGTGACCTCAATGGTCATGCCCTTGTCAGCGAGCCGGACGCTCAGCCGCTCGATGAACATGTCCACGATCTCGACGATCTGCTCCTGCGAGAGCTGCGGGAACACCACGACGTCGTCAACACGGTTGAGGAACTCCGGCCGGAAGTGCTGCTTGAGCTCCTCCTGGACCTTCGCCTTCATCCGGTTGTAGTTGGTGTTCGTATCCGTGCCCGACTGGAAACCGGTCATCACACCCTTGGAGATGTCGCGCGTACCAAGGTTGGTCGTCATGATGATGACCGTGTTCTTGAAGTCCACCACGCGACCCTGGCTGTCGGTCAGGCGACCGTCTTCCAGGATCTGCAACAGGGAGTTGAAAAGGTCAGCGTGCGCCTTCTCCACTTCATCGAACAGGACAACAGAGAACGGACGACGGCGGACCTTCTCGGTCAGCTGCCCACCTTCCTCGTAGCCCACATAGCCGGGAGGTGCACCGAACAGTCGTGAGACGGTGTGCTTCTCCGAGTATTCGGACATGTCCAAGGTGATGAGCGCATCTTCTTCACCGAACAGGAACTCGGCCAGAGCCTTCGCGAGTTCGGTCTTGCCGACCCCGGTGGGGCCGGCGAAGATGAACGATCCGCCCGGACGCTTCGGGTCCTTCAGACCTGCACGTGTGCGACGGATGGCCTGCGACAGGGACTTGATGGCCTCATCCTGGCCGACAACCCGTTTGTGCAGCTCGTCTTCCATGTTGAGCAGACGCGAGGATTCTTCCTCCGTGAGCTTGAAGACAGGGATCCCCGTGGAATTGGCGAGAACTTCAGCGATCAGTTCCTCGTCCACCTCGGCAATGTCATCCAGGCCGCCGGACTTCCACTGACGCTCCTTCTCGGCGCGCTCTTCCTGCAGCTTCTGCTCCTTGTCCCGCAAAGCTGCTGCGCCCTCGAAGTCCTGGGCATCGATAGCGGACTCTTTTTCCTTCCGCACTTCGGCGACGCGCTCGTCGATTTCCTTGAGCTCCGGTGGAGCTGTCATGCGACGAATGCGCAGACGTGCACCGGCCTCGTCAATGAGGTCGATCGCCTTGTCCGGCAGGAAACGATCCGAAATGTAGCGCTCGGCCAGGGTAGCTGCCGCAGCCAGGGCGCCGTCCGTGATGGATACGCGGTGGTGCGCCTCATAGCGGTCCCTGAGACCCTTCAGGATCTCAATGGACAGGGCAACCGTGGGCTCGTTGACCTGTATGGGCTGGAAACGACGTTCCAGCGCTGCATCCTTTTCAATGTGCTTGCGGTACTCGTCCAACGTTGTGGCGCCGATGGTCTGCAGCTCGCCGCGAGCCAGCATCGGCTTCAGGATTGACGCGGCATCGATGGCGCCTTCTGCAGCGCCGGCACCCACGAGCGTGTGGATTTCATCGATGAAGAGAATGATGTCTCCGCGGGTACGGATCTCCTTGAGGACCTTCTTCAAACGTTCCTCGAAATCACCGCGGTAACGGGAACCTGCAACGAGGGATCCGAGGTCCAGAGTGTAGACCTGCTTGTCCTTGATCGTTTCGGGAACATCTCCGCGAACGATGGCCTGGGCCAGTCCCTCAACCACGGCTGTCTTTCCGACGCCGGGCTCACCGATGAGAACGGGGTTGTTCTTCGTCCGGCGTGAGAGGACCTGCATGACGCGTTCCATCTCGTGTTCACGGCCAATCACCGGATCGAGCTTGGATTCGCGGGCAGCCTGGGTCAGGTTGCGGCCGAACTGGTCCAGCACCACAGATCCTGCAGGCGTTCCTTCAGCCTGCTGGCTGCCTGAGGAGACCGGCTCCTTGCCCTGATAACCGGACAGAAGCTGGATCACCTGCTGGCGGACCCGGTTCAGGTCCGCGCCGAGCTTCACGAGCACCTGCGCGGCAACACCTTCACCCTCGCGGATGAGTCCGAGCAGGATGTGCTCGGTGCCGATGTAGTTGTGCCCGAGCTGCAGCGCCTCGCGAAGCGAGAGCTCCAGGACCTTCTTGGCGCGCGGAGTGAAGGGGATATGACCGGATGGTGCCTGCTGGCCCTGGCCAATAATCTCCTGCACCTGCTCCCTGACTGCCCCCAGGGAAATACCCAGCGACTCCAGTGCTTTGGCAGCGACACCTTCGCCCTCATGGATGAGGCCAAGCAGGATGTGCTCGGTACCGATGTAGTTGTGGTTGAGCATGCGGGCTTCTTCCTGAGCCAGCACAACAACCCGACGGGCACGGTCAGTAAATCTCTCAAACATGAGGCACACTCCTAGCTAACATGTACTTCGATGCTACGTGGCCGTTCCACGCTCGTGGGGCGTGTTCGCCATCGGAAGAACGGGCGGCGGAGAACCGACGCCCGCTCTTCCCGGATGCGTCTGCGAACTGCTAACGACCCTGAGCTGCGCGGTATGCCTCAACAATATCGGCGCTTACGCGGCCGCGTGAGGAAACGGTGCGTCCATTTTTACGGGCCCATTCACGAATTTTTGCCGTCTCCTGATTACGTGAGCCAGCTGGTGTGCTCTTCGCACGGCTTACTTTCCTACCAGCATCCACGTAGGCCTGCACCGCTGAACGGAACTCATCTGCGTGAGCCGTAGATAAGTCAATTTCATACTCAGAACCATCTACGCCAAAGCGAATCGTCTCATCAGCGCCACCGCCGTCGATATCATCGATCAGGATTACTTCTACTTTTTGCGCCATACTGCAAGCCTTTCCTCGGATCAACCCCTCAGGGCTATGAATTTCCGGAGAATATCCCCGCCCCCGAGGTAATTATCTATGTAAGAAGGTTACAAAGCAATACAAGTCATATTCAGAGATTCGCGCGCTCTTCTTCTTCACGGCGATCTGCTTCCGCCAATGCTTCCCTTTCGGCGCGGTCAGCGTTGAAAATTGATTTCATCACGAAATAGAACACAACGCCTACGCACAGCGATGGCAGGATGACAGCCAAGTACTCCATGGAACTATCCGACTTCCGGTTTGAGGAGGGGAAAGAGAATACTTTCCCGAATGCCCGATTGCGTAAACAACATCACGAGGCGGTCTATTCCGAGGCCAATTCCGCCCATCGGCGGAGCGCCGTGTTCCAGAGCGCGCAGGAAGTCCTCATCCAGCTGCATCGCTTCGTCGTCCCCTGCCGCTGCCATGAGCGACTGACGGGTCAGGCGCTCCCGCTGCACCACGGGGTCAATAAGCTCGCTGAAAGCGGTTCCTCTTTCCATACCGCCGATGATCAGATCCCAGGCCTCGATCAGATCCGGCTTTTCCCGATGAGGGCGGGCGAGCGGCTGGGCAAGCGGTGGATAATCGTAAACAAAAGTGGGCTGGATGAGCGTGGGTTCAACTATTTCGCTGAACAATTCCATGACCAGCTTCTCGGCACCCCAATCAGCCGATATGCCGACCTCATGCTTCTCGGCGATCTCGCGAAGGCGCTCGGCAGTGGTCTGCGGGGTGACAACCTCACCAACGGCCTCTGACAGGCCGGGATAGACGGCCAACCATTTCCATTCGCCGTCAAGATTGATCGTGCCAGCGGCCGTTTCGATCGTCCTGGAGCCCAGAAGGTCAGCACAGTTGAGGATGATCTCTTTCATCCGGTCAGCCATAACGAATTGATCTGCCCATGCTTCGTAGCACTCGAGCATGGTGAATTCCGGGCTATGCGTGGAGTCGACGCCTTCATTACGGAAGATCCGGCCGATCTCATAGACCCGGTCAATGCCACCGACAACAGCACGTTTCAGATAAAGCTCCAAAGCAATACGGAGCGTCATTTTCTGATCAAAAGCATTCAGGTGTGTTTCAAAGGGACGGGCAGTCGCGCCGCCGTGGATGAGCTGCAGAATGGGCGTCTCCACCTCAACGTAGCCATGCCCGTGGAGCGTGTCACGAACAGCGCGGGTGACGGCGGCCCTCCGATAGACCATGTCCCGGGCCTCGTCACGGACCATCAGGTCCACATAACGACGGCGGACGCGGGTTTCCTCATTGAGGTCTGCGTGCAGCACCGGCAGGGGGCGTAGCGCCTTGGACGCCATCTTCCAGCTGTCAGCCATGATGGACAGCTCTCCGCGGCGGGAGGTGATGACTTCGCCGTGGATAAAGACGTGGTCTCCCAGGTCAACAAGCGCCTTCCAGCCGGCGAGCGCTTCCTCACCGACGACGGCGAGGCTGAGCATGGCCTGAAGCCGGGTGCCGTTGCCTTCCTGAAGGGTGGCGAAGCAGAGTTTTCCGGTATTGCGGACAAACACGACCCGTCCGGTGATTCCGACCATTTCGCCGGTAGCTGCTTCGGGCTCGAGATCTCCGTGCTTTTCCCGGATCTCCTTCAGCGAGTGCGTCCGGGGCACTCCGACGGGGTACGCCTCGTGGCCTCCTTCGAGTAGCTTGCTGCGCTTTTCCATACGGATGCGCATCTGCTCGTCGAACTCGGCTGTTTCGCTAGGGGTTCCGTTATCAGTCGTCACGGTATATAAGGTTACCGGTTACAGGCGTTCGGCACTGTCTTCGGCCGCCGACCAGAGTGGTTACTGCTCTTCGGTGCCCAGCGGGAGATTGTCAATGAGGCGGACTTCACCCACACGGGCCGCGATCAACGCAAGGGCTGTCCCGGTAAACGGGGTCTCGTGGCAGTTGAAGGCCAGCGGCTCCAGAGTGTCAGGACTCACGATTTCGAGGTAGTCCAGCTCCACCAGCTTCTGACTCTCGACGAGGGCCACAGCGGAGTCAGGATCCAATGGTTCGTGGGCGTCCGCACGTGCTTCCAGCAGGCGAAGTGCACGGGAGAGCACCAGGGCGGCCTCCCGCTCTTCCGGCGAAAGACGCCGGTTCCGGCTGGACATGGCCAGCCCGTCGTCGTGCCGAACTGTGGGCACGGCGTTCACCTCAACAGGGAAATCAAGATCAGCAGCCATCCCTCTGACAAGAGCCAGCTGCTGGGCATCTTTTTGCCCGAAATAGGCGCGGTAAGCGGCGTCGGACCCCGGCTGCGCCAGGTGGAACAGTTTGCTGACCACCGTCAGCATGCCGTTGAAGTGGCCGGGACGGGACGCTCCCTCAAAGCGTGTGCCAAATTGGCCGGCGTCGAGCCCTACCATCGGTTCACCGTTCGGGTACATTTCCTCAACGGAGGGAGCGAAGACAACGTCCGCCCCGCAGCCCTGCAGCAGTTCGAGATCCGATTCAAGAGTGCGCGGATAGTGTTCCAGGTCCCGCGCTTCTCCGAACTGAAGCGGGTTCACGAAGATGCTGACGACGACGACGTCGTTCGCTTCACGCGCGGCATGGACGAGCGATTCGTGCCCCTCATGCAGCGCGCCCATGGTGGGCACGAGGCCGATCGATGAACTGGGGTGCCGACCGAGGGCCTCCCGCAGGGCCGCTTTGGTGGTCACGAGCAACGGCTTGGTCATGCTGTTCCTTCGTCTCGGGTAGAAAATATGTCCAGGACTCCCTGGGCCTGATCCGCTTTCAGGGTCCCGCGTCCGGCTGCTCTGCGTGCCGTTGCTTTGGCCAGCTCGCGGTAGGCGTCGCGGGTGTCCTCTGCTGGAACCGACCCGAGTGCCTTCCAGTGCGCCCGGACAGTACCGAGATCCCCACGGGCTACGGGACCAGTCAGCGCGGACTCACCGCTGGCCAACGCGTTCTCCAGAGATGCCCGCAACAGAGGCCCCAGCAGACGCGACGGGTCCTCGACGCCGATGCCCGCCAGCAGCTCCGCGGACTGCGCGGCGATGGTCACGAGATGATTCGAAGCGTGCGCCAGAGCTGCGTGGTAGACCACGCGGTCCGCTTCGTCGAGGACCACTGGTTCAGCGCCCATTTCAACAACCAGTGCCTGCGCGATCGGCAGGACCGCTGCCGGTGCGGTGACAGCAAAGGTGCAGTCCGGGAGGCGCGCCAGGTCCAGGCTCATGCCGGTGAAGGTCATGGCGGGATGAAGTGCCAGCCCAATGGTGCCCATGGCCCGGGCAGGTGCGAGCACGTCTGTGCCAAACCGGCCGGACGTGTGTGCCACGATCTGCCCCGGCTGCCACGCCCCGGCAGCGGCCAACCCTGCAACCAGCTGTTCGAGGGCGTCATCCGGGACGGCCAGCAGCACCAGTTCCGAGCGTTCCACCACATCCGGGATATCCAGGATGGGAACGCCGGGCAACAGATTCTCTGCCCGTTCCCGGCTGGCGTCCGATACCGCTGACACCCCGACGACGGCGTGCCCCGCCCCACGGAGAGCGGCGCCGAGCACGGCACCTACCTTGCCGCTTCCAATGATGCCGACGCCGAGACGGCCCGGCTTACGTGCTGGTTCAACCATGGGTCAACTCCCCGCCTCGCTCACTGTCCTGCTCGTCATGGTGTTCGCGCCAACGATCGCCCACGCTGTGTTTGCGCGCCTCGGCCGCCCGCGATGACTGAAGGTCAAAAAGTTCCACGGCCGTGTGCTTGTCCATCTGGCGGACCCGCACCGCTACCGGCCCGGGGGTGGTGTGCATGACCAGATCCATGGCCCCGAACCGACGACTCAGAGGCCCACGCTCAAGTGCCATTGACTGTGTTCGCTCATGCGGCACCACCGCCAGATGCCGCCAGAAGGCGCCCGAACGGGCCACGAGTGCGGTTCTGGTGACGACAAACCCGTTACGCCGCCAGGTGAACGGGCTGATCCACCGTACGCGGCGCGGGCTGGTGGTGAAGCCGGCGTCGTCGTTCTTGCCTTCCAGCCCGGCGTGGAACAGTCCCAGGGGATCCTCTGTGCCGGGATCTGGAAATACGAGTGCCATCAACTGCAGCACCTCTTGTTTGGTGCCCACTGGCAGGAGCGTGTTTCCACCACTGGCGGGTTGTCCCGCGGCTCCCCCATAACCGGCGACGTTCAGTCTCATCTTGTACCACCCGGTGAAGCGCCAGAGCGGTGACTGCACCACGCTCACTGCCTGGATACGTCCGGGCGGGATGGTCTGCGTTCTGGTATCCAACAGTCCGTATCGCAGCCGGATCCCGTCCTCCAGCACCGAGACCCGGAAATTGAAGGAACTGCTGAACGTCGTCCAGTAACTGGCCACGATGCCAATAATGACAGGCAGCAGGCCGGTAATGACCAGTGGTTCATCAAGCAGGAATGACATGACGACGGCGATAATCGCCAGCAGGAGAAGAGCGATCGTTGCACCCGAGAGCAAGGTAGCCCCGAACACCCGGCCGGGGGTCACGTGCAAAACACGATGTTCAGCTTCCTCCGGTTGGTCCTGCGGCCCGGACTCGTCATCCGCTCCGCCGCTTGCACGGCTGAGAATGGTAGCGCGCAGGGTGCGGGCATCCTGCAGTTTCAAAAAGGAGAGCTTGACGGCAGACTCTCCCGCGTCAGCGACCTCGAATTTCAGTTCCGCCAGCCCGAAGATTCGGGCCAGAAGCGGCTGCATCAGATCAATCGCCTGCACCCGGTCAAGCCGCGCCTGCCGCTGCTGCCGAAACAGAACGCCGCTGTTGACCTTCACATGCTCGGCCGTCACCTGATACCGGGTGAACCGCCAGGACAAATAAAAGAACACGGCAATGACGACGACGACAGCCGCCCCGACCCCGACAATCCACCAGATCGCATCAGACGGGAGAGCCTCGGCCTCCCCCATGAAGATCCCTTCAACGCGGTCACGGCCGAAGACAAAAAGTACGGCGACAATGGCAAGCCACCCACGGACCATCGGCGAGATCGGGTGAACCCGGTGCCACGCATCCTGCGGGTTGTCGATCACCGCGGGATCAGGAGCCTGTTCTTCCGCCGGGACACTCACAGTCCAGCCAGCTTCGCCTCACCGCGGGCGCTCAGCTGCTCCCTCAACCGGGCCCCCTCATCGGTAGGCAACCCAGGGATTTCAGCCTTGGTGGCAACCGCTGCGGTGTGCAGCTTCAGGGAACAAAGCCCGAAAGCCCGCTCCACGGGCCCCACCGAAACGTCCACGTACTGCATCCGCCCATAGGGCACCACCATGGCACGCTGAAAGAACACGCCGCTGCGGATCAGGAGATCGTCGTCGCGCTCGGCATAACCGATAGCCCGAACCTGCCGGGGAATCAGCAACCCCGTCCAGGCACTGATGACGACGTTCAACGCAATGAGCGACCAGATGACCCACAGCGGAAGCCAGGTCCACACCCCGATCAGGACAAGCACCAGCGGCACAGAGAGCACCACCAGCCAGATGACCGCTGTCAGAAGCCAGCCCAGCAGCCGGACCTTCAGATAATTCTTCGAGACTCCCGTCCACACAACACCGTGCGGATCAATCGCTTCACTAGGCATACTCCCCCTCATCACCACGCACAGAGCGCCTGTTTCCTGCCCCGCCAACGTCCTTCGTCGAAGCATCGTCATCCGGCGGCAACTTACAGAACCGCTCCACCACGAGGCCGATAACAATCATCGCAGCACCGCCGGCAACTGTAGCCAACGAGCCCCAGATCCCTTCCGTAAAGCCCCGAACTGACACCAGAGCGAGCTGATCCACAAAGATTCCAGAATGCCAGCCCAACATCAGCGCACCCGTATAGGCACAGGCCTGCGCAAGGATCAGAGTGCGGGCAGCAAGAATCGGGTCCAACGGTTTGTCGCGGTTGCCGTTACGCCAGGCACGCACTTTGAGCCCGAGGGCGAGCGTGAAAACCACGATAAACGCCATGGTCAGCAGCGACCCCAGGTGCAAGGCCGGCGCGGGAAACCCATTGCGGGTTGCCAGGACATTCAGCATCCAGCCAGCGGCCCCCGCCACAAGCACCATGATGGCCAACCAGCTGTATCTGATGTTGCGCATTACGCCTCAGCGGTATCGCCGGATGCAGAAGGCTCATAACGCCGAACACCATCCCGGTCCGATGCCTGCGCCGCCAGCTCAGCCACCGATTGACCCAACAAATGCGCGTCCGGGTCCATCCAGAGCCAGGGTTCGAGCACAAAAGCACGTTCGGCAGCACGGGGATGAGGCAGTGTCAGCCTGTCGTCGTCGTGCCGTAGATTCCCGTACACAATGACGTCCACGTCCAGCGTGCGCGCGCCCCACCGTTCCTCTCGGACCCGGTGATGCCGGTGCTCCACGTCCTGACACAGATCAAGAACCTCAAGCGGTGAAAGCTCAGTCACCACTTCAATAACCATGTTCAGGTAGTCAGGCTGCTCTGGCCCGCCAACCGGTTTGGTCTGCGCGACGGGCGAAATACGACTCAACGTAATTCCGGGGTGATCAGCTATATCCCGGACGGCACCGGCTAACGTCTCAGCGCTGTCACCAAGATTGCTCCCCAGCGCAAGAACAACGTTCTCAGCCATGCCGACTCCTGGACACACTCACGGAAACGTCGCCAAACGGGACCTCAATGGGCGCCTTGGGTTTGTGCACGGTCACGTCAACGCGGGCGACATCAAAAACGGCAAGGACATCAGCGGCGATGCGCTCCGTCAGTGTCTCGATCAGATTGCACGGCTCTCCCTCGATGATGGCTTTCACGCGCTCGGCGAGTTCACCATAGTTCGCGGTAGCGGCAAGATCATCAGACGCCGCGGCGGCACGGATATCCGTATGCAGAACCACGTCCACAACAAACGGCTGACCGTTGCGGCGCTCGTGGTCAAAGACCCCGTGATAGCCCACAGCCTTGATCCCACTCAGGGAAATGCGATCCATGGTGGAGGAGTTCAACACGTCACCCGTTCCACGCTGAGGCGACCTTCACAGCGTCAAGGTTCGCGTCGACGTCGTGCACCCGTACACCCCAGACGCCGGCAGCAGCCGCAAGCGCAGTGGTGGCCAGAGTCGCGTGATCGCGCTCCTCCGGCGGAGCAGCCTTGCCCGACGTCGTCAGCAGCGTGCCAAGGAAGCGCTTCCTGGAGGTACCGACCAGCAGGCGGTGGCCCAGGACGTCGAATCGGTCCAGCGAGCGGAGCAACGTCCAGTTGTGCTCCTCGGTCTTGGCGAAACCCAGGCCTGGATCAACAATGATCTGCTCGGGAGATACACCGCCGTCGTAGAGGCGGTCACGGATCTGCATGATCTCGGCGATGACGTCCTCAACAACATCCTCATACTCCGCAAGGCCGTTCATGGTGCGTGCATCACCACGGCCGTGCATCAGCACGTAGGGGACCCCGCGCTCGGCGATGAGCGCCGGCATTTCGGGGTCCAAATCCGTGCCTGAAACGTCGTTGACGATGCCCGCACCGGCATCCAGGGCCAGGGCCGCCGTCGAAGCATGCATGGTGTCAATGCTGATCAGGGCACCAGCCTTGGCCAAAGCCTCAATCACCGGAAGAACGCGCTTCTGCTCCTCCTCCGGATCCACCGGATCAGCATTCGGGCGGGTTGATTCACCGCCAACGTCGATAATGTCCGCACCGCCATAGAACATCCGCAGGCCAGCGGCAACAGCCTCATCTGTATTCGCAAACCGACCGCCGTCACTGAACGAATCCGGAGTCACGTTCAGAACGCCAAGAATCACGGTGCGATCCGTCGGCAAGTCCTGGAAAGTGCGCTGTTTTCTGGGAGGCCTCACCACCGGAAGAGGTGACGTTGCGGGTCCGGTTCCAGGTGTTGCAGCGAGTGAATCCATGGTGCCTTCCGTGTTATCTTCCGAGGATCAGTGACATTGCTTCCGCGCGGGTGGCGGTTTCGCGCAACTGGCCCCTGACCGCGGATGTCATGGTCATTGCACCGGGCTTGCGCACGCCCCTCATGGACATGCATAGGTGCTCGCATTCGATGACCACGATCGCGCCGTTTGGCCGCAGGTGCTCCACGAGAGCATCCACGATCTGCGTCGTCAGGCGTTCCTGTACCTGCGGACGCCGGGCGAAAACTTCCACCAAACGCGCCAGTTTACTTAGCCCGGTCACCCTACCCTCGGAGGACGGGATGTATCCAATATGCGCACGGCCGTGAAACGGAACCAGATGATGTTCACACGTCGAGTAGAACGCGATGTCCTTGACCAGGACCATCTCTTCGTGCTCAATATCGAACGTGGTGGCCAGCAGATCCGCCGGGTTCTGATGCAGCCCGGAAAAAAACTCCGCATAGGCCTTCGCAACACGCTTGGGCGTATCAAGGAGCCCGTCCCTGGACGGGTCCTCGCCGATGGCGAACAGGATTTCCCGGACAGCCCGCTCAATGCGGGGCTGGTCAACCTTGCTCACAGCTTCGGCTGTGTCGGTGACGGCGAAGTCATCATCAATGTCGGTCACGATTCTGATCCTAACGCGCCGGCTATCACGGCCGGCCTCAATTGCCGCCCGTAACGCCGCCGGGAGTATGCCCGCCCTGGTCAGAATCCGTGGATTCCGGCTCGGGTAGGGCGCTCTGCTCCACATCAAAATCCTGTGGAATGTCAGCCTGGGCAATCTGATCCTGCGGAGCCACGTCCACTGGATCCGGCGCGTTCTCCGCAGCCGCCTGAGCACGCTCCTTCGCAGTAACAACCGGGGGTTCGCTGTGGACCGGACGCGAGGGCTTGGACAACCAGACCTCGCGGAGGTCCCGTTTGCGCACATCCCTGAAAATTTCGGCGATCTCCGCCTGGTTGAGCGTTTCCCGTTCCAGGAGTTCCAGTGCCAGCCGGTCCAGGACGTCCCGGTTCTCCGTGAGCACCGCGTACGCTTCGTCATGCGCGGTATCGATCAACTCACGGATCTCCTGATCGACCACAAAGGCCAGATCATCCGAGTAGTTGCGTTCGTGGCTCATGTCGCGCCCGAGGAACGGCTCACCGCCGCCCTGCCCAAGCTTTACAGCACCAATCCGCTCACTCATGCCGTACTGGGTGACCATCTGGCGTGCAGTGGAGGTCGCTTTCTCAATGTCATTGGACGCGCCGGTGGACGGATCGTGGAACACAATCTCCTCAGCTACGCGACCGCCCATGGCGTACGCCAACTGATCCAGGAGCTCGTTGCGGGTTACCGAGTATTTGTCGTCCTCAGGAACAACCATGGTGTAACCCAGTGCGCGTCCACGCGGCAAGATAGTGATCTTGGTGACCGGCGACGTATTGCGCAGAGCCGCCGCTACCAGTGCGTGGCCGCCCTCGTGATAGGCGGTGATCTTGCGCTCGAGTTCCTTCATGACGCGGGAACGCTTCTGCGGCCCGGCCATCACGCGGTCGATTGCTTCATCCAGCGCGCGGTCGTCGATGAGCTGCGCGTTTGAACGGGCCGTCAGCAGGGCGGCCTCATTCAGAACGTTGGCGAGATCAGCACCGGTGAATCCCGGAGCCCTTTTCGCCAGCGACCCGAGGTCGACATCGGGAGCCATCGGCTTGCCCTTCGCATGCACTTCCAGAATGCGCTGACGGCCAATGCGGTCAGGGGCTTCCACTGCGATCTGGCGGTCGAAACGGCCAGGACGGAGCAGGGCCGGGTCCAGAACGTCCGGACGGTTTGTAGCCGCGATCAGGATGACGTTGGCGTTCGCGTCGAAGCCGTCCATCTCGACGAGCAACTGGTTCAGGGTTTGCTCGCGCTCGTCGTTTCCGCCGCCCACACCGGCACCGCGGTGACGGCCGACGGCGTCGATCTCGTCCACGAAGATGATGGCAGGAGCGTTCGTTTTAGCCTGCTCGAAAAGGTCACGCACACGTGAGGCGCCCACGCCGACGAACATTTCGACGAAGTCCGAACCAGAAATTGAATAGAACGGCACGGCTGCCTCGCCAGCAACAGCGCGCGCCAGCAGGGTTTTACCCGTCCCGGGAGGGCCGTACAGCAGGACACCCTTCGGTATCTTGGCGCCTACAGCCTGGAATTTGGCGGGGTCCTGGAGGAACTCCTTGATCTCATGAAGCTCTTCCACCGCCTCATCAGCGCCGGCGACGTCGTCAAAGGTGACCTGCGGCATGTCCTTGTTCATCATCTTGGCCTTGGACTTGCCAAACTGCATGACCTTGGAACCGCCGCCCTGCATCCGCGAGAGCAGGAACCAGAAGATGGCACCGAGAATGATAATGGGGAAGATCAGACCAAGGAACCCGAGAAACCAGTTGTCCTCAACGGGCTGATCCGTGAAGACTTCGACGTCTGAATCGTTGATGGCGTCAACAACGGCTTCCCCGCGCGCGGTACTGAAGAAGAACTGGACGCTCTTGCCCTGGTCCTTGTACTCCTCGGTGAGCGTGAGGTCTACCCGCTGCTCGCCGTCGTGGATCTTGGCTTCCTTGACCTTGTTGTCCTGCAACAGTTCCAGGCCGACGGAAGTATCCACACGCGCGGCACCGCTACCGGAAATCGTGGGAAAGATCAGCAGAAGCGCGGCAACTGCCAGGACGATCCAGATGATCGGGCCCTTGAAGACGTTCTTGAATTTCATGCGCTTTGAGGGCACCTCTGCCCATCCCTCCTGCTGACAAGCGTGGATGATGACGAGGCCCCGAAAGACCACGCCGAACAACTAGCTATACACTGTATGCCACCCATCACGCACGGCAGCAGATAATAGTTCCCTCTGGGCGGACAGGGACCGCCCGGACCTACTCGTAGATGTGCGGCGCCAGGGTGCCGATGAAGTCCAGATTCCGGTACTTCTCCGCGAAATCGAGACCGTAGCCGACGACGAACTCGTTCGGAATGTCATAGCCCACGTACTTGACGTCGATCTCCACCTTCGCGCCCTCAGGCTTGCGAAGCAGAGTGCAGATTTCCAACGATGCAGGCCCGCGGGACTGCAGGTTTGCCTTGAGCCATGAAAGCGTCAGCCCGGAGTCAATGATGTCCTCGACGATGAGGACATGCTTGCCCATCAGGTCCGTCTCCAGGTCTTTGAGAATCCGGACGACACCGGAGGACTGCGTACCAGACCCGTAGGAGGAAACGGCCATCCAGTCCATGGTGACGTGGCTGTGGAGTGCACGCGCCAGGTCTGCCATGATCATGACCGCGCCCTTGAGGACACCCACGATCAGCAGATCGCGACCCGCATAATCCTTGTCAATTTCCGCGGCCAGTTCCCTGACCCGCTGCTCAATCTGCTCCCGGGTATACAGAACGTGCTTGAGATCAGCCTGAACGTCGTTGGATTCCACCACATGCTCCCGGAGTCTAAATTTTGGGGTTCTTGATAAACACTAGAGTGCCACAGCCGCGGCCCGACCGGGGAACGCGTTGGCTGAGAGATTGTCGGTAGACCGACACGTGGCCCCCCACTTCGACGGGGCCGGCAGAGCCCTGGCGCCTGAGCAGCGCCTCGGCGGCCAGCAGCCGTTCGAAGGGCGGTCGGGCGTCTGCCAGCTCGGCGACGGCGAGCGCCATGACGCGCTGGCGAAGCGACGCGGGGAGGTCACGGAGTTCTGCCTCACTGAGATGTATCTCACCCTCGTTGACCGCACGCATCCGTGTGTAGTGGTCCTGCGCCAGGGAGTCCAGGTAGTCGGCGTCCTGCGCCAGAATTCTCGATGACCGGTACAGTGCTTCCGCGATTCCCGGGCCGAGGTTGTCTTCCAGGAGCGGCAGGATTTCACTGCGGACCCGGCTCCGCGCGTACCTTGGGTCAGCATTCGTGGGATCGTGCCAGGGATCCAGTTCCTCAATGTCACAGATCTCAAGGGTCTCGTGCCGGCGGAGCCCCAGAAATGGACGCAGGTACTTGCCTCGACTGGCGGGCATCCCGGCCAGGGAACGGGTCCCCGAACCGCGCGCCAGCCCGAGCAGTACCTGTTCAGCCTGATCATCGAGGGTGTGGCCCAGCAGAACGGCGGCCGCATCATGCTCCGCGACGGCGGCGTCCAGTGCGGCATACCTCGCGTTTCTGGCTGCCGCTTCCGGGCCCATCCCCTCGTGCGTGACAGACACGGTGCGGACTTCCACGGGATCGAGCCCCATGCCCTCGAGCTTCCGGCGGGCATCGTCCGCCACAGCTGCGCTGCCGTCCTGGAGCCCATGATCGACGACGACGGCGCCCACACGGTAATCCCCACGGCCAGCGAAGAATGCGGCCACAGAAGCGAGCGCCATGGAGTCCGGGCCCCCGCTGCAGGCCACCAGGATCAGCGGCTTCTCTCCGGCACCTCCCGCATCAGCCCGCGATCCGGCACGGGGTGCCGGGCCGTCGTCGGGCATGTATTCCTGAAGAGCTTGCCGCAGATGCTGGCGGGCCTTGCCGATCAGCGGGTTCAGACGGCCGCGCGAACGCGTGCTCACCCGGCATCAAGTGCCATACGCTCCAGCCACAACTTCGGGGTGTGGATTTCCTTCTCCGTCGGCAGGTGTTCCTCACGTTCCCAGACGCGATTGAAGCCCTCCATGCCCGCTGCGTTGACAACCGCGCGGACAAACCGGGCGCCGTCCGAGTACTGACGCATCTTTGCGTCCAGCCCCATGATGCGACGGATGAATTTATCCAAGGGGCTGCGGGTTCTGCCGCGCGCATTGAAACGCTGCCGGATGGTTTTCACCGTGGGAACGATGCTGGAATCCACCGCATCCATCACCACATTGGCGTGGCCCTCAAGCAGGCTCATGACCGCCGTCAGATGCGACATACGGGCCTTGTCCTCCGGGTCCTGAAGCAGCGACATGACCCCGGCCGGCTGGGACGGCACTCCCTCAACCTCCTGGCGGCGATCTGAGCCCAGGCTCTTCACGAGCTGGCCCAGACGGTCCTGCAGGGTGTCCGCCTTGTCCATGAGGCCGCCCGAGAGCTGACTGATCTGATCCACCATGTGATCACGGAGCCAGGGCGCAGCAGCGAACTGCACGCGGTGCGTCTGCTCATGCAGGCATACCCAGAGCCGGAAATCCTCCGGGTCAACATTCAGCTCGCGTTCGACGCTGACAACGTTCGGCGCCACCAGCAGCAGCCGCCCGGCTGACGGCGGGGCATCGGCGTCGCCCAGGGAAGCAAACGGGTCATACTGTCCAAGAACCTTGGAGGACAGAAAAGCGAGAATCGCGCCAAACTGGGCGCCGGTGACGGTGCCGCTGAGCTCGGCCAGGGAATTCTGCAACTGCTCCGACTTCGATTTCGCCAGCTTGTCCAGCGTCGGCTGCAGGAGAGCCTGAAAGCTCTGCGAATTCGCTTTGGCCCACGACGCCCTGTCCACGATCAGCACCTGCGAGTCCCGAAGATCCCGTGCAGCTTCAAGCTTCGTGATGCGATGAACGTGCTCTACTGACGCATCCGCCGCCTCGCGCAGGCTCCTGACAACTTCAGCGATCTCACGTTTGGACAGGGACGGACCCGCGGGTGCGATCTTCGCCGCAGTTCCAGCAGCAAGGTCCCAATTGACCAGTTGGACGGTGACGGGATTCGATTCGGTCTCCATGTTCCCCATCAGACCACAGAAAGCCGGAGTTTCGCTGCCAGTTCGCCCACCGGTGAACGGCAGATTTGTTGAGGCTAGCGGCACCCGCACCCAGCCAGGGCAGACGCCGCCGCGTCCACGGCCGCACGAGCCTCCAAGATGTTCGACTCAAGGCCATTGGCCACGAACGAGAAAACAAGCAGCCTCCCGTCCCGGTCCACCACATACCCGGTCAATGAGGTGGCCGTGAACAGGGTTCCGGTCTTCGCGCGCACCACGCCGGCACCAGCGGCGTCGTCGAACCGTTCCGCGAGTGAACCGTCCAGGGAGGCGACAGGCAGACCATCGAGGACTTCCCGCAGGCCCGGCCGGTCGCTGGCGGCCATGGTGCGCACGACGGCGGCCAATTGGCCCGCACTCATCCGGTTCCGCAATGACAACCCGGCCGCATCGGCGAGTACCAGTGAGTCAACGGGGACGCCGAGGCGGGCCACAGCGGCCACGACGGCGCTCGTTCCACCCGCGAACGAAGGCACTTCCCCGGCGCTGACCGCCGTCATCCGCGCCAGGGCCTCCGCCAGGTAATTGTCCGAGACGAGCAGCATGTGCTCCGCCTGATCCACCACACGAGCCGACTCGACGGAGGCCAACCTCTCGGCGTCGTCGGGGGCCGCCCCACGGGTCAGACCGTCGTCGACCTTCAGCCCCTTCATCTTCGCCGCATCGGCCAACGCCACCCGGAAAGCATCCGCAGCGGCGAGCGCGGGATCCGCGTAGCGCTCATTGTCCGGGTTGTCGCCCTCCAGCCATGCGGAATTCAGAGCCAGCGGGTAAATGGGGGCGATCTGCCCGGAATCGATGTCCGGCTGCTGCCAGGTCGGGTGCAGTGCCGGACCAGCAAACAGGGTGTCATCGAGGACCACGTGAAGCGTCTCGGCGGCAGGTATGCCGTTCTCCGTCAGGGCTTTCACCGTGCGCTCGGCGAGGGTCTGCAAACCGGCATGCCCCACGACGTCGTCGGGCTGGGACTTCCCGGAACCGAGCAGCACGTCGCCGCCGCCACGCAAGACGACGACACCCGGCTCCGCACCCCGATACACCGACGTCTCAAACCGCCGTTCCGGACCAATCGTGGACACAGAGGCAGCAGCTACCAGCAACTTCTGATTGGACGCCGGAATCCTCGGCTCCGCCCCAGACTGGTCAAAAAGGACCTCGCCGCTCATCGCATCCAGCACGACGCCGGTGAAGTCACCCTCGCCGTCGACCTTCAACAGCGGCGGCAGGAGCGTCTTCAAAGCGTCCTTCGAAGGTACGGGCGCGCCCGGGCTCCGCGCAGTCACCGCCGAGGGCATCGTCACCTCAGTGGGCGGCAACTGCACCGCAGGAGTGGGGACCGGCGTCGGATCCGGCTCCTCCGAGAGCACAGAAGAAACAACCGCAGGACCCGCATACACCGCCAGAGGAAGCACAAGAACCGCCAGCACCATGGCCAGCAACACTGCCGTCAGACGTCGGGCAGTGCGATTCATCGGCTCCCCTTCAATGGACAAGACATATATGTTTAAGACTAGACGGGGCAGGCAGATACATTGGTATTGCCTTTTCCACGCCCACATTCCGCTTTCTCAGGAGTCAGCCACATGAACATCGACGTGACAATCGAAATACCCAAGGGTTCACGCGTCAAGTACGAAATCGACCACGACACGCACAGGCTCCGCCTGGACCGCGTGCTCTTCACGTCGATGCAGTACCCCACGCATTACGGCTACTTCGAGAATACGCTGGGCGAAGACGGCGACCCGTTGGACGCCCTGGTACTCCTGCAGGACTTCGACCTCATTCCCGGCGTACTCGTTGAGTCCCGTCCCATCGGCGTGTTCAACATGGTCGACGACGGCGGCGGCGACGCCAAGGTACTGTGCGTCCCCGTAGACCCGCGTTTTGACCACATTCAGGAACTCTCGGATGTTTCTGACTTCCTGCTCGACGAAATCAAGCATTTCTTCACCAAGTACAAGGACCTGGAACCGGGCAAGTGGGTTGAGGCTGCCGACTGGGCGGACCGCGCCGCTGCCGAGGCTGAGGTTGAAGCTTCACTGGAGCGCTTCAAAGCTCTCGGTGAGCCCAGCGAAGAGGACGAGCCGCAGGGCCGCTCCGTGGACGAGCACGCCGAGAACGCAGACGTACAGCCTCAGGGCCGCTAGGCTCCGGCTTCTGCCCCTTCCCCGCCGGCCGAAGTCACCCTTTACCCTCGACGTCACCCCTTGTACGGGGTGATCTCGCGGGTAAAGGGTGACTTCGCGGGGAGAGGGGATGTCGAAACCAACCGGATGTGGTTGATTTCGGAATTCGTTCCGGCATACTGAACGCATGTTGTTTGTGCTGACCATCAATCAGCGGGATTCCCGCGAAGTCGGGGACATGGTGCCCGACCTGATCAAAGCACTCAGACACCTCCCCGCCGTCGTACCCTTTCAGCGTTCCGTAGGGGACGAAGCACAGGGCGTCGTCGCCAATGCAAAAACGGCGGTCGACGTCGCCCTCATCGCCTTGCGTCATCGCCGGTGGCACGTCGGCATCGGGGTAGGCGAACTTCACGTACCCATTCCAGAGGACATCCTCGAGGCCGAGGGCTACGGTCTGGTCTACGCCCGGCGCGCCGTGAATCGTGCACGCAAAACCGGGGAACGAATCCCCTTGGCTGTGTCCGGACCGGATGCGGACGTGGCAGCCGAGGCAGAAGCCGTCCTACGCCTCCTCGGGCAGATTGTTGCCACGCGCACGGACGCAGAATGGAACGTGCTGGACCTGCTCACCCCGGGTGTGCGCGGACAGCAAAAACTGATCGGTGAGGAACTCGGCATCACCACCCAGGCCGTCAGCAAAGCCGTTGTCCGGTCCCACTGGGCGGAAGAGTGGGCGTGCAGACCGGCAGCGGCGCGGCTGCTCGACCTCGTGTACGGGCCGGTTGCCCTGCCGCCAGCCTCACTTGCCTACGAAAGATAGTCCGTGGAATCTCTGATCATTTTCGATTGCGACGGCGTGCTCGTCGACAGTGAAACTCTCACCACAGCTGTGGAAGCCCAGATGCTCACCGAGCTCGGATACCCCCACACCGTCCAGGACATCGTGGACCGCTTCATGGGGCGGAGTGCCGCAGAAGTCGCAGGCCTGTTGGAAGCCATGATGGGGCCGGAACTGGCAAGCCGGTTCGACGCCGATTCAACCGCCCGGATTCATCAGTCCTTCGACTCCTCCCTAAACGTGGTGGCAGGCATTCCTGCGCTGCTGGACGCGCTCGACGACGCCGGGGTGCGCACCTGCGTCGCATCCAGCGGTTCGCACACGAAAATGAGGCGTACACTGGGTCTGACCGGCCTGTACACACGGTTTGAAGGACGGATCTACAGCGCCACAGAAGTGCCGCGAGGCAAACCAGCACCCGACATTTTCCTGCACGCTGCGGCATCGGAGGGTGTACCCGCAGAAGAGTGCGTCGTCATCGAGGACAGTGTGAACGGCGTTCTCGCCGCACGCGCCGCCGGCATGCGTGTTCTGGGTTTCGGCGGAGGTCTCAGCGAACCCTCAGCACTTCAGGCCGCAGGGGCCGAAGTGTTTGACCACATGGAACAGGTCTGGCCGCTATTGGGTGGCGAACCGGTTCAGTCGTCCATGTCGGCGGACTCGGCGTCGTCCGACTCCACCCGACCGTCCCGCAACAGCGACCGCAGGACCAGCGCCGCGCCGTCGTCGTAAACGGTCTCCGTCACGGCCGTTGCCGCGTCCATCACTTCCTGGGGCGCCTGCCCCATAGCAACGCCCTGGGCTGCCCAGCCGAGCATCTCGATGTCGTTGCGGCCGTCCCCCATCGCGAGAGTGCGGGAAGGATCCACATCCAGATGACGGCGCAGTTCCTCCAGCGCACTGGCTTTCGTCACACCGGCGGCCGCGATGTCCAACCAAGCCGTCCAGCCAACGGAGTAGGTCACGCCGTGCAGCCCGATCGAACGGACAGCATCGCCGAACTCCTCGGCCGTACTATCGGTGCTGAACACCACCACGCGAACGGCCGTGGCCTCCAACATCTGCTCGAAGTCCACCGCCTTGGCCTCCGCACCGAAGCTGGCGTCCTGGAAGCGTTCGGTAGAGAGGAACTTCCCCTCGTCATCCTCGAGGGCGTATTTGGCGGTGGGCAGACGTTCCCGCAGTGCCCGCAGGGCCGGAGCGGGATCGAAGACCACCCGCGTCAGAACTTCGTAACCATCAGGAAGTGACGTATCGATGCGCAGAGTGACACCACCGTTGGAACACACACAGTAGCCGCGGGTCATCCCGATCTTCTCGACAATGGGGAGGGTCGCTCCCAGAGAACGGCCCGTCGCGATAATGACGTCCCGTCCGCTCTCCACCACCGCAGCCGCGGCTTCACGCACGCCGTCGGACATCAGGCCGTCGTGGTCCACAAGAGTGCCGTCCACATCGAGAGCCACCAATTGGATTTCGTTTGTTGTCATCAGGTCGTCGTTGCCCGATTTTGCTGTAATTGTCATGAAACCAGTGAACCAGAAACCGCGCGGCCACGACTAGTGTCCGCCCCACATTTCCGGCTGTGTTCCGCGCTACTCTCCTGTTCTCGGCTGTGGCTGGCTCTCACATTTGGGCGCCTTTGGGACATCGGGGGCGCGCCCGTCACGCCCTTTTGTCCCGAAGGAGCCCAAACCCAGTTGCGATCGAACTGGACCGCTGTCACTCCCCCTCCACAGCCCCACCTATGCACACCAACGCCAGACGACGGCGCACTATCGCAAGCGACGTCAGAGGATGTCTCCATGGACAAAGCATTTGACCTCCTGACCTTGGTGGCGGAGTCTGAGCGGTCGTCCGGGGACCGCCGCTCGCTGCAACGCAGTTTTCGAAAGGGCGAACTGGTTCGTATCCGGCGAGGCGCGTATGTTCCCACACAGGCGTGGAACAATCTGGCCGCGTGGGAGAGATACCGCGTGGAACTGGCCGCAATCTCCCACACATTTCCGCAGCCGCCAATATTCTGTGACGTTGCTGCCGCCACTGTATGGGGACTCACTACTCTGCTACCCGCAGACATCACCATCCGTCATGGCTTGAAGGTGACAGACCAGGTACAAACGCTCCTAGATCTCGCGGTTCTCGGTACCTTTCCAGAAGCCGTCATGGCCTTCGACCATGCGTTCCGCGGGAAACCTGGATTTTCCCACTCCGTGTCGAAGGAACAGCTCCTGATCGCCGTGCAGGACCTTGCGCAATCGTCGAAGCAGACCAGAGCTCTACGGGTGGTCGAGTTTGCGGACCCACTCTCGGAGTCGGCTGGTGAGTCCCCGAGCAGGGCGCAGTTTCATGTGCTGGGGTTGCCCGCGCCTACACTTCAGCACGAAGTCTTCGATGCGAACGGTTTCGTCGCGCGCACGGATTTTTACTGGAAGGAGTTCGGTCTGGTCGGCGAGTTCGACGGCAAGATCAAGTACACCCGCAATGCGGTCAGCCAAAACCAACGAGTAGAGGAAACCGTTTATCAGGAAAAGCTTCGGGAGGACCGCATCCGTGCGACCGGACTTAACGTAGTGCGCTGGGACTGGGCAACAGCAATGAACCCGCAGGCCCTACGCACAAAGCTGCACGCGGTCGGGCTGATTTCGCTACGGGTCCCCGCAAAGTCGGCCTCGTAGCTACGGCCCGAGCTTATGGGCGGCGAACTTTGGGCCCCTTCGGGACAAACGGGTCCGCTGTTGGACGTCCCGATGTCCCGAAGGCGCCCATATCTCGGCGGCACAGCGCAGCGCTCCCTAGAGAACGGGAAGGACTTCCAGCCCACCGAGGTAGGGACGCAGGGCGGCGGGTACGTTGACCGAGCCGTCAGCGTTCTGGTGGTGCTCAAGAATTGCAACGATCCACCGGGTAGTGGCCAGTGTCCCGTTCAGCGTTGCCACCGCACGGGTTCCGCCCTTGCTGCCGTCGTCCTTCGCCACACGTTCACGGATGTTGAGGCGCCGCGCCTGGAAGGTGGTGCAGTTGGAGGTGGACGTCAGTTCACGGAACGCGTCCTGTGTGGGAACCCACGCCTCGCAGTCGTACTTGCGGGCAGCTGACATGCCGAGGTCTCCGGCGGCAGTGTGGATCACGCGGTACGGCAGCTCGACCTTTGCGAGCATTTCCTCTTCCCATGCCAGCATGCGCAGGTGTTCCTCAGCAGCATCCTCCGGGCTCACGTAGGAGAACATCTCCACTTTGTTGAACTGGTGGACGCGAATGATGCCGCGGGTGTCCTTACCGTGCGAGCCGGCTTCGCGCCGGTAACACGAGGACCAGCCGGCGTAACGGGTGGGGCCTGCGGACAGGTCGACGATCTCATCCGAGTGGTAGCCCGCGAGCGGAACTTCCGAGGTGCCCACCAGATACAGGTCGTCCTCGGCGAGACGGTAGATCTCGGCGTCGTGCGCCACATCGAACCCGGTGCCCTGCATGGTTTCGGGGCGGACCAGCGTGGGGGTGATCATGGGCGTGAAGCCGGCGTTCACTGCCTGGTCCATCGCCATGTTCAACAGGGCGAGTTCCAGCCGGGCACCAACCCCCTTCAGGAAGTAAAAACGCGATCCGGACACCTTCGCGCCGCGCTCCATGTCGATAGCGCCAAGCAGTTCACCGATCTCCAGATGATCGCGCGGGGTGAAGCCTTCGGCGTCGAAATCTCGCGGTGTTCCCACGGTTTTGACGACGTCGAAATCGTCTTCGCCGCCCGCGGGCACCCCGTCCTCGATGAGGTTGGGCAGGCGCCGCACCAGGGCGTCCTGCTCGGCCTTCAAAGCGTCAGCCTTCGCCCCCTCAGCTTTGACCGACGCGGCCAGTTCCTTCACGGAAGCCAGGAGTTCCTGCTTTTCCTCGCCCTTGGCGGCGGCCACCTTCTTGCCGAAAGCGTTCTGCTCAGCCCGCAGTGACTCGTGCCGGTTGATCGCTTCGCGTCGAAGCGTATCTCCGGAGATAATCTGGTCCACCAGAGATTCGTCCGCGCCTCGGGCGCGCTGGGACTGGCGGTACTTTTCCGGGCTGTCGCGGAGGTCGTTGATGTCGATCACCCTCCAAGACTACAGAAGAACGACGCCGGATCGAGTGCTGCTGAACTGTAGGGTGGAAAGCACCATGACCTCCACATCTGTCCTTGTGCCAGCGGCAGCTACAGCGCTGCTGCTTGTCGTCGTCGTTGTGGTTGTTGTCATTCTGGTCCGGCGTCGTCGCAGACGGTTGATTACGGCTGCGATCCCGGTGACGTCCAGTCGTGGCCTTCAGCGGGTGGCGTTCGTGGTGAATCCGATCAAGTTCAACGCAGACAGGGCCCGGGCCATTGTGGCGGAGGAGTGCCGGACGGCGGGTTGGGATCCTCCCGTAATCCTCGAAACGACGATTGAGGATCCCGGGTATTCGCAAGCTCGGCAGGCGCTGGAGCTGCGGTGCGATGTGGTGTTGGTGGGCGGTGGCGACGGCACGGTCCGCGTTGTTGCTCAGGAGCTGGCTCACACGGGCACCCCCATGGGGGTCATTCCGCTCGGCACAGGAAACCTGCTGGCCCGCAACCTGGATCAGCAGGTGGCTGCGCTGCAGCACAATATTCGCAAGGCGCTCCATGGTTCTGAGCGCCAGATAGATGTGGGCCGGATTGCGCTGGAGAACAGGGAAACAGGCGCACGCTCCACCCATGCGTTTCTGGTCATCGGCGGGATTGGCCTGGACGCGAAAGTGGTGTCGGAGACCCGCGACAACCTCAAACGCAGTGTCGGCTGGCTCGCCTACAGCGAATCGGGTCTGCGCAACCTCCCCGGCCGCCGCAGAAAGATCTCGATCAGCATTGACGACGGTCCGGAGCAGACGCGCAAAGTCCGCAGTGTTCTATTCGTCAACTGCGGCAAATTGCCGGGCGGCGTGGATTTCATTCCCAATGCCGTGCTCGACGACGGCACTCTGGACATCGTCATCATGAGCCCGAGGACAGCTTTCGGGTGGGCGTGGATGGCAGGGAAAGTTATGCTCCGCCACCCACGTCCCATTCCCGTCATGGAGCTGCAGACCGCCCGGAAAGTACGAATTTCCGTTCCAGAGCCCATGGATACCCAGCTCGACGGCGACCCGACCGGGGCCGTGACGTCGTTAACCGTGCAGGTTGAGCCGGGGGCGCTCCTGGTTCGCGGGGGTAGCTAGTTCCCCTTATGCCTCTCCTGAGAGTCCGGGCGGCCGTCGTCGTCCGTGCCGGATGAGGAGGCGACGTCCTTGTTGACGTCTACGTCCTGTTCGTCATGGTCGGTGTAGCTGCCGGGGTGATCCCGTTCCTGGTGACTCGTGTATCCGCCGGAGGTGTCCACTGAGTGGTGTTCGCCCTCGGATGCGTTGGCTTGGGACTGTTCCTCGATCAATTGCTGCTCCTCACCGAATCGCAGGTCATTTCCCTGATCTCCTGCGTCGCCACGCCATTCGGAATCGGCGGTGGCTCCTTCGCCTGGCTTGCGGGGATCTGTGTTGTCCTGTTCCGTCATGACTGCCTCCTCGAGATGGGATGCGCGTTGGACCGCGTTATTGAAAGCCTAATGATGATTGTCGTGCGTGGAAAGCCTTAGTCCTTCAGAAGCTCCTGAACTGCGCGCTCGGACGCGGAGACGCCGCAGATGGGAATCGACTCGCCGCGCATGAACAGCTCAACAAGACGGGGGTCAACATAGGAGCTTCGGACGACGGCGGGTGTGTTGCCCAGGTGACCGGCGACGGTTTTCATCATCTCGGTGACTGCTTTTCGTCGCGCCGAGTCACTGGAGGCGCCCGCATCCGCGCGGGCGAGTTCCATCGCTGCCGAGACGGTTGCCTGCCAGGTCCGGAAGTCCTTGGCCGTGAAGTCTCCGCCGGTCACCTGGCGCAGGAAATCGTTGAGCTGGCTGGCGTCAACACTGTGCCACGCGCCGTCGTCGTCCTTGTAGGCCAATACGCGCTCTTCGGGATCCCTGCGGAGCATTGGTTTGAGGGCTTTGGCCAGGTCGTCGTCCTCGATGGTGATCTGCCACCGCTGCCCGCTTTTGCCGGGAAAGTCGAAGTGGATGCTGCTGCCGCTGACTCGGATATGTTTGCCGAGAATGGTGGTGACGCCAAAGGAGCCGTTCGCCTCGGCGTACTGGGTTGACCCCACGCGGAGAGCACCGGAATCAACGATGCGAAGCGCAGTGGCGAAGGCTTTCTCGCGGGTGGCGCCCTCGGAGCGGAGGTGGCGTGTGATTGTTCGGCGTGTGGACGGGAGCTTGTCCGCGAAGTCGAGTGCGCGGTCGAACTTCTCCCGGTCCTTCGTGTCCCGCCACTTCTGGTGGTAGAGATATTGCCTCCGGCCGGCGTCGTCGGTTCCGAGCGCCTGAATATGGCCGTTGGGGTAGGGCGCGATCCACACGTCCTTCCAGGCAGGCGGGATGGCGAGGTCTCGGATCCGTTCCAGGATTTCGGGATCGCGGATGGTGTTTCCGTTTTCGTCCGAGTAACTGAATCCCTTGCCCCTGCGCCGCCTGCTGATTCCTGGTTTGTCGATGGCGCTGCGGCGCAGTCTTGGCATGGTTACCTCTTCCGACAGTGAGCATGTGGTGGATACACAGCCTACTTATGAAAGTGGTTTTGGTGCTAGCGGCCCTCGAGAATACCCTTCACCCAGCTGTCTGCATCCTGGAATGAATCATCCGAAGTATGGGCCGCCACCGGATACTCCCACCCATCGGCCCGCGGATATGAGCCCAGAAACCGTAGCCCCGGACTCAGCCGGTGAAGGCCGCGCAAAGCGTCCGCCACGCGCGCATCGGCTATGTGTCCCTCGGCGTCAATGCTGAAGAAGTAGTCGCCGAGGAATGCGCCGGTAGGCCGGGACTCAATGCGGCTGAGGTTCACGCCGCGGGTACCCAACTGATCCAGAATCTCCATGAGAGCGCCGGGCCTGTCCTCCGGCAGCGGGACGACCACCGTGGTTTTGTCCGATCCTGTCGGCTTCGGCAAAGCTCCAGGCCGTTCCAGCAGGATAAAGCGGGTGACGGCGCCGGCAACATCGCCGATATTCTCTGCCAGAACGGTCAGCCCGCGGGAACTGGCTACGAGTGGTGAACAGATGGCGGCGTCGTATCCGGAGTTCTCCAGAAGCCCGACGGCGGCTGCCGCGGTAGACGTTCCCGGGACGTATTCCGCATTTGGAATGTTTGCTTCTGCCCAGCCCCGGCACTGGGCCCAGGCGTGGCTGTGCGTCGAAACGGAGCGGACGTCCGAGAGCGGCATCTCCCTGGCCGCAACCAATACGAAACTGATGGGGATGAGGACTTCACGGGTGATGCGGAGCTCCTCGCCTGTCGCGATGGCGTCCAGCGTGGCGGTCACCCCGCCCTCCACCGAGTTCTCCACTGGAACCATCGCACCGTCTGCGTAGCCCGAACGGACCAGGTCCATGACTGCGTTGACGCTCGACGCCGGAACCCGGGTGGCGTTCGCGGCTTCGGGAATCTGAAGCAGCGCCGCCTCGGTGAACGTCCCTTCCGGGCCAAGGAACGCGTATGTAGCTGTCACAGGACGTTCGGCGTCTGGCCGTTCTCGGCTTCCATGGGCTTCCCGGCTTCGAGCCATGCGCCCATACCTCCGGTCACATTGACGGCCGAGTAACCATTGGCGGTGAGCCACTGGGTAGCGCGGAAAGACCGGCCTCCGGTACGGCAAATGACATTCAGGTCCTCATCCGGATCCAGCTCCTCGAGACGATCGGGCAGCTGGTCCAGAGGGATATGGCGCGCGCCCTTGGCATGACCGGCCTCCCACTCATAGTCCTCACGGACGTCAAGGACCGTCGCATTCTCGCCGATGCTGTCCACGGATACATTCTCTACGTCGCTCATGCTGCTCTCCTCGCGATTGACTGTCTCTGGAAAGATGCTCCAAGCCTATAGTGGGAAGCATGACCGAGCTGCACGAAATGACGGCCCTCGAACAGCGCGACGCCATTGCCGCCGGTGAACTGAGCGCGCGCGAGCTCACTGAGCACTATCTGCACCGGATCGACGCACTGAATCCGGATCTTGGTTCTTTCGTCACCGTCACCGCTGAGTCCGCCCTCGCGGCCGCAACCGACGCCGACAAGCGGCAGGCCGCAGGAGAGCCACTTCCACTGCTGCATGGGCTGCCGATCGCACACAAAGATCTCACCGACGTCGCCGGGGTGCGAACCACACACGGTTCGGCCGCCGTCGACCATCTGGTAGCAGAGGCGGACGCACCCCTGGTGGCCTTGCTTCGACAGGCCGGAGCCATCAGCCTCGGCAAAACACAGGTTCCGGAATTCGGACTCAGTTGCTACAGCGAGAACCCCATCGCCGCACCGGCCCGGAATCCGCTCGATCCGTCGCTGAGTCCCGGCGGTTCCTCGGGCGGAAGCGCCGCAGCGGTGGCGGCAGGAATGCTGCCGTTCGCCCCGGGAACCGACGGCGGCGGCTCCGTCCGCATCCCGGCGTCGGCCACCGGACTGATCGGCCTGAAACCCAATCGGGGCCGGATCCCCGGCGGTTCCGGGCAGTCCGATCTCGGACAACTTGTTGTCGCCGGGCCGCTCGCCCGAACCAGCACGGACGCAGCGCTGCTACTCGACGCGATGGTTGACGCCCCAAACTTCCACGCCACCAGTGCAGCACGCGAAGGGCACGGCACGTTCCTCGCGGAACTCCTCAAATCACTCGACAAGCAAGCACCGAAACTACGCATAGGCCTCAGCACAGCATCACCGTTCGAAACCGCGATGGAGATCCGCCTCGAGGCCGACGCCACCGCAGCGCTCGACAGAGGAATCAAGGCGCTGGCCGCCGTCGGGCATGACGTTGTTGACGCCGACCTTCGCTACGACAACCGGTACCACGAGGCCTTCCAGACAGTCTGGACGGCCGGTCTGACCCAAGCGCCCATCGCACCCGAACGGGAAGCGTCGCTGATGCCGATCACCCGGACGCTCCGGCGTCGGGCACTCGGCAAAAGCGCCGCCGACCTCGCCGAAGCCATCGGCATCCTGCGCAAATTCGAAGAAGACACCATCGCCCAATACGCGGGCTACGACCTGATCCTCACCCCAGCGATGGCGATGACGCCCCGCCCGCTCGGCTGGTACACCACCGACGACGGCGACACGGACTACGTGCGCCAATGCCAGTACACGCCCTATACCTCCATGGTGAACGTGTGCGGCCTGCCAGCTGTGACGATCCCCACACACACCACTGCCGGAGGGCTTTCGATGGGGATCCAATTCATCGGCTGGCCAAGTTCCGAAGCCGCCCTGCTCGCAGTATCAGCGCAACTGGAAGAGTATTTCAGCCATAAATGACGAGTGTGCAAAACCCTACATGGTAACTCTTTTCACCTGATTGTCGATATGACAGTCCACAATGTGAGTGGCAACATAGTAGAAATGAGCACATCAACTCCGAATACCTCTGCCGAACCGGCGGAGAAGACATTCCTGGGCCACCCCCGGATGTTGGCAAATCTCTTCAGCGTAGAACTCTGGGAGCGCTTCTCCTTCTACGGCATGCAGGGAATCCTGCTGTACTACATGTACTACTCCACCACTGACGGTGGACTCGGCATTGACGAAGCCATCGCAACCGGCCTCGTAGGCGCCTATGGTGGTGGCGTCTACCTCTCCACCATCCTCGGAGCCTGGCTCGCCGACCGCGTCCTCGGCTCGGAACGCGTCCTGTTCTACTCCGCAGTCATGATCATGCTCGGCCATATCTCACTGGCCGTCCTGCCCGGCGGCGTTGGTCTGGCCGTCGGTCTCGTCCTTGTCGGCGTAGGCTCCGGTGGGCTGAAAGCCAACGCAACATCGCTGGTCGGCACGCTCTACAAAGAAGGCGACGAACGGCGCGACGCCGGCTTCTCCCTCTTCTACATGGGCATCAACATCGGCGCGCTCATCGGGCCCCTCATCACCGGCGCCCTGCAGAGCTCGCTCGGCTTCCACTTCGGCTTCGGCGCCGCCGCTGTCGGTATGGCCATCGGCCTCACACAGTACGCACTGACGCGCAAGAACCTGCCCAGCGAGTCACACCACGTGACCAACCCCCTGCCCCGCTCGAAGTACACGATGTGGGCTGGCATCGCGGTGGCCGCCGTCGTCGTCATCATCCTTGCCTTCATGCTCGGCGTGGTGACCCCCAGCAACCTGGCGCTCGTCATGGCGATCCTCGCGATCGTTGCATCAGTCGCCTACTTCACCGTGATCCTCACCAGCAAGAAGATCGACAGCACCGGCCGACGTCGCGTTCTCGCGTTCATTCCCCTCTACCTGGCTTCCGCCGCGTTCTGGGGACTCTTCCAGCAGCAGTTCACCGTCGTCGCGATCTACTCGGACAAGAGCCTGGACCGCACCTTCTTCGGCTGGGAAATGCCGGCCAGCTGGGTCCAGTCCATCAACCCTGTCTTCATCATCATCTTCGCCGCCGTTTTCGCCGGAGTATGGACGAAGCTCGGCCCACGCCAGCCCAGTTCACCGCTGAAATTCGCGCTCGGACTCGTGTTCATGGGCGCCGCGTTCCTGATGTTCATCCCGTTCTCCGGCGGGGGCGCGAACAGCACGCCGCTGATCGCTCTGGCCGTGATTCTGATGTTCTTCACCTTCGCGGAACTGTTCCTCTCCCCGATCGGCCTGTCCGTCGCGACGAAACTCGCCCCGGACGCCTTCCGCACCCAGATGGTTGCCCTGTTCTTCCTCTCGGTTTCATTGGGAACGACACTCGCTGGCATCATGGCTGGTTTCTACGACGCCAATAACGAGGTTCCCTACTTCTCGTTCAGCGGCATCACCGCCATCGTTCTCGGCATCCTGCTCGCGGTGGCCACGCCTGCCATCAAGAAGTTGATGAGCGGGGTCCGGTAACCACCCCGCTTCAACGCACGACGGCGACCCTCCCGAACGTGGGAGGGTCGCCGTCGTCGTTCCCGGCCGAAGTCGGGGTTTACCGTCGACGTCACCCCTTGCAAGGGGTGATCTCGGCGACAAAGGGTGATCTCGCGGTGGGGTTGGTGGGGATAGCGGGGGTGGGGCTAGAACCTGCGGTTGTTGCTGCCGGGACGCTGGTTTCGACGCCGCTTCAGGTAACGGACGATGAATGGCAGGGCCATCACGATGAGTCGTCGCATGTCGGTCTCCTTCAATGTTCGGTAATCAAGCCAATTTTAGTCGGCTGCCCTACGCAGCCGGGGTGGAAATCAGAAAAAGCTAGCCGCTGTACGAACCGCTGATTTCCGAGGTATTCAAGGCCATACCAATCAGCCCGACATACAGGAGTACGACGGCGAGCCAGCCCGCGAGACACAGGTATCCCGTGACGAGCCCGGCGATCGCCATGCCCCGACCAGCGGGTTCCCGCTTCAATCCAAGGTGCCCGAAAATGACGGCCAGAATCTGAGGAACCAGGAAGAAAGCGAAGCCCATGATCGACGCCACACCGAGTACCAGTGACGTGATGCTCAGATTCCTGGGCGGCGCTGGCGGCATCGCGTACATCGGCGCGTACTGCCCCTGGTAGTACGCCGGCTGCTGCCCATACTGCTGGCCGTACTGCTGATACTGGTCCCCGCCGGGAGGCGGCCCGGACTGCCCCTGGTATGACTGCCCCTGGTACTGCTGACCCTGATATGACTGGCCCTGATAACCGCTGGCATACGGGTTGGAATGCGGCTGGGGATGGATAGCGCCGTCGTCGCGCCTCTCCCCGCCGTTGGGTTCGTTCGTGCTGTTGCTCATAATGTCCCTCCGCTGTTTCAAGTCTGGGATGAGTCTATCGGCAGTACCGCAACCGGCGTCTGTGGCCGCAAGAGGCTGGCAGGTCCCATTTCGTGGGGGATGTCCAAAATGTCGGAGTTGTTTGGCATGCTGATTCCATGGATAAACGTGCAGGTACTGTAGCCCAGCCCGGAGACCTCATTGATGTGTCCGCGCTCCTCGACGCGTATTTTGACGTGGTACCGGATGCGTCGAACCCGGATGAGCGTGTGGCGTTCGGGACGTCGGGACACCGTGGCTCGTCCCTCAGGAAATCGTTCAACGAAGCGCATATCGCTGCGACCACCCAAGCGATCGTGGAATACCGGCAAGGTCAGGGCATCACGGGGCCGCTGTTCATGGGTAAGGACACGCACGCGCTGAGCGAGCCCGCGGAGAACACTGCACTGGAGGTGCTCGCCGCCAATCGCGTCCGGGTACTCGTCGATGCGCGGAATGGTTTCACTCCCACGCCGGCTGTCTCGCACGCGATCCTCCGCCACAACAGCTCACAGAGCACGCAGGCCGATGGAATCGTGGTGACGCCGTCGCACAATCCCCCAGCCGACGGCGGCTTCAAGTACAACCCGCCCCACGGCGGTCCGGCAGATTCGGACGCCACGAAGTGGATCGCCGACCGCGCAAACGAGCACCTCGAATCCAACCTCAGTCAGGTCAAGCGCATCCCGCTCGCCGAGGCACGGAAGTCCGACGACGTCGGCACCTACGACTTCCTGCAGAACTATGTGGAGGACCTACCGTCGGTCCTGAACCTGGACGCCATCCGGAACGCCGGCATCAGGATCGGGGCGGATCCGATGGGCGGTGCGTCAGTGGACTACTGGGGCGCTATCGGTGAGCGCCACAACCTGGAGCTCACTGTCGTGAACCCGACCGTGGACCCACAGTGGGGCTTTATGACGCTGGACTGGGACGGGAAGATCCGCATGGATTGTTCCTCTCCCTCGGCGATGGCTTCGCTGATCCAGACGATGTCCGGTGACGCCGGTTATAACATTGCAACGGGGAACGACGCCGATGCGGACCGGCATGGCATTGTCACCCCGGACGCGGGCCTGATGAATCCGAATCACTACCTGGCCGTGGCGATCGACTACCTGTACCGGAACCGGAGTGGTTGGCGCGAGGATGCGTCGGTGGGTAAAACGCTGGTCTCGTCGTCAATGATTGACCGGGTTGCAGCCAAGCTGGGCCGGAAGCTGGTTGAGGTTCCGGTGGGCTTCAAGTGGTTCGTTTCGGGGCTGCTGTCCGGGGAGGGAGCGTTCGGTGGTGAGGAGTCCGCTGGTGCGTCCTTCCTCAAGCTCAACGGCACACCATGGACCACGGACAAGGACGGCATTCTGCTGGCGCTGCTTGCTGCGGAAGTCACGGCGGTCACCGGACAATCGCCGTCGCAGCGCTACGCGGAATTGACCGCGGAGTTTGGGTCGCCGTCGTACGCCCGAGTTGATGCTGCCGCTACCCGGGAGCAGAAGTCCGCGTTGGGGCGGCTGTCGCCGTCGGATGTTTCTGTGTCCACGTTGGCTGGCGAGGAGATCACTGCCAGACTCACTGAGGCTCCAGGTAACGGCGCCGCGATCGGCGGTTTGAAAGTGACCACCGAGAACGCCTGGTTTGCGGCTCGCCCCTCGGGCACGGAGGACGTGTACAAGATTTACGCCGAGTCTTTCAAGGGCGAGGAACATCTGGCGCAGGTGCAGGCAGAAGCCAAGGCCCTGGTGGACGAAGTCATCGGGTAAGTGACTCAACTCACGTCGTCTGCAGGAATCAAGCTGTTCCCGCGTGCGCTGCGTCTAAGAGACGATTTTTGTTCAGTGAAAGGCAGCACCATGAGCGTTGGCACGATCGAAGACCAGTTCACTCTTCAGGACCAGTTAGTCATCGACAGTGAAGCAGCGGACACCCTGTTCCTGGAAGCGCGCACAGCAAACGCCTTCACAGACGAGCCCGTCACAGAAGAGCAGATGCGTGCCATCTACGAGCTCGCCAAAATGGGGCCAACTGCCATGAACGTCCAGCCGATGCGGATCACCTGGGTGAAGTCCGAGAAGGCCCGCGAGCGCCTGGTATCGCACATGGCTGGCGGCAATGCTGCGAAGACTGCCGCCGCCCCGTTGGCTGCGATCCTGAGCTTCGACATGGATTGGCATGAGCACCTGCCGACCATCTTCCCTCACGCCGCTGAGCGCAAGGCTGCCTTTGATGAGAACGAGGCTGCCCGGCAGTCCATGGGCAAGGACAACGGTCATCTTCAGGCCGCGTACTTCATCGTGGCTGCCCGCGCCGTCGGTCTGGCTGCCGGCCCCATGGGTGGGATTGATGCTGCGGGGATCGACGCCGAGTTCCATGGCGGTACGTCCAACAAGACGTTCATGGTGGTCAACCTCGGCAAGCCCGGCGAGAACGCCTGGCGCGACCGCCTCCCCCGCCACGACTTCGAGGTCGCAACAACAACGGTCTAGGCGATACCACACGGTAGGATTTTCGACGGCGCCCACTGGCGGCGTCGTCGAAACCTACCGAAGGACATCAGATGCTGGGTACAGACTGGACTCTCCACGGCGACGGGAAAACGGTTCGCGCGGACAGTTATGTTGCGCCCGATGAGCGGCTGAGCTGGCCGCGGACCATTGGTATCGGCGCCCAGCACGTTGTGGCGATGTTCGGTGCCACCTTCCTGGTTCCGCTGATCACGGGCTTCCCGCCGTCCACCACCCTGTTCTTTTCCGGGATCGGGACCATCCTGTTCCTGATCATTACTGCGGGCAAGGTCCCCAGCTACCTCGGTTCGAGTTTCGCGTTCATCGCCCCCATTGCGGCGGCCCAGTCTGATTACGGTATGGCCGGGGCTCTGGGCGGCATCATCATGGCCGGGGCCGTTCTGGCGCTGATCGGCTTCATTGTTCACAAGGCGGGCCCGCACTGGATCCAGTTGGTCATGCCTCCTGTGGTTACCGGGTCCATTGTGGCCCTGATCGGCCTGAATCTGGCGCCTACCGCGAAGGACAGCTTCGAGAAAGCTCCCGTCACCGCGTTGGCCACCGTCGTCGCCATCCTCCTGACCACTGTTCTGTTCCGCGGACTGCTTGGGCGTCTGTCGATCCTGGTCGGCGTGCTGGTTGGATATGTCGTTGCCATGCTGCGCGGCGAAGTCGATTTTGCGGCCATCAGCGACGCAGCGTGGGTGGGCCTCCCGGAGTTCCACACGCCCGAGTTCCATCTGGCCGTCGTCGGACTGTTCATCCCCGTGGTGCTGGTCCTTGTTGCTGAAAACATTGGTCATGTGAAGTCCGTGGCGTCCATGACCGGCCGCGACCTGGACCCGGTGACTGGCCGTGCGCTGATGGCCGACGGCGTCGCCACCATGCTCGCCGGCGCTGGCGGCGGTTCGGGCACCACCACCTACGCCGAGAACATTGGGGTGATGGCAGCCTCGCGCGTGTACTCGACGGCGGCCTACTGGGTAGCCGGGATCGTGGCCGTGCTGCTCAGCCTCTTCCCGAAGTTCGGCGCGTTGATCGCCACCGTGCCGGCCGGTGTTCTCGGCGGCGCAGGCGTTGTGCTGTACGGCATGATCGGCATCCTCGGGGTGCGGATCTGGGTGCAGAACCGGGTCAATTTCTCCAACCCCATCAACCTTTCCGTGGCAGGGGTTTCCCTCATTATCGGTATCGCCAACTTCACCTGGATTGTGGGAGACCTCCGGTTCGAGGGCATCGCGTTGGGCACTGGTGCGGCCCTGTTGATCTTCCACGGTATGACGGCAATCGCCCGCTGGCGCGGCACCGAACCCGCCGATTCCACGGACGACTCCGGTTCGGTGCCCAGCAAGCTCGGCTAGCCCAATAGACTCGTCCTTGTGACAGAACTGGTAGATCGGTGGGCAGGCGCTGAGTGGCGCGCGGAAGCACAGGCGTGGATCGGCGTCGTCCTTGACAGTTATGGGCTGAAACAGAACGGGCCTACTGAGCAGCCGCCGTTCAAGTTCTGGTCCACGCAGCTGGTGGTCCCCACGGACCACGGGAAATTGTGGTTCAAGGAGAACAATCCTGGCCAGTTTTCCGAAGCCCTCGTGGTGTCCACGATGGCCGAACTCGTTCCGGAACACGTGGTTATGCCGCTGGCTGTTGAGCCGGAGCGCGGCTGGATGCTCTCACCCGATCATGGTGCAACCCTGGCGACACTGAAGAGCACTGATTACAGTCTCTGGTCCCGCGTGGTTTCCGATTTCGCGGACCTCCAGTTGCAGCTCATCCCGCATGAGGAAAAATTGTTTCAGGCCGGGCTGTTCACTCTGGATCCAGCGTCGGCCGCCAATCGGGTGGAGAATCAGCTGAAGATGCACGCCATGATGCCGGCAGATCATCCGATTCATCTGGGGCCGGAGGCCATCGCGTCCATCACGGCGGAGCTACCTGAGATTTCTGCTGCCGCCGATGCCCTGGCGTCGGTAGGCATTCCGCTGACTCTGGAACATAACGATCTTCACCACAACAATGCTTTCATTCCGGGTACTTCCACCGAGCCGCTGAAGTTCTTTGACTTCGCGGACTCCTTCCGCGCGCATCCGCTCTCCTCCATGATGGTCCCGCTGAACGTCATGATGGAGGAATGGCGGGCGCCCGCCAACGACCCGCGGATCCGCAGGGTCATGAACGCGTATCTGGAGCACTGGACCCAGTACGCACCCATCGGCGAACTGCGGCTCATGCTGGAGCCGGCCATGTGCTTTGCGCGCCTGAACCGGTACGCGTCCTGGATGCGGTTGCTGCAGCAGGCGGACGAACGGAACCTCCGCCGGTACGGGCCACGGATGTTGGACAAGCTGCGGAATCTGCTGACACCGTTGGGAGTTTTCTAGCCCTTCGCGGGCCGGGGAGCCTGCGGCCAGCATCCGCGTTCGGTCATGACGTCGGCAAGCACGTCCGCCCTGTCCGTCATGATCCCGTCAACGCCGATGTCGAGCAGCTCATTCATGACCGCCGGGTCATCGATCGTCCACACATGGACCTGCAGCCCGCCACGGTGGCATCGGCGGACGAATCCCGGTGTGACCACGCGCATGCTCCGATACTCGAGCGGGACCTGCACGCACTGGATCCGCGCCAGGCGCGCAATCAGCCGCGTCAACCCCAGCCGGCCCAGGAACACGACGGCGGCCATCACCCAATAGCCGGGCGAACTGGCCACCGGCCCCGGCAGGCTCTGGCCGCGCGCCTTACGTAGCCGCCGTAGGGTGCGGAGGGTTTTCAATCTCCGCTGATCCGAAAATGATGACACCAGCACGCGCTCATACGCCTGATGCTGGTCCATGAGCTCCGCGAGCAGGACAGCTGCCGCCTCATCCTTCACGTCCACATTGAGCCGCAGCTCTGGCCACCGGAGAAGAATTTCCTCAAGTGTGGGAATGCGTTCCACTCCCCCGATCAGGATGGAACCGAGCTCTTCCAGCGTGTAGTCCGCGATCCGGCCGGTGCCGTCAGTGACTCGATCAAGGACGTCGTCGTGGAACACCACCAGAACGCCGTCGGCCGTTGTGTTCACGTCCGTTTCCACATACCCGTACCCGAGCTCGACGGCGGCGGCGAAGGCGGCCATGGAATTCTCGTAACCATCGGGAGAGTAACCACGGTGGGCGAGCGCGAGCGGCCACTGCGCACCGGATTCGGGGTCAGGGAGCTGCAAGTACGGGGCAATCTGGCTCACGATCTGAACCTTACCCCGTCGTGGCATTCTCACAGGGCCGCGAGACGCTCCTCGAGAACCTGGGCGACGCCGTCGTCCGCGAACGCCGGCGCAACCAGATCCGTTGCCGCCCGCGCGTCCGGGTGACCCGACGCCATGGCATAACCGCTTCCGGCCCACGTGAGCATCTGGATGTCATTGGGCATATCGCCAAACGCGACGACGTCCGCTGCGTCAATGCTCAACTGGCTGGCATACTCGGCGAGCGCAACCGCTTTGTCCATCCCGCTCAGCGACATTTCCAGCAGCGCGATATTTGGTGACGAGTGCGTTGTGGCCGCGAAGTTTTTGATGGCCGGGCGCACTGCAGCCAGGAATTCGTCCGGTGAAACATCGGGTTCACGGGCCAGGAACTTGATGACGCCGTCGACCTCCGCCAAGGATTCCTCCAAGGGCGCCGGGGCAAGGGCCCCAAGCATTTCCGGCGAATGGTCCTCCAGGAATCCGTGCTCCACGAGGAAACCCGTCTCAATTTCAGCACTGAACGTAGCCGCCGGGAACAACCCCTTGATGACCCGACGGGCTTCCAGCACGTTCCTCGTGGACAGCAGGTGCGTCGTCAGGATGCGTTCGGTCTCCAGATCGTATACAGCAGCACCATTGGAGCAGATCACCCTGCCCGTGTGGCCCATCTGTTCGCGCAGCGGGGTCAGCCAGCGCGGCGGCCTCCCCGTCACAAAGACAATGTCGACGCCGGCATCCCGGCAAGCGTGGAAAGCCCTGACCGTGCGGTCGCTGATTTTCCCGTCACGACCGACGATCGTCCCATCGAGGTCGCTGGCCACCAGCCGCATGTATTACTCCTGTTTTCTGGCTGACGCAGCCTACTCCAGCTCGTACGTACCGACGAGCTGCGCCCTGCCCAGTGTGTGGCTGAACAGGTTGAACCCAAGTTTTGCGCAGCTCGCGTCTGCGTCCACGTCCAGTTGTTCGACGTCGACAGCGTGCACGACCACGTAATAACGGTGCGGGCCATGGCCTGGAGGCGGCGCAGCACCCACGTAGCCCTGGAAACCGCCGTCGTTCTTCAACTGCACCGAACCCTGCGGGAGGTCCCCACTGCCTTCCGATCCGGCACCTGCCGGAAGCTCGACCGTGGATGCCGGGATGTTGGCTACAGCCCAGTGCCAGAAACCGCTGGCAGTGGGAGCGTCCGGGTCATAGACCGTGACAGCGAAACTCTTGGTGCCCTCGGGGAACCCGCTCCACGCGAGCTGTGGTGAACGGTCCTGCCCGCCGGCACCCATGACGCCCGAGGCCTGGGCGTCGTCAAGACGTTCCCCGTGCTGAATGTCCTCGCTGGTCAGGGTGAAATCAGGAACCTCAGGAAGGTCTGCGTACGGATTACGTGAACTCATCTGCCCTCTCCTAACTGTGCCTTCAACTCTGCTCTGTTTGGCGGATTCGCGCCCGCCCGCGAAACAGTGACTGCCGCCGCTGCTGACGCGAACGAGAGCACCTGCTCCAACTGTTCCACCGTAATTCCGCGTAGCTGCTCACGTCGAGAGCCGCCGTCGAGCCCCTGCTGCACCGTGGCCGCGAGCAGAGCCGCCATGAATGAATCTCCTGCACCGACGGTGTCTGCCACGTCCACAACTGGTGCGGTGACGGTCGCTTCTCCGGAGGCTGCCACCGCCCACGGTCCTCTGGAGCCGCGGGTGACAATAACCGCGCACGGGCCCATGGCCAACCATTCGCGGGCGGTGTCTTCGGCTGCCCGGTGCGGGTACAACCATTCGAGGTCTTCATCTGAGGCCTTGACGATGTCTGCGAGCGCCACGAACTTCTCGGCCTGGGCCCGGGCATAATCGCGGTCCGTGATGATCGTGGGACGGCAATTGGGGTCGTAGGAAATGGTGGCGGTGGGGCGGGCATGTTCGACGGCGGTGAGGACCTCGTGGGCGCCTGGCGTCAGCATGGACGCGATGGAGCCGGTGTGCATCAGGGTTGTGCCCGCCAGCAGCTCCGGTAGGCGCGGAACAACAGTGGGCAGGTCCCAGTCGAGGTCGAACGTGTAACTCGCACTGCCCACGGGGTCCAGCCTGGCGATCGCCACCGAGGTCTGGTGGCTATCGGGGCCCAATGCGTCTATGACGTTGTTGGCTCGCAGGTGCTCGGCGATGAGCCGGCCGTCGTCGTCGTTTCCGTATCGGCCGATGAACTGGGCGGGATGGCCCAGCCGGGCAACGCCTACGGCGACGTTCATGGGGCTTCCACCCACGTGGGACCGCGCTGGAGCAGTGTCACTCACAACCCGGTCAACCAGGGCTTCGCCTATAACTGTTAGCACCGTTCCAGCGTACTTCAGTGTGCGCGCATATTCTCCAGAACATGCGCTGTGACAGCGCCATATGCAAGGTGTGGCACGACGTCGCTGATCCAGTCCTGCGTCTTCCAGTCGCGGGGGTCCGTCACCCCGAGCTGCGTCATGGGAAGAATCGAGCCGGCCATGGCGCCCGCAGTGGCCAGCAGGATGGTGGCGACGGCGGGCGGTCTGGCTCCTGCGCCCTGCAGTGCGCCCAGAACTGCCCCAACGCCCATGCCAGTAGCAATTCCCATCAGCGGGCCCAATCCCGAAATGCGGTTCTCGCGCTCGTCACCGGATCCAGGAATCGGGACGTCTGCCCGTTCACTGAGTTTCTTGACGGTAGTTTCAGGGGTGCTGCTCGCTGGACGGGCCCGCAACACCATGTCCAGGTAGGTGACGGCGTTCAGCGCCGTCGTCCCGGCAGCTCCCGCCAGAGCGCCGTTCATGAATCCGCGAATCAATCCCATGATGATCCCTCTCTGGTTATCGGGCTTTCCCTCAGCGTATGCCTTGGGTCCGACATTGTGCACTGTTCCCGCATATCGGCTCTGTCGCGGAAGGGGCTCCTTCGTGCCGAATGAGCCCAGAAGTGATTGGCATTTCCGAAGAACAACGTCCGTTATAAACGATGTCCACATAGTGGACAAATGGATCTTTCGGCCCAAAAAATTTCGACTCAAATTTCGCGAATATCAGCGAAAAATGAAGCGACGTTATTGAATCGTTGCCCTTGGCAACGTGACAGTGGTCACTCTGAGTTGGCAAAGTGTCGAGGGTTTCATCGGGGTCTTCTTCCAGCGTCAGCGTGGACGCGGTTGTCCCCATCCGAAGCCTAGAGGTATCAAGTCTTGCTGAAATTTATTGTTGGAAGATTCGTCTCCTACGCGGTGATGCTGTTCATCGCTACCAGCGGCGTTTACTTCCTCGCTTCCTGGTTTCTGGACCCTCGCTCGAACTACTTGGCGATGCGCCCACAGCCACCCATCGAGTCCATCAACGCTTCGTTGGACTACGCCAACATCAACGATCAGACACCCATCCTTGAGCGTTACTGGAACTGGCTGACCGGCGTCGTCCTACGGTGGGATTGGGGATATAGCCCTGTCGGCGAACCCGTGAGTGAGATCATCTGGGACCGGGCCTGGGTGAGTGTCCAGTTGGTCACCATCTCAACCGTCCTCGCCGTCGTCATCGGTATCGCGGTTGGCGTCCGGTCCGCCATCCGCAAATACAGCGCCTTCGACCACACCTCAAACTCCATCAGTGTGTTGTTCCTCGTCATGCCGTCCTTCGTCCTGGCGCTGCTGGTGGTCCTGATCTACCTCGAGCTCCAGGCCACGTTTGATCTCCATTGGTTCGCCGTGACAGGGCTCGGTGACGGGACATTCCTCAGCTACGTCCAACACCTGTTCCTACCCACGCTGGTACTGACACTGCTCGGTTATGTAGGTTTCCATCTCACCCAGCGCACCTACCTGTTGGACACCATGAACGCCGACTACGTCCGGACAGCGCGCGCAAAAGGCATCCCCAAGAACGTCGCGATCCGCCGGCACGCACTGCGGACCTCGATGATTCCCACCGCCTACGGAATCGCTTTCTCCATCACGGGAACCGTCACCGGCGCGCTCTTCGTGGAACAGATTTTCGCCATCAACGGGGCCGGTCTGTACTTCATCGAAACGTTGTCGAAGAACGACATCAACGGAGCCGTATCCGTGGCTTTCCTCGGCGGTGTGGCCACCTGTGCAGGGCTGCTGCTCGCGGACATATTCGTTGCCATCCTCGATCCTCGGATCCGGATTTCCTAAGGGGCTCCCATGACTATCAATGCAAACGTTGAAGCCTCCACCGAGGGCGAAGAGCAACGAATCACCGTCCAGCGCACCTCCAAACACCGGTTGATCCTGCGCAGGTTCTGCCGTAACCGGCAAGCAGTTGTGGGCGTCGTCATCGTCGTCCTCATGGTGCTTTACTCCATTTTCGCCAAGTACCTGACCCAATGGGACTATGACGAGCCGGACTTCACTGCCCTCAAGGAAGCGCCCAGCGCGGAACACTGGCTGGGAACGGACAACGTGGGCGGGGACCTCTTCGTCCTGAACGCCCGCGGACTGGGCCGGTCGTTGATGATCGGATTCATCGCCTCCATTGGCATTACTGTTATCGCGGCATTCGTAGGCACTGCCATTGCCTACGTTGAGGGCATTTGGGAGAAAGCCGGCACCTGGGTTCTGGACATGATGCTGGTGATTCCCACGTTCTTCCTGCTCGCCATCATGGTCTCCGCCGCATCAGGTACCAGTGGCTGGATCTGGTTGACGTTCGCCTTGATGATCTTCGGATGGATCGGGTATGCACGTGTCCTCCGATCCATCGCACAGTCCCTCCGAGACCGCGAGTACGTCGCTGCCGCGCGATACATGGGCGTCAAACCCCTGACGATCCTATGGCGACACATGATCCCGAATCTCGGCTCCATCCTGATCATCCACACGGTGCTCGGCGTTGTTTACGCCGTCGAAGCGGAGACCGGCCTCTCCTTCATCGGCTTCGGCATCACCCCGCCCGACACCTCACTCGGGGTCCTGATCAAAGCCGGCGCGGCCAGCCTTCAGACGGCACCCTGGATATTCCTCACCCCCGCTCTGCTCCTACTGGCCCTCTGCTACAGCATGACCAAGATCGGTGACGGCCTCCGGGACGCCCTCGATCCCTCATCCGAATCCGGAGGAAAAGCGTGACCACTACGTTTACAGCCAATCAGGGCGAACCCCTGTTGCGTGCCAACAAACCTGTCCTTTCCGTCAAGGACCTCACCGTCAGCTACGGCAGTGAAGCTGGCCCTGTGCGGGCCGTCCGCGGCCTGTCCTTCGACCTGATGCCCGGCCAGACGCTGGGTATCGCAGGCGAATCCGGTTCCGGTAAGTCCGCGACGTCGCTGGCGATCATGGGGCTCCTGCCGGACTCGGCTGTCGTCGGCGGTTCGGTCCAACTGGGTAGCCGTGAGCTGCTCGGGCTGAATGACAAGGAAATGTCCTCCGTCCGCGGACGCGACATGAGCATGATCTTCCAGGATCCGCTGAGCGCTCTGACACCGGTGTTCACCATTGGTCAGCAGATTGCCGAAGCCCTGGATACCCACCAGAATCTCACCCGCGATCAGGTCCGCAAGCGGTCACTGGAGCTGTTGGATCTGGTGGGCATCTCCGAGCCGGAGAAGCGGTTGAAGGCTTACCCGCACCAATTCTCGGGTGGGATGCGTCAGCGCGTGATGATCGCAATCGCTATCGCCAATGACCCCAAGGTCATCATTGCGGATGAGCCGACGACGGCGCTGGATGTGACCATTCAGGCGCAGGTCCTCGACGTTCTCAAGAAGGCCCAGCGGGAAACAGGTGCCGGGGTGGTCATGATCACCCACGACCTCGGTGTGGTGGCCAACATGGCCGACGACGTCCTGGTCATGTACGCAGGCAAGCCAGTTGAGTACGGTTCGGTGGACCAGGTATTCGAGAAACCGAACATGCCCTACACCATGGGCCTGCTGGCGGCTGTCCCCCGTCCGGATCGCAGCACCTCCGGACCATTGATTCCCATCGAGGGGAACCCACCGTCGCCCGTAAATCTCCCGCCCGGCTGCCCGTTCGCACCGCGCTGCCCCATCGCCATTGATGAATGCACGACGGCGGAACCTGCCCTGGTGAGTCACGGCGATTCGGAACTCCACAGGGCAGCGTGTATTCGGGCGGACAAGATTGTGGCCGAGGGCCTCACATTCAATGATGTCTACCCGATGCCGGAGATCCCCGACAGGCAACAGCTGCTTCCCCGTGAACAACGGGATTCGGTACTTCAGGTGACGGACCTCAAACGGCACTTTGAGCTCTCCAGCGGCATGCTTCGCCGCAAAGTAGGAACTGTTCGTGCTGTTGACGGTGTCACCATCGATATCCGTCAGGGCGAAACGCTGGCGCTGGTGGGTGAATCGGGTTGCGGCAAGACGAGCACCCTGCTGGAAATCATGCAGCTCAAGAAGCCCATGAACGGCAAGATTGTGCTCATGGGCCGGGACGTCTCCGAGCTCAACAATGCGCAGCGTCGGAAAATCCGCAGCGACCTGCAGATTGTGTTCCAGGACCCCATGGCCGCCTTGGACCCGCGGATGCCCGTCTATGACGTCATTGCGGAGCCGCTCCATGCGCAGGGGTGGAAGAAGGATGCCATCAATGAGCGCATCAGCGATTTGATGGATCTGGTGGGCCTGAACCCGGATCACGTGGACCGCTTCCCCGAGCAGTTCTCGGGGGGCCAGCGGCAGCGCATCGGCATTGCACGTGCCCTCGCCGTCGAACCCGCCCTGGTTGTCCTGGACGAACCGGTTTCGGCCCTCGATGTCTCCATCCAGGCCGGTGTCATCAACCTGCTCGAATCGCTGCAGGCCCGGCTCGGGGTTTCCTTCCTCTTCGTGGCGCACGATCTCTCGGTGGTGCGGCACGTCGCGGACCGGGTGGCTGTGATGTATCTCGGGAGGATCGTCGAGATTGGCGATGTGGAACGGATCTATACTAATCCGCGCCACCCCTACACAGCCGCGCTGCTGTCCGCTGCTCCCGTACCGGACCCAACAGTGGAACGTCAACGCGAGCGCATCATGCTGACGGGGGAACTTCCCAGTTCCACCGAAAGAATTTCCGGTTGCCGGTTCCGAACACGGTGTCCCAAGTACAAAATGCTTGACGACGCCGATAGGACCGTTTGCGACACGGAAGAGCCGGATCTCATCAGTGAGGGGGCGATTGACCAGCAACGAGCATGCCATTTTCCGATGTGAGAGATGCGAAATCGGGTCCGACGGACGGGCCGAACCACAATAACTGGAGTACCAGAATGAAGATCAATAAATTCCTGGCGGTAGCTGTGACAGCTTCCGCACTCGTGTTGACCGGCTGCGGCGGCGCTGACAGCGGCAGCAACAGCGACGGCGATAAGGCACCTACCTCACAGCCGCCGGAAGGCACTGCACCCAACGTATCGCCATTGCCGATGCCCGAGGTTGGTCAGCTCTACAACAACCCGCAGGACCGCGAGAACGTGAAGGACGGCGGAACGCTGACCCTTCCGATCGGTGAAATCCCACCAAACTTCAACGGCTTCAGTGTGGACGGCAACTCCGTTTACACCCGCGACATCGACAACTGGACGGCACCGAGCCTCTGGAACTTCACCGAGGGCGGTGAAGCATCGCCGGACAAGGACTACCTGCTCTCGGCGGAACTGGTCAGCGAGGACCCGGAAACCATCAAGTACGTGCTGAACCCGGAAGCCACCTGGAACAATGGCGACCCCATCACGTGGAAGGCCTTCGAGACCACCTGGAAGACGCAGAGCGGCAAGACGGACAAGTACAACCCTGCCGCCACCGATGGCTACCAGAACATCAAGAGCGTTGAAATGGGTGAGAACGAGAAGGAAGCGATCGTCACGTTCGAGACGCCGTTCTACCCATACCAGACGCTCTTCGCGAACCTGTCCCACCCGAAGAACATGGACCCCGAGTTCTACAAGACGGGTTGGGTCAATGAGCCGCACAACGAGCTGCGCGCTGGTCCATTCATCGTTGGCGAGCACGACAAGACGCAGTTGACGCTGGTCCCGAACCCCGACTGGTGGGGCGAGAAGCCCAAGCTGGACAAGGTCATCTACAAGCAGATGGAGCCCACGGCCTCCATCAACGCTTTCCAGAACGGTGAGATCGACGCCACTGGCGTTGGTACCGCTGATCGTCTGGCACAGATCAAGGACATGGAAGACGCCCTGGTCCGTCGCGGCTTCGACAACAGCGTGGGCGTGTACACGTTCGGTCAGGACAGCGAGCTGTTTACGAACGACTACGCACGCAAGGCGTTCGCACTGGCCACAGACCGCAAGCAGTTGCAGGAAATTCAGTTCGATGGGATGGACTGGGAAGAACCGCTGCCAGGCTCTGAGGTCCTCTACCCGTGGATGCCTACCTACGAGAACAACCTCGAGGGCTTCGAGTACAACGTCGATGAAGCCAAGAAGCTGATGGAAGACAACGGCTGGAAGATGAACGAGGAGGGCTACTACGAGAAGGACGGCAAGGTCGCTGAATTCACGTACGTCAACTTCGGTGACGACCCGCTGACCAACGCCAAGGCCCGCGCTCAGCAGGCCATGTCGAAGGAAGCTGGTCTGAAGCTCAACATCGACAACCGGAAGAGTGCTGACTTCTCCGACACCATTACCAGTGGAGCGTTCGACGTCGTCTACATGGGCTGGTCACAGAGCGACCCGTACGGTTACGCGTGGGCCTGCCAGCTGTACTGCTCGGATTCGGCCAGCAACTTCTCCGGAATCGGCAGTGAAGAAGTCGACAAGATGATGAAGAAGGTCACCACCGTGGCCGATCAGGAAGAGGCTATTGAGCTCGCGAACGAGGCAGAGGCCAAGGCCCTTGACCTATTTGGAACATTCCCATTGAATAATGGCCCTGAAATGACTGCAGTCAAGAAGGGCCTTGCCAACTTTGGCCCGTCCGGCTGGTTGGTCGAGGAGCCTGAAAATATTGGTTGGATGAAGTAACCACTTCGATCCACGAGAAGCCGGAGCGGTCGGTCCTGTTGGGGGGACCGGCCGTTCCCTCGTTTAACGGGACCGCCAGCAGCGTGACCTCAAGATTTCGTGCAGCACTCGTGAGGTTGAGCGCGTCAAGGTCGCGTCTGCTGCACGCTTAAACGGGGTCACGTCCGCGCGAGGTCCGCTACCGCCGTCGCCACGTCCTCCCAGGCCGCTGTACCGGGGGTGATCATCCCGAAGTGATCCCCAGGGATCATACGGAGCTCGACGTCGGCTCCGGCAGCGACTGCCGCATCAACATAGCTGGTCGATTCGCTGAGTGGGACGGTGGCGTCGTCGTCGCCGTGGAGGGCGATGACCGGCACACTGAGCGGGATGGCGTTCATGGGGTCCGCTAGCTTCCACCGTTCCGGCTCCTCATCCGGGGCCGTTCCCATGAGGTTCTGGGCGGCATTTTCGCTCAGACCCAGTGAGTGCGCCATGTGCAGGTTCAATAGCCCTGACTGACTGACCACCCCGGCCAGCTTCACACCAGACCCAACGTCCCGCGCCGCCGCCCACACGGCCAGATGTCCTCCCGCCGAATGGCCAAGAGCAATGACATTGCCGAGCTCCAGTTCATGCTCCTCCGCCGCGCCGGCGAGCGCATCAATGCCAGCACCGACGTCGTCGAACGTTTCCGGCCACCCGCCCCCATTACCGGCCCTGCGGTACTCCAGATTCCAGCAGGCGTATCCGCGCGAGGAGAGGTCTTCCGCCAGTGGAACGCCCAGCCCGGCGTCGTACTTCGAACGCCAGTAGCCGCCATGGATAATGACAATGACAGCGTTGTTTCGGCGTTCAGCAGGCAGGAACAGATCCGTGTACTGGCTGGGATCCTCCCCGTAGGAGTAACGCTGCGGCATGATGGTCCCTTCGAAGGCTAGAGGGCGTTGTTGATGGTGTAACCGGCAAACGTCCATGACAAACCGATGACGACGGCGAACAGCAGCAGCCACACGGCGGATGGGATGTGGGTCTGGCGGTAGAGGAGGTAGGCGTCGGACTGGCCAACGCTGCGCCGTCGTGACGTGTGGACGGTGATGAGGTTGATGAAGTCGCGGACCGCTCCAACCAGCAGGGCCAGGCCGAGGGCCACCACCACATGCCCCGTGAAAGCGGCTGGCACCGCGAGGATCAGCACGGCGGAAACGACGACGGCGCCCAGCATGATGAGCAGCCCCATCCAGTTGCGGATGAACAGGAGGGTTGCCAGCAGCACCAGGGCGCCCACCGACGTCGCGGCCGGACCCCACCCGGAGAGACCCGCCCACACCAGGACGGCTCCGACGACGGCGGGAACCGGGTATCCCCAGAACCCGGACCACACGGTCCGCCAACCGCCGCGGCCGTAGGAGGTGGTCATGCCGGAATGGTCGCGGTTGAGGGTGATGCCGGTGAGTAGACGCCCGGTCATGAGGGCGGTGAAGGCGTGGCCGAGTTCGTGGACCACCGTGGTGAACAGCCCGAAGTAACGCCAGCTGGCGGCCGGAATCGAGAGTGCAGCCGCGATGAGCGCGATGATGAGCAGTTCCGTAGCGGTGACATCCGGCGGCTGTGCCTGTGCGAAGCCGGCGAGGACCTGCTGCCACCACTGATTGATGAGCTCCAACGGCTTCCCTTCGATAGGTCATACGTGCGGGATCGAGCATACCTGCGGATTGTCAGTGCTGACGGGTAGGCTGGCGATTGGCAGGAAAGGGAGTGCGCATGAGCAGTAACTGGGAACGGTTGGATGAGAGCCTGAGGCCCGTGGTCCAGGCGAATGTTGAGGAATTCGAACGTATTCGCGGCAGCATGGAGTTCGTGACGCAGGAAGTGCGCGCCGAGATTCAGAACATGTTCGCTGACTCCTCAGTCCAGCCCCTTTTTGTTACTGCGCGCACCAAGTCTCTGGAGTCATTCCGTGAGAAGGCGTCGCGGATGCTCGAGCCCGTTTCCGAGGAAGACCCGCCGGCGCTGGTTTTTCCTGACCCGCTGCGGAACCTGACGGATCTGGTCGGTGTGCGGGTCATTACCGCCCTTCCCCATGAGGTGGCACTCGCCGCGAACCTCATCAAACGCCATCGCGCCGAGTTCGACTGCCGCGGGGACCGCGAGAAGGACATCGGCTCCATCGAATCCGGGACGTACGGGTATTCCAGCCGTCACCTGATTCTCAGGACCATCAAGAACGACGTCGTCAAGCGGTTCCAGCAGACGGTGGAGCCGGAGGGCCATGCCTCGGGCAGCTACATGTTTGAGGTACAGATCCGCACCATTCTGGCTCATGCGTGGAGCGAAATTGAGCACGATATCCGGTTCAAGGCATCTGATCCGCGCGCGTGGAGCCCGTACCTCGATCGGCAGTTCACGGCGACGGCGGCCATGCTGGAAACAGTGGAATCAGCCTTCGCCGAGCTGTATGACAGGTATGAAACCGTGACTGGCTTCTGGGACGAGGACGGTGAAGGCGCTGAACCGCTCACCCCCAACCGCATTCGCCACGTCTGGGAAACGCTACTTCCGCACGTGGACCGAAAGTCCGACGACGACTGGGGCTGGGCCGCCGAACTGCTGGCTGCGCATGGATTGAAAACCACCATGGAGTTGGCTGACCTGTTGCAGGCCGGAACCATCACGAAGGTCCGCAGAGCCCTGGAACACCGCTACTCCCCCGGACCGGACCGCCTGCTCGATGATGTGCTGTTGTGGCGGTTCGGAACAGCCCACATCGACCTGACGGCAGAGACCGCAGATGCCGAGATGCACCCGCGCCGCGACAGCCTCCTACGCAGACACCGTCAGATCAAGGCGTTCAAGGGCGCGGAGGCGCTGCGTCACTCTTAGGGCGCGTCACTCCTAAGGCAGTCCCTTCCTAAGGAGCGTCACTCCTCGCTTCGTTTTTCTGTGCGAGGGGTTTGGTTGCGGGCCCATGCAGGACCTGGCCTTCGTGGCTGAATCGGGATCCATGGCAGGGGCAGTCCCAGGTCCTCTCGCCGTCGTTCCACTGAACGTTGCACCCCATGTGGGTGCAGACGGCTGAGACGCAGTGCAGTGTGCCGTCGTCGTCGCGGTATGCGGCTGTTTGCTCGCCGTCGGCTTGGAGGACGCGGGCTTGCCCGGGCTGTAAATCCTCTGGTGACCCTTTGGGGCCGCCGATGACCCGGTCCTTGATCAGGGTCTTGCCGACGTGCGCGTTGTGCGTGAGGAATTCCTTGCCGGGAATGCTCTTTGTTGCACGGCGGGCATCAAATACTGAAGCCCATGGGTTGTCATGTCCGAGGATGAGATCCTTCATGAGGATTGCGGCACCGGTTCCGTTGGTCATCCCCCAGCCGTCAAAGCCGGTTGCGGTGAGTATCCGGTGAGAACGAGGTGCAATGAAGCCTACAAACGGCAAATGATCCAGGCTGCTCAGCTCTTCTGCGGACCAGTAGTAACGAAATTGGTCGATGCCGAAGTGATCGGTGGCCCACTGCCTCAGGTGGTCCCACCGCTGAGCGGTTTCCGTGACATGCCCTACCTCGTGGCTCTGCCCCACGACAATCAGCAGCTCTTCCCCACCGAGTTGCGCGGTGCGTGTCGAGTAGCCAGGAGAGCCGGCGCTGGTTGCCATCCCGGCGGTGCGTCCCTGGGGAAGTACTCCCGCCACACCGTAGGAGCGCTGCGCTTTCATTCGGGCAAACTGGCCGCCGCGGTCAAGGAACGGGGAGTGGGTGGCTACCACCACATGCTGCGCGGATACGGGGCCGGCCGATGTTTCCACATGGCAGATATCTTCGTCCTCATCGACACCCTCAGCGCGTATGCCCTCGAGGACAGTCCCTCCGGCGCTGACAAATGCTTCCGTCAGCCCGGTCAGATATTGGCCGGGGTGGAACTGCGCCTGATCCTTGTAGGTCAGGACGGGACCGGTCCCGAATGGCAGTGGTGCTTCCAGATCGAGCGTCACCGGCAACCCGATGCGCCTGGCAACCTCTGCTTCTTGCTCAACGTCGCCAGCTTGTTGCGGCCCCTCGGCGTAAATGGCGTGCGGTCGTTCGCGCTCAAGTATGCAGTCAATGTGATGCTCATCAGCCAGTTCCAGGATTTTCTGGAACCCGGCAACGTTTGCCTGTGCGTAGGCCGCAGCTGCCTCCGTGCCGTGTTTCGCTTCGATGCTCGAGTACAGCAGGCCATGCCCGTAGGTGACTTTTACCGTGGAGTGCGTTGTGACGGACTCTCCGATTCTGCCTGCATCGATCACGGCCACCGATTTTCCGGATTCCTGCAACAGCAACGCCGTCGTGATCCCTGTGATACCGCCACCGATAACCAGGACGTCGGCATTCACATCTGCGAGGTTAGACGATCCAACATCGGGTGCCCTCATGGTGTGCACCCAGGGCGAGATATGTGAACCTTCAGTTTGAGCCATGATGCAACTCCTCATGATGTTCCGTTGTTTTCTGCCTTTTGATGCGCGTCAACAAGTACAGCCCCACGCCGATTGCCATGAGGATGCCAGCTCGCAGCCAGACGGCGCCGTCCTGCTGCGTGAGCAGCACCAGACACGAGAGGATCGCGAGAACCGGGACAATAGTGGGCGCCGTGAAGTGCTTTTCCTCTACCTCGTCCTTGCGGACGACGAGAACGGCAATGTTGGTGCTGAGGAAAACGAAAAGCAACAGAAGCACCACGGTTTCGGCAAGTGCTGCCAGTCCACCTGTGAAGGTCAGGACCAGTGCGACGGCGGTTGTGACGACGATGGCAACCCACGGAGTGCGGCGGTTCGGCAGGACCCGGCCGAAGACAGCGGGCAACAAGCCTTCTTCAGCCATGCCGTACGTGAGGCGGCTGGCCATGATCATGGTCAGAAGTGCGCCGTTGGCAACGGCTATGAGCGCGACGGTTCCGAAGAGCCACGAAGGAATCCCGAATCCGGTTGCTTCCACGACGGCGAGCAGCGGGCCGTCCGAGGACTCCAGGTCCTGCGGAGAAAGTGTGACAGACGCCGCCAGGCCAATGAGCACGTAAACAACGCCGGCCGTCAGGAGGGCACCAAAGAGGGCTTTCGGGTATACCTTGCGGACATTCTGCACTTCTTCCGCCACGTTCGCTGAAACCTCGAACCCCACGAACGAGTAGTAGGCAATGAGCGCGGCGCCAAGTACGGCCACGGGTGCGCTGACGCCGTCGCGGAAATCGGTAACACGGCCAATCTCACCGTCGCCGGCGCCAAGCATGAGGGCTACGAGAACGATGACGAGGATCAGACCCGACACCTCGATGACCGTCATGACCACGTTGCTGCGCACTGATTCCTTGATGCCGCGCGCGTTCAGCAGGGCTACGGCGATGAGGAAAACACTGGTGATCAGGAGCTGTGGGCCAGGGAGGAACTCGGTGAAATAGCCCGCGAAAGCAATGGACAGTCCGGCTGCACTGGTGACGCCGGCGGCAAGCATGGCGTAGCCCACCAGAAAGGAGATCATCGGTTTCCGGTATGCGCGCTCAGCAAAGACCGCCGCGCCACCAGCACGCGGATACTTTGTCACCAGTTCGGCATAAGAGGCGGCAGTTAGCAGTGCGAGCAACAGTGCGATGAGCATGGGAACCCAGATCGCGCCCCCGACTTCGCCTGCGATAACTCCCACGAGGGCGTAGATACCCGCGCCCAGAACGTCTCCGAGGATGAATAGGAACAGGAGTTTCCCGCTGATCCCCTTCTTCAGTTTGCTGTCGCTTCTCTCCTGCTCAACTGCTTCTGTCTGGTGCACGGTCCCCGCTCTCGTTGATTTTCCTGAACCTCCTACGGCCGACGGGGCAGGCTAACCGTAGAAAGACCAGTTCGGCGGGCACCACGACGCCGGTACTGCGTGGGCACTGAAGCGTCCGCACTCGGAGCACGAGTAGGAGGCGTTGGCCGACACGGCGTCGCTTCCGGGACTCGACATACGGGCAGGAACGTACTCCTCGTAGATAAGGTGCTCATCCGTGCCGCATGTGTCACACGTCGGCACTTGCGCTGGGGCCGCGATATCACCCCGCTTGGTCAGGACAGAAAAGGACGCTGAGCGTGGTGATTCATGAACGATAGACATATGGACCTCCTGAGACGCATTCAACTGCACTCTGCGAGAGGAGGTTGGGGAGGGTCGTGCCATCAAGGCAACATCGCCTCGCACAATCCTTCACTCCAGGTGCACAGGCGGCTGCTTCACCCGTTTACTAAGGCTACTTCGTACCCTGATGTGAGGTCAATATCACATGTCGAATCAGGTCCTTGTCGACGTCGGAGTCTCCCCCGTCTGTGGATCTTCCGGCACCTGGCCGGCGTCAGGTGCGTCGTTGTCCTCGGCCATTGCCTGCTCGCTGAACGGCACCATCCGTGGCGCAGTGGCAGCACCACGCACGGGCCCAGACCTACGCTGCCGTAGCGGGTCGCGCCGCAGGTCAACATACAGGGCAACACAAAGGCCAAGTATCACCAGCACAAATGGAGTCGACGCCAGAATGGTGAAGGTCTGCAGAGCACCCAGACCGCCCACAAACAAGAGCACCGCAGCCACGGCACCCGTGAGAACGGCCCACAGGATGACCAGCGGCTTCCACGGCTCTTTGCGCCCGTAGCTGGAGAGGGTTCCCAGAACCAGGGCGCCAGCATCGGCGCCGCTCACGAAGAACACGGCGGTCAACAGCATCACGATCAGGGCCGCACCAATGAAGAACGGGTAATTTTGCAACGCGGCGAAGAAGCCCGCGGCCTCATCGCCCGTACCGGCAATGTCTTCACCGGCGAGCTGCTGGTGGATACCAGCGCCACCGAAAACAACGAACCAGAGGATGCTCACGGCGGTAGGCACAAGCAGAACGCCCAGAACGAATTCACGGATGGTGCGTCCGCGGGAGATCTTCGCGATGAACGTACCCACGAACGGCGTCCAGGAGATCCACCAGGCCCAGTAGAAGATCGTCCAGCTGGCCAACCAGTCGGAGCCACCAAAGACAGCCGAATGGAAGCTCATGGGAACAAGGTTGTTGATGTAGGAACCGATGGAGTTCGGCAGCAGGTCAAGGATGAATACCGTGGGGCCGACGACAAAAACGAAAACCAGCAGGAGCGCGGCGAGCACCATGTTGGTGTTGCTCAACCATTTGATGCCTTTGGATACGCCGCTGGCAGCAGAGAACACCACGCCGACCGTGAGGACACAGATGATGATGATGGGAGCTGCCACGCCTGGGTCGTCGCTGAACTCACCGGTGCGCAACAGTGAAAGACCGGCTGCGATCTGCAGGGCGCCGAGCCCGAGGGACGTGGCCGAACCGAACTTGGTACAGATGATCGCGAGAATATCGATGGGTTTCCCCCACCCCTTCTTCTCGATCCGATCCTTCCCGATAATCGACTGGAACGGCGCGCTCATCAGGTTCCCGCGGCCCATGCGGTACGTGGAGTAGGCCAAGGCCAGACCCACAACGGAGTAGATAGCCCAAGGGTGCAGGCCCCAGTGGAAGAACGTGTAGGCCATGGCGTTGCTGGCAGCAGCCGGGCTATTCGGCTCCGCATCAACGAACGGCGGAGGGGAGGCCATATGCGAGACAGGTTCGTACACGCCGAAGAACATCAGACCGATACCCATCCCGGCGCTGAACATCATTGCGATCCAGGAAATGGTGGAGAACTCGGTTTTCTCGCCTTCGCGGGACAGCGGGATGCTCCCGTACTTTCCAAAGGCAAGCACCAGTGAAAAGACCACGAACCCTGTAGCGCCGAGAATGAACAACCAGCCGAACTTGTCCGTCACCCAGTTGAGGGCTGCGCCGGTTCCATCAGCGACCTGGTCCGTGAACAACACGCCCAGCAGGCAGACGATGACGATAATGCCCGCGGAAATGCCGAAGACTGTTTTATCAACGGTGGCCCAGCCTTTGGAGGGAGGAGCCGACTCCGGCTCACCCACCCGTGACTCGATAGACCCATCCGTTAGATCCTCGGACATATATACCCCTCACTTATCGATGTCAGGTACTGCAATCAATATACTTGCCCCTATGACTGAGCGCGAGAACACGATGGAGGATCCCTACTACACCCGGGAAGGTGACAACGGGCGCACGGTATTTGGAGAGTACGGTGAATTGGCCAAACATGATCCGCGGGTGGTGGCCTACGCGGAATGCGATGAAGCCAATGCGGCGGTCAGTGTTGCGATCGCTCTCGGAGGTGTATCCAACGAAGTGTCCTCGACCCTGATCAGCGTGCAGAACGATCTCTTCGATGCCCTCGCAGACCTTAAGACGCCCGTCAACGCTGAGAAGGAAGCCTCGGCGCGCATTGTTGAGGGCCACATCGAGCGGCTTGAGCGCGCGATTGACCATTTCGCCCAACAAGCCCGGGACCTCAGCGGCATGGTGCTACCGGGCGGAACACTTTCTGCTGCCGTCCTCTACCAGGCACGCGGGGTTGTCCGACGGGCTGAACGCGCTGTGTGGAAGGCGGTCGATGAGCATCCGGAGTCACAGAATCCGCTGATCGGGAAGTATCTGAACCGCCTCTCGGCCCTGCTGTTTGTGCTTGCGCGCGCGGCCAACGCCGAACACGGCGACATCACCTGGGCGCCTGAGGCGTCGGTGCGTCCCGTGGAACAGCAGGACGAAGCCTGACCCATATCCGTGGAATGGATGATTCTGGTTCTGGCTGGCGTCCTCGAAGCAGTGTGGGCGACTGCGCTGGACGCCTCCAATAATTTTCGGCGGGTCCGGCCCACGTTGCTCTTTGCTGCATCGCTGACCCTCAGCATGGCTGGCTTGGCTTATGCCATGACCGGCATTCCCGTGGGAACCGCGTATGCCGTGTGGGTGGGGATCGGCGCCGTTCTGACAGCCTCCTACTCCATGGCCTTCGGGACGGAACGAGCCACTCTGGTCAAGGTGCTGCTCCTGATGGGCATCGTCGGGTGCGTCGCCGGCCTCAAAGTGGTTGGCTAGCTCATGCATTGGATCGTTCTGCTAGCGAGCGCCGTCATGGAAGCTGTCTGGGCCACTGCCCTGGGCGAGTCCGACGGACTGACAGAGCCGACGTCGTCGCTCATTTTCTTCGTTGCCCTCGCCATCAGCATGGCAGGACTTTCCTACGCGATGCGCGGCATCCCGGTAGGCACGGCCTACGCCGTCTGGACCGGTTTGGGAGCAGTCCTGACCGTGGCGTACGCCGTAATGTTCGACGGCGAGGCGGTGAGCGTCCTGAAAGTCCTGTTCCTTGCCGGCATCGTTGCGTGCGTCATCGGGCTGAAGTTCGTCGACTCCCACGAGGCCCGGACGGCCTGGCCCCGCGGAAGTATTCCTGAGGACTAGGCCTCGGAAACCGCTGCGGCCAGATTGCCGAGCGAGGTTTCCAGCTCCTCCTGGGACACCGCCGGGAAGGACACCTTTTTCAGGACTTCCTTGTCGGTGACGTCGCTCCAGTCGTAGCTCACGGAAACCTGTGTGGAGTCGGGGCCCTGCGACTGAAGCTCCCAGACCCATTCCCAGCCAGGAGGTTCAGTGCCCGCGGGTGCGGTTTTCCAGGCGAGCAGCTTGTTCTCGTCATAACCGGTGACGTGATTGTCGGTTTTGTAGTCGCCGCCCATCTTGTCCCAGTTCTGGTTCATGGTGAATTTTTGGCCAGTTCCGGTGATGCGGTTCGAGACGTCATCGGACTGGACCATTCCTGATCCATCGATCTGGGCGTGCCGTTCCGGGTTCGAGAGGACCTTGAAAATGTCCGCGGCGGCGGCGTCGATGGTGCGTGTTGCCGTGATTCGCTTTTCCGACATGGTGCGCTCCTTCTGTTGCGGGATTGTTCCCTAAGCCTACTGTGCATCGTCGGGTAAGGATTCGTCCAACGTCCAACCGGTGATGCTGTCGGGGTCCTTGCCCTCGTCACGCGTGTGCTGCCACGTCCGCTGCCGTTCATCCTGCAGCCACTGACGGAAGACCGCCTGCGACGCCCCGAGTGAGGGCACACGGTCCACGACGTCGATGGCCAGCTGGAACCGGTCGATCTGGTTCATCATCGCCATGTCGAACGGGGTAGTGGTTGTCCCCTCTTCCTTATATCCCCGAACATGAATATTTCCGTGATTCGTGCGGCGGTACGTCAGGCGGTGGATCATCCACGGGTAGCCGTGGTACGCGAAAATAACGGGCTTGTCCTCGGTGAACAGGTTGTCAAAGTCCTTGTGCTGCAGACCGTGCGGGTGTTCCTTCGCGTCCTGCAAGCGCATCAGGTCGACGACGTTCACCACCCGCACCTTCAGCTGCGGCAGGTGCTCACGCAACAGTCCCGCAGCAGCCACGACTTCCAGCGTCGGGACATCTCCTGCACAACCGAGGACGACGTCGGGCTCCTCCCCCTCGGTCTCATGGCCGGCGAAATCCCACGTCCCGATGCCGCGGGCGAAGTGCAGCCGTGCTTCCTCCGGCCCAAGCCAGGACGGCGTCGGCTGTTTGCCGGTGACAATGACGTTCACGGTGTCGCGAGTCTGCAGACAGTGCTCCGTGACGGCGACCATGGTGTTCGCGTCCGGCGGGAGGTAGACGCGGATGACGTCCGCCTTCTTGTTGGCCACGTGGTCAATGAAACCGGGGTCCTGATGGCTGAAACCGTTGTGGTCCTGCTGCCACACGTGGCTGGAAAGCATGTAATTCAGCGACGCAATGGGTTGGCGCCACGGGAGATCCTGATGCACCTTCAGCCATTTGGCGTGCTGGTTGAACATCGAATCGACGATGTGGACGAACGCCTCGTAGCAGTTGAAAACACCGTGTCTGCCGGTCAGCAGGTAGCCCTCCAGCCAGCCCTGGCACAGGTGTTCACTGAGGACCTCCATGACCCGGCCCGAACGTGCAAGGTGCTCATCGACGTCGTGCAGGTCCTGCTCCCACACCTTGTCCGTCACGTCATAGACGGCCTGAAGCCGGTTGGACGCCGTCTCATCAGGGCCCATGATGCGGAAATTATCCGGGTTCAACTCGATGACTTCGCGCAGATAGTTGCCGATGTTGATCATCGGGCTGGTCTTTTCCTCGCCCGGCCGCTTGACCTCGACGGCGTGATCCTCGTACCGGGGCAGGCGCAGGTCCTTGAGCAGCCGGCCGCCGTTGGCATAGGGCGTCGCGCTCATGCGGAGGTCGCCGTCGGGCGCCTGCTCCTGGACCTCCTGGCGCAGAACGCCGTCGTCCGTGAAGAGTTCCTCAGGGGCGTAGGAGCGCATCCAGTTCTCGAGCTGCTGCAGATGCTCCTCATTGGTGGACACCTCGGACAGCGGCACCTGATGCGAACGCCATGTGCCCTCAACCTGATTGCCGTCAACGACGTCGGGCCCGGTCCACCCCTTCGGCGAGCGCAGCACGATCATGGGCCAGCGGGGCGGGTGTTTATCGGTCTTCTTGTCACCGTTCCGGTGTTCCTGTTGGATCGCGTCGATTTCCTGCAGGCAGGCGTCGAGCGTTTCGGCGAAGTCGCGGTGGGCCTGGTCGAATGCTTTCGGGTCCTCCACGGTGACAAAGTGCGGGGTGTACCCGTAGCCGGTCATGAGGGCTTTCAGCTGCTCCTCGGGCATGCGCGCGAGGATGGTTGGGTTCGCGATCTTGTAGCCGTTGAGGTGCAGGATGGGCAGTACGGCGCCGTCGACCGCCGGGTCGAGGAAACTGTTGGAGTGCCAGCTCGCTGCGAGCGGTCCGGTCTCGGCCTCGCCGTCGCCAATCACGGTGGCCGCGATCAGATCAGGGTTGTCGAAAACGGCCCCGTAGGCGTGAGCCAGTGAGTAGCCCAGTTCGCCGCCCTCATTGATGGACCCCGGGGTTTCGGGCGCGGCGTGGGAGGGGATTCCGCCGGGGTAACTGAACTGCCTGAACAGTTCGCGTAGCCCTTCCCGGTCGTGCCGGATGTGCGTGTAGATCTCCGAATACGTCCCCTCGAGGTACGCGTTCGCCACATTCGCCGGACCGCCGTGCCCTGGTCCCGTGATGAACAGGACGCTTCGCTTGTCGCGGCTAATGACGCGGTTCAGGTGCGCATAGATGAAGTTCAACCCAGGCGTGGTGCCCCAGTGGCCGAGGAGCCGGGCCTTGATGTGCTCCGGCCGCAGCGCTTCCTGCAGCAGAGGATTGTCCCGCAGGTAGATCTGCCCCACCGAGAGGTAGTTCGCTGCCCGCCACCACCGGTGGATCCCATCAACGTTGAGATCGTTCATGCCATCGTCCTCCCTGTTGCGAAACGTTTACTCCGGCGCCTGCTCGACGACGACGTCGGACGGCTTCTTGTCCGGGCGCCACCCCCGCCAGACGGGGTGGCGAAGCTTGCCGCCGTCGGTCCGCTCCGAATACTGCACCTCACCCACGAGCGCTGGCCGGACCCACTGGGCGTCCTTTGCGTCCGCGGTGGGGACGTCGTCGAGCGGGGCGGTTTTCCGCGACATTTTCTTCAGCCTCGCCCCCACTTCGGCCAGTTCCTTGTCCGACAGTCCCGAGCCCACGCGGCCCACATACCGGAGTTCGACGCCGTCCGGCACCGCCACCAGCAGCGAACCCACTTTGCGTTCCCGGGCTCCCTTGCCTGGCCGCCACCCGACGACGACTACCTCCTGGGTGAGCTGATTCTTGATTTTTACCCAACTCCTTGACCGTCGTCCCGCGCTGTACGTGCTGTCAACCCGCTTTGCCATGATGCCTTCCAGCCCTAATTCTTTGCTGGACTGAACGGCATCCGCAAGCGAGAGGTCCATATCCGGCGGCACCTGAACGTGGCCGTCCTTCGTGGCCTCGACCGCTTGTTCCAGAATTTCGCGCCGCTGGCAGTACTCCAACCCGACGGTGGACTGGCCGTCCAGATGCAGCAGATCGAAGAGCATGAAGTGCACCGGCGTTTTGCGTGCTGCCGCTTCGATCTCCGCTTTCCTGGTCAGTTTCATGCGGGTCTGGAGCAGGCCGAAGTCCGGGCGTCCCGCCTTGTTCACCGCAACGATTTCGCCGTCCAGCACGGCCTGGTTTCCGTTGAGGTGCTTGCCGAGATCCGCCAGCTCCGGGTAGACCGCCGTCATGTCATTGCCGTTGCGGCTGAGAAGCTGCACGCCGTCCGGGCTGACCGTGGCGATAGCCCGGATGCCGTCCCACTTCATCTCGAACGCCCAGTCTTCCTCGTCCTTGATCTCTGCTGTCGAGCCTAGCGTCGCGAGCATGGGCCGGATGGTGGGGAGTTTCTTCTGATCGGCTGTCTTCTTCTCAGCCGGCTCCTCCGTGGGCTGGTCTTTCATCAGGTGGATCAGCCAGTTGCGTTCTCCGCCGCGCTGCGATGAGCTGCCGCCCGTATGGATGAGCGCGTACTTCCGCACGCTCGACCCGCCTTTGGCGAGGCCGCCGTCGGGCTGACCATGGAGAACGCAGATAACTTCCTTGCCGTCGCGCCACTTCTCCTTCTCGTACGTGCCATGGTCCCAGATATAGACCTCACCGGCGCCATATTCCCCTTTCGGAATACTTCCTTCGAACGTTCCGTACTCCAAGGGGTGGTCCTCGGTCTGCACTGCCAGGTTGTTCTTGCCCGACGTCGTCGGCGGCCCCTTGGGAACCGCCCACGAGACCAGGACGCCGTCGTGCTCCAACCGGAAATCGTAGTGAAGGCGCCGGGCGTGATGTTCCTGCACCACAAAGGTGGGCAGCGAATCGTCGTCGCGCTTGTTGACCGCCTCAGGTACGGGCTCAGGCGTTTTGGCTGCATCACGCATGGAGCGGTATTTGCTGAGCCGATCGGTGGGGAGCGTCTCCTGCACCGCCTCCTCCAGCGATTCCTCATCCATCGTTCCGGCAGCCATGTCCTCAAGGAGGTCGCCGTCCTTCTCCACCCGTTCGAGGACCTGTTCGTAGTCCAGCTGGTCAAGAGCAGGATCGTCCAGCTCTTCCCAGGTGCGGGGAGCCGCGACCATAGGACGGAAGCGTCCGCGAAGCGAATACGGCGCCACGGTGGTCTTGTTGCGGTTGTTCTGCGACCAATCCACGAGGACCTTGCCCTTGCGGAGCGTCTTCTTCATATCGCTGACGGCAAGATCCGGATGGTCCGCCTCCAGCGCCCGGGCCAACTCATGGGCGACGGCGGAGACCTGGTCCGAGGTCTGCTTGCGATCCAGTGCGGCGTAGAGATGAATTCCCTTGGAACCCGAGGTGACAGGCCGTGGATCAAGACCCATATCCTGCAGGATGCTGCGGGCATGACGGGCAACTTCCGCACACTCTGCGAGCCCCGCACCCTCCCCCGGGTCCAGGTCCAGAACCAACCGGTCCGGGTTGTTGATCTTGCCGCGCGGGCCGAACTGCCACTGCGGGACATGGATTTCCAGGGCGGCGATCTGGCCGAGCCAGGTCAGCGTCGCGAGGTCGTTGAGGACGGGATAATCATTCGTGTGGTCGCTGTGCTCGATGGGGAAGCTCTTCACCCAGTCCGGCGCCGATTCGTCGAGGTTCTTCTGGAAGAACACCTGCCCCGGTTTATCAGGGGTGCCGACGCCGTTGACCCAGCGCTTGCGCGTGACCGGCCTGTTGCGGGCGTGCCTGATCAGGTGGTCACCGATGCCGGCGAAGTACGACAGGACATCGGCTTTGGTGTCGCCCGTTTCCGGGTACAACACCTTGCCCAGGCTCGTCAGCCTGATCTTGCGACCATCCACGGTCACAGCCTGCTGTTTACGGTCCGACGTCGCCATAGGCCCAGTTTTCCCGGGAAAGCGTGCTGGCGCTAGTCCCTGGCCCATTCAGTCCGGCAGCGGCTGGGCAGTTCTACCTCTGGCTGACCTTGCCGAAGAGGTTGGCGATCGGTGCGAGAACGAGCGGTCGGGCGGCCGCCACGGCACCTGCGGTCACCAGGATTGCTGCCACGAACCACCAGAAACCGGCCCAGTTCACCACATCTGTTCCAGCGAACATGTGGTTCAGGTTCCGCAGCGCACCCGTTGCGAGGACGAGGAACACGTGAATGAGGATGAAGGCGACGAAGAACAACATCGTGGGGAAATGAAGCGCGCGGGCCAACGGCGCCGGGTATACCCGGTTCAACCGTTCCGTGTTCTTTGGCCACCATTCGCTCAGCCGTGCACCCGTGATCGCCGCGAGCGGAGCCGCAACGAAAATGATGATGAAGTACATCAGCTGCTGAAGACTGTTGTAGTTGACCCAGCCATTCTCCGTGGGCCAGTCCAGCATCATGTACTGCAGCAGCGCCGACGCCGCATTCGGGAACACTTCCCAACTGGTTGGCACAATTCGCGCCCAATGTCCGGTGGCAAAGAGCAACACCACAAACACGAGCCCGTTTACCAGCCACAGGATGTCCAAAGACGTGTGCAGCCACAGGTAGATCGAGACTTTCTTCCCGCCCTTCCTGGGCGTCCAGTACGCAGACGGTTTCTGTTGCTGACGCACCAAGAGACCGGAGCGGATGATCAGAACGATGAGGAAGAAGTTCAGGAAGTGGGTCCATCGTGCCCAGGCTGCGAAGCCTGTATCCGCGACGGCAGGCAGCTCATATTCGCCGGGATAGCGTTCCAGGAACTCCTGCCCGCCCGGCAGCGTGGTCACGCCGCGCGCGGCAAGGACCAGAATCCCGGCGACGGCGATCGCACCGATCAGCGTGAGCACACCGAGGACCATCCAACGACCAAGTGTTCGACCACCGATCATGGCGGGTTCGCGTGCGGGTTTTTGGGGCTGGCTGACCGGCTTGGCAGGCTCGGGCTTGGCCGGCGTCGGCTTGACCGGCGCGGTTGCCGCCGGTTCTGCAGGTTCGGGTTGTGAGGCCGGTTCTGAGGGCTTGGGCTCGGCAGGCTTCTCGGGTGCCGGTGTGGTTACCGCGGGTGCGGAGCTGACCTTCGGCGGGGAGGTTGGCTCTGCAGGTTGCGACGTCGGCTCTGATGGCTGCGGTTCTGGCTCGGGTTTCGGTGTGCCCGCTGGCGCGTACCCAGCGGCTGGCCACGGTTCTCCACCTGGCGTGCGAGGGAGTCCTCGCCGAAGCGCTTTACCGCTCATCGCGGCAGCCGGAGCGGCTTGAGTCGCGCCAGCTTGAGTATTGGCGCGCGGAGTGACAGCGGGTTGGGAAGAAGCCGGACGGTCTTCGGTCGCGTCTCCGCCGACGGGTTCAGGCTTGGGTGCTTCCGAGGTGACCGGCTCGGTCGCGACAGCTTCCGGCGCGGCACTGGCTGCAGCGGCGGTGTTCCCGGCACCGACGTCCCGGCCATAAGGAGGCCAGGGCTCTCCGCCGGGGGTGCGCGGAAGACCCCGGCGAACGGTGACGCCGCTGGCAGAGTCCTGGGGTGTTGGCTGAGCTTTCGGAGCAGACGACGCCGTCGCTGCGGGCTCCGGCGTCGGGCTGGTCTCCGCTGCCGCGGGTTCGGCGACCGCGGGCTCGGCGACCGGTTCCCCGCCCGTTTCCGCAGCCGGAGGAACGTCCGGGAGTGCTGCCTCGGCGTCGGGCAGACTACCCTCCGGCGGCCACGGCTCCCCGCCGGGCGTGCGCGGAAGACCTCGACGCAGTTGAGAGCTGTTTGATGCCATCTCTACTTCTTCCGTGCGTCAAGGGCCTGCACGAGCTGTGGAACCACCGTGAAGAGGTCCCCGACAATGCCGAAGTCGGCGACGTCGAAGATGGGGGCGTCGGCGTCCTTGTTGATGGCGACGATGGTTTTCGAGGTCTGCATGCCGGCCCGGTGCTGGATTGCCCCTGAGATGCCAAGCGCCACGTAGAGCTGCGGCGAAACGGAGACGCCGGTTTGCCCTACCTGATGATTCGCTGGAACAAAGCCGGCGTCGACGGCGGCGCGGGAGGCACCGATCGCGGCGCCCAGTGCGTCGGCGAGTTCCTCAACGAGTGCGAAGCGTTCCGCGGACTCAAGTCCCCGGCCCCCGGCAACAACCTTGGTGGCTCCGCGAAGTTCAGGGCGGGTCGATCCCCCGGTTTCAGCCTCGAAGGACAACACGGTTGCAGCGGGCTTGCCGGAGGGCTCGAAGTCGAGTTCCTGCTGCTCCAGGGGCTGCGCTTCTGCACGTGCCTCGACGGACCCCCGGCGAAGTGTGATGACGGGAGCGCCGAAGGTGGCGGTTGACGTCGAGTTGTACGCACCGCCGTAAACGGAGTGGTCAGCAACAATTCCAAGGTCATCGCGCGACAGGGAGACCGCGTCGACGCACACTGCGCTGCGGGTGCGGACGGCAAAACGGGCTGCAATGTCCTGGCTGTCCGGCGAGTGCGACAGGAGCACAGCATCCGGCTGCACGAGCAATGCCGCCGCGGTCAGTGCGTCCACTGCAGGCACCACGAGGTCCTGCCCGGCAGCGGCTTCGGCAACAAGTACCCGCGAGGCCCCGAGCTCGGCCAACTCAGCGGCGTATTCGGCCTTGCCAAGCAGCAGCACCACCGGAGTCCCAACGGAATCCGCGGCACCGATGAGCTCCCCGGCAGACTTACCGAGACCGCCGGAGGGCGCCGTCTCGACGACAACAAGAATAGAGTCCTGTGCAAATTCGGCCATGGGTTTCTCCCTCACACCAGACGGTTTTCAATCAGGAACTCGGCAAGTTTTTCGCCTGCATCGCCCTCATCGACAATCTTCACGCCAGCATCGCGTGCCGGCTTCTCGGAAACACTCAACATGATGGAACGCGCAACGTCCGGCTGCTCGGCCTCAATGCCAAGATCGGCAAGCGTCAGCGTCTCGAACGGCTTCTTCTTCGCCGCCATGATGCCCTTGAAGTTCGGGAATCGTGGATCGGGGAAAGCTTCGGTAATGGAGATGACCGCAGGCAGGGCGGCCGTGACCTGTTGCGTACCGCCGTCGACTTCCCGTGTACCGGACACTGACGTCTCGTCGATCTCCATGGTGCTCAACTGGCTGGCGTGTGGCACGTCGAGGTGCTCGGCGATTGCTGCTGACACCATTCCTCCGGACCCGTCCGTTGAGGAGTTTCCGGCAATGACCAGATCGAAGCCGGCCCGCTTGATCGCTGCAGCTAGCACTTCGGCAGTCAGCATCACATCGGCGCCAAGGAGTGCCTCGTCTGCAATGTGGATGGCGCTGCCCGCGCCCATTGCCAGGGTCTTGCGGATAATCCCGACGGCGCCTTCTGGTGCCAGCGACATCACAGTGACCTCAGTGCCCTCGTGGGCGTCGGCGTACGTCAGTGCAGCTTCGACAGCGCGCTCGGTGATTTCGTCAATCACGGTGTCACTCGCATCGCGATCGGCGAGGCCGGTCTCGAGATTGAGTTTGCGGTCGCCGTAGGTATCTGGGACCTCTTTGACCAGTACGATCACTTTCATCGCTTCTCCTTCAAGGTGTCCACCCACACGCCTACCTTAGTTACAACGCCGTCAGGGAAGGGGCTAACGATCTGGCCCCACGCTGGACCAGATCCGGTGCTTCCACTCTACCTTCTGAGTTTGGCGTCCAGATGCCGGGCAAATGCGGCAGCACCCGGGCCGGTGAACTCGTCCGCAGACACGGCTCGTCCAGAGACGGCGAGCAAGAGGATGATGGCGGGGGCACGCACTTCGGCCCCCGTTCCGTGCTCAAAGCCGACGTCGGACGCAACCAGGCGCCACCCTTGAGCGAGTTCCCTCCCGCCGCCCACCTTGACACTTGTCTTCAACTGGTAGTCCAGCGCCGTCGTGACCTGAATGGGCGGATATGTGCGGCTTATCCCAAGAGGACGGCGAATGTCCTCGCCGTGGACAAAGGCCTCGACCAGCCGCGTGGCAAGCGGAACCGGCGGGCCGGTCCTCCGGGCGAGCACGCTCTGGAACTCTGCCAGCGTTCGATGAGGATCCTCCGCGCGCTCCCGTGCAACTCCTACGGCGTTATCCCGGTCGAAGTCGAAACGGGCAGCGACCAAACGGCGAATGAATCCGAGCCGTGTGGTCTTCGCGGTATCAACAAGGTGGGCGAGGACGTCGTGGACGTCCCAACCCGGACACAGTGAGGGCGTCTGCCATTGCTGTGACTGCAGGGCCCGCAGGTCCTCGATCAGAGCCTGGCGTTCCTCGTGCACCACTTGCCAGATGATGGAACCGGTTCGCGAAGTCATAGCACTACTAAACAGCAATGCCGCACAGCGGGCATTTTCAAGCGGTGTCCCCGACACGTAGATTGAGGACATGACCAACAACTACCTGACCAATCAGCGCGACCGCCCAGTCAGCGCGTTCGTCGCCGTCGTCGTAGCGGTACTCACCGGGGGCTACATGCTGCCGTGGGCGGTCGCAGCCTTGCGTGGAAAGTCGAACCACTGGACGATCTTCTGGCTCAACCTGCTGGGCGGGTGGACCGTCATCCTCTGGATCATCGCGCTGGTGATGGCCTTCAGCTCGCATAAACCGCTCAGGCGATACTGACGCCCTCGTTGAGGATTCCGCGTCCGGACCGACGCACCGCGCAGACGTGCGCAGAATCGAGCCAAAGCGGCAGATTCGACGGATAGACCGCGCGTTTCTGCCACTTTGACTCGGTTCTGGTCAGGCTAGTCCCGCTTGGCGAGCCGTATCGCGAAGCCGGCAATTTGTGCCCGTAGCTTCGAGACCCGAGTGGCAACGAACTGTTCCGGATCGCCGCCTTCCTGCGGAGTGGGCATGCGCCGTACAAATCTTGAGCACTCAAACCCCGCGTGGATCATCGTTCCGATAGTGTCACCCTTGCGCCCTGCGGCACCGCCAAGTTTGGCGGTGAACATCCGGATGTCCGAGGTCTCGGTGATGTCTTCACACCAGCTGCACATCGCTTGCTTGTGCGCTCCTGATTGTGTGGTGGTCAGGATGAAGCCAATGAGCTGATCTTCTACGGGTACTACTGCGTAGGAACGCTGAGGGTTACGTGGGTCCGGCCAGCCCAGGAAATCGATGTTCTCCCAGTCCGCTGTGTCTAGATCCTTCGGGACGGGCAGCTCCGTCGACTCGCGACGCGAGGCGTTGACGAATGACTTACGAATGCGTTTCTCGTTGATTTTTTCCATGATGTTGTCCTTGAAAGTTGCAGGACAACGCCGCCGCGTTCAGTGCGGAAATGAATGCATGATGAATGGACCGGTGGCGTCGTCACCAGATGGGTGGATGATTCGCCCGGTTCACAGTGCAGGCCTCCATGGCCAGCCTCCTTCAATCACATCATTTGCGCGACAAGGGCCGCCCGGAAAACTTTACACCTATAATCACGTCCGACCCCGGCCGGCAACCCCTGGCTCGCTATGGCAGATTCTGGATCGCAGATAATCTGTTCCGACGGATGAACGGGTAACTCATAGTTGGCTGATGCCCGCGAGCGCAGACCGCACCTGGGTCTTCATGGACGGCGATGGGAGCGACACCAGCTATCGAAGCGCGCATCGCAACCTAAAGCTCCACCAAAGGCGAGTCATCGAAGACGCTATCCATTTGGATTCGCGTAGCTCGCAACTAGTACAGATGTCCGATCTCGTCGCATGGAGCGCCAACGCGTGCATTGACCCCCACCAGGGTAACGAATTTGCCTGGTATTGGTACGACACCTATCTCAGCGAACGAGATCCTGCTCGCCAACCGGAAGAGATATAGCGATTTAAACAGCTAGACCCCCTAATCCACGTGTGTGGGGGGGTCTGCGATATCAAGCATACACGCTTACAGGTTTCACACTCAAGCTGTCAAGACCTCCCAACCTCACCCAGTCAGCGCGTTCGTCGCCGTCATCGTCGCGGTACTCACCGGCGGCTGCATGCTGCCGTGGGCAGTCGCAGCGTTGCGTGGGAAGCCGAACCACTGGACGATCTTTTGGCTCAACGTGCTGGGTGGGTGGACGGTCATGCTGTGGATCATCGCTCTCGTGATGTTCTTCAGCTCACATAAACCACTCAGCCGCTACTGAACCGGCCACTGACCTCCTGCCGTCCGGCACTCAACCGTGTTGTGCGATGTCGAATTCGTTACCGTCCGGGTCGGCGAAGGTGACCCAACGAAAGGTCTCATCGCCGCGGCGCTCGATGAGGTTCGCCCCAGCGGCAACCAGACGCTCGACTTCGGCATCGAGATCGGGAGCACCTAGATCCAAATGGATTTTGTTTTTCCCGCGAGTGGGTTTATCGACCTTCTGGAAAGCCAACGTTATGGGTAACCCACCGCCTTCGAGCACTACGAACCAACCATCATTTGTTTCTTGGACCTCGGCGCCTGTTTGTTCAGCCCACCAGCGGCCCAACGATTCGGCGTCCTGAGTGTCAATGGTGACCATGTCCAGCTTCAGTGTCATGGGCCAATCCTAAGTGCTTCCAATAATTGGTCAATAGTGGTTCTCATCAGCTCTTGTCCTCTGCCGTCAGTGGCATAGGACAAGCTACTGTCTGTTGGTGTAAGGATCCGCAAAACCCCACAAGGGATGTGTTGCCGTTGAGCCCGTTATTGAGTCCTTCTACCTTGAGGGCGGCGAGAACTAATGGGTAACGATATGAACATTGCAGACGTTGCCCGAACGCTCCTCGAAGGGCCAAGAGGGCGCAGACTATGCCTAGAGCTAGCCATGGAACTGGCCCCGAACATCCGGAGGGTCGTCTTTTGGCTGGCTCTCGACCTCGATCCCGACGGCGGTTCCGTGTGGTACTCGAGGACGACGGATAGCGGTGACGCTTCTCCCCCGCCCAAACCGTCGCTACAGGATCTGCTGATTGCTCTCGAATCGTTCAAGATAACGGAGCTCGACGACGGTGAGGTCCACGCTGCTTTCGCACGGTCGGTGGACGCCGCCCGGTATTGGCAGGAGCCCGACGGCGAGGACGCCCTCGCGGAACTCCCCACTGTCCGCGACGCACTGTCACATATTGCTGAATGTGTGGCGGCAGCTCCCGGCACACAGTGGTGGTCAGGCTCCCGGACGGCTGAGCAATGGGTCATCGACTGGCGATCCGAGAGCGATCCCGCACCGCCACCAAAGGATGCTGGCCGGACGCTGAAGCAGTGGGGTCAGAATGTGCGCGCTGAGGAAGTACAGGCTGCGCGAAAACGCATCAGGAACCCTGAAGCCAACCGGAGTGGTGAATGGTGGTCCATCCCGCTCGGGCTTGTCCAGACTGTGGGTCAGATTCCCGCAGCCTTCGACCTCGTTGAGGATTCACACGGGTGGGAGCAGGCCGACGTCGTACAGATGTGTGGAGCCGTGCAAACTTTCGAGGTCCGCACCGCAGCTGACTGGATAGAGCTCTGCCGGTCCTATCCGCTCGAGGTCACTGCATCACGCCGCCACGATTGGTTCCGTACCACGGGCCGGGATGGCCGCTGGGTGATCCCCGATTGGGAGCGGGTTGCCAGCGATTGGGACGCCGTTCATCTCACGGTTTTGGGCTATCTGAGCAGCGCAACGCGAACTCTTGAAGTTAGTGCGGACGTTGCAACCGTGATTGCTGGTTGGGACCCAGATTCCACAATCTGGCTCACCGACGGAGCCCGAGAATACAACGATTCACGGCAAACCTGGCAGAGCGTCTCGTACGAAGGCCAGTGGACGCGGACAGGTTAGGTCACGACGACGGCCGTCGCCTTATGCACCTCAGGGCCGGCGCTTGTGTGATCTTCTCCCCTGCATAGGGAAATGAATCCCCCGCGGCTCTCGGACGAGCCAGCTATGGGTGGCCGTTCCTTCGGTGATCACAAAGTCGAGTTTGCCCCCGCCAGCAAAGTCGTATGCTCCTAACGTGAGAGATTCCGACATCGGCGATGCCTATAACTCTTGTGCGTCCGCATACATCGAGAAGCTGGGGCACGTCGACCAGATGGCAGACCTCGACCGGGGCCTTATTGCCCGCTGGCGTGATTCGACTCAGGGGTGCCTGCTCGACGCCGGTTGCGGTCCGGGGCACTGGACGAACTTCCTGCACAACGGCGACCGGGAGGTGGTCGGAGTCGACCTGGCAAGCGCGTTTCTTGCCGAGGCACGCTGCCGTTACCCTCAACTCGACTTCGTTCACGGCTCATTTTTCGAACTGCCGGTTCCGACCTCGAGTCGCGACGGGATTCTCGCTTGGTACTCCATCATTCACGCCGCACCATCCTCGGTGCCGGACATCCTTCACGAATTTGGTCGATGCCTGAAGCCAAGCGGAAGCCTGCTCCTCGGCTTCTTCGACGGCGAGACTGGTAAAGAGTTCCCGCATGCAATCACCCCGGCTTACTTCTGGTCCATTGATTCGTTGACCTCGACGCTCCACGAGGCAGGATTTGCCGTCCTCGAGCAGTATCAACGGCACAACGACGGCCACCGTCCGCACGCTGCCTTGTGGGCGCGCCTCGATGATAGTTGTAGGACCCACGAAACGTACCGGGGCTAGATACACCGTTTCCGGGACCACATCCTGTTGCTCCCTCCCCTCAAAGCGGATCTTTCAGAGACAAACTTCGGTATGACCAGTTATACTTGGGTCATGAAGACCGCAATCTCGATCCCCGACAGCGACTTCGAACGCTTCGAGCGGGTCGCTGCACGACATGGCATGAACCGGTCCGAGTTCTTTCGGCGCGCCGCTGGCCGCTTTGTCGCAGAGCTTGAGGGCGAAGCGGAACTTACGGCTCTGGCGGACTTGGTGATCAAACGCGCCGGACAGCCCTCTGAGGACAGCCCGTTTCTGCATGAGTCGGAGCGCACGTTGCTCGAGAGCACTGACTGGTGATCTCGCACGGCGACGTCGTTTGGGTCGACTTCGGTTCGCCTCGCGGATCTGAACCAGCAAAGCGTCGGCCTGCCGTCGTCGTGCAGGAGGATTGGTTGCTTGCCACGCAGATCGCGACGGTTCTCGTCGTTCCTTTGACATCCAACGTCGCACTGGAAGCATTCCCAGGCAATGTGCTGGTATCGGTCGACGCGTCCGGTCTCAGCAAGGACTCTGTCGCGGTGGTATCGCAGGTCGGTCCGGTCAGCCGCGAGTTCCTCGATCCTTACCCGGTTGGGCATGTGCCCAGTTACGTACTCTCGAAAGTGGCTGCCGGCATCCGCTTGGTTATGGGCATCTAAGGAACACTGCGACACCAGTTATCAAGAAGCCTGCTGAACCGGAGATGTACGAGAACGCAGCTACCAGCATGAATGTTCGGAACCGGAGAACGTCCTCCGCAGACGAGTAGCCCCGTCGGACGGCCTCGATATTGAAGACAAGGCCAATGAGTAAAAGGCCCAGACTCACGCCGAGATATACATTCATATGTTCAACTGCAGAACCAATCACCCGACATTCCCGTCGATGGCGTTGTCCACAAACTTTGCGCGGAGAGTATCGACGACGGCTCGGGGGTGCGCTCAAATGGGCCCCTTCGCCGCTGGTTCACCGAACCCTCAGTGGGGCGCTCCGATAGGTGTCCAACCGAATGTGGTCACGGGGAGAGTGCCGCGTTGTAGATCGGCTTGCTGTGACCATCCCTGGCCCGCGTGGTCCTCAGCGTCACCGACGGCACCCCGCGCGACGCGGAATCCGACGTCGTCCAACCGCGCGCCCGGCATGCTCCCTCGACGGACCGATGCGCGGGCACTCCAGTGCCTATCTGCCCACCCGCCTCGGCGAAGAGTCCGGTAATCCGCGTACCGGGCAGTGTCGACGTAGTCCCAGCACCACTCCCACACATTTCCAAGCATGTCGAAGACCCCGAAGTCGTTGGGCCGCTTGAGTCCGACCTCCTGGGGGCCATCGACCCCATCGCCCTCGGTCCAGGCAATCTCGGTCAGGGGGCCATATCGGGGACCGGTAGTGCCGGCCCGGCAGGCCCACTCCCATTCAGCTTCCGTCAGGAGCCGGAATCCCTCAGAACTTACGTCCCACATCACATCAGTTCCGCTGATCGTGTAAGCCGGAGTGAAGCCGAACAACAGTGAGGCTGCGTTGCACCACGAGACTACGTCGAGCCAGGAAACAGAATGAACGGGTGTGCATGCGAGTCGATTATCGGGCGCTTGCTCGCCACGGACCGCCGCATATTGAGCCCACGTCACCTGGGTACGAGCAATCGAGAAGCTCAGTAGCTCGACGTCACGTGTGGTGTCGGTCCTCGCGTCCCGCAACGTGATCAGTCCAGCTGGGATCGGGACCATCTCCAGGTGTGGCACAGGCACTTCCTCATAGTAGGCCCAGACCTTCCGCGTCACCGCACGGGGCGGAAGAATGCGCGGATATCACCAAGTAGCAGGTCCGGCGCCTCCATCGACGCACATGAAATCGTCGCGAGGATGGGCAGCTGGATCGAGGGCAGCATCGAAAGACAGGATGACGAGCGTTGCCTGGTCCAGATCGGCGGCACCTCGGCCGACGCCGTCGCATTTTGGCTTGGTGTGCTGGACGCCGACTTTGAAATCGTCGACTCGCCGGAACTGGCTACCGCAGTTGCACGTATCGCTGATCGTTATGCTCGCGCGATCGCTCCGGATGAGTGACCAGCCTGGGCCCCGCGTAACCCAGCATGTATCGTCCCGCGAGCGGCGTTAACTACGGCTCTCTCGGTCTTGGAGGAGGAGTCGTAGCAGGCCTTCAAGTTGTTCACGCTGGCTGGTCGACAGGATAGAGAGCAAACGTTCTTCATTGTCGACGTGATCGCGCAGGGCCGCGTCGACGATTTCCTGTCCTCGCGGCGTCAGGGCGACCCGGATGGTGCGCCTGCTGCTTGGGTCGGTCTCGCGGGTGATGAGGCCCTTGGCCAGGAGCCGGTCGAGTCTGTTGGTGATCGCCCCTGATGTGACCATGGCACTCTCAGATAGCTGTCCCGCGGTCAAGCCAGTCCCGTCGGTGTCCGCTCTTCGCAGGGTCGCCAAGATATCGAATTCTCCGGGTTGCAGGCTGTGCTCACTAAAGACTCCCTGCAGGTCACGCTCGAAGAAGCGAGTGAGCCGGGAGAGTCTGCCGAGGACTCCCATCGGCCCGACGTCCATCCGCGGGTGCACCTGCGCCCATTGGGCGATGATGCGGTCGACACTGTCCTCCACAAATCCTCTTAACGTTGAACTGTTTGACGTGGATCAGACTACCATCGTAATCTTCTCAGGGTTAAACAGTTCAACGTTGAGGAGTTGGTCATGGGTACATTACGGGTCACGTTGCTCACCGCTATCGCACCGGCAGTGTGGGGGACTACGTACATGGCGACGACTGAGATGCTGCCGCCAGGGCATCCCCTCTTCGCTTCGCTGGTGCGCGCACTACCAGCGGGCTTGCTTGCGATTGCGCTGACCCGAGCGCTGCCGATGGGTGCCTGGTGGTGGAGATCTGCGGTGCTCGGCGTGCTGAACATTGGCGCCTTCTTTCCACTGCTGTTCGTTGCCGCCTATCACCTGCCCGGCGGTATTGCTGCGACTCTCGGGGCGGCGCAACCGCTGATCGTCGCGATTCTCGTCGTGATCATCCTGCGCGAGCCCCTCTCCGCGTGGCGCCTGTCCTGGGGTGTTGTCGGGATCATCGGCGTTGCCCTGGTCGTGTTGCGCTCCACTGCGACACTGGACGCGGTCGGCGTGGCCGCCGGTCTGCTAGGTACGGTTTCCATGGGATTCGGCGTCACTCTCACCAAGAAGTGGGGCCGACCCGCCGGGGTGCCCGCGATGGGCCTGGCCGGTTGGCAGCTGACAGCCGGCGGCTTGTTCCTCCTGCCGATCACGCTACTGTTCGAGGGCGTACCCACGAGCATCGACAACACAGCGGTGACCGGTTACCTCTGGCTGGGTCTCATCGGTGGGCTGGTCACTTACACGCTCTGGTTCAGTGGCATCGCTCGCCTCCCGGTTGCCTCGGTCGCCGTCCTCGGACTGCTCTCACCACTGGCCGCAGCAGCCCTGGGAGCACTCCTGCTGGGCCAGACCCTCGGTGCAGCCCAGATGGTCGGATTCGCCCTGGCCTTGACAGCGATCGCCGCCGGCCAGATCGCGCCCAGCAGGAAACCGTCGAGAGCGACCGCACCACATAGTCTTGGCGTGCACATAATTGAAGGGGACACTCGGGCAGAGAATGGGGACCATGTCGAAGCGGCGTAGAGCTCTGCTCATCCTGGCGTTGATAACGGTTGCCCTCGGCCTGTCCATTCGCGCTTTCAGTGACGGTGCGTGGGCTGATCCGGTCGGCGATGGGCTGTATGCCGTTCTGGTTTATCTGGCTATCGCCTTCCTGGTTCCCCGAAAATCGAAAGCGGTGATCGCCGTCGTCGCGCTCGTAACATGCGTGGCCGTCGAGTTGTTTCAACTCACCGGAATCCCGACTGAACTCAGGCTAGTTTGGGCGCCACTTGCCCTGATATTCGGAACCACTTTTGGTGCCATAGATTTGATTGCCTATGCCGGCGGAATCGCCCTCGCATTTGTCATCGATTCGATCGGCCGGAGGCTCACTCCAGACGCAACCGAAGGGTTTGCACGCCGGGTCCAGTGAGATCCTTCAGGTAGGGAACACGGCCAGCCATGACCATCACCAGCGCAAGAGTTGAACCCGTCACAAGGTGCCCTGAGCCCGTTGCGAACGGTCCGTCGTCGGCCTCCAGTTGCAGGCCCGCGGCAAGGGTTCGGCTGGCGACCGTGAAGTTCCGGCTCGCATAGAATTCGGCGACCGGCGTTAGCGCCTCGACGCTCGGCGTCCGCGCGAGTCCCAGTGGACTGCGGATGTCTTGAGCGTGCACCAACACCTCCCCCAGATACGCGGGGGTGTGCGACGACGGCGCGACAGTGCTGTTGATGACCGCCCGGAAACGATCAAGGGTTTCCCCTGGGTCGCTACCGCGATGCTCTTGCAGCCTGCGCTGATTGTGCACGTCCGGACGGAAGCGCGCGCCAACAATGCTGCGCATCCATTGCCACTGGTTCAGGCTCGCTGCAGCTGTGAGGTGGGCGACGACGTCCTCCACCTCCCAATCTCCGCACAGGGTCGTGTGCCTCCACTGGTCCGTAGTCAGTCCCGCAAGGTCCTCCGCGAGCGCGGCCCGCTCGGCATGGGCGAGCGTCCATAGGTGAACGTCCCGTGACTTTGCCATAATGCCTACCGCCCTGTTCCTAGCCGGATTCGCCGTCCCCGCGATTAGCTTCCCACGTGCATACAGATAGCGTGTGCATGTAAACAGATAGGAGGCCTTTTGCGGACGCCTGACGTTGCACGCGCGTTCACGATCGCCGTCGCCCGCACGCGATGTGCACCTCGTACACTCCCGACGGAGGGCCGCATCCATACACAGTAGGGAGGCGCGCGCCTCCGGTCAGTTGCGTCGATGAAGGACCGGCCACCGACCAGCGGCTGCGCGAATCCATTCCATTCCGTGTAAAACTTGTGAGGCCGGAGAATACTAGGAGGTTGAGCTGGTGAAGACGCGCGTCGGCTGGTTTATCGTAGCCGGGCTGTGCATAGCATTTGCCGTCGCAATCTTCGGAGGTCGCACTCAGTTGGCGGCACATCTCGGCGATTCCTGGGCCTACAGGGGCATCCTGCTATCTGCGTATATTTTCCTGGCCGGAGCGACAGGCAGCTTTGTGAAAGCGTTCTCCATCACCTCGGATGACTAAGGACCGATAGCCGTCCCTCATCACCGGCGTAGTTCTTGCGTTCACAGGAAGACCAGGACGACGAATCGATAACTGACGGCCATGTATGCATGGCCAGACATTAACGCTGAGCAGATCCCTCGGTCACGGTGCGACCAGCTGCGATCACATTCGTGACTAACCCAATGACCAGTAGCGCCCAGCCCAGTAGGCCCAGGTTTGTGATGGAAACCGTCACCGCTCCAGCCAGGAGAAGGACAATCGAGAGTAAGAACAAGGGTCGAAGGATGGGTCGGATGTTCATGGGACGATCGTACCTTGGCGGAAAGTTCGGCTCCCCCAGATCCTGCATACTAGCGGTAGCCATCGAGTAATCGACACCGCCAATTCACCGTTCATAAAACGCTTCGACGAACCCTCTCGCCTCATCAGTGAGGCGATCAAGAGACATTCGGACGACGACGTCGGACCTGGTGGCTGCTGACCCGGCGGCAAAGACGGCCACAGTGAAGCCACAATTCCCATCGTTGGGGCCGTTAAGCCAAGTGAAGTCGTAGCTCATCACCCCGTTGGGTTGCAGCCTCTCTGAGACACGGAACTGCTCGCTGTCAACGGAAAGCTCGAAGTCCTTCATGTAACGAGCATAGTGATCCACGCATACGTCTTCCGCGTCCCCGTTGTTGCGGCTAGCGTGGAGGGAAATTGGTGCATCGCGGAAGGGACCCCGGCCTGAATGGTGGACAAACACGTTCATGGCGCAGGCGGTTTAGGCGCTCTGGAACTGGACTGGATACTCCTTGTGCCGTTCGTGATTGCCGCGATTGTCTACCTGGGAGCGGCCGGTAGGGAAGCCCATCGGGGTCGGCCATGGCGATGGTATCGGTCCGGTTTCTGGGTTCTTGGTTTGGCCGTGGGTGCGGCTGGGTTCGTCGGCCCCCTCGCCGCGGCAGCACACGGCAGCTTCACCGCTCACATGGCCGCCCATCTGCTGGTGGGGATGGTGGCGCCACTCTTCCTCGTATTGGGCGCTCCCATGACGCTGGCATTGCGATCGCTCAACGTGAGCCGGGCACGTCGACTCAGCTGGATACTTCGAAGCCCGCTCGCGCGCGCGCTGACCAACCCGATTGTGGCTGCCGTACTGAACGTGGGCGGCATGTGGCTGGTGTACCTCACCCCATTGCATCAGCTCATGCAGCAGTCGATGGTTGTGCACCTGCTGGTGATGGCGCACTTCCTGTTCGCCGGATATCTTTACACCTTTGCGCTGATACCGGTGGACCCGTCCCCGCACCGGTCCGGTTTCGTGATGCGCTCCAGTGTGCTGGTGCTCTCGCTAGCTGCGCACGGCATTCTGGCGAAATTACTCTACGCGTACCCGCTACCTGGCGTGAGCGTGGAGGATGCACATGCTGGGGCGCAGCTCATGTTCTATGGGGGCGACGTGGTCGATTTTGCCTTGATTGTGCTGCTGTGGAGCCATTGGTACCGGGCGGAGGGACGCCGCCTTCCAGCCGCACCTGCACCCTTGTCACCCGACCGGGCGGTTTCACATTCAGGTCCATCAAAGAGTTCCGATCAGCTTTCGTGAAGGGAAACCCACCGTGACCAGCACTGAACCGAGAGCACGCAAGTCCGCGTTCCGAAACAGATCCTATTGGGCGGCGTTTCTACTCGGGATAGGGACGATGGCGGCAGTCGACGAGATCGTGTTTCATCAGATTCTTGCCTGGCATCATTTCTATGACAACGCCACGCCTGACATCGCGCTGATGTCGGACGGCCTGCTGCACGCCGCGGAACTGTTCTTCTTCGTCGCCGGATTCTTTCTCATGCTCGACGCGCGGCGTAGGAACACATTCCGGGCGGGTGCGGGATGGGCTGGTTTCCTTGTCGGTCTTGGCTTGTTTCAACTGTGGGACGGGATCATCGACCACAAACTCCTCCAGCTACACCAAATCCGCTACGGAGTGGACATTCTGCCGTACGACATCGTCTGGAATCTCGCCGGCTTCCTCCTACTCATGGCTGGTGTCATCCTGACCATCGTGCTCTCCCGACGCGCGGTCAACTCACGTCAATGACCAACCGCTTCAGTCCGATTCCGAAAACCTGGCCACTTAAATCACCCGCGCGCTCCTCGACACCGGAGGATTCCGTTGAGCCATTTCATCTAGCGCCGTTGGTCACGGCGACGTATAGCTAACGTTGGACCAGTCCCTGCTGAGGTAGGCATCCGACTCGCCGTCCTCGACTACGCCTCCTGGCAAACTCCACCGGCCGACGCCGCCCATTTCCTGCTGCACCAACAGCAAGCTGTCCCCCCGAAGAATAATGCCCGCCGCAACACGGATGAGTTCCACCGTCACGTCGCGGTCCTGCCAGTCGGAGCGCCAGCGAGACCTTCAACAGCGTCCGCGAGTTCGGCCACAGGCAACCGTCCGTCGAGTTCAACACTCGCACCACGTCGAAGCAACGGTTCAACGGTCTCCACATACTTGGCGATTTCCGCCCTCTGTTCGGCCGACTTTCCGTACGGGTTGTCGGTGCGGTTGCTGACCCGCTCAAGCAAAACCGGCAGTGGGGCGCTCAACAGGACGACGTCGTCGAACCTGTCATAGAAGCGTCCCTGGTTTTCGACGGTTCCGGACACGACGACGTCGGCATGCCCGGCCAACAGCGCGTCCATCCGCGGTTCGTCCCACGTGCGGTCCGGGAGTTCCCAGCCGTCATAATCCGTGTCGAGCGTGAAATGACCGCGCCCTTCCAGTTCTGCAAGGAGGGTGCTTTTCCCTGCACCCGACATTCCAGTAATCAGTATCCGCGGCATGGGTGTGAGTGTAACGGCCGTCAGCCGTGTTGGGTCCCTCCAGAGTAGATATTCAACTGCACACCGCCAGGAAGAAGCCGAGTCGAGAGCAGCGTCAGATCCGTCGGAGCGGGAGCCGACGCCAGCAGTGGAATACCAGACCCGATGAGGACCGGATTGACCTTGAGGTGGAATTCGTCGATCTCGGGAAGGAGCTGCGCGGCCAGATTACCGCCGCCGCACAGCCAGATATCCAGGCCCGGTTGCTGCTTGAGCTTCCGGATGAAACCCAGCGGATCGCCGTCGATCACGGTGACGTGGTCGTCGTCGGGCAGGTTCCGGTCATGGGTAACGACATACTGATCCAGATGCGGGTACGCGCTGGATAGGCCGGCATCCAGCGCTGGCTGGTGCGTTGCACGCCCCAGGACGACGGCATCGAAATGCCTCGGCGCACCGGTTACGCCCAGCAGGTCCCGCACATGAGCAGGGCATGTCTCCGGATACTCGGCGAATACTTCCGCGAGCGTGGCGGGATCGTTGGAGAAGAAGTCGAAATTGCCGTCGGGTCCGGCGATGAAGCCGTCGGCCGTGACGGCAACCAAATACACGAGTTTTCGCATGATGCTCCAATCAGTAGCGCGCGTACAAGCTGATGTGGCGGGTGCTCGACGCCGTGAACGGCTGGGAGTCCCAGTCGCCCCAGCGATCGCTAAGTTTCAAGCCAGCGATTCTGGCCATGAGGTCCATTTCGCTTGACCAGATGAGGCGGCAGGAGATCGGCCCATCCGCACGCCGTTGTCCGACAGCGAAACGTGGTTCTCATCAAGAATCTGCGTGACGGGGTCGTGGCGGTTGATGTCCAGCACCACCCGGTCGGTGGCTACGCGTGCAATGCGACCGGTGCCAATGGCGAACTCGAGCGCGGTTCTGCCCTTGGCACGGTCTACGAGAAACTCGACTGTTTCGCCTTCATCGCCGCGCACCTGATCGTCACCGTTTGGCAACGTCGGGGCCAACGCTGCTTGCGGGGTCAAAACCGTCCATCGTCCGAGCTTACCCCTTATGAATTGGGGTGTGCCAATGACTTTGGCCTCCTCCCCGGATGTGGAATCACATTCTCGGCAATCCCCGCGATGAGTGGACCGTCCGGATTGCTGAAAGCGACGGTGACATCGTCGGCTTCGCTTTCGTCGGTCCAACCATAGGGCAGGACGAAGAGAAGCCGGTCCGGGACCGTCAGCTGTTCAGCATTTATCTGCTCGCAGCGCACTACGGCAGTGGCGCAGGTCAGTCACTGCTCGACGCGACGGCGGATGAGGAACCTCTCGTGATGTGGGTCGCGAAGGACAATCCGAGGGCGGTCGCGTTCTATCGGCGCAACGGATACGAGGTCGACGGCGCAGAACAGGTTGATCCCAGTGCGTTCGGGATCGCCTCCGCCAGAATGGTGCGGTAGCGACAAGTTCTCGTATGCGGCTGCCCAAGCGATCGACTTCCACATGCGTTCTAAGCGAGCGTTTTAGCCATCATCACGTTGGTCACGTCGTAACCCAGATCCTCATACAAGCCGCGGGCTACGCTGTTTTCACCGAAAACGTGCAGCCGGATGGACTGTGCCCCTCGCTGGCGGGCATAGTCCTCACCCGCAACCATAACGGCTCGCCCCAACCCCCTGCCGCGCATGGATGGATCCACCGATATGTCATATATGAATACTTCTGGTGCATCCACGGAGGATGGGATCTGTAACCACAAGAAGCCTATGGGGGTGCCGTCGAGAACAGGGATCAGTAAATGCTGCTCCGGGGTAGCCACGCCATCCGGGAGTAATCCCCTGAACTGCTTTTCGGCCAACTCCTCCGCTTGATCCGAGGGCATAGAGCCAGCGCGCACATGGTCAGCGGCATAATCGGCGACGGCTCTGGGACGCCATTCATCGAATTCATCCTGGCTCATTTTCCGCAGCTTCACCATCATCATTGGATCCAAACTACCAGTCGACTCCTTGAGCCTAGGGTGAACGGCCCCACCGATCCACAGCACCGGCGAGAAGAGCACTGATAGTGCCTATGAATTGTGAGCTCGTCACACCATAGCGTGCAGGCATCCCCGTCACCGCAGCCTTGAACTGCCGTTTCATGGTCCAGGTTCGCAGCTTTGCTAGCGGTCCGCTCAGCGCACCTCCCGCGTCGACATCAGCACCAGATCCGTCGGAGCGGGAGCCGACGCCAGCAACGGAGTACCTGATCCGATGAGGACCGGATTGACTTTGAGGTGGAATTCGTCGATCACGGTGACGTGGTCGTCGTCGGGCAGGTTCCGGTCATGGGTGACCACGTACTGATCCAGATGTGGGTAGGCGCTGGCCAGGCCAGCATCCAGCGCTGGCTAGTGCGTTGCGCGGCCCATGACGACGGCGTCGAAGTGCTTGGGCGCTCCGGTCACACCCAGCAGGTCCCGGGCATGAGCAGGGCATGTCTCCGGATACTCGGCGAATACTGATGTGGCGGGTGCTCGACGCCGTAAACGGCTGGGAGCCCTCACCGCCGGCGCTGGGTCAGCGATTTAGGTGATATCCCCAGAACATTGCATCGGACAAGTGATCGTGATGGTATCCGGGATGCGCCTCGGCCAGCGCAGCCATGTCCTCCGGCACATCGCGGGCCCTGGAGCCGCACTGCTGGCCGTCCTCGATCAGCGCGTCGGCCCGCCTCACCGCTTCGGCGATCAGGTCCGGGGAAAATACGTCACCCAGAGCATCGATGATATTGATGTGGCCGAGCCCGTACTCGCCCATATGGCCTGAGTAGCGGCAATTATAGAAGTGAATGGTGAACACTGCGTTGAAGACATCCTGCTGACGGGCTTTGGCAATCAGTTCGTCGCGCCGGGCACGAACACTTACCTTGTCTTTCTCGCTGAGGTTCAGAGCGTCGTCGAAATCTCTCTCGTACCGCTGAAACCGAAAACCAGGAACGGTCTCGCGGACCCTCCTGATTGCCTCCCGCCGGTCGCACTCGCCTTGAAGCATCCGGGTAGCCCAATGCCGCGCGCACGAGCGCACATCTAGTTCTCGCTCGTCCGCGGTCCTGACTCTGGCTTTGGTTCGATACGGGGAAACCACCTTCTTACCAGACGATCGCCGCGGACGCACTACTAACCAGGCACCCACCGCAGCCGCTCCGCACATGCGAAGAACATACGGAATCTCGGGAAGTATCAGAACAGTCATCGCACAGAAGACCAACACAACGAACACCATCTTCTGCGGGGTGCTCATGAGCTTCCATCCGGACTTCACTCCAAGAGTTTACGCTTCCGACACAGAACCGTTGCTTAGTCACAGAATTGCGCGTTGCAACGCACGCGTTTGCGCATTAGCACCGATTTTGAGGGAGGAGGAGGGGAAGCAGGCGAAGGCGGCCCCGCCGGAGGTGAGAACAGCACCATTTGCTAATGCAAACGATTCTCATTAGCATGACAGTTATGTCTACTCCTATGCGTACAGCCACACTGTCCGGCGCCCTGTTGGCCGCCCTAGCCCTTTCATCCTGCGGCGCACCCAGCTCCGCGGAAACTCCCGCCCAGAACACCGCCTCGCCGTCGTCATCCTCATCCTCGGAGTCCAAAGAACCCGAGGAAGTCGCAGCCCTGTCCCCCCGCGTTGTACTCACGTACGACGGCGGCGTCATGGTGATCGACGGCGAGTCCGGCGAGGTCGTGGGAGACGTCGAGAATGACGGCTTTCTCCGGGTCAACAAGGCCGGCGACGGGCGCCACGCCCTGATCAGTGACGGCGATGCGTTCAAGGTACTGGACACCGGGCTGATCGCCGAGAAACATGGCGACCATTACCACTACTACCAGCAGGAACCCACTGACACCGGCGAAAGCATTGAAGCGAAAAAGGCGGGCCACGTGGTGCGGAATGCCGGGAAAACAGCGTTGTTCGCTGACGGCACCGGGAACATCAAAATCATGGATTCGGAAGCTTTCTCCGACGGCCAGATCAACGCAGATGAAGTAACGGAACATTCAACTGAAACAGCCCACCACGGCGTTGCAGTGCCCCTGAGCAGCGGCAACCTACTGCTCACCCAAGGCACCGAAGAAGCCCGCAAGACGGTCCAGGTCCTCAGCCCTGAGGGTAAGGTTCTCGCCGAGACTACCGACTGCCCTGGCGTGCACGGAGAAGCTACAGCCAAGCCAACCGAACAGGGAGACGTTGTGTCGCTCGGCTGTGAGAATGGGCCCGTCATCTACCGAAATGGTGATTTCCACAAGGTCTCCGTGGAGGGTGATTACCAGCGTTCAGGCAACCAGTTTGGCACCCATGATTCGCCCATTATTCTCGCCGATTACAAGACTGACGCGGACGCCGAGCAAGAACAGCCCACCAAGGTGGCACTGATCGACACCCGTGCCGACAGCCTCAAGACCGTGGATCTGGGCTCGGCCTACTGGTTCCGCTCGCTGGCTCGCGGACCTGAGGGCGAGGCCCTCGTCCTCACCTACGACGGCGAACTGAACATCCTTGATGAGAGCGGCAAGATTCTGCACGAAGTACCGGTCGTCAAGCCGTGGGAAGAGAAAGAGGATTGGCAGACACCTGGCCCCGCGGTCCAGGTCAGCTCCGACGGCTATGCGTATGTCACTGATGCTGCGGACAAGAAGCTGCATGTCATCGACATCGCCCACGGCGAGATCCTTGACAGCTTTGACCTGCCCGAGACTCCCAACGAAATGGCCGTCCTCACGGGCAAGCCGGCAACCGCAGCGCATGAGCATGAGGGACACGACCACAAGTGATGCGTCGAAAACCGGTTCTGGGGTCCGTGTTGTTCACGGCGGTCGCCGCACTCGTTCTATCGGGCTGCGGCGACCTAGCCTCAGGGCAGACCTCAGGGCAGACCTCGGGCCAGGGCGCCGACCAGGAAGGGAAGCTGGAGGTCATGGCCTCTTTCTACCCGCTGCAATTCGTTGCTGAGCAGGTGGGCGGCGAGCTGGTGCAGGTCTCTTCGTTGACCCCGCCGGGTGCTGAACCCCATGATCTTGAGCTCTCCCCTGCAACGGTTTCCCGTCTGGACGCTGCTGATGCCGTTCTCTACCTTCCCGGTTTTCCAGCCGCGGTGGATGAAGCTGTTGAGCATGCGCCCCCGGAACACGTCATTGATGTTTCAGAGGCGGCGAACCTCAAAACCAATTCCGATCCGCATTTTTGGTTGGATCCGGAACGAATGGCGAAGGTGGCGCAGTTGGTTGGCGATGAACTGGCCGACGCCGACCCCGGCAACGCGGCCACCTATCAGGCCAACGCGGAGGATCTGGTCAGGGAACTGCATGAGCTCGATGATGCGTATACCTTGGGGCTCGCTCAGTGTGAGTTCAGGACCATTGTGGTGTCGCACGAGGCCTACGGTTACCTCGCGGACAAGTACGGCTTGGAGCAGGTGGGGATCTCGGGAATCGACCCGGAGGCTGCGCCTTCTCCGGTGCGGGTGGCGAAGATTCGTGACGTCATTGAGGACAAGAATGTGCAGACAATCTTCACGGAGTCTCTCGTCAACCCGAAGGTGGCCGAGACCCTGGCTGCGGACCTCGGGATCGACGTCGCCCTGCTCAACCCGGTGGAGGCACAGACCCATGAAGGCACCGATTATCTGGAGGAGATGCGCAACAACCTGAGCGCACTGCGGGAGGCGTTGAACTGTGCCTAGCCCGCTAGTAACGCCAACGCCAGCAGTGAGAACCCGCGATCTGAGCGTCAACTTCGGCACGGGACGAGTTCTCGACGGGATCACCCTGCACATTGAAGACGGCGAGGCGGTCGCCCTCCTGGGTGCCAACGGGTCGGGGAAAACCACTCTGCTCAAAGCCCTTCTGGGGTTGGTTCCGCTGGAACACGGCACCGCTGAGCTCTATGGCGTCGACGTCGCCCGCCGCCGGTTATTGCCGTGGGACCGGGTGGGCTATGTTCCCCAGCGCGTGGGGTTCACCAGTGGTGTGCCTGCGACGGCGGCTGAAGTGGTTGCGTCGGGGCTGCTCAGCAACCGGCGGCTGCGGCCGGTTGCCCAGAGCCGACGTCGCATACTGGCTGCTCTGGAGCAGGTTGGCCTGGCTGGGCGGGCCGGCGAAAGGGTTCACACGTTCTCCGGCGGGCAGCAGCAGAGGGTGTTGATGGCGCGTGCGCTCGTTCGGCGGCCTGATGTGTTGTTAATTGATGAGCCACTGGCTGGCCTGGACGTTGAGTCCAGAGAATCGCTGGCCGGCACACTCTCCGCTCTCCGACGGGCGGGGTCCACCTTGCTGATCGTGTTGCATGAACTGGGCGAGCTGGAGCCGGTGATCACGCGGTCGGTGATCCTGCAGCGTGGGCGGATGGTTCACGAAAGGGTCGCCGTCAGCAGCCCAGACGGGCAGTGGTGAGGCAGAGTGGATTTTGTCAGCACTCTCTCAGCCATGTTCGAGAGTCCCCTCATGCAGCGAGCGCTGATCATCGCGATCCTGGTGGGGACCACGGCGCCCATCATTGGCACCTATCTGGTTCAGCGGCGGCTGGCTCTGCTGGGCGACGGGATCGGGCATGTTGCCCTGACCGGCGTCGCCATGGGGTGGCTCGCCGGGTCAGCGGCCGGCTTCGATTCGGTCGGTGCCCTTGCGGTCCCCGGCGCAATGGTTGCCGCCGTCGTGGGCGCCGTCCTGATTGAAGTGGCACGGGAGAAAGGACGGACCAGCGCCGACGTCGCGCTGGCCCTCCTTTCCTACGGTGGGATTGCCGGCGGGGTCCTGCTGATGGGCATTGCCGGCGGCACGTCCGCGAACCTCACGGGATATCTGTTCGGTTCAATCTCCACGGTCAATATGCTCGACGTCTGGCTCACCGTTGGGCTCGCGGGTCTCATTGTTGCTGTGGGGATCGGGTTACGTCCGGCGTTGTTCAGCCTCTGCCAGGACGAGGAGTTTGCCCGCGCCACCGGCCTTCCGGTGCGTACGCTCAATATTGCGATAGCTGTCACGGCCGCACTGACCGTGTCCGTTTCCATGAGGGTGGTGGGCGTCCTGCTGGTTTCGGCGCTCATGATCGTTCCGGTGGCTATCGCGCAGCTGGTGGCCACGTCCTTTCGGTCCACCATGGCGGTGGCGATGCTGATCGGCACGTCGGTCTGTATCGCGGGTCTCACCACCACCTACTTCCAGCCTCTCTCCCCGGGGGCCACCATCGCGGTATTGGCTATCGGTCTTTACGTTCTGGTGGCTTTCCTCCGACCGCTGATCGGCCGCCGGGGCCGTACCGTTCAGGCGAAGTTGAACACCAGCGGAAAGACCACAACGACGACGACGGCCCAGGCACCATAGACGGGCAGGTAGCGGGTTTGCCATTGTTCCAGTGCGGGGAACGCCTGCCGGCCCCGCAGGAATCCGAGTGTCAGCCAGCCGGAGCGGATCAGGTGGATGAGCAGGAGGAGGTTCAGCCCCAGCGCGGCGATCTTGTTGGGGCTGAACCCGAACTCGGCAATGCGGGCCAGCATGGCGCCGAGCATCAGCGCATCAACCGCCAGGGCTGCTGCCACGAGGATCAGCTGCAGCGCGTCGAAGAGCCCCGCTGGTGCCAGGGAGTCCCGGGCTGAAATCGAATAGAGCAGCAGGCCGAGAACCAGAATGAGGATCGCATCCATGAGAATCAGGAGGTCGCGGTCAATGCTGGTCAGCCCGCCGGAAGTTGCCAGCACTAGGAGGAGGGACAGCAGCATCAGGATGGTCAGCGGCGTGAACACGCGCGTCAGCACCGGCGCGATGTTCTCGACGACGTTCTGTTTGGCCTCCACCAGCCACGCGGCGACCACGAGCGCACCGGGCACCGCGAAGGGAAGGATCCAGTGCTCCATGACGGGTTCAAAATCGGCGCCCACCATGTCTAGGGCGGCGAACGTCAGCCCGATCAGCACAGCTCCGCCGAGGGCCAACAGGGTGAAGTAGATCCCCAGTTCCCCGGTGAAGCGAACAAAGTCCATGCGTCTGCGGTCAGAGCGCCACCTGCCGCCCACGTAGGCCACACCGCCCAGCAGCCAGAGGATGACCGGCACGTGCAGCACGGTGAGCAGCTCCGTGGAACCGCCGGTCGCGTAGGGGTAAACGTTGAGAACCACGGCAAGGATGACGAACGGGACAATCAGCGCAGCCGCTACCCGCGCCGTGAGGCGCCTTTTCCAGGCAAAGTATCCGGCCACAAACGGGAAGACGAACAGGCCGATGTTTCGGGCGAGCGCGTTTTCATCGCTCACCAACGTCGTGCCCGCTTTCACGGCCGCTCCCGCCCCCAGAGCAAACAGGAGGACGACGGCGAGTTCCCGCCACGGCGGCGCGGATTCCCCGGCGTTCTCCGGGACGAGGACCAGCTGCTTCCAGAGGCGGTCAGAGTGTTCACGGGCGAACTCATGCGAGACGGCGTCGAGGTTGCCAAGGCGTTTGATCGCCACGAGGAAGGCTTCGTCGTCGTCGAGCCCTGTTGCTTTGCGGTCAGCGATCTGTTCCCGGAGGTGATCTTCCAGCTCGTCAATATCGGTCGGTGAGATGGCCTGATGCCGCTGGACGTAGCTGCGCCACCGGTCAATCTGGGCTTCCAGTTCCCCGGTCATCACGCCAGTCCTCCGGCCATGCGCGGCCCCTGTGCGGCCTGCTGCGTGGTCTGCCAGACCTGCCGGAGTGCATCGGCGACGACGGCCCATTGCTGCTGCCGCTCGGCGAGAGTTTCTCGGCCCTCGTCCGTGATGGCGTAGTGCTTGCGGCGACGGCCGGCGTCGGACGTTCCCCAGGATGAGGACACATAGCCGAGCCGTTCGAGGCGGTGGAGCAGCGGGTAGAGCATTCCGTCGGTCCACTGCATGCCGCCGTCGGACAATTCGCCAACGCGTTTGAGGATGGCGTACCCGTGGAGGTCTCCCTCCGTCAGGATTCCCAGCACCAGTGGGGTGGCCGAGGCGGCCACCAGGTCCTTGTCGATACGCATAACGCCTCCATACCTTGTAGTACTAGGTATGGAACCATAGAGCTGCTAGGTATGCAACTGGTCAGTCCTGTTCGGCGAACTGCTTCCGGTAGCGCGCCACATACTCATCCCACAACGCCGGGTCCTGCCCCAGCTCGCGCTCGTGCAGCAGGTCATCCAGCCCAAGGAAGGTCAGATGCCAGCCAGCCGCAACGTTCGCTGCCGTGGAAGGATCCGCCAGAACGTCCGTCAGCACCAGGCGGCAGCCGTCGTCGACAGCCTTCAGCGTCCAGCGAAGCAATTCCTCGCCCCACGTGTAGGACAGCAGACGGTTCTCATCCACTGCCACCACGGAACCAGTCTCCGGGCGCTCAGCCGGGAACGTGAAAACAACCGAACCCTTCTCACGCAGCTGAATGGTCATTTCACAGGGGAACCAGAAGCGTAGTTTCTTCGGGTTCGTGAGGAATGCCCACATCCGCGCTGGTGGCGCATCGAAAAGGTACTCCGTCTTGACAGCGGTCTCGCCGCCGTCGTTGAGCAGGGTTACAAGGGGTTCACGGGTCTCAGCAGTCACGCACCAAGCCTAGTCGTCTTGGGCGCGGGAGTGTCCCACGAGCTCAGGATGGTGGATCTCGGCAACCTTCGGGTGTGCCCGCAGCCAACCCTTGAGCACGTTCGCACCGTAGGAGGCCAGCATCGGGTTCTGCGGATCGTCGGAAATACCGCGCGCCTGCTCCGCCAGGGACGGCGGCAGCTGGACGGGGTCGACGACGGCGTCCAGTCTCGGCGACCAGAAGAACGGGATGGCATACCGGTCAACGCCGGGAGGCGGCGCCTGCACGCGATGAATGGTGGCGGACAGGTAGCCCTGGGTAGCGACCTCGAGCATTTCGCCAAGGTTGACCACCAGCGCGCCCGGAAGGGGCTCCACGGGGATCCAGGTCTCCGACTCGTGCGGCTTGACCTCCAACCCACCTACTTCATCCTGCAGCAGGAGCGTCACGAAACCGTAGTCTGCGTGGGATCCGACGCCCTGGTTTCCAGCTTCCTGCACCACTCCGCCTACGTAGTGGATGAGTTTCGCCATCCAGGCGGGTGTGCCCTCGAAGGCTTCGGTGAAGTGGTTCTCCGGCAGTTCCAGAGAGACGGCGATCGCGCTCAGGAGCTCGGCACCAACGGTGGACATGAGTTCGGCCCACGCCATGGAGACGCGGCTCAGCTCCGGCATCACGTCCTCGGGCCACAGGTTCGGTCCCTGAACCAGCCAGTACGGTTCGTCGTCGGGATACTCGCTGACCGGCTCACGCTCCGGCGAAAAGTCCAGCTGTTCGCGTGCGTCGGCCTTGCCCTGGGTCATTTCGGCGCCAAGACGCGTGTACCCGCGGAAGTGGGGGGATGTGCGGTTGTCCAGTTTCAGCCGCTCTTCGAGGGGGAGTTCGAAGAACCGTTTGGTCACGTCGAAAAGTTCTTCCACGCGGCCCGGACCGGCACCGTATCCGGTGAGGTGGAAGAAGCCGATCTTGTGGGTGGCGTCGCGGAGCTGCTCAATGAAAGCAGGGTTGAAGGTGCCGTCAGCGGACCGTGCCGTGCTCAGGTCCAGGACGGGAATTGATTCACGGTTTCCGTTCATGCATGCAAGTTACCACCGGGTTCGCAACAGTATGAAGTGATTGTTACGAAATGCGTTGAAGCTGCTTCAGGCACCCTTTTTCTGGGCGGCTTTCTTCCGCGGTGCCGCCTTCTTGGGCGCCGTTTTCTTGGGAGCTGCCTTCTTGGCCGCCGGTTTCTTCTCGTCTTCGGCGGCGCCGCCCTTCTTCTCCCGGTTTTTCTCCACCGACCGCCGGAGCGCCTCCATGAGGTCCACGACGTTGCTGCCCTCGCCGTCGTCCTCCGTCTCCCCGAAGGTTTCCTCCGTACTGAAGCCCTCACCCTTCTCGAGTTTGGCCTCCACGAGCTCCCGGAGCTGCACCTGGTAGTCGTCGGTGAATTCAGACGGATCAAAGTCCGCACTGAAGGAATCAACCAACGACGCCGCCATCTTGAGTTCCTTGTCCGAGATCTTCACGCGCTCGTCGAGGGACGGGAACTTCGCCTCCCGCACCTCGTCATCCCACAACAGCGTCTGGATCATCATGACGTCGCCGCGGACACGAAGCGCAGCAAGACGGGTTTTCTGCCTCAGCGTGAAATGAACAATCGCGGTGCGGTCGGTTTTCTCCAGCGTCTGGCGCAACAGGACATAGGACTTCGTGGACTTGGAATCAGGCTCCAGATAGTACGCACGGTCCAGCATGATGGGATCCACCTGGTCGCTGGGAACGAACTCGACGACGTCGATCTCCCGGTTCTTCTCCACCGGCAGGGACTCCATATCCTCGTCGGTGAGCACCACAGTCTGCTCGCCGTCGTCGTACGCCTTGTCGATGTTGTCGTAATCGACCTCTTCACCGCAGACTTCGCACCGCCGCTTGTAGCGGATGCGCCCGCCGTCCTTGTCATGCACCTGATGCATGCTGACGTCATGGCTTTCGGTGGCGCTGTAGACCTTGACCGGCACGTTGACCAGACCAAAGGCAATGGAGCCCTTCCAGATGGATCTCATCTAAGTATCCGCTCTCCGCGATTCAGGACGCAGGGTATCCGGAAGTCTTGAGCAGACCGGCAAGGTGCGCTGCGTTTCTGGCGACTGTCGCCGTCGTGCCTGCCGTCTTTTCCGGGGTTTCTTCGTGGTCCTTGAAGTCCACGCCCTGCATTGCCTCGCCCACCCAGTACGTGTCGGCCTGGGCCGGAATGGTGAAACCTACCTCGCTGAGGCCCTGGAAGAGGTCGGAGGCAGTTTTGTGCGCTCCGTCCTCATTTCCGACGACGGCGACAATCCCCACCTTGTCAAACATGATGGGGCGCTCCTGGTCGTCCGTCGTGGAGAGGTCGGCGTTGAGCCGCTCCAGGATGCGCTGCGAAATGCTGCAGGGATGTCCAAGCCAGATGGGTGTGGAAATAAGCAGGATATCGGCGGCAAGGATCTTGTCGCGGATGGCAGGCCAGTCATCGCCGTCACCCATATCCGTTTCCATGCCAGGGCTGATGTTGTGGTCCACCGCGCGGATGAGTTCACCGCTGACCCCGTGCTTTTCCAACTGGTCAAGGACCTGCTGGCCAAGGAGCACGCTGCTCGATTCCTTGGGTGAGGGACTGAGGGTGCATGCGAGAGCAACAGCATGAAGTTTCTGGGCCATGATTTCCCCTTTCGTGGAGGCGGGTTTTCCTACTGGAGGTAACCCTCGACTTCGTCAACAGGGCGCGGTTCGGCTTCGGACGGGTCTTCGCCGGCGTCCTGCTTTGCACGGCGCTGACGGAGCAGGTCCCAGCACTGGTCGAGTTCAGTTTCGACCCGCTTGAGTTCGCCCTGATGATCTTCGGCGTTCGAGCCGCGTAGCGCTTGTTCCTGCTCAACGAGCGCGCTGATTCTTTCCTGAATGTTCTGTTCGTTCACGAGTTCCTCCTGATGCGGGCGCGAAGGGCAGGAGCCGAAACCCCTGCCCTCCCCCTACATTCGGCGTTGGATCACTATGGTCGGCGGTTGGCCGCGGCGGCGTAGTCGCGGTCCGATCCCTTGAGGCCGAGGGCCAGTCCCACCATCGCGACGGTCAGTGCGAGGTGCAGCCAGTTATCCGCAGTGTCCAGCGGAACGAAGTTCGCGACGGAATCATGCGGAATCACCAGACCGTAGATGAAGAGGATCAGGTAGATCAGACCACCCCAGAGCATGTAGTTGAAGGCTGCCTCGTGTGTGCGTGCCATCGCCAGGCCCGCAACACCGTAGAGCAGGTGAACCACGTTGTGGAGGATCGATACCTGGAAGAGCCCCAGCAGCTGGGCTTCCGAGCCCGATCCCGCGAATTGGAGCTGATCGTAGTTGGTGGTGATACCGGGGATGAAGCCCAGGATCCCCACCAGCAGAAAGACGACACCAAAGAGCGTCGCAGCCTTCTGGAGCGCTGTCTTTGTTCCGGGAGCTGTTCTGTCCCGTCCAGCAGAACCTACAGTTGCCATTGCGTTTCCTCCTCTTCGTTTCGGTATAGCCCGACGCTTCATACGGTTCCCACCGCATATATTCCAAGCGTGGCACTAAGTACCGCAGATGGAAAGGGTGCTTAGCTAATTTGTGTCGGTTCCTTTGAGTTTCAGCAGATTTTTCTCCTCAACAAGGGATAGGGACAGCGTTCTGTAGCCTTCATTCTCGAAGAGCACCGTCACGGCGTCCGCCTCCGTTCCCATGACGACGCCGTCGCCCAACTCCGCGTGCGAGACGGCCGCATTCACCGGGTACGGGCTGTAGGCATCGGCCTCCGCCACATCCAGTCCGCTGGCGTCAGCTTCCTCGCAGGCATCGCAGTAACCGCAGTACGACGGCGCCTCCTCACCGAAATACTGGAGCAGGAACCGCCGCCTGCAACCGTCAGTTTCCGCGTACTGCCGCATCATCTCGAGCCGGGTCTGATCGATGCGCTCCCGTGTGTCAGCCAGATCGCGGGCAGCTTCAACGGCATGGTCGATCGACTCACCCACCCACCGATAACCCTTCGGGGCGTCGTCGATGGTGCGCGAGCCTGACAGCAGGTTCAAGAGATTTCCCAGCTTGCGGGAACTGAGCCCGGACTGGTCTTTCAACTCTCGGGCGGACATGCGCTTGGCGGCATCCTGAAGCATCTTCGCGACCTGACGCAGCGCCTGTTCATCAACGGTTTTGGTCACGAAGAACCGTCGTAGGCCCAGGTCTTCCGGCCGGTAGTGCAGGACGGCGTGCGCGGGTTCATCATCGCGGCCAGCCCTCCCGATTTCCTGGTAGTAGCTGTCCGGGGAATCCGGAATATCGGCGTGCACCACGTAACGCACGTCCGGTTTATCAATACCCAGACCGAACGCGGTGGTCGCTGCCACCACGTCGAGGTCTCCAGCAAGGAATCGGTGGTGCACCTCCTCACGCACACTCCGCTGTAATCCCGAGTGGTAGGACGCAGCGCGCAGCCCCCTTTCACCGAGCAGGGCGGCATACTCATCCGCCTCTTTGCGGGTGGCCACATAAAGCAGCCCTGCGCCCTTCCGTTCGGCCACATGATCCAGAATGGCCGCCGTCTTGTCACCGTTCTCGCGATGCCTTCGGACCTCGAGGTGCAGATTGGGCCGATCGAATCCGCGAATGAAGACGTCCGGGTCCTTCAGGCCCAGCTGCTCAACGATCTCTTCGCGTACCGGCCCAGCGGCCGTGGCAGTCAGCGCTATGACAGGCGGACTGCCCAGCCGCTTCACAGCCTGCGCCAGGAGGAGGTAGTCGGGACGGAAATCGTGCCCCCACGACGCCACACAGTGCGCCTCATCGATGACGATGAACGAGATGTCTGCCTCGCCGAGATCGTGCATCACCTCGTCTCTGGCGAGCTGTTCAGGGGCCAGGAAGACGAACTTGGCTCCGCCACCTTCTTTCAGGGCCTCCCACACACGGTCTGTCGCCGTCTTGCTCTCGCTGGAGTTCAGGACGAACGCGCGCTCTTCGCCAAGCGCTTCATTGATGGCCTCCGCCTGATCGCGCTGGAGGGCAATCAACGGGGAGATGACGACGGCGATACCCTCGGCGGCCATGGCCGGCACCTGATAGATCGCGGACTTTCCGTAGCCGGTGGGCATGACGCACACAATGTCCCTGCCGCTCATCGCAGATTCGATGGCGCGGAGCTGGCCGCTGCGGAGGTCACTCCATCCGAACTGATCCTGTGCAATCCTGATGATATCGGGACGGGGTGCGGTCACTTGACCTCCTCTGTATCGAATAACGAATCATTCGAAAGCATACTTACCTAACGACTGTCATAGACAGCCAAATCATGCCTTTCCGCGTGTAAACTAGATAAGCGGTTTAGCAGCAAGCCGATCATTCGCATGTCTCACGATGGTCTCCCGCTCGATTCAGCTGGTCCAGAATAGGCGTGCACGGACCGAAATGATGCCATGGATTCCCAGACTGCAGATACGTCTCTGATCGAGATGATGCAGGACCTCATCCTCGAAACGGATGACGTTGAAGAGTTTCTGAATGAACTCGCACGACACGCTGCCACGTCAATTGCCATCGACGTCGAAGTTCTGTGCGGCATCACCCTCAGGCGGCAGAAGCGCGCTACAACAGTTGCCAGCAACAACGAACGCGCCCGCAGGATGGACGAAATCCAGTACAAGTTTGAAGAGGGCCCCTGCCTGGAAGCCTCAGCCTCCCAATCAAGAGTGCTGATCGAGGACACCCGACTGGAAAAACGCTGGCCGGAATACATGGGCGCAGTCAACGAACACGGCATGCGGTCCATCCTCGCCGTGCCGTTCGAGCTCGAGGCCTCCGCCAAAGCTGCGTTGAACCTCTACTCCTCTGAGCCCCGAGCCTTCGGGGACGCAGCCATCAAAACCGCTGAAGTGTACGCGCGACAAACGTCGAAAGCTCTTCTGCTGGCCCTTCGCCTGGCCCAACGCAACGAAACAATGCTGGACCTGAAAGCCGCCATGAATTCACGAACGAGCATCGACCTCGCCGTCGGCATCGTCATGGGACAGAACCAGTGCAGCCAGGAAGTTGCGGCAGCAATCCTCAAATCTGCCTCAAGCACCCGGAACATCAAGCTGCGGGATCTGGCCGAAAGCATTGTTGCCGCCACGGGCAAAGACGGCGCCAAAACACACTTTGATGAATAAACCGACATATTACTGACTAGTATGAGTTGCGTTCTCGTCGTTACTAGGTTGTTATTGATTTAGGGTCAAGCAGTTGGCCATGGAGCAAACACGTATGGAGTGAACGCCCATGGAACACCAGCTCAAGGTTGTTGTCCGTCTGGACATAGACCAAAACTCAGCCCGCCTCGACGTCACCGGCTGCCTCACCGATGCGAACTACAAGGCCCTCTTCCCCATAATCCGCCGCGCCGCATCTCTCGTAAACGGCCTCGGCGTCGTCGTCGACCTCAAACATGCTCGTCACATAGATAGTGACGGCCTCGCTCGTCTGACCGAACACTGCGCAGGCATCTCCGCCTCCGAGCCCAAAGAAACCGTATCGGTTGATGTGCCCGCCGTCAGGCCGGAATGCCACGCACTCACTCACAACCTGGAAGGAGCAGTAGCATGAACCCCGCAACGACCCACCCAGTAACTGACGCCACCGCAGTCCCGGCCCTGCCATCCGCAGATCTCTCAGCAATACCAACGGACGAGCTGTACCTCTTGATCGATCAGCTGTTCGGCGAACTCGACGATCCAGCACCGACCGCCGCAGCACTCATGCAGTACAACGACCTCACAGCTGAACTGGAACTACGGCAGACACTGAATCTGCCGGAGGTAACTCTGGGCGGTGAAGGACGATGAACATTTCCAGCGTGAGCAATAATCTGGTCGCGTCCCGCTTCGACATTTACGTGGACGGGCTGGTGGCGGCTTCGGCGCACTACCGCATGGAGGCCGGCCACATGTCCTTCATCTATACCGAGGTCAACAGCCGTCTCGAAATACCCAACGTAGTCCCGCAATTGCTTCGCGGCTGCCTCGACGACGCCCATCGTCGCCGTGTCGCAGTGCTGCCGTACTGCCCGGTGATGTGGGAATACATGCGCCATCACACCGAGTTCATCGAACTGATTCCGGTCTCTGAACGGGCACGATTCCGGCTCACGCGCGATGCGGGAGGACCGCCCAAGGCACACCTCGTGGCGGTCAACTCCACGCATAAGGCGGGCTAGCGGCTCACCAGAATGAGAAGGTGCTCGGCTCGCCGCTCGCCTTCTCATTCTGGTAGAGGAAGGCCAACTTGTTCTCCTCGAACTTGTCGAACCATACATCTCAGGTGATGTGTTCAAGGTCTTCCTCCCCGGCGCCGCCGGGAGCTGGCTCACTGCTTGTCGTTGTCCAGTGAGTTCGACCGTTCGCTGATGCTGGAGCCCGGCTTGACGCGTGGGTCGCCGTCGTCCTCCGCGGTGTCAAAGGGGCTGCTTTTCAGGCCGTCACCGACCTGGTCCCCCATGTTCTCTGCCCAGCGTTCCGCAGCGTTTTCAATGGGATTGTCGTGGTCTTTATCCTGACTCATGATGCCTCCTCAGTGACGGTCATTATTCTTCAACATTGGCACATTTGGTGAGCGTCCGGAAGCGTCATCATTGCATTTGAACAGATTCGCCCCACACCATGGGTACATGGAATTTCCCCGCCCTCAAATGGTCCTCGATATCGGCAGGCTCGAGACCAACGTCCGCATCATGGCCGACTGGACAGCCGCGCAGAAGGTGCACCTCGCGCCGCATATCAAGACCACGATGACGCGGCAGATCGTGGAACGCCAGGTCGACGCCGGCGCCTGGGCGGTAACTGTCGTCAACCCGCAGCAGGCCCGCACCGCATTTTCCTGGGGGCTCCGGCGAATCATCATCGCCAACGAAGTCGTTGATCCGCCAGGCCTCACAGCATTGCGGGCGATGCTCGAAGCCGACGAATCGACCGTCCTGTACGTTCTGGCCGACTCTCGCGTTGGTGTTCAGCGGCTGCACACGGCGTTCGCCTCACTGCCCGGGCGGCTGCGCGTACTGCTCGACGTCGGCGCCGTCGGCGGACGGACGGGGGTACGAACCCTGGACGAAGCCCGCACCGTAGCACAAGACATCCACGACGCCCGCACCCTGCTTTTTGCCGGAGTGAGCGCCTACGAAGGCGTGGCTCCCGCGAATCGCGAGACCCAGACCGTAGGACAGATCGATGACCACCTCGCGCTGGCCACCGAGGTCTTCGACGCGCTGCACCCATTGATGGACGCCGACCCGGTGTTCACGGCCGGCGGGTCGGCTTTCCCCGACCGCGCCGCAGCACACCTGCCCTCCAAGCCGCACACCCCCGTGCTGCGTTCCGGCTGCTACGTGACCCACGACCACGGCCTCTACTCAACGGTCTCCCCGATAGAGGGACTCCAGCCCGCCGTCACCGTGCACGCACTCGTCATTTCCGTGCCCGAGCCCGGGCTGGCCGTCCTCAACGCAGGAAAACGGGAACTGCCCTACGACGCCGGCCTGCCCGTCGTCGTGCGCGTTCTGGGAGACGACGGCGACAAGCCCGCGGACGGTGTCGTGGAGCGCCTCTTTGACCACCATGCCGTGCTGCGCGGGACCGGCTTCGCAGTAGGCGACACTGTTGCGCTCGGCATTTCACATCCGTGCGGGGTCTTCGACCGCTGGCGCATCATCGAAGCAGTGCGGGGCGGCAACCCATCCTCGGAGGCATGGGCCACCGAGTTCTAACTCGTCCCGCTGAAATCCAGCACCGTTTTCGACCCGTCAAGAATGAGAAGCGCGTCATCAACCGAGAGCACAGGTTGTCGGTACTGCTCCGATATGACCGGAAGAAGCGCGGACGCCGCCTCCTCGTCATTGCTCCCCATAGCCTCCTCAGCGAAGACCACCCGAAGATTATTCGCGAAGGCGTCAGCCGCCGTCTGCGCAACACAATTCTGGGTAGCTGCACCCGCAAGAATGACCGTATCCACATTCCAGTTACGCAGCCTCAAGAGCAGGTCCGTGCCAAAGAAAGCACTGTCACGCGTCTTGACCAGCCGCGCGAAGTCCGCTGTTTCCAGACCCTCCAGGAATGCCGTCTGCTCGGTGCCGCGAAACAGGTAGCCCTGGTCGTCGTCGAGCATGCTCAAGGTCCACGTGGACTTGTCCCGCTCATGCTCAGTGCAGATCAGGACAACATTGGCGCCGCACTCCCGGGCAGCCCGGCTCAGCCGGTTGCACTGCGCCACGATCCGCGATTGCTCAGCGGCCAGCGACGGATCCTCAAAGTAGGCGTTCTGCACATCAACAATCAGTAGTGCTGCTGTCATGACCAAATTCTACCGACTGCGCCTATCACTACCGGTACGCTGGGAGGGTGCGTTTTCTGACAACTTCCCACGCCGGCTCCACCCGGCCATCAACCAAACTGCCGTCCACTTCCTCGGCAGTAGTTACTGCGTGGACGCGCCGCACGGCCGTTCTCGCCGTCGGCCTCATCGCCCTGACTGGGTGCGGCTCCGATTACCCCCTGGGTGAAGATCAGCGGCGCGCGGCAGAGAACGCCAATTCCAACCTGACAGGCTCAATAACCGGGGCCGGATCCTCCGCACAACGTGCGGCGATGGAAGCGTGGAAGGCATCATTCGCGGCGATCCACCCGAAAACCCAGATTCAGTACTCACCGGACGGGTCAGGTGCCGGACGCACAGCCCTGCTGGCCGACGCCGTGGACTTCGCAGGCTCGGACGCCTACCTCGAGGAAGAAGAGTTCGAGAAATCCAAGGAAGCGTGCGGTCCCGACGGCGCGTTCAATATCCCCGCCTACGTCTCCCCCATCAGCGTCGCGTTCAACGTCCCAGGGATCAAGAGCATCAACATGGATGCCGCGACCATCGCCGCAATTTTCAGAGGTGAAATCACCAACTGGAATGATCCCACCATCGCGTCACAAAACCCTGAACTCGAACTGCCAGATCTGCGCATAGCGCCAATCAACCGCTCGGATGACTCCGGAACCACTGAGAACTTCACCGATTATCTGCACGAGGTTGCTCCGGAAGCATGGCCCTATGAGCCGGATGGGACCTGGCCAGGCGAACTGGGGGGTGAAAACGCGAAGGGCAACGCCGGCGTCGTAAGTACCATGGCCAAAACCGTAGGATCTATCACTTACGCCGATGACTCCGCCGTAGGAGAAGAACTGGGCACCGTAGCCCTGAAAGTCGGTGACGACTACGTGCCGGTCAGTGCTGAAGGCGCTGCGATAGCTGTCGATCAGGCCGAACCGGTCGAGGGCCGGCCGGAGTATGACCTCGCGTTGAACCTGGACCGGCAGACGACGGCGCCCGGCGCCTACCCGCTGGTCCTCGTGAGCTACCACATCTACTGCACCACTTATACGGACGCCGAGACCGCGGAACTGGTGCGCACTTTCGGCACCTACGTCGTCAGCGACGAAGGGCAGCAAGCCTCAGCAGAAGCAGCGAAGAGCGCCCCCATCTCGGAAAGCCTCTCCGAACGCGCCACCGACGCGATTTCACGCATTGACGTGCGCTGATCGCGAGGGTCTGCTGACGTAGTGGCGCCGCGACGACACAGCAAAGGTGGCCCACCCCGCGGGGTGAACCACCTTTCCGGTCAGAAGCTGCTAGCTACCGGGAGCTTCTACGTCTCCGCGCCAGCCACCGGTCTCAACGCCCTTGCTTTCAATGAACTCCTTGAAACGCTTGAGGTCGGCCTTGACCTGGTGATCATCGGCACCAAGTGCTGAACCTGCCTTCTCGGCAAATGACTCCGGGTTCCAGTCCAGCTGCACACTGACGCGGCTGGTGCCGTCGTCGATCCGGTGGAATGTCACCACACCGGCGTGCGAGGTTCCGTCAACGCTCTTCCACGCGATGCGCTCATCCGGGTGCTGCTCGGTGATTTCGGTGTCGAACTCACGCTCCACACCGCCGATCTTGGTCTTCCAGTGATTCGTTGTATCTGTGAGCTGCGTGATCGACTCAACGCCGCTCATGAAGTGGGGAAATGATTCGAACTGCGTCCACTGGTCGTAGGCAGTGCTGACGGGAACTGCTACGTCGATGGATTCCTGAACATTCGCCATGTTTCTCTCCTCGCAGTTGTCTTTGATCGTGCCTGCAGTCCCACCCTAAGCAGACTTCCTACCTGAGATCAATCGGCCATCGCTACGCTCTCAGGTGAATTCCTCGCTGGCTTACTATCCGACGTCGGACTAGATTTGAAGTGTTCGCACAATTCCCAGACATGGAGGATTTATGAAGGCGTCAAAGACACTTACGGACAACATGCAGCTTGTGCTCGTGGACCTGATCGAACTGCACCTTCAGGGTAAGCAGGCGCACTGGAACCTTGTGGGAAAGAACTTCCGCGACCTGCACCTACAGCTGGACGAGATCGTCGCCGATGCCCGCGAGTTCACCGATGTCATGGCAGAGCGCATGCGCGCCCTTCACGCCGTACCCGATGGCCGCGGCGAGGCCGTAGCCAAGAACACCTCGCTCCCGCCGTTCCCTGAGGGGCTCATCGACACCAAGGACGCCGTAACACTCACGGTGGCGATGCTGGAAAGCACGGTCGAGCGCATGCGCGAAGTTCACGACCAGGTGGACGAGGAAGACCCCACAACCGCTGACCTGCTCCACGGCTTCATCGCGAAACTGGAACAGTACGCGTGGATGGTCAACGCCGAAAACCTCGAGCCCACCGCTACCGTCGTCAAGCCAAGCAAGGCCTACGGCGAGGGCAAAACCCAGTAGCAACTGCCCCTTAGTGACCAATGGTCACTCGTGGTTGCCCGGCCGATGGCTGGACCAACCACGAGTGACCATTGGTCTCTGTGGGTGGTTGCCTCTGTAGCGGCGCTCAGGCGGCCCGGCTCCACCCGCGATCCAGCAGAGCCGACTCCACGCGGTCCACAGCTTTCGGCCTCCTGTTCGGCCCGTGCCGAAAATCGTGGGCCGTGAACTTCATGACCCGCCACCCCAACGCCATCGCATCCTCATCCCTGCTGATATCCCACCGCCGCTGCTCCTCCTTCAGGTGATGGCCGCCGTCGTACTGCAGAAGCAGACGGTGCTCCCGGAGCGTCATGTCTGGCGTCTGCACGTAGTGCCCCAGTTCATCCCGCAGTGGAACGTTTATTTCCGGTTCGGGGAGTCCTGCACGGATCAGCGCCAACCGGAGTTGGGTTTCCTTCGGTGAATCCGTATTGGGCCGCACCAGGCCAAGAGCGGATCTAGCCCGTGCCGCCTGAGGCATGCCGCCCATTTTCACGACCATAGCTTCGAGTTCAGCCACCGTCGCGTCCGGATCCTGCCGGCGCACGAGATGATCGCCCGCCATCACGAGTTCATCGAGGCTGAGCTGCGACGCCAGGTCGAACCACGTTCGCACTGCCGTCGTCGCGTTGACGAAATGCCCGTGGTGGATGTCGTCGTCTTCCATTCGCAGCACGTGGCCCACAACGCCCCGACGCCGGGGCCCGCGACGGGGCGGCTGACGAGTCAGATGAATGACATTTTCCTCCTGGAACCGGAACGGCAGGCAAATCGACCAGAGGCGGGCCGCGGTGGAGTGGCTGACGACGACGTCGGGCAGGACGCGAACGTATGCCTCACACCGCGCGATCAGATCTTCAGCTGTTGCCGCATGAATTCGTACTCCACGGGTCGGCGCTCGGAGGTCGGCAGCACGCAGCCTTTGCCGCGTCACACCCGACTGAAGTGCCTCTGCTACGGAAAAGGATTGGGCATCGAAGGGCTGCGGGAGCCGGGAAGCGGTCGTCATAGTCCGATTCTGCTGATTCACAGACAGAATGTCCTTTATCCACAGCCAACTGTGGATAACTTGAGGTGCTGACCGGCTCCCTCGCCGCCGTCGGCCCGTGCCCATTGGTCAGTAGTTGGCCTAGCCTGAGCGGCGCGGGGAGGGAGACGGGTGCGCGGAGGGAGAGCGGCGTGGGAGGGCGACGCTACTTACCCGGGAACGACGGCGTTTCCTTGGCCAGGAACGCGCGCACGCCTTCCTGCATGTCCTCCGTGCCGAAGGCCTGGCTGAAGGACCGATTCTCGGCAGCGAGGCCGTCTGCCGTGGGGAGCCCAAGTGCCGCGTTGATGGTCGATTTGGCATTGGCGACGGCGACCGGCGACTTTGCGGCGACGTCCTCAATGGTGGAGCGGGCGGCGTCGTACATTTCTGTTGCGGTGGGAAAGACGGTGTGAACGAGTCCGATCCGCTCCGCCTCAGCGGTACGAATCCGGCGCCCGGTATAGATCAGTTCTTTCGCCCGGGCGGGACCAACGAGTTGCTGCAGCCGCACGCTTCCGCCGAATCCCGGCACCAGACCCAGGTTGACTTCGGGCTGCCCAAAGGACGCGGCTTCCGTGGCGTAGATGAAGTCACAGGCCATAGCCAGCTCGCAGCCGCCGCCCAGAGCGAAGCCGTCGACGGCGGCAATCACGGGAATCGGCAGGGATTCCAGACGGAGGGTGAGCTCGTGCGTGCGTGCACTGTACGCTGCGGCGGCATCCGGTCCCATCGCGGACATCTCCCGAATATCGGCCCCTGCAACAAACGCCTTTCCGCCGGCTCCGGTGAGGATAATTCCGCGCACGGGCCAGCCGCCGTCGGGCCTGGCGTGCTCCGTCACCGTGTCCAGCAGGGCGTGCAGGTCTTCTACCACCTGCAGCGCAAGCGCATTCATGGCCTTGGGCCTGTTGATCGTGACGAGCAGGGCGTTGCCCTGCTGCTCGACGGCGAGGGTTTCGAACGCGGGGAAGTTCACGAAGGTTCACTCCTGTGTATTGGCGGTTGCTCTTGCAGCCACAATATCCCGGAGGCGTTGATGACGTCGGAAAATGTCAGACCCGGATGCGAGGGTTGATTTTCGCGCCGACACCGCCCGAGAAGGAGCCCCATGACGGACCTTGCATTTTGTCCACCCAACGTTGATGATCCGCCGGTCCTGGAATGGCCCGGCGAGGGCTGTGGAACGTGGGACGGGCCGACGTCGAGCGACGGATTTTCCTTGTGGATTGACGACTCCGGGTGGCGGTTTCCCTGTGTTTATACAGTCGGCCTGACGGATTATGGTCTGCCGGAGCTGGTCTTTTTCGGGCAGGACACCGTTCAGTTGCGGCAGCAGTGGGGGGCCGTTCAGGGCCAGCTGAAGGAGCTCGTTACTGTGGGCCAGACCGTGCGGGGCGGGCCTTTCGATGCCCTGGTTTCCGCAGTGAGTGATGAAAACCTCGTTCAGCTGGGGGAGGTAGTCCGGCGTTTCGGTCCCCGAAATTTCACGGCGGTCCAGATGTATTGGGTAGTGGGGCAGGACAGCCTCGGCCCGTCTAGCTCTGAGCTGTCGTTTCTGGCTGGCCAACCCTATCTGGGCAGGGGTACGCTGCGGGAATTATTGGGCAGGGATGGGATATGAGGTCAATTCGGAGCAGCAGCTTCCGTTGTGCGTCCCCATTCCCCGGACCACCTCTTCGTCACGATACTCCTGCCTCTCTTTCAGTGCTGTTGTGGACGGATGTCTGGGTCTGGATTTTTTCCACGACGGCGGTCGTGGAGTGGTCAGCCACGTAGTCGAGGATCCTGACCGTGCCACCGTGGGCTTCCACTGCCTGCGTTTCGTCGAGCATTTCCGTGGAGTAGTCCCCGCCCTTGGCGTAGATGTCCGGTTGCAGTGAGTCAATGAGCGGGATGGGATTGTCGGTGCCGAATGACGTCACATAGTCGACGCAGCTCAGCGCGGCAATGACCCCGGCTCTGTCGTTGAGGGGGTTGATGGGCCTGTCGGGGCCTTTGAGGCGTCGGGTTGAGGCGTCGTCGTTGAGGGCAACCACCAGGATGTCGCCGAGCTCCTTGGCCTGGTTGAGGTACCGGGTGTGTCCTCGGTGAAGGACGTCGAAGCAGCCGTTGGTCAGCACAATGCGTTTACCGGCGTCGCGTTCCTTGTCGATCAGTGACGCCAGGGTGGTTGCGTCGAGCATGGTGTCCGGGAAATGCCCCAGGTATTTGGCGAGATCCGCGGTGGAACATACGGATGTTCCCTTGCGGCGCACGACGACGTCAGCTGCGGTCTGGGCGAGGTCCTGAGCGGTGGCCAGCGGCAATCCTGCGGCGTGGGCCAGGGTCAGGCACGCCACGAAGGTGTCGCCGGCACCGGAGGCCTGCTTTTCGGTGGCGGGCTGCGCCCAGGTGCGGTGGCCTCTGTCTCCGGGTGTGAGGAGCACGGTGCCGTCGCAGTCCAGGGTCACGACGACGGCGCGGGCGCCGGTAAGTTCCAGGAGCTGATCAGTATGTTCCTGCACTTGCGCTACGCGGCTGGTGGAAGTGTCCCATTTGAGGCCGAGCAGTTGTGCGGCCTCGGCGGCGTTGGGCGTGGCGACGTCCGGCTTCAGTGCGGCCCAGGGAGCGGGGTCGTGCGCGTCAACGATGACGCCGTGTGGAGATTCCGCCAGAAGTGCTTCGCGCACCGCTCCGGTGAGGCCGCCGGAACTGTAATCGCAGATGACGACGGCGGCGCTGTCGGAGAGCGCGGCGGGCACGGCTTGGGCGAGTGCCTGGAGCGCCTCGGCCGTTGGTTTGGCTGCCGCACTGTCCAGCCGGAGCATCATCTGATCTCCGCTGAGGACCCGGTTCTTGGTGGTGGTGCTTGCTCCGGGGTGCTGGATGAGGTGGGTGGTGTCCACGCCTGCGGCGGTGAGGAGTTCGCGTAACTGCGTTCCGGCGTCGTCTGCTCCGATCAGGCCGGCAATCCGGACTCGCGCACCCAGTGCCGCGAGATTCATGGCGGTGTTCGCTGCGCCGCCTGGCGCGTAGGTCTGCTCGGTGAGTTCGACGACGGGGGCCGGGGCTTCACGACAGAGCCGTTCGATGGTCCCGTTCCACCATCCGTCGAGCATGACGTCGCCGACGACGGTGATGGTGGGCGCAATGTCGGCGAGGCGTCCGGGGATCCAGTCGGCCAGGCCGCGTACGTTTTCGAGAGATTTCACGGCTGCTCTCCAGAATCCACGCGGCGGCCGGATGGGGTTTCGGGGATACCGACGTGGACCACTTTGACGCGCGTGAACTCGTCGAGCAGTTCGGGCCCGTAACCGAATCCGTGGCCGCTGTCCTTGCGGGGTTGTGCTGCTCCACCGGGTGCGCCGCCAAAGACGGCGTTGATTTTGACGGTTCCGGCCGGCAGTGCGGCGACGGCCTTGTGCGCGTGTTCGATGCCGGCGGTGAGGACTGTTGCGGCAAGGCCGTATCGTCCTGCGACGGCGAGCTCGAGCCCTTCCTCGAAGCTGTCGACGACGGTCACTGGAGCCACTGGCCCGAAGGTTTCTTCTGTCATGATCTCCATGCTGGAGGTGCAGTCGGCGAGGACGGTGGCCGGGTAGTGCGCGCCGCGTCCGTCCGGCACGGCGCCTCCTTCAAGCAGCCGGGCGCCCGCCTGCACTGCGTGCTCTACCTGTTCGTGAACGGAGTCGCGGAGCCTGGTGTCGACGAGTGGGGCTATGCCGTCGCGGTTACGCTGGCGGGCTTCCTCAACGAGGGCGTTGCAGAAGGATTCCGCTATATTCCGGTGAACGTATATACGCTCCACTGAGGTGCAGATCTGGCCGCTGTTGGCGAAGGAACCGAGGGCGGCTTGCGCTGCGGCCCAGGCTGGGTCCACGTCGTCGTCCACCAACAGAGGGTCGTTTCCGCCGTTTTCCCGGATCACGTAGGCGCCGCCCAGAACAGCTGCACGCGCAATCCGTCCTCCGGTGGCGCTCGAGCCCACGTGGGCGAAGACATCGACGCCGTCCTCCATGGTCAGCATGGTGCCAACTTCCGGACCGCCGGTGAGGGTAGTGAAGACGCCGTCGGGAAACGCTGGCGAGAGGATCTCACCGAGGGCGGATCCGAGGGTGGGGCACCGTTCGCTGGGTTTGTGGACCACGGTGTTGCCGGTGACCAGGGCGGCCCCGATCAGCCCTGAGGCGACGGCCACGGGGTCGTTCCAGGGAGTGAGGAGTACGGCAACTCCGCGCGGTTCGCTAATCGTGTAGTCCGCCGCCATTACGGAGCCGCGGAGGCTGTGACCGCGATGGGTGGGCCCCAGTTCGGCGTATTGCTCCAGTGTTGCTACCCCTGCCATGATCCCGCCGAGTGCTTCGTCTTTGGGTTTCCCGGTTTCGCGGGTGTTCAGTTCCGCAAGCCGGTCTGCGTTCTTCCGGAGCCGGTCAGCGGCGTCGCGCAGCATTGTGCCTCGGCTGGCGGGGTCGGTTGCCGCCCATTCGCCCTGCACGGAGCGGGCGAGGGAGAGTGCGATGGACACCTGTTCCCGGCTGGCTGACTGCACGGTCGCCACTTCGCTGCCGTCGCGCGGGTCGAGGACGGTGAAGGTGGTTTCCTCGGGCGTAATTTCGATGCTGGCATTGTCCATATTCGCGCTCCTCCGGTCGTGTGGGCCGCTCTTTATAGCGGCGCTGCAGGTCCGTTGCTGGTTCTGTACCCACCCTCAGCGTCTTTTACACATCGCTGGGCCAATTGATTCGCGGACTGGATCAGAGCCATAAGTGCCCTTATGGTCAGAGATGAGGAATGACGTAGAGGCAAGGAGGCCGCGTGCAGCAGCAGTCAGGGCAGCACCCCGAACCCCAGATCGAACAGCCGACGACGACGGCGGCTTTCGGTGGGAGCAGGCCGGTCGCCAGCGGTGTTGGGCCGGTTTTGGGGACGTTCGAGGGCGTCCGCAAGATTGCGGTTCTGCGTGGCGGCGGTCTGGGTGATCTGCTGTTTGCGATGCCTGCGATTGATGCCCTCGCTGCGGCGTATCCGGAGGCGAAGATCACGCTCCTCGGGACGCCCGCTCACAGGGCGTTGTTTGATGGGCGTCCGGGAAATGTTGCTGCGGTGGAAGTCCTGCCGTTCGCGGAAGGTGTCCGCGAAGGCACCACCGGTGATGCGCACAGGGACGCGGCTGAGGTGGACGGCTTTTTTGACCGCCTCGCAGGTACTTTCGATCTGGCGGTGCAGGTTCACGGCGGCGGGCGGTATTCGAACCCTTTTCTGTTGCGTCTCAAGGCCCCGCACACGGTGGGCACCCGCACGCCTGACGCCGAGCCGCTCGACCGCACCCTGCCGTATATCTACAGTCAGCATGAGGTGTTCCGGTTTCTCGAAGTTGCCGGGCTCGCCGGTGCCAGCCCGCAGACGCTCGAACCCCGTATAGAGGTCACAGCCCAGGAACGCGAGGACGCCCGTCGCTGGCTGCCGAATGACCGAGAATTGCTGGTCATCCACCCTGGTGCCACGGATCCGCGCCGGAGGTGGCCGGCGTCGTCGTTCGCTGACGTTGCACGACGCGCGGTGGAGGACGGCCGCCGGGTGGTGGTTGTCGGGGACGGATCCGACGTCGAAGCTGCCGGGGAAATCGTCCGTCTGGCTGATCACGACGACGTCCGCTCGGTGGCAGGCGAACTCTCGCTCAGCGAGCTGGTGGGCGTATTGAACGCTGCGACGGTCATGGTGGGAAATGACAGCGGGCCGCGCCATCTCGCCCAGGCAGTGGGCACGCCTACGGTGGGAATTTACTGGGTGGGCAACGTCATCAACGCCGGCGCGATCGGGCGGATGCTGCACCGCATCCGCATGTCCTGGGTGACCAACTGCCAGGTTTGCGGGCGGGACGTGACACAGGTTGGCTGGACCGCCGAACGCTGCGAACACGATGATTCGCTGGTGGCGGCGATCCAGCCCGAGGATGTCTATGCGGACGTCAACGAACTCATGGCCACGAGCCTTCTTCTTCATGGGCGATGAGCATTTCGCGGATCTCACACCCTGCCGGCTGGTTGAGAGCAAAGAGGATTGCGTCTGCCACCCGGTCGGGGCTGTTCAGTTGTGAGTCGTCCTGAGGTTTGTACTGCTCGGTACGGTCGTCGAAGAAGCGGGTGTTCATGCCGCCGGGGATCATCGTGGTCACTCCGATCTGGCCTGCCGTTTCTGCGGCCAGTGAGTGACTGAACCCGACGATCCCGAATTTCGAGGCACAGTAGGCCGTCGCGTCGCCAACAGCGCGGATGCCCAAGGTGGACGCGATCGTGACCACCCGTCCGTGGCTTTCCATGAGGTAGGGCAGCGCGGCACGGACCGTCGAGACGGTGCCGAAAAGGTTGACGCCGAGCACCTTTTCCCACTCCTCTGCGGGCACTTCATCGAGCCGCCCGCAACGGTCTATGCCGGCCGCGGCGACGACGGCGTCGAGCCCGTCCATCGTTTCCGCGGCAGATTTGACTGCCGTTTCGACGGCGGCCCTGTTAGCCACGTCCACTTCGAGGCATTTGGCCCCGGAGACGGAGCTGACGTCCCGATCCAGCACGAACGGTGTTCCTCCTGCTGCGATCACGGCTTGCACGACGGCGGCTCCCAGACCTGATCCTCCGCCGGTGATCAGTACCCGTCCCGGGTTTCCTGCTTCGCTCATTGGGTGTCTCCCTTCGTTGACTGGCCTATATGCCTTCGGTGGCATTTATCCGACGCGTTCAAGGGCGTCGGCAAGCCGGCTCGTGGACCGAGCCGGGTAGAACGGAACGGTGACGGTTTTCCCGCCCCAGGTTTTCAGGAGTGCTGTTTCGGGCAGACTGTCTGCCGTGTAGTCGCCGCCCTTGACCCAGATGTGCGGGCGAAGGGTGTCGAGCGCGGATTCTGGGGTGTCTTCGTCGAAAACCATGACCGCGTCCACGCATTCGAGGGCGAGGAGCAGTTCCACCCGGTCCTGTTCGGCCATGATGGGGCGTTGCTCGCCCTTGAGCCGACGGACGGACGCATCGGAATTGAGGCAGACGATGAGGGCATCCCCGAGCTTCCGCGCCGCGGCGAGGGTGCGCGCATGCCCGGCATGGAGCAGGTCGAAGCATCCTCCGGTCGCCACCAGTGTTCCCCCGCTGCTCCGAACGGAAGCGGCCACACGCAGGGCGTCGACGCCGGCTCCGGGCAGCTGGGCTGGCTCCGGCTCACGGGCCATTGCTGCGACTCCCCCGGCAGCCAGGAACGATGCCGCTTCACCCACGGCTGCCTCGACGGCGTCGGCCAGGACGTGGCCGTGCGCCAATGACACCGCGAGTGCGGACGCGAACCGGTCACCGGCACCGCAGGGGTCTTCAATGGAGACTTTCGGCGCCGGAACAGCCTGCGGCAGACCGTCCCGGGTGAGGATCACAGCGCCGCCACTACCGCGCGTGACGACGACGGCGCGCCCGTTCCACCGCTCACGGAGAGTGGTTCCGGCTTCAACAGCGGTTTCGAACCCGGACCCGGACCCGGTGCTACCTGACATTTTCAGGGCTTCGGACATGTTTGGGGTGATGGCAGCTACCCCGGGCACGGGGTCCGCGCCGGCCGGATGTGGATCCCACACCACGGGACTCCTGCCAGCCAGCTCCGTGAGTGCCTTCCGCAGTCCAGCATTCTCCGCCAGCCGCCGTCCATAATCAGCGACGACGACGGCGTCGGCCCGCTCAAGGGCGCGCAGCATGTCCTGCGTCACCTCCGGTACCGGCGGGGTTTCGCAGCCCTCGTCAAAGCGCACGACGGACTGGTTGTCCACGCGGACACGGCTTTTGACCGGTGTTGGGGCTCCGGACGGACCGGCGACGACGGCCATACCCTCCAGGGCGTTACGCAGCAGGACGGACGAGTCGTCGTCGGAGAGGACGGTGACGAGTTCGACGTCGTGCCCGTCCTTCGCGAGCATCGACGCAACCAGGCCCGCACCGCCGGCCCGGCGGGACACGGTCGCCACGTCCACGACAGGAACAGGCGCATCGGGGCAGAGACGATTCGCTCCGCCGCTGAGGTCCGCGTCGAGGAGTACGTCCCCCACAACGACGAGTTTCAGCTTGTTCATTGGGTTGCCTCCTCGAAGCGACGGCGGGACACTTCGGCGTCGAACGCCCGGCACAGGGCGTGCAGGCCGATCTGGTGGCCTTCCTGTGCGTTGGCGGATTTCGAGTCGATGGCCACGAAGTCGTCGCACGCATCAGCGAGCGGGTTTGGTGCCGGCCCGGTGAACGCCCAGCTGGTGACACCGATGCTGCGGGCTGCCTCGACGGCGTTGAGCAGATTCGGGCTCTTGCCGCTGGTGCTCAGCAGGATCAGGACGTCCCCGCGGCGGCCATGGGCCCGGACTTGCCGTGCGAAGAGCTGGTCGTAACCGTAGTCGTTGGCGATGGCGGTCACGGCGGAGGTTTCAGCATGAAGTGAGATGGCAGAGAACGGCTCACGTTCGCCGTCGAACCGTCCCACCAATTCTGCTGTGAGGTGCTGCGCTTCCGCTGCTGATCCGCCGTTCCCGGCCGCGAGGAGCCGCTGCCCGCGCATGAGACGCTCTGCAAGTTCCACACCCCATTCCGCGAGCCGCCCGGTTTCCCGGCGGAGGGATTCCACGGCCGGAGCCACGTTGCGGAGGTGCTCTTCAATGGCGCTGGAAGCTGTGGCTTGGGGACTTGGCACCTTGCGGACGGCCGGCGTCGGCGTGGGTGTGGTGGTTGCCGGAAAAGTTCTCATAATGCTTTCCCTCCTGTGCGTTGCAGGCTGGTCCTGCGCGTATCTGCCGTGGCGATCGCCGCCTGATAGGCCTTTTCGCTGTCTGCGGCAATCCGGTCCCATGAGTAACGTCCCCGAACCCGGACCAATCCGTCGCGGCCGAGCTGCTGCGCCATTTCCGGGTTGTTCCGCAGCTGCAGGACGGCGTCGGCGATGGCTTCAGGGTCGCGCGGCGGGACATGCAGGCCCGTCCTGCCGTCCACCACGGTGTCGATCAGTCCGCCCACAGCGGCCGCGATCACGGGCACCCCGCACGCCATCGCCTCCAGCGGAACAATGCCGAACGGTTCATACCAGGGAGCGCAGACGACGGCGTCGGCCCGGCAGATTTCCAGCGGCATGCGTTCTCGCGGAACCTGACCACGCAGGCGTACCTGACCATCAACTCCGAGTTCGCGGGCCAGTTCGAGCAATCGCTCGGCCTCCGGGTCCCCTGCCACCTCACCAACGGCGCCGCCACCCACAATGGCGAGTTCGACGTCGTCAATGCCTTGATCTTTCAGGATTCGCAGGGCGCGGATCACCAACTCCACGCCCTTGCGCGGCACGAGCCGCCCAACGCTGGCGATGCGGAACGGGCCGCCCGGTTCGCGGCTGATCTCGGCAGGACCGAAGAGGTCCAGGTCAACACCGCACGGGACAACCGAGACGCGGGATCCGGAGACGCCCATCGCCTTGAGCTCAAAGACCTCGTCGGTGCACGTCGCAATGATGCGGTCCGCGTTGCAGCCTACTGACGGCTCCAGCAGTGCGCGGGCTGCAGGACTGGTGTCCTCGGCTCCCTGATGACGGCGTTTCACCGTGCCGAGGGCGTGGAAGGTTTGTACCACGGGCACCGTGTAACCGCTGGCTGCTGCCTGGGCGGCGGCGTTGAGAGCGGCGAGCCCGGACATCCAGAAATGTCCGTGCACCAGATCCGGCGGTGCGCCGGCCCAGTCACGGGCCACCCCATCAGCGAGGGCGTCCATGTACGGCAGGAGTTCATCTTTGGGGACACTTCTGGGCGGGCCGGCGTCGATGTGCACCACTTCGACGCCGCCGTCAGTGACTACCCGGGCAGGCAGCTGATCGTCGTCGCGCCGCGTATAAACGGTGACCTCGTGGCCCCGCCTGACGAGTGCAGTGGACAGGGCGGCAACGTGAACGTTCTGGCCGCCGGCGTCCACTCCTCCCAGCGCGGCCAGCGGGCTGGCGTGCTCCGAAATCATGGAAATCTTCATCGGGTTCTCCTTTCCGGCACCGCGAACACACGGGTGTGCCCAACAGTTCTTTCCAACGTGTTGTCCCAGGACTCCAGAAATGCGTCCAGTCCGTACCGCGCCAGCGCTGCTGTCCGCGCCGCCATACCCATGGCGCGTGCCTCCGCTGGTTCGTTGATCAGCCGCGCCGCCGCCTGGTGCAAGTGTTCGACGTCGTTGGAGACAACGCCGGCTTCTGGCGGTATGGCACGGTACGCCTCGGTCATGCCCAGCACGACGACGGGCATCCCCAGATGCATGGCCTCCAGCAGGGATAGCCCGAGCGAGGTCCAGCGCATCGGGTGGACGTAGGCCCGGCATCCGGCCAGTTCGGCGTGAAGCCGTGCGGTGGGAAGGTCGCCGCGTTCCATCACCCTCTCCGGGGAGAGCTTAAGTTCCAGACCAAGACCCTCCGTGCCCATCCCGAAGACCTCGAGGGGCGCTTCGCGGGCAAAACCAGGCAACAGATCAGTCCCGGTCACACGACCCCGCCGGATCGGCTCATTGACCACCACACCCAGATGCGCCCGCTCCCCCGTATACAGGTAACCCGGATCCACGATGCCGTGCTCGATGACCGTCGTCGCCGCCGACCCGCAATCCCACATCATCTCGTTGAAGTGGGTCACGTGCACCACAGGAATCTCGTCCTGGTCCGCGTACGGGTGATGGCTGTTGGGAACGTCCCCCTTCGGGGTGTTGTGCTCCAAAAACACGGCGGGAATGTCCCGGCCGGGCTTTTTCCCGAGGAGCCTCTCGCACTCATCGAACTCTTCGAGACGTTGCAGGATGACGATGTCAGGCTCGTGATCCGCAAGGTCTCCCGGCGCAACTTCCACAGCATTGGACGGCCAGTCCCGGCCGCCCCGCCCAAGCCCCCACGGGCCGCCGTCGGGCGTGGTCGGTAACAGATATTGGTGCTGCCCGCGCACAAAAGCATCGGTCCAGCCACCATGAACATGCCACAGCAGAATTTTCATGCGTTCCTCACTTTTCTACGGGTACCCAGCGAGGGGACCCCCGAGGTCAGCCGGACGACGGCGTCGACCACTTCCTCCGGGGAAACATTGGACAGACACGGGTGGCCCGGGACGGGGCAGTTGCGGGCACGCGTGTCACGGCATGGCGCGTGCTGGTTCCCGAGCAGTTCCAGCGGCACCTTGTACGGGGCCCAGCGGATCGCCGGAACCACCGGCGCGAACAGGCAGACCACGGGGGTACCGACGGCGGCGGCCAGATGGGCGGGTCCCGTATTCCCGGTAACGACGGCGGCGGCGCCCTTCAGGATGCTGCCGAGCCCCGCGAGGTCGGTGCGGCCGCCGAGGTCGACGCCGTCTGGTCCCGCGACCATGGCCGTGAGGTCCTTTTCGCCCGGTCCTCCGGTGACGAGAACGCGGTAGCCGGCGGCGATGAGAAGTTCCACCACTGCCTTATGGTGCAGGGGCGGAAAGGTCCGGGCAGGCACCGCTGCACCGGGGTGGACGACCACGTACGGGTCTGATTCGCCGGATTCGCTGCCTGGCGCGGCGGTGAGGTGTCCGACGTCGGGCAGGTTGTGGACAGCGAGGCGGCCCTCGTCGTGTGGTTCAGGGCGGTACCCGGCCGCGTCCGCAATGCGCAGGGCCCGTTCGGCTTCGGGCTGATCTTCCGGAAAATCTTCACCGGGTTTGAGCCGGACGTCCAGAAGGGACCCTGCATAATCCACGGACGCACCAGTGATGCGTGAAACTCCGGCGAGCCGCAGAATCAGGGCCAACGGCAGGGGTGATTGGTGAAACGACGTGAGGATGACCGCTTCGTCGATTCCGGCGTCGCAAATCTTGTCCTGCAGCACGTTCATGTGCTCCTGCGTGACTGGCGGTGCCGGGTCCACGATCCAGGGACTGTCCCAGATGAGGGTCTGGTCAACACCGGGCAGAAGCGCTGCTGCCGCTGATCCCGTGCGTCCGCAGAGCAGGGTGACGTGGTTCGGCTCATTGTTGATCCCGGCCTTGACGGCACGGATGGCGGGGCCGGCGAGGAGTACGTCGCCGACGCTGTCGAGGCGGACCACGAGGACGCGTTTCATGCGGTATCCCCCTTTTTCCAGAGGAGGGCGACGGCGTCGGCCAGGGTCTTCGCAACGTATTCCGCGCGGTCGACCTCCTCCTGGAGCGTGACCGGGGTTGGAATCAGGACGCCGGTGGCCCCTGCGGCCTGGGCGGCGTCGACGTCGCTCCCTATATCGCCCATGAACGCGACCTCGTGTGGTTTCAGCCCGAGCGTCTTGCACGCGCTGAGAATCATGCCGGGCGCGGGTTTACGGCAGTCGCAGCCGTCGTCCGGCCCGTGCGGGCACACTTCCCACACATCAAACGGGCCGAGGAGCTCATCCACTCGGGCGTTGACGGCGTCGGCCTGCTCGCGGGTGATATGGCCGCGTGCGATGCCGGATTGATTGGTGAGAACCCCGAGCGGGATGCCCATGGCCCGTAGTTCATTGAGGACGCGGGCGACGCCGGGCAGGGGCTGAACCTCGTCAGGGTCCCCGTTGTAGGGGACGTCTTCGATGAGGGTGCCGTCGCGGTCAAGGAGAATTGCGCGCGGCGGCACCCACTCTTGCGTGTGCGTGCCGGCAGAACGTTCCATACCAGCACTGTTCCCCTGAAACGGTCCTGCTAAACACTTCCGGGAGAACTTCTTCTTCTCGGTGGCTCTTCCTCGGTGCGTCCCCCCGCACCGCACCGCCGCTGGGCCTCGCGCGCTAGCCGGCCGCGCACTCCCCCTCTCTCTCCGCGCGGCCCCTCCGCACCGCCCTCTCCCCACACCCTGCTCTCCGTCCCTCCGTGCGGCGCCCCCAAACCCGAGGCAAAGTGCCCTTTCCGAGGGATATATCTCTCGAAAAGGGCACTTTCAGTCGAGTTTGAGGCTAGTCCTCGAAGTAGAGGTGGGCGTGCAGCGCGCATGCCGGGTTGAACGGTGCCGCGCAGTTGGGGCATTCGTCGGTGGCCCGGTAGGTGGTGATGGGTAGCTCGATTTTGCAGGACCCGCACAAGATCGCTTTGGTGTCTTGCTCGTGGGCGGACCACTGCTGAGCTGTGTGTGCTTCTGTTTCCTGATGGCACAGGTGGCAGGGGTAGTAGCGCCCACAGCATTTGAACTTGATGGCGATGATGTCTAGCGGGGTGCGGTAATGGATGCAGCGCGTTTCGTCGTCCACGGTTGGGCCGTGGACGACGACGGCCTGATCTTTCGGTTCCATGTTTGGGTCGAGGAGCTCAGGCTTTGGCGATGGCTTCGGGGAGCGCGTTGAGCAGTAGCGCAACGGACGCCGGGTTGGCGTTGGGCCCCATGAGTCCGATGCGCCAGACGCTCTGCGCGTATTTTCCTGCACCTGCACCGATTTCGATGTTGAAGTGTTCGAGCAGGTAGGAACGTACCGCAGCGGAGTCCACGCCCTCAGGTACGACGACGGAGGTTAGCTCGGGGAGCCTGTGGCCTTCTGCGGCGAACAGTTTGTGTCCTTGTTCTTCGAGCCCGTTCTGTAGGGCTGTTCCGGCGGCCCAGTGTCGTGCGGCCACGTTGTCCAAGCCTTCGGTGAGGATCCTTTGGAGTGCTGCTTCGAGGCTGGCGATCATGGCGACGGGTGCGGTGTGGTGGTAGGTCCGGCCTCCGCCGGTTGCGCTGCCGACGTATCCGCCGAGCATGCCGAGGTCCAGGTACCAGGATTGTGGTTTTTCGATGCGGCGGTCGAAGGCGTGGTCGGAGATGGTGAAGGGTGCGAGCCCTGGTGCTACGCCGAGGCATTTTTGCGTGCCGGCGTATCCGACGTCGATGCCCCATTCGTCGGCGAGGAGTTCGATCCCGCCGATGGAGGTGACTGCGTCGACGATGAGGAGTGCGTCGCCTTTGAGTTTTCCGAGGGTTTTGATGTCGGAAAGGACGCCGGTGGAGGTTTCTGCGTGGACTGCTGCAATGACTTTGGGGTTTGGGTGGGCGTTGGCTACTCGTTCTGGGTCGATGGGTTGTCCCCATTCGTGGTCGACGCGGACGACGTCGGCTCCGCAGCGTTGCGCGACGTCGCACATACGTTCGCCGAAGAGTCCGTTGACTGCGATAACGGCCACGTCGCCGGGGCCGACGGTGTTGACGAACGCGGCTTCCATTCCTGCGGAGCCTGTGGCGCTGAGGGGCAGGGTTCGTGAGTTGTTGGTTCCCCATACTTGCCGGAGACCCTCGCAGGTGGCGTCGAGTCGTTCGATGAAGGCTGGGTCGAGGTGTCCGAGGAGTGGGTATCCGAGTGCTGTGGTTGCTTCAGGGTAGGCGTTGCTGGGGCCTGGGCCGAAGAGGTGCCGGTCAAGCAGGGGCTTGGTCACTGGGGTCTCCTTGAGGTGGCGGTTACTTCAGTGTCACCCGCTGCCCCTTTTTGCGCAAAGTGTGACGTGATCAGCAGGCCCAACCGTCAGGATTTTCTAGACACGTGCCTGAGACGAGGCGGGATTCGGACTTCCAGACGCTAATCAACTGCGACGGCGTGGTGAACTCGCCCCGTCCGTCGATTGGGATCATGGTACCTCCGTTGACGGAGTATTCACCTTTGAAGTGGACCTTGACCGAAACTTGGTAGTCACCGGTCTCCTGATACTGGTGACTTGTGTGCGTCTCTTCACCAAGTTCATCATCTCGGAGGAAATACCCTGAGTCAGTCGTTGGTCCGTATGTCTCTCCGTCGCCGTAATTCCACGTGTATTCGGTGGGCGTCGCTGTAATGTGAATCTTCTGTCCGAGCAACTCAAAGTCGAACTCCTGGGTCTTTGATTCCACGAAGAAGTTGGTGTTTGCGCGGATGAGCGTGTGAGGGCTCGGCTGCAACGTCAGTTCGCCAGCAACGATGGGCTGGCTCTGAAACTCCGTAAGGATCCGCTCCGCAATCTCGTCCATGACATCTCTGGGCTTCTCCGTATACACGCAAGAAATACCGTCCTCTTGCCAATTAACGGGATCGGCTGCACGGGAACCGATATACCATTGAACTAATCGGCCTCCCTCAGCGTCATCACAAGTCGGTTTTCCAACAAGACATTGCTGGTCCACGTTGTCTCCGATGAGGCAAATAATGTCGAAGCGATACACTTTGAAAGACTAAGAAATGCCCATGGGACGGTCTACCCAGTAATTCGTTTTCGGGTCTTGTTACCAGTGAGCACCCGCATTCAGGAAGCCATTCTCCCAGTCAGGCGGCGGAACGGATACCCCCGCTATCGACTGCGCGCTGATCAATGTCACAAGCACTATTGATCCGAATATCCCGAGAATAAACTGTTTAAGACGTGAGGCCGATCGCCTCACTTCACACTCTCCAACCGCAGGGTGGTCCACTCTCCATTTGCATAACGGGCTTCGAACAACTGCACTACCGAGCCAGCTCCTTCAATTTTCGAATAGATCTTCCCACCGGGACCGTGCGAGATCACTCCCTTCTGGCTCAGGTGCATCATTACCTGGTAATGGCCGCTTGGCAGCTTTTTAAATGGTGTGTCCATGGAATGGATCTCGAACTCTCCGCCTTGCAGCCAATCGGTATTCTCATATCCTTGGCCAACAAGGCTGTACACGTAGTCGCAACCAATACAACTGGTGGAGTTCGCTGATCTGAATGGGTCGAGGTCACCGGTTTGGTATGCGTATTCGACCGTGTCAAACCAGTACTTCGCAAACGCAATCAGCCCTTCCTTCGTCTCCTTCTTCGCTGCTTCAGGCAGCTCCGGCAGTTGGACGTTCTCTGCTGGTCCTTTGGCGGATGCTGGCTTGTATTCACCAGTGGGTGTTGGGGAGGGAGTGGGTGATGCAGTAATTGAGGCAGAAGACTTCGGCGCGGCAGCAGAAGGAGACTCGTCAGATGACGAGCCCGCGCACCCGGACAGCACGAAGAGTGACACCAAGCCGAGAGCCAGTGGTTTGAGGGCGTTGAGGGACAGCAAACGGTGAGACTGAGACATGGACGCGCCTTGGGTTCGTTGATCAGGTGTTATGAACCACCATATTGAACATCCGATCCAGCGAAGAAGTTATCCACAGCCCAATCACCAGTCAGCCAAGCCGCGACAGCAGCGCCGTAGTCGCCGCATTCACACCGGTACTGAGCGTGGGTTCCAGGATCGGTGCGAACTCTGGTGAGTGGTTCCCCGGAACTGACGCATCGCCGTCGAGCCTGTCCTGCGGATACCCGCCGAAGAACCAGTAGACGGAGGGTACGCCGATGGCCTGGGCGAGGGCGCCGAAGTCTTCGCTGCCCATCACGGGCGGAACCTCGTGGACGTTGTCCTCACCGAGCGCACCACGAAGGTGGCCGATCAGGTCAGCGGTGGAGGCAGGGTCGTTGTAGCACTCGGGGAAGTTTGAAATCTCCTCGATCAGGGGAGTCGGCGCGCCGGACGCATCAGCTTCCGCGTTGATGATCCGCCGCAGGGAACCGAGCACCCGCTCCCGCACTGCGGGGTCGAAGGTGCGCACGTTCAATGTGAATTCAGCGGCCGCGGGGATGATGTTCTCCTTTAATCCAGCGTGAAAGGTGCCAATGGTGACAACAGCGGACTTCATGGGGTGCACTTCGCGCGAGACGATCGACTGGATTCGAACCACCATGTGCGCACCCAGCACAATGGGGTCGATCGACTCCTCGGGCTGCGACCCGTGCGCTTGCCTCCCCTTGACTGTCACTTTCCAGGAGTCGGCCATCGCCATGGCGGTACCGCTGCTGATGTCGAGCGTGCCGGCAGCCCCTGGCCAGACGTGCTGACCGAAAATGATGGAGGGTTTCGGCGCTTTGTCCCACAGGCCGTCGTCGACCATGGCTCGCGCACCAAGACCGGTCTCCTCCCCCGGCTGGAAGATGAACACAACGGTTCCGGACCACACGTCGAGGTTTTCGCTGAGGAGCCGGGCAGTAGTCAGCGCAACGGCGATGTGGCTGTCGTGCCCGCAGCCGTGCATCACCGGCACCTCGGTGCCATCGGCCAGCCTTCCCGAAACGGTGCTCGCGTAGTCGAGTCCGGTGTCCTCGAGGATCGGCAGTGCGTCTGTGTCGGCACGGTATCCAATAACGGGACCGTCCCCATTTTTCAGGATGCCGACGACGCCGGTTCCCCCACACGTCACTGTGTCCATCCCCAGCGCCTGCAGCTTTTCGGTAATGAACGACGCCGTTTCCACTTCCTGCATGGAGAGCTCCGGGTGCGTGTGGAAATACCGGTAGAGATTGTGCATCTCGTTCCGCTGGCTGTCAGACAGCTCAAGGCCGGTTCGCGTGGTCATAACAAGTCCTCTTCGTCGATTGGTGTCAATGCTAGGGGCCGAGCAGTATCCGTTTTGCACGCAGATTGAGGTGCGTGATCGACCGAGTACATCTGACCTTGTCAGCCCGTCCTCGCTCAGATGAGCTTGCGTCTGGAACTTCGCCAGTATCCCGAGATACCTATACTGAACAAATCTTCGGCTCCTATGCACCGATCAGTTGCAGAAGATAACTTTCGCTTACGACGGGAATTCCGTAGTCCCGCGCCTTCCGGGCTTTGCCTGAAAGACTGTCAGGGTCGGCAGCTACCACCAGCTTCACTTTCTTCGTCACTCCAGAGTGCGGAACAAATCCAGCTTCAACTATGAGATCTTCCAGTTCAGAGCGTTCACGTTCCATCTGACCGGTTAGAACAATCATGTCGCCCGGCGTAAGACCTTCGTGAAAGTCAATTGCCCGACCAGGCTCTGCTGGTGGGGTATTAAATGCGTCCGCGAGGAGATCGTCCGAAACGTCAAGAAGTTTCGCGACCATCCGCAAATCATGTTCTTCTTCAGGGGTGACCACGGAATCACTCCAGGCGACGTGGACCAAAGCGCGTACGTACTCCTCATGGAGCGTTCCAATAGTTCTTCGACTGATTCCGAGATCATTCGCCAGTTCCACCAGAGCTGCACCCTCCGTCGATGAGATGTGGCGGTCGAGAAGAGCCCTATCCAGCAAGGAAAGATATTGCTCATGCTCCACCGGTCCGCAGAATTCCGGCAAGCGCATAGCAATTCGACCAAGAAAGTGCGGGTCCACGTAATCGCTTGGACGACGCAGGACCGGCGCGATTGATGCGAGATCTGGAGATAGCGTCCAGCCCGTCATCGACGCCCGTTCAAGGTATTCGTCCCAATGTGGGAGATCCCGGTCCAGATCGATGTAGCGTCCCAGGAGTTCAGCCGCTGCGTATGCATCATCACCAGCACTGTGTGCCCGCCCCATATCGATACTGAACGAATCGCAGCAGTCGCGAAGGGAGCGACCTGCTCCGGGAAGATACGTATGAGCCATGCGCATAGTGCACAGGCCGTTCAAGAACTCTGCAGATAAGGGAGCGTTACAGGCGGCGAACTCATGTTCAAGAAACAACGCATCGAAGGCCAAATTGTGTGCCACCAGAACGCTGCCGGCAAGCAATCGAGAAAGAGTTGGTGCGAGTTCCTCAAAGGTAGGTGCCTGAATGATATCGGCGGCCCTGATTCCGTGTATGTGTTGTGGACCTAGGTCCCGATTGGGATTGATCAGCGACTCCCAGCGGTCGACGATCTGCCCATGCCTGTTTACCAGCACCACTCCCACTTCAGCCACTCGATGGTGATACCTCGGCGACAGACCTGTCGTTTCCACATCGACGACGGCGAATGTTCCTGCAGTCATTTTTCCCCCACGTTACCTCTTGGTTCTGTTCGCTCAGCCTACGACTTGGCACGGATATTCTCATCTATCCTGGTGCCATGCCTGAAACACGGGGGACGGACTGGACGGACGCCGAGGTTCGTGCTGCAGTCGACAGCTACTTCGACATGTTGCGGAAAGAACTTAGGGGCGAGTCCTTCAATAAGGCTGCAGAAAACCGCCGGCTCCAGGGCGTAATCGGTAGAACTAGAACCGCCATTGAGTTCAAGCACCAAAATATCTCGGCGGTCCTCATCGAGGCTAAGGCCATTCCAATCGATGGATACAAACCCATGCGAAATGCTCAGGGAAAATTGCGATCTATCGTGCTGGAACGCTATAACGAAGATGAACCTCTGCGACGTCTCATGCTCGAGTCCGTCGAGGACTCCGCACGCACACCAACGCGGCTCGTCGCGCGACCAGACTTGTTGATTCCTTCCGATCCTCCAAGCATTGATCTGGCGGCCCTCCGTCCGCATGAGAAACATTTGGGCCGATTCGTTGATTATCAACGTCTGGAGGCCCAGCGCCGCGACCTGGGCCTCGCAGGAGAATTGGCGGTTATGGCCTATGAGCGGACCTCCCTAGAAGCGATGGGACTCTCAAAGCTCGCCAACCGCGTCGAGCACATCGCCCAAACCAGAGGCGACGGTCTGGGCTACGATGTCTTGTCGTTTGAGCCGAACGGCAAGGAAAAGTTTATTGAAGTGAAGACGACAAAGAGCATCAAGCAGCTCCCGTTCTTTGTGACGAGGAACGAAGTTGAGTTCTCAACCGAGGCTGGCAACCATTTCCATCTGTACCGACTCTTCCACTTTGGAAAGCCGAAGAACGGATTTTATAGCCTTCGTGGCCCTTTGACACAGGTTGCGCGCCTTGATCCCGTCGTATTTGAAGGCCGTCCAGCCGAAGTGCAGTGACCCTCGCTAGTACTGCGCGCTCTGACCAGCAAGTCACAGGCTGACGAGTGCCTGTAGTGGCGACCACCTAACCAGAGGAGCAGGTGGATCTCTCACCACTATTTACCCACTCCCCCTTGCACGCGCGCGCCCAATGCACCTAGATAGTAAGTGGGCTTGTCATTCGTTGGGTCAAGCAGTGAGCTCACGTCGGGCCCAGTCGTCGCAGGGGCACACACCCCTGCGACGGTGCCCGTTTTCAGGTCGAAAGCTGGGCTGCGAGCAAGGCCAAGGATGCCGGGAACTGGCAGAGCCCCGCGTTCCATCATTTATGGTTGCATTTAACGTTGACCCGTCCGGTCAGCATTCCTCCATAGAAGGGACGCACCATGTCCAGTAACCCTGACCCCGCGGACAAGACGCTGAGTGAAACGCTGCAGAACATGGTGCTCGACAGTTCAGATGTCCACGATTTTCTGGACGCCCTTGCACAGCTGTCTGCCGAAACGTTTTCCGCTTCCGGCCGGGAAGTGCATTGCGGTATCACCCTGTTGCGGCCTCGACGGGCGGCTACCGTCGCGAGCAGCAGTGAGCGTGCTCAGGCCCTGGATGAAATTCAGCACGGTTACGACGACGGCCCCTGCCTGCGTGCAGCCCGCGAGGAGCAGACCTATTACATCCCCGATTTCCGTCAGGAACAGCGGTTCCCTGAATACCGGGAAGCTATTGCGGAGCACGGAATTCTCTCTGCGATAGGGGTCCCGATTATTTTGGAGGGCGAGGCGAACGCGGGGCTGGATCTCTACTCGCCCGAAGCCAACGCGTTTACCGAAGAGGCTGTTGCCGAGGCGGAGGAATTCGCGAGGGCTACGTCCGTGTCGCTTCGAATGGCGGTGCGGATCGCGCGGCTCACCGAAAGAGGTCAACACCTGCAGACTGCCATGGAAAGCCGTACGGCGATTGATCTCGCCGCCGGAATTATCATGGGCCAGAACCGTTGCTCTCAGGATGAGGCAATGAACATTCTCAAGATGGCGTCCAGCGCCCGAAATATGAAGCTCACCCTTGTGGCACAGTCCCTCATTGAGAGCGTGAGCGAGGCACCCCCGACCACACACTTTGAGGGCTGAAACCTCCATGTCCAGTGATCGGCCCGAACTGCTGGTGCTGCGTGCACTGAAACTTGGCGACCTCCTCGTGGCGGTCCCGGCACTGCGCGCCCTCCGTCGCCACTACCCCGACCACCGCATCATTTACGCGGGTCCGGCCTGGTTGGAGCCGCTTCTGGAGCTGACGGGTTGCGTCGACGAGCTTTTGATAACTCCGGGTCTTGACGAGCCGCTGAACCTGACGCCCGGACGAGTGGATGTGGCCGTAAATCTTCACGGCAGCGGCCCCCAGAGCCACCGGCGTATCGACGCCCTGAAGCCCCGCCGCCGTATCGGTTTCGCCGCAGCCGGCTGGTCCGGCCCTGAATGGCACGACGACGTTCATGAACGGGAGCGCTGGACTCACCTGCTGGATTGGTACGGCATCCCAGCGGACCCGCTCGACTACCGACTGAACAAGCCCGCTATGCCCTCGGCCTGCCCAGGAGCGGTCGTCGTTCATCCCGGTGCCGCCTTTGGAAGCCGGCTGTGGCCCGCTGAAAGGTTCGCCGCCGTCGTGCGCTCCCTTCAGGCCCGGGGGCACGAGGTGGTGCTCACCGGAAGTGCCAGCGAGCGGAATCGCGCGCTGTCCATAGCCGACGACGGCGGCCTCGACTCGGGAACGGTACTGGCGGGGCAGCTGGACCTGGCTGGATTCGCCAGCGTGGTTTCGGAGGCATCGCTGGTGGTTTCGGCTGATACGGGCGCAGCACATCTCGCCACGGCTTATGGAACTCCCTCCGTGACGATCTTTGGTCCGGCGCCCATCGAGGTGTGGGGTCCGCCGCCGGGACCGCACATTGCCCTGACTGATGCGTCGCTCAGGGTTGGGGACGTTTTCAGCGATCAGCCGGACCCCGCGCTGTTGGCCGTCACGGTGGAGCAGGTTCTGGCTGCTGTAGAGCGACTATCCACCGGAATGTAGCAAGCACACTGAGGGCTGCTGCTACAGTCCAAAGGAGACCTCATTCACCCGGATGACAAGGGAACCGATGTGCAGATCCAGACCCGCGTGGGCAGCCATTCTGGCCATACTCCTGCTCGCGCTCACCGCATGCGCGCACTACCCGGCGGACCCCAACGGGACACTGAACAACGTGACCGACGGAACCATGCGCGTGGGAGTCACCGAAAACCAGAAATGGGTACAGATCGGGGAGGGCGCGGAACCGCAGGGCGTCGAACCAGATCTGTTGCGCGACTTTGCCTCACAACTGAATGCCGACATTGAGTGGCATCAGGGCAGCGAACACGAACTCGTCGACGATCTCAAACACGGCGAACTGGATGTGGTGATCGGCGGCATTTCCGCGAAGACCCCGTGGACAACGCATGCTGGACTGAGCCGCCCCTATGTAAAGACCAAGGACGGCCGCGGCAAAACGGTCAAGCACGTCATGCTGGCGCCCCTGGGTGAGAACGCCTTCATCCTCTCACTGGACAAGTTCCTTCAGTCGCAGGAGGTACAGCCGTGAAATCAGTAGCTGAAAAGCCCCGTTTCGGCCACACCGAACTGCCCGAAGAGCAGTCACAGGCCCTCCGTAAAGCCGTTAAGTTCGAGTGGATCACCATCGGTTACCTGACGGTCTCAACAATCATCGTCTTCCTCGTCCTCGGGAACTCCCAGGCCATGAAGGCCGCCTGGATTGAGGACCTCTTGTCCTTTCTCCCGCCGATTTCGTTCCTCGTAGCCGCGCACGTCATCAAGCGGCCGCCGTCGACCAAGCACCCCTACGGGTACCACCGCGCCGTCGGCATTGCCCACCTGGTAGCCGCCGTCGCCCTGTGCGTCGTGGGTGCCTACCTCGTCGCTGACTCGGGTCTGGGACTCCTGAAGGCCGAGCATCCGACCATCGGCGGCATCACCCTCTTCGGCCAGACGTTCTGGCTCGGTTGGCTCATGATGGCCGCAATGGCCCTGACCGCAGGGCCGCCCGTGTACCTGGGCCTCGTCAAAATGAAGCTGGCACGTTCACTGCATGACAAGGTGCTCTACGCCGACGCAGACATGAACAAGGCCGACTGGATGACAGCTGCAGCCGCCGGCGTCGGCATTGCGGGGATCGGCATGGGACTGTGGTGGGCCGACGCCGTCGCAGCTCTGATTATCTCCGTGAGCATCCTGCGCGACGGAGTCAGGAACATCCGCGGTGCGGTTGGCGGGCTGGCTGATGCGCGTGCCATGACGTACGACGACGCCCACCCCCACCCGCTGACTGGAGACATCGACGACTACCTCTCCAGCCTGCACTGGGTCAGTGAGGCACGCTCACGCACACGCGACGAAGGGCACGTTTTCCACATCGAGTCGTTCGTGGTGCCCAAGAGCCAGGATGCCACCATCAAGCAGCTTGAGGATGCCCGCAACGCGTGTATCGAGATGGACTGGAAGGTTCAGGACATGGTCATCATTCCGGTAGGGGAACTGCCCGACGAGTTCCTTCCGGGTCAGACGACTGGCGGCGAGGAGGACTAGGCGGCGGAGCGGGCGCGCCCTGTCGCGGCGTCCTGCTCTGTCGGAACGCTGAGTAGCTTTTGCAGCTTCACCAGTGTCCGTGCCAGCAGTCTTGATACCTGCATCTGGCTCATGCCCAACCGTTCACCGATCCGCTGCTGGGACTCTTCGCAGTAGAAACGGCGGAACAGCACGTCCTTCTCCCTGTCGGACAGTTCGTACAACGCGCTGCGCAGCGAAAGGACTTCGTCATAGTGCTCCATCGAACCGCTTGTGGCACAGAGGCGATCAGCCCACGAGGAATCTCCGGCAGGCCCGTCGAGCGACTCCGGTCGCATGCTGCTCTGGCAGTTCATCGCTTCCGCGACGGCTGCAGGGTTAGCACCAAGATGGTCCGCCAGCTCTTCCACTGATGGTTCTCGCCTTAGCTGCTGGGCAAGGGACGACGACGCCCGTGTTGCCTCTGTCCGCAAGTCCTGAAGGTTACGGGGCGGCCGGACCATCCACGTGCTGTCCCGTAGATAGCGTTTGATTTCGCCGGTGATCGTAGGAACTGCGTAGGCGTGGAATGGAACACCGAAGCCCTCGTCGTACCGTCGGCTGGCCTTGACCAGCCCTAAATATGCCACCTGGAGTATGTCTGGTGCGTCCGGTCCGTTGGCGGAAAACGAGTGGGCTACTGAGCGGGCCAAGTCCAGATGATTCAGGACCAGATTGTCAACGCCCTGGTCTGGGGTGGGCATGCCAGCGTCCTTCCAGGAGGAGAAGTAGAAGCAACTTTTCCCAGAAGAACATAAGTGCACTTAGTAAACAATGGGTGCTGGAAGAATTTCCAGAAAAACTACTCTCCCGGGAAGCAACAGCGCAATGACCGCCTCTACGGTGGGTAGAGGTCTTTCATTCCTGGTCTACTTGTGGTTCCAATGGGAGAAGGACCATCACCTTGAGGAGAAGCGAATGAGCAATTCCGCACAACATCTGGTCGTCATGGGAGTCTCGGGCTCGGGCAAGTCCACCGTCGCTGAAATGCTCGCGCAGCGGCTCAACTGGACCTTTGCCGAAGCAGACGAGTTCCACCCCCAAGCGAACATCGACAAAATGACCGCGGGCACCCCCCTCAACGACGACGACCGACAGCCATGGCTCGAGGCGATGCGCGACTGGATGGGCAAGAAAGCCAGCGAAGGCGTCAACACCGTGGTGACCTGCTCCGCACTCAAGAAGAGCTACCGCGACACCCTCCGCCAGGCGTCCGGAACCGTCTACTTCATCCACCTCCACGGCAGCGAGGAATTGCTGGCCAGCCGGATGACAACGCGGTCCGGGCACTTCATGCCGCCCTCGCTCCTCCCATCACAACTCGAAACACTGGAATTACTGGGCGACGACGAAGCTGGCGTCACCCTCGACATCGCCAATTCACCGGATGAGATCGTGAGCGAGGTTCTCACCAAACTCAACCTGAGCGCCCGCTAAGCCGAGGGAGAGAATCATGGAAATCGAAGGTTGGAACCAAACGCTGGGGGCACTGCCGCTGCTGCTGATCGCTGCGGCAGCCGTCGTCGTCCTGCTGTTCCTCATCATCAAGGTGCGGCTCCACGCATTCGTCTCGCTGATCATTGTCAGCATTCTCACGGTGTTCGCGACCGGCATTCCTGCCGGCCGAACCATTGACGTGCTGTTGTTCGGGTTCGGAGACACACTGGCGTCAGTCGCGCTGCTCGTGGGTATCGGCGCCATGCTGGGCAGGATCGTGGAAACCAGCGGTGGCGCTCGATCCCTCGCCGATTACCTGATCAATCTCTTCGGCGAGAAACGCGCACCCTTCGCGCTCGGCGTCGCTTCCCTGCTCTTCGGTTTCCCGATCTTCTTCGACGCCGGCCTGATGGTCATGCTGCCGGTGATCTTCTCCGTTGCCCGGCACCTTGGCGGCGGTATTCTGCGCTACGGGCTTCCGGCAGCGGGCGCGTTCTCGGTCATGCACGTCTTCGTTCCGCCGCACCCCGGCCCCGTCGCTGCGTCGGAGTTCTTCGACGCGAATGTGGGCATTGTCCTGTTGGTGGGCCTCATAGTAGCCATCCCCACCTGGTACGTCACCGCCTATTTGTACGGCGTCTGGGCGGGCAAGAAGTTCGTGCTGCCCGTACCCGCACTGCTGGGTGAAGCGGATGAGGAAAGCCGCGAGAACCCGCCTTCCTTCGGCACCGTCCTGTTCATCCTGCTGCTGCCCATGGTTCTGATCTTCCTCAACACGGGACTCACCACGTTGAGTACGGTGGGCGTCCTGCCTGAAGGTACCGCCGATCAGCTCTGGTACCAGATCCTCATCACTCTCGGCGCAACGCCCGTGGCCCTGCTCATCGCCCTGTTGGTGGCTGCATACGTGCTGGGCCGGCGCCGCGGTGTCGAGAAATCGGTGCTGGAAAAAACTCTCGAGTCATCCCTCGGCCCCGTTTGTTCGGTGATCCTCATTACCGGTGCGGGCGGCATGTTCGGAGGCGTTCTGGAAACGTCCGGAATCGGCGGCGCGCTGGCCAATGTACTCGGCGACGCCGGGATCCCGGTCATTCTCGCCGGCTTCCTGATCGCTGCCATCCTGCGCATCGCCCAGGGATCGGCCACAGTGGCGCTGACGACGGCGGCCGGACTGCTCGCTCCTGCCATCGCCTCGGGCGATTACAACATGTTCCAGGTCGCCTCCCTCGTGATCGCTGTGGCCGCTGGTTCCGTTGTGGCCAGCCACGTGAACGACTCCGGGTTCTGGCTCGTGGGCCGCTTCATGGAAATGGACGTCCGGACCACGTTGAAAACCTGGACGGTCATGGAAACCGGAATCGGCGTCATGGGCTTCGGTATAGCTGCCGCGGTCTTCGGGGTGGCCTCGTTCGCCTAGCGGCGTCCCCGCCCGCCGTTCCGGCCGGAGCCGGGCCGCTGCGATTTGCCGCCGGCAGGACCGCGGGACTTCCGTGAGGAAGAGGTTCCGGATCCGCCGCGGCGAGGGTCCGACGTCGGCTTCCGCCCGGATTTTCCCGTGTCCTTTGCCGACTTCTGGTTGGCAGCAGACCCGGCGAGGGGCTGCCGTGAACTGTTCGCAGTCCGTCCCCGGACGATTCCGATGAACTCCTGGATGAGGTCGGAGTCATTGTCCGACAACCAGGCAACGCCTATGCGGGTCTCCGGGGTGTCGCTCACGGGGCGGTGGATCGCGTCCCGTCGATGGTGGAGCCGCGCGAGCGACATCGGCATGATGGCCACGCCAGCGCCGGATGCGGCTACTTCCACAGCCATGGCTTCGCCCAGTCCTTCAACGTCAAGGAAGGTTTCGTCATCGAGGTCCGCCAGAGGCACCTCATCCTCATAGAGGGCTACGAAGTGATCCTTGGCGGCGACAACCACGGGCCGCTCCGAATAGAGAGGTATGACGTGCAGACCGTCCATGGGTACGGGGAGGCGCACAAAGGCGACGTCGGCTTTCCCGTCGGTGAGAACGCTCACCTGCTCGCCGGGATCGCACTCAACCAGTTTCAGCTCGACGTCGGGATGGCGTTCACGCCACCGGCCCGCCCATTTTCCCGGTGTCACACTGGGGACAAAGCCGATCGTCAGTGATGTTGTTGGCTCCACGGGTCCCACAGTAGTGCAATCGATCCGCTGCCCTGTGCGGGACGTTAGGCTTGGACCATGAACAGCGACAAAGCGCCTCAGGCCATGAAACCGGCAACTGCCGCAAAGAAGCTTGGTATTTATCTGCCGGCGGCACCGCAGGAATTTCAGGATGCCGTGATCACGAGGGCCGAGTTCAATGAGCTTCAGTCCAATCCGCCGGAGTGGCTTCAGGAGTTGCGCCGCAACGGACCGCACCCGCGTCCCGAGGTGGCCCATAAACTCAACGTCTCGATCGCGGGGCTCGCCCGCGGCGGTGTGACGGAACCATTGACGACGGCGGAGATTGCGGAGCTGCTGGAGAACCCGCCGCAGTGGCTGGTGGACGAACGCGCCAACATGGCTCAGGTCCGGGCAGAAGAGAAGCGTGTTCGCGAGACACGCGAGGCCAAGAACTCGTAGCAAGCGCCAGAAACGGGAAGAGCACCCCCGGTTCGACCGGAGGTGCTCTTTCTCTATGGTGCGCGAGGGGGGATTTGAACCCCCACACCCTTTCGGATACTGGCACCTGAAGCCAGCGCGTCTGCCGTTCCGCCACTCGCGCGTAGTATTTTGACGGTCGAGACCGCCAAGAACAGCGAGATCAATCATAACCAAACACCGGTCGATTAACCTAAACAGAGGACGACGGCGCCAACCGTGGCGTTTACTCGTTATCACTAATTGGATTCGACTGTGCTCCGATTAAGGTCATTTCCAGCCTCCCCAAGTAGTATCGGAAAGTATGTACGCTGGCCACGCGGATACGATGGTGACCGCGCAGTACGCAGCTGTGGCCTGAGGCGGGTAGCCTCGGCTGGAGCAGGATAGTGATCGGAATGACGGGAGGAGGCAACGGATGGGTATTCTCGACAACGTCGAGCGCGGTATCGAAAAGGTAGTCCGCGGCGCCTTCTCCACGGGTTCGAAGGCAGAGGTTCAACCGGTGGAAATCGCCAGTGCTCTCCGCCGTGAGCTGGACAACAAGGCGTACACGATTGGTGAGGGCCGCACGCTCGCCCCCAACGTTTTCACAGCGAGATTGTCCGAAGCGGATTTTGTTCACGCCCAGGAGTGGGGTGCCCCACTCGCTGAGGAGCTGTGCGATGTCGTGATCAAACACGTCAACAGCCAGAACTACACGCTTCGTGGCCCGGTTCGTGTGTCCTTCATGCGGGACACAAACCTGAAGGCCGGCGTACTTGAGATTGATTCCACCACCGAGAAGGCCGGACAGGCTCGTCAGAGTCCTGCGCCAAGGGCTCCCTCTGCGCCTTCCAGGCGTCCTGCACGTTATGAACCTGCCCTCGAAATTGCTGGCCATCAGCATGCTGTGATGCGTGAGTCCTCGATTATCGGACGCTCTGTTGACGCGGACATCCGGTTGGAGGACACAGGGGTATCCCGTCGTCATCTGGAGATCCGCCGGGTTGGTTCATCCGTCCTCGCAGTGGACCTCGGCTCCACGAACGGGAGCTACGTCAACGGGGAACGGCTGCACGGTCAGGTTGAGCTAACGGACGGTTCGGTCATTACTATGGGTCGGGCCCGGGCCGTTTTCCGGTTGGTTCCCGCGAGTGACGGAGCCGCCGAATGAGTGACCTCACGCTGACATTGCTTCGATACGGTTTCCTGATCCTGCTGTGGATACTCGTCATCAGCATTGTGAGTGCGCTCCGTCGGGACCTCATGATCGGTCAGCGAACGCGCACGGGCGCCAGACCTGCCCGTCAGGGCTCTCCGTCCACAACTCCGCAGCGCAAATCAGCGCGCGAACTGGTCGTCACCGAGGGCCCGCTCAAGGGCACCACTATTGAACTGGCCAACAGCCCAATCCTCCTTGGACGGGCACAGGAGGCAACTCTCGTACTCGATGACGACTACGCCTCGGGCCGTCACGCACGTCTCTTCCCGCAGGGAAGCCGCTGGTTCATTGAGGACCTGGGGTCCACGAACGGCACTTTTGTGTCCGGCAGCCAGCTGACCCGCGCTTTGCCCGTTGAACCCGGAACACCCATCCGGATCGGCAAGACGGTCATCGAATTGAGGCCATAGGATGGCCCTGATTCTGCGCTATGCGGTTCGTTCTGATGTCGGTTCACGCGCCAAGAACGACGATTCGGCGTATGTGGGACAGAACCTGGCCGTTGTCGCAGATGGCATGGGCGGTCATGCTGGCGGCAATATCGCGTCCGCATCCACTGTGCTGGACCTCGTTCACCTGGATCATACGTACGAGAAAGAGGACGCAGCCACCATTCTGGCTGACGAAATCCAGACGGCAAATTCACTGCTGTCCGAGCTCGTAGGAACTAATCCGCAGCTCGCGGGCATGGGCACCACGTGCACCGCTCTCCTGCTCGACGGCGATCAGATCACCCTTGCGCATATCGGAGATTCACGGGCCTACCGGCTCAAGGACAACGTCTTTGAGCAGATGAGCATCGATCATACGTTTGTCCAGCGGCTCATCGATGAGGGACGGCTCCGGCCGGAAGAGGCCGAGGTTCACCCGCACAAGAACGTGCTGATGCGCGTTCTGGGCGATGTTGATGCTTCTCCAGAGCTCGACGTCGAGACATACCCTGCCGCACCGGGCGAGCGTTGGCTTCTCTGCTCGGACGGCCTCATGGCAGTTCTGCGGGACTCCGCCATAGAGCAGGTCTTCCGGGAGTCCTCCAGCCTTCGGGAGTGCGTCAATACGCTGGTCGAGCTCACCCTGGCCGGTGGCGCCCCGGACAACGTCACTGTCGCGGTCGTTGAGGTGGCAGAGGCCACCGAACAGGATACTTTTCGTCCTGCAGTTCCGCCCGAGCCGGTGCGCATCCGCGAGTCGGACGACGCCGGTGCTGCCGACTCCGATGGAGGCGGCAATGCTTCGCCTCCACGCAAGCAGAAGACGTCGACCGTCGATGACGCCATTCGCGCAGATACCATTCGTCGGGATCTCGCCCAGCGCCCCCATGAACTGGTGGGGTCAGCGGCTCTGGCGACGGAGACCGGCAAGATTCCGATCGTCACGCAGCAATCGAATGAACGTCGCGCTGCAAAACTCCTCATGCACAAGGCCCCTGAAGCGGAGCCAACTCCTGAGGTGGACCCCATAGAGCATACTTATCCGCCCAAGAAGCGATGGGTCATCCCCACGTTCCTGACGCTGATGTCCCTGATACTCATTGCTGTTCTGGCGTTCGGTTACATGTGGACCCAAACGCGGTACTACGTGTCCGCTGTGGATGACCGGGTCGCGATTTTCAACGGCGTGTCCCAGACGCTCGGTCCGATTGAACTATCCCACGTCACGGACATCACGGAGATTCCCGTTTCCAGCCTTCCCGAATACTCCAGGGATCGGTTGGCCAGCACCCTCCCTGCCCGGGATCTGGAGCATGCCCAGGAAATCGTCGATGATCTCCGGTGTACTGCTCGCGCAGTGACAGCCCCGACGCCGGACGGTGACACTTCCCCGGAACCAACCGAGAATCCGTCACCGGAGCCGACGTCGTCCAGCAGCAAGAAATCCAGCCCAAGCCCTAGCCCGAGCGCCAGCGCTTCACCGTCGTCGTCCGCCAGTTCCGAGTCTTCAGCTTCTGCGTCCGCTTCGGCGATCTCAGGCGAAGCTGCTGCGCGCCGTTGTGAGGGGAACTGACTATGAGTGATGTTCTGACGGCTCCCAAGCCACGGCGTAATTCAGAGCTGATGCTGCTTATTCTGGCTCTCGCGGCCGGTATTGGCGCGCAGTTCATTGTTGCCATGGGCGCCGAACTGCCGCTGGACAACGGCTTTGTCATGACCAACGGTATTTTCGCAGGTCTGGCTCTGGCCATCCACGTCGTACTGCGGATCCGCGCTAAGTATGCTGACCCACTCATACTTCCCATCGCGACTGCGCTCAACGGGATTGGCCTCGCCATGATCGCGAGGATTGACCTGACAATGCCGGAGGCCCAACACGCTGCCGGCAGCCAGGCGATATTGACAGCGGTAGCCATGGTGGCGGCTGGCGTAGTGATCTGGCTGCTCAAGGACCACAGAATGTTGAGGCGGTTCACCTATATCTCCCTGGTGGCCAGCGCCGTTCTTCTGCTACTCCCGCTGACGCCGATTGGTGTGCCCATCAATGGCGCCCGGATCTGGATCAACGTCGGCATCGGAACCTTTCAGCCAGGCGAAATCGCGAAGATCACGCTGGCTATATTCTTTGCAGGGTATCTATCAACCAACCGGGACCTCATCCTTTTGGCTGGTAAGAAAATAGGGCCGCTGCAACTGCCGCGCTTCCAGGACCTTGCTCCCATGATCGCCGCGTGGCTCGTCAGTATCGGTGTTCTGGTTTTCCAGCGCGATCTGGGAACGTCCATCCTCTTCTTCGGCTTGTTCATGGCCATGATCTACGTAGCTACCGGCCGCATCAGCTGGATCCTGATTGGTCTGGCCATGATCGCAGTCGGCGGGTTCATTGCAATGCAGCTTTTCTCCCACGTCGCCCTACGCATCGACAGCTGGGTCAACGCATTTGATCCAGAGGTCTATGACCGCGTTCCCGGTGGTAGCGGGCAGGTAGTACAGGGACTCTTCGGCCTCGCCAGCGGCGGGCTCGTGGGAACAGGTCTCGGCGAGGGGCGTCCCGGCCTGGTGACGTACGCAAACTCGGACATGATTATCGCCTCGCTCGGTGAAGAGCTCGGCCTGATCGGGCTCTTCGCTATTGTCCTGCTGTATGTCCTGTTGATTTCACGAGGTTTCCGGGCCGCGCTTGGAACCAAGGACGGATTCGGCAAGCTACTGGCAACGGGCCTCTCGTTCACCATCGCGCTGCAGTGTTTCGTCGTCATCGGCGGCGTCACGCGCCTCATACCCCTGACCGGCCTGACAACGCCGTTCATGTCCGCAGGCGGCTCGGCGCTGCTCGCGAATTGGATCATCGTCGCCCTGCTGCTGTCCATTTCGGAGACCGCCCGTCGTCCTGCGGTGACCGGGCCTATCCCCAGCACTGATGAACAACCCAAGGTGCTGACTCAACAACAGACTTCCTCCAGAAGGAGGCCGGCAGACGGAGAGGTGGGACACGCATGAATCAGGCTATTCGCACCTCGTGGATTGTCGCAGTTGCCATGTTCACCCTGCTCTTCGGCTCTCTTACCTATGTACAGTTCATCGGCGCTGAGGCCCTCACAAACAATCCGCTCAACCGGCGAACCGTACTGCAGGACTTCGGCGAAAACCGGGGTTCCATTCTCGTTGACGGCAAACCGATAGCGGAGTCCGTGGAGTCCGACGGGCCGTTCCCCTATGAACGCGTATACAACGAGCCCAATACCTACGCCCATCTGACCGGGTTCTTCTCGCTTTCCCACGGTGCCACGCAGCTTGAGTCGGCAATGCAGGAGCAGCTCTCGGGTACCAGTGATTCGCAGTTCTTTGATCGGATTGCCGGCTTGTTCAACGGGAATATGGGCCAGGGCGCGTCCGTCGAGCTAACAATTGATCCCCAACTTCAGCAGCTTGCGTGGGACCTCATCCCCGAGGGTCAGCAGGGGTCCATCGTCGTCATGGATCCGGCCACCGGGGACATCATGGCCATGGTTTCAAAGCCCTCGTTTGATCCCAACCTGCTCGCTGGGGTCAATACGCAGGTGGTCAACGAGAACATGCAGAAACTCATCAACACTCCAGGCCTGTCTCCGTATATCAATCCGGCTACCCAGGAGCTGCTCGCACCCGGTTCTGTATTCAAGATCATTGATACCGCGGCCGCGCTGGAATCTGAGAAGTATGATCCGGATTCGGAGTTGCCCAACCCCCAGAATCTGGAACTCGAAGGAACCACCTACGAACTGCCGAACTATGTTTCGGGGCAGTGTTCGAGCCGCACGGTCGCGGACTTCGCGTTTGCCCTCGCGCATTCGTGCAATACGGCATTTGCCAACATTGCGCTGGAGCTGGGTCAGGACACCATCCTGAAGGAAGCGCGTGAGTTCGGGTTCGGTCAGGAACTGTTCATCCCCACACGTGTTGTGGCCAGCCAGTTCCCGGAAGAGGACCTGAACGAACCCCAGCTTGCCCAGTCGGCCATCGGTCAGTACAACGTGAAGGCCACGCCGTTGGAGATTGCGATGATGACGGCAGCGATCGCCAACGATGGTGTGCAGATGAAGCCGCAGCTCGTGCAGTCAGTTCGCGCTCCGGATCTACGGATCATTGAAGAGCCTCAGCCGGAGGTGCTTAATACCTCCACCTCTCCGGAGATCGCCAATCAGATCACCGAGTGGATGGTCGGGACAACGGAGTTCGGAACGGCAACCGGCGCCCAGATTCCCGGTGTCGATGTCGCATCCAAGACCGGAACGGCGGAACTGATGCAGGGGACCACGGGGAATAACTCCTGGTACACCGGCTTCGCGCCCGCGGATGATCCTCAGGTCGTGGTCACTATTGTCATTGAGAATGTGGACGTCCCCACAGGATCACAACTAACTAGTCCAAACGCTAAGAAACTTCTAGAGGCGGTGTTGAACAAGTGAGACCTACATCAGGTATCACCTTAGGCGGCAGGTACCAGCTCACGGACCGCATCGCCATTGGGGGCATGGGTGAGGTCTGGAAAGCCCGGGACCAGGTCCTAGGGCGTGTGGTCGCCATCAAGATCCTGAAAGAGGAGTACACGGGTGATCCCGGATTCCTCAATCGCTTCCGTGCTGAGGCCCGTCATACGGCACTCCTAAGCCACCCGGGGATTGCGAACGTCTTCGATTACGGGGAGGAAGAGGGGTCCGGCTACCTCGTCATGGAGTTGGTGCCCGGTCAGCCGCTGTCCGCCATCATCGAGCGTGACCGCACGCTCTCGCCTGAGCGCACCCTGTCCGTCATCGGTCAGACTTCCGCTGCACTCTCCGCCGCCCATCAGCAGGGCCTCGTTCATCGTGATGTGAAGCCGGGAAACCTCCTGATCATGCCAGACGGCAAGGTCAAGATCACCGACTTCGGCATCGCTCGTATTGCCGACCAGGTGCCGCTGACACAGACCGGTCAGGTGATGGGGACAGCCCAGTACCTGGCTCCTGAACAGGCCACGGGACAGCAGGCAACGGGTTCATCAGACATCTATGCTCTTGGCATCATCGGCTACGAGGTTCTGGCTGGCCGGAGGCCGTTCTCGGGTGAGTCGCAGATTGCCATCGCACTGGCACAGGTCAATGACACTCCGCCACCGCTTCCGACGTCGATCCCGTCGCCCGTACGCGCACTGATCATGTCCATGCTTGCGAAGGATCCCAAGGACCGCCCGGAGGACGCTGACGCGTTGACCCGCGCAGTCAGCGCAATCCAGCGCGGGGATATCAGGGCCGCTGAGGCGGCAGTGCCGGGCATGTTGTTGTTTGCGAGCGACGGCGACGCCACGACGGCGGTTCCGCTCACCCCGGATGATTCCACCCAAGCGGTGGCTCAGCCGTCGACTTCAGCTCTGCCCACGGTGGCAGGTGCTGGAATTGCAGGCGCTGGAGTGGCTGGGGCAGGTATGGCTGCTTCATCGGATACAGGCGATGTTGCTGCCGAGCGGGAGTGGCGTGTCGAAGAGGATGTTGATGAAGCACCGGTCGAGGAACGGCGTGGGCGCAGCCCGTGGACGCTTCCCCTGATTGCGCTGCTGCTGTTGATCCTGCTGGCGGTCGCCGGGTATTTCCTGGTCCAGAGCATGGGGTCGGACGATGACGGCACTTCGCCGTCGTCAAGCCCGTCAGCATCTGAGAGCACCTCAAGTTCTCCGTCGCCCACGCAGAGCGAGTCGGAGACTCCCACTGAGGAACCAACCACGGAAGCACCTGAAGAGGTAGTCGTGAACGCTGCTGCCTATGAGGGCCAGCCGCTGAATCAGGTCGTTTCCGAGCTGTCGGCTCTGGGTCTGACCGTCATTGAGGATCCGCAACCGGATGCCGACGTTCCGGAAAATATCGTCACCCAGGTACAGCCTGTCGGGACGCTGCAGCGTGGCGACGAAGTCACGGTCACGTATTCCACTGGGCCAGAACAGGTGACCGTTCCCGGTGGCCTGATTGGTGAAGCGGAAAATACCGTCCGGCAACGTCTCGTTGAGGCCGGTCTCGTTCCGGCCAACGGCGGTCAGCGGCCCAATGATGCTCCGAAGGGCACAGTCCTGCAGTTGAACCCTGGCGAGGGTCAAGAGGTGGACAGCGGGAGTACGGTCACGTACTTCGTATCAGCGGGACCGCCGGCGGACACCGGTAATCCGCAGCCGGAACCAACCCCGTCACCAACGAGCCCATAGCAACGGGAACCAGTGACCGCTGATCCTGATGAAAGGACACCCCGAGTGAACTCTGAACGCGTCCTCAACGGGCGTTACGAGGTAGGTGAACTCATCGGCCGTGGAGGCATGGCCGATGTGTACCTGGCTCGTGACGTCTTGCTGGGGCGTTCAGTAGCGATCAAGGTGCTCCGCCCTGATCTCGCTCGCGATCCGCTGTTCCAGTCCCGGTTCCGCCGGGAAGCCCAGGCTGTGGCAGCACTGAACCATCCGGCAATCGTCTCCATCTTCGACACCGGAGATCAGGACATGCCAAACGCTGCAGCGCACGACGACGTCCGCGTTCCGTTCATTGTCATGGAGTATGTGGCTGGCCGTACTATCCGGGATTTGATCAGGTCCCATGAGTTGACGGTCGACGACGCCGCGCACCACACGGTGGGAATCCTTGCGGCTCTGGAGTACAGCCATCGGGCAGGTATTGTTCACCGGGATATCAAGCCCGCCAACGTCATGATCACTCCCGACGGAGCGGTCAAGGTCATGGACTTCGGTATTGCCCGGGCCATGGCAGATTCCGCCGCGACCATGACGCAGACACAGGCCGTCCTGGGTACGGCCCAGTATCTATCGCCGGAGCAGGCTCGCGGCGAAACTGTGGATGCGCGCAGTGACCTCTACTCCGCTGCCTGCGTTCTCTATGAAATGCTCGCCGGCCGTCCTCCGTTCGTGGGTGACAGCCCTGTCTCTGTGGCCTATCAGCACGTGCGGGAGCATCCTGAGGCACCGAGTGCGCATAACAGCGATGTTTCCGCCGCCCTGGACTCCGTTCTTGCGAAAGCCTTGGAGAAGGACCGCACTGACAGGTTCCAGGATGCAGCGGCCTTCCGCACCGCGCTGGAGGACGCCCGCCGCGGAATCCCCGTTGCCGGTGAGGATCCCGAGCACCGTCAGGATTCACCAACCGAGGCAATCAGGGTAGCCAGCCCGGTCGGGCTTGCTGCCGCTGACGCTGACGAACCGCAGACGCGCGCGATGGCCCGCGTCAGAGCCGGTGGATCACTGACAAATGATGACATTCACCCTGACGATGAGCCGCCGTATGGTGATGAACAATCCTCCGTCCGGACGATGGGACGTGAAGAGGACCCGCACGACGACCGGAAGAATCGCCGTCGGGCATGGATAGTGACGCTCTTCATCGTTCTGGCTCTCATACTGGGCGCGGGCGCTTTCGCCTTGATCCAGATGAATCAGCCCAAGGACCCGGTAACAGTAGCCGTGCCGGCTGTCGCGGAACTATCTGAAACCGAAGCGCAGAACAAGATCTACAGTGCTGGGCTGACACCGCAGGTTGAGGAGGAATTCCATGATTCTGTCGAAGCTGGCACCGTGATCAAATCCTCTCCGGAGGCGGGCGAGCAGGTCCTGCCGGACAGCGAAGTGACCCTCGTTGTCTCGAAGGGTCCCTCTGCCGTAGTCATTCCCGAAGATTTGGCAGGACAGACGGAATCCGCCGTACGGGACACACTTCAACGTCTCGGCCTGACCACGGGAGTCACCACGACGACGAGCAGCGCCACAGTGCCCAGGGACCGGTTGGTGTCCACGGATCCCGGCCTTGGAGAGAAGGTCGCCATCGATACGACGGTGAATCTGGTCATTTCCACTGGGACCGTCAAGGTCCCGAACGTGGTGGACATGACGAAGGAAAAGGCTGAAGCCACCCTGACCGATCCCGCGCTGAACCTGCGTGTTGAGTTCAAGGAAGAAGAAAACTCCGTCCTGGAACCAGGGACGGTCACCGCACAGAGTTACGCACCCGGCACCGAGGTAGAGCCAGGATCAGTGGTGGTGGTGACCGTTGCAGCGGCACCGGCTCCACCGCCTGAAGACTCCGAAAATCCGGACCCTGGCGCGTCAAAGGGTCCGCCTGAGGATCCAGGAAAGCCCGACGACGCGGGCGAACCCGGTCAGAACAACGACAGGGGCAAGGGCTAACGGCTGATCAGCGGGCTCAGCCCGGAAGCGCGCTCAGCTGCCCCGGTCATCCCGATCGATTCCAGCCAGTTGCCGAGCATCTGATAGCCGCCCTCAGTGAGCACTGACTCGGGGTGGAACTGGACGCCGGTCAGCGGTGCTGTGCGGTGCCGCAGACCCATAATGACGCCGCTGGCAGTTGTGGACGTCACCTCGAGAACAGCAGGTACGCTCGTCGAGACTGCAGCCAGTGAGTGATAGCGGGTGACGGTCAGGGGGGAGGGGAGCCCAGCGAAGACGTCCTTCCCACAATGTTCGATCTCTGATGTCTTCCCATGCATGAGCTCGGGTGCATGGGTGACCGTGCCGCCATACGCTTCAGCCAGTGCCTGATGTCCAAGGCAGACCCCGAGCATAGGTTTGGATGCCTCACCGCACCACTTGATGAGATCGACACAAACACCCGCGTCTGCAGGGGCACCGGGACCCGGAGAGATCATTACGCCGTCGTGGGTTTCGGCAAGGGCAATAGCCTCGGCAAGGGTGACGTCGTCGTTCCTGATCACAGTGGTTTCGGCGCCGAGTTCCTGAAGGTAGCCCACGAGCGTGAACACAAAACTGTCGTAGTTATCAACGACGAGGATGCGAAAAGTCTTGTTCATGATCCGGGCGTGCCAATCGTAGAGTCCGTCAGGGGGTTGAACTGCGACAGCCAGGGAAAGACGATGGTCAGCAGGAGCAGAATAACCGTTACGATCAACAATATCGAGATGAGGACGCGCGCCCATAGTGGTCCGGGCAGGTGCGAGAAGATCCAGCCGTACATTCAGGCCCCTTTCTCTGCGTTGCTGGCCACGAGCGGCGCGATTTCGGCTGGAGGGCCGGCCGACAACGGCTGCCAGGACTCCATGACGGAATAGGCGATAATCCGCTCCTCCGCGCCGAATCGTGGGTTACAGCTGGTGAGGGTCATCATTCTTTCTGTGGGGACGACGCCCAGCTGTGTGGGTACGGGCGCGATGACGTCGAGCCTGTTCGGCAGGACAATCTGATTATTACGGTAGACGTACGTGTAGTAGCCGTCCTTGGTCTGCACATAGATGCGGTCACCTGGAACCAGCGTGTGAATCGCGTCCAGGACCATTCCGTGGGTTTGTCGGTGACCGGCCAGAGCAAAGTTTCCGACTTCTCCGGGCATCGCTGTCTGGGGGTAATGTCCAAGCCCGAGGTTATCGAGCACGCTGACGCCGACGCCGTCGGTCACGGGCCGGGTGAATTCAGCACCGAACCGGGGGATATATACGACAGCAAAGGATTCACCATCCTGCACCGGGTCCATGACTATGGGCTCCCCATAGTCCTTCAGGTCCTCATCGGTGTCTTGGGGAACAACGGGGGCATCGAAGTCTTCCATCAGGGTCTCGATGGCTGCTTCCTGCTTCTGATTGGACTCAATATTTGTCCACCACAGCTCCCAGCCAACAAACAACAGAAGGATCACGCCGAAGGTAATCAGCAGTTCTCCGGCAATCTGGATGACTGTCTGGAGGGGGCTACGCCCGCGTCTGCGCCTGTGCCTACGCGCTCGCGCCACTCTATCTCCTGCCCGAATTCTCCGCCGCACTGATACGCGGTCCTTTTGGAGGCAATCTTCGTTAGAATTGGTTATTGAAACCCTATTGACGGCCGCCGTCCTGCTTCTAGGATACTGCGTCCGTCGCCGAACGTGTATCGATCGTTATGTTTACATATTGGCGCCGTGAGTTGCGCCCCTAGGAGGACCAGTGCCCGAGTCGAAATCCCGCAAGAAGCCCGTCTCCCGGCAGGCCGCACGGCAGGAGTCCGCTGGTCCCGATCAGGTACTGCCGAGCCCCCTCTGGTACAAGGTGGTCATGCTGGGCCTCATGGTCATCGGGCTGCTGTGGATCATCGTCTACTACATTTCCTCCGGCCAGTTCCCCGTTCCGCAGTTGGGTTCCTGGAACATCATGGTTGGCTTCGGTATCGCCATGGTCGGCTTTCTCATGACCACCCGCTGGCACTGATTCCTCCACAGACAGTGCACAAAGTTATCCACAAGCCGGGGATAACTTTGCCAGAGACGGGCTAATTTCCCGCAAATCGTGACCATGTCAAGGTCTCGAACACTAAACTACACGTCTGTAAGTTATTAACAATGTGGATAAAGTGTGTGGATAACCCCTGCCCAACACCAGATGTTAGCGCCAGAGCGCCGGAGACGATCTCCGGCCGTCTCCTTTTCAACACCTGTGTACGGAACTTATCCACAGATGTGGGCAACTAGCGCGTATTTTGTGCCCGGCAGCGCAGATAACCGGCACAGCAGTGGTTACCCAAGCGAATGACACGGGTGTAAGTTACCCACACTGTGGATAACGTCTGTGGATAACATCAGCGAACGACGGCGGCAACTGCGGATATGGCCACAAGAAGCACGAACACCAACGCCATCCCGCCAAACTGGATAAGCGACCGGTTCTTTCCTTTGGGCGCGTACGCCAGCGCTGCCGCGCACGCAGCCCCTGCGATAAGACCGCCGAGGTGCCCCTGCCAGGAGATATTCGGATAGATGAACCCGATCACGGCATTCAGGGCAATCAACACTACGATGGACCGCACTTCACCGCCGCGCTGCCTCTGCACAATGAAAAAGGCACCAAATAGTCCGAAGACGGCCCCGGAGGCACCAAGGACCGGCTGATTCGGTTCGGACAGCAGGACGACAGCAACGGAGCCGCCAATTGCTGACACGAGGTACAGCATCAGGTAGCGGGCTCGGCCCAACAATGGTTCAAGTGCCTGGCCAAAGAGCCACAGCGCATACAGGTTGAACGCAATATGTAGCAGGAAGCCGGGTGAGTGCAGGAAAGCGCTGGACAGCATCCGCCAGGGCTCAAACGCATATTGGGCATACCCTGGGACGTCCATGACGTAGAGGGGTGCAAACCACAACGCCTGGGTAAAACCAGGCACCAGGAACTGCAGAGCGAAGAAGAGTCCGCACAGCACCATGATCGTGATGGTGACAATCGGTTTCCCGCTCGTTACCGCACCGCCATAGACGCTCCGCTGTTTTGGCAGAGAGCGCTTCGCCTCGCGAACACAATCAACGCACTGGAACCCTACCGATGCGGGAACCTGACAGTCTCCACAGGCCGGGCGTCCGCATCGTTGGCAGCGCACGTAGCTGACCCTGTCGGGATGCCGTGGACAAACGGGGGGCTCATCAGGGTTGGGTACGTGTTCACTGGTCATATCTGTTCCTTAACGATGAAAACGGATCCCGGCACGTACGTAACAGCCGGAATCCGTTCCCTAGGGTTGATGCTAGAGCTGTTCCACGGTGATGTCCGTGATGACAACATCTTCCTGTGGCTTGTCGCCCCGGCTCGTGGCTACGGAGTTCAGTTTGTCGGCAACTTCGCGGGATGCCTCATCTGCAACTTCACCAAAGATGGTGTGCTTTCCCTGCAACCATGTTGTGGGAACGGTGGTGATGAAGAATTGTGACCCGTTGGTGCCGCGTCCGCCCTGGATGCCTGCGTTGGCCATGGCCAACTTGTAGGGCTCGTTGAAGTTCAGGTCCGGGTTGATCTCGTCGTCGAACTGGTAGCCGGGGCCGCCAGTTCCCTGGCCCAGGGGATCCCCACCCTGAATCATAAAGTCCTTGATGATGCGGTGGAAGATCGTTCCCTTGTACAGCGGCTCGTTGGACTCTTTGCCCGTGGCCGGGTGGGTCCAGGTCTGTTCACCAGTGGCCAGGCCGATGAAGTTCCTGACCGTCTTCGGCGCGTGGTTCCCGAAGAGGTTGACCACAATATCGCCCTGGTTCGTGGAAATGGTCGCTTTTGCTGTTGGTATGGCAGTCATGGCTACATTCTTTCACGTACATCCCACGAACAAATAGCACGGCTCGTGATGAACACGTAGTCTTGGAAGAACCGCTGTATTCCTCGGGAGGTAGTTATGAAGAAATCTGCACGTATAGCCAGTGACTTTGAGAACACGCTCACCACCGGTATTGACAATGCTCGTGAGTGGGCAACTCCCAGGGTCGAGGCAGCCATGGATTGGGCTGTGCCCCGGGTGGAGAAGGGGATTGAGACCGCTTCACCAAAAATTCAGGACGGGATCAGGCGAGCCGCTGATGGCCTCTCCGCTGGCGTGACCACTGTGACACCGAAAATCCAGGAAGGGCTGGCCCGCACGGCACCGGCCGTGGATCACGCCCGGAACAAGGTTGTTGACGAGTACATCCCCTCGCTCTCGCGAAGCTTGGGCGAAGGTGCGGAGAACCTTTCGCGCACGCTCAACAAGGCCACTGTCTCCCCGCAGGTCGAAGCCATTGCCGTTAGGGCCACGGGTAACAAGAAGGTCGTGAAGCAGGCACGTAAAGCGGCTGCGGAAGCTGCAAAGCGTGCCGCCAAGGACCTCAAGAAGCGCGATACCCGCGGCAAGGGTAAGGGCTGGTTGGTCTTCGGTATCCTCGCCGCAGCTGTCGCTGCCGGTGTTGCCGCGTGGAAGGCATCACGGCCCGTTGAGGACCCGTGGAAAACTGCTTCACCGGTAACAGCAGAGCCGGCGACGACGGGCGGTTCACCAGTTTCGGCCGTTCCAGCCGCTGGTAGCGCAACTGACAAGCAGGCCGAATCGGCAAAGTCAGATGCCAAGGACGCCGCACACAAGGCTGAAGAAGCGGCAAAGGACGCCTCTGAAGCTGCCGCCGCTGGTACGCGCAGCGCAGCCCGCAAGGCTGAGGATGCTGCCAAGGACGCCAAGAAGGACTAATACGACGTCTGAATGACAAGGAAGGCCCGCACAGGTTCTGTGCGGGCCTTCCTTGTTCTGGGATGGTGGAGGATTACCTCTCCGGTTCTGGCACTGGTGCGGCTACCGTGTCGGGCGGCTGGACCGGCCGACGTCGGGATTGTCCCAGGACAACGATGGCCAGGCCCGCAAGTATCAAGACAAGCCCGGCAGCCGTGCCCGGCGGCAGATTCTCATCCAGGAAGATTGCTGCGAGGAGTGCTGCACCCGGTATTTCCAGCAGAATGATCATGGAGACCACCAACGGGCTCAGGACCGCGAGAAGGTGGTTGAACACTGTGTGCCCCATGATTTGGGCCACGAGTGTGACCGCCAGGATCCCCACCCAGACCATTGGTGAGAAGCCCGTCAACGGTTGCTGGAATATCAGGCACATGGCCAGGAGAATCACCGCACACGCCCCGTAGCAGATCGTGGTGTACGTCCCAGTGCTCATGCTTCTTCGGGCGCGTGCTCCGGCCATCGTGTAGAGGCCGGCCAGTGCTCCGCCTGCGATAGCCAGGATGTCGCCGATAACGGCTTCCTGACGCGATAGACCGAGGTCGAAGCCCGAGATGACCACAACTCCCAAGAAGGCCAGTCCCAGCCCTGCTACGGTCCGTGAGGAGCTTCTCTGGCCGCCCATGAGGTTGAAGATGGCAATCCAGGCGGACTGGAGGCAGACGAGGGCGGTAGCGGCCGCAACGGTGGTCATTTTCAGTGCGGTGATGAAGCACGCAAAGTGCAGTGCCAGCGCAATTGCGGCGGCTCCGGTCCACAGGTAATCCTGCCGTGTGAGGTTTCGAAACTCGTGGCGGTTCCGGAAGGCTGCCGGGACGCCCATGATGAGGGATCCGAGTCCGTTGCGCCAGAAGGCGATGGCCAGGGCTGGAGCTGCCGTAGCGGCCATGATGGGGCCGGAGGCCGCTACGCCGATGACCCCCAGCGTCGCGAGAAAGATGATCACGCCTTCACCTTAGTGGCCGGTACTCCGGAATCCCCTCCACCCCTGCGCCGAGGTCGGGGTTTGTCGCCGAGATCACCCCGTACAACCGGTGACCTCGAGGGAAAAGGGTGATCTCGCGAGGGGAGGAGGTTAACGAAAAAATCCCGGAACGTAGCGTCGCTACGTTCCGGGACTCACGGTGGAGGCAAGGGGACTCGAACCCCTAACCCCCTGCTTGCAAAGCAGGTGCGCTACCAATTGCGCCATGCCCCCGTGCAGAGAACTGATTCAGTATATCTGCTGAGTGCCAAACCGCCTATTCGACGGAGTCGGTTGACTCTTTCCAGACAGACTTTTCAGTCTCGGATTCCTTCCATTTCTGGTAGGTGTAAACCCCTGCCGCAGCAGCTGCCAAAAACAACAACTTCTTCACAGTGGCTACCTCCAAATAGTCGGTTTCCGTGGGCGTACCAGGACTTGAACCTGGGACCTCTTCGTTATCAGCGAAGCGCTCTAACCGCCTGAGCTATACGCCCGGATACCCTCTCGGGCCGAGATCTGACTTTACAGCAGATTCTCCTCAATCAACAAATCAGTCATCCGTGAGGGTTACACCGATGCCGCCGACGAGGGTGGCAGAGATGTTGTAGAGCACCGCGGAGAGCATGGACAACGCTGTCAGCAGGACAACATTGACCACCGCGATGATGGTTGCGAACGATACAACCTGACCCAGTGAGGCGTACTCCCGAAGGTCAAAACCACCACTTTCCGATCCAGCGATGTCCCCCAGAAGGGAGTTCACCCGATCGAAAATTCCCGTCAGGTCCAGGACCGTCCACAGAACAATCGCTGCCACGACGGTGACAATTCCGATGGCGACCGAGAGCAGGAACGAGAGCTTCAGGACAGACCACGGATCCACCTTGCTGACCAGAAGCCGGGCCTTGCGAGCCTTGGCTTTGGGAGCCGGGTGAACCAGGTTGGGCCTGGATCCGCCGGTTGGCCGCTGTGCCGGCCGTGCTGGTGTTCGTGGACCTCCGGAGGGACGTCCGGATCCACTCGTGGTGCGCGAACTCGAGTTCGACGTGCTCACTCGTTTCCTCCATCAGTCTCGGCCACGGCTACAGGCTCGGTCACATTCTCTGGGGATAACGGTACTTCATCCCCGGCGTCGTCTTCATCCTCTATCGCGGCCAGACCCCGGGCACTATTCGCTGTTACAGCGATGATGCGGTCTTTCTTGTCCGGCTTCGCGAAGATCACGCCCATGGTGTCTCTTCCCTTGGCGGGGACACCGGTAACGGCGGAGCGAACCACCTTGCCGCCCTGCATGACAACGAGGACCTCGTCATCTTCCTGGACCACCATGGCGCCGACAAGATCACCGCGTTCTGCAGCGAGTTTCGCCACCTTGATACCCAGACCGCCTCTGCCCTGGACCCGGTACTGCTCAACCGGACTGCGTTTGGCGTAGCCACCCTCGGTGACGATGAAAACGAATGAATCCTCAGTGACGACGTCGGCCGTCAGCAGTTCGTCGTCCTCACGGAATTTCATGCCCGTAACGCCCGATGTGGCTCGTCCCATGGGCCGCAGTGCATCGTCGGTCGCCGTGAATCGCAGCGACTGGCCCTTGCGGGACACCAACATGAGATCATCTGTCTCCGAGACCAGTTGCGCGGAGACCAGCTCGTCCCCTTCGCGCAGGTTGATCGCGATGACTCCGGCTGACCGGTTTGTGTCGTAATCTTCCAGACGCGTCTTCTTCATCAGTCCGCGCTTAGTAGCCAGAACGAGGTAGGGAGACTGCTGGTAATCCTTGAGCTCCAACACCTGGGCGATCGTTTCGTCCGGCTGGAACGCCATCAGATTCGCCACGTGCTGGCCCTTGGCGTCCCGCCCGGCTTCTACCAGTTCGTACGCCTTCGCCCGGTAGACGCGGCCAAGGTTGGTGAAGAACAATAGCCAATTGTGCGTCGTCGTGACAAAGAAATGCTCGACGACGTCGTCGCCCCGCAGCTGCGCGCCACGGATTCCCTTGCCGCCGCGTGCCTGCTGCCGATAATTGTCGCTCCGGGTGCGCTTGACGTAGCCGCCGCGGGTAATGGTGACCACCATTTCCTCTTCGGGAATGAGATCTTCCATGCTCATATCGCCGTCGTAGCCCAGCATGATCTCGGAGCGGCGATCGTCGCCGTACTTGTCGACGATTTCCTGAAGTTCCGTGCTGATGATGCCGCGCCGCACTTCGTCGGAGGCCAGGATGCGGTTGTATTCCGCGATCTCCTCTTCCAGTTTTGCGTGCTGGTCCTGGATCTTCTGCCGTTCCAGTGCCGCAAGACGCCGCAGCTGCATGTCGAGGATGGCCTGCGACTGGATTTCGTCGATGTCCAGAAGTTCCATGAGCCCGCGGCGGGCGTCGTCTACCGTCGGGCTGCGGCGAATCAGCGCAATAACCTCGTCCAGCGCGTCAAGCGCTTTGAGGAGACCCCGCAGAATGTGCGCCGCTTCCTCAGCCCTGCGCAGACGGTAACGCGTACGACGAACGATGACGTCCATCTGGTGTGTCACCCAGTGCCGGATGAAAGCATCAAGCGAAAGGGTCCGCGGTACACCATCAACGATGGCAAGCATGTTGGCGCTGAAGTTCTCCTGCAGCTGCGTGTGCTTGTATAGGTTGTTCAGGACAACCTTCGCGACGGCGTCGCGCTTGAGCACGACGACGAGCCGCTGTCCCGTACGCCCGGATGTTTCATCCCGGAGGTCGGCGATGCCCTGAACCTTGCCATCCTTGACCAGTTCGGCAATCTTAATAGCCAGATTGTCAGGATTGGCCTGGTAGGGCAGCTCGGTGATGACCAGGCACGTACGTCCCTGAAGCTCTTCCACATTGACGACCGCGCGCATGGTGACCGAACCACGGCCAGTCCTGTACGCGTCCTCGATGCCCTTGCGGCCCAGAATCTGTGCGCCAGTGGGGAAGTCCGGCCCCTTGATGCGCTGCATCAACGCCTCAAGCAGCTCCTCGCGGGTTGCCTCGGGATTTTCCAGATACCACTGGACACCGGCACCGACTTCGCGCAGGTTGTGCGGCGGAATGTTGGTGGCCATTCCGACGGCGATTCCCGAGGACCCGTTGACTAGAAGGTTCGGGAAGCGGGCCGGCAGGATGGTGGGTTCCTGGTTCTTGCCGTCATAGTTGTCCTGGAAATCGACGGTTTCCTCGTCGATGTCCCGCACCATTTCCATGGCCAGCTGAGCCATCTTGGTTTCCGTGTAACGCGGTGCAGCAGCACCATCGTTTCCGGGCGAACCGAAGTTTCCCTGACCAAGGGCAAGCGGATACCGCATGGTCCAGTCCTGGATCAGACGCACCAGCGCATCGTAGATCGCGGTGTCACCGTGGGGGTGGTAGTTACCCATGACTTCGCCGACCACGCGCGCACACTTGTTGAACGATTTGTCCGGGCGGTAGCCGCCGTCGAACATGGCATAAAGTACCCGTCGGTGAACGGGCTTCAGGCCGTCGCGGACGTCAGGCAGTGCCCTGCCCACAATGACGGCCATTGCGTAGTCAAGGTATGAACGCTGCATCTCCGTCTGGAGATCGACGTGCTCAATGCGATCCGTGAGGACATCTCCTACCAGAGGTGCGTCAGCGGCTGTAACGTCATCGGGAGTCTCGTCACTCATAGGTCATTTCCGTTCTACAGTCGTGAAAGATTTTAGCCAGGTCAGCGAAGGGCATCAGATGTCGAGGAACCGGACATCCTTGGCGTTCTGCTGAATGAAGTTTCGGCGGGACTCCACGTCCTCGCCCATGAGAACCGCGAATATTTCGTCTGCGGCGGCGGCGTCTTCCATGGTTACCTGGAGCAGCGTGCGGTGATCCGGATCCATGGTGGTGTCCCACAGTTCCGTGTAGTCCATCTCGCCGAGACCCTTGTACCGCTGAATGCCGTTTTCCTTGGGCAGGCGCTGATTATTGGCCAGCCCCTTGGCGATGACGGCGTCCCGTTCCTTGTCGCTGTACACATAATCATGGGCGTGGTTGGACCATTTGATGCGGTAGAGCGGCGGTTGGGAAAGGTAGACGTGCCCGTTTTCGATCAGCGGACGCATATAGCGGAAGAGCAGTGTCATGAGCAGCGTGGTGATGTGCTGGCCGTCCACATCAGCATCGGCCATGAGCACAATCTTGTGATACCGCAGCTTCGACAAATCAAAGTCTTCGCCGATACCGGTGCCAAAAGCCGTGATCATTGACTGCACCTCGGCGTTGCCCAATGCCCGGTCCAACCGTGCACGTTCCACGTTCAGGATTTTTCCGCGCAGGGGAAGGATGGCCTGGGTGTGCGGATCGCGGCCGCGCTTGGCCGAACCGCCGGCCGAGTCTCCCTCAACAATGTAAACCTCACACTTGGAGGGATCCTTGGAGGAGCAGTCGGACAATTTCCCCGGCATACCGAAGGATTCCAGCGGGCTCTTGCGGCGTGCATTGTCGCGTGCCTTACGGGCGGCGAGCCGGGCCTGGGACGCCTGCTGCGCCTTCCGGATCACGTTGCGGGCTGAATTCGGATTGCGCTCGAGCCAGTCACCAAGTTCATCGGTGACGGCCCGCTGTACAAAGCCCTTTGCCTCGGAGTTGCCGAGCTTGGTCTTCGTCTGTCCCTCGAACTGTGGTTCAGCCAGTTTCACGGAGATGACGGCGGTGAGACCTTCACGGATGTCGTCACCTGTGAGGTTGTCTTCCTTCTCCTTGATAATGCCCTTTTCGCGGGCATACCGGTTGATCAGGGACGTCATTGCGGCGCGGAAACCCTCTTCGTGGGTGCCGCCCTCATGCGTATTGATGGTGTTTGCGTACGTGTGGACGCTCTCCGAGTATGCTGTGGTCCACTGCATGGCCACTTCCAGCGCGATCTTGCGCTCGGTGTCTTCTGTTTCGAACGCGATGACGTCCTCGTGGACAATTTCCACCCGTTTGGCGGAGTTCAGGTGCTTGACGTAATCCAGCAGCCCGTCCTTGTAGCAGTAGTCCACCACACGGTGCTTGGGCTCTTCAGACGTTCCGCTCTCATCGGTCTCGAGGTCCTCGGCGACTTCGTCGCCAACCTCAAGCTGACGCTCATCAGTCAGGGTGATGTGTAGGCCCTTGTTGAGGAACGCCATCTGCTGGAAACGGGCGCGAAGCGTCTCGAAATCAAACTCGACGGAGTCGAAAATCGTTGGATCCGCGTAGAAAGTCTGTGTGGTCCCTGTTTCTTCGGTCGCTTCTCCCTGACGGAGGTCGCCCTTCGGCATTCCGCCGTTCTCGAATGACTGATACCAGGTGTAACCCTGCCTGCGGACCACTGTTTCGACTCTGGTGGACAGCGCATTGACCACGGAGATACCAACGCCGTGGAGCCCACCGGATACGGCGTAACCGCCGCCGCCGAACTTACCTCCGGCGTGAAGAATGGTCATGACAACCTGGACGGTCGGGCGTCCTTCAGTGGGGTGCATGTCCACGGGAATACCGCGGCCGTTGTCTGCGACCCTTACGCCGCCGTCCTGCTGGAGAGTGATCTCAATGTGGTCGCAGTAGCCAGCCAACGCCTCATCGACCGAGTTATCCACCACCTCGTAAACCAGGTGGTGAAGCCCACGTGGACCTGTAGACCCGATATACATTCCGGGACGTTTGCGTACAGCTTCGAGGCCCTCGAGAACTGTAATGTCCCCTGCACCGTACTCACGGGGGCTGTCGGCCTCGCTGGGAGTGGGAAGGTCCGCGATGTTGTCGTTAGCCACAGTTGCTGTCGACTCCTTAGTCTTTGTCATCTGACAACGCACGACGACGAGGAATCACCACCCGGCGCAATACGTAACCGGTCGTGATTCTCGAGGGGCGTCTTCTATGACAATTCTACCGCGTCACCTCGAGAGTTTATGCATAATCATGCCCTAGACGGCAAGAAACCTTGCTTAGACCGCTTTTCGACACCACACGCGGGACCCCGTATCCAACCGGAGCTTACTGAGCGCTCTACGGCGGTCCTCCGAGCTCGCTCCATCAGGCTATTTTTCTATCCGTAGGTGTCTCGGGGTCCTCGTCCATTGACGCTGCGTTTACCCCTTCTCCAGTTTGGTGCTGTGGGTCCCATGACATCTATGACGGTGACGACGCCGGCACCCAGCTCTTTCTCGAACCGGTCCAGGAGACTTGTGCGCAGAAGTCGAAGTTGGGTAGCCCATGTCGTGGAGTCGCATCTGACCTGAACGGTGTTGTTTTCAAAGCTCTCCGGGCGACAGTGGGCAGCGACATCCGGACCAACGAGTTCATCCCAGCGGGACAGCACCGATCCCACGGCCACAGGAGATTTCCAGCCGCGTTCGCCCAGTAACCGGTTGAACACCGTCCCAAGCCCCTGTGGATCTCGTCCGGTATATTCGCCGGCGGCGACTCCGCCGTTCTGTCCACGGCGCGATCCCTGGTTTGCCGGACGACGACGGCCGGCGGGCGTTCTCGTATTCCCGCGGGCTTTGGATGCCTCCCGCATGCGGTTCAGTAGCGCTTGGGCAGCATCAATTTCCGACCTGTCGGTCGAGTCTGCGTCGTCCCCGGTGGCATCACGCTCGCGGTCCTCACTCACTGATACCGCCTGGAACAACGTTGATGCGGCGGGCTTCAAGTGCTTCCGGAATGTCCTCGAGAACCGCGGCCGTCAGCAGAACCTGTTCGGCCGTAGCGACGATATCCGCCAGTTTGGCACGACGCTGGCGATCGAGCTCCGCAAATACATCGTCCAGCATCAGGATGGGAGTGGCACCCGGAGTGGAATCATCCTCACACAGCAGGTAATAGGAACCGATCCGGAGCGACAGTGCCACCGACCAGCTCTCTCCGTGTGACGCGTACCCTTTTGCCGGTGCTGAACCCAGCAAGAGCTGCACATCATCACGATGGGGGCCGATAAGTGAGATGCCCCTCTCCAGTTCTTTCTTCCGACTATTGCGGAAAGCCTCCAGATAGCGGAGCGTGGTGTCTTCAACGGATCCCAACGCCGTCTCGGCTGCTATATACGCTGCATTTTCAGAAACTTCGGCCTCGGCAGCCTCAAGACTGGACTGGTAGTCGGCGCGAACCACTTTCGACCCATCGGTCAGCTCTCCGTACGCTCGCGCAAAATGTGGCTGCAACCTCCGCAGAACGTCGAACCGTGCATGGACCAGTCGGGCTGCTGCCTGTGCCATGTGCTGGTCCCACACCTCGAGGGTGGCCTCGTGACCAGAAGTGAATCGGCCGCCCCTGGCCGACTTCAACAAGGCGTTTCGCTGCTTCAGTACGCGCTCATACTCTGAACGGGTGGCCGAATGATGCGGAACGAGCGCAACCATCAACTCATCGAGAAAGCGTCTCCGGATTCCCGGATCACCCTTGACCAGCGACAGATCTTCGGGCGCAAACAGCACCGTTCTGCAGACACCCAGAATATCTCTGGCCCGGACCGGGCTTCCCCTGTTGATTCGGGCACGGTTGGCTTTGCTGTCATTGATTTCCAGTTCCAGTGATGATCGTTGTTCACCACGAACCAGTTTTGTTCTGACCAAAGCGCGCTCAGCCCCGAACCGAATGAGCGGACCATCGGAGCTGACGCGGTGCGAACTCAGCGTGGACAGGTAACCAACAGCCTCAAGGATGTTGGTTTTCCCAATACCGTTGGCGCCCACGAAGACAGTGGCTCCGTTACTGAGACTTACATCCAACTGTTCATAGGTACGGAAGTCGGACAGGGACAACATCTCTACGTACATGTGCTCTGTACTCCGCTGATCACATTTTCGATGCTTCGCTCACTCAGGAAGATCGGGAACCTGCTTGTCTTCAGGCTGCTTGACCGCAGCCTCCTTCACAGCGTGCCCACCAAATTGGTTCCTCAACGCGGACACCATTTTCATGGCTGGTGAATCATCCTGGCGCGAGGCGAAGCGCGCAAACAACGCCGCCGAGATCACTGGTGCCGGAACTGCGTTGGCCACAGCTTCTTCCACAGTCCAACGTCCTTCACCGGAGTCCTCGACGTAGCCGGCGATCTTCTCCAGACCTGGGTCTTCCTCGAGCGCCTGGACCATGAGGTCAAGCAGCCAGGAACGGACAACGGTCCCTTGCTGCCACGCACGGAACGTTCCATGCACGTCTTTGATGATGTCCTTCGCCTCGAGGAGCTCGTACCCCTCTGCGTAGGCCTGCATGAGCCCGTATTCAATCCCGTTATGGACCATCTTTGCGTAGTGGCCGGCACCGGAATCACCCACGTGCACAAAGCTTTCTTCGCGATTGCCCTCTGGTCTCAGAGCATCGAAAATGGGCATTGCCCGCTCGACATCTGACTTGTCGCCGCCAGCCATGAGGCCATAACCATTCTTGAGGCCCCAGACGCCGCCGGAAACCCCGCAGTCCACGAATGAAATATTCTTCTCACCCAACAGGGCGGAATGCTTCTGGTCTTCGGTGAAACGTGAGTTCCCGCCGTCGATCACCAGATCTCCGGCGTCGAGCTTTTCGCTGAGCTCCGTGATGACTGAAGCGGTGACCTCGCCAGAGGGAACCATGACCCAGATGATGCGGCGGGTCGGGAGTTTCTCGATCAGTTCGTCCAGGCTTGCAACGTCCGAGACCTCCGGCTTGCGGTCATACCCAGTGACTTCGATACCTGCCCGGCGAAGCCGGTCACGCATGTTCGCGCCCATTTTTCCAAGTCCGATGAGGCCAATATGCATATTAATCACTCTTCCTGACGTAGCTGGGCGGTTTGGGTCAGTGGTTCGACAACCTCACGGGCATGAGGAGGTACTTGTAGTCGTCCTGGTCTTCGCCCGTGAGTTCCTTCTGAGCTGATACAACAGCCGGTTTGGGTGGGGTCGTAAACGAGAAACGAACGTATTTGCTGGAGAAGGCGTTCAGGCCCTCACTGAGGTACTGGGGATTGAACGCGACGGTGATGTCATCGCCGATAAGTGAGGCTTCGATAGCTTCAGAAGCCTGAGCATCTTCGCCCGTACCTGCGTCCAGGGTGACCTGGCCCTCGGTAAACGCCATGCGCACGGCCGTATTCCGTTCAGCCACGAGTGAGACTCGACGCACGGCTTCAACCAGGCTGCTGGTCTCGACCGTCGCATGGATTGGCGTGTTTTCCGGGAAGAGGGAGCGGATCTTCGGGTAGTCGCCGTCGACGAGCAGCGACGTTGTGCGGCGGCCACCGCTTTCGAACCCGATGAGCTCGTTGTCTGCGGACAGCGCGATATTCAGATCTCCAGAAGACCCAAGGGTTCTGGCTACTTCGTTGAGAGTCTTGGCCTTGACGAGGGCGGACGTTGAGATTCCCGGAGTTGTTGGCTTCCAGGAGACCTCACGCAATGCGAGGCGGTAGCGGTCCGTGGCCAGGAAGGTGATCAGGTCATCTTCAATTTCCATCCGGACCCCCGTGAGGATCGGGAGTGTGTCATCACGGCTGGCCGCGATGATGACTTGGGATACGGCCTGTGAGAAAGCTTCTCCATCAACAACGCCGCTCACATCCGGGAGCGCAGGCAGTTCCGGATATTCGGCAACCGGCATGGTGGAGAGATTGAATCGGCTGCTGCGGCACGTCAGCGTAACTTTTGAGCCGTCTGTTTCCACGTCAACAGGCGCGGATGGAAGGCTGCGACAGATGTCCGCAAGAAGGCGTCCCGACACCAGGATGGATCCCTCTTCGGAGATATCAGCGGGAATTTGCAACCGCGCCGAAATCTCATAGTCGAAACTGGCAAGACTCAGTGATCCGTTTTCGGCTTTGATGAGCAGACCCGAAAGCACCGGAACTGGCGGGCGGGGCGACAGCGAACGGGCTGTCCACGTCACGGCTTCGGCCAGTACATCCCGCTCAACTCTGAACTTCACTGAAGGGTGCCGCCTCTCTGTACATGATGCTTGGTGATCCTTCTCAGCTGCTCAGGTGATGGCGCAGTCAGACAAGGAAACGCGATGAAACTTTCTTCATGACAGCTTAGCGCCCCTCCGGTCCCGGCTGTACCGGGTCGGAAGGTCAGGGTTGGGCGAAGGGATGATGTTATTTGGCAAAGATTCCAGTGGTTAAAGGTTAGTAGTGGTAATAACCCCTGTGGACTCTGTGGATAACCGTCTTCTTCCCGCTGATCTGGAGGATTTGGGCTGTGTAGAAGATGGGGAGGAACTGCCATGGACCGCAAGCGGGGCTGTGGAGAGAAATCGTGAACAAAATTTCTGTCCACAGGGCAGCGGAGGGTTGTTAGACCTGGATCAGGGTTGTACAGACTTTATCCACAGGTTCATCCACAACTGTTAATAACACACACGTAATTGACGGGATGTCGGTCAGTTTTCGCGTTGTTGCTGCTTGATCCGGTTGGTCAGCTCCGTGACCTGGTTGTAGATGACGCGGCGCTCAGCCATGAGTTCACGGATTTTCCGGTCAGCATGGATGACGGTTGTGTGGTCCCTTCCGCCCAGCTCCTGCCCAATCTTGGGAAGCGACATGTCTGTCAGCTCACGACAGAGGTACATGGCAATCTGACGTGCGGTCACCAGGGTGCGGGTACGCGACTTGCTGCAGAGTTCCTCAAGGCTGATTTGAAAGTACGAAGCGGTTTGCCCGATGATGACCGACGCGGTAATTTCCCGTGCGCCGTCGTCGGTGATCAGGTCCTTCAGGACAATCTCAGCCAAGCCCATATCGACGGCCTGTCGGTTCAGGCTCGCGAACGCAGTGACCCGAATGAGAGCGCCCTCGAGTTCGCGGATATTTGTGGAGATTTTGGACGCGATGTACTCCAGAACATCATCCGGAGCAGAGAGACCCTCGCTGATGGCCTTCTTTCGGAGGATGGCTATGCGCGTTTCCAGTTCGGGAGGCTGGATATCTGTGAGGAGGCCCCACTCGAACCTGGATCTCATCCGGTCCTCAAACCCCGAGAGAAGCTTGGGCGGTTGATCTGAGGTAATAACCACTTGCTTGTTGTGGTTATGAAGTGCGTTGAAGGTGTGGAAGAACTCTTCCTGTGTAGCTTCTTTGCCGGAGAGGAACTGGATGTCGTCGATGAGGAGAATGTCGACGTTTCGATACAGCTGCTTGAAGCTGGTGCCCTCGTCATACCGGATGGAGTTGATGAAGTCATTGGTGAACTCCTCCGAATTCACATATCTGACCCGGATGCCCGTGTAGAGGTGCTGCGCGTAGTGGCCGATCGCATGGAGGAGGTGCGTTTTGCCGAGACCGGAATCACCATAGATGAACAGCGGGTTGTATGCCTTGGCGGGTGCTTCAGCAACGGCGACTGCTGCTGCATGGGCAAATCGGTTCGATGATCCGATGACGAAAGTGTCGAACAGGTACTTCGGATTCAGCCGACCGGATTCCTGGTTCTCGCTGGGGAGAGCTGGTGCCGGCGCGGGATCCTGTTGTGGTGCGGAATCAAGGACGCGCTCGACGGCGGCTTCCGGTTCTGCATCTGCGGTAGGGGTCAGTGCAGGATCGATGACGAACGCGCACTGGATGTCCTCTTCAAAGACTTCTCGAAGGGCATCATCGAGGGAGTCCTTGAGCTGTGACTGGAGGACTTCTCTCGTGAGTTCGTTGGGTACAGCGATCAACAGGGTGGTGCCAATGAGCCCTTGGGCCTGCGCAAGAATCACAAAGCCGCGCTGTCGCGGGGTTACTCTGCCGTCATGATCCATGGTTCGCAGGACGGTACGCCAGGCACTCCCTAGATCATCGTGTTCGTTCGCGCCCAATAAAGCCCCTCAGGTAGTACATGCTGGTTTGGCCGCTGATCTGTCCGCTGTCCACAGACTTATACACAGTTGGTGGATAAATATGGCCTTGGGCAAGCCTAAGGGATGAAAACCGGAGAAGATAGCTGAGCTCCCGCAGGAAGAGGCATGTGGATAACTGGCCACCAGGGTTCTTAATTGATACTCTTTTGCTGGTTTGAGCAACCAGATGACGGTGTTATCCACAATCTGGGGAAGACAATCGTCAACAGGGCCGGTGGACAGGCACACCCCCGGGAAAGAGACGCAGTTTGACTGCAAGGTACCTGCGCGCCTAACGTTATGTAGTCCTTTGTGTCTGCTATCTGCACTGTCGCATGCCCGTAACCGGCTGCACAGCGGATCGTCAGATGCTGAATATCACGTACCGGTTCTGGTCTGTCACTTTTGTGCAGACACTCTTCCGGCTACGTCATCTGATCGTCTTGGAGTAATCACCGTGAGCAAGCGGACTTTTCAGCCGAATAATCGCCGTCGTGCCAAGAAGCACGGCTTCCGCCTTCGCATGCGTACCCGCGCCGGCCGTGCAATTCTTGCCGCACGTCGTGGCAAGGGCCGCGTCGAACTTTCGGCTTAACCAAAACTAAAAAATCATCTTGTCAGTGCTGCTTAGGCACTACTACGTGCTGATTCTGTCGGTGTGCTAGATGCTAGCCAAACGTCATCGGATCCGTACGTCAGCTGACTTTTCCAACGCCGTACGTTCCGGCGCCCGATGCGGGCGTCGGAACGTGGTTGTATATGCGGCGACCAAGGATTCAGCGGAACCCAGCCGCTTTGGATTTATCGTATCCAAAGCCGTGGGGAACGCTGTAAAGCGAAACATCGTTAAGAGAAGACTGCGCGAATGCGCTGCTGCTTTTCTGTCGGATGCTTCCTGCGGCGTCGATGTAGTGGTCCGAGCGTTGCCGCCCGCGGCGAATGCTGACTGGGCGAGCATTGAGGCTGATTTCGATGCTGCACTGTCCAAGGTCGTAAAACGTCTAGAGGAGAGGAAAATTCCGTGAACCGTCTGGTTGCGTCCCTCTCTTCCGGCGTGGTCGTTGCTGCCCGCTTCGTCTGGGGTCTACCCCGTCTGACGTTGATTGCGTTGCTTTTGCTGTATCGGAAGTTGATTTCTCCGCTTTACGGACCAGTGTGCCGATTCTTCCCTTCCTGTTCTGCATATGCGCTCGAAGCGGTGACCGTGCACGGCGCGGTGAAGGGCAGTTGGCTGGCAGCTCGAAGACTGGCGAGATGTCATCCCTGGAACTCCGGCGGCGTTGACCACGTTCCCGAAGGGCACCGAGCGTGGGATGAAGAGAGACTTCCGCGCATCATGGTGCTGAACCACCCCGTAATTCCGGCAGACATAGACAGCCGTAAGGCGGCTTGAGGAGAGTAAATGGGCTTCCTGGACACAATACTGTCCCCATTCGAGTGGCTGGTCTCGTGGGTGATGCAGGCCTTCCACGAGTTGTTTACCTTCTTGGGAATGCCATCGGCCTCCGGGTGGACCTGGACCCTGTCCATCGTGGGCCTGGTATTGGTGATTCGCGCGGCGTTGATTCCTGTTTTCGTGAAACAGATCAAGGCACAGCGCGGAATGCAGGCTCTTCAGCCTGATCTGCGGAAACTTCAGCAGAAATACAAGGGCAAAACGGATCAGCTCTCCCGTCAGGCGATGACGCAGGAGCAGATGGCTCTCTACAAGAAGCACGGCACCAACCCGTTCGCTGCGTGTTTGCCCATTCTCATCCAGATGCCGTTCTTCTTTGCCTTGTTCCGGGTACTCAACGGGGTGTCCGGTGCGAGTGACGACGGACGGTCCATTGGGGCTCTGAGTGCTCAGGCGGTCAAGCAGTTTGATGCGGCCACCATCCTGGGTGCGCCCTTGTCATCCACTTTCCTTGGTTCGTTTGGCAGCGGCGGCAACATCAGCGTCATCCTGCTCTCTATTGTCATGATTCTGGCGATGACGGCTTCGCAGTTCATCACCCAGAAGCAGATCATGGCGAAGAACATGTCCGAAGAGGCCATGCAGAGCCCGTTCATGAAGCAGCAGAAGATGATGCTGTACATCCTGCCGGTTGTCTTCGGTATCGGTGGAATCAACTTCCCGATCGGTGTGCTCGTCTACTGGACCACCACAAATATCTGGACAATGGTTCAGCAGTTCTACGTTATCCGCCGTATGCCCACCCCCGGTTCGCCTGCAGCCAAGGCTTTGGCGGAGCGGCGTGCCAGGAAGGGACTGCCAATGGTCCCGCTTCTCGGCGAGAAGAAGTCAGAGCCGGTTGAAGAAATCACACCCGCGCCGAAAGTCCAGCGGGTCCAGCCACAGCGCAAGAACAGGAAAAAGAAATGACCATTGAGGAAACAGCTGATTCAGTAGACGCAGGCCAGAATGAGGATGCGTCGCCGGTAAGCCGGCTCGAGGAGGAGGGCGACGTCGCCGCTGACTACCTCGAGGAGCTTCTGGATATTGCCGATATGGATGGCGATATAGACATCGAGGTTCGTAACGGACGGACCTACATTTCGATCCTTTCCGAAGAGGACGACAACAGTAATTTGGACAGCCTCGTTGGGCGTGACGGCGAAGTGCTTGAGGCGCTTCAGGAACTCGCACGTCTGTCGGTACTTACGTCGACGGGGAACCGTTCGCGACTGGTTCTGGATATCACCGGCTACCGTGAAGAGCGCAATGGTGAGCTTCAGCAGCTCGCTGAGAATGCCGTGGCGGAGGCCAAGGAAACGCAGGAACCCGTTGCGTTGAAGCCCATGAGTGCGTATGAGCGAAAGATCGTTCACGACGCCGTTGCGGAGCTCGGCCTGATTTCCGAGTCAGACGGTGAAGGCTCACGCCGACACATCGTGGTTTCGCTTCCGGAGGACTGATCGTGGTCCAGGTATCGCCTATTCTGGGGTCGGCATGAGTGGCTCCGTCGTGGTCGGCGAAGAGAGAATTGCGGCCGAGAAGATTTTCGGCGAGAACGTTCCGTTGGCTGAGCGCTTTGTTGAGCATCTATCCACCAGCGGTATTGAACGGGGCTTACTGGGTCCACGCGAAGTACCTCGCCTATGGGGGCGTCACGTCTTGAACTGCGCCGTTGTGGCACAGTTGATGCCCGACGACGCACGCGTCGCCGATGTGGGTAGCGGCGCAGGTCTCCCTGGTCTGACTTTTGCCATTGCCAGACCGGATCTTCAGGTCACTCTCATCGAGCCGCTGGAACGTAGAGTCCAGTGGCTGCAGGAAGTGATTGCTGATCTTGGTCTGGAAAACGTGGAGGTGCTCCGCGGCAGGGCAGAACAGTTTGTTGGCCAGGTGAGTGCAGACGTTGTGACAGCCCGCGCTGTATCGGCCCTTGATAAGCTCGCTCCGCTGACGATGCCTCTCACCAAGGACGGCGGTGAGGTAATCGCCATCAAGGGACAGAGTGCGCAGGCAGAGCTGGACAAGGCCTCCGAGCTGGTTCGCAAGCTAGGCGGCGTCTCAGCTGAGGTGCAACTCGTCGGAGAAGAGATCCTGGAGCAGGCGACAACTGTCGTCAGAATCAAAGTATCTCGAAGCGGACGTTGAGTGCGACCCTTCAGCTCTTCCAGGTTGGCATGCGGACTGTGTTGTTGGGCCGGCTGAGGGCTGCAACCGGCTAGTCTAGAGTGGTTGAGGCCAGCGTTGGAAAGTGAGCATGCGTAGTGGGTAGTAAGGATTCAACGGCACGAAAGATGCCGTCTTTCGCGACGCTTGGCTCTCTCCTATCGACGCAAATCAGTAAGATTCAACCTGAAGTGTTTTCAGATCCTTCAAACACGGGAATTGTTTCACGTGAAACAGCGCCCCCTTCGCGCTATGGCGAGGAATCCTCCTCGAGCGTTGAGCCGGATAAATCACAGAGCAAGGCGTCAAACGTCATGGACAATATGGACGAGAGCACACCGCTTGCACGAGAGCTGGCGAGCGAGAACCGGCGACGTGAAAAGCTTTTGGGACGTGAGCTCCCAAAACCCAAGACCACCCGCATCCTTACCGTGAGTAACCAGAAGGGTGGTGTCGGTAAGACGACGACCACCGTGAATCTTGCTGCTGCTCTGGCTTCCGCGGGTCTGAACGTTCTGGTTATCGACATCGACCCGCAGGGAAATGCCTCCACTGCGCTGGGCATAGAACATCATGCAGAAGTAGAAAGCATCTATGAGGTCCTCATCGATGATGTGCCGCTGTCCCAGGTAGTGGCCCAGTGTCCAGACATTGAGCGTTTGACATGCGCACCCGCGACCATCCACCTTGCGGGCGCGGAAATCGAGCTTGTTTCGCTCGTGGCGCGTGAGCAGCGTCTGCGCCGAGCCATCGATCTCTACGCCGAGGAGCGCGAGGAACAGGGGCTCGAGAGGCTGGACTACGTTTTCATTGACTGCCCACCGAGTCTCGGGCTTCTGACAGTTAACGCGTTTGTCGCGGCCCGCGAGGTATTGATCCCCATCCAGTGTGAGTACTACGCACTCGAGGGACTCAGCCAGTTGCTGAAGAACATCGAGATGATTCAGAAGCATCTGAATGCAGATTTGGTTGTCTCCACCATATTGTTGACTATGTACGATGGCCGAACGAACCTCGCTTCGCAGGTAGCTAATGAGGTACGGGAACACTTCCCCAATCAGGTGCTCCAGGCTGTCGTTCCCCGGTCCGTGAGGATCTCTGAGGCACCTAGCTACCAGCAGACGGTCATGACGTATGATCCGTCTTCCAGTGGCGCACTGTCGTACCTAGAAGCAGCTGCCGAAATAGCAGAACGCGGCGCCTAGCTTCAGGCTGGTTCGTTCTTCCTGGCATTAGACTTGGTGTCATTGAACACCAAGGTCGCTGACTGCAGCGACGTGCGCTGTGGGAGGAATACAGATGGTCGAAAAGCGTCGAGGGTTAGGTCGCGGGCTCGGAGCCCTTATACCGAGTAACGCTGAGACTCCAGCGGCCAATGAGGCAGTGCAGAGCGCTCCTTCAACCCAGCGCCGTCGCAGTGGACGGCCCGTCGACGATGTATTCTTTCCATCCGCACCCGTGGCTGAAGAGACTGCACCTCCCGAGGCTGCTGCGGACGACAAGCCGGCAAAAGCGGCGAAGGATTCGAAACCAAAGACCAGCTCAAAGACAACAGCTCCCAAGAGGACACCGAGCGAGAAGTCGAAATCGAGCAAATCGTCCGGTGGTGGTGCACATTCCACGCCTGGTACCAAGAACGAAGCTAGCCTCAAGGAACCTGTAGAGCCAGACGACTCAGATCGGCCAGAGGAGAATGCACGCGAGTCGGCGATCTCGCCCGAAGTAACGCAACAAAAATCCTCGACTGAAAATGTCGTGACGGCTGATCCAGATGTTTCACGTGAAACGCTGATTCCTGTGCCGGGCGCCAAATTCGCAGAGGTCCCTGTCGCTTCGATTCATCCGAACCGGAAGCAGCCCCGTAGCGTGTTTGACGAAGAGGACATGGCTGAGTTGGTTCACTCTATCCGCGAGGTGGGTCTTCTTCAGCCAATCGTCATTCGTCCCTCTCGCGAGACCGGTGACCGCGAGTATGAGCTTGTCATGGGCGAAAGGAGATGGCGTGCGGCCCAAGAGGCCGGCCTCGCCGCGATTCCTGCCATTATCCGGTCTACGGATGATGAAGCACTGCTCAGAGATGCGCTTCTGGAGAACTTGCATCGTAGTCAACTGAATCCTCTTGAAGAAGCGGCTGCATACCAGCAGCTGCTCGACGATTTTGGCTGCTCCCACGAGGAACTGGCCGAACGTATCGGCCGGTCGAGGCCGCAGATCTCCAACACCCTTCGGCTCATGAAGTTGCCCCCTCTTGTTCAGCGTCGACTTGCCGCTGGAGTACTTTCTGCCGGGCATGCGCGGGCGCTTCTTGGTTTGGAGGATCAGTCGGACATGGAGAAGCTGGCTCAGAAAATTGTCGCCGAGGGGTTGTCTGTCCGCGCGACTGAGGAGCTGGTATCGATGCAGGACAGTCTTCGCCGACCTGCCCGGGCGAACAAGCCCCGCGCCGGAGCTCGTCACGAACGGCTCGACTACCTGGAGACATCCCTCGCCGATCGTCTTGATACGAGCGTGAAAATTACTCTCGGAGCCAAGAAGGGCAAAGTGAGCATCGAGTTCGCTTCCGTGGATGACCTTAATCGCATTATGAGCGTCCTTGCCCCGTCTGATCAATAGGAGTCATTGACTCATCGAACCTACTGCGGCCGCGGTGTTTCACGTGAAACACCGCGGTCGCTGCCGTTGTGCCGTGGTCCACCTGTAGCGTGGCGTAAAGCGGAGAGTTCACACAACTGGCGCTGCGTCTATTCGCGCACAGAGGTTTGGTCCAGACTGAGGGCACACTCGTATACAGTGATGTGGGCCAGCTGCGTGGATCGGCGAGTAGTTGCGGCTCCATTTCCAGTGCTTGGCGCCCGAACGATGTATGTCCTTGCGCTTGCATTCTGATGTACGCGTTTCGTGGGTGAAGAGGTGGGGTCGTATGTCGCGAAGGAGGGGCGAGCGTTCAGCTGTGCGACCATGGATATCCGCCATACGGATCGTCGCCCCCGGGGACTGGCGGCGTTTCACGTGAAACGGCCGGGCGTGGATGGCGTATAGGTCCGGGACGAGCATCCATAGCAGGCAGGCTTGGTATGGCGCCGACACCCAAATCCGTGGCCGCTCGACATTCGCCGTTGGACGAATGCCGTTGGTCGAACTTTTCACGGTTCGTGGTGTGCTCGAGGACTGTTCGATGCAACGCCCTACCAAGGCCGTGGACGTTCGTTCCTGGTAAGATTCCGACGGTTTGGTCAGCAAGGCCGGCTACCGTGATTTACGTGGATGTGCAGAGGGCAACTGTTCTGAAAGCTACGTCTACAGGGAAGGGATGGGCATCGGGCACTCCACTGCTGCTGACCCCGGTATGCGCTTTCGAACCTAGGCCAGCAGACGCTCTTCAGACGTTTCCGGTGCTGGCCACAGGGTCGTGCGGCTCATTGGCGACTAAGCCCTGGCGACCGTGTTCCACGTGAAACACGTGCCGGGATAGCTGGGCCGGTGTTGTCACACTGGGCTGCTCCAACGGTGCGCTCGAGTATGCCGGTGCAGGGAGAGGCTGCCTGCTCATCTTGACCAGGTTTATGGGACTTGAGCCAAATACTATTCGAACGAGCCATTTCTAGGTGCGATGGTGCCGTGGGCGCTGGTCGGCACGTGCAGTGCGGTATCGTCGCCCCCTTGGCAGAGAAGACTAGTGCAGACTGACCTGGTTGTCAGTGGTAACCCGAAGGACTATTACATCAGGGCACGAGTCATCCAAGTTTCCGCGGCCATTTCATACATGGGACCCCTGAACATCGCCGTCGGATGATCCCCGGACGGAACCCACACACGGACCCCGGCGGGGGCGCTGGAAGAAGATATGACACTGACGATTTGTGCCCCCAGGACGCGGGTTTGCGGCTATGGCCGTTTCACGTGAAACGGCAACGGCGCGGGCTCCAGTGGATCCCGTGTCCGGGCTCCTCCTCCAGAAGCAGCAGTCGAACAAGCGGTCAGACGGACGCGTCAGTGTGTCAGCTCTAGTCGTGCATCCTGAACCGTGCATCTATTACAGTGCGTGGCGCTAGCCGTTGCGTCTCATTCGGCACACCCAGCCAACGTCGTATGAGGACAAGAGCCCTTACCGTACTCACCGGCGATTAACCGCCACTGCCAGCGGCCATCGAATCCGATTCGGACTGACGACCGCTGGCAGCGAGTGGCTTACTCCAACGAATGGACCGCTAAGGGTGGAGCCCATGGCAGCCCACCGGTGGCTACTTGATGAACTCGGCGAACTCCGTCTCGAGGACCTGCTTGGGCTTCGCACCGATCGACGTCGCTGCAACTTCGCCGCCCTTGAACACGTAGACGGCAGGAATTGAGGTGATGCCGTACTTTGCAGCGGTGGCAGGATTCTCATCCACGTTGAGTTTCACAACGTCGATACTGTCAGCATGCTCTACGGACATCTCGTCGAGGATAGGGCCAAGTTTCCGGCAAGGACCGCACCATTCTGCCCAGAAATCAACGATAACTGGTTTCGTTGACTGCAGAACGTCGTTGTCGAACGAGGCGTCAGTTACTGCCTTTGCATTGCTCATGTTGAGTAACTCCTTAGATGGTGTTGGTTCGAAGTATTGCCGGTTACAGGCTGGCGGTTTCAGAAACAGCTTCTGCAGCCGGCGTAGGAACTTCTGCCGCCGTCTCCACAGCGTCGCCGAGATCTGCGAGGTAGTGCTCGACGTCTATGGCTGCGACGCAACCGGAGCCGGAAGCCGTGATGGCCTGACGATACGTGGGATCGATGACATCTCCTGCTGCGAAAACGCCCGGCAGGGACGTGATGGAGGTCCGACCCTGGACAGCGATGGTGCCCTCCTCCGTGAGTTCGAGCTGATCACGAACCAGGTCCACGCGAGGATCGTTCCCGATGGCCACGAAGACACCAGTAACAGGAATCGAAGAGTCCTCGCCCGTGACGGTGTCCCGAAGCTTCAAGCCGGTGACCTTGTCGGTTCCATCAATTCCGATGACCTCGGAATTCCAGGCGAAGGAGATCTTCGGATGTACCAGAGCACGGTCCTGCATGATCTTCGAGGCGCGAAGGCTGCTCCGGCGGTGAACAACGGTGACGCTGCGTGCAAACTTTGTCAGGAACAGTGCTTCTTCCATCGCGGAGTCACCACCGCCGATGACTGCAATGTCCTGGTCCTTGAAGAAGAAGCCATCGCAGGTAGCGCACCAGCTCACGCCGTGGCCCGAGAGACGTTTCTCGTCCTCGAGGCCTAGCTCGCGGTAGGCAGACCCTGTGGAAATGATGACCGAACGCGCCAGATACGTATCGCCGGCGCCTGTGATGACCTTCTTGACGTCGCCTTCGAGCTCCACGGAGGTGACATCCTCAAACATGATCTCGGTACCGAAGCGTGCTGCCTGCTTCTCGAACTGCTCCATAAGGTCCGGTCCCATGACGCCCTCCGGGAAGCCGGGGTAATTCTCGACGTCGGTGGTGTTCATCAGCTCTCCACCGGCCGTGACGGAGCTGGCGATGAGGAGCGGCTTCAGATTGGCGCGTGCCGTGTAGACGGCCGCTGTGTAGCCTGCCGGCCCGGATCCTACGATGATGACATCGCGGATCTCCTGGGCGGTTGAACTGCCGGACGTGGTATTGACGCTCACGATGCTGTGGACCTTTCACTCACTGAATAGATGACCTGTCGGACACAACCCTAGTGGGCTTCTCGTTATTCCATCGCGCTGACGGCTTCCCGCCGTCGACTACCAGATTCCAGGCGTTAGGAGACGCTGATCTCTGCGATGCGCAGTCCCCAGGGGAACTCTGCCTGAATACCGCTGAGCCGGGGCAGCTGCGTGAAGTTCACGATCACGTATTGGGCTTTTGCCGTACTGCCATCATCTGTGGATACCGGGATCGTCACCGTGGTTCCAGTGAAACTGCTCTGCGCCACTTGGTTGGCGCCATCAAGGGTTGGGGTGTCGTTCAGCAAAACCTCAAAGCTTCCTCCGGATCCGTTCAACTGGGTGATCTCTACCTGGTTGATGGACGAAGCTTCTTCCAGCTCGACAACGAGCGCCATGCTCTGGGCGAGGCCGCCGAAGGTGTCATTGGCGAAGACGAAGCTCTGCCAGTAGGACGCCGGGTTGTCATCTATCAGCTTGGGCAGGTCACCGTCCGAACCGGAGTTCAGTTCGGGGTTGTTCGGTACCAGACGCGTTACGCCAGCCGCGACCGGCGGTACGGCTTCCTGCTCCTGGTCGGTTTCGCTTTCCGACGGCGTCGGTGAACCGGTGTCCGCTGGTGCGGTGGTGTTCTGGTCGCTTCCTGCCACTGGATCGTCGCCGAAGAGATCGCCGAGTTTACCGAGGGTTGAGACGGCCAGAACGACGGCGACCACCAGGATGACGGCGAACACGGCGCCGATGAGTCCTCTGCGTACCCTATTGCTGCGTTCCGGTGGTTCGTCGTACTCGTCGTACGGATCGTCGTAGTCTGCGTTGCCGCCGTCGGAGTAGACGGCACTGCCGGACAGTGCGCCCGCAGGGAAACGCGATTGACGCTGTTCCGTGGTTTCGCTCTCGCGCGCCGCCGGGCGCGAAGCTGGGGGCGGCGGTGCGATGGGTGCGGTCTGCGGTCCATCATTGCGACGGGGTGCGGCCTGAGGCCGGGGCTTCCGGGGTGCGCGCTGTTTGCGCTCCTGCTCCTCGTAGTAATCGTCGTCGTCGTCGTAGACCATCGGTTCTGTGGACCGGGCCTGACCGAAGATCTCGGAACCGAGAGTGTCCGTAAAGAACGGCTCGATGTATGGCTGGTCCTGCTTGATCACCAGATCCAGGAGGTCCGCGGGCTGCGCTTTGTTGGTGACCAAGTAAGTGTGTTCGTCGCTGATTCCAAGGTCCAGAACCTGAATGTTGCCGGGGCGTTCACCGGTTGCAAGCTCGCGGGCGCTGTTGGTCATCTGACTGGCGTTGGCGGCTGAAGCGAGGAGGATGCTGACCGGCCGGTTCAGTACCTGGTCAATGCCATCCAGGATCAGATCGCCGTCGGCGGATGCCAGAACGCGCTCTGTGACCTTATATCGCCCGCCCAGTACTGATCCGACATCGACTGGTTGTGGCACGTGTTCCTCCCGCGGAATCGCTAGAACAATCGGACACCGGACGCCTCTGCATGCATGAATTCCGGCAACTACTCTGTAAAAATTTGGTTACTTTGGCTCAATGCTACCTGTCAACTGCCGTTACCCACGCGATACCGGGGCGGCGTGGCCAGCTCAGCCCCTGCCTACACGCCTCAGCACGGGGGCGAGGAAGTCCTTGAGTTCACTGACATGCAGTGCCTTGAGGAGCAGTAGGTAGACCAGCCCCATAAGCGTGCCACACACCACAACGACTACGACGGCGGTTGCGTAATTCTGCCACGCGAATCCGTCGGGATCGTAACCACCGAAGAGCCAGAGAGCCGCAGCCCCCACCCCTGCGGAGACCAGGGAAGCAGCGACCAGTTTCAGGTGCACATCAGCGATATGCCCCGCCCCATAGTCGCCCAACCTCTTCTTGAGGAAGATGTGGCTCACGATGGTCGCGGCCACGTTCCCAAGGGAATAGGCCACGGCCAGGCCCATGACGATGAACTGAGCTGGCAGGAACGCGGCGATGACGGCCATGGCGACACCGACAATGGAGAGAATGACCTGCATGATGAACGGCGTCCGGCCGTCCTCATCCGCATAGAACGCACGGTTCATCACAAAAGTAGAGCTGAAGAACGGGGCGCTGACCGCCAGAAGAACCAGCACCTGCGCCTGGATGGCGGCGTCGACGTCGGACTGGCCACTGAAGAACACGCTGATGGGTCCGGCCAGAACCACCAGGACTGCCGAGCAGAAAACCGTGGCGACGCCAATGGTCCGCAGGCCTGTCGAAATCGACTCGCGCACGCCGTCGAGGTCATTGTCCGTGAACGAATGCGACATCCGGTTGAAGAGGACGGTAGCCAGCGACAGTGCGATGACCGAGTGCGGAATGATGTACAGCATGGACGCCGTCTCAAGGGTGAAGTGCCCGGCGATGTTCTGCGATGGGTTCTGGCCCAGGAGGTCGTTGCGAAGCGATGAGGCCTTACTGGCAACGGATGTATAGACAAGGTAGGCACCGTTGCCCACCAGCATGGTGAGAATGGTCCACTTGGCAACGTGTGCCGTCCCGCCCAGGCCCACACCGCGCAGACCAAAGAGGGGACGCAGCCCCAGCCCGAGCTTCCGCAACGGCCAGATCAGGATCAGGGCCTGCAGCACAATGCCAAGCGTGGTGCTTCCGGCCAGCACCATAGTGGCCTGCGAGGTCCAGTCGTCGGGGTTGAAGCCTGTGTTCTTGTTGGTGCCGAACATCGCAATGAACACCACCAGCCCGAGAATGGCAACAACGTTGTTCAGGACCGGAGCCCACATATAGGCGCCGAAACGACCATGCGCGTTCAGAACCTGACCCATGACTGCGTAGAGCCCGTAAAAGAAGATCTGGGGGAACAGCCAATAGGCAAACAGCGTCGCGAGAGGCAGCTGGTTGGGGTCCAGCTGGGTCACGGACTGGAAGATCAGGGGTGCGGCGAGAGTCACGACCAGAGTCAGTGGGGCCAGCACCACCAGAGTCAGCGTCATGATCCTGCTGACAAAGTCCGCGCCTCGATCCGGAAGATGGATGGCCTTGATGACCTGAGGAACCAGTACAGCGTTGAACAGGCCGCCGGCAACCATCAGGTAAATGAAGTTCGGCAGTACGTTGGCGATGGAGAAAATATCCGTGATCAGCCCGGTATTTCCAAGTGCGAGGGCAAGCAGCGCAGTGCGGATCAGGCCCAACAGGCGCGACGTCATAGTCCCGGCGGCCATGATGGCACTGGAACGCGCCATATTGCCGGTCCCGTCACCGGAATCTTCTACATCCTGAGGGCCCTGACCGTGGTCGTCCTGTTGATCAACCCCAACGCGGACACTGGTGTGACGCAGTGTTCGCCGGCGCGGGAACGCCGGATCAAGGATGGGCAGTGCGCCCGTACTTAGTTCTGTCATCGTTACCTATGGTCTCACCGGAGCAGGAAATACCGCCTCCACGACAGGCGGCGGTTACAGGAACTCGGGAAGGACCTCTCGCGCAAGATCCGCGATGCGTCGTTCATTCGGGAATGAGAGCCGTCCGCCAAGGCCCGTCAACGGCACCCACGCGACGTCGATTGCTTCGTGGTCCGGATCGTTTTCGATGGTCAGCTCTCCACCGGTGGCGCGAAGCAAATAGTGGTGCACCGTCTTGTGAACCCTGTGCCCGCTGACGGTGAACCAGTAATCGATGCTTCCGAGAGCGGCGAGGATCTGTCCCTGAATACCGGTTTCTTCCTCAATTTCCCGGACGGCAGCTTCCTCGTTGGATTCGTTGCCTTCCGGGTGTCCCTTGGGCAGGCACCACTCGAGGCGTCCACCGCGGTTCAGCCGTGCAATCACTGCCACATTGAGTGCGTCTGTAGACGTATCAATGACCATGCCGCCAGCGGAAACTTCCTCAACGGTAGGAAGTGAATGCTGGGACACAGGCGCGCCTGTGCTCCCCATTGATACCGTCAATGGGGTCCGCTTGGGAGCACTCGGTACTGGGCGGGCCATGGATCCACTCTAACGATCTTTGACGTCCATCAGCACCGTAGGCGGGATCACGCGAGTCGGCGATTCTGCAGTAATGGTGTTTGGCCGGTTATCTGGCACGCTTAAGGGACTATGGTGCACTCCGACGTCGATCCCTCATTTGCTGACCCGCTTCCGCCCGTTGTTGTTGAGCTGGGAAAGCTTTTCACCGCCGCCGGACATGAACTTTCCCTGGTGGGAGGACCGGTTCGGGATCTGTTTCTCGGACGTGTTTCTCCGGATCTTGATTTCACCTCCGACGCCGATCCGGACCAGATCATTGCGGTGATCCGGCGTTGGGCGGATGCCTACTGGGAGATCGGGCGCGATTTTGGAACGATCGGTCTGCGGCGCGGTGAGCACATGATCGAGGTGACCACCTACCGGGCTGAAGCGTATGACGCGGACTCGCGAAAGCCGCAGGTAGTTTTCGGCACATCGTTGAAGGACGATCTCTACCGCCGTGATTTCACCATCAATTCAATGGCCCTGAAATTGCCGTCGATGGAACTGGTAGACCCGTTCGGTGGGCGGGAGGACCTCAGTAATGGTGTGTTGCGCACCCCGGGTTCGCCGTCGTCGTCGTTCTCCGATGACCCGCTGCGGATGATGCGGGCGGCCCGGTTTGCCTCCCAGCTGAAGGTGACGGTCTCTCCTGAGGTTGCTGCCGCGATGAGTTCCATGGCTGAGCGCATCACCATCATTTCCGCCGAGCGCGTGCGCGATGAGCTGGTGAAGCTGATCTGCGGGACGGATCCGCGTGCGGGCATCGATATTCTCGTGGAGTCCGGCCTCGCCGATCACGTGCTGCCCGAAGTTCCTGCCCTCCGTCTGGAAACGGATGAACATCACCGGCACAAGGACGTCTACCAGCATTCCCTGCAGGTCCTGGAGCAGGCGTGCGATCTGGAGACGGACAACGACGGCGCCGTTCCCGCCCCGGATTTTGTGCTGCGGTTCGCTGCTCTCATGCACGACGTCGGCAAGCCGGCAACGCGCCGGTTCGAATCGGATGGCGCGGTGAGCTTCCTGCACCATGACGTGGTCGGTTCAAAACTGGTGAAGAAGCGGATGCGGGCGTTGCGGTTCGACAATGACTCCATCAAGGCCGTCGCCCGCCTGGTGGAACTGCACATGCGCTTCTACGGGTATGGGGATTCGTCGTGGACGGATTCGGCAGTGCGACGCTATGTCAACGACGCCGGTCATTTGTTGGAGCGGCTGCATCGGTTGACGCGGGCGGACGTGACTACCCGGAACCGGCGTAAGGCTGAGCGGTTGGCGTTCGCGTATGACGATCTCGAATCGAGGGTCGTTGCACTGGCTGAGCAGGAGGAACTGGCTGCTATCCGCCCGGATATCGACGGTGAGCGGATCATGGAGCTGCTGGGAATCCGGCCCGGTCCGGTTGTTGGCAGGGCGTACAAGTTCCTGTTGGAGGAGCGGATGGAGAACGGCCCGCAGGAATCTGCTGACGTGGAGCGGAAACTGTTCGAATGGTGGAAGGACCAGCCAGAAGCGCATAGCGGAGACTAGTCTGGCTTCAACAAGGAGGAACGATGGTCGACGACGAGCAGCCTGGAACACCCGATGAGTTCGCTACTGCGGCTGGGACGGCCTTGCCTCGACTGTGGCTTCTCCGCCATGGCGAAACGGAATGGTCCCGCGACCACAACTACACGGGATTGACGGACATTGATCTGACGCCCGTCGGTGAGGAACAGGCTCTTTCAGCCAGATCGAAACTTGAGGGGATCAGGTTTGATCGCGTTCTTACCTCACCGTTGATCCGTGCCCGGCGCACGGCCGAACTCGTGGGTTACCCGGACGCAGAGGTTGTGCCGGAAGCGCACGAGTGGGACTACGGCGATTACGAGGGCAGACGCAGCTCCGACATCCGCAAGGAGAAGCCGGGCTACCTGATCTGGAAAAACGGTGTGCCCAACGGCGAATCAGTTGAGCAGGTGGCGGCCCGGGCTCGCAAGATCATTTCCCGGGTGCAGGCTGGCTGCGGTACTCCCGCGGACGGGGATCCTGGGGCTACTCCCGTGGAAAACGTTCTCCTGGTGGCGCACGGCCATTTCCTCAGGATTCTGGCATCCCAGTGGCTGGAACTGGAGCCCGTCGAAGGCAAGCGTTTTGTGCTCGGAACCGCTGCGGTATGCGCCCTCGGATGGGACAAACGCACTCCCGCAATCGTCCACTGGAATCTTTGAGCCACTAATTTTCTGAAAAAAGTTGTGCAGTCGCTAGGAATTTGCTGCATATGTGTTGTACGTTATAGAAGTGCGATTGAGACCTACCAATAGGTAGCTCGAACTATGCGCACCGTTTCTGTCCGCTCGCAGTAAAGAAAAAGGAGGTGGGTTTTCGTGAATAGCAATCTGGACGGCATCTTTACCGTCACGCTCCGGCCCGCCTTCTTCCCTGCGGCGCACTAACTCCCGCTAGAACCGGATGTAACCCCCGCCTTTGGCCAAGGGGACATTTCTGTCCATTTTTAGCCTGTCGGTACGCCCTCTCGCGGCCCACCCCTGTTTCACCCGCCGTCTACCGGCAACTCAACAAATATCCATTTCCATCACGGGAGAACACTGTGCCAACCCTGCACACAACCATCGCTCAATCCGTCAGAACCCTGCCCCAGCCTGCTGTCCGCGGCGAGTTTGTCATGTCCGGAAACCTCACCACCTTCGACGACGACGTCGAATCAGGCGGACATTCTGGCAGTACCAGCGGGACGATGCCCAACTATCTGTCACGAAAGGAGGTGCAACTCATGCTGCGAAAACTGCGAAACAGTGTCTCGCTCTGGGAACGAATACGCTTCGTCTCAGCGAGATCCAGCGAGGCCAGAACTGACGTCCAACATCTTGCGTTGCCACATCATCACCTCTACATCAAGTAATCACCGCCAGATGCCGCCGTCGCAAAGGAGGATCTGATGACAACATTCAGAATCCCATTCGGAGAAGCCCGCGCTTCCATGCGCGGGCTTCCGCTTTTAACGGCTGTTTCTCTGTTGGCACTCCTCGATCGATTCCGTGATTGGATGGTAACCACAATTCGGCTTGCGGATATGCTGCTGCCTCGCTTTTGACGCTACTGGAGGGCCTTTGGAGACAAGCACTAGCAACATCAGCACCGGTGGGGCTGTTGTCGCTTCCCATCAACTTACTGCGCCTCGACAAGCATCAACTCACGAGTTTCGCGCGACCTCCCATTGGCGCCGGATCCCTCCGGTTATTGGTCTGTAAGCTACTAGGTCCTACGTGGCAAAAAACTATCGAATTAACCTGGACCGCGTTTCCGTACAGAAGCGCGGTCAGCTCGTTCTCTCCGAACTGTCCTTGGAAATGTCACAGGGCTTGACCGCCTTGCTGGGCCGTAATGGTGCCGGGAAGACCACCCTCATACGCATTCTCGCGGGGGTTCAAAAACCTACGTCGGGTACCGTTGAGACGAGCGGCGGACAGCTTTATAAGTCCAGTGGCGAAATGACTACCCACCTATCCCTGATGGGCTGGGTACCGCAAGGACCTGGATATCCAGGTGGCATGCGTGTCGATCGTTTCGTCGAGTACGCCGCTTGGCTGAAGCGGGTTTCTGCGCGCGAGCGTCGGGGGAGGGCCTTGCGCGCCCTCGAGGTTTGCAACGCCACCGAGCTCCGCACGAGAACCATCAAAAGTCTTTCAGGCGGCGAGCGGCAACGTGTCATTCTCGCATCCGCAATTGTTGGCGATCCTCAATTCCTTCTACTGGATGAACCGACCACCGGATTGGATCCAGCGCAGCGGGAGAGCTACCTAGCCATGTTGAGGACACTAAGCGAGGCAACCACTGTGCTCTACTCTTCACATCTGGTCGACGACGTCGTTCGCACTGCTTCACGAGTACTGGTCCTCGACCGAGGCCGCATCTCCGCTGACCTCTCAGGAACCGATCTGGACGTTCCAGCGGACCAGCTAGGCGAGAAGTTGCGCCAAGCTGTGATCGCGAGCACTGACCGCAATGCTGCTGGGTCAGTATGATCGCGACGAAAAGTCGACTAGCTCTCCCGCTCTTACTCCCACACCCCAAACGCTCACTCGTCACACTATTTGTGATTTACGTGCTTTCGATGATTTACCCGCTGGTACTGCTTCAAGAGGTTTGGCTCGGCTGGTTCCCGTCAACGATGAGCGGCTTTCTGTTGAGCACTGTATTCGGCTCCCTGACCATCTGTACCAGCGCGGCTTGGCTAGCCGGTAGCATCAAGCGAAGTGGCCTCTCCGAGTGGACAGCAGCATCAGCTCGGGGAGTCAGGGGGGTCTACCACCAACCCATCGTCGCCTGTGCGCTGCTGGGGGTCATTGCCTATACCACTGTCTTCCTTGCGATGCTGGCAATGACCGTGGCACGGGGGCCCAGTGAACTTGCCGGAAGCGCGGAGTTGTCCCTGGTGCTGCTCATCGCATGGGCTTCAGCCATCGCATGGTCCGCGGTCGGCACAGCTCTGGGGCGCTACCTTCGCTCAGAAGTAGCTATCCCGCTAGCACTCATTCTCAGTTACGCCTCCTACGTCATTCCCGTGTTCTATCTGACGGACACCCCGCTCTTCGGCGTGCTGCTTTCCGACGGTCGACCATGGACATATCTTGAGCCCGCGAACTTCCAGCTTCTCGCGAAGCTGCTGTTCTGGAGTGGGATTGCGTTGTTTTTCTATGCGGTGGCAACCAGTTTGCGGAAGCTAATGGAGGTTGGTGCGTGGGCCGCCATCGCCAGCCTAACGGTTGCCGGGTTTCTCGGGTCCGCACTCATCCCTATCCCGGGATCTGAGGAGCGCGTCTGCATTGGGAACGAACCCCGCGTATGCACGGACGGCGCGCACGCCGCAGTCCTGCCGGAATTTCACTCGATCACTTCCACCGCAGTCAAGGCTCTGCCCGCGTTCCTACGGCCGGAAGAACTCGACAGCACCAATCAGCCTCAGCAGGGGGCAGTGCCGTTGGCGCCGATGAACGGGAATACCATTCCATCGTTGACGATAGATCGTGACATGTTGCTTGCGTCTCTGGGGGAACAGATCTTCTACCAGTGCCCCCTTCGCGGGGAGAATGCCCAACTCACGGCTGCCGGCCTCTACGCATGGTGGCGCATCGAACAAGGGATCAGTCTGCAGGAAATGGTGACTTTCACTGGTGCTCCGTGGCTCTTGGATCCAAAACTCTCAGAAGCACCTGCCTTGGCGCAAGCGTTGGCGGGACTGACCCAGTCAGAGCGGAAATTCTGGTTTGAGGAAAACGAGCAGCACATCAGTACCTGTGCTCTTGATGAGGTGATATGGCCGTAATATCGGTGCCCGCCCCCGCTTTACTCCTGCAACATCGTGGCGTGAACAAGGTATGGCTTTCGTGGTGGGCTGCATCCTGGATCGCTGCGGTTCTGAGCGCACGCGTAGCAGTTCCCAGAATCGACCCAGGAGTATCCTCCGTCAGCGCAGCGCTCGAACAACTTGGCGCCATTGGGTTATGCGTCCCCTTGGTGCTGGTAGCGACCCTCATTCCCGACAAGTCGTCGTGGCTCACCGCGTCCAGCCCCCACAGCATGGCACTCCTGCGCTTAGCGAATGTTGGGCTCATCACAGCAATGAGTATTTCAACAGCAATGATCGCCGCTGCAATGTACCCGACTGACGTTGGCTGGAGTCGTATCGTGAGTATCTTCATCCTGCTACTAGCGTTGACACTAGCCGCAGGACTAGGCGTTGGCGTCAATTGGGCTGGTTTCCTCCCGCCCGTCTTCATCATCCTGAACACCATTCCTGGACTCGTTCCCTGGGAATGGAACGTCATCTACAACGCTGCTACCGATGACGTACTCATCCCGGCCGCCGTGCTCAGCCTCTCAGCGGTATTCATATGGCTCATGGCGGACGCCGCATTCAGTCGGCGCCAGCCTACCCAAAGCATGTGGGGCACACACGCGGAATGAAACTCACCAGTCAGCGTTATAAGCTCATATTGGCCTCTGTGCAGTGGGAAGCGGTCCAGCTACAGTAGACCGCCCACGCTGTCGAGAAATTGAGGAGGAGTGCCGTGACCAACGTCCAGCGAGTGGCGATGCTGTCGCTGCACACCTCACCCCTCGAACAGCCCGGCTCCGGTGACGCGGGAGGCATGAACGTCTACATCAGCTCCGTGGCACGCGAGCTTGCCAAGGCGGGGATCGACGTCGAAATCTTCACCCGGGCACATGCCGAAGACCAGACCGACAGCGAAGAGCTGGCACCCGGAGTCATCGTGCGCCACGTACCCGCAGGCCCGCGTCAAAGAGTAGCCAAGGAAGAACTCCCCGAACTGCACGACTCGCTCGTCGACGCCGTCCACGCAGTTCAGGACCATCTCGCTGACGGTCACTTTGATGTCATCCACTCCCACTACTGGGTGTCCGGGATCGCCGGTCTGCGCATCGCCAAAAGGTGGAACCTTCCCCTCGTACACACCATGCACACCATGGCCAGAGTGAAGAATCTCCGAACTGCCGCCCATGGAAACGTTGAGCCCCCCGTCCGCATCAATGGTGAACAGCGAATAGTCGACGGCGCCACCCGCCTCATTGCCAACACCCGCCGCGAAGCCAACGAACTCCACACTCACTACGGGGCCGCCAGCAACGGCATCGACGTCATACCGCCCGGAGTGAACCTGGACGTGTTCCACCCCGCACCCTCGGACCGGGCCGCGCTGAATATCAGGCCGGACGCGTTCCATCTGGTGTTCGCCGGCAGGATTCAGCGTCTCAAGGGCCCGCAGGTCCTCATCGAAGCCGCAGCCCGGCTTCTGGAACGCAGGCCGGACATCCCCTTGGCGATCACCATTCTTGGATCACCCAGCGGCGCCGACGAACTGCAGCTCGAACCCCTCGTCCGATCACTCCGCCTACAGGACAAGGTCACCCTGCTTCCCGCCGTCGAACCCACAGCACTCGTCACGTGGTTCCGCGCAGCCGACGTCGTCGTTATGCCGTCCTTCAGCGAATCCTTCGGGCTCGTGGCGCTCGAAGCCCAGGCCTGCGGGACTCCGGTGCTCGCCGCGAACGTCGGAGGCCTGCCGCAGGCAGTGAGCCACCAACGCACCGGCCTCCTTGTTGACGGACACGATCCAGTCCGTTGGGCGTCCGAGCTGGAAAGACTGTACGACGACGTCGACCTCCGGCAGAGACTCGCCAGCGGCGCAGCCATCCACGCCCGCGCCTTCGGCTGGAACCGCACCGCCATGCTCACCGCGCAGAGCTACCGCAACGCGGTTGCAGACTACACAACAACCTGACGACGACGGCTTCCGACCAAGGCCCCCTAGGATGGAAGCGTGACCCCCAACGAGCTTGCTGAATACCTGGACTCCGTCAAAATCACCGGCCGCGTAGCAACCCCGCGGCAGGACAATCTGAAGCACATGCGGTGGTTCTGCGACGGCAACGAACACCTCGAATTCGGGGTCCAACTCTCACGCGAGTGGACCTTCGACGAAGTGTTCGACCTCATGCACGAGAAGGTGGGAACCAGTAACGACCTCGAACTCCAAGAGGGACAGGACACCATATCCGCCGAGAAATGCGTCGCAGCCCTCGATCGCTTTGCCACAGTATTCGGCGATGCAGTGCGGGCACGCAAGCGGATCCTCTTCGCCACCGGACACCCCGCGGGCCTCCTCCCGGTCCACGCGCAACTGGCCGACGCAGCTGAGAAGGCGGGGGCCGTCGTCGTGCGTGTACCGGAGGGCAACCGGTTCCTCGAAGGGGATATCCGGCAACTTTTCGGGGTGTTGGTCTGGCATCAGCACGGCGGTCTGGCACACACCCATTACCCGCACCAGATGAAACTGAGCCTCGAATTGCTCCGGGAACGTGGACTGGAACTGCCCGAACTCGTGGTCGCGGATCACGGGTACGCCGGCTACGCAGCGAGCCAGGGAATCGAAACGATCGGGTTCGCGGACTGCAACGACCCCGGGCTTTTCGTCTCCGAAGCCGAGGGCCAATTGCGGGTAGCCGTACCGCTGGATGACAACGTCTGCCCCGGACTCTACGAACCGATGACACGATACATTCTGGAGCGCGCGGAACTGCTGTAATTGTCCGCCGTCGCTGATAGGTTGTGACCTGTACGACGACGTACCACAGCCGGAGGACCGAATGTCTGACACACCTGCCCTGAACAACCTCGAGATCGCCCGGCAGGCGGTGATGCAGCCCATTCAGGACATTGCGCGCAAGGCTGGCATCCCCGACGAGGCGTTGGAGCAATACGGGCGGTACAAGGCCAAGATTGACCCGCTGCAACTGCCGGAAACCGGCAAGGCGCCCGGACAGGTAGTGCTCGTGTCAGCCATGAGCCCCACCCCTGCTGGTGAGGGCAAATCCACGATGACCGTGGGGCTCGCCGATGCCCTGACGAAGGCCGGCAAGAACGTCATGATCGCGCTCCGTGAACCATCCCTGGGCCCGGTACTGGGCATGAAGGGTGGCGCTGCCGGCGGAGGACGCTCACAGGTCCTGCCCATGGAAGAGATCAACCTGCACTTCACCGGCGATTTCCACGCCATCACCTCAGCGAACAACGCGCTCATGGCACTGGTAGACAATCACATCTACCAGGGCAACGCACTCAACATTGACCCCCGGCGCATCACCTTCAAACGCGTACTCGACATGAACGACCGCGCACTGCGGGAAGTAGTGATTGGTCTCGGCGGGCCGACTCAGGGGACCCCGCGACAGGACGGCTTCGACATCACCGTCGCCTCGGAAATCATGGCCGTCTTCTGCCTCGCCAGTGACCTTGCAGACCTCAAGTCCCGGCTGGGCCGGATGACCTTCGGGTACACCTATGACCGCAAACCCGTGACCGTCAACGATCTCGGTGTTGCCGGTGTGCTCACGCTAATCCTCAAGGACGCCATCAAACCGAATCTCGTGCAGACCATCGCCGGGACCCCGGCACTGGTGCACGGCGGTCCCTTTGCCAACATCGCCCACGGCTGCAACTCGGCCCTTGCCACGCTCACCGCCCGGAAACTCGCCGACGTCGTCGTCACCGAAGCGGGATTCGGCGCAGACCTCGGTGCCGAAAAGTTCATGGACATCAAAGCGCGGTACGCGGATGTGGCCCCGTCCGCCGTCGTCATCGTCGCCACCGTTCGTGCGCTCAAAATGCACGGCGGGGTTCCCAAGACGGACCTGACCGAACCCAATGTTCCCGCGATGGAAGAGGGCGTGGCCAACCTTGAGCGTCACATCCGAAACGTCGAGAAGTTCGGGCTGACCCCCGTCGTCGGCATCAACCGTTTTGTCACAGACACCGACGCCGAACTGGACTGGATCATGGCCTGGTGTGCCAAGGAAGGCGTGGAGGCCGCAGTTGCCGACGTCTGGGCCCACGGTGGCGGCGGCGACGGCGGGGACGCGCTGGCAACCGCTGTGCTGGCCGCTCTGGAAAAGCCCAATGACTTCCGGCATCTCTACGATCTGGAAATGCCGGTCGTGGACAAGATCCGGACAGTGGTCCAGGAAGTCTACGGAGCGGACGACGTCGAGTTCAGTGTCGGAGCGCTGCGGCGCCTGGCCGAAATTGAGCGCAACGGGTGGGACAACCTGCCGGTCTGTATGGCAAAAACCCAGTACTCATTCTCGGACGATGCCTCGAAGCTGGGTGCGCCCAAGGGCTTCACCGTTCACGTTCGGGATCTGATTCCCAAGACCGGAGCGGGCTTTATCGTCGCGCTCACAGGCGCCGTCATGACAATGCCGGGTCTGCCCAAGGAACCAGCGGCCATGCGCATGGACGTTGCCGAGGACGGAAGCCCGCTGGGTCTGTTCTGACGTTCTCCGCGATCCGCCCGCACTTATTGTTGCTCTGACCGGTGAATCCGCGTTATTCCAACAACAAGTGAGGGCGGGTGCCGTGAGCCTGTGGATAACCCATTTCTGTTAGCGCGGGCAAGCAAGAATGGCTTCTATGCGCGTGCCCAAACCACTTCCGCCGGAGCTCGTCGGCCGTGAATTCACTCGAGCCGAAGCTTTGTCGATGGGCGTTTCCGAACAGCGACTTCGCGCACGGGATATCGAGCGGGTGGCCAGGAGCGTCTATCGCCTTATCGGGACGGAGTTCGACGTCGAGAACCGGGCGCGTGCACTCAGTTCTACCAACCCCGCTGCCTGGATTTCGCACGAAACATCTGCGCGGCTTAGGGGCCTTTTCCTTCCGCCATACCTGGCATTCACCGATGAGCTTCACCTGAGTGTGTCCACATCTCACGCCGCGGTTCGGCAGCCGGGAGTTATGGGACATCAGGTCATTCTGCGGAAGGGCGAGGTTGAGATCTGGAACGGTATTCGCATGTCGACGCCCGCGAGAACCTGGTTGGATCTGGCATCAAAGTTGACGTTGACGGATGCCGTTGTGCTGGGCGATCAGCTTCTCCGGATTCCGAGGCCGGCTTTTGAGGAACGGGAGGCGCCCTGGAATGTCCGATCAGAGTTGGCTGCGCTCCTGTCCGGGCATCCGAATCTGCCTGGAGTTGTCAGGGCAAGAGAAGCCCTGCAACTGATGCGGGTAGGAGCAGACTCTCCGCCGGAAACGAAGCTTCGATTGTCCATGATGGACTTTGGTCTTCCCGAGCCGGACCGGCAGGTTCGAGTTGATCCAGATGACCGGTGGTCGCCTGCCGCAGATCTTGGCTACCCTCGGCAGCGCCTGGCAATCCAGTACGATGGCGGCGTTCACCTCACACCAGAGCAGCAAGCCCGTGACAACCGGAGGGATGAGACCTTCAACGTCGCGGGGTGGTCCTACTTCAAGTTCAACCGGGCTGATTTACGGGATGGCTTTCGGCGTGCCTGCGTTGTTGTCCGGGGAGCCCTCACGCGTGCGGCGGCTTAACCGCCGATCCGCCCGCACTTATTGTTGGAATAGCGGCTCTGAGGCCATCTTTCCAACAATAAGTGCGGGCGGATCAGGTGCTTAGTTGTCCTGCTCGCCTCGGATGAAGGCCTCTACCTTTTCATGTGCAATGTCATCCGCATACTGCTCTGGCGGGGACTTCATGAAGTAGCTCGAAGCAGAGAGGATCGGGCCGCCGATTCCACGGTCCAGTGCGATCTTCGCGGCACGGACGGCGTCGATGATCACACCAGCCGAGTTGGGTGAATCCCAGACCTCGAGCTTGTACTCAAGCGAAACGGGAGCGTCACCGAAGTTGCGCCCCTCCAACCGGACGAAAGCCCATTTGCGGTCATCCAGCCAGGAAACGTAGTCCGAGGGGCCGATATGGACGTCGTCGGCGCCGAGCTGGGCCGTCGTATTCGACGTCACTGCCTGGGTCTTCGAGATCTTCTTGGACTCAAGACGCTCGCGCTCCAACATGTTCTTGAAGTCCATGTTGCCGCCAACGTTGAGCTGGTACGTGCGGTCCAGAACCACGCCGCGGTCCTGGAACAGCTTCGCCATGACGCGGTGCGTGATGGTAGCGCCGATCTGGCTCTTGATGTCATCGCCAACAATGGGAACACCGGCGGTAGTGAACTTGTCCGCCCACTCCTTGGTGCCTGCGATGAAGACGGGAAGCGCGTTCACGAAGGCCACGCCGGCGTCGATGGCGCACTGCGCGTAGAACTTTGCCGCAGCATCCGAACCAACGGGCAGGTAACAGACGAGGACATCCACCTTTGAGGCCTTGAGCTCTGCGACAACGTCCACCGGATCAGCATCGGATTCGGCAATGGTTTCGCGGTAGTACTTGCCCAGACCGTCCAGGGTGTGGCCACGGAGGACCTTTACGCCCGTCTCCGGCACGTCCGCAATCTTGATGGTGTTGTTCTCGCTGGCGCCGATGGCGTCGGCCAGGTCCAGGCCCACCTTCTTGCTGTCAACGTCGAATGCTGTCACGAACTGCACGTCGTTGACATGGTATTTGCCGAACTTCACGTGCATAAGCCCGGGAACTGTGGCGGTTTCTTCCGCATCTCGGTAATACTGCACGCCCTGGACAAGCGACGCGGCGCAGTTACCGACTCCGACAATTCCTACCCGAATGGGGTTTGCCACCACTGTTCTCCTTTGAAGCACATCAACGCTCCACGCGCGCAAAAGCCCACGCAGATTAATAAGATAAGTCACCAAGCACCGCCGGATAGCGATCCAGGGGCCATTCTAGTTCAACGCATACCGGGCTCTCTTATTCCCTGACCGTGAGCAGGTCGCCCACATTGCACTCCAGGACCTCGCATATTGCCACCAGGGTTGAGAATCTGATGGCTTTCGCACGGTCATTTTTCAGGACAGAGAGGTTCACGATGCTCATATCCACACGTCTGCTGAGCTCTGTCAGGGTCATGCCCCGGGCGGTCAGCAACTCGTCTAGGCGGCAATGAACGATAGGCGCGGGCGTCTGCTGCGGCATCAGACCAGTCCTTCGGTGTCTCGCTGTAGCCGGTGCCCGATATGGAAAGCGCCGGCGACGAGTGCAAACACGAGACCAACGATGATGGTGAGTGCATCTGTCTCGGCAAAGACGTATCCCGTCGTGAACGGAGCATTTGCCATGTCAATGTCCATGGACTCCAGGATCTGATTCTGTGCAGCGGAAAGGACGAGTGGCCCGAGGAGCGAGTACGCGATCATGAACACCGCTGTGACCCCGAAGCCGGCGGTGATGAGCGTTCCGAATGGCTGCCGGCGGTACAGGCGGAGGCAGAGGTAGAACAGGAAAGCGAAAAAGACGGATACCGCGAAGACTCCCAGCAGCACCGTCGCGCTGTAGAGGATCATTCCGGGGGACTCCACGCCCGCAATTGTCAGAGCCACCGATTCATACTCTCCGTCGACGATATGAGGATTGATGCCTTGCCAGAATCCATCGGCCTGCTCTGCGGCCGGAAAGAAGAGCGCTGTTTCGTTGCTTGCAGCCATGAAGATTCCCACGATCCCCAAGGCGAAAATGGCGAAGCTGACGAGCGCGGAGACCGACATCATGACGATCAGCCAGATTTTCTCCGCTTTTCTGAGTCCTCCGGCGACGGCCGTCCGGGCGGGATGAGTAGTTTCCATGAAGAAGTCCTTATCGGTAATCGCTATTAGTGATATTCGATAACATAACGATGATCGATAATTCTGTCAATGTGACCGGGTAGTCCGGATCCTCGCTAGGCTTGACCCATGACACGTTCCCGGGTGAGACGGCCGCAGCGCATCGTGGTACCCACCCGGAATGACCCCTTACTGCGACGCTTCACAGAACTTATTGGTGGACCCCTGGGTTCTCACAGCTCTCCCGGACGCGTGGACCCCGGGTTTTTCACCGTGGAGCGAGTGCTGGTGATCCTCACGACGATCGCGGCACTCGTCTCCGTACTGGTCAAGAACCCGTGCCGCATCAACGGGTGGTCAACGCCGCAGCACTTCTACATGGCCTGCTACTCGGACTGGCCCGAACTCTTCCACTCCCGAGGCCTGGCCGACGGCGTCTTTCCGTTCCTGACGCAGGGCGCCCAGTTCGAATACCCGGTACTATTGGGCCTGCTCGCCGGTGTCACCGCGCTTCTGGTTCCCTTCGGAGGCTCGGATGAGGCACGGGCACTGGCGTACTTCGATATCAACGCGGCCCTGGTGGCAGCGGTGTGGATCGTCACCGTCCTCGCGACGGCGCGCATGACCAACCGACGCCCGTGGGATGCGGCGATGGTCGCCGTCGCACCTGGGATTGTGCTCGCCGGGACCATCAATTGGGATTTATGGGCTGTCATGCTCGCCACTCTGGGCATGCTGTTTTTCGCTCGGAACAGGCCGGTAGCAGCGGGTGTCTTTATTGGACTCGGCACGGCCCTGAAGCTCTACCCCCTTCTGATTCTGGGGGCAGTACTGGTCCTGGCCATCCGATCGCTGAAATTTCGCCCGTTGCTGCTGACCACAGGCGCCGCCGCATTGACCTGGCTCGTGGTCAATGTGCCGTTCATACTGCGGGACTTCGCAGGCTGGCGATACTTCCTCACCTTCACACAAGACCGCGGCGCCGGATATTCGTCGGTGTGGTTCGCCTACAACGAGACAGCAGAACGGGTTGGGTGGGGCACTGTCGGCGCCGAGTTCATCAACCTGTGGGCCTTCGTCCTGTTTGTGGGAGCGTGCGCCGGGATTGCAATTCTGGGGCTTTCCGTCGCCAGACGTCCGCGCATTGCCCAGCTCGTGTTCCTCATCGTGGCGGCGTTCATCCTGACCAACAAGGTGTATTCGCCCCAGTTTGTGCTCTGGCTGATTCCGCTGGTGGCCCTGGCGCGGCCGCGCTGGACGTCATTCCTCGTCTGGCAGTTGATGGAAGCCCTGCACTGGTGGGCGATCTGGATGTTTCTGGCCAAGGAAACCAGCGGTGGTTCTGCCCAGCACAACCTTGACAGTCCCTACTACGTGCTGGCCGTCGTCGCACATATTCTAGCGACTGCATATATCATGTGGCGTGTCATCGGCGACATGATGGAACCTGAATACGACGTGGTGCGCGCTGTCGGGGCAGATGACCCGCAAGGCGGACCCTTCGACAATGCCCCAGACAAATGGCTCCTTCCATGGAGTGCCGGTTCCACAACCGTCCACCCCGACCAAGAGGACCGTATCCCGGTCAGTCCCCAGAGGAAAGCAATACCGTGAGCAATCTGCGATACACGAAGCTCGATCAGGACACCTTTGAGTCCTTGGTCGGCCAGTACCCCGACGTCGTCGTTCCGCTGGAACAGACACCCTACTGGGCCACATTCGAGACCGCCATGGGACGCCAGCCCTACGGAATCTGGGCATACTACGACGCCGACGCACCGGTAGCGCTGGCCAGCTATCTCTTGCTCGAGCGGCGCTTCCGGAATTCACTCGTGGTGGTGAACGGTCCTACCTGGTTGACGGAACGGACGCCTGAGCTTGAGCAGCGCCTGGTCGCTACGGTGATGGACCAGTTCAGTGAGGACCCCGCCGTGGACCCGCTGTATATCCGCATGCAGGTTGAACATCCCAAGCCGCCGGTTACAGACCCGATCGAACATGGCTGGTACGAGCGGGAAATCGTGGTCGATCTCCGACCAGAGAGTAAAGCCATCGCTGCCGGGTTCCGGCCCAATGCGCGTAACTGTATCCGAAAAGCCCGAAAAACCGGGGTGGAGGTCAGGTTCATTGACACAGCGGAGCGCACGGCTGTGTTTCGTCGGGAGCTGTTCCCGATCATGGAGGAGACCGCTGAACGCGACAAATTCGCCAGCTTTGACTCAGCGTTCTACGAAACGCTGCTGGACACCCTCGGTGACAAGGCCGATCTGGGGGTTGCCTATCTTCAGGGCGCCCCGGTGTGCTGGCTGATCGCCACCCAATACCGTGGCTACGCGGTGTATCTCTTTGCGGGGAGCAGCGACGCAGCGCGTAAGTCCAACGCCGCCTACCTCCTCCTATGGGAAACGTTCCTGATGCTCAAGGAAGCCGGCAATGATGCCTGCGGCCTAACCGGTATTGTCAGCGACAATTACCCTCAGTTGATCAATGTCACCTCCTTCAAGCGCAACTTCTCGAAGAACGTAGTCACCCTGCCCACCACGTATGACATTCCCCTTCATCCTCTGAAGTATCGGCTCGTCTCCGGTGGTCTGCGCACCCGGCGCACCCTTCCGCGCGCGGCGCGTAACGTGGTCACGAAGGTGCGGGAGCTGATGAAACGCCGAGGCGGAGAGGCGAAGGGGTAATCATGACTGATGTGGCCGTCGTCGGATCCGGACCGAATGGGCTGGCCGCTGCGGTCACCATGGCGCGGGCCGGTTTGGTTGTGCATGTCTATGAGGCCGCAGACACGTTGGGGGGCGGTGCGCGGACCGCGGAACTGATGGAGCCGGGGCACATCCACGACATCTGCTCGGCGGTACACCCCTTGGTGTTGGCTTCTCCGTTCTTCCGTCAGTTCGGGTTGACGGACCGGGTGGAGCTTCTCACTCCGGACATCTCCTACGGCCACCCGCTTGACGGCGGACGGTCGGCCCTTGCGTACCGTGACCTGGGCCGGACGGCGAATGCGCTCGGGCGCGACGGCGATGCGTGGCGTCGGGTGTTCGGACCCCTGGTGCGACGCTTCGACGGGGTGGCGGATGCGCTCCTCAACTCGCTCCTTCGTGTTCCGGCTGATCCGGTAGCACTCGCGGAATTCGGCGTCCGGGCACTGCAGCTGGGTACCGCCGCGGGCAGGGGGCTGGCCGGGTTCCGAACCGAGGAAGCGCGTTCCCTGTTCACCGGTGTCGCCAGCCATCCGGTTGGCCGGCAGCCCTCGCTGTCCTCAGCTGGCGCCGGACTTCTTCTGGCGGCGGCCGCGCATGAGGACGGTTGGCCCATTCCCGTTGGCGGGTCGCAGGCCATCACCGATGCGATGGTCGATGACCTGTTGGCGCACGGCGGTACGGTAACGACCGGGCAGCAGATTCGGCACCTTGATGAGCTGGAACCAGCCTCAACAATCCTGCTCGACGTGGCGCCACGTAATTTCCTCCAGATGACGCGCGACCGTTTACCGCTGAAGTACGCGAAGGCTCTCGGGCAGTTCCGCTATGCCGATGCCGCGTGCACGGTGAACTTCACCCTCTCTGACCCGGTGCCGTGGGCTGATCCGGAACTCGCCGGTGCCTCCACCGTCCACGTAGGGGGAACCTCAGCAGAGATAGCTCGTGCGGAGGGTGAGGTTGCATCGGGGAGACACCCGGAGCGCCCCTACGTGCTGGCATCGCAACCCACCTCGTTCGATACCACCCGCGCCCCGGATGGAACCCATATCCTCTGGACGTACTGCCACGTACCATCCGGATCTACTCGCGATATGACGGCGGAGATCACAGCGCAGCTCGAACGCTTCGCACCTGGGTTCCGCGACGTCGTCTTGCGTTCCCGGGCGACGACTGCGGCCGGCCTGGAACGCTACAACGCGAACTATGTGGGCGGCGACTTCGGTGCCGGCGCCACGTCCCTGCGTCAGATGGTTGCGCGGCCCACGTTCTCGCCGCACCCCTGGAAGACGCCGCTCGAAGGGGTGTATCTGTGCTCTGCGTCCACACCGCCGGGGCCGGGCGTGCACGGGATGGCGGGTTATCTGGCGGCAACCCTCGCGTTGAAACGGAGCCACGGGCTGGACGCCCCCGCACTGGGCCTGTAGTTCAACTCCCGGCTCAGCTCAGGCGGCGATGGAGGCGCTCAGACGGCCATCTCGCATCGACGCCACGCCGTCGGTCAGGGGCACAAACTCGGTATCGTGCGTCACCATGACCGTGGCGACGTCGAACTCCCGCGTGATCTTGGCGAGTAGCTTCACAATCGCCTCCGACCGCTCATGGTCCAGCGCCGCCGTCGGCTCATCCACCAGCAGCGCGGTGGGGTTGCCCATGAGCGCACGGGCAATGTTCACGCGCTGACGCTGACCGCCGGACAGCTGGTGCGGGCGCCTGTTCGCGGACTCGGTGAGTCCGACGACGTCGAGCAGTTCCATGGCCCGAGGCTTGGACTTCCGAGGGGATTCGCCCCGCAGGTGCTCGGCGACGATCAACTGTTCGACGGCGGTCAACGACGGCAGGAGGTTGGGCTGCTGAAAGATGATGCCGATCTCGTCGCGGCGCAGGGTGGTCAGTTCGGCGTCGCTGAGCGCGGTCACGTCCACGCCGTCCAGGAGGACCAGGCCCGACGTCGGCCGGATCAGGGTGGAGGCGACCGCCAGGAGCGATGACTTGCCGGAACCGGATGGTCCGACGAGGGAGAGGATTTCGCCTGCACCGACGCTGACGTTGACCTCGTCGAGGGCGGTGACGGTACCGAGCCCGTCAGGGTATTCGAGGGTGATGTTGATGAGGTTCAGGGCCTTGGTCATGATGTATTCCTTTTGATGTATATGGGGTATCGGGGCGGGAAATGCTCTAGCTGCCGCCGAGGGCGAGCAGCGGATCCACGTGGGTAACGCGCCTGACAGCCAGAGCAGATCCGGCCAATCCGAGGACCACGATGCCCGCGACAGGCACCAGCGTGGTGAATGCGGAGATCAGGAAGGGAGCAGCCTGCGCCGCGAAGAAACCGCCGGCAAGCCCGGCCGCGCCGCCCAGCAGTGCGCCGGCCACCAGCACCAGGGCGGCCTGCGTCAGGGCATCCTTCAGCACGTAACCGTTCGAACCGCCAAGCGCTTTCAGGACAGCAATGTCGCGGGTCCGCTGCACGGTCCAGACCGTCAGGAAAGCAACGATCACGAGCGCGGAGATTCCATAGAGGAAGCCCTGCATCATCAGGAGGGAACCGTGTTCGGACTGGTAGGAACCCAAAGCCTGGAAGGACCCGGTCACCGAAGTGGTGACCATGCCCTCGACGTCGGCATCAGCGCCAGCAACGATGACTGTTCCGACCGCACCGGAAATGTGGCTGATCTGTTGCCAGTCCGACGTCGACGTCCACACCACCGGCGTGTGGCTGTACCACTGATCCTCGACGATCTCAGTGACCATCAGTTCGACGCTGCCAAGCGAGGCCATGTCACCGGTTTCGACGCCGAGATCTTTGGCAATGGAGGAACTGATCACCACCGTTCCGTCCTTCACAGGAGCAGGCTGCAGCTGCCCGCCGGGCTCCACGCCAAAGACAGCAACGTTCGTGGTGGAACCTGATTGGAAGCGGGTTTGGCTGATCCCCAGAGGCTCGGCAAACTCCACCTCGTCCTTCCACTGCTTCACCTGGGCAGCACTGACCTCTGACTCCGTGTAGGACGCCTTGGCCTCATTGCCTTCCGGTGCACCGAACGCAATGGTGGTGGCGCCGGCGTCCTCCAGGGAGGAAATGCCCGACGTCGACTGGTTGCCCAACCCGGCGGTGAGACCCGAAAGCATGACCAGCAGCAGCGTGATCAATGCGACGACGCTTCCCATCAGGGCAAAACGCCCCTTGGCGAACCTGATATCCCGAAGTGCCAGAAACATGTATTCCTCTCAAAGGGCCCGCTTCCGGGCCATGAAAACCTTCCTTATCAACTCTCCTTCGGAACGGATTCGGGCACATCGTGGACCCGGTTGATTCGCGGTTTCCGAATGGTTGAAAGGCCCGTCAACCGTTCGGTTGATCCGATTGTCCGATCGGGTGGCTAGGGTAGATTCATGCAGCCTGAATCCTCCTCGGCCTCGGAGCTGGTGCTTCGCGTCCTGCGGACTTCGCTGCATATCGGTTTCGCTGTGCTCCTGGTGGTCGGAACGGTCCGGCTGCTGGCGTCCAACCCGGGGCACCCGACGTCGTACCTGGCCCTGGTGCTGGCCGTGATCCTGGGGGTCGTCTATCTGGCGGGGACGCTGGTGGAGAAGCGTTATTCCGTGTCGGCCAGAGGGCTGGATCCGCAGCGCTTCGGTCTGGCGTGGCTGGCCCTGGTGTCCTTGCTGTGGGTGGCCCTGTCCGTGTTGAGCGCCGATTTCTCGTGGCTCGCCTTTCCCCTGTTTTTCCTGCACCTGCACCTGCTGGGCCCGCGGCACGCCATCCTGGCCGTGACGGTCCTGACCGGCATCGTGGTGGCCTCGCAGTGGTGGCACTCCGGCGGTTTCTCCTTGCCCATGCTGCTCGGGCCCATGGTGGGTGCTGTGTTCGCGGTGGTCATGGGAATGGCCTACGGTGCGCTGTACAACGAGGGTGTGAATCAGCGGCTCGCGCTGGAGGAACTGCGCCGGACGCGGGTTGAGCTCGCCGAATCGCAGCACAACGCTGGTGTTCTGGCCGAGCGGGAACGCCTTGCACGGGAAATACACGACACCCTCGCGCAGGGTCTTTCCAGCATCGTTCTGGTGTCCCGGGCAGTGCGGTCCGCGCTCGACGCCGACAACGCGGACCTCGCGCAGGAGCGCCTGCAGACAGTGCAGGAGACGGCATCGGAAAACCTGGCCGAAGCTCGCCGGTTTGTCCGCGGACTGACCGAACCCGAGGAATCCCTGGTCCTCAGCCTTCAACGAGTCTGCGAGAGCACCGAGCGACGCGCCGCCGCACAAGGCAGCGGCCTCCGGTGCCGGTTTCGGCTGGAAGGGGAACCCATGGACCTGCCAGCACCCTACGAAGTGACCCTCCTGAGGGCTGCCCAAGCCAGCCTCGCCAACGTCGCCGCGCACGCGAACGCGACAACCGCCGTCGTCACGCTGTCCTTTCTGGGCGAAGATGTCACCATGGACGTTTACGACGACGGCTCCGGCTTTGACCCGGCAACCCTGTCTTCCCAGCCACGCCCCGACGGGACCGGATACGGGCTCCTCTCGCTGCGCGAACGGGTGCTTGCCCTCGGAGGATCATTGGACGCCGAATCGTCGAAAGATGCGGGCTCAACAGTCATTGCCATACGACTTCCACTTCAGGCTCAGGCAGCTGAGCCATCTGAGGAGAGCCGGTCATGAGCGAGTTGATCCGGATCCTGCTGGTCGATGACCACCCGGTGGTCCGCGCCGGCCTTCGTGCGATGCTCGCCGACTTCCAGGGCATGTCCGTGGTGGCCGAGGCTTCCGAAGGTGAGGCGGCCATCGCCGAACTGGCGAAGCTGGCCGCGCTCGGTGACCCGGCCGACGTCGTGCTCATGGATCTTCAGATGGGCGAGGGCATGGACGGCGTCACCGCTACCCGCGAGATCAAGGGCCAGAATGGTCCGCCAGTCCTCATTCTGACCACATATGACACCGATGCAGACATACTGGCAGCGGTAGAGGCCGGTGCTGCCGGTTACATGCTGAAAGATGCGCCGCCCAAGCAGATCCGTCAGGCAGTTCTCTCAGCCGCAGCAGGGCAGACTGCCCTCGCCCCTGAGGTTGCGGCCCGGCTGATGGGACGGATCCGCAGCCCCCAACCGTCCCTGTCAGCCCGCGAAGTCGAACTCGTCGAACTGCTCGCTACGGGACTGTCCAACAGGGAAATCGCCCGGCAGATGTTCATTTCCGAAGCGACGGTCAAAACGCATCTCGTGCACATCTACGGCAAACTGGGTGTCGACAACAGGACAGCCGCGATCGGGGAGGCCCGCAAGCGGCGCATTGTCCGCGGATGACCACCTCAAGGAGAGTCCATGACCGCCACAGCCGACCTTTACGATGAGCGCGGGGAAGAACTGCAGTCTGTAGGACTCCAGTTCCAGGACCTTGGCGCGAATACACGCTTCAGCGGCCGTATCCGTACCGTACGGTGTCTCGAGGACAACGCCCTGGTGAAGTCCATCCTCGCCACTCCGGGTGAGGGCGCTGTGCTGGTGGTGGACGGCGCGGGGTCGCACCGCAGCGCGTTGATGGGGGACATGATTGCCAAGTCAGCCGTCGAGAACGGCTGGAGCGGCGTCGTCATCAATGGTCTGATCCGGGACCGGGCCGAGATCTCGAAACTCCCATTGGGCGTCAAGGCGCTCGGCAGCAATCCGCGCAAGAGCGAAAAGACCGGTGCCGGCGAGGTTGATGTTGAGGTGACCATCGACGGCGTCGTCTTCCGGCCCGGTGCCATGGTGTTCGCTGATGAGGACGGAATCCTCGTGGAGCGCTGACCGCTTCACCGGCCAGCCGCGAGCAGCGAGAGCCTCCACCAGCCAGCCGCGAGGTCGGGGTTTGTCCGCCAGATCACCCCTTACAACCCCCGATTTCGGCGGCAAAGGGTGATCTCGCGCAGGGGGTGCCACACTTGATAGGTGGCACACCTCGATATCTCCAACATCACCTACTTCCTCTCTGACGGAAGGCAGCTCCTCAACGGAGTCGGCTTCAAAGTCGGCGAGGGGCATAAAACGGCACTGATCGGACCCAACGGAACCGGCAAAACCACGCTGCTGCGCATTGTGGCTGGCGACATCACGCCCGACGAAGGCGCCGTCACCCGCTCCGGCCGGATGGGCATCATGCGTCAGTTCGTAGGCCAGGTCCGCGACGACAGCACCGTCCGCGACCTCCTCGTTTCCGCAGCGCCTCCCGCCCTCGCGCAAGCGGCAGCCGCCGTCGACAAGGCCGAACTGGCCATGATGGAGAACGAAGACGAACCAACCCAGATGCGCTACGCCCAGGCGATCGCAGACTGGGGAGACGCCGGCGGCTACGAGCTTGAGACCTCCTGGGACGAGGTGACCATGGCGGCGCTGGGGATTCCCTACGAGCGGGCACAGCACCGGGCCGCATCATCGCTATCGGGCGGCGAGCAGAAGCGGCTCGTCCTGGAGGCACTGTTCTCCGGACCGGACGAGCCGCTCCTGCTGGATGAACCGGACAACTACCTGGACGTGCCGGGCAAGCGCTGGCTCGAGGCCAAGCTGAACGAGTCCAAGAAATCCGTGCTGTTTGTCAGCCACGACCGCGAACTGCTGGCGAACGCAGCCACCCGCATCGTCACGTTAGAGCCCGGGGCCCTCGGTGCCACGAGCTGGGTTCACGGCGGTGCCTTCGAGTCCTACCTGCAGGCCCGAACGGATCGCAACGCGCGCTTCGAGGAACTACGACGGCGATGGGACGAGGAACATATCAAGCTCAAGGAGCTTGTGAACATGTACAAAAACAAGGCAGCGTTCCGTTCCGACATGGCGAACCGCTACCACGCAGCCCAAACCCGGCTGGCCAAGTTCCTGGAAGCAGGCCCACCCGAAGCGATCCCCATTGAGCAGAACGTGAATATGCGGCTCAAGGGCGGCCGCACGGCCAAACGCGCTGTCGTCGCGAAAAGCCTTGAACTGACGGGGCTGATGAAACCATTCAGCACCGAGATCTGGTACGGCGACAGAGTGGGCGTGCTGGGCTCCAACGGCTCCGGCAAGTCACACTTCCTGCGGCTTCTCGCCGGCGGGGGAACGGACCCGGAGAAGGAACACGAGCCCGTTTCCGACGTCGAAATAGCCGAAGTGCCGCACGAGGGAACAGTGAAACTCGGTGCACGTATCCGGCCAGGGTTCTTCGCCCAGACCCATGCACGGCCGGACCTGCTGGACCGCACGCTGCTGGACATCCTGCACCGCGGAGATGAGCACCGTTCAGGCCTTGGCAGGGAAGCGGCGTCGGGCGTGCTGGACCGCTACGGTCTCGCCGGGCAGGCAGAGCAGAAATACAACTCCCTCTCAGGCGGGCAGCAAGCCCGCCTGCAGATCCTGTTGCTCGAACTGTCCGGAGCAACCCTACTGCTACTCGACGAGCCGACGGACAACCTGGATCTGCACTCCGCCGAAGCCCTGGAAAAGGCAATCGATCAGTTCGACGGAACGGTCATGGCCGTGACGCACGACCGCTGGTTCGCGCGCAGTTTCGACCGGTTCCTCGTCTTCGGATCCGACGGGAAAGTCTACGAAACCAAGGATCCGGTGTGGGATGAAACACGGGTGGTCCGTGCCCGGTAGGGGCGCCGCTGGACGCACCGTCGACCACGCGCTTAACTTAGCTCCGTGACTTCACATCTCAACGCCGCCATGTGCGCAACGTTCGCCGTTTTTGGTCTGAACGGTCTGGTCTTTGCGAGCTGGGCCGCCCGCATCCCTTCCGCGTCGGAGACACTCGGCCTCAGCTCCGGTGCCATGGGCGCGCTGCTGTTGTTCGGTGCCATCGGTTCCGTCATCGCCTTGCCCCTGAGCGGGATGGTGACCGCCAGGGTCGGTACCGGGAATACGGTGCGAATTGGCGGTGTCGCCGCGTCCGCCGGTGCGGTGATTGTCGCCGTCGGGCTGGCGCAGACGTCCGTACCGTTCACGGGCATTGGCCTGTTCATTCTCGGGACGGGCATCGCCCTGTGGGATGTCGCCATGAACATTGAGGGGGCCGACGTCGAGCATCGCCTCCGTCGGACGATCATGCCGAAGTTTCATGCCGGGTTCAGCGCTGGCGCATTTGTGGGTGCGATCATCGGTGCGGGGCTGTCAGCTCTGAAGATTGAGTTGCCCTTACACCTTGCGGCCATTTCCGTTCTGGCGTTGACGGTGTCGCTCTGGATGCCCCGATACTTTCTGGTGCAGCAGATCCATGTGGAGCATGATCCGCATGCTGTTCCCGCTACCCGGTTTGGTGCCTGGCGGGAGTCGCGGACGCTGCTCATCGGGCTCGTGGTTCTCGGTGCGGCCCTGACCGAGGGGGCGGCGAATGACTGGATTGCCAAGGCCACGGTGGACGGGCTGAACAGCACCGAGGCAACCGGAGCGATGATGTTCGCCGTATTCGTGGCCTCCATGACGGTTTTTCGCTTTATTGGTGGCCGGTTCATCGATCGCTTCGGCCGGGTGCTTGTCCTGCAGGTGACGTTGGGCTCGGCCCTCGTTGGATTGTTGTTGTTCGTTTTCGGCCCGAACATCTATGTCAGCGGTGTGGGTGCAGTCTTGTGGGGGCTGGGTGCCGCACTCGGATTCCCGATGGGAATGTCTGCTGCTGCTGATGAGCCCCGCCGCGCCGCAGCCCGGGTGTCCGTTGTTTCCAGCATTGGGTATATTGCCTTCCTCGCAGGCCCGCCGTTGCTCGGTTTCCTGGGGGACGTTGTGGGCATCCGAAACGCGTTGCTGGCGGTCGGTGCCGCGGTACTTGTGTCCTTCCTCGCGGCCCCTGCTGCGGCGTCTCCGGGCACCCATCATAACGATATCCACAGGCCAAACGATCGTTCTCCGGCACCGTAGTAGATTGAGTCGCGGGGGGCGTTATGGGAATGTCCCTGTCTCCATCAAACAGGGATATTCATGACTTCGGACTCGCCCGAGCCAGCACCAGACAACCAGCTAAACACCTCTCAGCCCGACGCCGGCAGCTCCAATGGCGCGGATGGCCAGTCGGCTGCCGCACCCGGGAGTTCTGTCCCCGCGCCCCCGAACCAGCCGCCGGCTCCTGCAGCTCCTGCCGCTGCTCCTGACGCCGGTTTTACTCCGGCTCCCGACCCTGCTTTTGCAGCCGCTCCTGCCCGGCCGGCGCGAACGGTTCTGAACGGGGTTGGGCCGCGGCAGTGGGTTGGAGCCGCGATTTCCGCCGCGATCGCTTATGGGGTCACCGTGGTGGGCACCATCGCCGCTCTGGTGCTGGTGTTCATTGGTTCGCTGTTCTCCGCGGACTCCGCGATGGATGGCAGGCTTCAGGAGATGTCCGGCGTTGATACGTCGGAGATCACCAGCGGGATCCTCTTCATCATCGGGGCGCCGTTCCAGGTGGCGGGCCTGGCTCTCATGGGTTCTCTGAACACGCAGATGGATAGCGAGTTCCTTGGCACTTCCATCCAGCTGGGCGGCATGCTGTGGATGATGCCGCTGCTCCTCACCGCGCTGGCATCAGCCACCCTGTGGTGGCTGGGGCGCAGGGCTGAACGTGGGAGCCCAACGACCACGGTGCAGCGTTGGCTTCTGGCTGGCGCAACCGGTGTGGTCCTGGCCGTCATTGCCACTCTGCTTGCACAGATCTTCACCATTCGCAGTCAGGATAACGGCACCGAGCTGACCCTGAACAGCGCCTCTGCGTCCCTGTTCTTCGGAGCCATTCTCATGGGAACGCTGGCAAGCTTTGCCGGGCGTCGCTCAGCATCCGGAAAACCTTCCCTGCTGCGCGAGAAATTGCCGGACAGTGTCCCCGCGATGCGTCTGTTCGGCCTGCATTTCCTCACGTACACAACCGTTACCGGCTTCGCTCTGCTCATTGCAGCTGCAGTGAAGGGCGGCGCGGTAGCCGCATTCGCCGCACCCCTGTGGCTCCCCACCGCCGCCGCGTGGTCCTACGGCCTCGGTCACCTCTCCGCCGTCAGAACATCAACGAGCATGACGTCGGATTCCGTCCACCTGTTCACTCTTCCGTGGTGGGTTGCCTTGTTGATGGCAGTCCTCACCCTGCTGCTTGCGGTATGCGCTTCGGTGGCCTGGTCCCTCATGCGACCGCGCGCGTCAAAGCACTGGAGTTCCTGGGCGACGCTGCCGGCCGCTTTCCTGGCCGGCGGGCTTCTGTTGGCACTCCTCAGCGCTGCCCTCTTCGACGTCGATGCGGGAATCCTTGCGATCTCCGGCAGCCTCGCCCTCGCACCGTGGACCTTCCTGATCATGGGGCTGTGGGGTGCAGCAATCGAAGCGGGCTCACGTTTCGTGGCGCCGACCCTCGTTCCCCTTGTCCCGGTTCGCGTCCGGCAACGGTTGGGTGCGGATAGCCAGGGCGTTACAGCCGGTTCTCCTGACCAGGAATCGTCCGGCGCCCAGACCGCGTCCGCTGGCCCGGTCGTCGAAGCCAAGCCCATGACTGCCCAGACGAAAAAGCGACTCAAGGTGGGCGGAATTATTGTGGGAGCCGTCGTCGTACTTTCTGTTGGAGCCACGGTGGCGTACAACGTTGCGGCTACCACCGTTTACGGGCCTCAGGCACAGGTCGAGAAGTATCTCGACGCGCTGAAGGACGGCGACGCCGAAGCCGCGGTCGATATCCTCGACCCGAACGTGACCACCCAGGAACAGGTTCTGCTGAACAACGAGATTTTCAAGGCTGCCGAGAACCGGATCAGCGGTTATGAGATCCGCGACATTGAGACAACTGACGACGGCGCTTTGGTTACTGCGGACATCACGCAGGATTCCAAGACAGTTCCCATCACTTTCGCTCTGGAGGAAGGTGACCGAACCGCGCTGGTCTTCAACGAGTGGCGGGTCCTCAGCGGTGCTGCGTGGCATCTGCCCATCGAAATCCCCGGAGGTGAGGGGGTTTTCAAGGTAAACGGGGTGGATGTTGAACTTTCGAGTGCGGGTCAGCAGTCGCCGCTAATGCTGCTGCCCGTTCTTCCAGGTGACTATGTCATCACCCCGCCGGAGGGAACCAAGTATGTGACTCTCGGCGAACCGCAGACGGCCAGCGTCTCCGTTGATCCATTGGCTATCGGCAAGAGGGGTGTGCAGTTCGAGATTAACCTGACGGACGCCGTGCAGAAGGACGCGATCGCGCAGGCAAAAGCGTATCTGGAGAAGTGCGTGGCTGCGAAGGAGGCGGAGCCGGAGTCCTGCCCGAACCGGATGTTCACGTTCGGGGACGAGAAGGATTACCGGAATATCAGCTGGAAGCTGTCACAGGAGCCAACGTACGAGGTTTCTGAGGGCTGGCAGGGCACGCAGATGCGCCTCAATGCAACTGACGGCGAAGCGACGGTGACCTATGAGCGCAACACGGCGTGGGACGACGAACCTGCCGAATGGGAGAAGGAAGACAGCAGCGCGAGCCTGTACTTCTCCGGTGATGTTGTGATCGAGAAGGACAAATTGACGGTCAGCTTCGAGGACTAGCCATCAAATAACTGTGCGCCGGCCTTCGGGCCGGCGCACAGTTGTTTATTCAGTTATCGGACAGCAGGTTCCGGCTCTGGGGCCTTCGTCTCGTCGGCGTCCTTGAGGAGCTTTGCCCCTTCGACGTCAACATCCGGCAGAATCCTGTCGAGCCACCTGGGCAGCCACCAGGCGTGCTTGCCCAGAATGTGCATGGCGGCTGGGATAAGGGCCATACGGACCACGAACGCGTCCATGAGCACCCCGAACGCCAGCGCGAAGCCAATGGGCCGGACCATGGTCAGGTGGCTGAAGATGAACCCTGCGAACACGGACACCATGATGATCGCGGCCGCCGTCACCACCCTCGCGCCATGATTGAAGCCGCTGACAACAGCGGTTCGTGCATCCTGCCCATGGACGTAGGACTCCCGCATTCCGGAGACCAGGAACATCTGGTAATCCATGGCCAGGCCGAAGAGCACGCCGATCAGGATCATCGGCAGGAAGCTGAGGATCGGACCAGGGTTCGGTACATCGAAGATCGTCGAGAGCCAGCCCCACTGGTAGATGGCCACGATCGCCCCGAAGCTCGCGCCGAGGGAGAGCATGAAACCACCGGTTGCGATCAGCGGAACCATGATGGACCGGAAGACCAGCAGCAGCAGAACGAGTGAGAGCCCCACCACGATGCCCAGGTAGAGCGGCAGCGCATCCAGCAGTTTCTGGGAGACGTCGATCTGCAAGGCCGGCTGCCCGGTCACGCCGATGTCGATACCCGTGGATTCCTCAATTGCTGAGGCATCAGCCCGCAGCTCGTGCACCAGATTCTCGGTGCTGACGCTCGCGGGGCCCTCCGCGGGGATGACCTGGAACGCCGTCGTCGCGCCGTCCTCACTGGTGCCGATGGACGCAGCCGCTTCCACGTTGTCGTATCCGCGGAGCCTTTCAGAGAGCTCGAGCTGCGCAGCACGCGATTCCTCGTCGCTCAGACCCTCAGGAATATCACCGACCACAATCAGCGGCCCGTTGATTCCCTCACCGAAGCTCTCGCCGAGCTGCGTGTAAGCCTTGTAGGCCGTGGATTCCACTGGTTCGGAACTGCCATCGGGCAGTGCCAGACGCAGCTGGGTCGCCGGGATCGCCATGACGCCGAGGGCCAGGACGGCCGCGATCAGTGCAGGCCAGCGGAAGGAAGTGACGAACCGGCTCCAGCCGTGGCTCTCGGTTTCGTGGGTTTCAGCTTCGACGAACTCCTTGCGTCGACGCCAGGCCCGCTTGGACAGTATGCGGGGGCCAATCAATGCCAGCATGGCTGGAGTCAGCGTCAGGGCTACGACGACGGCGACGGCGACCGTTCCGGCTCCTACCAGACCGAGCACGGCCAGGAATGGAATGCCGGGGACGGCCAGGGCCGCGAGGGCGATGATGACGGTCAGCCCGGCGAAGAAAACAGCGTTACCTGAGGTGCCGGTTGCGCGTGCAATGGACTCCTCCATGGACAAACCCTGGAGGAGTTGGGTGCGGTGCCGGTTGATGATGAATAGGCAGTAGTCAATGCCGACGGCGAGCCCAAGCATGAGCGCAAGTACCGGGGAGACACTACTCATTTCGATGAGTCCGGTGAGCGCGAAGGCGGTTCCCACGCCCACGCCAACTCCCACCACAGCCATGAGGAGAGGTAGTCCTGCCGCGATGAAGGTGCCCAGCATGAGCACCAGTACGGCCGCAGCTACCACCAGGCCCACAATCTCGGCCGCCCCGACGAGCCCTGAGACGTCTTCCACGATGTCTTTGCTGAAGTTGACTTCGAGACCTGACTCTTCTGCCTGTTGTCCGATTTCCTGGACGTCGGTCCGGGTATCAGGGCTGACGGACATCATTTCGTTGTTGAACTGCACCTGAATGAACGCAGCGGACTGGTCCTCGGAGACGAAGCGCACGCCCTGACTGGTTTTCTGCTGGAAGATGGCGTCGTCCAGTTCGGCCCGGCCCTGCTCTAACTCGGTCTGGCCTTCGGCGAGTTTCTTCTCATTCGCGGCGATCGTTGCGGCGGCTTCGTCGAGTTTGGTCTTCTGCTGGGCCAACTGGGCGCGGATGGCCTCAGCCTGGGCCGTTTGCCCTGCGGCCTCGAGCTGGTCCGCCTGTTTCTCAGCGGTTTCAAGCTGCGCACGGCCTGCAGCCAGTTGGGCTTTGGCCTGTTCGAGTTGTTCGCGCCCTGATTCCAGCTGTTCCTGGGCGTCCTCGAGTTTAGCCTCGCCCTTGGCGATCTGCTCTTCAGCGGTGTCCAGCTGCTGCTGAATCTCGAACGGGTTTCGCGCTTCCTTGACGTCCTCGTGCTCGGCCAGTTCGGAGGCGACGTCGGCGATGGCGTCCTTTTGCTGCTCGCTGAAGGCTTCGCCGTCGGGCGTGGCAAAAACGATGGTGCCCAGGCCGCCGGCCGCGTCTGGGAACTCTTCTTCGAGGGTGTTGAGGACGTTCTGCGACGGAGTCCCGGGGATGCTGAAGCTGTTGGTCATCTTGCCGGAGAACGCCGCAATGGCTCCTCCTACGCCGAGGATGATGACGAGCCAGGCTGAGATGACCAGCCATTTGCGGCGGTACGCGAATCGTCCGAGTCGGTAGAGCAGTGATGCCATGGGTGCTGTTCCTTAGTTGGTGAGTGAGAATCCGCTGCGGAGCATGGTGATGCTTTCCAGCAGTAGTCCCTGAAACGTGGCGGATGCGGGCAGGGTGGGGTTTGCGTGGATGATGCGGGTGGTTTCGCTCAACGCTTCGCGGCCGCACGACATCAGGGCTCCGGCGAGGCAACTGATGAACAGGGTTTGTGCTTCCGGAGGCAGGCCGAGCCGTTGGCGGAGCCCTTCTTCGAGCCGGAGTTGTGCCCAGCTCCAGGTCTGCAGTTCGTGGCGCTGGAGTTCGGGGCTGCCGGTGCTCATGAGGCACAGTTCAATCAGGACGTTCATGATGTCCTGGTTCAGGTTGCCTGCGACAGCTGCCAGAACGGCGTCGAGAATTGGCTTCTCGGGCGGTTCTTCAGTGAGCTTTTCGAGAGCATTGTCCAGGAATTGCTCGACGGGCAGGTTGACCGCTGCCTCGATGGAAGGGAAGTAGTTGAAGAAGGTGCGACGCGAGATATCGGCTTTTTCAGCAACTTCATCGACCGTGAAATTTCCGAGTCCTTTGGAGCGGGCGAGGATGAGTGCAGCTTGGCCGATGCCATTGCGGGTGGCTGTTTTCTGCCGTCCGCGGCGGCCTTGCGCCTCGTCGGTAGTGGTGTCTTGATTATTCACGTGCTTACACTATGTGCAATTTTGCACGCCGTGCAAATCTCAGGGAAGGAGAAACTGCTGTTCTGATGGCCCCTGATTATCTATGCTGACGCCATGGCAATTATTGAGGCCCGCGGGCTGACGAAAATATACAGCGCCAAGACGGGGCCAGTCCACGCACTGGACGGACTGGATCTCACCGTGCCCAAGGGGACGGTACAGGGTCTGTTGGGCCCCAACGGCGCCGGAAAGACCACCGCGGTGAAGGTGTTGACCACCCTCATCAAACCGACCGACGGTGAAGCGTCCGTCGCGGGACTCGACGTCGTGCGTGAAGCGAAAGCGGTTCGCCGCTCTATTGGAGTCTCGGGACAGTACGCCGCGGTGGACGAGAATCTGACCGGGTTTGAGAACCTGGACATGGTCGGCCGCCTCTACCATCTGGGCAAGAAGGAGTCGCGTCGAAGGGCTACCGAGCTGATTGAGATGTTTGAGCTGACAGCCGCGCAGAACCGGCCAGTCAAGGGATTCTCTGGAGGCATGCGACGCCGGATCGACCTCGCGGGGGCCCTGGTGACGAGACCGGAGATCCTTTTCCTCGACGAACCGACAACCGGCCTTGACCCCCGCAGCCGCCTCGGTATGTGGGATGTGATCAAGAATCTGGTCTCTGACGGGACCACCGTTCTCCTGACCACGCAGTACCTGGAGGAGGCGGATCAGCTGGCTGACAATATTGCTGTGATCGACGGCGGCAAGGTGATCGCCGAGGGGACCTCCGATGAACTGAAGGCCCGCATTGGGGGTCACCGGATTGAGTTGACCATTATTGATGCGGCCGACGCCGGAGCCGCCAGAGAGGCGTTGGCTCGGCACGGTGCGGGCGAGCCGAGATCCAGCGGAGACCGCCGGACCATGGAAGTTCCCGTGGAGGAGGGCGCTATCGCCCTGCAACGGGTGCTCACGGACCTCAGTGAAGCGGGCGTTCAACTGCACGACGCCGGCATCCGCCGTCCCACTCTGGACGACGTCTTCCTGAAGCTGACCGGACGGATCGCTGAGGAAGACGAAGCGACCAATGAAGCGGAACTGGAGAAAACCACATGAGTGTAGTGACGGAGCAGGGCACGCCAGGGTCGTCGTCAGGTTCGCCGCTGGCCCAATGGTTCTCCGACGGCTGGATTGCCACCCGCCGGAATCTGATCAAGATCAAACGTGTTCCGGACATTCTGGTGTTCACGATCCTGCAGCCGATCATGTTCGTGCTGCTGTTCAGCCAGGTTTATGCGGGCGCGATGGCCATCGATAATTACACCTCGTTCCTGATGGCAGGAATCTTTGCCCAGACCGTCATCTTCGGGTCCACCTATTCAGGGTCTGCCATGGCGCAGGATTTGAAGGAGGGGATCATTGACCGCTTCCGGACGCTGCCCATGAGCACTTCGGCGGTGCTGATCGGCCGAACCAACGGGGACCTCATGATCAACGGCATTTCGATGCTGATCATGATGGGCACAGGATGGCTGGTGGGTTGGCGGGTGACCACGAGCTTTTGGGGTTTGTTGGGCGGCATCTCGTTGTTGTTGCTGTTTGCCTACGCGTTCTCGTGGGTTATGGCGCTGTTGGGCATGAGTGTCCGCAGCCCTGAGGTGATTAACAACGCGTCCTTCATGATCCTGTTTCCGTTGACGTTCATCTCCAACGCGTTTGTGCCGCTCCACACGTTGCCTACAGTGCTGCGCAATATTGCCGAGTGGAACCCTGTCTCGGCGCTGGTGCAGTCCGCCAGGGTGCTGTTTGGCAACACGGATCCTTCCTTCCCGCCACCGACGTCCTGGACGTTGCAGAACCCGGTGATCACCATCATCATCGGCATTGTGCTCATGCTCCTCATCTTCGTTCCCCTGTGCATCAGGAAATTCGGCTCCATCAGCAGCCGCTGACCTGCTCGTCCTCCCTGAGGACTAGGCCGACGACGGCGAAATGTCGTCCCAGCGGTGGGCGCCCGGAAAGGCCTGAACCCATACGCTGGATGTGTACGGTCTCTTGACCTGCAGAGAAACTTCCTCGAATCCAAAAGGATGATCCATGATTGAGGCACGAGGCCTTGGCAAGAACTACGGTGCAAAGACGGCGGTCAGCAACGTCTCCTTCACCGTGCAGCCTGGAAAGGTCACAGGCTTTCTCGGCCCGAACGGCGCCGGCAAATCCACCACGATGCGAATGATCGTTGGCCTGGACCGCCCTACGCACGGTGAAGTGGTCGTCAACGGCAAGCCGTACAGCCAGCACCGCGCCCCTCTCCACGAGGTCGGTGCGCTTCTGGATGCCAAGGCTGTGCACACCAAGCGGTCGGCCTACAATCACCTTCGCGCCATGGCTGCCACACACGGCATCCCGAATAGCCGCGTCAAGGAAGTCATCGACATGACCGGTCTCGGCGCCGTGGCCAAAAAACGAGTCGGCGGATTCTCCCTCGGTATGGGGCAGCGCCTCGGCATTGCCGCCGCCATGCTGGGCGACCCGCAGACGCTCATCCTCGATGAGCCCGTCAACGGGCTGGATCCTGAGGGCGTGCTGTGGGTGCGGCATCTGGCGAAAGGACTTGCCGCCGAAGGCCGAACAGTTTTCCTTTCCTCGCACCTCATGAGCGAAATGGCGCTCACGGCAGACCACCTGATCGTCATCGGCAAGGGCCAGATCATCGCTGACGCTCCGATCAAGGAAATCATCGACGGCCGGGGTCAGATCCGCACAAGGGTCCGCACGGATCAGCCGCAGGTTCTCATTGGCGCTCTGGCCAACGACGGCGTGAGTTCCCAGCAGCTGGAGCCCGAACTTCTCGAGGTGACCGGTGTTGAACCGCGGCAGATCGCGTACACCGCGTTGCAGAACAACGTGCTGGTCTACGAGCTGACCCCGCTTCAGGCTTCACTGGAAGATGCGTACATGCAGTTGACCCAGGGTGCCGTTGAATACCAGTCACAAGATCTTGAACCAGAGCATTCCGGCGCAACGGCAGGGGAAGGAAAATAACATGAGTTCCGCAACAATCAATACCCCCACGCACCGCTCAACCAACAACAGCGGCGGCGTGAATTTCATGCGCGTGCTGAAATCTGAGTGGATCAAGATCACTACCGTTCCGTCCACGGTCATCCTCCTGGCCATCACGGTGCTCGTCATGGTCGGACTGGCTGCCCTCGGAGCCTGGTCCGTCACAATGTTCGCCGATATGACGTCCTCTGTACCCGAAGGCGTCGATATGGGTGAGGTCCCGGAGATCTCCGCGATGGTAGCTTCGGTTCCCGGCTCCGGCCTTATCTTCGGGCAGCTACTGATTGCCTCCCTGGCCGTGGTTCTGATTGCTTCTGAATGGGGCACGGGGATGATCCGCTCCACCATGGTCGCGGTCCCCGGACGTATTCCGGCACTGTTGGCGAAGCAGCTCGTCTTCGCGGTCATCGCCTTTTTGGTGGGCGCCGGGTCGGCTTTCCTTGGTTACCTGGTGGCGCAGCCTATCCTCGCGACGGCGGACCTCACCTTGAGCCTGACCGATGACGGCGTCCTGCTGCACATCATCAACACCGGATCGGTACTGGCACTGGTAGCCGTCCTGGCAATGTCGATCGGGACATTGATCCGAAATACTGCTGGCGGCGTAGTGACCAGCATCGGGCTGCTGATGGTTCTGCCGATCCTGCTGCAGCTCTTCTCCAATATCGCTGAGTGGCTGCAGGATGCCTACCGTTTCCTCCCCGGCTCCGGTGGCGAACAGATGGTTGCTACCCAGATCATGGACGGCGACTTCAACCAGTGGCAGGGTGCGCTCGTGCTCGGCGCCTGGGCGCTCGTGCTGCTCGTAGCTTCCCTGATCGTCACCAAAAATCGCGACGTTTAGCCGGTCGCGAACTAAGCTCACATCATGAGCTCCTCATCCTTGGTGAAGGAGACGACGGAACGAACGGCCGCCGTCTCCTTCACCGAGATCAACGAACGACGACGCGGTCCGATCCGCCGCTATTTTCATCGTCACCCCCGGATGATGGACCTGCTGGTTTCCATCATCTTCGTCCTTGGATCACTGCCCAACGCGTTTGTCGGTTCCTCCACCGGTCAGCAATGGTGGTTGATCGGGCTGGTCATTCTCGCTGCCGGCGTCCTCATGTTCCGCCGTTATGCGCCCATTCTGATCCTCGTAGCCTTATCGGCCGCAGAACCGCTGATCACGCTCCTGAGTGACGCCACCCTCAGCTTCGAGATCGGCATCTGGATCTGCCTCTACTGTGTTGCCCTCCAGTTCCCGGCGCGGACCGCTTTCGTGGTTATGGCGCTCTCCTCAATCCCGAACGTCGGGTCCATCTGGGTCGCTCCCCAGGAACTCTTCGACGGCGATCCGATCCTGATGCTCGTGATGGTCGGTTTCATCCTCCTGACCTATTTCATCGCCGTTGGGATCGGCATCACTGTGCGGCGCGACCGTCAGCATGAGCGGGAACTGGCCAACTGGGCTGAACGCAACGAGCGCCTTGCCTCCGCCAATGAACGCAACCGTATCGCCCGTGAAATGCATGACGTCGTCGCGCATTCACTATCGGTGATGATCGCGCTCTCCGACGGAGCCGGCGTCGTGGTCCGAAAAAATCCGGATCGGGCAGGGGAAGTCCTATCGGAATTGTCGGCTGCGGGGCGAACAGCTCTTGCCGATATGCGCCGCGTCCTCGGCGTCCTCCGTGAGGGAGAAGGAGCGGCCGCCCCACGTGAACCGCAGCCGGTGACGGGTTCGCTGGCGTCGTTGCTGGACGGGTTCCGGTTGGCGGGTCTCCCGCTGAAGGTGGTGGCCAAGGGCCGGGCGCTCCCGGAGCTTCAGGGTTTTCAACTGACGGTGTACCGGATTGTCCAGGAATCGCTGACCAACGTTCTGCGCTATGCCAAGGGTGTGAGTACGGTTGAGGTGCTCATCGAGCGTGAGGCAAACATGGTCCGGATCCGGGTGACGGACGACGGCGCCGGGGCGCTCGACGAGGAGTCGGTAGGCTCCGGGCAGGGCATCAACGGGATACATGAGCGGGCAGCTATCTATGGCGGCCGTGCTGTGATTGGTCCGCGCGCTCCGGGATGGCGCGTTGACGTAACTCTGGTGGTCCCGGCGGAGGGGGAGTGATGGGTATGGATCAGGAGCCCAAACAGAACATCAAGGTGCTATTGGTGGATGACCAGCCTCTGTTGAGGATGGGGTTCCGGCTCATCCTTGAGGGTGAGGACGATCTCGAGATCACCGGTGAAGCGGTTGACGGTGCTGATGCGGTGCGGCAGGTGGAGGCACAGGAGCCCGACGTCGTTCTGATGGACGTGCGGATGCCGGTGATGGATGGGATTGAGGCCACCCGGCGGATTGCTGCGGTGTCCTGCGCACGGATCATTATTCTGACGACGTTCGACCTCGACGAGTACGCGTTCTCGGGGCTGCAGGCTGGTGCTTCTGCTTTTCTCCTGAAAGATGTTGCGCCGCAGGAGCTGGTGCAGGCCGTCCGGTTGGTGGCCAGTGGAGACGCCGTCGTGGCGCCCCGCATCACCCAACGTCTGCTGGAAACGTATGTCCGCTCGCTGCCGGCACCGACGCAGTCTCCGCAGCCAAAGGACCCGCTGTTGGAGGATCTGACGCCGCGGGAACTGGAAGTGCTCGGTGCGATCGCCGAGGGGTTGTCGAACGCCGAAATCGCGCATCGTTTCTTCCTCTCGGAAACCACGGTGAAAACCCATGTTCGGCGAATTCTGAGCAAACTCCACCTGCGGGATCGGGTGCAGGCCGTCGTATATGCGTACGAGACAGGGCTGGTTGTTCCCAGCCAGGGGCTCGACTACTAGCGTCGTGGGTCTTGATAGGCTCAACGCCATGACTTCCGCTGTTGACCACATCACAGATCTCGGCGCCTATATCGGTGCTTCCCCTTCCAGCTTTCACGCGGTTCACGAGGCCGCACGCCGTCTCGACGCTGCGGGCTTCACACGCCTCGATGAGGCCGCCGAGTGGCCAGCGGACCCGGGGAATCGTTACATCATCCGCGACGGCGCCCTGATCGCGTGGGTTGTTCCGGTGAGCGCGACGCCGACAACAGGTTTCCATATCCTCGGGGCGCATACGGATTCGCCGTCTTTCAAGCTGAAGCCCAAGGCCACGGTTGGCCGCAACGGCTGGCTCCAGGCCGGCGTCGAAGTCTATGGTGGTCCGCTGCTGAACTCGTGGCTGGACCGCGAGCTGTGCCTGGCTGGCCGGCTGGTCACGCTCGACGGCACGGAACACCTCGTCTCCACGGAACCCATGCTGCGTTTCCCGCAGCTGGCCATCCACCTGGATCGTCAGGTCAACGAGTCACTGAAGCTCGACAAGCAGCAGCATATGAATCCGATCTGGGGGATTGGTAACCCGTCCGAAGCGGATCTGCTCGGGCTGCTTGCGGAGAAGGCCGGGCTGCGTGCGGAGGATGTTGGCGGGTACGACGTCGTCGTCGCCGACACACAGGAGGGCCGGATTTTCGGGACGGAGGGTGAGTTCTTTGCTGCGGGCCGTATGGATAACCTGTCCTCGGTGCACGCCGGACTGGAGGCTCTGGTGTCCGTTGCCGGAGCGAAGGACGGGCCGATCGCGGTCCTCGCGGCGTTTGATCATGAGGAGATCGGCAGCGCGTCACGCTCAGGGGCGGCAGGGCCGATCCTGGATGACATTCTGAACCGGATCTCACACGGTCTCGACGCCGGTCCTGCAGAGATGAAGCGGGCATTCGCTGACTCCGTGTGTGTTTCTGCGGACGCCGGCCACGCGGTGCATCCCAACTATTCGGAGCGCCATGATCCGGCAAATCATCCGCTGCTCAACGGCGGACCGCTGCTGAAGATCAACGCGAATCAGCGGTACGCCACGGACGCCCATGGCGCGGCTATGTGGGCGAGGCTCTGCCGTGAGGCTGAGGTGCCGTATCAGGAATTCGTGTCCAACAACGTGATGCCGTGCGGTTCAACGATTGGTCCGCTGACGGCGACCCGCCTGGGGATCCGGACGGTCGACGTCGGCATTCCCCTGTTGTCAATGCATTCTGTACGCGAGCTCTGCGGTGTGCAGGACCCTGTCAGGCTCGCACGTGTCGTAGAGCGTTTTTTCTCGGTGTAGAAGGAGTGGCCATGCGCCAGCGCAGGTTTCAGCGACTCGTCGGTGTTGCGATTGCAGCCGTCGTCGTCCTTGCTGCTGGCCTGCTCTGGCTGGTTATTCTCCTCGGCGAGCCCGGTCAGCGTGAAACTTCGGCACGGCATATTGTGGTCGGTGTCTGGGACGTTTTCTATGATGCCGAGGCACCCGAGCTGCGGATCATTCTTTTGGCCGTTGCCTCCGCCCTCCTGCTGGCGGCCGGGGTTGCGTTGCTCGAACGGCGTATCAGCAACTCGTCCCGGCGCTCCGCGAACGTCAACGTCACGCCGTTGGCTCCCCGCGGAATCATGGAATCCACGCGTGGTGTCTACGCCGGGCCTGTGACCATTACGGTGCTGGTCCCTGCCCACAATGAGGAGGCGTCCCTCCCATCCACCCTGCAGTCGCTGCTTGATCAATCCCACCCGCCCGAGCGCATCATTGTGGTGGCCGATAACTGTACGGATTCCACGGTCGAGCTGGCGAAGGCCGCCGGCGTTGATGTGTTCGAGAGCGTAGGGAACACGAAGAAGAAGGCGGGCGCCCTCAACCAGGCACTCCGCCAGGTTCTCCCGGGACAGGCGGCCAACGACGTCGTCATGGTGATGGACGCTGACACCCGGCTCGACGACGGATTCCTTGAGTCCGCGGTCCGGCGTTTCACCGGTGACCGGGCGCTGATGGCTGTGGGCGGATTGTTCTATGGCGAACCCGGGCATGGTCTGATCGGGCAGTTTCAGCGCAACGAGTATGCGCGGTATGCGCGCGAGATGGAACGGCGCAGGGGTCGCGTCTTTGTGCTGACCGGCACCGCGTCCATTTTCCGGCCTGCTGCGCTGAGAGAGGTGGCCGGACAGCGTGGAAAATCAATACCCGGCCAGCCTGGCGATGTCTACGACACCGCGGCCCTGACCGAGGACAACGAACTGACGATTGCCCTGAAGTCCCTCGGGGCGCTGATGATTTCGCCGTGGGACTGCACTGTGGTCACAGAGCTGATGCCGTCCTGGCGAACACTGTGGAACCAGCGGCTGCGATGGCAGCGAGGCGCACTTGAGAACCTGGGAGCGTACGGAGTCACGAAACAAACCGTGCGTTACTGGGCACAGCAGCTGGGCATTGGCTACGGGGTCATAGCCCTTTCCTGTTACCTGCTGCTGATTGCGCTGACATTGTTGTCCATCAATTCGTGGGTCTGGTTCCCGTTCTGGGTCGGTCTCGGCCTCCTGTTCATGGTGGAGCGGGTGGTGACCGTATGGCGGGGCGGCTGGCATGCGCGGCTACTGGCTATCTCGCTCTTGCCGGAGCTGCTTTTCGACATGTTCCTCAACCTTGTCTATGTGAAGGGCATCATCGACATTTCGCTGGGGAAACAGGCTGATTGGAAACACATTGTCCATTCGGCCCCAGAGCCCGGTTCGGGGGTGCGGAAGTGATCTCTGTACCGTTGGGAGTCCTGCTGCCGGAATCGGTGCTGCATTCCGAGATGTTCGCCATCCTGGCCGCGTTCGTTGCTATCAACACGGTGATGTACGCGTCGCTGGCTATCGCCAAGATCATGCCGAAGGTCTATCTGAGTGATTGGGTTCGCCGCCGGCACGAACGCTCGGAAACGCGCAGCATCGATCCGGACGCACCGCGCTGACAGCAGTACCTCTCCACCCGTAGCGCATCCCGCGTTTCTGAGGCAGGATCGAAGAATGAGTGCTCTTCCGTTCCCGGTGCAGCCCATGCTGGCCAAGGCCGTGACAGATGTTCCCGATCCCGGCAAAGTTCCCGGGGGTCTGCTCTACGAGCCCAAGTGGGACGGTTTCCGTGCCGTGGTCCATATCGAGAACGGCGTCTGCGAGATTGGAAGCAGAGGCTCAAAAACACTGACGCGCTACTTTCCGGAGCTGGTGGACGCATTGCTCCACAACCTTCCTGAGCGGTGCGTCCTCGACGGCGAAATTGTGGTCCGCACGGGCAAACAGGGCTCAGAACGGCTGGACTGGGAAGCGCTCTCGCAGCGGGTGCATCCGGCCGAGAGCCGGGTCCGGCTGCTCGCGAAGGAGACACCGGCGTCGTTCGTCGCTTTTGATCTCCTCGGCATCGACGACAACAACCTCCTGGAACTCCCCTTCTCCGCAAGACGCTCGGCTCTGGAGGACATTGGTGCCGATTTTGAAGCCCCAATTCACCTGTCGCAGACCACGGCCGACGTCGAGCTGGCCCGCCGCTGGCTGGTCCAGTTCGAAGGCGCAGGGCTCGACGGCGTCGTCGCCAAGCCATTGGACGCCGCCTACGAGCCAGGCAAGCGGCGCATGCTGAAGGTCAAGCACCACCGCACGGCCGACGTCGTCGTCCTCGGTTACCGGATGCACAAAAGCGGGAGCGGTGTGGGCTCCGTTCTGCTGGGGCTCTATGACGACGACGGGGAGTTGCGCAACGTGGGCGGGATGTCCGCGTTCTCGGACAAGCGGCGGCTGGAGCTGATCGACGAGCTGGAGCCGGATGTGATGCGGGACGAATCGGGCGACATTGTCCGTGGAGAGACAGATCGAAGCCGGTTCTCCTCAGGTAAGGACGTTTCCTATGTGCGCCTGCATCCGCGGCGCGTGGTGGAGGTGCGGTATGACCAGATGGAGGGGGATCGGTTCCGGCACACGGCGCAGTTTGAACGCTGGCGTCCGGACCGTGAGGCACGCTCGTGCACCTTTGATCAGCTGGAGGTCCCGGTAGCGTACGACCTCAGCAAGGTGCTCGCCTAGTCGCGCTTCCTGGCCCGGCTCGGCTGGACGCGGGGAGGTTCCCCAGGCATCTTCGGGTAGTCCGGAGGGAAGGGAAGTTCCCCGAGGCCGCTGTCCAGATCGCGCTGCCACCATTGGAGGAGCGTGTCGATGGTGCCGGGTTTCTCGTGAAAACGTGCCCACGGATCACCGGTCTTTGACAGGCGTTCGGGAACCGTGAGGATGGTGAAGTTCTTCGGGTCAGCGTTCGCCAGTTCATCCCACTCGAGGGGGCACGAGACCGGAGCATGGGCTAAGGCACGTGGGCTGTAAGCCCCGGCAATCGTGCGGTCCCGGTTCGCCTGATTGAAGTCGAGGAAGACCTTCTCGCCGCGCTCCTCCTTCCACCAGGAGGTGGTGACCGCTTCCGGCATACGGCGCTCGAGTTCCCGGGCGGCAGCGATGACGGCGTGCCGGACGTCAAGAAATTCGTGCGTCGGTTCGATCGGCGCGTACACGTGGAGGCCGCGGTTGCCCGAAGTCTTCACAAAGGCTTCCAGACCCGCTTCCTGCAGTACTTTCCGCAGCTCGATCGCGGCGGGAACGGCGTCGTCGAAATCAGTTCCCGGCTGCGGGTCCAGATCGATCCGTAACTGGTCCGGATTATCTGAATTCTCCGCCAGCGACGGCCACGGATGGAAGACAACGGTGTTCATCTGTGCACCCCACACGGCGGCGGCCGGTTCGTCGATGACCAATTGCGCATGCGAACGGGCGCTGGGGTAGGTCACCTTCACCGAACGGATGAAATCCGGGGCACCTCTGGGCGGGTTCTTCGAAAAGAACTGCTCGCCCTCGATGTTCTCGGGAAAGCGTTGCAGGGCAATAGGGCGGCCGCCATTCGCCGCGACGAAGGCCGGCCCCACATCGGCAAGATATTTTGCGAGGTCCAGTTTGGTAATCCCAAGGTCCGGCCAGAGCACGCGCCGCGGACTGGACACCCGCATCTCACGCGGGCCGTGCGGGCCGTCGACCGTCAGGGTGGTTGCCTCGGAAGCCATGAGAACAACATACTCCGCCAATTCGAGCCGGGGCCAGACTTCCAGTAGACTGGGGAAGTCTGTTTTGTCGGTGCCACATGGCACGCTGTTCAACAGTAGACAGCAGATCATCGCAAAGAACCTCCTGTTACGGAAATACCGTGACCATTTAGTCCAAAGGAGGTGGGTTCACAATGCGTGCATATGAACTGATGGTAATCATCGACCCAGACGTCGAAGAGCGTACCGTTGAAGCATCCCTCGAGAAGTTCCTGAACGTCATCCGTAAAGATGAAGGAACCATCGACAAGGTTGATATCTGGGGACGCCGTCGTCTCGCTTACGAGATTCAGAAGAAGACCGAAGGCATTTACGCCGTCGTCAACTTCACGTCCACTCCTGCAGCAGCAGCTGAACTTGACCGCCAGCTTGGCCTCAACGAGACCATCATGCGGACCAAGATCACCCGCCCAGAGGAGCAGAAGGTTTCAGCCGAGTAATTCGGCATGATCCTTTCTTCGTCAACGAGGTCCGCAAGGACCAGGACAACAGGAGGCCCCATTGGCAGGCGAAACCATCATCACCGTCGTTGGTAATCTCACCAACGATCCGGAGCTACGGTTCACCCCGTCAGGCTCAGCAGTGGCGAACTTCACCATTGCCTCCACCCCGCGTACGTTCGATAAGCAGTCGAATGAGTGGAAGGACGGCGAAACGCTGTTCCTCCGCGCATCGGTGTGGCGCGAAGCTGCCGAGAATGTTGCGGAGACCCTGACCAAGGGAACCCGCGTCGTCGCGCAGGGCCGCCTCAAGTCGCGTTCATACGAAACAAAAGAAGGCGAAAAGCGTACTTCCATGGAGCTTGAGGTGGACGAAATCGGTCCGTCCCTGCGCTACGCGTCCGCAAAGATTTCCCGCAATCAGCGCTCCGGCGGTGGCGGCGGTAACTTTGGCGGCGGCGGAGGTAACAACTTCGGTGGCGGTAACGCCGGTAACAGCGGCGGCCAGGGTGGAAACTCAGGCGGCGGCTGGAACAGCCCGGGCAACAACCAGGGTCAGCAGGCTGAAGATCCCTGGGCAACGCCTGGTGGCAACAACAACGGCGGCTGGGGCAATGGCCCTGGTTCCAACGAGCCACCTTTCTAACCTTCTGCACTACCCAGTGACGGCGAACGCCGTCCACCCCATCCCGCGGAACCGTTCTGCGGGCTCCACTGAACATAAGGAGCACCACGATGGCTAAGGCTGAACTACGTAAGCCCAAACCAAAATCCAACCCCTTGAAGGCCGCTGACATTACCGTCATCGACTACAAGGACGTCGCGCTGCTGCGCAAGTTTATTTCCGATCGCGGAAAGATCCGTGCGCGTCGCGTCACAGGCGTTACCGTGCAGGAGCAGCGCAAGATCGCCCTGGCAATCAAGAACGCACGTGAAGTTGCGCTCCTGCCCTACTCCGGCGCTGGCCGCGGCTAAGGGAAAGGAACCCAATTCATGGCAAAGCTAATTTTGACCCAGGAAATCACCGGTCTCGGCACCGCCGGCGACATCGTCGAGGTGAAGAACGGTTACGCACGTAACTACCTTCTGCCCCGCGGTTTCGCTCTCATGTGGACCAAGGGTGGCGAGAAGCAGGTTGAATCCATTCAGGCTGCCCGCACCGCCCGTGAGCACGCTTCCCTCGAAGATGCTCAGAAGCAGGCTGCTGCCCTGTCCTCCAAGACAGTTCAGCTCACGGTCAAGGCCGGCGACTCAGGTCGTCTGTTCGGAACCGTCAAGACTGCAGATGTTGCAAAGGCTGTTGAAGCTGCCGGTCTCGGCACCATCGACAAGCGCAAGGTAGAGATCCCCACCCACATCAAGTCGGTTGGCTCCTACCAGGCTAATGTTCGCCTGCATGATGATGTTGCTGCTGTTATCGACCTCGAGGTTGTTGCCAGCAAGTGATGTAAACGTTCGTTCGAGTGGCCGGGTTCCTCAGGGAGCCCGGCCACTCGTGCTTTAACCCTGAGGGTGCCCAGCCACATGTTTGAGACGGTAGCGTGGAACCATGACCGAACCGCCCTTTGAGGCCGACAGCGAACCATCGCACCTGACCGGGGGGCTCGCCCTTGCGTGCGCTATCGCCGCCCCGATTCTTGGTCTGCTGGTCATCGGGTTTACCGTCACCCGCGATTCAGGGGCACAGCAGGCCGGCCTGATGACGGCCCTCGTGTTGTGCACGGGGCTGGCGGTGGCCGCCCTTGTACTGGCAGTCCGGGCTTTGTATACCGGCGGCGGACGGATGATGGCTGTAGCTGCGCTGGTCGTGGCTCTGCTGACGAACCCTTTTACGCTGCTGATCCTTATTTGAAGGCGCCGGTTGTCCAGAAGCGGTAACCCGTTTCCACCAGTTGCTCCAGAACGCCCAGGTCAACCTGCTCCAGGCGTGTGATGTAGAGACAGCCCACGCCGGTCTTGTGCTTGCCGAGCTTCGCCAGGAGCTCCGGGGCCTCCGGGGCGCTTGTCAGTCCGTAGAGGGACAGGCTTGCCTTGCGCGGTGAAAACCCGACGGCGGCGGCGTCGCCCTCATGGCCGCTGTCGTATTTGTAGTGGTAGCTGTCAAAGCCGACAATGCTCGGCCCCCACATGACTGCCTCGTGACCCGTGCAGCGTGTCATCAGCTCGAGGAGCGTGAATCCATCGTCCCGGCGTACCGGATGCTCCACTGCGGTGAGGAATGCTTGAACGTCAGCATCTGTAGGCGCCGTCTTGTTCTCTGCCATCGGCCTAGTATGGCATCTGGTTGGCGCGAACGATCGCAGCTGACCGTTCGTTGCAGGATGGGCTGCAGATACTCGGCCAACGAACCACAAACACTGAGGAGAATCTACGATGAAGTGTCCTTTGGACGGCAACACGCTGGTGATGTCAGAGCGTAGCGGTATCGAAATCGACTACTGCCCCGAGTGCCGGGGAGTGTGGCTGGACCGCGGCGAGCTGGACAAGATCGTTGACCGTGCGGCGGCTGACGCCCCTCCAGTCCCACCAGTAGCCCCGCCAGCGGCTCGGCAGCCGATGCAGGCGCCTCCGCTGCCTCCGTACGGATCCAACAGGCCAGGCGATGGTTTCCGCGACCAGCGCAATGATGACCGTGGCCGGGGATACGGTTCGTGGGGCGATGACAGGCGGCGCGAGGACTCTCGCGGGTATGACAAGTCGCGTCGCCGCAAGAAGGACAGTTTTCTGGGAGATCTCTTTGATTTCTAGGCGATCGTCTCTGTGGATATCTGTGGATACCCGTCGGTAAATGTGCCGTAGGGGCAGGGTGGCGGTCGTGTCAACTCGCAAGCTGTGGATGAATGTTCACCTGAAGTTTCTTTTCCTCCACATGCAGAAATCAGCATCACGCCTAGTCAGAGCTGATTTGTGGGTAAAAGTATTTGGTTATCCACAAGGTTGTCACCAGTCTGTGCACAACCCAGAGGCACTTATGCACAGAGAAAATATTTCCCTGTGGATAACTCAGTTGGCGTGTCGGAGATTCACGGCTACGGTTGCGGGAGATTCCCCCACTGTGGGGGATGGCAGCAGGGTAGGAAGGTCGCTGAAGTGTCTTTGGCGCAATCAGATTCAATGGAGTCGCCGCGCGGCAGCGACTACACCCGTACCCCGCCTCAGGATCTTGTAGCTGAGCAATCGGTGTTGGGCGGCATGATGCTGTCCAAGGATGCGATCGCAGACTGTGTTGAGGTGCTGCGGGGCATAGATTTTTATCGTCCCGCACACGAAAGCATCTACGAGTCGATCATCGACCTCTATGGTCGTGGGGAACCGGCGGACGCCGTCACCGTCTCTGATGAATTGACCAAGCGCGGTGAGATCGCCCGCATTGGGGGTGCGGCTTATCTGCACACCCTCATCCAATCCGTCCCGACCGCTGCGAACGCGGGTTTCTACGCGGAGATTGTGCGCGAACGGGCCGTTCTGCGCCGGCTTGTTGAAGCCGGAACCAAAATTGTGCAGCTCGGGTACTCCAATGACGGCGAAGTCGATGACATCGTCAACGCCGCCCAAGCCGAGGTGTACGCGGTAGCTGAACGCCGTACAGCAGAGGATTATGTTGCCCTCAAGGACATCATTGAGGGAACGGTGGATGAAATTGAATCCGCTGGCCATCGTGGTGAGGGAATGACGGGCGTACCCACCGGTTTCTACGAGCTCGATGAGTTGACCCAGGGCCTCCACGGCGGCCAGATGATTGTCATAGCGGCGAGGCCGGCCGTTGGCAAGGCGCTTGCACTAGATACTCCTGTACCAACACCAAGCGGATGGACCACCATGGGTGATCTCTCCGTTGGTCAAGAAGTCTTCGCGGTTGACGGAACGCCCACCCTGGTTACCGCTGCAACTGATGTAATGCTGGACCGTCCCTGTTACAGGGTGGTCTTTGATGATGGTAGCGAGATCGTCGCCGACGCAGAACACCAGTGGCTTACAGACACCCGGGCATCTCGTAAATCCAAGCAGGCCGCTTTGGTGGGAGCGAACCGGACCCGAAACCAACGAACCTTTGCTGCCGTTCGGACTACTGAAGCCATCGCCTCTACTCTCCGATGCGACACGAAGGATGCACGGCTGAATCATTCCGTGGCTACGGCTGCGGCTATCAACCTGCCGGCAGCCCACTTGCCGATCGGTCCGTACACGTTCGGCGTCTGGCTCGGTGATGGGCACTCGGAGGCAGCGCGTGTCACCACAGCTGATGAAGAAGTGCTGATGCGCATCGGCGGAGAAGGCTATCGGACGCCTCAAGTCTCTGGCATCACGTATGGGATACAGCTCCCAGTTGAGGAGTTTCTCTTCAGGGGAGATTGCGTTGTTTGTGGGGCTGAGTTTGTTAATCGCGTTCGCCACGTCAGGACCTGCTCACAGTCTTGCGGAGGTAAGTCAAGATTCGTATCTGATCCAGTTCCTCATTCCACGTGCGTGGATTGCGGAGTTGAGTGTTCAGGGGGACTGCGTTGCCAGCCCTGCAGGTTGCATCATGGATCGCTGCAAGCTTCCCTGAGGTCACTGGGGGTTTTGGGTAACAAACACATTCCCCCCTTATACCTGCGGGCAAGCGAATCGCAGCGGCGAGAGCTGTTAGCCGGATTATTGGATAGCGATGGGACAGTCACCTCTAGCGGATGTGTTCAGTTCGGTGTGACATCACGTCAGCTGGCTATCGATACACAAGAATTAATCCACAGTTTGGGCTATCGGACGGGCTGGAGTGAAAAGAAGGTACGAGGGCGATCGGCCGCTTCGTCGACAGCTTTTACGATCACCTTTGCGACTAGCGACGTGGTTTTCGGTCTTGCGCGCAAACAAATTCTGCACAAGGAGAGAGACGCCCGCCCTACGCCCAAGCGGACACAGCGTTTCATCGTTGCAGTAGAGCGTGTTGCTTCAGTGCCAGTGCGGTGCATTCAGGTTGAACACGAGTCTCACCTGTTCCTGGTGGGCCGTACGTTTATTCCTACCCATAACTCGACCTTCGCGTTGGATTTTGCGCGCTCCGCGGCGATCAAGCACAACCAGACCACGGTGTTCTTCTCGCTCGAAATGGGCCGGAACGAGATTGCCATGCGCCTACTCTCGGCAGAAGCGACCATCGGTTTGCAGGACCTGCGCAAGGGAACCATCAAAGATGAGCAGTGGAGCAAGATCGCGACCACCATGGGCAGACTCAACGATGCGCCGTTGTTTATCGACGACAGCCCCAACATGTCGCTCATGGAGATTCGTGCCAAATGCCGTCGGCTGAAACAGCGGCACGACCTGAAGCTTGTGGTCCTCGACTACCTGCAGCTGATGTCTTCGGGCAAGCGGGTTGAGTCGCGGCAGCAGGAAGTCTCCGAATTCTCCCGTGCGCTGAAGCTGCTAGCCAAAGAGCTGGGCGTACCAGTCATCGCGCTATCGCAGCTAAATCGTGGTTCAGAGCAGCGAACGGATAAAAAACCGATGATCTCTGACCTCCGCGAATCAGGGTCCATTGAGCAGGATGCCGATATGGTGATTCTGTTGCACCGTGAAGACATCTACGACAAAGAGTCACCCCGAGCAGGTGAGGCGGACCTGATCGTAGCCAAGCACCGTAACGGCCCCACCAAAACCATTGTGGTTGGATTCCAGGGCCATTATTCGCGCTTTGCCAACATGGCAGTCGAAGGCGGGGGCAACTTCTAGCCCGCCCGACGAAAGGACACCATGCGAACGTTTCTGACGAGTCGTGCGCTGCCGGTACGGCACGTGAGGCTCTACCTGGGTATCTTCGCATACGGGTTTTCCATCGCCATGATGCTGCGCGGTCAGCTTGGTTCCGCACCCTGGGACGTACTTGGCCAGGGCGCATCGAGGCTTAGCGGGTTGTCCTTCGGAGTGACCACCATCCTGGTCAGCATTGTTGTTCTGCTCCTGTGGATTCCGCTCAGGCAGAGACCGGGCTGGGGCACCGTGGCCAACGCGTTGCTGGTAGGTGTGTTTGCCGACGTCGGGCTGGTGATCCTACCGAAACCAGAAGAACTGCTCTGGCAGATTCTGTTGTTCACCGGGGGCCTGTTACTGCTTGCGCTGGCAACGGCACTCTACATTGGAGCGGGGATGGGGCCCGGTCCCCGTGACGGACTGATGACGGGCCTGGTCCGGGTGACCGGCAAACCCGTGTGGATGATCCGAACCGGGCTGGAACTCTCCTTAGTTGCTGCCGGATGGGCGATGGGCGGGCTGGCCGGCATCGGCACCCTCGTTTTTGCTCTAACCATTGGCCCACTCATCCAACTGGCCGTACGAATTCTCTATGCAGACCTGGAGCCGCAGCGCAGGCCGCGGCCTGAGGAAGACGTCAGTGCTTCGCAACCGCCAGGATAACGACTGAGTCTTCCAGCGCTTCGAGACTGTGGCGCGCGTTCGGGACAATGATGAGGTCTCCGCCGGATCCTTCCCAGTTGTCTTCGCCGCAAATCAGGGAAACGCGGCCCTGAATGACCCACACCGTGGCCTCGCCCGGGTTCTCATGCTCACTCATGGACACGCCAGCACGCAGCGCGATCATGGTCTGGCGCATGACGTTCTCATGGCCGCCGAACACGGTCTTTGCGCTGCGCCCGCTGCCGGACTCCAGGGCGTGGGCTAACTGGTGACGGGCCAATGCGGTCAGAGATACTTTATGCACAGCTTTTCCTCTCGCTACGAATACGACGTGTTACGGGAACTATAGCCAATTGGCGGCGGTCGCGTTGAGCCTGCACACTGTCTTTGTGCACACCACCGACATCCTGCAGGCACTCCTACTGGGCCTGGGCAGCGGACTCGCGCTGATCATCGCTATCGGCGCGCAGAACGCGTTCCTGCTGCGGCATGGGATTCAGGGCAGGAACGTGACTGTTCTCGTCCTGATCTGCGCTGTCTCCGACGCCGTCCTGATCGCTCTGGGTATCCTCGGAATTGGTGCCATCATCGGTGCGGTACCCGCCCTGGTGGACGTTGTCAGATATGTTGGCGCTGCGTTCCTCATCGGGTATGCCCTACTCGCCGCGAAACGTGCGCTTCGCCCGAGCAGTTTGACGGTTACAAACTCTGAACGGCCCACGGGTATGCGGACTGCGGTCCTTGGCATGCTTGCCATCACCTGGCTCAACCCTCACGTTTACCTGGACACGGTGATGCTATTGGGGACACTCGCCAACCGGCAGGGCCCAGACCTGAGATGGTGGTTCGGTGCAGGAGCTATCGCGGGTAGTTTCCTGTGGTTCTCGGCGCTCGGGTTCGGCGCCAGGAAACTTAGACGCTTCTTCGCGAAACCTTCCTCGTGGCGCATTCTCGACGGCACGATCACCGTCATCATGCTGGCGCTGGGACTACGGATGGCGTTAGGGCACTGACTTAGTCCTCGAAAATTTTCCCGATCGGTTCGCGCTTTTCCGCCTGGAACCGGTCTTCTGCCCGGCCCCTTGCCCAATATCCGGACAGTGACATCTGTGAACGCTCCACACCCTTGTCCTTGAACACGCCCCTGAGTTCTTTCATGGACTCGCGCTCACCGTGCGCGAAGACGTCCACCCGTCCATCCGGCCACTGAAGGGCTTCGACGGCTGCTGCCAGGCCGCCGTCGTGCCCGTCGTTGAGCCAGGTCACGTGAACACCCTCCGGAGCGTTCAGGGGCAACTGGTCCTGGGGTGTGGACACGTCAAGGACGGCGTGCCCGACGGCGGTGGCCGGTAACCGTTCAAGGGCGCTTGCGATGGCGGGAAGTGCTGCTGCGTCGCCAGCGAACAGGTGCCAGTCGGCGTCGGGGTTGGGGGAGTAGTTTCCTCCGGGTCCGCGGAAGACCAAGGTGTCTCCGGGTTGTGCGCGCGCTGCCCAGGGGCCGGCGAGGCCTTCGTCTCCGTGAACGACGAAGTCGATGGCAAGCTCGCCTGCTTCCTCATCCACCCAGCGGACCGTATAGGTGCGGGTTGTCGGTAGGTCCTCGGGTGTCAACCGCTCGCGGAGTTCGTCCAGGTTGTAGGGCGGAACGAGACCGAGCTCCGGCTTGACGAAGAAGATCTTCACATACTGATCTGTGTGGCCGTTGGAAATGAACGCAGAGAAACCCTCACCACCAGCGACGACGCGGACCATTCCGGGGCTGAGTCGCTCGGTTCGGAGGACGCTGAGGATGACCTGTGGTTTTGGCTGGCGTGGTGAAGGATTGGGCACGGGCCGTGACTCCAGACGGTTGAGCGCGGCGGGGTTCTAAGGCAACCCTAATTGACTGTCCGGTTCAAACGCTGCATTGCACGAGGCGGAGGAGCCGACGTCGGACGCCCCCGACTGCGCATGCTGCCGGTGAGTTTCCACGTCCTCTGAAATCCACTTCGCAGTAGATGCTGCTCCCAACCCCTGAGAACGTCATCTACTGCAAAGTCGCTGCTTCCAATAATGTCTGACAGCGTTGGGCGCTCTTCCAGTTTGCTTCGAACCGCGGAGCCGGCCAGGAGTCGTTGGGAACCCAGTGATCCCATACGCCCGCGTTAAAGACCCGAGTTCGTGTTTCGAGGTCGGCGACGGCCGCTCGCCCGGCGGCACGAATCCATGCCGCGTGACCCTGCGTCAGGATGCGCTGCCCGACTGCCCAGGTGAGTTCTTCCTCGTCCTTCCAACGCCACTCGGATAAGTCGGGGGTGGCGACAACGTCTAGTACCAGGTCGCGCGAGTCATAACCCACGATGGAGCGCAGCCACGGCAACTCCAGATTGATGTACCAACCGTCGAAACGGCGGTTGGCCGGATCCCAGTCTCTGATCACTGAGTAGGGGCGTCCTACGGGGTGTACCCGGACCGTCGGAGCGCCTCCCCATGCCCGCTCCTGATAACCGCCGTCCCAACCGTCTTTGAGCATGGAGCCTCGTGGTCCGACCCTCGCCCCAGTGCGTCTTCGTACCGGGGCGCCGTACGGCTGATGCAACGCGATGTGCTGGTCGTCTGCCCCGATCAGGTGTCCGGCAAAGCAGTACGTAACCGTTTCTTCAGTGACCGAGCGCCACAGAACGATCTGTCCCCGGTTCAGTGCATCCTCCTGCATCAATTCCTGTCCCATTGAAGTAACGATACGACTACGAATCGGATTAGTGCCGGCCCCACTCTAGCCCGGATGCTAATTCGTATGCTTGGCGAGAATTTCCCGGACAAGCTTGCGTGCCTCATCGGCCTGTTCGGAAGACGGCCAGGTCCTCCCAGTTACTTCTGATACTTGATGCTCCCCGCAGTTTCCTCATCTGCGGCCGCCTCAACCGAGAAAACGATGCTGGTGGGCGAATGCTATGAGTTGCAGGCGCGTGCGCAGCTCGAGTTTGTCCAGGACGCTACGCAGATGCGTTTTGATGGTCGCTTCCGAGACGAAGAGACTTTCAGCCATCTCGCTGTTGCTGAGTCCCTTGGCAGCGAGCAGGAACACTTCTTCCTCGCGGCCGGAAAGCGAATCAAGAACTGACAGGTCCGGGCCCGTCGGTGGGAACGTGCGGGCGGCATGTTCGAAGAGGGAGTGAATCGAACCGGGTGCAATAACCGAATACCCGGCATGTACGGTTCTTATTGCGGCGAGAAGAAATTCCGGCTCAGCGCTTTTCAGGAGGTACCCACTCGCACCCGCATTCACGGCCTCGACGACGGCTTGATCCCGATTGAAGGTGGTCAGCGCAATGATTTTCGGTATTTCGGCCCCTGAAGCCTGTGCTTGTTGGATGATGCGTTGAGTGGCTGTAACACCGTCGAGAACGGGCATCCTCAGGTCCATCAGCAGAACGTCCGGCGGATCATTGGCGACGAGGGCGATAGCCTCTTCCCCATTTGCTGCTTCTGCTGACAGGACCATGTCATCCTGACTTTGGATGAGCATGCGAATGCCAGAGCGAAACAACTCCTGATCATCGACCAGCGCTACGGTGATCCGCGATCCGGCTTCCGCCATGGTGCTGCTCATCTCTGTGCTCCATCGTTGGTGTGCTTGCCTTGCGCCGGGTACGGAACATAGGCGTTGATGCGGAAGTGTTCTTCTTCCGGTCCAGCCGTCACCCAACCGCCAGCGAGGTGCGCCCTTTCGCGCATGCCTGGCAGCCCGCGTCCGACGCGCGGTTGTCCTTCATTCCCGGATATCACAGTGTCCGTGCTTGGCAGGGTGGAACCCACATGCAACGTTAGGCCCGGGCCGTTCCAATCCATATGCATTTTCACCTGTGTATCGCGGCCGCCGTGCTTGAGCGCATTCGTCAGGGACTCCTGCACGATCCGATAAATCGCGATCTGCTGTCCCGTCGTGAGATCCGCTGCCTGCCCGGATTCGCTTTCCTCGATCTGTAGACCGCTCTTTCGCATACCCTGTACGAGCGGGGCGATGTCCTTGACCTGCGGTTGGGGGACTGTTTCGTCCTGGTCCGAGCCACCCTCGATCACTCGCTGTGCATCGAGGAGGGCTCCACGGGCGGCGTGTGCAATGTTCTCCAGGGCAGTGACGACCGACGTCGGGAGATCGTTGTTCAGGTAGCGGATCCCATCGGCCTGAGCGGAAATGACTGTTAGCGAATGGGCGAGGACGTCATGTAGATCCCTGGAGATTCGCCACCTTTCCTGCTCAACCATCAGGTTGACTTCTGCTTCATGAAGTTCCTTCTGTGCCGCGTTGCGTGCCTGGAAGACAGCCCGCCGTTCCTGGAGGAGGGCCAGTAGGAACCCGATGGCGGCACACGAACCTGCAATGAGAAGGAGAAGCGCAAACAGCTGCCATCCGTAGGCCATGAATGTTGGGAGGTCTCCGCCGCGCGACACATACCAGCCGACTCCAGCGCCGTACCGCCACGAAAGCATGAGCACTGCCATAGCGGCCGCGAAAACCACGTTGATGCCTATGGCAACCAAACGTGTTCTGGGAGCAGACACCCACAAGATGAAGGCCAGGGCGATGAAAGCGCCAATGTAGATCGCCCAATGGTTCGCGGCCATGGCGGGCAGTATGTAGAAGAACTGTGCCGCCAACAGCGCCGCTGTCACGGCCAACGACGCGTACGGCGCCCACACGGATACCCCGATGGCGACGGTGATGAATATGAGCGGCCATGCGCCGGACCAGTTCGTGAAAGCACCATTCATGCGCCCCGCCTCCCCCAAACACCACAAGACGAAGAAGACGACGGCAACTATTGGGGCACCCCAGGTGCGAAAAACCTTCAGAAACTGTTCCATGCTTGTCACGATATCTGCGGCTGTGCCCGCCACCGGCCCGCTTCCGGAAAGCTCAGCCTCGAAGCCAGAAAACTCATCCGCTGAGCTAAAAGCCACACACCCTGGTTCGTGTGTCGGGCGATGAGGAACAGAGCTGGGTCGAACTCAGGATCCGTCAAAGTGTCCTGCAGGTCCTTTGCCGTTCCATGCCAATCTTCGGTGCCCGGGATGTCGGACCGGATGATGTTGTCGAGCTCGACGGCGACGGCGCTGTCCAGGTTTATGACGTGGATGACCTCGCATGTATTGGGCAGCTGATGCACCGGTTTTTGAAATCCACTTTGCAGTAGATGCTGCTCTCAACCCCTGAGAACGTCATCTACTGCAAAGTCGCTGCCTCCAGTAAAGCCGGCGGTGCCGCGGACTGTGATCCACTGATCGAATTCTTCGGCTGGCAGCGGACGTGACATGTAGAAGCCCTGCGCGCGGTCGCAACCGTACTGGGTGAGCTGGTCATAGACGGCACGACTCTCGACACCCTCCGCGACCATCCTCAAATTCAGGCCGTGAGCCAGGGAAACGGTTGATGCCACCAACGAGGCAGCCCGCGGGTCATCGGTCATCGGGAAGACGAAGGACTGATCCAGTTTGAGCTCATCAATGGGCAGATCACGCAGGTAGGACAACGAGCTGTAACCGGTGCCAAAATCATCAACCGCGATCTGAATGCCCTGTTCGCGGAGGCGGGTCAGGATGGTGCGGGCCCGGTCCCTGTCACCCATGAGGAAGTCCTCAGTGATTTCCAGTACCAACGATGGTCCGGCAAGGCCGCGTTCGGCGAGCATGGCACCAACCTTGTCCGGGAAAGACGTGTCCACCAGGGAGCTTGCGGATACGTTCACTGAAACGGCCAGCGGTGTATCCCGTTGCTGCCACATGGCCGCCTGGTCAAGGGCCTTTCCGAGGACCACGAACGTCAGTTCATGCATGAGCCCTGATTCCTCAGCCAATGGCAGGAACGACGCCGGGCTCAGTAATCCACGGGTGGGATGGTTCCAACGCACCAGGGCTTCAGCACCCTGGATGCGGCCGGTATCCAGGGAAACTTTGGGCTGGTAGTGCAATATCAGCTGGTCCGTGCGTAGTCCCTCGCGCAGTTCCTGCAGGGTGCGCAGCCGCTGATCACCGTGATGATCGTCTTCAGTCTGATAAACATGGTGGCCGGTGTGCGCTGACTTCGCCTTGTACATAGCCATGTCCGCTTTCCGCAGCAGTAGGCGCAAGTCCGACCCCTGCGAGGGGAAGAGCGCGATGCCGATGCTTGCGCTGGTCTGCAGCGTAATGCCTTCCAGCATGAAAGGTTCGGCCAGCGAATCGGCGATCGCCGAGGCTGTATGTACGGCGTTGTCGCGCTCAGAATCGTCGAGGAGGACGGCGAACTCATCACCGCCCAGACGCGACAGGAGATCAGTGGGGCCAAGTTCCCGGCGCAGCCGGTCCGCTACCTGCATCAGGAGGAGATCGCCGACGTCGTGCCCCAGACTGTCATTGACCTCTTTGAAACGGTCCAGGTCCAGGAGCATCAGGGCCTGTGGTTTCGTGCCCCGATTCTTGAGGCGGGAGGGCGCGTCAGCGTAGAGCGCCCTGCGGTTGGGTAAGCCGGTGAGCTCGTCTGTCCTGGTGATCCGGTGGAGCATACGCTGACGGAACACCAGTGGCGCGGCGGCAACGATGAGTGTCGCGCTCGCCAGGAGGAGAGCGAGAACGGAGACGTGGCTTTGGCTGCCCAACAGGAGGACCAGGAGTGCGGCGAAGACAGCGATGATAGGGACGGCCAGGGACTGTTCGCGGTCGCCGTCGAAGATGAGGGGCTCTTTGCGGTCGGCAAGCCCGTCGATCCACAGCACTAGCATCAGGATGGCGAGTCCCCAGACCAGGTCCACCAGGGAGCCCACGGCGTACAGGCCAGCGGGTTCGACCAGTGCGTAGAGCACATCGCCGGTAGTGAGTAGGAGCAGGCTGAAGGCAAGAAGGACCCAGAGCCGGTTGCCGTCCGAGGTCTGGAAGGCTGCCACCCCCGCGATGATGGCCACCATGGCCAGGTCAAAGACCGGGTACAGCACAACGATCGAGGCGCTCCACCCCATGGCCCCCACGGTGTTCATTCCGATGACTGGCTGAAGGACGACGGCGAGCACCGCTGCTGCGCCGAGAGCACCGATAGCGCTGTTCAGGAATACGGGGAGTGCGACGGAGGCCAGCCGGCGTCGCGCCCTGACCGCCATGGCCAACAACAGGAAGGGGTAGAAAAGCAGGTAGCAGACATCTGCGGGGAAAGAGGTGCCGGGTTCAATGTCTGAGAAGGGCAACAGGTACAGGGAATCAGCGAAGAATCGTGAGGTGACTGCCGCTGCGGCCCAGCAGACTTCAGCTCTGGCTGCGGTTGCCCGGCGAACTGCGAGCCAGGCGACGGCGACCATGGAAGCTTCAGCGGCGATCGCCAACCACCCGTCGATCAACGGGTTGGAATCGGTGCCTGAGATGAGGCGGGCAATCACATAGGCGATCAGCAGCAGGACCATGATTCGGGTGGGGCGGTTTCGGATGACCCTGATTCCCTCGAGACGTTGGCGCACGTTAGTCAACACTGGTGGCCCCGCTTCCGTTGATCATGAAATCCACATGGTTAACTATCGGTTGGTTGGTGGACGCGGTTACCCGTAAATCCAGCGGTTCCCAGAAGGTCGATCCACTGATCGAATTCATCGGCTGGCAGCGGCCGTGATATGTAGAAGCCCTGAGCGCGGTCGCAGCCATACGCGGTCAGCTGATCGTAGACGGCTCTGCTTTCCACGCCCTCGGCAACCATGCGAAGGTCGAGGCCGTGGGCCAGGGATACGGTCGAGGCCACCAGCGAGGCAGCGCGGGGGTCATCGATAATGGGGAACACGAAAGACTGATCCAGCTTTAACTCGTCAATGGGTAGATCGCGAAGGTAGGACAGAGAGCTGTATCCGGTACCGAAGTCATCAACGGCAATCTGAACGCCCCGATCCCGCAGCTGAGTCAGGATGGAGCGGGCCCGGTCCCTGTCGCCCATGAGGAAGTCCTCGGTAATTTCCAGGACCAGCGACGCTCCGGCAAGACCGCGTTGCTTCAGTAGAGACTCAATTTTATCCGGAAAGCTCGTATCTATTAGTGAACTGGCGGACACGTTCACGGCGACTGCCAGAGGCGTCTGGGCGGCCTGCCACTGAGCAGCCTGATCGAGAGCCTTGCCGAGGACCACCAGCGTCAGTTCATGCATGAGTCCCGATTCCTCGGCGAGGGCCAGGAAGGATGCCGGAGGCAGGAGGCCTCGTTCCGGATGATTCCAGCGCACTAGTGCTTCGGCGCCCTGAACCTGTCCGGTATCCAGAGAAACTTTCGGTTGGTAGTGCAGAACCAGCTGATCATCTCGGAGGGCCTCGCGCAGTTCCTGAAGAGTCCTCAATCGCTGGCCTCCGTGGTGGTCGTCCTCGCTGTGATAGACGTGATTTCCGGTATGCCCGGTCTTTGCCTTGTACATGGCCATATCGGCCTTCCGCATCAGCAGGCGTAGATCTGTTCCCTGGGATGGGAACAACGCGATGCCGATGCTGGCGCTGGTCTGCAGCGAGATGCCTTCCAGCATGAACTGCCCCGCCAGGGATTCCCCGATCGCAGCGGCTTTGCTGACGGCGTCGGCGCTCTCCGAATCATCCAGAAGGACCGCGAACTCGTCGCCGCCCAACCGTGCCAGCAAGTCGTTCGGGCCCAGTTCCCGACGGAGACGTGCGGCAACCTGCATGAGCAGGAGGTCGCCGACATCATGTCCAAGGCTGTCGTTGACTTCTTTGAAGCGGTCTAGATCCAGGAGCAGGAGGGCATGTGGTTTACGTGCCCGTCCCTTGAACTTCGCTGGTGCATCGGCGTAAAGTGCTCGACGGTTGGGTAGTCCTGTGAGTTCATCCGTACGCGTGATCCGATGGAGCATGCGCTGCCGGAACACCAGGGGAGCAGCCGCGAGGACCAGTGTGGTGCTGGCCAGAACAAGGGCAAGTAGGGGTATGTGAATCTGAGTTCCCAGCAGCAGAACGAAAAGGGCCGCCAGGGTCCCAATGATGGGAACCGTGAGTGCTTCGTTGCGGCCGGTTTCAAAAACAAGGGGCTCTCGCCGGTCCGCCAGCCCGTCGGTCCACAGCACAAGGAGCAGGATGCCGCTGCCCCAGACGAGGTCCACGTTCGTACCAATTAGATAGACGTCTGTTGCCTCAGCCAAAACGTATAAGACGTCAGCTGTAGTGAACAACAGCAAGCCCGATACCAGTAGAATCCAGAGACGGTCCCCGCCCGACGCCTGGAAGGCTGCGATTCCCGCGATGATGGCAACCAACACCAGATCGAAGAGGGGATAGGCCAGAGCAATAGCTGTGCTCAAACCCATGGGCTCCTGCCGAGCCGACTCGATCACGGGCTGGAGCACAACCGCCAGGACCGCGGATGCACCGAAAGCACCGACCGCACTGTTCAGAAATACTGGAAACGCTACCGATACCAATCGGCGTCTGGCACGTTGTGCCAGAGCGCAGAACAGCAGCGGATAGAACAGTAGGTATCCGATGTCAGATATGGTCACAGCGTTAGTGGAAGCGCCAGCGGTAAGGTCCTCGCGAGCAAACACATAGTAGGTGTCGGCAAGAACCTGAGCGGAGATGGCTGCAGCGGCCCAACAAACCTCAGCTCGAGCAGCTGTCGCCCGCCGAACAGCGAGCCATGCGACCGTGACCATGGACCATTCAGCAAGCATTCCGAGTAGGCCATCAACGGTGGGGTCATAGCCGTTGCCGTGTGCAAGCCGCGAAATGACGTAAGTGCACAGGAGTAGCACCATGACCCTGGCCGGCCAGTTGCTGAACCGGGCTACTGCCGCTGAACCAGCGGCAAGGAGTTGGCGCACGCTAGTCGACACCGCTGGCCCGGCTTCCCCGAATCATGAAATTCACATGCTTAACTATCGGCAGATCTGGGCGCACCGTTAGCCCGAACCGGCTGACAGTGAATCGCAACCAGCTGAAGAGCCGCGGCATCCCAGCGGCACCTAACCTAGAGAACAATAAAGAGCCGGTCGAAACTGGAAATCGCGGGGAAGCAGGGTCAGCGGTTCCCCGTCACGCCGGGTAATCGTGACCCGCCCCTGGTCGGCGGCACGGAAGACCTGTCCTGGGTTGCGGGCTGTCGTCTCTCGCTGACCCTGAGTAGTTCGTTGGTCCACATCTACCGCGAGCAGCGAACGTCATAAGTGTGCTTATGGGTGTGGGATTCGTGCCTATAATCAGGCTAAGCCTGCCGCCGCCTCAGGAGGATCACATGCAGTTCCCCAGTCCCCGTGGACCTCTCAGCACCAGTCTGATCCACATCCTTGGACACCCGGCAGGTCAGGTGGACGACGCCGTCGCCCAGTTTGGCACGTACGTTTCCGAGGGCATCCCGGGAGCGGGGAAAATCACGTACGACGACGACATTCAGCTCACGCTCTTCTGCCTGTACGAGCTGCACTACGGCGGGTTCGACGACGCCGACGAACGTTGGGAATGGAATCCGGGACTACTCGCTGCACGGCAGGAGATTGAAGCGGCCTTCGAAGCGGAACTTCGCGCCGCCGTCGAGCTTCCCGCCCTCGACGCCAAGACGAGCGACGACGTAGCCAAAGTCCTTTTCGACCTGACCGGACAGGACAGCGGTCCTTCGATGTCCCGGTTTGTGGCGAAGGAGGCCACGCTGGAGCAGCTGCGCGAATTCCTGATCCACAAGTCCATCTACCAGTTGAAGGAAGCGGACCCGCACACGTGGGCGATCCCGCGGCTCAAGGGCCGCGCGAAGGCTGCCATGGTGGAAATTCAGGCCGACGAGTACGGTGGCGGCCGCGAACACCGAATGCATTCGACGCTTTTCGCGCAGACCATGCGCGGGCTCGGACTCGATGACAGTTTTGGCAGCTACATCGACGCGATGCCGGCACTCACTCTGGCCGGGACGAACATGATGTCCCTGTTTGGGCTGAACCGGAGGCTCCGTGGCGCAATCGTTGGGCACCTTGCGGCTTATGAAATGACGTCGTCCCAACCCAACCGCCTCTACGGCAACGGATTCCGTCGGCACGGCTTCAACAAGGACGTCACCTGGTACTTCGACGAACATGTGGAAGCCGACGCCGTCCATGAACAGATTGCGGGACGGGACCTGGCTGGCGGACTGTTCGAAGCGGAACCGGGCCTCCTCGAGGACATCTACTTCGGTGCATGCGCAGCGCTGACCGTGGATTCGTGGACAACTGAACGGACCATGACGGCCTGGCAGTCAGGTGAAACCTCGCTGGTGGCGCCGACCCCGTTGATGGTGTGACCATGCAGCACGGAGAACCGGAGCTACTGCCGGCCACCTACATTCTGCCCCTGCGCTGGACGGACGACGACGGCCTGGACGAACTGGTCACCTACCTGGAAGGCCTCACGTCCCTGGTGCAGGTCATCGTGGTTGACGGTTCTCCTGAACCACTCTTCAGCGCCCACGCAGCCCGATTCCCGGCGGATGTGCGTCATGTGGCACCAACACCAAGGAAGGGCTTGAACGGCAAGGTCACCGGCGTGATGACGGGGATCCACCTCGCCCAGACCGAACTGTTGGTTCTGGCCGACGACGACGTCCGTTACGGTGAGCCCGAACTTCGGCGGCTACTGGATCTCCTGGGGCAGGCCGACGTCGTCCGCCCGCAGAACTACTTCCCCTCCCTGCCGTGGCATGCGCGCTGGGACACGGCCAGGACGCTGTTGAACCGGGCTTTCACCGCTGACTACGCGGGAACGATGGGGGTGCGACGTTCGGCGTTACTGGCAACGGACGGTTACGACGGCGACGTCCTGTTTGAAAATCTTGAACTGATTCGTACAGTGCAGGCAGCAGGCGGACATGATCTGCAGGCACGCGACCTGTTCGTGGGACGCATTCCTCCAACGGCCCACCATTTTCTCGGTCAACGGGTGCGTCAGTCGTACGACAAGTTTGCCCAGCCCGGCCGCTTGGCTCTTGAGTTGTGCCTGCTGCCACTCCTGATGGCGGCAGGTAGCCATTGGCGCCGCGGTCATCCCAAGCTGATACTGGGGATCCTTGCAGGAAGCTGCGCTCTTGCCGAAGTTGGACGCAGCCGTGACGGGGCACGCCGCGTCTACCCTTGGACGTCGTCGTTCTGGGCGCCAGTATGGGTTCTGGAGCGCTCCGTCTGTGTCTGGTTCGCCGTCGTCCGGCGCCTCACTGGAGGGGTTCCCTATGCGGGGCACAAGCTGCGGGTGGCGGCGCATTCGCAAGCCTATCTACGATCGATCCACGCTGGCAGAATATGCCGCTGACAGGAGATACCCCATGAACGACCAGCGAGAAACCGAGCCGGACACCGCCGTCGTCGTCTGTCCTGACGGCCCCCTCCTGGTGCGCGGTGACTTCGAGATTGTGTCCACCACCGGTGAGAAGCTACCCCGTGACCGCCAGACGGTGGCGCTATGCCGATGCGGGGCGTCAGCGATCAAACCCTACTGCGATGGTTCCCACAAGATGATCGGCTTCCGTACCGAGTTCCCGGAGTAGGCACGACACGCCCGCCCTTAGGCACTATGGGCCAATTCACAGGTTTCTACATCGTGCCTAGTCAGCGTAAGGTTACTGATCGATAACGACACGTGCTTCTTCATATCGATTTGGCATCGATTTTCAATTCCCCTAGGGTTGTATGTGTTCCCGCGGGAACGGCTGCGAGTAGATCGCGGCAATCATGCTCGGTGCTGTCTTACCACCGCACGCCGTCGACACGGCAGACACCGGAATACGAACCCCAAATCACTAGGGTAGATGGCGACGCGAAGAAGTCCGGGGACGGATGGAGCGCAGGTGACCTTTCGGAGCATCCACACATGAAGAATTCCACTCTCAGCCGTAACCTCCGCCGCGCAGGCGCCGTAGCCGCCATTGCCGGTGCAGGTGTAGCAGGAACCGGAGTTGCAGCAAACGCAGCCTCAACCGCAACCTGGGATGCGCTGGCACAGTGCGAATCCGGCGGTAACTGGAGCATCAATACCGGCAACGGTTTCTCCGGCGGCCTGCAGTTCACCCCGAGCACCTGGGCAGCATTCGGCGGCCAGGGCTCACCCGTCAACGCAACCAAGGCAGAGCAGATCGCCGTTGCCGAGCGCGTTCAGGCAACCCAGGGCTGGGGCGCATGGCCCGCATGCTCGGCCCAGCTTGGTCTGGCCGGCGGTGGCGGTGCACCCGCTCCTGCAGTAGCACCGGCACCTGCGCCCGTTCAGGTCCAGTCCTCGGCGCCGGTCGTTCAGGCTCCGGCCGCCCCCGTTGCTCCTGTTGCACAGGCACCGGTTCAGGCTCCCGCCGTTCAGGCACCTGCTGCCAGCGGCGAAACCTACACCATCCAGTCCGGCGACACCCTGAGCACCATTGCCCAGAAGCTCGGCATCGATGGCGGATGGCAGGCCCTGTACCAGCTGAACGCTGACACCCTGATTGACGCAGACCTCATCTTCACCGGTGATGTTCTGCAGCTGCCTGCCTAAGCGGTTAGCTCCAAAGGTGTCTTCGGCGCCCCGACTCCTCGCGAGTCGGGGCGCCGTTTGCGTTAACGTGTGACCTGTGTAACCAAAAACCATTGCGTGGTTGTGGTCCGAGTGGTCGAATAGCCCTATGCCATCAACCATCCTTGCCATCGGCACCAAGAAGGGCCTGTGGTTCGCCACGAGCAGTGATCGGAAAACGTGGAATGTTTCCAGGCCGCATTTTCTCAACGAGGAGGTTCCGAGCGTCGAATTCGATACCCGGGGCGGACGGACCCGCATTCTGGTAGGTATCCGTTCTGAACATTGGGGCCCCACCGTGCTGCACTCGGATGACCTCGCGGAGACCTGGAGCGAGCCCGACGACGGCGCTATCCGCTTCCCGGAGGACACCGGCGAGGCTCTGGGCCGGGTCTGGCAGCTGAAGGCTGACACGGAAGGCCGCCCCGGCGTCGTCTGGGCTGGCTGTGAGCCGATATCCGTGTGGAAGTCGACCGACGGCGGCGAGCATTTCGAGCTGAACCGCGGACTCTGGAATCATCCGCATCGGAAGGACTGGGGACCCGGTTATGGTGGTGCGGCGGCGCATACCGTGCTGCCGAGCCCGGTGGATGACAGCATTCATGTGGCGATCAGCGCCGGTGGCGTGTACCGCTCGACCGACGGCGGCGAGTCGTGGGAGGCGCGGAACAAGGGTATTTCGGCCTACTTCATGCCCGATCCCAACCCGGAGTTCGGGCAGTGCGTGCACAAGATTGCCCGCGATCCGGAAGAGCCCAACACACTATTTGCCCAGAACCATCACGGCGTCTATCGAACAGACGATGCCGGGGATCACTGGGAATCGATCGCTGACGGGCTGCCCGCGGATTTTGGTTTCGTGATGCTCACCCACCCCAGGCGCGGCGGTACGGCGTGGGTCATTCCACTGAAGGCCGACGGCGAACGCGTGCCCCCGGAGGGCCGGCTCGCGGTTCATCGAACGGCCGACGGCGGCGCTACCTGGACTGCTTTGGATGCCGGCTTGCCTCCGGAGGAGTTCAACGCGGTCCTGCGGGATGCGGCCTGTGTGGATGATGGTGATCCGGCTGGCGTGTATTTCGGCACGCGTGGCGGTTCGGTGTTTGCTTCCGCGGATGAGGGGGCGTCGTTCGCGGAAGTTGCCTCGCGTCTGCCGGACGTACTGTGCGTGAGGGTTGCACGGGTGGGGGACTGATGGAGGTTTCGGTTCTCGTCCCGGCCCTGTTGGCGGAGCACACGGGCGGGCAGCGAATTCTGCAGGTGGTGACCGACGACGTCGCCTCTGTAGGTAACGTGCTGGATATTCTGGCCGGGGAGCACCCTGTATTTGATCGCCGTGTCCGGGATGAGACCGGATCGGTTCGGCGCTACGTGAACGTCTATATTGACGGCGACGACATCCGCTCCCTCGACGGCCTCGCGACGCCGGTGCTGGAGGGGCAGGAGCTTCTGATCATTCAGTCTGTGGCTGGCGGTTGAGCCTGTTCTAGACTGCCACTTGTGGCTCTATATCTTGATACGCCCATGTGGCCCGCTCATGGAACCCTGTTTGCCCACCTGATCTCGGATGAGTCGCTGGATGAGCTCCACGCTTTCGCGGCGGACTGCGGCATCCGGCGCCGGGCTTTCGACCAGGACCATTACGACGTCGCCGCTCACCGGTGCGCGGACCTCGTGGCGCGCGGCGCCCGGCAAGTGGACGGCGGAACGCTGGTTCGGATCCTGACCTCGAGCGGTTTGAGGATACCTGCGCGCCGGCGGAACTCGGCTCTATCCGGACCGCTGATGCTCCGCTGGCTAGGGTATATGCCTTGCGCGGAATCTTTGGGCGAGGAGTTGGTTCGCCGTTGGGGTGAGAGCCATCGCCGCTATCACGACCGCACCCATCTCCTGGCCGTTCTGGAAGCACTCGAACTCCTGACCCCGCAGCCACCGCGCGCCGTGGTCCTCGCTGCCTGGTTTCACGATGCCGTGTACGACGGCGTTGCGGGAAGCGATGAGGAGCGCTCGGCCCGCCTGGCGGAGGATCGGCTTGCCCGGCTGGGGCTTTCACACAGTGAGGCATCCGAGGTGGCGCGGCTGGTGCGGCTCACCGCCGGACACGACCCCGCCGCTGGCGATACGAACGGCGCATTGTTGTGCGACGCGGACCTTTCCGTACTCGGCTCCCCGCCTGAGGGATACCAGCGTTACAGCACCGCTGTCCGTGAAGAATACGCGCACATCCCGGACGAGCAATTCGTCACCGGAAGGGCCGCCGTCGTGCGTTCCCTGCTGGCGCTCCAGCCGATCTTCCGCACCCAACAGGGCCGGGAACTCTGGGAGAAAACTGCCCGGGCCAACCTGGCTGCGGAGCTTGCCGTTTTGAACGTCACGCTTTAGCGACGGAACACCTGGTCCAGACGGCAACGCGGATAGTCTTGCATGGCCGGTTTTTACGATACTGGCCTACACAACCAAGGTGGGGACAATGAAAAAGGCGCTCTACGCCGTCGTACTCGTGCTGCTGACCATGCTGGGCAGCGCACCAGCAGCCCTGGCAGAAACACCCACGGACGTGGTGGTAGAGGACCAGGCAGGCGTGCTGGACCAGCGAACCCTGGTGCCGGCCCTGCAGGAAATCGAGTTCTACACGCCCACCAAAGTAGCCATCTTCACCTACGAAGGCGACTTCAGCGAAAACCTGAACGAAGAGGTCCTGCGATTCGCCCGGGACGAACACCCGGAATGGCTCAGCGAAGACAAACAGAAGTGGGCCGACGGACTGTACATCTTCGCTCTGGACCCGGTCGGCCGACACGTGGGCACCTACTTCGGCGAAGACCGGAAAGTTTCGCCGGATCAGCGTGACGACATCCAGAACGCCACCAAGGACCTGCTCAGGGACGCGCAGTGGACTGACGGGACCATCGCCGGTGTGGCGCGCGGTGCGGAACTGATCAACCGGCCCTGGTACCGCGCGGGTTGGGTCACCACCAGCGTGATCGTGGGCGGAATAGTGACGCTCCTCGTAGGTCTTGGATGGATCTTGATCAGGCGCGAAAACCGGAAAAAGGCCGCGGAGGCGCTGAAACGCGGGGACGCCAGCTTCGCACAGGTGAGTATGGATCTCGAAACCACCGAGCTGAATGCCAAAACCATTCCGGAGAGTTCACGGTACGGCGCACAGGTCCTGGAAAAATACCGTGGCTTCGCCACGAGGTACCGGGAGGCCTATGAACTATCCACCGTTGCGCACGCCATCTCCGAACGAGACTTTTCCACGGACGAAAATGTGCAGAAAGCGGTCCGTTACGCTGATGCTGCGGTCGAACTGGATACCCTCGATGACGTGATTGGCGACTCCAACACGCTGTTCAACCGTCACTCGGGCTGGGAACGCGCGTGGGACCGTCAGGTGGCTCCGCTGCGGACGGACCTCGAGGGAATCGACTCAGTGATCAACAGCTCGGCAAGCAGGGGAACCGCAACAGCGGCTGCACTGGACTCCTTCCAGAACGAGACCCGCACGAACCTGACCGAGTGGGTTGCCGGATTGGAATCGGAATCGTTGTCCCCGGATGATGCCCTGGACCAACTGCAGGAGGCCCGCCAGCAGCTCACCACTCTCCTACGGAACCATTCCGAGACCGTGATCGACGCCTACGCCAAGGATTACTCCGAAGCAGAACTGTTGAGACGAGACATCAACGAATCGCTTCAGGCGGATGCATCAAAAGTCCGGCCAAACATTCTTGGCGTCGTATACCGGGCGTATTCGTTTTACTCCGTGCTCGCCTTCAGCTCCGGATTCTCCCAAGGTCAAAGCAGCGTCAGCGAGGCACGCAGCGCCAGCGAAAGCACTACCGGGTACGGGGGCAGCGGAGGCAGCTTCTCCGGTTCCGGAAGTTCGTCGAGCTTCTAGTCCCGCTGTCGCGGCCTGGTCCGCTAGCGGCGGTCGCGTGATTTCGGGTCCGGTCCCTGCGTGTTGTTGCCCATGTGGTTGACCGGCCTGTCGGCCCAGTCAGGGCGTCGAGCATGCATCGGCGGAGGTGCCGGTTCGCCGTCGTGCTCCGAGGCATCGTGGTAGGAGACAACGCGGTTATCGAACTGCCGACGCGTGGCCCAACCGCTGATCGTCAGGACGATGCCGGCGACGGCCGCAATACCTGCGGCGATGAACAGCGCAGTGGACGCAGCGCCGCTGTCCATGGCGCTGATGGCCATCGGCGTCAGAATGATCAGACTCACGGCCAGGAGTGCGCAGCCGATCGTCATGCGGTATCCGCCGCTCTTCTTCACTGCGTTCGCCATAATGCGGCCTTCCCTAGGGTTGTCCCAGTCAACCACACTGCCCGTTGGTGACTAGGCTTATCCGGTGACCACGGCACTTCCCACCACGCGCCAGCTCAGCAGATCCATCCTGCACCTCGCGGTCCCTGCGCTGGGGGCACTCATTGCCGAACCCCTCTTCCTCATAGCCGATTCAGCGATCGTCGGGCATCTGGGTGTTACTGAACTGGCCGGCGTCGGGCTGGCATCAACGGTGTTGCAGACCGCAGTCGGGCTCATGGTGTTCCTCGCCTACTCCACCACTCCAGCGGTTGCCCGCTATCTTGGTGCCGGACGGATGGGGGACGCGCTGGCGGCCGGGCGCGACGGCGTCGGGCTCGCTGTTGCGCTGGGCGTGCTGCTGTCGGTCGTCGGCTGGGTGAGCGCACCCGCCCTGGCATCAGCCATGGGTGCCGAGGGTGAAGTCCACCGGTTCGCCGTCGACTATCTACGTTTCTCTATCCCCGGGCTGACAGCGATGCTCGTGGTCCTCGCCGCAACCGGCGTGCTCCGTGGACTGCAGGACACGAAGACTCCGTTGCTCGTCGCGGGAATCGGCTTCACCGTCAATATCGGGTTGAACTTCGTGCTCGTGTACGGGTTCGACATGTCGGTCTCCGGCGCCGCGCTGGGGACCAGCATTACGCAGTGGGGAATGGCAACGGTCTACATTGCCATGTTAGTCCGCTATTCGAGGGAGAACGCGGTACCGCTCCTACCGCGGTGGGCTGGCGTGCTCTCGACAGCGCACGTTGGATCATGGCTGATGCTGCGGACCGTGAGCCTGCGAGTGGCGATCCTGGCCACCGTGTTCGTTGCCACCGATCAGGGACCGGTTTCCCTGGCCGCGCATCAGCTGGTGATGACGCTGTTCACGTTCCTGGCGTTCGCGCTGGATGCCCTCGCCATTGCCGCGCAGGCGCTGATCGGCAAGGAGCTCGGCGCCTCGAATAAGCCGCTGGCGCAGGCATTGACCCGGAGAATGATCATCTGGGGTCTTGGCTTCGGCGTGATTACGGGGGCGGTCCTTGCTGTTGCGGCGCCTTTCGTTGGCTGGATCTTCACGCCCGACGACGACGTCCAGACGGCCCTGACGGCTGGCCTGTGGATCCTCGCCGCCTCACAACCGATCTGCGGACTGGTCTTTGTGCTCGACGGCGTGCTGATCGGCGCCGGCGACGCCCGGTATTTGGCGCTGGCCGGCGTCGTGAATCTGGTGGTGTATCTGCCGCTGCTGGTCTGGGTGTACTCAGCCGGGCTGACAGGCGTTGCGGGTATTGCGTGGCTGTGGGCTGCCTTCGCGCTCGGATACATGGCTGCCCGTGCGGTGACTCTCGGCTGGCGGATCCGCAACGATACCTGGATGGTGACGGGGGTTTAGGCTCAGGCCCTGCTGCCGCCCGTTCTGTTGTACATATCAGGGGCTCTCAGCCTGCAGGAACGCCCTTGATCTGTACAACAGGTTCAGCCCACTATTGAGCGCTCCCAGGCCAGTGCTTCTTTTTCATAGGCCGTGCCGGGTACTTGGTGAACGTTCCCGATCAGGCGCCGCCGTTCCGAGGCATCCTCCCGGACATTTCCCGGCCCCAGATCCGGATCCACCATGGCCCAATAGGTGGGCAAGCTCGTGAAACTTGTCAGGAGCGCTGTCAGGGGAGAGTTCTCCACGAAGCTGCGCTGGGTCCAGGAAATCTTCGCGCGTTCCACTGGCAACGTCAGCACAACGTCCTCACCATTGTGGTGAACCGTGAACTCGATTCTGTGCGTTGATCTTCGCGAAGCGGGTGATGGAGTTGAAGAGGTGGTGACGCTGACAATACGCAACCAGTGAATGGCAACAAGAACCCTTGGCCGAGGCCCTTCTCCCGACACCACAATCCCGTTGTGGTCGGCGGCTATCGTGATCAGCCGGGTGAGGTTCCCGCTTCTGGCCTTGACGAAAATCTCCGGCCGAAGTCTGCGTAGACCAACGAGGAACTGCTGATCCCTTCTGCCCTGAAGCACAGTATGCCGGCTAAGGCGTTCTGCTAATGAATAGAATGCTCCTGCCCGAGAATCAAGGACACGGGCGACGGCGAGAGCAGCTGTTGCGCCTATGAATGCAGCAACAATGACGCCGTCGGGGGACGGTTGTAGACCCCGTGCCCATGCCGACAGGACAGCCAACAAGGCTGCTGCTGCGCCCCAAACTGCCATGAACTGAGGTTTTTGCTTGTGCACATCGAACGGCCAGCCCTTTCGATATAGACGTTGTGCCTCCGCTTGATCAACGGTTCGGGGGGAACCTGGCCGCTCTGAGATGGCGAAGGACATGCGGATCTCGTCGTCGCGTATGGTTTCCGTCGGGGGAGTTGCAGTGGCAGGAGCGTCCTCTGCTTCCCACGAGGAGTACGAGGCGCTCAATACCGGAAGCCGGTCCTCTAGTTTCAACAGCTCCCGTCGCAGCTGTTCCTGGTCAATGTCGGTTGGCGATATTCCGAAACCTTCCAGCCGACGTCGGATCGCCGTCGACGCAAGCACGTCAGGATGAGGTCGTGATCGCATCAGGTACGCAGCGAAACCATGTGTCATGAAATGGCACGCATCCAGGGCGTCAGCGTAGGCGTCGAGCCCCGAGTACCCCATGGACGGGGTGATGTGGGCCGACGTTCTGGTCAACTGAGCATTGGCGAATGCGTGGGCTACATGGAGCACGAGGAACACATTCGCCGAACCGTATTTTGCGATTCCTGCTGCGGCAAGGCTCTCGTGCGCACCGATACCGAGTGCCTTCTTGACTGCGCGCAGGGAACGGGCGTACATGATTGTGCCGTGTGCATGGCGGAGATCGCGGAAGACCAGGGTATCCAGCAGGTCCGCCTTGGTGTCCTGAAGTGTTGGGCTGACGCGAAATGGTCGAGTGGAGTGCACGCTGAAGTACATTCGGCTCAGAACCGCCGTGAGATGTGGCGCGGACTGATCTCCGGGAGAGCTGTAGGCCTGAGCAAAGTTCTGCTCGAGCTCGCGCAACGTCCGGACGTCGAGTTCCCGTAGGAACGCCAGAGCCATTTCAACGTCCTGATGATGGTTCGGAGTGTGCCCGGCTTCACTACGGGCGGTGGCAGACAGACGTTCGATGAGCGACGCGCGTTCGGCCGGCTCGTTTTCACTCATTGATGTTGGTCCCCATTTGCGTGCGAAAGCGCGCATTCCCCATGCGCGCGTGGGAACAGATTACAGCAATGCCGGTGGACGCTGTCTCTGAATTGAAGGTCAGTAGAGACCGCTACAAAGTCTGGCTTTTGCCGCTGCTGGCATGATTCCATCCGGTTTCAGGGCTAACGTGGCAATGAACGGCTTGTTGTATTGGGCCGTCCATCGACGCGAAGGAGCATGACATGAAGAAGATTCTGTTGATCCTGACGAGCACGTCCACTCTCGGCGATACCGGGGAGAAGGCCGGTTACAACGTCGCGGAGGCGTCGCACCCATGGAAGGTGTTCAAGGACGCCGGTTATTTTGTTGATTTCGCATCGATTCAGGGCGGACAGGCCCCGCAGGACGATGTTGACGAGTCCGACCCCATCCAGAAGGCCTTCACCACGGATGAGGCCGCGCGCGCCAGCCTGTACAACACGGCCAAGGTCGATGTGGTGGACCCGAGCCAGTACGACGCCCTCTACCTGGTGGGCGGCCATGGCACCATGTGGGACTTCCCGGATAGTGCCGGGCTGCAGAAGTTGGTGGCGTCTGTGTACGACGACGGCGGCGTGGTTGGTGCTGTCTGCCACGGTCCGGCGGGCCTTCTGAATGTGGAGTTGGGCAACGGTTTCCGGCTCGTTGAGGACCGAGAGGTTGCCGCTTTCACCAACGACGAGGAGCGGGCCGCAGGTAAGGACTCCGTGATCCCGTTCTTCCTTGCGGACCGGCTTCAGGAGCAAGGGGCAACGCACGTCTCTGCCGACGTCTTCGAGGAGAAGGTGTCAGTGGATGATCGTCTGGTGACGGGGCAGAACCCGGCCTCCGCCGCAGGTGTCGCCAAGGAGATGGTCAAGATTCTCACCGAAGTGGTCCGCGAGGAAAAGGCGGAGGAGCAGCACGACGCCGAAGCCCTCCGAGCCCGCCACGACGCCGAGGCGGAGGCGGGTGACCAGGGGTAGCTCCGTCGCGTTCCCCAATCCTCCGACCCGTCCGCAGTAATTGTGGGAATACGCGCAATAAACGGATCATTCCAACAATAAGTGCAATTCGGCTCAGATCATTGGTCGACGGCGGTTCGCGTGCAAGCATGCTCGTATGGATTCCTTCGCATGGCGCGGTTCTGATGCTGCGCAATCAAAAGTAGCCGTACTGCTTCCTGGTGCAAATTATCCGGTGGAGGCTCCGCTGCTTTACTGGGCGGCGCAGATGCTGGTGGATTCCGGTTGGCATGTGCAGGCGGTTCGGTGGGTGATCGACGACGCCGCGCGTAGCGATCCGTACAGCTTCGCCTCGAGGGCTGCGGAGCAGGCGTTCGCGGAAGCGCCGCCGTCGGACACTAAGTTGATTATCGGCAAGTCGTTCGGCAGTTTATGCCTCCCGTGGTCGGACGAAGCGGGGATTGATGGGGTGTGGCTGACGCCCCTTCTGACGGATGGCAAGGTCCGTGAGACTCTGGCATCCACGTCGCGGCGTGACCTGCTCATTGGCGGGACAGAGGACGAAGCCTGGGACGGCGGCCGGAGGCATGAGAAGGCGGGCACGTTCATCGAGATCGCTGGCGCGAACCATCGGTTGCAGATCCCCGGCGCATGGGAAGCGTCGCTGGATGCCCACCGAGAGGCGCTGACCCACATCGAGAACTTCGTGGCTGCGCTGTGAGTAAAGGGCGATTCACGTTGGAAACTGTGGGGAAATTTGTCTTTGGTTCGCTTGGCGCAACTCTCCTTTTGATGAGCGTCGCTGCCTGTACCAGCGGTGTGGGGCCGGAGAGGGAAACGACTATTCAGCCAACTGCAGGCAGTAGCCCTGGGCAGCCGGAATCAACAACTAGCCTGCCTGACTCTCTGCCAGCCCCAACCGATGTGGGCCCAGACGAGGAACTGCTCTTTCACATCGGTTCCCAGAAGGGCAGTGCCAGCTATGGGCCCGTACCGACGAAACAGAGAACAGTGGTCTACCTCCGTTGTGCCGGTGATGGTGCTGTCACTTTTGAGATGAAGGCTGTCAGTTCATTCTCCGTACCCTGCGAGCAGGATGGTGTCCTACACGGAACACGCAATGTCTTTGATACCTGGCACGTAAAGGATCCAGTGTTTTCCGTGCAATCCGCACCGGGCCAGATCTGGTCGATCGGCATCTACTCCGAACCCGTGAAGTAACTCGGATCAATGGAAGGATACGCATGGAATTAAATGACCTCCTTGAGGCACTGAACGCAGACCAAACCATCACGGGTGATTCGCCGTTGCACGAGGTGATGCACAGGACCAGCCAAGAGGCGCTACGGGTTACCGGCGAGCTCAATGGCAGTTACCACGAGCCTGAAAGGGTGCGCGAGCTTTTGGCTCAGCTGATCGGCAAACCCGTGCACGAATCTGTGACGGTTTTCCCACCGTTCTACGCGGATTTCGGGAAGAACATCACTCTCGGGGAACGGATTTTCATCAACTCCGGGTGCAAGTTCCAGGACCAGGGTGGTGTGGTGATTGGTGACCACTGCCTGATCGGCCACAACACTGTGTTGGCTACCCTCAACCACGACCTCGATCCGGGCAAACGTGCGGACATGCACCCTGCATCTATCACTATTGGCCGCAATGTCTGGATTGGTGCGAATGTGACGGTTCTGCCGGGCGTTACCATTGGTGACGACGCCGTTGTGGCGGCTGCATCCGTGGTCACGAAGGACGTGCCGGCGAGGTCCGTTGTCGTTGGATCGCCGGCGCGTGTGGTGCGGACGGTTCCGTGATTTGGCGGGTGAAGACGCACGCCTAGACTTGGGCGATGGACTCATGGAAACAAGACCGCGTGCGCTCGGCCATCGAGGGAACAAATCCGACCGTGATGGCCAGAATGAACAGTGGTTTCGCTGTTATAGGAGACGTTCAGTGGCTTCCCGGGTACTCGCTGTTGATCACGGATCAGTCCGGCGTGGACCGGTTGAGTGACTTATCCCGTGAATCCCGGTTGTCGTACTTGGAAAGCCTTGACTCGCTCGCCGAGGCGGTAGAGGAATCCTGTCGTGAGCTGGACCCTGAGTTCACTCGCGTCAACATTGAGATTCTTGGTAACACCGATCCATTTCTGCACGCTCACATCTGGCCCCGATACGCGTGGGAACCGGAGAGCTTACGACGCTATCCGGTATGGCTATACCCACAGGAGAATTGGCGCGATGACAAGTTCAAGCTTGGCTCGCGTCATGATCCACTCCGTCAGGCAATCACAAGCCGGCTCGCCGTCGTCGCCCATGGCTGAAGGCCCTGACTAGGAGGCGTATGCGCAGAAAATGCGTAACCTCACGACTGGCGGAACTGACCTGGAAGTAGACGTCCGCTTCATGGACATGTTGAGTCCACGCGGAGCGCGAATCCTCGATATCGGCTGCGGAATCGGGTCTGCGGTCAAGGGCCTCCGGCGGCGAGGCCACGAAGCGTAAGGCATGGCACTCACACCTGAACTTGAAGCCGCTATCAAACAGGGCTACGAGCGCCGCGACCGCGACAACATGCAGCCCACGATCGACTACTTCCACGAATTACTCAACGCCCACCCTGACGACCCGGTCCTCCTCTACGAGGTCGCTGGCGCGTATGACACCGCCGGGCAGGAGGAGCAGGCCTGCGGTTTCTACGAGCGGGCGCTCGACGGCGGGCTCGACGGCGACATCCTCCGCCGCTGCCTGCTCCAGTACGGCAGCACGCTGCGCAATCTGGAGCGGTATGACCAGTCGCTGACTGTGCTTCAACGGGCGAGGGACGAGTTTCCGGAGTCGGACTCGGTCCGCCTGTTCCTGGCGCTCTCACTTCATGCCGCAGCTAGAAGTGACGCCGCCGTCGCCGAACTCCTCGAGCTCGCTGTCGACAGCATCCGCGCCCCCGAAGTGACGCGCTACGAGGCCGCGCTCCGCGGAAACGCTGCCTATCTGACGGACCTGGACCGCGAGAAGAGCGGCTCGTGAAGCATGCGTAGTGGCGCCAGCTACTCGCCAACGGTCCCGTCGATCGCCTCGCGGAGGAGGTCGGCGTGGCCGTTGTGCCGGGCGGTCTCCTCAATGAGGTGGATCAGGATCCAGCGCAGGTTCCACTGCTCGCCATCGCGCCCGACGCGGACGGCCAGATCATCGAGGTTCGCACCGTTGATCGCTTCGCGGGTGCGCTCGCAGGCAGCCTTGTAGAGCGACCTCAAGGCGTCGGGGTCGTCGTCGAGCGCGCTGTGGAAGTCCCAGTCCGGGTTGTCATCCCAGGGTGCACTCGCCCAGGGCTCAGCTTCGGAATGGCCAAGGAATCGAAACTGAATCCAGTCGTCCTCGACCAACGCCAGGTGTTTCAACAGCTTGGCGAGGCTGAGGTCCGAGGTGGGCAGTTTCTGCCGCAGCTGCTCGGCGGTCAGGCCTTCGGCCTTCTGCAGCAGGGTGGCCCGATGAAAGTCGAGGAACTGCTCCAGCAGGTCTCGTTCACTTCCGGAGTTATCAGGGTCTCGGCGTTCCATAAAGTCAGTGTGTCACAGGGCGCCCACTGCAACGTACGCCCGTGCGGTGAAGGGTTTTCAGGGCGACGGCAAATCCGGCCTAAGCTTATGGGGTGCCTTCTGACAGTCTTGAGACCCCAATGACCACTCCCTGGAAACCGGTGCTGCTCCGCGCTGTCGTCGCCGCGGTGTTCGGTACGGTCACCATCTTCTGGCAAGAGCCGTCACTGGCTGTCCTGGCGATAGTCGGGGGAGTGTATTTCCTCCTCAGCGGTGCTGCCGTGTGGGTGATGAGCCGTGATCGTTCATTTGCGTCCGCCCGCGGCCTGCTGTTGGTGGAAACGGCCCTTCTCGTCACTGCTGCCGTCCTGGCTTTCATCATCCCCACCGCCGTTGGTTTCACCGTTGCTGCCATCGTGGGATTGGGTGGTGCAGGCGTCGTCGAGCTCGTGTTGTGGTTGCGGCTCAGGGAGCAACTGGCCGTGACCCGCGACTGGGTGATCACCGGCGTCGTCAATATTGTCACGGCACTCAGTCTGCCTCTGTTTGTCCAGCTCCAGGCGCAGGCCCTTCTTGGGGTTGTCGGCGGGGCGGCCATCATTATTGCCGTGTTCCTGTTGATTGCTGCTCTGACGTATCGTCACGAGGCGTCAGTCGGAGCAGGAAAGGCGTAAACTTGTACTGAACCATGTTCTACGACCGGTAGAACATGTGAGTGGCGTTATGTCGAGGAGGAAATAGTGACCAAGAGTGCACCCGGCGATCCGCAGGCGCGGAACTCCGTCAAAGCACCCCTGATCTTCTCGGCCATCCTTGCCGCCGTTGCGGGAATTGCCACCATGATCTTTTCCACCGGTGGAGGGGCCAGGGACTTGCGTTGGGACCTGGGCTTCACTGCGGCCGGCATTGTTTTCATTGTTTCGTTGGTGTTCTCCGCGATGCTCCTGATGACGGAGAAACCAAACGACGAGTACCTGAGCGAAGGAAGCGGAATCAACCGCAGCTCAGCCAAAATTCCGGGCGGAGCTGGATCGGTTGGCCGGGACGGCAAGCCCGTGAAGCGCCCCGAATCCAACAACCCCGAAAAGTAAGCCCCACTTCTTCTACTGACCCGTGTCGTTGGCTTTCCGCGCCCGGTAGGCCTTCACGTGCTCGCGGTTCGCGCAGTTACCTGTGTCGCAATACCGCTTGGAGCGGTTTCGGGTGAGGTCAACGACGACGGCGCTGCAGTCCTCGGCCGCACAGGTGCGGAGGCGTTCGAGCTCCTTTGAGCGGATGACGTCGATGAGCGCCATGGCCGCTTCCGTGGCGATGCGGGTTTCCAGTGGCGCCTCGGGGGTGGTGGCGTGCAGATGCCAGTCCCAGTCGTCGTGCTTGACGAGTTGAGGGAGCGCGTTGGCTTCGCGCAGAATCCGGTTTACCCGGTCCACCGCTTCGGCTTCAGGAGCCGACCAGATCTCTTCAAGCTCTTCGCGGAGGCGTCTCACAGCTTTTAGTTCCGCGGCGTCGTGTGTCCTGGAGCCACTGAACTTTTCGGCCTCGAGGTAGTGGTCCAGATCCTCGAGGCTGAGGAGCTTGTCTGGTTCTTCCTTGCCCGTATTGATGAGCGACGCCAGAGATACGAGCGCCATATCGGTGTCATTGGCAAACATGGCGTTGACTCCTGACTTGTTGACCGTCTAATGTCACTACCATCAGCATACTTTACCCCTGACAGCACACGTGCGTCCGGGGGCCGGAAGGAGGAAGCACATGGAGCAGTCCCGTAGCGTTTCAGTTTCAGGACTCTGGTTCGCCCTGATCTCAGCGGCAACCTTCGGCGTCTCCGGCCCCTTCGCCAAGTCCCTGCTCGACATCGGGTGGAGCCCAGGATCCGCCGTCGGGGTCCGCATTGCGGGAGCCGCCGTCGTCCTCGCTGTCCCTGTGGCGCTGCAATTGCGCGGACGCTGGGGGATTCTGCGCCGCAACTGGCTCAGCCTCACCATCTACGGGATTGTGGCTATCGCGCTGTGTCAGTTCTTCTACTTCAACGCGGTGCAGCGCATGACGGTCGGCGTCTCGCTGATGCTCGAATACCTTGCTCCGGTGATGGTGGTGGGTTGGCTGTGGCTGCGTTCCCGGCAGGCACCGCGCCGACTGACGCTGATCGGCGGGGCAGTGGCCATGCTCGGGCTGGTCCTCGTGCTTGATGTCTTCAGCGGTCAGATCCTGGATCCGATTGGTGTTATCTACGCGATCGCGGCCGCCGTCGGGCTGGCAGTTTTCTTCATCATGTCGGCAAAGGTCGACGACGACCTGCCGCCAATGGTCATGGCCGGCGGCGGCATGGTGGTGGGCGCATTGTCGATCGGCGTCCTCGGTGCTGTGGGCGTCATGCCGTTTGAGTTCGTCTTCGATGATGTGACGCTTGCGAGTCAGAGCGTGAGCTGGCTGGTCCCTGTGCTGGCGCTGGTTCTGGTGGCCGCGGTGGCCTCCTACGTGACGGGCATTCTTGCCGCGCAGCGGCTGGGTTCGAAAGTTGCATCCTTCATCGCCCTGACCGAGGTGTTGTTCGCGGTCCTTGCCTCGTGGGTCATGCTGGGGGAGCTGCCGGGGCTCATGCAGCTCATCGGCGGTCTGCTCATTGTGGGCGGCGTGGTGCTGGTTCGGCTGGACGAACTGCGTTCCATCGGCGGTCACGACACTGCGGAACTGAACCACGCGAACGACGTCGACCCGGTTCCGGCCGAACACGTTTAGCCCCAGCCGCCCGGAGGCAAGCCCGCAAGAGCTGCACGAAGTTTGGAAGGCCCCGAGGTGGGAAACTCAGCCCTCGCGGCGCCCGAAGCCCCGCAACCGTAGCGAGTTGCCCACCACGAGGACTGAACTCAGGGCCATTGCAGCTCCGGCGATCATCGGGTTCAGCAACCCGAGGGCCGCAATCGGGATGCCGAGCGTGTTGTACGCGAACGCCCAGAACAGGTTGGCCTTGATCGTGCTGAGAGTCTTCCGGGATAGCTCGATCGCCTGAGCCACCTGGGCGAGATCGTTGCCCATCACGGTCAGGTCCGCTGCCTCAATGGCGACGTCGGTCCCCGAACCCATCGCGATCCCCAGGTCCGCCTGCGCCAACGCCGGGGCGTCATTGACGCCGTCGCCCGCCATCGCAACAGTGAAGCCCTCCGCCTGCAACTTCTTCACGGCCTCCACCTTGCCCTCGGGCCGCACACCAGCGAACACATCGTCCGGCGCGATTCCCACCTGCTCGGCAACCCTGCGCGCCACGGCTTCGTTATCACCCGTGAGCAGGATGGGCCGCAGCCCCAGCTCACGAAGACGCGCAATCGCGCTCGCAGAGGTTTCCTTGATGGCATCCTTCAGGCTCACGATCCCCGCGACCTGGCCGTCCACGGCGACCCAGATCGCCGTCGACCCAGCCTCCTCCTCAGACCGCAACGTGGCGAGATCTTCCGGAGAGAGGGTGACGCCGTTTTCTTCCAGCCAGCCACTACGGCCAGCGACGACGACGGCGCCCTCCACCTGCCCACGAACGCCGCCACCTGCGGAACTGTGGAAGTCAGAAACGGCGGGCAGAGTCCCGGAGCTGGCAGCGGATGCAGCGATCGCCTGAGCAATGGGGTGCTCGCTGGCAGTCTCCACCGCGCCGGCCAACCGCAGGACGTCGTCGTCCGCAAAACCGTTCAAAGCGGTAACGCCGGAGACGGAAAGCTGTCCGGTGGTAACTGTTCCGGTCTTGTCCAGAACAATGGCGTTGACCGTGCGGGTGTCCTCCAGAACTTGTGGCCCTCTGATGAGGATGCCGAGCTGCGCGCCACGGCCCGTTCCGGTCAGTAGGGCGGTGGGTGTGGCGAGCCCCAGAGCACAGGGGCAGGCAATGACCAGGACAGTAACGGCCGCGGTGAACGCAGAGTTGAGGTCGCCGGAGAAGACCATCCAGAGGATGAACGTGAGGACAGCGATGCCCAGGACAATGGGCACGAACACGGCGCTGATGCGGTCTGCGAGCCGCGCGATCGGTGCCTTGCCGGACTGCGCCTGACTAACCAGCCGCCCCATTTGTGCCAACGTGGTCTCGCTGCCCACGCGCGTTGCCTCGACGGTGAGTCGGCCGGAGGTGTTGACCGTTGCGCCTGTGACGGCGTCGTCGGGCTTCACATCCACGGGCAGGGATTCGCCGGTGATCAGGGAGGTGTCGACGGCGGAAGCGCCGTCCCGCACAATGCCATCCGTCGCGATTTTCTCACCCGGACGGACGATGAACAGGTCTCCGACCACGAGCCGGTCAGCGGGAATGCGTTCTTCAACCCCATCCCGCAGGACAGTCGCTTCCTTGGCGCCCAGGCTGAGCAGCGCGTGCAGGGCATCGCCGGCCCTGGCTTTCGCACGCGCTTCCAGGAATCGTCCCAGCAACAGGAAGGTGACGACGACGGCGGCCACCTCGAAATACAGGGCGTGCTCGGTCATGTCCATGCCCACATGCGCTGTGATCATGGGGTCGGCGAACAGTTGCCAGGTGGAGAACAGGAACGCGGCGGTAACACCGATCGAGACGAGGGTGTCCATGGTCGAGGACAGGTGGCGCGCGTTGATGGCTGCCGCCCGGTGGAAAGGCCATGCCGACCACGTGACCACCGGGATACTCAACGCGAACGCTACCCAGCCCCAGTGGGTGAACTGCAGGCCCGGGATCATGGATATCGCGAACACCGGCACCGTGAGGATCGCGGCGAGAATCAGCCGTGGCTTGAGCTCACTGGCCGAACCGCCGTGGTTCATGTGGTTGCCGGCGTCGTGCTCCATGCCGTGGTGCTCGCCGTCGGACTCGGGTCCTGCCGATGACCCGCCTGACGTCGCGGAAGAAGCGTGGTGCGCTGGAGTCTTCAGCCGGGCCTTGTACCCGGTGCGGTTGACGGTCTCGACGATCTCCTCGTCGGTGATTCCCGCCGGAACCGTGACCTGCGCAGACTCGAGCGGCAGGTTGACGCTTGCCTCGACGCCGTCGAGCTTGCCCAACTTCCGCTCCACCCGTCCCACGCAGGACGCGCAGGTCATGCCCTCGATATCGAGTTCGATGACACGGGTGTCCGGCTGGTTGAGAATGTCCTTGACGCTCATTGCTTCTGTCCTTTCCGACGACGGACGCCGGCGCTGGTGTTACGAGCTTTCGACGACCTGGTATCCGGCTTCAGTGACGGCTGCGTTGATTTCGTCCGCGCTGAGTTCCCGGGAAGAGGTGATGACGGTGCTGGAGGCGCCGCCCTTGTTGAGGGTGACCTCGACGTTTTCCACGCCGTCGATCTCGTTGAGTTCCTCGGTGACGGAGGCAACGCAGTGTCCGCAGGTCATTCCGGAGATGTTGACTGTGGTGTTCATGTGATTTCCTTTGCTGTTGTTGTCAGCGCAGCAGGCGCGCGATGGCGTCCGAGGCTTCCTTGACTTTTTCCTGGCCAGCTTCCACGGACTCGTTGGCCGCGCCGACCACGCAGTGACCGATGTGTTCCTCGAGCAACCCGATGCTCACGGCGTGCAGGGCCTTGTTGACCGCTGACACCTGGGTGAGGATGTCGATGCAGTATTTGTCCTCCTCGACCATGCGGGCGATGCCGCGGACCTGCCCCTCAATCCGCTTGAGACGCTTGAGGTAGGCGGTTTTGTCCGTGGTGTAGCCGTGCTCGCGATGGGGGTCCTCGACAGACCCGGGAACTGCTTCCACTGATGTGTCCATGGCTGCAAACTTATACCCCTAGGGGGTATAAGTCAACGTCCTCACCCATCCACCCTGCGACCCGCAACGAACACCTGTCAAAGAGACGTCAATCGAACCGTGGAGAAGCACATGAACCGCACAAGCTGGTTGGGCACCATCGCCGTCGCCGCCGTACTGCTGGCTGGCTGCGGCGCCCCCTCCGCGGAAACGCAGAACACCCCGGAACCTCAGCACACCATGGCGGACGGCACGGTCATGTCCGGTGCCGAGCACGGGGAAGGCATGCATGAAGGGGACGGCACGCACGACGACGGCAAGAATGACGCCGACACAGCCTCCATGGCTGGCCCCTCCGATGCGGCCCGCATGGTCTGCTCGGGACAGGTGATCACCAATGTGAAGGGGATCTTTGACCTCGAAGCGGCTCCGGAACCATCGTCGTCCTGGACCAAACCCGACTTCGCCTGCACCTATGAGATCGACGGCGACCCGCTGGTGCTGAACGTCCATGACGCCACAGACGAGACCGAGGGCAAGAAGTACTTCGACGAGCTGAAGGCCAGCTTCCCGAACGCAGAAAGCCTGAAGGGCATGTTCGCCCTGAACATGCCGGCGTTTTCCACCGGAGAGGGCGAGGTCGCTTTCCTCAAGGACGGAAAGACGCTGCACGTTGACGCGACCGGGCTCTCCGGCAAGCTTGGCCAGGATGGCGACATGACACAGAACGACGCCGCCTACGCGGTCGCGATGGCCGTCCTCGCCTGCTGGACTGAGCACGCTGGGCACTAGGTTTGAGCATCGGCGATCCCGGTGACTACGTATACTGAGCTCCTGCTTTGTGACGTGAAATATAGGGGGTCCACTAATGGCCAAGCTCGACCTGCGAGTGCGTCTACTGGGACGCGCCCTCGGGGCGCTGTCCGTGACGAAGCTGGACGATGCCAAACTGGAGCGAACCCAGCAGACCCCGGTAGGACACAACCCTGTCATTGACCTGCTCCTGGGTGGGGTGGCACGCGGTGTCACCGTGACCGAATCCACCGCCGCCGGTGCGGACGGGCAGATTCCCATCAGAATTTACCGCCCGAAGGGTGCCGGCGGACTGCTGCCCCTGGTGGTCAACTTCCACGGCGGTGGCTGGACTCTGGGATCCCTGAACCAGGCGGACTGGCTGTGCAGCAACGTCGCTGTAAACGTCAACGCCGTCGTCGCCTCGATTGACTACCGGCTTGCTCCCAGGCACCGTTGGCCCGCTGCTGCCGATGACTGCTTCGCCGCACTCATAGACCTTGTTGGCCGCGCCGCGGAGTTTGATGCGGATCCGCAGCGGCTCGGGGTCATGGGTGACAGTGCCGGCGGCAATCTTGCTGCCGTGGTGTCACTAATGGCTCGAGACTACATGGGCCCAACGATCAGTTTCCAGGCACTGCTCTACCCGGCTACCGACCTGACTCTGACCAGTCCTTCTCTGCAGGAAAACGCAAACGCGCCCATCCTCACCAGAGAGGACGCGGTGGCCTACCGCGATCATTACCTCGGCGGCCAGGACCCCGCACAACCGTATGCGTCGCCGCTTCTCGCGCTGGACCACACAGGGTTGCCCCCTGCACTGGTGCAGGTCGCCGAACATGACCCAATCCGCGACGACGGCCTGCGCTACGCTGCAGCTTTGCGCAACGCCGGAGTGCCAGTGCGCACCACCACTTACGTGGGCATGCCGCACGGCTACCTGTCCTTCCCGAAGCTCTGCCGAAGCGCACCCCAAGCGCTGGCCGAACTGAGCTCCGAGCTAAGGGCAGCACTGGCGCTCCCTGCGTGATGGTTTGATTGCCGCGGTTGCGAAGCTCAGGACGTGTTGGAGAACAACATGCAGTTATACCTTCGGACCGTCGCTAACGTGCGCGACGCCGTCGTAATCCTCCAGCATTTTCGGGCGGCAGATCAGCACTGCTCCGGCCAACAGTAGGATCAGGGACACCCACAACAGCCCGAACGACGCCGTCCAGGTGCCAGTTACATCATGGAGAGTGGCGAACAGGAGCGGCCCCAGCCCGGCGATCACGTAGGCGAGCCCCTGCGAGAAGCCGGACAACGCCACCGAGCCCTCATGCGTCCGGGTGCGTAGATTCATCATGACCAGTGACAACGCGAAAGTCGCCTGACCAAAGCCCAGAATAATGATCCACACCCACGCGTGTGAAAGCTCGCCGTAGAGCATGCCCGCGTAACCCACCGCGAACGAGATCGCCGCGAACAGGGCAATAGGCAGCTGGTTCTGCATCCGCGCGGCCAGTATTGGAACCACCACGCTCACCGGCATCCCCACGAACGCGTACAACGCCAGCATCCCGCCGGCTGCAGCGGGAGTCATCCCCTGATCCACGTAGAACGTGGGCATCCACGTGAACATCGCGTAACTGTTCACGCTCGTCATCCCCATCATCAACACCAGGCCCCAGGCCGCCGGAGACTTTGCTGCGTTGATTCGGATCGGGGAGTCCGACGGCGGTGCGAGGCCCGCTTCGCCCGGCGTCGTCGTCGTGCGCGTCCGCCACCAGGTGATCAGCATTGGAAGCAACGCGGCCAGCGGGAACACCGCCCACCAGCCAATCGAGAAGCGCCATCCGGCCGCCTCCGCAACCGGCACTGCGATCAGCGGAGGGAGAGCCGTGCACGCTGCGATGAGCGTGACGTAAAGGGCTGTCACCAATCCCACCCGGTCCCGGAAATACCGTTTGATCAGTGGAGGCAGCAACACGTTGCCCATTCCCATGCCGGCCAGCGCAACAAAGGTGAGGACCATGAAGAGCGGCACGTCGGAGACCAGAGCCCGCAGCAACTGACCGCCCAACGTCAGGATGAGGGAGAGCACGGCAAGGGACTCGATCGTGCCCAGCCGCGCCAGGTAAGGCACCACAATCGCGAACAACGCAAACGTCACAGTAGGCAAAAGGCCCAGAATGCTGCCTGTCACCGTATCAATGACAAGCTCCGGGCGCATGTGATCGAACAGGGGCGGTGTACTGGTCACCGCAAGGCGCAGGCTGAACGCCATAATCAGAATTGCGACAAGGACCAGCACCCGCCCGCGCATCGTTTTTGTTCCCACTACCGCCACGTTACCGAGTGGACCGTCGGGAAGCGGTATTGGTGTCGTCACCGTTCTCGATGTTGCATGCAGGGCTTGCCGCCGCACGCGGTAAGGTACTCCGCATGCCCCCAGCAACATTGGCTGAAAACACTCTCACGCCACTAGAACGCCAATCCGTCCTGCGTACCCTCAAAAGTCCGCGACATCTGAAGACCGAAGTCCTCGGCGGGCTGGTCGTGGCGCTGGCCCTCATCCCCGAGGCCATCGCGTTCTCCATCATCGCCGGCGTCGACCCCCGAATCGGCCTTTTCGCGTCCTTCACCATGGCAGTCACGATCGCCTTCGTCGGCGGCCGCCCAGCCATGATTTCCGCCGCCACAGGCGCCGTCGCACTGGTCATCGCACCACTGGTCGCCAGCCACGGAACCGACTACTTCATAGCCGCCGTCATCCTGGCCGGGATCCTCCAGGTGCTCTTCGGCGTCCTCGGTGTAGCCAAGCTGATGCGGTTCATCCCGCGATCGGTCATGGTCGGCTTCGTGAATTCGCTGGCGATCCTCATCTTCTCCGCACAGGTCCCCGAACTGATCGGCGTGCCCTGGCTGGTGTACCCGCTGACCGCGCTCGGCCTGGTGATCGTGTTCCTCCTGCCACGATTCACCCGTGCCATCCCCGCGCCGCTGGTCGTCATCGTCGTCGTGACGCTGATCGTCGTCGTCGCCTCCATCACCGTCCCTACAGTGGCGGACAAGGGGGCGCTGCCCGAGAGCCTGCCCACACTCTTCTTCCCGGACGTACCGTTCACCATGGAGACGCTGAGCATCATCGCGCCCTTTGCGTTGGCCATGGCGCTCGTGGGGCTCCTCGAATCGCTGCTGACCGCGAAGCTCGTCGACGACATCACCGATACCCCGTCCAGCAAGACCCGCGAATCCTGGGGTCAGGGAGTCGCGAACATCGTCACCGGGTTCTTCGGTGGGATGGGCGGCTGCGCCATGATCGGCCAGACCATGATCAACGTGAAAGCCTCCGGGGCGCGGACCCGCATCTCCACCTTTCTGGCGGGAGTGTTCCTGCTGATCCTCGTCGTGTCCCTTGGTGACGTCGTCGGGCTCATCCCCATGGCCGCGCTGGTAGCGGTCATGATCTTCGTGTCCGTCGCGACGTTCGACTGGCACAGCATCCACCCGGCCACCCTGCGGCGCATGCCGAAATCCGAGACCGGCGTCATGCTGCTGACCGTGATCTCGGTGGTGCTGACCCATAACCTGGCGATCGGCGTCGGCGTAGGTGTTCTGGCGGCCATGGTGCTGTTCGCGCGGCGGGTAGCGCACTTCGTCACCGTGAAGCGCACGCTCGACGACGACGGAGGCACAGTCACCTACACGGTGGACGGGGAGTTGTTCTTCGCCTCATCCAATGACCTCTACACCCAGTTCGACTACGCGCTGGACCCGGAAAACGTGATCATCGACATGAGCCGTTCACACGTGTGGGACGCCTCAACCGTGGCAGCGCTCGACGCCGTGACCGAGAAGTACCGGCGGCACGGGGCCGACGTCGTCGTCACGGGTCTGAACGAAGCCTCCGCCCGGATACGGGACCGGCTCGGCGGCAACCTCGGTTGACCAAAGGTCGGTTCTGGTGCGGAACGTAGCGACCAATGGTCATTCGTGGTTGACCGAACCTAGTGGGAGCCAACCACGAGTGACCATTGGTCAGTCAGTGGAAGGCGTCTCCCGGAGCATGCGGAAGGACATCACGGCGGCGAGCACCATGAGTCCTGCTCCGATCCAGGATGTGACGGTGATGCCGGAGGTGAACGCGGTCTGCGCCGATGCGATGAGTTCCTGTGCGGCAGGCCCGGGAAGCGTGGCGGCAGTGTTCAGCGCACCGCCGAGGGTGTCCGTGGCAACGCTCGCCTGTTCCGGGCTGAGCCCTTCGGGGAGCGCGAGGTTGTTCCGGTAGGAGGAAACGAGCACGCTGCCCAGTAGCGCCGTGCCGAAGACGGACCCCACCTCGTAGGCGGTCTCCGAGACCGCGGATGCCGCACCGGCTTTCCCCGAGGGGACGCTGGCCAGAATGACGTCATTGGAGATGGTCTCCGACGCACCAACTCCGGCTCCGAGCACGCCGAACGCGATCATGACGACCTCGACGGATTCGTTGTGGCCGTTCAGCGCGATCATCGCGTAGGCGCCCACGGAGAACAGCAGCGCCACCGGTACCAGCACGTGTGCGGGCACCTTCCGGGCCACAGGCACGACGGCGAGTCCGGCCAGGATGGTGATGATCAGTCCCGGTACCAGCACCAGTCCGGCGTTGAGCGGGCTGAGGCCCAGAACGAGCTGCAGGTGCTGGGACACGAAGTAGAGGAAGCCCACCAGGGAGAAGATGGCCAGCAGGTTCACCAGAACAGATCCGGTGAACGGGCGGTAGGTGAACAGTCGCATGTCCAGAAGCGGGTGTAGCCGGGTGAGTTGGCGACGAACGAAGGCCGTACCCGCCAGGAGCCCGACGGCGATCGCGAGAACTGACAGGCCGACGTCGCCTTCTTTGGCAACGTTCTTGATGGCGAACACCACCGGCGCCATGGTGGCGATGGAGAGGAAGATGCTTGGGACATCGACGGGCCCTGGGTTGGGGTCCTTGGACTCCGGGACGAACAGCGGTGTGAACGCGAGCATCAGCACCAGGACGGGTACGGCCAGGAGGAAGACCGAGCCCCACCAGAAGTGCTCGAGCAGGACGCCGCCCACCAGGGGCCCGAGTGCGGCGCCTGCGGAGAAGCCGGAGCCCCAGATGGCAATGGCCAGGCGGCGCTGGTTGCGGTCGGTGAAGATGTTGCGGATCAGCGAGAGGGTCGACGGCATCAGCATGGACCCGAAAATGCCCATGCCCACGCGGGTGGCGATGAGGAAGCCGGCGGTGGGGGAGTATGCCGCGAGAATGGAGAATGCGCCGAACCCGATGGAACCAAGGATGAGCAGTCGACGACGGCCGAAGCGGTCCCCGAGGCTTCCCATGGCGACCAGTAGCGCGGCGAGGACCAGCGGGTAGATGTCGATGATCCAGAGCAGCGCTGTTCCGGTGGTGTTGAAGTCCAGCGAGATTGCCGGGATGGCGAAGCTGAGCACGGTGTTGTCCACGGCGACGAGGAGTACCGGGAGCATGAGGACGGCCAGGGCCAGCCATTCCCGTTTACCGGCGGGCGCCGAGCGGGATGGTTTCAACTCCTGACGGTTCTGCGCCGTGGCAGTGACAAAGGTGCTCATGAACAAGGAGCTTATACCGTCCAGCCGGTACAGTAAACATCCTGTGACCCGTATCATTGGGGGCATGGCAAGTTCCAGAGAGCGCATCCTCGACAGCTTTGAACGCATCCTCATTGACGAGGGAGAGCGGGCGGCAACGGTAGAAGCAGTCGCCGCCGCAGCAGACGTATCCAAAGGTGGACTGCTCTACCATTTCCCCTCGAAGGAGGCCATGGTGGACGCCCTCGGGGACCGGCTTCAGGCTCTGGTTGACGACGATCTGGCGCGCATGGCCAAAGATCCCGAAGGTGCTGCTCGCTATTACGTGCGCACCTCCGTCTACGAGAACAGCCCCCTGGACAGGGCTCTTGTGGCGATGGCGCGGTTGGCGCAGCAGGGCCATTCCCGTGCGCAGGAGAAGTTCTCGGTCCTGGAGGAGGCCTGGCTCGGGGCGCTGGAAGATCGGCTGGGCAACCGCGTGGTGGCACGAGCCGTGAAGCTCATGGGAGACGGCCTCTACTACGACGCCGCGTTCTTTGCCGGCGACACTGCCCGGAAGCAGTCAGCCCAGGACATGGAGGACCTGCTCCTGCTCGTGGACACCATCGCACCTCGCATCAACTGATGCACGCCGACCTCACCGATGCCCAGACCGCACTCATCCACGAGTGGATTGGCGAGGGCGAGATCATCCACGACCACTCCTGGCCTCTTCAGGACACCACCGTGCTGCGCGTGCGTTCGTCGCAGGGCGACTTCATCATCAAGGCCAGCAGCACAAGCCACCACATCCGGCGGGAGATCACCGCATACCAGGCCGGTTTTGACGGGCTCGACGGGCGCGTCCCCCAGTTTGTGGGCGGCTCTGCCAGGTCGAACGTACTCGCCATCCGGTACCTGCCCGGTGATCTGGTGGAGGGGACGCCGTCGGAATCTGACCCCGACACCTACCGGCAGGCAGGCGAAGTGCTGCGCCGTGTGCACCGTCCGGCCGGCGAGTCCCGTGATTACTTCAGGGCGCTGATGCTCAAGACCCGCGCATGGATGAACAAGACCGATGGCCTCGTGCCTGAGCCGCAGCTGGCCCAGCTGAGGGATCTCGTCGAGTCGTTGGTGCCCCGCCCGGTGGACCTGGTTTCCACGCATGGTGACTATCAGCCACGAAACTGGATCCAGCACGACGGCGAAATCCGCGTCATCGACTTTGGCCGGGCTGCCCCTCGGCCGTGGGTGCACGACGTCGTCCGTCTGAGTCACCAGCAGCTGCTCGGGCAGCCGGCGCTCGCCTGGGCCTTCTTCGAAGGGGTCGGCCGGGATATTGGTGAAGCCGAGCAGGACATCTGGGTTGCGGAGAACCTCAACCAGGCGGTCGGGACGGTGGTGTGGGCGCACGACGTCGGGGACTCGGCATTCGAAGAAGCCGGCCGCGCCATGGTGACGCGGATCCTCTGAGCGAGTGAGTGAGCGCCCAAACCCGAGCCAAAGCTGCCGTTCCGAGGGATATAACCATCGGAACGGCGGCTTTCACTCGGGTTTGCAGTTCGTTCGGGTTCGCAGGGGCCCTGAGCTCTGGACCTCCCCTTAGCTGCGGAGGAAGCCCTTGCTGACGTTGGTGGGCCGCTGCATTTCACCTTGATGTGCTCCCATGACGATGACGGCGCCGCTGATGACCGGGATGACCCACTGCAGTGTTTTGAGCTGCTTCTGCGCGTTCTTCAACTCTTCGGACGCTCCCGGTTTCGGTTCGGTTGCGCCTTCCGAGCCCTGATCGGCAAGCTTGCCGACCTTGGCGCCGAGCATGCCCGAATACAGGGTGACGCCCATTCCGGCAATGGTCACGATGCTCTTGATGACCGTGTTGCTCGTGACACCATCCTGGCCAGCCACACGACCCTTGTTGGCGAGGATCAAACCCAGTCCGCCAACGGCGTGCGCGCCGAATGCGGCCGACTGTACCGGTGACCATTTGCCCCAACCGAGAGTGGAGAGACGGGTGCGTTCCTTGGGGTCCTTCGCGGCGGCGGCAGCCCCGTTGAGTCCGACGGCGCCCATGAGCGAGCCGCCGAACCAGGCTGCGGCGCTGAGGTCGTGAAGTGAGCGGGAGAAAAGGTTTCCTGCCATGATGCTGTCTCCTCTGGAGTGGACGGTATGAATCAACAGTCCTTAAGTTTTATCAGCATGCTTAGCGATTCTCTAGGGGTAGAGCCCTTTCGGAATTACGTCGTGGGGTCATCCAGGGCCGTAGAACCCTGGAGTTCCGTCAGGAGTTGCTCAACCCTGGTGCGGATGTCATCACGGACGAGGCGCATGCGCTCCATCCCCTCGATGCCCCGCTTGGATGGCTCATCGGTGTCCCAGTTCCGGATCTCGATGCCCGGGACGGGATCCACCTTAGCCTCCTGACCAAGTGTGATCACCAGGCGTACCGCCGCAAGTGTTTCCTCGCTAATGGATTGTGGCCTTTCGTTCGTGATGTCAATGCCCAGTTCGGCCAGAGACTCCACGGCCTGGGCATTGAGCTGACCGCCGGGCGCAGTGCCAGCTGTGTATACGGTCACGGTGTCCCCTGCGAGCTGACGCATGATACCGCCGGCTATTTGGGACTTTCCACCATTTTTAACGCACACGAACAGGACACCGGGTGTCTTTGACGCGTCGAGGGGCGTTCCATGAGTCAAGGTGTCCTCCCTCCTACTTGTCATTGCTGCGGCCGTGCTCCAGGCCGGTAGGGATTCCGACGAGCACGGGTTCGGGCGCCGGGCAACAGGAGCCTGCTTCCTCGGCCGGTGTGGCATCTTCGCTGGGTGCGTCGCAGCTACCGCCGAGGTCGGTGGAGCAGACCCCTGTCTCAGGCAGTTCGAGGTGGACCTGGGCGGCTGCGGTCAGATCTCCTGCCAGGGCAGCCACGATTGAGCGGACTTGCTCGTATCCGGTGGCGAGCAGGAAAGTTGGTGCCCGGCCGTAGGACTTCATGCCGACGATGTAGAAATCTTTTTCCGGGTGGGCGAGCTCCTTGGCCCCATGGGCCGGGACGGTCCCGCAGGAGTGGAATTCGGGGTCTATCAGGGGTCCGAGGGTGCGGGGCGCCTCGACGGCGGGGTCCAGTTCCAGGCGGATCTCGCGCAGCATGTCCAGATCGGGGCGGAAGCCGGTGGCTGGGATCAACAGGTCAACGTCGAGTGTTGTTTCTCCATCGGGGGTGGTGCCGATAACCCTCAGGCGGTCCCCTGACAGGAAGGCGATGGTGGTGAAGGAGGTGTGTAATGTGATGTGCCCGTCCTCGACGAGCTGGCGCAGTTGGGTGCCTAGCTGGCCTCGGGCAGGTAGGCCATCGAGGTCCCCGCCACCATAGAGCCGGTTGGTGTCTGCGCCACGTACGGCCCAGCTGATCCGGGTCTTGGGCTCCTCCTTGGCCAGCTGCCCCAGGGCGAGGAGGGTGTTGGCGGCGGAGTGCCCGGCACCGATCACCAGGACGTGCTGGCCGGCGAAACGGGTACGGTCGGCGCCCATCGGGTCCGGGAGTGGTTCGGTGATCAGGCCGCGGGCGAGAGCCTCGGTCTCGCCGTCGGCAAGCAGCCCTGCCTGCCCCAGCGGGTTGGGCTGTGCCCAGGTACCGGAGGCGTCTATCACGGCGCGCACCCGGTGGTCTGTCACTGTTCCGTTGGTGGTCTCAGTGCGGATGAGGAATGGGCGTTCGTCGCGTCCGCGGGAGTGTGTCTTGTCCATACCTGCCCGGCTCACGGCTGTCACGGTCGTTGAAGTGTGCAGAGCTGCCGAGATGGAAGGAATGGCGGCCAGCGGGTTCAGATACTGCTCTACGAGTTCGGAACCGGTGGGCAGGGACGCGAGCGGTGGCTCAACCCATTCTGTGGTCTCGAGCAGACGTCTGGAGGCGGGGTCGATGTTGTGCCGCCATGGGGAGAATAACCTGATGTGCCCCCACGCGCGGACAGCCGCACCCACTGTGCCTCCAGCTTCAGAGATGATGGGCGTGAGCCCCCGCTCAATCAGGTTGGCCGCTGCCGCCAACCCCACAGGGCCAGCTCCAATGATGGCAACGGGAAGCTCGGTGCGCGGTTCCTGAGTGATCTGTTGTTCAACCATGGCTAAATTCCTTTGTCAGCGAGCTGGAATGAGCTCGGCGATAAGTGTCTGGATACGCGTCTTGATGTCGTGGCGGATGTGGCGGACGGCGTCGAGCCCTTGACCGGCGGGATCACTGAGCTCCCAGTCCTCGTACCGTTTCCCGGGGAAAATCGGGCAGGTGTCCCCGCAGCCCATGGTGATGACGACGTCGGACTCTTTGACTGCATCCGTGGTGAGGACTTTCGGGGTCTCAGCAGACATATCAATGCCGTCCTCCGCCATGGCCGCGACCGCTGACGGGTTCACGGAGTCCGCGGGCTCGGACCCTGCGGAGCGAACCTCGATGGCGCCCCCGGACAAGGAGGTGAGGTAGGCGGCGGCCATCTGCGAGCGGCCGGCGTTGTGAACGCAGACAAACAGGACGGACGGTTTCTTCGTGGTGGTGGTGGTGGTGCTCATGGGTCGTGCTCCTGTGCGGGCGCGGTGGGGGGGGGTTAGTGGGAGAAGAAGCGTTTCCGCGCCCAGAGGGCGGCGTAGACGAGTGCGACGAGTACGGGCACCTCGATCAGTGGACCGACGACGCCGGCGAGGGCCTGGCCGGAGGTGACGCCGAAGGTGCCGATCGCTACGGCGATTGCGAGTTCGAAGTTGTTCCCTGATGCGGTGAAGGCCAGCGTGGTGGTCTTCGCGTATCCGAGGTTCAGGGCACGCCCGATGACCATGCCGGCACCAAAGACAACGACGAAATACACGAGTAGGGGTAGCGCAATTCGGGCGACGTCGAGTGGCTGGGAGGTGATGGTGTTCCCTTGGAGGGCGAACAGCAGCACGATGGTGAACAGGAGCCCGTAGAGCGCCCAAGGGCCGATCTTCGGCAGGAACTGGCCTTCGTACCAGTCGCGGCCTTTGCTCCTTTCGCCGATGGTGCGGGTCAGGAAGCCGGCCAGCAAGGGGATGCCCAGGAAGACCAGCACGGAGATGGTGATGGACCAGAAGGAGAAGTCAGCCGCCGTCGTCGGGAGCCCAAGCCACCCTGGCAGGACCTGAAGGTAGAACCAGCCCAGAGCGCCGAATGCGATCACCTGGAAGACGGAGTTGATGAGCACCAGGACGGCTGCGGCTTCTCGGTCTCCGCAGGCGAGATCGTTCCAGATCATGACCATGGCGATGCAGCGGGCGAGTCCTACGATGATCAGACCGGTGCGGTATTCGGGGAGGTCCGGGACGAAGATCCAGGCCAGGGCGAACATGAACGCGGGCGCCAGAAGCCAGTTCATCACCAGTGATGTGATGAGCAGTTTGCGGTCGGCCATGACCCGGCCGGTTTCGTTGTAGCGAACCTTGGCCAGGACCGGATACATCATGATCAGCAGGCCGACGGCGATGGGCAGTGAGATGGAGCCGACTTTTACGGTATCCAGAGCCGCGTTCAGGCCGGGGATGAATCTTCCTAGCAGCAGGCCCAGGGCCATGGCGGCGATGATCCATACTGGTAGAAACCGGTCCAGCATGGAGAGTTTGACGGCGACGGCGGCCTCTCCGGGCGCGGTGGGTGTGGCGGTGTCGGTGTTCACAAGGCTCCTAGCCAAATCAAACATAAGATTGATGGTTGTCGATGAACGAAGTATTTCTCTTTACATCGACAACTGTCAATCTATGGGCATAATAGGTTTATGAACACTGCACCACCCCGCGAGGCCGCTGACGGGCAATTGTGCTGCGAGGCCGGCGGGCAGCCGTCGCTCAGCGCCTCCGATGCGCAGGCTGCAGCGCGCGTCCTGAAGGCGCTCTCGGATGCAAACCGTCTGCGTCTGCTATCCATCGTCAAGGCGGGCGACGGCGGTGAGGCCTGTGTCTGCGACCTCACCGAGCCACTGGATTTGGGCCAACCCACGGTCTCGCATCATTTGAAGATCCTTGTGGACGCCGGGCTGCTGCGTCGTGAGAAGCGGGGCACCTGGGCCTACTACTCGTTGGTTCCGGGCGCGTTGGAATCCGCGTCTGCCAGCATCCTCGCCCTCTAGGCGGCGGTGGCGCCTTACAGGAATGGGCGGAGCGGGGTGAGGATGGCCTCGCTGATCCGGGCCGCAACGTGCCGTGATTCCCACTCGTGCAAGGTCAGTTCGCGGCTGTTGGAGGCGTCTACTTCATAAATTTTCTCCATGTTCGCTGCCAGGTCCTTGTCGAAGATTTCCATGTTGATCTCGTAGTTGCCGGTCAGGCTCAGACGGTCAATGTTCGCGGTTCCGATGGTGGACCATTCGCCGTCGATCGTTGCTGTTTTTGCGTGGATCATGGCGTTCTGGAACAGCAGGATTTTCACGCCGTCGCGCAGTAGGGCGCTGTAGAACCCGCGGGACAGCCAGTCCGAGACCACGTGGTTGGAGTTCTCGGGGATGATCACCCGAACGTCGACGCCGCGTGCCCGTGCTTCGAGTAGCGCTTCGAGGATCTGCTGGTCTGGGATGAAGTAGGCGGCTGTGATGTAGATGTGGCTCTGGGCTCGGTTGATGGAGTCCAGGTAGAGGCCGCGGATGGGGAAGACGAGTTTGGAAGGAATGTTGTTGACGGCGCGCAGCCGCGGTTCCCAGAAGCCGGCGCTACGGTCTGGCAATGGTGCGTGCGGCTGACCTACTCCGTGGTTCCAGACCGTAGCGAACGCTTCGCGGAGCTCCCAGACGGAGCGGCCAGTGATTTTCAGGTGGGTGTCCCGCCACTGGTTCGCGTACATCGCGCCGATGTTGTAACCGCCCACGTACCCGATCTCGTCATCCACAACGAGGACTTTGCGGTGGTCCAGTCCGGTCCCGCGGATATTGGTGAGGAGAATTGAGGGCCGCAGCACCGGGAAACGGTAGACGTGAATGCTGGGGTGGAAGCGGAAAAAACTGGGGCGCACTACAAGGTTGGCGAATCCGTCATACATGACGTAGACGTCCACACCGCGTTCGGCGGCATCCGTGAGAGCGTCCTTGAACTTCCTGCCGACGCTGTCGTTTTTCCAGATGTACGTTTCCAGGAGCACGGTGTGTTTCGCGCTGTGGATAGCGGCGATCATGTCCTCGTAGAGGTCCTCGCCGTACGTGAAGATTTTGGTGCCTGACTCCGAGACCTGTCCCTCGAAGCAGCCTGGGCGCGGAAACTTGTTACCACGGGAACGGTAATGCTTCTTGATGGTGTCGGTGGCCACAAGTGCCGCAATCACGGCTGCCTGTGCGCCGAACATGGCCAAAGCTCCACGTTTGAGTAGTGTGCCAGCCAGGCCCACGGCAACGACTTTTTTAGGCTCAGTCATTGACAAATCGTAACCTGCCGATCACGACGGCGAGAGGGCCGACACCCGCGAGGTGCTAGCCCCCTGTGTGGGGTGCGTTACCAGCGCTTCAGCTACGGCCGGAAGCTGCGCGAACGCAGAATGCAGAACTCATTTCCTTCGGGGTCTCGGAGCACCTTCCAGGCTGTCCCGTCGTAGACGTCCTCTGCCTCCGTGGCGCCGGCCTCGAGAGCATTGGTGATGGCGCCGTCGTAGTCGTAGCTGCGCAGGTCAAGATGAAGTTTGTTCTTGGTCTTTCTGCCCTCTGCCGCGCTTTGGTCAGCCTCGGGGACCTTGAGGAAGTCGAGTCTGATCGCACCGCCTGTGAGCTCGGCATCGCCGTCCTCATCGACTGCGATTTCTCCGCCCAGCAGACGCTGCCAGAATGTTGCCACAAGTACCGGGTCATCGCAGTCGATGGCCAGGGCTGCTATACCGCTGATTCCATGGGTCATATTGGTAGTGGAACACTTCAGGCCCGATCGGACAACCGGTGGCACCCGATTTGTTGCCGGCCGATAGTCTGAAACACATGAAATTCCTGCAGTCCCCGGCGGTCAAGGTGGGGCTGTCCATCAGCATCGCCACTGGGTTGTACGCCATCTCTTTCGGTGCTCTGTCCGTGGCATCGGGACTGAGTTTCTGGCAGACCATGGCGTTGAGCCTGCTGCTGTTCAGCGGCGGTTCCCAGTTCGCCTTTGTGGGTGTGATCGCAGGCGGCGGCACCGGCGTAGCCGCGATGAGTGCTGCCACCCTGCTCGGTATCCGCAACGGTGTTTACGGTATTCAACTCAACGTGCTGCTCGAGCCTCGCCGCTGGCGCAAGCTGATCATGGCCCATCTGACGATCGACGAATCCGCCGCGACCGCTACCGGCCAGGTCGATCCCCAGGAGCAGCGCCGGGGTTTCTGGACAGCCGGAATTGGTGTATTCGTCCTCTGGAATATATTCACGGCCATGGGCGCGGTCCTGGGCGATGCGCTGGGAGACCCGAAGCAGTGGGGGCTCGACGGCGCTGCGGTTGCGGCATTCCTCGGCCTGTTGTGGCCGCGGCTGAAGGCGCGGCAGCCAGCCGCCATCGCCGTCGTCTGCGCTCTGGTCACCGTCCTGACCATCCCCATCCTCCCGCCCGGCCTGCCCATTCTGGCGGCCGGTCTGGTCGCTGGTCTCATCGGCTGGTTCACTTCCAGCCCGGTGCCGGAAGGCATGGCGCCCGACGTCGAACCCTACGACGAGCCATACAGTGCGGGACAGCGTGAGGACACTCGCGGAGCAACACAGGAGGGCGCCAAATGAATCTCTGGATATGGGTGCTCGTCGCCTGCGCACTGTCTTTCGCGACCAAGCTCCTTGGCTACCTGGTTCCGACAAAACTGCTGAAGAACGCGAGGACGTCGAGGGTAGCTGGCGCCTTGACCATCGGGTTGCTGACGGCGCTTACAGTGGTCAACACCCTCGCCTCAGGTCAGGACGTAGTGCTCGACGCCCGCCTCGGAGCGCTTGCCGCGGCCGCCGTCGCGCTGTTGCTCCGTGCACCCTTCCTGCTGGTGGTCATCATCGGTGCAGCGGCGGCGGCGCTGTTGCGGCTGTGTGGTTGGGGCTAAACCTCTTGCCATGACACCATCATGGTGTCACTATGGTGTCATGGAACTTTCACCGTACATCGACGCTCTCCGCCGCGACCTCGCCTCAGCCGCGGCAGCCGGCGGAGACGACGCCGTCGCACTCGCCGACAGACTCACTGCCCCGCTCGAATCAGCTATCCGGCTCGCGCTTCTGGATGCGCTCGCATCAGCGGCGGAAGAGATCACCAGCGAAATCGCACCCTCATCCGTGGAGGTGCGGCTGCGCGGACGCGATCCCGAGTTCGTCATCACGCAAGCCGTGCCGGAAACGCAGGAAAGCGAGGAACCGGCGTCGGGCGTTCCCGCCTCCGAAACGGACGACGGCGGCACCTCCCGGATGACCCTCCGCCTCCCAGAGCACCTCAAGCCGCGGATCGAGGAAGCCGCGTCGAAAGCCGGAATCTCCGTCAACTCGTGGCTGGTCCGCTCCGCAACGGAGGCGTTGAACACCCGCGGCAACCGGTCGCGCAGGCACGACGTCGGCCGAGGCTACACCGGTTGGGTGAGCTGACCCGCTGCGACCCCCGAAAACTTCACACCCCCACACCACTCACCTCAAGGATTCGTCATGACCACCTTTGAAACACCGCAGCCCATTCACGTTGACTTCGCCCTCGGCGCCGGAAACGCCCGCCTTCGCGCAAGCGATCGCACGGATACCGTCGTCGAGGTCCTCCCGACCAACCCATCCAAAGAGGCGGACGTTCAGGCAGCGCAGGCCACGCGCGTGGATTTCTCGGACAATCTGCTCGTCGTCAAAATGCCCAGAAACCTCACGATGGGCTTCTTCGGGAGGTCCCCTTCCATCGACATCCGGATCGACCTTCCGCAGGGCTCGGAGGTGCGCGGCGACGCAGCCAGCGCCGACATCACGGTTGAAGGCGTGCTGGGAGATTCATCCTTCAACGTGGCCTCCGGCGACGTGCGCGTCGCCGAAGCGGAGGCCGTCGCCGTGAAATCCGCTTCCGGTGACGTGAGCATCAACACGGTGTCGGGGCAGGCCAACATCGCCAGCGCATCAGGGGATATCCGTGTGCAGCACATCGGCGGCTCCGCATCAATGAAAACCGCTTCCGGGTCGATCTCCCTCGGCCAGGTCACCGGGGACCTCAACCTCGCGACGGCGTCCGGCGACGCAACCATTGATCGGGCGCACGGCTCCGTGAAGGCGCGCTCGGCCTCCGGCGACGTGACCATCAGGGAAGCGGCCAGCGGCACTGTGCAGTTCGACGCCGCCTCCGGGGACGTCCTGTTGGGCGTCAGCGAGGGAACCGCCGCCTGGCTCGATGTGAAATCCCTGTCCGGCCGCATCAACCAGTCCCTCGGTGCCACCGAAGACCCGGAAAACTCGGCGAACACTCTGGAGTTCAGGGCGCGGACCATCTCAGGGAACATCACGGTGCAGCGCGCCTGAATATTGGCGTCGCTCTTGCCAGAACACGCAGGGAGTGCCACGGTGGGGCTTACCGTCTCGGATTGGAGCAGACATGGAACAGATCCGCATCCAGAAATGGTGGCCTCACCTCGACGTCGACGCCAAACAGTGGCTTCGTGAAAACGTCAGAGCCGCCGTCATCCCGGCCAAAGTGCAGAATCGGATCGCTGAAGCGGGTGGTCCCATCGACGACCCGCTGCTGTCCGACGACGACTGGGACTTCGTCACCACCCAATCGGAGTTCGTCGACTAGGTTTTGTCCTGCAGGGCGCGGACCAGCTGACGCGCAGTTCGCCCAGCGCCAACAAGCGTGGCCGAGCCCGGGCCAGTCCAGTCTCCGTAACCCAGAAAAAACAGGCCGGGCACCGCGGCGGATTCCAGGCCCCGTAAACGAATGTGGCCCTGGGCATCCCGCAGGGAATCACCGCGTTGGTGCAACTGCGACTCGATGCCCTCGAGGTGGGCGAGCACGGGCCGGAAGCCGGTGCACCAGACTACCGCGTCAACGGTCATGGACCTGGAGGTGCCGTCAGAGGCCGTCCATTCCACGCCCGTCGGCGTCATCCGCTCGAACATCGGCTTTGCTGCCAGGGCCCCTGCATCACGGGCCGCACGCACCGACGGAACCGCCACAATATCGCCCAGACTGCCAGTGCCGGCGTCGGGCTCTCCCGCTTCCACCGACCGCACCCGGGCGGACGCCACCGAGAACAGCACCCGGCCGTCGACGTCGTCAGGCATCAATGTCGGTTCCCGCAGCGTGAACCAGGTGGTGTCAGTCACCCGGAACAGGTCTGCCACAATCTGCGCCCCGGAATTTGCACCCCCGACGACGGCCACCCGCTGGCCGGCGAAAGGGTCAGGGGAGCGGTAGTCAGCGGAATGTACCTGGGAGCCCCTGAAGGTCTCGGCGCCAGCCACGGATGGGGTGTACGGCTGAGAGTACGTGCCCGTGGCATTGACGACGGCGCCCGCCCGCCACTGCCTGCCCTCGGCTGTAACAGTGAAGCCGCCGTCGTCTGCAGCCTGGACCGAGGTCACCGAAACGGGCCGCTCGATCGGAAAGCTGTACCGGTCCTCATAGGATTCGAGATAGTCGAGCACATGGGCTGTTGGCGGGAAACCCGGTTCCCACGGGGGCATCATGCGTCCGGGCAGCGAGGAATACTGCGACGGCGAAAACAGTGTGAGCGAGTCCCAGGTGTGCCGCCAGGCGCCGCCTGGTCCCGGCTGATCGTCGAGGATGACGAAGTCCAGTCCCGCCCGGCGAAGGTAATAGCCGGCAGCGAGGCCCGCCTGACCTCCGCCGATGACGACGACGTCGAGCATGATCTACCGGAGGTGATCCACCAGCGTGGGGGCGATGCCGGTGTAGGTTGAGGGGGTCAGCTGGAGAAGGCGCTGCTCGGCGGCGTCGCTCAGGCCGAGGCCCGACACAAATTCCTTCATGCTCGCAGCGTTCACGCGGTGGCCGCGGGTAAGTTCCTTCAGGCGCTCATAGGGGTCATCCATGCCCTCTACGCCCGCAATCGCCTCTGCGCGCATGACCATCTGGATCGCCTCACCGAGCACCTCCCAGTTGGATTCCAGATCCTCGGCGAGCACAGGCTCAGCGACGGACAGCCGCTCGAGTCCCTTGGCCACATTGGAAATAGCGAGCAGGGAATGACCGAAAGCGACGCCGATATTGCGCTGCGAGGACGAGTCGGTGAGGTCGCGCTGCCAGCGTGAAGTGACCAGCGTTGCCGCGAGGGTATCCAGGAGGCCGTTGGAGATCTCCAGATTGGCTTCAGCGTTTTCGAACCTGATGGGGTTGACCTTATGCGGCATCGTGGAGGAGCCGGTTGCGCCAGCTACGGGGATCTGCGCGAAGTAGCCGATGGAAATGTAGCTCCACACGTCGGTGCAGAAGTTGTGGAGAATCCGGTTGAAGCGGGCAACGTCGGCGTAAAGCTCGGCCTGCCAATCATGGGATTCGATCTGCGTGGTCAGCGGGTTCCAGATGAGACCGAGACCTTCGACGAAACTCTTCGCGATGCCCTGCCAGTCAGCGCCCGGGACCGCAGCGACGTGAGCGGCGTACGTACCCGTGGCACCGTTGATCTTGCCGAGGAACTCGGTCTTCCCGATGCGGGTGAGCTGCCGTTGCAGACGGTGAGCCGTGACGGCAAGTTCCTTGCCCAGCGTGGTGGGCGTGGCCGGCTGCCCGTGAGTGCGCGAGAGCATGGGCACGTCCCGATTGGCCTCTGCCATGGACGCAATCTGGTCGACCAGCTGCTGTGCGGCCGGAAGCCACACGTCTTCGACCGCGCCCTTGATGCCCACGGCGTAGGAGAGGTTGTTGATGTCCTCGGACGTGCAGCCGAAGTGAACCAGCGCCTTCAGGTGCTCAATGCCGACGTCGGCCAGCCGACGCCCGATGAAGTACTCGACCGCCTTGACGTCGTGAACGGTGACCCGCTCGATTTCCGCGAGCTCAGCCACTGAGTTGCCGTCGAAGGACGTGACGATCTGACGCAGCTGCGCCTGCTGTTCCTCGCTGAGCGGGGACGTTCCGGGCAGCACTGACTGCGAGGTGAGGTGAATCAGCCACTCCACTTCAACGTGGGTGCGGTCCCGGTTCAACGCGGCTTCGGACAGATAACCCACCAGCGGCGCGACGGCGGCACTGTAGCGGCCGTCCAACGGTCCCAGTGCGATCGCGGGGGAGACAGATGACAGTTCAACGCGGGAAGGAGTTTCAGGCATGGCTCCTATTCTTCCACGGCTACGATCCGGTTTCGGGCCGACCGCACGACGTCGGCACTGTGGCAATGTAATCAAGGCACTTTGGCCGACCGACGCAAGGGAACGTGGAGCAAAAAACGATGATGGGAGGAAACCACGCCGCATGCGGCGCGGCTGCATGGGTGGCGGTGACTTCCACGGGAACCCACGCTTTCGGCTGGTATCCGTTGGAGCCGGCCGGCGTGATGATCGGGGCACTGGTGACCGCTGGTGCAGCGCTGATCTGCGATTCGGACCATCGGCGCTCAAGTATCGCGTACGCACTCCCTCCCGTGACCAACGTGCTGGCGTTCCTCATCGGAAAGATCAGCGGCGGGCACCGCAACGGAACGCACTCGATTGTCGGTGTGGTGGCATTCATCCTTCTGGCGGCGTTGGCAGCCTCCTGGCAGCCGGTGATCCTTGGCCAGCAGGTCTCGTTGGGCGCCGGGCTGCTGTGCATGTTCCTCGTTGCAATCGCGCTGAAGACGCTGGGCGTTTTCCACCGGCGTTCCGTCCTCGCCAACTGGTTCTTCGGTCTGGCCGGCGCCGCCGTCGTATGCTTCTTCGCTCCAGTGCAGGGCCCATGGCTGCCGCTGGCCATGGGTATCGGCGTCACGGCCCATATTCTCGGAGACCTGACGACGGTCGGCGGGGTTCCCCTCTTCTGGCCGCTGAAATTCGGACCGCCCAAGAGCTGGAACATGCCGTTCTGGCGGACCAGCGGGTTCATCAGCATCCCCATTCTGGGGACGGCTGGCTCGTGGCGTGAAAAGGTGCTGATCCTTCCGATCATCGGGTACGCACTGGTCGGGTTCGCGCTGGAGGGCTGGCAGCTCATTCAGGCTGCCCCGCTGCGTGGCCTGATTCCCTACCTGAATCTGAGCTGACTATTCCTCCACAACCGTGATTCGCTGTGCACTTCTCCACAGAGCCGCGCTCGTAGCGGCTCCGCGTTCGTAGATCGCCATACCTTTGACGAAGACGAACTGAAGCGGAGGAAATTCTATGGATAACTACCCCATTGCGACGCCGATCTCCTGGCAATGCACGGCCGCTGACGATCTGGAACGGATAGTTCAAGGTTTGCATCAAGCGTTGGAAACGGTTCGCAGTATCGCGGATAGGGTGCACTCCGTGACGGCGCTGGACTGGTATTCGCCCGCAGGCAGCAAGTTCCGGGAGTACGTGGAGGAACAACGCCGTCAGCTGATGACCACCGCCGATTCTCTTCACAACGCGATTAGCGAGGCCAAGGCGCATTCAATCGAAACGGCCCGGTTGCGGCTGCTTGAGGCTTCCGGCCGATGAGCGAGTCTTGGAAGCCTTCATGGGACAGCAACTGGGGCGACAAACCGATCAACAGTCTGACGGTCCATGGCGGCGTGGGCGCCATCCGTTTCCAGGAGCAGGAACTGCAGCGCGGCGAGCAATTGCTGAGGCAGCTCTCCAGTGAACTCGCCGATGCTGCAGCAGTGGTTCACGGACTAAATTTTCAATTGATGGCAACGCCAACACCGGCCCAATGGACGCGCGGACGTGCGGTTGATGCCCTCAACGACAGTGCCAACCGTCTCACCTCAGGCAGCGGGGCCCTCGAGGATACTGCCGGGCGTTTGGACAAGGTCACAACGCGCTACATCGGGGCCGAAATGGCCGCTACCGCGATTCTCACCAGCAAGAGAGTAATCTTCAATGGCGGTCTTCCGACCCTTGGTATCGCAGAGCCACTGATGATCGCCGTGCTCAATAATTCGTCCATGGCTTTGACGCTGGCCATGGGGGCGGGGCAACTGAAACCGGCACCCATCGAAGTCATTGAAGTGGGGGACCCGGAGAACGTTGACGTCGACGCGTCGTTCGAATGGCTTCTGCGCCGTACCCAGAAGGTCAACTCCGCCGAACACGGGACGCTGGAAATCATTGAAGTGAACAGCGGCGCCGGCAAACCTCCTACATTTGTTGTCTCCATCCCTGGAACGCAGTCCGGAGGAACAGAAGCAACCGAGAACCCTTTTGATGAGACGGGCATCGTTGAGGCCATGGTTTTCGACAGCAAATATATGGGTGATGCCGTGCGCACCGCTCTGGCGGAGGCTGGCGCCGAAGCCGGCGACGTGGTTGTCCTCGGTGGATACAGCCAGGGTGGAATGCATGCCGCGAACCTTGCGGCCGATCCCGAGCTGGGGGAGTTGTATGACGTAGGAATGGTGGTGACGGCTGGCTCTCCAGTGGGAGGCACCGAGATACCAGAAGGAGTAAAGGCCGTCCATCTGGAACATGTGCAGGATCTTGTTCCGGGAACGGACGGGACGCCCAATCCCGAGAATGACCATCGCGTCACCGTGAGCATCCATACGTGGGTTGGCACGCCATACGGTGAGGACGCCGGGCTCGGGCCGGGCCATAACCTCGACAACTATATGGATGGTGCACGACGAGTGGATGAGAGTGAGGACCCTGCGCTCATTGGAGCCGGGGGCGCGTTGGCCGGTTTGCTTGGCGGCGGCCAGGGCAAGCGGCATCGCTTCAAGCTGACCCGGCAGATTCCCGTACCCGCTCCGGAGCCAAAGCCTGAGCCCAGGATTGAGCCCAACCCATCATCAACTACAGGGTTGATGAATCACCAACGTTCCCTCAAATCGCAATGAGCCTGCAGTTGAGCGCTACTTCTTGTTCGGAAGCAACATGCTGACAATGAGTGAGATCACGCTGATGATTAGGGCGCCCAGAATTGCCGTCCAGAAGAACGAGTCAATGATGAACTGAACCGGAGTGAACTCCGTAATCCACGCGGTCAGCATCAACATTGCTGCGTTGATGATGATCGTGAACAGGCCCAGAGTGAGGATGGTCAACGGAAGGGAGAGGAGCTTCACCACAGGGCGTACGACCGCGTTCACCAGACCGAAAATCAGTCCGATGATCAGGAATCCCAGAAGCGTTTCAACGCGCTGATCACCGTTGCCTACGCTTGATTCCCAAGAGATGCCTGGCAGTAATCTGGCTGCCACCCACAGCGCGAGCGCATTGACCGCGATTTGAACAATAAACCTCAACATGGACTAATAATGCCATAACGGTCGTCCAGCGCGGATTCCGCACACTCGTGTCGGCATTAGGCTTGACCTATGACAACACGCGAGAATCAGAACACAGCTGGCGATGGTCAGTCGGCCGCTATTGTCCCGCGAGGCGTATTGGGCAAGCTCCCACGCTATGCAGCGGGCAAGCCTCCCGTAGCCATCGACGGTCTTCAGAGCTTCAAACTATCCTCCAATGAGAACCCGCTCCCGCCGATTCCGGCCGTGCTGGACGCCATTCGCGAGGCGAGCGCCGTCAACCGGTACCCGGACCCCATGAGTACTGCCCTGCGCGCGGAGCTCTCGGAGTTCCTTGAGGTTCCGGCCGAGGACATCGTCACCGGTGCGGGGAGCCTTGGTGCATTGAACCAGATCCTGGCAACGTTCGCCGGCCAGGAAGAAGGAAAGGAGCCGGACGAGGTCATCTACGCCTGGCGTTCCTTCGAGGCCTACCCCATTTCAGTGGGTCTCGCCGGTGCCAACAGCGTTCAGGTCCCGGTCAACGAGGACGGCACACACGATCTGGATGCGATGGCCGCTGCGATCAATGACCGCACACGCGTCATTCTGCTGTGTACCCCGAACAACCCAACCGGTCCCATCCTGACCACGGAGCAGGTTGAGGGTTTCCTCGCCAAGGTTCCTTCCGATGTCATCGTTGTCATCGACGAGGCATATCAGGAGTTTGTCCGCGCTTCGGATGCCGTTGATGGGCTGGCGATCTACCGGAAGTACCCGAACGTCATGGTTCTCCGGACGTTCTCGAAGGCTCACGGTCTGGCCAACCTGCGGGTGGGCTACTCCGTTTCACATCCGGACCTCACCCAGTACCTGCGCGTCACAGCAACGCCGTTCGCGGTGTCCTCTGTCGCTGAGCAGGCTGCAATCGCTTCGATCCGTAACTACGATCAGGTCGAGCAGCGGGTCCAGAGCCTTGTCGACGAGCGCGAGCGCGTGGTCAAGGGCCTTGCCGAGCTTGGTTGGGATGTACCGCAGGCTGAGGGTAACTTCGTCTGGCTGAAGCTGGGCGAGAACACCCCTGAATTCGCAGCACTGGCGGGCGAGCAGGCCTTGTCCGTCCGTGCGTTCGGTGTTGAGGGCATCCGCGTCAGCATCGGTGAGACCGAAGCAAACTCGCGTTTCCTGGCATTGTGCGCCACCTACCCGAAGGGTCCTGGCGTCGCCAACTGACGCTTGAACCGTGTAAGGCTGCCGTTTCGAGGGGATGCCCCCTCGGAACGGCAGCCTGACGTAGGGTCTGCGGGTTCTGCTGCTACTTCACAACGGTGAAGGTCAGGCTTTCGGTGAACTCGCGGCCGTGAACATCTGTAGCGGTCACTTCGGCGGTGTGCTCCCCGACAGTGAGGTCAGCCGGAAGCTCCAGCCGCCACAAGTGCATGGACCGGTTGGCGATGCTGCCGCCGTGGACCAGCTGCTCCTGCACTGCCACGGGATCGGACCATTCCGCTCCAACGCGAGGGGCTTCGCCGTCCATCTGCTGGGTGCGCTCAGCGTTGACCGTAGCGTTGCCGTCAATCGTCACGTCAACCGATGAGCCGGTGCTGCCCATCCAGAAGTTTGTGGTCAGGTGCGTTGAACCGAGGTTGTTCTGGCTGACAGTCATCGGGTTCTCGAACTCCGGCGCTGATCCCTTGTTGTCAACGTTCTCTTCGTACCAGGCACGGTAGCGCGGCGTGTTGAGACCCAGTGCCATCTGCTCGGTGATGTCTTCGCCGCGGACGGTGAACCTCTCCACAACGCTGGTGTTCTTGATGTCGAGGGTGAGGACGCCCGGCCTGGCGCCGTCGCGCTGAATGGCAGCGGGGTACCCTTCATCCAGCATCCGGCCTGAGTACCAGTCGCCGGAGATGGCGCCCGCGGTGATGTGCGTGAACGGCAGCCCGTCTACACCGAAGGTGTCCTTCCAGCCAGCGAGGCTGTCACCTTCCCGCAGGTTCTCCAGGCTGTGCGTATGGCCCCCTACGGCTAGCGCTTCCCGCCCCTCAAGAATCTTGTAGATTTCCTTGACCTGATCGATCTGGTGCTTCTGGCTGCCCTGATCTGCAAAGTCCAGGAGGGGTACGTGTGTGGCAATGACGATCAGCTTGTTCTCGGGAACCTCGGCGATATCCTTGCGCAGCCATTCGAGCTGCTGCTCATCCAGGGCTCCGTTGTAGCTGCCTGCGGCCAACGGGTACTCGACGGTGCTCAGCGCGACGACGTGCACTTTCCCGGCGTCGTAGGAGTAGTACTCGGGGCCCAGTTTGGCCCTGAAAGTGTCGAAAGCGTGTTCGCTGTTGGGGGTATCAAAATCCAGGTCGTGGTTGCCTGGCAGGAAGCGGGCAGGGCCGTTGAGCATGCTCGACAGCTCGCGGGTCTGCGGGTAGAGGGACAGGTCGTTGCCCACAACATCTCCGATGAACAGTGCGCCGCACCCGGCGTAGTCGTCCCGCTCGGAGAGGTCAGCGAACGCCCCGGTGCGAGCGTACTCGACCTGGTCCTTGTTGTAAGTCTGGACGTCACCGCCGATGAGGCAGTGCTGCTCGGGTGACTGGGTGAGCTTGCTCTTGGTCATCGGGAAGTTGACCTTGTCCGGCAGGGGACCGGTTGGGTCAATCCCGCCGTAACGCAGGTCCGGTGAGCCGGCCGGCAGGTGGTGATAGAAGAACTGGGCAACATTGTCGTCGTCGACCGGGACCTGGTAACCGCGCGGCTGGGTCACGAACACTGTCATGTTCTCGAAGGCGGGCAGTTCGTAACGACCGCGGCTATCGGTGGTCGCTACGTCGCGGCCGTTGGACACGGTCGCTCCGACGATGCCACGCTCGTTGGCATCCTGAACGGAGTCCTTGTCCTTGTCCACGAAAACAGATCCATCAAGAGTTTTCTGGTCGCCGTCGGGCCCTGCAATAACCTCGACGCTCCCGCGGTAGGCATCATCGGACCAATCGGAGACGCCGGGACCGTTGTCAGGGGCAGCGGTGGCGGCGGGGGAGAGGAAGACGCCGGCACAAAGGACGGCGAGCGTGCCTGCAGTCAGGCGAAGTGCTGGGGTTTGACGTCGTGGCAGTGGGTCGGTGATCGGACTCAAAATATACCTCCGGTCGGTGATTGCCGGGGCCGGCTTGGCCCGGCAATCCCACCGTCACAGGTACGGGTAAACATGAAGCCGCGATGAAGTGGAGTGTTTGTTACCGCCACAAAAACACTGGAGCGAAAGCTAGCTCTCCACACCGTCGCGGTCAGCTTCTTCGCGCTTGAACTCACGCATGGCAGCCAGGGTGCCCTTTTTGACGGCCCGCTCGATGATGAAGGAGAGCACGTACGCGAGGACCGCGAGCACGACGACGAGGAGAACCAGTTCTGTCATCGCTTCTCCCGCGTCGAACTGGAATGTCATTGCCCGGCGACTGCGTCGCGGATGATGGGCGTGAGGCGCTTCACGCCCTCTACGATGTCCTCGCTTGAAACCGCACTGAATGCGAGGCGCAGCTTGTTCGAGGGTTCATCGGAAGGGACAAACGCAGCGCCGGGGATGAAGACAACCCGCTCATCGATCGCTTTGTAGAGGAGGGGGTAGGTGTCAATGCCTTCGGGCAGGGTGAGCCAGATGAAGAAGCCGCCGTCGGGAACGGTCCAGCTGACGCCGTCGGGCATGTGGTCTTCCAGTGCTTTGAGCATGGTGGCGCAGCGGTCCGCGTAGAGCTCGCGGGAGGAGCTGAGGAAGCCGCTCCAGTCGTAGTCGCGCAGGTACGCAGAGACCAGCATCTGGTTGATGACCGACGGGCAGAGAACCACAGCTTCACAGGCCAGGTAGAACCGGCGGTAGAGGTGCTTGGGCACGAGCGCCCAACCGAGGCGGACACCGGGAGCAAAGATTTTGGAGAACGAGCCGAGGTAGATGACGTCGTCGGGGTTGTCGGCCCGGAGGGTATCCAGCGGCTGACCGTCGAAGCGGAGCAGACCGTAGGGGTTGTCTTCCAGGACGAGGATGTTGTTCGCCTTGCAGATGTCCACAATGCGCTGGCGGCGGTCGGTGCTGAGCGTGATCCCTGACGGGTTGTTGAAGCTCGGGATCGTGTAGAGCAGCTTGATGTTCTTGCCCGCGGCCCGAAGCTCGGCGATCCGACGCTCCAGCTCTTCCGGGATGAGGCCGTCGTCGTCCATGATGACCGGCTGGACATCAACCTCGTACGCTTCGAAGGTGTTGAGTGCGCCGACGTAGGTTGGGTCTTCGCAGAGGATCACGTCGCCGGGGTTGCAGAAAACTTTCGCGGCGACGTCCTGTGCTGACTGGGAACCCGTCGTGATGACGATGTTTTCGGGGGAGGCATCGGTGATGCCCTCAAGGGCCATGACGTCGCAGACCTGCTGGCGGAGCTCTTCGGTCCCTTGCCCGGATCCGTACTGGAATGCTTCGAGACCGTGTTCGGTAATGATCTTCGCGGCGGACCTTCCCAGATCCTCCAACGGCAACGATTTCAGGTAGGGGCTGCCGCCTGCCAACGAGATGAGACCTGGTTTTGCGGAGATGTCGAAGACGTCCCTCACCGCTGACTGCTTGATGCCGGCTGCACGCACCGAGAACAGTTCGCCATGCCGTCCGGCTGACTCCGCGGCACGCTCCAGGGCGACCTCGGTTTCAGCGGTCATCGTCAGGGGGCTCAGCTCGTCTTGTGATGTCATGCCCACACTATAACTCGACGGGTTCACCATGAAGCAACTTTCGTTGACCTGCGCGCGTTTGCTACTACGCGATGGGGCTTAAAGCAATGTTTGAGACTCGTTCGCGAGGCATTTTTGCGAAGGTTTTCGCCAGGCCACATTTGCCTTCACCCCCGTGCTAACTTTCAGAACAGCACGACGGCGGTCATTGCCCTTGGTGCGAGGAGCATCGGCCGCCGTCGGGCTCCCGACGTTAGATCCAGCCCGCATCCCTGGCTTTGATGCCAGCCTGAAAGCGGCTGTCCGCACCCAACTCCTCAAGCATCCACGCGATATGTCTGCGGCACGTCCGCACGCTGATCTCCAGCCGGCGTGCGATCACCTCATCCGAATACCCGACAGCCAGACCATTGAGGATGGACTGCTGTGTGCTGGACAGCGGTGAATTTGGGCCGGCGTCGTCAAGGAACGGTGACGCGATCTCCCATGCGAGCTCAAAGAGCACTGTAAAGATGTGCACCAGGTTGGGGTCTCGAATAACGAGGGCAGCCTTGTCTCCGGGATCCAGCTGGCGTGCGACGATGGCAAGATTCTTGTCAAAAATCATGAGCCGCAGCGGGACAAAAGGCAGAACCCGGAACTCGCCGCCAGCCTCGGTGACCGCAGCAACCGCTTTTCGCGTAGGTACATGGTCCCGAGTGCCGGTGGGGTAGAGGTTTTTTCGTTCGATGCCGCGTTGTAGCAATTCGAGGTCCTTGCGGACGCTCTCTTCCTGAACGTCCGCCGTTGAACCCTGACCGGGCTGGGCAATGAGCACGTTGCTCATGACGTCGCGTCCGGAATCAATGAGCAGCCGCCGGACCTTTGCGGGATCTTCCAGAACTTCAACAGACCCGCTGCCCACCGCCTGAGCCCTCGCTTCAAGGAATATGGGCACAATGCTCGCAAACTCCCGTCTGCGTTCACTCACGCGGGACCGGAGTTGGAGCATGGTCCTCTCATCCTCATCAACAGCATCCGCCAGAGCTGTATCCGGAGAAATGGCCACCCATCCACCGTCAGCACCAGGAGTAAGGAGCCGCTGACTCTCGAGCTCCTGGATGGCATCTTCTATGTGTTTGAGGGTGTAACCAGTGGCGTCGGATACTTCCTGGGTTGTCCAGGTCGGGTTCGCGACCGCGAATCGGTAAACTTCGACCGCTGTTCCTTCAAGCACTGTCGTCCTCTCTGCGCTACGCCGCTGCATCGGCCTTGCCACGGTCCCTACAGGACCAAGCACCGCGCCGCTGAACAAGGACGTTTCAGTACGCCAGAATCTGCCATGGCCGGTTAATGACACCTTACAAGTTGTGTTCATCCTACAGGGCCGGAATCTCCGGGTTTTCGCGCCATAACGCCTGTTGGCCCACAGATTTTGAGAGGGCAGGTTCCTGCCAGAGTCCAGATTCTGCCATGTCCTCAATAGGGCATCATCCCAGCTAGACAGTGAACTGAGGACAGGACATTCTTGATTCATCGGGAGCTCAGCGACCGAGGCAGGAAGCACGTTGTCACTCGAAGGGAATCTCATGAAGAAGATCATCGGCCTAAGCGCCGGGTTCTTGATCGTAGCTGGCGCGGTAGCACCCGCAACCAGCACGGTCGCGGGCGGTGTTTGGGATTGGCCCCAGCAGGCAGTAGCCGGTGTTTGGGATTGGCCCCAGCAGGCAGTAGCCGGAGTTTGGGACTGGCCCCAGCAGGCAGTAGCCGGCGTATGGGACTGGCCCCAGCAGCAGGTTCTCTAGCCGGACCTGTTCCAGGTTGCCGGTGTTCCAACACGCTGGCAACCATCAATAAACTCGCCCCAGCGGGGCTAACCACATGATCCGGAAGGAGACATTCCATGAGTCAGCTGACAGCGGTTCGACCCGCCTCGCGGACAGTTGCAAGCGACCAATGGTGGCATTTCTCCGTTATGACCGGCGGTTTCGATGTAGCGGACGGCATCATCGCAGATCTGGTTACCCCGCTGGCGGCGCAGGCCAGGGTGCTCGGCGCCAAGCGCTGGTTCTACACGCGCTGCGACGAACCCTCATCGGCCCAGGTACGCATGCGGATCCTTGCGCCCCAGTCAACAATCGACCGGCTCCAGGGGATTCAACGTTCCCTCCTAGCCCAGGCTGGTGGCGTGATGCCACAATTGACGATCAAGCAGCACCAGTCTTTGCCCGCAAGCGACCGCTCCTTCTCATCTTTCGGCGCCGCTGATCCGCAGTTGGAAGCAGAACTAGTCACCTACGGGGGCGTCGAGGGTTTGCAGCTTGCAGAGGAAGCCTTCGAACTATCTTCCGAACTCTGTGCTTGGGCGACCCAGCGATACAGCAAAACCCAGAGCCGTTCAGCGATCGCAGCCTTGCTGCTGTTCGATTCGGCCCGGAGCATGATGAAGGGTCCTCGTTCCGCGAACTGGCAGGACCGACGCCGGCTCTCCTGGGACTATTACTGGGACAGTCACCTGAAAACCTGCACCGCCAACTTCGGCCCGAGGGCCACCGGTGTTCGTGAAGCCATGACAGCGCAGATCGAAGCGAGACTTTCACCGATGCACTCGCTGATGGCGGCAACGGCAGCGGAATCTGCTGTTCACAATTGGCGACGCCGCTGGTTCCGTGCACTCGATACGTATCTGTACAAGGCCGACAAAGCGCGTGTCAGCCGCAGCGCACAGCACCTGACTGTGTATCAGGCACATACGCTACTCAATCGCCTCGGCTTCACCTCCCGCGAGGAAGCTGCACTGGGGCTCTACGCACGGACATGGTGTCCGGACTTCGAACCACTACCCCGAGGGAAGCGACACTCATGACCGCCGAGGCAGCAGTAGATGGAGGGACAACACTGATGGCTACCAAAGACGAGGTCATTCGGGCCGAAAGTACGCAGGACCTCAGCGACGCGCTGGGATGCTCAACGGACATCGTCGAGGACATGTGCGGTATGGGTTTCCTCGCCTCCTGCGGAGAATTATGGAACCTCGGGCCCGCACGGGACTACCTGCGGGATGCCGCTTGGGCAGATCAGCTCTGGCACTAGCGCTTCACCACCACTGACCCCACCGCGAGAAGCCCGGCTGCACCGACAGGCAGCCGGGCTTTTCGTCGTTAGACCAGTGTTGCCCAGTCCTCGGTGAGTTCCAGGCCGTGCGCCTCGGCAACCGAGCGGTTCGTGACCTTACCTGCGGCAACATTGAGGCCCAAGGCCAGCGAGGCGTTGCTTTCAAGGGCTGCCTTGACCCCCTTGTTGGCGAGGAGTACCGCGTAGCGCAGGGTGACGTTGGTCAGCGCATAGGTGGAGGTGTTCGGAACGGCGCCCGGCATGTTCGCAACGCAGTAGAACAGTGAGTTGTGCACAGGGAACGTCGGGTCCTGATGCGTGGTTGCGTGGGAGTCCTCAAAGCAGCCGCCCTGATCCACAGCAATGTCGACCAGTACCGAGCCCGGTTTCATCCGCGACACCAAGTCGTTCGTGACGAGTTTGGGGGCCTTCGCGCCGGGGATGAGGACTGAACCAATGACCAGATCAGCTTCAAGGACGGACCGCTCGATTTCGAGCTTGTTGGAGGCGACGGTCTTGACCCGGCCGGCGTAGATCGCGTCGATCTCGCGCAGCCGGTTGATGTTGATATCCAGAAGCGTTACTTCAGCGCCCGTGCCAACTGCCATCGCCGTCGCGTTTGTTCCGGCCACACCGGCACCAAGTACCACGACCTTGGCGGGGCGAACACCGGGGACGCCGCCGAGGAGCAATCCTGGGCCTCCACCGGAGGCCATCATGACCTGTGCGCCCATCTGGACGGAGAGCCGTCCAGCTACTTCGGACATGGGAGCCAGCAGCGGCAGGGCGCGGCCCTCCTGGACCGTTTCGTACGCGATCGCTGTTACGCCGGCCTTCACCAGTTCGTGGGTCAGTTCCGCTTCTGCGGCGAGGTGCAGATACGTGAAGAGGATGAGCCCCTCGCGGAAGCGGTGGTACTCGGAGGCGATGGGCTCCTTGACCTTCATGACCATGTCCGAGCGGGCCCACAGCTCATCGGCTGTGTCCACAATCGTTGCACCGGCCGCGGCGTATTCCTCGTCCGTGATGTTGGAGCCGGTGCCGGCAGAGGTCTGGATCAGAACCGTATGACCATTGGAGACAAACTCCAGCACGCCGGAGGCCGTGATCGCTACACGGTATTCGTTGTTCTTTACTTCTTTGGGGACGCCGATGATCACGGTCTGCTCCATTGCTGTGGCCGGGTGGGGACTTTCTTAATCGTAGGTTCGAGATCAAGGGCCAGCGAGGTGGAATGGACCTCTCAACCCCGGGGAAAAGGGCTGAATGGCGATACAGCACGGAGGCGAATCGACAAATGTCGAATCAACGAGCGTCAATTGTCGCTTAATGTTGTTTCGTCGGTATCGTCACTGTCATGAAATCGCTTGAGGTGGACCAGTGCGTGGAGCGCATCGCAGAGGGCCTGGACCGCGGATTGTCCCTGGAGGACCTCGACGGCGTCCTGCTCTCCTACAGCAGCCACCGGCATGTAGCGGACCGGGTGCGGGTGAACTTCCTGCTGAGCAAACGCGTCCCCGAAGATGTGGGCCGCTGGCAGTTGCAGCACGGTATTTCGACGGCGGTCCGTCCAGTGGTGGTGCCGGCCAACGAAGAGCTGGGCATGCTCGGGCGGGTTTGCGTGCCGCTGCTGGTGAGGGGCTTCAGGGTGGGCTACCTCTGGGTTCAGCAGGATCCTGAGGAGGTGGGCGCCGCAGCGATCCTGGAGCGTTTGCCCGCAGTGCGCGGCGAACTGGATCTGCTGGGGGAGCTGCTCCTTGATTCAAACACTGCAGCCTCGGAACAGCGCCGGCAGTTGGAGGCCGGGTTTCTGGACGCGTGTTCGGGGCGGAGGGAGGCTCTGGAGGAGGTTGCCCACTGGCGTGTGGTGCAGCACCGTGGGCCGTGGTGTCTGGGCGTCCTTCTGGAATTTGAGCACGGCATGGAGCCCACCCAGGACCCGCAGGCGAGCTTACTGGCCCATCGTACGGCTGCCCTGCAGGCAACGGTTGGGATTGACGCAGCACTGTTCAGCGCGGGGAGGGAAACACACGCCGTCGTACTCTTCCGCGGTACCGCCATGAGGCCGGAGTTCGATCGGGTCCAGCGTGGGCACCGTGACGAACTGGACAAACGATCAGGACGGAAAGCGGCGCCCGTCATCCTTGGTCTGAGTGAACCCTTCAGCGAGGTCAGTGCGTTGCCCGAGGCCCTCCGGCAGGCCAGGCAGGCCGTCCAGGCGGCGGCTGTCGATCCAGAGCTGGGGGCCGTCGTGGATTACCGCAGCATCGGCATCTACCAACATTTCCTGGGCGAAGCTGCAGGGCCGAACTCCGTCCGCTTCAGCGAACTCAAGGCAGGGGACCCGGCACGCGAACTCCGGCCGTTGCTGGAGCTCATGTACGACCACAGCGGTTCCGTGCAGGAGGTAGCCGATGTGCTGCACCTGCATCGGAGCACGCTCTACAACCGCCTTGCGCGGGTGCGCTCGATCATCGGGGCGGATCCGATGAGCGGTCCCGTCAGGGTGGAATTGCACGTTGCCCTGAAGGCCGCGCGTTGGGCTGATCGTCCCCGAATCTAGGGCTTATGCGGGCCGGTTGGCGGTTCAGCGTTTTGACGGCGCTTCCTGGCCCGGCGGTTCGTCTGCCATGTCTCCGCGATGAGGGTAGCCGCAACACCAACGACGACGGCCATGAGAATTGCCGACATCTCCGAACGGTTCATGGCAACTGCGGCCAGGAACGCCAGATAGCCCGTGAGCAGCCCGATGGCCAGGCGCACGACCGCCCGTACCCAGACTCTCTTCCTCATATGTGTTGCCTACTTTGCGTTCTCGGTGGTGCCATGTTGCGCGTTCTTCTGTTCTTCGAGCCAATCAAGAATATCCGTCAGCCGGATTCGACGGTGCGTTCCCCGGTACTCAACGGGAATAACGCCTGCGTCGGTCAGGTTCCGCAGATAGGTATGGGAGATCCCCGCAGTCTCCGCCGCCTGGGATGTGGTCAACAGCTCTGTCACAGAGGAGACCATGACGGCGTCGCCGTCGGCCAGTCTACGGATGAGATCGACGACGGCGGCAGTACCCTGGGCGGGAAGTTTCAGGGACGTGCCGTTCACAAATATCGTGACGTCGTCGTTCTCCTGGAACGCCCGTGCCAACTGTTGCCGCTGGCTGACGTCAAGAGCAGCGGTGGTGGTGGGGGTACGCTGTGCCATGGCCATATTTTCGCACGTCCGCAGCCAACCGCGCCCCGGAATAGTATCTTCGGCGACCGCGCTGTGCATGGAGCCGGTATGGTTGACGGCGGCGGTGTCTCCACCACTCGAAATTGGCATCTGCACGGCGTGACAAATTCAGGACAATGTAAGAGCTTGTCGGGTAAACCCGGCGGGGCGGAAGAGGTTTGGCGTGGCTGCAGTTGAAGGAACAGACATTCTGAGTGCACTCACCGGTCAGTTGCCGGACGGCGATCCGGAGGAGACCGCGGAGTGGATCGAGTCGCTGGATCAGCTGATCAAGAACGGCGGAACGGAACGCGCGCAGTACATCATGCGTTCGCTGCTCCAGCGTGCTGGCGCGCAGAGTGTGGGCGTTCCGATGGTGACCACCACGGACTACGTCAACACCATCCCCACCGATCAGGAGCCGAAGTTCCCTGGCGACGAGGAGATTGAGCGCAAGTATCGGGCCTGGATGCGGTGGAATGCTGCGGTCATGGTGCATCGGGCGCAGCGTCCGGAGATCGGCGTTGGCGGTCACATCTCCACATATGCTGGCGCGGCAACCCTCTACGAGGTTGGCTTCAATCACTTCTTCCGCGGCAAGGACCACCCTGGCGGCGGCGACCAGATATTCTTCCAGGGCCACGCGTCCCCGGGCATGTACGCACGTGCGTTCATGGAGGGACGCCTCTCCGAAGAGGATATGGACGGGTTCCGGCAGGAAAAGTCCCACGAAGGCCACGCACTCTCTTCCTACCCGCACCCACGGCTCATGCCCGATTTCTGGGAGTTCCCCACGGTATCCATGGGCATTGGCCCCATGAACGCCATTTACCAGGCGCAGTCCAACCGTTATCTGGAGCACCGGGGCATCAAGGACACCTCGGACCAACAGGTGTGGGCGTTCCTGGGTGACGGCGAGATGGACGAACCCGAATCACGCGGCTTACTGCAGCTGGCCGCCAATGAAAATCTGGACAATCTGAACTTCGTCATCAACTGCAACCTGCAGCGGCTCGACGGTCCGGTGCGCGGTAACGGGAAGATCATGCAGGAACTCGAGGCCTTCTTCCGCGGTGCCGGCTGGAACGTCATCAAGGTGGTCTGGGGTCGGGAGTGGGATGACCTGCTCGAACGCGACCAGGACGGCGCCCTGGTAGACATCATGAACACCACAGCCGACGGCGACTACCAGACATATAAGGCTGAGTCCGGGGGATTTGTGCGGGACCACTTCTTTGGAAAGTCCCCGCAGACCAAGGACATGGTCGCTGACATGACAGATCAGCAGATCTGGAACCTCAAGCGCGGCGGCCACGATTACCACAAGGTGTACGCCGCCTATAAGGCTGCCACCGAGTTCAAGGGCAAGCCCACGGTGATCCTCGCCAAGACGGTCAAGGGCTACGGCCTGGGCAGCCACTTCGAGGGCCGTAACGCCACGCACCAGATGAAGAAGCTGACCCTTGATGACCTCAAGGAGTTCCGCGACTACCTGCGCATCCCGATCAGTGACGAGGAACTCGAGAAGAACCCGTACCTGCCGCCGTACTACCACCCGGGTGTTGACGCACCGGAGATCAAGTACATGATGGACCGCCGTCGTGAGCTTGGCGGATCAGTGCCCGAGCGCCGCACCAAGCACACCAAGGTGGTGCTGCCCGGCGACAAGGCGTACGAGGTAGCCAACCGTGGCTCCGGCAAGCAGCAGGCAGCCACCACGATGGCTTTCGTGCGGCTGCTCAAGGACCTGATGCGGGACAAGGAATTCGGTCAGCGTATTGTGCCGATCGTCCCCGATGAGTCCCGGACTTTCGGGATCGACGCGTTCTTCCCGACCGCGAAGATCTACAACCCGCACGGCCAGAATTATCTCTCCGTGGACCGCGAGCTGGTCCTGGCGTACAAGGAATCACCGCAGGGCCAGATCATTCACGCCGGCATCAACGAGGCCGGATCCGTAGCCGCATTCACTGCCGCTGGAACGTCCTATGCCACGCACGGCGAAGCGCTCATTCCGGTCTACGTGTTCTACTCCATGTTCGGTTTCCAGCGCACGGGAGACTCTTTCTGGGCTGCGGGCGACCAGATGGCACGCGGGTTTGTCATCGGTGCAACAGCGGGCCGGACCACCCTGACGGGTGAGGGCCTCCAGCACGCGGACGGCCACTCGCCGATCCTCGCCTCAACCAACCCCGCCGTCGTCTCCTATGACCCCGCGTACGGGTATGAACTCGGCATCATTGTCCGGGACGGCCTCAACCGGATGTACGGGGAGGACCCGGAACGGTCCGACGACGAACGCAACGTCATGTACTACCTCACCGTGTACAACGAGCCGATTGTTCAGCCCCCGCTCCCTGACAATCTTGATGTTGAGGGCGTGCTCAAGGGTATCTACAAGCTCAATGCTGCTGATGAGGGCGTCGATGGCCCGCGGGCACAGATTCTGGCCTCGGGCGTAGCGGTTCCGTGGGCACTTGAGGCGCAGAAGCTCCTCGCAGAGGACTGGGGTGTGGCAGCCGACGTATGGTCCGTGACCTCCTGGAACGAACTGCGCCGTGACGGTCTGGACGCGGAGGAGGACGCATTCCTCCACCCGAACGACGAGCTCAGGGTGCCGTTCATCACGAAGCAGCTCCAGGGTGCTGAAGGGCCGATCGTGGCCGTGACGGATTACATGAAGGCCGTCCCGGACCAGGTACGCCAGTTCGTGCCGAACGACTTCGCATCGCTGGGCGCGGACGGCTTCGGCTTCTCCGACACCCGTGCAGCAGCCCGCCGCTTCTTCAAGATCGACGCCCAGTCCGTCGTCGTGCGGACGCTTGAAATGCTGGTGCGCCGCGGCGACGTTGACGCGTCGAAACCTGCGGAGGCCATCGACCGCTACCGGTTGCTGGACATCAACGGGGCACCGGAGACCACTCAGGCGGAGTAGGGCCGTCAAGGCGACGAGTGAAGAATGCTTCGTCCGCCGTTTTGACGGTGGCCAGCCCTTGTAGTGCCGCTACCGCGCGCTCAGGGCGTAAGATCCAAGGTGCAGAGCCGAGCCGTTTTACCGGACAACTGTAGTTTGGCCCCGATAGTGAATCCGAGTGATTCAAGGCGCCGAAGGGCAAGATGATTCCCGGCGGCGGGCTCCGCGACGAGGCGCCGCACTCGGGGATCGCCACCGATGAGCTTTAACAAATGTCGGGCGAGCCTGGCAGTGAACCCGCGTTTCGGGAGACCGCTGGGGGCGAGCATGAGGTGAAATCCGAGATCGCCTTCTTGCACTGGGTAGACCTCACCGAGCGGATCTGCCGACGGATCATAGGTCTGTAGGAGTGCAATGGGGTCACCCGCGTGCCGTACGAGGTATGCGTGGTGGGTGGCGAGCCCATCGAGGAATTGGTAGAGGTCACGTATCTCGTGCTTGCTCAGTTCCCCCATTCCCCAGAAGTGCGACCGTTCAGCAGCCGACCAGGCGGCAATGAGCCCGGCATCTCGAGTCGGATCTAGGGCATCGAGCCGGATGGAGCCGATACCCTCCACGGTGTGCTCTCCACGTCGGTGCGCGGGAATATCGCCAACGTTTTCGCGCGACAGGTTGGAATCTTCAGGCAATGGTATGAGTTGGCCGTCTATCCACTTCTCGAGCTGGTTGGAGGCTCGTTCGTCCTCTATCGGCCCGATAGCGCCCAGGGGCACGATCCATCCGCCGCGCGAACGCTTGTCGAGGTCCCAGACATAGCGCGCGACAGGTCCTTGTACGCATTGATCACTTACCCCTGGCGTCGACGCGCACGCGCTGACGCAGTCGAGATCACCGCCGAGACCCCGATTGGACCAAGGCGCGGCAGCGAAGGGGGGAGAGTGAGGCTGGACATGGAGAGGTGCGAGGTGGTGGGCACCACCCCACGGTCTCGCCGGTTCCGAACTGGCGAGAAGGTCGGAGACGGCGTCAAGGGCGTGGGCGTGCATGTCAATACCGATCTCTGCACCGCGGGCGACCAATGAGGGCAGCGCCGCGCCGAGCCGGCTTCGCAAATCCATCCACGGCCAGAAGAGCTGATCGACGTCCCACCTTGGTGGAGCTGCGGCGAGCGGCGCTAGGACCGGATCATGGCAGAGCCGTTCGACGAGGGCTGATCGCCAGGCAGCGAACCGTCCGGCGGACATCGAATCCGCTTGCATGTGACCGTTGAACGATAATAAGGAAAGGCGTGCTTGTTCCTCATCTTCGGTTTCATTGGGCCGGCCGTCCGCGAGCAATCGTACCAAGATCAGCGCGGAGTACGACTGAACATCGCGGTGGATCTCGGTCTGGTCCTCGACTTCTAGGTCCACACGATCCATGAGCAGCTCAGTAATGCGTTGGGCCCTGTACGGAGGAGCGAAATCATGCCCGAGTTCAGCGCCGTCACCTGTCCGCCGGTCGTTGGCTGCGACCGCGACGTCGTCGACGTCGTTCGCGGGAAGTGTTGCAAAGCCTTTCCATGTAGCTTCTGGATCCGCGCCGGAGACAGAACGTCGAGTTAACGCATCACGTAGCGGAACCCGACCTGCGATCAGCCGTCGGGCCGAGCCCTCTCGATCGGCTATCAGGACGCTGTTCACGGGCTCGACCCAAGAGGCCAAGGCGGATTCAACGTCACTAACGGTGCGGGAGCGAAGCAATGGCAGCAACGCGGCGAACCCGAGATCACCCAGCTCCTCGGATGGTGTCCTGAGTGCAAGTGCAGTCGTAGCGTCGTCGTAGCCATCAAGCGGAGTAGTCCCACCGACTAGAACCGGGCCGCGCTGAGTCCGATAGGCAACGGCACTGATGGGATCGCGGTCAGCGCACGCGATGTTAACGACTCGGCTCTGAACAGGTTCCCAACCACTGGGGCCTCGGGCCTGCGTGCCTCCAGAGGGTCCTGCGCGCAACTCTTCTCGGACGAGATCTTCGGCGTCCGCCATGGCGTTCGTCACCGCCCAGGCGACTGTCCCACAGTGAGCGAAGTGTTGGACCCCTGGGATGCCCGGAAATGTGAGGCCGACGACGTCTATTCCCGGCGCCACGAGACGAATCTGCTGATAGACACCCGGCGCCTCAATGAGGCGGTGCGGGTCACCTGCAATCATGGGTGACCCACTCGCGGTCCGGGAGCCGGTCAGTACCCACGCATTGCTGCCCGATTGGGCGCCACCTTCGATTCCGAGAACGTCGAGGCCATCCTCCCCGAGAGTCTGTGCGACTCGATCTTTCCAGAGCTTCTGCGGGAAAGCGCCGAACAGCACATGGGCCACCCGAAAGATCGCAAGCGGGGTCCACGGTTTCCATGCGGCCGGATCGATGTCATGTTCACTGAGCGCGGGATCGCGTGCGGCACCTTCGGCGAGGCCGGCACGGACACCTTCGACGTAGGCTGCGCACCATGCGGAGGTCTCGGCGTCGAGATTCTCGTAGGCTCGTTGCGCAGTTTCTGCGATGCCGAGGCGGCGCGACATAAGATCCCAGCCGGCGTGGTCGATACCGAGCAGCTCGGCCACGCGTCCCTCACCGCGACGGCGCTCCAGCTCAAGTTGCCAGGCTCGATCGTATGCAGTTGCCTCGCCCTGAAGGTACGCGAGGGACTCGACGTCGGGTCCTCGCACCACGGGCACGCCCCAGTCATCGCGTTCTAGGTCACTCATTGCGGATCTCCCTGGATCTGTGGAGTAGTACGTTCGGCGATGGGATTGGCTAGAGTTCCGGCGTAGATCAGCGATCCAGACTGGTCGGTAAGATCGACCATGTGCCGTGGATTGCGGAGCTGAAGCCGGTTGAGGCACGAGTGCGCGAACCGGTCCGTGAACAAGTCGAAGCGTTCATGCACGTCAGGATGATCTTGGCGGTGTTCCACGATGCTCGTGGCAACCCGCGTGAAGAATATATCCGCGGGGAGAACTTTGTCTTCATCGAGGATTCCGGCCAGATGGCGGAGGAAGCCATCGAATACATCCGTGAAGATCGCCAGTAGGCGTTCTTCGTCGGAGACCGGATGGCTGATACGGCGAATAGGCTCGGGGACATCGCGGGAACCGACGACAACGACTTCCTCGCCGATGTCCTTCAGCAGACAGCGCTCGATCCGGCCTGAGTGCACGATCAGGATGATGTTCTCACCGTGAGGCATGAACGCAAGATCGTGGACGAGTAGGCACTGGATCATGGGTCGGAGATAGGCGCGCAGATAGGCGTCGAGCCACGTTACGGCATCGAGCCCTGAGCTTTCGATCAGGGCGGCAGCAACGCTTGCTCCTGAGCTATCGCGATGGAGCAGCGCTGCCATCGTCATTGCCTGATCGCCGGGGTTGAGACGGTCGATGGGGCTTTCACGCCAGAGGGCTGCCAGCATCTTGTCGTAGCCTCCGGGCTTTTCGAGGGAGGCCGCCACCCCACCGGTCCATCCTGCTGCCGCGACCTCGCGCAAAACATCGAAACCGAGATCTACCAGCTCGGGATCGGCGCGGATGATTCCAGCCACCCAGTCGTTGATGGCTGGGGTCACGGCCATGTATGTCGCTGACAGTCCGCGCAAGAACCCCATGTTCGTGATCGATAGGGCCGTCTTGACGTAGTGGCGTTTCGGATCGGTCAGGTTGAACCAGGTGCGAATCGATTGCTGCGGGCGGTAGACATCACGGGAAAACCCAAGAGGAACGATCTCACGCGCCCCTACCTCGGCTGCAAAAGTGATTGAGATGCGGTGCTCCCACTGCCACGGGTGTGCAGGCAGGTATATAAATTCACGTGGGTCAAGGCCGAGAGCTTGTAGCCGGTCCGTAAATTCATCGAGTATTTCTACACCGAGCTCGCGCTGGTAGAGACTGCTTTCGTCGTGCCCGGCGCTGAAAGCAAGCACCGCCCGATTACGGCGCACAGCTAGCCACATGAGGTTTAGGTCCTGGGCGGCTTCGGGTGCGAACCGCGCGTGATCTTGACTTGAGAATCCGATGCGTCCGTTCGTCGCGACGAAGCTTGGATGACCACTGGTCATGGATCCTTCGACGGCCTGCAGACCGGAGGAGGCGAGGTCACGGGCGCTCGGTCCGCCCCGATCACGGACATAAGCAGATGCTGCAAGCGTGCTTGCGATCTCCTCGAGATAGATCGGCAAGAACTCGTCGGGGATGGCCAACTCGGAGCGTAACTCGACAATCAATTCCTGTGTGCTCAGAGTCAATCGCTCGCCGGTTTCCGCGTTTTCACGGCGAATGGAGGCTGAGTCGATGATCCAATGCTCAAGGGGGAGTATGCGCGCGGAGAACGTGTAACGCGATTTGGCTCCGCACTTTGCGAGCGAAGGTATCAGCACATACTGGCCGTCCTTGAGCTCGGGATGGATGAGACGTTCATGCGCGAATTCTCCGAGTGCTTTTGCCAAAAGATGTGCTTCGGCTGCGGCCATTGTCTCTGGCCGGAGGTGGGGAGCTGGCAGGGCATTATTTCCACGGAGCAGAAGCGCCAACTCGCTACCTAGGAACATGTTGCGGTCGACGATGGCAAGGGCCGCTCGTTTATCGGCCAGATCGATCTCGCTCACGCCAACGAAGCCAGCACGCGTGTTTAGCGCTATCACTCGATGGTTGCGGACGTCGGGCTCTACGATAACTCGCTCTGCCCCATCGCGAGAGAGCGCATATGCTACAGCGACAGCCATCACAGTGGCGCTTAGCCCGTGCCTGATCGGGTCGATGTCACGGCGTGGTGCGACGAGCACGTGCATTCCGACATCACCCGTTCTCGCTGCGTAGTGGCCCTGCAGGTCGGACCGCGTCGGGTCGTAGGTTTCCACCAGTGCGATAGGCCTGTCCCCGAGTTCCAGCAGAACGGCGCGGTGACCAGGGGTGCGCTCAATTTCGCGGTAGGCGTCTCGGACGCCGTCTACGTCGAGGTGTCCCATCGCCCAGAATGCAGCGTGCGGGTCACTCAGCCATGCGTGTAGCAGAGGCGCATCGTGCTCCGGCGATACCTCGATGATTCTGACAGGGCCCAAGGCAGAGGTGACTGTCCGCCCGGGCACGGCACGTGGAAGGAAATCATTGGTGTAGCTCATCGGGGTCCTCCCGCGGATGTTGGCCGTAGTCGCTGAGGGACACCGAATTCCTGGAATGCGACGCGGGTCTCGACCGCATAGATCTCGCGGCCGGTTATCGTGTTCAGGATCACCGATGCACGATAGGCACCCATTCCGAGGTCCGGCGCGACGAACCCGTGCGTGTGTTCCTCAGCATTCTGGACAAAAATTTCTGCGTCCGCATGGTCAATGGCGTACGTTGTTCCAGCCAGAACCCGACCACGCGAGTCGCGGCGGATCCGGTCCTCGATCGGGGCTAGGAAATCAGGGTTTCGGGGTGAGTAGCCGGTGGCCAGAACGATGGCGGAGGGATGGAGGACGGCTTCAGTTCCCTGCTCAGCGTGGTGGAGATGAAGCTCGTAGCACCCTGTCTCGGCATCGAATGTTGCCTTCTTAAGCTCAAGACCTGTGAGCAGAGTTGTCGGTAGGGTCTTGTTCATGGGCTGGCGGTCACGCAATACATAGAGTCGTTCGTGGATAGCGTCGACTGTCTCGGAGCTGATGCCCTTATATAGCGAGCGTTGCTCGCGTAAGAGTTTTAACCGCGTTTCCGGGGCAAGACTATGGAAGTACTTGGAGTACTCCGGGGACGTAAGTTCAAGCGTCAGCGGGGTGTACTCCATCGGGAAAAATCTCGGCGACCGCGTTGCCCATGTGAGGTGGGCGTCACTGTCCTCAATCGTGTCCAGAAGATCCAGGTAAATCTCCGCGGCACTCTGACCCGATCCGAGGACGAGGATATCGCCGGCACTTCGGAGCGCGTCACGATTGTCGAGATAGAACTCACTGTGTATGATCGGCCCAGCGAGCCCGCGGGTGACCTCGGGCATGAAAGGCTCGGTGCCGGTTCCGAGGACCAAGCGCCGCGTCCGGTAGGTTTCCTGCCCTCCATCCGCCAGCCTCGCCGTCACTGTGTAGATGTCCTCGGTGGTGTTATGCGAGACGGCGACAACGCGTCGCCCGAACTGGACACAGTTGAGCTCCCGGGCAGCCCAACGGCAGTACGCGTCGTACTCGCTACGCAAAGGATAGAAGTTCTCGCGGACATAAAACGGGTAGAGCCCTCCTGTCTTCTTCAGATAGTTCAGGAAGCTGAAGCGCGACGTTGGATCGGCCATGGTGACAAGGTCCGCGAGGAAGGGAACCTGGATGGTAGCCCCGGCCAAAAGCATTCCGGGGTGCCACGCGACGTCGTCACGCGCCTCAAGAACGGTGACCGACAAATCCTCGATGGGGTCGGCCAAGCATGCCAGGGTCAGGTTGAAGGGGCCGGCGCCGATTGCGACGATATCAAGCACGTTCTCATCTGGACTATTGTGCTCGTTGGGAGTCCTGTTCTTCATAGTGCAGCTCCCGCAAACTCTCCTGTGCTCGACGCTGGAACGCTGTTGGCGCAGGACGAATCCTGTTGGCCCAAGCGTGCGCGGCCCGCGGCCCGAACGTGTTCGAGGATCATGGCGACATCTGTTGTCTGCGAGTTCGGATTAAGCAAAGTGAGTTTCAACCATGCTTGGCCCCGGATGCGGGTTTTGGCAACCAGCGCGCGTCCGTCCGCGAACAGGTCCGCGTGGACCTCGGCTACAAGACGTTCGACGATTTGTTCATCTAGGCCGTCCGGTGCGTAACGCAGGAGAATAGTGCTCATCTGAGGTTGGTCGAAGAATCTCAGCTCAGGGTCCGTGGCGAACTCTTCCCAGACTTTGTGGGCGAGGTCGATCACTTCATCGAAAAGGCGCCCCAGTTCATGCGCTCCGAGGGTTCTTAAGGACATCCAGAGCTTAAGCGCATCAAACCTGCGTGTCGTCTGCAGGGATTTATCTACCTGGTTCGGGACACTGTGCTGGCGTGGATTCAGATAGTCCGCGTGGTGAGCGATACGACGCAGCGTCGACGCATTTTGTACAACTAGCACACTCGAACTAATGGGTTGGAAGAATGACTTGTGGAAATCAATCGTTACGGAATCAGCACGTTCGATACCGTCGAGGAGGAATCGGCGGCGCGAGTTGAGCAGACCGCAACCGTATGCGGCATCGACGTGAAGCCACGTACCGGCAGTATTCGCGGCTTCAGCGCACCGTTTGAGTGGGTCAATGGCTCCGAGATCGGTCGTTCCGGCCGTTGCAACGATCGCCATCACCACATCCCCACGGCGCCGGACAGCGTCCAACTCCGCAGTAAGTGCGTCCGGACGCATACGCCCCTCACGGTCAGACGGGACAGCAATAACGGCCTCCGGGGAAAGACCGAGCGTATGTGCGGAAGTTGCGACGCTGAAATGTGCCTGGTCGGAGGCCAGGACGCGCATTCGCGCCAGGTTTTCGACGCGCGAGCAGTTGGGCACGTCGTTCTTCTCAAGTGCGGATTCTCGAGCCAATAGGAGTCCCTGCAAGTTCGATTGGGTACCCCCACTCGTAAACAATCCATCGGCGGACGCGCCGAACCCGATCCGTTCAGCCGTCCACCTCACGAGCCGACGCTCGATTAGCGTTGCGACGGAGCTTTGGTCCCACGTATCCAGCGAGGAGTTGACGCCGGATACAAGTACCTCGGCCGCCAGCGCCGGGACGAGTACGGGACAGTTCAGATGAGCTGCATACCCTCGGCTATGGAACCACACGGCATTTTCGAGGTAAAGGTCTCGGATCTCGGTGAGGGCAGCGCCTGTCGAATTGAGCGGCCGGTCCAGATCGATCGAATCGACCTCAGCGTCGAGCGTTTGCGGGCTACGTCCCGCGTATGGTTTTTTGACTGTTCCCAAGTGATCGGCAAGAGTGTCGACAGCCTTGTGCATTGCAGCGCGGTAGGAGCAGACGCTAGCTTCATCGAGCAAGTCCGTGGTCAAGCTAAGTCCTTTGGTCGGAAATAAGACGAACTTGGTTAGCTTAGCCTAAGCTAATTAGGGTCGGTGCACAGGTCACCACTCATAAAGGAGATAACAGATGGGTCAGGGGTGGGAGCACACCGTGCTGAAGGTACTGGGTGCCCGCGATTTCCAACTTACCTTGCTTGCTCGCGTTGCAATCACGCCGTCGTATTTGCGATTGACGTTCGACGATGGCGGGCTGCTGGCGGAGACGAAAATTCATCCGACCATATGGATCCGTCTGTGGTTCGAGCACGAGGGCAAACCTCACCAGCGAGCGTTCACCCTCGTAGACCCGGATACTGTCAATGGGCGATTTGATGTGGAGGTCGCACTGCATCCAGGCCTTGCGGCTGATTGGGCGCGTGATGCCCCGCTTGGGACGGCGCTAAACGCTACCGTCCAAGGCAGCAAATTCGCTGTTCCGTCACCCGCCCCGGAACGTCTGGCCATAGTGGGAGACGCTGCATCAGCGCCGGCGATCAACTCCCTCCTGGATGCAATGAGCCATACTCCGGCGACGATCTGGTTCGGCCATAATGGCCTCGACGATCATGCGATTCCTCTGCGTTCGCGCGCAGGTGACGATCTCCGGCGCATTGATTGCGCGGGCGGTCCAGATGCCCTTATCGAAGCCGTGACCTCCGATCTGGCCAGCCGTCCGGCTGCTTCAATGCCGGATATGGTCTGGGTTGCTATCGAGGCCTCGGCAACCCGCCAGATAACCAAGAAACTCCGGGAGGACCTCGGTGTCCCAAAGCGATCTATCCATGCCCTCGGCTACTGGCGTGCAGCCTGATTCGGGGGCGACGACAATCGCCTCGAACCAACTGACTGATACCAGCACCTCGGGGGTCAGCGGCCGCGATGCCCTGAAACTTGTCGGGGGCATGTATGTAACCCAGTACCTCGGCATCGGATTCTTTACGATCGGACTCGTCGGGATTCTCCGCGACAACGGCGTATCCCTCGCCACGCTTGGCCTGATCCAACTCATCGGTATTATTTGGCCACTGAAGTTCCTTTGGTCACCGTTGGTGGATCGATTCGGGAGCTATCGGCTTGGCCACTACCGGACGTGGTTACTGGTCTGCCAAGGCGGCCTCGTGCTGACTCTGATTGCGCTGGCCCCCTTCACCGACCCAGCTGGATCCCTCGGCGCCGTACTGATGCTGTGCGCGGTTTACGTTGTCTGCTCCGCGACCCAAGACATCGCTGCCGATGCCATCGCCGTGCAAATGCTCACCGGCAAATTGCGTGGCTGGGGCAACGGCATCCAGGTCGCCGCAACATACCTAGGCAGTGTCATCGGCGGTGGGCTCAGTATTGCCGTCTATGACAGATTTGGGTGGACCGCGGCTGTCGGTCTGCTCGCCGCTGTGACCCTCATCGGGCTCGCCCTGGTTCTGCAATTCCGCGAACAGAGGCGTGCTACAGTGCCAGTGCCCCTGAGCAAAGGGTTCCGGGCTCTCGGCTCGGTGCTCGCGCAGCCCGGATGTCGTCGGTGGGCACTTGTGACAGTACCTCTGCTCTACAGCGGATCGGCCGGGATCTACGCGTTGGTTACCCCTGCACTGGTCGACGTCGGGTGGTCGCTTTCGCTCATCGGATTCGTTACGGCGATCGTCGCCTCCTGTCCGGCGATCATCGCCGGTGTTGCCGCCGGCGGCGCGATCGCCCGCTGGGGACGTGCCCCGATTCTCATCATCGGCGTCAGCGTTCTACTGGTGGGAAGCATTAGCCTGCTGGTGGCTCTGACCAGCGGAGCATCTACCGGGCCGACCATAGTGTCACTGTGTGTCTTCATGAGCGGCTACACGATCACCAACGTCGTTGCCTACACCGTGACCATGGATTTTTCGCGTGTGGCCACGGCCGGAACCGACTTCACTTTGCTGACTAGCCTCGGCCTCGCCGTCTCGTTCATCGCCAGCAGTCTAGGCCTCGCCTTGGCAGACTCCGCCGGCTACCTCGCGGCCGGCACGCTGGCGCTCATCCTGATCCTGGCCGGATGCACTCTTGGATACCGGCAGCTTCACACGATGTCCAAAGCCAAGGTGCCCATTGGGATCGACTGAGATCCACGTTGTGGGTCCTTATGCTCTAGTATGCATCGGCCTCGCCAAACCCAAATGTCCGCGCAGGGTGGACGTCGAATATTCGCGACGGAACAGACCACGCTTCTGCAGTACGGGGATCACCTGATCCACGAAGTCATCGATCCCACCCGGCAGCGACGGCGGCATCAGATTGAAGCCGTCGGCGCCGTCGTTCTGGAACCATTCGGTGATCCGGTCTGCAATCTGCTCGGGCGTCCCCACCATGGTGCAGTGCCCGCCGCCAGCCGCCAACCGTCCCAGCAGCTGACGGACGGTTGGACGTTCCGCGTCGATAATACGCAGGATCGTGGCGTAGCGCCCCTTCGGCCCGCTGAACTCTTCGAGCGGCGCCAGCGGGGGAACCGGCGCATCGAGCTCCCAATCCATGCAGTCGCGTCCCACGAACTGGCCCAGTTGCCGCAAAGAGTCCTCGGTGGGCAGCAGCACGTCCAGCTCGCGCTGCTTCGCGCGGGCCTCAGCCTCCGTTGAGCCCACGTAGGTGACCAGCCCGGGCATGATCGGAACACCCGAGGCGTCCCGGCCCGCAGCAGTGATCCGCGATTTCACATCCCGGTAGTATTCCTGCGCGCTCGTCAGATCATAGGCGACGGCGTAGATCGCCTCCGCCCGGCGGGCCGCCAGAGTGCGTCCCTGCTCGGATGCGCCTGCCTGGAACAGGACGGGGTGGCCCTGCGGAGGGCGGGGCACATTCAGCGGGCCGTCCACCAGGAAGTTCTCGCCACGGTGCCCGATCGGCTGCACACGCGAGGGATCCGCGAACTGGCCTTCGCGCTCGAAGCGGAGGGCGTCATCGGCCCATGAATCCCACAGCCGGAGCGCGACGTCGACAAACTCCTCTGCGCGCGCGTACCGGACGTCGTGGGCGGGCATGGCTTCCAGGGCGTGGTTGCGGGCCTCGGCGTCGAACATGGACGTGACGACGTTCCAACCCATCCGTCCACCGGAAATGTGATCCAGCGAGGCGACCAGACGGGCAGCGTGAAACGGCGTGTAGAAGGTGCTGGACACCGTGCTGACCAGCCCTATCCGTTCCGTGGCGCGGCTCATTGCCGACAGCGCGGTCAACGGTTCCAGGAACCAGAGCGGCCCGTCGGCTACCGCCCCGGCTGAGTGACCGTCGGCGAAAAATACTGCGTCCAGCAAGCCGCGCTCGGCGGTTTGAGCCAATTCCTCAAAGTAGCTGATGTCGCCGAGTCGTTCAGCAGAGGAGGACGGATGCCGCCACGCCGCCTTGTGGTGCCCGCATCCGTGGATGAACAGGTTGAAGTGAAGCTGGCGTTCTGCAGGAGCCATCAGTTGTTCACCAGCCCGCCGTCGACCACCAGGTTCTGGCCCGTCACTGCCCGGGACCAGGGCGAGGCGAAGAAGAGGGCGGCGTCGGCGAACTCGTCCGGTGTGGTGACGCGGCGCAGCGGTGTGCCGGCGGCGATCAGCTCGAACACTTCATCCGGGGTAGCGGAACTGGCGTCGGTGGTGCGCAGCAGCCCGCCGGAAATCATGTTGACGGTGATCCCGTCCTGGCCGAGGTCGTGGGCGAACGTACGGGTGAGAGAGAGCATCGCAGCCTTGGCGGCGGTGTAGTCGTGGTAGGGGACCACCGGGTTCTGGAACAGGTTGGTACCCACGTTGATGACGCGCCCAAAGCCGGCGGCGCGCATACCTGGCATGGCTGCCTGAATGACGTTGACAGAGCCGTGAACACCCGAGAACTGCTGGGTAAGGTTCTCCCAGGTGAGGTCGTGGGCGTGAGGCCGGGCGTCCCCGTTGAACGAGAACTCCGGGAGGGCGTTGTTCACCACGGTGGTCACTGGTGAGCCAAAATGCTCCGCAGCCGCGGCGAACATGGCGTCCACCTGGGAACGATCGCGAACATCGGCCCGGACCGCCAGTGCCCGTCCGGGGAACTCAGCTTCGATGGAGCGTGCAGCGTCTTCACTGCTCACATAGTTGATGACCACCCGCGCACCCTCGCGCAGGAAAGCTCGCACCAGGCTGGTGCCCAGTCCGCGCGCACCACCGGTGACCAGAACAAGTTGATCGGTAATCGGCAGAGAAATTGAGGACGTAGTCATGGCGTGCCTTTCGCGTTGATGGCGAAGGCGGGCGTTCATCATGACGACGACGGCTGGCCGGTTTGGCGGAAACCCGTCACATCATGTGAAGGCTGACATTCCCTTCGCCAGTGCTAACTGGATCAGGTTCAACGGGTTTCATCTCAGCTGCAGCCTGACGGCCACGGCACCCCGTGTCACTGCTCATGACCCTACCCCATTGCCGCTGAGGGCAGTGGGGGAGGTGTCCAGAGCCCGTTAGAGACCGAGCTTGGCGCGCAGATCTGCGACGTGGCCCTCAGCATTGACGTTGTACTCGGCGAGCTGCACCTTGCCCTCTTCGTCCACCACAATCGTGGTGCGGAGAGTCCCCGTGTAGGTCTTGCCGTCAAACTCCTTGTCACCCCAGGCTCCCCACGCTTTCGCGGTGGCGCCGTCGTCGTCCGACAGGAGAGGGAACGTGAGCGCATGGTTGGCGCTGAAGCTTGCGAGGTCCTCCACCGAATCCGTGGAGATCCCGATGACGCTGTAGCCGCCGCCCTGCAGCGATTCGAGGTTGTCACGGAAGTCGCACGCCTCTTTGGTGCATCCTGGGGTCTCGGCCTTCGGGTAGAAGTACACGACGACGCTACGGCCACGATACTCATCCAGTCCCACGGGCACGCCCTCAGCGTCGGGGAGGTTGAACTGGGGTGCTGTGTCACCGGTGCTCAGTTGTGATGTCATTCTGGTCACTCCCAACGTTGGGTTGTAGCGGATCACTTCGATTCCTACGTTACAGCTCGACCCGCGAAACGGGGCCCAAGACTGGAAGTGCCCGCCCGCAGTTCAGTAGGCTCTAGGTATGTCCCCGATCAGAAACAGCCGCGCGGCGGCACTGCCAGCCAAGCTCTCCCGATCCTGGTTGCTGGCATCAGCTGCCGATGAGAAGAACTTCGCTCCTGCGCTGGCTTCAGAGGCGGACTCCGTCGTGTTCGACATGGAGGACGCCGTCCCCACGGACCGTAAGGACGAAGGACGCGAACGTGTGGTCGAGGCGCTCTCGAACGGGATGACGGCCTGGGTCCGTGTCAACGGCATCGACACCGACTATTGGGCCGATGATCTGGCAGCCCTGTCCAAAACACCCGGACTTCGCGGTGTGATGCTGGCGATGACGGAGAAACCGGAGCAGGTCACCCACACCGCCATGCGGCTCCAGGCTGGGACCCCGGTTCTGGCCCTGGTTGAATCAGCTCTTGGGATCGAGAATGCGACGGCGATCGCCAGCGCCCCGGGCACCTTCCGTCTTGCGTTCGGCGTCGGAGATTTCCGGCGGGACACCGGCGCCTCGGATGATCCGATGGCGTTGGCCTACGCCCGGGCAAAGCTCGTGGTTGCCTCACGTGTTGGTCAGCTGCCCGGCCCCATCGACGGCCCAACACTCGGCGCACTCGGCCAGGACCTGCACGAAGCGTGCAAAGTCACGCAGTCCATGGGCATGACCGGCAAGCTCTGCCTGAAACCCGAGCAGACGGACGGCATCAACCAGGGCCTCTCACCGAGCGAATCAGAAATCCAGTGGGCGCACGAACTCCTTGAAGCACATGCCTCCGGTGACGTGGTGGGTGACGGATCCTACCTTCCACGCCTCGCCCGGGCGCAGAAGATCTCCTCCCTCGCAGACTCCTACGGTCTCTGGAACGCCTAACCGCCCTGAACGGATAACGACGACGGCGGCCCTCCCCGCGATTGGGGTGGGCCGCCGTCGTATGATCTGCGGTGTGCGCTGAGGTTACTGCCGGCGGTACCGGTTCACCATGGGGCAGTCGAAGGGATCGCGGGCGGAGAGACCCACCCGGTTGAGGTATTTGATGACCGAACCGTATGAGGCTGCTACGCCAACTTCGGTATAGGGCACCTTCATGCGTGCACAGTGCTCTTTGACGATGGCGCTGGCTTTGCGCAGCTGCGGGCGCGGCATGTCCGGGAACAGGTGGTGCTCTACCTGGAAGTTCAGGCCGCCGAAGAAGTTGTTGACGAAGGAGCCACCGCGAATGTTACGCGCAGTGAGAACCTGTTTCTGGAAGAAGTCCAGCTTGCTGTCGCGGGGGATGACGGGCATGCCCTTGTGGTTGGGTGCGAAGGATGCGCCCATGTAGATGCCGAAGACGGCCATCTGCACGCCGATGAACGCGAAAGCCATACCGACAGGCAGGAACCAGAACAGGACGCCGAAGTAGGCTCCAAACCGCAGGCCGAGCAGTGCGAGTTCAACCCACCGGCCCTGTACGGGGCCTCGCTGGAAGAGCGTCTGCATGGAGCGGGTGTGCAGGTTGATGCCCTCGAAGGTCAGGAGGGGGAAGAACAGGTAGCCCTGTCTGCGGGTGATCCAAGCCTGGATGCCCTTGGCCTTGGCGGCATCTTCTTCGAGGAAGGAGATGGTATCCACCTCGATGTCGGGGTCTTTGCCCACAACGTTCGGGTCGTTGTGGTGACGCGTGTGCTTGTTCATCCACCATGCGTAGCTGATGCCGACAACTCCGGCGGCAAGCACGCGGCCGGACCAGTCATTGGCGCCACGGCTCTTGAAGATGGCACGGTGGGAGGCTTCATGGGCCAGGAAGGCAATCTGTGTGAAGATGATGCCGAGGACTCCGGCGATCAGCAGCTGGAACCAGGTGTCACCGAGAAGTGCAAAGCCTGTCCAGGCCGCACCGAGTGACAGTCCCAGCAGGACGAAGAGGGAAATGTAGAAGCCTCGACGGCGCGTCAGCAAGCCCTCTTTACGGACCTGCTTCAGCAGGACGGAATACGACGCAACGATGTCGTTCGGCTTGGACACGCGAACAGCGCGACCGGATGTAGTTGTGCTCATTGGTCAACAATACAGTGCGAACATGTGTGCAACCTGCGCGTTACACCGAAGTGGCGGATTCCGTCGATGCCGGACGAACCCGATCCAGCAGCAGCTCAGGGTCGCCCACATGCTCGCGAGCTTCCGGGTTCAACCACAGCAAATACAGCAGGTCAAGGACTGTTTCTGCCCGCATTCTGTAATGGATAAGGGGGATCCGTTGCTTCTCGGGCCGCTTCAGCGCGGCCGGATCTACAGGACTAGCATCGTGGCCCACATAATGAACGTCGATATAGCGCCTGGGTTCCCTGAGCCATTGGAATACAGGCGCAGGCTGATGGGTTGGGACGATCGCGCTGATCTCATCCCAACCCATGTGGTAATAGTCAGCCGGCACTGTGTCCCTGTGTGCTTTCTTGTTCCTATCAGGTCTGGCTCTGGCAGCCCATCGCTTGGTGTCCAGAATATGCAGGCCGTGTCTGTCCAGTATGAGCGGCGCAGGGCACGCGAACCTGCCCAGCACCATAAGCAGCAGGAGTGCGAGAGCAGCGGCGCCACCGCCGACAGCGATAATGGCGTTTCCAGTCCGACTACCAAGTAGCGTCAGTGCGATCGACGCCATGATCAAGCGCACGCACCACAAGCGAAACTGTGCTTTTTCCTGCACGTGAATCTCAGTTTCACCCGAGGCATTTGTGATCAGTTCATATGCGTTCTTGTTCGATTTTTTGGCGTCCCAGAGTGGGGCCAAGAGAAGGAGGAACGTTGCGAATGCCAACATTGCGATGGCTGATAGGGGGTCCGACCAGGTGTAAAGAAAATAGGAATACGTCATTATCGCCAATGCGATGCCGAAAGCCCCGATACTCCTCGTCCAACGGCCGGATGAGCTGAAGGGCCGCGGATACGCATCGTCTTCAAAGCCGTGACTGAAGCGGGAGGTGTTGGGGTGCATGCCTTCGATCTTTGCACTTCTTGCTCAGTGGTGGGATCTGCGGCCGGCAACCTGTGGAGAACTCTCAGTACTGCTGTTGTCCGTGGTCCTTGGCATACGCTTTGAAAACGTCTGCCCGGGATCCGTTGCCTGCCCGGTAACTGTTCCTGAGCAGGTCCGCGAAGTCCTCCAGCGCCTTGTCGAGCATTTCGCCCGCGAACTGGACGTCGTCGTCGTCCGTATTCTTGCTTGACTGGGCAAGGCGGTGTGCGAAACCCAACTGCGCAGGCAGTGATGATTCCCTGTCCGGCTCCCGGAAGTAATACGTCTCGTCGTACTGCGAGAGGTCCACCCGCGCCACGCTCACACCCCTCGCCAAAGACATGAGTAGTTCCGTCGACGTGCTGGGGGAGAGCGAGATGACGCCGGCGTCCCCTCCGGACTGTCTGGCCAGCGTCATCTCAAGAGCCAGGAGCCGACGTCGGGTCAATGCCGGGTACACCTGCAGGATCCACGACACGGCACCCGTCAGCAGTGCGAAACCCGTCAGCGCCTGCAGGGGTGCAATCAGGCGTAGCCCAGGATAAACGGGGACGATATCGCCGAAACCGAGCGTCGCCACGGTCACCATGGACAGGTATAGAGCTTCGAAAAAGTATGGTTCCGTTTGGGGTTTCAGCCCCGTCTGGTATAGAAATCCGTCCGGAATGAACGGCAGATAAATCAGGGCCCAGCCAACCGCCACAAGGCACGTCCAGGTAGCGATGATTGCCACCATTCCCAAGGGGCCCGAAATGGCCGATGGCCCCTTCACAGCCGAGATCAGCTTCCAGACAACGCGCATGATCGGTCTGCAGACAGGGCCCACGCCACTGGGATACAGCAGCGTATGAAAAACGTCGGTGAGTGCCAGACCCACCATGAGCGTTCCGACGGCGAGCCAGACCCAATCGAGTGGAGTCACGCAATCCCTCGCTTTCCTGAGCGTTCCATCTGCATTTCACCCTTGTGAGCGCTCCTTCGTCAACTCTAGGGTGGTCAGTGTACTTATGTTTGTCATGGAGCCTACCCGTCGGGTGGCCCGAGTGTCATGAACAGGAGATGCGTGATGAGTGCCAGCAACCACGACCAGTACACATTCCAGAACCCCGTCGACAGGTATCCGAGCATCTCACCACCCAAGCAGGACCAGCCAGAACCAGGGCTCGACACCGAACTCACCCCGCAGACCGACCACGGGGAAGACACCTACCGGGGCACAGGGCGTCTGGAAGGCCGCAAGGCACTCGTCACAGGTGCAGATTCAGGCATCGGCGCAGCCGTAGCTATCGGCTTCGCACGCGAGGGAGCCGACGTCGCCCTCTCCTACCTGCCCTCCGAAGAGGAGGACGCTAACCACATTGTGGAGGTCATCGAAGCAAGCGGTCGGAAGGCGGTCAAACTTCCCGGCGACATCAAGGACGGCCAGCACTGCACGGACATGGTGGACAAAGCCGCGAACGAACTCGGCGGCCTCGACATTCTCGTCAACAATGCCGGACGGCAGATCGCCATCGAAAAGCTCGAAGACCTCAGCGACGAGCAGCTGGAGAACACGTTCCAAACCAACATCATGGCCATGTTCCGCATCACCCGCGCAGCGCTTGCTCACCTCAAACCCGGATCCTCCATCATCAACACGACGTCGATCCAGGCCTACAACCCCTCACCCACCCTGCTGGACTACGCAAGCACCAAAGCCGCGATCAACAACTTCACCAAAGGCCTCGCCCAACAGCTGGCTCCACGCGGGATTCGGGTTAACGCCGTTGCGCCAGGACCATTCTGGACGCCGCTGCAGGTTTCCGACGGGCAGCCCAAGGATGCCCTGCCGCAATTCGGAAAGAACACCCCGCTGGGCCGCGCCGGACAACCGACCGAGCTCGCGCCCGCGTACGTGTTCCTGGCGTCGTCGGAATCCAGCTACGTACTCGGTGAAACCCTGAACGTGAACGGCGGAACCCCGTCGCCATAGGGGGCTCTCTCTTCCTCTCGTGAAAACTAAGTGCAGCTCCTGCGACCCTCAATCTCTGAAGGGCGCAGGAGCTGCACTTAGTTTTGCCTTGGTGGCTGGTTAGGTTGCCTTGTTAGCGGGTCCGGCGGACGTCGACGTCGTCGTCGTACGTGGCGCGGTCAATCTTGCGGTGATAGCGCATACCCGCCAGGCCGCCGAGGATCGCACCGATCAGAGCAATCGCCAAAGCCACCAGGAGGGCAATGATGCCGCCCGTGGTGAACTGGCTGGGATCAATCTGCGGGAACGCGTTCATGTTCGCCAGCTCTTCGCTGAAAGTATCCCCGAAGATGAGGCTCAGAATGCCAAGTATGACGGCGATGATGATCGCCCATAGCCACACGGCCACACCCTGCTTCATGCCGTTGAAGCGCGCCATACGTCCGGCAACGTAACCGCCCGCATAGTAGGCAATCAGCAGAATCACGCCGACAACAATCGCGGCAGGGATCCCCACCGAGGCCGGATCCTCCGACGCGTTAGCGGCGACCTCGCTGATGCTCGTATTCGTCGACGCACCAACTGCAGACGCAATCGCAGCCGCCAGAGCAGTCAGCAGAACAGCGAGCCCCGTTGCGGTCAGCCAGCCGAAGAACGCCGAACCGAACTTCATGCCGCCGAACTCCTCCTTCTCACGGGTGAGAAGTGCCTCGCGGTTCGGGACTGCGGCACCGGCAGCAACGCCAGCACCGGCTGCGGTGCCAGCTACTGCGGCATCTCCGCGGTCGTGGTGGCGGTCGCTGTCGTGATCCCGACGACGGTGGTCGTTGTCGACGTCGCGGTCCCGATGCTGACGGTCCTCGTCGGGGTCTTTCGTGTGGGTGACGGGCATCGCGCGTGTTTCCTCGCTGCGCCGGCGATCCCGCTCTTCGTCGGTGAGGCGCTCATCGTCCCTCGGCCGGTCGTTATCTCTCGACCGGCGGGGCTCGTCCCTCAGGCGGTCGCGGTCACGCGGCCGATCGGCGTCGGTGCCGTCAGTCCGTGCAGATGCCCGATCGGCATCCGGTCCGGGGCTCGTGGCGCTGGTGCCCTCGAGCCCTGCGCCGGCAGCACCCGCGGCGGTACCGGCCGCGCCACCGGTTCCGCCAGCGACGGGGGAGGAGCCTGCGGATCGGTGTTCGTAGCGAGGGGAGTCCGAACCCGCCGTCCGGTCAGTATCCTCCGCCGTTGGCCTGCGGTTACTTCCCTCGCCGAGTCGATCGCGGTCTGCGTCCGCCCTCAGGCCGTCGCGGGACGCGCCCTCCCGGCCGGATTCATCATCCCGAATGCCGCGAGCTCGGGTATCCGAGGAGGAATCGGTGCCGCTGTCATGGCCGCGACCGTGCTGGTCTCCGTCGCGACGGGCGCGGCCTGTGAGCCTCTCGCCCAGAGTCGGGCGGTCATCCCGGTGGTCATTTCCGTTGCTGTTGTCCGGCTCGTTGGTACTCATCGTTACCTCCTGGTTGCGGTCAGACGCCACGTTATAAGCAACCTTAGTGACGCGGTGGGTTGGCGACAAGGGGAATATGGCCTTAAGGGAATGAACCAATGGCAGGATGGGCACATGGACATGCAGATCGTGATCGCCGTGGTGTGCGCCGTACTTATCGGTGTCGGCATCGTAGGAATCATCGTGCCGGTGCTCCCCGGCAGCTTGCTCATCGCCGTGAGTCTGCTCATCTGGGCGCTGACCGTGCAGACAGCAACGGGCTGGGTAGTGTTCGGTATCGGCCTGATACTGGTGGCTATCGGCATGACAGCCAGCGCCGTCCTGACCGGACGCACCATGAAACGCCGGAAAATCCCCAGCTGGTCCATCCTCGCCGGGCTGGTCCTCGGCATCATCGGAATGTTCGTGATCCCCGTCGTCGGACTGTTCGTGGGGTTTGCCCTGGGGCTTTTCCTCAGCGAACTGGCCCGTAAGAAAGACTTCGGGCCAGCGTGGTCCTCCAGCTACGCGGCGCTGAAAGCAACAGGACTGGGCATTTTGGTTGAGCTCGGATGCGGCTTCGCGGCGGGAAGCGCTTGGGTTGTGGGCCTCTGGATCAACGCCCTGGCCTAGCTACCCGATCCGCTCGAGCTCCCGGCGGACCACTCCCGGATGGGGGTTCGTCAACACTTTGCCGTGCAGAATCACCGTTGGCACGGTCTCGTTCCCGTCATTATGCGCACGAACAAACTCCGCAGCAGCGGGATCGCTCCAGATGTTGTACCAGCGCGCATCGCGCCCCCTGCGGCCAAGAGATGCCTTCATGCGCATGCAGAACATGCACCCCGGCCGCCAGAAAATGACCACCCCGTCATCGCTGGAAGGTCCCGACCATTTAGCGGCGTTCCGACCATTGAGCGGACTCACATACCAGGCACCGAACAACAGCACGGCGCCCGCAATCCCGCCAGCAACCCACAGGCCGTCCTGACCAAACACAACAAGGAGGACGACGGCGGCAGCCGCCAGCGCCGTCGCGTTGGCCCAGCGCATCAGAGAGTTCATGAGGCCACTCTACTGCCGTACCTTCTGTGACACTGCCGTACCTTCGGCGACGCGGGTGCAGTTGTTGTTGGAATAGGGCGGGTTTCCGGGTTATTCCAACAACAACTGCGGGCGCGTTCGGGGTTTTGGGGCGCCGGGCCGGCGTCGGATCGGGCTAGGCCGTAACGAAGTTCTTCAACGCCTCAAGCTGCGCCAGCCGGCACTCCGGTTTCAGATACATCATGTGCCCCGCCTCGTGATAGTGGTGGGTGAAACGGGCCTTCGCGTCGTCGCTCAGGTTCATATGGGCCCAGACGTACTCCGCAGCGAAATGCGGGGTAGCGCCGTCGTGATAGCCGTAGTCCACGTGGATGCGCAGGTTCGGGTTATGGACCATGAGGCGCTCGAGCACAGGCGAAACATCCACCGGCGCACCCTCGAACGTCTTGTAACTCCACGGGTGCACACGGGCAGTGAGGATCTCGTACGGCAGATCGTTCTCGTAGCCCAATTCGGCCCGCACGTAGTGGTTCATGGCTGCAGCGTACGGGCCCGTAATTGCCCGGATGCTCGGATCATCAAACGCCTCAGAGGCGTGCAGCTTCGCAGGCTGCGCCGTGAAACGCCCATCAATACGGCCAACGGCAAGACCATCGGCGCGCAGCAGCTCCGCCGCGAACTCGTGATAAGCCCAGCGCAGATTCGCACGCCGAACAAAACCCTCATCCAGAGTGGTGAGTTCCGCTATCCGCCGCACGACGTCGTCGTACTCCTCCTCACTGAGCCGATTGCCCTGGGTGAGTGCGTAGCCGAAGTCCTTCGCCGCGAACTCCTCCGCCTCCCGGACAACATCGGCCAGAGGGCGATCGCCGTGACGGCCGTGATAGTGCGCGATCGCCGCGTAAGTGGGTAGATGCAGGGCGTACGGAACGTCGCTGCCTGGGAAAAACCGCAGGGTGGACATGTTCAGGACGGTCGAGATCAGTCCCAAGCCGTTGACCGACATCCCATAAGCATCAAAGAGACGGCCCGCGACCGCCACAGCCCGCAACGTCCCGTAGGACTCACCGACCAGATACTTGGGGGAGAGCCACCGGTTGTTGCGAGTAGTCCAGAGGCGGATTACCTCGGCAACGAGATCGCGGTCCTCAACAAAGGCGTGGAACTGATCGCTCGCGCCGCCGTCCACCACGCGCGAGAACCCCGTATTGACCGGGTCAATCATCACCAGGTCGCTGTGCTCGAGGATGCTCTCCGGATTGTCCACCAGGCCATACGGTGCAGGAGTGAGGTTGCCGACGTCGCCCGAATCCACCATCCGCGGACCCAGCAGGCCAAGGTGCAGCCACACCGAAGCCGATCCCGGGCCGCCGTTGAACGCGAACGTGACCGGACGGTCGGACTCACCGGAATCGGCCGTATAGGCGACCACGAAAATCTCGGCCTTCGGCTTGAAGCCGTCCGTCTTCCCGTCCTTGGTCTCCTCAAGGCGCAGGACCAGCCGCCCCGTCGTCGTCGTATATTTCAAACCCGACGCGGTGGTGTGCTGCCGAGTAACGAAATCGTCGCTGACATCCTTCACATCCGGTGCGTCTACGGTTTCAGTGCCTGCTGTGTCCTTGTCATCTGCCATAACCACAGCCTAGCGATCGTTGCAGGAGGCAACTACCCCTGCCCAGATAGTGGAATCAGCTGCGGCTATTACCGCTGCTCAACATGAATCTGACCGAACGGCACCTCTTTGGAAACTTCGGCGTGTGCTTCATCCGGAAACAGCGTCACCAGAACCCCATGCTCGCCTTCCGCGACGGATTGCTTCAGTACGGGCTCCACGACCGCGGCAACCTCCGGGGCTGCGTCGTCCAGGTAATCCTTGTAGATCTTTGGTGTCTCAGTCATCCAGCAAGCATAAATGGGGACCACCGCCGATGTAAGGACCAAACCCCAATCCCCTCCCATTTGGGACATCCCTGCCGCTTTGGGACATTCCTGCTGCTTTGGGATGGCGGTCAGGGGGCAGCGTCCATCAGTCCGTCTTGTTGGGGGACTTGACGGCGGCGACGTCGGCATTCCAGACGCGACTGCCCTCTGGCCTGGCGAAGAAGACGGCGGCCAGCAGACCAACGACGACGGCGGCGGCCGGCAGGTACAACGACTGGCCCATGGCGAGGGCATACCCGGAGGCAACGGCGTCGGACATGGGGCCAGCCTCCGCCGCTCGGGGGCCGCTGCCGGCGTTCTCGCCGAGGGCCGCGGTCAGGCGCGCTTGCATGATGACGGCGATGGCCGCACTACCCAGAACCGCACCAACCTGGCGCGTGGTGTTGTAGACGCCGGACCCCGCACCGGCCAGCGAGGGCGCAAGATTTCGTGTGGCAGTCATCGAGACAGGGGACCAGATCCCCGCACTGGCGAACCCGAGCAACGAAATGGGCAGGAGCAGCTGCCAGATCGGCACGTCCGGAGTGAGAATGGCACCAAGCCAGAACAGGCTGATGACCAGCGAAGCAAAGCCCGCCATGGTGACAAAACGTGGATCGCGCCGCTGGACGAGCCTGCCTACAAACGGCGCCAGAATGCCCGAGATCACGGCCATCGGTGTCAGCAGGAGCGCAGCCTGGGTAGGGGTCAGCCCGCGGACGTTCTGCGCGTACAGCATGAGCGGCAGGGGCATGGCGGTGATCGCGAAACCCATGGAGGAAATCGCTGCGTTCGCGAGGGAAAAGTTACGGTCTTTGAATAGTCGTAGTGGCAGCAGCGGCTCGCCACGGTTGAAGTGCTGCCACACAATGAACGCGGTGAGCAATAGGGCGCCGCTGATGATCAGCGACCAGACGGAGATCGGGCCGGCAATCGGGCCCCAGTTGTAAGATTCGCCTTCCTGGATCCCGAAGACCAGCGCGAACATGCCGATTCCACTGAGGAAAACGCCAAGTATGTCGAAGCGGTGGCTCGTGGTGGGCAGGTGCGGCACGAGCCGGTAGGCAAGGATGAAGCCGACGATGCCCACTGGCACGTTGACGAAAAAGATCCACTCCCAGCCGAGTGAGTCAACGAGCAGGCCTCCGACGACGGGCCCAATGAGTGTGGCCACCCCGGCTACTGACCCCCAGAGTCCCATGGCGGCACCGCGTTTTTCGGGCGGGAAAATACGTGTGATGACAGACATTGTCTGAGGGGTCATCAGTGCTGCGCCGAAGCCTTGCAGCACACGCGCCAGGACCAGTGATTCGATGTCCGAAGCGAAGCCGCACCAGGCGCTGGACAGTGTGAAGACAACGAGCCCCACCAGGTAGATCCGGCGCGGGCCAAAGCGGTCGCCCAGGCGCCCCGTGATCAGCAGGGGTACGGCGTACGCAAGGAGGTACGCGCTGGTGACCCACAGGGCGCTGTCAATGTCTGCATTCAGGCCGGTCATGATGGCCGGTGTGGCAACGGAGACGATGGTGGAGTCCACCAGGATCATGAAGAACCCGATGACCAGAGACCACAGGGCAGGCCATGCTTTGATATCTGCTGCCGGGGCCGCACCAATTTTCGAAGTCACCCAGAAAGGCTACTCGGGCAAACTGACATTCTGTTCCAACCAAGGGCCCTCGCGGTGTGAGTTTCGCTATGCCACCATGGGTTGATGAACCATAACGAGCTTCTGGCAGATGCGTTTGACCGTGTGCGTACCAACGTGCGGGGCGTCGTGAAGGACCTGACGGCGTCGGAATTGATGGCCCGGCCGTCCGGGGTTTCCGGGGAGGGTAATTCCATTGCGTGGCTGGTCTGGCACCTGACGCGGGTGCAGGATGACCACATTGCGAGCGCTGCGGGCACTGCGCAGGCGTGGACGGCGGACGGATGGGCGGAACAGTTTGCGCTGCCCTTTGATTCGCTGGACATCGGTTATGGCCACGATTCTGCGGAGGTTTCCGCTGTCCGGGTCGAGTCGCCGGTCCTGTTGGAGGGATATTACGACGCCGTCCACGGCCGGACGCTCGAATTTGTGCGCGGGTTGTCGGTGGAGGACCTCGACCGCGTGGTGGACAAGAGCTATGTGCCCGCCGTGACGCTGGGTGTGCGGATTGTCAGTGTGATTGACGACTGCATCCAGCACGCAGGACAGGCAGCGTACGTCCGGGGTCTGGTTCACAGTAGCTGATTCTCAGTTGAGGTTCGGGCCGGCGGGGGACTACAGTTTCTAGAGCAGGCCGACGCCGGTTGGCCAGCGAGGGGCTATGGCGCAGTTGGTAGCGCGTCTCGTTCGCAATGAGAAGGTCAGGGGTTCGAATCCCCTTAGCTCCACCACAGGCTACTCGGCATCTGCCGCTGGCCAAACGCTCCTCAGGATGCGAATTGCGTCTTCCACACTGACGTCGGCATTGACACCAGCTTGTGCGAGGGCATGCGCTCGCTCAATGACGTCGCGGGGTGTCCTGCTCGCTCCAGGTCGAACGCGTGTACCTCCACCAATTCGCGTCTGCAGTAGGCCATCCTGCTCAAGGGATCGATAAGCCTTTGCGACGGTTCCAGGGGAAACCCCGAGGTCTTTTGCGAGCTGTCGTACAGAGGGTAGGGCTTCTCCAGCAGGAAGCTGATCCGTGGCAATCAGCCCTCGAATCTGGCTCTGGATCTGGTCGGCAGGCGAGCTGCCGTCGGTCAGCGTGATGCGGAGCGCCATGATGCGGTTGCTCCCTTCCTCGCGGTCGGAAAGGCTGCCATGAGGAGGACAACGAGCCACAGGAACCATCCCCCGGTTTCTGCCATCACCGAAGTGACCTGCAGGGGTGTCTCGAGCACGGCGAAGGGTGTCCCGGCCCCAACAAAGCCCGCGGGCGTAGAGTATCCGCCATGCAACATTGCTGTACCCGCAAGGGACCACAGGATGGTGGAAAGATGCAGCAGCACGGCACCTCCCGCCACCGCGAAGATGTTACGTGTCCTCCAATGGCGAGTCGCAGCGTCCGTTACGTCGTCGGCTGCGAGTGGTGGCCGAGCGACGGAAGCGACCACGATCAACACAGCCAGAACGAGGAGTCCAAGAAGCACTAGTGCAGGAACCGAGTAATACCACCCATAGATTCGGGTGCCCATTGTTACTCCGCCCAATTCAATCGTGTAGAACCGGTAGTGGCCAAGGTTGTCGGGCTGGGATGCCGCTCCTGCCGCCGCCGTGATCCCGAGAACGATCGCAACGAGCGTAAGGAGAGCGATGAGCCACCATCGCGATCCGAAGCTGAACAGTGTCCTCCGGGACAATGCCGCCGTTCCCCTCATGGACCGCCGAGAGATCGGCAACAACAGGAGGACGACGGCGACAATCCCCCCGACAAGAGGTGCAGCAAAGCGAGCGTCCATCAGTGCCTCCGGCGGCGGATAGGGAAGGAGTCGTCGGACAAGTTCGGAGAGCACGGCGACCAGCAGGCCAACGATCGTCCAGGCTCGCACAGCGCGGGCGACTGGTGGTGCTGAGGATCGTCTCCGTGTGATAGCCCGAACGATGAGGGCGGCCATAAATCCCACCACGGCCGGCCCAAACTCGAACGCGAATATGTATATAGCCAGTGTCATGTCGACCCCCAAGTGTGTCAGTACGGTGATACACTTTGTATCATGTAACTAGTACACTTGTCGAGACCTACGCGCCGGCCAGAGCTAGGAGCGGGCCGTCCTGTAGGAAGGCTCACGCAGCCTGCGAGCCCACCCATAGATCCCGGCGCCGGGGAGCGAGTTCAACAGCGGATCAAAGCGTATGCCCGTATCTACCTGAGGGGGATCGGCGCTGAGTCGCAGTGTTCCGAACCGCTTCCACGCTCCGCGCGGCGTCGCGTGGAAGAGCCCGAGGTCCCATTCCGCGGCCGCTAATTGATCCCTGAACTGGCCGAGCCGAGCGGGCAGCGGAGCCACTGACGAAGGCTCCGCTGGAAAGGCGGCCAGCAACACTGGTCCGTGCGAACCTTTGTACGGCATCATCGAGGTAAAGGTGGTCTGCCCCGCGTTTTTCCTGAGCAGCAGCAGGAACCGGGCCGGAAAAGAGCGCCCGGTCGATGCGAGCAGAATGTCCGCCGGACGCTCGCCGGGTACCCGTACAGCCAAACCCAGGATGTCAGGGAAGACACTCGGCAAACCGACTGAACGCGAAAAGCGGACGACGACGTCGTCAGTTCCCGCCGAATCAATCCAGGAAATCCCGCTGTCAGCCCCCGAATCCCGTACAAGAGTCCCTTTGAGGAGAACACCGCGCGGATGGATCGGACGCCGGGGCCGTACCGCCTTGATGACGCGGAAGACCAGCGCAAAAGCGCGACCACCCGTTGTATAGATCAGTTCCTTGACCATGCTTCACCCTCCCACGGGAGTCGATGAACGAATGGTAACCCAACACCAAATTTCCCGCGAGGTCACCCCGTGGCCACGGCGAAGAGCGTCTTCGGGTCCTGCAACAACGCCGGTTGCGGGAAGGAATCGCGTCGGCGCTCGCCGTCGAACGCCACGGGCCGGGTGAGGGCGCCGTCGGGCAGTGTTTCAACCGGCCCGCTGACGTGGCCCGTGCGGAAGGTTTCCCCGCCGTCGTACGTGACCGCCACAGGTGCACCTTCCGTCAAGGAGGTGAAGGCCGCGGCCTGGCGTTGCCACTTGGGGGACTTCCCGGGCCCTGGCTTGCGGCGCATGACCAACAGGTTCCCGTCCTGCTGAGCCGGGGCAGCCCGGAACACCCACAGAGGGTCCGACGACGGCGGCTGCGGCAGTACGGTTGCCGGCGGTTCCGGCCAGATATAGGGGAGGTCCTCCGGGACGCCGTCGAACACGGGTAGGTAAAAGCCCGGGTCCTTACGGATCAGGTTGGATCGGTGCGCGAGGTGGAATGCGGGATCCCCGAGCCAGGCTGGCAGTGGAGCCTCGTCCCGGACACCGGCATCGGGTGCGAACTCCTCAATTTTGCTGCGCGTTGAATCGTCGCGGCCCTGATCAACCCACTCATCCACCATCGCCAGCCCGTACGCGGTCAGCGCTGGCACATGGCCCATCCACATGCGCACGGCAGGGTGAGAGCGCCACCCGTAATCGGGGATGACGAGCGCGCGCAGGATCTGTAGAGCCTCCACCCGCTGTTTGCCGAGGCGGCTCGTATCCAGGGCGGCCGCACTTTCGCGGAAATCAGGGTAAGGGAGGAAGGTCTGCACCCTGCAAGTCTAGGCCGGGGTCGCCCGCAGCCCTCACAGCACACGTAGACTCGGAGGATGGTCCGGTTTCTGATTCTCGCGCTTCTTGTTGTCATTGGTTTCGTCACGGTGGTGGCAGCCTCCTTCGGATCGGCAGGCTGGTGGGTGCTGGCCGCCGTCGTACTCGCTGTTCTGGTGGTGGGAATCTGGGACTCCGTACAGACCAAGCATTCCATTCTGCGGAACTTCCCCGTCCTGGGACGCATGCGGTACCTGCTCGAGTCGATCCGGCCCGAAATCCAGCAGTACTTCATTGAGAAAAACACCGAAGGCAAACCGTTCAGCCGCGATGTACGATCACTGATCTACTCGCGCTCCAAAGGCGAGAACAGCCACAAGGCCTTCGGCACGGAGCGCGACGTCAACCAGATCGGGTTCGAATACCTCATTCACTCGACGGCGCCGGTCGCCACCCCGAAAGCCCACCCCCGGGTGCGCCTCGGCGGGCCGCAATGCACACAGCCGTACGACATCTCCCTGATGAACATCTCCTCCATGAGTTTCGGCTCGCTGTCCGCCAACGCCGTCCTGGCCATGAATCGCGGCGCCGCAATGGGCGGCTTTGTTCACGAAACCGGTGAGGGCGGGCTGACCAAATACCACCTGAAATACGGTGCTGATCTCATTTGGGAAATCGGGTCAGGCTACTTCGGGGCCCGGGACGCGGAAGGTCATTTTGACCCGAAAGTCTTTGCAGAAAAGGCCGCCCATGAAGAGGTCAAAGGCATCAGCATCAAGTTGTCCCAGGGCGCCAAACCAGGCCTCGGAGGTGTGCTTCCGGGCGCAAAGGTAACGCCGCTGATCGCCGAGGCACGCGGTGTTCCCGTGGGCATTGACTGCGTTTCACCCGCAAGTCACAGCGCGTTCAAAACCCCGCGCGAACTCATGCGTTTCGTGCAGAAACTCCGTGAACTCAGCAACGGCAAACCCGTTGGGTTCAAGTTCTGCGTAGGATCACGCGTAGATGTCCTGGCCATGTGCAAAGCCATGCTCGTGGAAAACATTGTCCCGGACTTCATTGTCATTGACGGCTCTGAAGGCGGCACCGGCGCTGCACCGCTCGAATACCAGGACAATGTGGGCACACCGTTGACGGAGGGGCTCATGCTGGTACACAACGCACTCGTGGGCGTTGGCCTGCGGGACCAGATCCGCATCGGTGCAGCAGGCAAGGTGGCATCCGGCTCGGACATCGTCAAGCGACTCATTGAGGGAGCGGACTTCACCCTCAGCGCCCGCGCCATGATGATGGCCACCGGATGCATCCAGGCCCAGAAATGTCATACCAACGAGTGCCCCGTTGGCGTCGCCACGCAGGACCCGCGCCTCACCCGTGCACTCAACGTCGAAGACAAGGGTAACCGCGTCTTCAACTACCAGAAACTCACTGTCGACGAGTGCGTACAGATCATGGCGTCCATGGGGTGCACCTCCCCGGATGACCTCTCACCACGCATGCTCCGGCGCCGCGTGGACCACCTGACAACGCGGTCCTACGAGAACATCTACAACTGGATGAAACCCGGTGAACTACTCAACGGTGCGCCACGCACCTGGGCGGAGGACTGGGAGTGGGCAAACGCGGACTACTTTGGCGAACTGCGCCACGATGAGGAAGCGAACACCGAGCAGAAGGCGGACGCGGAACCCGGGAGCCCAGTCTTCGACGAAGAGCGGATTCCCGGAGATCTTCACCAGCCTGCCGGCCAGGTTGGACGGCCTGAGGGCGAGCTGGGCAAGTAGGCCGGACTCTCAGGCGCCTTTGGAGAGTTGGCGTGCGGATGGTTGGGCAGGGCGTCGGGGTAACCGGACGACGTCGGCCTGTCCTGACGTGGAAGAGATCGCGTAGTTGTCCCTTCCGGGAGCCCGTGTGGCGCCATTCGGTGCTGAACTGCTGCGCATCAGGTGCATCTGCACCGCCGCGCCGAGCGCCAGCGGTAATGAGACAAGGACGCCAACACCCAGCCCGTAAGTGGCGAGCATCGCCCAGAGCGGCACATGGAACAGGCCCGCAATCATGGAGGCGCTGCCCAGCCAAACCCACATCCAGAAAAGGACTACGGCGCCGAGCAGGGTCCGTGCCCGTCTGAAACGCATCAATCTGGACGCCTGGGTGGACGTTTTGGGGGCGCGTTGGGGCGCGCCCGATGCGGACAGGATGTGATGCAGATCGACGTCCAATGGAACTCCCCAGCTCATGAACTCCCCCAGCTGGAGTCCCTTCCCCACATCCTAGCGCCCGGGCAGCCGAAATCCAGTGCAACCCCGGTTGATAGTTAGCGCGGCCAGATCCCTGAGACGCCACGCCGATGGCTGGACATGATGTGGGTATCCACCATCCCGATGGCTTCCATCAGCGCGTACATGGTGGTGGGACCAACGAAGGAAAAGCCCCTCTTCCGCAGCGCTTTCGAGAGGGCCAGCGATTCAGGGGACGTGGTGGGAACGTCCGACGCCGTGTCCGGGCAGGGCGTGACCTCCGGCTTGAAGGACCACAGGAAGGTGGACAGGCCGCCGTCGCCCCTCAGTTCAATGGTTGCGCGCGCGTTGTTGCGGGTGGCCACAATCTTCTGCCGGTTCCGGATGATGGCGGGGTTGAGCATGAGCCGATCGAGCTCCTTGTCCTTCATTGCCGCGACCTGATCAGGATCGAAATCGTGGAACGCGTCACGGAAGGCGGGACGTTTTTTGAGGATGGTCAACCATGACAGCCCGGCCTGGAACGCTTCGAGACTGAGCCGTTCGAACAGCCCCTGCTCCGTGTAGATGGGCGTACCCCACTCGGTGTCGTAGTACTCCAGCAGCAGCGGGTGTGTCGTGGCCCAGGGTGTGCGGACCAATTCCGGTTGGGAGTTCACGGAAGCCTTTCGTGCGGAGGGGAGACAAGCTTAACTGACGAGTGCTGACGCGAGTGCGGAGGTGGTGGGCGGGTCCAGGCTGACCAGCGCGGTCGCCAGACCGTACGCGGCGCCCATGACCACAAGTTCCCCGGCAGTCAGTTGCAGGAACGGGTTGCTGGTGAAGTTTTCCAAGCGGAGCAGCCGACGCCGGTGCAACGCCCCGAAAATTATCAGCGCGGTGAATGCCACGACCTTCAGGAGAAGGATCAACCCGTAGAGGGAGCCGGGCAGGGCCGCCAGATCCTCCACCCGCACCAGTGCGTTGGCGGCGCCGCTGACTCCCACCACCACCGCGCAGATCAACGCAAGCCGACTGAACCGGGCAACGGCTGGCCCGAGTAGTTCCGGGGATCCCCGGGCGAGTAAGCCGAGCCCGGCCAGCCCACCAACCCACAGTGACGCGGCAGCAATATGCGCGGCCATGCTGAACATCGCCACATCATGACCTCCCTCGGACGCGGAGTGACCGCCAAGGGCCATGGTGGTGGCCGCGGCAACCGTCAGAAAGAGGGCCATTCGCAGCGGAAGGATGGTTCGGGCGAGGAAGGCGAACACTGCGCCCGCCAGCAGCAGTCCCATCTGCGCCATCAGTGCACGGCCGGAGGCGAGCTGGTTCAGGAACTCGCCGAGGTCACCGAATCCAGCCCCTTCAAGGGGCCCTTCGCCGAGGACGTTGAAGTACGTCCACAACAACAGGAGAGCGCAGGCGAGGACGGCGGCCAGCCCCGCGATGCTTCCGTGAAAGGAGAAACGCCGGGCGGTCGTGGTGAGGGCTTCGGCGGCGTCGCTCCTCAGCGGCAGGAACGTGGCCAGGGACAGGCAGGCAACGGCCGCCAGGGTCGTCAGGTGGACCAAGGACCGCACCAGCGGCAGTGTCTCCTCGACAAGGTTGGACGCGGCGTCGTCGGACACCAACAGGGTGACCAGCGGCACCAGCGCTGCGACCGCTGCAGCTCCGACGACGGCGACCAGCCAGAAGCTGCGGGGCCAAGGGCTGCGCGACGCCGTCCGGGGGCTACGCGACACTAAGGAGGGCCGCGAGTTCTTCCAGAGCATTTTCTCCTGTCATGTCCTGTGCCAGCAGCGGCAGTTCGATCATCGGCACGGCATCGAGGCCCGCTGTGAGCGTCATCAGGCAGGCGTCCTCCCGCGTTCTGCGTTCGGCGAGAAACGTGCCGGCGTTCGCCGGGGACCGGCGATTGACAACGACCGACGCGATACCGATCTTGAGTTCACGCAACTGTCTGATGATATCGAGCGATTCGGCGACGGGCATCCTTTCGGCGAGAGTCACGATTACGAAGCCGGTGGCACTGATATCGGTGATTGTTGTTCGCATGCGGGCGAACCGGTCACGGCGGGCGATCAGCGTTCGCCGAAGTTCCGAGTCGACGGCCGCCTCCTGATCTTCACCGCCAACGATTCCCCGGGCGGCCGCGGCGAACCGTTCCGACCTCGAGCGGCTTGCGAGCAGTGATTCGGTCCACCCAGTCAACCGCTCCGGCAGGGTGAGCAGGTGCAGGGTATGGCCGGAAGGCGCTGTGTCAAAGAGGACGAGGTCATAGGCGTCGACGCTATCGTCGATGAGTTCGGCAATTCGTTCGAGGACGGCGGACTCATGACTGCCCGGTGCTGTTTTGGCGAGTTCGAGGTGTTGCTTCGCGGATTGGTGCAGCCGCTCGGGCAGGAGTTTTTTCATGGTGGCGGCGACGGCTGTGAAGTGGCGCTCGATGGTGGCACCCGGGTCAATCTCCACAGCATCCACATACCCAGTCGGCGCCGTATAAACCCGGGCGGCAGCATCGGAGAGTGCGGTGTTCCACAGGTGGCCGAGGTTGTGCGCGGGGTCCGTTGAGACGAGGAGGACGCGACCACCGTCGCGCGCCCGTTGAAGCGCCAGAGCCGAAGCAACAGATGTTTTCCCCACTCCGCCCTTACCTCCAACGAAGAGGACTTTCCGCTCTTCAGCGAGTTTCAGCAGCATCCGATGTGGTCCAATGGTGAGCGCGGGATTCCCATGCGGCGATGCCAGCCATGGAAGTCTTCCCAGACGGCGGGCAGGAGCTCGGCAGTGTAGTAGGCGGCTGGATCGGGGACGCCGAGGGCTTCTCCCAGCACAGCGATCATGAAGAGATCGTCTTCGCCCTGTTGCTCTCGTTTGAACATCTGGCGGTAGGGCCCCACATAGAACTCGTGCAGGCCCTCCTGGAAGGCGGACCAGCGTCGGGAAAGTTTCTCCCGACGTCGGCCCGGTGGTGATGATTCCATCCAGTCAGACGTCTTCCCGGATTGCGGCCAGCTCTGCGTCTTCGTTCTCGTGTTCCGGCGGCGCATTTTTGGCCTTCCGCATGGCGATGAACGCCTCGACGGCTACCCATACGCTGGCGACGATGATGATCACGTCGAGGATGAAAAGCAGCCAGTCCGTATTGCCTGGCTCGGCGAAACTGCCCAATTGTTCCAGCGCTGCCCAGAACGACATGACAAAGACGATCACCAGGGGAATCAACGCCGCAAGGGGATTGCGGCCTTTGCGGATCAGCATGATCGCGATGATGGACAGGGTCAGCGATGCCATGAGTTGGTTGGTGGTTCCGAAGAGTGGCCAGATGCGTAGTCCGCCTTCGCCGCCGAGGCCCTGTGAGAACGTCAGGCCAAGGCCGACGACGACGACGATGAGGGTTGCGGGGATCTTTCCGATGGTGACTTTGAACGCTTCGCCGGCTTCCTGGACCACGAAGCGAAGTAGCCGCATTCCGGTGTCCATGGTGGTCGCGGCGAACAGGACGGCCATGGTTGCCAGAACGGTGGCACTGAGCGACGCCGGCAGCCCGATGCCGTTCTGCATCAGGGTGGCCCCGCCCTGGACGAACGCATCCACACCGCCTGTCCCGAAGGAACTGTAGATCTCGTTCCATTCGGCGACGGACTTGATGCCGCCGATGACAGCGAGGATGGTGCCGAGGGAGAGGAGCCCTTCACCTACGGCGCCGAAGTAGCCGACGAAGCGGGCGTCCTCTTCCTTGTCGAGTTGCTTGGAACTGGTGCCCGAAGCCACCATGCCGTGGAATCCGGAGATCGCACCGCACGCGATGGTGACGAACAGGAGCGGAACCATGCTGGGAGTGCCAGCGGGAACGTCCATGTTGATGGCTGGCGCGACGATTTCTGGCGGCGTTGCGGAGAACAGTGTTGCGAGCAGAACCGAGCCGAAGAGCAGGATCAGGCCAACGAATAGCTGTACTCCGTTGATGTAGTCCCGCGGCTGCAGCAGTACCCACACGGGCAGGAGGGACGCGATTGCTCCGTAGACGAACAGAACAACAATCCAGAAGGTGGCCGGCGTCATGCCGAGGATCGATTCGGGGAGCACCACCGGGACTCTGTCGCCGACCACGATGAGTGCATAGAGTGCGACGACGCCGACGATGGTCACCGGGAGCAGCGGCCACCGCAGACGGTATACGGCCACACCCACCAGCAGGGCGACGACTATGGCACCCCAGGTGGGGATGACGGCGGCGGGCGTGCTGATGAGCAGGTTCTTGATGACGACGGCGAATGCCGCGATCACCATGAGCAGGAGGAGGAAGATCACCACCAGGAACAGGTTGGCCCCGCGTTTGCCGATGTAGCGGGCGGACAGCGCTCCGATGGAACGTCCCTTGTTGCGGGTTGATGCCCACAGCGCACCGAAGTCGTGCATCCCGGCGAAGAACACGGTTCCCAGCGTGACCCACAGGAAGGCAGGTCCCCAGCCCCAGATGACGGCAATCGCCGGGCCGACGATGGGTGCGGCACCGGCCACTGAGGTGAAGTGGTGGCCCCACAGGATGAACTTGTTGGTGGGAACGTAGTCCACACCGTCTTTGAGCTCGTGTGCGGGTGTGACGAAAGCGTTGTTGAGCTTGTAAACCCTACGGGCGAGATACTTCGAATACACCATGTAGCCGGCTGCGAGTATGGCCAGGCCAACGAGCATGAGGACCAGGGAACCCATTGAAGTTCTCCCCTTCCGTGGTTGAGGCGTGGACGGCTGATGGTGTTGCCCGTCACAGCTCAGACTAGGTCATGGGTGTGCTGACCGGAAGCATCCCTTGCTCAAAACAACGACTTCTGTCGACCAGGATTCTCCATGCTCAACAAATATTCCTTGCGCTCGAGCCCACCGGCAAACCCCGTCAGCGAACCATCTGAGCCCACCACACGGTGGCACGGCACAATAATCGAGAGTGGGTTGCGTCCATTGGCGGTTCCTACAGCACGGATCGCTTTCCGGTCTCCCAAAGCGTCAGCCAACTGGGCATAAGTCCACGTTTCGCCGTAGGGGATGCCCCGTAGCGACGCCCAGACGCGCTGTTGGAAAGGAGTGCCGGTCGCCTCCGTGGGGACCGTGAATTCCTGCCGCTCGCCGCGAAAATACTCGGTGAGCTCTTCGGCTGCCTGCTCCAGGCCCGTCGTCGAACGTTCACCGAATGCGGAAATCCCGGGGCGGTGAGCGTGAACCTCCATGTAGACGGCGCTGAGAATACCGTCCGTCGCGACCAGGGTAAGTTCGCCGATGGGGGACTCCATGACCGTGTGCGTCTTCATGGTCTTATTCTCTCCGAAAACGTGAACGAAAACGAGAAACGGCCGGCCACCCGGGAAAGTGGGTGGCCGGCCGCTCAGCTCGAGGATGGGCGTTGAGCTTTAGCTGTTCGCTGCTGCGACAGGCTCCTTCTGTGCTTCACGCCAGGCGGCACCGTCGAGGCGGCGGACCGCTTCGTCGAACTCTGCTTCGATCTCGGCGTTGTGCTTGTAGGTCAGCTTGCTGACCACGATAGCCACAACGGCGCAGAGGATGAAGCCGGGAACGATCTCGTAGAGCGTTGAGGTCAGCGCGTCGATGTTGCCCCAGATGAACACTGTGGCTGCACCGACAATCATGCCGGAGAGCGCGCCGGGAAGGCTGAGCTTTCGCCAGTAGAGTGCCAGCAGGATGAGCGGCCCGAAGGCTGCACCAAAACCAGCCCATGCGAAGGCAACGAGGGACAGGATGGACTCGCTGCGGCTCGCTGCCAGTGAGATGGCAACGATGGCGACCAGGAGCACGCCGGCCCGGCCGAGCATGACGCCCTGCTTCGCCGTCAGGGATTTCTTGGCGACCATGTTGTAAAGGTCCTCGACCAGCGCTGAGGAGCAGACAATGAGCTGTGAAGAGATGGTGCTCATGATGGCTGCGAGTACTGCTGCGAGAACCAGTCCACCGATGAGGGGGTGGAAGAAGATCTGCGCCAGATCCAGGAACACGGTCTCCGCTGTCTCGGGGTTTGTGAGTGAAAGGTCCGGGTTCTGCTGGAAGTACGCAATGCCCACGAGTGCGGTCATGACGGCACCGACGATGGAAATGAACATCCAGGTGATGCCGATGCGGCGCCCGACCTTCGCGTCCTGCGGGTTGCGCAGGGCCATGAAGCGGATCACGATGTGCGGCTGACCGAAGTAGCCAAGCCCCCACGCTGCAGCGGAAATCCCGCCAAGGAGTGTGCCGCCGCCGATGCTGGCCAGGGAAGGATCAACGTTGTTGATGGAATCCATCATTCCACCGAAACCGCCAACGGCAATCAGGCCGATGACGGGAACGATGATGAGCGCCAGGAACATCATGAGGCCCTGTGCGACGTCGGTGAAGGTAGCTCCCATGAAGCCGCCGAACAGGGTGTAAAGGACGGTGATGCCGCCGACAACCAGTATGCCGATCCAGTAATTGGAGTCGAAGGAGCTCTCAAAGAAGACGCCGCCTGCCACCATGCCGGAGGAAACGTAGAACGTGAAGAACGCCAGAATGATGACCCCGGCGACGACGCGCAGGATGCGGCTCTTGTCCTTCAGGCGGTTCTCCAGGAAGCTCGGCACCGTGATGGAGTTATTGGAAACCTCTGTGTAGCTACGAAGACGGGGAGCCACGAACTTCCAGTTCAGCCAGGCGCCGACGGTCAGTCCCGCGGCCATCCATACACCGGAGAGCCCGGAAATGTAGATGGCACCGGGCAGGCCCATGAGGAGCCACCCGGACATGTCTGATGCCCCGGCGCTCAGTGCGGCAACACCGGGTTTAAGCCCGCGGCCTGCGAGCATGTAGTCGTCAAGGTCGCTGGTTTTTTTCCATGCATACCAGCCGATACCCAGCATGACGATCATGTAGATCGCCATCGCCAGGTATTTGAATGTCTGGTCGGTCATCTAGTGTCCTCCGGAAAATTCGGGGTGTACGAGTTTAGGGCAGTCGCCCACTATTCCAAGGATTTACCCAGAAACCATAATTTTGTGATCCAGATCACTATGAGACACGCCGATTACGAATTGACAACGGCCGCGATTTGGGGCGCTGCGTTGATCGGGTTTAATCGAGGGGTGGTTACATCGGGGAACGGGGAGCGGGAACCCGGCTTCCGGGCTGTCACCGACTTCACCGATGAGGGAAAAGGAAGCCGCCTGCGCAGGCCCTCGGACCTCATCCAGTTACTGATCGCCGCCGCCGGAATCCTGCTCACGCTCGGACTCGGACTGTACCTGCCGCGCACCGTCGACGGCCTGGGCCGCGACCTTCACCAGCTGCTCGAAACCTCCGGCCCGCTCCTCAGCCTGCCCCTTAATGCACTGGCATCCATCGCCGTGCTCATTCCGCTCATCACACTCGTGGAACTGCTCGTCCGCCGCACCCTCCACCACCTGCTGGCCGGAATCCTGGCCGCAGCGGTCGCGACCGCCGTCGTCAGTTCAGGCGCCCAGGACTCGCCGGCACTCTCATACTCCGTGGCGTTCGTGGCACTGCTGACAGCGCTCGGACCCCGGCGAAACCTCACCACTCTCAACGTGGCCTGGATGGCGTTGTTCTTCTCGCTCGGGCTAAGCGTTCTCGGCAATCGATTGGCGTTGGCCGGTGCACTGCTCACGTTCTTCGTGGGGCGGTTTATAGGCCTTGCCGTCCGGATGTTACGTGGATTCAGCGACCGCAGGAGCACCGGGGCCGGGCTGGTCCAGTCCATGCGCGCGGCAGGGCTGGCACCCGCGAGGATCCAGAGGATTCCGCTCGACGACGACGCCCGCCAGCCCTATGCCTGGCAGTCGCCACGCAGTTACGGACTACGGCTGTATCGGGTGGAAGAGAGCAGCGGACGCCAACTGGACATAGCAGTACTTGATGAGGACAGCAGGATCCACGGATCACTTGTGGAGTTCTGGCGCGCCATCAGAATTCGTGAGGCCATGCGGCGCCAAGCCCGTATTTCCCTGCGCCAAACCGCTGAGAAGGATGCACTCATCCTCAGTATGGCGCAAGCCGCCGGTGCCAGGGTGCCCCGGCTGGTGACCATCGCCGACGTCGGCCTGTCTTCCGTGCTGCTCGCCACGGAATCCACTCCAGTCATGCATCCGCTGGGACAACACGACGGCGACACCATCACGGACACTCAACTGGACGAGGTCTGGCAACAGTTGCGCAAACTCCACGACGGCAATATTGCCCACCGCTCCCTGAGCAGGGACAGCGTGTGTTTTGACGACGACGGCAACGCCTGGCTCCGTGGACTGCAGGAGGGGGAAGCCGCAGCATCCCCGCTGGCCAAACAGCTGGACCTGGCCCAACTCCTGACAGCGCTTGCAACCGTGGTTGGATCACACCGCGCAGTGGGATCCGCTGTGCGCAGTTTCGGCAGACGTACGGTGACGCGTGCCCTACCCGTGCTCCAGCCCCTCGTCATACCGGGTTCCACCCGGCGCGTCCTGCGTAGGGACACCACTATCCTGCCCGGTCTTCGCGGAATGATCGCCGAACTCCGCCCTGACACGACAATCGAACCAGTGCAGGTCAGCAGATTCAGCACACGGAAAATCATCACCATCGCAGCCGGCGCGCTGGCCGCCTACCTCCTGGCAGTGCAGGTAGCCGACATCAAATTCGCAGACCTGCTCAACACCGCTAACCCCTGGTGGGCAGTAGCCGCTCTCGCACTCTCCCTGACCACATATATAGGGACAGCCATGTCACTGCACGGGGTCGCACCAGTAAAACTGCGCTACTGGCGCAGCGTCCTGGTGCAGATCGGCGCGTCGTTCACTGCCCTCATCACGCCCGCAGGTGTTGGTGCACCAGCCCTCAACGCCAGATACCTGCAGCAAGCCGGCGTCCGTACGCCCATAGCTGTGACCAGCATGGGGCTCCTCCAGATCTCGATGCTCGCCGTGATGGGGCTCGTGGTCCTCGTTCTCGCCGTCGCCAGCGGATTTTCCGGCGGTGCAGCACAGGCAGGCTCCGGAGGGCCCGTGCCTGTCCCTACGGCAGTCGCCGTCGTGCTTGGAGTTCTTGTCCTGGCAGCGGGGCTACTGCTGGTCCCGAGGGTCCGGCGGTTCGCGCAGCAGCAATGGAAGGCCCTGGTCACCGGCACCCTCCCGCGCATGCTGGACGTGCTGACCCAACCTCGCAGGCTGCTGCTAACCCTGGGTGGAATCGTCATCTCCAACGCAGGCTACATCCTGACATTCGCTGCGTGTCTGACGGCCTTCGGCGGCTCCGTAGACGCCATCCAGCTGGTCATCGTCTATCTGATCGGCAACCTGCTCGGTTCGATCGTGCCGACGCCGGGAGGGCTGGGAGCCGTTGAATCTTCCCTCGTGCTGGGACTGACGGCGACGGGCGTTGATGCCGCGGTGGCGGTGTCCGCGGTCTTGCTGTTCCGTCTCATCAGTTTCTGGTTGAGAGTTCCGTTCGGATGGGCTGCCATCCGGATGTTGACAAAAAATCATCACCTGTAGGCTTTTGCGCGAAGTATAGGGCACAAAGTCCACGTGTCAACGGAATAGGGCAAAAGCGAGGCCAATTCGATGGAAATAACACGGACGTAATGATTTTTGAACGATTGTGATCTAGATTACCTACTGGGACAAGCTCGCATCTTGTCAGTGGAGCCGAATCCCGCATCACTCAACTACCGTTCGGAGAAATTTCATGCGTGCATCACATCGCAGAACCGCGCAGGCGCTGGCCCTCTCGGCCGCCGTCGTCGTCGGTTCAATGGGGCTGAGTGTCGCCCCAGCTATGGGCGACAACAGCGACAAGGCAAAGTCCGCGGGGGACGGCATCGCCCAGGTACAGAACATTGAGAAAGACAAGACGTACGACCGCTACATCGTCAAGTTCAAGGAAAAAGCCACGGCGAGCAACTCGCAGAAGCGCGGCAACGCCTACGGCAAGATTGCCAAGGAATACGGCGTCAAGGTCAAGGAACTTCGGACCATGACCGACGGCGCCCAGGTCATCGACCTGAGCAAGGAACTGTCATCGGACAAGGCCAAAGCCTTCATGAACAAGCTCGTTTCCTCCACTGACGTGGAGTACATCGAGCCCGACATCCTCATGAAGCCCACCTTCACACCCAATGACAGCCGCTACAACGACCAGTGGCACTACTACGGTGAAGCAGCCGGCATGAACCTCCCGGCCACCTGGGACAAGGTCACCGGCGAAGGCGTCAACGTCGCCGTCATCGACACCGGTATCACCTACCACAGCGACCTCGCTGCGAACGTGCTGCCCGGCTATGACTTCATCAGCGAAGCGGGCATGGCTCGTGACGGCAACGGCCGTGACAACGATGCTTCGGATGAAGGTGACTGGTACGCCGCAGGTGAATGTGGTGGCAACTACTCAGGCAGCTCGTCCTGGCACGGCACCCACGTTGCAGGCACCATCGGTGCAGTCACCAACAACAACAAGGGTGTTGCAGGCGTAGCCTACGATTCCAACATCATTCCGGTCCGTGTGCTGGGCAAGTGTGGCGGTTACCTGTCCGACATCGCCGATGCCATCATCTGGTCATCAGGTGGCTCCGTCAGCGGCGTCCCCTCCAACCCGAACAAGGCTGATGTCATCAACATGAGCCTCGGCGGGAGCTCCAGCTGCAGCTCCACCTACCAGAACGCCATCAACGGCGCCGTTTCGCGCGGCACCACCGTTGTGGTTGCCGCTGGTAACGCCAACCAGAACGCTGCCAACTCCAACCCGGGCAACTGCGACAACGTCATCAACGTGGCCGCCAGCGACCGCTTTGGTAACCGCGCACCGTACTCCAACTACGGCGCGGACATTGATGTGACAGCCCCGGGTGGAGACACCTCCAACGACCGCGGTGTTTTGTCGACCATCAACACCGGCAGCACCCGGCCATCCGGTGAAGGCTACGCAGAGTACCAGGGCACGTCCATGGCTACCCCGCACGTTGCAGGTCTCGTAGCGCTGCTCAATGAAGCGGACAGCTCACTGACACCAGCCGAGATCGAAACTCTCCTGAAGGACACCGCTCGTCCGCTGGCAGGTACCTGCTCCGGTGGTTGTGGCGCTGGTCTGGTTGATTCCGCGGCTGCTGTCAATGCTGTCATCGGTGGCGAAACTCCTGACCCGGATCCGGTGGGCGGCAACCTGCTGCTCAACCCGGGCTTCGAAGCAGGATCCTCGAATTGGGTTTCCAACGACTCCGACACCTTCGAAAGCCGTCCCGGTTACGCTCACTCCGGTTCCGGGTACGCGGCCCTCAACCAGTGGGGATACCGCACCACCTACACACTGGATCAGCAGTTCAAGGTCCCGTCCAACGGTGCTGCTGCACAGGTCGATTTCTACCTGGCAGTACTCTCCAACGAGACCACCCGGTACTCCAAGTACGACACACTTCGTGTCCAGGTGATCTCGAATTCGGGCACCCGGACATTGGCAACGTACTCCAACCTCGACAAAGGCCAGGGCTACGTCAAGCGGACTCTGGACCTGAACGGTTACGCGGGCCAAACTGTGAAGCTGCGCTTCCTTGGCCAGGAAGACAGCTACCAGGCAACGGGCTTCTACATTGATGACGTGAACGTCTCAGTGAAGTAGTACCTCTTTATAGCCAGGCAGGCGCGGTTCCCTTCAGCGGGGCCGTGCCTGCCTGTTTTTAACTGCTTGTTACTCGCGGGTAACATGATCGTATGCATCTCCTTCTGCGCACTCTCCTGCACCTGCTGCTTTCCTCCAGGCGCCCCAAGCTGGGCTTCTGGGACACGTCCTCTGTGCCCATGCGGGTGCTCCCCACCGACATCGATGTGGCCCGCCACATCAACAACGGCATGTACCTCTCGCTCATGGATCTGGGCCGCTTCGATCTGCTGGTGCGCAACGGATTCTGGAAAACCATGCGGAGCCGCGGTTGGAGCCCCGTGGTCAATGCCGAGACCATCGCGTTCCGGAAGTCTCTGAACCTCTGGCAGAAATACACGATGGAGTCGAAGATTCTGGGCTTTGATGACCGCGCCATCTTTTTTGAGCAACGCATGGTCGTTGACGGAGAGATCTATGCCAGGGCCGTCATCGCTGGCCGTCTCGTCAGCAAGAACGGTCCCGTCACCAATGAAGACATCTTCGAAGCCGCTCGTCAGCAGCCGCCAGCGGACATGGTGCTCCCCGAGTGGGTCCATCAGTGGCGCGAATCCAACGCCCTCCCCAGCACCCGGCGTCCGGCCCCGAACGTCTGGGGTTAGATACGGTTTCCCGACTGACCAATGGTCACTCGTGGTGGGATCAGAAGGGTAACCACCCACCACTACTGACCAATGGTCGCTGGGCAACGTAGAAGAGGGCGGTCACTGCCGAAGCAGTGGCCGCCCTCTCTCGTTCTGGTGCTCGTTAGTGCGCGCCGCGTGAGCGGGTTACGAGCATCATGACCAGCAGGCTTCCCACGAGCAGGATCGGGATGAGGATCGCCAGGATAGCGGGGGAGGACGCCAGCTGGCCGGGCGTCATGGCCGACGTCGACGTGCTCATCCTCTCCGTGCCGTCCTGGATCTCGCCGTTGCCTGTTGCCAGCTTCTCCGCGCCGTCGGCCAGTGCCGCGTTGCCTTCCGCGAGGTCCGCAGCTCCGGCGTTGAGTTCGGCCGTTCCTTCGGTGAGGTCGCCGGCACCGGTGCTGAGCTTTTCGGTGCCCTTGGCCAGGGTTTTGGTTCCGGTGGCGAGCTGCCCGGAGCCGTCTTCGAGCTTGATGGCACCTTCGGCGAGCTTGTAGTTGCCGTCAGCGAGCTTCGATGCGCCAACGCTGATCTGTCGTGCGCCGTCGGCGGCTGCGTAGGCACCGTCAACCAGGCCCGGTGTCTTGTACGCAAGTTCGCCAGTGCCGTCTTCCAGCTTCACGGCACCTGCAGCAAGCTGACCATTACCATCGGCCAGCTTGAGGGATCCTGCGCTCAGCTCGCCGGCCCCGTTTGCCAGGGTGCTGGCTCCGGTGGCTACCCGGTCTGTTCCGTTGTAGAGCTCCTGTGAACCTGCAGCGAGCTGCCCGGTGCCGTTCGACAGTTTGTCAGCACCAGCACTGAGCTTCGTGGTTCCCGCCGCAAGGTCTGACGCGCCCTGCTCCAGTGCCCCGACACCCTTGACCAGGCCCGGGTTGTCGGCGGTGCCATCGCCCTGGAAACCGGCCTGCAGCTTGCCAAGCCCGGTGTTCAGATTAGCTGATCCCAGCATGAGCGCCTTGGTGCCCTCGAGGAGACCGGGCTTTCCGCCGTCACCGTCGCCGCCGTGGTGGAGGCCAGCCTCGAGCTGGTTCATACCTTCCTGCAGGCGGGTTACCCCGTTGTCGATGGGCGTGATGCCTTCATCGAGGAGTCTCTGGGTTTTACGCTGCGACTCCTGCGTGCCGGCATGGACCTGGGCTGCCCCATCCTTCAGGGCAGCCGACCCCTGGACGAGCTGCGCGGAGCCGTCCTTGAGCTGGTCAACTCCGGCATCCGCCTGCACGATTCCCTCATTCAATGCGTGCGCCCCAGCTACGGCCTCGTCAATCTTGTCCATGAGCAGTGCCGGGGGGATTCCTGCCTTGAGCGCGAGCCGGAGCTGCTCCAGGCCGTCCGCGAGCTGCTTCGAACCATTGACGGCGCCCGGGTTTTCGGGGGTGCCGTCGCCCTTGAATCCGGCCTGCAGCTGCGCCAGACCGCCGTCGACCTGAAGGGTGCCTGCGTTCAGCTGTGCGGCGCCGTCGCTGACCGCCTTGGCGCCGTCGACCAGCCGCTGTGAGCCGGGAAGGTTGGCGATGACCTCATCCTTGACCTGAGTGGTGCCCGCCTTCAGCTCGGCGGCACCGGCCTGAAGCTGGTGAACGCCTCCGTCAACGGTTTTCACGCCTCCGTCAACAGCTGCCGCGCCGTCGGCGACCTGCTGCGATCCCGCTTTCGCCTGATCGGTTCCGTCAGCAAGCTGCTGCGCACCTGCCTGTACCTGACCCGCGCCTGCTGAGAGCGCGCCAGCTCCGGTATGAACCTGATCCACGCCTGCACCGAGGTCGGTGACACCCTGATCGACGGCCTTCGCGCCCAGGAAGAGCGACTTCGCGCCGGTGTTGAGCTGGGTTGCGCCAGAGGCCAGCGCACCCGCACCGGCCTCGAGCTTGCCTGCACCCTCGGACAGATCAATGGAGCCCTTGTTCGCAGCCATGGCTCCGGCCGTCAATTTGGCGGCGCCAGCGAAGAGTTTCTGCGCTGCGGCGTCAGCACGGCCAGCACCTGCGGCCACCTTGTCATTTCCGACGGCGAGCTTTGCAGCGCCCGCTTCCAACGTCATGGCACCTTCGGCAGCAGTATTGGCGCCGGTGGCGAGCTTTCCGGCGCCGTCGTCCAGTGCGGCGGCGCCCTTCTTCAGCTTCACGGCTCCGGCGTCGGCTTCCTTCAGGCCCTCGGCGAGTTTCTGGGCGCCGTCGTCGACCTTGGCGGTTCCGTCGGCGACTTTGCCCGCGCCGTCGGCAGCTTTGGCAGCCCCCGTGTTCAGGGCGGAAGCGCCGTCCGAGGCGCGGATAGCTCCATCGTTGAGCTCGTTCGCGCCGGCGGAAACCTTGCCGGAGAACAGGACAAAGAAGGCCAGCATGGCAATGAGTAACAGTGCCAGGAGCACTGTCAGGACGCCGTGAAGACGGCTGCCCGCGGTGGCTCGCAGGGGTGAATTGGGCATGGCGAATTTCCTCTGGGGTAGCAACAGCGGTCAACGACCGGTAAAGGACGGACGAGGCGTGGCCTGTAGGCCCTCGTCATGGGGGCGAGGTGTTTGGCGAGTGTGCTGCTCCCCGTCGAGAACCGCACGCCGACACAACAAACATTTGTGACGTCTATTACATTTTTAGGCTACTGATGAGTAACTTACAAGGGTTTTATGTGAATTGCATCACTAGCAGGTGCGTGTTTCTCAGATCGTCGCCCGCGCTAAGCCCGCAATTGATCGCCTCAACGGTCTGCGAGAAGCTCGCGCACTTCCTCGTCCGTGGTCTGGCTGAAGTCCCGGTAGGCCTGCCCCACCGCGTGGAGGTCCTCAGCAATCCAAGGACAGACGGTCTTGTCTGCGAGATCGGCAACGCCCTCAAGCGCGCCGCCCAGACTGACGGGGGCGCAGGCCACCAGAATCTCGGGATTCAGTCCACGTACAGCCTGCAGGGCCGCCCGCATGGTCGCACCGGTGGCCAGGCCGTCGTCGACAATGATCACTGCCGAATGCCCGACGTCGATGGGCGGCTTCCCGGCGCGGTACTCGCGTTGCCGGCGGTCCAGTTCAGCATGCTCGACGGCGGCGCTTTCGCCAAACGTCTTCTCGGCGGCTTCGTGGTCCTGGAATTGGGCCATGACGGCTGCGTTCTCGACAACTTCGAGCTCACCGCCCACGCTGGCAATAGCGCCCATCGCAACTTCTGGGTGGTCCGGCAGGCCGACTTTGCGGACCATGACGACGTCGAGTTTGGCCTTGAGCTTCACGGCGACCTCAGCCGCGACGGGAACACCGCCGCGGGGGAGTGCGAGAACCAGCACGGGGCGTCGTCGTCGGCGGTATGTCTTCAGGTCATTGGCCAGGAGGCGACCGGCATCAGCGCGGTCGATGTACGGCTGATGGCTGAGCATTGGTGCCTCTCATGGATGGCCTCGTTGCTCAGTCAGCTTATCAATATTATGGGGACGCCGCACCTGCCGGGGGGTGCAGGTGCGGCGCCGTTCCAGAGAAGATCCAGAGGATCCCCAGTCACCCCATATAGAGGATCTTCTCCAGCGGTTCCCCCGACGCGATGCGACGCAGAATACCTGGTTCAGCATCGTCGGAGGCGAGGGCAAGATCGACAACTTCAGCAGCGGACTCCGCAGTCAGCACCAGTGCCCCATTGGCATCGCCGAGTACGAAGTCGCCGGGATTCACGGTGACCCCGCCTATAGTGACGGGGACACCGAACTCCGCCTGGCCTGAGCCTTTGCGTTTCGTCGTCCTGCACGTAGTGCCGCGGGCAAACACCGGCAACGGAACACTACCGTTGGCGCCGGCATTGAGCTCGGGCAAATCAGTCACAGCGCCGTCCACCAGGATTCCGGCGGCGCCCTGAGCCCGGGCGGCGGCTGCTGTGACGGCACCGACCGGTGCGTGTCCATAGTCACCCGCCATGTCCAGGACCAGTACCTCACCCGGCTTCAGCTGGACGAGGGCCTGATTGACGGCTATCGCATCGGCATCAGGAATCCTGGCGGTGCAAGCGATTCCCACCATCCGCGGACCCGCGACCATTGATCGGATTTCCGGTGCACAAAACCCGTCCTCGAGGAAGTGCCCCAGGGTAGGGAACTCGACTCTGCTGAGTTTGTTGAGCAGTTCCTGGAGGTCTACTTCAGACACGGTATCGGTCATGATTTTTCCAATCTGGTCAGGCCGCCGACATTTCGGGCAGGAAGGTCACAATCTCAGGGAAGGCGAACAGCACCGCAATGATCAGGAAGTCGGCGATGTAGTAGGGGAAGATTCCCTTGAACACCTGATCGACCTCGAGTCCCGGCGTAGTACCGGCGGTGACGAACGCATTCAGTCCGATCGGTGGTGTGATCATTCCCAGTTCGATCAGCTTGACCACGAGGATGCCGAGCCAGATTCCGTCGAAACCCAGATCCGTAATGGGCTGGTAGACCAACGGGACGGTGATGACCAGCAGTGAAATCGAGTCCAGGAACATGCCGCCCGGGATCAGGACCAGAAGCAGCAGGATCACCGTCAGCTCCGGTGCGATCGGCATCCCGACGACAAACTCTGACAGCGCTGTTGGTACGCCGGCCATCACGAGGAAGTAGGAGAAGATCCCCGCGCCCACCAGGATCAGGAAGATCATGGAGTTCAGCGAGACGGTCTCGCGCAGTGCCAATGACACGTTGCTGAGCAGTTTCCGGGGCTGCTTCATGTACTGGGTGATGATCAGCATGAGTGCAACAACGGCACCCACTGCTGCAGACTCGCTCGGGGTGAAGAAGCCCGAGTAGATGCCGCCGATAACAATGATGAAGATCAGTGCGATGGCGATGATTGCGCGGATGGCTGACGCCGGGCTGAGCTTGATCTCGCCCTCATCCGGAATGCCCATGGCCGCGAGATTACTCTGGCCTGCGGACATGCCGCTGCCTCCGCTGCCTCCGACGGCGGATCCTACCAAGGACGCCCGCCCAGCGTTGACGAGCGCCGGTTTGCGGTAGGCCAACATGATCGCGAAACTGGCCAGCATGATGGCGGACAGGATTCCGGGGACAATACCTGCCAGCAGCAAGGCGCCGACCGACTCACCCGTGATGGATCCATAGAGCACCAGGATGATGCTCGGCGGGATCAGGACGGCAAGCGAACCGGAGACCGCAACTGCGGCCGAGGCGAATGACTTGTTGTAGCCATGGCGAATCATCTCTGTGATCGCTGTGCGGCCCAGGGTCGCCACAGAGGCGAGGCTTGACCCCGTCACCGCTCCAAACCCGGCCGAGGCAAAGATGGTGGAAACGGCTAGGCCGCCGGGGAGTTTCTTCAGGAATCTGGAAGCGAGCGCAAAAAGTTGTTCAGCGATTCCACTGTGTAGTGTCAGCATGCCCATCAGGATGAACATGGGGACCACGACGAGGTTGGCTTTGCCTACTGCCGAGTATGAAGTTCCGGCGATGACGTTGCTGGCCAGGTCGAAGCCGCTGAGGATGAGCAGCCCGATAATGCCGGTGCTACCGAGTGCATTGGCTACGGGGATGCCTGAGATGAGCAGGAACAGGAGGATGATGATCGAAACGACGACCGGGAAAACTTCCATCAGAATGCTCCTCCTTCCGGAATAGTGGTGTCCTGGATGCGAGCTTCACGAGGACGGAAAATCCCGCGGAGGTCATCCGCCAGGCGGGGTAACAGGGATAGGAAATAGGCGGCAAGGCCAACGGCCAGGGCGATTCGTGCAGGCCATACGGGGATCTGCACCAGACCGAACCTGTACTCCTGGACCTCAAACGCCTCGACTGCCCGCATGCCCGTGACGATGACCATCCAGCCGACCACGAACAGAACCAGCAGCAATCCGAGACTGGTTGCGATCGATGCGATTCGTGGGGGAAGTTTGCGGATCACCAGGTTCATGTTGACGTGTGCCCCACGGGTCTCGGCGTAGGCCAGACCCAGGAACACGGTCGAGACCATGAGCACTTCACCCACTTCGATGACGCCGGGAATGGCTTGACCGGTGAGCTGACGGCTGATGACGTCGGCGACGGTGGAAACCATCATGAAGATAATGAGCAGGACGGCGACTGCGGCCAGCCCGCGTGCCACCAAGTTGATGGCACGCCGGGGCCAGCTGACGCGGCGCTCACGCATTTGTTCACTCATGGGAGGGTGATCTCGTTTCCGTTACGGTTACTTGTCTGCGCAGCGCTGCATGGCTGGCACGTACTCCGCCTCGGCCTCAAACTTCTCCAGGGCCGCGGTGTACTCGTCGTAGAACGCGGCGGGGTCTGCATCAGAGTTCGATGCTGCGTCCTTCATCCACAGATCCAGCACAGCCGGACCAGCCTTTGCTTCCCAGTCAGCTGTCTCGGAGTCTGGGAGGACGGTGGCTGTTCCACCGGCGTCCAGCAGCTCCTGGCAGGCCTTGGCTTCAGCTTCGTACAGCACCTCTATGTAGGAATCCATGTAGTCCGAGGTGGCTTCGTTGATGATGTCCTGGATATCTTTGGGCATGCTTTCCCAGGTGCGCTTGTTGATCACGTTCATCGTGACGGCGTAGTTACCGGAGTTCACATCCACGAAATGGGGTGCTACTTCCTGGTAATCGCGGTCAGTGAGGATGTCCAGTGACCCGCCTGACGTGGCGTCGAGCACTCCGCGCTGCAGGGCCTCGTAGACCTCGCTTTGCGAAATTGCTACCGGATTCATGCCTGCCATCTCGAAGGCCGGGCCGGAGTAGCCGATCTGACGGACTTGCTGACCCTTGAGGTCATCGAGGCTGTCTACCGGCTTCTTGGCCGCAACGACGTTCGGCGGGACGGGAGACCAGGTGAGAACGTGTACGCCCTGCTTGTCCCACTCTGCGCGGAAGGCCTCGTTCTCGTCATACATCTGGGAGAAGGCGTGGCCCTGGGCTTCGGGGCTGCTGGTCAGGAACGGCACGCCGGCGATGTTGGTCAAAGGAAGCTGTGCGGGGTAGTACGCATCCGCAATGTAGCCCATGTCGGCGCGGCCATCGGCCACACCCTGCAGCGTCTCTGCACCCGGGAGCAATGCTTCCTGGAAGAAGAACTCAATCTTGACCCGGCCATCGGTTTTCTCTTCGATTTCCTCGGCCAGGCGCTTGGTGGCGACCGGCTCGGCCGCCGTCGGGGGCTGGTACGAGGCGAGTTTGAGCTCCCACGTCTTCTCATCATCGGCGCTCTGGCTTCCGCCGCCGCAACCGGACAGGGCCAGTGCTGCTACAGCAAGCGCTGCCGCTGGAACGAGCTTCTTCTTTAGCATGGGTCTACCTTCCCTTGAACGAACCTGTGTTCATCCGCAAGCCGCCTCGATCGGGGGTATGACCGGTGCAATCCACTGCGGAACTAGTTGTCAACTATCCAGTCCTGAGACGGAGCTCACAAGGATGAATCGCACACGATTGACGCCGTCGGACTGGGCAGACGCACACGCAACGCTGTGGAAGCGCGCAGCCCCGGGCAGGAATGAACCTCCGTCCTTTCAGGACCAGGCGATAACGATTCGGGCAGCCTGGTGGGGAATGGTCAGGTCAAGGCCTGTGACCTCCCGGAACCGCCGCAACCGGTTCAATATGGTGTTCCGGTGGCAGTACAGCTCAGCGGCAGTGTCACTGACGCTGCCGTTGGCGATGAAACACAGGACTGTTTCGCGCATCCTGTCTGCTTCTTCCGGCCGGCACTGTGCCATCTGAGCCTCCAGCTCGGCCCTCAGCTCAATGCCGAGTTCATCCAGACGCGAGCGCGCCATGCGCGGCCAGTCCCGATCCACCGTTTTGGGCCCAGATTCAGCTGGGTCTGCGAGCTCTGAGAGCGCTGCGGCCACGCGTGCCGCCGCTGCCAGACCCGATAACCCGTGCTCTGAACGCGCGAGCCCGCAGCTGACCTTATTCAATGGCGCCCACCGGAAGTTGTTGCCAGCCCCGTGCGTGGCAGTCTCGGGCCAGAATAGATAAGTACAGTTTTCAGCCTCATGCAGGAAAACGCGTTTGTCACGTGTGGGAAAGCTAGCCAATTGGCGGAGCTGGACAGCTGCACTGCCAGTAGCAGCGGCAATGACATATGGTGCCTCGGAATCCGTCTCGAAAGCATTCGCGAAGCGTTCGCGAACTTCGGCCAGCCGGCCCTGGGCACCAAAAAGTGCTGCAATGAACTCCTGCCGGACGCCGGACTCTTCCTGCGCCATCCGGATGCGGGTGTCAATGTAGCTGTCCCTGGTGGCCTGGGCAAAGTCATCCACCACCCGCCAGACTTCCTCGGCCCGGCACGTCAGCAACTCGGCGTCCTCAGGACGGGAAGCCTCCAGCAGCCCGGCCCAGATCACCGGGAAATCCAGACGCACCGCAGACATGAGCGCTTCCGAGGACAACCCCTGCCGGGCGCGCAGAGTGCCCAGCTCCGTACCGTACACACGCATTCGCGGATAGTATTGTTCGCCGGACATCGCATCAAGGATCAACGACAGGGCTACCGACGCCGCCTGCTGTAGTTCTTCAGCTGACACAGCGTGCTGGGAATACTCCGGAGTTTCCTGCACACGCGCCACAAACATCTCACGCAGCCTGGGCAGCGACAACTTGAGATCGTTGAGCAACTCGAACCAGCGCTCGTCCGTTCGGTCCGTGGCGGTGGCTCCGGGAGTGGGGGAGTCCGGCGTGTGCATACGCACACTCTAGGACGGAAAACCTGTTTGCAATAGCTACTCCCCAGATGAAATCCGGATGGCACGATGGGAAGGCGGCCCTCTGCCTGAGGTGTCGTCACCGCTTGATGGAAGGTTACGAAATTTTGAGCACCGGCACCCAACCGCAGTCCACCGCCGTTTCCGCAGGTCACCTGATCGTGTCCCAACTGGAGACTGCTGGCATCCGCCGGGTCTACTCCGTTCCCGGCGAAAGCTTCCTCGACGTCCTGGACGGCCTCCACGATTCCTCGATTTCGACGATAGTTGCCCGCCACGAGGGAGGGGCCGGGTTCATGGCGTTGGCCGAAGGCCGCCTGGGCGAGCTCCCCGGCATCGCAATGGTCACCCGCGGCCCGGGCGCCGCCAACGCACTCATCGCAGTGCACACCGCTTATCAGGATGCGACGCCGCTTGTCCTGTTTGTAGGGCTGATCCCGATCGTTGACCGCGGCCGGGAGTCCTTTCAGGAGTTCGACATCAACGCCTGGTTCGGCAGCACCGCCAAGAAGGTAGTGACGCTCGACGACGCAGCCTCCGCCGCTCTCGTGGTCGACGACGCCATGCACACTGCCATGAGCGGACGCCCTGGCCCCGTCGTGATCGGTTTGCCCGAGGACGTCATCACCCACATGGTCGACGGCGGCCAGCCGGTGAAGCCACGCGCGCTCGCCGTCGCGGAACCCTCCGTCTCCGCCATGACCGAGCTGGGGGAGCGGTTCGCCGAAGCGCGAAAGCCGCTGATCGTCGTCGGCGGCGAAGGCTGGACGCAGGAGTCCAGCGATGCACTGGTCCGCTGGGCGGCCGCAAGCAACATACCCGTGGCCGCTGACTTCCGCGCCTACGACGCCGTTCCGCACATACTCGAGGGCGGCAACAGTTACGTAGGGTCCCTGGGATATGGGCGCAGCGATGCGCTGGCCAGCCGTTTCGATGAGGCGGATCTGCTGCTGTTCATCGGCTGTACCCGCAGTGATGTGCTCAGCGACGGCTATACGCGGGGTTTGAAAGCCGAGACGATTGTGGCTATGCCCGGAGATACCCTGGGGCACTTCGGCCGGCTGGACCAGCAGATTGTCGCCGATGTAGATGAGTTTGCCCGCGCGCTTGCGGATCAGGATTTCACCACTGGTGGTTCGGCTCAGTGGCTGGCGAACGGCCGGGACGAGTATGAGCGCTTCAGCACTCCCCGGGCCGATGGCGGCGAGGGCGTGGACTTCGGGCTGTGCATGGAAGTGCTCCGCGAAGAAATGGCCGCAGATGCCGTCATCACCTACGGTGCCGGTAATCATGCCCTGTGGGCTGCACGCTATCTGCCCCACACGTCAGCAAATTCGTTGGCAGCACCGCGCAACGGCGCCATGGGCATGGGAGTTCCGGCAGCTGTCGCGGCCAGCCTGATGTTCCCGGACCGCCAGGTCATCGCTATTGAGGGCGACGGCGACTTCCTGATGAGCGGTCAGGAGATCGCCACTGCCATCGGTTACGGCGGTACGTTCATCGCGATCGTCCTCGACAACGGCTGCTTTGCCACCATCCGCGAGCACCAGGAGCGCCACTACCCGGGCCGCCCCTCCGGCACCGAACTGACCAACCCGGATTTCCGCCAGTGGGCGGAGTCCTACGGCGGACACGGAGAGCGCGTGGAACGTACAGAAGAGTTCCGGGAAGCCTTCCGCCGCGCCGTCGCCAGCGGCAAGCCTGCCGTCCTGCATCTGCTGCAGGATCCCACCACCCGTTCACCGAAGTCATCGGACGTCTAGGACCCGCGCCCGCCGCTTCCGCCCCTGAACCCCACCACAGCCTGACAGGAATAGATATGTCGACCATGATCACCGAACCGAATCCCGCGAACTTCACCGGCGACGACGCCCGGTTCATCACTGACTTCGCCACCCTGTGCACCTTCGGCGCGACAGGCAACAGCGGCGTTGACCGGCAGGCAGGATCAGCGGCCGACGGCGAGCAGCGGGTCTGGTTCACGGCACTCCTGCGGGAGCAGGGCTTTGAGGTTCGTTTCGATGAGATCGGCAACCAGTTCGGTCTGTTGGAGCTGGTTCCCGGGGCTCCGTTCGTCATTGTTGGATCACACATGGACTCGCAGCCGACAGCTGGCCGTTACGACGGTGCGTATGGCGTTCTCGCCGCAGCGCACGCTGCCTTCCGGCTGGCCGCCTCGTATCGTGAGTCCGGGCAGACGCCCAGATACAACATCGCCGTCGTGAACTGGTTCAACGAAGAGGGCGCACGTTTCAAGCCGTCGATGATGGGCAGCTCTGTCTACACCGGCAAACTCGATCTGGCTGAGGCTCTGGCCGTGACCGATCCGTCCGGGATCACGGTCCGGCAGGCACTGGAGAGCATCGGTTGCCTCGGTGCAGGGCCCGCGCCCAAGGCTGCGTATGCGGCTGAAATTCATATAGAGCAGGGCCGCAGCATGGAGCGCGACGGCGTCACCATCGGTCTGGTGGACTCCAACTGGGCCGCGAACAAGTACGAGTTTGTGGTGCACGGCGAGCAGGCGCACACCGGGTCCACTGTGATCGCAGACCGCAAGGACGCGCTTTTGGGTGCATCTATGCTGGTGGTCGCCGCGCGTGAAGTGGCAGATCAGTATCCCGGAGTTCTGCACACGTCGGTTGGTCAGCTTGACGTCTACCCCAACTCGCCCGTCGTCGTACCCTCCCGCGTGAGTCTGCTGCTGGACCTTCGTTCCGCTGACGAAGCGGTGCTCGCCGAGGCGGACGCCACCCTGCACAAGCGGGTCGCGGCCATTGAAAAAGCCGCCAATGTGGCGATCGAGAAGCACGCGTCCCATTGCTGGCCTGTCATGCCGTACCAGCCTGAGGGTGTTGACCTGGCCGAAAAAGCTGCGGCCGGCCTTGGGCTGACCTACGGGCGCGTCAAGACTCTGGCCGGGCACGATTCCACCAATATGAAGGACCTTGTGCCGACCGTGATGTTGTTTGTCCCCTCCGTTGCAGGTATTTCCCACAACGAGCATGAATACACGTCCGACGACGATATTGTTGCTGGCGTCCACATGCTCACGGAAGTTTTTCGTCAGTTACTGGAAGGCCAGCTGGATCAGAGCTAGCTTGAACTCGGGACCATCACCGCAGCTGCGCGATGCCAGCGTCAGGCAATTCGAGTACCTCTCGGCAGACGCTGCGCCGGGGTAGCAAGCCTTTTTCTGCCGAAGAGGATGAGGGTACTCGCGAGTGCCGCCTGCAAGAGGATGCCGAGCGGCCAGATGGGGAATTTGTCCGCTGATGCCTCCGGTGGTCCGGCGCTATACGGTCGAAGCGCCTCTTCGCAGGTCTGCTCATAGTCCGGACCAGCCTGGGCGGACCGAATTGAGCTACTGATGCTCTCCATAATGCCGGGAGAATAGGACGTTCCGTCGCCGGTATCAAAGTCACCATCGCGTTTGTAGGGCACCGAATCAGCAACGATCACGAAGGGGTTCGCGGCCAATAGCCAAACCGTACGCTCCGTGTGGAGCACAGTTTGCTCGTAGGTCTGGGTTTCGCACACCCAGTCATCTTCCGTTGGCGCCGCCATCGAATCGAATGTTTCGGGGAGGTAGTAGTCCGCCGAGGTGACTTTGGCTTGCTCCTGCACGAGAGTGAGGCTCAGACCGAAGCCGATCAGCGTGCCGATCGTTAGCATGGTTACAAGCATGTAGGTGGACACTATCGAGAACAGGGGGCGGGCCGCGATAGCCGACACACCGACACCTATAGCAGCGACCAATCCGAGTTCGACACCGAGCATCAGCAGGGAGACGAACGCTTCGGCGATGTTGACTCCGCCAAGGGCTAGCGCCCAGAAAATGAAGGGGATGCTGATGACGAGGAACGCCAGCGAAGCGACCCACGCTGCGAGCCATTTACCCCACAGGAGTTGTCCCGGCTTCAGTAGTGTCACTTGGAGAATCGCGAGCGTTCCGGCTGCACGGTCCCCATTGACAGCGTTTGCTGAGAGGCCGGGTGCCACAAGCAACCCGAACATCAGCACGAAGCCGACGACCAACTCGAAAAGGATTGGCCCCCCTTCGTCGGGGGTTAGGCTCGACGTCGTCACAGCCGCCAGCACGAACACCAGGCCGAGGATGACGAACCACACCGCGAGCATGATGTACCAGGAGCGCGCTCTGAGGCGCTGCTTCATCTCGAGCCCGAAGATCGCCTTCACCCCAGCGACGTAGGGGAGCCGATGGTCGGGGTGTGCGCCCGCGTTCTCCTTCAGTTCAGCTGTCATTGCCGCTCCGTCTCCAGGCTCATATACGTCTCTTCAAGGGCGCCGCCAGCGGGGGCGAAGGAGGTGATCACGACGTCGTTCATCACCAGAGTACGCAGCAGGGTTGCAGCCTCCGCGGTGCTGCCGAGCACCACCTCGTACTCCTCACGGCGGGTATCGCCGCTGCGCGCAAAGTTGAGCCCCTGCTCGCGCAGCGCCACGACCAGCGGTTCACTGGGGTCCGCGTGGATGACGTAGCGCCGCGCCTGCCCACCGGCTTCGTGGACCGTCTGCGTCTTCACGGATTCACCGCGGTTGACGAAGACGGCGCGGTCGGCGATTTCATCCAGTTCCGAGAGCACATGGCTGGAAACTACAATCGCCTTGCCCTGGCCGGCCAGCGTACGCAACAGTTTGCGCAATTCCACACGGGAACCGGGATCCAGCCCCGAGGCTGGCTCATCTAGCAGAAGGACCTGCGGATCGTGAATGAGGGCACGGGCAAGGCTGAGACGCTGTTGTTGTCCCCGAGAGAGGACCCGCGCGGGCTGATGGGCCAGGTCCTCAAGCCGCACGGTACGCAGCAATTCATCCGCGCGGGCATGACTGGCTGCCCGGCCGAGCCCATACAGGGTGCCCAACGTAGTCAGGATTTCGGTAGCGGTCAGTGATTCCCAGACGCCCAGCGTGTCAGGCATCCAGCCGACTGAGCGGCGAACCGCCGTCGCATTCTCCAATGGGTCAATGCCGTTGACCCGCACCGTCCCTGCGTCCGGTGCCAGCAGGGACGCGAGGATCAGTAAAAGTGTTGTTTTCCCGGAGCCGTTCGGCCCAATCAGGGCCGTTACCTCGCCCGGTGGCGCCTCGAAATCGATGTTGCGGACGGCCTCGACGGAGCCGAAACTTCGACGCACTCCGCGAGCGACGATTCCCCCATGTATGTCAGTCATGTGAGCACTGTATGCGACCGCACGGGCGCCACCTATACACGACACTGAATTGTTGTCTGTGGCGCCGCGGGCGGGCCGCGCAAGACTTCTACGGCGTCAGACGCGGACCACCATTTTGCCGGTGTTGGCACCGTTCATCATGTCCAGGAATGCCTGCACCGCGTTATCGATCCCGTCCACCACGGTCTCGTCGAAAACAATGTCACCGTTGGTCAGCCAGCCGGACATTTTTTCGATGAACTCGCCCTGCAGGTCCTGGTGCTGACCCACGATGAAACCCTGAAGCCTCAGCGACTTCGTGACCAGATTGCCCATGTTGTCAGGGCCGGGTTCACGGCTGGTGTTGTTGTACTGGGAGATAGCACCACACAGGGCCGCACGGCCGTTGCGGTTGAGGACGTCGATCGCGGCCTCAAGATGCTCGCCGCCCACGTTGTCGAAATACACGTCCACACCGTTGGGCGCGGCGTCCCTGAGCTGCTTGCGCACCGGGCCGTCCTTGTAGTTGAACGCGTCGCTGAAACCGTATTTGCTCTTGAGGAGCTCAACCTTTTCAGCGGATCCGGCCGAACCAATGACCTGCTTCGCTCCGAGCAGCCGTGCTATCTGGCCGACGGCGCTTCCCACGGCACCCGCGGCACCGGAGACGAACACGATGTCGTCCTCCTGGAAGGCACCGATCCGCGTCAGTCCTGCGTAGGCCGTCAGTCCGGTCATGCCCAGAATGCCGAGGTAGACGGACAGCTCCTGTCCCGGCACATCCTGAACTTTGGTGAACTGATCTGCGCTGGCCTGAGCGACGTCGCGCCACCCGAAGTTGTGCAGCACGGGGTCGCCTTCAGCAAGGCTGTCACTGGCGGACTCGATGACACGTCCGACGGCGGCGCCCGTCATCGTTTCGTCGAGCTGGAACGGCGGGATGTAGGATTTCGCGTCGTTCATGCGCCCGCGCATATACGGGTCAACCGAGATGAACGCGTTCTGGACCCGCACCTCGCCGGGCTTCAGCTCGGGCAGTTCCTCCTGCACGGTCCGGAAGTTCTCGGGGGTCGGTTCACCGGTGGGGCGGGAAGCGAGCTGGATCTGTGTGCTGGTGGTCATGGGGTCTCCTTCAGTGGGGACGAAAAGGTTTGAGTGTGCAGCTGACGTGGGGTTGGGGACCTTGCGGTCGCGTCAGCTGCACACTCAATGACGGGTTTAGGCCCGAATCAGCCAGCGGGCTGTGCCGGCTTGGATGCTGGCGTGCGGACCAGCTTGCGGTTCACGAACTCGTCCATGCCGTACTTCGCGAGTTCACGCCCGACGCCGGAGCGCTTCACTCCGCCGAACGGCAGGTCTGCCTGCGTACTGGTGACGGAGTTGATCCACACCATGCCCGTCTCCAGCCGATGCGCCACGGACTGCGCCCGGGCTGTGTCCGCGCTGAACACGGAACCGCCGAGACCGTAGGCCGAGCTGTTGGCGAGCTCGATGGCTTCTTCCTCGTCAGCCACCTTGTACACGACCGCTGCCGGGCCAAAAAGCTCTTCATGGTAGGCGCGCATATCCGGCGTCACGTCCGTGAGGACAGTGGCCTCGACGAATGCTCCGGGCCCGTCGATGTGGTTTCCACCCGTACGGAGCGTGGCGCCCTTGTCCACGGCGTCCTTGATCTGTTCGATCAGACCATCCGCTGCAGCCTGTGAGGACAACGGACCGAAACGCGTATCCGCCTGGCTGGGGTCGCCCGGCTTCATCTTCGACATCCGTGCGGTGAACTTCTCCACGAAATCGTCGTAGTACTTCTCCTGGATGATGAACCGCTTCGACGCGACGCATGACTGGCCAGCGTTACCCAACCGACCGGCGACGGCGGCCTTGACGGTCTTGTCCAGGTCCTCGCTGTCGAGCACGATGAACGGATCTGATCCGCCCAGTTCCAGCACGTACTTCTTCAGATTGCGGCCGGCAACCTCGGCGACGGCGGATCCGGCACGTTCGCTCCCCGTGAGGGAAACACCCTGTACCCGAGGATCGGCGATCATGTCCGCGATCTGTTCCTTGGTTGCGAAGATGTTGATGTACGCGTCTTCGGGCAGGCCTGCGTCCTTGAAAATCTGCTCCATGGCGAGGGCCGACTGCGGGCAGTTCTCGGCGTGCTTCAACAGGATCGTGTTGCCGAGCAGCAGGTTCGGCGCGGCGAAACGTGCCACCTGGTAGTAGGGGAAGTTCCACGGCATGATGCCCACCAGGGAACCAATGGGTTCGGTGCGGACTACCGCTTCACCGCCGCCGACGGCGTCGATCGTTTCATCCTGCATGTACTGCGGGCCCTTGTCCGCGTAGTACTGGTAAATGCTTGCGGAAAGGTCCACTTCGGCCTGCGCCTGGCCCTTGGGCTTGCCCATCTCCATGGTGATGATGGAGGCGAGCTCGTCCTTGCGTTCCTTGTAGAGTTCCGCGACGCGGGTCAGGATGGCGGTGCGGTCTTCGACGGCGGTGCGACGCCAGGAACCGTAGGCCTTGTGCGAGCGCGTCAGAACGTCCTGAATGTCCGCGTCCGTGGTCTGCTCGAATTCCTTCAGCGTTTCACCAGTGGCTGGGTTAACTGTCTTGTATGCACTCATGGTTCAACCGTAGCCACAGTTGCCGCCGTCTGAACAGTGGCTAAGCCAGTTGCGAACGGTCAGGCCGTGGTGGCTTTCTCCGCGGCCGTCGGCTCTCCGGGTATTTCGGTTCCTCGGATGGACTCGCCCTTGGTTTCACGGACCCAGAGGAGGGCCAGGAGACCGATAGCGCTGGCGCCCATCATGTAATAGGCAGGGAACAGAAGATCACCGGTGCTCTCGATCGCAGCCTCGTTGACCAGAGGCGCGGTTCCGCCGAAGATCGCGGTTGCCACGTTGTAGGTGATCGCAAAACCTGCGTACCGGACCTGGGTGGGGAACATCGCCGGGAACGTGGACGAGATAGTGGCTAACTGGAAGATGTAGAGGATGCCGAGTACCGCGAAGCCGATCAGGGCCCCAACGAAACCCGTGGACATCAACAGGTACATCGGGATCGCGAGCACCAGTAGTCCGCCCATGGACACCAGCCAGAGGGGGCGCCGTCCTGTTTTGTCGGAAAGTCGTCCGGCGAATGGAATCAAGACGATCATGATCAGCTCACCGATGAGGATCAGGGTGAGCGAGGCATTATTCGACATGCCGATCTGGGTCTCTAGATAGGTGGGCATATAGCTGAGGAGGGTGTAGTTGGCTACGTTGAGCGCAATGACCAGGCCGGACATGGCGAGGATGGGGCGCCAGTACTTACGGACAAGGTCGCGCAACTCCGTTTTGGCACTGGGCTCTTCACCGTTAGCTTCGTCCAACTCACGAAATACCGGGGTGTCCTCCAGCTTGTTCCTGAGGTAGAAGCCGATCAGGCCCAGTGGTCCAGCGATCAGGAACGGGATACGCCAGCCCCACTCCTGCATCGCCTGATCGCCGAGGATCAGTTGCAGGAAGAGGACGATGGCGGTTCCGAGCGCAAAGCCGATCAGGGTGCCGCATTCGAGGAAGCTGCCGAAGAAGCCACGCTTCTTGTCCGGGGAATATTCGGCCATGAACGTGGCCGCACCACCATATTCGCCACCCGCGGAGAAACCCTGAATGAGCCGCATCAGGATCAGCAGTGCGGGAGCCCACCAGCCGATCGACTCGTAGCTCGGAATGAGACCGATCGCGAACGTCGCGCCGGCCATGAGGACGATCGTCAGGGCCAGGATAGCCTTGCGGCCAATCTTGTCGCCCAGCGGACCCCAGAAGAATCCGCCGAGAGGGCGGACCAGGAACGAAATGGCGAATGTTGCCAGCGCCCATTCGGTGCCGCCGGGGAAGAAGTTGGCGGTGATATAGGTGACGACGACGGCGTACACGCCGTAGTCGAACCACTCGGTTGCGTTTCCAATGGCAGATCCGGCAATAGCCCGTCGAATGGTTTTGCGCCCCTCCGGGCTCTCAAGATCTGGGGCCGCGAATTCCTCCGCTGGTTTGCCCTTCTTCGGTTTTGCCATGCTGACGCGTCCCTTTCGGTAGCCGGATAGGGGCCGCGACGGTGGTGGCTCGCAGCCTTTCTCTGGGACAGAACGTTATACAGCTTGCTGTGCAATAGCCAGCGGGTCCAAGGTTGGTGTGTAGCCGAACCGCGTTCGCGCGGAGAAATGAGGTGCAGCATGCCGAAGACAACGAAGGACGGAAAGGTCAGGGAGTCGGAGCTGCCGAGCACGCTCAAGCGCTCGGACAAGAAGGCCCAGGAAACCTATGCCAAGGCCCATGATTCAGCGGCGGAGGAGTACGACGGCGATGAGGAGCGTGCCAACCGCGTCGCCTACAGTGCGCTGAAGCATACGCACGAGAAGGTGGGCGATCACTGGGAGCCCAAGGACGAGAACGGCCCTTCTGACCCGCAGGCCAAAGGCGGCAAGGACACTTCACGTGAGACCGCCGGCGGCGTTGATCAGAACGCGTCGAAGGAGCACCTCTACGATCTCGCGAAGAAGCTGGACATCTCCGGCCGCTCAGAGATGAACAAGGACGAACTCATCGAAGCGCTGCAAAAAGCCAACGACAAGAAGACGGCCGAAGCCAGAGACTGATCCCTGACTACGTCGTGGACAGCACGGCCACCAGGAAGTCCGACGACGACGTCCACGGCCGCAGCTCCCATGTCGCGAAACGTGCGTCGCAGGTGAGCCCGGCAGCCTCGACGTCGGTAAGGAAGGTATCAAAACTGTAGCCACGGCCAGCACCGAAGGCGACGACGGCCCTACCCTCGGGCGCAAGGTGCGCCGCGAAGTTCCGCAGCACGTCCTCGGCGGTGCCGGGGGCCAGGAAGGTCATGACGTTCCCCGCGCAGACGATGAGGTCGAAAACCGAACGGCCGCCGTCGTCGTCGTGCAGGTCCAGCTCGCTGAGATCACCAACGTGCCATTCGACGTCGGGGTGGTCCGTCTTGGCTGCCTCAATGAGTTCAGGGTCGACGTCGACCCCCACCACCTGATGACCTCGCCGCGCTAGCTCGCCACCAATCCTGCCGGGTCCGCAGCCGGCGTCCAGAATCCGGGCATTGCGGGAAGCCATGACGTCGATCAGCCGCGCCTCCCCGTGCAGGTCCGCGCCGTCTGCGCGCATCTGCTCAAACCGCTGGATATACCAGGCTGAATGTCCGGGATTGTCCCGCTTCTTCGCTTCCCACAGGGTTTCGTTTCTCACGTGGTCAGGCTACACCCGGAGGACATAAGTCTGGCCGGGGACACTGCCCCGGCCAGACGAAGAGGGTGGTTAGCGCACAGCGGCGAGTGCGTCCGTGATGCCTTCGCCGTAGTAGCTGTTGTTATCTTCGGTGCCCACACACTCGGCTCCGCGGGGTGCGGATGCCGGTGCGCACTCGTGATCGGTGGCCTGCTCGCGCAGCTCTTCGATCATCTTCGCGGGAGCCCAGTCGGGGTGAGCGGACTTCATGAGCGCCAGAACGCCAGCGACGTGCGGTGACGCCATGGACGTACCACTCAGCTTCGCGTATGAGTTGTCTGGCATGGTGGAGAGGATCCGAGACCCGGGCGCCGCGACGTCGATGACGTTCAGTCCCCGGTTGGAGAACGAGGACAGCTGCGCCGCCTGGTCGGTCGAGGAAACAGTCACTACGCCGGGCAGCTCCGTGGGCATGTCCTTGCAGTCGTTGTTGATCTGCCGGTCGATAGCGGTGCTGTCATTGGGGCTGCCGGTGTCCGTGGTCTTGTTGGACAGGTCGTACGCCGAGTTTCCTGCGGCCGCTGCGTGGACAACACCCTGATCCGTGGACCAGGTGACAGCGCGCTCGACGGCGGTGCGGACCGCTGCCTGATCAGGCTGGTCACCACACCAGAACGCCAACGGGTCAACGTAGTAGCTGTTGTTGGTCACGTCCATGCCCTGCATCCCGGCCCACATGAAACCGCAGACAGCGTATTCGGGGTAGATGTAGCCGTCGTCGTTCACTACCTTCACCGACGCCATGCGAACTCCGGGTGCAACTCCAACGATGCCGACGCCGTTGCGGGCGGCGGCTACCGTGCCGGCCACATGGGTGCCGTGGTAGGAGGTGGTGGGCTGCCAGCCGGTCGCTGAGGTGTCCGGGCGGCCGGCGTCGGAGCAGTTCACCGAAGCCGCGACGTCGATGTTGGGCTGGAGGTCCGGGTGGTCGGGGTCGATGCCGCTGTCCAGCACGCCCACGAGCACGTCACTGGAACCGTCCGTGATCTCGTTGGCGTCGTCGGCGTTGATCTGCTGCATGTCCCACTGTTCACCCTCGCGCGGATCCGCGGCGGCGCCCTCGTAGGTCGCGTTGCCGAACTTCACGTTGGCTTTGGCCTGGGCGTCCTGCGTCATGCGGCGCTGCTGCATTTGTGTCCACGGGACGTCGATCCCGTCGGGGGTTCCTTCGGACACCGTCGCGGTGCGCGTGGCTCCCACGGATTCGATGAAGTTTTTGCCATGCTTCATCACTTCGGTGCGGAAGTCGGCGCTCGTGGATTGCACCACGACCACCCCGATTTGCGGCCATTCCTGGATGACCACGCCGTCGGCGGCCTCGATCGCCTTGACCACCTGCTTGGTCTGGCCGCGGTTGGCGCGCTTTGCGTTGACCACGTAACTCATGAGCTGCCCGTCGGCGGCGTCGAACGGGACAGGCGTGGAGATGGGCTCCACGGTGGGGGCTGCTGCGGCGCTGCTGCCCACCATGGCGGAAGCAGCAAGGGCGACGACGGCGATGGCCGCCGACGCGCGCCGGGCAAGGACAGTTCTGGTCATTTGGACCTCCAGATGAGAATGATTGAGACTTCTCGATCCTTACATGAGGCCCCGCGAAGCGGAAGGGTCCACGTTCATATCCGTTGCCTGGTGTTTCTGTGGTTGTTGCGCTGCCCATTGTGGTGGGGATGTCCCAAAGCGGCAGGGATGTCCCATTTGGTGGGGGAGGGGTGCGTTACTTGAGGAGTTGGCCGATGGCGCTGTTGTCCCAGGACTCGAGCAGCTCTGCCAGGTTTTTGTACACCTCGACGGCGCCGGCCTCCTTCAACGTCGCAGCAGCTGTCCCACCCGACTCAACCCCAATGCAGGGAACACCAAGTTCCTTCGCGGCAATGACATCCCACACGGCGTCGCCCACAAATACGGCGTTCTCCGGCTGCACGTCAACAGCCTTCAGCGCTGCTTCGAGAATGTTGGGTGCGGGTTTGCTGGCCTCCGCGTCGGCCGAACTCGTCGCTGCGTCAATGGCGTCGTCGGCGTCAATCACCTGACGTAGGACGTCCAGCTCCGCCTCCTCAGCGGAGGAAGCGAGGACGACGGCGAGTCCCGACTCGTGGGCGCGCACCAGGATTTTCTGTGCACCGGGTAGGGTGCGGAGCGCAGGCCAGTACGTGGCATACACGGCACCGTGTGAGGCCTTGATCGCCTCGTCCTGGTCTTCGTCCCGATCATCGCCCAACAATTCGGCAATCAGTCTTCCGCCGCCCATCCCCACACAACGGTGGATCTGCGCCATGGGAACTTCATGTCCGGCCTGCCGGAATGCCTGCCACCAGGCCAGTACGTGCAGGTAGTTGGTGTCCACGAGTGTGCCGTCGACGTCGAACAAGACGCCTTTTCTGAGTGTCATCGGTTCTCCTTATTCGCTGCGTAGATAGTCCAGCTGAGCGCCGACAGAGGCCTCGGCTGCCTGCCGAACCGAGGAGTCGACGTCGTGATACACGTGGTCAGTCACCTGCTCCACCGAAGCATCGGCACCGAGTTCCACCAGTGCAGCCCGCACCTGTTCCAGCCGCTGTCGCCGGTGGGCCAGGTATGCGTCGGCAATCACTGTCAGATCCGGCAGTACAGGTCCGTGGGCAGGAAGAACAGTTGCCGGGCCGAGCGCCCGTAGCCGTTCCAGGGACTCCAGATACGCACCCAATCGGCCATCCGGGAAGTCGATGATTGTTGTTCCCCGGCCGAGGATCGTGTCGCCGGTCAGTACGGAACCGTTGGGGCCGTCGTCGGGCAGGTGGAAACTCACTGAATCCGAGGTGTGGCCCGGTGTCGCCAGCACGCGCACCTGAACGCCGTCGACGTCGATCACCTCATCGTCCATCAACGGCTGCCCGCCGTGGCAATGCTCCGGGTTCAGCGCGCGCACCGGCGCTCCCGTGAGTTCGCGCAGGCGCTCGCTGCCGGCCGTGTGGTCCGGGTGGCGGTGCGTAATGAGAATCAGGTCGACGCCGACCGAGGCCAGGAGCTGAAGGTGAGCCTCGTCGTCGGGCCCGGGATCAACGATGATCCCCTCACCGATCACATAGGAGTTCGTACCCTCCAGGCTCATGGGGCCCGGGTTCGGAGCCAGCCGGAAACGGGTCATGGGGCTGCTGCGGGTGAAGGAATCGGCGGCGCTGGCATCGGGCGTTGTCATGGTCCCATCGTAGACACGGGTAGTCTGCTGGGAGCACGTCTGAAGGAAGAAGGACACATGCCGGAAGCGCCCGAAACCCCTGTTGTACCCCGCCTCGCGGTCAGCGTCATCATGCTGCGCCGCGATGTCGACGAGCCCGAGGTGTTCATCCAGAACCGTGTGCAGACCATGGACTTCGCGCCCGGTGTAGTGGTGTTCCCGGGAGGACGCGTGGACGGCAAGGACTACGGCACCGCACGGAATCCGGAACTGACCCGCATTGCGGAGAACCACGCCGTCGCCTGGCAGAAGTGCACGATCGGCGACAACGGCGCAGGCTCCGCCCGGGAACTGTCCGCCATCCTGCTCGCCGCCGCGCTGCGTGAGGTCAAGGAAGAGACCGGGGCGTCACTGACCGCCGGTGAGCTGACACCCTGGGCCAACTGGGTGACGCCGGCGAGCATGCCCAAACGGTTCGACACCTACTTCTACCTCACCCAACCGGCCCCATCTCTTGACCCGCGCCACCAGACCACGGAAGCAGATTCCTCGCACTGGGCTTCAGTCCGCTCCATCCTCAAAGATGCCGACGACGGCGCCCTGAAAATCATGCCGCCCACCCGCCACCTGCTCGAGGAACTCGCAGGCCTGGAACCCGACGACAAACAATTCCGCAGCGGCCGGCCGATCGAGCCCGTACGGATGGTGCTCTAGGTTCATGAAGTTCTATCGCGCGATTCATCCGTTTCTTATGGTTCTCGCTTTTGTGCCATTCATCAAAGAGTGGTGGCCCTTCTACATCAGCTTGATCCCTCCACTCTTGCTCATCATTCCGTACGCACTCAATGAGCGAGCGCTCGAGCGAAAAGAGCGTATGGATCGTTTACTTCAGACGGACCCTGTCTTTCACGAGTATCGGGAGAATGCCTGAGTCAGCCGCCGTCGCGCATTTCCCGCAGCCGGTCCAGCTCACGCCGGTCCTTTTTGGTGGGCCGGCCAGCGCCGCGGTCGCGCTGGGGCAGGCCGAGTGCGGGGAGCTTGGGCCGGGGCGGCGTGTGGTCTGTGAAACAGTGGGACGCCGCCTCCGCGCCAACACGTTTGGCAATCAGTTGACGCACCTCGAGGATGCGCTCGAAGCCCGGCATGCGGATGCGAATGGTGTCGCCCGGTATGACGATCTGGGACGCCTTCGCCGGTTTGTCATTGAGACGAACGTGCCCGGCCCGGCACGCCGTCGTCGCCGCTGAACGGGTTTTATACGCGCGGATCGCCCACAACCAGGCGTCGATGCGGACAGCGGAATTGGAAACATTCACGAGGGGAACCCTTTCACTCCGGACGAATGTCGAGACCAAGGTTTTCCGCGAGGACAACGGCCTGCTGCATGTCCACCACAGCCTTTCTGACATTCACGTCCTTGGGATCCAGAGACACCAGATTGCTGCCGCGAAGATCCGCACCGCTGAAGTCTGCGCCGTCGAACCAGGCATTTCCGAAATCGACCTCACGGAACGTACCGCCCGCACACTTCGCGCCGCGCAGGTCCGCCTCCGTCATACGCACAGAGTTGAACACCGCCTTGGACAGCTCCGCACCGGGCAGCGCCGTCATGGACCAGTTGCCGCCGTCGACCCTCGTGATGTTGAAACTGCACTTCTCGAACGTACTGCCCACCATGCGGCAGCCGGTGAAGCTCGCGTCGAAGAAGTTGCAATGCGCAAACGTGCAGTTCGCGAACGAGCTATCCGTGAACTTCGCGACGTTGAAGGACGCCCGCTTGAAGGTGCAGCTGTCAAAGGAAGCGCCGGTCGCCGTCGCCTCCGTCAGGTCAAGATCCGTGAACGTAACGTCAGTGAACTCCTCACCCGAGAGATCCCGTGCGTACCAGTCCTCAGAAGAGCGTGTGATCGTCATGGGTTCAGTACATCATTCCTGACGCATCCGGCGCTCCCCGCTTTGCGTTGTTGGCCAGTGCGGCGGCTGTTGTACAGATCAGGGGCTCCGGTTTGGGATGGGAGCCCCTGATCTGTACAACAGGTTGGTGGGCCAGGGACCAGCGAACCCCTAGCCCGCGCGCACCTCGCTCAGCCGGAAACTCGCGCCCCGATGATCGTCGGCCAGCCGCGGACCCCGCCCGAGCACCGCCTCACGGAAGGTCTGCCCATCCGGCGCCTCGGGGAGGAGGCCCCGGCGTCGTAATTCAGGCGAAACCAGCAGCACAAACTCCCGCTGGTCGGCAGGCCGGATGGCGCTCGCGAGGTTGAAGCCGTCCACGTCGGCTTCGTTGATCCACCGTTCCAGCTCATCGGCCACAGTCGACGGCGAGCCCACGATCACCGGCCCGCGCCCGCCCAGACCCACGAACTGCGCCAGCTCCCGGATAGTCCAGGTGCGCGAGGGATCCAGCTTCGTGAACGACGCCAACGCAGACTGATTGGCCTCCGACTGGACGTATTCCAGCGGACTGTCCAGGTCCAGCCCCTTGAGGTCGACGCCGGTCCAGCCACCGAACAGCGCCAGCGCACCTTCCGGATCCACGTACTGCTTGTATTCTTCGAGTTTCGCCTCGGCGGCGGCATCGGTCTCCGCCACGATCACGGTAGCCATCGCGAAGATCTTCACCGAATCCGCGGCCCGGCCACGTGACACCAGGGACTCCCGCACCGTATCCACCCATCCGCGGACCATCGATGTGGAGTACCCGTTGAAGAAGATCGCCTCCGCGTGATTCGCCGCGAACGCCTGCCCACGAGCGGACGCGCCCGCCTGGAACAGGAACGGCGTCCGCTGCGGGGAGGGCGCGGAAAGGGAAGGGCCGGGAACGCTGAAATGTTCGCCGTCGTGCCCTATTCCACGCACCTTCGCCGGGTCCACGAAAACGCCGCGCTCGCGGTCGGCCGCCACGGCGTCGTCGTCCACCGATCCTTCCCACAGTTTGTAGACCACGTCCATGTATTCCTCGGCGCGGTCGTAGCGCTTGTCGTGCGGGATCTGGCCGGCGAGACCAAGATTCCGGGCCGCCGAGTCCTGATAGGAGGTGACAATGTTCCAGCCCACGCGGCCGCCGGTGAGGTGGTCGAGGGTGCTGAAGCGCCGGGCGAGGAGGTAGGGCTGTTCGTAGGTGACCGATGCGGTGACGCCGAAGCCGATGCGCCGGGTGGCGGCGGCGAGCGCGGTCACGATCAGGGTGGGATCGAGGAGCGGGTACTGGACGCCGGCGCGCATCGCTTCGTCGGCGTTGCCGCCGTAGACGTCGTACTGGCCGAGGACGTCGGCGAAGAAGATGCCGCTGAAACCGCCGTCCTCGAGTGTTTGTGCCAGTTCGATCCAGTAGGGGAGTTCGGTGTAACGGTCGCTTTCATCCTTGGGGTGCCGCCAGAGACCGGGGGACTGGAAGGCGGGGACCAGCATTTCGAAAGCGTTGAGCAGGATGGGGCGGGTCATGCGATCTCCTCGAAGGTGTCTTTGGTGGCGGGGTTGCGGAGGTAGTCGCCGGCGGGATCTTTCGCGGCGCGTGCGGCCACGAGGGAGACGACGGCGAGCACGGAAATGTAGGCGCAGATCAGCCAGGGTTCGTTGCCGCCCACTATGAGCAGTGCTGCGGCGATGACGGGGGTCAGTCCGCCGGAGAGGATCGTGGCGATCTGGTATCCGAGCGAGACGCCGGTGTAGCGCACACGGACCGGGAATTGTTCGGCGAACCAGGCGGCCTGCGGCCCGTAGACGGAGTCGTGGAACAGGTTCATGGCGAAGATCATCACCAGCGGCAGCAGTACCAGCGAACCGTTGTTCAGGAACCAGAAGTAGGGCCAGATCAGGGCGCCGATTCCGATGACGGAGGCGACGGCGATGGGCCGGCGGCCCCAGCGGTCGGAGGCCCAGCCCCAGAGCGGCCCGGATGCGAGGCCCACGGCGGAGCAGATCATGACGGCGGTGACGCCCGACGTCGTGTCCCCGCGCCGGTCGGCGATGTACCCGATGGTGTAGACGGTGAGGATTGCGAAGAGGGCGGGCTGGGCCATGCGCAGACCCATGGTGACGAATAGTCCGCGCTTGTTGTTCCTGAACAGTTCGCGTGCTGGTGTTTTGAGTGTGAGGTCGTCGGATTTGAGCTGCCGGAACGCCGGTGCGTCCTCTACGCCGAGACGGATATACAGTCCGACGACCACGAGGATTCCGCTGGCCAGGAACGGGATCCGCCAGCCGTAGGACTCGAACTGGGCCGTCGTCGTGAGTGCCTGTGTGATGGCGAAGGCGCTGGTGGCGAGCAGCATTCCGGCCGCCGATCCGACTTGCGTGAAGCTGCCGAAGAACCCGCGCAGGTGTCGCGGCGCGTGTTCCACGGAGAGGAGGGCAGAGCCGCCCCATTCGGCACCGCAGGCCAGTCCCTGCAGCAGCCGCAGGATGACAAGTCCGACGACGGCGGCCGCACCGATGCTCGCATAGGTGGGTAGCAGGCCGATGAGTGTGGATGCGACGCCCATGATCAGCAGCGACGCTACGAGGAGTGATTTGCGGCCGATCCGGTCGCCGAGGTGCCCCGCGATCAGGCCACCGAGCGGGCGGGCGACGAAGCCGACGGCGAACGTCGCGAAAGCACCGAGGGTTCCGGCCACGGGGGAGCTGGCGGGGAAAAACTGGTCATTGAAGACGAGGGCTGCAGCGGTTCCGTAGAGGTAGAAGTCGTACCACTCGATGGTGGTGCCGACGAACGCGGAGGTGAGAACGCGTTTCTTGTCGCGGATCCGTGGCTGTTGAGCTGGGGTCCCGGGCGGGCCCTGTGGTCCGGGCTGGCCGCCCGGGCGTGGTTCGACGAGTGAATCCTGAATGGGCATGGAAAAGTCCTCTGCACAGTCGAGGCGCAGCCGGATATAGCGGGGCGCCGTACTTGCCCGCACGGTCCGTGACGGGCCGAATCCTCACCTGGGGCACCCCACTACAGCGAGAGGGTTGCCGTCCAACAAACCAGGGTTTGACGTTGGAACTCTTGATTCTGGGATTGACTCTAAGCGCTTGTGCCGCTCGACTCAACGGTGGCAGTTAATGTGGCGTCATGTTGGGTGCTGATGCTGGAGTGGCCGCCGATCACTTTCATCAGGTATACGGGTCCTAACCAGCGTTGCTGGGACTTATCTGAGGCAAGGTCGGCAATGCTGACCGTCGCTGCTACGCAGTTGGCGACCACACGCCGATTAGTCGAGTGGGGTACAAAACGTTCGAGAGCAGCGGTGGCGATGATTGCGGCCGCATATCGCGCTGTGGCCCGACGCCACGAGCCTTCACCGATTATGGGAAGCAGGAACGGCTGGACGTGTGCCAGTGCGAACATCATGCGCGATTGGAGGGACGATTCCGAGTACTTCTTGCGAGTTGGTCGGAGCTGGAAGGCCACGAGACCACCGCAGAGGTCGAATGCGACAGCACCCATCGCAGCGCCGCGTGCTGCGCCTACTCGACGACTTGTGGAGGTCAAGATCACGGTGGCCGCCGAAGCGGCGGCCACAACTACAACAGTCGATGCTCCGCGCCCAAGGGGACCAACGAGGGTGGTCCAGGTTCGCTTTCCCATGATCGCCACGCTTATGCGGCTCTCTGAGAGACTTGGAACCGGACCAGGACGGCCTTCGTGGAGTCTGAAACCGTAAAGTTCGGGTCACCCATCGCTGACCGAAATTCGCTGCTGTGCCAGAACTCCTCATGACCGGAACGCCAATCGGCTACCGTTTGATAGCCCTCGCCTTCGTCGATTGCGTGCGACAAGTCGACAGCGCCCAGGGGCGCTACGCGAACTTCGGTGACGTCCGTAATACAGACGGGTAGTCCAGAGGAGTCGACGACGACGCCGCGGTCCCCGACTACGGGCAGAGCCTCGTTGTCCAGCTGGTACTGCACAAGGAGCGAAGTGGTGCTTGTCTTCCGTCCCTCCAGGATCGCGCTGACGAGCGCATCGCGGAGTGGGCCCGGGAAGCCATACTCTTCGGTCGGCAGGCCAGCCATGGCATCGGGGGTCAGCATGGTGAGAATTCTAGACCCGTCCCCCTCACGGCAAATTTCGACGGGTTGGAGTCCTCACTACGCAGAATCGACGATCCCGTCCGCAGCCGTCCCGCTCCAAGCTGCCTGATCGCCTGAAGCTTCCCACTCGCTCCAAGCGTCTTCGTAGTCCTGCTCGAGTGCGGGCAAGGGGAACATACTCACAGCAGGGTGCAACGCCGCAGATCGAAAGTCAAGTCGCAACTCACGATGCAGCCGCAAAGTCAGCCAAGGCGCGGCGAATTACCTCCGAGCGTGACAGGTGCTCTCGCTCGGCCGCCTCGTCCAGCGCTGCGATCTCCTCGGCAGTGAGGCGCACGGCCACGACCTGCATCGGCTCGGCACCGCGACCGGGGCGACCGCGTCCGCGACGCTTCAATTCGTCGACGTCATAACCCGCTTCGGCCTCGTCTGCCCACTTCTGGATTTGCTCTTCGGTGACCATGAGCAAATCGTATAACGAAAATAGTTTGCGCGGTAGAGAAAGCGTCCGGGCCAGGCCGTCAAGCGAATCAGCTGACAGGCGCAATCCACTTACCCTTGCGCATGACACCGGTGACCTCGTACTGAGCGTCGAGCACGACGACGTCGGCGTCCATCCCCGCGCGGAGGCTTCCTACGCGGTGGGAGAGTCCAAGGATCCCGGCGGGGACAACTGTTGCGGAGCGGATGGCGTCGTTGAAGGGCACGCCTGCCGCGATGGTGGTTCGCAGCACATCGGACATGGTCGCGGTGCCGCCGGCGATGGCCCCGTTGGAGGTCAACGTTGCCTGGCCGTCGCTGACGCGCACCTCGCTGGAGCCCAGCCGGTGGATGCCGTCGTCGAGCCCGGCAGCGGCCATGGAATCGGTGATGAGTGCAATGTTGTCAGCCCCTGCAAGTTCAAACGTCGTCGTGATCATGAACGGGTCCACATGGTGCCCGTCCGCAATCAGCTCCACGATCGCCCGGCCCTGCGCGGCGTCCCGAAGGCAAGCCAGTGCGGCGCCCGGGGCGCGGTGATGGATGGGCGGCATGCCATTGAAGAGGTGGGTGACAGTCGGAACACGCCGCTGGCTCTCCTGGGGATGTTCGGCCAGCAACTCTCGCACGTGGGCGAGCGACTGTGCCGCGGTGACAGCATCGGCGTTGGTATGCCCCAGGGACGGCAGAACATCGTGCTCAACCAGTAGCTCGAGCAACTGCGTGGAACCTGGAAGTTCGGGAGCGTACGTCATAGTCCGGAGCGTGCCCTGGGCGGCGTCGAGCAGTTCCCGCATCAGTTCGACGTCGGGCTCCCGCAGCCACTGTGGGTCCTGCGCGCCGCAACGGCAATGCGAGAGAAACGGTCCCTCCAGGTGGCTGCCCGCCACAAGGCCCTCTGCCGTCAACGTTGCGAACAACGTAAGACCGCGCAACAGGTCTTCGCGGGACGCGGTAACCAGGCTGGCGGCCAGCGTCGTCGCGCCATTCTGGTGCAGCTGGTGGATGCCCTCCCGGACACTGGATTCCGACGACGACGAAAAGTCCGTGCCGAAGCCCCCATGACAGTGAACGTCCACGAATCCGGGAACCAAGATCTGCCCAGGATCGAGCACCACGGGATCTGGCCACCCGTCCAGGGAGAACCCGCTGCGCTCGCCAGCGTAGGCGATCACGCCGTCGTCCACGGCTACAATTCCCGAGGCGTAATGGGCGACGCCGGTGTTCAACTCGCCCGCGAAAACGGACCTTTGCTGGTGGTTCACTGCTCCCCTGATGAATTGGTGAGGGTCGAATTGGCTAGGAGCGCTGCGCCAAGCAGGCCGGCCGTGGGGCCGACGCGAGACAGGCTGATGATCGGAGTGTTGCGCCACGGAAGCGTAGTCTCCACGGCGGTTTGAAGGGGTGTAAGTAGTGTTGGGCCGGCTGATGCCAGTCCGCCGCCGATGATGATTTCTTCAGGGTCGAGCAGTGAGGTCAGCGTGGTCACGGCGGTCGCCAGCGCGTTGACCCCCTCTGACCAGATTCGTGCGACGATGGGGTCCTCGTTGATCAGGCCGGGAATCTCAGCGGCTGAACGGGCTGTCGTTCCACCCGCGGAACGGTAGCGGGTCAGGATGCCGCTCGCAGAGGCGTAAACCTCAAGGCACCCGGCACTCCCGCAGGAACATTTTTCTCCACCGGGGACCACCGGAATATGTCCCAGTTCACCGCATTGCCCCATCGAACCCTGAAGGACTATCCCGCGGCTGACGAGAGCCGAAGAGATCCCCGTGCCGATGGGAATGAACACAAAGTCCCGGAGGCCCGCCCGCACCGACATCTCGGCACGGGCGGCCGTCCTGGCATCATGATCGACGACGACTGGCAGACCGAACTGTTGCTGGAGTTCACTGGCCAGGGGCAGATCTTTCCATCCGAGGTTGGCTGCGAACCGGATGACGCCACGTTCTGAATCGACGGGGCCGGGGCTGCCGACTCCAATGACCCGTGGTTCCAGGCCGAGCAGCTCCGCCTGTCCCGTCAGTGCCTCCAACACCTGCACGACGCCGTCGTACGCGTTGGACGTGCTGGTAAACGTTGGAACACTGACGGGCTCCGACAACAGGTGGCTTCCGGCGAAAATGGCAGCCTTGATGGTGGTTCCGCCAACATCGACTGCCAGCACCGCCTCAGTTTCCACCGTCGTCGTCATGGTTCGGTTTCAGCTACTTGACCAGGCCATTGGGGGCCTTGGGCACCAGCAGCTTGGCCACGATGGGCAGGTGATCTGAGGCCGTGGTGGAGATGACTTCAGCGGAGAGCGGCGTGATGCCCTGTGAGGCGAGGATGTAGTCGATTCGGATGCTCGGATTCTCTACGGAACCGCTGCCGGGTACGCCGTCGATGTCCGGGGCGAACGTGTAGTCCTCGTTCTGTCCCAGCGCCTTGAACGTGTCCGTCAGGGTTGAGAACAGCGGCTGCAGCTCGGGGGCATCTGGTTCAGCGTTGAGGTCACCGACCACCACGGTGGGACGGTTCGTTTCGCCCGTGATGCTCAGAATTTCCTGGACCTGGAGCTCGCGCTGTTCGGCCCGCTGGAAATCCAGGTGCGTGCTGTAGAAGGACATGTGGGTGCCCTTCACGTTGATGACTGCTTCAAGCAGCCCGCGCTGTTCCGTTGGCCGCTCTTCGTACTCAATGTTTTCGAGGAGGTGATTCTCGGAGTGGATGATGGGGTACTCACTCAGGATGGCGTTACCGTACTGGCGGTTTTCTGTCTGCCCCGGTTCAGGCGGCAGGTCCAGGTTGGCGCCGTAGGTGAAGTGCATGTCCAGACGGTCGGCGAGCCAGGCGGCTTCGGCGATGAATTCGCTGCGCGAGGACCAGTGGTTATCCACTTCCTGCAGCCCGATGATGTCCGCGCCTGAGTCCTCGATGACGCTGGCTGTGCGTTCGAGGTCGAGAACGTTGTCACTGTCCGCACCGTAGTGAATGTTGAAGGACATGACGGTCACTTCCCGCGACTTGTCCTTGCCTCGTGCATCGGCTTGGGCTGCCGGTGCGCAGAGGATTGCGCCGGTGGCGGCAAGCGCGAGCGCGGAACTGGTTGCTATCAATTTTTTGAACATGTTGATGACTTCCCTTCGTGGTTCCTTCATTGCGGTGCGTTGGGTGGAAAAATCGGTTGGCCTTTGAGTAGCTCGGTGAGTGGGATGGGGGCGATGATCTCGCCGGTGAACTCCCCGTCGACGCTGTTCCCGAAGCCGAAGAGGACCCACTGGCCGTCGCGTTTACGGAACAGCTGTGCTGCGTAGATGCCGGGGATGAAGAACGGCGAACCCGTCTCGATGGTCCAGGGGCCCAGCAGGCTCTGCCCCCGGGCGATCCAGGTTCCCGTGTGGTGCTTGGACGCTGGGATTCCGGGAGCATTTTCGGGCAGGCACGAGAAAATGAGAACAAACTCGCCGTCGACCTCGCGGGTCTGGAGGACTTCCATTTCGCCAAAACCTGAGGGGGCGGACAGTGGCGGCTGGATTTCCCAGTCCTCAAGGTTGGGGCTGGTGGCGTGCCCGACGACGGCGCGTTGGGCGGGATCCCCCGTGGCGGCCCGGGCGGTGATCAGCATGTGCCAGAGGTTGGTGTCCTCGTCGAAGAAGACGAAGGGGTCCCGCCAGGCCTCGTCCGGCCAGGTGCCGGCACCGAGTTTCTCGTACCAGCGCTCGTCCGCCTCAAGGGGCGGTCGCCCGGACCGGGTCCACGAAACAAGGTCATCTGAGACCGCGGAACCAATGCGCTGCTGCAGACCGTCCTCGGCTCGGCTGACTCCCGTATAGAAGAGGTGCCAGCGGCCATCCGGGCCCTGCACTGTTGAGCCTGTCCACGTGGCCAGGTCATCCCAGGCTGGCCCCTCGGCAGCCGTCAGCGCATCCGGCAGGTGCGTCCACTCCTCCAGATCAGGGGACACGGAGTGCCCGATCGATGCACGGTGATGCCGCTTCTGCGGATCCTTCAGCGACCGGTCCGCCCGGAGGTAGAACAGGTGATAGTTCTCGCCGTCGTCGGCTAGCCAGCTGTCCCACGCCCAGTGGTCTTCGAGACGAAAAGTCACGCTGTTTCCCTTCCCAGAGATGCTTTGGCGGCCTGGACCGAGCGGTAGTAGTCCTGCAGCGAGAGGCGGCTGGCCGCATCTTCGTCGATGACGAGTGTGGCCTGGTTGTGGAATTGCAGGATCGACGCCGGGCACATGCTCGCCACCGGGCCCTCCACGGCCGCGGCCACGGCCTCTGCCTTATGTGCTCCCTGCGCCACGAGAACAATGTTCCGCGCCTCCATGATGGTGCCCAACCCCTGGGTCAGGCAGTGGGTGGGGACGGCGTCGGCGGAGTCGAAGAACCGGGCGTTGTCTTTCCGCGTCTGGGCTGACAGAGCCTTGATTCTGGTGCGGGAGGACAGGGACGACGTCGGCTCATTGAACCCAATGTGACCGTTGGCTCCGATTCCCAGGATCTGGAGATCGATTCCGCCACGGTCAGATATCAGCTGTTCGTAATCCGCGCATGCCTGCTCCAGGTTGGTGGCGGCGCCGTCGGGCACGTGAATGTTTTCCGGGTTCAGGCCGAGCGGCTTCGTGATTTCGGAGTCCACAAAGGCCGCATAGCTGCCGGGATGCCCGGGCGGAAGGCCAACGTATTCATCGAGCGCAAAGCACTGTACGTTCTCGACGGGCATCGAGTGTTCCTGCGTCTGCCGGGCCAGCGCGCGGTACGTGTTCAGGGGAGAGGACCCCGTTGCGACGCCGAGCACAACGCTCGGATTCCGCTGGATATGTTCGGCGAACAGCCGGGCAACGTAATCGCCGACGTCGGCCGGGCCGGGCAGGATGACAACTTCCAACGGAATCCTCTCAGTACTGCAGGTTGGGGTGGTTCAGCCCTTGACGGCTGAACTGGCAACGCCTTCGATGAACCAACGCTGGAAGATCAGGAAGACCACAATGACGGGGATGACCAGCAGGACACCGAACGCCATGACCTGGCCCCACGCCGGCGGAAGCTGTCCCGCAAAAACGCTGATCTGCAACGGCAGCGGCCGCAGGCTCGGATCCGAGATCATGAGCACCGGCCACAGGAACGAACCCCATTGGGTGAGGAACGTCAGAATCGCCACGGACGCGTAGGCGGGCTTACTCATGGGCGCGATGATGCGCCAGAAGATCTTCCATGGTCCCGCACCGTCCATGAGCGCCGCTTCGTCGATGCTGCGGGGAATGCCGCTGAAGAATGAGTAGAACAGGAAGATCGCCAGAGCGTTCCCGATGAAGGGCACAATCTGGATCCACAGTGTGTTCCGCGCGTCGTTGTACAGGTAGAACATGGGAACCGCGACCGCTTCGAACGGCACGATCAGCAGCATCAGGATAGCGAGCAGGATGATGCCCTGCCCGCGCCACTGAAGCCTTGACAGGGCGTAAGCGGCCATGGAATTGACGATCAGGCCAAGCCCGACGACGGCGACAGTCACCGTGAAGGAGACCGCGAAGAACTGCCACAGATGCCCGGTACTGTCCGAGGAGAGGCTGGAGGCCACACCGGCGTAATTGTGCAGGCCCCACTGTGAAACGTTGAAAACCTCAAAACCGGCAAGGGTTTTGTTGGCCGGGGCCAGTGAGGCGGCCACCATGTAGGCCACGGGAGCCAGGAACAGGGTCCCGGTCACCAGCAACGCGATGTAGTGGGGCACGTAGGCGGTAAGCCGTCGTCGGTTGATGTTCCGGGCAGGTGCCGTTGTGGTCTGCATTGCTCAGCCCTCCTGGTTCCGGGTTGCACGCCGCTGGATGAGGGACAGAATGACCACGATGACGAAGAACACCACGGAGATCGCGCTCGCGCGTCCAATGTTGTTCTGGTCGAAGGCTGCCGTCACCGCTTCATACATCACGGTTCGTGTTGCTCCTTCGTTGAGTCCTCCACCGGATTTGGCCAGTACGTAGATCTGGTCGAACACGCGCAGCGAAAGGATCATCGTGTACAGAGCCACGAAGACCAGCGTGGTCCTGATCCCGGGAATCGTGACGTGAATGAACCGTTGCCAGGGGCCGGCCCGGTCTAGTTCGGCCGCCTCATAGAGTTCTGACGGGACCTGCTGGAGGGCTGCCAACAGAATCACCATCTGGAACCCGCAGCCTTGCCAGATGGACAGGACGATGACGGACGCCAGTGCTGTGGTTTCGGATCCCAGCCAGTCCTGCGCACCAAAAGCCCCGCCGGAGAAGAAGGCCAACGCCGAGTTGAGCAGACCCTGATCCCCTCGGGCCAGAATCAGCCGCCAGATGATGGCCACCAGGGCAATGGGAAAGACAACGGGGAGGAAGTAGAGCGAGCGGAAAATTCCCACACCGGGGATGGTTTTCTTGACCAGCAGTGCCAGGCCCAACGCGAGGGCCGTCTGAACTGGAACCACAATGGCAGCGAAGATCAGGTTGTGCAGTAGTGCGCTGAGGAACTGCGCGGAAATGTTGGGATCCGTGAAGATCCGGGCATACTGCTCGACGCCCATGAAGTTGGGGTCCCGTGGATCGCCGAGACGGACGTTGTAAAGAGAGAACCCAATCGCGGCCAGGAACGGCACCGCGACAAACGCGATGAGCAGCAGCACGGCCGGGGTAGCCATGAGCGGCCCCGCGAATCTGCCTGCCCGAGTCTTCTTCCGGGGACGCCGAACGGTCTCGGCCTTGGGAAGGGTTACGCCAGTTGAGGTAGCGATGGGAAGCTCCTACATGCGAAGGAGCGGGGCCTGTACGGCCCCGCTCCGGTTTCGGTTATTCGTCTTCGTAGCCGTTGTTGTCCGAGAAATCGGAATCAATGGCGCGAGCTGCGCCGTCGAGCTCTTCCTTGACGTCCGCACCTCCCCAGATGGCCTGCAACGCACTGCCGAATGAGCTGGTCACCGTCGGGTAGCCAGGCGTAACGGGGCGTGCCACGGCAATGCACTCAGCGGTGACATCGTCAGAACTGCAGGCTGATTCAAGGTTGTTGGCGAACATTTCCAGCGGTCCACCCTCACCGTAGAGTTCGCTCTGCTCAAGGGCCGAGGTGCTTCCCGGAACAGCAGCGTTCGCTTCCACCATGGTGGTGATGCTGTCGTCAGTCATCAGGAAGTCAATGAACGCACCAGCAGCATCTTCGTTGCCTTCAGCGGCAGGAGTGGCACCCCACTGCCATGAACCGTGACCGGCCTTCGTGCCGTTGCCGAAATCAGGCAGTGGCATCAGGACCAGATCTTCGCCGAGCGCTTCGCTGAACGTCGGGTACATCCAGTTACCCGTCCAGGTCAGAGCCGTCTTTCCCTCAGGGAAGTTCGATCCGCTGGTGTTCGGGTCAGCGAATTCTTTCCAGGACGCCCACGTGGTCAGTGCGTCAACGTTTTCGTCGCTGTTGATGACGCCCTCGGCCTTGCCGTCCTTCAGGAGGGTGCCGCCTGCAGACCAGATGTCCGGCGTCGTCGTGAAGGTTCCCCACTCCGATGCAAAGCCGTTGGCTTCACCGAGGTCAACGGCCTTACCCGACGGGCTGGCCTTCGCGAGCTTGGCGAGGTTCTCCTCAAATTCCTCAACGGTCCAGGCTTCCTCGGCCGTCGTCGGGATGTCCTTGATGCCAGCCTTTTCCAGGAGCGCCTTGTTGCCCCACAGGCCCAGGCCGACGTCGAACATGCCCACCGCGTAGGTCTGGTCCTTGTACGTCCCGCTTTCCGTGACGCCCTGAATACGGTTCTCGAGGGTCTCGGAAGCGAGGACGTCGTCGAGCGGAATGAGCTTGCGGTCATAGGCGAAAGCAGCCATGGTTGGCGCGTCCATTTCCATGACTTCCGGCAGCTCATCGGCAGAGGTTGCCTGGATGGTGCTCGTGTAGTCCGCCTCAGGGATGAGCGTCAGGTTTGCTGTGACGTCCTCCTGGGAAGAGTTGAACTCCTTGACCAGCGCCTGCAGTGCCTCAGACTCCGCGGCCTGACCTGCGTGGGCCCAGACCTCGATGGTCCCGTCCTGCGCGCCTTCGCTGTCCGAGCCCCCGCCGGAGCAAGCTGTCATGGCCAAGGCTACGGAAAGCCCCAGACCGATTGTCGCGGCGGCTCGACGCGACCCTTTGATTCGAAGCATGGTGAGTGTCCCTTTCGGTGCGGATGAAACTCGTGCATGGAAGTATCTGACTAGCTTGGCCTAGACCAATTTCCAAGTCAATAGATTGGACTAGTCCATTTTTGTTCGCGGTACTATCAATGCATGGCCTTACCCGTCTCAACTGCCCCCAAGTACTACGTGCTCAAAGAAGAGCTACGCGTGCTCGCAGCTGACTCGGAGCCCGGCGCAACACTTCCGCCGGAGCGCACTCTGGCCGCACGGTATGCGACGTCGAGGACCACGGTGCGGCAGGCCATTGCGGAGCTGGTCGCCGAAGGGGTTCTGCACCGCACACAGGGGAAAGGCACGTTTGTCGCGGCGCCTCATCCCACCTACGTCCGCCAGCTGACATCCTTTTCCGAGGACGCCGGTGTGCAGAACCTGGACACCTCGTCCCGGATTATTTCCGTAGACGTCGTGCCAGCCGATGCCCTGCAGGCTGCGCAGCTCGGCGTTGCCCCGGGCTCGCTACTGACCCGGGTTGAAAGGGTGCGCCTCATCAACGGCGAACCTCTCGCCCACGAGACCGCTCACGTACCTGGAGACCTTGGGGATATTCGTACCCATCTTGATGAGCATGGGTCGCTCTATTCCACGCTGAGCCGTTGCTATGGGATCGAGATCGCCGTCGCTGAAGATACGGTGGCCACCCGTGTTGCGGGGCCGGATGAGGCCCGGCTTCTCGTGGTGGAAGTAGGCGCTCCGCTGCTGATGATCCACCGGCGCGGACTGGACGCTGACGATAAGCCGGTTGAGTGGACCAGATCAGTGTTCCGCGGAGACCGGTTCCACTACTTCGCAAGGATGAACCGGGCTTCTGAGTAGTTTGGGGGCACTATTATTTGGTCTCGTTCGGATGGCGTGTGTGTACCTGCTCAAGGTAGACCACTTGATCGGCAACGTAGAACCAAATGCGGGCATCACCCTTGAGCGTCGGCTTGTGTTGCCATCGCTCATGGGTGGAGCCATCCCGCTTCACGACACCCAGCTCACCACGTAAACGGTAGTTGGTGGGTGTAGTGGCCCGAGGGGTTTTGGTCAGAAAATCCCACGTATCGACCAATGAATTTCTGATCGTGGCTTGTAGGTCCGTCCAACCACGCTTCGCTGGAACAGAGGCGAACCGAAGCTCGTATTCAACCTTCTTGGTTGGCCGTTCGACCTTTGCGCTCTTCGCCATGCTTTAGGGGCGCTCGATGAGTTCAGCGTCATCAAGCCACTCGACAGGTTCTTTGCCGAGACCAGCGGCGATAGCCGTCGCAGTTTCCCGCCAAGATGTGAGTTCGGCAATGGCCAGGTGAGGCTGGTTGGTGGCGAAGGAAGCGCGTGCGGCGGACAAGACATCATTGGCACAGGCTTCCTGATCGGTGGCGCTCAGTGCGAGCATCCACGGGAATCGATCGCTCATGCGAGTCGCGAGAGTTCCGTCCGTGCTCGTGGATACGGCGACAAGCTGAGCCGCGAGTTCCAGCAGGGAAGTGCGCGCCCGGTCTGCGCTACCGGACATCAGCACCAGAGATTCACCGTCACGACGGGTGACCTCGACAGGGTGATCTGCCGCAGCCGCGAATACCTCAGCGGAAGAGCGGCTCAGGTCAGAAGACTGAAACGTGGTTCGCGATGGGGTTAATGTGCTCATGTCGTAAGCCTAACTCGGAACGTGTTCTGAAGTCCATTACGGAGTCTGCCGGGAATGAGCGCTTCTGCCGCGCGGTTGTTGTGGGCATGAAACGTTTTGGCTTCCTGTCCTTCGGTCATTGGGGTCCGCATCCTGGCTCCCGCACGCGCACTGGCGCGGATGCACTGTTGCAGGCCATTGATCTGTCGGTTGCTGCCGAGGAGCTGGGCGTAGACGGCGCTTTCTTCCGCGTCCATCACTATGCGCGTCAGCAGTCTTCACCCTTCCCGCTGTTGGCGGCGATCGCAGCCAGGACCAGCCGCATCGAGATGGGTACCGGCGTCATTGATATGCGCTACGAGAACCCGCTGTATATGGCGGAGGAGGCTGCGTCCACGGACCTGATCGGTGGTGAGCGGCTCCAGTTGGGGATCAGTCGTGGGTCACCTGAGCCGGCGCTCGACGGCGCTTCGACCTTTGGTCATGTTCCGGCGGAGGGCCAGACGCCGGCTGACATGGCGCGTGTTCACACGGATCTGTTTCGGCAGGCGATTGCCGGGGCTGGCATTGCCCAGGCTGACCCTCGTATGACCGGTGGTGCACCGGGGCTGTTGCCGATTCAGCCGCAGTCGCCGGGCTTGGGCCGGAGGATCTGGTGGGGCGCTGGAACACGGGCGACGGCGGTCTGGGCGGCTGAGCAGGGGATGAACCTGATGAGTTCAACACTGCTCACGGAGGATACTGGTGTTCCTTTTGATCAGTTGCAGGCCGAGCAGATCAGTTTGTTCCGTCAGGCCTGGGCCGACGCCGGTCACGGCTGGGAGCCCCGCGTCTCGGTGAGTCGGAGTGTTCTGCCGATTTTTGACGACGAGACGCGCGGCTACTTTGGTGGTTCCTCTGAGGGGCAAGACCAGGTGGGGATGCTCGACGGCGCCCGCTCCCGTTTCGGCAAAAGCTACATTGGTGAGCCGGACCTACTGGCCGCTGAGCTCGCGAAGGACGAAGCCGTGCAGTCCGCGGACACACTGATGATCACTGTGCCGAACCAGTTGGGTGTGGACTTCAACGCGCGGCTGCTGGAAAGCGTTGCCCGTGACGTTGCGCCAGCCCTGGGTTGGAGGCGGTGATAGCGCCTTCGTAGATGCCCATAGCCAGGCCGAGACCTTCGCCGCTTCACCCTCGCATCGAAATGGCTCACGAGACATAGTCGATTTGTTTTCCTGCAGCGGTGGCGTAAGCAATCTCCTTGGCGGTGGATTCGCCGATGTAGTTCCCGGGGCAGACAACCATCACGCTATCTGCCAAGTCGATCTTGCGCAGATGAAGTGCGTTGAGCCGCCGTCGATCTTGCTCAGTCAATTGGTCGCGGCCACCTTCGAGATTAACCGGAGCAACAACTATGTGTCCGTCGAGGGACAATCGTCGCATCAGCGCATTCATCTCCGGCCAGAACCTCACCGACCCGCAAATACAGACGATGCGAGGGCGGGGGCGTGTGGAGTCCGTGTCAGTGGAAGCTGCGTGTTTCAAAGCTCATCCTGTCCGAGTGCGTTAGTGGGTGGAGACCAGAGCGTCTGGTCCTCGGGCCAAAGCGGTGTCGGTGATCAGAAGGGCGGTCGCTGCCAACTTTTCCCCAAGGGTGACGTATCTGATCACACGGTGGACTTGTGTACCCCTGACAGCCAGTTATCCAGATCTCGTGGGCGCTTGAACACCACAACCGCTGGCATATCTGGATTTGCCTTCAGCTGTTCAATAACCACATGCTTCCGTTTGAAGCTCTGGAAGTGCCAACGGATTATTGATTCCTTGGTGAATAGACGCCAAAAGGTCTCGGTGTTGCCGTTGCACACAATTTGACCGGTCGTGGATCTGCGCAGTGTCCGACGCAATAGCCGCCATAATGAAATCCAGCGTGGGTAGTCCAGCGCCACAATAAGCTCCGTGCGGGGAAGTACGATGTCCCGCCACGTCGCATACGCGCTGTCGAGAACCCATTCATCGTGCGCGACGATACCGGCAGCTAATTTACGTTGTTCCTCAACACTGCGCTGCCGCCACTCGGGGAGCCATCCAACGTCGTCGTCTGCTGAAAATTCAGGAAGACCGGCAGCCTCAGCATACGCACGAGCAGCCGATGACTTGCCGCTCCCGGTGACGCCGTAGAGCAGGACCCGGGTGGGCGATGGTGTGTGCACGGTTCTTATGATGCCATGCCGGTGCTGTATCAAGGCAGGTCGCGGTCGCCGTCGTGCGTAGTCGCTGGAAGAATCAGATCGTGTCTTCAAACTTCTCGCGCTTTCGAACACCGCCCCTTCGACGCGTCGAGGGATCCAGGCCACTGCTCATGGATCCCAATGTGTGGCCAGCGACGCTCATGCCGGTCAGACAGCTCCTCGATGAGGGCCTGAATCTCGGACCGATGACGATCCTCGTGGGAGAGAATGGCTCCGGCAAGTCGACGCTGGTGGAAGCGATTGCTATGGCATTTGGTATGAACGCCGAGGGTGGATCCACAAATACAATGCACCGCAGCTACACATCTGAGTCCGACCTGGCGAACCATTTGCAATTAATCCGAGGAGCTGGGGCCTCGAAACGTGGATTCTTCCTACGAGCCGAAACGATGCATGGCCTTTTTACATACCTCGAATCGATCGGAGATGAAGGCTCGTTCCACCAGCGAAGCCACGGGGAGTCCTTCCTGGATCTCGTTGCGGCGCGGTCCCAGATGCACGGCCTCTGGGTACTCGATGAGCCGGAGTCCGCTCTCTCACTTCCCGGCTGTCTCGCCTTGATTGGTCTCCTTCGAGATCTCGTGGATGGTGGGTCCCAAGTCTTGCTATCCACGCACTCGCCGGTCCTCGCCGCCTACCCAGACGCTGACCTCTATGAGATCGGCGAGTGGGGCATACGCGCCAGCGAATACGATGACCTCGACCTTGTTCGGAACTGGCGCGCTTTCCTGGATGCTCCCGAACGATTCCTACGCCACATCATTTAAGAGGTGGCTCATTTTGGGGCGTGTTTCCGTGCGACACGCGGTCATTGCCCTCAAAGTTGCTGGATTGCGCCAAGCAAAATTGCACTCAGTGCGTCGTTGCACTTAGTGTAATGAGCGATTCCCGTCGCGACTGAAGGACCTCCCCATGGCTGAACTCCTGTACAAACTGGGGCGGTTTTCCGCTCGACGCCCGTGGGCGGTGGTCGGCAGCTGGATCGCTGTGATCGTGATTGTCGCCTGCGGTTTCATCTTTGCGGGCGGCAAGCTCGGCACCGCGATCAGCCTCGACGGCACCCCCACAGACCGGGTTACCAAGACCCTGCAGGAAGCCCTGCCTGACGCCAGCCGGGCTACCGGTACCGTCGTTTTCCACAATCCCGACGGCGCTGAACTCACCGACGAGCAGCGCACAGCAATCTCTTTGGCGCTCGACGAAGCAGCCGACGTCAAGGGCGTGGAAACCGTCGTCGACCCCTTCCAGACTGAAGCCGACAGAGCCGACCAGAAAGCCCAACTGGAAAACGGTCGCGAACAGATCGCGGACGCGCGGACGCAAATAGCGCAGGGACTGGAAAAGCTCGACGCCGGCCAGGAACAGTTGGACACCGCACAGGCGCAACTAGACGCACAGCCGGCACCACCTGCCGCGGCACAAGCCCAACTCGATCAGCAGCAGGTACAGCTCGACCAGGGCCGCGCCGAGCTGGAACAGGGGCAGGCCGAGCTCGAGGCGAACGTTGAGGAGCTCGAGTACGGCACCGCGCTGATGGACTACGCCTCCGGGATCCGGATGGTCTCCGAGGACGGGTCCGCCGCCACCGGCACCATCATCTTCACCGCCTCCCAGAACAACCTGGAAATGACGGTGCCCGCCGCCGTCGTTGACGTCCTCACAGCAGCGGACCTGGCCGGGGCCGAGGTAGACGTCTCCTCCTCCATGGTGGACGTAGCCTCCAGTGCCGTAGGTGGCCAGGAAGGAATCGGCATCATCATTGCCGCCATCGTGCTGCTGGTCATGCTCGGCACCATCGTGGCCGCGGGCCTGCCGATCCTCATGGCGCTGGTCGGTGTTGCCGTCGGAGCCCTGGGCGTCCTGTCCTTCTCCGGTGTTGTGGAAATGATCTCCGTGACCCCGATTCTGGGGCTCATGCTCGGCCTGGCAGTGGGCATTGATTACTCGCTGTTCATCCTCAACCGCCACCGCCAGAACCTGCGGGCGGGCGTGGAGTTAAAGGAATCGATCGCGCTCGCGAACGGCACGTCAGGCAACGCCGTAGTCTTCGCTGGCGCCACCGTGATCATCGCCCTGGCTGCCCTGAACGTGACGGGCATCGACTTCCTCGGACTCATGGGCACAGCTGCCGCGGTCTGTGTGGCAGTGGCAGTGCTCGCCGCCGTCACGCTGGCACCGGCTCTGATCTCACTGGCAGGCATGCGTCTGGTTCCACGCAAGATGCGGGCTTCCATTGCCGCTGGCGAACGCCCGGTTCAGAAGGAACTGCGCCCCCTGTCCACGCCGCGCTCCATCCTGCGCGTGATCGTCGCCGTGGCCGCCATGATCGTCGTCGCCATACCTGCACTCTCGATGCGCCTGGGCATCCCCGACGGATCATCGGAGGCCCTGGACTCCACGCAGTACCAGGCGTACACCGTGGTGGAGGAGAAGTTCGGCGCCGGGTTGAATGGCCCGCTGGTGGTCGTCGCTAATCTTCAGGACGCAGTGTCCGACGACGACCTGACCGCCACCCAAGCTACCCTCGCCGAACAGCTCGCGGGTGTGGAACATGTCAGCGCCGTCGCTCCGATCGGGGTGGGCGAAGACAACGAGATCGTGGCGTTCCAGCTCATCCCGGACGAGGGTCCAACCGCCGAGTCCACCGAGGAGCTGGTTCACGAACTGCGTGGTCTCGATGGCGTGGATGGCGTGACCTACGAGGTTGCTGGTCAGGCCAGTGGCAACATCGACATCTCCGAAAAACTGGGCAACGCCCTGCCGCTGTACCTGGCGCTCGTCGTCGGACTGTCACTGGTGATCATGCTGGTGGTGTTCCGGTCTATCTGGGTTCCGCTGATTGCCACCGCAGGGTTCATGCTCTCCATTGCGGCAGCGATGGGCGGGGTTGTCGCGATTTTCCAGTGGGGTTGGCTCGGTGAACTGTTTGGCGTGCATTCCCCGGCTCCGGTGCTCAGCTTCCTGCCCGTGCTGATGATCGGCATCCTGTTCGGCTTGGCGATGGACTACCAGCTGTTCCTTGTCTCCGGCATGCGGGAGGCGTACGCCCACGGCACACCAGCGCGGCTCGCCGTCGTCAAGGGCATGCGGGCTGCCCGGACGGTAGTGGTTGCCGCGGCGATCATCATGATCTCCGTCTTCTCAGGGTTCATCTTTTCCCACATGACGATGATCAAACCGATTGGCTTCGGTCTGGCGTTTGGTGTTCTCGTGGACGCGTTCCTGGTGCGCATGGTCATCATGCCCGCGCTGATGCATCTGCTGGGAGAGAAGGCCTGGTGGCTGCCGAAGTGGCTGGACAGGATCCTGCCGAATGCCGACGTCGAGGGTGCCGCCCTGGAACGCCGCCACGAGACACACGCACCCGCTGAGCCTGAACGCGAACTGGCAGAACTTCCCAGTAGGTAGGTTGGTCTGATGGACAAGGCATCGAGCCCGACGGCGGCAGGTCGCCGGGAAACGACGAAGCTGCGGCACCGGCACGCCATCGTCGAGGCGGCCAGTCTGCTGATCGAGGAGCATGGGGGCGCTGCGTTCACGGTCGACGAACTGGCCGCGCGGGCGGATGTTGCCCGGCGCACAGTGTTCAACCATTTTCCGTCACTGGACGAGGTGGTGCTCGAGGTAGCGGAGGAGGGTCTGTCCACGTTTACGGAAACAATCAGCTCGAGCATCGCCTCTGGCACGAAAACCGGGATCGACGGGGTGCTCGACGATCTTCGCGCGGTCCTGCGGACAGAGGAATCGCGCGCCGCGATCCGCAAGCTCGCCCAGATGTTCGAGTCCATCGATGAGGCCGACCCACGGCGACGGGCCCGCGTGAACGAGATCTTTGCCCGTACCACCGCCAAGTTCAGCGACCTGGTCTCCGCCCGGTGCCTGGGAACGAGTGAACTGCAGGTTGTGCTGTTCATCAACGCCTTCGCTGGCGGCATGGCCACCATTTGTATCCGTTGGCTCAGCCAGCCGGACACCGGGGACAACGTACCCACCCAGCTGTGGGAACAGATGCTCGATGAGCTGATGCAGGCCCTCCGACACGGCTATTTGCGTCCCCCGGGCACCACTTAACAAAGGAGGACGACGACGGCATGTGAGCGCCGCCGTCGTCCTCCTTATGCTGTGATCAGTCGATGTCAGGCAACTGCGTGAGGGTAGTCTGCCGAGCGGTTCTGGAACGCCAGGATCGCCGGGTTGACGACGGCGCCGTCGCGGATTTCGATAGCCCGGCTGATGGTCGTGTCCGCGTCCCAGCTGTCGGGTCCGCTCATGACCGTGCGCAGTGATGGAATCAGCGCGGAGCTGATCTCCCAGGTCGCTGAATTCCACAGGTACGACGGCGTGTGGTCCACGGCGTAGTAGATCACGTGGTCACCGACCTCGAACGTGGGTTCGGCAAAGGTTGTCATCCTCGCCCAGCTGAAAGCCATGCCCTCGTCACAGGACACATCCACAATCAGGCTACCGGGACGGAACCCGTCCAGATCCGATTCGTCCAGGTACATGAGCGGATTGTTCGGGTCTTGCAGCGTGCAGTTGACCACAATGTCCCGCTCGGCAAGGAACGGAGCTAACGGCATCCGGCCCCGGTCCGTGATGACGTTGCTGAGATATGGGGCGGCGTCGTCGTGATCAAACTGGGTGATCCGCACCGAGTGGATCGGCGAACCAACCGCGGCAACCGCACGGTTGGTCAGGACCTGAACGTCATGGATGCCGTGCGCGTTAAGCGCGGTTACGGCGCCGCGGGCGGTGGCGCCGAACCCAATGACGACGGCGCTGAGCCGGCGGCCATAGTCTCCGGTAGAACCAGCCCGCTCCAGCGCATGCAACACAGAGCAATAGCCCGCCATTTCGTTGTTCTTATGGAAAACGTGCAACCCAAAACCGCCGTCAGAAGCCCAATGGTTCATCGCCTCAAAAGCAATCAGCGTCAGCCGCTTGTCAATGGCCAACTGGGTGATGGCACTGTCCTGCACACAGTGCGGCCAACCCCACAGGATCTGGCCGTCACGGAACTCCGCAAGGTCCTCCGGTTGCGGCTTCGGCAGCAGAACCACGTCCGCCGCCGCCATGAGCTCCGCACGCGGCGCCACCCGCCCCACCTGCTGTGCGAGGTGGGCGTCCGAGACGCCAAAGCGCTCGCCATAGCCCTCTTCAAGGATGATGTTCGCGCGGAGGTCCGCGTCGATGCGTTCAATGTGATCTGGGTGAATGGCCAGTCTGCGCTCGTCAGGTTTGCGTGTGGTTGCCAGTGCGCCGAGCGTCAATAAGGTCAAGCTGTTCAGCTCCTCAGCGACAGCAAAGAATGCTGCGCTTTAACAGGAACAGTGATTTGTTCCGTATTCTGACGATACGGCACGGCACCTAAACGCGCGGCTGGTCGCCCTGCTCGAGCTGCCTGACGAGCGAGTCGATGAACGCTTCACACGCTTCAATCTGTTCCAGTTCCACATATTCGTTGGCGGCATGGGCGACGGCGATCTCACCGGGACCGCACACGACGGTATCGATCCCGACGCCGTGGAACAGCCCCGCCTCGGTGCCGTAGGTAACTTTCCCCTCCGTGGGTAGGCCGCCACAGTCCTGTGCGAGTTGGACGATCGCGGCGTCGTCGGCCGTTTCCAGCCCTGGCCCGCGGGCTTTGGTGACCAGTTCAATGCTGGCTGCCGGGTTCTCGGCCTTCATCTCTGGTTCGAGGACGTCGAAGAGGAACTCGCGCACCTGCTCCACAATGGCGTCGGTATCCACCGTTCCCAGGGCGCGGAACTCAAACTCGACGTCGCACAGGTCCGGCACAGTGTTGCCCGCAATACCACCGGAAATCACGTTCACCCCGCCCGTAGTAAACGACACAGGGTAGGCCTCGTCGAATGGCCCGTTCTCCCGCCAGCCCTGGGTCAGCTGCCGGTAGAACTCGATGAATCGGCCCGCGTAGTGGATGGCGTTCAAACCGTTCGGCGTCAGCGACGAGTGGGCGGCCACCCCGTGAAAACGGGCTACGAAAAGGTTGATCGACTTGTGCCCGCGCACCACCCGCATGCCCGAGGGCTCCCCGACAATGCAGGAGTCCGCATTGATACCGTGCTCTTCGAATTGTCCGACCATCCGCTGGGCGCCCAGCAACCCCACTTCCTCGTCGTACGAGAAAGCCAGGTGCAGAGGCTTGGACAGTTTCGCCTGGCTGATGCGTTCCAGCTTGGCCAAAATGACGCCCAAATAGCCCTTCATATCGGCGGTGCCGCGCCCGTACAGGCGGCCGTCGCGTTCCTGAACGGTGAACGGATCGCTGTCCCAGTCCTGCCCATCCACGGGCACGACGTCGGTGTGCCCGGACAGGACGACGCCGCCGTCGCGCGTCCCATCCTGAGCGGGGAACGTTGCGAAGAGGTTGGCTTTGCGGACCTCGGCGCCTTCCTCGTTGGACAGAATCAACGGTTCGACGCCGTGCTTCCGAATCTCGTCCGCAACACAGTCGATCAGGTCACAGTTGGAATCGCGCGAAGTGGTGTCAAAAGCGACAAGGCGGGTGATCCAGTCCAATGAAGAAGTCATGCATCGACCCTATCCGCGGAGCTGGGAAGGGCGTCAAGACGGTGGCGTCATTACCCCACGAATTCCTCGGGCACCAGCTCAGCCCCGACCACGCCGACCAACAGTGCGGGATCGATTTTCTCTCCGCGCTTGAGCACGCTGATCTGCCCGGTCGGTTCGAGTATCACGCAAGCCACTTCCTCAAGCGAGCGAACGCCCGCCATGCGGAGCTTCGAATAGACCTCGCTCGACACGATATGGGACCGCTTGAGGTTCTCGTCGAGCAGCCGTGGTCCAGCCATGAGGAGTACCGCTGGACTGTTGACGATCGTCGCCGCTTTGCGGTTCCGCCGCAGTTCACCGGTGATGGCTTGTAGGGCCAGCAGCGTCGTCAGCCCGAGGAGTCCGGCCAGCAGCGTCGGCGTATCACCGAGGATCGCACGACCGATTACGGCACCGAGCGCGATGATCGCGGCGAGGTCGAAGCTCGACAGGCTGGACAGTGTGCGCTGCCCCAGGAACCGCACGAGCAGGAGCACCGCAACGTAGAAGGCGATAGCGGAGACAACAACCCGCGCCGCATCGACCCAGTCGAGCCCGAACTCAGCCCACATCTGCGGAACCTTTAGCGTGCGGCCAGCAGCGAACCGAAGAACTTCCCGAGCTCATCCGTTGCAGTCAGCGGCAGAACGTTCGCCACATACTGGTCCGGACGCACCACCACAATGACGCCGTCACGGGAGAGCCCGCGCTCCTCGAAGATGTCCGACGCCGGATCCGCAGCGTAAACCTTCTCGTAGTTGGTCAGCGCGAACGGCCCGACCTCCGGCTTGAACACTGCAGGAACAGCGTTGATATCCACGTCCTGGTGAAGCTGCTGGTAGATGACCTTCACGTCAAACCAGGCGTCGACGTCGGCCCCCTCCGGCGTTGCCGCCAACGGGGACTCCGAGGAGTTGGCCAGCCAGTCGGCGAGGTCGGTAACGCCCGACGGCGAACCCGCCTGGGCGGCGTCGGCGAACACATAGATCCGCCACCGGCCATCGGCAGTGGCATGGTGACCCAGATGGATCGGGTTGGTGTCGCAGACGCGGCGGGTCAGCGCGGATTTGAACCGTTTGCCGACCGTGAACCCCGTTGCCAGGTCCTGGTGCGTTGCTTCGCCCGTGATCATCGACGGCGTGTACTCGGTCATGAAGCCTGCCGGGAATTCGGCGGTGCGAACGTAGAAGTCCTCGAGCTCCGAAGGATCCGCGAACTCTTCCGGCTTCTTGGCCATCAGCGATGACCATTCCTTGTCGAAGTCGATCAGGTTCTTCGCAACAACCTGACGCTCAGCCGAGTAGGTGGACAGCAGCGACTCGGGGCTCCGGCCCTCCAGAACATGGCCCAGCTTCCAGCCGATGTTGAACCCGTCCTGCATGGACACGTTCATGCCCTGGCCAGCTTTGGCCGAGTGGGTGTGGCAGGCGTCGCCGGTGATGAACACGCGCGGGGTGCGGGTGCCAATCTCCTCCGGGACGACGTCGTCGAACCTGTTGGTGAGACGGTGCCCCACCTCGTAGACGCTGTGCCAGGCGACGCTGCGCACGTCGAGCGTGTAGGGGTTGAGGATCGCGTTGGCCTTCGCGATGATCTCCTCAATGGTGGTTTTACGGATGGCGCCTTTTTCTTCGCTGGTCACCTCGCCGAGGTCCACGTACATCCGGAAAAGGTGGCCGCCCTCCCTCGGAATGAGTAGGATGCTGCCGCCCGTGTGCGACTGGATGGCGCACTTGGTGCGAATGTCAGGGAAGTCGGTCTTCGCGAGCACGTCCATGACGCCCCATGCGTGGTTGGCCTGATCGCCAGCCATGGTGCAGCCGATTGCCTCACGGACCTTGCTGCGCGCGCCGTCGGAGCCGACGACGTACTTCGCTTTCACGGTGCGCGTCTGCCCTGCTTTGGGGCCGGAGGTGTGGGCGAGGGTGACGGTGACCGGGTATTCGTCCTCGTCCGCGACCTCCATGCTCTGGAATTCGTAGCCGTAGTCGGGTTTCATCCGGGTGGGGGAGTTCGCCATGACTTCACCGAAGTAGTCGAGTACGCGGGCCTGGTTGACGATGAGGTGCGGGAATTCGCTGATCCCGTGTTCGTCGTCGACTGCGCGACCGCCGCGGATAATGTTCTCGGGGTTCTCGGTGTCGGGCCGCCAGAACGCCATTTCCGTGATCCAGTACGCCTCCGCCGTGATCCGCTCGGCGAACCCGAAGGCCTGGAATGTCTCGACGCTGCGTGCCTGGATGCCGTCAGCCTGGCCGATCGCGAGCCGGCCTTCGCGGCGCTCAACAATGCGGGTGGTGATGTTGGGGAACTGGGACAGTTGCGCTGCGGTCAGCATGCCAGCTGGGCCGGATCCCACAATGAGGACGTCCACTTCTTCAGGCAGTTCCTCGGGGCGGTTGATTCCGACGCCGGCCGCCGGCTGGACCCGTGGATCGCCGGATACGTAACCGTGGTGGTGAAACTGCACGGGTGTCCTCACTTCTAAGCGGTTCTATTGGTGTTCGATAGTTGAACTCAGCGTTCCATAATCGAATACGATGTGTTGGGGACACTTTACGGCAAGCATGACGCGGGTCACAAGCGCCGCTCACTTGTGGATAAGTTTCGCCGCAGATTTGCTGATTCGTTATGCTGGGCTTCGTACATAACATATGGCCAACAAACCTTAGGTTCTCCATGTCTCAGTCTCACTCGCGAAGCGCGCTCATTCCTTCCCGCAAATACGCGGCCCTCGGTGTGGCTGCGATCCTCCTTCTCTCCGGCTGCGGCGGGTCCGCAGGTTCTGATGAGCCCGCGTCTCCCCGTTCGTCGGAGCGTTCGACGGCGACCGCAACTCCCACGCCGACCCCGACGCCCACACCGACGCAGGAGTACAAGCCTGCCTCCGCCGAGGGGCCAGCGCAAAATGTCCCTCTGCCGAAGATGCCTGAGGCGGCGAAGAAAGAGACGAAAGAGGGGCTGGAGGCCTTCTCGAAGTACGTCATCGCGCTGTTCAGCTACGGCTACGAAACAGGCGATGTGGAGCCAATGAAGACGGCTATCAATTCGGATTGTGACGTTTGTGCGAACTACTTCACGACGGTTGAGGCCGCATATCGTGATGACAGCTGGCTTGGTGGCGCGAAGTTGGAAGTCAGGCAGGTTGTGAGTGAGTTCAAGAAGACTCCAGAGGGCAAGTACCAGGTAATCCTAGATATCGCCCACGGTGCCATGCAATACCATGAACCCGGTGAAAAGAACCCTGACTCTGAGGGTTTTTCAAGAGCCGCATTCATTATGGAGGCTGAGTTCGCGGATGGCGTGTGGCGGGCGACTGAGCTTTCGGTCATCAAAAAGGTGGGATAGGTGTGGGCGCCCGTTCTCGACGGCTCTTGGCAGTCCTTCTGTGCGTTGTCTTCACGGCCGTTGCTAGTGCTGTACCGAGTGGCGCAAATGGGGGTGGAGGCAAGCTCGACGACGGTGGAGTGACAGGTACATGGAAGAAGGACCCTGAGTCAGGTTATTGGACGAGCGTTCCTGTCGGCATTGTAGATGATCCTTACGGTTACCGCTTCGAGCTCGCGTGTGCTGATCGGCAAGGAAATGTATCTGTGGCCTGCTTGGCTACCCAACCCGATTGTGATGCTACCGACGACGGGAGGCTGGTTTACTGGTTCGCTGGTCTCAAGGGCACACCTAAGCCAACGTGGAACGACCCCTATCCCGCCGTTGAAGAGACTAATGGTGTGCATAGTCCACAGTGTGTCTATGCCACGAACCCGGATGATGTCCTTGAGCGGATCGCCGGAGTCATCCTGGAGGAGTTTCAGAATCGCCCGGTCAGCCCTGGTGTTCTGACGTTGCAGCCGAGTCCTCACACATTGATCCGGGCGAACACGAACTTTTTTGTGGAGTCGAAAGAGCAGGTTTTCGATTTCGAGTTGTTGGGTCAGGACGTGAAGATCCAAGCTACTCCGACCGAGTACACGTGGAATTACGGCGATGGTTCCACCTATGGGCCTACCCGGGATTCTGGTTACGCTCTTCGCGATGATGAGTTGGGTGAGGAAACGCATACGAGTTACCAGTACCAGGAGACCGGTGACTACCAGGTCTCTGTGACCGTGCACTTCACCGGAGAGTACTCGGTCAACGGCGGTCCGATGATCCCGATCGATGGGCGAGGCGAGTTCGCAACACCTTCTCAGATGATCAGTGTCTGGAAGTCCGAGTCCCGTCTCGTTTCCGGGACCTGCCTGGAAAACCCGGACGGTTGGGCCTGCTGACCATGCCTCAACCACAGAGGTCCGACGTCAGTCCTCCGTCTCGAAATACCGCCGGCGAACACTGAGTAGTTCCAGTTCCGGACGCTCCGCGATGAACCGTTCAACGGCGTCGAGCACCTCCACCGTGTGCTCCACACGGCTTCCTCCTCGAATAAGTCTGCTGAATCCATGGCCCGATAACCATGATGCCCTGACACTCGCAACACCGCGCTGCTCCGCACAAACGGAATAAGCAGTAGCCAACGGGTTGTTCCTCCTGTAGTACTGGGAATCACCCTCTCGACCAGAAGGACGCTCATGAACCGCCGTCGGCTTTCACTCCTTGGTTTGATCACCGCAGTCACCCTCGCGGTTGCCGGTTGCGGTGGCTCGGAAGGCGGAGATCCTGCCGCTCCGGAGTCCAGCGCCCCGCCCAGCAGTCTGGAGCAAATTCAGGAAGCCGGCGTCATCACCGTTGGCACCGAGGGCACGTACCGGCCCTTCACTTTTCACGAGAACGGCACCGGCGAGCTCACCGGCTACGACGTCGAGGTCATGAAGGCAGTTGCCGAGAAGCTCGGTGTGAAGGCAGAGTTTGAGGAAACGCAGTTCGACGGAATCTTTGCGGGGCTCAAGGCCGGACGGTTCGACGTCATCGCGAACCAGGTCACCATGACCGACGAACGCAAAGCCGAATACGCGTTCTCAGAGCCGTACACCGTCAGTTCCGGAGTCATCGTGACCAAAGCTGACAACAACAGCATCGACTCGTTCGAGGACCTGGAAGGCAAAACCACAGCACAGTCGCTGACCAGCAACTGGTACAAACTCGCCAAGGAATCCGGGGCGAACGTACAGGCAATAGAAGGTTGGGCGCAGTCCGTCACGCTGCTGAAGCAGGGCCGGGTGGACGCCACCATCAACGACAAGCTCACCTACCTCGACTACCAGAAGTCCTCTCCGGACGACGCCATCAAGATTGCCGCTGAAACGGAAGAGAAGTCCTACTCCGCCCTTGCATTCCGTGATGGAAGCACGGAACTCGTCGACGCCGTGAACGAGGCGCTCGCCGAGCTCGAGCAGGACGGGACGCTGGCGGACATCTCCGAGAAGTACTTCGGCACAGACGTCACCGGTTAGCCGATGGGTATTGACTGGGACCTGCTGGCCCGTTCTTTCTGGCCTATGGTCGAGGGTGCCATCAAGGGCACCATCCCGCTGACCCTGGTCTCTTTTTCTCTGGGACTTGTTCTTGCCCTCGTCGTGGCGTTGATGCGGCTCAGTGCGGTTGCTGTGCTGCGGGGTATCGCCACCGCGTATATTTCAGTGATCCGTGGCACGCCGCTGCTGGTGCAGTTGTTCGTGATTTTCTACGGGTTGCCTTCGATCGGGTTGACTATTGAGCCGTGGCCGAGCGCCGTCATCGCGTTCACCCTCAACGTGGGTGGCTACGCAGCCGAGATCATCCGCGCCGCGATCCTCTCCGTCCCGCAGGGACAGTGGGAGGCCGGGCACACCATCGGAATGTCGTACGGAACGACCCTGCGGCGCATCATCCTGCCGCAGGCCGCCCGGGTTTCGGTGCCGCCGTTGTCCAACACGTTCATCAGTCTGGTCAAGGACACATCCCTGGCATCCCTGATCACGGTCACGGAACTCTTCCGCCAGGCGCAGGAGATCGCAGCGTTCAGCCAGCAATTCATGGCGCTCTACATCGAAGCCGCGGCACTGTACTGGGTCATCTGCCTGGTCCTCTCGGCTGGACAGTCCCGTCTGGAAAGGAAGTTGGACCGCTATGTCGCCCACTGAGAGCACCGAACCCGTCCTGACTGTGCGCGGTTTGCAGAAGTCTTTCGGCGACAATCAGGTCCTGAAATCCATTGATCTGACAGTCCCGCAGGGCAAAGTTGTTGCCTTGATTGGCCCGTCCGGCTCCGGGAAAACCACGGTGCTGCGTTCCCTCAACGGGTTGGAAACGCCCGACGGCGGCACCGTTGCCTTCCGTAGCGATACGCCTGTGGACTTCTCCCGGCCCGTGAGCCGCCGCCAACTGGCGGCGCTGAGGGACCGCAGCGCCATGGTGTTTCAGCAGTACAACCTGTTCCCGCACAAGACCGTACTGGAGAACATCATCGAGGGGCCGGTGCAGGTGCAGCGCCGACGTCGTGCTGACGCGGTTGAGGCGGCCGAAAGCCTGCTCGAACGAGTGGGTCTGACGGAGAAGAAGGATCAGTACCCGGTGGAGTTGTCCGGCGGGCAGCAGCAGCGCGTCGGGATTGTGCGTGCGCTTGCGCTGCGCCCGGACGTGCTGCTGTTTGACGAGCCGACGTCGGCCCTGGACCCCGAACTCGTAGGCGAAGTTCTCACCGTCATCAAGGAACTCGCTGACGAACACTGGACCATGGTGATCGTCACGCACGAACTCGCATTTGCCCGCGAGGTCGCGGATCAGGTGGTGTTCATGGATCAGGGCGTGGTGGTGGAGCAGGGGAGTCCCGACGTCGTCCTGCGTGATCCTGTGAAGGAGCGCACCAAGCAGTTTGTGCAGCGGCTGCTCCACCCGTTCTAGACTGCAGGTCTAGCGGCCGCTTCCTCCGCGCGGCCGGAGCTGAACAGTGGGCATCGCCGGCGCCGGAAGCGGATCCGGCTGACCTTCCGGGTAGGGGCCGAAACGTGGCCAGGGGGCGCCGTCGTCGTACGCTCCGTTAGTTGGCTCAGCCGTGGAGGACTCGCCGATCTCCGCCTGCCAGGCCTCACGGTAGGCAACGATATCTTCGTGGCTGCGGCCGATGAAGTTCCACCACATCACGATCTGCTCGTTCAACGGTTCGCCGCCGATGAGGATGAGCCGCGCGCTCTCAGCCCCGGATGACAGAACAAGAGACCGCTGGCCGGTTGGCAGGTAAGCCAGATGGTGCAGCGGGACGTCAGACCCGTTGAGCGAGAGGTCCCCGGTGTCCAGAAGGACGCCGTACTCAAAGCCCGGATCCAGGTCCAGTTCCAGCTGCGCGCCCGCGGCGAGGTTGATTTCCGCGGCCAGCAACGGCGGCGTATACGTCTCCACGGGAGAGTGGGAGCCCGCCAGCGATCCGATGTAAACCCGCATGGAGGCACCGTCACGGGTAACAACGGGCGGCTCATAGTGCTCGAACGCCGGGGCCATGTTTCGGGTGGCGTCCGGCAGGGCGTACCAGAGCTGCACGCCGTGGAGGTACGTGGTCTCAGGTGTGGAGAATTCCTGATGGGAGATACCGCGGCCGCCGATCATGAGGTTCACCTCGCCGGGGCGCACCAGAGCTTCAGTCCCGACAGAATCACGGTGGCTGATAACCCCGGTGAACAACAGGCTCACCGTAGCGAGGCCGGTGTGCGGATGGCGGGCAACCCTCATCCCGCCGGAGGAGGAAACGCGGTCCGGCCCGTAATGATCCAGAAAACACCACGCGCCGATCAAGCTGCGCTGACGCTGCGGCATGGTCCGGCGCACGGTCATGGCACGCTGTCCGCCGAGCGGCACATCGCGCGGCGTGAGCAACTCGGCGTCCACTCGGGAATCTGCCTCACAGACGATCTCTTCGGGGTCCACGTCCAGATTTGTCATGAGTCTCCTCCGATGATGCGCGTTGCCTGAGTACGTGCCTACGAGTCACTTTTGGTGATTCAGCTGTTGCGTAGACCGTAGCGCACAATCACATTTCCCCGGCTGGTTGACTGCGAATCCTGCAGTTCAAAAAGCAGTTGTCTCACGAGGGAGATACTGGCGAAAACGCTGATCTCACCGCCGTCGCCCGCTTTGAGGGTGCGCACGAAGTCCTCGAGCGGCTGGTCCATGAGCCGGGAGTTCTCCCATTCCAGATCGCCGGTCAGGGTTCGAGATTCTGACTCATGGGTGCCTGCACTATTCCGCTACAGCATCCTCGCCGGCCCAGGCCTCCGCGTAGAACTTTGCGGAGCGTGAGTTGAGTAGATCGGCGTAAACATCCGGTTCCATGGCCTGAGCTGAGTCCTTTGGAACATTAGGGGTGAAAGCGGAAATGCCGAGTCCCGCTTTATGATCTTTCAGCGTCAGTCCCGCGGCTTCGAGGATCGTCGCGTACATGTTGAGCTGGTCCACGCCGGGGCGCATTGTCTTTTCCTCGCCCGGCACCCAGACCCGGTTGAAGATGGTCCGGTTGTTGTGGTTATCCAGCTGTTCGTGGAACGCGTCGCCCGCACTCATGTGCTTGAGGTGGTCACCCATGATCACCACTGCGGTGTCTTCGAGGTAGCCCTTGTCTTTCATGTAGTTCACGAAGCCGGCCACTTTTGTCATGGAACAGGCGAACACTGCTGTGACTTCGTTTTTCGTATCGACGTCGCAGTAGTCGTACACATGAACTGGTTCGTGGGTGTCCAACGTCAGGATGGACAGGTTGAACGGTTGGCCGGTCTTCTGGGCTTCGGCGTGAAGTTCGTCGATCTGGTTTTCTGCGTGGGACAGGAGCCGGCCGTCGCTCAGCCCCCAGTCGCTGCGGAAGTGATTTTCCGCTTCACCGGCCGCACGCCAGTCGTCCAGGTCCCGCACCGCAGAGTAGCCGTGCGTTGTCAGGAAGACATCCTTGGCGGCAAAGGCGGCGTTGGCTCCACCCATGAATACGTTGTTGTATCCGTTCTCCTCCAGGATGTCGCCGAGGCAAGTGGTGCCTGCGAGGTAGGTGGTGACGTCGCCGCCCAGCCCGTTGAGGGAACCGGTGCCAACTGCGCCCACGCCCTTCAGCGGGATGCCGCACTGCGTGGAGGTGAGCCCGGCCATGGTCCAGCCGCCACCTTCGTACTGCTGGAAGTCTTCGATACTCTGCCAGCCCTCTGATGCTTTCGTGGCTTCTTCAAGGGGTGCGAAGGCGTTCTTTTCAAAGAGCTCGTCATCTGCGAGCGTGGCCTCACCGGATTCCAGGTAGATGACAACCAGGTTGCGTTTGTTCTTGGCGTCGGTGATGGTCGGCTCTACATAGTAGTTGCCGATGTTGTACTTCGAGTTGCCCGCTTTGATGTAGTCGCCGATGCCGACTGTGGTGGCGAAAGCGGTTGTCCCTCCAACGACCACCGCGGCCACGAGCCCGGTGGAAATGGCGCGCATGGTTAATTGGGCGCGACGGGACGTTGAACTTCCGTTTCGGCGCTTGTTCCGGCGGCGGTAGGACTGCCAGAGAGCAATTCCGACGGTGATCAGCAGCGGTACGACGCCGATTCCCAGGACTCCGAGCCAGACAATCGTGCCCCCGCCCCCGTCGGTTTCCACCGACACGAGGTTCAGGAGCATCTGACCTACACTGATTTCACCCCAGAAAACGCGGATGCCGATGGCGGCGATGAGCAGCGCAAGCCCTACCCAGATCAGCGCATAGATCAGGACGCGCGCCATGACGACGGCGGCCCCGCGGGTTACTTTTAGTGTTCGGTCAGACATGGTCCCCCTCGTAATCCAGATGTCTGCAACTCGCCCAACACCCTTGACAATCGACCCGTTTCCGGGTTCTAGAAGCGTAGTACCCTATCGCAAACGGTTCAACATATGTTCACCCGTAGAAAACGCGTCGTTCACATGCCGGGGATGGCCGGACGGGAGTTTCCAGGGCCGGAAAAGTCATCGAACTTGGACAAGCGGACGAAGGCTTCTAGAGTTTGGATGTAAGGAAGGGCCGTTCCGCCCGCAGCAGGCCCGATGACCGTGCCTGCCTGTTTTCCCGTAGTTTTCAGAATGACGAGACGAGCTATGTCCACTCACTTCAAGTCTTCCTCTGCACGGTTCTCGACGGCGGTAGGCGCGGTTTCCGTTGCCGCGCTGTTGCTCGCTGGCTGCAGTTCGGCAGAGCCCCAAGATGGCCAATCCGGTCAGACGCCGGTGTCTGGCGGCGAACTCGTATACGCGTCGGGGGATGCTGAACCCACGTGTCTCGATCCGCATGTGGGTGGAAACTATCCTCAGGCACTAGTCTCCACGCAGTACCTCGAACCGCTGGTCTCACTCAACAGCGACGGCGAGATCATCCCCTGGCTCGCCACTTCCTGGGAAGAGGCCGAGGACGGTCTGAGCTGGACGATCACGGTGCGCGACGACGTGAAGTTCACCGACGGCACCCCGCTTAACGCGGAGGCGGTCAAGGCGAACATTGAGCACCTCAAGGACCCGGAGACGGCGTCGTCCACTGGCTTCCTGGCTCTGGCGAAGGTCAAGAGCACTGAAATTGTCAGCGAAGACACGATTCGGCTCAATCTGAGCCAGCCTGACAGTGCGCTGCTCGAGTCACTCTCACAGCCCTGGCTGGCTATCGAATCTCCCGCGGCGCTGGAACGGCCGAAGGAAGAGAACTGTGAAGCGCCGGTCGGTACCGGGCCGTTCATCGTGGACGAGTGGGTCAAGCAGAACTCGATCACCCTGGTTCGCAACGAGGACTACAACTCCCCGCCGGCCGACGCCGCTCACGAGGGCCCGGCCTACCTGGAGTCGATCACGTGGCGGTTCATCCCGGATTCCGCGTCGCGCTACGCTGCGCTGCAGTCCGGCGAGGTTGACGTCATCGACAATGCGCAGCCAGACACCATTGCCTCTGCCGAGAAGAATGAGGACATTGAGCACCTGGACGCCCCGCGCCCCGGAGCGTCGAACCGGATTGAGCTCAATTCCAGCAAGGCACCCTTCAATGATCCGCTGGTCCGTGAAGCGTTCATTCACTCGGCCAACGTGGACGCCGGCATTTCCAGCCTCTTCTTCGACGCCGCTGAGCGGTCCCATTCCGCACTGTCCAGCGTCGAAGAGCTGGGCTACGCGGATCCTGAGCTGTTCACTTATGACCCGGAAGAAGCCAACAGACTTCTCGATGAGGCTGGCTGGGACAAGCGCGATTCCAAGGGCTACCGGGTCAAGGACGGGCAGCAGTTGAGCCTTGAATTCCCGGTCAGCACCAACCAGTCGATTCCGGCTGAGGTGTCCCTGTTCGAGCAGATCCAGGCAACGGCCAAGGAAGTAGGCTTCAAGATCGACCTCAACCTCCTGGATCTGTCCAGTTGGTACGGAGCTCTGGCGGAGAACAACTATGACCTGGTCAGTGCCCCCTACACCAAGGTTGGCCCGGATGTGTTGCGCATTCTCTACCACTCGGACGGCATTGTTCCTGCTCCCAGCGGTTACTTCGCGAACCTCAGTCAGGTAGACAATGCCGAACTGGACAAGTTGCTGACGCAGGCAAGCCAGGAAACGGACCCAGATCAGCGTGCTGCTCTCTATGAGGATGCGCAGAAACTGATCCTCGAGGGCTACTACGTTCTGCCGCTCTATGACCAGCAGAATCACTTCCTGTACCGCTCAAGTGTTGAGGGGCTCCGTGCCCTGCCCACCGTGTCCACACCTACCTTCTATGACGTGTGGCTCAATCGGTGACACGTTCGTCAGGAACCAGCGGGCGGCTGGCAGCAGCTGCCCGCTGGTTCCTGTCGAAGTTTTTGGGCGCTGTCTTTGTTTTATGGGCAGTCACAACCCTGATTTTCTTCGGAATCCGGATGATCCCCGGAGACCCTGCTGAGGCAATCCTTGGTGGACCCGGCTCACAGGCGTCGGCCGCCGCGCTGGCCCAGGTGCGCGCGGACTACGGGCTCGACCAACCGTTGGTTGCACAGTATTTCGGGCAGCTGGCACGGCTGGTCCAGGGCGACCTCGGCAACTCCTACTCACTGCGGCTGCCGGTAGCATCCCTGCTCGGCGAGCAGCTCCCGGCAACACTGACTCTGGCCGTGCTCTCGCTGATATTGGCGTGGGTTGTCGCGCTCGGTCTCGCCACGTGGTCCACGCTCGCCGGTCGCGGCGCATCCATCGTTTCCTCCGGGCTGGAAATTGTTGGCGCTGCCGTGCCGCATTTCTGGTTGGCAAGTGTGTTGATTCTGCTCTTCAGCATCAATTTGGGTTGGCTGCCGCCCGTGAATACGGGTTCGGCTGAAGGCCTCATTCTTCCCGTGGTGACGCTGGCCCTGCCATTGGCCGGGTTCCTGGGGCAGGTCATGCGAGAATCCATGCTCAACGCCACCACCTCACCCTTCGCGCTGTCTGCGCGGGCACGGAGCGAGACCGAAGGCGGCGTGCTCTTCCGGCATTCGCTGCGCCACGCCGCCATTCCAGGTATCGCGCTCTCAGGCTGGGCTTTCGGCTCCCTGATCAGCGGCGCCGTCGTTGTTGAAACCATCTTCGCCCGGCCCGGCCTCGGACGGACGCTGCTGAGCGCAGTGACCCTGCGTGACATCCCGCTGGTCACCGGTGTGGCTCTGGTCTCGGCGCTGGCCTACGTGCTGGTGATGGCCCTGAGCGATGTTGCCGAGCGGGTTGCAGACCCCCGGGTGCGCGCTTCATGAGCATGATGAGCAAAGTCCGACGTCGGATCCCTGGCCGGACCTCCCAAGCGCACCGGAAGGTGACGGTCCCGGAGATGTTGGCGGGCGCCGTCGTACTTTTCCTCGTGGCTGCCGTGGCCTTTCCCGCAGCGCTGGCACCCTTTGACCCGCTGGCTATCAACCCGGCGGATGGGTTCCAGGGGCCGTCGCTGGAGCATTGGTTCGGGACCGATGAGTCGGGCCGGGACATCTACTCCCGAGTGATCTTCGGTGCCCGCCCCTCACTGCTGATCGGGGCCGTGGCGACGGCGATCGGCATTGGATTGGCGCTGGTTCTGGGCTCTCTGGCGGGGTTGGGTGGCAAAGCCCTGGACTTCGGTGTTGGCCGACTGCTGGAAGTCCTCTTTGCCCTCCCCGGCCTGCTGCTGGCGCTGGTGTTCATCGCCATAGCCGGGCCGGGCGTGGTCACCTCGACGGTCGCCGTCGGGCTCTCAACCGCGCCGGGGTACGCGCGCATTATTCGCGGTCAGATCATCCAGGTCCGCGGCTCAGGCATGGTCGAAGCTGCTGTTGTCCTCGGCCGTACGCGCTGGCAGATAGTGCGGCGCCATCTGCTCCCGAATGCGTTATCGCCGGTGTTTGTGATCGCCACGCTCGGGCTCGGCCAGGCTGTGGTGTGGGCTTCGTCGTTGAGCTTCCTGGGACTGGGCGAGCCGCCGCCTGCGGCTGAATGGGGCGCGATGCTCGCGGCCGGCCGCACGTATCTCACCACCGCTTGGTGGATGACGTTCTTCCCCGGCCTGTTCATTGTGTTCACCGCGGCGGCCAGCACTGTTCTGGGCCGTGGGCTGCAGCGAAGGATGGTGCGCTGATGCGGGCGGACGTACTGCTGCAGGTCGATGACCTCACCGTGGGATTCGGTGCTGGCCCCGTGGTCAAGGGTGTCTCCTTCTCGGTCGAAGCCGGGCAGTGCCTGGCCCTGGTGGGCGAATCAGGTTCCGGTAAGAGCGTCACTGCCCGTGCGTTGATGGGTCTGGCCGGAGACACCGCGGAAGTCAGCGCTGGTGCCATGAACTTGTCTGGCGCGAGCCTCAAAGACCTGAGTCCGCGCCAATGGCGCAGTGTCCGCGGGCAGGAGATCGGCTTTGTGCAGCAGGACGCACTGGTCTCACTGGACCCGTTGCGCACTGTAGGACGCGAAATCGACGATGCCCTTCGCCTGCGGACCAAGCTGAGCCGGTCTGACCGTCAGGCGCGCGTTCTCAAGCTGCTGAACGACGTCGGGATGGATGATCCCGCCCTGCGCGCAGGTCAGCGGTCTGGAGAACTGTCGGGCGGACTGCGGCAGCGGGCCCTGATCGCCTCGGCCGTGGCACTCAACCCTGCGCTCATCATCGCCGATGAGCCCACAACGGCCCTGGACGCGACCGTGCAGGCGCAGGTCCTTGAGCTCCTGGAATCGCTTCGGGATGCCGGCACTGGTCTCTTGCTGATCAGCCACGATCTGGCGGTTGTCAGCCGAATCGCCCAGCACGTGGCGGTCATGAGCGGCGGGCGCATCGTCGAGCAGGGGCCCACGGCGGCCGTACTCGGCGATCCGCAGCACGAGTACACCAAGCAGCTACTGAAGGCGGTTCCGTCCGGGCATCCGCGGGGCACGCGCCTATCCGCGGAAAAGCTGCATGTCCGAGACCGTGCTGTCCTTCCGAAGCCGCTCACACGGCCGGATTCTGGGCCAGTGCTGGAAGCGAACAACCTGACGAAAACGTTCCCCACCAGCAACGGTCTCTTTACCGCCGTCGACAATGTTTCCTTCACCCTTGCGGCCGGTTCCACACTGGGACTGGTGGGCGAGTCGGGGTCGGGCAAGACGACGGTGGCGCGGATGGCGCTTGGCCTGACTGATCCCGACGACGGCGACGTGCGGCTGTTCGGCGAACCGTGGAGCGGTATCAGCGAGAAGGAGCGACGAGGACGCCGCCCGTTGATAGGTGCGGTCTATCAGGATCCGCTCAGCTCCTTTGATCCGCGAATGACGGTAGAACAAATTCTTGTTGACGCAGTCAGCGGCGGGAAAACTGTCCGGGCTGGCGCGCACCGCGATGATGTTCGGCGGCTGCTGGACATGGTGGGCCTGCCTGGCGCTGTTGCTTCTCGGGGACCCCGAAACCTCTCGGGCGGTCAACGGCAGCGGGTGGCGATCGCCCGTGCTCTGGCCCCGGAGCCGAGGATTGTCATGTGTGATGAGCCGGCATCGTCTCTCGACGTATCCATCCAGGCGCAGGTGCTGGACCTCCTCGACGAGCTGCAACGCGAATTGGGCCTCAGCTACCTGTTCATTTCCCACGATCTGGGGGTTGTTCGGCATATGAGCGACCACGTTGCCGTGATGCAGCGTGGACGGATCGTTGAACAGGGCGGATCGGAACAGATCTTCACAGCTCCAGAACACCCTTACACCCAGCGACTGCTGGAGGCATCTCCTCGCCTTGTGCTCTCCTGAAGCCTGCGGTCGCGGCATTTGAACGTTACGATGCCAATCCCACTCTCAGCACGATACGGCGGTATGCGCTCGCCGTTCAGTCTTCTCTTGAGCACCGTGTTGTGGATCAGTGTTGCATCCCTGTCCCACAGGTGTCACGAAGTGACGACCGCAGTTCAATTCACCAGCCCCTTAATTGGGCCGTCGGGCGTGCCTTGGACTGGGAGTGGCCCGGCGGAGCCATGAAAGCGAAAGCACACGTGGATGTCTGAAAGCGTGATTACGTCCGTGGAGCAGCTAGTCGAGAATGCTTCGCTGACGAGTATAGAAGTGTTCAAGCTTTCCGCGGAGCGAAAACTTGACACCCCGATGGACATTGGCGGAATCGAGATCGATCCTGTCTACAAGCTGGATGCTGACTGCCGTAGCGATGGGCAGGGCTTTCGGATCCGGTTCACCACTGAAATAGCTACTCCTTTTGGAGACATTAACTGCGGGGTATATGCCGAGTATTCCAACCCCGGGTTCTTTTTCGGGCCTCAGTCTTCTGTGGCAGTGACCGAGTTCGTTAACAATGTCGCAATTATGCACATGTTGCCTTACGTCCGTCAGAACATCGCGGACGTCACGCTGCGCGTGTATCAGGCGCCACTGTTAGTGCCCCTAGTCCAACGCGGTCAACTGGCTTTCGAGATTGAAATTTCCGGGTTGAAGAACGCATCCGGTAGCTAGCACCGCGCCGAGGTCACAAGCCCTTCACGCACTCACCCTGACCCACGCGAGCGAGACCGGCTCGGTCGCCGTCGCCCAAGGGTGCGGCTAAATTCGCCTCGCTATACATCAGCTGGGTTGGGTCGTTGACATGATCGAGTCCCAGAACATGGGCAAGTTCGTGCATAACCAGCCCACGAGTGATGTCGGCTCCGTTCGGGCGCAGCATCATCTCCGCCACCTGCGGGGTATCCAGCTGGACCTGACCGGTCACGTAAACCCACGGACTACTCGAAGACTTGCGAGGCTGCCCACCACCGAGACCCGCAACGTCACCCGCCAGGTCAGGTTCCTCCCCCGGACTCGACCACGCGATCAGTACCGGCGCCCATCGCTTCCCATAGGTATCAGGCTGGTAAGAGAGTCGCCGGTCGCTTGGCTTCTCGGCCGTTTCGCCGTCATCAATGAATTGAAGGCCAGTGGCAGAGGAAATCTCAGCGACCGCCTCCTTGATAGCTGAAGCGGCGCCGGGCAAACGAGACTGTCCACTCACTGCAAAGTGAATAGGGCGGCACGGGTCGAAGGCCATGAGCGACTGCTCGGCGTCGGGCGCCTGCTGTAACCGGTACATGTCAGAGGCAACGACCTGTGGCGGCGTTCCCAACGGCTTATCGGAGGCTTCAACCCCCGCGGGCGGCGCGGCCGCACTTGCGGAGTATGCGACCGGCGGTAGTATGCGGTGAAGTGCCCACGGCGCTACATAAAGTGCAGCCACCAGTGCAATGCCAAGGCCGACGGCGAACCGGCGCGGGAGCCGACGTCGTACCTTTTTGACTCTCGAGGCTTTGCCTTTGCGCCGCTTCGGAGGGGTAGCAGAGGGGGAGCGCCACGAGTGCTGTTCCTGATTGTGCCCCAGGTATTCATCGACGGCCCATTGCGGTACGCGGCCACTACGTGCACGCCGGGGACCAGTTCGGCCGCCATCGATAACGCGTGGAATTTCGTTGGGCACTCGGCCGTCAGGCGTATCCGTATCGCGGCGCGTCATTATTCCCCCAGGTGCCCGTACCGATGAATCCCCGTCATCGTCGTAGAACAGCATAAGCGGAGTTGGAGGGAAAAGGCTTTCTGGAGGCGTCGGCAGAGCTGGGAAAGTAATTGCCGCTCCACCAAACCGCACCTACGGTTGGAGCATGACCCGCAAGAACACGACGCCCGAGGACCTCGGCATCGACCTGGCCGACGGTAAGCCGCAACAGCTCTACCGCTGGTTCCTTGCATGTCTGCTGTTTGCCCGACCGATCCAGCAGGAAATTGCCGCCGACGCCTACCAGTCGCTGATTCGAAAAGGACACCTCACCAGTCCCGGACGGTTCGAGGACATTCAGCGTGAACCGTTGAGGAAACTGCTCGACGACGCGCACTACGCCCGGTATGACTACGTCACCGCGGATCAACTACACGAGTCGATGCGACGTGTCGTCGAGGAATACGGGTCGGTGAGCCACATGGTCAAGGACGCGGAAAGCATGGACGATCTACGAAAGCGGCTACTGGGTTTCAAAGGGTTAGGCGACCTGACTGCGGACATCTTCCTGAACGAACTGCCAAAGGAGTTCAACGGGCGAAAATAGCTCCTGAAGGATTTAGCCCGTATGGCTCTACTTCAACCGTGGACGTAGAGCGGGGCCGCTCATAACCAGTGGCAACCGCCGCCCTTACCATTGGTTACGGGTTTAACCGGTGGCAAGCTGAGCGTGGTGGAACCGATTAAAGGAGCGCGTCATGGATGACGAAATTCTTGGCCGTGGTCGTTCCACATCCGGCCGCTGGTTCCCTGTTGAGGGCTGGATATCCCCATAACCCCTGGATATACTCCGAGTATATCCAAGGAGGCTCCAATGACTACAGCCAAAGTCTTCAGAAATAACCGATCCCAGGCGGTACGAATACCGAAGGCTCTCGAGTGGCCGGAAAACGTCACCGACGTTGAAGTAATTCAGGAAGGAAACACAAGGATCCTCTCGCCCGTGGACATGGTGTGGGACTCCTGGTTCGCAGCCGCTCCGGTCGATGAGACTTTCCCCGACCGGGAGCAGCCGGAGAACCAGACTCGTACGGCGCTATGAAGCTCAAGTACTTGCTGGACACGGATACGTTAATTCACGCGATGCGGTACAAGCCGGACGGTCTGCACCTGCAATTCAACGAGCACGCCGGACGGATGGGTCTCTCCACCGTCGTCTTGTCGGAACTCACCTTCGGCGCGGAGGCTTCGAATGCCGTTGAAGCGAACCTCCATGTAGTGGAGGGTCTCGCTGCACGGCTTGAGGTGCTGGACTTCGATGCGGCTGCAGCCCAGCACACAGGGCAGATCCGTGCACAATTGAAGCGCGCAGGAACACCCATAGGCCCATATGACGCGATGATTGCTGGCCATGCCCGTTCTCGAGGACTAGTGGTTGTCACCAATAACCGCCGTGAATTTGATCGAGTACCCGGGCTGCTGGTCGAAAATTGGCTGGCGTAACTGCAGCGCCACCATCGGCCGCCGTATCCACACGAGCTGCCCCGGAAGTTTAACAGGCGGAAGTAGCCGCACCGATCAGAGCACCTCACCCGCGGTGTTTACCACCAGCAGCACGCCCATGATGCCCACTACCCACGACAGCGTGTTGGTCGCATTCCGGGCCAGCCATGCGTCCAGCTTCGTCAGCAACGGATTCACCCAGCGTGCCGCCACCAGCCGCAGGAGCATCAGCAACAGCGCCGGCAGGATCATCACCACGCAGTACGCGGCCAACACACCTCCCGACGTCGGCCAGGTAACCGCCGACGTCGTCAGCAAACCCACCGCTGCCAGGTAGGGGAGCATGGTTGCCACCTCGACAGTCGCCGCCGTCAGCGCGAGCCCTACCAGGGCGATCGATCCGCCGGACCGCCCGTCGTCGTCGCCCACTGCGCGTGCCCGCCACTTCAGAAAACGGCCAGACGGCGGCCTGCCCTCCTTCTTCTCCCGCTTGGCCCTGGACTCCAGCTGAAAACTCCATGCGATCAGGCCAACGCCGATGACCAGCAGGACCGTCAACGCGGGCCGCGAAGTGAAGACATCACCGAACTGCTCGATGGCGGCTTCCGCCCCGAACAGAATCGCCACCCCCACCATCCAATAGAACGCGGCAACCGTGCCCAGAAACACCAGAACACGGCCAGGCCGCATCCGCCCAGGAGCGAGCATGAGCCACAACGGAATCATGAGGGTGCCGAAGCTGGTGGAATCGATCAGGGCCAGAACAACAAGGGTGCCGGCAAGTGCGAGTGTCATACAGATGACAGTATGTGGCCACCTATATGCCCGACGTCGGCGAAAGGGATGATATTTGAAGCAGGTCTACATCCTTTGACCGACGTCGTTGTCGTCCCGGTGTGATGGAATCAGGACGTGAAGAACCGAGACATACGCACCGCTGCCCTCACCTTCGCGGCGGGAGTGCTCCTGATCGGGATCGGTCTGACCGGTCTATGGGGCGACAACAGTCTCCGGCCTGTGGCCAACCCTTCCCGCTGGTGGCTCCTCCTGCCATTCGCTGCGGGATGCGCGGCCCTTGTCTTCAAGCGGAAGGCGCCGCTGACCACCCTGGGAATCGGCGTCGTCCTCCTAGGTATCGACACTGTCCTGGGCGGCAGCATCGCCATCTTTCTCGTATTCTTTGACCTCCTCTACACCGCCTCGCTGCTGTCCACGCCCAGGGTCCGCAAAATGCTCTGGATCGGCGGCGCACTGCTGACTGTTGTACCCATGGCATATGCGTTGACCGGCACTGTGGACCTACGCATGATCGCCCTTATTGGACTGCAGCAGGCAGCGCTGTACCTCTGCCCGCAGTGGTGGGCCACAGACGTGCGGCGCAAGAGTGACCTCGCGGATGCTTCCAATGTCCGGGCCAACGCCGTCGAGCGCCTCGCCGAAGCGAACCAACAACGGGCCGTGCGGACCGAACGCGACGCCATGGCGAGGGACCTGCACGACGTCGTCGCCTCGCGGGTGAGGCCAGCGCTGCGGTGAGCAACGCCACGGATAGGCCACTGACTACCCAGGTTTGCGACCAGCCGGTGTCAGCGGCAATGGGGCCGGCCAGGGGAGCGAGCAGATAGAAAGTCGACCCCCACGCCAGGATCTGCCCCAACCCGAGACCAGCAATGACAACGCCCCGCCCAGCGGCGGGCTCGCGGCCTGGCCTGGGTGCAGGCAACCTCTCTTCCCTCCGGCCGCTTCGGGGCAGGAAACGGATACCGACGGGAGAGCCCACCTCTACAGGGCGAGGATGCTCTGCGAGGCGGCTTCCAGCGCCCCGGGAACCAGCGAGTAATACGCCCAGGTGCCACGCTTCTCGCGACGAAGGAGGCCGGCGTCGACCAGGATCTTCAGGTGATGCGAGACGGTGGGCTGCCCCAGGCCCAGTGGCTCGGTCAAGTCACAGACACAGGCCCCACCGCCGTCGCCAGCTTTGACAATGGAGAGCAACCTCAGGCGGTTGGGATCCGAGAGCGCCTTCAACGCGCGCGCGATAGCGTGAGCCTCAGCGCCCCCGAGCGCCGGGCTGCCACCTGACTCACAGCACAGTGCATCGATGCTCGTCTCGGGTACCTGCATGGTTTCCATGACGATATTGTGCCATAAATTGATAACTATCGATATAGCCCCAGAGGCGCCGCGATGTCCGACACCAACCAGGCTCACACCGAAACTGCGGCCACCTCAACATCAGGGTCTTCAGCGGGCCCAGCGAACTGGGACATGTACAACCGGTAGTACGCGCCGCGTGCCTCGAGCAGCAGCTCGTGGCTGCCCTGCTCCACAATGCGCCCTGACTCCATGACCAGGATGGTGTCGGCGTCGCGAATCGTGGACAGACGGTGGGCGATCACGAAGCTGGTGCGCTCGGTACGCAGCGCCGCCATCGCGTGCTGCACCAGGGCCTCCGTCCGTGTGTCCACGGACGACGTCGCCTCGTCCAGGATCAGCAGTGACGGGTTGGCCAGGAACGCCCGAGCGATCGTGATCAGCTGCTTCTCACCACTGGAGACGTTCGTGCCTTCATCGTCGATCACCGTCTCATACCCGTCCGGGAGCGCCTTCACGAACCGATCCACAAACGTTGCCCGCGCAGCCTCAAACACTTCCTCATCGGTAGCGTCCAACCGGCCGTAACGGATGTTGTCCATGATCGAGCCGTTGAACAACCAGGCATCCTGCAGCACCATGCCCACCTTGGAGCGCAGCTCACCGCGCGAGAGCGCGGTGATATCTACACCGTCAAGGGTGATGGAGCCGCCGTCGAGCTCGTAGAAGCGCATCACCAGGTTCACCAGGGTGGTCTTGCCGGCACCCGTTGGCCCCACAATCGCCACGGTGTGACCGGGGTGGGCTTCGAAGGAAAGGTTCTCGATCAGCGGTTTGGCGGGATCGTAGGAGAACGAGACGTCCTTGAACTCGACGTGACCTTCAGTGCGTGCGGCCAGATGGGATGTTGGTGTTTCGGGATCCTGCTCGTCAGCGTCAAGGAGCTCAAAGGTGCGCTCCGCGGAGGCGACGCCGGACTGGAGCTGATTTGCCATACCCGCGATCTGACCCAGCGGCTGGGTGAACTCGCGTGAGTACTGGATGAACGCCGTCGCATCTCCCAGGCTCATCTGGCCCGACGCGACGCGCAGCCCTCCCACCACAGCGATGCCCACATAGGCCAGGTAGGAGATGAACTGCATGACCGGGAAGATGGTTCCGGAAACAAACTGTGCACCAAAGGATGCCTTGTAGAGTTCCTCGTTGCGCTCATCAAAGCGCTCCACCGATTCGTCTTCACGGCCAAAAACTTTCATCAGGTCGTGGCCGGAGAACGATTCCTCGATCTGCCCGTTCAGTGACCCGGTGGCCTTCCATTGGGAGGCGAACAACCCCTGGGCTCTACTGCCAATGATCCCTGCGGCGATCCCGGACAACGGCAGGGCAATGAGAGCAATCAGTGCCAACTGCCAGGACACGATGAACATCATGATGATGATGCCCAGGACGGTCAGCACCGACTGGATCAGCTGTGCAAATGCCTGCTGCAGCGCCGTCTGAATGTTGTCGACGTCGTTGGTTGCACGGGAGAGGAGGTCCCCGCGCTGCCGGGTGTCAAAGTAGTTCAGCGGCAACCGGTTGAGTTTGTCCTCCACGTCCTTGCGCAACTTGTAGACCACGCGCATGACGAGCTTGTTGAGCAGGAACCCCTGTGCCCAGATGAACACATTCGCCACAAAGTACATGGCCAGAACAATGACAATGATGACGCCGAGTTCCTGAAAATCGATGCCCTGACCGGGGACCACGTTCATTCGCTCGACCATGGCTGCGAGGTTGTCCTGCCCCTGAGCCTCGAGCCCCTGAACCACCTGTTCCTTGGTGGCGCCCGCAGGCAGCTGGGAACCGATGACACCGGAGAAAATGACGTCCATCGCTCGCCCAAGAATTTTTGGCGCGATGACGGTGAGTAATACTCCCGCGGCCACGAACAGCAGGACGACGGCGATGCCCGCCTTCTCAGGTGCGAGCAGGCCAATGAGCCGTTTGGCCGAGGGCCAGAAGTGCTTCGCTTTGCGCACGGACTGTTGACCGCCGAAACCGTCATCCATGCTCATGTCCGTGAACTCGTCTTCGACTGCCGTTTCCACGGCTACCGGGGTCGCGGCTTGCGCGGCGGCCTCCTCAGGTACTGCATCTGCTGCTTTGCCGGGTGCCCGCCAGATGCGGCGTGGTTTCTTGTCCTCTGACATCTAGGCCACCTCCTCCACGCTGATCTGGGATTTCACAATTTCCTGATACGTCTCGGAGTACTCCAGCAACTCCTCGTGGGTGCCGCGGTCGACGATCTCGCCGTCGTCGATCACCAGAATCTGGTCCGCTTCCGTAATGGTCGAAACCCGCTGGGCAACGATAATCACGGTGGCGTCCCGGGTCACATCATGCAAGGCTGCACGCAGCCGGGAGTCCGTGGTGACATCCAGTGCCGAGAAGGAGTCGTCGAACAGGTAGATCTTCGGCTTGGCTGCGAGTGCCCGGGCAATACAGAGCCGTTGGCGCTGCCCGCCCGAAACGTTGGTGCCGCCCTGGGCGATTGTCGAATCCAGCTGGCCCTCTTTTTCCTGAACGAAGTCGTCTGCCTGAGCGATACGCAGTGCATCCCAGAGCTCTTCGTCGGTGGCGTCCGTGGAACCGAAGCGCAGGTTGGTGGCTACGGTGCCAGAGAAGAGGTACGGGCGCTGCGGCACGGTGGCCACCCGCTCGGAGAGCTGTTCCCGGGTGAGACCGGATACTGGGACGCCGTCAATGAGGACCTGGCCCGAATCGGCGTCGTACAGTCTCGGTATGAGATTGAGCAGGGTGGATTTCCCTGCGCCGGTGGAGCCGATAATCGCCGTGGTCTTGCCCGGCTCGGCCACGAAATTCAGGTTCTTGAGCACTGGTTCTTCCGCGCCGGGGTAACCGAAGGACACGCCTCGGAACTCGACGACGCCGTTCAGGGGGGCGCCGGCGTCGGGCGTTTCCGGGTCCCGCAGTGAGGGCTGCACGTTGAGCACTTCCACGATCCGCTCCGCACACACGGCTGCTCGTGGGATCATCATGGCCATAAAAGTGCCCATCATGACGGCCCCGAGGATTTGCAGCAGGTATTGCAGGAAAGCGGTGAGTGAGCCGACTTCCATTTCACCGGCTGCCACGCGTTGCCCGCCGAACCACAGGACGGCGGCCGTCGCCAGGTGCAGGATCATGCCGATCAGCGGGAACATGAGGACGAAAAGCTGGCCAACTTTCACGCCGACGTCGGTAAGGCGCTCGTTGGCGGTACGGAACCGTTCTGTTTCGTAGGGCTCGCGGACGAAGGCGCGCACCACACGGATGCCGATGATCTGCTCGCGCAGCACCCCGTTGATGGCGTCGATGCGGTCCTGCATGAGCCGGAACAGCGGCATGAGGAAGCGGATGAGGATACCCACAATGACAATCAGCGCCGGGACCGAGACCCACACGAGCCATGAGAGCCCAACGTCTTCGCGCAGCGCCATAATAATGCCGCCCACACACATGATGGGTGCTGAGACCATGAAGTTCAGGCCCATCAGCAGCAGCATCTGCACCTGCTGGACGTCGTTGGTTCCGCGGGTGATCAGGGTGGGAGCACCGAACTGGTTGACTTCGCGTGAGGAGAAACCAGCGACGGAATGAAAAACGCCACGGCGAATGTCACGGCCAACGGCCATCGCCGTGCGCGCACCGAAGTAGACCGCCGCCACTGCGGTGAGGACCTGCGCGAACGCGACACCAAGCATCAGGACACCGATGTCCCAGATGAAAGCGGTGTCCCCCTCAGTCACACCCTCGTCAATGATGCGGGCGTTCAGGCTCGGCAAGTAGAGAGTGGCGATGGTGGTGGCGAGTTGGAAGGCCAGCACGCCGATGATCCATGGGCGGTACGGTTTCGAATATTCCACGATGAGGCGCAGAAGCATGCAGTTGTCCTTTTGAGCGCGGTGGGCTGGAGCAGAAGCTACGCTACTCTGCGGGTCGGACATTTAGACCGTCTTAGGGATGACTTTTTTTGTGCAAGAGCTCAGAGCACCTCGCCGGCGGTATTCACCACCAGCAGCACGCCCATGATGCCCAGTATCCACGACAGCGTGTTGGTCGAGTTGCGCGATAGCCAGACATCGAGCTTCGTGAGCAGCGGATCCGCCCAGCGTGCCGCAACCAACCGCAGGAACAACAGCAGTAATGCCGGCAGAATCATCACCAGGCAGCACCCCGCCAACACCGCTCCTGATGCAGGCCAGGTGACTGCCGACGTCGTCAGCAAGCCCACCGCGGCCAGATAAGGGAGCATTGTTGCCACCTCCAGAGTGGTAGCCGTCAACGCGAGCCCCACCAGTGCGAACGACCCGCCCGGCTTTCCGACGTCGTCGCCGCCCACCGCATTCGCCGCCATTTCATGAACCGGCCCGACGGCGGCTTGCCCTCCTTCTTCTCCCGCTTGGCCTTCGACTCCAACTGAAAACTCCACCCGATCAGGCCGACGCCAATGACCAGCAGGACCGTCAGCGCAGGCCGGGAGGTCAGGTAGTCACCGAACTGCTCGATGGCCGCTTCCGCACCGAAAAGAGCGGCCACTCCCAACGCCCAATAGAACACCGCGACTGTACCCAGGAACACCAGAATCCGCGCCACTTTCACACGTCCCGGAGCGAGCATGAGCCACAGTGGTATGAGGAGAGTACCGAAACTGGTGGAATCGATCAGAGCGAGTGCAACCAGGATGCCAGCGAGTGCGAGTGTCATAACCACGACGCTATGCGGGCGCAGAGGTTCAGGCCGTCACCGGAAGGGATGATTCTGCAACCGCACATACATCCTTTGGCCGACGTCGTTTGTCCCACCACTGTGATGGAATCATGACGTGAAGAACCGCGACCTACGCACAGCTGCACTCACCTGTGGCGCCGGTGTTGTCCTGATCGGTATTGGCCTGACCGGCCTATGGAGTGAGCCCACCCTCCAACCCGGGTTGGATCCTTCCCGGTGGTGGTTCCTCCTGCCGCTCGCGGTGGGATGCGTGGCGCTCGCGTTCAAGCGGGCAGCTCCCTTGCTGACGCTGGGCGTAGGCGTCGCGCTCCTGATGGTCGACGCCGCTCTTGGCGGCAGCGTCGCCATGATTCTCGTGTTCTTTGATCTCCTCTACACCGCTTCGCTCCTCGCGCGACCGAAAATCCGGGTCGCCCTGTGGACAGGTGGCGCTCTGCTGACGGTTGTTCCCATGGCGTACGCGTTCACCGGTTCCGCGGATCTACGGATGGTGACCTTGATCGGACTCCAGCAGGCGGCGCTGTACCTCTGCCCGCAGTGGTGGGCCATGGACGTGCGCCGCAAAAGCGAACTTGCCGACGTCGCCGCAGCCCGGGCCGACGCCGTCGAATCTCTAGCGCAGGTCAACCAACAGCGGGCCGTGCGGGCAGAACGCGACGCCCTGGCCCGGGACCTGCACGACGTCGTCGCCTCCCACCTCTCCGCCATCGCACTCCACTCCGGCGGTGCTCTGGCCACGGAAGCGGATCCGATCAAAGACCGGACGGCACTGGAACAGGTACGCCGGTCCGCCCTCGAATCAATGACGGAGATGCAAACCATGATCGCCCTGCTGCGCTCGCCGGAGGAGGTAGGGCCCGACGCCGGCGCGCTGCCGCGGCTGTCCCACCTGGACCCGCTGCTCAGTGCAGCCCGGGCCAATGGTCTGGCGGTCACCTTGAAGGACCAGCGTCAGAGGGATGATGCCGGGGCCGCCGTCGAGTTGGTGGGTTACCGCATTGTTCAGGAAGCGCTCACCAATGCCGCGAAGCATGCCAGGGGTAGCGCTGTGGTCGTGGCGATCAGGGACGACGACGGCGAGGTCATTCTCACCGTGCGCAACACGTTGTCGGAGTATCGAAATGGGGCATCGCCGCCCGGTCTTGGAATGGGGATGGGCACCATGGAGGAACGTGCTCTGGCGATCGGCGGGACGGTGAAGGTGTCAGCGGAGGATGATTCGTGGACAGTGACGGCTGTGTTGCCGGTGCAATCGCCCGTGGGGGTGGGGGAGTGACGGACGCCGTGCGGGTTCTGATAGCCGATGATCATGCGGCCATTCGTGCCGGATTGCGTTACATCCTGGAGTCCTCGGCGGGCATTGAGGTTGTTGGCGAGGCGAATGACGGCGCGACGGCGGTGCGGCAGGCGGCCTCCCTACGCCCCGACGTCGTTCTCATGGATGTGCGGATGCCGGGGATGGACGGGATAGCGGCAACCCGTTCCGTGGTGGGGGACTCGGTGGCGCAGGTGCTGATCCTGACCACATTTGACGTGGACGACTACGTTTTTGAGGCCCTTCGTGCGGGGGCAGCGGGGTTTCTGTTGAAGACGGTTGAGCCGGGTGCGCTTGTTGATGCTGTGCGCAGCGTTGCTGCCGGTGACGCGGTGATGGCGCCGGAGGTGACGCGTCGGGTGCTGGACGCCTACGTGGCACTGGATCGCTTTGGTGGCCCGCCGTCAGGCAGCGGCACAGGAGTGGCCCGGCGTGCGTCGCCGACTGCGTCCGGGCGACGGGAAGAGCTGACGGAGCGAGAAGTCGAGGTGTTGGCGTTGCTCGCGGAAGGGCTATCCAATCGGCAGATCTCAGGCCGGCTGCACATATCTGCTGCAACCACCAAGACCCACGTGTCGCGCGTGCTTGGGAAGTTGGGTTGCACCTCCAGAACTCAGGCCGCGATTATCGCGCGGCAGGAGCGGCTTGTGCCTTGACAGGGCCTCAAACGCCTATATGGTTAGTTACTGCAGTAACTAACCAAGTAAGGCGAGTTGAAAGGAAGCGGCTGTGCTGGATGACTCAAGGCCGATCTTCCTACAGATAGCGGAACTCATCGAGAACGACATCGTGGGCGGGGTCCTCGAAGAGGAAAGCCAAGTGCCATCCACCAATGAGTTCGCCGGCTTCTACCGGATCAACCCCGCAACCGCGGCCAAGGGAGTCAACCGGCTCGTGGATGACGGGATTCTGTACAAAAAGAGAGGGATCGGGATGTTCGTGGCCGCCGGTGCCCGTTCCCAGTTGTTGGCCCAGCGACGTGAGGACTTCTATCAGGAGTACGTCCAGCCCATGACCCGGGAAGCACGAAAACTGGGCATCAGCGCCGACCAGCTGACCGAAATGCTCCACCGCACCGAGACCACCAGTGACGTGACAGAAGGAAGCGTGTCCCCATGAACAGTCAGATCACACCCGCCGTCGAACTGAGGCAGGTGACCAAGACATACCGCGACGCCAAAGCACTGGACAATGTCAGCCTGCGCCTTGAGGGCGACCGCATCTATGGTCTGCTGGGCCGCAACGGAGCCGGCAAGACCACACTGATGTCCGTACTGACGGGGCAGGGCTTCCAGAGCAGTGGCGAAGCGCTGATCTTCGGCCAGCGGGCCTATGAAAATGACGACGTCCTGTCCCGCATCTGCTTCATCCGCGAATCACAGAAGTACCCGGATGACTTCAGTGCCAAGCAGGCATTCAAGTCTGCGGCACTGTTCTTCAAGAACTGGGACCAGGCTTTCGCCGAGCGGCTGGTTGAAGATTTCCAGCTTCCGCCCAAGCGACGGATCAAGAAACTCTCGCGCGGCCAGCTCTCCGCTGTCGGTGTGATTATCGGGCTGGCGTCCCGCGCGGACATCACGTTCTTCGACGAACCATATCTGGGTCTCGACGCCGTGGCCCGGCAGATTTTCTACGACCGGCTGGTCGAGGACTTCGCCGAGAATCCCCGCACCATCATCCTTTCCTCGCATCTGATCGATGAGGTAGCCAACCTGCTGGAGCACGTGGTCCTCATGGATGGCGGCCGGATCATCATGGACGACGACGCCGACTCGATCCGCGGTACTGCCTTCACCGTGGCGGGCAACGCCACAAGCATCCAGTCCTTTGTGGCGGGACGCGAGGTGCTGCACCGTGAGTCGCTGGGATCGTTGGCCTCGGTGACGGTTCAGGGTCGGCTCAGTGAAGTGGAACGTGCCGAAGCTGCCGAACTGGGCCTGGATCTGGCTCCGGTATCGCTCCAGCAGCTTGTGGTGCGCAAGACCATGGCAGCTACGGATACTGCCGCCGAGAATGACGCCGAAGTGGGGGCCCTTAAATGAACAGCGCCGTCAACGTTGCACGCATGCAACTGATCAACAAGTGGACCTTCCTGGGTATCCCCGCCGTGATCATGGTTGCAGCGTTCCTGATCACCCTGGCTATTTGGGCGATGATCCCGGCCACCGGAGTAACGGTTTATTCCGGTGCTGTACAGGCCGTGATGTGGTATTTCCTGGCATTGGGCGTTCAGTCGCTGACGCTTACGTTCCCGTTCTCCCAGGCGATGAGCGTCAGCCGGCGGACCTTTTACATCGGCACTGTAGGACTTTTCGCGGTGGTGGCATTGGCCATCAGCGTGCTTTACTACCTGCTGGGCCTGGTGGAAGTAGCCACCAATGGCTGGGGACTGAACGGACAGCTGTATGCGTTGGACTGGCTTGCCGGCAGCAATCCCGTGGTGCAGATCCTGTTCTATTTCATCACCATGGTGGCGCTCTTCATGATCGGCTTCTGGTTTGCCACCATCTACAGGCGCTGGCAAGCCACGGGGATGCTGATTTCATGGATCGCCATTGCAGTGGTCCTGATCGGCCTGGCTGGCTTGACCACCTGGCAAGGATGGTGGCCAGCAGTGGGGCAGTGGTTCGTGGCGCAGACGCCGCTGACCGTTTCCGGGTGGGCCGCGCTGTTCTGCCTGGTGCTCGGTGGCGGGTCGTACCTGACGCTACGTCGCGCTGTTCCGTAAGCAGAGCCCGCGGCGCTACCGGCTCTGCCTCCCCTCGAAGGAGTTCACGTCGATAGGAAGAAGAGGGTCAGATCTCTCGCAGCTGGTTCTTGAGGAGGCAGAATTCGTTGCCTTCCGGGTCGGCGAGAACATGCCAGGAATCATCAGGGGACTGTCCGACGTCGGCCGGGCGGGCACCCAGCGACAGCAGGCGCTCCAACTCGGCATCCTGGTCGCGGTCCACCGGGTTCACGTCAAAGTGCAGTCGGAGGGGCTCGTGCTTCTCGTCTGACACGGGGATGAACATGATGGTCGGCACTGCACCTCCGAAGCCCGATGCAGGACCGATCTCGATCGCGCCGCCGTCGCGGTCCAACACGACATAACCGAGCACCTCACACCAGAAGCGGGAAAGCGTCTCGGGATCGTGGCAGTTGAGGACAAGTTCGGACAGTCTGCAACTCATGAACCCAAGGTACACGCCGGGCAGGAATGGCTTCAACGGTTACGGCGAGGCCCAGCGCTGGACGTTTTTCATCGAGTGGGCCATCAGGGCAGCGGGCATGGCTGTGAGTGCTGCGTTGCGAAGGTGGGCGTGGAGTGGGTTGCTGATTTGCCCGAGCTGACCCGCGAGACGCGAGCGGCGCCATAGGGTCCGTGTGCGCGTGCGGCGAAGCTGGTCGTATCGGCTGAGGGCGGCGTCCAGGTCGAGAGCCGAGGAGTTGTCGTGTACCTGACGTAGCAAAAGGATCAGCGTCGCCGCATCCTCAATCGCCTGCCCAGCACCCTGCCCGAGGTCCGGAGTCATGGCGTGGGCGGCATCGCCAAGGAGAACTCCCCGACGGGTAACAAACGACGGCGGCAGCTCGGCGAGGTCATGGATGTCGTGCTGCAGAATGTCATCGTTCGGTGTGGCTTCGATGATCTCCGGGATCGGTCGATGCCAGGAGCCGAACGTTTCCCTGAGAATCCCGCGGTCGTCGTCGAACGTTACGCCAGCAGGTGTGGAGAGCGTCGCGAACCAGTACACCCGTTCATCAGGCAGAGGAACTATCCCGAATCGGGCGCCCAAACCCCACGTCTCGCCAGCCTCATCCGCCAGGTGTCCACGTGAAGCGGTGACCCCGCGCCACGCGGTGAAACCCGCATACCGCACGCCCCGGTCAAGGTCCCACAACCGGCGGGCATCGCTACGCAATCCATCAGCAGCGACAACGAGATCGAACGTCTCCATGTCGCCGTCGACCTCGATGCCCGGAACGCCGTCAGGCGAAACGGTAGCAGTGACGCCGAGCCGCAGAGTGTTTTTCGCCAGTAGTTCCAGGAGCGCTCGGTGAAGATCGGACCGATGAAGGCTTCGCACCGTGACGGGCATGGATGAGGGCAACGAGACCAGCCACTGGCCTGATGGCCGGCGTTGCCCTGAACGAAGCCGCCCGATCGCATCACTGCTGATCTGCCGCACGCAGTCACCGAGGCCAATCGCGTCAAGAGCACCCAAGGCATTCCCAAAGAGGGTCAGCCCCGCACCCACCGCGCCCGGTTCAGCCCGCTGCTCATAAACCGTGACCTCGTGTCCGTCCGCCTGTAGCCCGGAGGCAGTTACCAGTCCACCGATCCCCGCACCCACCACTGCTACGCGCATGTCAACGTGTCCGTTGAGACGCGTCAGCAGCGGAACTCCGCGCCGTCGCCATCATCTTGCCGTCCGGGTCCAGTCGCGACAGGAGTCTGCGGGAGATGTCGAGAAGCTGGTCCACGTGCTCGGGTTCCAACGTGTCGAACACGTAGCGGCGAACGTTCTCAACATGTCCGGGCGCAGCGTGCACCACCTTGGCATGGCCCGCGTCGGTGAGGATGGCGTTGGTGGCCCGGCCGTCGTCGTCGCACGCTTTCCGCTCAATAAAGCCGCTGGCCTCCAATCTGCTGACCACGCGGGACAGCCGCGGCAGCGTGGCGTTGGTCATGGAGGCGAGGCTGGTCATGCGCAGTGTGCGCTCGGGTGCTTCGGAGAGCATCGCGAGGCAGAAGTAGTCGAAGTGACTGAGGTTTTCATCGCGCGTGAGTTGCCCGTCGAGCTCCTTGGGTAGCAATTCAAGTACCGCTGCGAAGGTCACCCAGGCGAGCCGTTCGTCGTCGTTCAGCCAATCAGTCATGGCAACAGTCTATTCATTACTTGTATCTACAACAAAGTCTGTTATATTAGTTGTAGATACAACGAACCAAGGAGGATGGTATGGAAACCACCAAGAGCAGTGCCGACCTGATGGCAGCCAACACCATGATGGGCGCAGTGACACTTCGCGTCGCCGATCTGGACGGCATGACCGCGTACTACCGGGATTCGGTGACGCTGAATGTGCTCGCTCAGGACAGCGCATCTGCCATCCTCGGCCGCGGCTCAACACCGCTCGTCATCCTTGAGCGCGCCCCCGAACTCAAACACGCCGGGCCCAAGGATGCAGGCCTGTTCCACACCGCGATCCTCTTCGAAACCGAAGCGGACCTCGCCGCCGCCGTCTTCTCCGTAGCCTCAAACCACCCCAACAGCTTCACCGGCAGCGCCGACCACCTCGTCAGCAAAGCGTTCTACTTCGACGACCCCGAAGGCAACGGCATCGAACTTTACTGGGACCGCGACCGCACCCAATGGAGCTGGACGCACGGCCGCGTGGAAATGGCCAGCCTCTTCCTGGACCCCAACGAATTCCTCCGCGAGCACCTGAACGAGCAAGTCACCGCCCAGGCATCACTGCGACCAGCGACCGTCGGTCACGTTCACCTGAGCGTGGGCGACGTCGGCACTGCCCGCGAGTTCTACGTCAACCGCCTCGGCTTCGAGACCACCAGCGAGTTCGGCCCACAGGCCCTGTTTGTCAGCGCAGGCGGCTACCACCATCACCTCGCCATGAACACGTGGAAGAGTGCCGGTGCTGGCCAGAGGCAGCAGACGCTCGGTCTGGGCCTGGTGCGCATCGAAGTCCCCACTACCGATGATCTCGGCGCCCTCGGCGAACGCCTGCACCACTACGGCGTGACAACGCGCGACGACGGCAAAATCCTCGGCTTCGACGACCCGTGGAACAACCGGATCGACGTCAGCGTGGCATGAGTCGCAAGCATCTGGCGTATCAGTCACGTTCCTGAGATTGACGGTCGATGATCTCTGCGACGCCGGAGGGAAACCGGTGTACTTCCTGCGGCCAATCCAGTGCGACAGCAAGGCGGCCCGCCCAGTATTTGGCCGCGTCGTCGTCGGGCACGTCCACAATAGTGAACCCGCCGAGATGCTCCTTCGTCTCCGCATGCGGGCCACTGGTGAAGACCGGCTCGCCGTCACTGCTGACAACGCTGCCGATCACAGTGGAGGCATCGAGACCGCCATCCCCAAAGATGAAGACGCCGGCCGCCTCCATCTCCTCGAGCACGGCATGCGACGCCTCACTTTTGGCCCGTAGCTCGACCGGGGTGTGGGCGGGAACCCACTCGTCATTGAACGCGATCAGATACTTCGGCATCATTGCCTCCTCGCTGGCAGGGCTGGCATCTACTTTACGAATGCAAGCGACCCAAAACGAGATCATGCAAGGACGAATATCCCATCCGGTGCAGTGAAGGCGGCCCTTTCTCCTACAGCCGTGAATACGCTGACGGACCACGGTGACCGTTCGGTGTACTCGCCCATGTGCCAATCGGAGAAGCGTTGCTTCAGGGACAAGCCGCTCTCTCCCGCTGCCGCATCCTGGTGGCGTGGACCACCGCGAGCTTGGCTGGAAGTACCCGTGACCATCGAGGATATGGGCACGGCGCGGTATGAGCATGTCGACGAATCGCGCGTCAACCTCCAGATCAACCCCATAGGAAAGATGGCGGCGCATCTTCGCTGCGTACTCTTCATAGCCCGCACTAGCCGTCATAATCCAAGCATCGCACTTCGGCAGCTAGTGGGGGATAGAGTACAAGCAATCGATAAATGTAAGGATTCCGGCGATGCCGACTCCAGCTCCGAAAGATCCGACGGCGCCTGAGGCGTCAATTGTTGCTCGCTAAAAGTGCGCTGCCGATTTCCTGACGGCACTCCAGCGGAAATCTTCGCGTCGGAGGGTAAGGCGAAGTGTCATGATGGTGTGATGGAACTCGACGGACCGCTGCACGCGCATACCCTCACCGCGGACGAGCCCACGCACGCCGATATCAACGCGTTCCGGACCCTGTCAGCGGATATGGCCTCCGGCGTCGGCGTCGTCTCCACCGTTCACCGACGCCGCGATAATGCGGCGACGGTCAGCGGGGTCCTGCCCGTCTCCTACGACCCGCCAACAATGCTGGTCAGCCTCTACGAGCAATCCCGGATCTGCGAGGCAGTAACCGGCTCCGGAACCTGGGCGTTGAGCCTCCTGACAGCGGAACAACAGGGGACAGCGAACTGGCTCGCCAGCCCCGGCAACCCGGTCGAGGGCCTGCTCAGCCAGGTGCCCTTCACCCGTGGCCCAGCAACAGGCGCGGCCCTGATGTCCGGTGCGCTCGCCTGGTTCGAACTGAAAACCATTGCAGTCCACGAAGCCGCCACACACCTGTTGATCGTTGGGGAAGTCCTCTCCATGGGGCGCGACATACCAGGCGCAGCAGCTGATGACCCCCTCATCCACTTCGCTGGCGAATACGGCCGGCTCCGACGCGGAACGGTATAACTAGTGATCCCACTCATTTCAGCGGCTCTCGTCTCCGTATCCGGATTCCTCATCTTCGCGCTCGAACAAAGACTCATCGGATACCTGGTGCTGGCCGCTGCGTTAGCGATGTCCTACTTCACGGGCAAAACGTTTCGGGACAACTCCCTCTTCCGGGACCTGCTACTGCTCGCAGTGGGCTTGCTCATCATCAGCGCCGTACCCATCACCACAGATATCAGCTTCAGCCACATGACCATCATGGGTGCAGCGATGATCCTGGCCGTCGGCGTTCCCTACGCGCTCTCCCGCTTCGTGTTCAAGGACCACGCGATCCGCTTCCCCATCCTCACCGGGCAGAAATGGAACCGGACGGAACGCTGGTACCTGGTGTCCGTCGTCGTTATCGGGTACCTGCTCCTACCCGTATATATGATCCCGACGGGTGTCTACGAGAACTGGCCGGCGGCGTCGGATCCCGGATCGATTGCGCGACTATTCCTTGGCACGAACGTTCTTGGCATCTGGGACGAACTGTTCTTCATCTGCACCGCGTTCACCCTGTTGCGCCGCCACCTGCCGGACTGGCAAGCCAACCTCCTGCAAGCGGTCCTGTTTACGTCCTTCCTCTGGGAACTGGGGTTTCACGCGTGGGGGCCACTCATCATTTTCCCGTTCGCGCTGATCCAGGCCTGGATTTTCTCCAAAACCAAGTCGCTCAGTTACATCGTGAGCGTGCACCTATTGTTCGACTTCGTCCTGTTCCTGGTCCTGCTGCACGCCCACAACCGCGAATGGTTCGCCATATTCCTCTACTGACTGTGTAGAGCAGCCATGGACTGCCGGGCATCCCACGCGAAACTCGCCAGCCAGTGCGAAGACATGAAGTCCTCGCTCTGCAACCCGGTGAGTCCAGCGGCGGCCAGCCGGTCCATGGCTGACTCGAGAACAGCCGACGACGGCGCGCCACCGTCCCCCAGCGTTGTCACGATCCGGGCGAGCTGCCCCGAACGCGTCAGATTCAGGCCGTGCAGGTGCGTCATGTGTCCGTCGGTCTCATCAGCAACAGAGACCGGCTGCAGAATGCGCGAACCCGGCTCCAGCACCGGAAGAAATGCGTTGAACCACTGCGCGAACTCGTCCGGGTCAAGGACCCTGCGCATCAGATCCGCTTCGGTGAGCCCTGCGGAGAGGAAGTCCTGCCCGCTGAGCTCCCACTGACCCGGCCAGTCCATGTCTGACCCGAACCAACGCCGCGCAGCCTTTTCGCATGCTGCCGCGGCGTCATCACGTCCCAGAACCCGGAATGCGTCCAACAGGTACGCGACCCCGAACGCCGAGTTGGAATGCAACCCGTGCCGGACTGGATACTCGGTTTTCTCCACCCACTTCACCGTCAGCTCAGCCACTGCGTCCACGCAGCTCTCCAGGGCCTCCGACCAACCACGAATCTGCTCATCCTCGGACACGGAACACGTGGCAGCCAACCGCATCAGCCATGCCCAGCCGTACGGCCGCTCCCACGACGGGTTATCCAGCAGGTAGGCCGCTTCGACGTCGAGCTTGTCCGCCGTGAGGTTCGCAGCCAACGCCTCCCGCAAGACGCCGGAGGCAGCGGCGCCCAGGCCGCCGTCGTCGTCCGCTGTTTCCAACACACTCACGCCCAGCCAGTGCATGTGGACGCAGGAGTGCCAGTCGAACGACGTGAAAAAGGCGGGATGCAGTGATTGTGGCGACGGATTGTCATCCGGAGATAACTGAACATGATGGGCCGCATAGGGGTAGGACCGGCTGAGGTTATCCAGCACCACGGACGCACAGTCAGCTGCGGTAAAAGCCTGCAAAGCGTTGCTCATTGAAAATTGCCTCTCGTGAACGTTGTTAACGACCATAGGCTGTTGCCATGACAGTTTCGTCGATGATCGGCTCGGTTCCTGCCCCCGGACTTCACGTGATGACGTTCAACATCCGCCGTCCCGTCCGGAATCTGACGCCCCGCAGCCCTGACCGGTGGTCCTATCGTGAACCGCTCGTCCGCCGTTTGCTGGCGGCCGAACGGCCTTCCATCGTCGGCATTCAGGAGGCCATGCCGGAACAGTACGATGCCGTCCGGGCCGGTCTCGGACGCAATTACGATTACGTCGGCAGAGGTCGCAAAGCGGACGGCACGGGTGAAAGCTGCCCCCTCTTCTACGACGCCGGACGGCTTGAACTGCTGGACTGGGAACAGTTCGCGCTCTCGGACACCCCGCACACTTCCGGCTCCTCGTCCTGGGGCAACATGGTCCCGCGCATCCTGGTCAGCGCAACCTTCCGCGACACTGCCACCGATACCACCTTCCGTGCCATGAACACGCACTGGGACCACCTGTCCCGCGGATCCCGCCTCCAGTCCGCGAACATGGTCCGCAACCTCGCGGCGACCCGCCGCACGCCCGTCGTCGTATTCGGTGACTTCAATACCGACGTCGGCACCAAACCGTATCTGGCACTCACCAGGGGAGGGGTGCTCCTGGACACATGGGAGACGGCGCGCTCGCGTACCACCCCCGAGTGGGGCACTTTTCCGCACTACCGGGCGCCGAAACCGGGGCGGAAACGCATTGACTGGGTGCTGGCCAGCCCGGGCGTTTCAGTGGGGCGGGTGGGCATTAACACCACAACGTACGACGGCGGCTGGCCCTCCGACCACACACCGGTCCAGGCGGTGTTGCGGTTCATCTGAGTGGGTGTAGCGTGCTTTTTGTGAGGACTTTCCGATGACTGCCGCATCCACTCCACCCGCGCCCGGCGACGGTGCGTTGCCGACGTCGTACCTTGAGGCCTTTGGCGAGGACCGGGGGTACCTGAACTTCGCGAGGTTCGGGCCGCCGTCGCGCGTTGCCGCGGAAACCAGCGCCAGTTTGATGGAGACCGCGATGTCCGGAAGCGTTGAAGCAGGCGGCGTGTTGGACGCGCAATCGTTGCGGGCGCGCGAGGCCTTTGCGAGACTCAGCGGCTTCCCGCCTGAAAACGTGGGGCTTGTTCCGAACACGTCTCTGGGACTGTTTCAGGCGGCATTCGGCATTGAGCGTGGGGCGGTGCTCATCAGTTCGGGCGAGTTTCCCGCGAATCTTTACCCCTGGTTGCGTGCCCATGACATTGGGCGGGTGAACGCGCAGCTTATGGGCGGGCCGGGAGTGCATGTGACGCCGGATCTTGTGGCCGAATCGATGAACTCCGAGACCGTTGCGGTGACCGTCAGCGCTGTCGACTTCCGTACTGGTCTTCGGGCGGACTTGCCCGGCATAAGGGAAGTGATCGGCGCGGACAGGCTGCTGATCGTCGATGGCATCCAGGCCTTCGGGGCGGTTGATGTGGACTGGTCACCTGCGGACGTACTGGTTGCGGGCGGTCAGAAGTGGGTTCGTGCGGGATGGGGTGCGGGCGGTATGGCGTTCTCGGACGCCGGGCTTGAACGAATCCGGCCCGTACTTGGCGGTTGGACCGGTGTCATGGACGCCCATGCGTATGACGGTATGGAGCATGACCTTCGACCCGGTGCTGACCGCTTCTCCATGTCGAATCTGTCACCGTTCGCTGCAGGGGCGTTCGCGTCAGCACTTGAACTTATCGAGAGCGCGTCTGTCGCCCGGATTGATGCGCAGATCGCCTCTGGTGTCGACGCGCTGATCGGCTGCCTCGATGACACAGGGGTAGAGGTGTTGTCGCCGCGCGACCGTCGCGACCGCGGGGGAATCGTCGTCGCCGGTGTCCCTGACGGTAAGGCCGCTCAAGCTCATCGGTCACTTGCTGAGGGAGGGATCTCTGCAACGCTCCACGGCCACGACCGGATTCGGTTCTCCGTACATGCAACAACAGCACCGGCCGTGTTCCGCGATGTGGCCTGTATTGTTGCGGATTCCAGTTTTGTCCCACCGGCCTGATTGAGTTGTTCCATGAAGACACTTCACCCCAACGCGGCCCTCGTAGTCATCGACGTCCAGCTCGCCTTTGATGACCCCTACTGGGGTAAGTCCAATAACCCGGCGTGTGAGGGAAACATTGCCAGTCTCATCATGGCGTGGGAGTCGGAGCGGCGGCCGATCGTCGTCGTGCGCCACGACAGTCACGACGCCGGTTCGCCATTGCATCCGAGTGCCGACGGGAACGCGCTGAAACCTTTCGTCGCCGAGGCGCACGCCGATCTTCTGGTCACCAAGAGCGTGAACTCGTCATTCATTGGTTCCCCGGACCTTGACTCGTGGCTGACCGAACAGGGCATCCACCAGATCGTGGTCTGCGGAATCCAGACGAACATGTGCGTGGAAACCACATCGCGCATGGGCGGAAACCTGGGCTACGAGGTCATCTTCCCGCTGGACGCCACCCGCACTTTCGACATGGAGGGGCCGATCACGCCCGACGGCGATACTCTCACTGCAACGGCGGACGAACTCATGCACGCGACGGCGGTGAACCTGCACGGCGGCGGGTTTGCCGACGTCGTCACCACCGCCGAGGTGCTGGAACAGGTGGCTGAGGGGGACTAGCTCTGGTTTCTGGGCCCGCCCTCAGAGGTGACGTCCGAGGCCTCGACGTCCTTCTTGTCGCTGGTGTCTGTGACCGAGCCAATGCCTTCACGCACGGGGTCCGGTGTGTCGTCCAGGTTGTCCTCAACGGTCTCCGCCTCGCGCCAATCCTCAGCGCGGGTGGGGCGGTTGCCCTGCTCAAGACCCTGGGACTCGTGCTTCAGCTCGTCGTCGAGTGCTGGTCCGTTGGTGGTGCTTCCACGTTCTGCCATGATCGTGCCCTCCTGTTACTCGATGCTCCCTTGCTCATCAATAGGTAAGCAAGCTTCCAATTTATCATTGGGGCTGGCTGAGGTGAAGGGAGCACGTCATGATGGGGTGAAGCACGACGCCGGACCAGACCTGAGAGGTGAACCCGTGGAGCACGTCACTGACAGATACATCAACTTCGCGTCCATCATTGACGAGCAGACGCTGGAGCAGAACACACGCACCGCCGCGATGCCTTTCATCTACCCGCATCTCGCCTCCATGCCGGACGCCCACTTGGGCAAGGGTTGCGCCGTCGGATCCGTACTCCCTACCGAACGAGCCATCATTCCCGCTGCCGTCGGCGTGGATATCGGCTGCGGGATGATCGCCGTGCGAACCCAGTTTTCCCTGTAGGACATTGAGGGCCGGGACCTCCGCCCGCTACGCACATCAATCGAACGAGCCATTCCTCTTTCCGCCGGGAACAACAACAAGACGGTACAGGCGACGGCGGCGCCTCGCCTTGACCAGCTCCGCCAGGAGGCCGACGACGCCGGGTTCGATCCGGCGTCGTACGTCAAGAATTGGGAGCTGCAGTTGGGCACCCTCGGAAGTGGAAACCATTTCATTGAGGTCAGCCTGGACGAGACCGACCGCATCTGGCTGTTCCTGCATTCCGGGAGCCGGGGCGTGGGGAACAAGATCGCCCAACGCCACATCAAGGCTGCCCAGGAATACTGTCGCGACCACAACATTTCCGTGCCGGACCGGGACCTCGCCTATCTTGAGGAAGGCACCGCAGAATTTGACCGGTATATCAGGGAGCTGATGTGGGCGCAGCACTTTGCACTACTCAACCGTGAGGAAATGATGGACCGCGTGGTGCATTGCTTCAATCGGTGGTTGGGCAGGGAGGTTGTGGAGCAGGAGCGAATCAACTGCCATCACAACTACACGACGCCGGAAACCCATTACGGGAGGAAGGTCTGGCTATCGCGTAAGGGGGCCATTGAAGCGTCCGTGGGTAGGCCGGGGCTGATTCCGGGGTCCATGGGGACGGCGTCGTACGTGGTGGTGGGGAAAGGGTTCAAGCCGTCGTCGAACTCTGCACCGCACGGTGCTGGCCGCGGGTTCAGCCGGAACGCTGCACGCAAGAAATTCTCGCTAGACGAGTTGCGGGCCGCCATGAAGGGCATCGAATACCGGGACACTGCTGCCTTCATCGACGAAATACCCGGCGCGTATAAACCTATCGACGTGGTCATGGAGGACGCCGCGGACCTCGTGGAGATACGGCATACGTTACGGCAGATCGTGAACGTGAAAGGCGACTGAGCGATTTGGGGATCGGAGTTCATGACCTACAGGTTGTCCATGGCTTCGCAGGGGTTCGCCCCGGGTTGGGCGCGGTGGACGTTCCTGGCGAGCTGGCCGATGAGGACGCCAAGGTTCCGGGCGTCGTCCTCTTCCATGCCGGCCAGGAGATCCGCCTCTGCTGCCGCAACCCGATTTTCATGGGCGGCCAGGACTTCCCGTCCGGCTGCGGTGGCGACGATCTTCCGGGCCCTGCGATCCGTTGGATCGGGAATTCGTTCGACAACGCCGGCACCTTCGAGCGTGTCAATCAGGTAGGTCAGCACTGTGCGGTCGATGGCGAGGTGCGAGGCGAGGGCCTGCTGATTAGGTGGTTCCCTGTGCACAACGGCGGAGAGCACCTGAAAGCCGCGGACGCCAGCGGGCATCTGGGCAACCGCTGCTTCGAAACGGGTCTGGTAGCCACGCAGCACCATGGCCAGGTGCCATCCCAGGTCGCCCGGAACGCTGGTGGCTGCGGTCTCCTGGAGGGATTGTGTGCTGGTGATCATAGGCAAATCATACCCTCGATGCGACGTTTTGCAGATAATCGGTGGCACATATAGTCTGTCAGACAACATATATTGTTGTCGGAAGGACGAGCACAGTGAGTGTTCCACAGCAGCGGTCTGCAGGGGCCCAGACCATCGGGATCCTTGGCGCGGGCAGGGTGGGGACCGCCGTCGCCCGTCAAGCGCTCAAGGCTGGCTACGAGGTCAGGATCGCCACCGCCAAGCCGGTCGAAGATATTGCACTCCTCGTGGAAATCGTCACCCCCGGGGCGCTCGCCGTCACGGCGGCAGAAGCTGCGGAAGCCGACGTCGTTGTCCTGGCAGTGCCAATGCACAAGTACCTCACCCTCGACCCGGAACTTCTGGCTGGCAAGACCGTCATTGACGCGATGAACCATTGGGTTCCCATCGACGGCGAGATTGAGGACTTCGACAACGACAACCGCACAACCAGCGAAATCATTCAGGCCCATTTGCCTGACTCAAGAGTCGTGAAGACGCTCAACCATATTGGGTACCACGACCTCGAGGCCGACGGCCGGAGCCCTGGTTCCAGTGAACGGCGCGCGCTGGCTTTGGCCGGCGACGACGACGGCGCGAAGGCCACCGTGGCCAGCTTCATCAATCGTCTGGGTTATGACCCGGTAGACGCGGGCCCACTCGCGGCCGGGCGAGCTTTCCAGCCGGGCACGGACATCTTCAACGGCAGCCACACCGCAGAGAGGCTGGGCGCCATCATGGCCGCCGAATGTGAACTGGCTGGCGTCTGAACCACACCACTGCAACAGGAGAAACACCATGGAACTGGGCGCCTACAGCTTCGGCGACACACCCCGCAATCCCGACGGTAGCCTTCGTCCCACGGCGGAATCGATCCGGAACCTTCATGACGCCATCGTCCTGGCCGATGAGAACGGGCTCGACTACTTCGGTGTAGGCGAACATCACACCCTGGATATGCCTGCCTCCTCGCCGGGAACTGTGATCGCCGCCGCGGCCGCTGCGACGAAGCAGATCAAGCTCGGCAGCGGCGCGAGCATCATCAGCACCGACGACCCCGTCCGCGTGTTCCAGCAGTTCGCCATTGCCGACGCCGTCTCCGGCGGCGGGCGCGTGGAAATCACCGCCGGCCGCGGGTCCTCGGTGGAAACGTTCCCGCTCTTCGGATATGACCTGGCGGACTACGACAGGCTGTACGAGGAAAAGCTGGACCTCCTGATGAGGATCAACAACAGCGAAACCGAAAGCGTCCGCTGGTCCGGGACTGTCCGTCCTGCCATTGACGACCTCGCTGTTGTTCCGCGGCCCGTCAACGGAAGCATTCCGATCTGGGTGGCGACCGGCGGCAGTGCGCCGTCGTCTGTGCGTGCCGGAAAGCTTGGGCTGCCCGTCTCGTACGGCATCATCGGCGGCGCCCCGGCACGGTTCGCCCCGCTTGCGCAGCTCTACCGGGCCTCCGCAGCCCAGGCCGGACACACGGGCGAGGACATCAAGGTTTCCGTAGCCGCCCTCGGCCTGATAGCGCCCACCAAGAAGGAAGCGCTGGATAGGTTCTACCCGGGTTGGCACAACCTCAACATCGAAATGGGTAAGCTCCGCGGCTGGCCGGCACCTGACAAGCGCCAGTTCCTGGCCCAGGCCGACTTCCCCGGCGCCTACTATGTGGGAGATCCCGACGAGGTGGCCGAACGCATCGTGGACCTCCACGGGCACATGGGACATATGCGGCACTTCCTGCAAATGGACATCGGCGGCCTGCCCCACGAACACTTCCTCGAATCACTCACCCTGCTGGCCACCGAGGTCAAACCACGCGTCGAACGGCTGCTGAAGAGCAAATAGCAGGACGCTCGGCGCGACGGCCCACTACGCTGGGTGCCATGCCAGAAGGAACGCTGCAACAGCTCGCCGAAGCCCATCGCGTCAGCACCACCGTCACCGGTTGGGACGGGAAGACGCAGGACGTCAGCGCGGAAACGCTCACGAAAATCCTGACCGCGCTGGGTGTTCCCTGTTCCACCGCGGACCAGATCCGGGCGTCACTGGACCGGGTGGCCACTGAGACATGGCGTCGGGTGCTGCCGCCCGCCGTCGTCGTGCGCGTGGATGAGGACTCAGCCGTGTCCGTCCACGTTCCTACGGGCACACAAGTGGAGCTCGCCGTCATCGCCGAGTATGGAACGCGGCACGAGCTGACTGTTCCGCCGGCTACCCAGACGCGGGAAGTCGGCGGCGTCACCGTCGACCGGCTGAACGTTGAGCTGCCGCAGCTTCCCCTCGGGTGGCACCGGCTGGAAGCCACGCACGACGGCGGTCAGGCGGTGTGCGCGCTCATCGTCACACCCCAGCGGCTCACCACAGGGGACCGGCTGACGGGACAGCAGCGGTGGGGGCTGATGGCGCAGCTGTACTCGATCCGATCCGAAAAGTCCTGGGGCGTCGGGGATCTGGCAGATCTGGCGGCGCTCGCCGAGGTATCGGCTGACAAGGGCGCCGATTTTGTGCTGATCAACCCGTTGCACGCAGCGCAGCCCGCGCCGCCAGTGGAGCCTTCGCCGTACCTGCCATCCTCGCGGCGGTTCTTCAACCCCCTCTACCTGCGGGTGGAGGACGTGCCGGAGTTCGGGCAGCTCCCGCCGGAAACCCAGGACGCCATACGCGAAACTGCACGCGGCTTCGACAGCGCAAATCACAACGCGGAGTTCATCGACAGGGATACCAGCTACGCCGCGAAGCTGCACGTGCTCGAGGACCTGGCTCAGCTGGAGCGCGGACCCGAGCGCGAGGCAGATTTCCGGCGGTTCCGCCAGGAACAGGGCCCGGGCCTGCGGGACTTTGCCCTCTGGTGCGCGCTCGCCGAGGCGGATGAGAAGCAGTGGCCGGACTCGCCGTCGGACGTTCCATCCAAACGGCTGGAGGAACTGGCGCAGCGGATCGAGTTCCATGAGTGGCTGCAGTGGCTCTGCGACGAGCAGCTCGCCTCGGTCCAGGGCGCGGCGCGCGGCGCCGGGATGGATATCGGGGTGGTGCACGACCTCGCGGTTGGAGTTTCCCGGGACGGCGCGGACGCGTGGATGCTGCAGGATGTCCTGGCTTCGGGTGTGCGAGTGGGCGCACCGCCGGATATGTTCAGCCAGCAGGGGCAGGATTGGGGCCAGCCGCCGTGGCACCCGGAACGTCTCGCGGAGTCCGGTTATGGGGCCTTCGGCGACATGCTCCGCACCATCCTGCGGCACGCCGGCGGCATCCGGGTTGACCACATTCTGGGTTTGTTCCGCCTCTGGTGGATTCCCGACGGCGCCAGCCCGGCCGAGGGCACGTACGTCTACTACGACCACGACGCGCTGATCGGCATCCTCGCGTTGGAAGCTGAGCGTGCCGGTGCCGTGGTGATCGGCGAGGACCTGGGATTATTTGAACCGGTGGTGCAGGAAACCCTGGCCGCGAGAGGCGTGCTGGGTACGTCCATTCTGTGGTTTGAGTACGACGGCGACAGCCCGCGCCCGCCCGAACAGTACCGGCAGGCATGCCTCACCACCGTCACCACGCACGATCTGCCGCCCAGCGCTGGTTATCTGACGGGGGAGCACGTGGACCTGCGCGAGTCGCTTGGGCTGCTGAGCCGGCCGGTGGAGGAAGAGCGTCGGGCCGACGGGGAGGCGCAGGAGGGCGTGTTGTCCATGGTGCGGTCTCGTGTTGCTGCTTCTGTTGAGCCTGGTGCTGATTCCGGTGGTGTGCAAGAGGCTGTTGAGCAGTTGCACTCCTTCATTGCTCATACGCCATCCGTGCTGCTCGGCATCTCGCTTGCGGACGCCGTGGGAGAGCGGCGGACCCAGAATCAGCCGGGCACCAGCGACGAGTACCCGAACTGGCGTGTTCCCCTGGCCGACGCCGACGGGCAGGCTGTGCTGGTGGAGGATCTGGCCACGAACGCGCGCTTCGACCGGTTGGTGAGGGCACTGGGTGCGCCAACGCCGCAGCGGTGACCTCGAGCGCGAACCCTTCTCGACCGGCTTCTGTCTAGCTGGTGGTTTATCGGGGGTATGAAATGGGCCAGTCGTTCTGGTTCAGATCGAAGATGTTGCCAGGGTGGTCGGTGCAAATAGTGAGGGTTGGGGTATCAGTGGCCGGGAGTTCGTTGGCTGTCGGGCAGAATCCGATGAAAACGATGAGTGCGAGTGATGAGAGCATTACGGGCCCCTTGAGTAGTGTGTAGAGACTGATATGTGAACAGACACGATACAATCGCACTTGTGGAATTTTGTAAAGACATTTGACAGATCTAGTCAATTCCTGGGGGTGGGAGAAGGAACATATGGAAGCTCGATTCGGCGCCCAGCTGCGAGAAGCGCGGCAGCGGCTAGGCCTGACGCAAACGGAGTTGGGGGGCACGAAGTACTCTGCGAGCTATGTGTCGCTGATCGAGAACGGTCGGCGCGCCCCCACGCGCTCTGTCCTGAAAGACCTGGCGCCTGTGCTGGGACTGGACGTCGCCGTGCTTGAATCGTGGCTGAGCAGCGCCGACGACGAAGCGGCCCTCAGCGGCCTCTGCCTGGACGCTTATCAAGCATGGCAGGAACGCGATTTTCCTTTGGCGCATACGGCGGCCCGGCATGCAGCCGAGGCCGCGGCCCATTCCAATCCCTCCGTCTGGTGGAACATGTCCTTCCTCGCAGCCGACATGTCCTACCACCAGGGTGACTATGAAAAAGCACGCGACCAGGTGATGGAACTGGACGGCCATGCAATGGCTGTCCAGTCGGATCAGTTGGCCGTCAAATCGAAAACCTTCCTTTCGGTACTCAGTAGGGTCAGTGGCGACCTGGCCGATGCCGTCCAGTTGGCAGAGGCCGCGGTGAAGCTCGCTGAGTCGCTGGCGGAAACGTCTATGGATGCTCTGGAAGCCCAGATGGCGCGTATTGCAGCGCTGGCCGAGCATGGGGACACCAACGTGGCCTGGCGGTATGCACAGCAGTTGCGCGGCGTCGTGGCCATGGATGAGCTGTCAGCCCAGATGCGCGGGCAAATAGCGTGGACGATCGGCAATGTGGCCTTCGCCCAGGGGGAGGCAGCCACTGGGGTGGAACTGCACCAGTTGTCGGAACAGCTCCTTGACCCGGCGGTGGACCTGGAGTTGTGGGCGCGGTTCATCCGGGCCACGGCCTCTATCCGGCTACGGAACGGAATCGCTGACGAGGCAACCGGCAACCTCATGGCACGCGCTGAAATGGTTGGCAAGCTGTTGGACTCCCAGGAGATCCGGACCGACCTGATGCTGATCCGCGCCCGCTGGCACACGGTCCGAGGCGAAGCAGAGCAGGTCCTCCCCCTGCTGGATGACCTGGGCGGACGGGACGGGCTGGCGCTCAACGTTGCAGGCGACGTCGCCCTGATGCGCGGTGAAGCCCAGCAGGCTTCAGGGAACCCGACTCAAGCGGGCACGTGCTACCTGACGGCGGCAAAGTTATTTTCCGAGGCAGGGCTTTCCGATCGCGCGTCGGAAGCTCTCACCAAACATCTCGAGTTGGGTGAGGGTAGCAGCTAAAGGTCTTGCTGCCGGAAACGGGCCAGCCCCGCCGCCATGGCCACCGCAACATACACGGAAAAGACGGCGACGCCCAGAGCCGGTGCCAGCTCCCCGCTTTCGGCGAGGATACTCACGGACAACTCCGATTCGTTGGCGGTCACCAGTGACGCGCCGGCGGCAAAAGGTAGCAGATCGGCCGCCGAGCCTACTCCCGGAATGCTCATCCCGCCCGCAAATCTGGCTATCAGGGGTTCCACGAGGGCCGATCCCAGCAATAGTGTCAGAATGCCAGCTAACTGGGGCAACACTGCGCCGATGCCAAGTCCCAACAGCGCCCAGCCCAAGGTCTGGCCCAGGTAACCGGTCAGCGCCAAGGCATCCGGCCGGGCCGCAGCAGTTCCTGTGCCTGCCAGTGACGCGTAGGCGGCAGCCAGGGCCGCTCCGAGGCAGAGCGCACAGAGAATGGCCGCGGCCGCTGCTGTCACCAGAGCTTTGGCTCCGTAGAGTACCTGCCGGCGGGGGACCACCAGAGTTGCCAGGAGCAGTGTGCGGTGCCGCGTTTCCTGACCGAATGCCATAACCCCCAGGACGCCGGCGACGGCCGGGGCCAATGGGGCGCGGGTGGCTGCAATCGTGGCGGCGTCGGCGATGTCCGCTGGGGAGCCCAGTTGCGTTGTCGCCGCCATCATGGCTGACATGGCCCATGCAAAAGCTGCTGAACCCGCTATGGCCAGGGCTCCGAGGATCCAGACCGAACGGGTGCTGCTGAATCGGACCCATTCGTAGGCAAGCGCGGACTTCACAAGATCTCCTCCAGGGCAGTTGTTGCTGAACGGTGGCCGGGGCCGACCAGGTCCACGAAATGCTCTTCCAACGACATGGTGTGCGCGGAAAGTTCGTACAAGGTGCAGGTTTCGGCGGAGGCTATTTCCCCTATGCGTTTCAGTGGCATGCCGCGGACCGACAATTGCTGGGGTCCCTGATCTTCGACGGTGGCACCCTCGAGGCGCAACGCGGTCGCCAGGGCCTCCGGACGGTCGCACCGGACGACAGAATAGGTTCGGTCGGAACTGCCGGCCAGATCCGAAAGCCTGGTATCGGCGACCAGCCGGCCGCCGGCCATGAAAAGCACCCGGTCAGCGACCTGCTCCAATTCCGCCAGCAGATGGGAAGAGAGCAACACAGTGCGGCCGTCCTCGGCAAAGGTCCGTAGCAGCTGGCGGAGCCAGGTCACGCCCTCCACATCAAGCCCGTTTGCTGGTTCGTCGAGGACCAGCACGGATGGATCACCCAGCAGTGCCGAGGACAAACCCAAGCGCTGCCGCATTCCCAGTGAGTACGAAGCCGGGGTGTTGCTGCGGCGTCCGGACAAACCAGTGAGGGCCAACGTCCGCTCCACCGAGCTATCCGGAAGTCCGCTTCCCCGGGCCAGCATCAGCAGATGCTTTCGGGCAGAGCGGCCAGGGTAGAACATGTTCGGGTCAAGGAGGACGCCCACCTGCTGCCACGGGCTGATCATGTCCGCGTAAGCCACGCCGTCGAAAAGAGTGCGGCCCTGACCGCGGACTGCATTGACCATCAGCTTCATGGTGGTGCTCTTGCCGGCACCATTGGGCCCAACCAGTCCCACCACCTCGCCAGGATGCAGTTCGAAGGACACATCATCAACAATTTTGCGGCCGTCAATAGTTTTGCCCAGGCCTTCCGTGACGATCATTGCAGACTGCCCAGGATGTTCACGCCGGACAGTTCTTCCATGCGCAGCGTTCGGCTGACGGTTAGTGCCTCCGGCAGTGTGTGCGCCACCAGAACCACTGTTCCGGAGGCTGCAATGCAGGAGAGCTCGTCACACATGGCATCGCTGCTTTCCTGATCGACGCCGTTGAACGGCTCGTCCAGGATGGCAAGCGTGAACGCGCCGGTGGTGCACACCAGGTACCAGAGCTTGCGTGCGTTGCCGGTTGAAAGCATCCCGGCATTCAGATCCAGGTAGGGTTCCAGGCCCAACCGCTCGGCCCGGGGCAGGAGATCGTCAAGGCTTTCCGAGCGTGCCATACACGTAAACGCCAGGTGGTCGCGCACTGTCATATGACCGAATAATGCAACATCGGAGCGGCATATTCGGCGGGTAGATCGGGATGCCGGATCGTCTGCGGGAACACCGGCCACCATGACTTGGCCTTGCCAGGGTCTCAGATAACCGCTCGCTAGTTCCGTGAAGGTTGATTTACCGGTCCCGTTTCGGCCCGCGAGGTGGAACAAGCCGGGCCCGGTGAGAGCCAGGCTGGTGTTGTGCAGCACAGGAGAGCCTTCGCGGTAGCCGGCTGTTACGTCCAGGAACTCGAGGGCAGGTATTTGACGCGACGGCTGAGGCATAGGATTCCAACTCCGATCAACAGGGTGGTGTAGGCAACGGCGAATAGTGAATTGAAGCTGCCGGGCAGTACCAGCAGCGCGAGGACGGGCAACGAGAGTAGTACGGAGACTATGGCTGTCACCAGGGAAGACTCCACCGTGCCGTCGGCCTGCCTCCGGGGGCTCGATGTGAGTGAGGCCCCGGTTGCGCCCGCTGCAGCTGCGGCCATGGGAATGAGGATCAGTGCTGCGCCGCCACCGGTGAGTGCGAGTGCGCCGAGCGCCAGGGGTACAACAGCGGCCGCAGTTACTGCAGCGGTGGCAACGACGGCTATGGATGCGATGTGTTTCTGGTTCACTCCGGCCTCGAAGCACCAGCGGAATTGTGGCATCCACCCGGATGGGCCGATAGCGCGGTCTGTCACTTCATAGACGGTCATGGAGAGCAGGAACACCGCGATCGCGGCGAGTCTGGTCACGGCAACGTTGTCCGGCAGGAACCCGAAGCCCGGGCCTCCGGCGCTGAAACCTATAACTGCTGCTGCGATGATGGTGCAGATCCCGGCGATGCGGGTCACCAGGCCAGCGGCTCCATGGCGGGCGATCCCGCGGAACAGGGTGTACAACAGCCACCACGCCGGACCAGCTCCGAACATCGCTGCAGCCAGCTTTCTGCCCGGCCGGAGGTTGGGTGCTGGAGCAGGACGGGCAGAGTCCCGCTGCAGATACCGCACGTTCCTTGCGGTCAGGTACAACAGAACCACTGCGGCCGGGACCAGCAGTGCAAGAGTGACCCACCCTATGACAGAGCCCAGCAAGAGCGGGTCGAAGACCTGCGGGGTGGCGCCGAGCAGCACCATGGTCCACTCTCCCAGCAACCAGCTGGCACCGAGCGCCGCAGCGGCAACTGCCAGCATCGCCGCGAGCTGGCCGCGGGAGTGCCGCAGATCGGTTCGTGCGAAGTGGGAACTGGACCAGATAACGGCTGCCGTGGTGCACAGCGGCAACACTAAAAGGGCTGCTTGTAATTCCGGGAGATGGACCAGATGCTTATGCCAGGCGACGATGAAAGATGCGGAGATAGCCAGGGCCAGGATCCCGCTGAAAAGCGTTCTGGGCAGGCACTTGACCAGAAACACATCACTCAGCGGGATATCGAGTGCCCGCAACAACGCAGCGTTGGGGTTGTACCGGATCAGCAGGCGACGGCGAGTCAACGCCTCCCTGATCAGGGAGGTGGCTCCCAGATACGCCACGATGATCCAGCATCCCAGCCCTGCTGCGGCGGATAGCACCTGCGTCGATGGGGCCACGCTGGCGAGTGCGGCCGGGACGATGTATTGAAACCAGCGGAAGAGCAGCAGGCCTGCCGCGAATGCCGCCAACACTGTCACCCCCGCGGCTCCCGCGGCCAATGCCCAGTATGTGCGGACGGACAATGACCAGCCCATGTGAGTCAACTGTTCCACCGCGGAGAAGCCGGACATCGCCTTGAGCGTGGACATCAGAACCTGTTCTGGGACCGGGACTGTTTGCTGTCGGCGTCGAGCACAATGCCCACCGTGGCCAACAGTACGGAGGCAATGCACCAGAGCCAGACGGGCAGGGTCGCAGGGAACCCGGCTTGCCAACTGCCCAGGAGCAAACCGCCGGCCAGTGCCGATACGAGGAACAGGATGCCGTCGACCCGGGGCTTGGAGGCCTTGATGGACCATGCAGCCGCCATCACCACCAGGCCCAACCCAACGGCGCCATACGCCAGCCACGGGATCGCAGCGTCACCGGAGAGCAGAATCATGATCCCGCACAGCAGCTGCAGCACCATCAGGATGGGCGGCGCTATCCGCCGTATCGCAGAGTAGGTCTGATTCATGGGTTAGCCTCCTGGGGCGTCGAGGTTAGAGCAGGACCGACACTGATGCGATCAGCAGTGAAGTGCCAAAGATGATCCGAACTTTTCTACTCCCTAGACTCTGCCATTGCTTGCGGAAAAGGAGGGGGATTGTCAGCCCGGCTGCCAGTATGAAAGCGTAGAAAAGCCACTGGTCCTTCGGAGATTCCTGAGCCAACAGCCAGGACACGAGCTGCACCGGTACGGTTACCGTTACCGCAGTTGCTCCAAGGAACCCCAGACGCACACGGCCGGCTGAGCGCACCAGGCGCGGGAACATTCGAGTCTCGATGACCGAGGCCAATGAGAAGTACAGTGCCGTGGCGAGCATGCTGATGGTGAGCCCAAGGTAAAATCCGATGCTTGTGGCCAAGGTGCCCATAGCCGGGTCGTCGAGAGCTTGTGCTTCTTCGGTCATCAGGACCTGACTGGCTACTTCGTCGTAGAGCTGACTGGAGCGCAGCAGCAGCAGCGCAAGCAGCATCACGAATGCTGTCATCCAGACGATGGCCGAAGTGCTCTTCGGGGGCTTGTCCGTTTCGGTACCTGCATCAGCAGTAAGTGCAGCAGTCATCGTGTTCCCTTACCCGCCATGACGGCGGCCTCGACGCCGGCAGCCGCCAACAGGACGACGACGGCGATTGCTAAAAGTTTGAGCGCAGTCGGAAAGGCTGCAAGGTAGGCCCGGAAGGGGGTGACCGTTGCGCGGCTCGAAAGGGCCGCCCAGATGGCGGTCAGCACGGGCAGCAGGCCCGCTGCGGCGGCAATGGTCAACGCGAGGAATTCCACCGGGGCGTAGAGTCCCGTCCCCGCAAGGACTTGTTCCCGTCCAATTGCTTTCTCGCTCAGATGCCAGGTGCTGCCGATATAGATGGCGACCAACGGCCAGGAGACCAACGTGGAAAGCCCTGCGGTAGCGGCACCGGAAAAGGCCAGACAGAGGGCTGGTAGATTGCGGGCAAGCACGCCGATGAAGGCCTCACCGAAGGGAGTGGCTGCCGCGGAGGCAGGGTCTGCAGTGGGAGCCGGTGAATTCGACACGGCGTGGTAGCCGAGCAGGAAACCTGAAATCAAGAGGCCCAGGGACAGGCCGAACGCAACAACCAGCGCTGCTCGCTGCCTGTCCCTGAGGAGTAACTCTGTGCTCATTGAGTGTTGGGACCTAGGCTACGGCCGCGGCCTTGCCCCACTGGGTGATAGCCCAGCGGGCTGTCGCGATGACGGCAGCGGCGATACCGCCCGAGAGCAGTCCCATCACTACGGCCAGAGCCCAGCCTCCGACAGCAACGGCGTTGACGATTTGGCTGGCAAAGGCGGTCGACAGGCCGAACATGCCCGCAATGTACATGACGCTGACGGACGCGACAGCAAGACCGAAGGCGCTGACGGCGCCGACGGCCACGAGGCTGCGCTTGCTGGAGGTGCGAGTGAAGCTAGCTTCCATTTTTTACTCCTCATGTGTGTTTTCAACGAATATCAACAGTTACTTTACAAAAGTTGACACGATGACCTTAACACTGTTTTGAGACCGGCGTCGAGAGCAGTTCTGTCCGACAGGCTGCTTGCTGTATGATCTCGACGGCATGGGCCGCGCGATGGATGAGGGCTGCTCCATACTGGACGGACCAACTGGCCCACTGGTGAAGGCTCCGACAGGAAGGCATTCCGCATGAGTGAAGAACGCCGCCGTGAGATGGGTGAATCCGAGTTGCCCGTTGAGGACGAGCTGGTCGAATCGTTCAACCGTCTGGTGGATGAGGGTGGGGCGCGGCTTCAGCGGCGGTTCTCCGTCATGTTCGCCACGGGCTTCCTGGGCGGGGTGGAAGTTGGCATAGGTGTTGTTGCCTACCTCGCGGTCCTGCACGAGACGCATAACCATCTGCTGGCTGGGCTGGCGTTCAGTGCAGGGTTCATTGCGCTGCTCCTGGCGAAAAGCGAGCTTTTCACGGAAGACTTCCTCGTGCCCATCACCGCCGTCGCCTCCCGTGCCGGAAGCGTAGGGCAGTTGGGCAAATTGTGGGGTGGGACGCTCATGGCCAACCTGCTGGGCGGCTGGCTCTTCATGTGGGTGGCAATGAAAGCCTTCCCCCAGTGGAAGGAAACGGTCACCACATCGGCCGAGCACTTTGTCCACGCGCCCATCAGTCTGGAGACCATTTGTCTGGCCGTACTCGGCGGCAGCACCATCACGCTGATGACGCGCATGCAGCACGGGACGGACTCGGAGCCGGCCAAAATCGCGGCGGCCATTGTCGGCGGGTTCCTGCTGGCCGGTCTGCAGTTATTCCACTCGATCCTGGATTCCCTGCTGATCTTCGGGGCCATCCACGCAGGTGCCGAGATCAGCTACGTGCAATGGCTCGGCTGGTTCGGTTACACGCTGCTGTTCAACATTCTGGGCGGCCTGCTGCTGGTGACATCGTTGCGGCTTCTGCGCACCAGGGACCTCATCCAGAAACGACGGCGGGAGTCACCGGAGGACCCGGACGCTGCTCATGGTGAGGAGTGACGGTTGGGTTCGGGTGACTTCACGACTTCAGTGTTCCTATGGGCAAAACCTACAGGAGCCGCACATGCTCCGGCCCCAGATCATTGATCTGTGTGACGCCGAGTAACTGCATGGTCCGGGACGCCTGGGTGGAGAGGATCTCGATGGCGCGGTCCACGCCGGCGCGCCCTCCCGCCATCAGCCCGTATAGGTAGGCTCGGCCAACCAGTGTGAAGTCCGCTCCGAGTGCCATTGCGGCGATGACGTCGCCTCCGCTCATGATCCCGGTGTCCAGAATGATGGCTGTCCGTCCCTTGAGGACGGCGGCGACGTCGGGCAGTAGATGAAGGGGGATGGGCGCCCGGTCGAGCTGCCGGCCACCGTGGTTGGAGATCACAATTCCGTCCGCGCCATGGTCCACGGCTTTCTTCGCGTCGTCGACCGTCTGGATGCCCTTCACCACCAGCTTGCCCTTCCAAACCTTGCGGAGCCAGTCGAGGTCGTCATAGGTGAGGGTGGGATCGAACATGGAGTTGATGAGTTCGCTCGGCGTGCCAGCGAAGTTGGAGAGTGACGCGAAGTTCAGGGGCTCGTGCGTGAGGAAGTTGAACCACCACGCGGGCCGGTATGAGGCATCGAGCACAGTCTTGGCGGTCAGCGCCGGCGGAATGGTCATCCCGTTGCGCACATCGCGCAGTCTGGCGCCGGCGACGGCGGTGTCCACCGTGACCATGAGCGTGTCATAACCTGCCCTGGCGGCGCGTTCAATCAAATCCAGAGACTGATCCCGATCGGTCCACAGGTACAGCTGGAACCAGTTCCGCCCGTTCGGCGCAGCTTTCGCAACGTCCTCGATGGACGCCGTTCCCATGGTGGACAGCGTGTACGGAATGCCGGCGTGCTCGGCTGCCTGCGAACCGGCGTACTCGCCCTCGGACTGCATCATCCGGGTGAACCCGGTGGGCGCTATGCCGAAGGGGAGGGCCGACGGCGCCCCAAGGATCTGGGTGCCAGGTCCACCTCTGACACGTCCCGCAGCACACCGGGCCTGAACTCGATGTCGCGGAAGGATGCGCGTGCCCGGTTCAGGGTGATCTCGTCTTCTGCGGCGCCGTCGGTGTAGTCGAAGGGTGCCTTCGGGGTTCGCCGCTTCGCGATGGCGCGCAGGTCCGCGATCGTGTTCGCCCCCTGTAACCGGTTCTGTGCGGTCGGCAGGGCGGGCGCTTTGAACTTCAGCAACGGCGCCAGATCCGCGACTTTTGGCAGGCGACGACGCAAGGCGTCCGGTCTGCGGGGCGCGGCCGACGTCGTGCTGTTTCCTGGGTTTCGATCCAAAGAGTCCAACGGCGGCACTGCGCCCGCCTGCGCCGGTTGCGGTTGTCCTGCGGAAGTCTGCTGGCTCATGCTTCATGCTATCGTCGTCGGTCAGCTCTGCTTCTAGTTGTTCGATGGTGGGCCCGGGCACCCCATCGTGTGCGGTCATAGCGGCCTCCATGTCAGGGCAAATTCGATGTTGATGTTCCGACGCTATGGCTTGGGTCTGACATTTCTGCTTCACGATGCACAAACGGCGGGAGTCACCGGCGGACCCTGACGCTGCACACGGACGGGTGACGTGTAAAGAATTTGCGGATTTCTTTACACGTTCAAGGTATGTGTAAAGAATCTTTCACCATGGCTGAGGTTGACGCGGCGTCGTCACTTCTGGAGGAGGGTAAGGAACCGTTGGTTGATGTAAAGACGCTCGCGTCCTTCCTTGACTGTCAAAAGCACATCCGCTTCGACAAGTTTATTGAGCCAGGAGGTGGCCGTTGGGCGCGAAACGTTGCACCTCTCCACGACGTTCGCCGTCCGACAATAGGGTTGTTCAAATAGCACTTCCAGAAAATCTGCGTTGACACTGTTGAGGTGCACGCGCAGCAGTTCCTTGAATTCAGTCTGAAGGAGCCGGAGATCCTCTACCTTTTTGAGGGTGAGGTCGGCCGTCTGCTGCACACCCGAGAGCATGAAGAGCAGCCATTCCTCCCAAGCTCCTTCTGCGGTGACGGCAAGCAACAGCCTGTAGTAGTCATTTTTGTGGGTAATGATGAAGTTGGAGAGGTACAGGATGGGCAGTGAGAGAACGTTGTCTGCCACCAGGCTGAGAACGTTCAGGACCCGCCCTGTCCGCCCATTTCCATCTGAGAAAGGATGAATGGCCTCGAACTGGTAGTGGGCAGCTGCCATTCTCACGAGCGGATCAATACCGGAGTCGGCGTTGAGGAACTGGGCCCATCGGTCTAGTTTGTCGCGGATGGCAGATTCGCCGTTAGGCGGAGTGTATATAGCTTCATGAGTCAGGGGATTGCCGATGAACGTTCCTGGCAGGGCACGTACGTTCATCGAACGCATTTTTATCGTGCTGCAGACATGTACGGCCGTCGCCGGCGTGATGACTGAGCGGGCTTGAATTGCGGTGAAGCCTTCGTGCAAAGCGCGTCGATAGCGGAGCGCTTCCCTCGTTGCGGGATTGGCTTGGCCTTCGTGCTCGGCAAACTTGAACAGATCATCCGTGGTTGTGACGATGTTCTCTATCTCCGAGCTGGCTTGAGCTTCCAGTAACGGGATCGTGTTGATCATAAAGAATCTAGCCACTTCTTCATGACGTGTAAAGAATTTGCCGATTTCTTTACACGTTCAGGGGATGTGTCAAGAATCTTTACACGTTCCGCGCCTCAGCGAACCGCGGCGCCATCGATTCCATCTGCTCCATCACGAGCTTGATCGCTCCGGGCTGCTTGTCGGGCGGGTAGTCGTACTTGATCAGGAGCCGTTTGATGGAGGAGCGCAGCTTGGCGCGGACGTCGTCGCGCACTGTCCAGTCCGTCCGGACGTCCCGCCGCATGACCTCGACCAGCTCCCGGGCAATGCGGGCCAGGACGTCGTCGCCCTGTTCCAGCACCGCCGACTCGTTTTGGGACACGGCGTCGTAGAACGCCAGCTCGTCCTCGTTCAGCGGTGGCGAGAACTTGGATCCGCGGTTGGATTCGGCGTTGACTTCGGCCGCCATCTCCAGCAGTTCGGCCATGACTTCTGCGGAGGTGAGCTGCTGGTTGGTGTACTTGTTCATCAGCTCGGTGATCCGCTCGGCGAAAGCACGCTGCCGCACCACATTGTTGCGCGCCACCCGGACCGTCTCGTCCATCAGCAGCTTCCGCAACGCCTCAATCGCCAACTGCGGATTACGTGCTTGCTGCGCAGTGGCGATGAACTCCGGCGTCAGATCATCCAGGGACGGACGCGGCATCCCGGCGGCCGTGTAAATGTCCACGACTTCGCCCGAGGCAGTCGCCGTGGCAATGAGCTCACCGAGCAGGCGCTGAATCTCTGCAGGGATCGGTTCGCCGCGGGATTGCCGCTCCTCGGCGTCGAACTTCGCCATCCATACGCGCACTTCCTCGTAGAACTGGATCTCCGGCCGCAGGTCCTCCAGTTGCCCAGCGCACAAGGCCCACGCCCTCGCGAGCTGACTGGAAAGGCGACGGTACCGCCCGGCCAGGGATTCGGCGTCGTCCTCTACCTGATTTGCAGGGGAAGTGGCGTCGCGAAGGTAATTCACCGCACCGGTGACGGCATTCAGGAACGCCTTCGGCCCGCCACGTTGGAGCACAGCTTTCCAGTCGTAACCGGCCAGCAGGGTGCGAAGCTCCTCGAGGAGGGAGCGGGTGAGGTCGACGGCGTCGTCGATGTTCTTGCCCATCGGCTTGCGGGTCTGGTCCGTGTCGGTGTATTCGGCCAGCGCCTTGGCCAGGTTCTCGGCCAGGGGAGCGTAGGCCACCAGCAGGCCGTCCTGCTTGCCGCGGAAGGTGCGGTTGACGCGGGCGAGGGTCTGCATGAGCAGCGCGCCCTTGAGCGGGCGGTCGAGGTAGAGGGTGTGCAGGGGAGGGGAGTCGTAGCCGGTGAGCATCATGTCCTTGACGATCACCAGTTCCAGCTCGTCGTCGACGTTCTTGAGCCGTTCCTTGATCGCGGCGTTCTCGCTGTCCCGCCGGACGTGCGTACTGATGGGCGGGGCGTCGGTGGCATCGCCGGAGTAGACAACCTTGATGCGACCCTTGTCGATGGAGTCTGAGTGCCAGTCCGGCCGCAGGTCCACAATCGCCGTGTACAGGTTCGCGCAGATCTCACGCGTCGCACCGACAATGAGGGCCTTGCCCGGCGCCTCGATGAACTTGGTCATCTGCGCCCGCCGGGTCTCCCAGTGCGCTACGAGGTCCGCGGCGAGCGATTTGATGCGCTCCGGCGCGCCATAAACAGCATTGACGACGGCGACGCTCGCCTCGATGCGCGCCCGTTCCGTGTCGTCGAGGCCGTGGGTGGCTTCATCGGCGGCGACGTTGAGGTCTTCCTGGGTGACTTCGTCGGCCATGCTGACCCGGATCAGCCGCGGCTCGAAGTACACGGGGACGGTGGCGCCGTCCTCCACCGCGCGGGAGAGATCGTAGACGTCAATGTAGTCGCCGAAGACTTCCTGCGTGTTGCGGTCATCGAAGGAGATGGGTGTGCCGGTGAAGGCGATGAGTGTGGCGTGCGGCAGGGCGTCGCGGAGGTGGCGGGCGTAGCCGTCGAGGTCGTCGTAGTGGCTGCGGTGCGCTTCATCGACGACGACGATGATGTTCCGGCGGTCCGAGAGCAGCGGGTGGTCGAAACCAGCGTCCTTCTCGGCCTTGCTCCGCCCGAACTTCTGCAGCGTGGTGAAGTAGATGCCGCCGGTGGTGCGGTTGCTCAGTTCACTGCGAAGCTCGGAGCGTTTGGTGATCTGCTGCGGTGTGCCGGGCAGCAGCAGGCTCTTGGCGAACGTGCCGTAGAGCTGGCCGTCGAGTTCGTTGCGGTCGGTGATCACCACAATGGTGGGGTTGCGCAGCCGCGGATGCCGGCCGACGAGGTTGGCGTAGAGCTCCATTTCCATGGATTTGCCCGAACCCTGGGTATGCCAGACGACGCCGGCCTTGCCGTTGCTTTCCACCGCCTGAACGGTGCTGCCCACTGCCTTCTGGACGGCGAAGTACTGGTGTGGTTTGGCGATGCGCTTGGAGAGGCCGTCGGAACCCTCGTCGAAGGCGGTGAACGAGGTGGTCAGTTGGAGGAACCGCAGTTGTTCGTAGAGGCCGAGCAGCGCGGTTTCCAGCGGTTGCGACGGTTCGCCTTCGACGAGCTGCCCGGGTTTGACCACGTTGCCGTCGTCGTCCACGTTCCAGGGGGAGTAGTGGTTGAAGGGGGTGAAGGGCGTGCCGTAGCGGGTGATGATGCCGTCTGAAACGAGCGCGAAGACGCAGAACCGGAACGCCATGGGGAACTCGCGTAGGTAGGTCTGCAGTTGGGCGTGGGCGCCGGCGACGTCGGCGTGGGCGTTGCCGGCTTTCTTCAGTTCCAGGATGCTCACTGGCATGCCATTGCAGTAGAGGACGACGTCGAAGCGGCGGTGGTAGTCGCCCTGCCGGAGGGTGACCTGGTTGACCGCGAGCCAGTTGTTTTCGGAGGGTTCGGTGCTGATGAGCCGCAGGGTGGGGTTCTGTTCGGTGCCGTCGGGGTCGATGTAGCTGAGGCGGTAGCCGTCCACGACGTATTGGTGGATGCGGTGGTTCTCGGTGATCGCGTCCTGGGATTTGGGAGAAGCGATGTCGGCCAGGGCCTGCTGTAGGTATTCCGCGGGGACGGTGGGGTTGAGCCTTTGGAGGGCGTTGAGGAGGCGTGGGCGGATGAGGAGTTCGTCCCAGCTGCCACGTTCGCCGGAGCCGGGCGCTATCTGGTCCCCGGGCTTCGGTTCCCAGCCGAGTGGCTCGGCGAGGACATCGAGCGCGAAGCCTTCCCAGTCGGCTTCCGTGTAGCTGGTTTGTAGTGTCACTTGATCCCCCTGGCACGCTTATACGACAGTGCTGACGGTACCAGCGCGTTGGCGTTCGGCGGGGTGTTGAGGGTGATAAAGGTGGTTATCGGTGCCTACTTTTCGCGTTTGAGTAGTGCCGGTGTCATTTGGTGGGACGTCCTGTCCCACCAGCCGTCCCCTTAGCGCAACAACTTTCGACCCGCCAATCGCTACTGAATCAGTGGAGTCTATCGGTGCTCCCGCATTTGCCTGCCGACGATCAAGTTGAGTTCGAAGGGGTCGACTTCGGGATGGGTGTCAGCCCACGCCCTCAGCGCGTCGGCGTATTCGCCAATGACGGGACCACCCGGGTCAGGAACACTTTCCGCTTCGGCATGCAGAGCACGGATTTCAGCCCATAGTTCCTTACCTCGCTCGTGGCCGAACTTCGCCGCGAGTAGCTCGTCCACTGATAGCACTGGCTCACCAGAGTGGCGCGACCGGGCCCGCCTGTAGTCAGTCCATGTCTCGCGGACGGTTCTCATTGCTGCGGCAAGTTCTTCATCGACGCCAGCGTGCGACAGTCCCATCCTGCGTGCCGATCTTTCCTCGGCGTCTGGGCGGGTCAAAGGGGCTCCGGTCTTCGTGTCCTGAACGGTTTTGTGTTGTCCACGCTGCCGGTGACGGATGATGTAACCGGCCGTGGTGCCGAGGAAGACGCCGCCGGCGATCCAAGTTATTTGCCATGTCAGCAAGGCGAGCACTACGCCGCCCAGCACGCCGAGCAGCAGGCCCTTCTCTACTGGTTTCAAGGAGCGCCAAGCTCCTTCCTTAAACACCGCTCGTCGAGGTGCCACCGGGTCAGCCGTTCTCGTGGGGGCGGTTGGTTAGCACATCGTGTCCTCCAGCTAGGCGAAGTGGCCCTCGCACGGAATTCGAGGTGACCACTACAAGTATGCCCAATCTTGCCTGGATGCCAGCCCAGCTCTGACACTGCTCTCGGGCGATATGAAGTTCCGTCGTGCTAGCCTCGAAGCACCACATCCTCCACGCCTCTCCACGATGCGCACTTGGAGGATTTTCTTCGTCAGCGTTCAGCAGCGCTGGCACAAGGTTTCATGGTGCGTAGCGTGTGACCGAAATGCTCAATGGGCCCAGCCCGGTTCGCTGGGAGCTTGCGACAGCCCGCCGTAACAGTGAGTCTGCGCTCGCAGATACTATTGGATTCGCTACGGTATCGCCAGATGGAAGTGTCCATCACTTGCAGCCTGACCTTGCCAACATTGTCGAGCGGACTCTGCCGGCGCTGACGGTCAACGGCGCCGTTACGCTTAAATCCTTACCTGATTAACTGACGAGCAACGACGCCGCTGAAGTCCTGGGCGTCTCTCGCCCCACACTGCTGAAGCTCTCACGGGATGGCCAGGTTGAGTCGTTCAAAGTTGGTACGCATACCCGTTTTAAGCAGGAGACAGTTCTGGCACTCAAGGCCAAGAGGGAGAACTCTCATCATGAGGCGTTGGCAGATCGGATGGAGCTTGAGGATCAGCTCGACGTCTCCGGCTGAAGGCTGGCTAGAGCGGACACGTCGGGTCTCAAGGTATGGTCCAACACGTTTTTGTTGACGCCAACATCCTCTGCAACAGAAATCTTCCGCGGTTGCCGTTCCTGCCACGGAGTATTACCTCGGTGATAATGACCCTGCCGAAAGGTGACGTGGTAGACGGCCAGCCATTTACTCTCCGACGGATCGGTGCTGATGAGCCGCAGGTTTGGGACCTGTCGACGCCTAATCTCACGGCCGTCCCTATGGCTGCAGTTGGTGGGACGGTAACCGATTGTGCGGAGGAAATGAAAAACTCCGGGTCCGCCGAGGCGAAATACCGGAGTTTCCAATTCATGGCCCGAGTAACATGGAACAGCGGTCATCAAGGGCTTGCGAGTAAATCTTACCCCGAAGGGCGGGTTTGTGGCAACGACATTGAGCGATGATGCCTGGATCGAGAACTGGCTGAGCCCGGATCGCTTTTCCACCTATCTAGCAGCCGCCGGAGGAGCGCGTCACCGTGCTCTCGACCTCTACGAGTGGAACGCCAAATTGAGCGCCGCATTCCTTCATGACCTCAGCCACCTCGAAGTCGGGCTTCGGAATGCGTGTGATCGTCAACTGTCAGCGGCAACGGTTCCTGGTGACACCCATTGGACCGATCCAGCAACGCTACGTACGCTGTTTCCGGTTGTGATGCGCGGACGCCGGGGAACGGGCCGATTGCACGACGTGAACAAGACGCCGAGGGACAATGTCGAGCGAGCCAGGCTAAGCGCGGCAGCAACGCCACAGGCTCCGCCGTTGCCGGGGAAGACAGTTGCCGAGATCATGTTCGGTTTCTGGACCTATCTCCTTGCTGATGGGCATGAAAAGACCATCTGGGTTCCATATCTGCATAAGGCGTTCCCGACTGGGACGGACCGGAACCGTCTCAATGCCTCGCTTGCCGCGCTGCGTGTCTTTCGGAACCGCGTGGCTCATCACGAGAACATCCTTAGCGGCTCCGAGACCGAACGCCGTCGAATCGTCTACGTTGTGCGGTTACTTTCAGTTGATGCGCTGGTGCACCTCCAGGCCAACAGTGACGTTGCCGCGATCCTAGCGACGCGACCGTAAGGGAGTCCCTCGCCGCAGGCGGCACGTCCAGGATGAATGGCGGGCCGCACCGTGCGAAGTGCGTGGTCTTTCGCACTGATAGGTCTGCAGCTGGGCGTGGGCGTTGCCGGCTTTCTTCAGTTCTAAGATGCTTACCGGCATGCCATTGCAGTAGAGGACGACGTCGAAGCGGCGGTGGTGGTCGCCTTGCCGGAGGGTGACTTGGTTGACGGCGAGCCAGTTGTTCTCTGAGGGTTCGGTGCTGATGAGCCGCAGGATGGGGTCTTGTTCGGTGCCGTCGGGGTCGATGTAGCTGAGGCGGTAGCCGTCCACGAGGTATTGGTGGATGCGGTGGTTCTCGGTGATCGCGTCCTGAGATTTGGGGGAAGCGATGTCGGCCAGGCCTTCTGCACGCGGGAACGCTTGGGCACTTTCAAGTGCGTGTTTCGCCTAGGCTGCTATTGTTTGACCGTGGATCTGACCGTACTTCTCGCTGCGTTGATCGGTTCCAGTGCTGGTGGCACAGTAATTGCAGGAATCGCGAAATTGCATGAGCTTCGCACGGTAGAAGTATCGGAACATCAGCGGTGGCTTAGAGATCAAAAGCTAAAGTGCTATCTGGAGATCGATGAAGGGCTGCTCCGGCTCAGCCGAAAAGTAATCGACGAACATGCCGGTCGTGCGAATTCGCAGGACGTGTTGGACGCCGTAGACTTCGTGCCGCTAGCAAAATGTAGAATGTTGTGTCCAGAGTTCGTATGCGAATGTGTGTCAGACGTACTGTCTCAACTGAATGTAATAAGAGAACTGCATCATGGAAAGGATGCACCGACGACCGACTCTATTCAGCGTTTAGTCGGTGACGTTTTTGGATCGAGCCAGTGTATCATTCTCGAGCAGGCCGCTATTGCTGACATAGCGAATGATCAGGATTCACTACTGCAATTGGCGAGTAACTATGCGCAGCTCTAGCTCTAAACTGCCGAATGCGGCTAGACGACCACGTCAAACGCATCGTCGCTCCGACGGTTGTCCCACCATTCATAGTTCATCCGAAATCAGCTGAACCGGCTCTGGAGGTCATATTGCCCGTAGTGATTGGATCTTAGCGACGTATCTCACCTATGGCCTCGGCAATGACGGCAAGCATTTTGTGGGTATCCTTTTGATCTGTCGAAACGTCAGAACTCACTTTAGGGCCCTTCCGCGGCGTCGGTGCAAAATCAATAGTTCTTTTATCGACATGGAAAGTGTCAATGTAATCATGTCCGAAGTCGTCTGAGTAGTTCAAAGTTATTGCAGCCTGCCCCGGCATACCCACGGGGCTGGTGCCTCCACCTTCCCAAGTGTGTCCCTCGGCCAACTCCAAGCGCCAGTAGTTGCGCAACCGGACTTTGGGTGGAATTGTGTGTTCCAGATTCAGGAACACGCCGAGCTTTTTGGCGATATCGTCAGGCTTACTGGGAAATTCAGGGCATAACACCCGGACACTTCGCGCGGTGCTGGCGCCTGTGTTCTCAATCACGAGGTCATAGATGCTTCCACCAGCAAGACTAGGAGCCAAGCTGGCGTAGAGATACGGGCGTGTTTGTGCCTGGCTGTCTCGTTCCATTTGACGAAGGGTTCTCAGCGCAATCTTGCCGCCTGCGATCGCAGCGATAAGCAGGCCGACTGTGCCCACCGCCGTTAGCCAGGCTGCAGTTGTAGCCCAAGCTTCGTAGGGTGACATCTCTAAGCTCCATTCGGGTTGTCAATGAGCGGGCGCGGAATATGCGGGCAGGTTCGGTGGAAAGTGACGGAGAGCATCAACTTCGTGGTTGGTCCACGGGTCCGGACCCTGTCCGTAATGGGGGCTCTGATGGCTCTCTCGGCGAGGGGTGTCCCTCGGGCAAGAACAACAACACCGTCCGTCGTGGAACTACTTCAACCTCATTGTTGACTTCATATCTGCGCCAGCGGGAGTCTCTCGTTAGGCTTGCTTAATCATGTCTCACCGTTCGATTACCGCGTCTTTAGTTGGCTCTTGTCCGTCGACGAGCTGTGTTGTCGGTGCTGCGTCCTCGGGCGCGGTCACCGGGACGCCTTTTGCGTGGTTTGCGATCCCATATGGAATGTGAACACCCGCGACGTGCGAGGACGCCGGCTCTAGGTGCGTTGTTTGATCATCGAAGAAAATGTGCGGCCTCATCACTTCCAGCACCTTCGATTTTGCGATGCCTCCAAGGAAGAATGCGTCATTCACGGTCACATTCCAGGCTGCGAGCGAACGTATTGCCCGTTCATGTGCTGGCGCACTTCGGGCAGTCACGAGAGATATGCGCAACCGAGAGACGTAGGTCTCATCACGCTGATGCCTGTCCGCTTCGAGCTTCTGGATCAGATTAAGATCCTGAAGGAGATTCTTCAGCGGACCCGGAATCAGTGCGCGATCTTGATGCGTGGTTTCGTACGCAAGGTATTCCTTCAAGTTCCCAGACTCTTTGAAGACCCGTTCAGATTCGTCATCTCCCAGCACGCCATCGAAATCGAACGCGATTCGCAGCGAAGGGTCACCTGGGTCGTATACGGCGGTGGAAGGCATGACATGCCCTGCCGGGTAGCCCAACTTGATCGCAGAGTCCACATCCGCTCGGTTGCCCGACAAGAACAACGACATGCTGAGAGCTTGAATGTATTCGTACGGGGCTCGTCCCTGAGTGAAAATCGCTCGCGATATTGCAAGGTTGTGGCCCTTGACCGAACGAAGAACGCGTAGTCCAGTAGAAGCGTCGTTTTTGGAAAGGACGATGACTTCGACTAGGGGGTTGCTGACGTCACGGAGGTCATTCAGGCTGAGGAGTCGCTGGATGAACGGGAACGCAACACCCGGGTGGAGTCGATTGTCTATCCGTTCGTCCTGGTACTTCCGGTAAGCCTCCTCTCCGTGCTTTCGAAAGAACGCGTCTGATTCTTCGAGGTCGAAGAGGGCGCTTGAAGCCACTCCAACTACCAGTCGGTTCTCCAGCTCATATGGCACGGTTGGCCTCTCTCCCCTTGGTCTGAATCAGTTTGCTTCCCTCCCGGTCACACGAGACATTCAACGGCAGCCTCCGCATCCTTTACCTGCAGTTTGCCTGACATGAGCTGGGGGAGGAGAACGTCACGTGTTGCGGCTAGGGTGCGGCTTTCTCTCAGCAGCGTTTCGATAGTACTTCTCAAAATCTCGACATGTTCACTAAATGCGACAGTCTCGGCGCGGCCGGGCCACGGGACCTCTATGGCAGAGACGTCCTTCCAGCTAGCTCGCGGCATTCTGGTTCCTTCGCTGCTCGCGGTCGCTTCTCGCACCACTTCGTCGCTCGACAAGGTTGCCAAGACGAAACCAGATAGCTCAGTGTGTTTAGGGCGCAGAACCAAGATATCCGTAGAACAGATTCCGTCGCGGGGCGCAGCAACGACCTTGTGGAAGTAGGGGCGTAGCTTTCCGAACAAGATGTCGCCTGCCTCGAATTGAACTTTGGCACTGGTTACTGATTCGGCTGTGCCGTAGCCCGAAAGCCACATCGATCTCCTCGGGACATGTTCCAGGCCAACATACGCGGCGGTGGGTTCAACCTGGTCCGGGTTGACGGTTTGACGTACGTGCGTCGCCAACTCACTGATCGGAATTGTGTCCGCGGAAGCCGAACCAGTTCGAGCGTATTCAGTGCGTACCCATTCGTCAGCAGTGGAGGCGAGTTTGGTGTTGGCGGCGATCTTGTCGTCGAGCGCGCCCAGTACCTCCGCGATTGCTTGTTGATCGAGAAGAGACGGAACCTCAACTCGTATCTGATTTAGAGTGCTCTGCTTCAGATATGGAAGCGCAGACCCGACGGCAAAGGTGCTGAGTCCCACTGTATGGAGTAGGTAGTAAAGGTAGGCAGCATCAGCACGAGCGGTCGGGATTGCGGCCATCATGTTGTTGTCAATCGCCGTGGGACCGGTTAGCAGCCGACAACGTTCACTCCGGAGGCCCTCACCGATCTTTGCGAAGACCGTCGCGGAAGCGGGTGCAATTGTCGGCCGCAGAGAATCAATTTGGCCCTTACTCAACCAATTCGCGGCGTCATTGCATTTCCACTTCCCAGTGCCACGTGAGAGGTCACTAACTTTCATGAAGGGGATCGCGCCAGTTCGTTGTCCCTGTTCGTCTCTAGGGAAGGCAGAGCCGCCCCTGAAAGTCGCCAGCTCTCCCAAAGAGGTGATCACGAAACCCTCCCCAACTGCTCCCGCACAACCCCGGCCAACCGCTCGGATTCCTCGAACTGCGCGAACAGCTCCGCCTTCAGTCGCGCGATCTTCTCCTCGATCGGCTCGCCGTCGTCCTCCACCTCAGCCGCACCAACGTACCGGCCAGGGGTCAGCGCGTAATCGGCAGCCTTGATCTCCGCAAGGGAAGCCGACTTGCAGAAGCCCGGTTCGTCGTCGTACTCCAACCCAGCCGCAATAGCGGAAGGCGAACCGCGCCAGGAATGGTAAGTCCCCGCGATCTTCGCGATGTCCTCATCGGACAACGCACGCTCCGCCCGATCCACCATGTACCCCAGATTTCGGGCATCAATGAACAGCACCTGCCCGGACCGGTCCACAGCACCAGAAGACTTGTCCTTCGCGAAAAACCACACGCACACCGGAATGCCGGTCGAGCGGAACAACTGCGTCGGCAGCGCAACCATGCACGACACCAGATCGGCCTCCACCAGCTGCGCCCGGATATCGCCCTCGCCGCCAGAGTTCGAGGACATCGAACCATTCGCCATCACCACACCCGCACTACCGCCAGGCGCGAGCTTGGAAATGATGTGCTGCAGCCACGCATAATTCGCATTCCCGGCAGGCGGAACACCGAACTTCCACCGCGGATCGCTCTCCGACCGCGCCCAATCCTTGATGTTGAACGGCGGGTTCGCCAGCACAAAGTCGGCCTGCATGTCCGGGTGTTGATCGCGCGCAAACGTGTCACCCCACCGCGACGCCAGATTCCCGTTCAGCCCGTGAATGGCGAGGTTCATCTTCGCCATCCGCCACGTCCGCTCGTTCAGCTCCTGCCCGTAGACAGAAATGTTCGAGCCCTCCTTGTTGTGCGACTCCAGGAACTTCTCCGTCTGCACAAACATGCCGCCCGAACCGCAGCACGGGTCGTAAACCCTTCCGTGTGAAGGCTCCAGCACCTCCACCAGTACCCGCACGACGCCAGCCGGCGTGTAGAACTCGCCACCCCGCTTGCCCTCGGCCCGGGCGAACTTCTCCAGGAAATACTCATACACCTCACCGAGCAGGTCGCGCGCCTTCGTGGCACCCTGACCGGTGAAACGCGCAGAGTTCAGCAGATCCAGCAGCTCCCCGAGCCGCCTCTGATCCAGGTTGTCCCGGTTATACAGGCGTGGCAGAGTCGCGGCGAGCGAGGGGTTCGCGCTCATGATCGCGTCCATCGCCTCATCAATCAGCTGCCCGATCGACTTCGGAGGCTGCCCCGCTATTGCCGGCAAGCCCTTCGCGTTCTCCGCCAGGTACGCCCACCTCGCAGCCTCAGGAACATAGAACACTCCGCGGCCGGTGTACTCATCGACGTCATCGAGCAAGCCCTCAATCTGGTGCTCCTGGAACCCGTCCTTCTCCAGCTCGGACCGGATCTGCTCCCGCCGCTCATCAAACGCATCCGAGACATACTTCAGGAACACCAGCCCCAAAATCACGTCCTTGTACTGCGACGCATCCATGGACCCGCGCAGCTTGTCCGCGGCCTTCCACAGGGTGTCCTTCAGTTCCTTCATGGTGGACGGCGCTGCGTCGACCTTCTTCTTCGGTGGCACTACCGGGTTCCTTTCGTCGGGTCGAGCTTATCCTCCAGCAACAGCGCGCCCGAGGACACGCCATCGATCATCACGTCTTCAAGCCGTTCAAGCTGCTGCAGCCTCGTCTTGATGCGGGTCCTTTCGTCGCGCAGGTCCGCCAGGACGACGTCGAGCCTTCCCCTTTGCGCCTCGGCAACTGTCCGGACCGGCCAGCGCCGCCAGTGCACGTCGTCGGGCGACGCCTCCACATCCGCGGCCAGTACCGCAGGGAGCAGGCCACCCGGATCGCTGGCGCTGATCCGCAGCACACGAGCCGGAAAGACGACGACGGCGGCCCCCTCCTCGTCCACCATGGCGGCGGTTCGCGGGCTGGTGCAGAAGACGACGTCGCCCGGTTCGGTCAGGCGGCTGCCCGGGTAGGTGCCGGCGAGGTCGAGTTGGTCGATCCGGCGGGACCCCGTTGCGGCCTCGCCGAGAAGTTCCGGAAGTCCGATGATCCTGACACCCGAGGCGCCGTCGCGGATGTCCTCGGTGCGCAGCCGGTTCCCGGGCACATACTTCAGGTAGCCGGACGCCATGACTGCTGCGACGGTTCGCGGTTTCTCGTCGGTGCTCGCGCCCGGCGTGACGGCGATGCTCAGCTCCTGCGCAGACCGCGACGCGTTCAGCTCAGTTAGTAGGGAGTCCGCTTCAACGGCGGTCTCGCCTGCAGGCGTGCTGCTGCGTCTATCCGGGGCCCCGGTAACCAGGGATCCACGCGATGCCAGCAGCGCCCGAGTCAGGATCAGCCGCGCAAAGCGGAACGAGTGAGCCCGAATCGCCTTCCGCCCCATGAGCGAGGCAGCCAGATCACCGACCACATCCTGCACCACATCGGGCGTGAGTGACTGCCCGGACAGATCGGCCGACATGGTCCACCGATCCGCAATCGCCACACCCTCCGGCGCCGGACCGAGCACCCAGATGGCCTGCGACTGCCGCGGCTTTCCCTTCACCAGACCCCGCGGCAACCTGACCACCGCGCGCAGACGCCCCGAGCGCAGCACACCCGAACGCACCAGCTCCACCCGCTCCGACGCCGCCCGATCCACCAGAGCGCTCGCCGGACCAATCAGCACCCCGCGCTGATCCGGACCCAGCCGCATGATGACATCCTCAATCTCGGCAAGAATCTGCTCATCCGACATCGGGCCGCTGCGTGGCGGCGGATACTGCCCTACGACGACGGCCTCGGCGTCGAACACCGAACCACCCTGCATTGTCCGGTAGTGGACTCCATGGATCTGAAGCCGTCGGCGTACCAGCCGGGCATCGCCGTCGTCCGCCGCTGACGTCAGCAATGTAGGGGAGCGGAACTCGCCAACCTCCGCGACGATGCCCAGGAGCAGGTCGCTGCTGCCCGTCGTCGCGTCAGCGAACACCGGAACCTCCCGATCCCGTGCGAGCTCGGCCGCCGCTGATGCCACCAGTTTGATCCCCACCGGGCTCAACGTGCTGACCGACTGCTCCCGCGCCCCCGAACCCAGGCGCTGGCTCATCAGTTTTTCAAACGCGGCGAGGGGACTGTACGCTCCCTCGGCGAGCAGGTCCGCATACGCGGCCACCTCCTGCAGCTGTTCGCCGAGAGCCTCGATCTCGGCGAACAGAAACAGGTCATCGGGATCGTGTTCGTCAGCGAGATCGAGCAGCCCTTCATCGTCGTGCTCGCCGAGGGGTAGCGCCGTCAGATGACGCAGGGCCAGTAACGCGGTGAGCCCCTGGAAATGGACGGCCGCATGGGTGGACTTCAGCCCGCCCGCATAAGTGAAAGCGCCGACGTCGTTCATGGCCTCCGGATTATTGCCCCGACCAGTCTCGCCCAGCCAGAGGGCGACGGCGGCGGCGTCGAAAAGCTCGCACCCGGCGTCGAGCGCTACAGGCGTTGGGAAAGGCATCGTTGAGCCGGCGCTACGAGTCCGCCACATCGAAACCACCGGCCGCTGAACCCGGGCAAGAAGGGCGACGTCGCTTAGCGCAATGCGCGTATTCGCCATGTCCCTGCCTCCTCGTCTGCGGTCCTTTGGAGCATATAGGTAAGGACCGACGTTCTGCCTTCAGGTACGCGCTTTCCTACTGATAACCCGTCTTATCAGCACGCACAAGCTTCATCCGCTTGTAGGCCGCGTACGTTTTCAACAGGGCCGCCGATCCGGCCCAGGTAGGAGCGGAAGCCATGCGGGGGCATTGGGGGGATGGCTATCGCTCCTACCGCACGGGGGGCCAATGTGCCGATAGCACAAGAAGTGCCGAATGAAGGGGAAACCAATGACTGTTCCGAACCATCCACAAACACCGCCGCCACCGGCCGCGCCACCAGCCGCGTCCGCTGGGCCGCCCACACGTCCAGGGCCGCCGTCGTCGAAGAAGTCCGGAAATCGGAAGCCAACTGGTGGCTCACCCAACCAGCAGAAGTTCCTCCGCCTCGGACGCAAAAACTGGATTGCTATGGGAGTGGCGGGCACAGTTCTGCTTGGCTCCGGCGTCGCGCTCGGAACCACCCTTCCGGATCCGACGGCGAGCGAGGAATACATCGCACTGTCGTCTGACATGTCGGACCTCGCCTCGGAAAAGTCCGACCTTGAATCTGAGAAGTCGTCGCTGGAGAGCGATTACTCGGAGCTGGAAGATGAACACAACACACTGACCTCGGAACTCGACGACAGGACAGCCGCCTTGGACAAGCGCGATGAAGCGCTCAAGGATGCAGAAGGAAAGGCGAAACTCGCTGCGGCTGCTGTCAAGAAGCGTGAAGATGCGGTGACGGGAGCCGAGAAGAAGAAGGCCGAGAATACGATCGCCGAGGGCCAGTGGACCGTTGGCACGGACATTGCCCCAGGAACATACCGCACCACCGACAACGTTGGTTCTACGTGCTACTGGGGAATTTACGCGTCCGGGACGAATGGAGATGACATCATCGCGAACGACATTCCCGGGGGCGGTCGCCCCACCGTAACCCTGTCCGTCGGGCAGGACTTCTCGACACTACGCTGCGGAAGCTGGCAGAAGCAGTAACTTCCGTGGGCTCGCGGTAACGGTCAAACGTGTCAATTGGAGTTGTGGTGGGACGTCTCCTGCGATGATGAGTCGCTCTGTTGTCGGCGACGCACAACGATCCATTGGGTCACGACAATGATCAGCGCCACTGCAGCGGTAATAACCAGCGTGAACAGGGCAGATTGTGCTTTGAGGACGACGAATGGCACCAGGACGGCGCTATCGAGCACTATTGCAATCCACGGGATCCAGGGTTTGGCTTCGATGTCGTCTTTCAGGTGCCGGATGACGCCCCAGTGGATGGCGATGTCCATGACCAGGTACAGGATGGCACCGAGCGCGGCAATCTGGGAAAGGTCGAAGAAAGCAGCAATGACGATGGCCAGTCCGGCGGTGATAAACAGTGACTGGTGCCCCTCCTTCCCGGGCAGCCCCGGGGCCTGGCCCATGTCGCGCAGCATGTCGTAGAGCTTGGACACCGAAAACAGGCTTGCTATGAGGCCGGAGAGTGTTGCAATCATTGCGATGGCCACGGTCAGTCGCACACCCCAGACCCCAAAAGTCGGCTCGGCCGCTTCGGCGAGGGCGTAGTCGCGGGCCTCTACGATCTGCGGAACTGTGAGGCTGCCTGTGACTGCGACGGTGATCAGCAGGTAGAGCACCGTGCACAGGCCGATGGCGATCATGATGGACCGACCGATGTTGCGTTTGGGCTCACGGAGGTCCGCGCCCTGATTGGTGATCGTGGTGAATCCCTTATACGCCAGGATGCATAGGGCGACTCCCGCCATGAAGCCCAACAACCCGGCTTCTGGCGGGGTGCGGTCGGCAGAAGTGACCAAGCGGCTCAGGGAAGATAGGCCAGCCGTGAAAATACCGGCTACGGCCAACACCGCGATGCCAATGATCTTGAGCGCGGCAGTGACCGTTGCGGAGCCCTCCACCCAGCGGTTGCCGACCAGGTTCACGACGGCGGCGGCCGCGATGGCGATCACTGCCAGAACAGGCACCCATATCGCGGAGTCCTGCATCCCGAAGGGTCGCAACAGATAGGTACCGAAGGTACGTCCCAACAGACTTTCGGCCAGGATCATCGACACATACATGAACATCGAGTACGAGCCGGCAGTAACTCCGGCGCCGTAGGCCGCTTTGAGCAGCATGGCGATTCCACCAGAGGACGGATTCGTTGCGGAGTAGCGGATGTATGAGTAGGAGCTGAAAGCCACAATCACGGCGCCCACGAAGAAAGCCCAGGGAACCCAGCCGCCAGCGAGTTCAGCTACCTGACCCACGAGCGCGAAAATTCCAGCTCCGATCATGACTCCCGTGCCCAAAGCCACGGAACCGGTCAGCGACAGTTTTTGCTCGTTCTTGGGTGCGGAGTTGTCCTCCATGTGTTGGCCCCTCCTTTGATCGTTCTCCTTGTCAGTCACGTATGGCAGCAGGTGCAGTCTTCGTCTAGATCGTTTGCTTCACCTGGTGCCTCCGAGGTGTCGGACTCGACGTGTCCTACCGGGTTCGCACAGCAGGCGTCCCCCTTCCATGCCTCGCGTCCTTCCTTGATTGCCCACCCTGCAATGATCAGTGCGGCTACGGGGTCCGCCCATGTCCACCCAAACAAGCTATTCAGCAGCAATCCGAGCAGGAGAACTCCGGAGAGGTAGGAGCACAACAATGTTTGCTTTGAATCCGCCACTGCAGATCGTGACCCGAGTTCTCGGCCGGCCCGGCGCTGTAGGTAGGACAACAGGGGCATGATCGCGAGGCTCACGGCTGCGAGAATGATCCCGACACGTGAGTGCTCGGCTTCCACCCCCGTAATCAGTGTGTGGGTCGCCTTCACTCCGACGAAGAGTGCGAGACCGAAGAAGGAGAAAGCGATGAAGTGTAGAGCGGTCTTTTCGCGTGATTCTGGATCCCGTGCGGAGAACTGCCAGGCCACCGCTGCTGCTGACGTCACCTCGATAATTGAGTCGAGGCCGAATGCCACAAGTGCACTTGAAGAAGCTGCAGTTCCAGCTGCAAGCGCAATGACGGCTTCGATGATGTTGTAGGCAATTGTGAGCCGGACGAAAAATCGGATTCGACCGGACAACAGGCGCCGTCGTTCAGCGGACGCGCTATCGCCCCGGATTTTAATGTCACTCATACCCTGTTCCCTTCCACCCCTGATCTATCGCATCATTCTGCCGCCCTCCTCGCAACAAGAGTCATCAGATTCATGAGGAGGTGGGCACGGGAGGCACGCCGAAATTATGCCGCAGGACGAACCGCTGGACCTTCCCGCTCGGGGTCTTCGGCAACTCGTCCACGAAGTGCACGTTCCGCGGGTAGGCGTGAGCCGCGTACTGTTTCTTAACCAGCTGCTTCAGTTCCTCCACAATCTCAGGGGTGCCTAGCGCTGGGTCGGTGAGGACAACGCAAGCCTCCAGCCGTTCACCGCGCAGCTCATCAGGAACACCGATCACCGCAACTTCCCGAACAGCCGGATGCGTGGACAGGACCGACTCCACCTCAAACGGCCCAATCCTGTAACCGGCCATGATCACCACGTCGTCATCGCGCGACGAGAAGAAGAAGTATCCGTCGTCGTCCATCCGGCCACTATCACCAGTGAAATACCAGCGGCCACCTGTGCTGTACCGTTCAGCGGTTTTCTCCGGATCATTCGTATACCCGGCAAACCACATCAACGGACTATTCGGCACGTCAATTGCCACGCGGCCAGGAGTACCAGGGGACGCTTCGACGTCGGACTCCATCTCCAGCACCGCCGCCGCATAACCGGGCATCGGGGTGCCCATGGACCCCGGCCGAAGATCGCCCAGCACCTCTGACTGCCAGCCGTTGATGATGCACATGCCCATTTCGGTCTGACCGTAGTGGTCACGGATCACGGTGCCGAGATGGGATTTCGCCCAGTCGATCGTCGCGGCATCCAATGGCTCGCCGGCGCTGGACGCAACCCGAAGAGCCAGCCCGGGAACGCCGTCGGGCCTGGCCGCACGCATCGACCGGAAAATGGTGGGCGCCGCCGCAAAGTTGGTGACCCGGAACTTGTCCAGCACCTGCCACGCAACATCGGCATTGAAGCCGGTGGTCAGCAGTAGGTTGGCCCGCCCCGCGTACATGGGCGCCAGAATGCCGTAATACAGTCCGTAAGCCCAACCGGGGTCGGCGGCATTCCAGAAGACATCGTCCTCAGCCACATCCAACCCAAACCGCAGATACGCGTCGAACGCCTCCAACGCCCGAACCGGAACCGCAACACCCTTCGGCGCGCCAGTGGTCCCCGACGTGAAAATCTCCACCAGCGGATCCTCGAGAGCCCGGGACGCAGCCTCAAAACCTGGCTCATGCGAATCCAGGAGCGACGTCAAAGCCAGATCACCCTCGGCCGGTTCCGTCCCACCGCCGGCAACAATGAGCTGCAGACCCAAATCCTCGGCCAGCCCGCCCTCCACCAGCTTGTTCCGCTGGCCTGCATCCGTGACAACGACGACGGCGCCGCTACGTTCCAGCCGAACGCGGATGGCCGGCGTCGCAAAAGCGGTGAACAGCGGAACATGAACCGCACCAAGGCGCCACAGACCCAACAGTACGACGACGAGATCGGCGCTCTTGCCCATCAGTGTAGCCACCCGGTCGCCCGGTTTCACGCCGAGACCGGCAAAAGCAGCTGCGGCCTGCTCGGAACGGGTCCGGATCTCGCCGTAGGTCAACTGTGTGGGGTTCAGGTCGCCGTCGATCACCGTGAACGCCGTAGCATCCGGGGCATGGCGGTCGCAGAGCAGCTCCGCGGGAACCACGCTTTCGGGCAGCTGCCCGTGGGAACTAGATGCTGACATTGCCTGCTCCATCCGACTCCGGCGGCGTCCATCATGATGCCGCTACGAAAAACCTACCCTCGCGGCCTGAGATTGCGCACCCTCAAGACGTAACAACAGGGCCCGTAACAACTGAGCCGCTAACCCAGCCGCCCGGCTGATGCTTCCAGATAGCAGCTTCCGCAGAGGGACTCGTACCAGACGTCCTGGCCGTCAATGGCAACCTGTTCGCCGTCGAACACCACCTGGTCGCCGATGCGACGGGCGTTGAAAATGGCTTTGCGGCCGCAGCGGCAGATGGTTTTGAGTTCTTCCAGCGAGTGTGCCAACTCCATCAACCGAAGAGCACCAGGGAATATGCGCGTGCGGAAGTCGGTACGGATCCCATATGCGAGCACTGGTACGTTATCGAGAACCGCAATCCGGAAGAGGTCATCCACCTGCTCCGGCTCCAGGAACTGCGCCTCATCAATCAGCAGGCAGGCGACTGGCGGGATCTCGACGTGCTTCAGGAGGGCGTCCTGATCATCGCCGGCAGCTTTCGCGGCAAAGAGTTCGCGGACGGGGGAGTCAGAGGGGATCAGGAAGTCAACTTTCCGGCCCATGCCGAGGCGCGACACAATGTCGCCGTCGCTCTTGGTGTCCTTCTCCGGCTTGGCAATCAGCACGCGCTGGCCGCGTTCCTCATAGTTGAACGCAGCCTGCAGCAGCCCGGTGGACTTGCCGGAATTCATGGCGCCGTAGCGGAAATAGAGCTTGGCCAACCTGTACCTCATCTCGGACGAAAGTGCCCCTTGATTCTAGTGCGAAAAATACTTGGCACTCTGCGTAGAGAGTGCTAACATTTTTCGTAGTTGAGCGGATGACGCTCAACTCTTACAACAGAAGAACCAGCCCCGTCAGGGGTGGGATGCGAAGGAGTTTATGCCATGGCTATGAAGTTTGACCCATTCCGTGAACTGGACCGCGTCGCAGGCGCCCTGATGGAGCGCCAGGACCTGAAGCTCATGCCAATGGACCTGTACCGCGAACGGGACCACTACATCCTGAACGCCGATCTTCCCGGCATCGATCCAGGATCCGTTGACATCGACGTCGACGGCCAGCTGCTGACCATCCGCGCTGAAAGAACCCTGCGCAGCGAGGAAGGCGTCAAGTGGCTGACCAGGGAACGCGGCAGCGGATCGTTCCTGCGCCAGCTGAACCTGGGACAGGGAATCGACATCGACGGCATCAGCGCCCGCTACGAAAATGGTGTCCTCAGCGTCACCATCCCCGTCAGCGAGAAAGCCAAGCCGCGGAAGGTCCAGATCGAAACCGCACAAAGCTCACCAGTCATCGAACAGTCGCAGGAAACCGAATCCGTAGAAGCATAACTACACAACAGAGAACGACGCCGGGGCCCGCGAATACCACGCGGGCCCCGGCCTTTTTGTGACGTCCGCTACGCTGGTGGCAACGTAATGTGCAGCAACCCGTGAGGAACCCCATGGAAAATCCCATCGTCCCAACTGTGTGGGAGGGCCTGCCCATCGCAATCCTCATCCTCGGACTACTGCTCGCAATCAACGCGTTCATCGCAATAATCCGCAGCGAGGATCTCAGCAGCAAGGCTCGCAGCCTGTGGGTGATTTTCGTGGTGCTCGTACCGATTATTGGTGCGGTCTCCTGGTTCGCCTACAACCGGCTGACCCTGGTTAACAGCAAGTAGCTCACACCATGCCGGACGGTCGGATGCTCAGCGACTCCACCATCGAATCCCGGGACGCGTCGACAGCCAACCGCACAGTTTTCGCCACCTGCTCCGGCTGAATCCAGGCGCCCGGACGGTAATCCTTACCCTCAAACTCGTGCAACTCCTGCTGCATATCCGTAGCCACCCGGCCCGGATGGATGGAGCAGACCCGGACCCCGTTGGAACGTTCCTCCTCGCGCAACGCATCCGTCAGCGCGCGCAAGGCGAACTTCGTTCCGCTGTAAACGGCCGACGTCGGCCCTGACGAGAAGCCGGACCCGGAGTTGATCGCCACCACCTGGCCCTTTGCTGCGCGCAGGGCGGGCAGCAGTGCCCGGGTCAAAGCCGCCACAGCGAAAACGTTGATTGCGAAACTTTGCTGCCAGTCGTCGTCGGACAGGTTCTCCACCGTCCCCATGCGCAGAACGCCAGCCGAGTGCACCAGCACATCGAGCCGCTCAATACCCGCCACCGCTTGATGAACGTCCTCCCGGGATCCGAGGTCCGCAGCAAAAGGCGCCGCCGAAGGAAAGGAGGCCGCCAGTTCCTCGAGGGCGCCGGCGTCGCGCCCGCCCAGCAGGAGGTGATGCGTGGGCGCGAGCTCGCGGGCAATAGCCAGCCCGATTCCGCGGGACGCACCGGTAATAAGGGCAACAGGAAGATCAGTCATGGTCCACATCCTACGGAATCGTGTTGAATGTTCACTCGCTGATCGCCGTCACAATGCCCAGAAGCCCCGCATACAGGACCAGCCCGGTGAGGAACCAGCCGAACCGTGAATTCCGGTTCGTCGGGATTTCCTCCTTGAACACGTTGAGCAAAATCGATCCACCCAGTAGCGCCGTCAGCAGTGCAACGAGCAGCACGCTCGTAGGGGCGAACAGCGCGTCGGCGACCCACCCGAGCACCAGCGACCCGGCGAGCAGAAGCCGTCCACTACGCGCAAAACGCCGCGGATAGTGCTCCTGCAGGGACCGGTCGGTAAGAACGAAATGCAGTCCCATCGCGATCGTGAACAGCACTGCGAACAGCAGGCCCGTCTGAACCCGCAGGGCCATCGTGTAGGTGATGAGCGCGTTATAGACCATGAACGAACCCAGATGGAGCCAGTACACCGTTCCGGATGGCTCGCCGTTGCTGCCCCCGCGGGGGCTGTCCCGGGTGGCAAGCCGTTCCAGCCCGTAAAAGACCGTAAAACCCGTGAGTGCTACCAGGAATATGCCCAGTTCAAACAACGGTGTGGGCTCGATGACGTCTTTGAGGAGTTCCCCGACTGCCTCATTGCCGGCCGCGATTTCCGGTAGCAGGTGCAGGAAGACGTAGGCGACGGCGAGACCTCCGGCGAACGACGACGTCGCCCTCTCGGGAATGAACGGCAGTTTTCTGATGCGCGGTGCGGCGAGGTGGAGTGCGACGAGTGCCGCGGTCAGGACCAACGCACCGACGACGCTTTGGCCGGTTGAAAGGGCTATGTCCATACCGAGTCCTCGTTCCTGATCACGATAGTTCCGGCTTCCCGGCTTCCCAGTACATCAATCAGCTCACTGAGTATCAACCAAATGGGACATCCCTGCCGGTTTGGGACATCCCCCACCAAATGGACATCCCTGCCACTTAAAACTTTCCAGTGCTATCTGGCGTTAGGTGCTATATCATAGAAGCATCTACTGAGCAACTTCAGGTGGAGCATCATGAAAAAGTTCTACGCGTGGCTCGCAGCCTTGGCGATGGTCCTGGCCTTCGGGCTCATCGCACCTGCGCCCGCCACCGCTGCATCATATTGCGGTATCACATGGGGATCACTGGCGAAGAGCAACTCGTCACACACCAGCGCACCCATCACCGATGTCCGATCCGGAAAACACTCCTGCTTCGACCGAATGGTCATTGATATCGACGGCGGCGGAGCGGGATACTACGTCCGCTACGTCACCGCCGTCCACGAGGAAGGATCCGGCCGTGTTGTCCCGCTACGTGGCGCTGCCGACCTCGCCGTCACTGTCAAAGCGCCAACATACGACCGCTACGGCCACGCGGTCTATCGTCCTGCGAACCGCAACGAGCTGACCAATGTTACGGGATACTCGACCTTCCGACAGGTCGCACTCGTTGGCAGTTTCGAAGGCCAGACAACCCTGGGACTCGGCGTCCGGGCCCGGCTGCCGTTCCGCGTCTTCGTGCTCAGCGGCCCGGGGACTGACTCAAGGCTGGTGATCGATGTCGCACACCGTTGGTAAATGCAGTTCCCCTGCCGCAAACCCGAGCCATAGTGTCCGTTCCGAGGGGTATATCCGTCGGAAACGCGGATTTGGCTCGGGTTTGCTCTGCTACCCACCCCGCCCAAGCACCGAATGGGACATTCCCGCCGCTTTGGGACACCCCATGAAATACTCGAGCCATGACCGTCAGGTTCGAGTGCATGACCCGCACAAGCATGCCGCGGGAGAAGCTGTTCGACCTTGCCCGCAGTATCGACGCACACAAGACGTCCATGGCTCATTCGCGGGAAGAGGCTGTCGCGGGCGTGACGTCCGGGCTGATCGACGTCGGGCAGTCAGTCACCTGGCGAGCGTGGCACTTCGGCTTTCCCATCCGCATGACCAGTCGCATTACTGAGTTGCAAGAGCCCGATTGTTTTGTTGACCAGCAGGTCAAGGGTCCCTTCCGTAGCTTCCGGCACGTTCATGAATTTACGGACGACGACGGCGGTACGGTCATGATCGACCGCATCGAATTCACGGCCCCTTTTGGGGTGATTGGGCTTCTCGTGGAGAAGGTTTTTCTGGGCAGGTATATGCGCAAACTGATCGAGCGGCGAAACGCGTTCCTCGTCAGTGAGCACTGATCTAGCGTCGCCGTCGATTGACCCCTGGTTGCTCGTGGTTGACCAACCACGCGTCGGCCCCACCGCGAATAAACATTGGTCGCCGTGGATCAGTGCACAACTCTCGAGCAATCGGTTACCGTCGGGTATCAGCGCCCCCCCCGCACACAAGCTTTTGAGGAGTCACCCGATGCCTGTTCCCTCAGAGGCCTATATCTTCGACGCCATCCCGCACGCCCCGCGGCAAGGGGAATCTCGGCGGAAGCCTCTATGAGGTCAATCAATCGGCCTATTGGTGATTCTTTCCATGCGTTGCGTGAACGGCACCCCGAGGTGGACCCGGCGCTGCTTGAGGACGTGGCAATCGGCTGTGTCAGCCCAGTGGGGGATCATGGCGCGGACATTGCCCGCATCGCCGCCTTCGAAGCAGGAATGCCGGAAAGTGTCGCCGGCGTCCAGCTCAACCCCTTCTGCGCTTCGGGTCTGGAGGCCGTGAACCAGATGACCGCACGAGTGCGTTTGGGCTGGGAGCACCTGCTGATCGGCGGTGGAATGAGTCCGTGTACCGGGTGCCCATAGCGTCCGACGGCGGTGCGGGGCAATGGACCCGGCCACCAGCCTGGCGACTGACTTCGTGCTGCAGGGCATCTCATCGGATCTGAGCTCCACCATCGAGGGCTTTAGCCGGGATGACGCGGACCGGTACGCGGCAGCGTCCCATGCCCGGGCCGTGCATGCGTGGGAGCAGGGACGGTTCGCCAGATCAGTGGTGCCCGTCAAGGATCAGAGCCGGCTGACGGTCCTGACCCGCGACGGCGTGCCCAGACATCGGCACAGAAGCTGGCCGGTCTGAACCACTCCTTCGCAAAGCTGCGTGAGAGCGCGGGCTTCGACTTCGTGGCGCTGTAAAAGTACTCGAGCGTGGGCCGGATTGACCATGTTGACCATGCCGGGAACTCCTCGGGCATGGTCGACGGCGCCGTGCTGGTGCTCGTTGGCGACGAGGAGGCCAGCATTAGGGCCGGGCTGAAGCCGGGCGCCCGGTTGGTCTCGACCGCCGTCGTCGGCTCGGAGCCAACCATCATGCTCGCCGGCCCACCCCAGCACTCCGCAAGGCGCTGAATATGGCCGGTATGACCGCGGCGGTTATCGACCCGGTCGAGATCAATGAGGCCTTCGCCGCTATCCCACTAAAGCTGATGCGGGACATGGGCTGGACCGAAGAAGAGACCAACGTCACCGGCGGGGCTAGCGCCATGGGCCACCTGCTGGTTCTACGGGGACGACGATCCTTAGCGCTCTAGCCGACGAATTGGAGCGCCGTGATCTGGAGTGCGGTATCGTCACGCTGTGCGTGGGCGGAGGCATGTGCGTTGCCACGATCACCGAGCGCGTCTGGGACGCTGAGCGGGACCTAGCAGGAGCAGAACCCCACGACCAAGACAATGATCCGCTGGGAACAGGACGCCCGACGGCATCGTGACCTTGGCCTTGGATGATCCGGATTCATCCGTCAACACCATGAATGAGGACTACAAGGGGCCATGGTGGCCGCCGTTGACCGAATGGAGACGGAAAGGGAGTCCATCATCGGCGTCGCGCACCAGTTCCAAGAAGTCCATCCTTGCTGGTGGACACCTGCTGGGCCTGCTGCCTAGACCGGCGGTCTCAACCGCATGGTGCGGATGCTCGGCATCCAGCCAGCTCTGACCGAATGGCTGCCGGAGGGCGCGCAACGTTCAGCCGCCGAGGCAGCGGACAAGGGTGATCGACCAGCTCGTCCGTGCCATTCAGGAGCTGATCCAGACCGATAGGGCCTGGATTTTGTAGCCTCGCGACGACGAGAGTGCGGCGACCGCGTCCGTGGGATGTACCCGGTTAACGCATCGAGGGTAGTAGCCCATCCCAGCCGTCCTTTGCCAAGAACGTATTTGCGTTCCCTGCCACCCCGCGCAGGCAGCACAAAGGCGCCGATATACCGGCCCTGAAGGCGATCCTCGCCGTCCAAGTGGCGCCGAAATCATCTCTGATCCCAGTCCGACGCAGGGCCAGATAAGTCCGAAACGGCAAACCGCGTGTCAACAACCCGCAACTGTCCACGCCAAGCTGAGACACCAAATGCAAGGCTTGAGGATTCGGACAGTTGGACCTCTTTTGCTGGGGTTTCTACAACCGGGGCCGCCCACTAACTGCACGAGTTCGGGGAATGCGACGCGATTTTACTCCAACTAGACGTCAATGCTGACCGTGACCCCAGCGAAGGCCATCATGATAGTGGCACCGTTCCAAAAGCGCCTTCGTCCGACGACCCGTGCCTCACACTCCCACTGGGTGGTAGGCCTTCCGATGTCGATCGCGCTCAGCTGTTGTCTCACCTAGCGATTGAGACAGTTTGCAATTACGGGTCGGTGCTGGAACTCCATAGCGGACCAGCCCACCTTTGAACGGATACTTCACAGATCATCGGTGCGGCTCTAACTGCAAAGATCCAGAAAACGCTGAGGTGCGATGCCCGTGCAGCTACGCTGACTTCGGAACCGCACCTCAGCTCGCATGCTGACTAGGTGTGCGTCGATCCGTTCTTACGCATTCCGATAAGCGTGACTACGAGACCTACTACTGCTACCCCGCCACCTATTACAACGAGTAGGCCAGGTACAATTGGCACCCCGTTTGGGTCTGAAACCCGAGACGCAGTCATCAATATGAACATTGCAAGCATCGTTGCAACGCCGATTGCGAGCATCCAGAGCCCCGCCTTCTTAACATCGTTCATAATTGAACCTCCTAAGATGAAACTCTAGTTGTTTCTACCGGAACCGGTGTAGTAGGAGCCGCCAAACTGTCGCACGTAGCCATAGTACGTCGCTGCCGCGGAACGGCATGAGTCAGCCCAGAATCCACCTTGACCGTATGCGGACCGGCAATCACCGTAAAGATTCCCTAGAAAGTTGAAGTCGCATCCAAGCCGATCGGTGCTGGAGTGGGGGAAGGTTAGCGGAAGGCCGGTACCCCCGTGATGTGGTTTCCGAGGATGAGGGTGTGGACCTCGTCCGTGCCCTCATAGGTGCGCACACTTTCGAGGTTGTTGGCGTGGCGCAGCGGTGAGTAGTCCAGGGTGATCCCGTTGCCGCCGAGCATGGCCCGAGCGTCCCGGCAGATCTGAATCGCTTCGCGGCAGTTGTTGAGCTTGCCCACGGAGATCTGGTGCGGTTGCAGGGTTCCAGCATCCTTGAGCCGTCCGAGCTGCAGCGCCAGCAGTGTTCCCTTGTTGATTTCGAGCGCCATGTTGACCAGCTTCTCCTGCGTCAGCTGGTATCCGGCCAACGGCTTGCCGAACTGCATCCGTTCCTTCGAGTAGTCCAGAGCGGTGAGGTAGCTGTCGCGGGCGGCTCCCATGGCCCCCCAGATGATGCCGTACCGGGCTTCGTTGAGGCAGGAGAACGGGCCGCGCAGTCCCTTGACATTCGGCAGCACCGCGGTGGAGGGCAACCGGACGTCATCCAGGGCGATGTCGCACTGGATCGAAGCGCGCATGGACAGCTTCTGCTCGATCGGCGTGGCAACAAACCCGGCGGTGTCGGTGGGTACCACGAAGCCGCGGACGCCGTCGTCGGTCATGGCCCAGATGATGGCCACCTTTGCTACGGAGGCCAGGCCGATCCACCGCTTGGCACCGTTGATGACCCAGTCTCCGCCTGCGTCCTGGACTGCGAAGGTCTGCATGCCTCCAGGATCTGATCCCGCAGTTGGTTCAGTGAGGCCGAAGCAGCCAATCGCCTCGCCCGACGCCATGCGGGGCAGCCACTCCTGCTTCTGTTCCTCGGACCCGTGCTTGGAAATCGCGCTCATGGCCAGCGATCCCTGCACGCTGACGAACGTCCGCAGGCCTGAGTCGCCAGCCTCCAGCTCCAATGCAGCGATCCCGTACTCAACGGCGCTGCGTCCCGCGCAGCCATAACCGGACAAGTGCATGCCCAACAGGCCGAGCTTGCCCATTTCTGGGACGATCTCCAGCGGGAACACGGCGTTCTCATACCAATCAGCAATATTTGGCCGGATCTGCGCGTCGACGAAGGAACGCACACGATCCCGCAGCGCCAACTCCTCGGCGGAGTGGAGAGTGTCAATGCCGATGAGGTCAACGGTGTCGGTCATGTCGAGTCAGGCCCTTCGGTAGATGGAAATGTTGCGCCGGCGTGCTCACCGAGCAGTGGCGGCAGGAGTCGATATTGTGCTGGGGTCTCCGAAAGACGGATGGGGTTGGCCACCTGCTGGCTGGTACGGCCGCTGGCGTGATCTGGGATTTCGACCACCGGCTTCAGCTCCAACCCTTCCGCCAGTTGCAGGGCTTCCCCCACGGAGTTCACTTTCCCGGCGGGCACGCCTTTCGCAGTCAGCATGTCCGCCCACTCTGCTGCCGGCCGGGTGCTGAACTCCGCTTCCAGGACCTCCTTGAGCTCTACCCTGTTCGCTACACGGGCGGCGTTGTTGAGGAACTTCTTGTCCTCGGCGAGGTCCGGCACCCCGAGCGCATTCACGAGCGCGGCGAACTGCTTGTCCGTCCCCACCGCCACGGCCAGTGGCGAGTCCGCCGTCGTCATCGTTTCGTAGGGAGCGATGCTTGGGTGAGCGTTCCCCATGCGCTGCGGCGATGCCCCGGTGGCCAGTGTGCTGGAGGCCTGATTGACCAGGCCCGAGAGCAGGGATGACATGAGGTTCACCTCGACGCGCTGCCCGCGGCCCGAGTTTTCGCGCGAGCGCAGCGCAGCAAGAATCCCGATGACGGCATTCTGCCCGGTGAGGACATCGACCAGCGCGACCCCCACTTTGCTGGGTTCAGATTCGGGGGACCCGGTGATGCTCATGAGCCCTCCCACTGCCTGGACCAGGAGGTCGTACCCGGGCAGTTGCGCACCGCTTCCTGTGCCGAATCCGGTGATGGAGCAGTACACGAGTTCCGGCCGGTCCGCACTGAGCGATTCGTAGTCCAGTCCGAACTTCTCCATGACGCCGGGACGGAAGTTTTCGATGACGACGTCGGCTTCCGAAGCGATGGCCCGCGCCTCCGCGATACCTTTCTCTGTGGCGAGATCGCACACCACTGATCGTTTGTTCCGGTTCACGCTCGAGAAGTAGGTGCCTGCCCCGTGGCGGTCCACGGGCGGCACCCAGTGCCGGGTGTCGTCTCCGGAGGGACGTTCGATCTTGATGACGTCGGCCCCGAAGTCGGCGAGCATCATGGACGCTAACGGCCCGGCGAGCACCCTTGAAAAGTCGGCAACCCTCACCCCCGCTAGGGGAGGGTCAGTAGGATTCACTGGCTCCGCCGTCACAGCGAATCTGTTCTCCGGTCACATAGGAGGCGCCCTGGCTGGCGAGGAAGGCGACGACGGCGGCGAACTCTTCGGGCTGCCCGTAGCGGCGGGCGGGGATGGCCGCTTCGGATGCCGCGCGTACCTCGGAGGTGGTGCGGCCGGAGCTTTCGGCTGCGCCGGCGTCGAGGGATTCCACGCGCGGGGTGTCGATGCGGCCGGGGAGCACCATGTTGACGGTGACGCCGTCGGCTGCCACCTCGCGGGAGAGGGTTTTCAGGTAGCCGGCAAGGCCGGCGCGGCCGATGTTGGACAGCGCGAGGTTGCCGATGGGCGCCTGAATACCACCGGATCCGACGGCGACAACCCGTCCCCAGCCGCGCTCGCGCATGCCGGGGAGGGTCAGGGAGACGAGGGTGCGGTGGACCAGCAGCAGCTTGTGGATGGCGTCGAGGAGCGCTTCTTCGGAAACGTCCGCAGCGCCGCCGGGCGTGGGCCCACCGCCGTTGAGGACGAGCACATCCACCTGCCCGAACGCTTCGGTGGCGGCCGCGACCAGCTTCTCGGGACCGCCGTCGTCGTAGAGATCCACTTCAACGCCCACAGCGGAGGGCAGCTTGGAGGCCTCCTCGCGCACCAGTTCACCGCGGCGGGCTCCGAGCACCACATTCGCGCCCTCGGCGGCGAGGGCCTGCGCGATCGCAAGTCCCACTCCTGAGCTGGCGCCCGGGACGAGTACGTTCTTGCCCTTGAGTCCGGTGTCCATGAGTGTCTCCTTCGGTGAGCGGTTTCTGGGTTCTGTCACCCAGTCCACCACACCATGCACGCAGTGTCCCTGTAACAACGCAATATTGGTCGGACTCAGGCGACACACAGGTAACGGAAAGGTAACGCCCATTCGGTCCGAATAGCGTCGTAGTGATCCGTCAGCGATGCATCATCGCTTCGACTGCACACCGTAGAGGAGTCCCCATGGGTAAAAAGTGGTTCACCAGCCTGTCCGTCGCCGCCTCCATCGCCGTCCTGACCGCCTGCGGTGGAGCGTCGGACGAAACCGGGTCGGCCCAACAGCAGGAGTCGCCATCGGCGAGTTCCCACGAGGGGGCTGCCGCAGGACAGCAGGCCCAGCCCGACCTCAGAGACGTTCCCGACGTCGTCGCAACCGTGAACGGGCAGGACGTCTCCAAGGACAAGTTCTCGAAGGCCTACAAGGCGCAGTTCCAGCAGGCAGCCATGCAGGCGCAGATGTCCGGGCAGGAGCTGGATCAGGATCAGTTGAAGAAGCAGACGGCGGAAAGCCTCGTCGGCACGGAACTCATGCTGCAGGAAGCCAAGGAGCGGGGCCTCGCGGCCGGGGATTCCGACGTCGATCAGAAGCTTGAGCAGCTGAAGGAACAGAACGGCTTCAAGTCCATGGATGAACTGTTCGCCGCTTTGAAGGAACAGGGTCTGGGCGAGAAGCAGGCCCGCGCCGAAGTGAAGTCCCAGGTTTCGCTGGAAAAGTTGCTCGCTGACGAGTCCGGGAGCATGGAGCCGACGGATGAGGAACTGAAAACCGCCTATGACAAGTTTGCGGACCAGCAGAAGAAGGCCGCCGAAGGGCAGAAGCAGGCTCCGGAGTCCGAGGGAAAGAAAGCTGAAGTGCCTCCCTTCGAGGAGATGAAGGCCCAGCTGGCGCAACAGCTCAAGAGCCAGAAGCAGGCAACTGCTGCCCAGTCGCTCGTTGTTGAGCTGAAGAAGGATGCGGACGTGCAGATTCTGCTCTAGCCAATTAGGGAATGGAAGCGTTTCTTAATGTCACCAAGCATAGGCTAGCCTTACTGACGTCCCCGTGTCATGAAACGGCATCGGCATCCACTTCAGATCAAGGAGTCCCCGTGACCCACAAGCGTTTCCGTCCGCTACTGGCCGTAGCGGCCATCGCAGCATTGACCCTTTCGGCCTGCTCAACCGGCCCCTCCAACGAGGGCGAAGCTGATCCTTCGCAGTCAGCCGCGGACAGCAGCCAGTTCCCCGTCACCATTGAGCACGCATTCGGCGAGACCGTCATCGAAGAAGTGCCCGAACGGGTAGCAACCATCTCCTGGGTCAACGACGACGTTGCGCTGGCGCTGGGCGTAGTGCCCGTTGGTATGCCGATCAACGAATACGGCGGCAACGAGAACGGGTCCACGCCGTGGAAGGACGCCCAGCTGGAAGAGCTCGACGCCGCGATCGGCAGCGAGAACGCCCCGGCCCAGTACTCCGAGGCTGACGGAATTGCCTTTGAGGACATCGCCAAGACAACCCCTGACGTCATCCTCGCCGCCTACTCAGGCCTGACGCAGGAAGATTACGACCGCCTCTCCAAGATCGCACCCGTCGTCGCCTACCCGGAAACTGCGTATGGAACGGACTGGCAGACGTCCACCGAAATGATCGGTGAAGCCCTCGGCCTCAGCGACAAGGCAGAGCAGCTGGTGGAAGACACCGAGCAGCTGATCGAGGACAAGGCAGCTGAGTACCCCGAGATCGAGGGCAAGACCTTCATCTACGGAAACCTTGAGCCTGCTTCCGGTGCTGGCGCGAACGTTTACACACCCAATGACAACCGACCCAAGTTCCTGACGTCGATTGGTATGGAGCTGGCGCCGGTCGTGGCAGAAAAGGCTGAGGGTGAAGACGGCTTCTACATCGAGTGGTCAGCGGAGCGCGCCAACGAGCTGAAGTCGGACATCTTTGTCACCTGGGTTCCGGATGCCTCAACCGAGGAAGCGATCATCAAGGATCCGCTGCTGGGTCAGATCCCCGCAGTGAAGTCGGGCGGACTCGTTGCCCACTCCGACAACACCGTCGTACTGTCCGTTTCAGCGGCCAGCCCGCTCAGCTTGCCCTGGGCCATGGACAAGTACCTGCCGGACCTGAGCGAAGCCGTCAAGGCCTCCACGTCCAAGTAGCCGACGGCGTCACCGGTACCTCCGGTGCAGGTTCTCCTTCGGGGAGGGCCCGGTGACAGGCTCGGAAATCCACGGCCCCGTGCCTTCTGATGCGTCGATGATTCCACGCTCAAGCCACTCGTAGTTCCCTCTCAGGGCGGAAGTGGCCACGCGGTGATCGGCCGGATCCGAGTTGCGCCAGAGCTGAGTGAAAAGTTCGTTGACACGGACCCGTGCCTGCCCGCAGAAAGCATCTGCCAACTCGCGGGCGGCACGGCCCTCGGCCGCGTCCTTGCCGGCCAGCAGCTCGGCCCGGGAGCAGGTGGCCGACATCGCGAAGAGCTCGGCGCCAATATCCACGATCCTGCCCAGAAATGCCTGTTTGTGCTCCAGATGCGCCTGCCAGCGGCCCATGCCCATGAACGTGTTCCGGGCGAGTTTTCTGGAAGAGCGTTCCACGAACCGCAAGTGCGTTGCCAACGGGCCAAACTCCCGGTACGCCAGAGGATTCAGTCCCTGGCCGACCACCAGCTGCGGCAACCAGCTGGCGTAGAAACCGCTCGCGCCGGCGGCTGCGCGGGCCTTGGCCGCGAAATCTGCGTCTGTCGAGGCCAGATCACCAGCCGCCTGAAGGTGGGCGTCAACGGCTTCCCTGGCGATGAGCAGATGCATGATCTCCGTGGAGCCCTCAAAAACCCGGTTGATTCTCAGATCACGCAGCAATTGTTCTGCCGGCACTGCACGCTCGCCGCGGGCAGTCAGTGATTCTGCCGTCTCGTAGCCGCGGCCGCCCCGGATCTGCACCATCTCGTCAGCAACCTTGTACGCCATCTCGCTGGACCAGAGCTTCGCCAGCGCGGCCTCGATACGGACATCCTTCATCCCTGCGTCAGCCAGGCTGGCGGAGAGTTCAAAGACCGATTCCAGAGCAAACGTGGTGGCCGCAATGAACGCCAGCTTCTTGCCGACGGCCTCGTGTTCGCCCACCGGACGTCCCCACTGAACGCGTACCGCGGACCACTCCCGCGAAATCTTCAGCGACCATTTGCCCGCAGCCGCGCACATAGCAGGAATGGACAGCCTGCCAGTGTTCAGGGTGGTGAGCGCAATCTTCAGGCCGTGCCCCTCCTTGCCCAGCCGGTTCGCTGCCGGAACGTGCACGTCATGGAAGCGCGTCACCCCGTTCTCGATACCCCGCAGGCCCATGAAAGCGTTCCGGTTCTCCACCGTGATCCCCTCGGCGTCGGCCTCGAGGACAAACGCCGTGATGCCGCCCCGGCCGCCGTCGTGCGGCGGTACCTTCGCCATCACCACCACCAGCTCAGCGATGACCCCGTTCGTGGTCCACAGTTTCACCCCGTTCAACCGATAACCGGACCCGTCAGCCTCGGGAACGGCCGTAACGTTCACCCTCGCCGGATCAGAGCCGACGTCGGGCTCCGTCAGCAGGAACGCGGTGATGGCACCGGCAGCGCACCGCGGCAGGTACTCCTGCTTCTGCTCTGCGGTGCCGAAGACTTTCACAGGTTCCGGCACCCCGATGGACTGGTGCGCCGAGACAAGCGCGCCAAGACTCGGATGCACGGAACCGAGCAGCATCAGCGCCCGCCCGTAATAGGTCAGCGTCAGGCCAAGCCCGCCATACTCCTTCGGGATCTTCATCCCAAAAACCCCAAGCTCAGCCATGTCCCGCAAATACGAGTCCGGGATCTTCGCCTCGCGTTCGATGAGACGGCCGTCCATCGTCTTCGCATAGGCGTGCAGTTTCTCGAGAAAGTGTTCGCCGTCCACCGTCTCATCGCCGTCGGGCTGCGGATGCGGGTGGATCAGGTCCAGAGCGAAGGAGCCGAGGTACAGACCCTTGGCGAAGCTGGGCCGGGTCCACTCGGTTTCACGGGCAGCTTCCGCCACGTTCCTCGCGTCGCGCTCGCTCACGTTCGTTGTCAGCTGGCTGGATTCCGCACTCATCGTGGCCCCCTTGAAGCAGGGCCGCCGCGGGCCGGAAGACCCTGTTGATGCCACTGATGCTACTCCCGAACAGCAGGTGTGGCCATAGCCACAGTTTTGGGCCGCGAGCCAATTGCGCCAGCTTGATGGGTAGAGTGAAGATTCCAACGATTTCAGGAGGATATTTTGCCTGCAGTTCCAGAATCAATCGTTTACACAGCCAAGTCCCATGTCACCGGTGGCCGCGACGGCCACGGGAAAACGGACGACGGCGCACTCGAGGTGGACCTTCGCGCCCCCAAGGAAATGGGCGGCCCCGGCGGCGGCACCAACCCCGAGCAGCTCTTCGCCGTCGGCTACGGAGCGTGCTTCCAGGGTGCGCTTGGCCTCGCAGCCAAGGAAACCGGCGCGGATGTCTCGAACTCCGTCGTCGAGCTTGAAGTTGGCTTCGGTAAAGAGGGCGAAAGCTTCGGTCTCGCCGTGAAGATCATGGTGTCCGTTCCGGGCATGGACAAGGATGAAGTCCAGAAGCTCGCAGACCGCACGCATGATCTGTGCCCGTATTCCAAGGCCACACGCGGCAACATTCCTGTTGAGGTTGTAGCTGTTTAACCAAACGCTCGTGTTTCTTGAGGAAATCTTCGGTTTTCGTGCCGGGACCAATTGAGACTCGTCGGACAGAGTTAGAGGGTCAGCAAAACCGGTGAGAACCGGTGCGCTTTCCCCAAAGGTACGTCCACCTCCGACAGGGTGGACGTGCCACTCTCACCGACGAGGAGCACGTCCCCCATGTTGACACTGGCCGTTGATCACAAGCACAGCACCACCCACCCAGTTTCGCTGGCTCATCCCACAGTCACGCATGCTGGGCCGGCCACTGAATCAGTTCCCGTCGTTGACCATGCAGTGTTCGCTCGGCTCGCAGGTGACCTGCAGAGCCGTACGGCCGCCATCCGCGTCGTCGCCACGTTCCGCAATCTTCTGCCGCAGCGCATCCGCGAACTGCATGTCCGGATCGCCGCTGAGGACTACGCGTCCGCTACCACTATTCTTCTCGGCCTCAACGTTGGCGCATCCATGGTGGGCGCCCGTCGGCTCGAGGTCCTGACGCAGTCCGTCCTGACGAGCCTGGAGCAGGAACGCACCGCATCAACCCGCTCACTGTTGACCAAGCTTTCCACCGAGGGTGTGCGTTTTTACACTGACGCCGCTCACGCGTTTACGACGGCGGCCTAACCTCCTCCTAGCCCGCCCATGTTAGCGCGAGGTCACCCTTTATCCGCGAGATCACCCTTTGCAGGGGGTGATCTCGCGGATAAAGGGTGACCTCGTGTGGGTTAAGGCGTGGTTGCCGCGCGGCCACCGGGCATGAGCCGGTACCCGACGCCGCGCACCGTACGGATAAACCGCGGGTCCGCTGCCTTGTCTCCGAGCTTCTTGCGCAGATTCCTCATGTGAACTTCCACGAGGTGCTGATCGGTAACCCAGGCTTCGCCCCAGACCTTGGCCAGCAACGATTCCCGTGACCACACACGCCGCGGTGCGGACAGCAGTGTGGCCAGCAGATCAAACTCGGTCCTGGTCAGACTGAGCTCTTCGTCGTCGAGGCTTGCCACGCGGCCCTCGACGTCCACGGTGAGCGGTCCGTGGCTCAGGAGTTTGGGCTCCGGTGCGCGTGGAGGCTCGACGGGGGCCGGGGCCGGTGCCACGACCGCGGGGCGAACACTGGTGCGGGGACGGCGGAACATCGCTGCGACCCTGGCCTGCAGTTCCCGGGGACTGAACGGTTTGACGAGGAAGTCATCAGCACCAATTTCCAGTCCGATGAGGCGGTCAATCTCGTCCTGCCTCGCTGTCACCATCACAATGTACGCATCTGTGATGGCTCGAGCTTGCCGACATACTTCGACGCCGTCGATGTCCGGCAGGTTGAGGTCCAGCGTGATCAGGTCCGGTTTGTGGTCCCGAATGAGTTGTAACCCATGGCGGCCCGTTCCGGAGTCAAGGATGGTGAACCCGTTGGACGCCAGGGTGGCGGTGAGCAGTTCTCGAATATCCTGGTCATCGTCAACGATGACGGCAGAGCGGAACTCGGGTGAGGTGGGCATACATGTACCTTGCCAGACTTTTACCGTAGTGGCATTACAGAGTTTCCAAGCTGTTGCAATTTGCTCACTCCAGCGTTGCCCTTGATCTCCATCGCTACACAGGATGGAATGGTCTCAGGCTCGGGAACTCTCGACGGGCACAGAGGCGGAAGGATTGATGATGGCCGACATGATTGAAGTCCACGAACTCCAGCAGGCAGTCGTCTGGGACCGAAACGGCGCCAAGTTGGGGGTTGTGTCGCAGGTGCACCTGAACCATGGAACAAGGGATCCGGAATGGATCACGGTTCCGCTGCATTTGCTTGAAAGCAAGACCCGATTTATCCCACTCTTTGACGCTCGGATCAATGGGGACGACATTTTCGTGGCGTACACCCAGGATCAGGTGAACGGAGCTCCGGATGTTTCTTCTCCGCAGTCGGGCCTGAATTTCGCGGAGGAAGAGAAACTGCGTGAATATTACGGCTTGGTTCCCGGTAGCCGGGAGCCAGACGAGGGCTAGTCCGCCGGTTTTTCGCCCACGAGCGCGTATCTCTCATCTGTGAAGGTGCGGCCCCACAGCTGCGGGTCGGAGAGCGGAATCCTGTGGACTACAGCCGTATGCGGTTCGAGCAGCGCCGCGAGGTCCTGCATGCTCATGCCGCCGCCTGTCGACCATCGGCCCTCAATGAGCACTATCCGTCCACCCGGGCGGAGGAGCTTGAACCAGGTGGAGATGGCGTCCGCGGCGTCCGGTAGGGCCCACAGGACATGGCGGGACAGGACGACGTCGTAGGTTCCGGCGCGCAACCGGGGGTCGACGACGTCGCGCACTTCCAGGCGGGCTTCAACACCGCTGGCATTGAGCTTCTGGCGTGCAGTTTTGACCATTTGGCGGGAAATATCCAGTCCGACGAGCTCGTGGCCGTCCTGCGCAAGCAGTTCGGTGAGGGCTCCGGTGCCACACCCCATGTCAGCGATTTTTGAGGGTGGCTTCGGCAGGATCTGTTTGAGGAGGTTGCGCCAGGCCGTGCGGACCGCAGGGTCCTCGAGCCCGTGATCAGGGTCCTGATCAAAGGTCGCGGCCTGCCGATCCCAATACTCGGCCTGGTTGTCAATCATGCAAACAGCATTCCGCAGATTATAGACGCTATGCAAACTCAGTCAGTCCGGACGATGAAATGCAGGCTCCTTCGAGCCCACTTCGACATGGCGCGCGGAGATCTGAAACTATCGGGTCATGCCTGATGTGATGAACGTACTCATACCGATCGGCTCCGTCGTCGCGGCGCTGCTGTTGGCCATGGTGTTGGCGTGGCTTCTGCGCAAGATCCTGACCCGCGTTCTGAACCGGGCTCCCTCGGTGCGGGCGGAAACCCGGAAGGCCCGCAACCCGTTGTGGCTGGTCCTGGCGATCATCGGTGTTCGTGTTGCTCTTGGCATGACGGTGCACGACGCCGGTTGGTTCCCTGTTGTCGATCAGCTGTTGGTCTTCGCGCTGATTGCGGCGATTGCGTGGCTTGCTATCGCGGTGTCGGTGATCGTGGAGGTGGGTGTTCTGGCCGGGCTCCGTCGTCAGGATGCGGACAAGCGGCGTTACCGTCGGCTGAAAACGCAGATCACGTTGGGCCGTCGTGTGATCGCGGCGATCATTATCACGGTGGCTGTGGCAGGCATCCTGCTGACCATCCCGGAGGTGAGGGCGCTCGGTGCCGGGATTCTGGCTTCTGCCGGGTTGATCTCGGTGGTCGCGGGTCTTGCCGTGCAGAGTTCGCTGGCCAACGTTTTCGCGGGCATGCAGCTAGCTTTCACCGACGCCATCCGTGTTGGCGACACCGTTGTGGTGGAGGATGAGCTGGGCTCCATCGAGGAGATCACCATGACGTACATCGTTGTGGCCATCTGGGATGAGCGGCGAATGATCTTGCCTTCCACGTACTTCACCACCACGCCGTTCGAGAATTGGTCGCGGACCAATTCGGAGCTGCTGGGCACGGTCGAGTTTGACCTGGACTGGCACACGCCTGTCGCGGAACTCCGGGAGCACTTCAACGCTGTGCTGGAGAAAACGGACCTCTGGGACGGCCGGGCAAGTTCGCTTGTGGTGACGGCCGCTGTTGACGGTGTTGTGCGCGTGCGCGCCATGGTCAGCGCGCAGGACGACGACGCCATCTGGTCGTTGCGCTGTCTGGTGCGGGAGGAAATGATCGCCTATCTGCAGACGAACCACCCGCAGACATTCCCCCGGAAACGCTGGGAAGCTGTCGAACCGGAGGCCTGAGCCCTACGGGTGCTCGTTGTAGGGGTCCAGCGGAGGCGAGCCAGCGTAGGACCGCGAGCTCCCCATTCCGTCGAGGAGCTCCTGCAACGCCTCTGTTGCCGAGTGCTTCGGGGTCCATCCGAGGACATGGTGCGCCTGATCGGTATTGAGCAGCGGCGTTGAGGACGCCATGTCAATCCAGCCCTCGTCGGTCTGCTGAAGGCGCAGCCGCCAGGTGATGGCGGCCAAGGCCCTGAACAGTCCTACGGGAACGTTGAGAACGCGGCGTGCGCCCAGCAAACCACCCAGCAGGGCGGGAGTGATGACCGGCGCTGAGGCCACGTTGAAGGCGCCCTGCGCCCGCTGGTCCAGCACCCGCCAGTAGAGGTCGGCCAGATCTTCGCCGTGAACCACCTGGAAGGAGAATGCCTCCGGGATGGGGATGATGGGCAGGGGAAGTTTGTTGAGGACAAAGCGGATCAGCGGCCGCGGCACCAGCCGGCCCAGGAAGTAGTGGTGGATTTCGCTGCCGGCACTGGCATGGAAGATGAGTGCCGGCCGCACACGCGCCACGGGAATCTCCGGGTAGTTCCGCTCAAATTCATTCAGGAGATGTTCCTGTTCGGCTTTGTGCCGGCTGTAGTGGGACGACGGTATGCCCTGCGTGGGCCAGTGCTCGGAGACGTACTGGCCCTTGCGGGCGGGGGAGTAGGCCGCCATGGAGGAGGCGCACACAAAGTGCCGCACACCGGCGTCGGCTGCTGCCTGCAGCGCATTTCTGGTGCCGTCTACGTTGATCCGGTGGAGTTCGTCAAGGTCGTGGTTGGGCTGGAGAACCCAGGCGAGGTGGACGACGGCGTCTGCACCGGCCAGTACTTCGGCGAGTTTGCGGGGAGCATCTTCGGCCCCGACGTCGATACTGTGCCAGTCGACGTCGTCGTATGGTGCCACCGACGGATCGGGCATCCGGCGGGCAATCCCGGTGATTTCGAGTTCGGCGCCTTCCCGACGGGCGGTCTGGAGTCTGCGAAGCAGCTCAGTTCCAGCGTTCCCCGTGGCTCCAATGATGGCGATGCGCATGAGAATCCTTCCGTTGGGTAGCTCCACGCTATCCTGCAGCGCCCGGCTGCGATAGTTTCGGACCGTAAGGTTTTGTGGCCACGAAGGAGATGGAACATGTCTGCGAATGATTTCAGCACCAAGGGCGCGTACGTGACTGGTGGCGAAGAGTTCAAGCGGGACACCAATTACATCGAGGACCGCATTGTGCGTGGGGGTGAGAACCCGGAGGAGGGCCGGTGGCCGGTTGAGGCCGGGCGGTACCGGCTGGTGGCTGCCCGGGCGTGCCCGTGGGCCAACCGTTCCATCATCGTGCGCCGCCTGTTGGGTCTGGAGGACGCCATTTCGATGGGAACCCCGGGACCGACGCACGACAAACGGTCCTGGACTTTCGATCTTGACCCGGACGGCGTGGACCCGGTTCTTGGGATTGAGCGGCTCCAGCAGGCGTTCTTCGAGCGCGATCCCGAGTACGGCCGGGGCATCACGGTTCCTGCGATCGTGGATATCCCCTCGGGCATGGTGGTGACCAATAACTATCCGCAGATCACCCTGGATTTCTCGACGGAATGGACGGAGTTCCACCGGGAGGGAGCGCCGGACCTTTACCCGGAGTCCTTGCGGGATGAGATCGACGAGGTGGCGCGGCGCGTCTTCACTGAGGTGAACAACGGCGTGTACCGCTGCGGTTTTGCTGGTTCACAGGAAGCGTACGACGACGCCTATGACCGGCTGTTCGCGGCGTTGGACTGGCTGGAGGAACGTTTGTCCGGGCAACGTTTCTTGGTGGGAGACACCATCACGGAAGCCGACGTCAGGCTCTTCACCACGTTGGTGCGCTTTGATCCGGTGTATCACGGGCATTTCAAGTGCAACCGGAACAAGCTCACCGAGATGCCTGCGCTCTGGGGCTACGCGCGTGACCTTTTCCAGACTCCCGGTTTTGGGGACACCATCGATTTTGAGCAGATCAAGCAGCACTACTATGTGGTTCATGAGGACATCAATCCCACGGGCATTGTGCCCCTGGGCCCGGATCTTTCGGGCTGGTTGACCGCGCACGGCCGCGAGGAGCTCGGCGGACGCCCCTTCGGTGATGGGACGCCTCCGGGTCCGGTCCGTGAGGGGGAGCGCGTGGAGGCCTCGCATAATCCTCTGGTCTCCTGAAAGCTGAGCGTATTACGTCAGATTCCTGTTTCCTTATCAGCGCCCGAGTAGGCTAGCCTTACTTTAGTAGATTCTTTGATGGAACTGATGACTCGGGACGCGCGCCCGTTGGGAAGGGGGGTGGGTGACCATTCCGGCACAGCAGGAACGCACGGCGTCACCTTCCGCCCTGTCCGTACCCAAGCCCTCCTCGTCAGCCCCGGCGGTGGTGACATCAGGAACCGCTTCGCGGCAACGCTCCAGGAGCCTCACCACAGCCCTGTTCATTGCCTCCGTGGTGGTACTGGGGCTGTTCGTCATCGCGTCCATGGCCTTTGGCGCCCGCCCCATCGACGTCAACACGTTGATGCAGGCACTCACGGACTTCAACCCGGCCAACGGTGATCACGCAGTCGTCCACTCGCGCATTCCCCGCACTATCACGGCTCTCCTCGTGGGTGCCGCACTCGGCCTTGCGGGGACCGGAATGCAGGGTGTTGCCCGGAATCCATTGGCAGACCCTGGCATTCTAGGGGTCAATGCAGGCGCATCGCTGGCCGTCGTTCTCGGCATTTACGTATTCGGGCTCTCCGGAATTACGGGCTATGTCTGGTTTGCTTTCGCCGGTGCCGCTATCGCCGCCGTTGTCGTCTACGCCATCGCAAGCCTGGGGCGGGAAGGCGCGACGCCGGTCAAGCTCGCCCTCGCGGGAGCCGCACTATCGGCGGGGCTGGTATCCCTGATGAGTGCGCTTCTGGTCACCAGCCAGGAGACGCTGGACCGGTTCCGCTTCTGGCAAGTCGGGACTGTGGCCGGCCGAGACTGGGACGCCATCACAGCGGTGATCCCGTTTCTGCTGGTCGGCGGTATCATCACCCTGCTGACGGGACGGATGCTCAACGGCCTGTCCATGGGCGATGACATAGCCCGTGGCCTGGGCCAAAATGTCGCACTCGCGCGCGGTGTATCGGCGCTGGGCGTCGTGATCCTCTGCGGCGCAGCGGTGGCGCTCGCCGGCCCCATCGCGTTCGTTGGTCTCGTCATCCCGCACATGGCCAGACTCATTGCTGGCCCGGATTACCGCTGGATCCTGCCGTTCTCCATGGTCCTCGCCCCTGTGCTGCTGCTGGCAGCGGATGTTGTTGGGCGCCTCATTCTTCCTCCCGGTGAAATTCAGGTGGGAATCATGACGGCGATTGTCGGCGCGCCCGTCTTCATCTGGCTGGTACGCCGCCGGAAAATGGTGGCCTTGTGAGCACAGCGACAGACACACCCCGAAGCGCAGTTGCGGTCCCACCGGTCCGTCCGGGCGAGAAGATTCGTCAGGGCCGCCACAACTCGGCACGCCGCGGCCGGTTGGTCATCAGTACGCTAGCTGCCCTGACTTTCGTGTTGTTCACGGTCTCCGTGCTCCTGGGTAACTATACGGTCACCGTTCCGGACTTCTTCCGCATTCTGGGCGGCGAACAGATACCCGGCGCAACGTTCATCGTCATGGACGTGAAACTGCCGCGGGCCACTGTGGGAATCATGGTCGGCGTTGCCTTCGGTATCGCCGGGGCCATTTTTCAGACCATGCTCCGTAACCCGCTGGCCAGCCCGGACATCATCGGGATCAGCTATGGGGCCAGTGCGGCCGCGGTTGGCGCCATCGTTCTGTTTGGTGCAGCGGGCATCACGATTTCCTGGGCCGCACTCCTAGGGGCCCTCGCCGTCGCCGGAGCCATCTACGGCCTGTCGAGACGAGGCGGAGTCGCCGGCTACCGGCTGATTCTGGTGGGGATCGGTTTCGCCGCGGTGCTGCAGGCGGCGGTCAGCTACCTGATCACGCGCACGGACGCCCGGACCGCGCAGGACGCCCTCGTCTGGATGAGCGGCTCGCTCAATCCGGCCACCTGGGACCGTGCCGTCATTCTCGGGCTGACACTGGTTGTACTTCTTCCCGCGACGATTATCCTGTCCAGGAGCCTGCGTGGGCTGGAACTGGGCGACGACGCCGCTGCCGGGCTCGGCGTCAGGGTTGAACCGGCCAGGCTGGGACTGATCATTGTCGGCGTCGCACTGTGTGCGGTGGCGACGGCGGCTGCCGGACCTATCGCATTCATCGCGTTCCTGTCCGGGCCCATTGCCCGGCGCCTGTTGGGTGGTCGGGCGTCGCTTCCAGCCGCTGGCCTGGTGGGGGCCGTCATCGTACTTGGCGCGGACTTTGTTGCCGCGAACATGATTTCCGGAGCATCACTGCCGGTAGGGGTCATCACGGGCGCTCTCGGCGCACCGTTCCTGCTCTGGCTGCTGATTACCTCCAACCGAACTGGCCAGGGAGGCTGAAAATGACCGTGGAGTCAGAGAAGAAGGTCGGCGTGGACAAGGACGTTGCTGGCCGCGAAGCCCAGCCACAGCTCTCCGCTCTGGTCCCGCCAGCGCAGCAGGCCGCATCCGCTCATACGCTGAAGGCCGAGAATCTGACGCTCGCCTACGACGACCACACGGTGGTCAGCGATCTGACCGTGGAGCTGCCCGCCGGGCAGGTCACCGTCATCGTTGGCGCGAACGCCTGCGGCAAGTCAACGCTCCTGCGCGGACTCGCGCGACTCCTGAAACCCGCCTCCGGAGCCGTCATGCTGGACGGGCGGGACATCCACTCCCTACCCACCAAGCAGGTTGCCAAAACTCTCGGCTTGCTCCCGCAAACGCCGTCCGCTCCGGACGGAATCTCCGTCGCGGATCTCGTAGGCCGCGGCCGGTATCCGCACCAGGGCTGGTTCCGGCAGTGGACCGAAGCCGACGACGACGCCGTCGCCTCCGCATTGCAGGCGACTGACACTTTGGAACTGGCTGAGCGGTGTGTGGATGAGCTCTCCGGCGGCCAGCGCCAGCGCGTGTGGATTGCGATGGCTCTGGCACAGGAGACGGACATTCTGCTCCTGGATGAGCCCACCACGTTCCTTGATGTGGCGCACCAGGTGGAAGTTCTTGATCTGGTCCTGGACCTCAACCGCAGGACCGGCACCACGGTGGCCATTGTGCTGCATGACCTGAACCTCGCAGCGCGTTATGCGGACCACCTGATCGCCATGCGCAAGGGCAGCATCATTGCCCAGGGCGCGCCGGCTGATGTTGTGACGGAAAAGAACGTCTCGAGGATTTTCGGGTTGCAGTCCAGCGTCATCACGGATCCTGTGTCCGGTACGCCCATGGTGGTTCCCGAGGGCCGTCATCACCGGCGGCCGGAGCCGGTCAAGCCACGGGCCGTGTCACCGGTTGGGTGCTTTGACGTGACGGTGAAAAGCGTTGAGCGGCTCGGTACCAACTTCCGCCGGGTCACTTTCACCGGTCCGGATCTCGCGGGATTCGGCGTTCAGGGGGACACCCTGGACTTGCGCATCAAGCTCATCATCCCGGCTCAGGACCGTGGCCCGTTTGATCTCAAGGCGCTCATGGCCGAATGCGCGGAGACCGGCGAGGGCTGGTACCAGAAGTGGCTTCAGGTGGACCCGGAGGTGCGCGGTGCGATGCGCACGTACACCGTCCGGCAGCACCGGGTTGTGGACCGCGAGCACGAGCTGGACGTCGATTTTGTCATGCACTTCGATGAGAAGGGTAACGGCGGCCCGGCTTCACAGTGGGCCATCAAGGCGGCGCCCGGAGATGCTCTGAGCCTCATCGGCCCCAATATTGAAGCCGCGACCTGCAGTACCGCAGGAGCGTACGGCGGTATTGAGTGGCGTCCGGGTCTTGCCCAGCGGGTCATGCTGGCCGGCGATGAGACTGCCGTTCCCGCGATCGCGGCGATCCTTGAAGCCCTGCCTGCCGACATGACCGGTCACGCGATTCTTGAGGTGCCGGAGCCTGCTGACTTCCAGGAGATCCGGACGGCCTCTGGTGTTGAGGTGACCTGGTTGGCTCGAGGCGAGCGTGCGCACGGTGAGCTACTCGACGCCGCGGTCCGGCGGGCCGTTGTCGTTCCCGGGTGGGCGGCCGTCGGGCGTACCCCGTCGGTTGCGCTTGGTGCGGGGAATACTGCCGGCGCGGAGCCTGAGTTCGTGGATGTTGATCAGACCATCCTGTGGGAGACGCCCCAGCGCCTGGACAAGGCAGTCATTGATGCCGCACCGAACCCGGACAAGCCGTCCGGTGCTCTGCCGTTCTATGCGTGGATCGCTGGCGAAGCGGCCGTGGTTCGTGAGCTGCGCCGTTACTTGGTGCGGGATGTCGGAATCGACCGTAAACAGGTGGCGTTCATGGGTTACTGGCGTGAGGGTAAATCCGAGGCGTGACACTGAAAGTGGCGTTCGTTACGAAAAGATAACTTTTCTGCAATATGCGCGTAGCCTTGTTGGCGTACTGATGAGCAATAACTCAGTTCCCGTGCCCCACGCCCAACCCTGCCAGGTGCCCGGTCCCGCGAAATCATCACAGGCAGGGGTGGGGGAACCACGTTTCACGACGGTCGATCGAAGGCTGTCTCGGGGTGAAGCCCGCATCGTCTGATGCCGGCCGAGTCAACTCTTGCTCGAACCCGACAGCTAACTCCGCAGGCGTCACGAGAGGTTACACGTGACTCACCCCATCCAGCGCGGACGTCGTCGCGCCCAATCCGCGAACCCTGCGGGAAAACAGCGGCTCTTTATGGTCCTCGGCAGTACTCTGGCACTTGCCGGACTCACAGCAGGCAGCACGATCGCCGAGCCCGCCACACCCCTGGACCCCACGGCCGCGGTCAGCGCAGAGGTTCGGGATGTTCAGGCCGACGGCGCCGCCACTGTTGATTTCCAGCGCGCCTCAGCCGTTACCAGCATGCCCAAAGACGCACATGGCCCCAGAACGGTGTCCTCATCCATCGAACCCACCAAGCTGTCGAAGCCCGTCGCGAGCGGACACCTGGCCTCATCGTTCGGTACCAGAGCCAATCCGCTCGGTAATACGGCCACCGACTTCCACCGCGGGATCGACTATTCGGGCAGCTGCGGCACCGCGGTGATCTCCTCCGACGACGGCGTTGTGACCGAGGCCGGATGGCACGCCTATGGCGGCGGCCAGCGGGTGGTCGTTGATCACGGTGAAGGCATGAAAACCACCTATAACCACCTGGGTGCTATCGGTGTGGCCGTGGGTCAGAAGATCGTCCGCGGCGCAGGCATCGGCGCCATCGGAAACACCGGCAATTCCACCGGATGCCACCTGCACTTCGAGGTCATGGTCAATGAGGACGTCGCGGACCCGGTCCCGTTCCTCTGATCACTGCTCCCGGGACTAGTGCCGGACGATCAGCGCACCAGCATCGAGGTCCATCTTGAGGTGCTTCGCGTTCCCCATGTGATCGCCGTCAAGCTGAATCTCCAACGGGTCCTCGGACTCAATTTCTGCACTCTGCCCCTGGAAGTACTCAACTGCCGGGTCCTTGCCCTTGTTTCGCTGTAGTACCGACGCGGCCACCCCCACCCAGCCGAACGCCCCGCTGGGCGCCACTGTCATGATGTCGAGAACGCCGTCGTCGAGCTTGGCGCCGGGAAAAATTTCCAGGCCGCCCTGAATCTTTCCGCAGTTGCCGCCCATGACACTGCGGAGGCGGCGACGCAGCGGCGCTCCGCCGTTGATTGTCATGCGGACCTTCGACGGCTTGCCGGGAAGGTTCCGGATGCCGGCGTCCACGTAGGCCAGCCAGCCGACCCGGTCTTTCAGGGTGTCATTGGTGTCCGCCATGACTGCTGCGTCAAAGCCGATTCCAGCCATGACCAGGAACAGATGCCGCTCATCCTTTCGGTCCAGGGTGGCGTAGACGACGTCGATCCGGTGGTCTTCCCCGAGCATGGCCTGCCGTACGACGTCGGCGATGCTATCCAGCGGAAGTTCCAGGTTTCTGGCGAGCAGGTTGCCCGTTCCCAACGGGATCAGCCCCACCGGTGTGTCAGTGCCGGCGAGTTCGTGTGCCACAGCGCGGATCGTCCCGTCGCCTCCAGCGGCCAGAACGACGTCGGCTCCGGCCTCGAGCGCCTCCCTCGCCTGCCCGAATCCCGGGTCATCAGCGGTTGTGTCAATCTCCAGTGGAGCGTCCCAGCCTTCCGCCTCGGAGAGTTCGCGGACAGTCTCGACGACGACGTCGTCCGTGGACTTGGTCGGGTTGACGATGAGGGCGGCACGTTTGGTCATGTCACTTACTCTAGCGATGGGTCATCCGGTTTCGTGCAGGCTGGCGGTGGATTGGCCGTAAAATGGAATCGTGGAATTTACGCAGCGATTCGTGGCATTGGGTGATTCATTTACCGAAGGCGTGGGGGACGCCAGCGGCTCCCGCCCCCATGGGGTCCGGGGCTGGGCTGACAGGGTGGCTGAGCAGCTCATTCTGGCTGATCCTGCCGCCGGGTACGCCAATCTCGCGATCCGAGGTCGGAAGCTGCGCCAGATCCTCGATGAGCAGGTGGATGCGGCGCTCGCGCTGGAGCCCACGCTGGTCACTATCTACGGGGGCGGCAATGACATCCTTCGGCCGCGGGTGGATATAGACGCCCTGCTCGCAACGTACGACGACGGCGTGGCCCGTCTCCGGCAGGCTGGCGTGAAAGTCGTCATGTTCACGGGGTTCGATGCCTCGGCGTCCGCTGTATTTGGCAAAACCCGTGGGCGCACGGCGATATACAACGAGCTTGTGCGCGAGATCGCCGACAAGCATGGGGCGGACATCGTCGATTATTGGCGGATGCGCGAGTTCCGTGACTGGCGGTACTGGGACACTGACCGCTTGCACATGTCCACCGCCGGGCACACGCTGATGGCACGCCGGGTTCTCGACGTCATGCGCGCTTCACACCGAATCGATGTTCCGGGCCTGGAAACGCGTCCGGCGTTGAACCGTCTGCAGCAATTGCGGGCAGATGCCCAGTGGGCGCGCGAGTACGTTGGTCCGTGGATCGGCCGGCGTTTGCGAGGCGTCTCCTCAGGGGACTCTCTCAGCCCAAGATTCCCGGAGATCACGCGCAATCTGGATACTGCCGCGATTTCTTCCTGACGATCTCTCTTCTCATCGCGTAAGGTCTTCATTTCCATCTGCTGGGGTGATAGACCATAAGTAGCCTGCCGGCTCAGACACCGGAAGCTAATCCAGGGAGTCGCCTGGCTCCCCGTGATGGAAGGAGCAAAACTCGATGACCGCTACGGCACGTAAAACTCCCCTCTCTGATTGTGCTGCGTTGTTCCGCCAGCCGGGACCGTGGTGCTCTGTATATATAGATGCCAGTACGGGCACTGTCGATTCCCTCCGAGCTCATGACGTCATTCCGGATAATGTGCACGATGAACTGCAGCGCGCGGGGGCGTCGAAGGCGGACCTGGCGGCTGTTGATGAGGCGCTGCGCGAATCCTCCAAGGGCCTACCGGATCCGGTATCGCAGGTGCTGCTGGTTCGCGGGGGCGAAGTTGTCCTCAATGAGCGGTTCCATGGGCACATGGTGATGGCGCCGTTCGTCAGGGTGGGCGAGGTTCCGGAGCTGGTGCCGTTGCTGCGGCATCGCCCCGAGCAGTTTGCCTACGTAGTCGCCGAGGTGAGCCGTGACGGCGGCGAAGTGCGGCTCGCTTACGCCGGGACGACGGCGGCCGGCCGGTCCGTGGAGGTGGAGGGTTCCACCGAGAATCTGAAGAAGATCCCGGGCGGCGGCTGGTCCCAGGGGCGTGTGCAGCACCGGACGGAGAACATCTGGAAGGTCAATGCTTCAGAGGTCGCCGCGGAAATTGACCGGGTGGTCTACGAGGTCCATCCAAAGCTCGTCATCATCGCCGGTGATGTGCGCGCCCGCCACCTGGTCAGGGACCAGCTGGCCAAGGAAAGCGCCGCCGTCGCCTCCGTTATCGAGAGCCATACGCGCACGGGCGGCGCTGATCATCATGAGTTCGACCACCAGGTGGAGTCACTGGTGGCGCAGAAACTCGCCGAGGTTCAGGAGGAGCTGCTGGACCGCCTGCGGATGCAGGAAGGGCAGGCGAATCCGCGCGCGGCTACAGGAATCGGTGCAGTGGTGACCGCGCTGCAGCAGGCGCAGGTGGACATTCTGATGGTTCAGGCCAGCCAATGGCAGGACTCCACGTTGCTTGCGCTGGACGCTGAGCCATGGGTGGCCACCTCCGACGGCGAGCGGGCCGGGGCCGGTGTGCTCGGGGAGGTACCGGCGCAGTCAGCGCTGGTTCGGGCTGCGGCGCTGACCGACGCCAGGGTGTTGTTCCTGCCGGACGGCGTGCTGGACAAGGAGGAGTCCGTTTCGGCGCTGCTTCGGTGGTCGAGCGGCCCTGGAGCTCCCGAAAGCTGATTACAGCAGGCCGGCGATGGGTCCCAGGATGAGCAGCAGCACGAGGGCGACGACGATGCCGATGAGTGCCAGCCATACGGCTGAGAAGCCCTTTTTCGGTCCGTGTTCCTCGTGGCCCTGGGGCCCGGCCGTGCTCGCTTCGGCGGGCGGAGTCTCGCCGGGCTCCACGCTGCCCTCTGGCGTCAGGCCAGGAATGTTGTTCTCTACGGGGTCTGGATTCTCGCTACTCATGGTGTTCTCCTGTCCTTGGATTGAGGCCTCTTTCAAGACACGCTACAGGTAATCAGAGTCGATCTGATCAGTTTGCTGTCTTTCCAGTCGAGACTATTCACGTTTAAGCTAAGGTTGCTTATTATCTTAGTAATGACCAAGCAAACCCAGGGGGTTGCACATGCCGAGCAGCACACGCAGCACCGCGGACAAGGGGCGTCACGCCCCGCATCCGGACAGTGACGAAAAGCCGGACAGCCCGACCGACGTCAAAAAGCCGGAGTGGAAATACGTCTTCAAGCGAACCGTCGGCGAGTTCTCGAACGATCGATGCACGGACCTCGCCGCAGCGCTGACCTACTACATGGTGCTGGCGCTCTTCCCCGCGTTGCTCGCCATTGTGTCGATCGTCGGATTGTTTGGCCAAGGTCAGGCCGTCACGGACACCATGACCAAACTTCTGGGCGGCGCCGCCCCCGGGGGAGCCACGGACACCATCAAGAGCGTCATCACGGGATTGAGCTCATCCTCGGGTGCCGGGCTCGTGTTCATCGTTGGTCTCCTCGGTGCGCTCTGGTCCGCCTCCGGATACGTGAAGGCCTTCGGCAGGTCAATAAACTCGATCTACGAGGTCGAGGAAGGCCGCCCCTTCTGGAAACTCATTCCCAGCCAGCTGCTGGTGACCCTGGTCGTCGTCGTCCTGGCGGCCGTCGGCCTGCTGATGCTCGTGGTCTCGGGACCAATCGCTGAGACAATCGGAGGCCTCATCGGTCTGGGCAGTGTCGCTGTCACAGTGTGGAGCATCGCCAAGTGGCCCGTCATGGCACTCTTCGCCATCGTCGTCATCGCACTGCTCTACCACAACACTTCCAACGTGAAGCAGCCAAAGTTCCGCTGGATCAGCCTCGGCGCGGTCATCGCACTGCTTGTACTGGCACTCGCCACCGTCGGGTTCGCGTTCTACGTCTCGAACTTCGGAAGCTACAACGCAACCTACGGGGCTATCGGTGGTGTGATCGTCATGCTCCTCTGGTTCTGGATCACCAATATCTCATTGCTGTTCGGCGCCGAGTTCGACGCCGAGCTGGAACGCGCCCGCGAATTGCAGGCCGGCATCAAGGCTGAAGAAACCCTTCAGCTGCCGCCTCGAGACACGGCTGGCATCGACAAGCGAGCCAACAAAGAGGAGGAAATCATCGAGCAGGGCAGACGCCTGCGCAACAACAGCTAGATCCTGCCCTCAGACGGGCACTTCCCCAACTGCAAGGAGAACATCATGACATCCGATAACAACAGGACGGGCGACGCGCACGGACAGGATGCCGTGCCGGCTAGCAGCACCAATGATCCCTACTCCCGCGGCAACCCGTTGATCGGCGAGGGACAGAGCGCGGTACCCGGCGGTCCCCTCAGTGACGCCTACGACGCCGAACCAACGGTTCCACCCGTCGCCGGCACCTCCTCAGGCCGGGATGGCTCCGACGGAAGCTCCACCAGTTCGGCAGCCAAGCATGAGGCACGGGAAGTGGGAACGGAAGGCAAAGAGGCCGGCAAGAAGGTGGCAGGCACTGCCAAGGAAGAGGCAGCCAACGTTGCTGGCGAAGCCAGGGACAAAGCCAAGGATCTTGTCGCGGAACTCGGAGACGACCTACGGAGTCAGGCATCCACGCAACAGCAGCGGGTTGCCGAAGGACTGCGATCCATCAGCGATGAGCTGGGATCCATGGCCAATAACTCCCAGGAGCAGGGAATGGCAACCCACCTGGTGCAGCAGGCAGCGTCCCGGACGGACTCTGCAGCAAACTGGCTTGGAGACCGCGAACCAGGCTCGCTGCTCGATGACGTGAAGTCGTTCGCCCGGAAGCGCCCCGGCACGTTCCTGGCCATCGCCGCAGGAGCCGGGATTCTCGCTGGCAGGCTCACCCGAGGAGTATCCGCAGACGCGGACGCCATGGAACGCGAGAAGCACAACCAGCACCGGAGCACCGGTGAACACGTCGACCGGCGGATCTCGCAGGACCGTGTAGGCAGCTACGAGGCCGGCGCCCCGCGCGACCAGACGATGCCCGGCGCGCCGGTTCCTCCGATGACGGGACCAGCAACCCCCGGAGGGCCCATTCCGCCCAGCGGCGGCCCGGTGCCGCTCGCAGGAGGATCGGTCCCGCCGGAAAACGGGCCGGTTCCGCCCATCGATGATCCCCGAAGGGAGGACTACCTGTGACAGATATTCCAGAAACTCCGGCCGAGGAAAAAGCCGAGCACAATTCCCTCGGAGACCTTCTCGGCGACGTCAGCCGCGACATTTCCACGCTGATGCGGCAGGAAGTGGCGCTTGCAAAGGCTGAAATCAAAGAGTCGGCCTCCCACGCGGGCAAGGGAGCAGGAATGCTGGCAGGAGCCGGCGTCGCAGGCCATTTTGTGCTGCTGTTCCTCTCCATCGCCCTCTGGGTAGCCATCGGACACCTGACCGGTCTTGGCTGGTCCGCCCTCATTGTCGCCGTGCTCTGGGGCATCATCGCCGCAGTCCTCGCAGCGATCGGCAAGAAGAACATCAAGTCCATCAAGGGCGTGCCGCAGACGGCCGAGACGGTCAAGGAAATTCCACAGACACTGAAACCGAACGGGGATACACCATGAGCCAGTCACCAGATGAGATTCGCAGCAACATTGAACAGACCCGCGGCCGCCTGGGCACAGACGTTGATGCCGTAGCAGACAAGGTATCGCCGTCCAACGTGGTTCACCGCCAGACGGACAAGGTCAAGGGCAAATTCCACGATGCAAAGGACGCTGTCATGGGCTCCGGGCATGACGCCAAGGGCACAGCGTCCGACAAGGGGCATCATGCAGGCGAGGCCATGCACGACGCCCCGGACAGGATGGCGCAGAAAACCAGAGGAAATCCGCTGGCCGCCGGACTCATCGCCTTCGGCGCGGGCCTGCTGGTGTCCTCGCTCATCCCGCCGAGTCAGGCCGAAGCCCGACTCGCCGACGACGTCAAGGAGAAGGCCCAGCCCCTCGTTGATGAAGCGAAGGACAGCGCCAGGCAGGTAGCCGAGGATTTGAAGGAGCCCGCCAAGCAGGCAGCGCAGGACGTCAAGGAAAGCGCCCAACACAGCGCCGACCGCGTCAAGTCTGAGGGCCAGAGTGCTGCCGAGGATGTCAGGGACCGCGCCCAGGAAGGCAAGGACAACGTCCAGGGTCGAAGCGATAGCGGTATCTAGTCCCTGACCCCGCTCTTTTCCCTGCCCAGCCGCCCGCCGAGGTCACCCTTTGCCGTCGAAGTCACCCTCTATAAGGGGTGATCTCGGTGGTAAAAGGTGACCTCGCGCTTGGGGAGTCGTGAGAAAATTGGAGACTATGAAGACGCCGAAAGTCCTGATGCTGATTATGGCCGGTGGGTCCGGCGGGCGCCTGGGTCTCCTCACTGACCAGCGCGCCAAGCCCGTGCTCCCGATCGGCGGGACGTTCCGCATGATCGACATCCCGCTCTCCAACGCCCGCAACAGCGGCTTCTCTGACGTCTGGATTCTGGAGCAGTTCAAACCACACTCGCTCAATGACCACCTGGCCAACGGTAGGCCCTGGGATCTGGACCGCACTCTCGGAGGGCTTCGCGTCCTGCCGCCGTTCGAGGGCGGCGGTCGCGAGGGCTTCGCCGACGGCAACGCCGATGCACTGTTCCGCCAGACCAGCCTGATCCGCGAATTCAATCCCGACCTCGTCCTGGTGGCCAGCGCCGACCACCTCTATCGCCTGGATTACCGCGATGTCATCGCCACTCATCAGCGAGAGAGCGCCGCGCTCACCATGGTGACCACGAAGGTAACCTCCGACGCGTCGGAACACGGTGTAGTGGAGTCCGACGGCGGCCGCATCGCCGCCTTCGAATACAAGCCGGAACGCCCGACGTCCGACCTGGTATCCGCCGAAGTTTTCCTGTTCGACGCTCAAGTGCTGTGCGATTCCCTCGATCAGCTCGCACGCCGGCCCGAGGGGCTGCAGGACTACGGCGACCAGTTGATTCCGTACCTGATGGACCGTGAAGTCGTTGCCGATCACCGCCTTGCCGGCTACTGGCGTGATCTGGGGACCCCTGAGCGATACCTTCAGGCGCATCTGGACCTGCTCGACGGTGACGGGCTCGAGTTCGATGACCCAGACTGGCCCATTCTGACGGGCAGTACCCATCGGCTCCCGGCGTTCGTGGCAGCGGGAGCGCAGGTCGCGGATAGTCTGGTCTCACCGGGAGCCCGCGTAGGCGGTCAGGTGGAGCGCAGCGTGATCGGTCCCGGCGCCGTCGTGGAGGAGGACGCCGTCGTCTTCAATTCCGTTCTGCTGGGTGGTTCACGGGTGTGCGAGGGTGCCGTGGTGAAAAACACAGTGCTCGACGTTGGTGCTCACGTAGGTGCGGATGCAGGCCTTCAGGGCGACGAAATTAAGCTCGTGGGCGCTGATGGAAGGGTCGAGCGGCCATGATCAGTGGGCGCAGTTTGTATCAGCGCGAAGCGGCGACTAGGATAGCAGGGCGTTAAGTCACGCACCGTCTTCCCCGCGGCGAGGCACTTCGGCTGGTTCTCACCCCGCCTGGTCAACCTCCGGAAAGTCGCAGTAATAACGGTGTCACAACTGGTGACGGTACGCTCCAATGGCAGAAATGTCAGATCCTGACACTGCTTTTTGCGGCCGTCATATTTACTACAACTGGAGGAGAGATCATGGCAGCACACTGCCAGGTGACAGGAGCCCAGCCGGGCTTTGGTCACAGCATTTCGCACTCGCACCGCCGCAACAAGCGTCGGTTCGACCCGAACATTCAGAAGAAGCGCTACTGGGTACCGTCCCTGCGTCGCAACGTTACGTTGCAGCTCTCGGTTCGCGGCATCAAGACCATCGATGTCCGCGGCATTGAGGCCGTTGTAGCGGAACTGCTCGCGAAGGGTGTGAAGCTCTAGTGGCAAAAGACAAGGACGTACGTCCGATCATCAAGCTGAAGTCCACTGCGGGCACCGGGTTCACCTACGTGACCCGTAAGAATCGCCGGAACAATCCGGACCGCATGGTTCTGAAGAAGTACGACCCCAAAATCCGTCAGCACGTTGACTTCCGAGAGGAGCGCTAAGCATGGCCAAGAAGTCCAAAATTGCACGCAACGAGCAGCGCAAGCTGATCGTCGAGCGTTATGCTGCAAAGCGCCTCGAACTGAAGAAGACACTGGTCGACGAAAACGCCACGGACGAAGCACGCGAAGAGGCTCGCCTCGGACTGCAGAAGCTTCCCCGCAACGCTTCGCCGATCCGCGTTCGTAACCGCGACCAGATCGACGGTCGTCCGCGCGGTACCTTCCAGAAGTTTGGTATCTCCCGCGTCCGTTTCCGCGAAATGGCACACGCTGGCGAACTTCCGGGTATCAAGAAGTCCAGCTGGTAAGCATCAGCTAGTTTTGCTGTGAAGGGCGGTGACCATCGGTCACCGCCCTTCACCGTTTCAGCGTCGCACCGCGACCATCGGCGCCCGGCCCCGCGCGCGTTGGCCAGCCGCCGTCGTCCGCCCTCACCACCATCCGCGAGGTCACCCTTTCCCGTCGAGATCACGGGTTATAGGGGGTGATCTCGACGGAAAAGGGTGATTTCGCGGGGAAAATGTGCCAAATTCCCGGAAATCTACGGGTCTTTCGGTGACAAGCTGGTAAGTTTTCGTCACAGAGGGGGTTCGCGACCGTGAACCGCTCCGGCTAACAAAGAGTCCAGGAGGACAAAATTGGCTATGAATCGTAGTGAACTCGTATCAGCAGTCGCAGAGAAGTCCGGAAACAGCCAGACCGCCGTCAACGGTGTTCTGGACGCTGTGTTCGAAGTTTTCGCCAACTCCGTTGCACAGGGCGAAAAGATCACCATCCCCGGTTGGATGGCTGTGGAGCGCACTGACCGTGCAGCACGCCAGGGCCGTAACCCGCAGACCGGTGAGACCATCCAGATCGCAGCCGGCCACAGCATCAAGCTGACCGCCGGTTCGAAGCTGAAGGCTGCCGTCTCCAAGAAGTAGTCCTCTCCGCTTTTTCAGCAGGGCCGCTACCCATTCCGGGTGGCGGCCCTGCTGATTTTAAGCGGTGAGTGAGAACACCACCTGCGGATTAGCCGTATTTCTACAGCGGGTAGACAATAGGAATGTGGCTCAGACAACCAGTAAACCCAGGGCGTCTACCCCCGCCAGTACCCGCTCCGGAGTGACGCGGCGATGGTTGGGCGTCAGCGGCGCCGTCGTGCTTACAGTGCTCGTGGTGGCGCTGTTGTACACAGGCGCTGCAGCCCCGCGCGAACTCTCGGATCCCGGAACGTTCACCCGGTGGGCACTGCCGCTGTCCAAGGGAATCCATAACATCGCGCTGTCGGCGGTCATTGGTTCACTGATTTTCGCCGTAGGGATCCTGCCGCTTCACCTCACCTGGTCAGGGAACCGGCGCAAGGGACAGCACGACGACGGCGTGGAACACCCAGCCTTCACCCGCACCATGACTCTGGCTGCGGGCGCTGCGGTGCTGTGGACCCTGTCCGCGCTGGCCGTCATGGTGCTCACGTACTCGGACGTTGCTGGTATCCCGCTCAGCGGAGATCCCTCGTACACGGAGGGCCTGCTCGCTTTCCTCACGGACTTTGATACCGGAAGGGCCTGGCTGTCGGAGTCGATCATTGCCGCCGTCGTCGCCACGCTGACTTTCGGCGTCCGGAACCTGACTGGCCTCGCACTGACCACGATCCTGGCGTTCGGCGGTCTGGTGCCGCTCTCGCTCATCGGCCACGCCGCAGGCGGGGATGACCACTACGGTGCGGTGAACTCGATCGCGCTGCACCTGCTCGGCGTGACTGCGTGGGTGGGCGGAATCATCGTTCTGGCTGTCATCTCGCCGAAACTCTCTGCGGGCGCCGTGCAGCCGCTCACCGGGGCCGGGTCGCCTCGTGCCACGGACCGCGACATCACCGCCGTCGTCCTCCAGCGCTTCTCAACTCTTGCCGGACTCGCTTTCGTCCTGGTCTTCTTCTCCGGCGTGATCAACGCCTCCATCCGCATGGCCGATCCCACGCAGCTCGCCACGGAGTGGGGAACGCTGGTGCTCATCAAGGCTGCTGGAACCATTCTTCTCGGCGTGATCGGGTACATGCACCGCAAATGGATCATCCCCCAACTGGATGTCCGCAAGACGGCGAAAGCCGTTCTGTGGCAGCTGATCACGGTGGAACTGGTGATCATGGCCGCGGTTTCCGGAGTCGCCGTCGCACTCGCCAGAACAGCCCCGCCGGTGCCCGAAGAACTGCAGCCGGACGCCACCCCCGCCCGCATCCTCACGGGTTACGACCTGCCGCCGGAACTGACCCCCCTCCGCTGGCTTACGGTTTGGCGCTGGGACTGGCTGTGGGTTGCTTTCGCGGTGATAGTCGCCGTCGCCTACGTCCTGGGAATGCTGAAGGTCCGACGACGGGGCGACCGTTGGCCTGTACTGCGCGCCATTTCCTGGATGGTGGGGCTCGCGGCGCTGACCTACGTGACCTCCGGGGCGCCTACGGTGTACGGGATGGTGCTGTTCAGCGCCCACATGGTGGGGCATATGGCGCTCACCATGGTGGTGCCGCTGTTCCTGGTCCTGGGTGCGCCCGTGACCCTGGCGTTGAAAGCCCTGACACCGCGGCAGGACGGCACACGCGGTATCCGTGAATGGATCCTTATCGGTGTCCACTCCCGGTTCTCGAAGCTGATAACCCATCCGCTCTTCGCCGCAGCGAACTTCGCCGGGTCAATCATCATCTTCTACTTCTCACCGCTGTTCGGGCTGGCACTGCGCTACCACGTGGGCCATGAGCTCATGAACCTGCACTTCCTGCTGACCGGCTACCTCTTCGTTCTGACCATGATTGGCTCGGACCCCGTTCCCAAACGGGCTCCCTACCCGCTGCGGCTCCTGCTGCTGTTCGCCACAATGGCCTTCCACGCCTTCTTCGGTGTCACCCTCATGGGCGGAACATCCCTGCTGCAGGCTTCCTGGTTCGGGAACATGGGACGAGATTGGGGTCCGTCGGCGCTCGTGGACCAACAGCTCGGAGGTGCTGTCACCTGGGGAATCGGTGAAATCCCGACCCTCGCCGTCGCACTCGGAGTCGCCGTCGTGTGGTCCCGCAGCGACGCCCGCGAACGAAAGCGCGTGGACCGGGCCGCCGAGCGCACCCATGATGCCGAACTCGACGCCTACAACAACATGTTTGCCAAGCTCCAAGAGCAGGACCGCAAACGCGGAATGTGACCTACGCCCCCACTATGACGCGGGCAGCGCAACATAATTATTCGCCGGAATACCGACGCCCCGATAATGGTTCCAGTGATGTCGTGCTCCACAAGAGCCAGTGTTGTCGAAAAGGAATTCAATGCGTAGTAACTACCGTGTGCGGGCCTCCGCGCTCGAGGGCCGTGGCTGGTTGAACACCGGCGGCAAGGACATCACCCTCTCCGATCTGCGGGGCAAAATTGTCCTCCTGGATTTCTGGACCTTCTGCTGCATCAACTGCCTCCACGTCCTTGACGAGCTACGTCCGCTGGAGGAGAAGTACTCCGACGTGCTGGTGACCGTCGGCGTCCACTCCCCGAAGTTCGAGCACGAAGCCGATCCCGACGCGCTGGCATCCGCCGTCGAACGCTACGACATCCGCCATCCTGTCCTTGACGACCCGGAGCTCACCACCTGGCAGGCATACACCGCCCGCGCGTGGCCCACTCTCGTCGTCATTGACCCCGAAGGGTACATCGTGGCTCATCTGGCCGGGGAGGGTCACGCCCACGGTCTGGACACGCTCGTTGCGGAGCTCGTCGCCGAGCATGAGGCAAAGGGCACCCTCCACCGCGGCGACGGCCCGTATGTGCCAGCAGAAACCACGGCCGGCGACCTCCGCTTTCCCGGCAAGGCGATCGCCCTTCCGAACGGTTCGTTCCTCGTTGCCGACTCCGGCCATCACCGCCTCATCGAACTCGACAAAGACCTCTCCACCGTCCTGCGCACCATCGGATCCGGCGAGCGGGGATGGACTGACGGCGGAACCGATACTGCGCAGTTCAACGAACCCCAGGGCCTGACCCTCCTTCCCGAGGCGGTTGCGCAGCAGACCGGGTACGACGTCGTCGTCGCCGATTCCGTGAACCATCGCCTTCGCGGCGTCCAGCTGTCCACCGGAACGGTAAGCACTATTGCCGGTAACGGAGTGCAGCGCCTCCTGGATGCCGGAAACCACACCGGAGCATCGGAGCTGTCCGAAGCCGGACGTCCCGCCGTATCCGATGCGCAGCCCGTCGCCGCCGATTCCGGGGAACCCCGGCTCGAGGACGCGTGGCTAGGCAACGATCCGCTCAACGTCGCACTGTCCTCGCCGTGGGACGTCCTCTGGTCCACGGCGCTCAACCGCGTGGTGATCGCGATGGCCGGAACCCACCAACTGTTCAGCTTCGATCCCCTCAGCAACGCCGTGGAAATCGTGGCCGGAACTGGTCTGGAAGGTCTGCTCGACGGCGACGCGGGCGTGGCCTGGTTCGCCCAGCCGTCAGGGCTGGCCGAAGACGCATCCGGTGCCATCTGGGTAGCGGACTCGGAAACATCAGCTCTCCGCAAGCTCACCTTTGACGCATCCACGCCCGGAATCCGGGTAGAAACCGTCGCGGGCACGGGACTGTTCGACTTCGGTTTCCGTGATGGACCGGGGGAGGACTCCCGCTTCCAGCACCCACTCGGCGTAGCGAGTCTGCCCGATGGGTCGGTGGCCGTCGCGGACACCTACAACGGCGCCATTCGTCGCTACGATCCAGCGAGCGGCCAGGTCTCTACCCTGATCCGCGGCTTGTCCGAACCGTCAGACGTACTCGTTGACCTGACACCCGTCGCCACGGGCGGAGCGCCGCTGCTGATCGTCGTCGAAACCAACAAACACGAACTCGTCCGCGTGCCGCTGCCCAAGGAAGCGCTTGCTGTAGACGAAGGCGCATCGACCACCGCGCGTCCGCGCTCCACCATGTCCAGCGGACCGATCGGTCTCACCGTCAGGTTCACCGCGCCAACCGGCCAGAAGCTAGACGACCGCTGGGGGGACCCCACCCAACTCAAGATCTCCGCATCCCCAGAAGAACTGCTGGTATCCGGCGGAGGGACCTCAACGGGGCTCTACCGTGAAGTGGTCCTCTCACCGGAGGTCACCGAGGGAGTTCTGCACATCACCGCCCGGGCCGCAGCGTGCGACGGCGAACCCGGAGGCGAAATCCCCGACCACGCAGCCTGCCACCTCTACCAGCAGGACTGGGGCATCCCCGTGAGCGTGGACGCCGGCGGCGACACCGAGCTGAGCCTGGACCTTCGCGGTATGGGGTAGCCTGCCCGGTTGGGTTCTTGGGCGCTTGGGGTTTTTGGACGCCCGCGGATTTCGTACCACTTTGCCACTGACCAACTGTGTTGTGCCCAGTCAGGTGGGGGACACGCCGTCGTACTCGCTCAAAGGTGGCGAAAGTCCGTGGTGAGTTTTTCGCAAACCGCGCTGGGTTTTCCACAAACGGGACTCTCCAGAGGACATTGCTCCGCGAATCCGCGAGCATGGCAAGCATGGACCCCGTCGAGCTCGTCAGAAAATGTGGCGGGGCAGCGCGCATAGGGCAGATATTGGCGGCCGGAGCTACCGAATATTCGGTGCGGGCGGCAGTGAGCAGGGGGCTCCTTCTGCGGCCGCATCCCGGCGTCGTCGCAGTACCGCTGGCGGAATCAGCCGTGATCACGGCCAGGATTCAAGGTGGAGCCATGTCGTGTGTCTCCGCCGCCCGCCATCATCGGCTGTGGGTGCTGCATCCGCCGGAGGGCATCCATGTGAGCTGTCCCCGAGGGAATCCAGCACCGGGCGTGGTTATTCATCGGGCCGCAGCCCGCAAATACCCGTATCTTCCGGTGACGAACCTCGTCCAGACGCTTCTTGATGCTGTCCATTGCCTGCCCGAGCCGGACGCCCTCGTGCTCCTGCAGTCCGCCATTGGACAGGGTTCCACAACCGCCGCGTTTCTCAGGACCAAGCTCACGGGGAACCGCAACGGCCGGGTACGGAACCTGCTGAGCTACACCACGCCCCGCGCAGATTCCGTACCCGAGATCCTAGCGCGAAGGATCCTGATGGACTCCGGCTACCGTTTTGAGTCCTACGTCTGGATACCGGGCATCGGAGAGGTGGACTTCCTGGTGGAGGGAATCCTGATCCTCGAAGTCGACGGCGAACACCACCGGGAAAAGCGGCAGTTCAAAAAGGACCGCAGACGAGACAACCGCGCCGCCGTCGACGGCTACAGGGTGCTGCGGTTCGTCTATGAGGACATTGTGTACAAGCCGCAAGAAGTGGTGCGCCTGATCCAGGCAGTACTGACCGGCCGGGTTCTGCCCAACTGACCCTAGATAGCGGCAGCCCGCGCACGGATTCCGTACCACATTGCGAGTGGCCACCCGTATTGTGCCCAGTCAGCCGGGGGACACGCCGTCGTACGCGTTCAAAGGTGGCGAAAGTCCGTGGTGAGACGAGACGGGGCGAGCCGAGAAGAGACCAGACAGGCCAAGGGCCGTCAGTATTCGACGACGGGCGTCACTGTGATGTTGGAGTCGGTGACGTCGAGCCGGGCAGTGAAACTGAAATGCGACTCGACTTCCAACGGGATGATCTGGCCGGTGAACAGGTCCTGCTGGGTGGTGGTCAGTAGGGCTGCTCCGGACAGGGGGCGCATGATCCAGCGACCGTTGTTCGGTTCAATGACGATCTCGGGGTATTCGGTGATGTTCCATTTGATATTGCCGACGATCCGGTTCTCCGTGTTGAAGTAGAACGGGCATCCCGTGGGCTGCAGGACTTTCTGGAGGGCGCATTCGTCGAGAAAGTTCTTCACCTGCTGGCCTACGTCTTTACGCAGTTTGTCCGTGGCGTGCGTGGACAGGGACGCACGAGCCTTGTCCTGCCGGGTATTGACGACGGTGGTCTGCGCCGGGGCAGCAAAGTACTGGCTCGTGTAGTGGCTTTCGTATTTGCCGGGGTAGAACACGGCGAAGGAGTTTTCGCCGCCGGGCATGGCAACTGGTGTGCCGTTGAGGGTAGCGGTGTTCTGGTTGATGACCGAGAGCTGCACTGTGGGCAACGGGGTGGGAACGAACTCCCAGGTGTCGAAAAACAGCCAACGGGTTCCAACATTTTCGAGCGTGTAGCTGCTCGTCAGTTCTTCGCCGTCCAGAGTGTAGGTGACGGGAACGGTGACCCGCTGTCCGCCAGAGCTTTGAGGTTCACCGACGTCGAGGTTGTCGATGGGTGCGGCAGCTGCTTTGAGGGCGGCACCGTCCAACATTGAGGGGTCGGCGTCCGGAACCCGTGCATTGAGAATTCCCAAGGCTTCTTCGCCGCTGCCGTCTTTGAGTGCCTGAAAGTAATTGCGGATCTGCTGTTCAGGTCCAAAGACCCGGCTGTTCACCAGAAAGATCGTGAGAGCGCCCACGGCCACGGCGAGTAGGAGTGCCAGCAGCCATGCTGTGAGCACTCTGATCAGCGGGGAATTTGCCTGCACGCTCCTGCAATTCCTGTTGACGTGGACCTGTTTCGGCAGTCTATCCGCTCGTGCGCCAACCGCTTGGAAGCGCGCCGTAATAAGACTCGGACCGAGTCAGGAGCCGGGTGAGGGCCGAACCTGGAGTCAAGCCAGGGCCGACGACGTCGGGTCAGGAGGCTGTGCGCGTCTCGTTCCGTGCTGCTTCCATTTCGTCTGCCCGTTCGGCGTTGGCTTCTTCGGTCAGCCGGGCCCCTTCCTCGGCGTCGCGGGTGAGGTTCTCGCCGGTTTCGGCGTCGAACAGGTGGAGTTTGCGGGTGTCCAGCCAGAGTTCGGCGGCGCGTCCGCCGCGTATCCGGCTGGAGGCGTCGAGCGTTACGACTACCTGGGGACGCAGTTCATCGGCGTCCATATCGCGGGCCAGGTTGTTGAGGAGTTCTCGTACTTCGGGTGCCGGGTCAAAGTGGATGTAGCCGTATTGTTCGTTGCCGAGCCACTCGGTGTGGGTGAGTTCGGCGGTGAACTTGGAGCCGTGGCCGAGTTTGTGGTCTTCCACGAGGGAGGCGTCTTCGAAGAACTCGGGCCGGACGCCGACCAGCACTACGTCTCGACCGTGCGCCTTGGCTGCTTTTTCCTCGGGGATCTCGATGTCGCCGAGGGAGGTGCGGATGACGTTGCCGTCAATTGTGGCCGGAAGGAAGTTCATCGAGGGGGAACCGATGAATCCGGCAACGAACAGGTTTACTGGCTGTTCGTAGAGTTCCCGCGGCGAGGCGATCTGCTGGAGTTCGCCCTTCTTGAGGACGGCCACCCGATCGCCGAGTGTCATGGCTTCGGTCTGGTCGTGTGTGACGTAGACGGACGTGGTCCCGAGCCGGCGCTGCATCTGCGAAATTTCCGAGCGCATCTGTCCACGCAGTTTCGCATCGAGGTTGGACAGCGGCTCATCGAAGAGGAACGCGTCCGCCTTCCGCACGATCGCCCGGCCCATAGCCACACGCTGCCGCTGCCCGCCGGAGAGGTTCGCGGGCTTCCGATCCAGGTGATCCGTCAGCTCGAGGGTCTTCGCAGCCTCCTGAACCAGCCGCTTGATCTCCTCCTCATTGCCTTTCCCCTTACCCAGGCGGAGCGGAAACGCGATGTTCTCGAACACCGTCAAGTGCGGGTAGAGGGCGTAGTTCTGGAACACCATGGCCAGGTTCCGGTCCTTGGGCGCTTTCTCGTTGACGCGCTCGCCGTCAATCATCAGGTCTCCGGAGGTGATGTCCTCCAGCCCCACGATCATGCGCAGGAGGGTGGACTTTCCGCAGCCTGAAGGGCCCACGAGGATCACAAACTCGCCGTCGGCGATGTCGATACTGACGTCGTTGACGGCGGGGAAACCGTCCCCGTACTTCTTCACAATGTTTTTGAGGGTGATTGCAGCCATGCTCAATCCTTTTCTGTGAGTAGGGTGCTAGCCCTTGACGGCGCCCTGGGTCAGGCCGGAAACGATTTGGCGCTGGAACAGCAGTACCAGCAGGACGATGGGTATGGTCACGATGATCGCGGCGGCGGAGATGGCGCCGGTGGGCGCCTGGAACTGGGAGGCTCCGGTGAAGAATGCCAGGGCTGCCGGTACTGGGCGGGCTGCTTCTGTTGATGTCAGCGAGATCCCGTATACGAAGTCGTTCCAGGCGATGAAGAAGGCGATGATCGCGGTGGTGAAGACGCCGGGCGCTGCCAGCGGGACAATGGCTTTCCTGAAGGCCTGCCATGTGGTGGCGCCGTCTACCTGTGCGGCCTGCTCCAGCTCCCAGGGGATCTGCTTGAAGAACGCGGTGAGCGTCCAGATGGAGATCGGCAGCGTCAGCGAGAGGTAGGGGATGATCAGGCCGAGCCAGGTGTCATAGAGGCCGATGGTCCGCCACACGTTGAACAGCGGGGTCACGATGGAGATGACCGGAAAGATGGACACGGCCAGCGCGGTTGTCAGCACCAGCTTCTTGCCGGGGAAATCCAGACGCGCAATGGCGTACGCGCACAGGGTGGCCAGTACGACGGCGATGGCAGTTGCGATGAGCGAGATACCGATGGAGTTCCACAGCGAGCTGAGGAACAGGTCCTGGGCGGAGCCCACGAGAATCTGTTCGTAGTTCTCAGTGGTCCAGCCGTTGGGCAGGAATTCGCCGGAGGTCAGGTCGCTCGGCGCTTTGAACGACGTCGCGAAGATGGAGGCAACCGGGAACAGTGCGTACACGAGCACGAAAACGGTGATGATGGCCCACCACATCTTTTCGCGGCCAGTCGATTTTCTCATCACTTACCTCCCTGTGAACCGGCCAGATCGACCTTGAAACCCTTGACCGCAATGAAGCTGATGATCAGGACGCAGATGAACAGCAGGACGGATATCGCTGAGCCGAGCCCGATTTCCAGCCGTGTAATGGAGGTCCGGTAGGCGAGCAGTGAGAGCACTTCTGTGCCGTGGGCGCCGTTGGTCATGATGAACACGTTGTCGAAGATCCTGAAGGCGTCCAACGCCCGGAAGAGCACGGCGACCATGATCGCTGCCTTCATGTTGGGGATGATGACCCGGCGCATCCGCTCCCACCAGGTAGCGCCGTCGACTTCTGCTGCTTCCGTGAGTTCCCCGGGCACCTGAGCCAGTCCGGCCAGTAGCAGGAGGGAGATGAACGGTGTGGTCTTCCAGATTTCGGAGGCCATGATGACGAACAGTGAGGGCCAGAACTCGGCGAACCAGTTCAGTTCCTGGTCGATGCCGGGGAGCCAGCCGAACCAGCTGTTGATGTAGCCGGAGTTGATGTCGAATGCGTAGAACCAGGCGTAGGCCGAGACCACGGTGATGATGCCGTAGGGCACCAGGATGGCTGTTCGCAGCAGTCCACGAAGTGACTTGATCGCCTTGTTCATGACCAGTGCCAGTGCGAAACCGAGCACGAGCTCGACGGCGACGGTGATGATGGTGATGAGCACGGTGACGCCGAAGTCCCGCCACCACACGGAGTCGCTGAGGACGGTGATGTAGTTGCCGAACCAGATGAACTCGCGTTCGTCCGGTGCGGTAAGGCGGAAGGCGTAAAGGGAGTCGAAGAACGCCTGAAGGATGGGGTAGAGCGTCACCATGAGCATGATGACGAATGCGGGACCGGCGAGGTACCAGCCCAGCCGTTTCTCCGCTCTGGCCCGATCACTGACGTACTTCTTTTGCTTGCGGTGCTGGCCGGGCTTCTGGTCGGTGGCCGCGTCGTGACTCACAGCAGTTTCTCCCCTCTGAGTACTGCAATGATGAAGTCCTCGGACTCTGCGGGTGTGGTGTCGGCTTCGACCTCATCAGGAGGGGTCCAGGTTTGTTGGATTCCTGTGGAGATCTCGTTGTAGTACGGGGTCTGCGGTCGGGGAGCTGCCAGTTCGAGCGAGTCGCGGATGGTCGGCGCCATGGGGAACTGTTCCTCAACGCGGGGGTCTTCGTAGGCTTCCGTGTTCGACGGCGGATTGCCGTTGGTGACAAAGTATGTGGCCTGATTTTCTGGCTGGACAATGCATTCGATGGCCTTGTAGGCGAGCTCCACGTTGTCACTCTCTGCGCCGACGCCGAGGTTGATGCCGCCCAGCGGGGGTGCGGTGTCCTCGCCGTCAAGAGTGCGCGGGTACAGGGCCCAGCCGATGTCGTCGAGGACTGATTTTTCCAGGGTGCCAGCTTCGACGGCGGCCTTGGTGGCTGGCCAGACGAACGGGTAGTTCACCATGAAGGAGCCTTTGTCGCCCTGGAACTGGATCATGGAGTCGTTTTCCGTGGAGGTCGCCAATCCGGGACCTCCAAGCCCTTCGTCGCCGATGGTTCCGATGATTTCTGCCGCTGTCCGCCCGGCGTCGGATGTCAGGCCCAGCTTCATTTCGTCTGCAGGAGCTTCCGGGTTCTCCAGGATCTCGCCGCCGGAGGACTCGATCAGGGAGTTGACCCAGACGGTCATGGACTCGGCCTGCGCGCCCTGGACGCCAAGGTATTTGTCCTGCTCCTTGGCCGCGTCCATGACCTGTTTCCAGGTCACCGGGTTACTCATGTCCAACCCGGCTGCCTCGGCTACGGACTTTCGGTACCAGAGGATCTGCGTGTTGGCCCAGAAGGGGACCGTCACGAGTTCGTCTTTCCACGTGGCTCCGGCCAGCGCGCCTTCGAGGACATTTTTGGTGGTGCGCTCTGCCACATCCTCGGGTACGGGTGCCAGGAAACCGGGCTCCGCGAGCTCGGGTATGAACGGTGGATCGATACTCATGATGTCCAGCGACGCGTCGCCAGCGGCAAGCCTCCGCGCGAGCTGTTCGCGTTGCGCGGCAGCATCCGTGGGAAGCAGGGAGGTCTCGATGCGGTACTCGCCGCCCGACTCCGCACTGCACTTCTCCGCAATCGCGGCCTGCCCGCCGTTGTCCGGGTTGATGTACCAGGTCAGTGTGTTGTCAGCCTGTGCGGGCCCGCAGCCGGAGAGGACGAGGCTGCTTGCGATCATCGTGAATATCGCGCCAGTTATACGTTTGCGTGCCGGTTTTCCCGCCGGCATGGTCGGCATTTCCACTGGGCCTCCACAACGTTGTCGACAATCAGGCCCCGCAAGAGTCGGGTACCTAAGTAACCTTTGAATCGAACCCTATGCCCAGTTTGGCCATAATGCGAGTACCGAAGGGTCAACTCATGCCTGGAGTGCCGTAATTGTGATGGAGGGTGCCGCAGCCGTTATTTCGCTGTGCTGTTATCCAGTGCGTGTGGGGGCCGCTGGACATCTTCGGTTTTTGATTCCGCTGGATCCGTTCCCAGCGCGATGATGGCGTTGTCCGGCCCGACGTGAACCACGGAGGGTACGTAGTCCCTAGCTTCTTCGGTGGTCATGTCCGCGTAGGTGATGATGATGACGAGGTCTCCCTCGTGTATGAGGTGCGCAGCTGCACCGTTGATTCCGATGACCCCGGATCCGCGCTCGCCGGCAATGGTGTAGGTTTCCAGCCGCGCACCGTTGGTGATGTCCACGATGGAGACGAGCTCACCAGGGAGGATGTCCGCTGCTTCGAGCAGGTCAAGGTCAACCGTCATCGAGCCGACATAGTGGAGGTCTGCTTCAGTGACGGTCGCGCGGTGGATCTTGGACTTGAACATTTTTCGAATCATCACGGACAAGTCTAACGCCCGGCCCGGGGTGTGGCGATGTGACGTGTGACAACGGAGCTGCTGTCCGGTAACTACACTTGACCGTTATGACCCCTGAACCTGAGGCCCGCGCGCGTCCGGCCCTGGCGATGGCAGTTACCGGCGTCGTCCTGGCGGTGTTGAGTCTGCCGTTGACGGGCCTGTTCCTGCTCCGTCTTGGGGATTGGAACAGCGCGACGACGGCGTGCAGGGAGTGCGCGCCCGAGCTGTTCCAGCAGCATCTGACCGAGATCATCGTGATTGCCATGTTGCCGCTGGTGGCAGTTGTTCTGGGTATTGTGGCGTTGGTTCCGCGGGCTAACCGTGTCCGGTCCCGGTTGTCCCTGAGTCTTGCAGGGACTGCCGTGCTGTTGGGGTTGGCGTGTATCGCTGTCCTTGCGGCTACGGGTATTGCACCGCTTCAGCGGCAGTCGGTCGATGCCGGCAAGGTCGGGCAGACCCCGACGGCGGAGGAAACCTCACGCACCCCAGCCCAGTTGAGGCAGGAGATGGAGATGCTCGTTCGTGGTTCGCTGGAGCCCTTGCATGAGGTCGTCGGTGCAGCAGATCCGAGATTGTCCAATCCGAAGCAGGTTGCCAACACGATGAGCGTGGGCGAGTGCAGGCTCAGCAACCTCGCGTGGGGGCGCGCCTACACATTCCGCTTTGAACTGACAGCGGGCAAGGAAGCCGAAGAGGCGAGCCGTCTGCTGGAGCACTACTGGATCGATCAGGGATATGTGCGGACCGGGCCGAGTGAGGGCGGCGACGTGCTACTCAACGGGAACGAAGAACTTCCGGCACGCTACCTGACGGTCAATACAGACGGAGATTCGGGCCGACTGCTGGTCTCGATCGACAGCGTCTGCGTTATGGCACTGAACTGAATACTGGAGCGGGCGACGGGAATCGAACCCGCGTATCGAGCTTGGGAAGCTAGCGCTCTACCATTGAGCTACGCCCGCAAAACAACGAGATTTACTCTACCGTACGCGTGGGCGTGGACCGAACTACGGCCGGTTCCGTGCAAGATCGATCAGTTCCTGCCAAGTGGGAGTGAGGGCGCTCTCGCATAGCTCCGCGGTGAGGTTGCCGAGAGAAATGGTGTAGAAGAAGGAATCGGGGGCTGCGGGATCGGTGCGGTCAGCGCCTGTCTTCAGCAGTGGAAGCCACTTTTCAGCCTGCCGTTCGGGAATGTCCGCCTCCCACGTGCGCGTCATCCCGGTCACTCCGCCGTCCCGGACCACGATCAGCCTCATGACTGAACTCCGGTCTCCCGCCAGGCGTTGGCGGTCGCGGTTACTTCGGCAGACCCGACGCCGTAGCGCGCCTCGGCCGCAGCGAGTGTCAGGGTGGCGAACTCCGGGAACGTATAGGTGGCGGCGATCTGGCCACTGACAATGGCGTCGTACCAGATCCGGCCGGCCCGCTCCCATGCGTAGCCGCCGAGTTCCATAGCGCAGAGGTAGAACGCACGGTTGGGGATGCCGGAGTTGATGTGGACGCCTCCGCGGTCCTGCGTCGTCTCCACGTAAGCGTCCATGGAGGCTGGCTGCGGGTCCTTGCCGAGGACGTCGTCGTCGTACGCGGTTCCCGGAGCTTTCAGCGACCGCAGGGCGAGGCCCTGAACCTGATCGGTGAAGAGGCCGGCGCCCACCAGCCAGGAAGCCCCCTCAACGTCCTGATTGAGCAGATGCTGCTCCACGAGAACACCGAATACGTCGGCCATGGATTCCTGCAGGGCGCCCGACTGCCCCTGATACTGCAACGGCGTCTGGGCGAGGATGAAGCCGTGCGCCAGCTCGTGACCGATGACCGTGACCGATCGGGTGAAGCGCGTAAACACCTCGCCGTCGCCGTCGCCGAAGACCATGCGGGAGCCGTTCCAGAACGCGTTGTCGTAATCCTGCCCGTAGTGGACAGTGGCATCGAGCGGGCCGCCGGAGTCGTCAATGGAGGACCGGCCGAACGCTTTGTGGAAGAGCGCGTACGTTTGGCCCAGGCCGTCATAGGCTTCGTCGACGGCGGCGTCCCCGGTGGCCTGCTCGCCCTCGCGACGCACCGCCTCGCCCGGGAGGACTTCGCGGTTACCGGCGTCGGAAATGGTGCGGTTCAGCCCCGGGCGCGCAGGCGATGGGGCGGTTTGGACCCCGTGAACGCGGAGCTGCTGCAGGGCATCAATGTGTTCAAGTGTGCGTGCCGCAGCCGCGGACGCGTGGGGGAATTGCGACGGCGGGAGTTCCGCTAGCCGCGAGAGGAGATAGGGCGGAACGATGGAACATATTGAGTGGGTCAGCGGTTCCATCGTTCCTCCCGGTGGGTTCTCTCTCTAGCGGGTTTCGCCTTCATCTGCGGTGCCGTCAGCGTCGTGAGCTGCTGACTGGGCCTCAAACGCCTCATTGATGCGGGCCACCGATTCCGCTCCGAGCTCGATCCCGGGAGTGATGCCCGGGTTGATGGCCATACCGTAGCCGGGCTGGATGCTGCGGATGGTCACCTGGCCAGCGTTCTTGATGGCGAAGGGTGCAACCTCGCGCAGCTGCGCAGGGATGTGCTGCGGGTCGCTGAAGGTGACCACGATTTTCTCGTCACTGTCCGGCGCCGTCAGACTCAGTGCCTGGAACGTCGACGCATCGTTCTCGTCCTCCATGCGGCCTACACTGATCAGCTCGGAGTTCCAGATGACCTCCAGAACTTCCTGGTTGGTCATGCGTCCCTCGTGGCCAGCAATGATCGCCTGATCAATGGCGTTCCCGGTCTCGGCCGGTGCCCCGGCGGCAGCGTCTGCTGATCCATTGGGGGGAGGGGTGTTTCCGGTTTCTTCGCTCATGTGGCCGTGCTCCTTGTGATGCTCGTGTGTTTCCGGCAAGTCTTCCACACCAGATCAGGAGGCTGAACCGGTCCCGGGGGCCTCGGCGCCGTCTGCGGGAGCGCCGTCGTCGGGCCTTGCGTTGGCCGGGCGGAAATCGCGCTGGATATTGGCCACGCCTTCCGGATCGATCTCAAAGCCGAGCTCATGGCCGGGATTGATGACCATGCCCGTGTCCCCACTGAGACTCTGGACCACCACGGCACCCTGGATTCCCAAGGCGTAAGGGGCAACTTCCGCGTACGTTTCGGGAACACGCGACGGGTGGCTGAACACGGCGAGCATGGGCCCGCCGTCCTTGTTGGTCAGCAGCAACGGATCAACCGAATCCGATCCGTCTTCCACTTCTTCACGGCTGAGGACGAAGATCTCATTGTTCAGCAGCGCGAGGATCACATCGACCGGGCTGGAGTCTTCTCTTTTGCCCTTGGCAAGCTCGTGTTCGAGGTCGTTGAGCAGTTCAGCGCCGTCATGGGTCTCTGGAATTGATTCAGTCATATTCCGAGCACATCACACCATGCCTGCCGTAGCAATCCCTGACCGCCCATCGTGGTGCGGCCGCGGGGGTAGGCTGAGAGATGGAAATCACCGGCAGTGCAACGAAGTGAAGTGAACGTGGACAAGAACACCAGGAACCTCGAGCAGGGCATCGAGACGAACTTTTCGGACAAGATGAGCTACGGCTCCTACCTGAATCTGAATCAGGTCCTCACGGCGCAGAAGCCGGTGAGCCGTCCCGAGCACCATGACGAGATGTTGTTCATCATCCAGCACCAGACGTCCGAGCTGTGGTTGAAACTGGTGCTCCACGAACTTGAAGCAGTGCGGGCCAGGCTGCAGGCCGATGATCTCCGCGCAGCGATGAAGGGGATCGCCCGCATCAAGCACATCCAACGCACGCTCACGGAACAGTGGTCCGTTCTGGCAACTCTCACGCCGTCGGAATACATGGAGTTTCGCGGAGACCTGGGTTCCTCCAGCGGTTTCCAGTCCTACCAGTACCGGGCCGTGGAGTTCCTGCTCGGCAACAAGAACGAAGGAATGCTCAAGGTTTTCGAAGCGGACCCGGATGCCCATGCGCTGCTGTCCCGGATACTGAGCGAGACCAGCATCTATGACGAGTTCATCCGCTTCATGGACCGTCGCGGCTGCGACATTCCAGAGGACCTGCTGGCCCGCGACGTCTCGAAAGCCCACGTTTTCCATCCCGGACTGGTCCAGGTCTACAAGCACGTGTATGAGAACGCGGCCGAGAACTGGGACCTGTACGAGGCGTGCGAGGAAATGGTGGATCTGGAGGACAACTTCCAGCTGTGGCGTTTCCGTCACCTGAAGACGGTCGAGCGGACCATCGGCATGAAACACGGTACGGGCGGTTCTTCCGGCGTCGGCTTCCTGCAGAAAGCCCTTGAACTGACCTTCTTCCCGGAACTGTTCGCTGTCCGCACCGAGATTGGCCAGTAGCTGCCCGTTGGGACCAATACGCTAGTTTTATACTGTGCTGATTTCTGATCGAGATATACGGGCCGACATCGACGCCGGACGAATCCAGCTGGATCCCTACGACCCGTCAATGGTCCAGCCCTCCAGTGTGGATGTACGCATCGACCGCATGTTCCGGCTCTTCGACAACCACAAGTACGCGCATATTGACCCGTCGCAGGACCAGCCGGAGCTGACCCGGCTCATCGAGGTGGACCCGGATGAGCCGTTTATCCTGCACCCGGGCGAGTTTGTGCTTGGTTCCACCTATGAGGTTGTCACCCTCCCGGACGACGTCGCGGCACGGCTCGAGGGTAAGTCCTCACTGGGCCGGCTGGGATTGTTGACGCATTCCACAGCGGGCTTCATTGACCCCGGTTTCTCCGGCCACGTCACGCTGGAGCTCTCCAACATGGCAACACTTCCCATCAAGCTCTGGCCGGGTTCCAAGATCGGGCAGTTGTGTTTCTTCAGGCTCACCTCTCCCACGGATAACCCTTACGGGTCCGGCGAATATGGAAACAGGTATCAGGGACAGCGGGGCCCCACGGCGTCGCGTAGCCACCTCAATTTCCATCGCACCACCATCGTTCCCTGAGTCGAACGGGCAGTAGCCATGCAGGTGTTTCGTCCGGGGTCCTCGTCGATGATCGAGCGTGTTTTCGCGCTCGCCGCGGCGCTCACGTGCCCCGTGTACCTGTTGTGGCAAACACTGAAATCCTTTACCCAGGCGGCCACCGCTCCCGCCGTCGTCGGGCTGGATATTTTCAGTGTTGGCGTCCTCGCGGTGATCTGGGGGTGCTGTCTGTTAGCCATCCGGCGCGATACGGGGGTGCAGCGCATCCCGGTTCTGGCCGCCGTCTACCTGACGATCGTGGTGGTGTGGGCGCTGTTGGTGGGGGCCGATCTGACCATGCCAGGCTCGCCATATGTGCCGGCAGTGTTCATCGGGCTGATGCTTCTGGCCGTTGCGGGCGAGCGGCGTTGGCCCTATTGGGTCTGCTGGGGCAATTGTGCTCTGCTGGCAGTTGCTTCTGCAGATGACGGTTTCGTGATGGCCTTCGCCAGCATGTTGTTTCCGCTCATCGTTGGGACATCCCTGCTGGTGGCAAGCCGGGCACTGCTGATGTTTGAACACGGTGTGCAGAGCGCTGAACGGGAAGCCCGCAGCAGTGCGCTCGACGCCGGCAATCAGTCACTGCGGCTGCTGGAACAAGCCCACTGGGATGCGGTGGTACATGACAACGTCATCAACGTTCTGCGCGCCGCGTCCACAGAGGGGTCGGGTCGGGAACCGCGCTGGTTGGCTGCCGAAGCGACCAAAGCGGTCCAGCTCCTGACCCACAGGCCGTACGACGACGATCAGTCGCCAGGCTCCTTCGACCACCGCCTGCGGACCGTGACGCAGGAAGCCGCGCCTGGCTGCACTTTTGTGGGCACGGTGAACCCGGAAGGCCCTGACCTGCCGCGCGACGTCTGCCAGGGGATCCTCGGCGCGACACTGGAAGCCCTGCGCAACGTTGAGCGGCACAGCCATGCAACGGTCTGCACCGTGGAAGCACACGTTTCCACACACACAATACGTGTACAGATAGAGGACGACGGCGTGGGCTTCGACGAGCGGAAAGTTCCGCTCACCTGTATGGGACTGTCAGGATCCGTCAAGGGCCGCATGCGCCTGATCGGTGCGGACGTGAGCGTACGGTCAACGCCCGGTTCCGGGACAACCGTCATCCTCGAATGGGTGCGTCCCGCGTGAAACCGCTGAAATGGTTCCTCTGCGGTTATCTGGCCATGCACCTGGTCCTCGCCGTTATCTTCATCCACGCAACCACCAACCCGGGCCTATGGCTTGGGACCTTCGCCTCGATCCTGGTGGCCCTTGGCTGGCAATACTCCACCCGTGGCAGAAGCCGCACGTCCACCGTGCTGAACATCGCCCTCATCCCCGTCATGGCCGCCGTCGTGCTGGGAACCCTCAAACCAGAGTTTGTGCACACCTACGCCAACTGGTGGCCCGGGGTAGCGGCCACTCTGCTGGCCATGCTCGTCTTTGACAACCGGCCACGCGTGGCGCGAGCGGCGCTCGCAGTCACCATTGTTTCGGATGCCGTCGTGTCTGTGGTCTTCCTGGGCTGGACCATGGATGCCCTCATGTATGGCGGTGCGGCCCTGATGTCCCCCGTGCCCATGTATGCAGGGGCGGCTGCCGTCGCCATTTTCCTTCGCCGGATGGCTGGTCAGCGCAGGGAGCTGCGGAACGTTGATGCGTGGAACAGGCTCGCACGGGAACAATATGTGCGTTCACTGGTGCAGCACGATTCCGCAGTGGAAGTGATGCGCAGCCAGTCCCTGCCCTTGCTGCGCCAGATTTCGGGTCTCCATGAACGATCGCGCATCACGGACACGGACAGGCAGCGGTGGGACCGCGGCGCCCTCGGACTGCGGGACGAGTTGGCTGCTCGCCAACTACTCAGCACCGAGCTGCGGGCAGCTGTGCGGTGTGCACGGGCGCGCGGCGTCGCAGTGGAATTGCAGGACGCCATGCGAACGCGGCTGAAACTGGCCGAGGAGAATGTGCTTGTCCTGCGCCAATCAGTGATGGCAGCAGGCGAGGGGGACCGCGTGATGATGCGCAGACTCCCCGAAGGCGGTGTTGCCGTGGTATTCATGGGGGAGGACGCCGCAGCCTGGCTGGCGCAGGTCGACGTCCCGGAAAACAGCGAATTGATGGAGGACGACGGCGTGGTCTATTTGACGATCGACCCCACGACCGCTGAATCCATGCCTAAAACTACGGCGAACCCAGTATGAGCGGGAACATCACCGTCGCCGTTGTGGATGACCACCCGCTGGTGGGGGACGGCCTGCGCGCCGTGATCGAGGCCAAGGACGCTGGTATCTGTGTAGCCGTGACGGCGGCCAGCGTGGCGGAGCTGGTGGAACGGGGGTGCCCATCCACGGACGCCGCGTTGTTGGATATTCGTCTAGCGGATGAGAGCAGAGCCAGGGACAACGTGCATGCCCTGATGGCGTGGGGTGCGCGCGTACTCGTTTACACACAGGGCGACCAGGTCGAAGAGGTCCTGGAGGCCCTTCAGGCAGGGGCATTGGGTGTAGTTCACAAGCAGGACCCCATCGCCGACCTCATGGATGCGATTGCCATCATCACGTCAGACGAGCTCCGTGTGGCGGAGGACGGTGCGGGGGAGTTGAAACCGGGACAATATATTTCGCGCCGTCTCGCACAAGCGTTGGAAGTTCTTGCGGAGCGCTCGCCGGCAGCCAATCTGACGCCACAGGAGTTGGAAGTGATCCGCCTGTACGCCTCGGGTTTGATCGGCAAGCATGTGGCCCGATTCATGAATTTGTCGGAAGGTACCGTCAAGACGTATTTGAAACGTTCGAAGGACAAACTGATTCAGGCCGGTTATTCTGCAGGTACAAAGCATGAGATTCGTACTGCCGCTATCCGCCTGGGCATTGTTCCGCCGGTAGACGCGGACTCCTGACGTCTCGGCCCGTGTGCAGCGGGTGGAGGACGCCGGTCCGTGTACCCCTTAAGGGCGTCATGACAAGCGGCCAATCTTCGGGTTAGCTATTTAGTGTGGGTGGATGAACGGCCATGCCACGCGTTCGGCACATGCGAGCCGGCGTTAGAGGAGGTCTGTCCAGCATGGGGGTCTGGACAGGCCTTCCGCATTTAAACCGGCGCTACTCCTTGTGCCCGGGCCCGGAGGGCACGACGGCGATTGCCACCCGTTCCGGTGATCTCACCGGCAGCAGCACCAGCAACCCGATCAGCACCACGGTGAGGATTCCCAGGATGCCGAATCGCTGCTGCCCGCCGATGGTGATGAACAGCGTGAACAGTGCAGGAGCGAGGAAGCTGACGGCGCGGCCCGTTGTTGCGTAGAGCCCAAAAAGCTCGCCGGACTCTCCCTCTGGGGACAGCCTCGCGAGATAGGCACGGGAACTCGATTGTGCGGGGCCCACGAAGAGGCAGAGGAACAGGCCGAAGACCCAGAAGCCAGTTGCCGTTGTCATGAAGAACATGGCCCCGCCGGCGACGAGGATCCCCAGGAGCGAGGCGATAATGACGGGTTTGGGCCCCGCCCGGTCATCGAAATAGCCGCCGGCGATGGCTCCGACGGCGGCTACGAGATTCCCGGCGATGGCAAAGATGATGACATCCTGCAGATCGAACCCGAACGTCCCGGCAGCGATGACGCCCCCGAATGTGAAGACAGCGGCCAACCCGTCACGGAAGATTGCACTGGCCCCCAGAAAGAAGATGGTGTGGGGGCTGGTGCGGAAAATTGCCTTGATTCGCCTGAACAGCAGACCGTAGGAGGCAATGAACCCGATGCGCGGACCGGCCGCCTTCTTCGGCAGCTCGGGCACCGCGAGCAGCACAGGAATCGCGAAGAGACCGAACCACACGGCGCTGAATACCGCGACCATGCGAACATTCAGGGATCCTTCGGTGGGAATCCCCAGGAACCCTGGGGTGATGAAACCGAACAATACGATGGCGAGGGCAAGGATTCCGCCCACGTAACCCATGCCCCAGCCGAAGCCGCTGATCTTCCCGATCGTGGACGGTGTTGAAATCTGCAGCAGCATGGCGTTGTAATTCACGCCCGCGAACTCCATGAAAACGTTGGCTGCGGCCAGCAGCGTGACGGCCAGAAGCAGGAACTGCGGTTCGGGATAGACGAAGAAACACAGCGCAGTCAGGATGACCACCAGCGCACTGTTGACGCCCAGCCACAGCTTGCGTTTGCCGCCTGCGTCGGATCTCTGGCCTACCACCGGAGCGAGCACCGCGATGAGGAATCCGGCGATGGTGAGCGCCGAACCAAGTACTTGTGAGACGTACTCTTCTCCGCCGAACTCCTTCGTGGTGGTCAGGTAGACGGTGAACACGAAGGTGGTCATGATGGCGTTGAATGCTGCTGAACCCCAGTCCCAGGAAGCCCATGCTGCTATCTGGCGGCGACTGACGGGACGCTGCTCAAGTGCCGGTTCGGCGGTTGGTGCGCTCATGTCCTGATGCTATCTGTAAGCCACTAATGCGTCATCAACCTGCGGCACCCTTATGCCTCGGATAGAATGGATAAAGATTAACCCCGCTGTCCATGCCCGTCGTCAATAGAGTTGCGGAGTTAGATTGTGCTTGTGGTGCTCACCGTATTGTTCACGGTGTCTGTTGTCGCGCCCTGGCTTTTCTCCCGCATGGGCCGTAGCGCCTTCTACGCTTTGGCCGCAGCTCCGGCTGCAGGATTTGTCTGGCTAATCTTCACCTTTCCCCGTTATACGAGGGCCGATCAGGCCGCGTTGGCTGGAAACCCGAACGCGCCGCCGTCGCGCTTGCTGGAGTGGGTTCCGGAACTCAAGCTCAATCTTGACTTCCGGATGGATGATCTCGCGGCGGTTCTTGCACTGCTTATTCTCGGTGTCGGCGCCCTGGTCCTGTTTTACTGCGCCCGGTATTTCAAGACGGACGACGCCGGCCTCGGTGCGTTCGGCGCGCAGCTGCTGGCTTTCGCAGGCGCCATGTTCGGCCTGGTAACTGCCGATAATCTGCTGTTGCTCTATATCTTCTGGGAAATCACGACGGTGCTTTCCTATCTGCTGATCGGTTATGCCCGGCATCGTCTCTCCGCACGACGGGCGGCGCTGCAGGCCCTGATTGTCACAACCTTCGGTGGGCTGGCGATGCTCGTGGGGTTCATCATCATTGGTGAATCCGCGGGAACGTACCGGATTTCCGAGATTCTGGCTGATACCAGTGGACTGCTGGAGCAGGGCCTCATGGTTGACGCGGCTATCGCTCTGGTCCTGCTGGGTGCCATGACCAAGTCCGCGCAGGTTCCTTTCCACTTCTGGCTACCTGCTGCCATGGCTGCGCCCACGCCCGTCAGCGCCTATCTGCATGCGGCGGCGATGGTGAAGGCCGGCATCTATCTGGTGGCCCGGTTTGCGCCTGGTTTCGCGGAGACTGCTTTCTGGGACCCCGTCATCATGGTGCTGGGGCTGTCGACAATGATCATTGGCGGCTGGAGGGCGCTGAGACAGTTCGACCTCAAACTGCTGCTGGCATATGGCACCGTCAGCCAATTGGGTTTTCTCATGCTGGTGGTGGGCGGCGGCAACCGTGAAACGGCGCTTGCTGGGCTGGGGCTCCTGCTGGCTCACGGGCTCTTCAAGGCCACACTCTTCCTGGTGGTCGGCGTTATCGACCACCGTGCCGGAACACGAGATCTTCGTGAACTGTCCGGCCTGCGGCGTAAGGCTCCGTGGTTGGCAGCGATCGCCGTCGTTGGTGCAGCGTCCATGGCCGGGCTTCCGCCGCTCCTCGGATTTGTTGCCAAGGAATCCGTCTACGAAGCGTTCGTTCATGGCGTGGAGCACGACGGCGGCTGGGCCTCCTGGGTGGTGCTGATCGGTGTTGTTCTCGGTTCGGTCCTGACTTTCGCGTATAGCGCGCGCTTTATCTGGGGCGGGTTCGGCACCAAGGATCCGGCTGAGGATACTCCGTTCAAGCGGATCGAGCCGGAGTTCCTGGCGGCCCCGGCCGTTCTCGCGGTCGTCACGGTAGTTTTGGGGCTCTGGGTGTTCCCGGTAGACCAGGCCGTGCAACCCTATGTTGATCTGTTCCCGGATACCGGGACGGCACGGCCGCATCTTGCCTTATGGCACGGGATCACTCCTGCCCTTGGCCTGACTGTCGTCACGATCGGATTGGGTGTCCTGTTGTTCTGGCAGCGGGGTCGCGTTGAGCGTGTGCAGCTGCGCATGCAGCGCGTGCCGGAGGCTGAGCGGATGTACCGGGGGACCATCGGTGTGCTCGACGACGTCGCGATCTGGGTGACGGGCCGGACGCAGCGAGGCTCGCTCGCGTTTTATCTGACGGTGATTCTTGGCATGGCGATTGTCACCCCGCTGCTCTCGATTTTTGGTCATGGACCACAGTTGCCAGCGCAGTGGCATTGGTTTGATGAGCCAGTCCAGGTTGCTGTCGGCGCAGGAATCATTCTGGGTGCCCTAGGTGCCATCCGGGCCAACAAGCGTTTCCTGGCTGTCCTGATGGTCAGTGTGACTGGTTATGGGATGGCGTTGTTGTTCGTGCTTCAGGGCGCCCCTGATCTGGCGCTGACCCAGATGCTGGTGGAGACGGTGGTCCTGGTGGCTTTCGTTCTGGCACTGCGATCCCTGCCTGCCCGGCTCTGGGAGAGCCAACCCGGCAGGCATCGTGTGCTGCGGGCCGTCCTGGGTGTGAGTTTCGGGCTCACCATGATGTTCATTGCGGCCAGTGCCATGGGTGCCCGGGTGGCGGCGCCGGTTTCGCTGGCCTTCCCGGAGCTGGCGCACAACGGGGGCGGCGGGGACAACATCGTGAATGTCACGCTCGTGGATATTCGTGCCTGGGACACCTTTGGTGAGATCTCGGTGCTCGCCATTGCTGCTACCGGCGTGGCCAGCTTGATCTTTGTACGCAACCGTGGTGACAAGAGACTGCGCGCGGACGGTGTGGAGACAGGGTCGGTGGACCGCGGGCACGAGAAGATCGTTGAGGGTCACCGGCAGGGAGCGGCCCTTGGCCTTGCGGAGAAGTTCATCACTGTCACGCGTACCAGCTGGCTTGTGGCCGGTCGTACGCTGGCACCCGAGCGGCGGTCCATCATCTTTGAGGTGGTGACGCGGCTGATCTTCCACTCCGTGATCGTGTTCTCCATCTTCCTGCTCCTTTCCGGGCATAATTCGCCCGGTGGTGGTTTTGCCGGCGGTTTGATGGCGGGGCTGGCCTTGACCATCAGGTATCTGGCAGGTGGCCGGTTCGAGTTGGCGGAAGCCACACCGGTCAGTGCCGGCGCCCTGCTTGGGAGTGGTCTCGGCCTGGCGTCCCTAACCGCCATGGCCCCGTTGGTCCTGGGCGGGCAGGTGTTCCAGAGCGCCATCCTGAAGTTCTGGATGCCGCTCTTTGGCGACGTCAAGTTCGTCACGTCCACTCTCTTCGACATCGGGGTCTACCTGGTCGTGGTGGGACTCGTGCTGGATGTCCTGCGAAGCCTCGGTTCAGAGGTTGACGAACGTAATGAAACAGGAAGCGGGAACGACGACACGGAAATTCCGGATGGCCCGTCCATGGCCGCATCGGCCAGCGAGGAAAGCGGGGCATCACATGAGCGTTAACATTACGCTGCTCGTGGTGATGGGTGCACTGTTCGCAATCGGAATCTACCTCCTGCTGGAACGCAGCCTGACGCGTGTTCTGCTGGGCCTGATTCTGTTGACCAACGGTGCCAATGTGCTCCTGCTGTCCACGGGCGGGTTCGCAGGTAAAGCGCCACTGTACAACGAGAATATTTCAGCTTCGGAATATAGTGATGCGCTGCCGCAAGCCCTCATCCTGACGTCCATTGTGATTTCCTTCGCCGTGACGGCGTTCATGCTCGGCTTGATTTACCGGTCCTGGTTACTGGTGCGCCGGGATGAGGTCCAGGATGACCTCGAAGACCGCCGCGTCGCTACCCAGAGTAGCTTCGACGAAGAGGACGACGCCGACGTACCGGCGGAAACCACCGAGTTCACCTCGCCAGAGGAAAGTGAAGAGAGGCCCGGGTCACGGACCGTGCAGGATACGCAACACACAGGTAGCGAGGAGATCCGATGACCATGGATTTCTCACTCGTCTCCATCGCACCGCTGCCCGTTGTCCTGCCGTTCCTTGGTGCAGCGCTGGCGTTTCTGCTCATCAGGAAGCCTGCGCTTCAGCGGCGGATCAGCACCGCTGTCCTCTCCCTGACCCTGCTCATCGAGGTGGTGTTGCTCTTCAGCACCTGGGAGCATGGTGCCCAGGCGGTACATCTGGGCGGTTGGGCGCCTCCATTCGGTATCACTCTTGTCGTGGACCGTCTGTCCTCGCTCATGCTGGTCGTGTCGACGGCCGTCAGTCTCGCCGTGTTGATCTACGCGACCGGGCAGGGGCAGGTGGATGGAGATGAGGATGCGCCGGTTTCGATCTTCCACCCCACGTACCTGATCCTGGTTGCTGGTGTCTCCAACGCTTTCCTGGCCGGAGATCTGTTCAACCTGTATGTCGGCTTCGAGATCCTGCTGACTGCAAGCTATGTTTTGATGACCCTTGGTGGGTCAGGCCCGCGTATTCGGGCTGGCGTGACGTACGTCGTCGTCAGTGTCATTTCGTCCTTGCTGTTCCTGCTGACGATCGGGATGATCTACGCGGCCACAGGCAGCATCAACATGGCCGATCTCGCGATCAAGCTCGAGAATCTGGATTCCGGTATGCAGTTGACGCTGCATCTGATGCTCCTGGTGGCTTTCGGTGTGAAAGCGGCGGTGTTCCCGTTGTCTTTCTGGCTCCCCGACTCCTACCCGACAGCGCCGGCACCAGTGACCGCGGTGTTCGCCGGGTTGCTCACCAAAGTTGGTGTCTATGCCATGTTCCGGACGGAGACCCTGCTGTTCCCGGGTGACCGGATCAACGATCTGCTGATGCTCGTGGCACTACTGACCATGATCGTTGGAATATTGGGTGCACTCGCGCAGTCGGATATCAGGCGTTTGTTGTCGTTCACCCTCGTCAGTCATATCGGCTTCATGGTCTTTGGTCTGGCGATGTCCTCTGTTGCAGGGCTTGGTGCGGCTGTCTTCTACGTGGTTCACCACATTATTGTGCAGACCAGCCTGTTCCTTGTCTCTGGCCTGATCGAACGCCGGGGCGGCACAGCGAATGTGGATAAGCTCGGCGGCCTTGCACGGCTTTCGCCGCTGCTGGCCGTCCTGTACTTTGTGCCGGCGATGAACCTCGCTGGTATCCCGCCGTTCTCCGGGTTCCTGGGGAAGCTGGGGCTCCTGCAGGCTGGCGTTGACCTTGGTACGGGTACTGCGTACGTGCTGGTCATCGGCAGCGTGGTTACTAGTTTGTTGACGCTTCTGGCTATGGCGAGGGTCTGGAACAGGGCTTTCTGGCGCAGGCCGGTCGACGCCATCGATCCGGATCCGGTGCTGTTGTTGCCTGTTTCGGCCGTCAAATGGCAGGGGACCGCTCCCGTGATCACGGGAACGGACGCGGATGATGACGACGACGGCATGTCGGACAGCAATAGTGCCGGCCTTTCCTGGGCGATGGTTGGATCGACCATCGCGTTGGTGGCCCTCGGCCTTGCGGTCACGTTGCTGGCTGGTCCGCTGGTTGAGTTCTCCAACCTTGCAGCCCAGGACATGCTGGACCGCACTCCTTATATTGAAGCCGTTTTTGGTGAGGGGGCCGGGCAGTGAAAAAGCATGCTTCCTTTGCTCAGGAACTTCCACTCATCGTGTGGCTCGTGCTGGTCTGGGGTTCCCTGTGGCGGGACTTCAGTGGATCAAACCTGCTCTTTGGGGCACTGATCGCTATTGTTGTGACCCGCTTGTTCTACCTGCCTCCGGTGGAGCTCAGTGGCCGTTTCAATATTTTGTACGCGATTGCTTTTGGTGCCCGATTCTTCGGCAAGGTGGTGGCCGCCAGCGTCGACGTTTTCTGGTTGGCGGTCACCAGAGGCCCGCATATCCGCAATGCTGTCGTCGCCGTCCAGCTCCGCAGCAGCTCGGACTTCATTGTCACGGCAACCGGACACACCCTGACACTGATCCCGGGGTCGTTGGTGGTCGATGTAGACCGATCCACGTCCACGCTCTACCTGCACTGTCTCAATGTCGAGACGACGCACGATGCTGACGCCATCCGCAGGGAGGCCCGACTCACCGAAGCACAGATCATCCGGGTGCTCGGGAGCAGGGAAGAACTCGACCGGCTGAGGCAGGAGAACGCATGACCGTCGTCACCATCATTGTGTCCGTTATTCTCGCGCTGGCCGCGGCTGGGGCCATCTTCCGGATTGTGCGGGGGCCGTCTCTGCTGGACAGGGTCCTGGCTATTGACGTCCTGCTGGCAATCTTTGGGGGTGCCTTGGCCGCAGATATGGCCATCAACGGCAATCTAGACAACCTGGTCCTGTTGGTAGCTATCTCCATTGTGGGGTTCATCGGATCCATCACCGTGTCCCGGTTCGTGACAGACCGGAGGCTCACCAATGGTTGAAACAATTTTCGACGTCATCGTGGCGGTTTGCCTGATCGGCGGCGCCCTGATGTCCCTGGCCGCAGCCATCGGGCTGTTGAGGTTCCCGGATCTGATGTCCCGCATGCACGCGGCGACCAAGCCGCAGGTGCTCGGGCTCTGGTTGTTCCTGGCCGCGATCGCCGCGGAGATGCGCAGCTGGGTGCTACTTCCGGTCCTGGTGGCGGCATGGATATTTCAGCTTCTCACCACTCCCGTGTCCGCGCACATGGTGGGACGTGCCGGGTACCGCACCAAACACTTGCGCAAGGAATTGCTCTGCATCGATGAGCTGGACGAGGTCGTTGAGCGTGCGGCGAAGGAGCAGGACCCGGATGAAACGACAGCGGGTGCCTCCCCGGAGGGAGACACCCGCAACGATTAGGGGCGCTTAAACCTGTCCGCGAGTCCGAACGAACCGGTTGATGGCCCGCTGCGTTTCACGGTTGGTCAGCACCTGGATCAGGGTGCGGACAGCGCCAGAGACCAATGCGAAGACCAGCGACGAGCGCAGTGTGTTCTCCAGTGCATCGGTGCCCTTGGGTGGTCCGTCTCCGGTGACCTTTTCCCAGACGGCGTCCACAATCTTGGCTCCTGCGATGCCTGCGGCGAGGCTGATCACAGATCCCAGAATCTTGAACATTTTCTCCATGGTGGCTCCTTGCTTTCAGATGTCAGCTATCAGGTTGCCTGAACTTTCTCTCCCTAGCCTAGCGTCAGTCGTCGCGATGCGTGCCTGCGTGTAAGCTAATAGGCACTGAGAAATCAGCAAATACATCACGACAGGGGAGCGTTGCCTGTTCCGGGAAACTGGACGCAGGTTGAGCGCTGAGAGTGCGGACCACCGCAGACCCTCGAACCTGCTCCGGCTAGTACCGGCGAAGGGAGTCGAGCATCTCAAAGTGCCTCGGGCATTTTCCCCTCCTGACTCCAGGAGGATTTCATGACTGAACAACTTACGGACACTGCAGCACGCAAGCCGCGTTACCGCTGGCGCGTGGTGGACATCGTCGTCGCCGCCTTGATCGCCGTATCCGGGGGTGTCATTTTCTGGCTATGGTCCCTTGGCTCCGGCCCGGTTGGTGTCCTCACAGCGGCATATCCGCCCCTGTCCGGGCTCTACAGCGGCGGTTGGGTCATCCCTGCGGTGCTGGGCGCGCTCATTATCAGGAAGCCGGGGGCAGCCTTCTTCTGTGAAACCGTCGGGGCGATGGGTGAACTGCTCATGGGCTCAAAGTACGGCGTCGCGGTCATGGTGTCCGGCATGATCCAGGGCCTCGGTGCTGAGCTGATGTTCGCCGCCTTTGGGTACCGCCGGTTCACGCTGTCTGTGGCGCTTCTGGCCGGTGGGGCCGCGGGCCTTTTCATGGGCCTCAATGACACGTTCATGCCGTGGGGCTGGAATATTGCGTGGGCCCTCGACCACAAGATTGTCTACATTGTGTGCTGCGTTGCGGGCTGCGCGATCCTCGCTGGCGTCCTGTCCTGGCTCGCTGCCCGGGGGCTTTCACGCACCGGTGCCTTGAGCGCCTTCCCCTCGCGTAACGCGGCATCCGAACCAGTGCTGTGAGCATCAGCTCGGACCCCAGAACCGGCGTGAAGCCGGCTGCTGTCAGGGCCTCCAATTGGGGCTGGCGGCACTCTGGCCGTGACCAGCCTGCCATCAAGGGGCTTGACCTACACATCGAGCCGGGGGAGAAGGTTCTGCTTCTTGGTCCTTCTGGCGCCGGAAAGTCCACCCTTCTCCATGCCCTTGCCGGAGTTCTGGGCGCCGAGGACGACGCCGACGAAACCGGCTCTCTGACCCTTGACGGGGTGAACGCGAACGGGCTGCGGGGACGGGCCGGGCTTATGCAACAGGATCCTGAATCCCAGGTCATCCTGTCCCGCGTGGGCGACGACGTCGCGTTCGGAGCCGAAAACCTCGCGGTTGATCCCACCGAGATCTGGTGTCGGGTGCGCACCTCGCTGCGCGCCGTCGGACTGGATGTTCCGCTGAACCATCCCACACAGCAGCTTTCCGGAGGGCAGAAACAGCGGCTCGCACTGGCGGGCATTCTGGCCATGCAGCCGGGTCTGATTCTCCTGGATGAGCCCACCGCCAACCTGGACCCAGCCGGAGTCCTCGAAGTCCGCGATGCGGTATCCCGTGTAGTAGAGGACACCGGGGCAACTCTCGTGGTGGTGGAGCACCGGGTGGAGGCATGGATCGACGTCGTGGACCGCGTCGTCGTGCTGGAGCCTGGTGGTGGAGTGGCCGCCGACGGGCCGCCCTCCGTCGTCTTTCCCCAGGCGAGGGAGCGGCTCATAGCCGCTGGCGTCTGGGTCCCGGGACACCTTCCCGAGGTGACGCCGAGGAAAAACGGGGGCAGCGGCGTGCCGCTTCTCGAAGCGGCGAACCTGGCTGTTTCACGGGAGAGAGCACGACGGCGATACACGCCGGACGCCGCGGCGTCGAATATCAACCTGACGGTTCGGCAAGGTCGGGCAGTGAGCGTGACCGGGCCCAACGGTGCGGGTAAATCCACGTTCGCTCTGACGCTCGCCGGGCTGCTTCCCGCGCTGTCGGGCCACGTCCGGGCCACGGCAGAGTTCGCCAGAGGTCTCGGGGCCGATCCCGCGCAATGGAAGGCCCGCGACCTGATCACCAGAATCGGCACGGTCTTTCAGGAACCCGAGCACCAGTTCGTCACCGGACGCGTCCGCGACGAGCTCGCCTTCGGACCGCGCCACGCTGGGTTGTCCGAGGACGCTGTGACGTCCCGGGTGGATGAGCTGCTGCAGCGGCTACGCCTGGAATCCCTGGCGGAAGCCAACCCGTACACGCTCTCCGGCGGCGAGAAACGCCGACTATCGGTAGCCACAGTGCTGGCAACAAGGCCCGAAGTCCTCGTCCTCGACGAACCGACCTTCGGACAGGACGCAAATACCTGGGCCGAACTGGCCTCCCTGCTGCGGAACCTTCTGGACAACGGCACAGCGGTGGTATCCGTGACCCACGATGAACCCTTCACCCGGATTCTCGGCGGCGAACGGCTGGAACCGGAAAGGACCGGCTCATGAGGGGAGAACTATTCAACCCGGATAACACCGCGGTGCTCACCCGCGCCAACCCGCTGGCGAAACTCATCGCCGTCGTACTCGTGACCTTCACCCTCGCCGCTTCGATTGACTGGGTGTCCGCCACGGTGGCACTCACGCTGGAACTGTTGCTGCTGCCGCTGGTAGGAATGAGCGTTTCGGCACTGGCCCGACGGGGATGGCCGCTGGCGCTCGCGATTGTTCTTGGCGGTTGGAGCACCGCCATTATTGCCGAGGACGCCGGATCGGTCCTGCTCAACCTTGGCTATGTGGACGTCACAGAGGGGTCGCTGGCGGCCGCCGTCGCCATTACTGCGCGCAGCTTCGCCGTCGCCCTCCCCGGCATCATGCTCATGGCCAGTACCGATCCCACTGACCTTGCAGATTCCCTGGCGCAGCAAGCGAAGCTTCCGCACCGGTTCGTGCTGGGGTCGTTGGCGGCGATGCGCTTGATCGGGCTGATGATGGAGGAGTGGCGGACGCTGGGCATGGCTCGTAGGGCACGCGGCGTCGGCTCTATGGGTAGCCCGTTGGCGCGTTTCCGTGCCAACCTTTCGCAGGCGTTCGGGCTGCTCGTGCAGTCGATCCGTCGGGCATCCCGCCTGGCGGTGACGATGGAAGCCCGCGGATTTGGGGGCGATGACCGGACGTGGGCACGTCGGGCGACGTTTGCGGGAATGGACGCGGTGGTGATCCTTGGCGGGGTGCTCGTCGCTGGCACTGCGATGGCGGCAGCCATGTATCTGGGTACCTGGAATCTGGTGTGGAGCTGACTCAGTCCTCGTCAGATTCTGACTTGGTATGCCGTTCCTGCTCCCGCTTGCCGTAGGTCGCCTCGCGGATCGCGTCATCGGTCTCGAACGTGGATCCCAGCGCGCCCGCGAAGGTGCCCAATGAGCTGGCGAGCCAGGCGATGGAGACATAGTTCATGAGGTCGCTCTGATGCTCGAGTGTCGACTCGAGAAAGTCCGGGGGAATGATGATGACGGCGCCCAGGAATATGACGGTGAACAACACGGCGTACATACACGTCACGCCGATCAGCAGGGTCAGGACGGTGGACGCGTTGTAGATGGCCGTGTCTTTGTCGCTGCCCAGGCTGCGCCGGTTCTGCCACAGCCCGTTGTACGTGATCAGCCAGGTGGTCATGGCGGTAATGGCGATCAGGCTGATGAGCAGGAGCCGTAGGGAGGACAGCGAGTCCGCCATCTGCCAGATCGTTGAGTAGAAGACGCCGAATGCCGCTGTCGCGACGGCGGCCGCCAACGCACTCGAGAGGCTGGGGACCAGCCGCCAGGGACGGTTGATCCGCACCATGCCCGCCATGAGACGGAGACTGGCACGGAAACCGGATATGCCGGTGGAGGAACCTTCCACCGGGCCGTCGTCGGCGGTTCCTTCTTCCACCGGGCCGTCGTCGGCGGTTCCTTCTTCCACCGGCGTCTCAAGGTGATGAAACACACGAGGGAACCGTTTGTGGCCAGAACCATACGCTGCCTCGGCGTCCTTGGTGATTATGGCTCTGACTGCCCGCACCATCACGTTTCTCACATGGTGGCGCAGCCGGACAGGGCCCAGCGCGGGAAGCGAGATGAGCGCGGCGTCATCGGTGACGCTGACATCCGAGACCAGCAGGGAACTTTTGGTCCTGCGGGTGAGTTCGGTGAGGCAGATGAGCAGGTCCCAACCTTCATCGGACTTCAACCGGTCGCTGTTTTGCCAGATGGTGATGTTGCCGTCCTCATCCAGTGGCAGGGCTTCGGATTTGAGCTGGACTTCCCATTCGATGCTGTCGTCCACGTGGTCACGGAACATACGGGGGAGCTGGTCTTTGAGACGGGAGACTATGTCTGTTGCCAGATCAGGGTCTGCGACGATGCCGACGACGCAACGGTTTGAGGGGGTGCTGCTCCCCGCCGTCGTGGTGTTGTGCTGTCCGTCGTCGGTGCCCTGCATGAATCAACAGTACACTTTCTAGTTTTTGGGAGACCTTCTACAGGGCACTCTCGAGCAGCGCCGTCAGCTCGGCGGTGAGAGCGCTACCGATGGTCGACGTCGTGCGCAGCGGCGTCCCGTCGATGGAGTTCACCGGCGCCAGCAGCCGGATGCTCGAAGCCAGCCAGACGCCGTCGGCCTCGAAGAGATCAGCGGGCACCAACGGACCGTAACCGAGCGTCCAGCCGGCAGCGGCGGCAGTCTCAAAGAGGGCTCCCTGCGTGGTGCCCGGAAGCACGCCGCTCTCCAGCAGCGGCGTCTGCAGCGTCTTCACCCCATCGCGTTCGGTAGCCAGCAGGACGGTCGACGTCGGCCCTTCCAGAACCATCCCGTCAGAGGAGGTGAAGATCGCGTCGTCGAAACCTGCCGAATGCGCGTACCTCAGGGCCGCCATATTCACCGCATACGACAGCGTTTTCGCGCCCATCAGCAGCCAGGGCGCCGTTTCGGCAGCGGTGCTGTTGTACCCGCGGTCCAGGAGAGTGACGGACAGGCCAGCCTCACGCTGTTCCCTGGACTGACGGGCAACGGCGGATACCTGTACCCAGGCGGTGGGTGCGGCTGCGCCTTCCACTCCGCGGGTCATGATGAGTTTCACAACCAGCTCCGCTCCGGGGTTCTCAGCGTTGGCGATGGCTGTGTCAATCGCGCGATGCCACTGCTCCGGATCAGGCATCGTCAGTTCGAGACTGGCTGCGGAGGTTGCGAGCCGGTCCATGTGAGCCTGCAGTTTGCGCGGCTTGCCCTCGCGCGCCAGCATGGATTCGAACACGCCGTCCCCGCGCGTGGCACCCAGATCTGTGGCCATGACCTGCGGTTTCGAAGCGTCGACGATTCGTCCGTCGGGGTAGGCCTGGTCGAGAAACACGAAAACTGTCATGCGGCCAGCATAATTTACGCGTCGGTGGGGAAGTGCTTTCCCAGTGTTGCCAGCACGCCGCGCGCTTTGACGCGAACCTCGTCCCATTCATCGGCGGGGACCGAATCGGCGGTGATGGCGCCGCCAACACCAAGGCTGAGGTCGAATCCGCCAGCCTCGGCCCGGTGCATCACCAGGGTGCGGATGACCACTGAAAGTTCAACGGACCCATTGAGCGAGAAGTACCCGACAGCGCCAGAGTAGGGGCCGCGGGGACCGGATTCGAGCCGGTCCAGAATCTCCATGGTGCTGATCTTTGGGGCGCCGGTCATGGATCCCGCTGGGAAAGCGGCCGCAACTGCTGCCGTGCGTGAGGCGTCAGGACGAAGCTGGGCGTCAATCGTGCTGACCATCTGGTGGACGGTCGCATAGCTTTCAACGGCGCACAGCCTGCTCACAGCAACAGTTCCGGGGACCGCGAAGTGCGAGAGATCGTTGCGTAGCAGGTCCACGATCATGACGTTTTCCGCTTTGTCCTTGCGAGAGCATTCGAGCTCGCGCTTCTGCCGGGCATCGTCTTCCGGATCCAGGAGCCGAGGGCGAGTGCCTTTGATCGGCTCGGCCCGCAGTGCGCCGTCGGAGGTAATGGACAGGAACCGCTCGGGCGAAGAGCCGGCCAGGTGGAGGTCCCCGAAACGCAGGTAATTGGCGAAGGGGGCGGGACTCCGACGCCGGAGCGCTGCGTGAACCTCCAAAGGGTCCAGCTGCTCGGCGTGTGCCGTCAGCTCCGTGGTCAGGCACACCTCGTACGTGTTGCCCTCCCGGATCGCGTTCTGGGCCGATGCGATCTTGGCCAGATACTCTTCCCTCGAATCACGGACCGCGAAATCCCCGCAGTCGGCAATCGTTGGTTCGGCGGCAGACGTGCCGGGCTCGCGAATCAACGCCGCACGTGCTGCGTCAGCCCACGCGTCCGTTTCCTCGTCCGGACTGCCATCGCTGAGCGTCAACAGATAAGCCTCATGTTCACGGTGGTCCACCACGACAGCGCGAGCCGCAAAAATCAGCGACGCATCAGGAGCCAGCTCCGGTCCGCGCACATCTGCGCCGCCGGTTTCACGCTTGAGCTCATAGCCCAGATATCCCAGCCAGCCCAGCGTGAATCCACACGGATAATCCGACGGCGCCTCCACGTCCACCGCGCCCCAGGCAGTGTTCAACCACCCGAAGAACTGCCCCTGAACCTGCAGCGTAACGGGACCGCGGGAAACCAGCGTGGTGCCGCCGTCGTGCCGGGCAGTCCCGCCCAGCCGGCCGCCGTCGTCGGCCAGAATGCTGAAGCGGTTACGGTCATTGAGTTCGTGGGCATTGGAACTGTCCAGCCACACCGCGTTGGACGCATCCGAGTTCAACCGGGTGAAAAGTTCCGCAGTTTCAATCCGGGGTGTCAGCTTTTCGACGTGCAGGGAGGGCACCCGCCGCGGAAGCTGGGACAGTTTCTCCGCCACCTCGGGTACGGCCAGGAGAGCGTCAAGGACCAGCGACGGCGTGCCCTTCCCGCTGTACCCTTCCACCACGACATCGGCCCGCCCCGGAACATCATCATCGGCGAGCCAGTAGGCTTCCTGCTGCGCCCAACGATCCCAGAACGGGGCGTAGGCATCGCCGTCACGGGCCAGCGCCATCGTGCGGCGCTGATTCTCGGCTGCCTCAACCCAGACCACGGCATCCAGGAATGGACGTGCTTCCGCGCAGGCTGCGCCAACACCTTCCATGAGCACGACGTCGGCCGGTTCAGTCCGGACGGAAGGGCCGTCGTCGTCGGCTTCCCAGTCCCAGGCGCGCCAGCTGGCGGTACCCGCTCCGGCAAGGGGCGGCAGAACGTCACTCACGTAGCGAGCCATGCCTCCCGCGAGTCCGTCCCAACCGGGATAGATGTCCTCGAGGTGAAAGACACTGACGCTGATGTGGGTGCGCAGAAGTTCCGCGAGCTCCACCGCCAGAGTGGTCTTCCCGGCCCCGGAAAGTCCGTCTATCGCAATCAGGACCGGCCGTGGACTAGCGGTCACGGAGCTCGTTTTTCACGTAGTCCACCACTCCGGGGATGGCGCCGTTAATGAGCGCCCATGTGGTTTCAAAGTCTTCGGTGTCGCCGAACCAGGGATCATAGATGCCCAGTTCACGCAGCGGAACACCCGCCGACGACGGCTCGAACTCGCGCAGAAGGCGCACCTTCTCGCGGGATTCCTCATCAGGGGCGTTATTCCGCAGGTGCTCATGATGATCGAGGTCCAGAGCCAGGATCAGGTCCCTGTCTGCGTACCAGGACGAATCAAAATGCCTGGCGACGTGATTCCTGCTCTCAAGTTCCTGTGAGGCGAGTTTCGCGGCAGCACGCGGGTCAATCGGTTTCCCGACCTCCCATTCCGTTGTGCCCGCAGAGTCAACGCTGACCGCGTCCTGAAGTCCAGCCTCCCTGAACGCCCTGGCGAGCATGATTTCCGCCATGGGTGAGCGGCAGATGTTTCCGGTGCAGACTGTGATGACGCGATACATGTACTCATTCTACGAGCCGGTCACATGACGGCGAGGCCCACCCCTACGGCGACGAACAGGGAACCGAAAATACGGTTGAGGATCTGCTGGCCCTCCACATTGCGGGTAAAGCGTTGAAAGGACTTGGCCGCGGCAGCAAAAAACAGCCACATGACCAGCACGTCCACCACGACAACCGTGGAGATGAGCACCGTGTACTGGGGGACCAGCGGCTGTTCAGGCCTGATGAACTGGGGCATGAAGGCCAGGAAGAACACGATGGCTTTCGGGTTGAGCAGGTTCACCCAGAGGCCCCGCCTGAACATGGAAAACCGTGGTTCGTGCTGGCGGAGGACGACGGCTCCGTCGTCCGGTTCCGGCTGCTCGCGAAACTTCTGGACGCCCAGATAGACGAGGTAGGCGGCGCCGCCGTAGCGAATGATGTTGAACGCCAGGGGAGAGCCTGCAACGAGCACGCCCACACCGGCGGCGACAATGAGGATGTGGGCGATCAGGGCCAGCTGCTGACCGGTGATGCCCCAGATTGCGCGGACATAACCGGCGTTCAGGGAGTTGCTCATCGTGTTGATCGCTCCTGCGCCGGGAGTGAAGCTGATCAGAAGGCAGGCGCCGACGAGGGCGAGCCAGAGAGAGGGAATCACGGAGTCATTTTAGGGTGGAACGACAGCGGGGTCACACCGGATGACCCGATGTGACCCCGCTGGGGATACTTCAGTGCTTACGAGCTGGATGCCTGGCTGTAGACATCCTGGATCACACTGCCCCAATAGGGGCCGAACATGGCGTCCACGCCGCCGTAGCCGTAGCTGTTGACGGAGTTCTGATTACCGGTGTGGTCGCTGTTGATGAACCACGGTCCTCCTGACGAGCCACCTGTCATGTCGCAGGGAATGCCCTGCGTTTCGAACTCGGGGCTGATGGAGTCGTTGATGGCTTGACCGGAGCAGGACTTCAGCGTCTGGCCGTCGAACGGTGCTGCGGCCGGGTAGCCGTATGCGGTGTAGTTCTGGCCGCGCTCTGCATTGAACTCCACGCCTGATGCGCCAACCACCTCGCCGAGGGTCTGTCCGTTGAGCGGGGCCATGACGGCGAAGCCGGTGTCGTAGGCCATGTTGCCTTGATTGACCCATTCGGTGGGGGCGAACAGTTCTTCTGCCGTCCACTCGCCGTAGGGAGCGTTGCCGTTGTCATAGGCCGGAACGAAGATCCAGTTGGTCGCAAAGGCGCCCGGTCCCTCATTCAGGCAGTGTCCGGCGGTGGAAACGGTGCTCTGGTTATTGGACGTGACCGCGTTGCCGGAGCAGACGTAGTTGGACCCGCCCAGCGTGAAGAACACTTTGCCAATGTGGTCTACCGGCGCTTCATCGCTGGCTGAGGGTGTCTCGCTGCCCTTGTTGGGTCCCTTGCCGTTGTTGCCGGTTCCGGGTCCCTTACCGTTGTTGTTCTTGATGGTGGTGTGTTCGCCGCGCTCCACCGTCGCCTGGTTGGCCTTGGCCATGAAGGACGAGTGTGCGAGGGAGTCTTCTACGAGCACTGACCCGGGGATTGCATTTTCCATGCGCTCGGGGGTCCAGTAATCCGCGGCGCTGCCGGCGGTGACGGCCTGACTCACGACTGCGGGAGCTTTGGCGTCATCTGTTGTGCTGACGGCCTGCGCGGGAACGCCGGTAAACATTCCTGCAAGTACGGTGGCCGAAGCGGCGAGGATTCCGCCGGCGATCTTCTTGTTATTCATGTTCAACCTAACTAATCGGTTGATGACCAAATCGTCATCTTGGATAACAAAACGATCACAAACCATGACGAGTGTTGTCTAGCTCACACTGCCCAAAGACGAAATTTTGCACGTACAACCTCCGTTTTGGATCCCAACCCTTGACACTGCCGGGGTGCCATGTTCGTATACGCCGGAACACTTCCGGAGCGTTCCCGATCGAGTTGAGTGGGGTCCAGTCGTGGCCCTTAGGGCGCAGCGCCACGCCGCGTCCGAGGGGTCGAAAGCCTATTTAATCACCACTTTGTGAAGACAAAGCTATAAAAAGTGAGCGAAATATATTGCTTGCTACAAACTAGCCAAAAAAGTTAAGACAAAATCCTTGTGGTGGAGTACATTCGATGGCACCACGCTGGTCGTTTCAATGGGGAGGCAATCATGTCTAGAAGAGTAGTCACTAAAACACCAATTCATCGCCTGGACCCAGGTTCAAAGTTCAAGCTCTCGAAAATTCAATGGCATTTACGGGATGAGCGTGACGCCGCTGCCGCCATTGAGGCAAAGCGCGTCGAGCTCGGTTGGCAGGAGCCAGTTTCCGTACTCACGGGATCGAGCGACGGGAAGGGCTACTTCCGGGTCTTTCCGCACGACGCGCTGATCATGTGGCGGCGCGACGGCGGTGCGCATGCGGTGTACGGGTCGATCGGTAAAAAATGGGATGACTACGGGGGAGTGAGCGGACGGCTCGGATGGCCCATCACGGACGAGACCAGCACCCCCGCTGGTACAGCACGGTATAACCACTTCGAGCATGGATCCATTTACTGGAGTGGAAGCACTGGGGCACACGTGATCTATGGAGCAATCCGGGACCTCTGGGCGTCGCTGGGCTGGGAGAAGGGAGCCCTCGGTCTGCCAACTTCTGACGAAATCAACGTTCCCGAAACCGACGGGCCACGGCGCAACACCTTTGAATGCGGCGAGATCACCTGGACACCCTGGTCTGGTGCCGCGGTAACCCGTCTCTACGGCGTCGACCCTGAAGAGCCCCCGCATAGGGTCGTGCTGCAAAACCTCGGTGGTGACAGCGTGGAGGTGCCCGCGCCTCAGGTGAAAAGGCACCTTGTCATCAGCGCATACATGAAGGTCACGGATGACGAATATTTCGACAACGAGCACGGCAAGGTAGAACGTCGAAGTGAGACATGGCTGGACTCCTGGGATCCTCAGGGTGTTATGACGTTGATCGGTAAGGCTGGCGGCGAAGTGAGAGTGGAGCTCGAAGCTATTGCGGTGCCGCGCCCCGACGGGAGCGTCCGGGTCACCATAGAACTCAAGCTCTATGAGGGCACAAGCGAGGAGAGCTCCGATCTCGACGGCTCCAAGACGAAAGTCATCGTTGTTCCGCCGGATCAAATTCTGCAGACGCCGCTCCGCGTGCATAACGACGACGAGGGTGGTGATTTCGCCGATATTTCCCTCGTCCTGTCGAATTTTGCGGTCTAAAGTTCTTTTTCCTGAAATGAGTTCAACGACATAAATATTCATACTTATTGTTCGGTTTGAAGGGACACTGAATGCGCTGCTGGGTCAGACTTGAGTGACATCTACTCAGGTCTGACTTGACACGATGTTGGCCCTGAGTAGACTTGAGTGCAGAACGCTCAATCATGTCGGGTTGGGTGTGTGCCGCACTGGAAGTACTCGGTGCATGGCAACGCTATTCAGTGGATCTTTCGAAAGGATCAGCACATATGTCACGTGCAGTAGGTATCGACCTCGGTACTACCAACTCGGTGGTTTCCGTTCTTGAAGGTGGAGAACCCACCGTCATTGCCAACGCCGAAGGTGCTCGCACCACGCCCTCGATCGTCGCCTTCTCCAAGTCCGGTGAAGTCCTCGTCGGTGAGATCGCCAAGCGCCAGGCCGTCAACAACATTGACCGCACCATCGCTTCAGTCAAGCGTCACATGGGCACCGACTGGGATGTCGCTGTCGATGACAAAAAGTACACGCCGCAGGAAATCTCCGCGCGTATCCTCCAGAAACTCAAGACCGACGCAGAGTCCTACCTGGGCGAAAAGGTCACGGACGCCGTCATCACGGTTCCCGCCTACTTCAATGACGCCGAGCGTCAGGCCACGAAGGAAGCCGGTGAAATCTCCGGTCTGAACGTCCTGCGTATCGTCAACGAGCCGACGGCGGCAGCACTCGCCTACGGTCTGGACAAGGGCAAGGAAGACGAGCTCATTCTGGTCTTCGACCTCGGTGGCGGTACCTTCGACGTCTCGTTGCTCGAAGTTGGCAAGGACGAGGACGACTTTTCCACGATTCAGGTGCGCTCCACCTCCGGTGACAACCGTCTCGGCGGCGACGATTGGGACCAGCGCGTGGTGGATTACCTGCTGCAGCAGGCAAAGTCCAAGGGCGCAGACCTCTCCAAGGACAAGATTGCCCTCCAGCGTCTGAAGGAAGCTGCCGAGCAGGCCAAGAAGGAACTCTCCTCGGCCAGCTCCACCAACATCTCCCTGCAGTACCTCTCGGTCACGGCTGATGGGCCTGTCCACCTGGATGAGCACCTCTCCCGTGCCAAGTTCCAGGATCTGACCAAGGACCTGCTGGACCGCACCAAGAAGCCGTTCCACGACGTCATCGAAGAAGCCGGCATCAAGGTAGCCGACATCGATCACATTGTGCTCGTCGGTGGTTCCACACGTATGCCGGCCGTTGTTGACCTCGTCAAGGAAATGGCTGGCAAGGACCCCAACAAGGGCGTCAACCCGGATGAGGTTGTTGCTGTTGGTGCGGCTCTGCAGGCTGGTGTGCTGAAGGGTGAGCGCAAGGACGTGCTCCTGATTGACGTCACACCGCTCTCCCTCGGCATTGAGACCAAGGGCGGCATGATGACCAAGCTCATCGAGCGCAACACGGCTATCCCGACCAAGCGCAGCGAAACCTTCACCACGGCTGATGACAACCAGCCTTCAGTGGCAATCCAGGTGTTCCAGGGAGAGCGTGAGTTCACCCGTGACAACAAGCCGCTGGGTACGTTCGAGCTGACGGGAATCGCTCCGGCTCCCCGCGGCGTCCCACAGGTTGAGGTCACCTTCGACATCGACGCGAACGGCATTGTTCATGTCTCCGCCAAGGACAAGGGCACCGGCACCGAGCAGTCCATGACCATCACGGGCGGTTCCTCACTGTCCAAGGAGGACATCGACCGCATGGTCCAGGAGGCAGAGGAACACGCTGAAGAGGACAAGAAGCGCCGTGAGGCAGCGGACGTCCGTAACTCGGCTGAGCAGTTGGCGTACTCCACGGACAAGCTGATTCAGGACAACGCGGAGAAGCTGCCGGAGGACGTCAAGACCGAGGTTCAGGCGGATGTCGATGAGCTGAAGAAGGCTCTCGAAACCGAAGACAACCCGGAGAATGTCAAGGCTGCATTTGAGAAGCTGCAGGCTTCCCAGACAAAGCTCGGTGAGGCAATCTACGCTCAGGCCCAGTCTGAGGCAGGGGATGCGGCGTCCGGCGAAGGTGCACCGGAATCCGGCCAGGCCGATGACGAAGACATCGTTGACGCAGAAGTGGTCGACGAAGACGAAGAAAAGAAGTAACCATGGCCAACCACGGAAATGAGAACGGGCACGAAGGTGCCGACGAACAGGAACCGGTGACGTTCCGGGATAACCGGAAAGTGGACCCGGAGACAGGGAAAGTCCGTGGTCAGGCTGATGATGCCGCAGGGGAGGCCACTTCGGAAGGGGCGGCCTCGTCCGCGGCTGAATCAACGGCGTCTGCGGGCGACGGCGATGCACTGTCGCAGGCGGAAGCCATCCTCAATGAGGCTGGCGGCTCCGAGGACGCTGCGGTGACGGAAGCAACTGACGCCATGGCTGAGTTGCGTAACGATTACCTGCGGCTCCAGGCCGAATACGTCAACTACCGCAAGCGTGTCGAGCGGGACAGGGACGTGGCTCGGGATATGGCAGTCATCGGCGTTATCAATACCTTGATGCCGGTTCTGGATGACATAGAGGCCGCGCGTCAGCACGGCGATCTGGCAGACGGGCCCTTCGCCGCAATCTCCGCCAAACTTGAGACCGCACTGGGGACCTACGGCCTGACCAGAATCGATGAGACGGGGGTGGAGTTCGATCCGAACATCCACGAAGCGCTCATCCAGCAGCAGAGTGCTGACGTCACCTTTGACAGCGTCAGCCAGATCCTGCGCGTCGGGTACAAGAAGAACGACCGGGTGCTGCGTGCAGCCCAGGTCATCGTCGCCGTACCGGAGTAGGTTTTTGTGGGGCCGGAGCGGGTCCCGGACGGCGGCAAAGCTGCTTTCCCCGAGACCTGCTCCGACCCCGCTGCTACTCGGTACGTTCTAGTTTTCAGAAGGAAAGGACACGTTCTTGGCAAGTCAGGATTGGGTCGAGAAGGACTTTTACAAGATCCTTGGTGTATCCAAGGACGCGTCCGACACCGACATCAAGAAGAAGTACCGCCAGATGGCGCGGAAGTTCCACCCTGATCAGAACCCGGGAGACGCCGCGGCCGAGAAGCGCTTCAAGGATATTTCCGAAGCGTATGCCGTGCTGTCCGACGCAGAGGATCGGCAGCAATATGACGCCATCCGCGCGATGGGCGGCGGGGCTCGGTTCTCCGCTGGCGGTCCCGGCGGCGGGACGGGCGGTGCTGGCGGCGGCGCAGGGTTCGAGGATCTTTTCGGCGGCCTGTTCGGGCAAGGACAGGGCCGGCCCCCACGTGGCGGCGGCGGTGGATTCCAGCAGGGCAACATCCCTCCGGAGTTCGCGGACCTGTTCGGCGGGGGTTTCTCCGGCGGCGGTTCCGGGTTTGGCCAGGCGCCTCCCCGTAAAGGAGCGGATCGGACGGCCAGCACCACGATCTCGTTTGGCGGGTCCATCAATGGGACATCCATCGCCCTGCGGGAACCTTCCGGTGAGGTCATCGACGTCCGGATTCCTGCGGGGATCAAGGATGGTCAGAAAGTCCGCGTTCGCGGCAAAGGCCAGCAGGGGCCCGCGGGCAGCGGCGATCTGATGGTCGCTGTGTCCGTCCGCCCGCACGAGTTCTTCAGCAGGGACGGAGATAACATCCGCGTCCACGTGCCCGTGGCGTTCGCGGAAGCTGCGCTTGGAGCCCAGATCGAGGTTCCTACCCTGGCGGGAGACAGTGTGAAGGTGAAGGTTCCGGCCGGGACGCCGTCAGGGCGAACTCTTCGAGTGAAGGGCAGGGGTGTGAAGACCTCCAAGGTCACTGGAGATCTGCTGGTGACCATCGACGTCGTCGTTCCCCAGAACCTGAACAAGGAAGCGGAGGCGGCGGTCAGGGCGTTTGCCGAAGCCACGAAGGACGCCGATCCGCGTCGCGGCCTTGCCTCCAAAGCCAAACTCTAGTCATCGTGAAGTATCGTCGCGGCATGAACGGAGGCCACCTTGGGTATTGATCTGACAGCGCCGATCTTTGTGATTTCGGTTGCCGCGGAACTGGCCGACATGCACCCGCAGACGCTTCGGCAGTACGACAGACTCGGAATTGTGTGCCCGTCGCGCCAGGCCGGAAGGCAGCGGCGCTACTCCCAGCGGGACGTGAATACGCTCCGCGAGGTCCAGCGGCTGTCACAGGAGGGCGTGTCCCTAGAGGGCATCAAACGCATTCTGGAGTTGGAGAATCAGGTGGCTGCGCTGCGCAGCCGGGTCTCTGAATTGACGGAAGAATTGGCCCAGAGGCGTTCGACGTCGAATGGGTCGCGGGTGTTCGCGGCAGGACTGGCGGGCGACGTGGTGACGCTGGCCCGCGGGCAGCGCCCCCGTGCCCGTGGACAGTCATTGGTGATCTGGCGGGGCGGTCAACGCTAGAGTGCCCCACACCGTGAAGGGGCGGCCGTCGAGGCCGCCCCAACTGGCTCGGTGCCCTTAGCGCGGGCCGGACAGCGTATTCGCGGACCCGATGGTCTCCGGGGCAGCGCTCAGAGGCTTCTCCCACGAGACGGTATTGCCGTCCCCTGCAACCCAGACAGATTTCACAGCTGACGTCTTCACAGTGTTCATGTTGCCCTCAAGCCTGAGCACGCCCACGGACTCCACGTCAAAGGTGCTCGCATCGCCAACCACCGACACGTCACCCACTGCGTCACCGGACACGGTGTTCATGCCGCTCTTGTCCACGATGCCCTTGGCATTCTCCACAACGAGCACAATGCCCTGGCCGGCGAGGGTGATCACGCCGCAGTCGCCCGTAAGGTTGACCGGGCTGTCCACCGCCGAATCGATGGTGATGTTCTCTCCCGTGCAGGCGCCGTCGTCGGCTGGTTTCGCGTCCTTGTTTTTGGCTGAGGAATCCTCTTCGGCGCCAGCTGCTGCCCCTTTGCTGGTCTCTGACGAGTCTGCAGGTACCGCCGACTCGGTTGCGTTCTCTTCCGATGACGCCGTCGTGCCGGTAGCCTCTGCACTCGCCTCATCGCTCGGCGTGGCCTCGGTGGTTACCGACCCGCAAGCTGCGAGTGAAAGCGTCGCGGCTCCCAACGCTGCAGCCGCAAGATAGCGCTTCAGGGCATGTCCCATGGTGATCTCCAATGTCTCTGAGCGGCGCCGCCTTGGCGCCCGAGACAAAGGCTAACAGCCGTTTTGTTTGCGTGCAGATTCGAGGATTCCTAGTACCTCTTCATCAACCTCATCGACTGACCGCAACCTCACACGGTGCGTCAGGGTGTCGCCCTTTGCCACCTTGATGCGTTCCAATCGTTCACTGGACGTGACAGCTGCCTGAAGGCGCAGAAGGAGATCAACAGCGGACTTTGTGGCCGGGGTGATCTGTGCGAACTTTCGGCGTGAAGTTTGCAGGGACACGTAGGTTCTCCGCACCTGGATGACGACGTCGTTGGTGCGCTCCGCCCACCCAAGCAAAGCATCTGCGACGGGCCGAAGCTGGGTCCGGTCCGCGTATTGGCCGTCGATGAGCTCATCCGCTCCCTGCTGCATGAACTCTGGGACACCGAACATGTCCCATTCGACGGCGAGAGCACTATAGCCGGTGACGTTCTGTTCAGCGAGCCACGTTTTCAGGGCTCCTGGAGACTCGATTCCTGCGTCTCGGGCGCGAGTCGTCCATGTCCGCGCGTCCTCGCCCGTTTTCCGGTTCAGAAGTGCCTCATTGGAAGCGACCATCTCCTGCCAGGTCTTCATCGATGCCATGAAACAACCATAGCTCCCACCAAAAAGGGACATCCCCGCCGCAATGGCAGGGATGTCCCTCAATGTTGAACGGCGAATCAGGCCCGGCAGCCGCCGTTCTGCCTCTGGAACGTGTCCAGTCGGTGGATGAACGCGGCCATTGCTTCACGGGTGACCGGAGCTACTTGCCGGTAGGTGCCGTCGCTCCAACCGTTGGAGATGTTCGCGGCGTCCATCCAGGCGATGTCCGTGTAGAACTGTGAGGCGCGGGTGACGTCGACAAAAGGTGACGACGACGGCGCCTGATACGAGGCGGCTACGTGAACGTTGCAGAAGTCGCTGGCGTAACGGTAGAGGAACGCGGCCATCGCATCACGGTTGATGGATTCGTAGGGCCGGTAGGTTCCGTTGTCCCAGCCGTTGGCCAATCCCTTGGCGTGCATCCACGCCATTTCCTTATAGTAGGGCTGCTTCGGGGACACGTCAGTGAAGGGGCTGCGGGCGGGCGGCGTGTACGCGGGGCTGCCTGCCAGACGGTATATGAAGGCCGCCATCGCGTTCCGGTCCATGGTGGCGAGAGGACGGTACGTGCCATCGGACCAGCCGGTAGTGAGCTTGCGGGTGTACATCCATTCGATGTCGCTACGGAAACCGGATCCGGCAAGGTCGATGAACGGCTTCCCCGAGTCGATGGTGACTGAGGCATAGGTGCTCGTGACGCTGTTGATGCGCACCGTGGTGCCGGCGTGGGTGCGGAAGGACTGCCCCGGCTGCCAGGTCAGGTTCGGGTGGTAGTAGCCGGAGAAGGGACGGGAGTCAGGCCTCAGCACAAGCGACGACGACGCCGTCAGCCCGCCGCTCTGCACAATCTTGACGCCAAAGTTCCCGTCGAGAGCAACGTTGCGGTCAAAGCCCGTCGGCGTACGCAGCTCCAGGTAGTAGACCTCGCCGCTGCGAGGATCGGTGAACTTCACTGCACGGTTCGCGGCGGTACCAGCCCAGGGCCTGAGCGTGTACGTATGACGGCCCGTGGCAACGCCCAGGTTGCGGACTTCGTCACCGCGGCCAAACCCGCCCCTGTCCCAGAAACTGGAGCTGATGACAGGGGTGTCATACCAGCGGCCGATGCCCATCACGTCGAGCGAGTCGCCGTATTCCTTGATGCCGCAAGAGGACCCGGCGTACACGGCGACGTCCTGCTGGCCGGATCCGCACTGCAGGGCGTCCGCGTGCAGAAGTCCCAACAAATGACCGAACTCGTGCGTGATGACGTTGCCGGTGAAGTTGCTGGTGGTCGGCATGAGGATGCGCCCACCGGTACCGCTGCCGCTCCACCCTGCGCCCAGAGCGCCCCCGGAGAGAGTGCTCGTGGGGATGAAAATCACCAGTGCGTTGTAGCCCGTCTTGCTCCAACGGAGTTCCTTGGTGACCTGGTTCATGATTTCCCAATAGTTCCAGGTTGAGCGGGCTGCAGACTTGTGCATGAGGTGGCCCGAGCCCACGGACATGGAAATCCGGTTGTTGGACATCGCCTTCCAGTACCCACTGGACTTGTTGATGGCAGCTTTCGCTGCGTTGACGTCGATAGCGCGCGCCTTGGCCTCGGACGTATCCGCGAGGTCCACCGTCACGAGTGTGACGTTGATGTTGCCGCGACGCTGCCCCGCAGCGCTCATCGGCGAGGCAATGCCCTGCTCTGCAAGCTTTTGCGCGGTATCCAGCGGGCTGCCGGGCTCTACATGATGAGCGGTGATTGGCGCACCAGGGTCAGGAGCGATGACGGGAGGTGAATCCGACGTCGTCGTCGTGGCGCCGTGTGCGGGTGGGGTGCCGAAAGTGGTGAGGCTGCCTGCCAGGAGGAGGAGGGCGGTGAACGAAGCGGTGCGCTGCAGTATTGACACAGGGAGGGCTCTCTTGATCCGGGTGTTTCCCAAGGGGCGTGGGAGGGTACAGGTGCTACCCGAATCAATCGGCCGAAATTTCCGCACCGTTAGCAGGGATGCGGAATCGCTTCAATCAGACGCGCCGATACGTGAGGTCAAATATCATTCGACCGGCTTCGTGGGCCTTATTCTCGAAGCTCGTCAGCTCGCGCCCGTCAAAACGCGGCGCCCACCCGCCTTCACGGTCCTCGTCCTCACCGACTGACGCATTGCCCGTACTCACCGGAAGTTTGCCCTCCCGAACAGGAGCGCCTCCGACTACACGTTCGACGCCGCTGGCCCACACCTGGGTGAGCGGGCTGTCACTTCCGGCGCGCTCGCCGTCGTGCACGTTCTCGAACTCGGGGGAACAGTTGAGGACCGTGCGCATCTGCACGGCGTAGTCGGACCAGTCAGTGGCCAGGCGCCAGAGGCCACCAGTTGGGAGCGCCCGGGCCGCGAGTTCGGCGAAGCTGCGTTGTACGAGACGTCGTTTGAGGTGCCGTTTCTTGTGCCACGGGTCCGGGAAGAACACCCACAGTTCAGAGACAGACCCGGGGTGGAGCATGGTTTCGAGCACCTCGGGGGCATTGGCCTGCACCACACGGACATTTTGCAGTCCCAGCTGGCCCACACGGTAGAGCGTCTGGGCGAGGCCGGGGAGGTACACCTCGACGGCGAGGAAGTTCCGTTCCGGGTGCGCGTGGGCGGCAGCGGTGACGGCCTCTCCCAGACCGGAGCCGACCTCCACCGTCAGGGGGGCGTTCCGTCCAAAGGTGGAGTCGACGTCGAGCCTGAAGTCCTGATGGACCGACGTGTCCGAAATGTTGCGGGGGACCTCAATCGCGAAGCTGTCCTTATATTGCTCCCAAGCCTGCTCACGGCGCCCCTGCAGCCGGGAGCCGCGGCGTACAAAGGAAACGGTCTGGACACCGTAGGGCTGGCCCTCAGCATTGTATTTTGCGGGCGCCCGGTGCGTCTTGTCTGGTTCGGTGTTCATCGGCTCTAGGGTATCCCGACGGATTGGAAAACATGGCGTGCTCGTTAGCTTCCGTACCCGTGATCGCGCTCTGGTTTCATCGACATCACGAGAAAAAGAGCACCAACAATCAGAATGAACAAGGCAAGTATGAGCAAGACCTGATCGCCGGACGTTGCTGGGCAACCCGCAGAGCTGTCGTCAATATCGGGGCAGCTACGCCACGGCTGTAGGAAGACGACGAACCCACCTACAGCTCCGCACATGGTTAGCAGGAGGCCCAGCACCGCGAAGGTGGTCTTCTTTGAACTGGTCATGTGACATCTAACCATGTGGGGGCGGGCCCGCCGATCGCGACCGTCACGTGTGCGGCTAGGCTACTTGAATGAACAACTATTCAATTCAGCGGGGGAGAGCATGAAGGCCAACACCTACGAGTTGAAAGAAGTTTTATCGTCGGGAAAACGGTTCAACATCCCGATCTACCAGCGCAATTATGAGTGGACGAAGGATGAGCAGTGGGCACTGCTGCATGAAGATCTGGTTGAAGCTGCTAGAAGGCTGCAGCAGGCGAGGGCCGCCGCAGTTGCAAAGGGGGATAATCAGCTCGAGGCTGAATCCACAGTAGCTCCTCACTTCCTTGGTGCGGTTGTCTGTGAGCAGCTGCTCTCGCCTACCGGTGGCGTAGACCAGCGCGTTGTGATCGATGGTCAGCAGCGGTTAACCACCTTGCAGTTGCTGGCCCGGAGTGTTCTCGACGTCGTTCTGGAAAGTGGACAGCCTCGTGTTGCCGCTTTGCGCAAGCTCATCAGCAATCCCGAGGAAGACCTGCGCGATCCAAGGGACGCGTTCAAGCTTTGGCCGAGACGCAAGGACCGGGATATTTGGCCCGACGCCATGGCGGATATAGCGCCGACATTAGACGGCCACCCGTATTTAGAAGCCCGCCGATACTTCGCGGACCAAACACGGGAGGCGATCAGAGCTGACCTTCCACGGAGCGTAACTCTGGATGAGGTAGTGGATGCTCTGCTTGGCCTGTTCAAGCTTGTCGTCATCGACTTGGAGAAGAACGATGATGCCCAGGTCATTTTCGAAGTGCTCAATGGCAGGCAAAGCCCTTTGTCTGCCTCGGACTTGGTGAAGAACCTTCTGTTCCTCCGTGCTGATTTGAAGGGTGAAAATGAATTAGACGCACTGTATGACGCACACTGGACGCATTTCGACGACGAGTGGTGGACCAAGACCATCGGTGCCGGCCACGCAGCTCGAGGCCGTCGTGATGTATTGATGTCGAACTGGCTAACAGCTGTCACCGGCTCGGAAACGAACGTTGGTCATTTGTACCAGGGCGTTCGCAATTATCTTGGTGATCGCCGTATCACAACGACGGAAGTGCTGAAGCAGCTGCACATGTACGCGCGGGCTTATCAGGAGCTATACGCTCGCACTCCTATCGAGTCACAACGGCTTTCCCGTTCCTATGCCCGCATCGAGACGTCCGGCGTGACAGCCGCGGCACCGTTGTTGTTGTGGCTGCGGACTCTCCCAGTCGCCGTGCTATCGATGGATGCCCACGAAGAAGTGGTCACCGCAATTGAATCGTGGGTCATCCGTCGTATTCTGACGTCAGCCAATACGCGAGGGTACGGTGCATTCTTTGTGGACGTCTTGAAAGCCGGACGCAAAGCTCTTGAAAGCGGAGACGACATAGTCTCAGCAATCTTCCGTGCCCTTGATGCTGACTCAGCCGGGCGCGCATGGCCGACAGATTCCGAGGTTGTAGAAGCCTTTAGGGACAAACGCTTCTACAACTCCTTGCGACAGGACCGCATCCGGCTCATTCTTGGCGCGGTCGATTGGCAGCTCCGCGAGGAAAACTCGGGTGCCGAACCGGCTGAATTTGATTACGGCAAGCTCGAAATTGAACATGTGATGCCGCAAAAATGGAGGAGCCACTGGCCGCTTGAAGTCGAGGACGACGCTCAGCGCGAACTTGCCGCTCAACAGAGAGACTCTGTTGTACACCGGATGGGGAATCTGACCTTGGTGACGGCCAGGTTCAATAAGGATGTCTCCAACCTCAGTTGGGATGTTAAGCGCCCGGAGCTCGCGAAGCAATCTATCCTTTTGTTGAATAAAACGGTTTCGGGAGCGGACGCCTGGGACGAGACGGTCATTGAAAAGCGCGCTCGTCAGTTGGCGGCGGTGGCTTGCCGGGTATGGCCACGTCCCCTACAAACCGAGAAGAGTGTTGTTCCGAAGGTGGAACCAGGATCAGCGGCAGCGTTTGACGCGCAGGAAGAGCCTCAACCCGATACTGCGCCATCCTCTGAGCAACGGTTCTTCAACAGCAGTCGAAATGCCGAACGGATGCCGGATTTGGGGGATTTCAAGCAGGGAGAGAAAGTAATAACTCATGATGGTCGTACATGGGTCGTCCAAGGTCCAGCGCAGGGCGGAACCACCCTGAAGCTCACGCGCAAGTTAGAAAATGGAGAATCCCAATCCATCTTCCGGTTCGCCCGCAACATTAACCGCGTGTAGAAATAAGCTAGTGACGAGGACAACACGTGCGACGGCGGCACTTGGGTGAAGCGGCTGATAGACTGATGGAACTTGTCTGTGCACTTTTCGATCCGACACCCGATGTCGGCGAGCACAGCTTGCGTCGATGAACGCTTTCTTTTGTCCCGATGCCACTCCACGCGGAGTGCGGTTGACACTGTCTGACTTTTCTTCGGCGAACCCTTTCGCCAACCGGTGTATGGGGATATTGAGAAGAAAGTTCGTGCAAATACATGACTACTTTTGCTGCCCTTGGCGTGCCCTCCACGCTCGTCAAAACTCTTTCTGCGCAGGGAATCACTGAAGCGTTCCCCATTCAGGCTGAGACCCTTCCGGACACGCTGAAGGGCCGGGACGTCCTGGGCCGCGGCCGCACCGGATCCGGAAAAACCCTCGCATTCTCACTGCCGATGGTTGCCCGGCTGGCCGAACGGGAAGCGGCCTACCGCCGTCGTCCGGGCCGTCCTCTGGGACTCGTCCTGGCGCCTACCCGCGAACTCGCGACACAGATCAACAATGTCGTGGCTCCGCTGGCGGCAGCTGCCGGGCTGAACACCACCGTCATCTACGGTGGTGTTGCCCAGCAGCGGCAGGAACGGGCACTGCGTGCCGGCGTCGACATCGTCATCGCATGCCCCGGACGCCTCGAGGACCTGATGAAGCAGAAAATCATCAGCCTCGAGAGCGTTGAGATCACCGTCCTGGATGAAGCCGATCACATGGCGGATCTCGGGTTCCTCCCCGTAGTGCAGCGCCTGCTGAACGCAACGCCGTCCGAGGGTCATCGCATGCTGTTCTCGGCAACGCTGGACAACGGCGTGGACAAGATCGTCAAGCGGTACCTGACGAATCCGCTCACCCACTCAGTGGATGACCCGACGGCGTCCGTCACCACCATGGAGCACCACGTGCTCCTGATTCAGGATCAGACAGCGAAGAAGCAGCTCGTTTACCAGCTGGCATCGGGGACGGGGCGGCGCGTGATGTTCATGCGCACCAAGCACCATGCGCGGAAGATGGCAAAGTTCCTCACAGACAGCGGCATCCCGGCAGTCGACCTTCACGGCAATCTCTCGCAGAATGCCCGCGACCGTAACCTGGCAGAATTTTCCACCGGCGGTGTCCGCGTGCTCGTAGCCACAGACGTTGCCGCCCGCGGTGTTCACGTCGATGATGTTGAGCTGGTGGTCCACATTGATCCGCCCACGGAACACAAGGCGTACCTGCACCGCTCGGGACGTACCGCGCGTGCCGGCTCCGACGGAACGGTTGTCACGATCGCCCTGCCAGAGCAGAAGCACGAAGTTGCCAAGCTCATGAAGGCCGCTGGCGTGAACGTGGCCATCGAATCGGTCAGCCCCACTTCGCCCGCAGTGATGAACATCGTCGGTGAGAAAGCGGCTGTCGTTGATCCGTCAGTGCGTGCCCGTGCCATCGCGAACCGTCAGGCAGGCGAAGGCGGCGGAAAGTCCACCGGAGCCAATGCCCAGCGCAAACGTGCCCGTCGCAGCGGCAGCGCACCCGCAGCCGGTGGGCGTGGCGGCCGCGGCGGACGGGGCAAGGTCTCGGCCGAGCCCAAGTCCAACGATGTGGTTCGTCCGAGTCGTGGGAAGCGTCCCGACAACGCGGCGCGTGCGCACGAAGGCAAGCGTCCTGATAATGCGTCCCGCACGCATGAGGGCAAGCGCACCACCGATCAGGCGGCATCGGGCCGGAGCAAACGCCCAGCCCGTAGCGGCCCTCGCCGCGCCAGCGCACCGGCGTCGAACGAGCGCCGCTCCCGCTAGCGCTTACCCTCGGCCCGCTGCCGATGTCACCCTTTACCGCACCGCACACCTGGCCGAGGTCACCCCTTGTACGGTATCTGTCAACCTGTTTGGGACGTTTTAGGCGGCTTGTTGTGGGTGGCTGGTTTCGGTCAGTGTGTTGGTGTCTTCTTGGGGTTTGTTGATCCAGGTTTTGTTTTCGATGGTGGTGGCTTGGGGGCGGCGGCGGTAGCGTCCGGGGTGCTGGGCGTAGTGAGTATCAAGCAGTGCCTGGCGTTGATCCCGAACCGTGATCCAGCTGCCGCCGTGGACCGAGGCCGGGGTGTAGTAACCGATGCCCGAGTGCAGGTGGCAGTCGTTGTAGTAGCCGATCCAGGCACTGACCCACCGGCGGGCATGGTCCATGTCGATGAATCGTCCCGGGTAGTCGAGGGAGTATTTCATGGTCTTAAACTGCGCCTTCGAGAACGGGTTGTCATTAGATACCTGGGGTCGGGAATGTGATTGATCGATACCATGACCGGCTAGCAGGGCGCTGACCTCGGTGTCGGTCATGATGGACCCGCGGTCGGCGTTGAGAACCTCTGGTTTAGCCTTCTGAGCGGCGAATGCTTTCTCGAGCATGTCCACGGCTTTGAAGCCTTTCTCGTCGGGTTCACGGCACCAGGCCACGACGGCCCGACTGAGGACATCGAGCACCACGTAAAGGCGTAGGTTCCGTCCCCGGTCCACGGTGGGCAGTACCGTGATGTCCCAGGACCACACCTGATTCGGCCGCGAAGCACACAGCACCGGAATCGTTTTCGGAGGGTGGGTTGCGCACCGTCGCCGGTCCCCGGCCAGTTTCTCGGCCCGTGCTACCCGGTACCAGGTCGATTCGGAGGCCACGTGCAGTCCCTCGTCCATCGCTTTCACACGGATTTGGGCGATGTTCAGATCCGCTGTTTCTTCACACTTGATGCGGTCCAGGATGACCTGCCGTTCAGCCTGACTCAAGGCGGCCGGCTGGTCCCAGTCCTTCTGCGGGATCGGGGTCGCCTCGGCGGCTGGTGGGTTCTGGTGGCGGTACCAGCTGGACCTGCTGACCTCAAGCAGGCCGCAGGCCCGGTCGATGCCTATTCCGGCGTTGACGAGTCCGGTGACTGCGTCCTTTCGAAGGAGTTTTTCAATGGTTCCGGCTCCGCGCTCTGTCGATTCGGCGTCACAGCGGAGCGCCCGTTCCGTGATCTATTGCCCTTGGGCCCGGGTCCAAATTCATCATGGTCCCGAGCATAAGCCCACTGGCCAATCGTGGCCGTGCCCAGATTATGCCTTCGGATCACTTCACCCTTGGAACCGGCCGGCGCGGCCTCATACTCCGCGAGGATCTCCATCTTCTCCACCACAGTCCGAAACGGACCACGACGCGTTGACTTGACCATTTTCATATCCCTCTCCATCAGCCCTCACGAAACAGAATTCATCTCACTACAGCCTGACGGCAATGATGATAATGGTCTTGAGATGGTGTGGCACTCAGTCTGACTGAGGCCCTGAGCGGGGCTGTCTTTTATGTGATCTGTCCACCGTCTCAAGATCGCAGGAAGTGCGCTGACCAGGCGGACATGATTTTATAGGAGCCTGAAGTTAGCAGTCCCATTGCCGTCTTGTCTGCCCACCTGGCCAGCGTCCCCATTAATTACGCGTTTTGATGCAATGGAAGGGCAGTTTCATCATGGCAAACGATCGACTAAAAGTCATTGCCGACGTCGATACCCACTCCGACACGCACCATGTCCCCGTCATCACTGAGCACGGTAAACCCGTCGCTGACAAGGAGCTTCTCGCGGTCGGCTCCGGGTGTGCAATATCCTTGATTTCATCACTCAATTCGGCATGGTGATTGGGGTCGGGATCGAAGGAACTGGCAGCTACGGCGCTGAGCTGAGTAGGGTCCTGATCCGTGAAGGGCTGCCCGTGCAGGAGGTAAACCGCCCCAATAGACAGGCCCGCCGCTTACGCGGTAAATCAGATCCCCTGGACGCCTTCCAGGCCGCTGAATCGGTGTTGGCCGAACGAGGCATCTCCACACCCAAAGTCAAAGACGGCCCCGTTGAATGCCTCAGAGTGCTTCGCACCGCCCGCGTTTCGGCGATGAAGGCACGAACCATTGCCGTCAATCAGATCAAAAGGATTCTGATCTCCGCGCCGGAATCAGTACGCAGCAAATACCGGGGAAAGACCTCGGCTAAGCTCATTTCCGCCTTGGAGCACTCACGCCCGACCGGCGCCCTCACGGATCCGGATTTCGCCACCGCAATGGCCTTGAAAAACCTCGCTACCCGTTACCGGCACCTTGATCAGGAAGTTACCGGCGCTGATGTCCAACTGGAGGAAATACTTGCAGCGTACGCGCCGTTGCTCTGCGATACGCCGGGCGTTGGGGGTAGAGGTCGCGGGCCAGCTGCTCGTCACCATGGGAGACAACCCAGAGCGGATACACAACGAAGCCCAGTTCGCCGCCCTGGTCGGCGTAGCGCCGATCCCGGCCCCTTCCGGTAAAACCACCCGGCACCGGCTCAGCCGCGGCGGAGACCGTGCAGCAAACGCCGCGATCCACCACATCGTCGTATCGCGCATGGCAACCGACCAGCGTGCCTGAAACGCTACGTCACCCGGGAGATCTACCGCCAACTCACCAACCCTCAAGCAGCGCCGACGGTCAGCGACCTCAGGACAACGAGACAGAATCTGGGCATAACCTTCGCGCAGCCGCCGAACACTTCAGCACCTGGCCCGGCACCCTCTCACGCATCGAAAGGGGGCTCAGCCGCGATGATCAGCTCGCAAACAACTACAGGAACTGGCTCGCCGAACAAACCCCTCAAAACTGCAGTTGACAACTATAGGAGCATCAGAGAGGGTGTGCCCGGTGACCTCGGCGACAGAGGGTGACTTCGGCAGCGGTCGCGAAGGCAATTACGCCTCTGGGATGGAAAGCACTGATTCCGCCGCCTGCCTTACCCGCTGGAGATCCCGACCCATCGGGTCTGTGCCGTCGAAGGCGTCCACCAGAAGCCGGAAGTGCTCAAGGACTCGTTTTGATGTCGCAATTTCGATGGAGACGTAGTCGAGCAGACAGAACATGACAGTTCAAGGCGGACGATTGTAGGGCGGAGACCCTTCCCACGAGATCAGCCGTTTCTACCCCCCCTCAAGAGTGACGTAAATTGCCTATTGTGCGAGGGGCATGTGACATGGTCTACTTCATTCACCATCTCATCCGAGACGGAAGGGCAGACGGGGTCTCAGCCGTTTCGGCATCTATTAGGATAACCGGTTTAAACGCCCTGTTGACTACATCCCGTGGGATGTCTTTGATTGGTGACCAAATGAAGTCTAAAAGATTCTATTTCGTGGGTATAATTGCCCTTGTAAGTACGGTGCTAATGCCGGCGACGTCGGTGGTCGCGTCTGTGTGTCCACAAGCAACTTGCCCTCAGGAAAGTGGAAGTTGTTGTCCTTCAGAACCAAGTCCAAATGCCACCACGACGTTCGCGATCGTTGGCGGCAATCTGTCCGTTGGTCAGGAGCTGAACGAAAGCCAGTTGGTCGCGCTCGGTGTTGACATTGAGAAGGTTGACACTCTCGCATCCGGTGGTCAGATAAATTCCGACGTGGACTACAACTTTGCGGCAGACGGTACGACGTTCGACGCAAGTCACACTGAATCGCCAGCAAGCGGAAGCACGGTCAATGACGGAGCCGTACCAGGAGTTCCTGAGGAAGAGTACTGGGAATCGGCCGCAGCGATACCGACTCCCAACAGCACTTACCGGGTGGTCTCGTCCTGGAAGGATTATCGCAACCGAACCGTCTACCTGCGTCTGGGGTGGAATAACAATGCTGGTAGAGGGTTCGGATACAAAAAAGTCGTCGAATATCATAATTTGAACACATCGGCAACGAAGGCGCTCACCAAGTACCCCTCCAGCGTGAAATACAAGTCAGGATCGGCATACGAATATCGCACTGTGGTTCATCGCATTGACTGTACCGGGTGGTGGTTATGGAAGAAGTGCAGAGTGGGTGCGACAACAACGATGATTGGTACAGTAGACTTCCGAACCGTCCAACCCCATGCGTCCGGAACCTTTGGGGTGGTCACAGCCTACTGCAGCGGGTACGTTCCTAGGTGTCCAAGTTGGGTCAAGAAGGCCGCAAACATCTGAGGTTGGAATGCTTGCCGCATCAATGATTGTGAGAGGACAACTCGTTGCTTCCCTCGGCGAGGACGTCGAAGCAAGGGAAGTTCCGCGACCGGGTTACCCGTCCGTTCTGTTTTACGGTCACCCTGGACGCATAACGGACCCCACTCCCCAGCATATAATTGTTGATTGGGTGGGGATAGAAGATACTCCCTTTAGTTGGGCAAATGGTGAAAGTGTGGAATCGATTGGAGGACCATGTTTATCCTTGGAGCCGTTGACCGCTGACGAATATGTCGTCCGTAAAGAGCGGATTATGCGAGGCCAACGGCCAACAGGGTAGATAATTGAATGCACCGACATGGATTATTTTGGATCTATGTCGGTGCATTCATTTTTGATCATAGTCCACAGCATCTCGTAACTGAGAATGTCATTCTGCTTCTGGCCTCCCTTACAATTCAGATGGAGCATGGCCCGGGACGATCTCCCCCCCCCTTTTTCATGCGGGCTGTCGGCACAAACCTGAACGATTCTCGCAGGGTGCGGAGCCGCGTCTGCGTGGCAATGCCGGTCATGGCGCAACCCTACCCGGCACTGGTGAGGAATTCCTCCAGCAGGGGACCGCCTGACGTTGACCCGTACTCGCCCTCCTCAACGAAGATGGCGACGGCGAGATCACCATGCAGCGCGACGATCCACGCGTGGGTGTGCGGCGGATCTTCCGTCCCGAATTCCGCCGTGCCTGTTTTTGGCGAGTACGGGTTCGCCGGGGATATCGGCGAGTATGGCCGTACCGCCGTCGGTCACCACCGACCGCATGAGGCTGCGGAGCGTTTCGGCTTCTTCCGCAGTGATGGACGACGGAAGCGGCCGCACGGGCCAGGGCAAACGGTGATACGAGGACCTGTCCCTGGCCAATCATCGACGCGGCGTGTGCGGTGCCGGTTGCCTCGGCCGGAACGGAGCCGAAGAACACGGGAAGCCCAACTCCGTCGGTCTCGACGCCGATTCCCAGTGCGGCCGCGGCCTCGGACAGCTGCTGCTGGGACACCGTGTCATGTTCGGCGATGAAACCGGTGTTGCACGAATGGGCGAATGTTGTGCGCAGCGGGACTGTGCCGAGCGCGCTCTCGGGGTAGGTGGGAGCGTTCTTGAAGGTGGCGCCGTCAGCGGGGTGACCTCAGCGTCAGATCCCGGTCTCGGCGTCAGGCGAGTACGTCAGGGGGTGGCAGGAAGTACCGTTTCCGCCGCCCGACGCACAGCCTGGACATCAGGTTCCATCGGATGTGTCTTTTCGAACGCCTCAACCAGAAGCTGGACGTGCTCGCGGATGCGCTGCGAAGTCTCGGGTGCAGTAGAGAGATTGTCGAGCTGCCGTGCGAGCTCGCACGCTTTGAGGATCACCGTCGGATGCTCCAGCGCGTAGTTCCGGACGGCGTCGAACGTTTCGTCCAGCAGATCCAGCGCTGATGGGGTGGTCAGGAAAACCCTCGCCACGCCGTCGTCGTCGCCGAGTACGGTCAGCGGCCGTGGGCGTGAACAGGCCACGGCGAGACCCGAGGCGACTTCATCCAGTGCGTTCCGGGCGGTGTAGGGGTCATTGGTTCCGGGAGACAGCGCTCGGACGCCCATCTCCACAACTTGCTGGACGGCAAACAGCGGGTCGCTGTAGGGCGTGCGTTCCTGCCCGGTGGCCATGCTGCCCAGGATGCTGTCGGTCAGGTTTTCAGCGCACGACGACGGCCAGACCTCTGCGACCACCTGTCCCTTGATCAGGTGCGCGCCGGGCGAGTGCGCCAGCCGTATGACGGCGTCCGCTTTCTTTGCGGCCTTGAGGAGGCGTTCGGTGTCGAAGGCCTGAAGATAGGCCGAATCCACCTCCGCGCGGACCAACCCGGGAAGGCCGTCTGGTGTGGCTGCCGGGCCGGCGTCGTCGGTGTTGCTTTCCGGGAACGAGGCCTCGATGGACTGCTGCAGCTCCCGACGGACTCTCGCTGCGAGAGTGGACACCTGAATGGAATCGGCAATGTGGTGGATGAAGAAGACGAGCACCGCCACGTTGAGCACCGCGAGGACAACGGAACCGTTGACGGCAAAATCAGGAACATACCCGGAGCCGGAGTCTTCGGGGGCACGAATGGTCCGCAGGACCATGAGGCAGTACAGGAACGTTGCACAGAAAATACCGAGAACAAACTGGTTGGCCCGGTCCTTCATGAAGTTGCGCACCAGGCGCGGGCCATACGTTGAACTGGCTGTCGCCAGGACCGAGATCGTGATGGAGAAGCTGGTAGCTGCGACGGTGAGGACGGATCCTGCGATGGCGGTGAGCATGTCCCGTCCGCCTGCTGGCCCCACATGGAAGATGAGCGAGTCCAGCGGACCTGCGCTTTGCTGATCCACGAGCTGGTCCAGTGCGAGGATGAGCTGCGCAACAATGGTCGAGGTCACGCAGAGAATCGCGGGCACAAACCAGAACGATTCCCTCAGCGTACGGAACTTCGTCTGCGTGGTAGCGGTGGTCATGGCGTTACCCTATCCGGCTTCGGTGAGGAATTCCTCCAAAAGTGGGCCGCCGGACGTCGAACCGTATTCGCCTTCTTCGACGAAGACCGCGACGGCGAGATCCCCATGGAGAGCCACGATCCATGCGTGTGTGCGGGGCGGGTCCTCGGAGCCATATTCAGCTGTCCCTGTTTTGGCGAGCACGGGTTCGCCGGGTACATCCGCTAGCATTGCTGCCCCGCCGTCGGTCACCACGGACCGCATGAGACTGCGCAATGTTGCGGCCTCGTCCTCTGTGATGGAGGGTGCTGCATCTGAGGAGGGAGTGGCCGTGGTGCTCGGCTCGAGGCTTGGAGTTGCGGGCGGCGACGGCGGCTGGCTTTCCGTCGTTGTCGTTTCGTCTGTTGCGAGGAGCGTGGGGGAGATGCGTTCGCCTGCCCCGACGGAAGCGGCTGCACGGGCGAGGGCGAAGGGTGAGACAAGGACCTGGCCCTGACCGATCATGGATGCTGCGTGGGCGGTGCCGGTGGCTTCGGCTGGTACGGCGCCGAAGAATACGGGCAGACCTACGCTGGCGGTTTCGACGCCGATTCCCATGGCGGCGGCGGCCTTTGAGAGTTCCTGTTGGGACACTGTGTCCCGCTCGGCGATGAAGCCTGTATTGCAGGAGTTTGCGAAGGTTGTACGCAGCGGGACGGTACCGACGGCGCTTTCCGGATACGTGGGCGCGTTTTTGAAGGTAGCACCGTCTACTGTCACTGATTCGGTGCATTGTGTGGGGGAATCAGGGGTGAATCCTTGGCGCAGCAAGGCCAGTGTGGTGGCCATTTTGAAGGTGGATCCGGGCGGGTATTGACCGAGGAGGGCAGTGTTGTAACCTTCGCTGCCGGGCCCGTTGGCCACGGTGAGGATGTCTCCGGTGGAGGGGCGGATCGCGACGATGGAGGACGCGGATGGTTCCTGTTCGAGGATTCGTTCGGCCAGGGACTGCAGCTTCGGGTCCAGGGTGGTCTTGAGCGGTTGACCTGCAACAGGAGCCTTGCTGAACAGCTCTTTCGGGCCAGCCGTTGCGGCGTCCTGTTCTGTGCCGGAGCCGTCAGCGGAGTCTTCCGCCTGCCGGGTAATAGCTGTGATGATGACGCCCGGTGCGCCGCGGAGCTGTTCGTCATACTGGGCCTGGAGCCCGGAGATGCCCGTGATATCACCGGCCTGGAGCTCGCCGTCGGAGGCTTCGATCATTTCAGCGGTGGCGGGGCCCACTATGCCGAGCGTTGCCCGGGCGAAGCCGCGGGTGGGGGCGAGTTCCATGGTGTCTTCAATGGCGCGTGCACCGGGGATGGCGCTGATCTCCTGATCGGATACTTCGCGGCTGTCGTCGTCGCGCAGCACGATCGCTTCCACGAAGGCCTCCGGTCCGGCGGAGGTAACGCGTTCTGTATAGGCTGCGACGTCAAGTTCAAGTAATTTTGCCAGTTCGGTGGCCGAGGAAGTGAGCTGCGATTCTTCGAGACGCGTCTTATCGACGCCGACGCGAACAACCGGGCGGTCCGAGACCAGGACGGCGCCGTCGGCGCCGAGGATGTCTCCGCGCTCGGCAGGCGTGTTCTTCCGGACCAGGACCTCGTTTTCCTGTAGGTCCTCAACGATGAGGTCCGGCTTCCAGGTAACCTGCCACTGCTCTTCCCCGCGGGTTAGTTCTGCGGTGGTGCTGTAGGTCCAGTCCTGGCTGGTTTCGTCGATGTCCCAGGCGACGTCGAGGTGCGCTGTGGCGGTGTCCTCTCCCGTTTCCTCAACGGAGTCAACGGTGACCTTTGGTTCCAGCGGGTCCATGGCGTTGACGATGGTGTCCAGAGTGTCCTGCGGTTGGTCAGGAGCGCCTTCCGCGAAGGGCACGCCGGAGACGTCGAGGGAAGACAGTGCCCCGGCAAGTTCTGTGGCGGCGTCCTGGGCGGTTGGTCCCTGGTCGGTGCACGCGGTGAGTGAAAGTGCGACGGCGGCGGTGGTTAGTGCGGCGGTCAGAGCACGGATTTTCCCCATGCGCCCATTATGCCCTGAGGGTCTGACACTTAGACGTCCATGATCGAAATCAGTGCGGCGAAGCCTCGTCCTGACACCGTGCAGCCTCCCGCGTCGAGCACTGCATCGTAGGCGGAGAGTTCAACGTCCTCAGCATCAGAGCGGACAGAGGCGATGCCCTTGAGGAGAACGAGGACGTGGCCGTCAGCCAGTTGAAGCGGTTGTTTCCGCGATAACTCGACCACCAAAAGGCCCGCGGAGAACCGATCCGGGTCGGTGAACACGTTGAGTGCCCTGACCGATCCGGTGGGTAGTGTGCAGGAGGTTTCCGCGCCGCCGTCGAACCTGAGGGGTCTATTGCGTTCGACGGCGTGTTCACGCCCGCCAACGGTCAATACGGCGAGCTCTCCTTCCGCTACCGTGAAAATCCGCTGCTTTCCAGGGAAGGAGGAGAAGGGGCCGGCCTTGTCGATGTCGGCGAGGCTGATTCGCCAGCCCGGCTCGCCGTCGTCGTGCGGTCCGACGGCGATCTGGCGGGTTTTCCCGGTACCGTTGCGCCAGGGTTGGGGTGCTGTTTCGAGGGCGTGGACGAGATGCATTTTTCCAGTCTGCCAGAGTGGAAGGACCGTAGAATTTTAGACTTGAGTGGAGTAGACTCAGGTTAGTCCAGTTCACGCCCTCAGAAGGAGCTCTTTTGGATACCAAATTCACCACCAAGAGCCAGGAGGCTCTTTCCGCCGCCGCCATGAACGCTTCAACGGCCGGCAACGCACAAGTTGAACCTGCCCACCTCCTCAAGGCCCTCATGGACCAGCGGGAGGGCATCGCCGTCGCGCTGCTCAAGGGCGCGGGAGTGGACCCGGATACGGTCAGTGTTCAGGCGAGCACCGCCATCAAGGCACTGCCAACGTCTTCCGGAAATAGTGTGGCGCAGGCCCAGTACGCGCGGCCGCTCCTGCAGTCGATCAAGGCGGCTCAGGGTGAGGCCGAGAAGTTGGGGGATACGTTTATCTCCACCGAACACCTCCTGCTGGGTCTGGCAGCCGACGCCGGTAGGACGGGCGACATTCTGCGGAACGCGGGCGCCTCCCTCGAAGCGCTCAACGCCGCTCTGCCCGGTGTGCGCGGAGAGAAGAAGGTCAACAGTGCAGACCCGGAGAACACGTTCCAGTCGCTGGAGAAATTCGGTGTGGACCTGACCGAGATAGCCCGTTCGGGAAAGCTGGACCCGGTGATCGGCCGTGACTCGGAAATTCGCCGCGTGGTCCAGGTCCTGTCGCGCCGCACCAAGAACAACCCGGTGCTCATCGGGGAGCCTGGCGTGGGCAAGACGGCAGTGGTGGAAGGGCTCGCACAGCGCATGGTGGCCGGTGACGTGCCGGAGAGCCTGCGCGGAAAAAGCCTGATCTCGTTGGATCTTGGTGCGATGGTCGCCGGCGCAAAGTACCGCGGCGAGTTCGAGGAACGGCTGAAGGCGGTGCTGGAGGAGATCCGGTCCTCCAACGGTCAGATTGTCACGTTCATTGACGAGATCCACACCGTCGTCGGAGCCGGCGCTTCCGAGGGGTCAATGGACGCGGGCAATATGCTCAAGCCCATGCTCGCCCGCGGTGAGCTGCGGCTCATCGGCGCCACCACGCCGGACGAGTACCGCGAAAACATCGAAAAGGATGCGGCGCTCGAGCGTCGTTTCCAGCAGGTGTACGTGGGGGAGCCGAGCGTCGAGGACACCGTGGGCATTCTGCGCGGGCTGAAAGAACGCTACGAAGCGCACCACAAGGTGTCCATCGCAGACTCCGCACTGGTTGCAGCCGCTAACCTCTCCGACCGCTACATTCCCGGACGCCAGCTTCCGGACAAGGCCATCGACCTCGTGGATGAGGCCGCCTCCCGCCTGCGCATGGAGATCGACTCAGCCCCGGAGGAGATCGACCAGCTCCGGAGGTCCGTGGACCGGCTGACCATGGAAGAGCTCGCACTTTCCGGTGAGACCGACGCCGCCAGCCGCGACCGCCTCGATGCACTGCGAGCGGACATGGCCGACAAGAAGGAGCAGCTCAACGCGCTCAACGCCCGCTGGGAAGCTGAGAAAGCAGGTCTGAACCGTGTCGGTGATCTACGCGCACGGCTCGACGAACTGCGGTCCGCCGCGGACAAGGCACAGCGCGAAGGTGACCTGGAAACGGCGTCGCGCTACCTGTACGGCGAGATGCCGCAGGTCCAGCGAGAACTCGACGCAGCACAGGCCGCCGAAGAGAACAGCGCCGACGAAGAGCTGATGGTCGCCGATGAAGTTTCCGCCGACGACATCGCGGAAGTGATCTCCGCCTGGACCGGCATCCCCGCCGGCCGCATGCTGCAGGGTGAATCCCAGAAGCTCCTGCAGATGGAGCAGGTCCTCGGGTCCCGGCTGATCGGCCAGACGAAGGCCGTGGAAGCGGTGTCCGACGCCGTCCGCCGGGCCCGCGCAGGCATCAGCGACCCCGACCGCCCCACCGGTTCCTTCCTGTTCCTCGGCCCCACCGGCGTCGGCAAGACCGAGCTCGCGAAAGCGCTCGCGGACTTCCTGTTCGACGACGAACGGGCCATGGTGCGCATCGACATGTCCGAGTATTCGGAGAAGCACACTGTGTCACGGCTGGTGGGTGCGCCTCCCGGCTACGTGGGCTATGAGGAGGGCGGCCAGCTCACGGAAGCAGTCCGACGCCGGCCCTACTCCGTTGTCCTGCTGGATGAGGTGGAGAAGGCCCACCCGGAGGCGTTCGACATCCTCCTGCAGGTGCTCGACGACGGCCGGTTGACCGATGGGCAGGGCCGGACCGTTGATTTCCGGAACGTGATTCTCGTGATGACGTCCAACCTGGGATCACAGTTCCTGGTGGATCCATCCCTTGAGGACGCGGCGAGGCGTGACGCCGTCATGAACGTGGTCAATGCGAGCTTCAAACCGGAGTTCCTCAACCGGTTGGACGAAGTCATCATGTTCGACGCGTTGAGCCTCGAGGAGCTGTCGAAGATCGTTGACCTGCAGGTACAGGCGCTGGCTGCGCGACTACATGAGCGGCGGCTGACCCTGGACGTATCAGAGGCCGCGCGCGAGTGGCTGGCGCTGACCGGGTTTGATCCTGCGTACGGGGCCCGCCCGTTGCGTCGCCTGGTGCAGCGTGAGATCGGCGACCGCATGGCCCGCAGTTTGCTGGGGGGAGAGATTTCCGACGGGGACACTGTGGTGGTTGATCGCGAAGCCGGCGGCGAGGCCTTGACTGTGACGGCGGGGCGGTAGCTGAGCGTGGTTGAGTCCCTGCCGTCCATTCCGGACGTCTATCCGAGCAGCAGGGACTCAACCAGGGCGTCGGGTTCGTCGGTGAATACGTAGCAGTCAACGCGCCGGTCGCCGTTGGACCACGTTGTCTCGCCGGGGCTGGCCTCGGTCTGACGCAGGTTGTCATACTTCCGGATGGCATCAGCGTTCAGGTCGGCGCCCTCGCACGTCTCGGCAGCCTTCTGGCGGAGGGCATCCTTGCCCGGGTACCCCGCATTCTCCGGGTACGTGAAGGTGGAGACCAGCTGCGCGTTGTGCGGGGTGTCGCAGGTAACCACGGTAACTTCGCTGTTGATGTCCTCGAAGCCCTGCAAACACTGGCCCTGCTGCAAGTCCAGAGGGCTCACCTCTTCAGCGATCACGCCTTCCGTTCCTGCCTCCGCGGCACCGCCGTCGCTTCTGAAGAGATTGACCACAATGAAAATGATCAGAGCCACGCCAGCCAGAACGGCCAGGCCCACCAGGATCAACGGCAGGAAATTCGTTTTCGTGGGGGCGGTGTGATTCCCGCGTGGGCGCTGCTTGGTAGGGGCTGCGCTGGGGGAGCCCGACGACGGAGTCCAACCGGAGCCTGTACCACCCGAACCGGACTCCCCGGCACCTGTTCCGCCGAGGCCCGCTTTCCCGGCAGCCATGTGGGCGGCGGGCCTGCTGCGCGGCGGCGACTGGCGGGGGCTCATGGTCTCCTCAGAAGTGTTTGCACCCCCCTCTGGGGTACTGCCTTCGTTGACCTTATCGGCGTCGTCGGCCGCTGGCGTTTCCGCGTCCGGATCGTTATCCCGTTTGTCTTCCAGTGAGCTTGTGGCGGCGCCGCGGATGGACGCTGGCACTGGGGCGCCGCCCGCCAACCGGCCTGCTTCCTCGGCCTCCTTGGCCACCCGGCGGGCTTCTTCCGCGACGGCGTCGAGCTCTGCAGCATCAGCAGTATCAGCACTGACCTTTGCGGTGGCGAGCGAGGGCTCCTCGAGCGACACGTCCTCGGGCGTGACCCCGAGCTGCGGCTCAACCGCGGCCACGTCCAAACCGACCACGTCCAGCCCGCCCGTCGCTGTGTCGCCGCTTGCCGCAGCAGGCGCGGATTCGGCCGCTGCCTTGGTGTTATCGCTTTCGCTGTTCTTACTCTTCATGATGGACTGCTGCCTTCCCCGAGGTGCTCTGTCAGTGATGCGTTGAACATCGCCCTGACCTCGACTTTATCCAAGTTCGAGGGCGAATTGCTGACATCCACAATAGGTTCCTTCCAGTCCCGTCAGGGGCCGTGGTTTATTGGGCATCAGGGGACTAATCCATGTACTCTGGGAGTACGACAGAATTGATCAGATATTCCGGGGCCGCAACGCCCACGGCCTCGTGCCGGTTGCCCACCTCCGGATCGACGTAAAAAGGGGGTCACGCCATGGGGCGCGGCCGTCAAAAGGCAAAAGCTACCAAGCAGGCACGGGACATCAAGTACTTCAGTCCCGCGACCGACTACTCGGCACTTCAGCGTGAGCTGGATGCCAAGGGTCACAGTTCCTCGTCGTATGCAGAGGGTCCGCCAGAACCGGACTACTCGGATTATGCAGACAAGTACGCGGACACGTATGCGGAGGAAGACGAAGACGGCACTCGGCGAATCGGCTGACTGCTTTCATGTTCTACTCAAGCTAACGCCGACACGACGCTACTAGCGGTGTATCCAGGATTGACATCCGGACACACCGCTTTAGCTCGTTAACGGCGCTTTTCCCCGTCCGCACGAGTGACCAATAGTCACTTGTGCAGAGCCGCGGGGCATTCGGTTGGGGAGGGCTGGCCCTCAGGCGAACGTGCCGACCATCCGTACGGATCCGCCGTCGACGCCCTTTGCGCCCTGAACGTAGTCCGGTCCGTCGGTAGACAGCGAGGTGTCTGCCCGGTCAACCTTCCCCATGACCCATGCGGGGACACCGCGGGAGTTCAGGCGGGCGAGCGCGGCATCAGCGGCTTCCGGTGAAACGATTGCGACCATTCCCACGCCCAGGTTCAGCGTGCGTTCCAGGTCCGGCAGGGGCACGTTGCCGAGCTGTGAGACCAGGTTGAAGACGGGCGGCAGTGCCCAGGTTCCACGGTCCACGGTTGCTTCGAGTCCTTGCGGGAGAACGCGGGCCAGGTTCGCGGCGAGGCCTCCACCGGTGACGTGGCTGAATCCGTGCACGGCTGCGGTCTCAACGACGGGGAACTGGCGGGCGAGGTCCAGGCAGTCGGCGGCGTAGACGCGGGTGGGTTCCAGGAGTTCCTCGCCGAGTGTGCGGCCGAGTTCGGAGACCTGACGGTCCAACTGCCATCCTGCATGATTGATGACGCGGCGGACCAGCGAATACCCGTTGGAGTGGATGCCCGAGGACGCCATACCAATGACGACGTCGCCTGCCCGAACTCGTTCAGGGCCCAGAAGGCTGTCTGCCTCGACAACGCCGGTGGCTGCACCTGCGACGTCGTACTCGTGCTCACCCAGCAGACCGGGGTGCTCGGCGGTCTCCCCGCCGACCAGCGCGGTACCAGCCACCGAGCATGCGGCCGCGATGCCGCGCACAATATCGGCGATCCGCTGCGGGTTGACCTTGCCGCAGGCAATGTAGTCGGTCATGTAGAGGGGCTCAGCGCCGACGACGACGATGTCGTCAACGACCATGCCCACCAGGTCAAAACCGATAGTGTCGTGGATGTCCATGGCCTGCGCGATGGCGACCTTGGTACCCACGCCGTCGGTGGAGGTTGCCAGCAGCGGCTGACGGTACGTGAGGAGCCTCGAGACGTCGAACAGCCCGGCGAATCCGCCAAACCCGCCCACAACACTGGAGTTGTGCGTAGCCTTCACCGCGTCCTTCATGAGGTCGACGGCGAGGTCCCCGGCTTCGACGTCGACTCCTGCGGACGCATAGGTGATCTGGCTGGCGGCTGGCTGGCTCATACGGGTTCTTTCTTGTCAGCGTCTGTCAGGAAGTTGTCGAACTCGGCGTCGGGCCCTGGATCGCATCCGGTGGCACCGGGCTTTTCCGCTGGATCCACTGACGCGTCAATGGCGGAAGTGGTGTCTGTGGCTCCGCGTTCAAGCAGGTTCTTGCCGCGGCGCTCCTCGGACGGGAGGGCGATCGGGTATTCACCTGTGAAGCAGGCGGTGCAGAGCGATTTCCGAGGCTGCCTGGTGGCGTCGATCATGCCCTCCGCGGAGAGGTAGGCCAGGCTGTCCGCGCCGATGGACGCAGCGATCTCTTCCGCGTTGGCGCCGTTGGCGATGAGCTCGGCGCGTGAGGCGAAGTCAATGCCGTAGAAGCAGGGCCACTGGATGGGCGGCGAGGAGATCTTGACGTGTACTTCGGCGGCGCCCACCTCGCGCAGCATGCGGACCACGGCCCGCTGCGTGTTCCCGCGGACAATGGAATCGTCGACGACGATGACCCGCTTGCCGCGGATGACCGATTCTAGGGCGTTGAGCTTCAGCTTGATGCCGAGCTGCCGCAGCGTCTGGCTGGGCTGGATGAAGGTGCGCCCAACATAGGAGTTCTTGACGAAGCCGTGGGCAAACGGGATGCCGGACTCCTCAGCGAAACCCACAGCGGCAGGCGTGCCGGATTCGGGGACGGGAATGACGACGTCGGCTTCCGCAGAATTTTCGCGGGCTAGCTGCCGGCCCATCTCTACCCGGGATTCGTAGACCGAGCGGCCGCTGAGCACGGCGTCGGGGCGCGCCAGGTAGACGTACTCGAAGACGCAGGAGGCCGGCGTCGGCTGGGCAAAGCGTGAAGACCGGATGCCGTCCTCGTCGATGGCGATGAACTCGCCTGGTTCGATGTCGCGGATGTAGCTGGCGCCGACGGTCGCGAGGGCGGACCCTTCGGAGGCAACGACCCAGCCGCGCTCTAGCCGGCCAAGGACCAGGGGACGCACGCCGTGCGGGTCCCGTGCGGCGTAGAGCGTGCCTTCATCCATGAACACAAAGCAGAAGGCGCCCACGATTTTGGGCAGAAGTTTCAGCGCGGTCTCTTCGAGCGTTTTGCCGTCGTCGCCGCCGAGGAGCGCTGTGACCAGCGCGGTGTCCGTGGTGTTTCCCTGTGCGAGTTCGCCGCTGCGCGGCTTGCCGTGGCGCTCGATGACCATGTCATAGAGGTCAGCGGAGTTGGTGAGGTTACCGTTGTGGGCCAGTGCGACGGCGCCCTGGGACGTTGCGCCGAGGGTGGGCTGGGCGTTGGACCAGTGGGATGAACCCGTGGTCGAGTAGCGGCAGTGGCCTACCGCGATATGCCCGGTCAGGGTGTTGAGGGTGGTCTCGTCGAAGACCTGCGATACCAGCCCCATGTCTTTGTAGACACGGATGTGGTCGCCGTCGCTGGTGGCTATACCAGCGGACTCCTGTCCGCGGTGCTGCAGCGCATACAGCCCGTAGTAGGTGAGTTTTGCAACTTCTTCACCGGGTGCCCATACACCGAATACACCACAGGCATCCTGTGGACCCTTTTCGCCGGGGTTGAGGTCGTGAGAGAGCATTCCATCGCCGCGCGCCATATGCCTATTCTCTCACGAAGGATGGGATGTTTCGTCGGGCGCTTCGTCGATTGATTCCACGGTGGCTTCGCGGGACCTGCGCACGCTGATCCGGTCCAGGATCAGCCATACGACGGCGCCCACAGCGACGCCGGGCAGGATCAGGATCACGGTGAAAAAGCCGATGACCGCGGTGCGGCTGTGCTCGGCGCTCTCAGGGCTGCTCAGGGCAAGAATCAGTGCAACGACAAACGCCAGGAGTGCGCCAAGGGCCAGGAAGATGCCGAATTTCGGTGCGCGCCGCACGGTGATCTGGCGGCGGTGCGGTGTCTGCGATTCAGTCATTGATCAATTCTATCGTTGGTAGAAGTGGGGAAGAGGGGCAGCACCTCAGCCAGCCCGGAACGCTGTCCGGATGCCGCTACCTGCCCGGCAGCAACTGCCTCATCCCACGTGGTGTTTCCGAGCGCGAGGGCCAGCCATGTGTGTGCATCGGTTTCGACGACGTTGGGCGGGGTGCCGCGCGTGTGGCGCGGCCCTTCGATGCACTGTGTGACGCCATAGGGCGGAACCCGGACCTCCACGCTGTTGCCGGGCACCCGGTGAGCCAGCTCCTCCAGCGTGTACCGGACCGCGGTAGCCAGACTGTTTCTGTCAAGTGATTCCGCGCTACGGGCTGCGGAAAGGGCTGACTGTCCGTCCGCGGCGGAGATACGACGTCGTGCCATGTCTAGCCCTGTTGCCGGTCCAGCTGTGTCATGACCGCGTTGCCGAGCCGGATCCGGCCGACGGGTTCGCCCTTGCCAAGTACGGGTTTGACCACCTTGTCCAGAACGGGGCCGACGGCGTCGGCGTCGATGGCTCCAGCGGAGGCCAGCAGGGTCAGCGCCACGAGGGTGGCTGCGCGCGGGCTGCCATCGAGAATTTTCACGGCCACGGAGACGCCGGTGGGCGTTCCCATCACCATGACGCCCTCGGCACCGAGCTTGGCGATGATGCCGAGGTCTTCGATCACCACTGAGTTCTCGGCGCCCCTCCCCTCGACTGCCCATGGGTAGTCGAGCATCGCCGTCGCCACCGTTGCGGCGCGAGCGTTGCTGGACTTGCTCGCTGGCGCCTTGGCCAACCGGGAAATGCCCCGTGCCAGACCCGTCAGTGAGACAGCCGCAACGGGGGCGCCGCAGCCGTCGACGGCGATGTGCTCAATCTTCTCGCCGGTGAACTCCTCGATCACTTCCATGACCCGCTGCTGCATGGGGTGGTTGGGCTCGAGGTAGGTTTTGGTGTCCCACCCGTTCTCAACGCACGCCCAGAGGAATGCCGCGTGCTTGCCGGAGCAGTTGAATGCGACGCGCTGCTTGCCTTTTTCGGTACGGACCAGCCAGTTGCGGGCCTCTTCGTCCTTGGGCCAGTCAGCCGGGCACTGCAGGTCATCTTCGGTCAGGCCAGCGCCGGAGAGCATGCTGCGGACCACGTCCATGTGCTCGTGTGAACCGACATGGCTGGCGGCGGCCAGAGCCACCTGGGCGCCCCGGAGCGGCACACCGGACTGCATGGCCGCGATGGCCTGGAACGGTTTCAGCGTGGAGCGGGGGAAGATCGGGGCCGTGATGTCTCCCAGTTCCGTGACCACGTCACCATCAGCGGACATGACGACGGCGGATCCCACGTGGCGTGACTCTATGAAACCGTTGCGCTCGACGACGGCGAGTTCAACAGCGTTGGCAGCGGTGAAAGTTTCAGGCATGGGTCCAGTCTGGCACGAATCGGCCACCGTTACTCAGCGGTGAACTGGACGGACTGCCACCCTGAGGCGCCGTTGGGAACCGGGTCTGCCCGGTCCGCGGTCTGCAGCCCGTTGACGGAGTCTGTTGCCCGGGTGCGAAGAGTGTGGAGCCCGGAGTCCACGGTGACGCTGTGGTGCCACTGACGCCAGGTGTCCACCGACGCTTCGGCGTTGAGGGTCACTTTCTGCCAGTCGCCGTCGTCGAGCTGTACTTCCACCGCGGAGATGCCGCGTGTCTGCGCCCACGCGGTGCCGCCGATCGCCAACTCACCGGCAGGAACCTTCTGGAACGAAGAGGGAACTTCAATCCGGGACATGGTCTTGATGGGCCCGCGCTCGGACCAACCGCGCTCCGTCCAGTAAGCGCTCTTCTGATCGAACCGGGTAACTTCCAGATCAACGAGCCATTTGGTCGCGGAGACAAATCCGTAGAGTCCGGGGACCACCATCCGCACCGGGTAACCGTGTTCCAGTGGGAGGGGATTGTCATTCATTCCGACGGCGAGGATTGCGTTGCGGTCATCCTGCAGGACCTCGATGGGTGTGGAGGCACTGAAACCGTCGACGCTCGTGGACAACACCATGTCCGCATCCTTCAGCGGCCGTGCCCGTTCGAGAACCTTACGAAGCGGGTAACCGAGCCACTTCGCGTTGCCCGCCAGATCCCCGCCCACCGGGTTGGACACACACGTCAGCGTGACAAACGTCTCCACCAGATCGGCGTCGAGCAGATCCTGGAACGTCATGGTGAACTCCTCCTCCACCATGCCGTGCACGCGCAGCTGCCAGGTCTGCGCATCAATCTGCGGAACGCTCAGCGCAGTATCAATCCGGTAGAAATCGTTGTTCGGCGTCTGCCAAGGGACCACGCCCTCAATGTCAGGGTGCAGATTGTCCGGCAACGGCGGGGCCGGTTTCGTGGGGCGGGGGAGCCTTAGGGCATCGCGGAACTCGAGCACATTCCGGCGTGCAGCACCCAGCACCCTGCCCCCGCCAGCAGCAACCAGTCCGACGGCGGTCGATACGCCCGCGGCAACAAAAAACTTCCGCCGTGTGGAACCTGGCGCAGCAGCGGCACTGTCAACGTCGTCGTCGGACCGTAGGCTGTTGATCATCCATCGCAACGCAAAGAAACCGGCAACGGTACCCACGACAGTGGGAAGCGCGTCCACCGGTCCCGCGCCCGCACGCGTCAGCACACACGCCAGGATGACGGCGCCCAGGAACACCACACCCAACGCGCCCCAGACCCAGCGGCGGAACGCCACAACACCCAGCGCCATGGCGAGCACCAGAATGGTGACCGCCATGCCCACAAACAGGGCAGCCTTGTCATTGGTGCCAAACGTCTCGATGGCGAAATCCTTCAACCATGCGGGCGTGAAATCAATGAACGTGGAACCCAGAGCGATCAGCGGCGTGGCCCGGGCCGTGAAGAATGCGGCCACCAGCTCCGCCACCCCAAGCACCGCTGCGGCGGCCACCACACCGGAAAGAGCGGGCAGTGCGTTGGTCCTCAACAAGTTCTTCATGCCTACTATTCGGAGCCTTCCGCGGTTTGGCTTGGTATCCATCGCATTAACGACTTCGGGCAGGGGTTGGGCCAAGGGTACGCTTGGTCCTTGTGAAGGTTCTAGTGATTGGCCCAGGCGGCCGCGAACACGCAATTGTCCGGGCACTGCTTCGGGATCCCTATGTTGAGCAGGTGCACGCAGCGCCGGGCAACGCCGGAATCGCCGCGGATGTGTTCGTCCACCCGGTGGACGCCTCGAACCCGGAGGCCGTGACCGCACTCGCCCGGGAACTTGCCGTCGACCTCGTGATTGTAGGGCCGGAAGCACCGCTGGCCGCTGGTGTCGCCGATGTGCTCCGGGATGCTGGTATCGCTGTTTTCGGGCCCTCGCAGGCAGCGGCGCAGCTCGAGGCCTCCAAGGCATTTGCCAAGCAGGTCATGGCCGCCGCCAATGTTCCCACCGCCATGGCCCGCGTTGCTACAGCCCGCGCCGAAGCCGAGGAAGCACTGGACACCTTCGGCGCCCCGTATGTGGTTAAGGACGACGGCCTGGCAGCTGGTAAAGGCGTGGTCGTCACGGAAGACCGCGACGTTGCGCTCGCCCACGCCGACGAATGCTTCGCCGCCGGCGGCACCGTGGTCATCGAGGAATACCTCGACGGACCCGAAGTCTCCCTCTTTGTCCTCTCGGACGGCCGCAACGTTCTGCCGCTGGCCCCCGCCCAGGACTTCAAGCGCATTGGCAACGACGACGCCGGCCCCAACACCGGCGGAATGGGCGCCTATTCGCCGCTTCCGTGGGCCCCGGCCGGGCTCGTTGACGAAGTGGTGTGCCGTGTTGCACAGCCCACGATCGACGAAATGGCCAGCAGGGGAACACCGTTTGTCGGCGTTCTCTATTGCGGCCTCGCGATGACCTCGCGCGGAATGCGTGTCATCGAATTCAACGCACGTTTTGGTGATCCGGAAACGCAGGCTGTCCTGGCCCGGCTCCGCACACCGCTCGGCGGGTTACTGATGGCCGCGGCCACCGGCGAACTCGACGAGGACGAGCAACTGCACTGGACGCCGCGGACGGCCGTCGCCGTCGTCGTCGCCTCCGAAAATTATCCCGACAAACCCCGTACCGGAGATCGCATCTCTGGCCTCGACGAGGCCTCCGCGCTGGAGGACGTTCAGGTACTTCACGCCGGGACAGCGCACGACGACGACGGCCAGGTGGTCAGCGCCGGCGGACGGGTGTTGGCCGTGGTCGCGTTGGGTGATGGGCTCGATCAGGCCCGGGAACTCGCGTACAAGGGTGTCGACCTCATTGGGCTCCGCGGCTCACAGCACCGAACCGACATCGCGCTGAAGGCATCCCGCGGTCTGGTGACCGTTGCCGGTGCTTCGGCACAATCCGTTGCCCAGGAGGCCCCCGAGCTGGTGGATCCTGCAATCGAAGGGACAGTACTGTGAGCGGTCTGGAAACCACGGCTGTGGAGCTGGATGGTTGGAAGCATGTTTACTCCGGGAAGGTCCGCGACCTGTACGTACCCGCGGGAACCGACGATCACGAGAACGCGGCAGACCGCGTCCTCGTGGTGGCCAGCGACAGGATCAGCGCCTACGACCACGTGCTGACCAGCGAGATCCCGGACAAAGGGAAGATCCTCACGCAGCTGAGCCTGTGGTGGTTTGAACAACTCAACGTCCCGAACCACGTGATCGCATCCGAGGTAGCCGACGGGGTTCCTGCGGCGGTCGCTGGCCGGGCCATGATCTGCAAGCACCTGGCCATGTACCCCGTGGAGTGCATCGCCCGCGGTTACCTCACCGGCTCAGGGCTGCAGGAATACCGGAACTCCCAGACCGTGTGCGGGCTGCCGTTGCCCGACGGGCTCGTGGACGGCTCCAAGCTGGAGCCCGCAATTTTCACCCCGTCCGCGAAGGCCGACGTCGGTGAGCACGACGAAAACATCTCCTACGAAGGCGTGGTCGAACGGGTTGGCGCGGAAATCGCGGACACCCTCCGACGGCTGACCCTGGAAATCTACACGCAGGCAGAAGCGATCGCCCGGGAACGCGGCATCATTCTGGCAGACACCAAAGTGGAATTCGGACTGGACCCGGCTACCGGCGCCGTCACCCTCGGCGACGAGGTCCTCACCCCAGACTCCTCACGGTTCTGGGACAGCGAGTCCTACGAACCCGGCCACGCGCAGCCCTCCTTCGACAAACAGTTTGTTCGCGACTGGCTCACCTCCGCCGAATCCGGCTGGGACCGGCACTCCGGTGACGCGCCCCCAGAGCTGCCGGCCGACGTCGTGCGCCGCACCCGCGAACGCTACATCGAGGCATACGAACGGCTCACGGGACGCACGTTCGCCTAAACCCTCTACGCAAAAACGTGGCGGAGTATCAGCTACGTGGGTTCGAAACCACGTTTTTGACACTCCGCCACGTTTTTCGCGATTCCTCGTGGTTAGCGCTTGCGGGGCTTGGGCTCGTCGTCGTGCTTGGCCCGCTTCTCAGCGCGCTTCTCCTTCAGTGATTTTGTTGCGGCCTTCTTGGCGCCGGGGTTATTGGGTGTTTTCACAGAGATTTTCCTTTCCCTCGACGGGCGGCAATGATCTGCCCGATGTCCATGACCATACCCCCTTTTACAGGAAAGGCCAGTCCTGCCGGAAAGCCCGTGCTACCTGGGCCTCAGCGGCGCTCAGCTTTGATCGCGAGAACCGGGCAATCGGCCTCAAGCAGGATGCGCTGGGCGGTGCTGCCCATGAACATTTTGCCCACCGGAGTGCGCCTGCGCATCCCGATGACAATCAGTTCAGCAGATTGCTTGTGGGCGGCCTCGAGGACCTCTTCGGCGGGGTCGTTATCGCCGACGACTTCCATCAGGTCGTGCTCAATACCTGAACTGTTCAGCGCGTCCCGGAGTTCATTGCTGTCCGACTCTGAGGGTGCTCTCCGTGCTGCGGTCACCACTGTGAGACGCGTACTTTTCTCGGCAGCCAGGTTGATCGCGTATTTCAGGGCGGCTTCACCCTCGGGGGTGGCGCGGTATCCAACAACTATGCCCATGGGAATCTCCTTCGGGTTTCTCAGATGTCGAGGTCTTCGGGATGGCTGAACCGGGTTTTCTTCGCCCGGACACTGCGGTTCCACAGCCAGGTCAGGGCCCAGAGCGCGACGCCGAGGGCCAGCATCACACCAGCAATCTGGTATTCGATGGGGTCCTGCGCCCACGGTCCCACGAGGAACGCACAGGTGGCCGCCCCGATGTAGGGGAGGATCTTCGGCGCCTTGAAGTGCTCCCGGTCAATGGGAGTACGGCGAAGGACAATGCACGCAATGTTGACCACGGTGAACACGCAGAGCAGAAGCAGCGCCGTCGTCCCACCGAGCGCGCTCACCGTCTCGCTACCCATGAAGTTCGTGACCGTGATGATCAGGGCGACGGCGATCGCCGTCGTGAAGATGATCGCCATCCACGGTGAGCGGCGGCCGGGAAGGACCTTGCTGAGCGAGCGGGGGAGGACATCCTGCTTCGCCATGCCGTAGATGAGTCGGCTGGCCATCAGCATGTTGATCAGCGCTGTGTTGGCGACGGCGAAGATGGACAGGAACGGGTAGATCACATCCACGGGCAGGCCGGGTGCGCCAACCTGCACTACCTCAAGTAGCGGCGTCGCGCTTTCGGAGAGCCGGCCGATGGGAACGACGGCGACGGCGGTGATGGACACCAGAACGTACACGATGGCCGTGATGGACAGGCCGGTCAGCATGACTTTGGGGAAAATCTTGGCCGGGTTCTTCGTTTCCTCCGCCATGTTCACGGAGTCCTCGAATCCCACCATGGAGAAAAATGCCAGGGACGTGGCTGCGGTGATGGCGAGGAAGACGCCCTTGTCCGATCCGGCTTCGAAGACCACCACGTTGCTGAAGTCCACGTTGCCCTGGCTCATGGCCCAGAACCCGATCAGGATGACGATCAGCAGACCCGTGAGCTCGATGAGTGTGAGAACCACATTGAATTTGATGCTCTCACCAACACCGCGGAGGTTGATCAGCGCGAGGGCAACGATGAAGGTCACCGCAATTGCCGTCACCCCGGTCGGGCCCCAGTCCAGGTTGAAACCGACAATGAAGTTCTCGGCCAGGAACTTGGACGCGGTGGAAGCGGAGGTGATGCCGGAGCTGAGTACAGCGAACGTCACGAGGAACGTGACGAAGTGTATGCCGAACGCCTTATGCGTGTAGAGGGCTGCGCCTGCAGCCTGTGGGTATTTGGTGACCAGTTCCAGATACGAAAAAGCGGTGACGGTGGCGACGGCGAATGCGAGGAGGATGGGTGCCCACGCGGCGCCACCTACTTCGCCGGCGACCTTTCCGGTCAAGGCATAAACGCCCGTACCAAGAATGTCGCCCACAATGAACAGGAGAAGGAGCTTGGGCCCCATCGCCCGTTTGAGCTCCGATTTCTCCTCGGTTTTCACGTTCTCGCTCATACTCCAACCTCTCCTGGGTTGCTCGATGCCTCGACTGCTTAGTATTCCACTTCCGCTGGCTCTCGCGCTGTCATGAGGGGAAGTTCCGCAGGATAGGATTTGCGCATTATTACTAGTCTGGGGACAACTTTATGAACACTGCATCACGCCCGCCATCCCGTAAGATACGGTCCCTCCGGCCCATCGCCGTCGGATTCGGTCTGTTCCTTTTGGCGGTGGCAATCATCACTGGCGGAGCTATCTTGCCAGCCAGCGGTGACAATGCTCCGACGGCGTCTCCCACCCCGACCCCTTCGGTCACCGCGACACCGACGCCCACGCCGACTCCGACGTCGGACACCGCGCCAGCGGACGGGGACGGCGTTACGGAAGCTTCCGGAGACCCCGCGGCGCCGCAGAGTCAGCCGGAGTACGGTGTTCGGGCGCTCGCACTGCTGGAGACGCTGCCCATCAAGGGGCGCGCACCCATGACGGGTTATAGCCGGGACGAGTTTGGGCAGGGCTGGGTCGACGTCGACCGTAATGGCTGCGACACCCGCAACGACATGCTGAACCGGGACCTGACGCAGATCCGGTATGCCAACTCCGTGCCGTGCAAGGTGAGTTCGGGCATGCTCGCCGACCCTTACACGGGCACAAATATTCCGTTCCTGCGCGGCCAGACGACAAGTATCAAGGTGCAGATCGATCACATCGTAGCGCTCGCTGACGCATGGCAGAAGGGCGCTCAGCAACTCAGCTTTGATCAGCGGGTGGCGTTCGCAAATGATCCGTTGAACCTGCAGTCGACGGATGGACCCACCAACGGGCAGAAGGGGGCGGGCGACGCCGCGACGTGGCTGCCGCCAAACACTTCGTACCGGTGCACGTATGTGGCGCGCCAGATCTCCGTCAAAGCGACGTACCGGCTGTGGGTGACGCAGGCTGAGCACGACGCGATGGCCCGGATTCTGTCCAACTGTCCCGACGCCATGGCGCCGACGAACCAGCAGTCTCCCGCGCCGGCTCCGGTGCAGGAAACGCCGCCGCCGCCTGCTCCGGTTCAGGAACCAGCTCCGGCACCAGCCCCTGTCCAGGAACCTGCACCTGCGCCGGCTCCGGCTGTGTACTACGCGAACTGCTCGGCTGTTCGTGCGGCCGGTGCGGCGCCGATCTATGCCGGTCAACCGGGGTACGGATCGCACCTGGACCGCGACGGCGACGGGGTCGCCTGCGAGTAGGCGCTGCCTGCGCCTCGCTCGCTTCCCACCACGCCCTCCCACCTCCGCGAGGTCACCCTTTACCGTCGAGATCACCCCGTACAAAGGGTGATCTCGCGGCTAAAGGGTGACTTCGCGAGGGGAGGGGGCGGGCTTGGGGTTAAACGAAGAAGTGCCCCGGTTTCCCGGAGGCACTTCTTGTTTTTGGTCGGGGTGACAGGATTTGAACCTGCGACCTCGTCGTCCCGAACGACGCGCGCTACCAAGCTGCGCCACACCCCGATCGCTGCCACTAAAGCAACTTACCCAGCTTAGCGGAGATGCCCGTTCAGCGCGAAATGGCGGTCAGCGGTCCACGGCGTCGGGGGCGTTGCGACGTGCGTTGACGTCTTTCGCCGCGTGGTGTCCGCGGAATGCGGCGGCAACCATCACTGCCAGCACGCATACGGCCCACACGCTCGTCAGGGCGGTTGTGCCGTCGTCGTCCGGAATGAGCACAAAAATGAACACAGCGAACGCGAAGCTGAGCAGACTGGCCGCGAAAATTCGGGGCGCCGCCGCTCGGTGGCCTGCTTCCCAAGACTCATCCGACGCCGAGATGGACGGCAGCCGGATCCCAAAGGAACCGTTGCGGGCAATCGTTCCCTGCCGTCCCTGACGGGCCATGACGAACAACAACGCGCCCACAACAATCATCGACAGGACCGAAAACAACATGATGCAACTACTTCCGCACTAGCAGGGTTATACGAGGGAATCCTGCCACGCCTCGTGCAGCTTAGCGAACCGGCCCTCACCCGAGATCAGCTCCTCAGGTGTGCCGTCCTCGGCGATCTGTCCGTCGTGAACCACCAGCACCCGGTCCGCAATGGACACGGTGGACAACCGGTGCGCGATGATCAGCGCTGTCCGGTTGCCGAGCAGCTTCTGCAGCCCCTCCTGAACGAGCCGTTCGCTCGGGATATCCAGCGACGACGTCGCCTCATCCAGAATCAGCACGGCCGGGTCCGCGAGGAACGCACGCGCGAAACTGATGAGCTGCCGCTGCCCGGCAGAAACGCGCCCGCCGCGCTTGTTCACATCGGTGTCATAGCCCTCGGGCAGGGAAGAGATGAAATCGTGTGCGCCCACAGCCCGTGCGGCAGCCTCCACCTCACTCCGCTCTGCCCCAGGCTTCCCGAGGGCGATATTGTCCGCAACAGTCCCGCTGAACAGGAATGTTTCCTGGGTAACCATGACGACGGCGCGCCGCAGGTCCTGCGGGTCGACGTCGCGCATGTCCACACCGTCGATGGTTAGCGAACCCGACGAAACGTCATAGAACCGTGCAATGATTTTCGCGAGCGTGGATTTACCGGCACCCGTCTGGCCCACGAGCGCCACCGTCTGCCCGGCAGGAATGTGCAGGTTGAACTTCGGCAGAATGACCGGGCCAGTACCGTAGCGGAAGTCGACGTCGTCGAACCGGAGATCACCCTTCGCGTTCTTCAACTCCACTGCATTCTTAGGCGGCAGGACGGTGGGAATCTCCTCCAGGAGCCCGGAGACCTTCTCCAAAGCAGCCGACGCCGACTGGAACGAGTTGTAGAACATCGCCATCTGATCCACAGGCTGGAAGAAACGCTTGCCATAGAGCAGCAGGGCCAGCAGCACGCCCACATCCAGGCTGCCGTCAATGACTCGGAACCCGCCGACAAGCAGGACGACGGCGACCGTCACGTTACCGATCAACACCAGACCGGGCTGGAAAATACCGTTCAGATTGATGGAGCGCACCGTGGCTCGCCGATAATCTTCGGCCAGCTCGTCATAGCGGACAGCGTTGACGTTCTCGCGGCGGAACGCCTTCACAGCGCGGATCCCCGTCATCGTCTCGATGAAGTGGACAATCAGCTTGGCCGACACCACCCGCGACGTACGGAAAGCGACCTGGGAACGGGTCTGGTACCAGCGGGTCAGGAAGTACATGGGCACGCCGGCCGCGAGGATCAGCAGCCCGGTACGCCAATCCAGCACAAACACCGTGATGGCCGTGAAGAGCATGAACATGAACCCGGATGCCAGCGAACTCACGCCCGAATCCAATAGCTCACGCAACGCTTCGAGATCCGAGGTCTGACGCGAAATGATGCGCCCCGACGTGTACTTCTCATGGAACTCGAGACTCAGGCGCTGCGTGTGCCGGAACACCCGCAACCGCAGGTCAATGAGCATGGCCTGGCTGAGCACCGCCGTCGCCCGCACGTAACCGGCCGTCAGCGTGGCGGTGAGGATCGCCGCCACAATGTACGCGGCACCGGCCAACACCAGGAAGGTGCTGTCGCCGTTGATCAGGGCGGGCAGAGCGTGGTCGATGGCGAAGGCAATCAGCGCAGGACCAGCCACCCGTGCAGCCTGCGAGAGGACGACCAACGCCACCGTCAGGATGAACTGCTTCCGGTTGGGCCTGATCAGCGATCCCAACAACCGCAATGAGCGCTGGCTCACCGCCTTGCTGTGCGCCTTGTTCAAGTTGAAATTGTCCTCGTCAGCGGTGCCCGACGGCGTCGCAGTCGCTGCCGGCTTTGTATCCTTCTGCCTGCTCATGCCAAAGCCTCCTCGTCGTCGCTCTCGCGCTCACTGTCCAGATCCACGGGTTCTTCGTTCAGGCTCGCGATCACGTACCGGTAATGGGAATTCGTTGCGAGGAGATCCGTATGCGTACCCACCGCGCTGATCCGCCCGTTCTCCAGCAGCGCCACCCGGTCAGACAGAACCACGGTGGAAGGCCGGTGCGCGACAATCAGTGTTGTTGTGTCATGGAGGACATCGCGCAAACGCTGCTCCACCAACTCCTCCGTGCGAACATCCAGTGCGGAGAGCGGATCATCGAGGACCAGCATGCTCGGCTTCGCAGCGATGGCCCGCGCCAGTGCGAGGCGCTGCCGCTGCCCGCCCGAGAGACTCAGACCCTCCTCGCCAATGAGAGTGTCGACGCCGTCGGGCAGCGAATACGCAAAGTGCGCCTGCGCAACGTCCAGGGCTTCGGTCAGGGCCGCTTCGGCGTCGTCGTCTTCCGTCAGGTCCGCACCCATGAGGACGTTGTCCCGCACCGAATTCGAGAACAGGGTGGTGTCTTCAAAGGCGACGGCGACATGCTTTCGCAGGTCTGCAAGGGACAGTTCACGGAGGTCGACGCCGTCGAGCGTCACCGACCCGCCGGTGACGTCAAACAGGCGGGGGACCAGCTGGAGGAGAGTGGACTTCCCGCTTCCGGTGACACCCACGAGCGCCATCGTTTCCCCGGCCTTCAGCTGCAGCTCGATGCCATTCAGAATGTCCGGTGTACCGTCCACGGCATCGGGAAAACGGAAGTGAACGTCGTCGAATATCAGCTCACCACGCGGATCCGTCAACGTGCGCGGCTGCTGCGGATCCACGATCTCCTGCTCCGCGTCCATGACCTCGTAATGCCGGTCAATCGCAGTCTTGGCGGTGAACGTCATGGCCAGCAGCGGGCCGATGGCCTCGACAGGACCGGCGACGACGGCGGCCGTAGCGAAGAACGCCACCAAGGCGGGGATGCTGACCTCGCCGGCAGCAGCGGAAAGCGTGCCAACAATCAGGGCAGCACCGAGCGCGAGCTCGGGAAGTAGTGTGATGACCAGCGAAAAACTCGCCAGAGAGCGGGCCTTGTGGATCTCCGTCTTGCGCAGTTCCTCCGCCTGCTCACTGAACGCGTCCAGTGCTTCGCCGCCCCTACCGAAAGCCTTCAGAACACGAATGCCGTGCACGGATTCCTCAACGGTGGTCGCGAGGTCACCGGTCTGGTCCTGGCTCTTTCGCGACACCCGGCCGTACACAGTGCGGAACCGGAAACCATAGACGACGATCGGCGCCGCAGCAACCAGGAAGATCAGTGCCAACATCCAGCTCGTGAAGAACATGATGGTGATACCAATAACAACAGTGAGCGTTGTGACCACAAGCATGATGACGCCAAAAGCCATCCAGCGCCGCATCAGATTCAGGTCACTCATGGCCCTGGACAGCAGCTGGCCGCTACCCCAACGGTCATGGAACGCCACCGCGAGATCCTGCAGATGCCGGTAGAAGGACGTCCGCATGTTCGTCTCAACCGTTGTTGCCGGGTTGATGACGAAGTACCTACGCAGCGCCACGAAAGCAGCCTCAAGCACACCGAGGACAAGTACGACGCCGGACGCGATCCACACGATCTGCCCGGACGCCCCTTCACGGAGCGCCGACTCAACGAGGATCCGAAACACCTGGGGGATAGCGAGCGCCATCAGGCTGGCGCCCAACGCGCAGAAAAGGCCGAGGATCAGACGCGGAATAATCGGCTTGACGTGCGGATAGAGGCGGCTGAGTGACTGGATCAGGGTGGTCTGTTGCGGCATGCTGGCTCTCGCGTACGGGATCGGTTGTGGCCTTCAGCAACTATCTTAGTTCACTGCGGTTGGTAAGTCCCGATCAGCGAGGCGTTAGCCTGCTTCGTTTCTCGCCGTCAACGTCACCAGGACCGCTTCTGGACGGCACGCGATGCGGACAGGAGCGAAACGCGACGCGCCGATACCTGCCGAAACATTGAGCGGAACGGACTTGCCGTTGTTCTCCCACACGGTCAACCCGCTGGCACGCCACGTTGGCAGATCACAGTTGGTCACGAGCGCACCGTACCCGGGAATGCAGATCTGCCCACCATGGGTATGGCCAGCAAAAATGATGTCCGCGTCAGCATCCGTGAAGTAGTCCAGCACCCGCTGATATGGCGCATGAGCGACGCCGATACGCACGTACGGTGCACCCTCTCCCGTCGCGCTGCCCTTCGGGAAACCAGGGAAAACGTCCCGGCCCAGATGAGGATCATCGACACCGCTGAAATCCAGACGCAGCCGCCCATGACCTTTTGACTGATGACGGTTGGTCAGATCAACCCAGCCAGCCTGGCCAAACGCACGGAACATCTCCGCCCACGGCAACGCTTTTGGCTCACGCTTCACCTTCGACGGCGACGTGAAGTAACTCAGCGGGTTCCGCATAGCCGGCGCGTAGTAATCATTGGAACCCGGAACAAAAACACCCGGAAACCGCATGAGCGGGGCCAAAGCATCCAACAAAGGGCCAACAGCCTTGGTGTGGCTGAGATTGTCACCGGTGTTGATGACCAGATCCGGGGCGAGGCCTGCGAGCTCCTTCAGCCAACTGATCTTCGCGTGCTGGCCGGGAACAAGGTGAATATCGGACACATGGAGAACGCGCAGCGGGCGAGAACCAGGAGGCAACACCGCGACAGTTTCCTCCCGGACCCCGAACCGTCTCGTCTCGACAAGGCTGCCATAGGCCAGAGCACCAGCACCGGCAACTGTGAGGACCGCCGCCGTACCCGCCAACTTCTTCAGACCATCCACAGTGCCCCCTCGTTTCCGCGATTAATCGTCGTTGTTGTCGTTGTCCCTCGGCGGCCCGGGCCTGTCAGCCGGCGGACCAATCTCTCTGCCGCCGTCGTCATCCCCGCCACCGCCGTTATCGCCGCCGCCATCGTCACCAGGCGGAGCGATAATGGGAACATTACGCTCAACCGGCCGCGCGCTGTAGAGCATATCCGACGGCGGGTCCTGGAAAGGCTCTGCAGGGAGGATCCCCGCCACCTTCTGCATCATGCTCGCAAGCGACGGCCCTGCAATGAACGAACCATCGATCTCCGGGTACACCTGCCCGCCGATGCTCGAGTTTGAAAGACTCGTGCTGTTGGACTTCCAGTTACCCAACCAGCTCGCGGTGGACATGGACGAGGTGTACGTCATGAACCAGGTCTGCGAGCGAGGGTCATTCGTTCCTGATTTACCGGCGGTAGGAACCCCGCCCATATTCAGGAGCGCGCCCGAACCCGACTTCATGACCTCCTGGGTGGCATAATTCACTCCGCGAGCCAATTCCTCAGGGATGACCTGCTCACAGTCCGTCCCCGGCACCTCGAACTCGCGTCCATCAACAGCAGTGACCGACGTGATAGCACGGGGATCACACTGCAATCCCTCAGCGGCGAACGTCGCGAAAGATGTGGCCATGGACAGCGGAGTTACTTCTTCCGCGCCGATGAGGCCAGCCGGACGAACATCGAATTTCTTCAACTCACCTTCGGAGCTTTTCGACGGATGGGCGCCAGTTAGAAATGCGATCTCGAAGATACGGCACAAATCCACCTGCTTGGCCGTGGCCATGGTAACGGTGTTGTAGGACTGAGCAAGACCCTTCAGTACCGTGTAATTACCGTAGTTTTCATCGTTGTAGTTCTGGGGAGTGTAATCTTCTGGGCCAACAACATATTGACCGCCGGGTAGGCAACTCGCTTCCCAAGTGTCCCCAACGGGATAAGTGGTCTTGCTGCCGTCAACGACGTCGTTCAGGGCTTTGCCTGCATCCAGCCAAGCAGCCACAGTGAACGGCTTGAATGTGGACCCCGGCTGGAACCCTCCAATGCCGTCCAACGGCTTGGAGGGATCCCCGCCCTCGTAGAGATCGACACTGAAGTTGAACACACTATTTGCTTTGTCCTTCCCCGGATTCAGCTTTGTATTCTGCGCCATCGCGAGGATATTGCCCGTACCCGGCTCCACCGTCACCATGGAGTGACCAACACCGGGTGAGCTCTCAGCTGCAGAGGCTGTCTCCATCACCGAGGTCTTCGCAGCCTTCTGGATCTTGGAGTTCAACGTGGTCTTGATGGTCAGACCACCGCGGAACAGTGTGGCCTGGCGTTGTTCTCGCGTCTCACCATATGTGGGGTCATTCAGAATCTTGTTCGCAACGTATTGGCAGAAATAATCCGCCTGCACCGCGCCATAGCAACCAGCCGGAAGAGGAGTGATGTTCAGCCCAAGATCAGTCTTGACAGCGGCGTCGTACTCCTCCTGCGTGATCTTGTCATATTTGAGCATGCTGGCAATCACCAGGTTCCGGCGCTCCAGAGCCCGCTCAGGATTCGCTTCCGGGCTGTAGTACGACGGCCCGTTGACCACGCCAGCGAGCAGCGCCGACTGCGCAACCGTCAGGTCCTTCGCATCCACGTTGAAGAAGTATTTGGAAGCAGCCTGAATGCCAAAGACAGAACCCGTGAAAGGCACAAGGTTCAGGTATCCGGCAAGGATCTCATCCTTGGACATCTTCTTCTCGACCGCGATCGCGAGCTTCGCCTCACGAAGCTTGTCCCCGATAGTCTTGCTGCCGCTCATCTGGCCCACGCCAGCGTTGAGCAGCACGTTCGTCACGTACTGCTGCGTCAGAGTGGAAGCGCCTCGGGTTGTATCACTGCTGATATTGCTGGCAGCAGCGGCAATGATGCCCTCCATGTCCACGCCGCCATGCTCATAAAAGCGGTTGTCCTCGATGGCAGTGATGGCATCAGTCATGTTCTCACTGATCTTGTCCAGAGTGACCGGCTGGCGGTTCTCCTCATACAAGGTTGCGATCAACGACCCGTCCGAGGCCAGCATCTTCGTAGGCTGGGCCAGAGGGGCACGTTCCAGCTCAGCGGGAAGCTGTTCGAAGAAGTCCACGGATGCTGAAGCGCCGGTACCAGCCGCTGCCGCTACCGGAACCAAGAGGCCGGCTGCCAGCACGCCGCTAAGCGCGCTCACTCCCAGGAAAGCCATGATCTTTCCCAGAGTGGTAGCAGTGTCAAAGAGAGGGGAATTACGAGCTGCCATATAGCAAGTTTACAAGCACACGCTAGTCTGTGAACCATGACCAAATGGGAGTACACCACAATTCCGCTCATCATCCATGCAACCAAGCAGATCCTCGACCAATGGGGCGAAGACGGCTGGGAGCTCGTCCAGGTCATTCCGGGCCCGGATAACAACGGCCTCGTCGCGTACCTGAAGAGGGAGAAGGAGTAGTCGTGACCGCTGACAATTCAGCTCAAACTTCAGGATCCGCCGTCGAGAAACGGCTCGGCGAGCTCGGAATCACCCTCCCGGAAGTGGCGCCGCCCGTAGCAGCCTACGTTCCCGCCGTCATCAGCGGCTCCTACGTTTACACGTCCGGACAGCTGCCCTTTATTAAGGGTGAACTCACAGGTTCAGGCAAGGTCGGCGCAGACGTCACGCCCGACGACGCCAAGAAGCTCGCAGCCACCTGTGCCATCAACGCACTGGCAGCGATCAAGGAACGTCTGGGAGACCTGGACCGGGTAACGCGTGTTGTGAAAGTCGTCGGTTTCGTCGCCTCAGACCCCACCTTCACCGGGCAGCCCGGAGTCATCAACGGTGCATCCGAACTCCTCGGCGAAGTGTTCGGCGAGGCAGGAGTTCACGCACGATCCGCCGTCGGAGTGGCCGTACTGCCCCTCGACGCGCCGGTCGAAGTGGAAGTGATCGTGGAGTTCGCCTAGCCTGTTCCAGTGCCTGAGCAGAGAACCCGGCTATTCCGCCTACCGCCGCACCAACTTGGAGCGGCCCAAAGCTGGATAGAACACGGCGAACGAACACCAGTAAAACCACGTCTCGCGTCGTCTGTGGTGTTAGTCCGTGACACCGCAGACGGCACGCAGACGTACATCACCTATCGGGGAGGCGAATCCCCGCTCGGAGCGGTCGCTTTCCCCGGTGGAAGCCTGCTGCCCAGCGATGAGGAAGCAGTGGACTGGTACGGGCCCACACCCATCCAGTGGGCCGCGTCCCTCGGGATCGACGACCACCGGATAGCGCGGAAATACGTGTTTGCCGCCATCCGGGAACTGTTCGAAGAAACAGGGATCCTCCTCGCCGGAGCGGACGCATCCTCCGTCCTCGAGAACAATCGCAGCCCAGAATGGATGACGGCGCGCGAAGCCGTAGCCGCCGAGGACGAGAGCTTCGCCGCCCTCCTGAAACGACGGGCTCTTGGCGTCCGGACGGACCTGCTCAAGCCGCTCTCGCGCTGGCTCTCCCCGGACTTCGCCCACCGGCGGTTCGACACCCAGTACTTCGGTGCCGCACAACCCGTAAACCAGGAACCATCCCTCCTGGAAAGCAAAGGTGTGTGGGGTGCATGGAAGTGCGCTGCCCACATCATCGACCAGCAGGAAACCAGCGCACTCGGTGATGAAACAGGCCAGGAACTCACCCGCGGCCTCACCCTCAGCCAGATCACCGTCCCCGCAGTCCCCGTGATGCTCGAGAAGATCGCATCCTCCAAAGGCTGCATCGCATACCTCTCACACAAGCGACCCATCCGCACCTTCCAACCCGAACTCATCGAGCAGGACGGCGAATACCTGCTGCGCGTCCAGACCAACGCCGGGACCGAAGGCGGATCAGGCCAGCGCGGACGCTGAGCCTGGTTTAGGGCTTAGGCTCGGGGCTTAGGGCTTAGGGTTTAGGCCGCGGAGGGCTTTCGGGCGACGATCCCGGACTGGCTCTGGCCGTCGTCGGCCTTTCGTGTGTTGAGTGTGCAGGTCTTGCGGGGTCTCCGGATGGGGGTTCGTGGTCTCGCGCGTTGAGTGTGCAGCACTTGCGGCCTTCGCGGTCTGAACCCCGCAGGTGGTGCGCGAAGTTTCGCGGAGGCCCGCTGAACCCCGCAAGTGATGCACGAAGTTTCTGTCGTGGGTTGAGCAAACCCCGCGTGTGCTGCACGAAAAGTTCCACGCGGGCGCCATGCTGGTTCGAAGCCCCGCTGACTGCTCCGCATTTGCCCTGTGGATAACCCTGTTTGCTGGACCGTCATGCGAAACACTGAAGTATGTTTTCAGCTGCGCCACTGCCCACGCCACTGCAGGGCAGGTCCTTTACCGTGCGGGAGTCCGCTGAGCTCGGAGTGACGGCGAGCCGGATCAGGGCACTTGACTTGACAGCGCCGAGCCGCGGTATCCGTGTGCCTCGAGACGCCGTCCAGTCGTTTGCGGATCGTTGCCGTCCATATACGGATTTGCTCGCTAACACTTTTATCAGCCACTCGTCTGCCGCCCGGTTTCACGATATCCCGTTGAGCGCGGAGCTGGAGCAGGACGAGATGCTGCATCTCGCGCGAAGGCGTGCGGACGCGGTCCCTCGACGGCGCGGTGTCCGCGGCCATCGGCTGGATCTTCAGCCGGAAGACATCACCACGATCGAGGGGGTTCCCGTGACATCCGCGGCGCGAACATGGCTTGATCTGGCACTACATATGACGGACGTTGAACACATCGTGGCCGGTGATTTTCTGGTTTCAGCGCACCAACGCTCTTTCGGTCCGGAAAAGCTGCCCATCGTTTCCAAAGCCGAGTTGGGTGCGTTTCTTGAACGGCATCCCCGGTCTCGAGGCATCACACGGGCGCGGAGGACGTTCGAACGCCTCAGAGTCGGAGTTGATTCGCCTCCCGAAACGCGGGTCAGGCTCATGCTCGAGGACGCGGGACTGCCTGAGTTCAGTGTGAATTATCCCGTCGTGGACAGTACCGGAGGCGTCGCGTTCTGGACGGACCTCGCATGCCCCGAATACCGCACTTGCATTGAGTACGACGGCGACCATCACCTGACCCCGGAGCAACAGCGACGCGACATGGGCCGGGACAGGATGGCGGCGGAGCTCGACTGGGTTCAGGTGAAGCTCAATCGCCTGGACTTGCGCCAGGGAGCGTGGCGCGTAGTGCAGCAGGTTGAACGCGGGCTAGAGCGAGGCGGTTGGGCAGGAGGGGCGTCATCGACGGTCCCGACCACCGTGTGAGTGTTACTGAGTGTGCACGTCTTGCGGGCTTCGCGGTCTGAGCCCCGCATGACGTGCACGAAGTTTCGCGGTTGGGCAGGAGGGCGTCATCGACGGTCCCGACCACCGCGTGAGTGTTACTGAGTGTGCACGTCTTGCGGGCTTCGCGGTCTGAGCCCCACAAGACGTGCACGAAGTTTCGTGGAGGAACCGGAGGCGCGTGGAGCCCCGCAAGACGTGCACGAAGTTTCGCGCGCGTCTCAAGAGACGCGCGGAAATCCTCGCCCTACCGGCTGCGCTGCCGCAGCCGCTGGATGTCGAGGATCACGACGGCGCGGGCTTCGAGCCGCAGCCATCCGCGCTGGACGAACTCGGCGAGGGCCTTGTTCACGGTTTCGCGGGAAGCGCCGACGAGTTGTGCGAGTTCTTCCTGGGTGAGTTCGTGGGCAACGAGCACGCCGTCTGTTGCTGGCCGGCCGAAACGGTCTGCGAGGTCGAGGAGTGCTTTGGCAACGCGACCGGGGACGTCGGAGAACACGAGGTCGGCCAGGGACTCGTTGGTGCGGCGCAGCCTGCGGGCCAGGGCCTGAAGGAGCTGGACGGATACCTCGGGGCGGCTCTGCAGCAGGGCGCGGAGGTTGTCGTGGCGGAGGCCGGCAAGGCGGGTTTCGGAAACCGCCGTCGCGGTGGCGGTGCGGGGACTCGGATCGAACAATGCCATTTCGCCGAACAGTTCTCCCGGGCCGAGGATGGCGAGGAGGTTCTCGCGGCCGTCCTGAGCTGTACGGCCAAGTTTGATCTTTCCGGACACGATGAAATACAGCTGGTCGCCCTGATCGCCTTCGCGGAATACTGATGCTCCACGGGACAGATCGACTTCGGTCAGCTCCTCGGTGAGAGCCGCGAAGACGTCATCACCCAGAGACGCGAACAGTGGCGCACGGCGCAGAACCTCGATATCCATGAAATCTCCTGTTTAGTTTGTGACGTTTAGTCCCATTTTGCCTGACGTCATCCGCAACTAATACCTAATCACACGCATGGTGTCCCATGATGTGACAATCGGTCAGCGTTTCCGTCCGGTGCAGGGGCTGCCCGTTTGGTCGCGCATCCTCCATCTCAACCTTACAGTGATCGATGTCACAATATATATGCCTGTGCGTATTGCCGGTCCTCGCGTTCGTCCCTCAGTGCGCGTAGCGTGTGTTCATGACCCGTTCCGAGCTTCTGGATACCCGCAACCGCCCGCTCAGAGACCTGCGCATCTCCGTGACGGACCGTTGCAATTTCCGTTGCGTCTACTGCATGCCACGGGAAGTGTTCGGCCGCGACTACACGTTCCTGCCGCGCGAGGAGCTGTTGACGTTCGAGGAGATCACCCGGCTGGCCCGGGTGTCCGTGGCGCATGGGGTGGAGAAGCTGCGATTGACCGGCGGTGAACCGCTGCTGCGCAAAGGGCTCGAGGAGCTCATCGCGATGTTGGCCGAACTGCGTACCCCCGATGGAAAGCGCGTGGATATCGCTCTGACCACCAACGCTTCGGCGCTCGCGGTGAAGGCGGAAGCGCTGAAGGCTGCGGGATTGGACCGGATCACGGTCTCGCTCGACTCCCTGGACGACGCCACGTTCCGCTCCATGAATGACGTGAACTTTCCCGTTGCGAAAGTGCTGCGGGGGATCGACGCCGCCCATGAGGCGGGGCTGGGCCCGATCAAGATCAACATGGTGGTCAAGCGTGGCCACAACGACCACGACATCGTTGCCATGGCCCGGCACTTCCGCAATACCCCTTACATTCTGCGCTTCATCGAGTACATGGACGTGGGAAGCAGTAACGGGTGGGAGATGGGTGAGGTTGTGCCGTCGTCGGAAGTGGTGAGCCGAATCAACGAAGCGTTCCCGTTGGAGCCTGTTGAGCCCAATTACAGTGGAGAAACCGCCGCACGCTGGCGCTATCAGGATGGTGGCGGGGAGATCGGTGTGATTTCGAGTGTCACGCAGTCCTTCTGCAGCACGTGCACGCGGACTCGCATATCAACGGAGGGCAGGCTGTTCACCTGCCTGTTTGCTACTGATGGACACGATCTGCGGGCACTGCTCCGTAACGGTGCATCTGATGAAGAGCTTTCCGAGGTCATGGCCGGTATCTGGCGGAGCCGCACGGACCGGTATTCGGAATTGCGCAGTTCCTTCACCGGTGGAGTTGACCGTGGTGGAAGGAAGAAAATCGAGATGTCTTACATAGGCGGCTGAACGGGAGTGGTCGGCGAACACGCTAGAGTGAATCTCGGCCTTTTTAGCAACCCTTTTGTGAGGGTTGGGCGTGGTACAGGGACCTTGGAGGATATATGGCAGCCTTGCGGCAGGAGCTACTCGGGTACCGGGTACAGGATCAGGTGGCAACGATCACGTTGTCGTCGCTGGCGAACCGCAATGCGTTGTCGAAGGGGCTGCTCCGTGAGCTCCTGGCGGCCCTGCATGTGGCCCAGAACGACGACGGCGTGCGCGCCATTGTGATCGGCCATGAGGGTCCTGCGTTTTCTTCCGGGGGCGATCTGAGTGAGCTCCGTGAGGACAATAATGACGAGGGTCTGAGTCTGCTGCTCGAATTGCTGCAGTTGATCTGGGACTTGCCGAAGCCGGTTATTGCGAAAGTTGATGGTGCTGCGCGTGCGGGCGGCATTGGGATCATTGCCACTTGTGACATCGCGGTCGCGTCGACCACTGCGTCCTTTGCGTTCACGGAAACGCGGATCGGGAGTGTCCCCGCGTTGATTTCGGCGCCGGTGATGCGGCGGATGAACCCGCGTGAGGCGCAGCGGCTCATGTTGACTGGTGAGCTGTTCGACGCGCGGATGGCGGAGCAGTCGGGTCTGCTGACCAATTGTGTGGAGCCGGAGGAACTGGATTCCACGGTGGACCAGCTGGTGAAGTACCTGACGCTCGGTGCACCGGGTGCTGTCGCTGGGGCCAAGAAGTTGCTGCACATGAACCGTGATACGGATTTCGGCGCGGACCTTGGCGAGATGCTGCCGATTTCGCGGACGTTCTTCGGCGCTCGGGAGGCACGCGCGGGTATGGACGCATTTTTGAACAAGCGGAAGCCGTACTGGCAGGTCGACGACGGGGGCAACCAGTGAGCTCGTCACGCATTCCCGGGTTTTACCGGTTGAGTCTTGAGGAACGTGTCGAACTGCTGGCGAAGGAGTTCGACCTTTCCGCTGAGGAACGCGATCTTCTGCTGCGTGATCCGGCGCAGGTGCACGCCAACGAGATGGTGGAGAACGCCGTCGGGCATTATGAATTGCCGTTGGGTGTTGGTTTGAATTTCCAGATCAACGGCCGGGACTATGTGGTGCCGATGGCCATTGAGGAGCCGTCGGTCATTGCGTCCGCGAGCTACATGGCGAAGCTCATCCGGGAGGCTGGCGGGTTCACTGCCGAGGCAACCGGGCGAACCATGATCGGTCAGATCCAGGTGCTCGGATGCCAGGATCCTGTAGACGCTGAAACCCGGTTGCTGGATCACGCGGATGAGCTGGTGGCTGAGGCCAACGCGCTCATGCCGGGGATGTTGCGCCGTGGCGGCGGAGCGACGCGCATTGAAGTCCGGCAGCTGCCCACGGAGGGCGACGGCGAGGCGATGCTGGTAGTGCATCTGATCGTGGATACACGTGACGCCATGGGCGCGAACACGATCAACACGATGGTGGAGGGCATCGCCGGTTCCGTGGAGCGCATTTCCGGCGGCCGGGTGCATCTGCGGATTCTCTCGAATTTCACGGATCAGTGCCTCGCACGGGCCCGCTGCTCCATCCCGGTTTCCCATTTGGCGACGTCGGGCATGAGCGGCGAAGAGGTCCGTGACGGCATCATTGCAGCTTATGAATTCGCGGCACGGGATGTGTACCGGGCGGTGACGCACAACAAGGGCGTGATGAACGGTGTGGATGCCGTGGTCATTGCTACCGGCAATGATTGGCGCGCTATCGAGGCCAGTTCACACGCGTATGCGTCGCGTGGCGGCCATTATACGTCGATGACCGAGTGGTCCAGGGGGCCGAACGGCGATCTGGTGGGTGTCCTTGAGCTGCCCATGCCGATAGGCATTGTTGGCGGTTCGATCGGGATTCATCGGATGGCCCAGGTATCGCTTGGTCTGCTCGGTGTGGAGGGCGCGGAGGAACTGGCGCAGGTCATTGTTTCCGTTGGTCTGGCGCAGAACCTTGGTGCACTGCGCGCGTTGGCAACCGAGGGCATCCAGAAGGGCCATATGGCATTGCATGCGCGTTCCGTGGCGATGACGGCGGGGGCCACGGGCGACGACGTCGCCGAAGTTGCGCGCCTGTTGGCAGAGGCCCACGATTACCGCGTTGACAAGGCCAGGGAGATTCTGGAGAAACTCCATTAATACTTCAACCTCGAATCCGATGGCTTCTCCCCGGCCCTCGTTGGGACTCGCGAGCGGGAAACTGATCCTGGCAGGGGAGCACTCGGTGGTCTACGACCGCCCGGCTATTGCCCTGCCGTTCACCCGGTTGATGGCGCGGGCCCGGATCTCCTCCATTGATGGCCCGTCGCGCGTATCGAGTGCGTACTACGAGGGAACGCTCGACGACGCACCAGACATTCTCAGCGGGATGGTGGACTGTATCCGCGCAACCGTGGACGCGGTGGGGCATCCTCACGATCACTTCATGATCCAGGTTGATTCCACTATTCCCACGGGGCGGGGGCTGGGATCGAGTGCTGCGGTGGCGGCGTCGGCTGTTCGTGGCATCGCTTCCTACTACGGTGCTGTGCTTTCGCATGAGGAAGAGATGGCGCTGGTCCGGATTGCGGAGGTTCACGCGCACGGCACCCCGAGCGGGATCGATGCGGAGGCCGTGGTTGCTACCGGCCCGTTCCGGTTCATCAAGGGCGCGCCGATCATCCAGTTGCCCGTTGGTCGCGCCCTTCACCTGGTGGTGGCTGATTCCGGGCGGAAGGGCAATACCCGGGCTGCCGTGGAAGGTGTCCGCTGTCGTTTTGAGAATGACCGCGACGCAACGGAAGCGCATCTTGACCAGTTGGCTGTGGTGGTTGAGGACGTGCAGGACGCACTGCGCGACGGCGATACAGAGGTCCTGGGCTCGTCCATGAATGCCGCGCAGCGGGAACTGTCGGCGATTGGTGTGAGCGATTCCGTTCTGGACTCGCTGATCAGTGAGGCCTTGCGCAGTGGAGCAGTGGGCGCGAAGATCACCGGTAGTGGGTTGGGCGGTTGCGTGGTGGCCTTGGCGCCGGACGCCGAGTCCGTGGCGCCGTTGGCCAGCGCACTCGAGGCCGCTGGCGCGCAGGAGACATGGTCCGTCGTCGTGCATGAGAGAACCGTGGAGGAAGCACCGTGACAGGCATTGTGCAGCGCAAGTCCGATCACATTGACATTGTCCTCAATGAGGATGTGAGTATGTCCACGGCCACCGGCTTTGGCGGGTACCGCTTTGTGCATCAGGCGTTGCCGGAAACAACGTTCGACGACGTCACCACGGAGACCTCATTCCTGGGGCACGCGCTGGGGGCGCCGCTGTTGATTTCGAGTATGACCGGCGGCAATGCGGAAGCCGGGGTGATCAACCGGAACCTGGCAGAAGCTGCCGCGCAGCTTCGCATTCCCATGTCGGTCGGTAGCCAGCGGGTCCTGATCGAGCAGCCCGAGGCGCTCGAGAGTTTCCGTGCCGCACGGGATGCGGCCTCCGGTGTTCCGCTGTTCGGCAATATTGGTGCGGTCCAGCTGAACAAGGGCGTCAGTGCCGAGGATGTCCAGCGCACCATCGATCTTCTGGATGCGGACGGGATCTTCCTGCACCTGAACCCGCTGCAGGAAATAGTCCAGGCGGGCGGGGACACAGACTTCAGCGGACTTCTCTACAAGATCGAACTGCTCGTGGACCGCCTCGACTGCCCGGTCCTGATCAAGGAAGTGGGCTGTGGCATTGATCCGGTGCTGGCCGTGCAGTTGGCGGAGGCTGGCGTCGCAGCTGTGGACGTCAGTGGTGCGGGCGGAACATCGTGGGCGAGCATCGAATCGCGCCGGGCAACCGATGGGCGCCAGCGCAGGCTTGGCGAGGTTTTCAGCGACTGGGGCATCCCGACCGTCGAGTGCCTCACCGGCGCTCACTCTGCTATTCCTGAGCTGCCTCTGATCGCTTCCGGCGGGATCAAAACGGGGCTGGACGTTGCCAAGGCGCTCGTACTGGGTGCGGATCTGGCCGGGTTCGCCATGCCGCTGCTGAAGCCCGCCACAATCTCGGCGGAAGCCGTCGTCGAGCACCTTGAGCAGGTTCTGTACGAGCTTCGTGCAGCCATGTTCCTGACCGGCGCGGATTCACTGGTAGCGCTGAAAGCCAACCGGCACCGGCTGCTGCCCTGAACCCCGTCCTTGACCATCACCGCGAGTGAAACGAGACAATAGCCCGATGGAAGCGAAAGCGACCGCGTACAGCAATATCGCCCTGGTGAAGTATTGGGGAAAGCGGGATGAGAAGCTCATCCTGCCCACGAACCCAAGCTTGTCGATGACGGTTGACGCGATTTTCACGACGACGAGCGTGCGCTTCGATGAGTCGCTCACCGCGGACACTTTCACGCTCGACGGCGAACTGGCCGGTGCGGACGCCACTCGCCGGGTGACGGCGGCCCTGGATCATGTCCGGGCTGTGGCAGGTACGCGCGCCGCCGCCGTCGTCGATTCCGTGAACAGTGGTCCTACCGCTGCGGGTCTGGCGTCTTCGGCGTCCGGGTTCGCGGCGTTGGCGACGGCCGGTGCCGCCGCTCTTGGGTTGGAACTGGATGATACGCAGCTGTCGATTCTCGCCCGCAGGGGTTCAGGTTCGGCCAGCCGGTCCATCCATGGCGGATTCGTCGAGTGGCAAATGGGTGTGGAGGCGGACGGCCGCGACTCGCACGGCATTCAGGTGGCCGACGAACATCACTGGGATGTCGTCATGATCGCAGCCTGTGTGGACGCCGGTGCAAAGGACGTTTCCAGCCGTGATGGCATGCGCCGCACGGTGGATACCTCCCCGTATTACCAGGGCTGGTTGGACACGGTCGAGGACGATCTGGCGAACGTGAGGCGCGGCATCCAGGAACGCGACTTCGAACTGCTGGGAACAGCAGCGGAGTCCAACGCTCTCAAGATGCATGCCACCACCCTCGCAGCGTCCCCGCCGTTCACCTACTGGCTCCCCGCTTCCCTTGAGATCATGCAGACAGTGCGCGAGCTTCGGGCTTCCGGCACGGAAGCGTATTTCACGATGGATGCGGGACCGCACGTGGTGGTGCTCTGCCAGCCCGACGACGCAGCTCTCGTGAACGCCCGGCTCGGTGAGCTTGCGGGCGTCACTCAAACCTTCGTTTCGCACCCGGGACCGCGCGCGCACGTGACTCGCACCGCCGAATGAGCATGCTGTCCGAAGAGTCCAGTTTCTGGGTCAATGTACCGGGCAAGCTCATGATCGCCGGCGAGTACGCGGTGCTCGAACCCGGGCAGCCCAGCATCGTGGCAGCGGTCAACCGGTCCATCGTTGTCACTGCCCGTCCCTGCGGGACCAGTCGGCTGGATCTTCCCGATCTTGGCCTCGGGGGCGTCACCTGGAAATTCGACGACGGCCAGCTGCGCTTCGACATCGAGGACCCTCGCCTCGTGTTCATCGGTGAGGCAATCAGCGCGGTCGCGCAATACCAGCAGGGGCGCGTAGCCAGTGGACGTCTGGACGTTCGAAGCGAACTGGACGACCCCTCCGGCCGGAAATATGGGCTCGGTTCCAGCGCCGCCGTCGTCGTCGGTGTTGTGGCTGCCCTGCTGCGCCTGACGTCGACGGTTCCTGTCACCCCGGATGTGGTGTTCAAAATTGCTGCGGTGGCCCATTTCCGCGGTCAGGGATCAGGATCAGGGGCCGACGTCGCCGCGTCAACGTTCGGCGGCTGGCTCCACTACGAATCGTTCGGCCCGGCATGGCTGAAGCGCGAGCTGGACTCGGGCAAACCGTTGAAGACGTTGATCGATGAGCCGTGGCCGCACCTTGTTGTGGAACCGCTGACGCTTCCGGATGGGCTGGAGCTTTGTGTGGGTTGGACCGGTAGCCCGGCGTCCACTGGTCCCATGTTGGAGAGAATCCGGATATTCCGGAGGGCTGCAGGCCCGGAGTATCAGCGTTTTCTGACTGCCAGCCAGACGGCGGTCGGGCTGGCGCTGGAGGGCTTTGCGGCGAACGACGCATCCGCTGTCCTTCGAGGACTGGCCGCGAACCACGAGGCGTTGAAGCGGCTCGGCCTCGAAGCGGACGCTCCCATTGAAACGGAGCTGCTCGCCACGCTGTCGGCGCTCGCCGGACGCGCGGGAGGCTCGGGCAAGCTGTCCGGCTCCGGTGCCGGAGACTGCGGAATAGCCCTGATAGCACCTGAGCGTGTGGGGGAGCTGCGCCGTTCCTGGCAGGAGGCAGACATCGCTCCGCTGGATCTTGCGCCGGCCTCGGACGGTGTGGTCATCGTGGCGGACGCCCGCGGCCCCTCCAGCTGATTGTCAGTGCCCGGGACTAGACTGTTTCCACTAACGGCACGCATGCGTGGCGCAGGAAATACTTTTCACCGATCCGCCCCTTTGGAGTAAATAGTGCTCGGGTTAACAATGCTGGACATCCTCCTGATTCTGGCGCTGCTCGTGTACCTCGTGGTGGGCTTGCGCAACGGCTTTCTGGTGACGCTCGGCGGTCTTGTCGGGTTTGTCGCTGGTGCAGTTGCTGCTTTCTTCGCGATCCCTCTGGTCAGCGAATGGGTGCCGGGTGAGGCGTGGCGTGTCATCGGCATTCTTGCCACGGCCATTGTGCTCGTGGTCCTTGGCCAGTCCATAGGGGCAGGCCTCGGCGCGGGGATCCGCCGCTGGCTGAACTTCCGTCCGCTCCGTTTGGTGGACAGGCTGCTTGGCGGTGCAGCGAATGTGATCGTGGCAGCGCTTGTCATGTCCATGCTGGCGTTTACGGTCAGCGCTCTCGGTATCCCGTTCCTGTCGAAGGAAATCGGATCGTCCAAAGTCCTCTCCAGCATCACGGAGATGACCCCTGACCCGGTCAGGGCGTGGTCGGCGAAGCTTCGCGGCGCAGTAGTGGCCGATGGCATCCCGCGCATCATCGATAGTGTGCAACCGGCAGAACTCTCGCCCATCCCGGAAACTGCGGTGGACACTCCTGCGCTGGCCGCGGCTTCACGCTCCGTGGTCAAGATCATGGGAACCGCATTCCAGTGCGGACAGAACCAGACCGGTTCCGGTTGGGTTGCGGCTCCGGAGCGCGTGATGACCAATGCCCACGTGGTGGCGGGCGTGAACGAGCCCGTGGTGCAGCTGCCGAACGGGCGTTCGCTGGCCGGCCGTGTGGTTCACTTCGATGAGGCACGCGATATCGCGGTGATCGCCGTCGAGGGACTCACCGCTGCCCCGCTGCCTCTGGGACCAAACCTTGAGAACGGTGCAACCGCAGCTTTTGCCGGTTATCCCTCCGGAGGCCCGTTCCAGATCCAGCCCGCACGTGTCCAGGCTCGCTCGCCGATCGCCGTCCAGAACATTTATGGGGCGAACCCCAAACCGCTGAACGTCTACACTATCGCGGCGAACGTCGAGCAGGGGAACTCGGGCGGGCCGTTGCTGACTATGCAGGGCAAAGTCAGCGGAGTGATCTTCGCGAAATCGAAGGCGGCAGCTCCTGTGGGATACGCGTTGTCCCTAGAGGTCATGGGATCCATCGCGGAGAAGGCAGAGCAGTACACCAACACCGTTTCATCAGGTCAGTGCGCCACGAAGTGAGGTAGCGGACGAACACGACGCCCAGCCTGTTCTCAAGGCGTACCGCAGTGCTGTTTACTATACCTATGGCCATACCTTCCTCAACTGAAGCATTCGTTGGCCAGCACCATGTCGAAAAAGTCCTCTCGGATTTCTTCACGCGTTCCAGGGGCAGGGCTGGAAGAGTCAGTCCGCGGTATCTCAGCCTCTGGGAGTCACTGGAAAAGTGCACGCTTGAGGGGAAGCGGTTTCGCCCCCGAATGGTTCTCGCAGCGTACGTTCACCTCGGCGGCAACCAGCTGGAGGCGGCAGCCCATGTTGGGGCGGCCTTTGAACTTCTCCACACAGCGCTCATTGTGCACGACGACGTCATCGACCTGGACTTCGTTCGGCGCGGACGGGACAATGTTTCCGGGTCGTATCGCCGGAAGGCCCAGGAAGCTGGTGTCAGCGTCAACACGGCACAGCACCGGGGACTTTCAGCGGGCGTCATTGCCGGTGATCTCGCGTTGTCGAACGCCTTCGTTCTGCTGGACTCCGCTGGCACCTCGACAGAGATGAATCAGGCGTTACGCGAGATTCTCGATGATGCCGTCTTTGCCTCAGCGGCAGGTGAGATCATCGATCTGGATTTTTCCATAGGATCTGGTTCAAATGCGCTGGACGAGATCATCCATATGGCTGCTCTCAAAACCGCCGCCTACTCCTTCGAGTGCCCTCTGCGAGCTGGCGCGACTCTTGCCGGTGCCGCTCCAGAGGTTGTGCAGATCCTGGGGGAGTTCGGCCGGGATATCGGCACGGCATACCAGCTGGTCGATGACCTGCTCGGCGTTTTCGGCAATGAATCCGAAACGGGCAAGACTGTCCTGGGAGATCTGCGTGAAGGAAAATCGACGGTCCTGATTGCCTTTGCCCGGGAAACGTCAGTCTGGGATGAATTGTCCACGCTGGTTGGTTCTCCTGAACTCACGCGGGAGCAGGCGGAACGCGCTCGAACCCTCCTCCGGGAGTGCGGCGCCTACGATTATGCGCTGCAAACAGCCCAACAATATGCGGAGCGGGCACGCACTCACCTGCATTCCGACGTGGTTCCCCAGCGTCTGCAGCTCGCCCTTGACCCCGTTATCGCTGAATCCCTGCACAGGGTCCGGTGAGCACCATCAACGCCACAACGGGGCTCACCGTATATAACGCGGTGGCAATAGCTACTGCCGGGAAAGTTATCCGAACCTACTCGACATCATTCGGCCTGGCCTCACGTCTGCTCGCGAACGGTGTCCGGCCACGTATTCAGTCTGTCTACGCCCTGGTTCGTCTTGCGGACGAAATTGTGGACGGGACCGCTGCTGCGGCCAACCTGCAGCTAAGCGAAATACTGGACTGCCTGGACGCGCTCGAGCGCGAAACCGAGCTGGCCATGTCCCTGGGATACAGCTCCAATCTGGCTGTCCACGCCTTCGGCCTCACCGCCAGAGAGGTTGGCATCGGCACAGACCTCACCCGGCCATTCTTCAGCTCCATGAGGGCGGACCTTTCCCGCACCGAGCACACTGATGAATCGTTCAGGGACTACATCTACGGTTCCGCCGAAGTTGTTGGCCTGATGTGCCTCAAGATCTTCCTCCACGGAACGGATGGGGCCGCCGAGAAGGAACAGGCGCTCGCCGACGGTGCACGCAAACTGGGCGCCGCGTTTCAGAAGATCAATTTCCTGCGCGACCTGGCACAGGACTTCGAAACTCTGGGCCGTAGCTATTTCCCGGGAGTCCGTATCGACCATTTCTCGACAGCTGAGAAGGATCGGCTGCTGGCAGATATCGCATCGGATCTCAGCGTCTCTGCCGCAGCCATTCCTTACCTGCCGGCGTCGAGCAGGTTCGCGGTGGCCCTGGCCCAGGAACTTTTCACGGAGCTCTTTCGGCGGCTGGAGGCGACGCCTGCTTCTGAGCTCCTCCGAACCCGCGTGCGGGTCCCCAACGCTGTGAAGCTCCTCCTGGCTGCCCGCGTGGCTGTGGCTGATTCACTGCCGCGGGGCCGAAACCGCTTGGATCGGAGACCGCGATGAACGGGAAAGACGTCGTCGTGATTGGGGCCGGGATCAGCGGGCTCGCTACCGCAGCCTTACTGGCACGGGAGGGCTACTCGGTCACCGTCCTGGAGAAGCAGCCAGTTGTCGGCGGACGCGCGGGTATTTGGGAAGAGTCCGGGTTCCGGTTTGATACCGGACCTTCCTGGTATCTGATGCCGGAAGTTTTTGACCACTATTTCCGGCTTCTCGGGACGTCGTCAGCGCAGGCGCTGGATCTGGTCAAGCTCGAGCCCGGATACCGCGTGGTGTTTGAAGACCAGCCGGAGCCGATCGATATTGCACCGACCCGCGCGGAGAACGTTGAGCTGTTCGAGTCCGTCGAAGCAGGTGCGGGAGCGCAGCTTGAGCGGTACCTGGACTCCGCCATCGACACGTATGACATGGCGAAGAAGCGGTTCCTCTACTCGACGTTCGTCTCCTATAGGCCGTTCCTGTCTGCGGATGTTCTGCGGCGGGTTCCCAAGCTGTTCCAGCTGTTGCTGCAGCCGCTGCACCGTTTCGTTGGAAACCGGTTCAGGGATCCACGGTTGAGACAGATTCTGGGCTATCCAGCCGTTTTTCTGGGCTCTTCGCCCTTCATCACTCCGAGCATGTATCACCTCATGAGCCGTCTGGACCTTGCCGACGGAGTTTATTACCCGCAGGGTGGGTTCACCCGGATTGTCGAAGCCATCGAGGAGATTTGCGCTGCGGAAGGCGTGACCATCCGAACGGGCGCCACCGTGACGGCGATCAGCACCCAGAGCGAACACGAGTCGCCGGGGCGCAGAAAGCGACCTTCGGTCACCGGTGTGGAGTTCACCGACGATCAGGGCCAGCCCTGCGAGGTGAAGGCCGACGTCGTCGTCTCGGCTGCTGACTTGCACCACACCGAAACCACGCTGCTGCCGACCGAGCATCAGACCTACCCAGAGAAGTATTGGCGGGGGAGGACCCCGGGCCCCGGCGGGCTGCTGATCTATCTGGGTGTCCGCGGGGAGGTGCCGCAGCTGAAGCATCACACGCTGCTGTTCAGCACGGACTGGAAAGAGAACTTCCACAGAATCTTTGGTCCGCACCCGTCAGTTCCTGATCCGCCGTCACTGTATGTCTGCCGGCCGAGCGCAACGGATGTCGACGCAGCTCCGCCCGGACATGAGAATCTTTTCGTCCTGGTGCCGATCCCCTCCGATCCCGCGCTGGGCAGCGGTGGCGTCGATGGTCAGGGCGATGCCCGTCTTGAGCAGCTGGCTGATGCGGTCATCGAGCAGATCGCGCAGTGGGCTGGCATCCCGGATCTGGCGGACAGGATCGTGGTCCGGCGAACCGTGGGTCCGCAGGATTTCGTTCAGGACCTCAATTCCTGGCGCGGCACCATGCTGGGGCCAGCGCACACCCTGAAGCAGAGTGCGTTTTTCCGGGGTTCCAACGTCAGCAGGAAGGTCGACGGCCTCTACTACGCCGGATCTTCCACTCTCCCGGGCATTGGCCTGCCGATGTGTCTCATCAGTGCGGAACTGGTACTCAAGCATCTCCGCGGAGACACCACCACGGAACCCTCTCCGGAACCAGCGAATGATTCGGCCTAAGCCCAGGCTGCCAGTTCCCGTTTACCTGCTGATCCTCTGCGGGGTGCTCTTTTGCTCCGGGTACTTTGTGCTTCGTTTCCCTGATGTTCCGGGCGCGGCCGCTGCGTCCTATGTGTTCAACCTGATCATTGCGCTGCCGGCCATGATTGGTCTGTACCGTCAGGTCGGTGGTGCACGGGCTGCAGCCGCGATTGTTGGTGTATCGGTTTTTGCCTACCTGATCGAGGGTTTTGGGACGCTGACCGGAGTGCCGTACGGAGAATTTCATTACGGGGATGCCCTCGGGCCGAAAGTGTTCGGGATCGTTCCCTACCTGCTGCCGTTGTCCTATGTTCCGCTGGTGATCGGGTCAGTGGCCATGTTCACTGCAGTCAGGGGAGCCCTGGCCCGGGTGGCCCTGGCGACGTTGTTCCTGGTGCTGGTGGATGGCGTGCTGGATCCTGGTGCGGCTGTTCTCGGCTTCTGGATCTGGCCCGACGGCGGCGTGTACTACGGCGTTCCGCTCAGCAACTACGGTGGTTGGCTGGTGTCCGGAGCGGTCGCCGTCGTGCTGCTGTTGATGTTTGCCGGCAAGCCGTTGCTTGATCGTCCTCTGAGACCGGAGCTGTTGGATAGCCTGATTGCTTCATTGACATTCTGGTGCGGCGTGCTGGCCTTTTCGGGGCTTGTTTTCCCCGCCGTTCTGGCTGCGGTGCTGATCGCAGCGGCCGTTCGACGGCGCGTGCGTCTCAGGCGTGACCTCGCGTCAGCGGCTCCCCGCGCGGCCCAGGGACTGTGACAGCCGGTCCACCATCATCATGGCTCCGCCCATCACCGCAGGCAGGCCGCCGCCCGGGTGGATCGATGCGCCAACCCTCCATAGCCACCGGTGCCTCAGGCTGTGCGACGACGGCTGGTGGAAAGGCCCGCTCATCCACAGCGGCCTGATCCTGCCATAGAGCGCCCCGCCCGGAGCTCCCGCAGCGCTGAAGTAGTGGGGGTCCAGCACCTGGTGTTCCTTGATGTAGCTCTCCACGGGGGCGGGAAGTCCCATGACCTTGCCTACGCGCTGCAGCTCCCGCTTCACGAAGTCGCTGGTCAGGTGGTACCGGCGCCCGTTCGCTGGTGATGTCAACAGCAGGGCGAGTGTGTCGGCGTTGTTCGCCGGCACGTGTTCGGCGGGGTAGTAATTCACGAAAGCCATGGTCTGCTCTGGCTCCTGCTGGTTGTACAGGCTCCTGTAGAGCGCGGCCGGGCTATCCGGCAAGACCACGCTGTGCCGGGCAGTGCCCTCAGGCAGGGGCTCTTTGAGCGAGGCGTAGACGCCGATGGCAGAACAGGACTGACGTGACCCGTCCGCACGCGATTCGCGCCCCAGGAGCGCACCGAGTCTGGTTTCGTCGATTCCGCTGACGACGACGTCGGCCGGGTACGTTGCGTCGCCGGTGCTCACCTTGCCGGGGCCGAGGGAGCGGACCTGCGAGTTCGTCCGGATATCAACGTTGCCTTCGATCGCCAGCCGTTCGAGCGCTTTCATGAGTTCGTGGACGCCGCCTCGCGGCACCCAGACGCCGTCCTGCGCCATGACGGCGGGCATGCTCGCATAGAGGGCAGGCGTGCGGGAGGGGCCGACGCCGGCGTTGAGAGTGTGGATGGCGATCACTTCGCGCAGACCCTGCGGCAACCAGGTCAGGCTGTCGAGATAGCTGCGCGTTGTCAGGTGCCGTCCGTACAACGTTCCCAGACGTGCCAATGACGGGTAGGCCTCGCGGGCCATGGGCGCCGTCGTCAGCAATCGTGTGATGTCCGGGCCCAACGGGCCGTGCATTGCGGCGAATCGTTCCCAGGCTGGATGCCAGGGGTGCCCCTCGGGAACGGGCAGCGGGGTGGTCTGGTCGCGGTAATAGTACTGCCCCACCTCGGGCAGGCGTTCGAGTTCCAGTTGCGTCTGTCCGGAGATCCTGCGGTGGGGCGAGGCTGTGTCCAGACGCCGGAGGAGTTCTTCCCAGACAGCGGGAAAGGTGAAGAGCGAAGGGCCGGTGTCCAGATGCTGCCCGTCCAGGACGATGCGCCGGCTCTTTCCGCCGACGGCGGGGGCGCTCTCCAACAGGGTCACCGAGTGTCCTGACCAGCCGAGAAGTGCGGCTGCGGTGAGACCGCCGAGGCCACCACCAATGATGACAATGCGACTCATGCGTACCATCCCAACTGAAGTGCAACAACCAACTGGACACCTGCAACGGTTCCGGCGATGTACGGGAAAGCAATCGAGTACCGATACAGCCGGTGGCCCTGCTCAGGGGTGGGCGTCCGGTAGAGGGACTGCAGCAGCCACCCCGCAATCACCGCGTTCACCAGGGCCAGCGGCAGGTTCACCAGGGCAAAGCAGACGGTTGCGGCGACCCACCAGATACCGCTCCAGACGACGACGCCGCGCGGCCCCAGGCGGACGGCGGTGGTGGTGATCCCCGCAGCCTTGTCCTCGGAGATATCCTGCACGGCATCGAAAGTGTGTTTGGCCGCGCTCCAGGCCATCAGCCCCAGCGCTGCCGCCCAGAGCGGTTGCTCGTTGAGGGCGAGCGGCAGGAACACCAGCGGCAACGCGTACGCCGCGTTACTCAACGAATCAAGGTAGGGGCGTGCCTTGAAGCGTAGGGGAGGGGCGGAGTAGAACACGAATACCAGAATGTAGAGCGCCATCCAGACCAGAGCTGCCGGCGGCGTTGTGAACAGAAAATAGATGACGAAGGGGATGTTCGTGACTGCGACGGCGAGCCAGATCAGCCGCACTTCCGCCGAACGGATCCTGGCGCCTTCAACGGAGCCTTTGCGCGGATTGAACTGATCGGTCTCCTGATCGAAGACGTCGTTGACCCCGTAGATCAGCAGGTTGAACGGCAGCGTCAGCCACAGCAGGAGCGCGAGCGCATCCCAGTCCCAGAGAGACCCGGCGAGCCACATGCCCACAACCCCTGTGCCCAGGGCATTGATCCATAGAACTGGGCGCGAAATGTGGACGATGCGGCCCAGAGCGGACAGCGGACTAGACGCGATCACGTGATGTGTGCTCCTCGATCCAGTGCAGCGATTGCCCGTGCGGACCCGTCCGGGCGACGGTGCGTTGGTTGTGTTTGAGGACAAACAGTCCCGGCACCTCATGGGGGTCTTTCTGCAGCGGAGCCTCAAGCTCCGGCAAGGTGCCGAATCCTTCGTTCGAGATCCAGTGGCAAGGCCTCTGCCCGTCGCTGGTCAGGCGCTCCATGACGGCGCTGAAGGCCGCGCGCCCCTCTTCCTCCACATAGGCCAGGACGGCAGTGTGGAAGACGACGACGACGGCGTCCTCCGGCGCCTTCGCCACCAGCTCCTCGACGTCCTCCACTAGGTTTCCCTGAACAATATGCGGCGGATCCTGCCGGGCAATATCAATCGCGGCGCCAAGCCGTTCCAGCCTCAACGTATGTTCTGGCCACACAAGCGCTTCCAGCCAGGCGACGTCGTCGTCATCATTGACGCTGAGCGGGTTCAGATCAATCCCGGCACGGGAGACAACCTCGGGAAGGGCCGTGGGCAGCGGCGGGTTTCCAGCGGTTTCACAGTCGATTACCGGCGCGCCGGCCAGTCCGGGGCCAAGCACAGGGCCGTCGTCGTACCGGTATCCGTAACGGTCCGGGTAGAGGCACAGCCCGGCCGAGGCGCCCACCTCGATCAACGCAAGCGGTCGCGCTTCCTGCTCGGAGATCCGCGCCAGCAGGGGCAGCAGGAGCGCGCAGCGGCCGGCCTCGTTGGTCTGTGTACTGCGCGTCAGCATGGTGTCCCTGATCCGCTCCCAGTTGCCCAGCAGGAATGCGCGGAACGCCGGGTACGGAGCAACGTCGGCGCCGCAGAACCGGGCCGAGGCAAGCAGCAGGTTCGGTTGGCGTTTAACCGCAGGAAGTTCATCAATCAGATCCAGAACCGTCTGATCATCGGCGATTCCCGTGCACCACTCGTCATAGACCGGCGAGTAGCCGCGGGCCTCGACGGAAGCGAACCGGTGGTAACGGTCCGCCGTCGTCAAATTCGCTCCGTCAGATACTCAATGGCCATGCGGTACCCGGAAATGCCCGCACCCACGATGACCGCATCCGCAACCGCAGACACGTAGGAGAAGTGACGGAACTCCTCACGTTTGTGGACGTTACTGACATGCACCTCAACCACGGGGAGGGCGACGGCGGCCAGTGCGTCACGCAGTGCGATAGAGGTGTGCGAGTAAGCGCCGGCGTTGATGACAATGCCCGCCGCGTCACCAGCAGCAGAGTGGATCGCATCAATCAGATCACCCTCATGATTGGACTGGACACAATCAACGGTGAAGCCCTGGGACTCGGCGGTGACAATACACAACTGTTCGACGTCGGCCAGCGTGGAGGCGCCATAAATATGCGGCTCCCGTGTGCCCAACAAGTTCAGGTTAGGTCCGTTGACGATGAGCAGATTCCTGGAACGAGATGCTGTCATGGCTTAACTATGCCCCAACTGGGTCGGCCGGAACCCATGGGGCGCGACATCGGACGCCGGGGCGCCAGCTAAACTGGTGGCTGGCAGTTCTGCCATTTCCCCAATGAGACGTGAAAGCAGCTTCGTGACCCAGCAGGATCAGCAACCGGTACGCAACCAGAACGGCAGCATCGCGCGGGAAGCTTCCCGCCGCCGGACGTTCGCGGTGATCTCGCACCCGGATGCCGGAAAGTCGACGCTCACGGAAGCGCTGGCCCTGCATGCCCGCGTGATCGGAACAGCCGGGGCCACGAACGGGAAAGAGAACCGTAAGGAAACGGTCTCTGACTGGATGCAGATGGAGAAGGAACGTGGAATCTCCATCAGCTCAACAGCTCTGCAGTTTGCCTACAGGGATACGGTCATCAATCTGCTGGACACCCCTGGCCACGCTGACTTCTCCGAAGATACCTACCGGGTGCTCTCTGCTGTGGACTGTGCCGTCATGCTTGTTGACGCCGCCAAGGGTCTCGAGACGCAGACCATGAAACTCTTCGAGGTCTGCCGGCAACGAAACCTGCCCATCATCACGGTGATCAACAAGTGGGACCGTCCCGGGCTGGACACTCTGGCGCTCATGGATGAAATCACTGAACGGACAGGCCTGGCGCCGGTTCCGCTGACGTGGGCCGTCGGTATCGCCGGTGATTTCCGCGGCGTGTGGGACCTGCAGAAGGACGAGTTCGTCCGGTTCACGAAAGTCAACGCCGGTGCGTCCCTCGCAACCGCCGAACACCTCAGCCCCGCCGAAGCGCTCGAGCAGGAAGGCCAGGCGTGGACGGATGCCGTTGATGAAGCCTCGCTGGTCGCTGAGCCGGGACCGTTCGAGGACATGGAAGGATTCCTGGCCGGCAAAACCACGCCGCTGCTGTTCTCCTCAGCCGTGCAGAACGCTGGCGTCAAACACATCCTCGACACCCTCGTGGACCTCGCACCACCCGCTGGCCCCCGCGAGGACGTGGCCGGCAAGCCCCGGCCCGTTGACGCTCCGTTCTCCGGATTCGTCTTCAAGGTCCAGGCAGGCATGAACAAAGCCCACCGCGACCACGTAGCCTTCATCCGCGTCTGCTCCGGAACCTTCGAACGCGGCATGGTCGTCACCCATGCCAGTACCGGAAAGTCTTTCGCCACCAAGTACGCCCAGCAGCTCTTCGGCCGCGAACGCGAAGTGATCGATGAAGCATGGCCGGGCGACGTCGTCGGGCTGGTCAACGCGTCAGCGCTCCGTGTAGGAGACAGCCTCTACACCGAAGAGGCCGTCGAGTACCCGCCGATTCCGCTGTTCAGCCCCGAACACTTCCAGGTGGCGCGCTCCAAGGACCCGAGCAAGTTCAAGCAGTTCCGCCGCGGCATCATCCAGCTCGAGCACGAAGGCATCATCCAGGTGCTGCGCTCGGACCTCCGCGGCGATCAGGCACCCGTGCTCGCCGCCGTCGGGCCCATGCAGTTCGAAGTGGTCCAGGACCGCATGGACCATGACTTCAGCGCGCCCATGCGGCTGGAACAGCTCCCGTTCTCGCTGGCCCGTCTCACAACGCCCGAGGCGCTGACAGCGCTCAAGATTGTTCGCGGCGTGGAAGTGCTGACCCGTTCCGACGGCGAACTCATCGCCCTGTTCACGGATGTGTGGGCGCTGCGACGGATTGAGCGGGACTACCCGGAAGTGGAACTCACACCTATCGGAACGAGCTCCGGCCTCGGCTAAGCTGGCTCCACCCGCACCACACAGGAGGTCCTGATGGCATCGACCAACGTTCCCACGATGACGGTTCCTGAGGTCATGGCAGAACTTGCTGCCCTTGAGGACCCCCGGATGCGGGAAGTGAACCTGCGGCATGGTGACGATCACGGCGTGAACCTCACCAAATTGCGGGCATTGGCCAAACGATTGAAAACGCAGCACGAGTTCGCGCGCGAACTGTGGGCAACGGGCGATACCGCGGCCCGGCTGCTGGCACTGCTGATCTGCCGTCCCAAGGTTTTCAGCGCGGACGAGCTGGACGCCATGCTCCGACAGGCGCATGCACCGAAAGTCCACAGCTGGCTGGTGAACTACGTCGTCAAAAAGAACGCTGCCGTCGAGGAGCTTCGCCTCGCCTGGTTCGCGGACCCAGACCCGGTGGTGGCCAGCGCCGGATGGGCACTGACCTCCGAACGCGTAGGAAAGGACCCGGAGGGCCTGGACCTCCCCGGGCTCCTGGACCTGATCGAGGCGGACATGAGAGACGCCCCGGACAGACTCCAATGGGCCATGAACGAGTGCTTGGCCCAGATTGGCATCCACCATGCCGCCCACCGATCCCGTGCACTCGGGATCGGCGAGCGGCTGGAAGTGCTCAAGGACTACCCAACGCCACCGAACTGCACTTCCCCCTTCGCGCCTCTCTGGATCAACGAAATGGTCCGGAGGCAGGAGAAGTAGCGCCTACTTCCGCATGGAGTCCGCGATCTGCTGCATGACGGTGGAATCGGCCAGCGTGGTGGAATCACCAACCTCGCGGCCCTCCGCAACATCCTTCAGCAGCCGGCGCATGATCTTGCCTGACCGGGTCTTCGGTAGCTCGGGGACCACCAGGATGTGCCGCGGCTTTGCGATCGGGCCGATTTCCTGACCCACATGGTTACGAAGAGTGGTGACGATGTCGTCGTCGTCCTTCGCTGAACCGCGCAGAATGACGAACGCGACCACGGCCTCGCCCGTTGTCTCGTCCCGGGCCCCGACGACGGCGGCTTCCGCCACTGACGGGTGACTCACCAGTGCGGACTCGATTTCCGTGGTGGACAGGCGGTGCCCGGAAATGTTCATCACATCATCCACGCGCCCCATGAGCCAGATATGGCCGTCGGCGTCCTTCTTGGCGCCGTCGCCCGCGAAGTACATGTTGTCGAAGCGCGACCAGTACGTTTCCTTGAACCGCTCGGGGTCCCCCCAGATGCCGCGCAGCATGGACGGCCACGGTTCGCGGACCACCAGGAAGCCGCCTGAGCCGTTCGGGACGGACTGACCCATCTCATCCACCACGTCCACGGAAATGCCGGGAATCGGCACCTGGGCAGAACCCGGTTTTGTCTCGGTGATGCCTGGCAGCGGCGAAATCATGGTTGATCCGGTTTCGGTCTGCCACCAGGTGTCGACGACGGGAGTCTTGTCTGCGCCGATGACCCGGCGGTACCACATCCACGCTTCCGGGTTGATGGGTTCGCCGACGGATCCGAGAACGCGGATGGAGCTGAGGTCGTACTTCGCCGGGATTTCGTCTCCCCACTTCATCATGGTGCGGATCGCCGTCGGGGCCGTGTAGAGAATGCTGACCTTGTACTTCTCAACGATTTCCCACCAGCGGCCCTGGTGCGGGGTGTCCGGCGTGCCCTCGTACATGACCTGGGTGGCGCCATTGAGCAGCGGACCGTACGTGACGTAAGTGTGCCCGGTGACCCAGCCGATGTCGGCAGTGCACCAGAAAACGTCGGTTTCCGGCTTCAGATCGAACACGTTTTTGTGCGTGTACGCGCTCTGCGTGAGGTAACCGCCGGTGGTGTGAAGGATGCCCTTCGGCTTGCCGGTGGTGCCGGAGGTATAGAGGATGAACAGCGGGTGCTCCGCGTCGTGCGCCACAGCCGTATGCTCCGTGCTTGCCGAATCGACGACGTCGTTCCACCAGAGATCGCGGCCGTCCTGCCATTCAACGGGCTCCCCGTTGCGCTTGACCACCACGACGTTGGTCACGGTGTGACCCTCTTGTTCGAGTGCCTTGTCCACGGCAGGCTTCAGCGGGCTTGGCTTGCCCCGCCGGTACGTGCCATCCGAGGTCACAACGAGTTTCGCCTCGGCGTCGTCAACCCTGCTGCGGAGAGCGTCAGCGGAAAAACCGCCGAACACCACTGAGTGGACCGCGCCGATGCGGGCGCAGGCAAGCATGGTGATGACGGCTTCCGGAATCATGGGCAGGTACACGGCTACGCGATCACCCTTGGCAACTCCGAGGGATTCGAAAGCGTTCGCTGCTTTCTTCACTTCCTCGGTGAGCTGGGCGTAGGTGTAGGTTCGGGTGTCGCCCGGTTCGCCTTCGAAGTGGATAGCAACCCGGTCCCCGTTGCCCTGCTCAACATGACGGTCAAGAGCGTTGTACGCGGCGTTGACAGTCCCGCCAACAAACCATTTCGCAAACGGTGCGTCCGACCAGTCGAGGGTCTGGGTGAAATCGGTCTCCCAAGTGAGGAAGTTCCGTGCCTGCTTTGCCCAGAACTCGGTGCCTTCGGATTCCGCCTCGTTGTAGATGCCAGGTTTGGCCACGGCGTTGGCCGCGAAGTCCTCACTCGGCGGGAACTTCCGGTTCTCGTGCAGCAGATTCTCCAGTGCGTCGCCCTGATGTTCTGTGTTGGACACTTTCGACCCCTTGTCTCTTCGTGAGCACTCTTTTTTGAAACTCTAATCCCGCTTTCCACTCTACGTGTCCTCCGTCACACACCAAGAGCCCGACGGCCGTATTTCTGCGGTCAACGGCGGGTTGCGGTATGGATTAGTCAGCTAGTACCCAGCACACTCCATGGCTAGGCTGGTATCCAGAGAGCAGCCTATGAATGGAGAGCTACACGATGAGCCACCCGCATGATGCACACCCCACCACGCCTGGTACTGCCAAGCCAGGTGCCGTCCAGCCCGGTGCCGCCAAAGCGCAGCGGCCACAAGCCGTCGCTGGTCCGTTTACCCTGCGCGACCTCGTGGTGGGCGGATCCGTATTTGTGATGCTGGTCGGTTCTTTGATCCCCTACTTCGTGGGGCCGTTCAACTCCCAGAACATGTGGAACACACTGCCGCTGTTCTTCCTGGGCATCGGAATCCTGCTGCCGCTGGCCGTCGTCGGGCTCTTCGCAGGCCGCCGACTCAGCCCCTCCAGCAGGATCCGTGTTGGGTCGCTCTCGCTTGACCAGTTCGCGTCTATCATTGCCGTCCTCGCGGTTGCCTTCTTCTTCCTGCAGACCGCGAGCGCGTTCACTGCCGCCTACCTTGTAGGGCTCATCGGCGCGTTGGGCTTCCTGGCCGCGACAACTCTTGGCCGGTTCATCCCGCCATTTGCAGCGGACTTTGCCGGACGGAAGGACGTTCCGGCTCATGTCACAGCGCGCGACGCCGTCGCTCCCGCACCGAAGCCGGCCAAGCCGGCTGCTCCAGCGACGCCCTCCAACGCGCAGGGCACATCTAACGTCCACGGTGCGTCTAACGTCCACGGGACTTCGCACGGCACGCAGCAGCGGCACCCTGTTTCCGGTGGGCCGGGCGCGGGTGTGGCTGCCGCTGGTGCGGCTGGTGCGGCTGGTGCCGGTGCGGCTGTGGGAGGTCCCGCGGCCAGCACTTCGGCTCCGGCGGAAGCTGCGGGCGTCGGCGAGGGTTCTGCCCAGGACATCGGCGCAGGTGCTGTGGACAATGGCCGCGGCTACACGGAAGCCAGCGACGTCCAGGTCAATACCCCAAAGGACAAGGACGTAAAGGCCTCGTCGAGCACTGTTGCCGCTGAAAAGAACGCTCCGGTCGCTGAGCCCCGTGCCGAGTCAGCAGCTCCCGTTGAACCTGCAACGTCAGCTAATCCTGCGCCAGCTGAACCGTCGGAACCGGTTGAACCAGCTGTAGCCGCGACGGCCGTCCACCCTGTGGTCAAGGACGAGCCGATCAGCGCCACCAGGGATCAGGAGGACGAGGACGAGGGTGCGCCCATCGAAGCATTCTGGTTCGCGGTCGGCTCCACCCGGCCGATTATCGACGAATCAACAGGGAAGGAAATCTTCACCTTTGAACCGGGCGACTGGGAACTATGCCTTGAAGATCGTGGACACGAGTTCGTGGTGCAGAACAAGCACACAGGCCAGACGGGGATCATGAAGGACCTTTCTGACATTCAGATCCCGCCGGCGGAAGATTCCGATTCCGCAAGGAACTGACGCTGTGAAGAACCTCGCCGAAAGTCCACTGGCAGTCAAGCGACGGGCCAGGCGCATCAACCGTGAGCTGGCTGACGCATACCCTTATGCGGTGGCGGAGCTGGATTTCAGCAACGCGTTTGAGCTGCTGGTAGCCACGGTTCTGTCAGCGCAGACAACGGATGTCCGCGTGAACATGACCACGCCTGCCCTGTTCGCGCGCTACCCGGATGCCACGGCTCTGGCAGCAGCGGATGAGACGGAGCTGCAGGAGATGATCAGGGCCACAGGCTTTTTCCGTGCCAAGGCCAAGAGCCTGCTGGCGTTGTCGAACCGGATTGTGGACGAGTACGACGGCGAGGTGCCTTCCCGCCTCGAGGACCTGGTCACTCTGGCAGGGGTGGGCAGGAAGACCGCGAACGTGGTCCTTGGCAATGCTTTCGGCATTCCAGGGATTACCGTTGATACGCATTTCATGAGGTTGTCCCGGCGCTTCGGATGGACCACGTCGAAGGACCCGGTGCAGATCGAGAAGGATGTCGGGGAGCTGTTTGAACCGGCGGACTGGACCATGCTCTCGCACCGCGTGGTCTTTCATGGTCGCCGGGTCTGTCATGCACGGAAGCCTGCCTGCGGTGCGTGTCCGGTGGCCCAGTGGTGCCCTGCTTATGGTGAGGGTGAGGTGGACCCGGAAAAGGCACGCAAACTGCTGAAGTACGAGCTAGCACCAGGCCGCGAGGAACTGTTGGAGAAAATGCGGGCGGGAGCTACCCGAAGAGAACTTCAGGCTGAGGGATACCCGCTCGGGGCCTGAAGATCGCTGAAGAGAAGGGAACGCCGTGACAGCGTACGAAAGTTTGCGGGCCATGGTCCAGCGGTACGCCAATGGTGTTCCGGGTTTGAGCGGGAGCGCCCCTGTGGCTGGAGACGGTATGGATCCGCGGTGGACGTTTGAGGGGTTCGACGTCGAACGGGCGCGGAGAGCGGCCGTCCTCATGCTGTTCGGACCGCTGGATGACAGACCGGCGAACTCCCACTCGGAAGTTGTCCCCGACGATCTCGATGTGTTGTTGGTCGAGCGAGCCGGATCACTTTCCTCACATCCCGGGCAGGTGGCGTTCCCTGGGGGCCGTGTAGACACCGGAGACACAGGCCCAGTTGATGCTGCGCTTCGTGAGGCGCGCGAGGAGACGGGGCTGGATCCGGCCGGGATTGAGATCTTGGGTACATTCCCCGGCCTTCCGCTGCCGGTGAGCAACCACGTGGTGACGCCGGTGCTGGGTTGGTGGACGGCGCCGTCGCCTGTTGACGTGGTTGACTACGGCGAGTCGGCGAGTGTTTTCAGGATCCCCGTTGCTGACCTCCTGGACCCAAAGAACCGGGTGACCGCCGTTGTGCGGAAGGGCGAGGATGTTCATCGGAGCCCGGGATTTACTGTCAACGGTGTCCTTGTCTGGGGGTTTACCGGGCTACTGCTAGACCGGGTGCTGACGGAGGCAGGATGGTCGTCATCGGCTGGGCGTCGAACACCGGAAGCTTCCGGTCAGCGATCAGAGGTTGACGGTCATGAACCGTCGGTCCCTGCTGGACCAACAAGGGGTTTTCCATCACGGGCGGAAGCTGGCCTGGGATCACCAGAAGTGGTTTCGTCACCACTGGACGGCGAGTGGGGGCCGGTCCTGGATGTGCCGCTGTGAGCCGCTGCGGGACCGTGACCGGTAGCTTTTTGGGCAGCCCAGGATAGTTCTTGGGCTTCTGGAATAGCCAGGGTAGCTTGCCTTGCCGAGCCACCTGGCTGGTGTCATTGATGGCGGTTATGCGGTCATATGCAGCTTTGCCCCACTTGACGGATTTGAACGTCAGTGTTGAACCCGCGGCAGCGAATCCGGTGAGATTAATGGCTCGGTCAGTCCAGCTGCCCCCTGACGCATACTCTCCCCAGAAGGCCTTTTCGACCTTCAACTTCCCTGCATCACCAAGCATTTTCAATGGACCCTCGGTGACGAAGTCTGTGCCCCGATCAGTCCACGTGGTGAATTTGGTGACTGCGGGAGGCAGCGGTTTCGTGATCGCGGGAGTTTTGGCTGCGCTATTTGCAAGGAGGCGTTCGAGCCGCGTCCCATATGGCGTTGCCCGAACTACGATGCTCGTGGCTTTGGCGGCCGATACTAGTCCGCTGATGGCAGCAGTTGTACGGCTGATGAGCATAGCAACACGAGCACTCCCGATGAGCCCTGTTATAGCCCCGGCTCCGCCCAGGGTGACGAAGGACAGAATGCTTCCGACGAGGATCAGCATGGATAATTCCCTGACGAAGTCCGTTGCCTCCTGCCGCAGCTCTTCGTGCGCCTGCTCAATGCTCGTGGCATAGCTCGTGCAGGCTGTTGCGAGGTTTCTAGCATCCTCAGCCAAATCTGACGCCGCCGCGTCCATCAGGAGGGACCGGTCCTGAAGCAGCGTCAGGTCGCGGGCACTCAGTGAGTGAACCGATGCACGAACCGACCCGATGGATGCTCGCCTGAGCTCGTCGAGTTGGTTGGCAAGATGTGACCAGGTGGCAGCGGCACTGCGCAGGAGATTCGGGTCGCCGTTTGGCCAAACGACTCCAGTCATTCCTTCCACGATGTCCCAGCCAATTGGCGGAATCCCTGGATTGATGGACTCTCCTGCTGAGGGGAGCGAGCTGAGGCAGATTTCCGGTGCCGCCGGGGAAAGAGCGGGATGACTGAGCAACGAGACTCCCAGTGAAGCTACGTGCTCCGCTCGAATGTACTCGCCGGCTGCCATGGTCATGGCACGGGAGGTGTCCGAACATGCCAACGCCAGATCCTGCACGGCGGACGTCAACGATCGTGCGGCTGGGTCATACTGGGAGGCCCAGTCCACGCCGGCTCCATCCCATCCGGCCATACCGCTACTGGATTGTAGCGCTGAGACAGCATTTGAGACGGCGTCATGAGCAGCGTTGCCGGCGTTGGATGCGTGCAGGGCAGAGTCCAGGTAGAGATCAGTATTGATGGTCAGTATGGTCACAGCGGAAGTACCCTTTCGGTCCCATGTCACGGTGCTACCTGTGACGCTACGGCGCGTGGTTCAACGGCGCCATGGGGAAGAGCTCAACTGTGGATAACTGTGCTTTGGGCCTATTTCGCGTCTGCGTAGGAATCGACAACTACCCCGTTGACAGGAAAATCGATGGGGATGTTTCCGAAGAGCAGGTTTGTGGCAGCGGAGGCGGATTCCTGCACGATTGCCTCCACGTCCTTGACGCACTCATCGCGCACATGTAGAACCACCTCATCGTGGAGGAAGAACACCAGCTCCCCGAGTACCGCACCACCTCCCGCAGCCGCACGCAGTCGCCGTCGTATTTCTGCCAACCAACACAACGCCCATTCCGCGGCGGTACCCTGCACCACGAAATTGCGGGTGAACCTTCCCCGCGCCCGTGCCACGCCCTCCGCCCGGCGCTGCTCATCCGCCGTCGTACTGTGTTGTGCCTGTAACCAGCGCGACGACGGAGGCGGACAGCTCCGGCCAAGGTGGGTGGATACGACCCCACCGGATTCACCTTTCCGGGCAGCCTGCTCGACGACGGCGATGGCCTGCGGGTAGGTGCGCGTCAGCTGTGGCATCAGGCGCCCGGATTCGCCGGTGGTAGCGCCGTACATGGCTCCCAGCATGGCGAGTTTCGCTTTGGCCCTGTCACCGCCGAAGCCCTGATCGGCTATTCCCTGATAGAGGTCACGACCGCGGGCGGCTTCAGCGAGCGCCGAGTCCCGCGCCAGTGCGGCCAGTACCCGTGGTTCGAGCTGCGCTGCGTCGGCCACAATGAACCGGTGCCCTGGATCCGGGCGGGAGGCGTCCCTGATAACTCGCGGGATTTGCAGTGCGCCACCGCCGCGGGAGGCCCACCTGCCGGTGACGACGCCGCCGACCACGTATTCGGGGCGGAACCGACCGTCGTGGACCCACGTGTCCAGCCACGTCCAACCGTTCGCGGTGAGCAGGCGGGACAGTTTCTTGTAGTGCAGCAGTGGTGGGATGGCCGGGTGATTGTGCTGCTCGAGCTCCCATTGCCGGGTGGTTTTGACCTCGATCCCTGCGCGGTGGAGGGCTCGTAGGAGTTCCTGGGGCGAGTCCGGGTTGAATGCAGGGTTTCCGAGCGCGCTGCGCAGTTCTCCGGCAAGCCGTTCCAGTTCTGCCGGGCGGTGCCCTTCGCGGGGACGTGGTCCGAGGGCGTTGGTGAGAATGTCACGGTGTACGTCCTCCCGCCAGGGCATCCCGAAGTGTTCCATTTCGACGGCGACCAGCGCGCCAGCGGATTCTGCGGCTGTCAGGAGCGCGAGCCGGTTCGCCTGAGCGGACTGCGTGATAGCGGCCAGCTGCGCCTGAAACTCGGCCCGGAGGTCATCGAGGGGCATCCCGGCGGCTGCTGGTTCGCTCTCAAACAGGGTGCCCTGGTCCGGCGCTGGCGGGGGTGGCATGAGCTGGCGGGGGAGTGCGTCATCGACGTCGTCAACCGGAGCGTTGCGCAGCTCTTCAATGTAGGGGGACGGCGCCGCTGAGGCCGCAAATCTGAGGATCCCGCGGATCAGCGTGAGGTCGTGGCAGCGTTCAATACTCACACCGTTCCTGAGGAGCTGCGGATGCCAGTCGCGCGCGTTTTCAAAGACCCAGCGCGGCCGTTTGCTCTCCAGTTCGGCAACTTTCCCTGGTAGTTCAGCGAAGGGCACGACGACGGGAGCGGCTGAGGGGGCGCCGTCGTCGTCCAGAGGCTGAAGGTACGCCGTGTTCGGCTCGGCCGTCCCGCGGTCCGTCGCCGCCACGAGAATGTACATGTGTCCATTCTCGCGTAAGGGTGCGACACTTTTGTGCTGACGGGCCCTCCCACTCCTCCTCCACAGGCCAGCACAGGTGCGGGTTTGTCCACAAACGCTGGTATCAGCAGCCGTGGGCCACCGCTTGCCGTGGAGGATCGAGGTATGAATGCTACCTGGGTACCCGAAAACCTGACGCCCACGATCGTTCTGATCAGCACCGCTGAGTCCGTGCGGGACGAAGTGTCCCGTGTGGCTGCAGCTGCCGGCGCCACATTGGCCGCGGTGGGAAGCGCCGCTGAAGGAATCGCTCTTGGTGCGGCGCTGTTGTTGGTCGACGTCGATGTTCCTCTTCCTCGGCTTCCAGGCAACACAGAGATCATCGTTGTGGGCCTGCACGGGCAGCAATCGCAGGTGTGGGAACGGGCTGCCGCACTGTCTGCCCAGCGGGCCGCAGTCTTGCCCTCCGCGGCCGTGTGGTTGGCAGACTACCTGAGCCAGGCGAGCGCGCCCGTGACCGGCAGAATCATCGGAGTGGCCGGCGCAACGGGCGGCTGCGGAACAACCACCCTGAGCAGTTTGCTGGCGCACTCGGCTGCAGCTGACGGGTTATCCACGTGCCTGATTGACGGAGTCCCGCTCGACGGCGGCATCGACGGGCTCCTCGCAGTACACGACGTACAGGGGATCCGGTGGCCCGATCTCGCAGACGTCAAGGGGACACTCAATCCCCGCCAGCTTTTGGAAGCGCTCCCCACCATCAGTGGCATGTCCGTGCTGTCATGGAGTGCCCGCGCCGCGGATCTGTCCTCCCAGGATGCGTTCATGGCCCCTGGAGTCCTTGATGCGGTGCGTGCCGGAGTCGACCTCGCCGTCATGGACCTGGGCAAAGACCACGGCCCCGACTCCCTGGCCGAGTTCTGCGACACCATCCTCGTGATGCTGCCAGCCCGTCGTCGTGCCGTGGACATCGGCCGAAACGTACTGCGATGCCTGGAACCAATCCCAGTGTCGCTGGTCATCCGCGGACCGGTTGCGGACGGCCTGGACCCGCAGACCATTGCAGACCTCGTCGGCGCACCCCTCGCCGGATATATTCCGCACCAACGGGGACTGCCCAGGGCGGAAGAGAACGGAACGGTACTTGAATACGGGCGTAGACGTCGACTGCAGCGGGCCCTCGGCAGCATCATCGCGCACCTGAACGTCAGCACAGCGAGCGCCTCATGAACGCCCGGCCCGACGGCGGTCCACGACGGCGTTCCCGGCCAGCCCCTTTTCAGCAGAACGCGGTGGATTCCGCCATGGTCTCCCAGATCCGGGCCGCCGTACTGGCGGACAACGTTCCGGTGACAGACGCGCGCCTGGCGGCAGCTGTGCACTCGAGCGGACGGCTGCTCGGCTCAGAGGGAACCCTGCGTGCGGTGGATACTATCCGCGCCGAGCTCAAGGGGCTCGGGCCGCTGCAGGATCTCGCCTCGAGTCCTGGCGTGACGGACATCCTCGTCAATGGGCCCAACGACGTGTGGGTGGACAGCGGTCTTGGTCTGGAACGGACTGGCGTTCGATTCGCTGACGACCACGCGGTCCGGGCTCTGGCCGCCCGGCTGGTGGCAGCAGGAGGGCGCCGGCTCGACGACTCAAATCCGTGTGTTGATGTGCGCCTGGATGCCTACCGGATCCATGCGGTGCTGAGCCCGGTCTCCACCACCGGAACGCTGTTGTCGATCAGGATCCGCAGGCCAACGGTCTTCACTCTCGATGAACTGTTCGCGGGACAACCCAACAAGGAGCAGCTGGTAGATGTCCTGTCCCAGGTGGTGGAGAAGCGCCTTAACTTTCTCATTAGCGGCGCCACCGGAACTGGCAAAACCACGCTTCTTTCCTCCATGCTCGGGCTATGCCCGGATATGGAACGATTAGTCCTGGTCGAAGACGCCGCCGAACTGAACCCGGGGCACCCACACGTCGTCGGACTCCAGAGCCGGCACAGCAACCTTGAGGGCTCCGGCACCGTCGAACTCGCTGACCTCGTCAGGGAAGCACTGCGCATGCGGCCCGACCGGCTGATCGTAGGGGAGTGCCGTGGCACAGAGGTCCGCGAACTCCTCACCGCCATGAACACCGGGCACGCCGGTGCTGGCGGGACCATCCACGCCAACTCAGCGCAGAGCGTACCGGCCCGCCTCTCAGCGCTCGGTGCGCTCGCAGGCCTCAGCAGAGAATCGCTCGCTCAACAGGCAGCCAACGCCATTGACGTCGTCATCCATCTTCGGCGAACAGCGTCCGGGCGGGAAGTGGATGGGGTGTCCGTCCTGACGCTGTCCGGCAAGGATCTCACCGCAATCCCCGCACTTGAAACCGTCGAGGGAGCCCTCGTGGAAGGCCCCGCATGGCCGGACCTGCGGAGACGGCTGGTGCAATGAGCGGATTGATCATTGCACTGCTGCTCATATTGGCCTACGCATTATTGGCCCAGTCAAACCCCCGCCCGACGATGACCGCCGAGCCTCGACCAGTCGCCGCACTCCGGCGGAAACTCAGGATGCGCCTGGAACCCGATGGACATGAGCTGCCACTTTTTGTGCACCAGCTCGCAGCATTGCTGCAGTCCGGCCGGAACCAGCATTCCCTCTGGGAAGACGCGCTCTCCGTCTATAGGGCCACCCGGACAACAGACCTCTCGCACGGACGTCGACTGGCCAACAGTGTGGTTCCTGTGCTCGAACAGGCAGCACAAGCCGCGTCCCTCGGAATCAGCCCGTCACACGCGCTCACCAACGCCGCTGTGGACTGCAATCAGCGCAAACAGGCCAGGCTGGCCGGGCTCTGGACGGATCTGGCCGCCTGCCTCGAAGTATCCGAACGCTGTGGGGCACCGTTGGGGGCCATCCTTGCCCGATACGCGGTGCAGCTTGAGGCCCGGTTGGATGGGGAAGCCGCCCGTGACACGGCGCTCGCAGGTCCGAAAGCGACGGTCCGCATCCTGACCTGGCTGCCCGTGTTCGGCCTCGGACTAGGCTTTGTCATGGGCATGAACCCCCTTGCCGTGCTGCTGGGCACACCCGCGGGTTGGGCATTCCTCCTGGCAGGCACTGCGCTGATGTTTGTCGGGCGCTGGTGGTCAGGGAAGCTGGTCGCCGCCGCCAGCAGGGACGGTCTTGCATGATTGGGCTCATCGTCTTTTGTTTGCTTGCTATCGCCGCGTGGTTGCTGTTGGGAAACCTCCCGGGGCCGACCAACCGTCCGATGGCCGAAGGACGTAAACCAGCTGAACCGGACGGGCGCAGCGTGGGGATCGAGGACCCCGCGTTGATGCTGGATCTGGCTGCGGCGATGCTGGAAGCGGGCCAACCCATGAGCACGGTCCTGGAGGTCCTGTCACACTCCTGCCAACTGGAGGTAGGTGCTTCCATTCAACGTGCAGCATCAGCCCTGAATCTCGGAGCATCGTGGGATTCTGCGTGGCAACTTGCTGCAGGGAAAGCCGGTGACGGCAGCCGCCTGCCAGTCATTGAATTGGCTTCCGCGCTGGCCTTCGCCGGATCCACGGGCGCACCCTCCGCGAAACTCCTGTACGCACATGCCAGCCAATCCCGGCGTCGGATCAATCGGGCAGCAGAAAAACGTGCAGCTTCGCTCGGAGTGAAGCTGGTGGTCCCTCTCGGAGCGTGCGCACTCCCCGCGTTCGTCTGCCTGGGAGTCATGCCCGTTCTCTTCGCATTGGTTCCCTCACTTGGCTGACCGTTCCTCCACAGGGCGGGCGCGCTGAGAAGTTATCCAGATCCGGTTGACCACTAATGTCGCCAAGGTCAAGTACAGGGAAGAGTCGAATCAGACGCAAAAGCTGTGTCGCGAACGCCAGTAATCCTGGCCCAGATGACGAGGAGCAAAACCATGACAGTCGCCAGAAGCTCACACCAGTTCAGGGCACCGCAGGTCCCGTTGCCCAGCACAGAAGTGGAGGGGCACGGCACCGCCACAGTCTCCGTCCTGCACACGGGACAGGTCCACTCGAACAAGGTGGACACCCGTCACCGCGAAGCCGGCATGGCCACAGCCGAGTACGCGATCGCCACTCTGGCCGCCGTCGGATTTGCCGCACTGTTGGTGGCTGTTCTCGCCAGCGGCGAAGTGCGCGGAATGCTCATGGGCCTGATCCAGACCGCTCTCACGTTTGGATAAGGACCTCCCATGAAAACCACACGAGCTTCGCGGGACCAATACGCAACCCGGGGATACCGTTCTGTCTCCGGGCAGCGTGGCGCTGTCACCGCGGAGCTCGCTGTGGCGTTGCCAACGGTCGTAGTGCTGCTCGTCGCCCTTCTCACAGCGGTAACGGCTGGTGCCACCCAGCTTCGTCTGGAGGAAGCAGCCCGGGCTGGTGCCCGAGAGATCATGCGCGGAGAAGGGCAGGCCGCCGCGACGACGACGGTGCAACGGCTCGCGGGCGCCGACGCCAGCCTCTCGATCACCGGAGACGGGATGTGGGCGACCGTTCAGGTATCGGCCCCGGTGAACGGCCCGTTGCTTGGATGGGCCGGGTGGCAGCTGCACGCGGACGCCCTCGCTCGGCCGGAAAACGCCAGCGTCCCGGGAGCGGGTGCACCGTGAGACGCCTGCGACCAGGAATGGCCGCACGAGCCGCACGGCAAACGGGCGTCTCAGTAGGAGCGGATCGTGAACGGGGTGCGGGGACCGTTCTGATGACTGGAATCGCTGTTGCGCTCCTGGTCCTGCTGGGTCTGTTGGTGGTCCTCGTTCAGGCCACCGTCGGCGCCAGCCGGGCCTCGACTGCTGCTGATCTGGCGGCGCTCGCAGCAGCCGATGCAGCCCGGGGCCTCACCGAAGGAGAGCCGTGTGCCGTGGCAGGCGAAGTGGCACGCAAGCACGATGTTGACCTGGTGCATTGCGCACAGATCGGAACCACAGGACACATCGTTGACGTGACCACGAGTCTGCGGATTTCACCCATCCTGAACGACGCAACCGGAAGAGCACGGGCCGGCCCTCCACCTGCCCTGCCGTGAGCGGGACGTTCGCTACCGTCGTGCGGCAGCGCGCGAGGCTTTCACACGCTTGGTGGTCCGGGCAAACAAACGATAAATAGCGAATAGCCCAATAGATAGCAGCAACGCCATCGGACCAAAAGAAGCGACAGCTTCGCCGAACGTTGGAACCAGAGGACTCGCAGTCATACCCATACGTGTGACAGTACAGCAGCCCGGTCCTCAGGAGGAGGGAGCGTCCCGGAGCAGAACATCGATCAGCTTGATGGCGCCAGCCTTGTCCAACGGATTGTTCTTGTTCCCGCACTTGGGGGACTGCACACAGGAGGGGCAACCGTCGTCGCACTCGCAGGACGCAATGGCCTGCCGGGTCGCTGACAACCAAGTCACGGCCGCATCAAAGCCACGCTCAGCGAAACCAGCTCCACCCGGGTGGCCGTCGTAGACAAAAACCGTGGGCAACTCCGTATCCGCGTGCAACGCGGTAGAAACGCCCCCAATGTCCCAGCGATCACTCGACGCGACCAAAGGCAGCAAACCGATGGCCGCATGCTCGGCAGCGTGCAGCGACCCCGGAATCTGCGGCTCCACAATGCCAGCATTCGTCAGCAAAGTTGTGTCCACCGTGAACCAGACCGCCTTCGTGAACAATACCCGCGCCTCCAGCTCCAGTGGCTCCTCACCCAGGATCTCGTTGGACACCACGGCCTTCCGCTGAAAAGAGACCACCTGCGTTGTCACCTTCACCTCACCGAAGTGCACACCCACCTGCCCCCACGAAGCGCTGCGGGACGCACCAATCACCTCGATCTGGGTCACATCCCGCGCCTGCGTGTAATAGTCAGGATTCCCGCGGGCAACAACGGCGCAGTGATCCTGCTCATTCAGCTCCTGCACCACAAAGGTCTGCCCCTGATGAACATAAACAGCACCCGCATGCGCCTGATAATGGCTCTGCGGAGATCCCATAGTTCCCAGCAGCGTTCCCGTCCCGGCCTCCACAATATTGATCGGTCCACCGCCGTCGGCCCGAAGATTAACCATGGCGGCAGCGCTCTCAGGATGCGTCCAGTACCAGCCCGAAGGCCGCCGTCGGAGGTACCCCTGGGCGACCAGCTGATCGAGCAAAACCGCTGTCGTGTCCCCGAACGTGGCCAGCTCAGCAGGAGAGAGCGGAATCTCGGCAGCCGCAGCGCACAGGTGCGGGCCAAGAACGTACGGGTTCGACGGATCAAAGACAGTGGCCTCGACCCCGATATCGAACACAGCTTCAGGATGATGAACCAGATATGTGTCCAACGGGTCGTCACTGGCCACGAAGGCAGCCAACGCATCCTGCCCAGCACGCCCGGCCCGGCCGATCTGCTGGAACAACGACGCACGGGTACCAGGCCATCCGGCAACCAGGACGGCGTCGAGCCCGGCAATATCAATGCCAAGCTCCAACGCCGACGTACTGGAAACACCAAGAAGTTCACCGCTGCGAAGCTTCGACTCCAGCTCACGCCGCTCCTCCGGCAGATACCCCGAACGGTACGAGGCAACGCGCTCCGGAAGGCTCGGATGAACCTCATCCAACATGCGGCGCGTCACAGTGGCAATGGTCTCCGCGCCGCGGCGGGACTTGATGAACGCGATGGTCCGCACCTGCGCCGAGACAAGATTGGCCAGCAGGTCAGAGGTCTCCGCAATCACGGTCCGCCGCCCCGGTGCGCCGTTCTCGCCCTTGAGCTCGGTGAGCGCCGGTTCCCAGAACGCGACCGTCGTCGAACCATGAGGCGAATAATCCTGGCTGAAAGCCGTGACGTCCGCCCCGATCAGGCGACCAAAGGAACGCCCTGGATCAGACGACGTCGCCGACGCCCCGATAAACACGGGATCAGCACCATAATGGGCGCAGATTCTGCGCAGACGCCGCATCAGGTTAGCCACATGCGAACCAAAAACACCGCGGTACATGTGCGCCTCATCAATGATGATGTATTTCAGCCGCCGGAAGAACCGGGCCCACCATGCGTGATTCGGCAGGACACCGAAATGCAGCATGTCAGGGTTCGTCAACACAAAGTTCGCGTGGTCCCGGATCCAGCGGCGAGCGCTCGAGTCGGTGTCGCCGTCGTACGTTTCAGCCCTTACCGAGGGGAGTTTCAACGCTTTGATCGCCGAAAGCTGGTCGGCGGCCAGAGCCTTCGTGGGGGCCAGGTAGAGGGAGACCGAACCTGCCGGTTCCAGGCTGATGCGGTCTTCGGCTAGCGTGCGATGAATACTGTCCAGGACCGGAAGCTGGTAGGCCAGAGACTTGCCCGACGCCGTTCCCGTCGCGAGGATGGTGTGATTCCCGGCATGTGCAGCCTCGGCGGCTTCTGCCTGATGCTGCCAGGGTTCCTGCACACCGAGCATCCTGAACGCCTCAACAACATCCGGGTGAGCCCATTCCGGCCAGGCCGAAAACGTCGCTTCACGGGCCGGAATCCTGTGCACATGCTGCAACTGCTCTGGGTCCGTGCCGCCGCCCAGGAGCGGGATCAGGGAATCAGAAAGGGACACCACCCTATTGTTCACCCGGATGGTCAGACCTTCTCGATGATGTCCGCTTCAGCCGGTTCCTGCCCCTGTAGCAGCATGACTTCCGTAAGTTCCAGCCAGCCGAGATAGCCATAGAGGGCACGGCCATCGGGGGAAGCGAGCAGCAGCCCATTCTCGACGTCGTGTTCCATGGCAACGGCTGTCAGCGCGCGCATGACGTAGCTGCCCAGGCCCTTACGCCGGAAGTCCGGGGCGGTAATAATGCGGTCGAATACCGCGTAATCGCCGATGACGGCGACGCTGCCTCGGGCCGCTTCCTCGCCGTCGTGCGTTACCAGAACCCGGTGGACGCCGTCGCCGCGCGTGACCGTTGTTTCAAAGCCGTCCGGGGACAGTGGATCCTCGATGTCCTGACCGTCCATGTTCGCCGTCATCAGGCTCTGGAACGTCCCGGCCACGTGCAGGCCAGCCGATGTGGCTTTGGAGTGCAATGCGGGGACGCGATCAGTGAAAACGTAGAGGAGTCCGGCTGAGCCAGCGATCCTTGAAGCGAGGTCCGAGAATTCGTCATCGGAAGGTTCAAGCGCGAAGTACTGCCAGTCGGTGGAGGACCCGGCAACCGGGGCAGTAGCAAAACGGCCCTCTTCGCGGGTCTCGTGGCCACGGCAGGCAGCCCAACCGGCCACCCACACTTTCACCAGGTCATCATCGAGTGCGGCATTCATAAACTGACCCTAGCGTCAGGGGTCCTTAAAACCTATATCGGCAACTGAATCGTAATTTGTTAGCCACCTTTACGCTTAATGATGTGTCTATCAACCGCATTGTCCTGTATTACGCGTTCGTCCCCCTCCCGGATCCCGAGGCGATCCGCCTCTGGCAGCGCGCTCTCTGCGAAAAGCTTGGCCTGCGCGGCCGCATCCTCATATCGAAGGACGGCATCAACGGGACAGTCGGCGGTGAGCTGAACGCCGTCAAACAGTATGTGAAAGCAACGCGCGAGTACCCGGCCTTCAAGAAGATGGACATCAAGTGGTCTGAAGGTTCGGCGGAGGACTTCCCCCGCCTGAGCATCAAGGTGCGCGATGAGATTGTCAGCTTCGGCGCGCCCGGTGAGCTGCTGGTGGATGAAAACGGGGTAGTGGGCGGCGGCAAACACCTTCGCCCGGAGGAGCTGCACGAACTGGTGGAGTCTCGCCGGGCCGCGGGCGAGGACGTTACATTCTTCGACGGCCGTAACGCGTTCGAGGCGCAAATCGGCAAATTCCGCGACGCCATCGTCCCCGATGTGGCTACGACGCATGACTTCATCCGCGAACTCGACTCGGGAAAGTATGACGATCTGAAGGACAAACCCGTCGTCACCTACTGCACCGGTGGCATCCGCTGTGAGGTGCTCTCCAGCCTCATGATCAACCGCGGCTTCAGCGAGGTTTACCAGATGAAGGGCGGCATCGTCCGCTACGGGGAAACCTACGGCGACTCCGGTCTGTGGGACGGCTCGCTCTACGTCTTCGACAAGCGCATGCACATGGAATTCTCCGAGGACGCGAAAACAATCGGCACCTGCGTCCGCTGCGAAGCGCCAACGAACAAATTCGAGAACTGCAGCAACCCGGCCTGCCGCAATCTCACCCTGTACTGCTCGGACTGCTCAGCGGATCCGGCCACGCTGCGGTGCCCGCAGGGCTGCGAAACAGAAGGGCAGGCTGCGCCGTGACTCATTTGGAGGACATCCCCGACGCACCCAACAGCGGCAACACAGAACTGATCGCGGCACTCGCCCGGGATCTGCACCGCCTGAATTACACGGCCGACGGCGTCGCCTCCATCCTCGGCGACGAAGCCTCGCAGGCGCTGGACCGGGAGCAGCCCATTCCCTCCAGGCTCCGCTGCCGGGAGCTCGTTCAGGAGGGTGGCGACGACGCCGCACTGGCCGTCGTCGTCCTCGCATGGTTACTTGGCGACACCGTCCTGGAAGAGCAGCTGACTGCCTCCCTGCAGTCCGTCACCGTGGATGACCTGCTGGAGCTGCGCCTGGTGGAAAGGTGCGACGCCGGCCTGCGCACCGTCGTCGACCTCCGCCCGCATTCCTCCGACGCCGGAGGTGACCTGTGGGTAACGAGCGACCTCGGCCACCGCCAGCGTGCCGGAGTGCTGCGCCGGGATCACGTCCTCGGCATTGGACAGGCGTCGCTGACACTCGCGCAAATCACCATGCGGGCACCGGTACAAAGCGCGCTGGACCTCGGCACAGGGTGCGGGATCCAGACCTTCCACCTGCTCTCGCACGCCCGGCACGTCACAGCTACGGACATTTCGGTGCGGGCGCTCGCCTTCACCCGCTTCAACCTGCTCCTGAACGCGCCAGCCCTGAACATTGATCCAGGAAACCTGGAGGACCGGGTGCAACTTGTCCAGGGGAACCTGCTCGAGGCAGTGGCTGGGCACGCCTTCGATCTGGTGGTCTCCAACCCACCCTTCGTCATCACGCCGCGGACAACCGGCGACGGCCCGGACACCCAATACACCTACCGCGACGGAGGGTTACCCGGAGACCAGATCGTCGCGTCCCTGCTGGCAGATCTGCCCGCAATCCTCACACCCGGCGGCACCGCCCAACTCTTGGGGAACTGGGAAATCGCGGCCGGAACGTCCTGGGAGGACAGAGTGGCGTCCTGGGTGCCGGACCACGCCGACGCCTGGGTGATTCAGCGCGAGGTGGTCTCGCCGTCGCACTACGCCGAAACCTGGCTCCGTGACTCAGCCGAGAACCGGGACCCTGAAGCCTACGAAGCCGCGTTCGCCGCCTACCTGAAAGATTTCGGTTCCCGCGACGTATCAGCCATCGGATTCGGCATGGTCTGGCTCCGCAATCCAGCCAACGGCCAGCGGTCCCTCTTCCGATGCGAGGAAATCACCCACGCCATCGAACAACCCCTCGGCGCGCACCTGCGCTCCGCCGTCGAGCGTTCCGACTGGCTGGCAGCCCACTCCACCGACCTGACGCACCAGCACCTGCAAGCCGCCGACGACGTCACAGAGGAACGCCACCAGCAACCAGGCGCGGAACACCCGGGCGTGATCCTGCTGCGTCAAGGGGCCGGTCTGCGCCGCACCAACCTCATGAGCACTGAACTCACCGGATTCGTCTCAGCGTCCGACGGCGAACTCACCGTCGGACAGATCATCGGCGCGCTCGCGGCCCTCCTGGACCAGGACGACGACGGCTTCCGCAGTGGTCTCCTCGATGAGGTCCGGAATCTGGTGCGGGACGGGTTCCTGAACCCGGCGAGCTAAACCCGTTCTGCGGAAAATTGCGGGGACCACTTGCAACAGCAGCGTTGAGGCTATGTGATGGAGAGATGACTTCCGTGCCAACCAGACTGCAATATGCCGCCATCGTCGCCGCTGGAGCACTCCTGCTGGGCGGGTGCACAGCCGATGCCGACGACGAACCAACGGGAACCGTTAGCGCTGCGTCCAGCGAGGCCGCCGGCAACAGCGAAGCCGGGTCTGGGACCGGAGGTGTGTTCAGCACCATCCCGGACATCGTCGCGGAAGTTCAACCCTCGGTGGTCACCATCTTCGCCGGCAGCGGTCTGGGCAGTGGGGTCATCTACGCCGAAGACGGCCTCATCCTCACCAACGCACATGTTGTCGGTGACGCAGAAGAAGTGGAAGTGGCCTTCGCGGACGGTCAGCGGGTCCCCGGTACGGTCCGGGCCAAAGACGTCATCACCGATCTTGCAATCGTGGAAGTAGACCGGCAGGGTCTGCCTGCCGCCACCTTCGAGGAGGACCTCCCCCGGGTAGGGGAACTCGCCGTCGTCATCGGCAGCCCACTCGGATTCGAAAACACAGCCACAGCCGGCATCGTTTCCGCACTTGCCCGTGAAATCCCGGGATCTGCCGCGCAGAGCCAGGCTCTCGTTGACCTGATCCAGACCGACGCCGCCATCAGCCCCGGCAACTCCGGCGGCGCCGTCGTCAATGCTTCCGGTGATGTGATCGGCATCAGCGAGGCGTACATCCCACCGGAGGCTGGCGCGGTGTCGTTGGGCTTCGCCATTCCGGCTGCCACTGCGGTCCACGTCGCCGAGCAGCTGCTTGAGGACGGAACGGCTGAGCACGCGTTCCTCGGCCTGCGGCCGGCCACCATCACCCCGCAAATCGCCGAACAGCTCGGTATTGAACAGCAGCAGGGGGTGGTGGTGTTGTCCGTCGTCGAAGGCGGTCCGGCGGACACTGCGGGCGTGAAGCCCGGCGACGTCCTGGTGGGTATCGGAGATACCGAACTGAGCAGTGCAGAGGACCTCCTCGGCGAGCTCCGCGGAATAAATCCAGGCGAAACAACGACGGCCACGCTAGTGCGCGAAGGTGAAACGATCGAGATCGAGATCACCCCGTCGGAACGGCCCATCGCCCAGGAATAGTCCGGTCCGCCGTCGGTTGCGGTGATGTTGTCCACATTGCCTCCATGACAGGCGGCGTCGAGTTCGGCGCTATGGTAGACCTGTTCAAGAAGTTTCCACCATGTTAGTAGGAGCACAGTGCCCACCAAGGCCTCCGCAAAGACCGGGAAAAAGCTAGTCATCGTAGAGTCCCCGGCCAAGGGAAAGACCATTGCCGGGTACCTCGGTGAGGGCTTCGAGGTGACTGCCTCGATGGGACACATCCGTGATCTGCCCCAGCCTTCTGATCTCCCCGCCGAGTTGAAGAAAAGCTCCGTGGGCAAATTTGCAGTGGATCTGGACAAGGACTTCGAGCCCTATTATGTGGTGTCTCCGGATAAGAAGAAGAAGGTGGCCGAACTCAAGGCGCTCCTGAAAGACGCCGACGAACTCTACCTCGCAACTGACGGTGACCGTGAAGGTGAAGCCATCGCATGGCACCTGCTTCAGGTGCTCAAGCCGAAGGTCCCCGTTTACCGGCTGACCTTTCCGGAAATCACACGTGAGGCCATTCAGCGGGCGCTGCAGGAAATGCGCGACGTCGACATGCCAATGGTCGATGCCCAGGAGACCCGTCGCATCCTGGACCGTCTCTACGGGTATGAGATCTCTCCAGTGCTCTGGCGGAAGGTAGCCAGTGGTCTTTCGGCCGGACGCGTGCAGTCCGTCGCCACCCGCCTCGTCGTCGAACGTGAGCGCGAACGCATGGCGTTCCGGACGGCGTCGTACTGGGACCTGATCGCCGAACTGGCGCCCGTTGACACTGCAGCGGGAGACGCGTTCAAGGCCCGTCTGGCAACGCTCGACGGCGCGAAGGTAGCCACGGGCAAGGACTTCACGGACCGCGGCGAACTGAAGAACCAGAAGGTCGCGCACCTCGATGAGGCGGGTGCGAAGGCTCTGGCGGCTGCGCTGGAGAAAGCTGATTTTTCCGTCCGTTCCCTGGACACCAAACCGTATACGCGCCGGCCTGCTGCACCGTTTACTACGTCGACCCTCCAGCAGGAGGCAGCCAGGAAGCTGCGTTTCAGTTCGAGGACCACCATGCAGGTGGCACAGCGGCTCTACGAAAACGGTTACATCACGTACATGCGTACGGATTCGCCGGCATTGTCCGATCAGGCCATCAACGCCGCCCGCCGTCAGGCGTCCGAGCTGTACGGTGCCGAGTACGTTCCCGATGCAAAGCGTGTCTACAAGGGCAAGACGAAGAACGCCCAGGAAGCTCACGAGGCAGTTCGTCCCGCCGGGGACTCGTTCCGCACCCCGGCACAGGTGGCCAAGTCGCTGACCGGTCAGGAATTCAAGCTGTACGAGCTGATCTGGAAGCGCACCGTTGCCTCCCAGATGGCTGATGCCAAAGGTTCGACGGCGTCGCTGCGCGTAGGCGCCGCGGCTGCTTACCAGGACGGCACCACCAGGGACGCCGAGTTTGCGGCCTCCGGAACGGTCATCACGTTCCGTGGCTTCATGGCAGCCTACGAAGAGGGAACGGACGCTGCACGCGGCGAGGAAGACAACGCCGGGCGGCTTCCGAACGTCAAGGCGCAGGACGCACTGAGTGCGAAGGAGATCGAGGCCGCCGGCCACGAGACCTCCCCGCCGCCGCGTTTTACTGAAGCGTCGCTGGTGAAGATGCTCGAAGAACTCGGCATCGGACGCCCGTCGACCTACGCTGCAACGATCTCGACGATCATGGACCGCGGTTATGTCCGCGCCCGCGGCCAGGCACTGGTTCCGAGCTGGATCGCGTTCTCGGTTGTTCGTCTCCTCGAGGAGCACTTCACCAATTACGTGGACTATGACTTCACTGCTGAACTGGAAGAGGACCTCGACCGCATTTCGCGTGGTGAAGCCAGCCGTGTGGACTGGTTGAACCACTTCTATTACGGCGACCGTTCCTCCACGGGACTGCACACCATCGTCAATGACCTTGGTGAGATCGATGCCCGGCAGATCAACTCGATCGAAATCGCCGAAGGCATTGTGCTTCGTGTGGGCAAGTTCGGCCCGTATCTGGAGAAACCGCTTCCCGCAGACGCCGCGGAAGGTACACTGCCCGAGCGGGCCAATGTGCCGGAGGACCTGGCGCCGGATGAGCTGACGGCAGAGAAGGCCGTGGAGCTGATGAACTCCTCCGGGCCCGAGCAGCGCGAGCTGGGTCAGGACCCGGAGACCGGGAGGACCATCGTCGCCAAGACCGGGCGCTACGGCGACTACGTCACGGAAGTCATCAAAGAGCCAACGCCCGAAGAGCTCGCCGCGCAACCGGTGGAGTACTACAAGAACGGCAAGCCGAAGCCGCCGAAGAAACCCGCGAAGGTCCGTCCCCGCTCGGGTTCACTCTTCAAGACCATGAGCGTGGAAACGGTCACTCTGGAAGAGGCGCTGAGACTGCTGAACCTGCCGCGGGTTCTGGGAACAGATGCTGAGGGTGTGGAGATCACCGTACAGAACGGTCGCTTCGGTCCTTATCTGAAGAAGGGCAGCGATTCGCGCTCGATCGGGTCCGAAGAGGAAATCTTCACCATCACCCTCGAGCAGGCGCTGGAGATTTACTCCCAGCCCAAGCAGCGTGGCGGACGTACCGCAGCACCGCCCCTGGCTGAGTTGGGGGATGACCCCACCACGGAGAAGCCCATCGTGGTCAAGGACGGTAGGTTCGGTCCGTACATCACGGACGGAATCACGAACATCACCGTTCCTGGCTCCATGGCAATCGAAGAGCTGACCCGTGAACAGGCCATTGATCTGCTGGCGGAGAAGCGGGCCAAGGGGCCAGTGAAGAAGCCTGCTCGAAAAGCTCCTGCCCGCAAAAAAGCGGCAGCGAAGAAGTAGAAGTTCAGGTCTGTGCGTCGTGAGGGTGCAAGCATAATGGGATCATGCGTCTAGGCGTTCTCGATATCGGTTCCAATACCGTTCACCTGCTCCTTGTGGACGCGCATCCCGGCGCACGCCCTGTGCCTTTCGCTACCCACAAGCGGCCGTTGAGCCTCGTTGCGTTTCTGGACAGGGAAGGCAACATCACCGCCCGCGGCGCACAGGAGCTGGAATCTTTTGTTGCGGAGGCGCGGGAGTTCGCGCTTGGACACAACGCCGAAGATCTGCTGGCGTTCTGCACGTCCGCCATCCGTGAGGCGTCCAACGGTGCTGATGTTCTGGAACAGGTCCGTGAGAGCACGGGGGTTGTTCTCCGCGAACTTACTGGTCCGCAGGAAGCTGCCATGACCTACCTCGCCGTCCGCCGATGGTACGGCTGGGGTGCCGGCAGCATCCTTGACCTCGACATCGGTGGCGGCTCCTTCGAGCTGGCCATGGGCATGGACGAAATCCCGTCCGTAGCGACGTCGGTACCCCTCGGCGCCGGACGCCTGACGCGCGACTGGCTGGAAGGCGATCCTCCCACCGCGAAGAGCATCAAGGCTCTGAAGAAATACATCAAAGTCACCATGAACGACGTCGCGGACGAGTTCCTGGCGCTCGGCAAACCGGATCTCGTGGCCGGTTCGTCCAAAACGTTCCGGTCCCTGGCCCGGCTGGCCGGCTCAGCGCCGTCGGGCTCCGGGCCTTTCGTCCGGCGCACCCTCCGGCGGGAGGACCTGGAGCTGTGGACAACACGGCTGGCAGCCATGACAGCGGACGACACAGCCCACCTGGACGGAGTCTCCCAACTGCGGGCCCCGCAGTTGCTGGCCGGCGCCCTCGTTGCCGGGCGGGCTATGAAAGCCATGAAGGTCAAGACCATAGAGATCTGTCCCTGGGCACTGCGCGAGGGCCTCATCCTGCGGCGGTTCGATACCCTGATGTATGAATCATCCGAACCATTGCTGATGGCCGGCGGAGGTTTTCCGGAGTTGACCGCCGGAACCCAATCGCTGACCGAGCACGAGGGAAGGACCCGCTGAATGGCCGCGGAAACATCACCCGCCATCCCCGTGGCGCTCTCCAGCGCCTCGGTATACCCTCTGGCCGTACATGACGCCTTCGCAGTGGCCGACGATCTCGGTTATGACGGCGTGGAAGTCATGGTCACCCACAACAGGGACAGCCAGAGCCCCACAGCACTGCGGCACCTGAGCGAACGCTACCAACAACCCATTCTGGCCATCCATGCACCCACCCTGCTGCTGACACAGCAGGTCTGGGGCAGAGCCTGGAACAAGATCACCATGTCCGCCGCCATGGCAGCAGAGGTGGGCGCCGAAGTGGTCGTCGCACACCCGCCGTTCCGCTGGCAGAGCGGTTACGCCGAGAACTTCGCAGATGGAATCCGGCACATCGAGAAAGACTATGGCGTCACCATAGCGGTCGAGAACATGTATCCGTGGCTCGTCCGCGGACGGGAAACGAAGGCGTACCTGCCGCACTGGAACCCAGTGAACCTCCCGTACGACAACATCACCTGGGACTTTTCCCACGCGGCCAGCGCCAGCATGGACTCATGCGAGGAAATCCAGAACCTTGGTTCCCGCCTCAGCCACATTCACCTGACCGACGGAAATGACAACGGCAAGGACGAACATCTCCTTCCCGGGCAGGGCTCGCAGCGCTGCGCGGAAGCCCTCGAATACCTCGCTGAGTCCAACTGGGACGGGGTTGTGGTCATCGAAGTAAGCACGCGTCGTGCCCGAGGCATCGGTGAACGCGAAGATTGGCTCGGCAGGACGCTCGAGTTCGCGCGGAAGCACCTCGGCCAGGCCTAACCAAGGCTGGTCAGCCCTGGCGGGCCTTAAAAAGAAACGGTGCCAGTGAGCCGCAGGCGGTTGGGGGAACACTCTGCGCTCACCGGCACCTGGGTCAGACTGGGGATCTGACCCGTCATCACTCGCACCTTTATGAGGTACTAAGAACACTACGGCGCGAAGTTGAGCACCAGCATGAAGCAACCTGAGAAAACAATGTGTATTTCGACATGACACAATCGGCTACATGAGCACTGGAAACAAAAACGCTGATAAAACCACCAAAATAACCTTCCTGGGCTGCGGTTCCATGAACGAGGCGATCCTCGGAGGAATCCTTCAAGGCGGGCTGCCAGCAGAGCAGGTCACCGCTACAGTCCGCCGCCCCGAGCGTGCCGAAGAACTCCGCAGCCGCCACGGCATCACCGTCCTGTCCAACAACGAGGACGCAAACGCCAACCGGACAGCGGTGGCAGAGGCCGACGTCGTCATCCTGGGCGTGAAGCCGGTAGGCATCGTGGACCTGTGCCGCGAAATTGCAGACTCGCTTTCCAAGGACGCGGTGGTCCTCAGCGTGGCCGCCGCCGTTTCGATCGAACTGCTAGAGGGCGCCCTCAACGAGGGACAGCCGGTAGTGCGCACCATGCCCAACACTCCCTCGCGGGTGGGCCGCGGCGTCGTCTCGGTCTCTGCGGGCACCTCCTGTAGCCGGGAGCAGCTGGACCGTGCGATCGACGCACTGAAGCCAACGGGCACGGTTGTGGAGATCCCGGAGGAGCAGGTCGATGCGCTGTCCGCAGTCAGCGGTTCAGGGCCGGCCTACGCGTTCTATCTGGCCGAGCACATGGCCAACGCCGGCGTAGCGCTGGGCCTTGACGAGGAACTCGCACGGACCATCGCCCGTGAAACAGTAGCGGGGGCGGGATACATGCTCGCGGAAGACGGCGTCGACGCCGCAACCTTGCGTCGTAACGTGACAAGCCCGAACGGCACCACCGAGCAGGCCATCAAGACCTTTGATGCCAAGGGAATGCCGGACATCATCGAAGCCGGTGCCCGCAATGCGGCAGCACGCGCAGCCGAGATCACCGCAGAACTCAAAGCCAAAGGCTAGTCCACCCCTTGTCCGCGAGATCACCGTTTGTCCGCGAGATCACCCCTTATGCGGGGTGATCTCGAGGGTAAAGGGTGACTTCGGCAACCGGTGAGACGGCAAGCGGTGCGCTGGTGCGGCGTTGAAGCGGCGGAAGGCTACGGCCGGGCCGCGAACCTCTCCAGCAGATCCACGTGCCCCGAGACAATGAGCATGTCCCGGCTGGTGACCTTCGTTTCAGGCCGCGCATACGTGAAGTCCTCGCCGGGAGACTTGACCCCGACCACAGTCACTCCGTACTTGGAGCGGACCTGTGACTCGCCCAGCGTGAAGCCCTGCGTTTCTTTCGGTGGATACATCTTCACGATGGCGAAGCCGTCGTCGAACTCGATGAAGTCCAGCATGCGCCCGCCCACCAGGTGGGCAGCCCGCTGGCCGGCGTCAGCCTCGGGGTAGATGATGTGATTCGCGCCAATGCGCTTGAGAATCGTTCCGTGGGCAGGCGTGATCGCCTTGACCCAGAGGTGTTCGATGCCGAGATCCACCAGATTCACGGTGATGAGCACCGAGGACTCGATGGAGGTTCCGACGCCGAGGACGGCGGCGCTGAACTCCTGTGCGCCAAGCTGGCGCAGTGCCTCGATGTCAGTGGCGTCGGCTTCGACGACGTGCGTCAGGGTGCCTGCCCATTTCTGGACAAGGTGAGGGTCGCGTTCAATCGCGAGCACTTCCCGCCCCTGCTTGACCAGCTGCTCGGCCGTGGCAGCGCCGAAACGGCCGAGACCGATCACGAGTACCGGCGCATTGTGCGACGGGCGGTTATCCGCAGTGGGTTTCTCAGCCAATGATCGGCCTCTCTTCCGGGTAGTGATACAACTGGCGGCGTTGGCGGAGTGCCAACGCTGCAGCAAGGGTTATCGTTCCAACGCGTCCGGCGAACATGAGCGTCGCCAGAATGTATTTGCCGGCTGGCTGCAACTCGGCGCTGAGATTTGTACTCAAACCGACGGTAGCGAAGGCTGAGATGACTTCGAAGACAACACGGTCCAGATTCTGTCCTGAAAGCCACAGGATCAATCCCGTGGCCACCATGACGAGAGTGGCCCCGAGGACGAGGACCGAGATCGCCACCCGAACTGCTCCCGGCGGGATGGTCCTTCCGTAGGCCTGGATGTCAGTGTTGCCTCGGGCTTCAGCCACGATGGCCAGGAACATGATGGCGATCGTTGTTACCTTGATGCCGCCTGCTGTAGACGCGGAGCCGCCGCCGGCGAACATCAGTGCATCGGTCAGGAGCATGGTGGAGGAGCTCATGGCGTCCTGGTCCACAAGGTTGAAGCCCCCGGACCTCATCATCACCGAAGCGAAGAGCGAGTGAATGATCTTGTCGCCCGCGCTCAGTCCGGCAATAGTCCTGTCGTTGTTCCACTCCATGGCTACCCACGCGAAGGCACCGGTCACGAGGAGGATGAGCGAGACATTGATCGTCAGCTTCGTATGGACATTCCATTTTTTCACCCGCATCCCGTGCTGGAGCAGAACCATCATGACGGGGAACCCGAGGCTTCCGAGGAAGACTCCCAGCATGAGGGGTGTGAGGATCCACATATCGGTCTCGTAGGGAACCAGGCCGTCCGAGTGCGGCGTGAAGCCCGCGTTGTTGAACGCGGAAATGGCGTAGAAGATGCCATGCCAGACCGCCATCCAGAACGGCTCACCGAGGATATAGAAACGAGGGATCATCATGAGGGCGAGGATCAGTTCTATGACAACCGACGTCGTGATGACAACGCGGAGAAGGGCGCCAACTTCGCCAAGGCGTCCCGCATTGTTCATGGCGGATTGGGCAATGAGCTTCCCTCGAACGCCCAACCGCTTGCTGACCATGAGCGCGAGCATGGAGGCGAGAGTGAGCGTGCCAAGCCCGCCAACGAAAATTCCGATGAGGATGACGAGCTGACCGAAAAAGGACCAGTGGGTGGCTGTGGATACCACGGTCAACCCAGTCACGCATACAGCGGAGGTAGCCGTGAACAGGGAATCGTGGAGCGGCGTTACTGTTCCGTCCCTGGACGAGATGGGGAGGCTGAGCAGGGCCGTGAATATGCAGATGACGGTAGCGAAGATGAACAGCGCGAGCCGGGCAGGCGAGCTGTTGGCCACGCTGTCGATGAAGTCACGGATAGCCCGGAGCATGTTGTGGTAACCGCGTGTTCCGTCCTGCTGCCATGACGGCTGGTTCCGTGCCATGATCTCCGATACGCCTGGTTTTTTCGGGTTGTTCCGAGGCCCGAAACTGTTGTGTGCGGCTTCTGCCCTCCGAGTAGTAAACCACTTATCGGTGGGTTTCGTGGCGGGTAGGGGCGCCGATCGCGTAGCGTGACGTAGATGCTGAGCGTTTCGCCTTTCGGTCTCCAGCCGGTTCCCACCAGGGTCATCTGGCATGAGTCGATGCTGGCCTATACTTTCGGGGACCACCACCCCATGCATCCGGCACGCTTGGACCTGACTGCCCGTCTGGCCAGAGAGCTGGGGATTTTCGATGCGCCTGCCATCTCCCTCGGCGAACCTTTCGTCGCCTCAGATGCGGAACTGGGCCTCGCCCACAACCCCTCTTATATCGAGGCAGTCAAAGCTGTGAGCAGCAATCCGGAGAGTTCCCGCGAGGATGTGGGGCTCGGAACGGAAGACACCCCGGCGTTCGCGGGTATCCACGAGGCGAGCGCACGCCTGGCTGGTGCGTCACTGGCCGCAGCCGACGCTGTTCTGTCCGGTGAGGCGGTACGCGCGGTCAATTTCGGCGGCGGAATGCATCATGCAGCGCGTGATCGCGCGAGCGGGTTCTGCATTTACAACGACGCAGCGATGGCCGTTCAGCGCCTGCTCGACGGCGGGGTGCAGCGCGTGCTGTATATCGACATTGACGCCCATCATGGGGATGGCACCCAAAGCATTTTTTGGGACGAGCCCCGGGTCATGACCATCTCCATTCACGAATCCGGGTTGTCCCTGTTCCCGGGGACAGGTTTTGCAAACGAGATCGGTGGGGCTGGCGCCGACGGCACAGCCGTGAACATTGCCGTTCCGGCGGGTACGCACGACGCTGCGTGGCTGCGGGCCTTCCACGCTGTTGTTCCCCAGATCGCGGGAGCCTTCGCCCCGGAAGCGCTGGTCACCCAGCATGGTTGTGACGGCCACAGTGATGATCCGTTGTCCAACCTGCGGCTCAGCGTGGACGCGCAGCGGCAGGCGGCGATGACCATCGCGGATCTGAGCCGGAGGCTGTGCGGCGGCCGTTGGATCGCGACGGGAGGCGGGGGCTACAACGTTGCCTCGGTTGTACCGCGCAGCTGGACTTTCCTCATGGCTGTCGCCGCTGGGGTGCCGTTGCCGCCGTCGACCGCTGTACCGCCCAAGTGGCGGGAGTATGTGCTTGAGCGTTACGGAAAGGCCCCGGAAATAATGAGCGATGGGGCGGATACGTGGTGGCGCTCCTGGGAGGTCGGTTACGACCCAAACGACGCTGTGGACAGGACAATCATGGCCACACGCAAAGCGGTCTTCCCGATTCACGGACTCGACCCCTGGTTCGATTAGCGCTGCATTTTCCGAATGGGATGCCCTCAGCGACATATGCGGCTAGTGTTATGGAATGGCCATCGATGATGTTTTTGCAGTCATCGCGGAGACTACGCGACGCGAGATTCTTACTTCGCTACGCTCCGGGGACAAGGCCGTGGGGGAGCTCGTCCACGAGTTGGGTGTAAGTCAACCCACGGTATCCAAGCACCTGAAAGTTCTCCGCGAATCCGGTTTGGTGACAATGCGCGCTCAGGGGCAGAAGCGTTTCTATTCGCTCCGGGCCGAACCATTGCGCGATGTTGTGACGTGGCTGAACGGGTTCGAATCCGCCGTGGCGGAAGAGCCCGAGCCCGTCGCGGCCGCTGGTGCCATGGAAGTCGGGGTTACAGAGCAGGTTGTCATTTACGACGGCGAGCAGCGCCGGCCCCAGCAGCTCCAACGCACTGTTGAGCGTGCCGCGGGTAGGGCAGCAGACATTTTTGCGAACCTGCCAGGCTTCCGAAAAAAACGAGATTGAGCTTCCGCTTTCACTTTCGTCACATCTGCCACTAGAGTTACTCGATAGACGGTCTGGGCTCGGACTACAAGGCAACACGCCGTCGCGTTGCTGGGGAGCATTGTCCGTAGCGAGAGAAATCTGGAGAAATGGCAGACGAGACCAACTTCTCAAACGTTAGCTTCCTCACGGTATCGGAGGTCGCGGACGTTATGCGCGTGTCCAAAATGACCGTGTACCGCATGATTCACTCAGGGGAAATGCCGGCCGTGCAGTTCGGCCGGTCTTACCGCGTCCCTGAGTCCGCCGTCGAAAGCGTGCTGCAATCAGCACAGCAGGAGAGGCGAACCGGAACAGCGTGACATGCACCGCTGCCGTTAAAGGAAAACAACGGATTGGCGGTACCCTGTTAAGGAACGTTTTACGTCATCGTAAGAATCTGCTGGCAGTAGCGTGCTATGGCTCGTTCACTGGTAGTCGATAATGAACAGTTTGTGAGGACTCTGTGGGTTCAGTAATTAAGAAGCGCCGCAAGCGTATGGCCAAGAAGAAGCACCGCAAGCTGCTTCGCAAAACGCGCCACCAGCGCCGCAACAAAAAGTAGTCGCAGGGAGTCAAGCTCCCTGGCACTGTCCAAAGGCCCGTCACCGTTTCGGTACGGGCCTTTGGCATGCCCGCCCCACCCATCGCCGTCGTCCCCGCGGAGGCGCACCGTCGCGCCGTCGTCCGCCCGCCCCACCCATCGCCGAAGTCGGGGTTTACCGTCGAGATCGGGGGTTGTAAGGGGTGACTTCGCGGGCAAACCCCGATTTCGGCGCAATGGGCGACTAGTTTTGTAGGTATGTATTTACCGGATCTTCTGTTGCTGACAAAACCGAACTGCCATCTGTGTGCGGACGCGCGGGAGGTTGTCGCGAGTGTTGCCGGTGAGCTGGGGCTTGAGTGGCGCGAGGAGTCCATACTTGAGGACCCGGAGCTGAAGGCCCGTTACGCGGAGGAAATTCCTGTGGTGTTGATCGACGGGATTCCGCGGGATTTCTGGCGGATCGATGAAGGTCGTCTTCGCAGGTTGCTGCGCGACGCCGACAAAAAGTGACCGGTTGCGTCTGGATCCAGCCGCCGAACTGTAAATCTTGGGAAAACGCACAAAGGGTGCGGGGCCGGATGATTCGTCCGGGCCCCGCACCCTTTGTGCGGATGTCTCTGTGGTTTAGTACTGCGCAGGCTGTTGTGCCCGGAAGTACGGCCGGGCCGGCTTCATCCAGAGCAGAACGACGGCGACAACGCCGAGGATCATGATGATCGCGCTGAGGATGACATCGAAGGGGTTGACCGCCGCACTGATATCACCGTAGACCTCGGTGTCCATATTGCTGACCACTGCGAGGCTGACCAGGCTAAAGGCCGTCATGAGGAGGTTGATGCTTGCGAGGACAGTGGCCGTGATTCGCGCCCAGTTGTGGCCCTTGCGAATGAAAATGGCGAGCACAACATAGATGCCGGTGGAGATGATTGACATGATCAGCCCGGCGACTCCAAAGCCGGTTGAAAGCACAGAGAGATCCCTCAAGGTCACCTGCGTGATGATGGCGGAGATCAGTGTCAGGGCGCCTGCGGCGAGGATGAGCCAGTAGGCCATGTCAACCTGCTTGGGTGCTGGCCCTTTGTCCGCAGAGGGGATTTCTGTGCCGCCGCCAGGGTAGTTGTAACCGGAGGCCTGAGGTGCCTGGTAGCCGTAGGGCTGTTGGCTTCCCTGGGCGGCGCCAGGTGTGTTCTGCCCGTACTGCGGCGTGCTGCCGGGTGCCGCATGACCCGAGTAGGGGTTGTCTTCCGGCCGGGGTCTTTGCGGGTCCGGGTTGTTGTCAGAGGTGCTCATAGGGTGTCCTTTGTCCTTGTTTGTTGCGAGGGGCCGGGCTGATCCCAGCCTATAACGGGGGAACGGTAGATTTCAGACCCCTATGGACGTTAACTTTCGGCTGCTACTCCGCGGCGCCCCGAACGCGGTGATGTGCCTAGCCAGCGCTGCCCCGCGGCCGTCCACATGAGTGCTGTCGCCACGATTTGAGTGAGAGCTGTGATGATCCCCATACCCACGGTCATGATGCTGATCAGGGAGGAAATGACCGTCAGTGCGCACACGATGGTGAGTGCAACGCGGGCCCACTGGGCGCCTTCCTTCATGCGAATCGCCAGATACACGACGGCGACGCTGATGAGGATCGCGAAAATGAGACCTGGTACGTCCAGGACGAGCGCGCCGCGTCCGTAGGTTCCAACTGAGCTGAACAGCGTTGTGGTGTGCAGGATGACGGAGTAGGCGGCAGAAACCAGCCATAGGACGTAGGAAGCGCTGATTTCCTGGGGTAGGCCGCGGAGGTTCTTGAGCCGCTGGCTGATGGGCCGGCTCCGAAGGTCCTCGGTGGCCGGGCCGTCGTCGTGCATCCAGGTTGGCTCGCGCTCGGGCGGATGCGGATGCGACGGCGTGGGCATCGTTTAAGCCTAGTGGGCGGTCGTCCGCAAAAACGGGGATTCCGCTAACCATTCCGCAACAAAAAGAGCGCGAGGTCACCCTTTGCCGCCGGAGTCACCCCGTATAAGGGGGTGACTTCGAGGCTAAAGGGTGACCTCGCGCAAAGGGCGTATCCGGCGCTAAACGCCGCCGCCGCTAAGTCGGAGTTACGCCGAGGGTGCCACGAATGCGGCATCGACGCTGATCGTGACCTTGTCGCCGATCAGCACTCCGCCGGCTTCGAGGGCAGCGTTGTAGGTCAGTCCGAAGTCCTTGCGGGAGATGACGGTCTGTGCGCTGAATCCGGCGCGGGTGGCGCCGAACGGGTCAACAGCTACTCCGTTGAACTCGGTGTCGAATTCGACGGGCTTTGTGACGCCGCGGATGGTGAGGTCGCCACTGAGGACGTAGGTCTCGCCCGATCCGGAGACGCTCGTGGACGTGAAGGTCATTTCGGGGAACTGCTCGATGTCGAAGAAGTCAGGGCCCTTGACGTGGGCGTCGCGGTTGGCGTCCTTGGAGTTGAAGGACTCCGTCTTGACGGTTGCCTGCACGCCGGAGCTTTCGATGTTGTCTGCAACGTTGATGACGGCGTCGACGTTGTCGAAGGTTCCGCGGACTTTGCTGATGCCTGCGTGGCGAACGGTGAATCCGATTTCGCTGTGTGAGCTGTCGAGGGTCCAGGTTCCGGTGGTGAGGCCGTTGGGGATGCTCATGAGCGTTTCTCCTTCTGTAGGTTTTTGTCTTCCACAGGGTATAAACATGCAAACGCATCTTTTATTCCGCTGTCTGGAAACTTTTTTCACCCACCCGGAAACGCGCGGCACGGCGCGGAATTAGGGCACCCCGTGTAGGGGTGTCAAACTTGATGTCATGCCCAAATCCACGGTACACCTGCTGCGTCACGGGGAGGTCTTCAACCCCGATGGCATTCTTTACGGGCGGCTGCCCGGCTTCCATCTCTCCGCGCTCGGACAGGAGATGGCGCATCGTGCCGCCTCCTGGTTTCAGGAGCGGGAGAACGACGGCGCCCGCATCAGTTATCTGGCCGCCTCACCCCTGACTCGTGCCCAGGAAACAGCCCGCCCGACGTCGGAGGCGCTGGATCTCGCGATCGAGACTGACGAGCGGTTGCTTGAGGCCGAGAATCGGTTCGAGGGTCTTGCAGGCGTCAAGCGCCAGCTCAGGAATCCGCGGTATTGGCCGCTCCTGGTGAACCCGACCAAGCCGTCGTGGGGTGAACCCTATGTCGCGCAGGCTGCCCGCATTATGGAAGCTGTCGAGGATGCTGCGCGCAAGGCAGTGGAACAAGGCGGCGAAGGTGCAGAGGCCGTTCTGGTCAGCCATCAGCTCCCGATCTGGGTGACGCGTCTGGCTGCGGAAAAGAAGCGGCTGTGGCACGATCCCCGTCAGCGCGAATGCACGTTGGCTTCCATTACCTCTCTGGAGTTCGACGACGGCGGTCTGGTGGGCGTGACCTACACGGAGCCGTGTCCGGATCTGCTCCCAGGTGCTGCCAATGTTCCGGGTGCATAATCTGTGGGAGCATATAAGGGCTACTACGCGTTGTAGAAATTGTGGAAGAAGCTGTGAACACTACTGACCGAACTCCCGGACGCCGTTCGCTCCTGAAATATGGTGCCGCGTTGGCCTTCGGCATCCCCGCTGCCGCTGCGTTGGCCGGGTGCACCGTGGAAGATCCGCTGGCCAAACAGGCCAGGGCCGGGGATAACAAGAACTACATTGCCGGTGACGGTTCTGTGACGGAGTACGCTCCCGAGAGCCGGGGTGAGCCCGTGGATATTTCCGGGAAACTGTTCAACGGGAAAACGGCGTCGTCCGAGCAGTGGCTTGGCAGCGTGGTGATTCTGAACTTCTGGTACGCCGCCTGCGCCCCCTGCCGGAAGGAAGCCCCTGATCTGGTGGCTCTCCACGAACAATTCAGTTCCGAAGGGGCCAAGTTCTTCGGGGTCAATATCCGCGATGAGAAAGCCACTGCGGCCGCTTTCGAGCGCACGTTCAACATCCCGTATCCCAGCTTCAACGACAAGGACGGCCAGGTTCTGCTGTCCATGACGGCATACGTGCCGCCGCAGGCTGTGCCTACAACCATCGTGCTGGACAAGAAGGGACGCGTTGCGGCGCGCATTCTTGGGTTGGCGGAGAAGAGCACCCTGAAGGCCCTGATTTCTGACACCGTGGCGGAGTAACGCCACGTGAATCCCGTCGTCGAACTGGCGCGTGTCACCGTGATGACCGCAGGAAATCCGTTTGCAGAAACCATTCTCAACGGGTCCATGCTGTTGGCGTTGCCGGTGGCTCTGCTGGCGGGGATTGTGTCTTTCCTGTCGCCGTGCATCCTGCCCCTGGTTCCCGGATACCTCGGTTACGTTACGGGGCTGACTGGCGTGGATCTGGAGCAGCAGAAGCGCGGGCGCATGTTCATCGGCATCGGGCTCTTCGTTCTGGGGTTCACCGTGGTCTATGTGGCCATAGGTGCCGTTTTCGGTCAGCTTGGGGCGTGGCTCAAGGGCCCGGAGCAGGCATGGGTGACCCAGGTCCTTGGTCTGCTGGTGATCCTGATGGGCGTGGTGTTCATGGGGGGTCTGAGCTGGTTCCAGCAGGACCGCAAGATTCAGGCGTCCCCGCGTGCCGGGTTGTGGGGTGCGCCGTTGCTCGGGCTGACGTTCGGTCTCGGCTGGGCTCCGTGCATTGGCCCCACGCTCTCGGCCGTGCAGCTGCTGTCCTTCTCGGGAAGTGAGGCCAGCGCAGCGAAAGGCGCGGTCCTCACGTTCGTCTATTGCCTTGGACTGGGCCTGCCCTTCCTGCTCATCGCACTCGGCGTCCGCCGCGGTCTGGGTGCCATGGCGTTCTTCCGGCAGCACCGCCGTGCCATGCAGCTGGTGGGCGGGTCGATGCTGGTGATTGTTGGTGTCCTGATGGCTACCGGAATCTGGATCATGTGGATCAATGAGCTCCAGGGCTGGCTCAATAGTGTGGAGTTGCCCATCTGATGAAGAACACGGACGAGGAACAGTTGAGCGAGCGCCCCAAGAAACCGGACAACCCCTCCGGAAGTACAACAACGGGAAAGCCGGATGTCGCGCTGCCCGCCTTGGGTGTCTGGGGGACCCTGCGGTGGGCGTGGACCCAGCTCACCAGCATGCGCACCGCACTGTTTTTGCTCCTGCTGTTGGCCATCGCGGCCGTTCCAGGTTCCCTCTTCCCACAACGTCCGGCCAACCCAGCGGTTGTCACGCAGTACATCAAGGACAACCCCGGCGCAGGGCCCTGGCTCGACCGCTTCCAGCTCTTCGACGTCTACAGTTCGGTCTGGTTCTCGGCCATCTACCTGCTGTTGTTCATCTCCCTCATCGGGTGCGTGGTGCCGCGGACCAAGGTCTATTACCGTGCGCTGCGCTCGCAGCCGCCGCGCACTCCGCGGCGTTTGTCCCGGATGCCCGAATATGGCACGCTCACCCTGCCCGCAGGGGAGGGGCGGAAGCACGACGACGCCGGTACCTCACCGGATTCGGCGGCGGCCGCCGTCGCGCATGCGGCAACACTGCTGAAGAAGCGCGGCTACCGGGTGGAGACACGGGACCTCGATGGTGACCAACCCTCTGTTGGAGCGGAGCGCGGCTACCTGAAGGAACTGGGCAACCTGGTCTTTCACACGGCGCTGATCGGTGTGCTCATTTCGGTTGCTGTCGGTGGGCTCTTCGGTTACCGGGGGCAGAAGATCCTGGTGGAGGGCGACACCTTCGTGAACACCCTGATCGGTTACGACACGTTCAATCCGGGCACCAATTTTTCTGAGGATCAGCTGGATCCGTATTCGTTGACGCTGGAAAACTTTGACGTGGTCTTCGACCGCGAATCGACAACCCACTATGGGCAGCCGCTGGACTTCACCGCGACCATGACCACCAAGACTGGTCCTGATGCCGAGCCGCAGCAGGAGATCCTGAAGGTCAACCACCCGATAAATATCGGGGGAACCCGGGTGTATCTGGTGGGCAATGGGTATGCGCCGGTGATCACGGTGAAGGACGGCAACGGCGATATTGCGTTCGAGGGGCCCGTGGTATCCGTACCCAATGACTCCGCGTACACCTCGCTCATGGTGCTGAAAGTGCCTGATGCGCGGCCCGAGCAGCTCGGGTTTGTGGGATTCTTCCTGCCGACAGCGCGCATTGACGAATCGGGCGTGGCCTTTGCCTCGGACCCGGATCCGTTCAACCCGCAACTGAACCTGAATTCCTACTATGGGGGCCTGGGGCTGGACGACGGCGAGCCGAAGAACGTCTTCACGCTGGATACGGACTCGCTGACACCACTGAATAACCGAAGCCTCGACGCCGGCGGAATCGTGCTCGGTGCCTATCAAACGTACGAGCTGCCCGACGGCAAAGGGTCGATCACTTTCGACGGTCTCAAGCGGTACGTGGCGCTGGACGTGACGTATGATCCTGCGAAGCTCGCCGTCCTCATTTTCTCCTCGTTGGCCCTGGCAGGGCTCATGGGGTCGCTATTCATCAGCCGCCGTCGGCTCTGGGTTCGCGCCAGCGAGCACGACGACGGACGCATCATGGTCGAGTACGGGCTGCTGGCCCGCGGCGAAGATAACCGGCTCACTACTGAGGCGGCAGCACTGAAACGTCTGTTCGAGAAGACGTGGCTGACAACCGGGCCAGCCGACGCGGATAATCGAGAGACCACAACGGGTAAGGACCGCTAATGCAAAACATCAACGAAGAACTGGGCCAGTACAGTGAGCTGTTCATGCTCCTGGCGTCGGTTGCCTACACTGTGGCGTTCGCGGTTTTTGTCCTGGACCTGGTGCGTAGCAGCAAGACCATCCAGGGCGTGGAGAAGCGTGCCGCCGCAGACGCCGAGCTGCGGAGTACGACGCCGGCCCTGGCGCGTGAAAGCGTCACGGTTTCAGCCCGTTCGGGCGGCGCTGGCACGGACTCGACGGAGTCCGGTAGTGCGGCGCCCGTGGAGGGGGCCGTTGCGGAAACGGCCGACGAATCCATGGCGTACACGGGGGAGCGCCGCAAGATGGCGCGGATCGCCGTCGCGCTGACCGTGGTGGCTGCTGCGATCCATGCTGCTGCCGTGCTGGCTCGTGGTTTCGCTGCTCATCGGGTGCCTTGGGGCAACATGTACGAGTTCTGCACTACGGGTGCCCTGGTGGTCACGCTTGTTTTCCTGATCGTGCTTCTTCGCAGGGACGTACGGTTCGTGGGTGCGTTTGTTATCGGTTTGGTTGTGGTGATGCTCAACGCGGCGATTGTTGGATTCCCGACGCCGGTGGCACACCTGGTTCCGGCGCTGCAGAGTTACTGGCTTGTTGTCCACGTATCGATTGCCGTCATCTCCTCGGCGCTGTTCACGATCACTTTCGCCATGTCGGTCCTGCAGCTGATGCAGTCGGACCGCGAGGTCAGGGTCCGGGCAGGCAAGCCCGACCGTTTCGCGTTCATGCGCGTTGTCCCGTCCGCTCTGAGCCTTGAGAATCTTGCGTACCGCATCAACGCCATCGCCTTTGTGGGCTGGACGTTCACGCTGATGGCCGGGGCCATCTGGGCCGAAGAGGCGTGGGGCCGCTACTGGGGTTGGGACACCAAGGAAGTGTGGACGTTCGTGATCTGGGTGGTGTACGCGGGCTACCTGCACGCCCGGGCTACCCGTGGTTGGACGGGAACGCGCGCTGCGTGGCTGAGCATTGTTGGCTACCTGTGCGTGATCTTCAATTTCGCCATTGTCAACGTGTTCTTCTCCGGCCTGCACAGCTACTCGGGACTGTAACTCACCGAGACCTGAGCCAAAATTGCCGCTTACGTGCAAACGCGTGCGTTGGAACCAACGCGTTTGCGGGTAAGCGGCAATTCTGTGTGGGAAGGTGACCTCAGGTGGCAGGGCGGGCTGAGCCGCCGTTGTCGCCGTCGTCGTCGTTCTTGAGCCGTTCCTCGCGGGCCTTCAGCTCTTCCTCGCGTTGGCGCAGGGCTGCTTCCCGGGCCTGCTGCGCGCGCCAGGTCTCCAGGTTGCGGAGAAACTGCGGATCATCATCGGGAGCGGCGCTGCGCTTGGTCTGGGGGCGGGTTACTGGCCTGCCGAAGAGGAACCATAGGACGGCGCCGATCACGGGAAGAAGGATGATCACGGGTATCCAGGCACCTTTGCTGATTCCGCGGATATCGCGGGCAGGGGACGTGGAACAATCAATCACGGCATAGACCGTGACTGCTATGTAGAGGATTACCCCGATCAGCACGAAACGCATATACCAATTGTAGGCTCGAACGTCGCGTTGGTCGCGCCGTGAGGGGTAGGTGCAGCCACCCTGCGGCTACCCGGCGCGTAGACTGGGAGCGTGGCCTTTCTAAAATTCACTCTCCTTCGCTTTGCTCTGATCATCGTGTGCTTTGTCCTGTTCCTGTGGGCGGGCGCCGGGCTCTGGGTATCAACGATCGCAGCGGTCATTATCCCGCTGTGCATCACGTATCTGTTCTTTCGGGACATGCGCAATGAGGCGGCGGCTTCGTTGCAGCGCCGCTTCCGTGATGGTGCTCCGCCGGTGCGTAACAAGGCGGAACTCAATGATTCAGAGGCTGAGGACTCCATCGATCCGAACGCTCGGGTGGACATCGCGCGGAAGCCCCGTGAGTCCCCGGACGAGCGAAGCTAGGTCAGAATAGCGGTCAGCACCAGGCCAGCTGCAAAAAGCACGCTGAACAGCAGATTCAGGATTCCGGTCTGCTTGAGCACGGGAATCAGGCTCTTGCGCTTCTTGCCCTTGAGCATCAGCCAGCTCGGCATGAGCGTCAGCGGCGTCAACAGGAGCACCAGCAGCACCCACGGGTAGTCATAGACGAGGAACAGCGGCAGCAGTAGCGCCAGTGCCAGCATCATGACGTAGCTGACCCTCGCCATGTCCTCGCCGAGCCGCACAGCCAGCGTCAGTTTCCCGTGCTCCCGGTCTGTCGGAATGTCGCGGACGTTGTTGGCCATGAGCAGTGCCATGGCGAAGATCCCCGTGCTCACGGCGCCCACCATGGCGGGAGCGTTCACGGATCCTGCCTGGGTGTACGTGGTTCCGAGTGTGGCCACCAGCCCGAAGAACACGAACACGAAAATGTCGCCCAGGCCCATATAGCCGTAGGGGTTCTTGCCGCCTGTATACCCCCAGGCGGCGGCGATGCAGCCGATGCCCACGAGAATGAGGAACCACGCCTGCGACAGGTACAGGAGCCAGGCGCCTGCGGCCATCGCGAACAGGAATGAGGCGAAGGCAGCGTGCTTCACGTTACGTGCACGTGCAGCTCCTGAACCGGTGAGCCGCAGCGGCCCCACCCGGTTGTCGTCCGTACCGCGGACGCCGTCGGAATAGTCGTTGGCGTAGTTCACACCAACCTGCAGCAGGACGGCAACGAGGGCAGCCAGTAGCGCATTTAGCGGTTTGAATGCGTCCAGCGAGAAGGCTGCCGCGCTTCCGATGATGACAGGCGCGATTGCCATGGGCAGTGTCCGGGGGCGGGCGCCCTCCAGCCATTGGGCTGCTGTGGCCACGAGTCAGTGTCCTTTTCGGTCGTTCGGGTAAAACTTCGCGGTGCCGTGCGGCAGCCGGAATTACAGATGGGGGTCGGGGCAGCGCTCCAGCAGTAACCGCAGTTGCTGACGGTCCGTTTTGCCGTTGGAGAGCAGAGGTAACCGATCGAGGACGAGCACTTTCTTCGGCACTGCTTCGGGCCCCAGTGCGGTGCGGACCTGCTGGCGCAGTTCCTGAAGCGGGGCATTGCCGACGACGACGGCGGCCACTTCCGTTCCCCACTCATCGTTGGGGAGGCCTGTGACGTAGGCTTCGCACACGCCGTCGCACTCTTCCAGGACGCGGACGACGGCGGTGGAGGAGACTTTGACGCCGCCGGTGGTTAGGACGTCGTCCGTGCGTCCGTGGATGGTGAGGATTCCGTCGTCGATGTCTCCGACGTCGCCGGTGCGGAACCAGCGCCGTCCGGAATGGAAGGGGAAGCGGTCTGTGGTCAGCTCGGGCTGGCCCAGGTAGCCCTCGGCGAGGGTGTCCCCGCCGATCCACAGGTTCCCCTCATCGTTGGAGAGATGCACTCCGGGCAGGGGGACGCCGTCGTACACGCATCCGCCGCACGTTTCGCTCATCCCGTAGGTGCGCACAATGTTCAGTCCGTGCTTGCCGGCTTCTGCGAGGAGCTTCGGGCTGGCGGCGGCGCCGCCGAGGAGTATCGCGTTGAAGCGTTGGAGGACTTTGAGGGTCCTGGGGGAGGGGTCCGTCAGCAGGCGGTGTAGTTGTGTGGGGACCAGCGAGGTGAGCCGGGTGCGGTCCGTGAGTTCCTCTGCGGCGTCGGTGAACGCGTCTGCGGTGAACTGGGTGGTCAGGTCCATGGCCCACGGTGTTGTTCCGGCGTAGAGGGACCGGACCAGGACCTGGAAGCCGGCCACGTAGTGCACGGGCAGGGCCAGGAGCCATTGTCCTTCGGCCTGCAGCGCCATCGCAGTTCCCATGGAGGATGCGGCCAGCGCGTCAACACTGAGCATGGTCTGTTTGGGTGTTCCGGTTGAACCTGAAGTGCTGATGACGGCAGCGACGTCGTCGTTGGCGAGGCCGCCGTTGAACGATTGATCAGGGTCTGCGTGCGGTGCTACGGCAGGGCCCTCGCCGGACAGGGCGTCCGCAATCGGCGTGAGGAGGCCATGCGGCGCGAAGCCCAGCGGGGTGTGGACGGGTAGGAGTTCCATGATCTGGCCAGTTTAGAAGTAATAAGGGAAATCGGACCAGTTGGGGGCCCGTTTTTCCAGGAACGCTTCCTTGCCTTCAACTGCCTCGTCCGTCATATAGGCCAGGCGGGTCGCTTCGCCGGCGAATACCTGCTGGCCGGCGAGGCCGTCGTCGGCCAGGTTGAACGCGAACTTCAGCATCCGAATGGCCTGGGGTGACTGCCGGGCAATATCCGCAGCGTACTTGAGTGCTGTGTTTTCCAGCTCGGCGTGATCCACGGCTTCATTGACGGCGCCCATGCGAACCATGTCTTCGGCAGAGTATTCGCGGGCCAGGAAGAAGATTTCCCGGGCCGCTTTCTGGCCGATCTGGCGGGCCAGCAGCGCCGAGCCGTAGCCGGCGTCGAAGCTTCCCACCGTGGCGTCGGTCTGCTTGAATTTGCCGTGCTCACGGGAGGCGATCGTCAGGTCGCTCACCACGTGGAGGCTGTGACCGCCACCGGCTGCCCACCCGTTGACGACGGCGATTACCACCTTGGGCATGGTGCGGATGAGCCGCTGGACCTCGAGGATGTGAAGCCGCCCTGCCCTGGCGGGATCGATGTACTCGGCGGATTCGCCCTCGGCGCCGTCCACGGGGTACCGGTAACCGTCCCTGCCGCGTATGCGTTGGTCCCCACCCGAGCAGAAGCTGTGGCCGCCGTCCTTTTCGGAGGGGCCGTTCCCGGTGAGCAGGACGGTGGCGACGTCCGGTGTCATGCGGGCATGGTCCATGACCCGGTACAGCTCGTCCACAGTTCCTGGCCGGAAAGCGTTGCGCACCTCTGGCCGGTTGAACGCAATCCGCACGGTGGGCAGGTCCCGAGGATCGGAGCCTTCAGCGCGTTCCACTTGCCGGTGGTACGTGATGTCGGTCAGGTCTTCGAAACCCTGGACGGTCCTCCAGCGGAGCGGATCGAAGATATCGGACACCTTGGCGGGAAGTTCATTAGTCACCGTCCGAGTCTAGCTTTTGGCGGCAACCTTTCGGGACTGGTCTTCCTCGGCGGTTTCCTTGCCCAGTTTTGAGGGCCACCAGATGCGCGGGCCGATGTCGTAGGCCAGGGCTGGGACCAGGAGCGAGCGTACGAGGATGGTGTCCAGCAGCACGCCGAAGGCCACGATGAAGGCCAGCTGTGCCAGGAACAGGATGGGGATGACGCCGAGCGCGGAGAACGTTGCGGCGAGGACCACGCCGGCGGAGGTGATCACCCCTCCGGTTACGCCGAGTCCGCGTAACACCCCTGGCCTGGTGCCGAGTTTTATAGATTCTTCGCGGACCCGCGTCATGAGGAAGATGTTGTAGTCCACGCCGAGGGCCACAAGGAATACGAAACCGAACAATGGCACGGATGCATCTGCGCCGGGGAAGTTGAAGACGTGGTTGAATACCAGCGCTGAGACGCCCATGGCGGTGCCGTAGGAAAGCAGTACGGTGCCGATGAGTAGCAGCGGCGCGATGACGGAGCGCAGAAGGATGATGAGGATGAGCAGGATGACGGCGAGTACCAGCGGAATGATTTTCTGAAGGTCCGCCTGGGCTGTTGTGCTGGTGTCGAGGGCAACGGCGGTTGTCCCGCCTACCTGTGCTTCGAGGCCTGCCTCGTCGAGGGCTGAGCGTAGTTGTTCAACGACGTCCTCTGCTTCAGCGGAATCCGGCTCGTAGTCCAGGACAGCGTTGAACAGGATTCGTCCGTCGACAACTGTGGGTTCTGTTTCGTTGTTGGTGGGCGGCCCGGATTGACCAGGCGCTCCGGGTCCTCCTTCGGTGCCTGCGAGTGTGACGGTTGAGATGCCCTCCTGCTCCTCGATGACGGAGGCGACGTCGGCCCGTGCACCCTGTTCGGCGACCACCAGCACGGGGCTGCCGGAACCGGCGTCGAAATGGCGGGCGAGGGCGTCCTGGCCGTCGACCGCCTGTGAGGGTCCAAGGATCAGGGTGGACTGTGGAACTCCGCTGGCTTTCAACTGCAGCAGCCCTGAAGAGCCTGCCACGAGCAGAATCAGTGCGCCTGCCCAGATGATGCGTGGCTTACTGGCGACGAAGCGGGGCACCTTGAGCCAGATTCCGCGCAGGCCCCGGCTCCAGTGGGTGGATCCGGTCTCGGCTCCGGCGTGGTTGTGGAGTTTGGGGCGTAGTGGCCAGAACGCACTCCTGCCAAAGAGCAGGAGGAGCGCTGGTAGCAGGGAGAGTGCCGCGAGGAGTGAAAATGCGATTCCCGTGGCGGCAATGGGCCCGAGGCTGCGGTTGGAGTTCAGGTCCGAGAAGAGCAGGCACAGCAGTGCCGCGATAACCGTTGCCCCCGAGGCGATAATCGGTTCGAAGGAGCCACGGTAGGCCTCACGCATGGCATCCCACGTGGAGGCGTTGGTCAGGAGCGCCTCGCGGTACCGGGCGGTCAGGAGCAGGGCGTAATCGGTGGCGGCACCGATGACAAGAATGGACAGGATGCCCTGGCTTTGGCCGCTCAACTGAATCCATCCGACGTCGGCCAGGAGGTAGATGACCACGATGGATGCGGTGAGGGCGCCCACGCTGGTGAACAGAACAAGGAACGGAAGAATCAAGGAGCGGTAGACGGCCAAAAGGATGACGAAGACGACGCCGAGGGCCACGCCTAGCAGGAGCCCGTCGATTCCGGCGAAGGCCTTTGACAGGTCCGTGGTGAACCCGGCTGGCCCGGTGACAAAGCCCTCGGCGTCCTCGGGAACCTGCTCTGCGAGGAGGTCCCGCATTTCTTCGACAACCGGGCCGGCGTCGGCGTTTGCGTCGATGCGGACAATCAGCTGGACGGCCTTGCCGTCTTCCGAGGAGATGGGGCCGATGACGGCCGGGGCGCCGTCGTTACTCGCGGTGACACCGTCCAGGGAACTGAAGTCCTCGGCTAGGGCGGCGTAGGCTGCCATGGCCTCCCGGGGGAGAGTTTCCTCGGACTCGACGACAACGATGGCCGGGATGGTGTCTGATTCAACAAATTTCTGCTGCCATTCGCGGACAACGGTGGACTCGGCGCTGCTGGGGAGGAAGGCGGATGGGTCATTGTCAGAGACCTGCTCGAGTTTTCCGAATGTGGGACCGCCGACCGCGGCTGCGATCAGCCAGGCGACCACCAGCAGTGCTGGAATCAGGGTTCGTAGTAGGCGCTTCATCTGATGGTTTTCCTCCCGTGGCAATATCTCTCCACCGCCAACTATATCGTTCACCGAGATAATTTGGTACAACGTAATGTATAGCGGGAGAGAGGAGGCCACGTGCAGGACAGACCAGACTTCAAGCTGATGTTGTTATTGCAGCAACTGACCCAGGAAACAGACCGTTACGTCCACGCCGTCAGCACGTCCAAAGACCTCCACAGGACGGACCTCAACGCCATCTCCCTCATGGTTTCCGCGCGTCGCTCCGGAACCACAGTCACCCCCGGCATGCTGCGCCGGGAACTGAACCTCAGCTCAGCCGCAACCACTGCCCTCATCGACCGGCTGGGCCTCTCCGGTCACGTCGAACGCCAACCAAGCAGCACAGACCGCCGACAGGTACACCTCGAACTCACCGACAAAGCCGTCGCGACAGGCAGCGCGATGTTCATGCCCATGGCAGAACACATGGGGCGAGTCATCTCCAGCTTCAACGGCGACGAACTCAACATAGTGACGCGGTTTCTGGAGAAGGCCGTGGACGCTGCTGTTGAAGCCAGACAAAACCTCACATAACGGAGCGTGCGCACCATGGGAAAAACAGTTCTCGTCACAGGAGCCACCGGGTACATCGGCGGGAGGCTGGTGCCCCGCCTACTCGAAGCTGGGCACACTGTCAGGGTTCTCGCCCGCTCTCCACAGAAACTCCGGGACGTTCCCTGGGTAGATGACGTCCAGGTGCTTCGCGGCGACCTTGAAGATCGTGGATCGCTGCAGGAGGCCTGCACGGGAGTCGACGTCGTCTACTACCTGGTTCATTCCATGAGTAGCGGTCATGGTTCCTTTGAGGATGCGGAAACGGCTTCTGCCACCAATGTCGCTGCGGCATGCTGTGACGCGGGTGTGAGCCGGATTGTTTATCTTGGCGGCCTTCATCCGCAGGGTGCGACGCTGGGCCCCCATCTGCGCTCCCGCACCAGGGTCAGCGAGATCCTGATGGACTCCGGGGTCCCCACCATCACTCTTCAGGCTGGCGTGGTGATCGGTTCGGGGTCGGCGTCGTTCGAGATGATTCGCCAGCTCACCGAGGTCCTGCCCGCGATGGTCGCTCCCAAATGGGTCCGCAACCGGGTGCAGCCCATCGCCATCCGCGATGTTCTGCACTACCTTGCCTCGGCTGCGGATATCGACGAGACGCTCAACCGGACCTTCGACATCGGCGGACCGGACGTCCTCCGCTACGACCAGGTGATGAACGGCTATGCCAGGGAAGCGGGACTGCCCTACCGCCCCGTCATTCCCCTACCTGTCCTGACACCCTGGCTCGCGTCGCAGTGGGTCAACCTCGTCACGCCCATTCCCCGCAAACTCGCGGTCCCCCTGATCGGATCACTGCAATTCGACTGCGTGGTTCAGGAGCGGGACATCGACAAGTACATCCAGCCGCCAGAAGGGGGCCCCACCCCATATGCCAAAGCGGTCCGGCTCGCACTGACAAAAATGGACGCTGGCGACATCGAAACCACCTGGAAGAACGCCTCCGTGGCCGGCGCCCCGAGCGACCCGCTTCCCAGCGACCCAGAATGGGCTGGCCACACCGTTTTCACCGACGAGAAGGAACGGGCGACGACGGCGACGCCGGACCAGCTGTGGAAGGTCATCGAAGGTGTGGGCGGCGAGAACGGATGGTATTCGCTGCCCGCTGCCTGGGCGATCCGCGGTTGGATGGACAAACTTGCCGGCGGCGTCGGGCTTCGGCGCGGACGGCGTCACCCGCACGAACTGCACGCCGGCGAGGCCGTCGACTTCTGGCGGGTGGAACACCTTGAACGGGGAAAGATGCTCCGGCTCCGCGCCGAGATGAAAGTGCCGGGGCGGGCCTGGCTGGAAATGAGTGTGGAAAACACGGCCGACGGCGGCGCCCTGTACCGTCAGCGCGCCATCTTCTTCCCGCGCGGTCTGGGCGGGCGGCTCTACTGGCTGGCGGTCCTGCCCTTCCATGGGCTGATCTTCCGCACCATGGCGCACCGCATCACCGAAATGGCTGCGGGGCAGGGCCGCTAGCGCTTCTCCAGCAACAGTAAAGTGGACGTGGCTGTTGCCAATACAGCCCCATCTTCATTGGTGACGGTGGCGCTTGCCGTCCCGGTCGTCCGGCCCACATGCTCAGCGATCCCGACGACGGTGACGACGCCGGCGTCGGGCTTCATAGCCTTCCGGTAGCGCACCTGGATATCCAGCGTGGTGAAGCCTTGCTGGGCTGGGAGCCGGCTGTGGACGGCGGAGCCCATGACGGTGTCCAGGAGTGTGGCTAGGAAACCCCCGTGGCCGGTGCCGATGGTGTTGAACTGGAACATCTCGGTGGGTGCCTGCATGACCACACGGCCCGGTTCAGCTTCGACCGTCCTGACTCCCAGGGTGCACATCATGGGCGACTCCGGGACCTCTCCCCGAATCGTGGCCTGCAGGAATTCCAGACCCGACATCGTGATCCCGGCATCCGCCACAATTTTGGGTTCCGGGAAAGCGTACGTGCGTTCATGCTCAAGGTTTTCGGTCACTCCAGCAGAATATCCACGACGCCGCCACGGCTGCGAATCCCAAAGTGTCACATTGCGCGCTCCGTTGACGATTGTTGACCCTCGCCCGTCGTCGTGCGATTCTTTATAGAACGAACGGTCGGTAATTTTCCGTGGTTCCTTGCCCGGAAACACCGTCACAAACCAACGGCACCAAGGTAGTGGGGCACATTCATGGCTGAAGCATTTCTGGTTGGCGGGGCACGGACCCCGGTTGGTCGATACGGCGGAGCGCTTTCCAGCGTTCGGCCAGATGACCTGGCGGCGCTCACCATCCGTGAGGCGATTGCACGCGCAGGCATAGATCCGGCCACGATCGACGAAGTGATCTACGGCAACGCCAACGGCGCCGGCGAGGAAAACCGCAACGTCGCGCGCATGGCATCACTGCTGGCCGGCGTCCCGGAAACGGTCCCCGGAATCACCGTCAACCGGCTGTGCGCATCCGGGATGAGCGCCATCATCATGGCATCCCACATGATCAAGGCAGGAGCCGCGGACATCGTGGTCGCCGGAGGCGTGGAATCCATGAGCCGTGCGCCCTGGGTCATGGAGAAGCCGCAGAAAGCATTCGCCAAGCCCGGAGACACGTTCGATACCGCGATCGGCTGGCGCTTCGTCAACGAACGCTTTGCCACAGGGGACCTCTCCCGTGACGGCAAAATGACATACTCGATGCCAGAGACCGCCGAAGAAGTTGCTGCCGTCGACGGCATCAGCCGTGAAGATGCGGACGCCTTCGCCGTCCGCTCACACGAGCTCGCGCTCGCAGCGATCGAGGGGGGCCGGTTCAAGGATGAAATCGTTCCGGTCACCATCCGTGGGCGCAAGGGCGACACCATCGTTGATACCGACGAAGGCCCCCGCCCCGGGACAACCATGGAGGTCCTGTCCAAGCTGCGGCCCGTCGTCAAGCCTGGCGGCATTGTTACGGCAGGCAACGCCAGCAGCCTCAACGACGGGGCCTCTGCCATCATCGTTGCCTCCGAGCGGGCGCTCGAACAGTACGGTCTCACGCCGCGTGCGCGCATCGCCGAAGGTGCCTCCGCCGGGGTAGCCCCAGAAGTCATGGGTGTAGGGCCCGTTCCCGCGACCCGCAAGGTCCTGGAACGCAGTGGCTGGGACTTGTCCGACATCGGTGCCGTTGAGCTCAACGAAGCTTTTGCCACCCAATCGCTGGCCACCATTCGGCGTCTGGGGCTGGACCCGGAGATCGTCAACCGCGACGGCGGCGCCATCGCCCTTGGGCACCCCCTCGGTTCGTCCGGCTCTCGTATTGCCATCACCCTTATCGGTCGCATGGAACGCGAAGGAGCATCACGGGGTCTGGCAACACTGTGCGTAGGTGTTGGCCAGGGCTCCGCACTGCTGCTTGAGTCCTGCTGATGAGGACTGATTTCATCACGCTCGACGTCACGGAAACCGACGGTCGGGTCCACGTTCAGCTGAACCGTCCAGACGTCCGAAACGCTATCGACCAGACGATGGTGGATGAACTTCACGAGGTCTGCGCTGAGCTTGAGGCCGCACCGCGTGTACTGATCATCTCCGGCGCTAACGGCGTATTCGCCTCGGGTGCCGACATTGCACAGCTCCGCGAACGCCGACGTGATGATGCGCTGCAAGGCATCAACTCCTCGATCTTCGTACGGATCGCAAAACTTCCCATGCCGGTCATAGCTGCCCTTGACGGCTACGCACTGGGCGGCGGTGCGGAGTTGGCCTACGCGGCGGACTTCCGCATCGCTTCGACCACATTGAAAATCGGCAACCCGGAAACCGGTCTGGGAATCCTCGCCGCAGCGGGCGCAACCTGGCGGTTGAAGGAACTCGTGGGGGAGCCGCTGGCGAAGGAAATCCTGCTCGCCGGCCGCATCCTGACAGCGGACGAAGCGCTCGCTGCCCGGCTCGTCACGGAAGTGCACGACGCCGATGGCCTCCTGGATGCTGCCAACGCCCTGGCGGACAGAATTGCACGTCAGGATCCGCTGGCCGTGCGCATCACGAAATCGGTGTTCCACATGCCGGCCGACGCGCACCCCGTGATCGATACTTTGGCGCAGGGGATGTTGTTCGAGTCCGAAGCAAAGTTTGACCGCATGCAGGCATTCCTGGACAGGAAGAAGAAATAATGACCATTCCCGGCAAAGTCGGAGTCCTTGGCGGCGGACGTATGGGGGCGGGGATCGCGCACGCGTTCTGCGTTGCCGGTGCCGCCGTCGTCGTTGTTGAACGTGATGCCGAGTCAGCTGACGCCGCCCACGGCCGTGTGACTGGCGCCTTGCAGAAGAGCGTTGAGCGCGGGTCCACCACGGAAAGTGCGGAAGCACTAGAAACACGGTTCTCTGTGTCCACCGATTACGCGTCCTTCGCGGATTGCGGACTCGTTGTGGAGGCCGTGCCCGAGGATTTCGCGCTGAAAAGCAAGGCTCTTGCTGCCGTTGAGGAGCAGCTGGCCGACGACGCCTGGCTGGCCACCAACACCTCGTCCCTCTCTGTCTCGGAGCTGGCAGCCACCTTGGCCCGGCCAGAGCGCTTCTGTGGTCTGCACTTCTTCAATCCGGTTCCGGCTTCCACCCTGATTGAGGTGGTGCTGGCGGGAACGACGTCGGAGGCCCTAGCCGAGGCCAGCCGCAGCTGGGTCGAGGATCTTGGGAAAACTCCTGTTGTCGTCAACGACGCACCTGGCTTTGCGAGCTCACGACTGGGAGTGGCAATTGCGCTGGAAGCAATGCGCATGGTTGAAGAGGGTGTGGCCTCAGCCGAGGATATAGATACGGCCATGGTGTTGGGTTACAAGCACCCTACCGGCCCTTTGCGGACGACGGATATAGTTGGCCTCGATGTTCGTCTCGGGATTGCGGAGTACCTTCACTCGACACTTGGGGATCGGTTCGCGCCTCCGCAGATCTTGCGGGACAAGGTGGCTGCCGGTGAGCTTGGTCGCAAGAGCGGGCAAGGATTTTTCACATGGGAAAAATAGCAACCATAGTTCCCTGATTGTTACCTGAGTGTTTGCAGGGCAACAACTTGATAATTGCGGCTGGATTCCATAACGTTCAGTTTGATAAGTCAGATCGATTCGCAGCCAGGGTGCGCCACTCCCGCCCTGAATCAACTAGCGGATCTCACCATAGGGGAAATTGAATGCAGGAATCCACGCGCGCTTTCTTCAAGCGTGGCGGTACCGCGTGTGCCGCAGCTGCTCTTGTCCTGGGCAGCACGTTCGTCACAGTGCCGGCGGCTAACGCCACCGGGGCAGAGTCTCCGGCGCCATCCGCGCCCGTTACAGAAACACCGTCCGAAGCTACCCTTCCAGGCGGACTCGATGAGGCACTCGAACGTGACCTCGATATGAGCAAGGCCGAGTTCGACGCCGCAGGCGAGCTGGCACAGAAGGCCCTCGAAGCCGAGGCAGCCATCGTAGCCACTGACTCCGAGGCGCAGGTGTCCATCGAAGACGGCGCCATCAAGGTACACACCGCAACCAGCGACGTTGACGCTGAGGCAGCCGGCGAGAAGCTCTCCCGCGAACTCGGTGTCAGGGTTGAGGTCGCCGTGAAGTCCAACGACGTGAAGCGGAAGACCGCTTCAAGCCTGGAGAGCCTCGCGGCTGACTACCTCGCCGTAGCCAGCGACGAAGACTTTGCGAAGCTGCAGGCGATCGGCTGGAACGGCACTGAATACATCATCCACACGGGCGCCCTGTCAACGGAAAAGCCCGCGCCGCAGCATCGCAGCGCCGACGTTTCCTCGACGATGTCCGTCACAGAGTTTGCCGGCCGCTACGCCAACGTCACCGTTGCGCAGGCTGACGGTCCCGCAAGCGCAACGGCCGACGTCGTCAACGGCCAGGGTTACGGCCACGACCTCGGAGACGGTTCGATCGCACTGTGCTCCATCGGCTGGAACGGATTCAACAAGGCCGGGGACCCTGCAATCATCTCCGCTGGCCACTGCACCCACGACGGTGCCTTCGATGACGTTGCCCTGACGGATCCTGCAGCCGATCAGGCAGGCGGAAGCGTCAACATCGGCGCAGACCTGGGAACTTTTGGGTTCTCCCAGTTCGGCGGGGCCAACAACTCACCGGTCAGCGGCTATGAAGATGCTGACTCCATGGATGACCTCGGTAACTTCGGTACCGACGTCTCGGTCATCGACGACATCAACCCGGATCTCGATCTTCTTCCGTTGGTCACCGATTGGAACGACGTAGCGGATCTCACCGCCAGCGGCCCCAAGGTCACCGGTGTTTCCACCGCCGTCCTGGGCGCCCCGATCTGCAAATCCGGCCGGACCACCGGCTGGACCTGTGGTGAAGTCGACGAAGTGACGCTGTTCCTCGTCGGCGGCATCAACATTGACGACGACCGGAACGATGTTCGCGGCGTCAAGGGCTTCGGTACCTATGGTGCGCTCAACGCTGCTGGAGATTCCGGCGGCGCCGTGATCTCCGGAACGCTGGCAGTAGGCATCACCAGCGCGGGCGGCCAGTCCAACGGACGCAGCGTGGCTTACAATGCGGACCTCAAGGACGCTCTCTCCTACACTGATGGCTACACGGTTGAACTAGCCGTCAACGCCCCGGTGCTCGGCTCCCCGCAGGATGGCGGTTCCGTGGGAACCGGAGCAGCTGTTACCGGCACCGTTCCTGGTGACCTTGCGGCGGCGAAGTCCGTCGTCGTCACCCTGGACGGCAAGGCAACAACCGTTGCTGTCAAGGACGGCAAGTGGAGCTTCAACGCCCCGGCAACCCCGGGTGAGTTCACCTTCACCGTGCAGGGCAAGAACGGCTTCAGCACCTCAGCGGTCAAGACCTATACGCTCACAGCGACCATCGCCATGCCGGTCATCTCCACCCCGAAGGACGGCGCAAACCTGACGTCCTTCGTCTCCGCCATCAGCGGCACAGGCACCGCAGGTGCCACCGTGACGTTGACCGGCGATGTCACCGGTGAAGCTACGGTCTCCGAAGACGGCAAGTGGACGTACGAAATCGATGAGGCACTGCGCTACGGCGAATACACGGTGAACGCAGCACAGAGCCTGAACGGCGAGACTTCGGGTGCTGTTTCCAGCACCTTCGCCGTCGTCCCGGCCAAGCCTCTCATCACCTCGCCCGAAAACGGACAGGAGTTCTCCTACGAGGAGGGCGGCCCGTCCACCATCTCGGGCACCGGAATCGACGGCGCAACCGTACTCGTGACCACCAATGACGATATCGAGATCGAAGCCGACGTCGTCGAGGGCGCCTGGAGCGTTGAGGTTCCCGGCAAGTTCGATACGGGAACTCACAACATCGCAGCCGTGCAGACGGTCTCCGACATGACCTCCGGTGCAGCGACGCTGTCGATCACGGTTCTGGCCGCACCAGCACCGGAACCAACGGAACCGCCCACCAATCCGTCACCGGAGCCCACCGATGCACCTACGGCGCCGGCTCCCGGCGACGAGGTAACTCCAGCTCCTGCTGACAACGGCGGCGACGCTGATGCAGAGTCGAACGAACTGCCGAAGACGGGCAGCTCCAACACGCTGACATCCATTGGCGCAGCGGGCGGTGTCCTGCTCCTGGCGGGCGCAGCGTTCATGCTCTTCCGCCGCCGCGGCGCAGAAGGCTAACCACCGCGGGCAGCATCAGTTCACCACGAAAGAGTGGGCTCCAATCGGGAACGAATGGAGCCCACTCTTCGTCTATCCAACAAGTGACCAATCAGGAGTGCAGATGAGCCGTAGACGGTGTGCCGTTATTGTGGCACTGACGGCCGTGGGAGCGTTCGGAATGAGTGCTTGCGGGCCGGCATCCTCACGTTCCGAGGAAAGCCCAGCAGTGATGATCACGTCCGGAGGTTCCGAAACCATGCAGTCGCAGACTCCCCAGGACGCCACCAGACTGCTCCTGCTCAACGACCGGTTGCGGGAGGAGCTCGGTGACGACTACTCGCAGGGGTGGATTGAGTCAGGGGAACTGCATGTGGCGGTGACCACCGAAGAGGCTGCGGACAGAGCAGCCGACGCCGGTGCGGTGCCCCAGATCGTTCAGCTCAACAGGCATCAACTCGAGCAGGCGGTTAAATCCCTGGCCGCATGGCAGGCGGCGCTTGAACCCGAACTCGCCGTGAGTATTCACCGGATCAACTCTGACGGCCGAACAGGTGAAGTGACGATCGCTGTGGCAGAGGGCAAGGTTGCTGCGGTGGAAGAGGCCCTCGAGAAGGACAATCCCACCGGCAGCGTTCCCGTGGTCATCGTGATCTCCGACGGCCTGGCCACTCCGGCGACTTCCACGGGAACAACTGCGCCGTAGCTATGCTTCCGGTTCGTCCTGTTCGTCACGCGCACCGGTTTCAGTAGCGGCGCCGGACGGCGTTGCGCCGCCTTCGGTGCTCCAGTCCGTGTCTTCGCTGACGTCCCTGGCCGGGTCTGACTGCACATCCGGCTCGACTGCCGGCGAGCTGTCGTCGGCGGGGATCTTCTCGGGTTCGTCGCGGGTGCTCTCAGTCATGGCAGGTCCTTTCCTCGGGGGATCCCATATAAACACGCATCACCGGGCCAGGGGTAGGGCAGCTCACCAGGCTGCGGCGACCAACTCTGCGAAGAGTTCGCCGTCGTTGACGTCCAGCCCCCTTGCGTTGAACCACGTGCACATGTTGCGGCAATCCCGTTCGAGCATTTCCATGCCGTGCGGGTTCGCCGCAAGGTCAATGAGTTGTGGCAGGTCGATGACAACCAGACGGTTTCCTGCGGCGAGCACGTTGTAGGGGGAGAGGTCTCCGTGGACAAAGCCGAGGTTGGCGAGCACCAGCATGGCGTCGACGAGCTGGTGCCAGTATTCCTCGAGCTGCTGCCGGTCCGGGCGTGTCTGCTGTAATCGCGGGGCCGCAGCGCCGTCGGTCTCAGGATCCTCAATGAACTCCATCAGGATCTCGGTGCCGTCAATCTGCACAGGGTAGGGGACAGGGGCGCCCTTCTCCCACAGCAGGCAGAGTGAGGACCATTCAGCCCATGCCCACTGTGCAGCGGCAATGTTCTTGCCATAGTTCGTCTTTTGTTCGAGAGCGCGCTGGTCGCGGCTGCGACGGACCCGCCTGCCCTCCGTGTAGTCCGATGACCGGTGGAACAGCCGTTGATCCGGTGCCCGGTACCGCTTGGCGGCGAGAATCGCGCTCCGCTCAGTGGAGGCGCGTTCTATGAGGAAGACATCTGCTTCCTTGCCGGTCTTGAGGATCCCGAGCTCGGTGTCTATGGCGCCTGCGTCCTCGATGACGTAGTCCGGGCGCGGGGAAGGGCCGCGCATTCCGGCTTCGATGGAAGTCCATGTGGACCAGCGCTGATTGGGAGCCAGCTGATCATCGAGGATGTTCCAGCTGTCGGAGAGGGTGGGGCGGGTTTCTGATTCAGTCAAGGCTCCATCAGACCACTAGTGATTGGCGTCTGTCAATGACTTTGGCGTTAGTCTCAGCAGAGGCTGTGCTGCGCGGCACAGTGATGTAGGCTGGACAAAATACCGAACGGACGGTCGGTTATGTTTCCGGGCCCCCGCCTGGCAGGTAACCACGTCCGGTCCCGTTGTAGTTGAAAGGCCGGTGCCCCATGACCTCGACCGCCATTGGTGTGGAGATAGTTCCCAGTTACGTCCAGGACGGGTGGTGGACTCCGGACGCCACCGAGATCGTCGGCCACAGTACCGACGTACGCGATGCCAGCACCGGTGATGTGCTCGCGCAGGTAAGCTCCCAGGGCCTGGACCTGGCCGCCGTCGTCGAGCATGGACGTACCGTCGGCCAGCGGTCACTTGGTGAACTGACGTTCCACCAGCGTGCGCTGAAGCTGAAACAGCTCGCGCAGTTCCTCAATGGTCAGCGGGACGCCCTCTATGAGCTGTCTGCCCGCACCGGCGCCACCAAGATCGACTCAATGGTGGACATCGACGGCGGTATCGGTGTGCTGTTCACCTTCGGCTCCAAAGGCCGTCGCGAACTTCCCAACTCCCAGGTTGTCATCGACGGTCCGGCGGAAGTCCTCTCCAAGGACGGTTCCTTTGTCGGTGAGCACATCTACACCCGCATCCCCGGCGTCGCTGTCCAGATCAACGCGTTCAACTTCGCTGTCTGGGGCATGCTTGAAAAGTTCGCGCCTGCCTTCATCGCTGGTGTGCCCACCATCGTCAAGCCAGCAACACCCACCGGCTACCTGACCGCCGCCGTCGTCAAGCTCATGATCGAGTCCAACATCCTCCCGGCAGGATCGCTGCAGCTCATTTCCGGCTCTGCACGGGAACTGCTGGACCACCTGGATTACCGCGACATGGTGTCCTTCACCGGTTCGGCCAACACAGCAAACAAGCTCAAGTCACACGAGAACGTCGTCCACGGCGGGGTGCGTTTCACCTCGGAAACCGACTCGCTCAACGCGGCGATTCTCGGACCGGATGCAGTGCCGGGCACCCCGGAGTTCGATGCCTTCGTGAAGGCCGTGGTGACGGAGATGACCGTCAAGGCCGGCCAGAAATGCACGAGCATCCGGCGCACACTGGTGCCCCGGAATATGGTCAACGATGTTGTCGAGGCCGTGCAGAAGCGTATCGAGCAGCGGGTAGTCCTAGGGGATCCGCGCGCCGAGGGCGTCACCATGGGTGCCCTGGCGTCCCTCGAGCAGCTTGAGGATGTCCGCTCCGCCGTGCAGTCCATGCTGGCTGCCGGCGGCGAGCTTGCCTACGGCAGCCTCGACGCTCCCGCCGTCACCCACCGTGATGGTTCGGTCGGAGTATCGGAGCAGGGTGCCTTCATGTCGCCGGTTGTTCTCACCTGGTCGGACAATGAGTCGCAGGAGCTGCACTCCCGCGAGGCTTTCGGGCCGGTCGCATCCGTCGTCGGCTATGACAGCCTCGAGGATGCCATTCGTCTTGCGGCTATGGGGTCGGGTTCGCTTGTCGCCACCGTGTGCACCAATGACGATGCCGTTGCGCGCGAGCTGGTTCTTGGCATCGCCGCACATCACGGCCGCGTCCACATGCTCAACCGCGAGGACGCCAAGACGTCAACGGGGCATGGTTCGCCGGTGCCGCACCTCGTCCACGGGGGTCCCGGGCGTGCTGGCGGCGGTGAGGAGCTCGGTGGTATCCGCTCAGTCATGCACCACATGCAGCGCACCGCACTGCAGGGTTCCCCGAACATGCTGACGGCCGTGACCGGCGTCTGGCATGCCGGTGCGGACCGCAATTACGACGGCGGCCACCCGTTCCGGAAGAACCTCGCCGAACTTCAGGTGGGCGATGCGATCCGTTCGGACCTGCGCGAAGTCAGCCTGGAGGACATCACCGCGTTCGCCAACACCACGGGAGACACGTTCTACGCACACACGAACGAGGAAGCGGCTGCCGCGAACCCGTTCTTCCCGGGCATCGTGGCCCACGGTTACCTGCTGCTGTCCTGGGCCGCCGGGTTGTTCGTAGAGCCCGCTCCGGGACCGGTCCTGGCGAACTATGGTCTGGAGTCGCTGCGCTTCATCACTCCGCTGGCTGCCGGTGACTCGTTCCGCGTCACGCTGACTGCCAAGCAGATCAGCCCGCGCGAAGACGACGAATATGGTGAGGTCCGGTGGGATGCCCTCCTGACCAACCAGAACGACGAAATCGTGGCCACCTATGACGTGCTGACACTCGTCGAGAAGTAGACGCATCAGCAGGCATGGGCACGTTTAGCCTGGAACGGTTTGTCACTGCGCAGAACAGCGGTGACACCTATGCCCATGCTCTGTCGGACGAGGCCCGAGCATCCCGTGCTCGGGCCTCGCCTGAGCGAGTGCGCTGAAGCGCTCAACTCGCTCGAAACGCGAAGCGCTACCGGTGTGCTAGGCAGCATCGATGCACAAAAGCTGCAGTCATCCATGACCTTGTTTCTGCGTGCAGAGCCGGAAAGTCCGGTCTTCCGGCAGGTCCTGGATCAGTACTTCGAGGGTGCGACCGACGCCGCGACGGACCAGCTACTCGGCGAGCTCACCTAGTCGAAGCCCTGATAACCCAGAAGACCCGTTACCGTACCACCGAACTCAGCAGCAGACTTGTCTCGCTATTGACCACTCCCGGGATGCCCCGCATCCGGCGTAGCACGTCGTCGAATTCGCTGAGGTCGGTGCAGACAATCTCGGCCACAAGGTCCCAGCCGCCGTTGGTGGTGTGCAGCGCCTGGATCTCCGGGAAGCCCCGCAGTTCACCAATCACATGGTCGGTAGTGCGGCCCTCTACCTCGATGAAGGAGACGGCCCGGATCTGGGAAGCCTCCGCGTGATCCCGCACGCGCACGGTGAAGCCGACGATCACGCCGTGGGCGGTGAGTCTCTCTATGCGCGCGCTGACGGTCGCACGGGACACGCCAAGCTGTTCGGCCAACGCCGCTATGGGTGCACGGCCGTCCGTCCGTAATGCTGCGAGTAGACGCTTATCCACATCAGTGAGCCGGGGCATGTGCAGAATGCTATTAGTAAATGCCCAAACTGCCTACTTTCTGCCCAGAATGCGCGTGATTCTGTTATTTCGGCAGCACAATGAAATCTGTAGGCTTCCGGAGACATAATGTGTGCAAATTTCGCGGGGGCGGATTTCGCAAGCGGGCACGCCGTCCGCAACCGAGAAGGAGACAATGATGACGCAGTTCCTCGATGTGCCGAACATGGCCCGCTGGATTCAGCGCGACGGCGTGGAGGCCATCCTCCGCACGATGACCGAGTACCTCGAGGATGACTTCCGGCGGTGGCAGAGTTTTGACAAGATTCCGCGGATAGCCAGCCACACGCCCTTCGGCGTCATCGAACTGATGCCAACCTCCGATCAGGTGACCTACGCGTTCAAGTACGTCAACGGCCACCCGTCCAACCCCAGCCGTGGTTTCCAGACTGTCACTGCGTTCGGTGTGCTGGCCGACGTCGACAACGGCTATCCGGTGTTCCTCGCGGAGATGACACTGCTGACTGCTTTGCGCACTGCAGCTACCTCGGCGCTGACGGCCCGTGTGCTGGCGCGGCCCGACTCGAAGTGCATGGCGCTTATCGGTGCTGGTTCGCAGTCAGAGTTTCAGGCCCTGGGATTCCGTGCAGCCTTGGGGATTGAGGACCTTCGCGTGTACGACGTGGATCCGAAGGCTGTGGAGAAGCTTCGCCGCAATCTTGAGCCGCTCGGCTTTTCCATCACCATTGCGGACTCCGTGGCCGAGGCCGTCGCGGGTGCCGACATCATTACTACCTGCACGGCCGACAAGGCACAGAACACCGTGCTGACCTCGGAAAACGTTGCCCCGGGTGTGCACATCAACGCTGTCGGCGGTGATTGCCCGGGCAAGACCGAGCTGGATTCGGAGATCCTGAATCGGGGGCGCGTGTTCGTCGAGTTCCCGCCGCAGACCCGCATTGAGGGCGAAATCCAGCAGATGGATCCGGAGTTTCCCGTTGTTGAGTTCTGGCAGGTGCTCACGGATGCTGCTGAGGGACGCCGGAGCGAGGATGAGATCACTATCTTCGACTCCGTGGGTTTTGCGATCGCAGACTTCTCCGCGCTCCGCTGTGCGCGGGATGCTACGGCGGATTTGCAGTCCTCGATCGACCTCGTCGCGGACCCGGAAGACCCGAAGGACCTCTTCTCCCTGGTGAGCTCGCTCAAGCCGGTGGGGTGACCCGAGAGGGCGCACGAAGCGCTGTCAGGACTCCCCGTGCAGGCCGTCGAACAGGATGGTGATGACGTTGTCCGCCAGCATGTCCGGTGTCAGTGCGCCGCCCGGTTTGTACCATTCGACGATCGAGTTGATCGTGCCGAACAGGAGCCGGGTGGTGGTGCGTGGATCGATGTCTCGACGCAGCTGGCCCTCGTCCCTGGCCAGCTGCACCAACTCCGCGACCTGGTGATCAAAATCCCGACGGCGTTTCAGCGCGTCCCGCTCCACTTCCGTGTTGCCCCGGAGGCGGAGCAGCAGCGTGACGTAGGGGAGGCGGTCCACGAGGACCGCGATCGTGTTCCGAAGAACAAACTCGAGCCGTGCATCAGCTGGCCCGGATGTAGCCTTCGCATCAGTAGTGACTGCTTCCAGCCCGCCCAGCGCATGATCAAGGGCCAGCCGCAGCAGGTCGCCCTTGGACGGCACGTGGTGGTAGATCGCGGACTTACTGATGCCTAGGGTGTCCGCTAGGTTACCCATGGAGGTTGCCTCGTAGCCGTGCCGGTTGAAAACTTCCACCGCTATGTTCAGCACACTCTGCTGATCGTAGCCGGGGCGCCCCCGACGTCCAGCGATGGCTGATGTGCTCACTTCGATGGTCATCTCAACATTTTCTCACGAACGTTCGGTCTGCCGCCTATACCGTAGGCTTTTCGCGGAGGTCGTAGATACGCCGCAGCTTTCCGTTGGAACGCTCCAGGGTTCCGGGTTCGACGACGTCGATCCGGCAGGTGGAGCCGATGTGGATCTTGATGAGCCGGCGAAGTTCGGCACCCGCGGCTGCAATCTCCTCCGCCGTGGCTTCTTCGCGGCGTTCAATGCGCACCGCCAGTTCATCCATGCGGTTCGGCCGGGTCAGTTCCAGCTGGAAGTGCGGGCTGAGTCCGGGGACGCGGAGAGCGATCTCCTCGATCTGGGTGGGAAAGAGGTTGACGCCGCGCAGGATGATCATGTCGTCGCTGCGTCCGCTGATGCGGCCCATGCGGCGCATGCTCGGGCGGGTTGAGCCCGGCAGGAGCCTGGTCAGGTCGCGGGTGCGGTAGCGGATGATCGGCATTGCTTCTTTGGTGAGCGATGTGAACAGCAGCTCGCCGGGTTCGCCGTCGGGCAATACCTCATCGGTGAGCGGGTCGATGATTTCCGGGCGGAAGTGGTCTTCCCAGATGGTGCAGCCGTCCTTTGAGTCCACGCACTCTCCGGCAACGCCTGGCCCCATGACTTCCGAGAGGCCGTAGATGTCGCAGGCGTCGATGTTCATGCCGGTCTCGAGTTCGCGGCGCATTTCCTCGGTCCACGGTTCGGCACCCAGAACAGCTACCTTGATGGAGGTGCCGCGCGGGTCCATTCCTGCCTGAATCATGGCGTCCATGATGGTCAGCAGGTACGTGGGTGTGCAGAGGATGGCGTCGGGCTGGAAATCCTGGATGAGCTGGAGCTGCTTTTGGGTTTGGCCGCCGGACATGGGGATGACGGTGCAACCGAGCTTTTCAGCAGCCGAGTGCGCCCCGAGTCCGCCCGTGAACAGGCCGTAACCGTAGGCGTTGTGCACCTTCCAGCCTGGCTTTACGCCGGAGGCGCGGAGTGAACGTGCGCCCATGGTGGCCCAGTTCTCAAGGTCGCCCTTGGTGTAACCGACGACGGTGGGCTTGCCGGTGGTTCCCGATGAGGCGTGGATTCGTGCCACTTCGTGCTGCGGCACCGCGAACATCCCGAACGGGTAGTTCTGCCGGAGGTCTTCCTTCGTGGTGTAGGGGAACTTCTGAAGGTCCTGGAGGCTCTTGAGGTCGCTGGGCTTGACCCCGGCGTCGTCGAACTTCTTCGTGTACATGGGCACGCGGTCGTACGCGTACTGCACGGTGTGCTGGAGTCGCTGCAGCTGCAGGGCTTCCAGTTCGTCCCGGCTCATGGTTTCTTCGATGTCGAGCGGATTGTCGAGTTCGACGCGCGTGTTGTCAGTCAACTTCAGAGCCTCTTTTACTTCTTGGGGATGGTGCGGCTGCGGCCGCGGAATTCGGCGATGACAGTGTTGTCGGCGGTGATCTGGATGTCGTAGATTCCGCTCCGGCCCTGTTGCTGGCGCCGGGTGGCGACGGCGGTGAGCAGCTGCCCGGGGTGGGCTGGAGCGAGGAAGTTGATGTCGACGCCGGAAGCCACGGTGATGGTGTCATCGGAGCCTTCGGCTGGATTGCATGCCATGGCGAACGCGCTGTCGGCGAAGGCGAAGATCATGCCGCCGTGGGCTATGCCGAAACCGTTCAACATTTCCTGGCGGAGCGTCATGCTGATGGTTGCGGTGCCCTCGCCCAGGGCGACGACGTCGATTCCCATCCAGTGGGACGCGTGGTCATCTTTCAGGATCGCGTGGTCCAGGCCTGTTACACCTGGCGTCTGAGTGTCGTCGTCGACACTGGTTTCCGTCATGTGATCCCTCTCACGCGTATTTACCGAATGTTCATTAGGTAATACCCCCAGCACGGTGCCTGTCAACTTTCATGACCTGTGCCGTGCGTGCGCGGCGCCCATAAAACAGTAGGTGCCCTTCCGCTGTTGCGAGAAGAGCACCTACTGCGTAGTCATGGGGAAGCTATCGTGCGTTGACGGCGTCGGCAATGAACGCGTAGTCCCAAGCGACGTCCTTCCACTTCTCATAGCGTCCCGAAGCCCCGCCGTGTCCGCCGTCCATCTCGGTCTTGAGGACGATGGGCTCTGAACCAGTGGCGACTTCGCGCAGGCGAGCCACCCATTTGGCTGGTTCCACGTAGAAGACGCGGGTGTCGTTGAAGCTAGTCACTGCGGCGATCCGCGGATAGTCCACGGCCCGGATGTTCTCGTACGGTGTGTAGTCCTTCATGTACTGGTACACCGCTGGATCCGTGATCGGGTTTCCCCACTCTTCCCATTCCAGGGCGGAGAGCGGCAGGTCCGGGTCCAGGATGGTGGTGAGGGCGTCAACGAACGGCACCTGCGCCACGATCGCCCGGTACTTCTCGGGGGCCAGATTGACGACGGCGCCCATCAGCAGACCGCCAGCGGAACCACCCATGGCTGCAATGCGGTTCGGATCAACCCAGCCTGATTCAGCCAGCCAGGTGGTGGCATCCACAAAGTCCGTGAACGTGTTCTTCTTGTTGAGCTTCTTCCCGGCGTCGTACCAGCTGCGGCCCATTTCTCCGCCGCCGCGGATATGCGCGATGACAAAGACGAAACCGCGGTCCAGCAGCGAGAGCCGGGGGATCCCGAATGCGGGGTCCATGGAGATCTCATAGCTGCCGTATCCGTAGACCAAGCCCGGATTCGTTGCGTCTTTTGCGAGATCTGCCCTGCGCAGGACGGACAGCGGGATCCGCGTGCCATCCGCAGCCGTGGCCCATTGCCTCTCGGCCACGTAGTCCTCGGATCGGTAGCCGCCGCGGACTTCAGTCTCTTTCCGCAGTGCCAATTCACCGGTGGCCAGCACATAGTCATAGACGCGCGGCGGGGTGAAGAACGAGGTGTAGCTGAGCCTGATGACCGGCGAATCGAACTCCGCGTCCGCCAGATTCGCGGTATACAGCTCCTCGTCGAAATCCGGTTCCGCGGGCAATGATTGGGCATCCGTGCCAAGGCCATCCAGGGGGAGTACCTGCACCCGTTCCAGAGTGTCCCGGCGAACCGACACCGCAACATGCGTGGAGGTGACGGCCGTGCCGTTGACCTTCACGGCGTCGTCGTGCGCCATCACCGTACGCCAGACCTGCTCAGCCAGCGGTTTTCCGAACTCGGATTCATCCACCAGGGAGACCATCGAGTTCACAGCATTGTGGTTGTGGGTCAACAGGTAGTGGCGCCGGCCGTCGATGGTCAGCGGATCCGCCTCGTAGAGGACTCGCGCGTCACGCGACAGCAGGGTCAGCAGCATGGCGTTGGGATCCGTCAGGTCCAGTACACGGCACTCACTGTATTCGGAGCAGCCTATGACGATCACCAGCTGCTGGCGGTCGGCCGAGAGTTCGAAGCCGGTCCACATGGCGACGTCGTCCTCCTGGTACACGACCACGTCCTCACTCGCATCCGTCCCGAGGACGTGCGAGCGGACCTGGTATGGACGCCAGGAATCATCGACGACCGTGTAGAAAATACGGCGGCCATCCGGTGAAAAAGCCAGCCCGTAGAACACTCCCTCGATGGTGTCCTCCAGCAGGTCCCCGGTCTGCAGATTCTTGAAACGCAGTGTGAAACGCTCGTCCCCTGCGTTGTCCTGGGCGTACGCCAGCAGATTGCCGTCCTCGGTGACAGCAAGCCCGCCGAGCGAGAAGAACGGCTTGCCCTCGGCCTCCGCGTTACCGTCAAGGAGTATCTGCTCGCCTGGCACGGGCTGGCCTGGCTCAATCACCGGTGGCGTCCAGTCTGCTGCCGGATCGCCGGTATCCAGGGCAGCTACCCGACAATTGATCCCGTACTGCTTGCCCTCTTCGGTGCGCCCGTAGTACCACCAGCCAGCCTTGCGGCTGGGGACTGAAAGGTCCGTTTCCTGGGTGCGGTCCTTGATCTCGTTGAAGATCTGCTGACGGAGCTCCTCCTGATCAGCGGTCACCGCGTCCGTGTACTCGTTCTCCGTTTTGAGGTACTGGACAACCTCCGGGCTTTCCTTGTTTCGCAGCCACTCATAGTCATCAACGACGGTATCTCCGTGACGGGTGCGCTCCAGGGGTTCTTTTCGTGCGGGTGGGGGAATCTGGGCAGCGGATGGCAGTGTGGTGGAAGTCATGCCCCCAATATATAGAGTGGCCATGACAGTTTGATGTCCCACAGCTGAAATAACGCCGAGAGTGAAAGTGAATCCATGGAAACCGCCGCAATCTGGAGTGAAGTTCTCGACTATGCACCGAAACTGCTGGAGTTCCAGCGGCAGCATCAGCGGATGCCGGGGTTTCAGGTTGCGGTAGCCGTGGACGGGAAACTCCTTGGTTCCTTCAGCGGAGGTTTTGCTGATATTGCCGGTGAAAAGCCGATGACCGATGACACCCTTTTCCGGGTGGCCTCCCACTCCAAGACGTTCACTGGTACGGCGATCATGCAGCTGGTGGAGCAGGGCACAGTGCGCCTGGATGATCCCATCGAACAGCACGTTCCCGAACTTGCAGGAACCGAGATGGCCGACGTCAGTGTGGCCGAACTCCTGTCACACTCTTCGGGGATCACGCGCGACGGCGACGACTCGGACTTCTGGATCCTGTCGCGAAAGTTCCCCTCCAGGGACGAACTGATCGAGATGTCCAGAACAGGGAAGCGCAACGAGCCCGGCGCCCACCTCAAGTACTCCAATGTTGGCTACTCGCTGCTGGGTCTGGTGATTGAAGCGGCGTCCGGGCAGGACTACGCCGCGTACGTCACCGAGAACATTGTGAACCGCCTTGGGCTGCGGAACACGGGCCCGGAGCTGGACCCCACACGGGAGGCCGAGCTCGCGCGCGGCTACTCCGCACTGACCTACGCGCCTGAGCGCAGCACCATTGACCACATCGACACCCACTCGATGGCCGCAGCCACGGGGTTTTACTCCACGGCTTCGGATCTCGTCACCTACTTCTCAGCGCACCTCCCGGGCGACGAAACGCTACTCACGGATCGTTCCAAGCGGCGCATGCAGCACCCGGTATGGCCTGCATCCGGCGCGAAGCACGGTTACGGGCTGGGTCTCATGCTCGCCGAAGTGCAGGGCAAGCAGGTCTTCGGGCACGGCGGAGGATACCCGGGCCACATCACCCGCACATGGGTGGAGCCGGAGTCACGCGTCTGTGTCAGTGTGCTCACCAATTCGCTGGACGGCCCGGCCAACACCTGGGTGCACGAACTTTTCGCCCTGGCCGCGCTGGTTACAGCGGAACCGACGTCGACCGCTCCCGAAGGCACCGACCTCAGCCGCTTCACGGGCCGGTTCGCTTCCCTCTGGGGCGTGGGCGACGTCGTCGAACTGGGTGGGAAACTGGTGGAACTTTCACCGGCGGCCATGGGAATCGACGTCGACGGCGTGACTGAGCTCGAGTATGTGGATGAGGCCACGCTGCGCTCGCTGGAGCCCAGCGGGTTTGGCGGTCGCGGCGAGACCATGCACTACGAGTTCGACGACGACGGCGCCGTCACCGTTCGCGGCCCCGGCGGCATGCTGCAGCGACGGCACTCGGACTTCCGTGTTGAGGAGCGGGTGAGCATCCCGGTGTAGCCCCTCGGCCGAATCCAGCAACTGCGCGCGACCACGGCGGCGTGTCCCACCCAACACGCCGCTAGTTGCAGCGTCACCGGACCGAAAGTTGCTGGATTCGGAGCGGGAGCCCTAAACGTCGGAACCCTCAATGCCGGGACGGTGCATCCGGTACATGGGTTTGTAGTGCCAGGTGGGGCCGCAGAGGCTGCGTTCGCCGTCGGGCACAAATCCGTTGCGCTGGTAGAAGCGTTCCGCGCGGGGGTTGTTGTTGAGTACCCACAGGTAGGCGGCGCGGGGCCCCACGGCGGTCTCGAATAGTTGTTGCCCCAGGCCTGATCCGTGGGTGTGGGCCAGGCAGTAGATGTGGTGCAGTTCAAAGTCGGGGCGGTCGTCGTCGCGCCCGTTACCGGAGGCCGCAATTCCGACGGCGGCGCCGTCCTTGTCCAGTGCAACCCAGGCGCGTGTACCGGCGTCTTCTTCCACGGCGAGCATGTTCCGGCGGCGCTCCACGATCGCGGGGAGTTCGCGGGCGTAGTGCTCGTGAAACTCTGCGGGCATGAGGTGTGCGTACGTTTCCCTCAGGGCCTGCACGTGCGTCTGGGCGTAGATTTCCGCATCGTTGACGGTGGCCCGCCTCAGGGTGTAATCCAAATCAGTGCTCCACAAGCCAGGCAATAAATACGTATAGCACCATACCTTGGGCCTGCGGGTGCAACCTTGACTCACATCACACCGGGCCTATATCCTGAACGAACGGTCAGTAATTCGGGCTGGACCGCGCCGAGAGGCGGAAGAGACCATTACCAGTGAGGTGACCATCATGGCTTCCCAGAATGAGGGACTGCACGCCGTACTCTCCGAAGAGGAACAGGCAGGACAGGCCTACTTCGACAAGATCATTGCGGAAGATTCGCGCATTGAGCCACGCGACTGGATGCCGGAGTCCTACCGGAAAACCCTGGTGCGGCAGATCGGCCAGCACGCACACTCCGAAATTATCGGCATGCAGCCGGAAGCCAACTGGATCACCCGTGCTCCCAGCCTCAAGCGCAAGGCCATCCTGATGGCGAAGGTTCAGGACGAGGCCGGTCACGGTCTGTACCTGTACTCTGCCGCGGAAACCCTCGGGACGCCGCGCGACAAGATGACCGAAGATCTCATCGCCGGCAAGGCCCGCTACTCCAGCATCTTCAATTACCCCACCGTCACCTGGGCAGACATGGGTGCTATCGGCTGGATGGTCGACGGCGCCGCAATCTGCAACCAGGTGCCGCTCTGCCGCGCATCCTACGGCCCCTACGGCCGCGCCATGGTCCGCATCTGCAAGGAAGAGTCCTTCCACCAGCGCCAGGGCTTCGAAATTCTGCTTGAACTTGCCAACGGAACCCCGGAACAGCGTGCCATGGCGCAGGACGCCGTCAACCGCTGGTACGCGCCGAGCCTCATGATGTTCGGCCCGCCGGATGAGGATTCACCGAACTCCAAGCAGTCCATGGCATGGAACATCAAGCGGTTCTCCAATGACGAACTGCGCTCGCGTTTCGTGGGCATGCTCGTGGAGCAGGTCAAGGTCCTTGGGCTGGAACTGCCGGATGACCAGATCAGCTACAACGAAGACACCAAGCAGTGGGAGCACGGGCCGCTGGACTGGGAAGAGTTCAAGGACGTACTGAAGGGCAAGGGCCCCTGCAACGCACAGCGCATGGAGCGCCGTCGCGCCGCACACGAAGACGGCGCGTGGGTTCGTGAGGCTGCAGCAGCGTACGCAGACAAGCAGGCACAAAAAGCAGAGGTTGCATAACTATGACCGGTGGATCAACAACAGGCGACGACGGCACCAAGCCCAAGAGCACGGGCGTTCACGAAGACCGTCAGCCATGGCCGCTCTGGGAAGTTTTTGTGCGCTCCTCGCGCGGACTCTCCCACGTTCACGCGGGCTCATTGCACGCGCCCGACGCCGAGATGGCCGTCCGCAACGCGCGCGACCTGTACACGCGACGCAATGAAGGTGTGAGCCTTTGGGTGGTGCCGGCATCAGCCATCATCTCAAGCGATCCTGATGCCAAGGGCCAGTACTTCGAGTCTGCCCAGGGCAAGGATTACCGCCACGCGACCTACTACACGAAGAGTGAGGGTGTGAAGCATCTGTGAGTGAGAACGCGAGCGCTACACGTATCACCCCCGGCAACGCTCTGCGCCCGGAGGACATCGCGGTTTCCGGTCTGAAGCCGAGCGAAGACGTTGCCAACTACGCCCTGCGCCTCGGTGACGACGCCCTGATTCTGGCGCAGCGCCTTGGCTGGTGGATTTCGCGTGCCCCCGAGCTTGAGGAAGATGTTGCACTGGGCAATATCGGACTCGATCAGCTGGGCCACGCACGGTCCTTCCTCACCTATGCAGGGCATGCCTGGGACAAGACCGAAGACGATCTCGCGTACTTCCGGCGCGAGCACGAGTTCCGTTCGGCGCACCTGTTCGAGCAGCCCAACGGCGACTTCGCACGCACTATCGCCGGTCAGCTGGTGGCATCCCATTACCAGTACCTGCTGTATTCGCGTCTTGTCGATTCGAAGGATGAGACCCTGGGCGCCATCGCTGCCAAGGCTGTGAAGGAAGTGGATTACCACCGGGACCACAGCCTGCAGTGGCTCATGCGTCTTGCGCAGGGAACCGAGGAGTCTCGCCGTCGGATGATCGACGGCATCAAGCTCACCTGGCCCTACGTGGACGAGCTCTTTGAAGATGATGAGCTGACCAACGCTCTGGCTGACCAGGGTATTGCCGTCCGTCCGTCGGAATTGCGGGCAGCGTTCGAAGCCGCGATGGCAGCTGCGTTTGCCGAAGCGGACCTCACGGTTCCCACTGATCCCGGCGCCAGCGGCGGCGGCCGTCGCGGGCATCACAGCGAACACCTCGGCTACGTTCTGGCCGAGATGCAGGTGCTGGCCCGCGAATACCCCGGAGCAAGTTGGTAACTGCCATGGCGACCACCGTTGCAACCCGCCCGGCGGATCCTGAAGCGGCCCGCCTGTGGGACATTGCTGCCACAGTTTGCGACCCGGAAATCCCGGTCCTCACCATTGAGGACCTCGGGATCCTGCGGAATGTGGAGACGGGGCCGGAAGGCGTCGTCGTCACCATCACGCCCACCTATTCCGGCTGCCCTGCCATGGATTCCATCCGCGACGACGTCGTGACGGCCATGGTGACACAGGGTGTGGCGGACGTGCGGGTGAAGATGGTGTTGAACCCGGCGTGGACCACCGACTGGATGACGGACGCAGGCAAAGCCAAGTTGGAGGAGTACGGTATTGCACCGCCAACGGGCAAGGCTGCTGCGGGACCCGTGAAAGTGGGTCTCAGCGTCAAGTGTCCACAATGCTCTTCTCTCAAAACCCAGGAACTTACCCGTTTTGGTTCCACATCCTGCAAGGCGCTCTATGTTTGCAAGGACTGCAAGGAACCCTTCGACTACTTCAAGGTGCACTAAATGGCCGTAACTCTTGCCCCGTCCAACAAACGCCGTACCGCGTTCCACGAACTCGAAGTGGCGGAGGTTCGTCGGCTGACGGCAGACGCCATCGAGGTGACGTTCGCTGTGCCCGAGGAGCTCACGGGCCAGTACAACTACGTTCCCGGACAGTATGTTGCGCTGCGCACCAGCATGGACGTGGACGGCGAGGCCAAAGAGGTTCGCCGCAGCTACTCCATCTGCGCCGAGCCGAAGCCCGGTGAAATCCGGGTGGCCATCAAGAAGGACATCGGCGGGCTGTTTTCCACGTGGGCGAATGAGCACCTGAAGGCCGGCGACAAGATGGACGTCATGAGCCCCATGGGCCAGTTCATTTCGAAGCATGAGATGACGGAGCTGAACAGCCCCGAGGACATTGACGTCAGCGTGGAGAATACGTTTGTTGCTGTTGCCGCCGGTTCCGGGATCACTCCGGTCATCGCCATTGCGCGGACCGTTCTGGCGGCCAGTGAGAACGTACGCTTCGACCTGATCTACGCAAACAAGGCGTCCATGGACGTGATGTTCCTGGAGGAACTCGCCGATCTCAAGGACCGCTACCCGGCACGGTTCGCCCTTCACCATGTGTTGTCCCGCGAGCAGCGCATTTCGCCGTTGCTGTCCGGACGCATTGATGCGGAGAAGCTCCAGCAGCTGCTCGGTACGGTCATTCCCGTGGACTCTGTGGACGAATGGTTTCTCTGTGGCCCGTTCGAGCTCGTGCAGTTGTGCCGCGACACCCTGGCTGATCAGGGTGTGGCTGCCGAGGACGTGCGCTTCGAGCTGTTCACCACGGGCGAGCCGAACCGTCCCGAGGGCCAGATCGGTCGGCCGGTGAAGGTCGACGACGACGCCGACACGTTCGCAATCAGCTTCACCCTGGACGGACTGAAGGGCACGGTGAAGAGCCCCACCCACGCCCGCGAGACGATCCTCAACGCTGCCCTGCGCGTACGCCCGGATGTACCGTTCGCGTGTGCTGGCGGTGTCTGCGGCACGTGCCGTGCCAAGGTCGTCACCGGTACCGTGGACATGGACGAGAACTACGCGCTGGAGCCGGACGAGGTGGAGAAGGGCTACATCCTGACCTGCCAGAGCCGTCCGACGTCGGACGAAGTCACCGTAGACTACGACGCCTAACCCAGGAGCTTTTCCATGATTGAACTGACCATTGACAACGGTGTTGCCGAAATCGTTCTCAACGCCCCGCAGAAGCTGAACTCTTTGGATGAGGCGGCGCTCGCGGAGCTGGAAACAGCGTACGACGACGCCGCTGCCGCTGCCTCACGCGGTGAGGTGCGGGCGCTGCTCCTGCGCGGTGAGGGCCGGGCGTTCTGCGCTGGTCGGGATATTTCGAACGTGGTGCCCGAGACTGATGATGCCTACGGTTACCTGGGCAAGACGGTGACGCCGTTGCTGAAGAAGATGAGTGCTTTCCCTGCACCGACGTTCGCTGCTGCGCATGGTGCGTGCCTCGGCGTCGGGCTGGGCCTGTTGGTGGCTACTGATGTGGTTTACGTGGCTGAGAACGCGAAGATCGGTTCTCCGTTCGCCAATCTGGGTGCAACGTTGGATTCGGGCGGGCACTGGTTGTTCACGGAGCGTTTGGGCGCGCATCGCACCCTGGATCTGATTTACACCGCTGAGCTGATGAGCGGTGCGGAGGCCGTTGCGAGCGGCTTGTTCAGCCGTGTGATGCCCGCGGACGACCTCTTGGCTTTCACCCGGGACAAGGCTGCTCGTGTAGCGACCGGTGCTACGGGTGCTTTCCGTGCGTCGAAGGAACTGGTCGGTGCCATCCGGGATGAGCGTCTTGGCCTGTGGACCGCGATGGAGCAGGAAAACGTGGCCCAGGGTGAGCTGTGCAAGTCCGAGGACTATGCGGAGGGTTTCAAGGCTTTCCAGGAGAAGCGGAAGCCAGACTTTAAGGGATAGGTTCGCTGGCCGGTAGAAACCGGTCAGCGGGTGTCGAGGTCCTCGAAGATCAGCAGGGACTGTGTGTCGAGGATGCCTTTCATGGATTGCAGCTCATCGAAGATGACGCGGCGTAGGTCCACATTGTCTTCGGCGCGGACCAGAAGGATGACGTCGAACTCGCCTCCCACGAGGGCAATATGGTGCACCTCGGGGATGGCGCTGAGTTGTTCGCGGAGCTCCCGCCACGCGTGCTGCTCAACTTTCAGGGTCACGTAGGCCGATGAGCGCAGCCCTGCCTTGATGGGGTCGATCAGGGCTGTGAACTTGGTGAGGATGCCTTCTTCGGTGAGTCGGTTGATCCGCGAATAAGCGTGAGCCCGGGAAATGTGAACGTTCTCAGCCACGGCTGTCACCGATAGCCGGCCGTCCCGGGTCAATTCGGCAAGAATCCGGTGATCAACGTCATCCAGCGGTTGTGGTGCAACCATATTGTCCATACTCCCCAGCGTAATCCAGCTCACACTTACGTGCCGTCTGCCAGATTAGCTGATATTTAACGTTTAGTCTACGCTTTGGGTGCCAAGTGGATACGAAACGCTCTCAGTACCCATAATGGATCAACACAATATCTTTCAGTGAGGAAGGACTAGAAGTCCTATGAGCAACGATATCGGGGAGAAGACCCGCGCGGAAGCTTTCATGCTGCCCGCCGAGCACCCCATTCAACTGATCGACGAGAACGGTGCCGTGCAATCCGCGGCCAACTCTTCCGGCGAGCCCTACACCATGCCGGACGATCAGGAACTGCTGGCCGCCTACGAGAAGCTCGTCGCCGGACGCCGCGTCAACGATCAGGCCGGTGCCCTCGTGCGCCAGGGCAAGCTCGCCGTCTACCCGTCCTCGCACGGTCAGGAGGCCTGCCAGGTGGCGGCCGCCGTCGTGCTGTCCAAACAGGACTGGCTGTTCCCCACCTACCGGGACACCGTGGCCGTCATGAGCCGCGGCGTGAACCCCGTGGAGGTTCTCACTCTCCTGCGCGGTACCTGGCATGCCGGGTACAACCCCTACGAATTCAACGTCGCCACGCAGGCAACGCCGCTGGCCACCCAGCTGCTGCACGCCGTCGGAGTTGCCCACGCTGCCAAGCTGAAGGGCGAGGACACCGTAGTGCTGGCCATGTGCGGCGACGGTGCCACCAGCGAAGGCGACTTCCACGAAGCCCTGAACTTCGCTGCCGTGTTCCACGTGCCCGTAGTGTTCTTTGTCCAGAACAATGAGTACGCGATCTCGGTGCCGCTGAAGAATCAGAGCGTTGCCCCGTCGCTGGCGCACAAGGCTGTCGGGTACGGCATGCCTGGTGAGCGGGTGGACGGTAACGACCTTGCCGCCCTGCTGTCCGTTCTCGGCCATGCGGTTGACCGTGCCCGTGCGGGCGGGGGACCGTTCCTCGTTGAGGCGCACACCTACCGGATGCAGGCGCACACCAATGCCGACGACGCCACCCGCTACCGCACGGACGAGGAAGTGCAGAAGTGGGTCTCCCGGGATCCTGTGAGCCGAATGCAGACCTACCTTTCGGCGCGGAACATGTTCGACGACGACGCCGTGGCCGCGATCGCTGCCAGTGCGGAGGACATCGCTTCCGCACTGCGTGACGGGATGAACTCCGAGCCCGAGGTGGATCCGGAAGATCTGTTCCGGTACGTCTATTCCAAGCCCACGCCGCAGCTGCAGGAACAGGCCGCGATGCTGCGCGAGGAAATTTCCCGCGAAAATTCAGGAGCGTGACCGCCATGACTGCAGTAACTGAGACCGCCGCTCCGGCAACAACCACTCTCACCTTCGCCAAGGCCCTCACGGCTGCTTTGGGAGATGCGATGGAGGCGGACAAGTCCGTCGTCATGTTCGGTGAGGATGTGGGACCGCTCGGTGGCGTGTTCCGCATTACCGATGGCCTGACCAAGCGTTTTGGCGAGGAGCGCTGCTTTGATACCCCTCTGGCCGAGGCCGGCATCATGGGGATGGCCGTGGGTATGGCCATGAACGGGATGCGTCCCGTCGTCGAAATGCAGTTCGATGCTTTCGCCTACCCTGCCTTTGAACAGGTTGTCAGCCACGTGGCCAAGATGGCCAACCGCACCAAGGGCCAGGTGCGCCTGCCCATGGTCATCCGCATCCCGTACGCGGGCGGTATCGGCGGCGTGGAGCATCACTGCGATTCTTCCGAGTCCTACTACGTGCACACTCCCGGCCTGACGGTCGTTGCGCCGTCCACTGTCGCCGACGCGTACACCATGCTGCGTGAGGCGATTGAGCTTAATGACCCTGTTGTCTTCCTGGAACCGAAGAAGCTGTACTGGTCCAAGGAGCAGGTAGATCTCGAGGCGTTGCGCGCGAAGTTTGACGGCGGAGAGCCCGACGACGACGCCTCCATTGGCCGGGCGGTCATCGCCCGTGAGGGTACGGACGCCACGCTCATCGCGTATGGTCCGTCCGTTCCGACGGCGATCGCCGCAGCTGAGGCTGCTGCAGAAGAAGGCCGTAGCCTGCAGGTCATTGATATCCGCTCCATCGTTCCGTTCGACGATGAAACGGTGACCAACGCTGTCCGCAAGACCGGCCGCGCCGTTGTCATTGCCGAGGCATCGGGCTTCGCCTCTGTTGCCTCCGAAATTGTGGCTCGTGTGCAGGAGCGCTGCTTCCATTCGCTCGCGGCACCAGTGCTGCGGGTCACCGGTTTTGATATCCCTTACCCGGCGCCGAAGCTTGAACATTGGCATTTGCCCAGCGTTGATCGCATCCTTGACGCCGTCGACGACCTTCAGTGGGAGGACTAGATGTCCCAGGACAACCGGCAGGTATTCCTGCTGCCCGATCTCGGCGAAGGCCTCACCGAGGCTGAACTGCTCAACTGGCTGGTCGCCGTCGGTGATGAGATCCGCGTGGATCAGCCGATCGCCGAAGTAGAGACCGCCAAGTCCATGGTGGAGGTGCCTTCGCCGTTCGCGGGGACAGTCGCCGAGCTCCACGGTGAGGCAGGCCAGACCATGGACGTCGGCAAGCCGCTGATCTCCGTGGACCGCGTTGCCGCCGTCGGCGGTGCTGCTGCGGATGTTCCCGCCGCCGAAACGCCAGCGCCCGACGCCGGCCCGAAGGCTGAACACGACAGTGCGGAAACGTACCGCGACGAGGAACGCGCCGGAACGCGTGCGCCCGCCGAAGCGGAGGAGTCCTCGGGCTCCGGTAACGTCCTGATCGGCTACGGTACGCCCGAAGGCGGTGCGAAGGGTCGTCGTCGTGCGCGTAAAAATGGCGCTGCGGCAGCGACTGCCGTCGTCGAAACGCCTGCCGAGTCTCCGGCCGTCAAGCCATCCGCGCCGGAGCAGGCTGATACTGCGCCCAACGCTGTTCGGGTGGTGTCTCCGCTGGTTCGCAAGCTCGCCCGCGACGGCGGGGTCAGGATCGCAGATCTGACGGGAACAGGGCCGGAGGGTCTGATCCTCCGCGCCGATGTTGAGGCCGCGCTGTCAGCGCCGGCCGGCAATGCTTCCGGTTCCTCCGCTGCGGCCGGTACAGATGCGGCGGCGACGGGTGAGGTCGACGAAAAGTCGGGCCTCGGTGTTGCCAAGCGGACCCCGATCAAGGGCCTTCGGAAAACCGTTGCCACCAACCTGTCGCGCAGCCGGTCCGAAATCCCGGAAGCCACCGTGTGGGTGGATGTGGATGCCACCGCCCTGTTGGAGATGCGCGCCGAGCTGAAGAAACGGACCCCGGATGCTGTTCCGGGCCTGCTGGCTTTCATTGCACGGTTTGTTACCGCGGGTCTGGAGAAGTACCCGGAATTGAACACGCGGGTTGTGTCCACAGAGGGCGGCCAGGACATTATGTCGTTCGACGGCGTAAACCTCGGCTTCGCTGCACAGACGGACCGCGGGCTCATGGTCCCCTCGATCCGGCACGCGGAGAAGTTGAGCGCCCGTGAGCTGGACGCCGAAATCCGCCGCCTGACCGCCGTCGCCCGTGAAGGCAAGGCGAGCCCTGCGGAGCTGACATCGGGGACGTTCACGCTGAACAACTACGGCGTCTTTGGTGTGGACGGCAGTGCCGCGATCATCAACTACCCCGAGGTCGCGATTCTGGGCGTTGGCCGCATTATCGACAAGCCGTGGGTGGTCCACGGTGAGCTCGCTGTCCGCAAGGTCACCGAACTCACGCTCACGTTCGATCACCGCGTGTGCGACGGCGGCACGGCCGGCGGTTTCCTGCGGTACGTTGCGGACGCAATCGAGAGCCCGGGAAGCGTGCTCGCAGACCTGTAGGCTGTACTCCCGCGACTCGCCGGACGCGTCCGCACTTATTGTTGGTATGAGGGTTCTCTGGCCCGTATTCCAACGATTACTGCAGGCGCGTCAGGGGAGGGGACAAGCAAGCCCGTGCGCGACGCGGGACTAAGCTGGAAAACGTGCCCAGTGAACCGTTCAGCCTCAAGAGCATAGCGGTGGCGGCCTACGGGCCGTCACTGCTGTATGGGATGGCCAGCGGCGCGATTTTCCCCGTCATTGCCCTGAGCGCACGTGATCTCGGCGCGTCCGTGGCCGTGGCTGCCCTGATCATTACCCTCACCGGAGTGGGCTCGCTCGCCACCAACATCCCGGCGACCATCATCACCTCACGGTTCGGCGAACGCTGGGCCCTCGTTGGGGCCGCGCTGTGGTGTTCGACGGCGATGGTCGTGGCGGTATTCGCCAGCCAGCTCTGGGTGTTCGCCCTGGCGATTTTCATGGTCGGGATGGCCGGATCTGTTTTTGGGCTTGCGCGGCAGAGCTATCTCACGGAAGCGGTGCCGCTTCATTTCAGGGCGCGAGCCTTGTCCACCCTGGGCGGTGTAACGCGCATCGGCGTGTTCATCGGCCCCTTCGTAGCAGCTGGCGTCATGGCGTTCGTGGGAATCTCTGGCGCCTACTGGGTAGGGGCCGCAGCAACCCTGGTGGCCGCCGTCCTGAGCATTCGCGTCCCGGATCTGGGCGCACCCAGCCGCGAGCCCGGCGTCGAACGTGTTGTTCCGCCCACTATCCGCTACGTGCTGCGTAGTCAGATGCGCGTCTTCCTGACCATTGGTCTGGGGGTGCTGCTCATCGCTGCGGTCCGGGCAACACGGCAGGGTGTTCTGCCGCTCTGGGCTGAGAATATAGGGCTCGATGCCTCGACCACGGCGCTCATCTACGGGCTCTCGGGTGCTGTGGACATGCTGATCTTCTATCCCGCGGGCAAGGTCATGGACCTCAAGGGCAGAGTCTGGACGGCCATGCCGTCCATGCTGATCATGGCGCTCGCGCTGATCCTGATTCCATTCACTGCAGGTCCAGGCTGGTTTACGATTTCAGCCCTGCTGATCGGCTTTGGGAACGGCATAGGTTCGGGGATCGTCATGACGCTCGGCGCTGATTACTCGCCGTCGCCGGGCCGGCCCCAGTTCCTGGGAATCTGGCGTTTCATGTCAGATCTGGGCACCATGGCCGGACCAGGGTTATTGTCCCTGATTACGGCGTTGGCATCCCTGGCGGCCGGAATCTGGGCGACGGCCGGTGTGGGACTCCTGGCCGCCGTCGTCCTTGGCTACTGGATCCCGCGAGTCCGGCGGAGCAATACATAGGCGGCAAGGCCACCGAGCAGGAGGACGCCCGCCCCTCCCAGAATCCACGGCATGGCTCCGGCGCTCTCCGGCTCTTGTTCGGCGGAAGCGTCTTCCATTCCTGCAGTGTCCGGCTCCGCGGTTGCGGTGGGAGTTGGTGTGCTCGCGGTCAGAAGAGTTGGACCGTCCTCAGGGGTTCCCGTGACTTCGACGGCGAGAGTGTAGGGAATCTCGAAGTCGTGGTTCTCATTGCCGTGCGCGTCCGAGCTGACGAGCAGGTAATAGTCCCCGTTGAGGAACAGCGTCTGGATTTTTTCCTCGGTGCTTTCCCTGTTCGTGAACCGGACGGGCGCTGCCATGCTGGCCTCGAGGGCTTTCCCGCCGCTGGTGATGGAACTGTGAATGCCATTGCGGTAGCCGTTGCCGCCTTCGGCGAAATCGATCGCCGTGCGCAACGGGTTGGTGGCGTTGAGCTGCAGCCCGATGCCTGCGCCGTCGCGTTCGTAGTCGCCCAGTTTCAGCGTGGCGGCGAGCTGCTGCCCGTAGTCGAGTTCGATCTTGTAGATGTGAAGCTCGTTGGGGATGAGGGCGCTGCTGTAGCTTCCTTCTGTGATGCTGGTTGCCGTCCCGTAGCTGTAGCCCGGTTCCACGGTGGGGGAGTCGGGCGCGGGTTGTGCGGCTGGCACAGGCTGAACTGCGTTGTGCGGTTCGGGGAGGGAGGCGCTGTCTGAGGCGGGCTCGACGACGACGGACAGTTCCACAGGTACCTCCGCTGCGCCGCCCTTGCGGACGACCTGAAAGTAGATGTCGCCGGTGGCCGAAGCGGCAAAGCAGCCGTCGTCGGTGCTTCCCATGGCGGGAGAGCTGTAAACGGCGGTGGGCGGCCCGCCGAGCAGGTTGGACGCGCTGTTGTAGTCCCGGACGCCGTCGCCGCAGCTCTCGCCGTCCGCGCCGAAGGGGTCTACCCGGAGGTCAAACCACTCGTTGTCGATAGGGGCAGCCGCTGTGTCCTGCGGGCGGATGAAGCTGGCGGCGAAGTGCGCGCGCTCGCCGGGTTCGAGCCGGACCCGGTAGTACTTCATGGTTCCGTCCGCCGGGTCGAGCAGGTTCTCTGTTTCCACCAGCTGGTCCACGTACTGCCCCGGCTGTACTTCCGGCGCGGTGTCGATGGTCTCGCCCCCGCTGATAGGAGTGCCGCCGATCTCGTAGCTGTTCATGGCGCGCCGGGTCTGGATGGTGAGTTCCGCGGTGAGCGCTTCGGCGTCCTGGGCGTCCGCATACGTTCCGCCGGTGGTCTTGGAGATGCATTCCAGTTCATCGCGTGCCGCTGCATCCACCTTGAAGCCGATGGAGTGGATGGTCAGGTCCAACCCCTGATCTGCGAGTTCCTGCGCCACTTTGCAGGGTGCGGGTGGCGCGCAGGTATCGATGCCGTCTGAGACGAGCACGATGGAGCGTGGGCCTTCGACGTCCTGCAGCGCCTCACCGGCAGCGCGCAGTGACGCCCCGACCGGCGTGTAGCCGGAGGCCTTGATGCCATCGACCTGGTTGACCAACGCAGATTTGTTGACGTTGCCGATCGGGGCCAGTGTCTTGATGTCCTTGCAGCCCGCGGCTGCGGAGGCAGGCGATGAGTCTGTGCCCGACCCGTAAACCATGAGGCCCATCCGTGCGTCGTCGGGCACGGTATTGATGAGGTTCTTGACGGCATCCTTCGCGGCGTCGATGCGCAAGCCAGGGGCATCCTTGGCGAGCATGGATCCTGACGCGTCCAGGATCACCATCACGGGCACTGTTTCCTCAGCTGCCTGCGCTGGTGTGGTGCCCATCAGGGAGGCGGCGAGCAGCCCGATCGCGGCGGCACTGCTGGTGAGTCGACGAAGGGGGATACGGTGCTGTGAGCGGGTCATGACTTCTTTCGGGGATGAGAAATGCAACTGCAAATCTATCAGCGCTGGTGTCTGGATCTGGGCAGGTCAACGCAGGCTTTTCGTCACTGCGAACCATGGTCCGCACCAGCCTTACTTAATCAAAATGTGACATCTCGATAAGGTAACGGGTAATCTTTATGCGTGCTTGCCCGTGATAGCGGTGAGCACTCCTCGGGTGGATTGCCTAATTCTGCCGCCACCCCGGGGTCCGTTCGCTACAGAATGCGGCAGAAGCGGGGGAACCACACAGTGGACTCCCAGCGAGTCCTAGGGGTTAAGCCGCCCCGATTTCAAGGAATTCCTTGAGATCGTTGCGGCCGGGTGGCTCCCATCCGAACCCGACAGCTAACTCCGTAGGCATTGGGAGAGGCTACAACCATGTCATCAAAGATTGCACGCCACAGGGCAACCCCTGTGCGGAAAAACCCCTTCGACTCCCTGTCCAAGGCAGTCGTTTCACATAAGGGCACCGTTGGACGCGGCGCTGTTGTTGTCGGTGCAGCATCCGGTCTCATGCTCGGTGCGGGTGCGCCGGCCATGGCTGGTGCGGGCCCCGCCACCACTCCGGCCCCCGCCCCTGCCTACGCTCCGGCAGCAGCTGCAGCACCGGCAGCAGCGCCCGCCGTCGCCCCGGCCCCGGCAGCGACTGCCGAAACCGCAGGGGTCATCAATCACACGGTGCGCTCAGGCGACACCCTTGGTGCGATCTCTGCAAGTTACGGTGTCAGCCTGAGTAGCGTACTGCAGCTCAACGGCCTGAATATGGCAACCATCATTTACCCCGGTGATGTGATTCGTATCTCCGGCAGCGTCGTGGCGCCAGCCGCTCCGGCAGTCCCAGCGGCGCCTGCCGCGCCGGCTCCTGTTGCTGCCCCGCAGTCGCAGACCATGGCTGCAGCGGCGCCGTCGGCCCCTGCTGCAACGGATGTGATGCTTGCAAGCTCCAACGTCACTCCGATCACGGGTGCATCGGGCAGCGCCATTGCCTCAGCTGCCCAGGGTCAGGTTGGTCAGTTCCAGGATTGCACCGCGCTTGTTGAGCGCGCACTGCGGGCTGCCGGTGTTGCTGGCGTGGGTGACGAGTCACCGGCGTCGTTGTTGCGTTTCGGTACGCCTACCTCGAACCCTCAGCCAGGTGACATGGTGTACTACGCGAACGGTGGAACAGGCTTCGCGCACATCGCGATTTACATTGGCGGCGGACAGGCTGTTCATGGCGGCTGGAACGGCGGGAACACCGCTGTCTACAGTGTCAACGTGGGTTCCGGTCCGTCGTTCTACAGTGTGAACGGCTAACACCGATTACACGTTGACGTACGACGGCGGTTGAACCGTGAGTGCCCGGCTGGAGGAATCCAGCCGGGCACTTTTGGTTTGGAAAGGGTTAGCGGACGGACTTGCGGCGTCCTGCGATTCCTTCGGCTACTCCGATGAGCAGGACGGCGGCGATGACGGCGACGATGAATCCGAGGACGTTCAGTTCAAAGATGCCGCCGGTTCCGAGCAGGTTGGCTATCAGGCCGCCGATGACGGATCCCGCGAGACCCAGCAAGAGGGTGGCGAGCAGTCCGAAGTTTTGTTTTCCGCGTTTGATGAGGCGTGCGAGGGCGCCGATGATGAGGCCAGCAATGATGAATCCGATCATGGTTTAACTCCTTGTTCGGTTGGGACGTATTGAGGGTCAAGCTCAAGTATGGGCTGCCGCGGTTTGTACCATGTTGCGGCGCGCCCGGCGGAGCATGGAGGACACCACTACGGGGTGTGCCATGGACACGGGGCCGAAGTACACGCGTCCTTGCCAGCCGTGGAGTGTGACTGTGGTGACTACGCGTACCAGGCGTGTTTCGACGTCGACTCCGACGGCGCAGTGGAAGTCGAGGTGTTTGTCTTTGGCGACGATGAGGGCTTCGTCTCCGACGACTCGGGTGACGTCGAACGTGTTACGGCTGCTGGGGCGCAACCCGATGAGTGGCACTACTGCTTGCCGTAGTCCGAGGGCGGCTCGAACCCAGAACGGCATGGCGCTGAGTGAGAAGATGCAGCGTGCCCATTCTGCCGGGTCTGCGGATGCGCCGTGGGGGAGTGGTTGCACGATCGCGTCGGCGTAGTCGGGGCGGGGCATGTCCTCGAAGGCGCTGGACCAGAAGGTCGGGGTGCGGTTCACAAGCCAAATATACCGCGTAGAGTGGTGGAAATTCCTGCGCGGGAGCAGCTGGTTGGAAGGATGGGACCGATGGCCGACGTCGTCACGGATGGCATCTCCAACATTGGTGGGGCCCTCATCACGGTTTTCTGGATTGCGCTCGGTGTCGCAGTGGTTGTGCGGGTGATCATTGCGATCAGGCGGCGCAAGGTTGAGGGTTTCAGGCGCGGGGTCCTCAAGCCGTTCGCGAGTTCCGCTGCTGTCCAGTCCAAGCTCTATGGTTGGGAGCCCTCTGGCTCTGAGCAGATCGTGGAGCAGCAGAACCAATCCAGCGCGGTTCACCTGGTGGAGGTCGACGACGACGACGACGGCGGGGCCGGGCGGGAGCGTGACGGTACCGCCGGCGGGCCCTCGCGTTAGCCGGTATCAGGTCCGGGTGTACTTCTCGTCCGCGGCGGCGGTCCGTGATTGCAGTTGGCGCGAGAGCCAACGCTTATCGCCGAAAATGTGGACACCTTCGCGCATGATGGAGTCGAATATTGGTGCAGGTTGGATTTCCGATTCTTCGTAGACCAATGGCCGTACGTCGTTGCCGGTGAAGCGATATGCCTCGATAGCGAGCTCGCTGATTTCTTCGTAGATTTCATCCGCCGCGTTATTGGGGGCGATGAACAGCACATCAATGTCGGAATCTGCGTGCATCTCGTGGCGCGCTGCCGAACCGAACAGTGTCACCTGTAGTGGTTGCTCGTTCCACATGGATATCCGGGACTTCAGGAACCGTGCGAATAGGTCTATCGCTTTGGGGGCTTCGAGTATCAGGTCGGCAAGCATATGCTGCCTATTCAACGAGTACCTGGTCTGGTTACCAAGCCGTTCTGAGTCTACGATGCCGTTCTTTTCCAACCGTTCAAGACACCGACGCACACCTGAAATTGAAGCTCGAACACCATGCGTACGCACGAGCGTTCCCGGGGTGCTGGGTGAACCGGTGACGAGGGCCATGAGAACATCAGCATCAAGTGCGGAGCAAATGGCGCGTAACGAGTTTTGCAACTGCATGTCGACCTGCCAATCGTTTACTAGTGTACGCGTTCTTCAAAGTTCCGGTAGGCCTAGTATTGCCTCGAAACGTGAGCACTTTTCGGTGTCAGATGATGGCGGCCATGCGAGTTCCCGCAGTATTAGAACGTTGCGCACCTTGACGTCTTGCGATTGGGGAGGTCAGCGCCGGTCATTGCCTTGGAGACGTACGCATACGGTGCATTCGCCTGCAAATACGGCAACCGGATTGGCTGTCCAATTCCTGGTATTGAGCCGTGGATCTTGAACATTCCAAGATGTGAGGGTTCGTATTTTAAGCCCTGAGGCCGAAAATACAACCCTCTGCCAACCAATCGTCAGGCATTTGGGCAAATTTAATTAGCTGCTTGTGTTGCTGTCTCGGAGTTTCTATCTTTGGAGGACCCAACCAGTGGCGAATCACCAAGAAAGAAAGTCTCATGCCCAAGATGATCAAACAGATGGCAGTGTTTATCAGCACTCTTGTGTTGCTTGTGCCGATAAGTCTCACTAGCGCGCAGGCGGCTCCTACAGAACACATAGTCCAACATGCTCCAACGAACTCCATATCTGCCGTCATTTGTGGCGGCGCAACAACTCTGGCTTCGGCTGTAGCAGACCCCATGTGCGGGGCTGGATCCGGAGCATTCCAATACACCTGCTCAACTGACCGACTACTCCGCTCCTGGAACAGGTGGCGGCCCTTCTATAGGGGCACAAATCCTTGTAACGGGATTTTTACTCACGCTAGGCGCAACGATGGCGGGGGATACAAGGTGATTGACACTAGGAATTGGCAAACACTGAACCAGTGGTGCTCATCCAATTCCTTCACCTGCCAAGTAGCGACCGGTGGATTCTTCCTCATCGCTGGCATGCTTCTTGGTCCGGCAAGGTCATGAGCCATTCAGCTAGGACTTGGAGCTTACTATTTTTGATCGCTGTGCCGATCATTGTGGTGAATTTCCCGGCGTCCCTCGGAGCATTCTCGCAGGTGGCACTAGCAGGGCTGGTGGGGCTGATAGCTTGGCTCCTATTGGTCTACGTCGTAGTTAGGCGCGGCAGTGACTTTTCTGGGGGGACATCATTGCCCCCCAAGGACCGTGCGAATCACTAGCACATAGGGCAGAGGAGGGGCTGGTGCCACAAAGTATGCCGGCCCTTCCTCATCAGCCGAGATCGTGCTTCGCCTATGGCGGTCCCGCCTTTACTATCAGCGAAGCGATCTCCTTTGTCATCACGTGCGGTGACCAGGAGGAGATAGATCATTACTGGTCATTGCTTTCCCACGTTCCAGAGTCGGAGCAGTGTGGCTGGTGCAAGGACCGCTTCGGGGTGAGCTGGCAGATCATCCCTGAGAATATGAGCGATCTCCTCAGCAGGCCAGAGCAAGTGCAAGTGATGATGGGGCAGACGAAGATCGTTATCGCCGAGCTTGAGAACGCGTAGACGCTACGGAGTAATCGGCTAGCAACGTGTTGCTGAGAGAATGGCGGGGTGTATTCCGAGTCTCGCCTGTTTCATGGCGCCGCGCTCTGGCGCTCGATCAACAACATGGGTGGGACGGTCGTTTCGGCGGATGGCTGTGTCGACCTGATCGTGCGGGAGGGCCGTATGTTTGTGGCCGGTCCGTCCACGCGGCGGATCTTGTCCGAGGGTGATGGAGAAAATGGATCGTTTGGATTCAGATTGCCCCCAGGGCGTGCCGGTCATCTGCTGAACCTTGGGCTCAACGAGATCGCTGACCAGCTCGTGCCGCTCGAAGACCTCGTACAAGGCGCCCGCGCTAATCTGTTGCGCGATGCGATGATCCCGTTGTCGGAGGGTTTTAACTCGACCATCGCTTTGACGTCTATTGCGGTGGGGGCGGCGGGAGCAAGCCATTGGCCCGACGCCGTGCGCTGTTCGGCTGCTGGGGCGGTGTCAGCGGGATCCGTCGTAGCAGAGCTTGGTGGGTCTGAGCGCTCTTTCCGGAGGCGCATGCTCGGGACCTTCGGTTACGGGTACGCTACCCTTGTGCGCCTCGAGCGTGCACGTCACGCCCAGGGGCTTTTGCGGCGCGGATTTCCGATCGGGGCCGCGGCGGCTGTCGCGGGTTTCGCCGACCAGTCGCATCTCTCGAGGGAGTTCCAGCGCCTGGTCGGCATGAGCCCGGGTCAGTTCGTGGCAAGCTCCGCGTAAAGGTCAACGGAGTTCCCATCGGGATCGAGCAGTGTTGCGTACCGTTGTCCCCAATGCGCGTCCCATGGTTCGACGTGCGCCGTATATCCGGCGCTGATGAGGGCGGCGAACGCCGAGTCGACCTCAGCGGCTGTTCCTTTGTCGAATGCGAGGGCGATGCGATGTCCGCCGGTTGCCGGAACAAAATTCGGGTCGAAGCCGCGGATCGTTTCGACTGTGTCCCACGCGAGTGTCACTCCGTCGCTGAGTTTCGCATCCACGTGGGGTGCGTCGTCCTGACCTTGCTCGATGTGAACACCCAGGGTGCGGTAGAAGGCGAGGGAAGCCGTCATGTCGTGAGTCACGATGCCGATGAAGCCAAGTTTCAATGTCATGGACTCACTGTACGACCGGCCTACGGCATGGGTCTTGAACAGAACGGCCACGACGACGGATCGGCTTGCGTGTAAGGGCGAAATGGAGCGCATTGTTGCAGGCCGGGGCTGGCCATCCGTAGGCAGTATCCGGTCACGGCGACGCGTCAGATAGACGAAGCGATCGCTGCGCAAGGCCCGCCCGATGATTCCGCAGGCGATGCCGTCGCGGTGGGCCAGCGCCACCCTAACAAGGCTTTGGGTGAGTGGTGATTGAACGTGGCCACACCTTTAGGACTCAATCATCTAGCGCGGTTCACCCGGGGGAGGTCGACGACGACGGCGAGACCGGGCGGGACAGCGACGGTACCGGTGGCGTGCTTGGACGTTAGTTGAGAACAAGTCTATCGCTTTTGATGACGCATCAGGTTGGGATCAACGACATTTATCGTACTAATATTGCGACATAGGAACGACACTGCAGGGGATCCCCTGCCCAGCCTGGAGGCGAACATGACTCGGACAACCTCGTCACCCGCAGTTGCACCTCGGCAGCGCGGAGCGCACGTGCGCTCCGTCAGCAGCGACCAGAACGACGCGCTTCGCATCCTTGCTGCAGCGCTGGGGAAGCACGTCGTGGCGGCGATTTTCGTCAAGGACGTGCGCACTATTGAGCGCTGGTTGAAGTCCGGTCTGACAACTGTGGCCCTGAAGACGGAAGATGAGCGGCGTCTGCGCGATGCATTCCATGTGTTTTCCCTGATCGAAGAAGCAGACGATGCCTACGTCGCCCGGGCCTGGTTCCTCGGCATGAATCCCCAATTGGATGATGAGACCCCGATAGAGTATCTTGCGGCCGGCAACGCGCGGGCTGTGCTCGCAGCTGCCCGTGCGTACGTGAATGCAGCCTGATCCGGTGCCGCGGCTATCTCCTGACCCTCTGTCCCCGCATACCGCTCTGGCCTCTCAGTGATCGAGATCAGTTTCCCGTCGACCGTATTGAGTACGTCGTACTTGTGGGCTTCTTGGCCCGACGCTTCGACGCCGGACTGGGCCGGGTCCGTTAAGGTGAAGGTGGTGCCGCGTGTTCGAGGAGAATGGGTTGCAGGAATCCGCTCGCGGACATGATTGAGATTTAACATCCCATGGGTAAAAGATCTTACATCCGATGCACATTGGAACTAACAGGAACGACGATGACGGCTGGCGATGACGCCAGTGTCAGGACTTGGGGACGGTAGTACTTTGCAGAATCATGCATCTTTCATCTGGGGTATCGCGGATTTGTTGCGCGGGAACTTCAAGGGCCACCAGTATGGGGATTTCATCCTGCCGTTCACGGTGCTTCGCCGTCTGGACTGCGTGCTCGCGGATACCAAGGACAAGGTCCTGGAGACCGTCAGCGAGGCGAAGGCCCAGGGTCTCCCGGTCAGGCCCGCACTGCTCAAGGTCAAAGCTGGCCACACGCATTTGTTCTTCAATACGAGCAGGTTTGATCTGAAGTCGCTCATGGGGGATCCGGAGAACATCCGCGAGAACCTGACGGAGTATGTGAATTCGTTCAGTGACAACGTCCGTGACATCTTCGAGAAGTACAAGATCGAGGAGCGCATCGCGGAGCTTGAGGATTCGAACCTCTTGTTCCTGGTGACGCAGCGTTTCAGCGAGATTGATCTGCATCCGGATGTGGTGGATAACGCGCAGATGGGTCACATCTTCGAGGAGTTGATCCGGAAGTTCGCGGAGGCGTCCAATGAGACTGCTGGTGAGCATTTCACTCCGCGTGAGGTGATCGAGTTGATGGTGGATCTCCTTTTTGACGCCGATGAGGCGGAGTTGCGGGACCGGGACATTGTCCGCAGTATTTATGACCCGACGGCGGGTACGGGCGGCATGTTGTCGGTGGGGGAGGATCACCTGCGGGCCATGAACCCGAATGCGCGCCTCACCCTCGCCGGGCAGGAAATCAACCCGCAGTCCTACGCTATTTGCAAGGCGGACATGGTGATCAAGGGGCAATCGGTGGACGCCATTGTTTTCGGTGACACCCTGCTCAATGACGGGCACGACGGCGATACGTTCAATTACTGCCTCTCCAATCCTCCTTTTGGGGTGGACTGGAAGAAGCAGGAGAAGCACATCCGCGAGGAGCATGCGGAGCGCGGCTTTGCTGGCCGCTTCGGTCCGGGCCTGCCGAGGGTTTCGGACGGCTCATTGTTGTTCCTGATGCACCTGATCTCCAAAATGCGCCGTAAGTCTGAGGGCACCAAGGGCGGTCGGGCAGCTATTGTTCTGAACGGTTCGCCGCTCTTCACGGGTGGTGCTGGTTCGGGGGAGTCGGAAATCCGCAAGTGGGTCCTGGAGATGGACTACCTGGAAGCGATCATCGCCCTTCCCACGGACATGTTCTACAACACGGGGATCAGCACCTATATCTGGGTGTTGTCCAAGGAGAAGGCTGCCGAGCGGAAGAACAAGGTGCAGTTGGTGGACGGCACCAAGCTGTTCCGCAAGATGCGCAAGGGCCTCGGGTCCAAGCGCAACGAGCTTGGGCCGGAGGACATTTCCGCGATCGTGAACCTCTATGGCGAGTTCGAGGAGTCCGACCGCTCAAAAATCTTCAACACCACGGACTTCTTCTACCGCACCATCACCGTTGAGCGGCCGCTGAAGCTGAGCTTCAGCGTCACGGCCGAGCGAATTGATGCGGCGCTCGCAGCGAAGCAGTTGAGCAAACTGGACGACGACGGCGCCGCCGCCCTGCGTGCGACGCTCGCGACTCTGGACACCGGCGAGGTGTGGAAGAACCGTGCGGAGTTCACCAAGAAGTTGAAGAAGACGCTGACTACTGGGTCTGTCGCCCTGACCGGACCGCAGCTGAAGTTCCTGATGGGCGCACTGTCCGAGCGTGACGACAGCGCCGATGTGTGCACGGATACCAAGGGACGCCCGGAACCCGATTCCGATCTTCGTGACACCGAGAACGTGCCGTGGAACCAGAACATTCACGAGTACTTCGACCGCGAAGTGAAGCCTTTTGTGCCCGACGCCTGGATTGACGAGTCCAAGACCAAAGACGGATGCGAGATTCCGTTCACCCGGCACTTCTACCAGTACGTTGCGCCGAGGTCTCTGGAGGAGATCGACGCCGACCTCGACGCCGTACTCGGCCGCATCCGCGCACGACTGGAAGCGGTCAAGGCGTGACAGGGCTGAAGCCGTACCCAGAGTACAAACCCAGCGAAATTGAGTGGCTCAGAGAAATTCCAATTTCGTGGACGGTCACACCTATCTCCCGACTTTCTGACTCTGGGAGAAAGTCCTTCGTCGATGGTGACTGGATAGAGTCACCATATATCCAGGACTCCGGGGTTCGGCTGATCCAGACGGGCAATGTGGGCGTTGGGGTCTACAGGGAGCAAGGCTTCCGTTATGTTTCTGACGAGACCTTTAGCGACTTGAATTGCACTGAAGTAGAACCCGGCGACATCCTTATTTGCCGCTTGGGAGATCCAGTAGGGCGCAGCTGCATCGCCCCGGACCTGGGCGTAAAAATGCTGACCTCTGTCGACGTTTGCATTCTGAAGCCAGGAGAGAACGAAGACGCGAGGTTCATCAACTACGCAATCAGCTCCCAAAACTTCCTCGGATGGGTATCGTCACTTGTACGAGGTAGCACCCGCGATCGGGTGAGCAGATCGATGCTTGGCAAATTCCAAGTTCCCCGTCCGCCACTTTGGCAACAGAGAGTCATAGCGGACTACCTGGACCGCGAGACAGCCGAGATCGACGCTTTCATTGCTGACCAGAACGAGCTCATTGGGCTTCTGAACGAGCGTCGTGCTGCCACTATCACTCAAGCCGTCACCAAGGGCCTCGACCCGAGCGTGCCGATGAAGGACAGCGGCATCGAGTGGCTTGGTGAGATTCCCGTGAGTTGGACCGCTCTGGCGTTGAAGCGGAATACGACGTTTCTTACGAGCGGGTCCCGCGACTGGGCAGGCTACTATTCGGACGAAGGAACGCCTTTCATCCGTATAGGTAATATGACTCGGGGTTCTCTATACCTCAATATGGCCAGTACTCAACATGTCACAGTGCCACTTGGGGCTGAGGGTGAAAGATCAAGGCTTCGTCGTGGTGATGTGCTCTTCTCCATAACCGCCTACCTTGGATCAGTTGCGATAGTCGGTGGCGCGGAAACAGGCGCGTTCATTAGTCAGCATGTCGCACTCGTCCGACCCAATTCTAAGTCCCTGGACGCGCGCTTCTTGGGATACTGTGTCCTTGCCGACTGGGGTCAAAGACAGCTGAATGAGCAGGCCTACGGTGGGACGAAAATTCAGTTAAGCCTTCGGGACATTGGACGATTCCAGACGACAGTGCCATCAATCGAAGAGCAGCAACGCATCGCCGACTACCTCGACCACGAGACCGCCGAGATTGACGCAGCTATTGCCGATGCGAAGGAGGCGATCAAACTCTCGAAGGAACGCCGGGCAGCATTGATTTCGGCTGCTGTGACGGGAAAGATCGATGTTCGGGACCACCAGCTAGCCAAGGGGACAGCGTAACCAATGGGGATTCAGCACGAGATCGAGTTCGAGAAACAGATCTGCGAACACCTGGCCGCGAACGGTTGGCTCTACTCCGTTGATGACACCGAATACGACCGCGAGCGCGCACTGTTCCCCGGAGACGTCCTCGCCTGGTTGCAGGACACGCAGCCGGACGAGCTCGCCAAAGTCCTCAAACCCGGTGCCAACGAGTCAGCCCACAAGCAGGGCACCCTCAAACTCCTGGACCGTCTGGCGAAAGTCATGGCCACTGACCCGCAGAACGGCGGCGGAACGCTCAACGCGCTCAAACAGGGATTCGCCGTCACACCCGCAAAGTTCCGGATGTTCCAGACGCAACCCGCGGACGGCCTGAACCAGAAGACCGTGGAACGGTACGGCAAAAACCGGCTGCGCGTCATGCGGCAAGTCCACTACTCCAAAACCTCCGCGAATAAGTCCCTGGATCTGGTGCTGTTCCTCAACGGTCTGCCCATGGCCACCATCGAACTCAAAACCGACCTCACCCAGAACATCAACGACGCCCTCAAACAGTACAAACACGACCGCCCGCCCAAGAACGAACCCCTGCTCAGCTTTGGACGCGGCGCCCTCGTGCACTTTGTGGTCTCCAACCAGGAAGTGCACATGAGCACCAAACTGGACGGCCCCTCCACCCGCTTCCTGCCGTTCAACGCTGGCAACAACAACGGTGCCGGCAACGCGCACGTGGAAGGTGACAGCCCGACGTCGTACTTCTGGCGCAATGTCCTCACCCCCGATGAATGGCTCACCATCATCGGTAAGTTCATCCACTACCGGTTCGATGAAGAAAAAGACCTCATTACCGGCAAAAAGTACTACAAACAATCCATCCGGTTCCCCCGGTACCACCAGTGGCGCTGCGTTAACAAGCTCGCCGCCACAGCACGCGCCGAAGGCCCCGGACACAACTACCTCATCCAGCACTCAGCCGGCTCCGGCAAAACCGACTCGATCGCGTGGACCGCCCACCGGCTCGCCTCCCTCCACCGTGAGGACGGCACCAAAGTGTTCGACGGCGTCGTCGTCATCAGTGACCGCACCGTCCTGGATGGGCAACTGCAAAAAGCAGTAGAACAGCTCGAAACCGTCCAGGGAGTGTTCCAGCCCATCACCAACGGCACCGACTCCTCCAAATCCAAACAGCTCGCCGACGCACTGCTCAAACGCAAACAGATCATCGGCGTCACCCTGCAAACCTTCCCGCACGCCCTGACGGAGATCCGCGAAAACAAAGGGCTGAAAGGGCGAACCTACGCGATCATCGCCGACGAAGCGCACTCCTCCCAATCCGGCGACGCCGCCAGCTCACTCAAAAAACTCCTCTCCAGCGCGGGCATGGAGGAAGACGCCGAAGTCTCCACCGAAGACGTCCTCGCCGCCGACATGGCCACCCGCGCCGGAAGCGAACTGCTGTCCTTCTTCGCCTTCACTGCAACACCCAAAGCCAAAACCATCGACCTCTTCGGACGCCCGGATGCCAACGGCGTGAAACAGGTGTTCGACCTCTACTCCATGAAGCAAGCCATCGAAGAGAACTTCATCCTCGACGTCCTGCAGAACTACGTCACCTACGAGATGGCCGCCCGCATCGCGAAAGCGAACGCCGACGGCACAGACTCCGAAGTGGACAAGGACAAAGGCACCAAGGAAATGATGCAGTGGGTGAAACTGCACCCGCACAACATCAGCCAGAAAGTCCAGGTCATCGTGGAGCACTTCCGCGAAAACGTGATGCACCACCTGGCCGGCCGGGCCAAAGCCATGGTGGTCACCGGATCCCGCAAGGAAGCAGTCCGCTACAAACTCGCCGTCGACCGCTACATCAAGGACCGCGGCTACACGAACCTCGCCGCGCTCGTAGCCTTCTCCGGAGAAGTGGAAGACCCAGACTCTGGGACGACCCCGTTCACCGAACACACCATGAACCCCGGGCTGCGCGGACGCAGCCTGCCCCAGGCCTTCGAAAGCGCCGACTACCAACTCATGCTCGTGGCCAACAAGTTCCAGACCGGGTTTGACCAGCCGCTGCTCGTGGGCATGTACGTGGACAAGAAGCTCTCCGGCATCGCCGCCGTACAGACCCTCTCCCGACTCAATCGCGTCATCCCCGGCAAAGACGCCACCTACGTCCTGGACTTCGTCAACGAACCCGAAACCATCCTCGAGGCCTTCCAGACCTACTACGAGGACGCCGAAATTGAAGGCGAAGCGGACCCGGACATCATCCACGACATGATCGCCAAAATGGACGCCATGAACATTTACGACGACGCGGATGTGGACGCCGTTGCCAGAGCGTGGGTTGAGCAGCAGAACCACAACGGGCTGTTCTCGCACGTGCACGCCGGTCGGGACGTCTACTGGGACCGGCGAACCAAAGCAGTGACCTCCGGGGATGAACTGGAACTGGCACGGCTGGACGAATTTCGATCCACCGCGGCAGCCTACCGGCGCGCGTACGACTTCTTCTCCCAAATCATCGACTACGGGGACACCCGGGTAGAGAAACTCGCGATCTACCTCAAACTCCTCTCCGAAGTAATCAAGAACAATGACCCCAAAGCAGCGGCACTGGACCTGTCCGACGTCGCCCTCACCCACTACGCGCTGAAACGCCAGGAAGCCGCCGACCTACGCCTCCAAAGCGGGGCGCCAGGGCAACTGAAGCCGTTGACGGCGTCGGGCTCCGCCATGGTCCGCGAAAACCGGCAGGGAACGTTCGAAGACCTCATCGAACACATCAACAAACTCTTCGAAGGCTCAGGGCTCGGCGACGAAGACCAGGTCAACGCCGTCTCGTCCGTCTACCGGCACCTGCTCGGAAACGAACGCATGCAAAAAGAAGCGATGGCCAACGGCCCCGCCGACTTCTATACCTCACCATCCATCCCCGTGACCGTGGAGGAAGTGCTCTACACAGCGGATGAAGGTCACCGGAAGGCGATCGCGCAACTCATGGACAGCCCGTCCACCGCCGCACTCCTGGACCTCATGGTCCGCGCCGACCTGCACGGTGCACTCAGGGCGCAAGCCGAACGCGAAGCTTACGAGGTCAGTTGAAGGACCAGACGACGGCGCCCGTACGCAGCAAGGTAGGGCTGCGGACCGCTTTTTCCTCCCTGCAGGGAAACCGGAACTTCCGGCTGCTCTGGGTCTCCAACCTCTTCTTCTTCGGCGGCATCTGGACGCAAACACTGGTCCTTGGATGGCTCGCCTACGAACTGACCGGATCTGAATTCCTGGTGGCCGTGTACACCGCGGTCCGGCTGGCGCCGCTGCTCCTCGGGCCCGTGGCCGGTGCATTCGCGGACCGGCACAACAAGATCAAACTCCTCATGGTGGCCTGCGGCTGGGCCTCGGTTGCCGTCGCTATCGTCGCTTCCCTCGCCACAGCAGGACTGCTGTCCTACTGGGTGCTCGTAGCCGGTGGCCTGGCCATCGGCCTCGCCCAGTCGCCCTCCCAACCAGCACGCGCAGCACTGGTCCTGGAATTTGTGGGACGGGAAAACCTCTCGAACGCCAACGCCCTGAACGCCATGGCGTTGAGCGCCACCCAAGTCATCGGCCCGGCACTGGGTGGGGTCATGATCGCAGCGATCGGAGCGCCGTCGGCCCTCTGGGTCTCAACTGCCTGGTACGTGGCCTCGCTGCTGCTCATGCTGCCGCTGCGCTCCTTCGCCACCGTCGTCGAACACCACACCGTGAGCGTGTTCTCCATGGTCCGAAGCGGCATCCTCATCATCAGCCGCAACCGGCTCGCCGTCGCCGTCCTCATGGTCACCCTCGCAGCGAACACGCTCATCTGGCCCGTCTACCAGTCCTTCATGCCCGTGTTCGCGGCCGAACAACTCCACCTCAACGCAGCCGGGCTGGGGATGCTCCTGACCTGCGCGGGCATCGGCGGGTTCGTCGGTTCAGTGGTCATCGCCGGGATGGGCGACTTCCGCTACAAAGGTGGGCTCTTTGTCTTCGGTACCGCGGCATGGGGGCTTTTCTGGGGAGCCTTCGCGCTGTCTCACGCGCCGTGGCTGTCATATGTGCTCATGGGCCTGATCGGTCTGACCAGCGCCGCCTTCGGTGTCCTGCAAACAACGCTGCTGCTCATGACCACCGAACCTGCCGTCCACGGCAGAGCCCTGGGACTACAGGAACTCGCCATCGGCATAATGCCCGTCTCCACCCTGGCCCTCGGCCTCATCGCCGAACACGCGGGCGTTTCCATGACCACCTTCGGAGCGAGCCTGCTCCTCATCGCAGCACTCGGCATCCTCGCTCTGAAAGTCCCTACGTTGCTGACCTTCAGCGGCCGCCGCCACACGGAGACGATCGTCTGAGGGGGAAACTAAACGGGCTCGTAGGAACAACTTGAATTACATCCTGGAGGTATTGCCATGAACGACACGAAGAAGGCCGGGCTTTGGACACTAGCCGTCGGCATCGCACTACTACTGGCCGTGTTCATTCTGATTAGCATTAGTCGCGTTAATGATCCGAATGGCGTTCCGATCGGCCTTTTTCTCATCGTTCCATTTGGCGGGGTAGCCGTTGCCGTCGGGGTGGTCGTAACCTTGATTGGCATTTCAAAGAACAAGACTCGCGCCTAGCCTCGATTTTTTATGAGGGTCACGCCCGTATTCGCAGCCGAACAAATCCGCCTCAACGCAGCCGGTCTGGAAGGCTCCTCACCTGCGCTGGCCTCGGCGGATTCGTGGGCTCAGCGGTCAATCGCCGGGCTAGGAGAGTTCCGCTACAAAGGTGGCCTCTTCGTCGTCGGCACCGCCGCCTGAGGGGCTCCTCTGGGGCGCATTCGCGCTGTCCCACACACCCTGGTTGTCATATGTGCTGATGGGGCTCATTGGCCTGGCCAGCGCCGCATTCGGTGTCCTGCAAACAACGCTGCTGCTCATGACCACGGAAGCTGCCGTCCACGGCAGAGCCCTCGGCCAGCAGGAACTGGCCATCGACATCATGCCCGTCTCCACCCTGGCCGGGACATCCGCACGGTTCCTGCCTAGGAAGCCGGGGATCTCCATTTGGCCTGAGAGTTATCGCAGTCCGAGATCTGCTGTTATCTGCTGCTTTAATCCGCGAGTCCTAATCGTCTATGACGGGCATGCTACCCGGGTCACGCCATTGGCAGTCTAAAATCGCTACCATCGAAAAGGTTTCGCCTTGACATTTTAAATGCTGAGCGGCTGTACGGACGGGGAGCTGACATACTTTGCGTATGACTGTCTTCTTTGAGTGCACTACTCGAACAAACTTGACACAAGCCGAGCTCTTTGATCGCGCTCGAAGCATTGATGCCCATAAGGATTCAATGGCTCAGTCTCGCGAGGAGGCCATCGGAGGTGTAACGTCCGGGCTGATCGCATTAGGCGAGGAAGTCACGTGGCGTGCCTGGCACTTTGGAGTCCCCCTTCAGATGACAAGCAGGATTATTGAAATGAGACCGTATGAATACTTTGTCGATGAACAGGTCAAGGGTCCCTTCAAGCGGTTTCGGCACCGCCACGAATTTCGCGAGACCTCAGTAGGTGCCACGATGATAGATCAGGTTGAGTTCGAGGCACCATTAGGACCCCTAGGGCGCATCGTGGAGAAACTGGTACTGGGTGACTACCTTAGGAAGCTCATCGAGAAACGGAATGAGCATCTAGCAGGTATGTAGTCGATAGAGCGGTATATGGACGGAAGTCTTCACTTCGGCACCCCTACCCCTCACCCTTGTCTGCGGAAATATATAAGGCTTGCTTGGTCGCGATGATTCCATCCGATATGCTCTACGCATCCATACCGCTGTACAACAAGATTATTGTCCCTTAGACAAGCATCGTTGTGCCTTCGGTTCTGAGTTGAGTAGCCCAACTAGAAGCCGGTTTAGATCCATCATGGGGGAATAATTGAAAATCATACCGACGCGTCGACGAACCTCGATCGCCCTTTTGCTAGCTATGTGCCTCTCCGTCCCGCTAGCACTGGGACCTATGGAGGCGGCCAACACTGCACCCGCCACAGGGATGCGAATTGTGTCTGAAGATGGCCCGACTTGGTCTGCTTCCTACGCTCGGCAAAACTGGACGCTCGGGGTGCCTACTGTTGTCATAGTAAGAGCTCAGCACGCTGCATCAATTGCGTTGGCCACGCCACTAGCAACGCACTTGAACGCTCCGCTCTTGATCGCCGACGGACGGGACTGCTGAAGGTTTAGTTGACAGCTGGGGTTGGTAATTTCTTACGCGGCTGAGGCCGCGTTTTTTATTGTCTCAAACTCGATGGGGGTCAATCGTCCGAGGGTGCGTTGCCGGCGTTTGCGGTGGTAGCTGCGTTCGATCCAGGTCGTGATGGCGAGCCTGAGTTCGGCCCGGGTCTGCCAACGTCTGCGGTTCAGGACGTTCTTTTGCAGCAGGGAGAAGAACGATTCCATCGCGGCATTGTCCCCGCATGCCCCTACGCGGCCCATCGATCCGCTCAGGCCGTAGGTGTTCAACGCCAGGACGAACTTCCTGGATCTGAATTGGGATCCTCTGTCCGAGTGGACCACAGTGCCCGCCGGTTTCCGCAGGGCCACGGCATGGTCCAGTGCGGCAACGGCCAGGGATGCTTTCATCCGCCCGTCCATCGAGTACCCGACGATCCGGTTGGAGTGCAGGTCCTTGATCGCGCACAGGTAGAGCTTGCCCTCCGCGGTGTGGTGCTCTGTGATGTCCGTCAGCCACTTCCGGTTCGGCGCCGTGGCGGTGAAGTCCCGTTCGATAAGGTCATCGTGGACGGGAGGGCCGGCTTTGAGCCCTGAGCGGCGTCGGCGGTGGATCACCGAGAGGATGCCGTTCTGGGAGCACAGCCGCCAGATCCGCCGTTCGCTGGCCACGGGCCCGGGACCGGCGTTGATCTCATCGGCGATGAACCGGTACCCGAAGGCAGGATCGTCGCGATGATGATCGATGGCGGCGTTGATTAGGTGGGCTTCTTCCCAGTCCCGGGACGGGACTGGGTTGGCGGCCCATTGGTAGTAGGCCTGTCTGGAGAAATTCAGTACCCGGCAGGACACTGCCACGGGAACCCTGATCGGGGCGTCCCTGGCAGCCAGCTCGCGGACCAGCGGGTAAATCATTTTTTTGGATTGATGTCCCGGGACAGATAGGCCACGGCGCGGCGCATGACTTCGGCTTCCTGTTCCAGGAGCCGGATGCGTTTGTTGGCCTCCCGCAGCTTCGCCGCGTCATCGGACACCGCCCCGGACTTCACCCCGTCTTCTCTGTCGGCGATCTTCATCCAACGGTGCAGGGCAGCCGGTGAGACACCGAAGTCCTTGGCGATCTGGGTGATGGGCGCTTCGCCCTTGCGGGCAACCGCGACGACATCGCGGCGGAACTCTTCGGGAAAGGCTTTGGGCATGATGAACATCCTTCCACCGGCAAGGATCGAATCCTCACAGGCAAAGTGTCAATCAAACCTTCAGCAGTCCCGATCGGGTGGAAGTCAAGATGCAGAGACATACGCGGCATTGGACGTCCTCAAACCGAAAAAGGCGCTTTTAATTGGACCAGATTGGTCTCCCAAGCATCCAATTTACTCTGGCGTGGTGCAGAGGGTTCCTGTTATTGAACGCGTTAACGGGTACGGTCCTCTCGGACTATCCCAAGAAGTTGCGACTAAGTTCGTCTCTGCAGGGGACACTGCAGTTTTGGCCGAAAGCGGTGGGACTGACATGGTTACTGCCGCCAGTGTCGCATCCGTGTTGAATACGCCTCTCATGCTTACTGAGCCGGGGTGGTCGGGCCTAGCTGACGACACTGTAAGCGAACTCAAGAGGTTGGGGACAAAGCGTGTGCATCAAGTGGGAACGGTTCCAAATGCAGAGCTGGAACCACTGGCAAAGGCATTAACAGCCGCGAGCATTGACCTTTCCTCAGTCACGGGTGAAACTGCACTGCAGCGCAATTTTTCAGCTTCCCTCCTCCTTGAGTCCATGAATATAGACAGCTCGAAGGTCTACGTCGGCTCTAGCGTGAATCACACTACTGCTCTGAACGGCCTACTAGCAGTCGCCCGTGATGGTGCGTTCATGCATCTCGCAGACGGACCTGACGCTCTTTCTGCAGACCTTCGCGGTCTCGTAACAGCTTGGGGACCAGAGACCAAGAATATCGTCCTCGTGGGTGGGACGGCTCAGCTTTCTGCTTCCTTCGAAAACACGATAAAAAGTGCCCTTCGCCCCAGGACGACGAAGCCCCAATTTGCGGTCCTAAATTTCGCTAGGACAACACGCGGAACAACAACGATATCGCTTACACCCCAGATTGGTGCCACCACCTATTCTGTATACGACCTCGAGGGGAAGCAGGTTGCGACCGGGACGCAGCCAACGTTCGAACTTCCCGCACTAACAACGACGTTCAAGATACAGGCAAAGAACGGAACCAATGTTGTCGCGGAAAGAGACGTGCGCATTTCCGAAGGCAACGAATCTACAGGACAGGCGGAAAGGGTTGCCACATCGGCCTTCAACGGCAGCACCACTCTCAACTGGAGTGAAGCGGCTAGAGCAGGCGCTCGACCCCACAAGGTCTTCCGGACGTCGGTAACACGTGCCTCGGACGGTACGCTTCAGCAGACGCCTCAACAATTGATCGGCATTACCTGTCAAGCAGAATTCACGGATGCTTCACCGAAAAATACGGCACAAAATGTTTACAGCGTTGAAACGGTTGGCAGTCCGACAGCCAATGCATGTGGCCCGAGCCGAACCATAGCCGTAGACGGGCTGCAGAAGACCATGACAGGTCTCAATATCCCTACCGGGCTCCCAGCAGCTACCGGTCAGGCCATGGCGCAAATACAGATTGGCACAGGTGAGCAGAACGCATTCACCTTGGGCGTTTCAGCACCACGAGCGACGCCAACGCTTGGCGAAGCTGCACTTCTTCGTTCCCATGAGAACGCTCAGGAATCCAACGTTGCATCGAGCGGAGTTTCTTCCAGCGCCATCAACCCTGTGCTTCCCTGGTCGTTCCGATATCGAATGTTCCTTAGCGACAAACGGATACGACCCGTCCCGTGGAATCCGCAAGTTATGGCGGGCGATGGGCGTGGTTTCAGTGCGTGGGCGGGCACACACCGCACTCAGGTCGATACTACGTTCTCCTTTGACTCCAATTGGCAAGCAACAGGGGCGTCTTTCAAAAAACATGTCGGCCAAAGCATCGAATATAATTGCTCTTGGACCGACATGTACAACGATTGTAGCGAGACCGGTCGCAGGACAGCATCTTCTGCCGGAATTCACACGATGTACCAGTCTCGGACAAGCACTCAGCCTTTCCCTTATGCTCGTGTCAGCCACTCCGTGGGCGACCCATTCCCTGTGAAGGGCCTATCCTCCTGGTGGGGAGACGTTTACGCGCCTCCCATTAAATACGTAGCTCAGTACAACTATCTCCACAACGGCTTCTGGCTCTCCGGCGCGCTTGCCTGCGCACCGGAACAGGAGATTTGGGGTGGATACGTACCTGGTGAATGGCAACCGATCCTCCTCTATCGGCCGATATGTCCTCTCGCCGTCGGAGCGGCGGCAGGTCCAATCCTCCCGTACGTATTCAAGATGTGAGCTCAGGCGCCCATTCACCTTTCGGTGGATGGGCGCCTGAGCTCATCCCCTTTGCCGCAGCCGGAAACAGCCAGAGATGAACTCATCCACGAAGGAGTGGCCAAGGAAAGTCGGCAGACGTTTCGCAGTACGTCATCCCCCCAGCTCGGTTCCGTATGGGACGCCGGGTTGAGTTGGGAGCCCAACAGGTTTCGCACATATCACAGAGACGAATATGACGGGGTTTTCTCACCGGTTGCTCTCTAGTCTGGCCTGAGTTTGGCTGTCTCGGATCCGGACCCAACCCACCATTGTGAAAGCGCCGAACGGCATGTAACAATAGGTGCATACCCGCGCACCTATGAACGCATTCGAGGAGTCCCGTGCTCGCCGTCCTGAGAAATTCCACCTACCGGAACCTGTTCGCGGCGCAGATGGTCGCGCTCATCGGGACCGGTCTCCTGACCGTCGCACTCGGGCTGCTGGCCTTCGACCTCGCCGGTGAGAACGCCGGAGCCGTCATGGGCACGGCCCTTACCATCAAAATGATCGCCTACGTTGGCTTCGCACCCGTGGTCAACGCCGTCGTCGCCCGCCTGCCCAAAAAACCGGTCCTCATCGGTGCGGATGTCATCCGCGCAGCCATGGCGCTCTGCCTGCCCTTCATCACGGAAACGTGGCAGATCTACGTGGTCATATTCCTCCTGCAGTCCGCGTCCGCCACCTTCACCCCCGCGTTCCAATCGCTCATCCCCTCCGTGCTCCCCGACAAACGCGACTACACGCGCGCACTCTCGCTGTCGCGGCTGGCCTACGACATGGAAGCGCTCGTCAGCCCCGCACTCGCCGCCGTGTTCCTCACCCTCATTACCTACAACAACCTCTTCCTGGGCACCGTGGCAGGGTTCGCACTCTCCGCCGTCCTCGTGGCCTCAACCGCACTGCCGGCGGGTCCCGCGCTGGCCGCGGCGCCGTCGTCGTTGTGGCACCGCACCACCCTCGGGGCACGCATCTTCTGGCGAAACCGCCGCCTGCGCTCACTGCTCGCCCTGAACCTGGTGGTCGCCGCACCCACAGCCCTGGTACTCGTCAACACCGTGGTCTACGTGCGTGACGTTCTGGGCCGCTCCGACGCCGATCTCGCCATCGCCCTGGCAAGCTTCGGCGTGGGATCCATGATCGTGGCGCTCGCCGCACCACGCGTCCTCGACCGCTTCGGCGACCGGCCCGTGATGCTCAGCGGCGCCGTCGTTATTCCCCTCGCAATGGCCGGCGCGACGACGGCCACCTATCTCGTGCCCGACGACGGCAGCGCAGGCTGGTGGTGGCTGCTGGCCATATGGTTCCTCCTTGGAGCAGGTAACTCGACGATCCTCACACCGTCCTCGAGGCTGCTGCGAGATGCAGCGACAGATGAAACCAGCCCCTACGTGTTTACCGCGCAGTTCTCCCTCTCGCACGCCTGCTTCATCATCACCTACCCGCTGGCCGGGCTTTTGGGTGCCGCGGCAGGCTTGGGCGCAGCGGCACTCGCCCTGACTGTTCTCGCTGTCATCGGCGGTGTTGCGGCGATCATGTCCTGGCCAGCTGAAGAGCGCACCGTAGAATCCACGCATGAGGAACAAGGTCTTGGGCGCACACCCTGAAGAGCACGACGCCGGCGCCCGTGAACCGTCCCTGATCCATGAGATGGATCCCAGTCCGGAACTGTTGGATGCCGCCACGGCTACCTTGCGGATGCTCGCCGAGCCAACCCGGCTGCACCTGCTCTGGCGGCTCTCGGAAGGGCCCCAGACGGTCTCGGAGCTGACGGACGTCGTCGACGTTTCCCGCACTGTGGTCAGCCAGCACCTGGCGAAGCTCAGACTCAGCGGCGTTGTCACTGCCCGCAAGGACGGACGGCACGTGATCTACTCCCTCCATGACGGGCACCTTGTGCGCCTGCTCCGCGAAACCATGAACCACGCTGACCATCAGCTCACAGGTGAGCCAACACACCTCTGAGGTCGTCGATTTCGGGAGTAAAACGTCGCCTACCGTTGTTATGCTGTCCGGCGTAGCCCAGCGTGGGCGTACACGGCCGCATCCTGCCGGCCCGCACTTCCCGATTGGACACTGATTTTGAACTCACCGGACCACTCCGCCCGGAATAACCGGGTCATCTGGCTCCTCCTGGCCTCGGCCTTCGTTGTCATCCTCAACGAAACCATCATGAACGTTGCCATCCGTGAGCTCATGATCGACCTGAACATCACTGCCAGGGCAGCGCAGTGGCTGACCACGGCCTTCATGCTGACCATGGCTGTCGTCATTCCGATTACGGGATTCCTGCTGCAGCGCTTCACTACCCGCACCGTCTTCATCGCTGCCATGGGGCTGTTCTCCACCGGTACATTGCTCGCCGCCATTGCACCAGGTTTTTCCTTCCTGCTGCTCGGACGCGTTGTTCAGGCCAGCGGAACCGCCATCATGATGCCGCTGCTCATGACCACCGTCATGACCCTCGTTCCACCGCACGCGCGCGGAAAGATGATGGGCAACGTCTCGATCGTCATCTCCGTGGCCCCGGCCATCGGCCCAACCATTTCAGGACTCATCCTCAGCGTCCTGTCATGGCGATGGATGTTCCTGCTCGTCCTGCCGATCGCCGTCACCATGCTGGTCATCGGAATCCGGCGGGTAGAGAACGTCACGGAACCCAAAGTTGTACCTATCGACGTCGCTTCGGTCATCCTCGCAGCACTGGGCTTCGGCGGTCTGATCTATGGGCTCAGCCGCATCGGCGCAGAATCCGGAACGTCCGCCGCACCCATGTGGATTGCACTGGGAACCGGTGCTGTGGCCCTCGCGGTGTTCATTCTCCGCCAACTGAAACTTCAGAAAAGCGACCGGGCGCTCCTGGATCTGCGTACCTTCCGCTCACCGACGTTCGCCGTCGCCACCTCGCTCATGGTCATTTCCATGGCCTCGCTCTTCGGGACCATCATCCTCCTGCCCATCTACCTGCAGCAGGTGCTCGGGCTCGAGCCGGTCCAGGTGGGTCTCCTCCTGCTTCCAGGCGGCCTGGTCATGGGCCTCATGGCACCTTTTGTGGGACGCCTGTATGACAGGATCGGGCCCCGTCCACTGGTGATCCCGGGCACTGTGGTGCTCAGTTCGGTGCTGTGGTTCCTCAGCACCGTCACGGAATCAACTGATCCGTTGGCCGTACTCGGGGCGCATCTGGTGCTCAGCCTCGGACTGTCCCTGCTGTTCACCCCGCTGTTCTCCGCCGGGCTCGGATCACTGAAGCCGCACCTGTACTCCCACGGCAGCGCCGTCGTCGGAACAGTGCAGCAAGTAGCCGGAGCTGCCGGAACAGCAATGTTCATCACCATCATGTCCGTGCAATCCACGGCCCTGGGGTCACAGGGAGCCATTGAGACAGTGGCTGTTGCCGGGGGAGTACGCGCCGCATTCATGGCCGGGGCTATCATCTCGCTGCTGTCCATTGTTGCGGCATTCTTCCTCCGCAAACCGGCCGAAGACCCTGTAGTCGCGGAGGCCGGCGCCGTGCACCCAGTAGACGCGCCTACGCACTGATGCGTCGCCCCCGGTCTTGCGAAGCTCCCTAGCCCTTTCGAACTCATAAGGCTACTGTGTTTAATGGTGGCTGGGTCCACTGGCCACCGTCGATACGGAACCAGGAGGAGACATGACCCACGTCGCATCCATGCTCAAGACCTACCCCAAAGACCTCGGCGATATCGACCAGGACAAACTGACCGAGTGCATCGCTGCCTGCTTCGAATGCGCCCAGACCTGTACAGCGTGCGCGGACGCCTGCCTCAGCGAAGACATGGTCGCCGAGCTCACCAAGTGCATTCGGACCAACCTTGACTGTGCCGACGTCTGCGCCAGTACCGGCAAGGTTCTCTCGCGCCATACCGGCTACGATGCCAACCTCACCCGCGCCATCCTCCAGGCATGTGAAGCGGCCTGCAAGGCCTGCGCGGACGAGTGTGAGCAGCACAAGGACATGCACGAACACTGCAAGGTCTGCGCCGAAATGTGCCGCCGCTGCGAGCGCGCCTGCAACGAGCTCGCATCATCCCTGGGCTGAGCACGCATCAGGCGCGAAGGCGCCGGTCAGCGGGAAGCGGTCCGGCGTCGTCGTGCTTCGAAGCTGAACAGTCCCGTGGCCAGTCCGCCAATCGCGAATCCGACGCCGACAATCAGTGACAGCCCCGACCAGAAGAACAGCGGGTGAATGCCGGTGCCGGGGACCGGGGCCGGGCCAATCGACTGCACGTAGTAGTACAACCCTGCGCATAGCAGCAGCCCGCCCAGCCCGGCGATCCAGCAGAGCGCGGGCCACCAACGGGACGCAGCCCAATGCTCGCCGTACCCGGACCACACGTTCCACGAGTTCCCGGTTCGCATGATCAACAGTCCGCCGATCATGGTCCACACAGCCACGACAAGGTAGGCGGCGACGACGTCAGCTGGCCGGTGCCACAGGTTCAGGAACGTGGCGACGCCGGCTGCCACAGAGTATGCGCCGCCGGCGGCCGCGGCAAAAGGGCGCCACCGTGGGGAGACCACCAGGAACACCGCGGCAGCGGCGGAAGCAGCCAGGGTTGTGTGACCTGAGGGAAGAGAATTGAAGGCCAGTGTGGGGACGCCAAGTTCTGGTCGGACTACGAGTAGACTCTTCATGACCTGCGTAGTCAGGTTGGCTGCTGCTACCGTCCCCAGCGCGATAGCAGCGGCCGCCCACCGTCGTCGTCCCAGAGTGACGAACAGGACTACCACGGAGGCAATGATGACCGAGAAAAGTGGAAGGTTATCCAGAAACTGGAGTACCGGGCCCCTAAGATTGTCGGCCACTTTCGCCTCACGCCAGGCAGACTCATCAGCGAACTGTCCCGTGGTGGTGCGGACAAAAAGGTAGTACGTCGCTGCGAGTGCGCCCGCGCAAACAAGGGCTCCCAAGACAAAGAGCCAGACGTGTGGCGCGGCCCTTCTGGCGTGTTTCTTAACCATGCGGGACATCATCGTTTCAAGAATCCCACATTTGGACCAAAGATCCAGCATTACGTGATCGAAAACCCATGGGTGGGTAGGGTTGGAACGTGAATTTACCGTTGCCGTCCCTGGACGAAATCCTGACCGACGCCGCCGTTGTCGCGCTCCCGATGCGCGTGAAGTTCCGCGGAATCATGGTCCGTGAAGCGCTCGTTTTCCGGGGTCCGGCGGGGTGGGGCGAGTTCAGCCCCTTCCCGGAGTATGACGACGCCGAATCAGCGGCGTGGCTGCGTGGTGGTCTTGAGGCGGCCTGGCACGGTTTCCCGGAACCCGTTCGCGATCTCATCCCGGTCAACGCGACTGTGCCGGCAGTTGGTCCGGACCGCGTAGCCGCCATCCTCGAGCGCTTCGGCGGCGTACCTGCTGTGAAGGTGAAGGTCGCTGAGCGCGGGCAGTCGGTGGACGACGACGTCGCCCGCGTCGCGGAGGTTCGGCGCCTCCTGCCACACGCTGCTGTTCGGGTGGACGCCAACGGCGGATGGGATGTGTCCACTGCGGTTGATGCTCTGACCCGCCTTGCTGAGTTCACCCTGGAGTACGCCGAGCAGCCTGTCCCGGACATTGCGGGCCTCCGTGCCGTCCGCGAGGAAATGCGCCGCCGCGAGCTGCCTGTGCTGATCGCGGCTGACGAAAGTGTGCGCAAGGAAACGGACCCACTGCTGGTGGCGCGCGAGGACGCTGCGGACCTCATCATTGTCAAAGCCGCACCTCTAGGGGGAGTACGCCGGGCAGTAGAGATTGTCGCCCAGGCAGGGCTGCCCGCCGTCGTCAGTTCCGCCCTGGACACGTCCGTCGGTATCCGGGCGGGCGTTGCGCTAGCGGCTGCGCTCCCGGATCTACCCTACGCATGCGGGTTGGGCACACTGTCCCTGATGGACGGCGACGTCACGAATCACCCGTTGATGCCCGACGGCGGCGGCCTACCGGTGCGGGACATCGAAGTGTCAGGTGAGCTGCTGGCCCGCCACAAAGCGTCAGCTGAGCGTACACAGTGGTGGATGGAACGGCTCACTCGTGTCCATGCTGTGCTGACGGGGAGGTAGCCCAAGGGCTGTTCGCGCACGCACAGGAGGAGGCATAAGGTGGAGCGCATGAGCAATGACGCGGCGCAGCACACCAACGCCGCTCCGCGCACCCGGGCGTACCGGGCTGCGGCGTTCGTGACGGAACTCTTCGCGCCAGCAGTGCTCGTCACCGTTCTGCTGCTCGTGGCAGGAGTTGTCGGTACCGGAACGGCGGGTCTCGTCCCAGCCCTGGTCGCCGTCGTTTTCGTCACTGGTCTGCCGTTCGCAGGCATCTACCTGCTCACCAGGCGCGGGACGGTCACCGATCACCATGTGGGGGAGCGCCGTCAACGTGCGCCCATCCTTCTCGGCACCCTCGGCTCGATAGCTCTCGGTATCCTCATCCTTCAGATGATGGACGCCTCCGCGCACCTGATGCTGATGATCGCCAGCACCGTGCTGGGTCTCATCCTGGTGCTCGTGGTGAATCTCTTCTGGAAGCTCTCGGTTCACGCCGCCGTCGGAGCGGTATTCGCAACCACGGCCGTCGTCCTGTCGGGTCTGTGGGGGCTGGCCGCCGTCGTCGTTCCCCTCGCTGTTGGCTGGTCCCGGGTGATGCTCGGTGCGCACACCCGCGCCCAGGTGCTCTGGGGCCTCGTGGTGGGGCTGTTCGTTGGGCTCGTGTACGCCTTCGGATACCAGAATCTCTAAACGGGCCGCGGATTTAGGCGCCCGTTTGCCTCCTGTTCACCCGGATGAAAGCCCAAGGTCGTCTGCGCTTGCCACGGTGGTTGAAACCGCACCGCACCAACCGGAAGGCACCCCGCCATGAGCGATCTGAAAAACCGGCTCCTGCCCATGCTCGGTCACACGAAAGGCAAGCGCAGCGCCGTCACCTGTGCCCTGAAATGTGACAATGCGTGCTCCAAGGCCATCTGCAACACCACCAGCAATGGCTACTTCCGCGACATCGCGTCCAGCGAATACTCGCGTCGAAGCATGCTCGGCGTCGGCAGCCTCGGGGCCTTGACGCTCGTCGTCGGCGGTCCAGGCCTGCCCGCAGCAGCCAAGGGTCACGGACATGGCCACGGTCACGGACACGGCGGCCCGCACAAGAGCAAACTCCGCTTCAGCGCCATCGCACCAGTGGACGCGAAGGTTGACCGGGTCACTGTGCCCGGCGGATACCAGTGGCGGCCAGTGATCCGGTGGGGCGACCCCATCTTCAACAACGTCCCCGAATTCGATCTGAACAACCAGACCGCCGACGCGCAGGCCGGCCAGTTCGGGTACAACAACGACTACACGGACATCCTCGAAATCCCCGGATCACGCGGGCGCCGTGCCGTACTGTTCTCCAACCACGAGTACACCAACGACGGCATCATGTTCCCACCGGACATGCCCGCCGAAACCATGCGGTCCATCTCCCGCAACGCACACGGCCTCAGCGTCGTCGAACTCCAGCGCCGCAACAAGAACAAGCCCTGGGATTACGTCAAGAGTGCCGCCCTGAACCGCCGGTTCCTCATGGACAGCCCCTACCAGCTCACAGGTCCCGCAGCCGGTTCCAGCCTCGTCCAGACCAAGGACGACCCCACCGGCCGGACTATCCGCGGCACCCTCGGAAATTGTGCTGGCGGCACCACGCCATGGGGGACGATCCTCTCGGGCGAGGAAAACTTCAACGGCTACTTCGTCGCGCCCGGAAAGTCCGACGGCGACCGCCGGTACGGTCTGGACGCAAGCCCCACCAGCCGCCGCTGGGAACTCGACGACCCGCGGTTCGACACCCGGAACGCAGGCTACGAAAACGAAGCGAACCGCTTCGGCTACGTCGTGGAAGTGGACCCGTTCGACCCGACGTCGACCCCGCGCAAACACTCCTCGCTCGGTCGGTTCAAACATGAGGGCGCAAACGTGATCATCGCCGAAGACGGCCGTGCCGTCGCCTACTCCGGAGACGATGAGCGGTTCGACTACCTGTACAAGTTCGTCTCGAAGAACAAGTACGTCGAAGGCGACCGCGCCCACAACATGACGCTCCTCTCCGAAGGATCGCTCTACGTCGCCCGTTTCCAGGGCAACTCCGCGGCCGAGATTGACGGCAGCGGCCAGCTCCCCTCCGATGGAGCGTTCGACGGCGTCGGCGAGTGGTTGCCCCTGCTGCTCAACGGAGCCTCGGCAGTGCCGGGAATGACAGCTGCTGAAGTAGCCGTCTACACCCGTCTGGCCGCAGACAAAGTGGGACCAACCAAAATGGACCGCTGCGAGGACGTGGAACCCAACCGGCAAACAGGCAAGGTCTACGTTGCCTGCACCAACAACACCAAACGCGGTACCGGATTGAACGCCCCCGCTGACGAAGCGAACCCCCGCACCACCAACCGGGCTGGACACATCGTCGAAATCACCGAAAGCGGCAGCCAGACCTCACCACGGTTCACCTGGAACCTGCTCATGGTCTGCGGAGACCCGGCCAAGGACGACAGCACCTACTTCAGCGGATACCCGGCCGACCGGGTGAGCCCGATCTCCTGCCCGGATAACCTCGCCTTCGACTCCGTCGGCAATCTGTGGATCTCCACGGATGGTCAGCCGGGAACGATCGGCTATAACGACGGCCTGTTCCGCGTCACCCTTGAGGGCCCGGACCGCGGACGTGTGGAACAGTTCCTCGCTGTACCGCGCGACGGCGAAACCTGTGCGCCGATCATCCACGACAATGAGCGGACAGTCTTCGTCTCCGTTCAGCACCCGGGCGAAGACGGCAGCTGGGGCAACCACACGTCCCTGTTCCCGGACTACGTCCGCGGGACCCCGCGTCCGGGTGAGGCAGCCGCACCGAGGCCGTCCGTCATCCAGGTCTACCGCGACTGAACCTCAGGGCGTCTGTCAGGATAGACACGTGACTTCAGCCCTGACATCCATGGAAGCCGCCCGTTCCGCCGTCTCCGCCCTGCTGTCCCGGGGAGTGACCGACGTCGTTGTCTCCCCGGGGTCGCGGAGCGCTCCGCTCGCGTACGCGCTGGCGGAGGCAGAAGGCGACGGCGTGGTGCGGCTTCATGTCCGTATCGACGAGCGCGACGCCGGTTTCACCGCTCTGGGGCTTGCCCTCGGATCGGGCCGGCCTGCCGCGGTGGTGACGACGTCGGGCACCGCCGTGGGAGAGCTGCTTCCCGCCGTCATGGAAGCGAATCACGCAGCGGTTCCACTCGTCGTCGTCTCAGCTGACCGCCCGGAAGAACTGCGGGGTACCGGGGCGAACCAGACCACTGTGCAGCCCGACCTCTACGGCGAGCACGTGCGCTTCGCCGTCGACATCGCCGCCGGAGACGACCCCGTCAGGGCAGTATCGGCAGCCATCAGCGCCGCGACCGGCCTGCTGGACGATATCCCCGCCGGGCCAGTGCAGCTGAATCTCGCGTTCCGCGACCCGCTGGTCCCCGACGCGCCCGAACCATACGTAGGAACGCAACACGTCCTCGAGTCACGACCGCCGGCGCGGCCCGTTGAGCTGCTGGACAGAGGGCCCACACTCCTGAACGCAGAGAAAACAGCGCGCACCGTCGTCGTCGCCGGCCACGGTGCCGGGGAAACGGCATCCGTTTTCGCCCACCGGCTGGGCCTGCCGCTCCTCGCCGAGCCCACCTCCAACGCACGGTTCGGGCCCAACGCCATCGCCAGCTACCGCCTGCTGCTCGAACACCTGGGCGCTGGTATTGAACGCGTTGTTGTCTTCGGCAGACCAACACTGTCCCGGCCCGTCGCAGCACTCCTGGCCCGGACCGACGTGGAAAGAGCCCTCTACCTGCCGGGGCCCGCATCGTGGTTCGACCCCGGACGCCGCACCGAACTGATCATCAACAACCTCAACGACCTCCTGGATTTCGCGGGCCCCGGACTGCCGACATGGCTCGAGCAGTGGCAAACCGCAGACGAAGCCGCCAACGCAGCCATCCGTGCACTCATGGCAACGGAGCCGCCCAACGGGTTGAGCGTCGCCGACATCGTGTGGGAGCAGACCGACGGCAACCTGGTCCTCGGCTCATCAAACCCCATCCGCGACGTCGACCTCATCGCATCCACCGGATGGCACCCCCTGGACGTCTACGCCAACCGCGGTCTCGCCGGCATCGACGGGACGGTCTCCACCGCCACGGGTATCGCGCTCGCCGCCGGCATCCCCACCCGTTTGCTGGCGGGGGATCTCACGTTCCTGCACGACGTCGGCGGCCTCCTCCTCGGTCCAGGAGAGCTGGTACCGGACCTACAGGTCGTGGTGCTGAACGACGGCGGCGGAGGCATCTTCACGACGCTCGAGCACGGTAATCTCCCCGCGCCGTATGCGGAAACTGTCGAGCGCCTGTTCGGCACCCCGCACACCGCAGATATCGCCGCGATCTGCCGTGGCTACGGGGTTCATTACACTCTGGTGGGTTCGGTTGAGGAGCTCGACGACGTCCTCAGCCAGCCGATCAAGGGCCGGTCCGTCGTCGAGATCCGGACCCGACGTGACGCCCTCCGCGACCTCCACGCCGGCGTGCGCTCCGCCGTGGCCGCCGTCGTCGCCCGCCCTTAAACTCCGCGAGGTCACCCTTTGTCCCCGAGATCACCCCGTACAAGGGGTGACTTCGAGGAGAAAGGGTGACCTCGCGGTAAGAGGGGAGAGGCTAGAGGACCTTCGAGAGGAAGCTGATCGTCCGCTCATGCTGCGGATTGCCCAGCACATCCTCAGGTTTGCCCTGCTCAACCACTACGCCGCCGTCCATGAAGACAACGCGGTCGCCGACCTCACGGGCAAAGCCCATCTCGTGAGTGACCACCATCATCGTCATGCCCTCGAGGGCCAGCTGCTTCATGACCTCCAGAACGTCCCCCACAAGCTCAGGGTCCAGCGCACTGGTGGGCTCATCGAAGAGCATCATGTCCGGGTCCATGGAGAGGGCCCGGGCAATCGCCACCCGCTGCTGCTGCCCGCCAGAGAGCTGGGCGGGGAAGGCATCGGCCTTGTGCTCGAGCCCAACCTTCGTGAGGTTCTTCATGGCCACCTCACGCGCTTCCTTCTTGGACCGCTTCTTGGCCCGGCGCTGAGCCAGCGTGAGATTGTCCAGCACGTTCAGGTGCGGGAACAGGTTGAACTGCTGGAACACCATGCCAATACGAGTACGCACCCTGTCCAGGTCCGTCTCCTTGTCGGTGATGTCCACACCTTCGACGACGATCGTGCCCTTGGTGGGTTCTTCCAACCGATTCACGCAGCGCAGAAGGGTTGACTTCCCGGACCCCGAGGGGCCGATCACGCACACCACCTCGCCCTGGTCTACATGGAAGTCGATGCCCGTGAGCACTTCGTTGTCCCCAAAACTCTTGTGGAGCTGGTTGACCTGAATGGCCGGAATACTGCTCATTGCGGTGTTCGCCCTGGGTTCAGTCATCGGGATCACCGGCCTCTCTGATTGTGTCGTTCAAGCTTTGCCACAAGCTGGGTCAGGGGCAGTGTGATGATCAGGTACATCAGGGCCGCGAGAATCAGTGGCGTGGAGTTGGCGGTCTGTGAGGACAAGTCGCGGGCAAACGTTGTGAGGTCGCGGTCCAGCAGTGCCATACCGGCAACGAAGAGCAGCGAAGTGTCCTTGATGATGATGACCAGTTCATTGGTCAGCGGCGGCGTGATGATCCGGAAAGCCTGCGGAAGGACCACTGAGAACAGTGTCCAGCTGGGCCGCATGCCCAGCGAGCGGGCGGCCTCTACCTGGCCCTTGGGCACAGCCTGGATGCCGGCGCGGATGGTCTCGGCAATGTAGGCGGCGGAGACCATGATCAGACCCAGCAGACCAGCGCCAGTGCTGCCGCCGGGAGGGTTCCAGCTGAACGCGATGGGAACCGCGAATGCGAAACCGAAGATGACCAGAATTGCTGGCAGTCCACGGAAAGTTTCGATGTAGATGGTGGACACCCAGCGGTAGGGTGCCACGGGCGAGAGCTTCATCAGGGCGAGGATGAGGCCCAGAATGAGCCCGCCCACAAAAGCGATCAACGTATAGACGATGGTGTTCTTCGCTGCGGTCAGAATGATCGCTGGAAAGGCTTCTGTGACGACGTCCAGGTCCAGGAAGTTCGTCTGTATCGCGTCCCAGTCAGCGACCATGACTACCGCGACCAGCGCGATAACGAAGATGAGATAGAGAACGCCGCGGAAGAGGCGTTGACGGGTAGTGGGTTTCACAAGGGGAATGCCTTCCTAATGAGGGTGGAAACAAGGCGGTCCGGGCAGTCTCGCTGCCCGGACCGCATCAACTTCAATTACTCCTTGAAGTACTTGTTGTAGATCTCCTCGTAGGTACCGTTGTCCTTCAGCTCTGCCAGCTGCTCATTGATAGCTTCGGCAAGCTTCTCGGAACCTTCCTTCTTCATGGCGAAACCGTACTGCTCATCGGTGGAGTACTCTTCAACGATTGTGAAGGCACCTTCATCGGTGTGCAGGATGTTCACCGGGAGGTCCTGAAGAACAGCGTCAATGCCGCCTGACTTCAGGGCCGGGAACAGCTCTGCGTCGCTCGGGTAGGCCCGGACTTCGGTGCTTTCCGGAACGTTTTCGCGGGTGTAGTCTTCGCCGGTGGTGCCCTGCTGGACGCCTACGGTCTTGCCCTCAAGGTCATCGATGGACTTGATGTCCGAGTCCTTGGGAACCATCAGTGACTGCTTGGAATCGTAGTAGGAGTCCGAGAAGGTCAGATTCTCTTTGCGCTCGTCCGTGATGGACATGGCGCTGGCTCCGACGTCGCACGTGCCGGCTGCGAGTGCCGCACCGCTCTGGAGGCCATCGAACCCGATGTCCTTGATGGCGAGTTCAAGGTCCATGCCCTTGGAAATTTCGCGGATCAGGTCCATGTCAAAACCTGTGTACTCGCCGTTTTCTTCGAATTCGAAGGGAGCGTACGGGATATCGGAGCAGACGGTGAGGGTTCCTTCTGTGACCAGTTCGAGGCCGGAATCGCTACCGGCAGCCGGTTCGTCGTCGGAGCCTCCGCCGCATGCGGTCAGTGATAGGGCGCCAATGGCCAGAACGGCCAGGGCTTTCGCGGGCTTTGAGAACATAAGTGGTACCTCATATCAGGACGGTGACAGCGCCAGTGGCAGCGCTAGTGATCCAACTCTAGCGGTAATGAGATGTGCATCACAGAACACGAAGATTGCATATTGGTAACCAAACCACCTCCCGACCCGCGAAATCGTCAGTACGGTAGTCCCAGAGCCTCGATCATCGGACGAAATTTACTCCAGGTTTCGGCGAGTTCCGCTTCAGGAACTGACGCATCCACCACGCCGCAGCCTGCATACAGCCTGACGTGCGTGGGGTCCTCGATCACGGCGCCACGCAGGGCGATTCCCCACTCGCCATTTCCCCGGGCATCCATCCAGCCGACCGGTCCCGCGTAGGGGCCACGGTCCATATGCTCGAGTTCGCGGATCAGCTCACCAGCAACGGTGGTCGGCGTGCCGCAGACCGCTGCGGTGGGGTGGAGCGCACCCACAAGGGCCAGCGACGTCGGTACCCGCCCGTCGTCGTCCTCGACCAGCTCAGCTGTCACATCCGAGGCGAGGTGCCAAACGTTGGGAAGCTGCAGCACAAACGGTTCGCTGTGCGACGTCATCGAGGCCGTGAACGGTTCCAGCTGACGGGTCAGAGAGTCAATGGCAATCTCGTGTTCATGCTGCTGCTTCTGCGAACCGGCCAGGATACGCTCCGGATAGGTGGGGTCATTATCCGGCGCATCCGAGCGATCAAGGGTCCCGGCCAGCACACGTGCCTGTGCCGTGTTGTTCTCCACCTTGATCAGCATTTCGGGGGTAGAGCCAATAAGGCCGTCCACAGAGTACGTCCAGCAGTCCTGATACCGCACTGCGAGTTCTCTCAGCACGCCAGCTGTGTCGATCGGGTCCACCAGGCGGGCCAGAACATCACGGGCCAGTACCAGTTTGGTGAGCTCACCGGCATGAATGTGGGCAACCCCGCGTGCGACAGCCGTTTTCCACTGCGCCTCCGTGAGCTTGCCGCCCACCAACTCATCGCCGGAAGACCGCTCGTGGGTTTCCGAAGGATCGTCCAGGTACCGCGCCAGCATGTCCTCGGCGGCGGCACGCGTGAGATCGACGTCGTCGGCTGTTGTGTACGTGAACCACGACTTTCCCTGCCTGGACCCCACCACAACGCTCGGAACAACGAGGCGGGACTCAAAGGCTGACATTTTGGAGAAGGAGAACGAACCGAACGTCATGAGACCGATTCCAGCGACGTCGTGTTCCGTTGTCACCTCATTGACAGAACGCTCGACGACAGCCTGCCACCAGGCTTGGGCGTCCTCGAATCGGGTGGGTCCCTGCGAGGTAAAGCGCGCTGCCTCGCCGAAGCCGACGAAACCGTCACCGCGTTGGAACCAGGTGTGCAGATCGTTGCGGGCCACGAATTCCAGGAGGCCGCGGGTCCCGTCCAGGCCGGGAAGGGGGAGGGTGATGCTCCGCAGCGTCGGTGGTTCTGATTCCACGGATGGCTTGGCCTGAAGGACTTGGGACACGTTGCTCATGGTTTCCCAAGCGTACTCCGGCCCACGGGGAACACGAGTCCGCGTGTGATATGCCTAACTCTGCCGCTGGTCAGCTGGTTAGTTGGCAGAGCCTTTCTTTGAGACAATAAGCAGGTGAACCGTGCATCATTGGATAAGCGCCCAGATGAAGTAGCTCGGATGTTCGACGACGTCGCACCCCGGTATGACCTCGTCAACGATGTCCTGTCTCTGGGACAGACCCGCAGCTGGCGGCGTACCGTCGTCAACGCCGTCGGTGTCAGGCGCGGGCAGCGGGTCCTGGATCTGGCTGCCGGAACCGGCACCTCGAGTGAACCGTACGCAAATGCGGGCGTCCACGTTGTTGCATGCGATTTTTCGCTGGGCATGCTGCGCGTCGGCAAGCGCCGGCGTCCCGATATCGACTTTGTCGCCGGGGATGCAACGGCTCTGCCGTTCGCGGATAACAGCTTCGATGCCACCACCATTTCCTTCGGATTGCGTAACGTGAATGAGCCGCGGAAGGCGATCGCCGAGATGCTGCGTGTGACGCGGCCTGGCGGGAAGATGGTCATTGCCGAGTTCTCTCAACCGGTATTCGGCCCGTTCCGCACCGTATATACCGAGTACCTGATGCGTGCGCTGCCCGCTGTGGCCCGCAAAACCAGTTCGAATCCGGATGCCTATGTGTATCTCGCTGAGTCCATCCGTGCGTGGCCGAACCAGGAAGACCTGGCGGCATGGATCGGGGAGGCGGGCTGGACAAACGTGGAGTACCGGAACCTGACGGGCGGCATCGTTGCCGTGCACCGCGCCACCAAACCGCACGCGCCTGAGACTCCTGCCACGGCCAAGCTCCGTCGGCGCAGCACCAGGGCAGCCACCTAAGTGTCAGTTCTCATTGTCGGTGCAGGACCGGCTGGATCCACGGCTGCCTACTACCTCGCGCAAGCCGGCGTTGAGGTGACGGTCCTTGAGAAGACTCGTTTTCCACGCGAGAAGGTCTGCGGTGACGGGCTGACACCTCGCGCCGTCCGCGAAGTGCAGTTGCTGAATCTGCCCCACGACGAAGTGGAAGGCTGGCGGCGCAACAAGGGGCTTCGGCTCATCGCCGGTGGGCGAACCGTGGAAGTGCCATGGCCCGAGCTCTCGGATTTTCCCGAATACGGGCTGATCCGTACACGGCTTGGTTTCGATGAAGCGTTGGCACGGCACGCGGAGTCCGCTGGTGCACGCATCCTTGAAGGCCATTCCGTCACGACGGCGCTGCGCGACGACGACGGCCGGGTGTCCGGTGTCCGCGCAGCTTTCCTGGACGAAAATGGCCGGAAGACCGGCGAGACCCGGGACTTTACAGCCGACGTCGTGCTGGCCGCCGACGGCAATTCGACCCGAACCGCGCTTTCACTCGGGATGGCCAAACGGGATGATCGGCCGCTCGGTGTTGCGGTACGCACCTATTTCACCAGCCCCCGTCACGACGATGACTGGATGGAAGGCTGGCTGGAACTCCCGGATGCGCAGGGCCGGCTGCTGCCCGGATACGGCTGGGTTTTTGGCGTTGGCGACGGCACCTCGAATGTCGGTCTGGGTATCCTCAACTCGTCGTCTGCCTTCGGGAAACTGGACTACAAACAGGTCCTTCGGGAGTGGACCGCCGGAATGCCTGCGGACTGGGGCTTCACGCCGGAGAACCAGGTGGGGGAGATCCGTGGGGCGGCGCTGCCCATGGGCTTCAACCGGACGCCGCACTACTCGCCGGGGTTATTGCTGCTAGGGGATGCTGGGGGAATGGTCTCGCCTTTCAACGGTGAGGGGATTTCCTACGCCATGGAATCAGCGCGGTACGCAGCGGACCTGATCGTGTCCGCCCACGAAGCCTCGCACCGGATGAACCCGGCAGCTTTCGACGCAGAGCTCTCCCGGTATGGGGACATCATCCGCGATCAGTGGGGGAGCCACTTCACTCTGGGACGCGTATTTGCTGCTCTGATCGGCAAGCCGGCCATCATGAAACTCGCGCTGCGGACCGGAATGCCGATCCCCATCCTGATGAAGTTCGTTGTCCGCATGCTCGCGAACCTCACAGATCAGGGCGGACGTGGTTTTGAAGACCGGGTCATCCGTATTCTGGAGAAGCTGGCACCGGCAACCTCCAACCAAGCAACCGCTCCTACTAAAAGTTAGTCTTAGACAGTGACTGAATCCCCGAAGCCAAGCTGGACCCACGCCGGTCATGGCCCGAACGACTCCGTTGACCTGGACTCGGCCGCCGCTGCCATCACCAGTACTCCGCATCTGCCCGCCGGATTTGCGACGATCGCGGAGGACGCCGATCTGGGCCCTGCCATCTCGGATTCGCTGGCCCGGGTGGAAGAGCAGCTGCGTGAGGCCATCTCAAATTCGGATCCACTGGCTGATGCCACCTCCCGGCATCTTGTCGAAGCTGGCGGAAAGCGCATTCGGCCGCTCCTGACCATCCTTGCCTCTCACCTGGGGGACCCGACCCTCTCTGAGGTCATCAGCGCCGCCGTCGTCGTCGAACTCACGCACCTGGCCACGCTCTATCACGACGACGTCATGGACTCAGCCCCGTACCGTCGTGGTGCGCCGACGGCCCACGAGGTGTGGGGCAACTCTGTGGCTATCCTCACCGGCGACCTCATTTTTGCCCGTGCATCGATTCTGGTGTCCGAGCTCGGTTCACGCGCGCTGGGCATCCAGGCCAGGACGTTCGAACGGCTCTGCCTGGGACAGCTCCACGAAACCGTTGGGCCGCGCGAGGACGAAGACCGCGTGGCGCACTACCTGTCCGTGATCGCGGACAAAACCGGGTCGCTCGTGGCAGCATCGGGACAGCTGGGCGCCATGTTCGCCAACGCGGGCGACGACGCCACGAATGTCATGTTGAATTACGGCGAGAGGGTTGGCGTTGCCTTCCAGCTGGCGGACGACGTCATCGACGTCACGGGCCTGAAGGTGAAGTCGGGTAAATCTCCGGGCACTGATCTGCGTGAGGGAGTGCCCACCCTGCCCGTGCTGCTCCTGCGGAAGGCTGCTGAGAGCGGGGATGCTTCCGCGGCTGAGGTTCTGGCACTGGTAGACGGCGACCTGACGACGGACGAGTCTCTTGAACGTGCAGTGACAGCGTTGCGCGAACACGCCGTCACCGCTGAAGCCTGGGCCGTTGCACGGCAGTGGTCCGCGGATGCCATTGCAGCTCTCGCACCGCTGCCGGAGGGTCGGGTCAAAGCTGCGCTTGAAGAGTTTGCCCTGGCCGTCGTGGACCGGGACGTCTGACCCGTTATTTCCGTGAGCGCGTCAAAGACCCGTAGCTAGGCCGGCAGCGCACGCCGAAGTTCCGCAGCCTTCCGGGCGCGGACTTCCGGCGGGACAATGGGACGTTTCGGCGTGAAGTAGAAGCCGTCGTCGTGCCAGCGCGGCAGAACGTGCTGGTGGTAATGCCACACATGCTGGCTCCCGGCAGGCTCGTTGTGCTGCCGGGTGGAGATGCCGTCCGGTTGCCAGGCCTTCTTGATGGCTATCGCCATGTCCCGGGTGACGGTCATGATCCGGGCAGCGACGTCGTCGGGCAGTTCGTACAACAGCTCGAAGTGCGCCCGCGGAACAACCAGAACATGCCCCGGCTGTGGCTCGAAGCCGTGTGAGGCAATGAACGCCAGCACCAGCGGATCCGAATAGATGAGGTCGCCCGGCTCACACAGGTTGCCCGGGGCAGTGAACTGTCCGGAGGCCATGTCGCAGAACGGGCATTCATACCCTGCAGGTGCGTGGCTGGACCACATGGTCAGGACTCCTCGGTGTCCTCGTCTTCGAAGACCCACTCGAAGTGGTCGAAGACAAATTCGCTGAACGTGCCTTCCTCGCTCTGCCAGGTTCCCCGCGCATTGTTACGGCGCCAGACGATCGGGTCCGGGACGTCAAGTTGATCCTGACGGAAACCCCACGTGTAATCCTCATCCTCGTCCTCGAGGAACAGCAGATACCCGTCCTCGATTTCGAGTTCATCGGGATCCCAGAAGTAGTAGTACGCCTCCATGAGGTCTTCGCAGCCGCCCACCGCGGAGTAGAACTCCAGCAGCACCAGCGGTATGTCGAAGTCATGTTCGCCGAGCAGCTCGTCGAGTTCTTCGGTGCCCAGACCGTCTTCGGCCTGCCATTCGTCATCCAGATACTTTGGAACCAGAGCTCGGAATTTCTCCAGAAACATGTTGGCCATGGGCTCTCCCGGGTCGATGTTGGATGTAGTTCAATCCTAGCCGTTCCGCTGCCTACGTTCGTCGCTGACGGATCCAGCCCCGCACCGCGAGCGGCGAGTGCCAGCTGAATTTCCAGGCCAGGATGCGGAACGTGAGGACGACGGCCGCGATCGCCATCCCTGTCCACAGGTTGTAGAGGCCGTTGGTCCACATGACCGCTGCCAGTGCCGCACCGACGAATGCCGGGATCGCGTAGATGTCGCGGGCGTCAAAGAGCTGCGGTATTTCGTTCGCTGCGATGTCTCGCAGTAGTCCGCCGCCGACCGCCGAGGTGACGCCGAGGAGGGCCGCGGACACCGGGTTCATGTTGTAGTCGAGGGCCTTGACGGTACCGGTGATGCAGAACAGGGCCAGCCCGCCGGCATCGAATAGCATCAGCCAGCTCCCGAGGCGCTCCACGTGGGAGGACATGAAGTACACGAGCAGGGTGGCGATGAGGGGCGGCAGCAGGTAGACCGGGTTGGAGAACGCGGCGGGCGGCCCCTCGTCGAGGATGATGTCGCGGATGACGCCCCCGCCCAAACCCACGAGCGAGCCGAGGACCAGTGAACCCACGAGGTCAAAACCTTTGCGGACGGCCAGCAGACAGCCGGACATCGCGAAGAAGAAGACGCCGGTGAGGTCGAGCATCAGACCGATGTTGGTGGGGTCCGGGATGGGATTCATGAGTTGGCCTGGCGGACCCGGCGGGCAAGGCCGGGGTAGTCGACAACGAGGCCGTCCTCGTCGACGGTCAGTTCAGCAGCAAACCCGCGGTTCCCCGAACTGTAGAGAACGACGGCGTCGCGGTCGGGTTTGAGTGCGCGCACTGGTGTGTAGACCTGAGTGCTGGGCAGTACCTGCAGGCTGGGCAGGTCGATCCAGGCCATGGTCAGTTGTGTTTCGTCTGCCGGTGCCTTGTCGCTGGTGAGCAGGTCCAGCCGGAGAATGGGCATCGTGTTGGTGGCCGGGCTCAACCCCAGATCGCAGTCCAGTGCCTCGGCGAGTAGGGCAGGGTCCTCAATGCCCGGCTGTGGCAGGTCCGGGGCGCCGTCGGACCGGGTGCTGCTGGACCAGATGCCGTCGTCGCAACGGTGAAGATCCAGTTCCCGGAACCAGCCCTCGCCCTGGACCGAAGCTGTCAGCCGACGCGTGACCCAGCCGCGGACGGTCTCCAGCGTCCACTCGCACGTGTAATCCTCGCAACGCAGTGTTCCGTTGGCAGACAACCGATCGTCAACGAACGTGATGTTGGCTGTGGCGAGGCTCGGCGAACCGTCGAGTCCAGCCCAACTGAGGGATCGGCTTTTGTGCATCCCTCTACCCTATGGACGGGTTGGCCGTCACGCCACATGAACCGATTACGCTGATCAGATGATCCCAGCCCGTCATTCCGCCCTGCGCCCAGCCCTCTGGGCCCGGGTGCTCGCGGAACAGCTGGGCGACGTCGTTCTGTTTCCCCGCGTGACCGCTGGCCTTCTGGTAGTTGCCGCCATCCTTATTGATGATGCGGCCATGCTGGTTCCGGTTCTGGTGGGAGCGGTCGCCGCCACGGTATCGAGCTCCGCGGTCAACAGACGGCGGTCCGACGGCGGGTATGGGATGTTCGGCTATTGCGGCGCCCTCGTCGGGGCGGCCGCCTACCTCACCTTCAGTAGCGGGGCGACGGCGGCGGTCGTTGCCGGAATCGGCGGGCTGCTCTGCGGTCCAATTGCACTGGCGGTCGCACTATCAATACGCCTCGGGCCGCTGGCGAAGTGTGACCTTCCGGTCCTGACAGCGCCGTTCTGCCTGATCAGCGGCGCCGTGACCCTCATCGTCAGCCGGGGTTCCCAACAACCCACCGCCGCTGTCCAGGCCGAATCCGGTCCGGTTCTCGAACCACTGCTCGCGGCAGGACAGGCGGTGATGACAGGTATTTCCCAGGTCCTGCTCGTGAACAACGCACTGTCCGGTGTGCTTCTGCTGGTTGGTTTGCTGGTGGTTCACCGACGTCTTGGCCTGATGGCGCTGGCGGGCAGCATGGTTGCGGCTGCCGTGGGGTGGGCCGCCGTCGCCATCGGTTGGACCGGGGACAACGGAGGGACGGCGTTCCAGGACGGACTGCTGGGGTACTCCGCCGTATTGACAGCCGTCGCTGTGGCCGTGGTGTTCGAGCCGACTACAAGGCGGGGCGTCGTCGTCGCGCTGGTGGCGGCTGCGCTGACGGTACCGATGGCGATCTCGCTGTCCATGACAGCGCTCCCCGTTTTCACGTGGCCCTATATTGTGTGTACATGGTTGGCACTGACGCATCTGCGCATACGGAAGAACCCGGCTCGGTCCTGATTATCGGATGCGGTGATCTGGGAACCGAAGCGGGGCTGCAGTTCGCTGCGGCTGGCCACCGGGTGGTGGGGTGGCGGCGTTCTCCGGAAGTGCTGCCTGAGCCCATCGTGGGTGCCCCGGCAGATCTGGCCCGGGAACTACCGACTATTCCACCGGATACCCGGATCGTCGTCCTCACCGCAGCCGCTACTGCACGAACCCGTGAAGCGTATGAGACCGCATATTCGGGCGCTGTTGAACGGCTGGTGCACGCTTTGGAACGGGACGGTGTGAGCCCCGAGAGGGTCCTGTTTGTTTCGTCCACGGCCGTGTATTCGAACGACGACGGCGCCGTCGTCGACGAGCAGACCCCTGCTGTTCCTGCCTCGGAGACCGGGGAGGTGCTCCGTGCTGCCGAACAGTTGCTCCATGAGAGACTGCCGGGCGCGATCGTGCTGAGACTCGCTGGTATCTACGGGCCCGGCAGGACAAGGCTGATTGATCAGGTCCGCAACGGGGCCGCGGAGCTTTCCGCCTCCCCGCGCATGACCAACCGCATCCACCGGGATGACGCCGCGGCCGCCGTCGTGCATCTGACAACGACGGCCGTCGATCCGGAGCCGATCTACGTTGGTGTGGACAACGAGCCCGTGGATCTTTGCGACGTCCTCCAATTTTTGGCTGAGCGCCTCGGGCGTCAGTTAGGAGAAGGTGCTGCCACGACGAGGTCGCGCGGCGGCAACAAGAAGTGCAGCAACGCGCTCCTGCGGGCCTCCGGATTCGAGCTCACCTATCCCACGTATCGGGAAGGCTACGACGCGGTTCTCGCCGGTGAGGGCCAGCGCCACGGGTGAACAGGCTGCGCTCTGCCCTCAGACATCGAAGTCGACCTCTACATTCTTGCTCACCGGGAGCATCTGGCACGCCAGCGAGCGGCCCTGCGCTAGTTCTTCCGGGAGGAGCCCGTCGGAGCGCAGCATCGTGGTCTCTCCCGACTGGACAACACACTGACAGGCAGAGCAAATACCCTGTCTGCAGGAAAACGGTGCCGGCAGGCCCTCGCCCAGGAGAGCATCGAGAAGCTTTACCCCCTGCCGCCATTCCACCTCATGTGAGTTGCCGGAAAGCTTCACGGTGAGCTGGTGCGACTCTGCGGGACGTAGCGGGACGGGCCGTTGGCGGCTGTGATCCGGGCCAGCCGGGTCTTCGCCTATGTCCGAGAAGAAGGACTCAGAGTGGATCTGGGACTCCTCCAACCCGACCACGCGTCCTGCGGCCCGGACGTTATCCACGAAAACTTCAGGACCACATGCATAGACGCCGTCCATCCCTTCAGCCTCAATATGGCGCGTGAGATCTTCCTGCCTGGGCCTGCCGTGTGTGGACGTCACATGCTGTACATACGCAAAGCGTTCGGGGAATTGTTTCGCGAGTTCCGTAAGCGCCCGAACAAAAATGCCGTCATCAAAAGTGCGGTGCACGTGATTGAGACGAACGTGAAGCTGGTCATCGAACAGCCAATGCTTCACCATCGAATAGATGGGGCTGATGCCCGAGCCGGCAGCGAACGCCGCAATACGGGACGTGTGGGATCTGGCGATGAACGTTCCGTCAGGGGGAGTTGCGTGGAGCAGGTCGCCCGGCTGAATCGTGTCGCACAGATAGTTGGAAAAGAGTCCGGCTTTGCAGCGCTTCACCGTGATCCGCAGGTTGGAATCAAAGTTCGGATTACTGCTCAACGAGTAGCTCCGCTGCAGAGGCTCGGCCACAGTATCAGGCGATCTGACGGTGATGTACTGACCGGGGGAGTAAGTGAACTGGCTGCGGGCTTCGTGGGGTACCTGGAGTTCGAAGGATGTCGCATCGCAACTTTCCTCTACCCGGTTCAAGACCACAAGCGGCAAAAAGTGGGGCACGTGGAATCCTTACGCGTCGTTCTCGGCGGCCGCTTCAGCGGCCTCGGCGATGAAGTTGTCAAGGAACATTCGACGGACGGTTGAACCAAGCTGTTCAAGGCCTTCGGGCGTATCTGCGGTCAGGAACGCCAGACCGAGCGCGAGCCCGTCAAGAAGATCGTGTGTTTCCCCGTACGACTTTCCAGGCTCGACGGTAAACATCAGCTCCTTGACGCCGTCCATCTGCCGGATTTCTTCAACGTTCAGTTCCGGTCGGGCTGTAGCCCCGGCGGGGATGCTGAAGAACTCAATGACACCCTGACGTTCCAGGGTGTAGCTCGGTGGGGTGTAGTGCGTTCCCGTTGCCAGGGCCGCTGCATAGGCAACCTCCACATGCATCTGGGAGGACTTCGTCAATTCAAACGTCCGCATGGGATGTCCTGCGCCGTGCGGACGGGCTCCGAAGTCAATCAGCTGTGGTCCGTTCGGCGTCATGATGACTTCCATATGCCCGACGCCGGACCGGACACCGAGCGCGTCGAGTGCTTTGAACGCGTACTCCTCGAGTAGCTGCAACTCCAAGTCTTTCGGTGCGAGCCACCGGAGCCGGTCGTAGACAAACGAGCCTTCGCTCGACGGGTGCTTGTCGTAGGTGCAGACGGCGGCGATGCCGTGTTGTCCTTCTATGGAGAATGTGTCGATGACAAACTCCTGTCCGGCCACAAACTCCTGCACCAGAACTCGTGGAGGATCGCCGAAGAGCCCGTCTTGGGACAGGATCTTTTCAGCGCACGCGAGGAACTGCTCTTTGGTCTCTACGGACCGAACGTTCACCGTGCCTGCGCCGATGGAGGGCTTTACGACATACCGTCTGGTCCCTGTCTCGAACAGTTCTTCCGCAAGACGGGCAACGTCAGTGCGATTATCTGCCCAACGGCTCGTGGGCGTGGAGACCCTGGCCAAACGCAGGGCGTGAGCCATGTCGATTTTGTCCCAGCGACGCGTTGGCTGATCGTCGTCGTTGCGTGTCAACGCATCCACATGGGCGGTGAGGGCTTCCGCCAGCGGTACAGCGGATTCTGCTCCCACAATGTGGTGACCGACGTCCTGCAATCTGCAGTAATCGGCCAATCGCGCCGCGTCGGAATCAAAATCAACCTCAAAGTTCAGGCTGCCTGGTGTTGGCGATGTTCGAAGCCCCGAGATCAGGGCCCTTTGCGTGTCAACGATGATGCATTCCACTCCGTGCTCCTGGAGCATTTTCGGGTACGCGGCGCCTGAACTAACAGGATCGAGCAAGAGTACTTTCATGCGGTGATTTCCTTCGGAGTGTTCGTTGAATTGAGGTTCAGCTTCGCGGGAGGGCGCCAGAACGCCGTCGTCCATGACCACTTCTTCAGCCGCCTTGGCGGCGCTGCGACGGCGCCACCCGAGGGCGACAACAGCCAGGCCGCCCAGGACGGACACTGCGGCCAGCAGGGACCAGAAGACCTGCCCGGTCGCGAAGTAGATCGCGGTCCCTGCTGCGGGCCCTGCTGCGATTCCGATGGCCTGAACGGCCGACAGGTAGCCCTGATACTGGGATGCTTTCGAGGGTGGAGCGATATTCGCGACGGCGGTATTCGACATCGGAGCGAAGAGGCACTCGCCGATGGTGAACACGCTGTAACCGAGGAAAATAAGCCACACCGGGCTGAAAGCTCCGGTGATCGCCAAACCGATTCCGGTGATGGCGACGCCGGCTCCCAGAGAGATCGGCCAAGAAAAGCGTTTCGAGATAAAGCTCAAGGGCAATTCGAGCAGGATGACCAGCACAGGGTTGAGAATCAATAACTGGGAAAAGAGCTGAAGGCCCCCGTCGCGTTCGTTCAGTTTGAGTGGAATGGAGCTCTGGTGCTGGGCGTAGATGGCCATGGTCAGGGCCATCAGGACCAGCAGCCACACCACTCGGGTAGCGCCCACATTGTCGTAGGCAGCTGCTGTGTCCGTTGTCCCGCTTTCGTCCGCAGATGCCGCGGCAGTGGCAGGAGCACCAGTGAGTTTCGTTGGCCGAACACTGAAGAGCAGGCACGCGGTCACGATGGAGAACACAGCCGAGATCAAGAACAGCGTGTCAAAAGCGTGCTGTCCGAGAAAGCCCGCCACAGCCGGTGCTACTACCGACCCGACGTTGATAAAAATCCGGTAGAACGCGAACAGCGTGACCCGATTGTCCGGCGTACTGAATCTAGCGATAACTGTTGCCGCAGGCGGCATGAACGCCTGTGACAGGCCAACGCTCACTGCCGCAAATGCCACGTTGAGAACTGGACGGTCTGTCACTGCCAAGAAGAACAGGATCGGTCCATTGACCAATGTGCTGTAGGTAAGGATTCTGAACTCGCCCAGCCTGTCGGCGAGCCTTCCCCCAAGCAGTGACCCCGCGACTCCGGCTGCTCCGACAGCCGTGTTTGCTGGTAACTCGATCCGCTGTCCTGCTTTCGCCACCGCATCCTGTTGCTGTCCTGCGCAGTCTTTCCACGACAGGGTTATCGTCCCGCTGAGGACCACGAGAGTTTCGTGGACTGAATGGCTGTGCCAGGCGTGCACCTTGCCGGGCTGGTCTGTCTGGTATTCGATTCCGCCCTGAGGTGGGGCGAAGCGGTCCATGAGTACGTCGATTTCCCGTATTTCTTCAGGCTCAATAGTGGGCTGCATGGCGGGCTCCTCAGTCGTTGGATCGAAAGTTGTGTACGGGGCACTTCTCCATACCGGGAACCGGATCGCCATCGTCCAGGTAGTACTGCATCCATTCGCGGTTTGCGGAATCTCCGAATGCGCCCAGGAGAGGGGTGACCGGCGCGGCGTCGTACTCGGTCAACCGCTGCCGGATTATCTGCCTGGATTCGTCACCGCGCGGAGTTTCCTCCGCCAAGTCATCAAAGACAAATCGGGGCTGGAACGTGATCGCGACACGGCTGAACGCGCGGCTCTGGCGACTTGTATGAATATCGGTGTTGATCACGACGAACATCGGTTGTCCGTTAAAGCTGTATTCAAACGTGCTGTCGTTGGGCGAGGTGGAGAAGCCTTCCGGCCATTCGAGCTAACTGCTGCGCTTGATCAACCGCTGAGTCCAGGAATGCGTACCGCAGCGTTCCGCGAACCACCGCTTCCACTCCGAAGATGCAGGGAAAAGGGCTGTCCGGATCGGTCATGCGCACTTTGAAGGCTGTCAGGGCCTCTTCGGCCCATGACTGCAAATCGGTTCCAACGTTTGGTTCTACCAAAACGACCATCGTTCGGGTGAGTCCTTTCGATCATGATGCCGGGTTACCTGTGACGGGATCGGTCACATTGCCAAGGCCCGGATGGTAGATCCAGGCCAAATTGTTCAGGCAGTCGTTCAAGAGAATTTCATTGTCGGGATTGAACTTCTAGCAAAGAGTCCTTAAGGACTGTTAAGTTGTACTTATGCTTGATGTGCGCCGAATGCAGGTCCTCCGCTCCGTGGTGGCTTCCGGCTCGATCACCGCCGCCGCCCAGGCGCTCGGCTATACGCCGTCGTCGGTCAGCCAGCAAATCACAACGCTGCAGCGGGAAGTGGGTTTGCAGCTCGTGGAGCGCGTTGGCCGCGGAATCCGGCTCACGGCTGCAGCGCGGCTGCTCGCGGATCACGCGGATCAGCTGTTCGCCCAGCTGAACGCAGCGGAGCAAGCGCTCGAAGACCACCGACATGCGAGGGCAACGCGACTACGGGTCGAATACTTCGATACCGCTGGCCAGGCCCTGATCGTCCCGGCTATCACCGCTCTGACGCAGCAGAACCCCGAAATGCATATTGATCTTCGCCTGCAACCGGATCCAATGCCGGGTCCGCGCATCAGCAGGGGAGATGTGGACCTCGCACTCACGGTGGCGGAGACACCAACTACGTGCGACGGCGTGTCCTGGGCGCATGTCCTCGACGACCGGTTTGACGCAGTTCTCCCGGTCGATCACCCGCTCGCCGCCCGTCCGGTACTGGACCTGCTGGACCTTGCCGATCTCCCGTGGGTCAGCCATGAGTGGCCATTGGGCCCGTGCAGCCGCCACGTGAAAGACGCCTGCACGGTGCAGGGTTTCACCCCCACATACAAAGTCGAATGCGACGAGATCATTACCGCCCAGGGTCTGATCGCTGCCGGGCTGGGAATCGGTGTCATGCCCCGGATGGGTCTGGCAACGCTCCACCCCGACGTGGTGGCTGTTCCCCTCAGGCAACCGGCGCCCCGTCGTCGGATTCATATGCTCACCGCCACAGATGCACCTGAGTCCGTGAAAATCTTCAGCCGCCTACTGATCAACGTTGCATCCGAGGCCGTCAATGCAGAACCGTCCGACTCCTACCGGCGGCTCGCACTCGCTACCTCCTCGGACAGGCAGCATCCACCGTCCCTAACCGAGCCGCACCCAGCGCACAGCGAGATAAAGGTGGACCCTGCCCGCCATTGTCGCCGGGTCGTGACCGGATAACTTCGAGAGCTGCTGAAGTCGGTACCGGACCGTGTTGCGGTGTAGGTCCATGGATTCGGCGACGGCGGCCACGGACCCGTCGAGCTCTAGGTAACGCTCCAGAGTCCTGAACAGATCCGCGTCATGCTTCCGGTCAAAGTCCATGACGGGGTTCAGCGCCTCTGCTGCAAGATCCCCGAGGGGCACATCGGTGCTCGCGAGCAACAGCGACGTCAGACTCAGCTTGTCCGGAAGGTTCACGAGCTCTCCACGGGTGAGCGATTCGCGCGCCTCGAAGTAACTCCACCGCAGGCCGCTGGGCTTGCTGTAGGTGCCACCCACCCCGATGCGGGCGCCAAGGCCGGCTGCGTCGAAGTACTCGGCGAGACCGTCCACCTGGGTTGGCGCGGCCCTCGCCATGATCACCAACCGTTCCTCGACGAGGGCCGTGACGGACTGACCGAAATCGGACGGCAACGGAAGAGTGCGCAGCGCGCGGCGTTGTCCGGGCGCTACATCGATCAGGAGGATGGACCATTTCGCCTCGACGTCGATCCCCGCTGACGCCAACCGCAGTTCTGCGTCAGCGCCGGTCAAAAGACCCGCAACGACGTCGGACAACAGCTGGCCGTTCGCGTCACGGGATCGGGACCGCAGCGTCGCCTGATTGCTGAGTTCCAGACTGATGAGACTCTGCGCGTAGTCCACCATGGCGCTGCGGCCGTATGGTTCCGCAATCGCGAGAACACTCCGGTCCTGCAGCCCGGTGGCGATGGGAACCTGATGCCATTGACGGTCCAGCCCCGTGGCGCCCGTCGAATGCAGTTCCGTGCCGTACTGCCAGAGCACGACGTCGGTCTTCAGCATCGAAGCCAGCTCCCGCAACAGCGCGGGGAGACCCTTGCCGCGCAGCAGGCACGCCGCGAGAACCTGATGGCCCCTCAACAGGTTTTCCAGATGCTCATAGTGCTGAGCCGATTGCGCGTCGGCCACGAGCTTTCCGATCGCCATAAACGGGGTGTCATAAGGGACCTCGAACACGGGAAGACCGAGCGTTGCTGCTTCCTCGAGGAATGCTGCCGGAACTTTTCGGTGCCCAAGCCCTACGCCGAACCCTACAGCGAGCGAGCCTGCTGTGTGAACGTGGCGGACGAAGGACCGCTGGGACGTAGCGGACTTCAAGCGGATTCCGGTGGTCAGCACCACTTCGCCGCCGGACAGAAACGGCCGGGGGTCCTCCAGTTCGGTCATGGCAACCCACTCAATGGGAGTGTCCTCGTTCGCTGTCGTTGACCCAGCCTGACGGAGGTTGAGTGCACGCGATGCCAGCAGGGTGCGCAGGGTGATGGCCATGAACGCATCCTAGCCGCAACGAGCCCCTATCGTTTGTTCAACCGCACAGGGTCTGGTCTCATAGGCTGTGCGGTTTGCTCTGGATCCTCTGGAGCTCCTACCCGTATCGTCACCTGTAAATAGGCTGGACATCTAGAAGGGCACTTTTCCATGGCTACACAGACCACTGCGCTGCAATACCGCCTCGAGCAAAAGCGGAACATCAACGGGGAATTCCCGGGCCCGCGCTCGCAGGAGCTTGCTGCACGCCGCGCACAGACAGTCGCCGCCGGTGTTGCTTCCGGTGTCCCGGTTTACGTTGCCGACGCCGACGGCGCCATTGTCACCGACGTCGACGGAAACTCCTTCATCGACCTCGGCTCCGGCATCGCCGTGACGAGCGTGGGCGCCTCCAACCCGGCCGTGGCCGCTGCTGTCCGGGAACAGGTGGAGCGCTTCACGCACACCTGCTTCATGGTTGCCCCGTACGAGGGTTACGTCGAAGTTGCCGAGCTTCTCTCGGAGCTCACGCCCGGCGACCATGAAAAGCGAAGCGTCCTGTTCAACTCCGGGGCTGAAGCCGTCGAAAATGCTGTGAAGATCGCCCGCGTGGCAACCGGCCGTCCCGCCGTCGTCGCCTTTGATCACGCCTACCATGGCCGCACCAACCTCACGATGGCGCTCACCGCGAAAGCGATGCCGTACAAGTCGAGCCCCGCCGGGACCTTCGGACCTTTTGCCCCTGAGGTCTACCGTGTTCCGATGAGCTACCCGTTCCGCGAGGAGAACGAGAACGTCAACGGCAAGGAAGCCGCTGAGCGAGCCATCCTCGCGATCGAGAAGCAGATCGGTTCCGAGTCGGTAGCCGCGATTCTCATCGAACCCATCCAGGGCGAGGGTGGCTTCATCGTCCCGGCCGAAGGTTTCCTTCCCCGCCTTGCCGAATGGGCGCGTGAGAAGGGCGTGGTTTTCATTGCGGACGAAGTCCAGTCCGGATTCTGCCGCACCGGCGAGTGGTTCGCCGTCAACCATGAAGGCGTGGTTCCCGACCTCATCACCATGGCCAAGGGAATCGCCGGCGGCATGCCCCTGTCGGCCGTGACCGGTCGGGCCGAGCTGATGGACTCCGTGCACGCTGGCGGCCTCGGCGGTACCTATGGTGGAAACCCGGTGGCGTGCGCAGCGGCCGTCGCGGCCATCGGCAGCATGAAGGACTTGGACCTGAACGCCCGTGCCGCACACATCGGCTCCGTGGTGACGGAACGCCTGCAGAAGATTGCCTCGGACCTTGGTGAGAAGAACATCATCGGCGAGGTCCGCGGACGCGGTGGCATGCTCGCTCTCGAGCTGGTCCTGCCCGGCGGAAAGGTTCCCAACGCCGCCGCTACCAAGGCCATCGCAGAGTACTGCCTGAAAGAGGGCGTCATCATCCTCACCTGCGGCACCTACGGCAACGTGGTTCGCCTGCTTCCTCCGCTCGTGATCAACGATGAAGTGCTCGAAGATGGGCTGAACGTTCTGGAGACGGCAATCCGGGCCCAGAGCTGAACGGTTTCCTGACGCAATCTGTGAAAGTGTTGTGAATTGGATCGTGCGTCTAGAGTTGCTACATAGGTGCAATGACGCACGAGAGTCATAGCTCGCTGAATCGTCAGAAGGGTTGATCGATGCGATATGTAGTTGGCTTCACTGGAACTGAACGGGCACGGGATGCAGTTGCTCTTGCCACGTCGCTTGCAACGACGCAGGGGGCCAAGGTCGATCTGGTCACAGTCCTCAATCCGCCACAGGATGGCAGCGTTGCTCCCGGTTCGAAAGCCGCCGAAGCGGACCTCAAGCAGGCGCAGAGTGAGCTGCCTGACGGGATCGAGTCGGAAACCCACGTTCGCATCGCCGACTCGTTCGCAGCTGGCCTCCTGGAGGCTGCTGCAGATCTGAACGCAGGCTTGATCGTTGTTGGACCCACCAACTCGGGGCTGCTGCGCCGGTTTACTGTTGGCACGGTAGCTACCGCGCTGCTGCATGCCTCTCCCGTGCCGGTGGCTCTCGCGCCGCGTGGCTATCGTCACCGTGACCGGTTGAGCAGGTTGACTTGCGCTGTCGGTGGGCGAACTGGCGCTGAAGCTGTCCTGGATGTAGCGGTTGAATCTGCTGCACGCCGTGGCTTGCCGCTCCGACTGATCTCGCTGGTAGCGCTGGACGCCCATGGAGCAACGCACCCTATCGATACAGTGAAGGCCGCCCATGAGCATGCTCGCGGCCTGCTGTCCAAGGCGCAGGAGCAGTTGCCTGAGGATCATGATGCAACGGTGACGGTTGCCCATGGCCGGAGCATCGAACAGGCCATGGATGATGTCGAGTGGGATCCAGGCGAGCTGGTGATCGTTGGTTCCAGCCGTCTTGCCCAGCGGCGTCAGCTCTTTATTGGATCGACGGCGAACAAGATGCTCCGCGGTCTACCAGTTCCCATGGTCGTGGTCCCGAGGGGCTGGGAGCGCACGGAGCGCTAGACTTCCGTTCCCCTTTTTCCTTTTGCCGAAGTCAGGGATCGCCGAGGCCACCCTCAGCGATCCCTGACTTCGGCGTTACAGGGGAATATCGCTAAGCGGTTCGGCGAAGATACCTGTTGGTACGCGTTGTGCGGAGCATGTCCACCGTCAGGATGATCAGCGCTACCCAGACGAGACTGAAGCCGAGCCATCGCTCCAGCGGCATGTCCTCGTTGAGGAGGACGAGCGCAATAATGAACTGCACGGTCGGCGTCATGTACTGAAGCATTCCGAGGGAGCTCAACGGGAGCCGTCCAGCTGCCGCACCGAAGAAGATCAGCGGTACTGCGGTGATGATGCCTGCTGAGACCAGCCACCAGAAGTGTGCTGTTCCCTCGCTCAGGAGCGTCCCGTTGCCGGACGCCGCGAGCCAGATCATGAACCCGCCCGCGAGCGGGGCAAGGACGGCGGTTTCAATACTCAGGCTGGAGATGGAATCCACCCGTGGCCCAACACGCTTTTTCACGAACCCGTAGGACCCAAAAGTGAAGGCGAGACCCAGCGCAATCCAGGGGACGCTTCCGTACACCACCACCAGTACGACGACGGCAAGGAAGCCGACGCCCATAGCCACCCATTGCAGCGGTCGGAGGCGTTCCTTCAGGAGGATGACGCCCATCAGAACGGATACGAGGGGGTTGAAGAAGTAGCCCAGGGCGGCTTCGATGGTTTGTCCGCTGGTGACGCCGTAGACGTAGATGAGCCAGTTGCCTGCGATCAGCACAGCTGCGAAGGTCAGTGCGCCCAGTATCCGCGGGTTGCGGACGGCAGCAAGCGCCGGGCGCCAGGACCGCATCACGGTGAGCAGAACACCGCAGAACACCAAGGACCAAACGATGCGGTTCGCCACGATTTCCACGGGGCCAGCCGGTGCCAGCATGATGAAGTAGAGGGGGAGGATGCCCCATATACCGTAGGCGCCGATTCCGTAGAGAAATCCTTTGGAGATTTCGCTCCGCGGCTCTCTGGGGGGTTTGCGTGTTAACGCCGGGACAGTATCGCTCCCAGTCGCGGGGACGATGGGCGGGGCAGGCGGCTTGATTGGCTGTGGCTCGCCGTCAACAGTAGGCACGTCTTCGACAACCTTGATGGCGCTGTCTCTATTCCGTACTTCGGGAGGCAGTTCGGGTGGAGGTGAATGCCGCTGGGCCCAGCGATTAGACTAGGGATTTGTGCCCATATTAGTGTTCCCCACTTCGGAAGGAACTGTTCGTGCCCAGTTTGACGCCGTCTGACTCGTCCACGCCCCGTCCACTACGTGTCGCGGTGGTGGGTGCTGGTCCTGCGGGTATCTACGCCTCGGACCTGCTCACCAAGTCGCGGGAGGTGCGCGACGGCGACCTCGGGGTGAGTATCGACATCTTCGATCGCTACCCCTCGCCGTATGGTCTGATCCGCTACGGTGTGGCCCCTGATCATCCCCGCATCAAGGGGATTGTCAACGCCCTGCACCGGGTACTGGACCGTGGTGACATCCGTTTTTTGGGGAACGTTGAGTTCGGCAGGGACATCGATCTTGAGGACCTCAAGAGTCTCTACGACGCGGTGATATTCGCTACGGGTGCCGTACAGGATGCTGAGTTGTCGATCCCGGGAATTGAGCTCGAGGGCTCGTTCGGTGCGGCTGATTTTGTCTCCTGGTACGACGGTCATCCGGATGTCTCGCGGGAATGGCCGCTTCAGGCGCGTGAGGTTGCGATCATCGGCAACGGAAATGTGGCCTTGGATGTTGCGCGGGTGTTGTCCAAGGACGCCGACGATCTGTTGACAACCGAGATCCCGGACAACGTCTACCGCGGTTTGAAGTCATCGCCGGTCACGGATGTCCACATTTTCGGTCGTCGCGGCCCGGCCCAGGTGAAATTCACTCCGCTGGAATTGCGCGAACTGAGCCACAGCCGCGGCGTGGATATTGTGCTCTACCCGGAGGATTTCGAGTTCGATGAGGGTTCTGACGACCAAATCAGGTCGAATAACCAAACGAAGACGATGGTCAACACGTTGACCAACTGGTTAGTGGAGGAGCAGGATTCCGGCGCTCCCCGGCGGCTCCATCTCCATTTCCTGCATTCGCCAGTGGAAGTCCTTTCTGGCGAGGGTGATGACTCCGGTCGCGTGGCGGGGATCCGCTTTGAACGTAACGAATTGGACGGTTCCGGCGGTGTGCGTGGAACTGGCGAGTACATTGAGTACGCGGTGCAGGCTGTATATCGGGCGGTTGGGTACTTTGGTTCCGAGATTCCCGGCCTCGGTTTTGACTCCGCGCGGGGTGTGGTTCCCAATGCGGCGGGTCGTGTTCTTGACGCTGATGGGGAGCCCGTTCCGGGTGTCTACGCAACTGGCTGGATCAAAAGGGGGCCGGTGGGCCTGATCGGGCACACCAAGGGGGATGCGCTGGAGACTGTTGGTTGCCTTCTGGAGGATCGGTTCAATCTTCCGCTTCCGTCAGATCCCTCGGAAGGCGCAGTGACATCGCTTCTCGATTCGCGGGACGTGGAGTACACGACGTGGGAGGGCTGGCAGAAGTTGGACGCCCATGAGCAGTCCTTGGGGGAAAACTATCGCCACGTTGATCCGGACGGGGCGGACGACGGCCCGGGACGCGTGCAGCGTGAGCGGGTCAAAGTGGTGCCAAGGGAGGACTTGGTCAGGATTTCCCGCGCGTCGACCGACAGGTAGACCACGTTAGACGTTTTAGATAACGATCAGATATACATTGGGCGTAGAAAAATAACCATTGTTATCCTCGGAGTTGGTGGGGCGCACTATGAGTGCCATTCAACAATCTGAGGAACAATCGATGACTTTTTCAAAGGCTCGGGGACTAGGACGACCAGGTGTCGTTCGAGGCGGACATCGCCTGGCGGCCCTCATGGCAGCAGCTACTCTCGCTGTTTCGGGTGCGGCGTTTGCTGCGCCGGCAGCTCATGCTGCGGGGGACGCATCACTGGAGGGCGTGGCGGTTGGCGGCTACGCGATCTCGCATAATCTCAATGGTTATGCAGTGGCGACCAACACGTTCAGCATCCGGACGGAGTCCGGTGACAGGTACCAGGCATACTGCGTTGAATACCGGGTGCCGGGTCGCAACGAGGCCCCCATGCGTGAAATTGGCTGGGACCGTATGCCGGGCAATAACGATTTCACGGAGAATGCGGCCTACGTCAACTGGATTCTGAATAACTCCTACCCGGCGCTGGATGCGGCCGCTGTAGCCGAGGCAGTGAATGCCGACGTCAAGGACGGGCATTTCCACGACGGTCTGACGGAGAAGGAGGCGGTGACGGCCACTCAGGCTGCGATCTGGCACTACTCGGATGGCATGGAATTCCGTCAGGTTGCGGGAGTTCAGTCGTACCAGGCGGACTCCGATGTTCGTCGCCTCTACGAATACCTCACCAGCGAAGAATTCAACGTTGGACTGGCGGATGAGCCAGAAGCAGCTGCTATTGACCTGACGTCGGAGAAGACCGAGGGTGTGGCCGGCGAGCTGGTTGGGCCGTTTGTTATTGAAGCAACTCGGGACGTCGCGGCACTGAGCACGGATCGGGACGACGTCGTACTGGTTGATGCTCAGGGTACACCGGTCAGCCTTGATGCTCCGCCGATCGGTGAGCCGATCTTCGTTCAGGTTCCTGTTGGAACCGCCGAAGGCAAAATCAACATCACTGCCGAGATCAACGCAGCGCCTGTTGCAGGACGCTTGTTTGTCGGTGAAGAAGTCCGCACTCAGTCGATGGTGATGGCACAGACCGACAGCTACGTGGCTCTCCAGGACCGGATCAGCCTTTCGTGGACCACCCCGATGGTCGCTGCCCCTGAGTTGGGCACCACGGCAACGGACAAGTCCGATGGCGACAAGGTAGTCGCATCGGATGGCGTGGTTGTCGATGAGGTTCGCTACACGGGTCTCACCGTCGGTGAGGTCTACACCGTCAAGGGCGAGCTCATGGACAAGGATTCCGGCGAGTCCACCGGCATCACTTCCGAAGCAACGTTCACTGCAGACAAGGCCGACGGGGTCGTCTCGCTCGAGTTCAAGCTCACCGAGGAGACCGCAGGTAAGAACCTGGTCGTCTTTGAGCGCCTGTACTTGGCCAGTGGCGAACTGGTAGCGGAGCACGCTGATATCAACTCTGCAGAACAGAGCGTCGTGGTAGAAGCACTCGAGGCCGCACCGGCGCCGACGCCGACGGAAACCCCGGCACCGGCCCCGACGGAAACACCGGCTCCTACGGCAACACCGACTGAAGCGCCGATCGAGGCTGCGCCTGCTCCATCAGCGACAGCTACCCCTGCACCGGAAACGTCCGCTCCTGCGGCACCGCCGGTAGCTGGCGGCGACGGTGAGCTCGCACGAACTGGAGCTCAGACCGTCGGTCTTGTAGGCGGCTCGCTGCTTCTGCTTGCAGCTGGTGCTGTTGTTCTCTTCCTGAACCGTCGTCGCAGAGGCTAGTATTTCTCCAGCTTTGTAGTGACATCACGCACTGATTGCTTCAGGCCCTCTTCGACGCAGAAGGGGGCCTGAAGCTATTTTTGGACTGATGGAAGGAAATTTGCACGACATTTGGACGATTGTGCTGATTTTCGTCCAATTTGCCCTAGCATGGAGGAATGGCACGACCCACCTCACCGGGGCGCAAGATTGAGCTTCTCTCGCAGACTCTGGATTACTTTCAGGACAAGCCTTTGTCCGACCTCAGTTTCAGGACCTTGGCTGATGGGCTCGGTATCAGCAGCTATGTGCTCGTTTACCATTTCGGTAACCGCGAGCAGCTCCTGAACGAGATAGTGAACTTCATTGAGACCCGCTTGAATGAAGGACTGCGTCCTGCTTCAACTGATCTGAGCGTCGAAGAGTTTCGGGAGCACGCGCACTTCATTTTGGAGCATTCGCTCGATGAGCGCGCACGGCAGTCGCAGCGCCTCGTTTTTGAAGCGGCCATGCAGGATCCCACGTCGGAGCGCCCACGAGGTACGGCGGGCAAAATCTTCAACTACTGGATTTCATTTGTGACTCGGTGGCTGGAAAATCAGGGTATCGAGTCGGGATCGGCGCGGGTAGAAGCGAGGCTGTTGGTTTCCACGTTCTACGGCATAGAGTTCTCCTACGTCATCAGTGGAGAACAGCATCAGGCTCGTGAAGCTTGGGCCAAAGCAGTCGATAATTTCTTTGGTTCTCTTGAACGCAGCCAGCGGGAGTGAGTCAGGGTCCCACCCCCGCTGCTGACTCAGAACGTCAGATAATGCGTTCACCGTCACGTCGTGCCTGTAACCAGTCCTTGACGAAGCCGCGGCACAGCGCAAACAGCGTACCGGCAACAATAACCGGCCACATGAGGACGTAAATCGTCAGAAGTAGCGTTTCCATGGTGTTCTCCTTACCTGGCACCTGGGGTGCTGGCTGGTTCGAGGTCGTCGTCCGGGTTGTCTCCGGTGGTCTCCGGTCGGCTATCGAAATCGCCGATGCGTTCCTTGATGACGGCGAAGTCAAACGACGTCGTGTTGCGGATGGACATGAAGTAGCAAACCCCTGTACTCACGGCGTAGGCCACGAGGGATCCGGTCAGCACGGTGTAATCATGCAGGAACCCGATGGCGAACGGCGCTGAGCCCAGTGCTGCAATGACGCCGACGATCTTGGCCGGTTTCAGGCCGAAGAATCCAAACGTCATGAGGCCGAGCACCACGCCGATACCGATCACTGACAGAACATCCAGTGCTATGGCTGTCACCCCGCCAACTTCGAACCATTCGAAGCGGACTGGAATGAAGACTGCGAGGGCAGCGATCACGGATACGGTGAATGCCTTGTTGGTCACCTTGTCCCAGTAGAAGCTCGCGAGCACGGGGAATACGAGTGCGCCCCAGAGTGCGCCGACGAAGACCAGCAGGTCGAGGATGTTCATCTGTTGACTGGCGAAAACGAGGGCTGCGGCGGTGGCGACCACCATGGTGATGCGCCCGATGAGGAGCATCGTCTTGGGGTTGGCGTTCTTCTTGCCCATGTTCTGCCCGTAGACGTCAGCCATCATGATCGAGGACAGGGCAGAGAGGTCGGAGTCAGCGGTAGAGGAGAGGGCTCCGAGGATCATGATGAAGAACAGGCACAACATGATGGGGCCCAGATAGGTGGAGGCCATCTGGGGGATGAGGTTGTTGACGTCCCCGCCCGTCGGCGTGAGTCCGAGGTAGAGCGCCATGACGCCGAGCATACCCACGCCGATAACCGTTGCACCGTATCCAACTGTTGCCGTGATGAAGGTCTTTTTGATGAGGTCCTGACGCACCGCGAAGAGTCGTTGGGCGATGGTCTGGTTTCCGATGGCATAAGCGAGAACTGCGGCGATATACGGTGCACCTTGGTTCAGGAAGGCATCGCTTGAGAAGAAATCGCCCTGTTGTGGGGTGAGATTCACGGCTCCCTGGTCAAACATGGCTGGCCCACCCGCGGCGAAGAACACCACAGGAATGATGACGACGACGGCGCCCAGCATTGCGACAACTTGTGCGAAGTCGGTGAGCACGGATGCGCGGAAGCCGGACCACAGGGTATAGAGGAGGACGCCGGCGGCCACTGCGATGACGCCCTGCGAGAAGCTGAATGGCGAGAGCAGCGCAACGAGGGCGCCGCCTGCGATGAAGTTCGATGTGAGGCTGATGACGCTGCCGACGATGTTGGAACCAGCCAGCATCAGTTGGCTTGAGCGGCCATGCCGTACCCTCATGACCTCGGCGAGGGTATGGGCTTTGGGTGCGACGGCCCGGATGCGTTTACCGAAGGGGTAGATGAACAGAATCATCAGCGCACCCCATAACCCGTAGTGGATGGGGCCGGAGATCCCGTAGGTGTAGCCAGCGGTGGCGGATGCGTACATGGAAGAAGCCCAGATCCAGGTGGCTGTCATACTGGCCGCGGACACTCCGAAACCGATTTTGTTGCCGGCGGTCATATATCCGTCAGCGTTTTCTTTTCTCTTGCCGATGTACCACGACATCAGAAAACTGCCGCCATAGATGGCGACCAGGAGCAGCATCACTGCCCATCCACTCAATTGATACAGTCCGGTATCCACGATCTCCTCTTCAGTCTCGTGATCCCGCTCGTCGTCCGCACAGGGCCCGAGTGCGGGATCGTAAAATTACAGGCTTTGCCGTGATGTTCAGGGCGGTTCGATCCCCCTGAACTCGTCAAACGGTTACTCTAGGCAATTTGTCAGCGTCCTTTCAGACTAGCAGGATAAGGAGAAGCGATAACTTGCGTGCAGTAGCCGATACGGTTGAACGACAAGCGAGAGAGGGGTGTATCAATGGTTATGACCGCATGGACAGCCCGCCATACGCTGACCGTCGAGGAAACCCGGATCAACATCTACGAGACCGGTTCCGGCCCAGCCGCATATGTCCTGATTCACGGTATCGGCGCCTCGCCCCGATACTTCGAACCCCTCGCAAGGCTCCTGTCCAGACGAGGGCGAGTCTTCGCCGTCGAACTTCCCGGATTCGGTGCCGTTCCCAAACCAGAACGAGCTCTCAGCATTGAGGAATTCGCCCAGGTCGTGGGGGAGGCACTGAACCAGTTCAACGTCACCGGCGCCGTCGTCGTCGGGCATTCCATGGGGTGTCAGGTCGCGGCGGCGCTCGCCGTCCAACGGGTCGACGTCGTCAGCTCGCTTGTCCTGCTCGGTCCCACAGTCAATGATCAGCGCCGCAACGCTCTCAGCCAGGCGCTGCTGCTCGGGCGTGACACACTCGGTGAAAGTGCTCCGGTGAACTGGATCGTGTTCACTGACTATCTGCGCGCAGGCCTGCCCTGGTATCTCCGAATTCTGCCGAAGATGCTCGAGAATCGTCTTGAGAAAACACTGGCCGATGTCACGTGCCCGGTCCAGCTGGTGAGGGGCCAGAAGGACCCGATCGCGCCTGAAGATTGGCTGGAGCGGATTCGGGAGAGTTGTCCGCAGGCGGTGATCACGCAGCTCGCGAATCAACCGCACGTCACGATGTTCAAGGAACCGGAAGCGGTGGCCGTTCTGTGTGTCGAAGTGGCGGAACCCCGGTGACGATCCTCAGCCGCCTGTTCTCCTGGTTGCTCGACTACGCTTATGTTGCCTACTGGCAGATCCACGGCCACGTCTTTCGCACTGACTTTGCCCGTTACGAACGCCGTGACACTAAAGGCAGGACGCCAACTCAGCGGGGCGCGACGGCGGCAGGGGACCTCCCTCCCATCCTCATCCTGCCCGGCATCTACGAACGCTGGCAGTTCATGAAGCCACTGGTCGATCACGTGTATGAGCTCGGCCACGAAGTTCACGTTGTGGAATCTCTGGGGTACAACCTGAGGTCGGCGGAGCAGTTGGCCGTGGCCGTCAGTGGGTACCTCGAGAGCAACAACCTCGATTCCGTAGTGATCATCGCCCACAGCAAAGGCGGCCTGATCGGAAAGTACGTGATGGCCGGCCCCGCCGGAAACCGCGTCAGGCATATGATCGCCGTCAATACGCCGTTCGCGGGTTCCATTTACGCCGGCTACGTGTTCCTTCCCGGGGTGCGGGATCTCTCACCCCGCAACGCGGCGCTGCTCAAGCTCCAGGAGAACCGCGAGGTCAACCTGCGCATCACCTCGATCTTCGCGCGGTTTGACCCGCATATCCCGGGAGGAAGCAGGCTGCACGATGCTCGGAACGTTCAGCTGGCCGTCGATGGACACTTCCGGATACTGGCCAGTCCGCGGTTGATCGAAACGATCGACGAATCATTGGGTATTATCAACCGGTGCCCCGACTCCTAGCTGACATGACGCCGCTGCGCGAAAGCCCCGACTTTCGCCGGCTGTTCTTTGGCATGTCCCTCTCCGCAGTAGGAACCCAACTGACGCTGGTGGCGGTCAGCCTGGAGATCTACGCCCTCACGCAGTCCAGCCTCTACGTGGGTCTGCTCGGCCTCTTCGCATTACTCCCGCTCGTCGTTGCCGGCCTGTATGGGGGATCGATCATCGATGCCTACGACAGGCGGCGGGTGGCACTGATCTCCGCCGTCGTTCTCTGGGGCACCACGATCGCGATCGCAGTGCAGGCGTGGATCGGCGTGCAGAATATCTGGCTGCTCTACGCCCTCATCGCCATACAAAGTGGTGCTGCAGGAATCAACCAGCCAGCCAGAACCGCCATCATTCCACGGCTGGTACGGCCCGTATTGCTACCTGCTGCGAACGCCCTGACCATGGTCACATTCGGGCTCGGCATGACCGTCGGACCTCTCCTCGCCGGCGTTCTGGTGGCCCAGGTGGGATACGCCTGGACCTACACGATCGACGTCGTCACCTTCACCGCAGCCCTCTGGGCACTGTTCCGGCTACCGGCCATGCGCCCGGAAGGTGAGGTTCACAAGGCGGGCATCAAGTCAGTCGTTGAAGGATTCAGGTTCCTTTCGACCCGCCCCAACATTCGCATGACGTTCCTGGTGGACCTCGCTGCCATGGTCATGGCACAACCCCGAGCACTGCTGCCAGCCATCGGGGCCGTCATGATCGGTGGCGGTGAGCTGACCGTCGGCATCCTCCTCGGCTCCATCGCTTTCGGGGCAGTCCTCGCGGGACTGTTCTCCGGACCCCTTGGACACGTCCGAAGACAGGGTGCCGCAGTCCTCTGGTCCATCGTTTCCTGGGGCTTGTGCGTCTCGTCCTTCGGCGTCGTCGTCGTACTGGCTGGCCGTACGGGCGACGACTCAATGTCCCTCTGGATCATTCCAGCTGCCCTGATCATGGTGGCCGCAGGAATTTCAGATTCCGTCAGCTCAGTCTTCCGCACCACGATCCTTCAATCCGCCACTCCAGATGCCATGCGCGGACGGCTCCAGGGCGTGTTCATCGTCGTCGTGGCTGGCGGCCCACGGCTGGGAGACATGGTCGCTGGCACGGAGGCGTCCTTCGTTGGCGAAGGATGGGCTGCCATCCTGGGAGGGCTGCTGTGCATTCTCCTCGTTTACATCCTGCACCGGAGACAACCCAGATTCGCGCAGTACGATGCGCAAAACCCTGAACCCTGAGCCAAACCGGTCCTTAGGCGGGGAGCGGGGAGTCCCCTAGTCTTGAGACCGGGGGTATGCGAAGGATGGAGGCACGTGCATAATCACTTTAACGGACTCAAGACGGTTGCTCTTTTTGCTGCCCTGGGAGCGCTCTTCCTGCTCTTCGGCTGGGCGATGGCAGCCTATTTTGGGAACTACTGGATCATCGTCATCGCCGGCGTTCTGTCCCTGGGCAGCATTGCGTACAGCTACTGGAACTCGGACAAAGTGGCGCTCAAAAGCATGAAAGCGATGCCTGTGACCGAAGCTCAGGCTCCTGCCATCTACGCCATTGTGCGTGAGCTGTCGCAGAAGGCGGGACAACCGATGCCTCGCCTGTACGTCTCACCCGCGCTTGCCCCCAACGCCTTCGCAACGGGACGCAATCCCGAGAATGCGGCAGTCTGCTGCACCGAGGGAATCCTGCGGATTCTGGATGAGCGCGAGCTACGCGGCGTGCTGGGCCATGAGCTGATGCACGTGTACAACAGGGACATCCTCACCGGGTCCATGGCGGCCGCCGTCGCCTCGGTCATCACATCGGTGGGGCAGCTCTTCTACTTCTTCAGCATTTTTGCAGGCGGCAATCGTGAGCGGGGAGGCGGCAACCCGCTCGTGGCCCTGGCGATGGTGTTCCTCGCGCCTATCGCGGCCGCGTTGGTCCAGATGGCTATCGGACGGACGCGGGAGTACGACGCCGACGAGGACGGGGCCACGCTCACTGGAGACCCGCTGGCGCTGGCTTCCGCGCTCCGCAAGCTCGAGCAGGGGACCCAGCAGGCACCATTGCCCCCACGTCAGGATCTGGTGAATTCCTCGCATCTCATGATCGCCAACCCCTTCAAGCGCGGAGGCGGCCTGCGTCAGCTGTTTGCTTCCCACCCGCCCATGGCGGACCGCATCAAACGGCTGGAGGGCATGGCCGGCAGGCCATTGCGTTAATTGCATCCGGATACAATCACCCCATGCGCCTCATTTTGATTCGACACGGTCAGACTCCCAACAACGTCCTTCAGCTTCTTGACACCGCGGTTCCGGGCCCGGGTCTGACGGATCTGGGGCTTGAGCAGGCAGCGGCCATCCCCGAAGCGTTGGCTGAGGAACGCATCGACGCACTGTTTGCCTCGAATCAGAAGCGCGCACAGCTGACGGCAGGGCCGCTCGCCGATGCCAGGGGCCTGAAGATAGAGATCCGCGAGGGGCTGCGGGAAGTTGGCGGGGGAGACCTCGAGATGGCCGCGGACTCGGCTTCGCACCGACGCTACCTCGAGCCTATTTTCGCGTGGGCAACAGGAGACATGGACCGCCGGATCCCTGGCGGTCCGGACGGCCATGAAACGCTGGGCCGGTTCGACGCCGTCGTCCAGGAAGCGCTCGACGCCGGCCATGACTCGGTTGCCATGGTGAGCCACGGGGCCATGATCAGGGCCTGGGCTGCGGCTCGCGCGATCAACATCCAGGCTGAATTCGCTGCGCAGAGCTGGCTGGGAAACACCGGTGTCATCATCCTTGAGCACAGCATGGACGAATGGGCCGTGACCTCGTGGATGGGCGAGACCATGAGCGATCCCCGTCTTGAGACCGCATCTACCGATGGCCCTGCTGGTGACCCGATCCCCAGCGATCAGGGCCTGACCACTGACTAGCGCATATTGACGAACTGAAGGTCAGCTTCCTCGAAATTTCGCAGGAGCGCCATGGTGGCCTGAAGATCATCCCGCGACTTCGATGAGACACGCAGCTCATCGCCCTGGATCTGTGACTTCACACCCTTGGGGCCTTCATCCCGGATGAGCTTGTTGATTTTCTTGGCCACGTCCTGGGCAATGCCCTCCTTGATGGTTGCTTCCATCCGGTATTCCTTGCCCGAGGCGAAGGGCTCTCCAACATCGAGGGATTTCAGTGAGATTCCACGTTTGACCAGCTTGGACTGCAGGACGTCCAGAACCGCTTTGACGCGCTCCTCCGAGTTGGCCTTCAGGAGGAGATTCTCGCCGCTGAAATCGACTTCAGCGCCGACGCCCTTGAAGTCGTAGCGCTGGGCAATTTCTTTCTGCGCTTGGTTGAGGGCGTTTGCCACTTCCTGTTTGTCTACTTTGCTGACGACGTCGAACGTGGATTCGCTGGCCATGTTGTCTCCTTTGTCGATGATGCTTTGTTTGAATCCCAGCCTAGCGGTTGGGCTGTGATTCACGGCTCCTTCTCCACAGCTGACGTTCAGGTTCCGTCAAGCTGAATGTCACCCTCGCGTGGCAGAGTCGGATCCATGGATAACGACCCCCACCTTGAAGCGCGCACCAACCGCTACAGCGTCCGTCTGGCACGGCTCGCTGCCGGGTCTGCGCTGACTGCAGCGTCTGTTGTTTCTCTGACGGGCTTCACGACGGCCGGTTCGACGGCTCCTGTGATGACGGTTCAGCCAGAGCGCTGTGCTCCGGATTCCACGTCCGACGACGACGCCCGGGTGGATGGCGTGCGTGCGGAACTTGAGGAAGCAGTAGCCATGGGGCTGGTCACCGATGATCAGGCGAGCCAGTTCGTAGCTCAGTTGGAGGACAGAATCGCCCGTGGTTTGTAGTGCATTTGGGCGGTCAAAAACCCGGATTCGATTCTTGGCCTGATCTTCTGTAAAGTTGACTTGCCCGCAGGTTGCTGTGGGTTTCTTCTTCAGAAGAAGTTCGGCAGATTACCCGAGTGGCCAAAGGGGGCTGACTGTAAATCAGCTGGCATCGCCTTCACTGGTTCGAATCCAGTATCTGCCACCGAACATAGAATGAGCCGCCTTGGTCTTGGACCAGGGCGGCTTTTTCGTGCCCGCACTTCCCCGCGAAGTCAGGAAAGAGCCCGGGGCAAAATGTCACTGCCGGGTGGCAGGGTGTTCCGCATGACAACTTCCAGGGCAGACTCACCGCATATCAGCAGAGCAGCGTACCGCCGTGAACCCTATGTTCATGTGAGCGGCGAGGGCATGGACCTGGATGGGAAGGCGGTTGCCTGGACGCGGGATCGGGTCCTGGTGCATTGGGTGGATGATGAGCTCGCGGCGCACAACGTCTGGGTGGATGCCAGCTGGGTGAGGCGGATCAGACGGTGTGAATCAGCGTGGGGAGATCCCTACGATGATTTCGCGTTTTACCTTGAACAGGGGCAGCTGGCAGTCGTCTCCTGAGCGCGTCCAGTCCTGACCGCAATATTCATCCGAAGCGAACAGGGGAAGACACCGGGCGGTCTGCGCGTTAGCGTGAAGTATGGCAACTATCGATATTACTGAGGCAACTTTCCCCGACACAGTGGAGAACAACGACATTGTGTTCGTTGATTTCTGGGCCGAATGGTGTGGTCCCTGCAAGCAGTTTGCGCCAGTGTACGAGGCCGTTTCCGAGAAGCATGATGACATCGCCTTTGCGAAGGTGGACACCGAGGCAGAGCAGTCCTTGGCTGCCGCTGCCGGTATCACGTCGATCCCCACGCTGATGGCGTTTCGCGAGAAAGTGCTCGTGTTCTCACAGCCGGGCGCGCTGAATGCCACGCAGTTCACGGAACTCGTTGACGCCGTCAAGGGCCTTGATATGAAGGCTGTACACGAGCAGGTTGCACAGCAGCAGGCTGAAGCAGAAGCCGGCGGGCAGCCTGAAGGCAACCCGGCGCAGTAACACTTGAACCAATGGTTTTCCGGATCCCCCGTACTGAGTAGTCAGTACGGGGGATTCTTCTCTTAATCCTTCATTTTCGGAGCCCCGGTGGGTAGCGTTCAGGTAAGGCCAGCTCACCCCACAAAGGAATTCATTGATGCAGTCATACACGTCGGAGCCGTCCAACCAGCCGCTGCTGGAGGAGACTATCGGTCAGAATCTGGAGCGCATGGTTGAGCGGTATGGCAGCCGCGATGCGGTGATCGAGGTAGCCACGGGCCGGAGTTGGACGTACGCGGAGTTCAACGTCGACGTCGACCAGCTGGCGGCGGGATTGATGTCTCTGGGGCTCCAGCGTGGGGACAGGGTGGGCATCTGGTCGCCCAACTGCGCCGAGTGGACAATCCTGCAGTACGCGACGGCGAAGATCGGCGTCGTACTTGTCAACGTGAATCCGGCCTACCGTGCACACGAACTGGAGTTCGTGATGCAGCAGTGCGGGATGCGGATGCTTGTACTCGCGCCCGCGGATAAGTCGAGCGATTATCCCGCCATGGCCCGGCAGGCACGGCAGAACTGTCCTGACCTTACGGAGCTGGTGTTCATTGACGGCGGTGCCGACGAGGTGGAGGGGGAGCTCGACTACGCTTCGGTCGTGAACATGGCGTCCGACGTCGAGCCTTCCGCCGTGCGGGACCGGCTGGCGGAGCTGGACACCAATGATGCGATCAACCTGCAGTACACGTCGGGCACGACTGGTTTCCCGAAGGGCGCCACACTGACGCACCGGAACATTCTGAATAACGGGTTCTTCATCGGTGAGCTGATGAATTACACGGAGCGGGACCGCGTGGTTTTGCCGGTTCCGTTCTATCACTGCTTCGGCATGGTGATCGGGAATCTGAACGCGCTCTCGCACGGTGCGGCGACCATCATCCCGGGCCGTTCGTTCAAAGCGGATGAGGCCCTGCGCGCGGTACAGGAGCACGGCGGGACGTCGCTCTATGGTGTTCCGACCATGTTTATTGGTGAGCTCGCGCTGCCGAATTTCAAGGATTATGACCTGTCCACGCTTCGCACCGGGGTCATGGCGGGCTCGCCGTGCCCGGCGTCGGTGATGCGTCAGGTCATTGATGAGATGAACATGGCAGAAGTTGCTATCTGTTACGGCATGACGGAGACCTCGCCTGTTTCTACGATGACGCGGTCGGACGATTCGATTGCTCGTCGCACGGAGACGGTGGGGCGCACTATGCCGCACCTCGAGTCGCAGATTGTGGACCCAGGAACCGGTGAGCCAGTGGAACGCGGAGAGATCGGTGAGTTGTGTACTCGCGGTTACAGCGTGATGCAGGGGTACTGGAACCAGCCGGAAAAGACCGCGGAAGCTATTGATGCCGACGGCTGGATGCACACGGGGGACCTTGGGCGGATGGACGACGACGGCTACGTCAGCATCGAAGGCCGGATCAAGGACATGGTCATCCGTGGTGGCGAGAACATCTATCCGCGTGAGATTGAGGAGTTCCTGTACCGCCACCCGTCAGTTCAGGATGTGCAGGTGATTGGTGTGCCGGATGAGAAGTACGGCGAGGAACTCATGGCGTGCATCATCCTCAAGCCCGACGCCGAACCGTTGGTTGCTGACGACGTCGTCGCCTTCTGCCGCGGACGGTTGGCGCACTACAAGATCCCGCGCTATGTGGATGTCCGGGAGGAGTTCCCGATGACGGTCTCGGGCAAGATCCGCAAGGTCGAGATGCGCGAGGAAGCGGTGGAGCGGTTGGGGCTGCGTTCGTAGGCTGCCGATCGCCAGAATCAGGAGGCCGGGATCATGAGACGTGCATTCCTTCGGTACGCCGGGGTCGTTTTGGTGTTGGTCGTATTGGTTTCCTGCACGCCGGACGACGACGGCGAGCCCCCGTCGTCGCCCCGGACTGCAACGTCTTCCGGGCAGGGCGAGGTTGATGTTGTGGCGCAGGACCTGGTGGCTCCGTGGTCCATGGCGTTCCATGAGGGCACGGCTCTGATCAGTGAGCGGGATTCGGCGCGGATTCTTGAGCTTGATCGAGACGGAAACGCTCGTGAGGTCGGCAGGGTCGTCGGCGTTGAGCCTGGTGGCGAAGGCGGTCTCTTGGGGATCGCCGTCCATGAGGGCTTCCTCTACGCCTACGGCACAGGGAAAAACGAGAACTGGATCCTACGGTTTGAGTTGAGCGGTGAGGCTGGTTCACTGGCGTTGGGTGCTTCAGAAATGATTCTTGACGGAATTTCGGCTGCGGCGATTCACAACGGGGGACGGATCGCGTTCGGGCCCGATGGGATGTTGTATGCGACTACGGGGGATGCGGGGAACACCGATAATGCTCAGGATCTTGATTCGTTCGGAGGGAAGATCTTGAGGATGACCGCGGACGGGAATGTGCCCGATGACAACCCTTTCCCGGATTCCCTGATTTATAGCTACGGCCACCGGAACCCGCAGGGCATCGCGTGGGCCCTTGATGGCACTATGTATGCCTCGGAGTTTGGGCAGAATACGTGGGATGAGCTGAACATCATCGAAGCTGGCGGCAATTACGGTTGGCCGGAGGTTGAAGGAACCGCGGATCAGGATGAGTACATCGACCCGGTGCAGCAGTGGGAGCCGTCCGAGGCCAGTCCCAGCGGTATCGCGGTCACTGATGATGCTATCTTCATCGCGAACCTGCGAGGTGAACGGCTCCGTGAGGTCCCGCTGTCCGACACTTCAACTTCCACGGAGCACTTTGTGGGGGAGTACGGCCGCTTGAGGGATGTGACCGCCACGCCGGACGGCGAGTTGTGGTTCCTCACGAACAACACAGACGGGCGCGGGGATCCTGAGCCCGATGACGACCGCGTGCTTAGCATCGATCTCGACTGATTCCCGGGGAGCCTAGTGTGCGATCTCCCAGATATGGCCGTCAGGGTCCTTGAAGCTGGCAGTTCTGATTCCCCAGGGCCGGTCCATGGGGCCGTTCAGGAGTTCAATGCCCCGTGAAGTGAGTTCGGCGCAGCGGGCGTCGACGTCGTTGACCTGAAGGGTGAACTGCGACCGGTGCACCGTATTACTGGTTTCCACAGTGGCGGGTTCGATCAGTTCGTGTGCGGCGGAAATCTTGAGCAGGTTGATCAGGGTTTCACCGAACTTGAAGACCGCTGAGTCCTCGTCTTCGTAATGGACGGGTAGGCCGAATGCGTTCTGGTAGAACGCTTTCGCGACGTCCAGGTCCTCGACGAAAAGTGTGACGGCAGATATTGCTCCGGGCCATGCGGTCATGGTGTTGCCTTTCTGTCGTGATGAGTGACTATCGCGAGGGCTGTGAGTTGCGTGGGCGTCGGCTGAAGTCAACGCCGCCGATGGTCCGACGGCGCGAGCTTCGGCCCGAACGTCGGTTTACGGAATCCGCTGGCGTAGAGCATTCGGACCACTCGCTGTCGCTGTCCTGCCCAGGGTTTGAGGAGTGTCAGCATGCCGTCGTCGTCCGTTCGACGCCCGGTCAGGGCAGCGCCAACATAAGCAGCCAAGTGGTAGTCGAGCACGGAGATGGAGTCCGGGCAGCCGTGTGTTCGCTGCACGGTTTCAGCCACGGTCCAAGGCCCGATACCCGGGATCGACTGCAGTTTTTGGCTCAATTCTGCATCCGACGGTGTGGCCGCCAACCGTTCCAGTGCGGGGGCGCGGCGTGCGGCTTCGATAATAGTGGCGCTCCGTTTCGAGTCGACCCCGGCCTTATGCCATTCCCATGATGGAACCGCGCGCCACTGCTGTGCGGTTGGCGGGAGGCGAAGGTTCGACGGCGCTGCGTGGCCCTCTTCGGGCGCTGGATCCCCGTGACGGTGGAGCAGGTAACGCCACGCCCGTTTGGCTTCGATGCCCGTGACCTTCTGTTCGAGAATGATCCGCGCCACCGTGTCCAGCATTCGACCGGTGGCCGGCAGCCGCAAACCGGGATGCAAATAGCGTCCTTTGAGCGCCAGATCCGGGAGGGTGGCGTGGAACTCAGGGGCGTCGAACTCGGTCCAATCATCGTGGAAGCCCAGGAGTGTGGGTACGGATTCAAGTGCGACGGCGGCTCCCGGCCCCCAGGCGTGCGCCTTCACCTCTCCTGTGGCCAGGCGTCCGACTTGCTGCAGCCGCAGGGTGACAGCCCCCGCTGTCGTGCGAAAAGCCAGCCACGCGACGTCGTCGTGCCATTGAAACGCTGGATCGTGCGGACCGCATTGAAGCACGCCGATGGTCGAGCGAAGGCTATACGGGCCACCGTGAGAGAAGACCGCCTGCAGAGGTGCATCCTGACGCCCGGCCGGGGCCAGGGATGGGAGTGAGACGGACATGCGTTAATCGTCGCATGCACACAGCGACCAATGGTCGGTTCTGGTGGGTATAGAGCCTCTGTTTCCAACCAGAAGCGACCAATGGTCACGAGAACGCAAGGGCCTAAGCCCGAGCAGCCAGTCGCGCAGAGTAAGAAAAACGGCGCGCCCACCGCGCACCAAGTAACGTGGAGCCCATGAAGTACGCGAACTCCGTGATGGACCTGATTGGCAACACGCCTCTGGTAAAGCTCAACAAGGTGACTGAAGGCATCGCCGCGACCGTTCTGGTCAAGGTCGAGTACCTGAACCCGGGCGGATCCGTGAAGGACCGCATCGCCTTGCGCATGATTGAGGCAGCAGAGGCTGATGGATCGTTGGGCCCGGGCGGCACCATCGTGGAGCCGACCAGCGGCAATACCGGGGTCGGGCTCGCGCTTGTGGCGCAGCAGAAAGGCTACCGGTGCGTGTTCGTGACGCCGGACAAGGTGGGCGAGGAGAAGCGCGATGTACTGCGTGCCTATGGGGGAGAGGTAGTGGTGACCCCTACTTCTGTTCCGCCGGAGAGCCCGGAATCCTACTATGGCGTATCGGATCGTCTGACCCGCGAGATCCCTGGTGCTTTCAAGCCGGATCAGTTCTCCAACCCTGCAGCGCCTGAATCCCACTACGAGACCACGGGTCCGGAAATCTGGCGCGACACTGAGGGCAAGGTGACCCACTTTGTTGTCGGCGCCGGTACCGGTGGCACGATCACGGGTGCAGGCAGGTACCTCAAGGAGGTTTCCGCTGACCGGGAGAGCGGTGCTGTGCGCGTTGTCGGGGCAGACCCGGAAGGTTCGGTGTACTCAGGCGGAACGGGGCGGCCCTACTTCGTCGAGGGTGTTGGCGAGGACATGTGGCCGGGCAACTATGACCCCTCGGTCCCAGATGAGGTCATCGCGGTCAGTGACGCCGAGAGCTTTGCGATGACCAGACGGCTGGCGAGGGAAGAAGGCCTGCTGGTAGGCGGTTCCTCCGGTATGGCGGTGGTGGCCGCACTGCGTGCGGCGAAGGACCTCACCGAGGACGACGTCGTCGTCGTCCTTCTCCCGGACAGTGGCCGCGGGTACCTGGGCAAGATTTTCAACGACAAGTGGATGAAGTCCCTGGGATTCATGGCCGACGACGACGAAGCGACGGTCGGCCACGTACTGGATGCGAAGGCCGGCTCACTCCCGACTATGGTGCACATCCACCCTGATGAAACCCTGCGCGACGTCATCGGCCTGATGAACGAGTACGGCGTCAACCGCGTCCCAGTCCTGTCCACAGAGCCTCCCGTGATGATGGGCGAAGTTCTGGGATCAGTTGACGAGCGTGCGCTGACGGGCAAACTGTTCCGGGGCGAGGCGAACCTGACGGATACGGTTTCCGAGCACATGGGGGAGCGTCTGGCCATCATCGGCGCCAGGGAGTCAGTGACTGCTGCGCGCGAGAAGCTGCAGGACGCGGACACGCTGATGGTTACCTCGGATGGCGCCCCCGTTGGCATCCTGACCCGCCACGACCTACTTTCGTATATGAGTATCTGAACAAAAGACTTAAGGAGTTTCGATGACTGAGGGCTTCAACACACGCGCAATCCATGCCGGGCAGACGCCGGACGCAACAACGGGCTCCATCATTCCGCCCCTGTACCAGACCACGACTTTTGCCCAGGACGGGATTGGCAAGCTTCGTAACGGGTATGAGTACGGCCGTGGAACCAACCCCACCAGGGACGCGCTGCAGGAACAGATCGCAGCGCTCGAAGGCGGCAGCCACGCGTTCTCCTTCTCGTCGGGCCTCGCCGCCGAGGACGCCCTGATCCGCGCTGTGCTCACCCCTGGGGATCACATTGTGATGGGCAATGACGTCTACGGCGGCACCTACCGTCTCATCACGAAGGTCCTTTCCATCTGGGGCATCACCAGTTCCGTGGTGGACTTCGCCGATGATGAAGCCGTGGCGAAAGCCATCAGCGAGAACAACACGAAGATGCTGTGGGTGGAGACGCCGTCGAACCCCATGATGAAAATCTCGGACATCGCCGCAGCGTCCCGGATCGCCAAGGAAAACGATGTCCTGCTGGTAGTCGACAACACCTTCGCATCCCCCTACCTGCAGCAGCCGATCAGCCTGGGTGCGGACGTCGTCGTGCATTCGACCACCAAATACATTGGCGGGCATTCAGATGCCAGCGGCGGCGCGGTCGTGGTGAACGACGACGGCCTGGCCGAGAAGATCGGCTTCGTCCAGTTCGCCGTCGGTGCGGTATCGGCTCCGATGGAAGCCTGGCTGACCACGCGTGGGCTGAAGACGCTGGGCGTGAGGATGGATCGGCACAGCTCCAATGCGATGGCCGTTGCACAGTGGCTGCAGGAACAGCCCTCTGTTGAGCGCGTGTACTACCCGGGGCTGCCCGACCACCCGGGCCATCAGCTTGCCGCGAAGCAGATGAAGGACTTTGGCGGCATGGTCTCTGTGACGTTCAAGGGCGGCGAAACCGCAGCACGTTCCGTGGCGGAGTCCACCCGCGTGTTCACGCTCGCGGAGTCCCTGGGCGGCATCGAATCCCTGATGAACTACCCCTCGGAAATGACGCACGCGTCCGTGAAGGGCACCGAACTCGAGGTCCCTGCGAACCTGGTGCGTCTTTCGGTGGGCATCGAGGATCTCGAAGATCTGATCGCTGACCTCACGCAGGCGCTCGCGAAGCTCTAGCGACGACCCCTGGGCCCCGGTTTGGGGTCCAGGGTCCGGAAGAATTTGCTGCTGTCGGGAAACCACAAGAGCGCGACGGCGATCACCATCAGCGCTGCCACAACCCAGGTGGAAGACAACCCCCGGAAGAACAAGGGGATACCCCCGATCAGCCCGATCGTGGTCAGCATCTCACGGGCTACCCGCTTGCCTCGGGGCAGACGCAGCGTAAAAATAACCTGCAGTACCGCGACGACGGTCAGTAACCCTGCGAAGCCGATGGCGCTCGCAGGGTTACTGTTCTGGGTCGTTGCCTGAAAGTAGATGGTCACGGCGGAGAGCGCCAGTAGCCCGGCCACCACGATCCATAGCCAGAAGCCCCACCGTAGCGATCGGGGCATGACTGGTCTGCTCATGAGGCGCTCTCCAACCCGCAGCCGTGACTCAGGACAGGTGGGCGTTGCGGTCTGCGACGACGCCGGCCCGCGCCTCGTCGTCGTAATGGAACACTTCACGCCCACCGATCCATACGTTCAGTGCCCGCTGCATGACGTCCAGCGGATCTCCGCTCCAGAGGACGACGTCGGCATCCTTGCCGACTTCCAGCGAACCCATGCGGTCTGCGAGCCCGAGTACCCGTGCAGGGTTGATGGTGATGGAACGCAGTGCCGTTTCCGGGTCCAGACCTTCCTTGATGGCCAGTGTGGCCTGGTGGACCAGGAAGTTGATCGGAATGACCGGGTGGTCGGTGATGATGGAGATCTCAACGCCGGCCGCTGCGAGTTTGCCCGGATTCGCGATCGAGCGTCCGCGCAGTTCCACCTTGGACTTTGTGGTGAAAAGTGGGCCGATGAGGACCGGAATGTTCTTCTCTGCAATCACGTCAGCCAGGAGGTGAGCTTCTGTGCCGTGGTCCAGGACCAGTTCGTAACCGAACTCTTCTGCAATCCGGATGGCGGTGGCGATGTCGTCTGCCCTGTGTGCATGCTGGCGCCACGGGATTTCACGGCGCAGCACCATGGCGAGCGCTTCAAGCTTCGGGTCGCGGCCGTTTTCGTCGGCCTTGCCCATGTAGTTCTGGGCGTCCATGAAGGCTTTGCGGATGACCATGGCGGTACCAAGGCGTGTGGACGGCGTCTGCTTTTTGTCACCGTATACGCGCTTGGGGTTCTCGCCGAGGGCGGACTTCAGGCCGCTGGGGAAACGCAGCACCATGTCGTCGATGTAATGGCCGAAGGTGTGGATTGCAACGGCGAGACCGCCGATGGGGTTACCGGATCCCGGGTTGACGTTGACCGTGGTGATACCGCCGGCCAGCGCCTCGTCGAAGCCTGGGTCGTAGGGGTCTACAGCATCGATGGCGCGTACACCGGCGGTCACCGGGTCGGTCATTTCGTTGACGTCGGAAGTGGACCCGACCTCACCCTCCGGATGCATACCGAGGTGCACGTGGGCGTCAATGAATCCGGGGAGGAGCCACTTTCCTGCCGCATCCACCACATGGGCATCTGCGGGTGTCTCGACGTCGGGGCCGAGCTCCGCGATCTTGCCGTCACGTAGCAGGACCGTGCCGTCAAAGGGCGTCCCCTCGATGGGTACAACATGGGCGTTGATAATGGCGGTCGTGGACATGCAGTTCCTTTCGTTGCGTCAGGAAACCAATCTACCGTCCGGTTTCCACAGAGAACAGGGCCTCCGGCGTCGGGCAGTGATTAGCATGGAGCCTATGACAACTGGTTCCGTCCTCGCGGTGTGCCGCGTCCATCAGCTGATCGACGTGCCGGGAAACGTCGGCGTGAGTGCGATCGATAAACGTCCTGTGGAAGGGCCGGTGCTTGTTCGCCGGCTTGGCCTCCATGGCGACATCCAGGCGGATCGCGAACATCACGGGGGAGTGGACAAGGCCGTCTACGCGTACGCATCCGAGGACTCAGTCCTGTGGGAAGAGGTACTCGGACACCCGGTAGCTCCCGGGTTTTTCGGTGAGAACCTCCACCTGACAGGTGTGGAAGTCAGCGGCGCTGTCATCGGCGAACGGTGGCTGGTCGGCTCAGAGCTCGAACTTGAGGTGACCATGCCCCGCATCCCGTGTTCATCCTTCCAGCACTGGGTAGAGAAGCCCCGATGGATCAGAATGTTCGCGGACCGTGGGCTGCCCGGCGCCTACCTCAGGGTTCTCACGCCCGGCTCGGTCCAGGCTGGTGACCCCGTCACCGTGACGCATCGTCCAGACCACGGGGTGACAGTGTCCGAATGGATCACCAACGCCCGTCCCGGAAGCGCACAGGGACTGATGGACGCACATCACGAGGGACGGCTGTTCCTGGGTCCGAACATGCTGGGAAAGGTGCAGCGGGTTCTGGGCGGCGGCCAAACGGCCATGGGTGGATCGAGTGCACCGGCCCAGGCTGTGCCGAAGGTCACCGGCCCCGGCGAACCCGGCACGCGCCCGCATCGCGTAGAATAGGGTTATCCCCACTCCGGTATGCCTGCATTCACCGCACGCCGTCACTGACTGCTGCTGATTAATGCACTGTATTTCTGCCCAATGTTTGAGGCAGGAGCAGTTTCTTGAGGGGCCCGCGATGGACGCGGGCGTTATTTATTTTGGGCGCGCCGGTGAGAAGAAAAGTCTTGCGGACCGTTAGATCAACGGGCCGCTACCGACGGGAAGTCCTGCCACGGGATTGGAACAGTGCCGGACTCACATGTAATGAGGCGTTACGCCCTCAGTTTCACAACCGTGAACTGGGATCGCAGCGTTCTCCGGCCCCAAATGAATAATGGAGTTCCTTTCCCATGTCTGAAAACACTTCCACCCCGGAAAACGCGGATCAGTCTGCCGCCGACTCACAGGACACCGAGTCCAACGACGTCCTGTTCACCGACTTCAATCTCGACGGACGCGTCCTTGCCGCTCTGACCGACGTCGGCTACGAAAAGCCGTCACCCATCCAGGCAGCCACCATCCCACTGCTCCTTGAAGGCCGCGACGTCGTCGGGCTGGCACAGACCGGAACAGGCAAGACGGCGGCCTTCGCCATCCCCGCGCTGTCCCGCATGGCAGAACTTCCTGCCACCAAATCCACGCAGATCCTCGTGCTGGCACCCACCCGCGAACTTGCCCTGCAGGTAGCGGAAGCGTTCTCCTCCTACGCCGCGCACATGGACAACTTCAGTGTTCTCCCCGTCTACGGCGGATCCCCCTACGGCCCCCAGCTGAACGGTCTGCGCCGCGGCGCCCAGGTGGTCGTGGGTACTCCCGGCCGCGTGATCGATCACATCGAAAAGGGTTCGCTGGACCTTTCCCAACTGCAGTACATGGTGCTGGACGAAGCGGACGAAATGCTCCGTATGGGATTCGCGGATGAAGTGGACCAGATCCTCTCCCGCACCCCTGAGGACAAGCAGGTGGCCCTGTTCTCGGCCACCATGCCGCCGGCCATCCGCAAGATCGCCAAGAAGTACCTCAACAACCCTGCTGAAATTTCCGTGAAGTCCAAGACCTCCACGGGCAGCAACATCCGCCAGCGCTACGTGCAGGTCATGGGCGCCCACAAGGTGGACGCCCTCACCCGCATCCTCGAAGTTGAGCAGTTCGAAGGTGTGCTCACCTTTGTTCGCACCAAGATGGCCACCGAAGAGCTCGCCGACAAGCTGAAGGCCCGCGGTTACCGCGCTGCCGCCATCAACGGTGACATCCCGCAGGCCCAGCGTGAACGTACCGTCGAGGCACTTCGTGACGGAAAGATCGACATCCTCGTCGCAACCGACGTCGCCGCCCGCGGACTGGACGTGGAGCGCATCACCCACGTCGTCAACTACGACATCCCTCACGACACAGAGTCCTACGTTCACCGCATCGGCCGTACGGGCCGTGCAGGACGCACCGGCGACGCCATCCTCTTCATGACGCCGCGCGAGAAGTACCTGCTGCGGGCCATCGAAAAGGCAACGCGACAGAGCGTGGAACTGATGCACCTGCCGTCCGTGGAGGTTGTGAACAACAACCGGCTGCAGAAGTTCTCCGAGCGCATCACCAAGACCATGGAGTCAGAGGACCTCAGCGTCTTCCGCGACCTCGTCGAGAAGTACGAGGCCGACCACTCGGTCACTGCCGTGGAGATTGCTGCTGCGCTGGCTGTCATGGCCCAGGGCGGACGGAAGCTCCTCATGGAGGAACTCCCACAGGCACCAGCCAAGCAGGCCCGTCTGGCCAAGGGTGAGCGCGACGCCTTCGGCTCACGCGGCCCCACACGGACACTCACCGAAGGCAATGCAACGTACCGGATCGCCGTCGGGCGCCGCCAGCGTGTGATGCCCGGTTCGATCGTCGGCGCCATCGCCAACGAGGGCGGCCTCACGTCCTCTCAGATCGGCGGAATCGATATCCGCGCCGACCACTCCCTCGTGGAGCTGCCAGCGGACCTCAGCAAGGACCAGTGGCGTGCACTGTCCAAGACCCGCATTGGCGGCGAGCTGATCCACCTGGAGCTGGACAAGGGCCGCAAGCCGCGCTCCGAAGGCGGAGGCGGCGGAGGTTTCAAGAAGGATTTCAAGAAGCGTGAAGGCTTCAAGAAGGACTTCAAAAAGGGTGATTCCTATGGTGCTCGGAAGCCCCGGCACCAGAGCTGACTGAAGCACTGAACCGGCCCGTTGTGGAGGGCTTAGACGGCCCTCCACAACGGATTTCCTCGAAGGAAAAATTGCTGGTAAAGTTCTTTGTCGTTGCCCCCCTAGCTCAGTGGTAGAGCGCGTTCTTGGTAAGAACGAGGTCACCGGATCGATTCCGGTGGGGGGCTCTGGATGGTGAAGCCCGTGTCTGTAAAACAACACAGCGCGGGTCTTGCCATTTACGGCGGTGTAGCTCAGTTGGTTAGAGCGCACGACTCATAATCGTGAGGTCGGGAGATCGAGCCTCCCCACCGCTACAGATACAACCCCCGGACCGCGCTGCGGCCGGGGGTTCTTTCGTATTCAGGTCCGGCAAAGTCAGAATCCACGGGCTTGCTTGCGTCTGGGTGAAAGGAAAGAATTTTAGACCATGGCACGCCGAGTAGAAAACGGACCGTCCTCGAACCGGCTCCCTCCCAGGATCCGGTCTAAGTTGTTCAACCATCGAAGCCTCCTGGCGGTCAAGGCCGCGGTGGCCGTCGGAATTGCGTGGGAGCTGGCACAGCTCATGCCCGGAGTTCTCGATGATTACCCCTACTATGCGCCTCTTGGTGCGCTCCTGTGCATGCACCACACGGTGGCGTATTCCTTCCGCTACGGCCTACAGATTCTCATCGGCTTGGGTATCGGCCTCGTCCTTGCCACTGGGGTACTGCTTGTAGGGGACCCGAATCTGTACACCATCTCTCTTGTCGTTGCGGCCGGGGTGCTGATAGGCAGCTTCCGATGGCTCGGCGCCCCGGGGCGGGAATACCTGCCGATGGCAGCACTGTTCGTCCTGATTGTGGGTGGCCAGGAGGCCAATATCTACTCCATTGGATATATGGTCCAGATGACGACGGGCATAGTTGTGGGCCTCATCGTGAATGCCCTTTTGGTGCCTCCGCTGGCTTTCAGCGACGCAATTCATATCGCTGCCCGGTTCAGGAACACTCTGGCCGTGCAGCTCGAAGAGCTCAGCGACGTCCTCACGGAGAGCTGGCCGCCTGAGCGAGACGAGTGGGCCGCGCGTACGGATGTCCTGACAGGGTCCGCACGCGAGGTCCGATCAGCGGTCCATACCGCCGACGAGAGCCGGAAAGCCAACCTTCGCGCATACCGGCACCGCAGGGACATTACAGGCGATTACAGCGATCTTCAAGCACTGGAGAACATTACATTCCACATTCGGGACCTCTCCGATGTGCTCGCGGCGTCAATCTGGGGAAGCTCTATTCCAGCGACTCTCCCTGAGGAACTACGGAAGCCTCTGAGCGAGGCCATCGGAGCAACCGCTGAAGCTCTGCGGGCGTGGAACGAGGGTAACGAGAACTTCGATGCGTTCCGTGGCGCCCAGCGCATCCTTGATGAACTGTCCACCGAGCTTGATGAAAGGCACAGCCCATCTGGTTCCTCCACCGCAGTAATGGTGATGATTAGCCTTCGTCGCATTCTTGCGGCGATGCAGGACAGGGTGGAGCCCGCACCAGCGTGATCAGGGGCAGTGTCTAGACCCAAAACCTCGGGGAAGCTCCGGCATTTACTGGCCAGTTGCCCCCGAAAGTCACCATCCTTATAGACTTGGCCTAGTTGTGGCATCGACAGGAATGAACAAAACATGAGTGAGCACCGCCCGGACGACTTCCCAACGCGTGCAGGACGACGTCGTACTGGACGTGTGGACGATGCACCGGCAGCTGGCGACGCCGTCTCCCGCAGCGCCGCGCCCCAGCGGGATGTCCCTGCCGAGCCGATCGCGCAGGTTCCCCAATTTGCTGACCGCGTTTCCTCAGAGGCGCAGCCAGCTCCACAGAGCCCTGCACCCAGAATCGTGACGGACTCGGTGCCGGCCCAGCCCCGTCAGGCTCCCACCCGGTTACGGTCGGCCAGAAGCCAACCAGCCGAGCGTCGCTCCTTCCTGACCCGCGACACAGCAGATGTTCCCGCCAGCCGCGGTTTCCGTGGGTTTCTCAATTCACTGGGCATTCGTATAGGACCATCGGAGAAAGAGCAGCTGGAACGCCGCGACATCAGGGCCGTCAGCCAGCACTGGCCGGGCCCGCGCACCATCGCCGTCGTCAACGGCAAGGGTGGCGCGAACAAGACGCCCACCACCGTCATGCTCGCAGCTGTTTTTGCCCGCAACGGCGGTGGCCCGGTTCTGGCGTGGGACAACAACGAAACCCGTGGAACCCTCGGGTGGCGTACCGAGCAGGGGCCCCACGATTCGACGGTTATGGACCTGCTGGACCACGCAGACGAGCTGCTCTCGCCGTCGGCGCAATCCGCCCTCCTGGCCCGGTACGTCCATCATCAGACCGAAGACCGCTACGACGTCCTGCGGTCCAAGCCGGACGTCCTGGCGTCCGAGCAGAAGATCACCGAAAGCGACTTCGATGCCCTTCACGAGGTCGCGTCGAAGTACTTCAGACTCAACATCATCGATTCCGGCAACGATGAATCAGCGGAGCGTTGGCTGCGCATGATCCACCACACGCATCAGCTGGTCATTGCCACCACAACGCAGGAAGAACACGCGGAAGCCGGCGCGCTTCTCCTCGAAGCACTGCAGAGCCGGGGTGGCCGGTACGCAGAACTGTCGCGGAACGCCGTCGTCATTGTGAGCCAGTCCGACCGCAACGGTACAGCGGCTCAGGCCACTGCTATCGCGGATGGATTCAGCCATCTGGCCCGGGCCGCGGCAACGATTCCGTATGATGCTGCGCTCCTCAAGGGCCGCATGCGCTTTGGGCTGCTGAAGCCTGGGACGCAGCGTGCATGGTTGGCTGCAGCTGCCGCCGTTGCGGACGATCTCTAGAGCAAAACCTGATACTCAGCTTGCTTAGCACTTCGGTGCGTTCGTAGACTGGGGGCGATCCCGCCAACCGCGGGAACAACGCGTTCACAGTTTGGAGGAAACATGGCTGAACATGATATTTCCGGAAAGAACGTTGCCTTTCTGCTGACCGACGGGGTTGAGCAGGTTGAGCTCACGAGCCCTTGGGAAGCCGTCAGGAAGGCCGGTGGAACACCGTCGCTCGTTTCACCCAAGGATGGAAGCGTCCAGGGCTTCAACGGAGTGGACAAGGGCGACACCTTCTCCGTGGATGTTGCCGTCAAGGACGCCAAGGCTGACGATTTCGACGCACTGGTGCTGCCAGGCGGCGTCGTCAATGCCGACCACCTGCGGGTGGACAAGGACGCCCAGGCGTTCGCGAAGGCTTTCTTCGAGTCCCACAAGCCGGTATCGGTGATCTGCCACGGATCGTGGATTCTGATCGACGCCGGCGTTGTGAAGGGCCGCGATCTGACGAGTTACCACACGCTCCAGACGGATCTCCGCAATGCGGGTGCGAACTGGACCGACGAGGAGGTCGTGGTTGATCAGGGGCTCGTCTCGAGCCGGAACCCGGATGATCTTCCTGCCTTCAACGACAAGATGCTTGAGGAAATCGCCGAGGGTCCGCACGAGGGCCAGACGGCCTGACCCCGCGAGGTCACCCTCTTCCGTCGAGGTCACCCCTTACAAAGGGTGACCTCGACGGCAGGGGGTGACTTCGCGGTGTCTTTCAGCGCCAACGGGTAGCGTAGGGGCAATGGACAATCCGAGCGGCATCTTCCTCTGTAGCGGCGTGAGCTGGGGCGACGACGGCCCCGAGCTGTCACTGACCGGACGAACAGGAACTCCCAGCACCCTCCCGTTGGAGACTGACGTGCGTCTGGGGTTTCGCGTCATCAGCGGGTCGGGGAAGCGGTACTGCCTCGGCCACTACAAGGTTACAGACCACTGCAGCCGTGAGCACTTCACGTGCCCTGACCACAGCCTCGCCGAGCGCGGTTACCAGTGCGGGCCGTGCTTCGCGAGGGACGATCTGCGCTACATGCACGACATCCACCGTTCCGGGATCGCTCCGGAGGGGTTGAAGAAGTATCTGGCACAACCGCACTGGCTCTACGTTGCTACGTTCGGCAATGGAGCCACGAAGATCGGAACGGCGTCGGACCTGCGCAAATGGGGGCGTCTGGCGGAGCAGGGTGCCATCGTCGCCCGGTACGTAGCACTGGCCCGTGACGGTCGGATCGTCCGCGTCCTTGAAGACGCCGTGACAGCCGACGTCGGCCTGCAGCAGGCTGTACGGTCCGCGGCGAAGGTCGCCAGCCTCGCCTCGCCACGGGCACTCAAGGAACTTGTTGCCATCAACGCCGACGCCGCCGCAAGCGTGCGCACCATGTTGGCCAGTTCCGTGGACCTGGACGGGTTCGACGTCGTCGACGAGCAGTGGGAGGCCCCACCGCCCGTCGCGTTTGTGCTTGAGACGCCCGGATTGCAGGTGTACCCGCAGGTCGACGGCGGGGATCACGGCTTTCTGATCCAGGCGGTGGTCGGTTCGACGGCGATGGTGCGGCTCGATGGCACCGAAACAGACTTTCTGGTGGATCTCTCATGTCTCAAGGGGTTGCTCATTGAACCGGGGGAGTTCAGCTCGACGGTGCCGGATGTGCAGGAGTTATTGTTCTGAGGAGTTCTTGACGAAACGTTAACTACTTCATACTCTGGGAACATGCAACTGGGGGACAACAAGATCGCGCGTCGCGTTTCCAGCCGCCGCGAAGCGGTGCTGGTGGCGCTGTGGGCTCTTGTCTTCGCCGCCTTCGTCATCGTGATGGTGCAGCTGCCGGATCCGTGGACCACCGGATGGAATCTGTTGTGGGTTCTCGCAGGTTCTGCAGTGCTCGTCGTCGTGATCGGCATTGGCGCTACACGGGTTCGTACCATCCGGCCGCGTCATTACAAGTTGGCGGAGACGTTGTCGGCACTGTGGGCTGCCATTGGCTGCAGCCTTGCAATGCAGTACTTCGCTGACGGGAATGCGGTGAACGTCCTGACCCTGAGCCTTGCCTCGCTCATTGTCGCTGCGCCGATGCTGATCTGTGCGGCCTGGCTGTGGGGGCGCGGCCAATGAGCCTCGGCGACGCCGTAAGGCAACTCGATGACACCATCCACTCACCCATCCGGTTCGCCTTGATGTCAGCTCTGGCGAGCGTGGACGACGCCACGTACCAGACGCTGAAGGATGAGCTGGGCATCACCTACGGCCTGCTGTCCAAGCATGCGAACATTCTCGAGAACGCCGGCTACCTACTGATAACCAAGTCGTTCCTCGCCAAGAAACCCCAGACCACATTCAGTCTGACCCGGCTCGGGCGCAAGGCGTACAAGCACCACATCGAGGCGTTGGACCAACTCAGGAAAGGGCTTCGCTAGCAGCTGTTTAGTAGGCTGGAACCATGTTGAACACCCCGTGGGAAACCGGATCCACGCTCTACCGCAGACTGCTGCTTTCGGCCCTGATCATTACCGCCGTCGGAATCATTGCCGCCATAGCCGGGGCGATGCTCCGCCTGGATGCGTTGCTGTACATTGCCATGCCTGTCATCATCATCGGGCTGGCTACGCACATTGCAGGGCTGGTGGTGCGGGGACGGGATGCCCAACGTCGTCACCAGGGCCGGAAAAACCCGTAGTCTTGACTAGCCGACCTCAAAGGAGTGCCAGTTGACCATCAATCCCGACCTTCAGGGACGCAGCTATCCCGCAACGGACTCATATGTAGTGAGCCGCGAGAAGATCCGTGAATTTGCCCGTTCCGTCAAGGCGGCCAGTGCTGTGCATTTCGACGTCGAAGCGGCTACCGCACTCGGCTACCGGGACCTCGTGGCTCCGCCCACGTTCGCGATCATCGTCGCCCAACGGGCCGACGCGCAGCTGGTCGAGGATCCGGAAGCAGGGATCGACTTTTCCCGGGTTGTCCACACCAGCCAGCGCTTCACACACCACCGGCCGATTATCGCCGGGGACGAATTGGTTGCCGAACTTCACGTTGATCAGGTCCGGGCCATGGGCGGAGGCGCCATGATCACCACCCGCGCAGAGATCAGCACCATCGAGGGCGAAAAAACAGCCACGACGACGTCGTCCATTCTGGTTCGCGGAGAGGGGCAGTAGACATGGGAATAGTCCTTTCCGAGCTGGAGACCGGGCAGGTCATTGGCAGCAGGACCATTGAGGTCACCCGTGCGGACCTGGTCCGTTACGCTGGCGCTTCCGGTGATTTCAACCCGATCCATTGGAACGAGAATTTTGCGACGTCGGTGGAACTTCCCGGCGTGATCGCTCACGGCATGTTCACCATGGGCGCGGCAGTGCAGATGGTGACGGACTGGGCCGGTGATCCTGCCGCGGTCATTGATTATCAGACGCGCTTCACGAAGCCCGTTCCGGTAGCGGACACAACGGGTACGGACGAGCCCGGCGCGCGCATTGAGGTGACAGGGGTAATCGGTGCTGTCGATCTGGACAATTCGACGGTCCGTGTTGATCTGACAGTCACTGCCGCGGAGCAGAAGGTACTGGGAAAATGCCAGGCACTGGTTCGGGTCTGGTAGCCAACTGATGACGGACAACAACTTGGCACCCCTGACCACCCTGGGCGTCGGCGGGCCTGCACGGCGCATCGTCGTCGCGCAGACTGAACGGGAGCTGATCGACGCCGTCAGCGCAGCAGATCAGGCGGGGGAGGAGCTGCTGGTCATTGGTGGTGGCTCAAACCTCGTCATTTCGGATGCAGGGTTCAGCGGGACTGTTGTTCGTATCGCGTCCAGTGGCTTCACGATTGACGAGGGCGTTGTTGGATGCGGCGTCGTGACGGTGACGGCCCAGGCCGGTCAACCCTGGGATGAACTTGTTGAGGAAACGGTTCGGCGCGAAGCATCAGGGTTGGAGGCGCTATCGGGGATCCCCGGCCTGACCGGGGCAACGCCGGTACAGAATGTTGGCGCTTACGGGTCGGACGTTTCACAGACCATCTCCTCGGTCCGGGTATGGGACCGGCAGGAATCCGCAGTGAAAACCTTCGTCAGGAGCGAGCTGGCGTTCGCTTACCGTGATTCCGTGCTCAAACGCACAACGGTCGGAGGCTCTCCCCGGTACATCGTCCTGACCGTTGAGTTTCAGTTGCAGCCGGGCGCCATGAGTGCTCCGGTCAAGTACGCGGAACTCGCCCGGGCCGTGGGCGTCGAGACTGGTCAGCGCGCACTCTCATCAGATGTCCGGCGTGAAGTTCTCCGTCTTCGTGCCACCAAGGGCATGGTCCTGGACTCTGAGGACCGCGACACGTTCAGCACCGGCTCGTTCTTCACCAACCCCATCGTCCCTCAGGCCGTGGCAGATGGTTTGCCCTCGGATGCTCCACGCTTTCCCGTCGAAGGAGCAGAAACTCCGAATGGTGAGATCCCGGTAAAGCTCAGTGCCGCGTGGCTGATCGATCATGCCGGATTCGGCAAGGGATACGGGCTGGACCCTCAGGACAGTGCGTTCGCTGCCGCCCGAGGGCGGGCGTCGCTGTCGACGAAGCACACACTCGCGGTCACCAACCGTGGCGGCGCTTCAGCAGCTGACGTCCTCGCTGTGGCATCCGCCGTCGCCGACGGCGTGCAGAGAACCTACGGGATCAGCCTTCAGCCTGAACCGCTCCTGATCGGCTGCAGCCTGCAGGCTGACTAGAGGTTGCCCGTCGCGATGCGCAGCATCCGGCGCAACGGCTCGGCCGCGCCCCAGAGTAGCTGATCGCCCACGGTGAAGGCGCTGATGTACTCGGGGCCCATTTCGAGCTTCCGGATCCGCCCCACAGGAACTGACAATGTGCCCGTCACAGAAACCGGTGTGAGACGGGCAACTGACTCATCCTTCGTATTCGGGACCACCTGTGCCCATTCGTTGTCCTGATCGATCAGACGCTCGATCTCTTCCAGCGAGAGATCTTCGGTCAGTTTCAGGGTCAGGGCCTGAGAGTGCGAGCGCATGGCACCAATGCGCACACAGAGCCCGTCGAATGGGATACGTGCACTGTCTGCGATATCGAGGCCAAGGATTTTGTTGGTCTCGGCACCGGCCTTCCATTCCTCGCGGGATTGCCCGTTACCCAGATCGGCGTCGATCCACGGAATGACAGAACCGGCGAGGGGGACGCCGAAGTGTGTGGTGTCCAGCAACGGCCCTTGCTGCCCGGTGAGGATGCCGCGGTCAATGTCCAGAATGGCCGACGCCGGATCCTCCAACAACTCCGCCACTGACCCGTGCAGAGAACCGAACTGGTTGAGGAGCTCGCGCATGTGCCGGGCGCCTCCACCGGACGCTGCCTGGTATGTCATGGAGGTTCCCCACTCCACCAGACCGTTGCGGAAGAGACCTCCCAGTCCCATCAGCATGCAGGAGACCGTGCAGTTCCCACCGATGAACGCCTTCGTGCCGCGCGCCAAACCAGCATCGATGACATCCCGATTGACCGGATCAAGCGCGATGATGGAATCCGCTTCCATCCGCAGGGTTGAAGCGGCGTCAATCCAGATGCCCTCCCACCCCTCACTCCTCAGCCGCGGGTAGACGTTGGCCGTGTAATCGCCACCTTGCGCACTGACGATAATGGGCAGTTTGGTGAGGGTCCCGACGTCGTACGCGTCCTGAAGCGGACCGGAACCGGCAGCGAACGACGGCGCATCACCGCCGGCGTTGGAGGTGGAGAAGAACACGGGGTTGACGAGGTCGAAGTCGCCTTCCTCCTGCATCCGCTGCATGAGAACAGATCCGACCATGCCACGCCACCCGACGAAGCCTACGGACGGGACACTGGGGAAATGGGGGCCGGAATCACTCATGAATCCACTTTAGGTGATGCACCCGCGGGGAGGCATATCGGTTACGTACCTGGAGGTTCAGGAATCGGGCGACGGCGAGGTGCCTGGACCCTGGTAGACCGTACTATCCGTCGGAGTGGGCAGCCCGCGCTCCTTGCGGAGCTGATGCGCACGCCATTCAATCTTGAGGTTTCGTGCAAAATACAGGAAGACGAGGAATATACCCACGCCCAGCAGCCATCCACCCCAGGGAGGCGTGGGTATGGGGCGGAAGTACAGGCTCGCGTACATCCAGATGAACCCGATGAGGCCTAGCAGAACCAGACCCGTGAAAATCATATGCCCCCGCAGGGTGGTCAGGACGGGGCCCGGACCGGCGCGTAGAACTCCGTACTCCTCCGGTGTGTAACTGTGGAGTTCGGCGTCGTTTCCCCGTGCCAGAATGCGCCGCTCTCCAGCTGCTACGCGTTCGTCGTGGAAGGCGCGGGTTACCAAGTCGCGTTCATCTCGTTCGGCGTCGTAGACCACTCGTATTAGTCCTGCCGAATATGACGGATACGTTCCAGAAGCTGAGACTCACTCAGACCTGAATTTTCGTCAACCACGCTGCCGTCAGAATTGTTGGTGGCCACCGTCCACGAATCACCGTTGGCCTTGATCAGGAGGCGGACCTTCGTATCTCCGTCGAGAAGGGAGATCGCCGCCCCGCCGTCCGGATTGTCCTGAAGATGCTTGCGAATGACGTAGAAATTCGCTTCAGCTGTGGAAAGTCCCGGTTTCTGCGCCATCGCAAACCAGGAGAGATATGCCCGAGGCTGCAGGATGATGGAGAAATCGCTGGACTCGAACGACAACACATTATCCGTCCGGTCTGCTGTCAGCAGGTCGATCTGCACCCGTTTTGCGGGCGACGTGAGCACCGACGTCACGGCAGCGACCGGTCCGCTCACGGACAGTACCCCTGCGTCCACTGTGGCAAGTCCACGAGCGACCAGAGAGGAGGACCCGGCCGAGATGAGACTGCTTTGCTCCAGTTCGGATTCGAGGCGCATTGCAGCGGCGCTCTTGCGTGCTTCATCGCCCATTTGCATGGTGAGCAGTGCCACCACCTCGGCGAAACCAAAGCCCAGGCTCTCCGGGAAGGTCTGCGCAGGAGCAGCCGTTGAGTTGTTCAGCGTTTCAGTCATGTTGTTCTCCCTAATACCTAAAAGCCGAAGAAGTCGCCGACAGCTTCAGCGCCGTCGGAAATTGCCCCGCCAACATCCTCGGCGACGTCAGCGATAGCTTCGCCCGTGGCGTTGACGGCGTCGTGAATGACGGGAACGTTGTCATAGAGGAAGAGTCCTCCACTGGCAATCATGGCCGCTGTGCCCACTGGCGGCGGGGCGAATGAAAGAGCGCCGAGTGCAGCTTTGGTTCCCGAGTAGAGACCGGCTCCGACGTCTCCATCCTGGAAGTGGTTGTAGGCATCCAGTCCGTCCAGCCCCATGCCAACCACACCCAGACCTTTACCAAGGCCATCGAACGCTTTGAAAGCAGTTGATCCGTCCGTCAGCTCGAAGAGCCTGTGCCAGTTACCGTCAAAAAGGTTTGAGGATGCGTTGAACGCCTGGCTGAACGGGTTCGAGCCCCTGAAGGCGGCCCAGGCTGCGGGGTCCATGAACTCGGCCCAGGTCCCAGCCTTGTAAGCCATTCCGGCCATGTCGAACAGGCTTGCCCGCATCCCCGGCAGATACTTGGCGTAACCGTAATAGTCCCAGCCGTTGCGGAAAGGGGAGTCAGGGTCGGCCAGCCAGTCCGGCCCCCAGAAGTCACGATCGGAGCCCCCTGGGCCGGGACCATCCGAGCCACCCGGGCCGTTCGAGTTGCCGCCGGGACCGCTACTACCACCAACCTGGGAGGCCTGTTCCTGCTCTTTGGCCTGATTCACCAGGTCCGTTGATGCTTTGTCCAGCATCTTCGAGGCGGAGAGGAGGCGGGCTTTCATCCCGGAGTTCCAGGTGCCACGCATCCGGTCGGCGTCGCCGCCCTTCCAGAAATTCGGGTTGTTGACCATGGTCGAGAGAGACTTGGAAAGTTCCGTCAACGTCTGTGACCCGGCGCCGCACTGCTTGGCGAGCGTGCGCAGCTCGTCGAGGTTTGCACCCCATGTTTCGGACATCGCCGTTCCTTGTCTTTCGGTTGCTCGGACTTGCTTTGAGCTTAGCGAGCAACCGTGCCGCTAGCGATGGGGAGCACTCCCCACGATCAGGCTGGGCGCTCCCATGCGCTGATCCGGTACCGCGTGCCGTTGGTATCGGTGTGCCATCCCGAGTCTGGTGAAACAGACCGCAGCTGCCAGTCCGGCCCCAATTTTGGTGCGTACGTATCACCCTCGACGTCGGCCTCAAGGACGGTGACCACCGCCAGGTCCGCTGTCGGTTCAGCCTCCCTGTACAGCTGCCCGCCGCCGGCGATCCAGATTTCCTCGCTGCCCGGAGCCTGCCGGGCCGCTTCCAGCGCCTCTTCGAGGGAGCCGACGACGACGGCGCCAGCTTCGGTCATATCCGAGGCCAGGTCCTTCTGCCGGGTGACAACAATGTTCGTCCGGTCAGGCAGAGGTCTGAATTTTGGGGGAAAGGACTCCCAGGTGCGCCGGCCCATGATGACGGGGTGGCCCGTCGTCGTGCGCTTGAAATGCGCCATGTCCTCGGGCAGATGCCACGGCATCGAGCCGTTCTTGCCGATGACGCCGGATTCCGTCTGCGCCCAGATCATTCCGATTTTCGATGTAGTGCTCATACAGCCACTGGTGCCTTAATCGTCGGGTGGTGTTGGTAATCGAGAACCTCGAAGTCCTCGAGTGTGTAGTCGAAGATGCTCTCACGGTCCTGACGGATACGCAGCTGAGGGTAGGGGAATGGTTCCCTCGAGAGTTGTTCGCGTACCTGATCGAGGTGATTGTCGTAGATATGGACGTCGCCGCCGGTCCAGACGAACTCGCCCGGCTCCAGCCCAGTCTGGCGCGCAACCATCAGGGTCAGCAACGCGTAGGACGCAATGTTGAACGGCACACCGAGAAACATGTCAGCGGACCGCTGGTAAAGCTGACAGGACAGCTTCCCGTCAGCAACGTAAAACTGGAAGAACATATGACATGGGGGAAGAGCCATGTCCGGAACCTCGGCCACGTTCCAGGAGGAGACCACATGGCGTCGGGAGTCGGGGTTGGACTTCAGGCTTTCGATGACCTGACTGATCTGATCAATATGCCCGCCATCCGGTGTGGGCCAGCTGCGCCACTGGACGCCGTACACAGGGCCGAGATCGCCGTCGTCGTCCGCCCACTCATCCCAAATGGTGACTCCCTGGTCATGCATCCAGCGGACGTTGGAGTCTCCCCGCAGGAACCACAACAGTTCCACAGCGAGGGACTTGAAATGCACGCGCTTGGTGGTGATCAGCGGAAATGACTCGCTCAGATCAAAGCGTAGTTGCCGACCAAAAACACTGCGGGTTCCGGTGCCTGTCCGATCAGCTTTCGCTGTGCCGTTGTCCATGACATCGCGCAGCAGGTCCTCGTAGGGCGTGGGAATCTCTTGGGAAAGGCTCACGCGTTCAGTGTATCGCTCACGAAACGGGAGAGGGGAGATCCACGGCGTCGCTGGATCTCACTGTGCCACGGGTGCGGGTCCGCGCACGCTGTCCGGCCGCGGCCGTTCCGGCCCCGGAATATGAGGGGGCCGCGGATAACCGGAGAGAGCCCTTAGTCATCGTATGGGGCATGCTTCTCGACGGAGACTATGTGTCCGTGGGCGTGGTTGCTGACGTGAAAAACCAGCAAATGGCCGGCTTTGAGGTACGGATCCGACGACGGCAGACTGCCGGCCAGCGACTCGGGCATATGCTTTGCGATCACGCGGAGGGCCAGTGGAAGCACTGGTCTATGGGTGCACAGCACCACGGGTTTGGCCTTGTCGAACAATGCCTGAACGGCCGCTTCCGCCTTCTTTGGTTTCCTGGTGGCGTTGTGTTCAGTGACGGCGTCCACGTGCTTGAGCTTGGCACCGGAACGCTTGACGTAAGGCATCACCGTTTGAACACAGCGATCCCACGGGCTTGAACGCACTCTTTTCGGGCCCCAGCTCATCAGGAGCTTTCCCACGGCTTTCGCCTGGCGGAGCCCCGAACCGGCCAGGGGCCGCTCACCTTCTGCCCGTGTCCAGGACGACCGAGGTTTGGCTTTCGCGTGGCGCAGCAGAATAAGAGGCCAGGTGTCCAGATTCTTCTCGCTGTGCGCATTGACCAATGCGTCCAGCGGGAGCTTGTCATCGGCCATGGACAACAGCTCATAGGCGCGAACCGGCGAGCACCAAAGCACCTTGTCCACTTCGTCGTCGTCCGCCCGAGGGGTCATGCCCTCTGCCTTCGCGGCCCAGTAATGGACGATCTTCCGCCCGGCGGACACTTTGTAGTGAACCGGGGGCAGCGGAATGCCCAAAGAGATACGCAGACCCACTTCTTCCTGAACCTCACGCACAGCCGCTTCGGGCGGCGTCTCACCGGCGTCGACCTTGCCTTTGGGCCAGGACCAGTCGTCATACCGCGGACGGTGGATCAGCAACACCTGAAGGTGCCCCTTTTCCCGTCGCCAGCACAGCGCCCCAGCGGCAACTACCTTCGGTGTTCCGGCGTCAGTACTCATGAATGCCGAGCTGCCATGCGTTGGCGGATCCGCGATTCCAACAGCCACGACTGGATGTCATTGAGCGGCTCGCCGTCTTCATCGCGGAAATGCCGGGTCCATTGGCCTGCGCTGTCCAGGTGCCAACTGGCGGTCGCGCTATCCAGGTATCGATCAAGCAGGTTGATGAGGTTCGTGATGTCCTCGCGTTCACAGATCTGCACAAGTGTCTCAACCCTGCGGTCAAGATTGCGGTGCATCATGTCCGCGGATCCGATGTAGACCACCGGGTCGCCGTCGTTCGCGAACGCAAAGACCCTCGAGTGCTCCAGGAACCGGCCCAGGATCGATCGCACGGTGATGTTTTCGCTCAAACCGGGAACCCCCGGACGGACAGAGCAGATCCCGCGCACGATGACGTCCACCCGCACCCCGGCCTGGGATGCGCGATAGAGCGAATCAATGATTGCCTCATCAACAATCGAGTTCACCTTGATGACAACGCGCGCGGCCTTGCCCGCCCTGCTGTTCGCAATCTCCTGTTCGACCCGCTCGATGAGTCCAACCCGGACGGACCGCGGTGCGACCAGCAGACGTTTGAACACCGATTTGGGTGCATATCCGGAGAGTTGGTTGAACAGTTTTGACAGGTCCTCGCCCACATTCTCGTTGGCTGTCAGCAGACCGAGGTCCTCGTAATAGCGGGCAGTGCGCGGGTGGTAGTTGCCTGTTCCGATGTGGCAGTAGCGGCGCAGGCCGTCGCCCTCCTGGCGCACCACGAGAGACAATTTGCAGTGCGTTTTCAGACCAACAATCCCGTAGACAACGTGCACGCCGGCCTGCTCCAGCTTGCGGGCCCACGAGATGTTCGCCTGCTCGTCGAAGCGCGCCTTGATCTCCACGAGCGCGAGGACCTGCTTGCCTGACTCGGCAGCTTCAATGAGGGCATCCACAATGGGTGAATCCCCGGATGTCCGGTAGAGCGTCTGCTTGATCGCCTGCACTTTGGGATCATTCGCCGCCTGCTCAAGGAAAGCCTGCACTGACGTCGAGAATGAGTCATAGGGGTGGTGGAGGAGGATGTCCCGACGACGCATCGCCGCAAAAACGTTCGCGGCTTTCGACGTCTCGCTCTCGTTGAGATGACGGCTCGTGTGCGGTACGCGCTTGGGGTAGTGGAGGTCCCCTCGATCTATCCGGCTGATGGCGCTGAGCCCACGGAGGTCCAGCGGTGCGGGCAGCATGTAGACCTCGTCGTCTTCAACACCGAGTTCACGCGAGAGCAGTGATTTGATACTCGGGTTGATGTCCGTGGTCACTTCGAGGCGCACTGGTGGACCAAAACGACGGCGGAGCAGTTCCTTTTCGAGAGCCTGCAGCAGGTTTTCGGCGTCGTCTTCTTCTACTTCGAGGTCTTCGTTGCGGGTGACACGGAAAGCGTGGTGTTCGCGCACTTCCATGCCGGGGAACAACAACTCCAGATGAACGGAGATGACGTCCTCAAGGGAGATGAAACGGGCCACACGGCCGGCTACGTTGCCTGCTCGTGGGCCGTCGATTCCGATGAGGCGCGGCAGCTGGTCCGGCACCTTGAGACGGGCGAACAGCTCCTTTTCGCTCACCGGATTACGCACGACGACGGCAAGGTTCAGTGAGAGCCCGGAAATGTAGGGGAAGGGGTGTGCGGGATCCACGGCCAGCGGCGTCAGGATCGGGAAAACCTTTTCCTTGAACAGGGTTGTGAGACGGTTCTGCTCGTCCTCATCCAGGTCCTCCCAGCGCGTGAGGTGGATGTTTTCTTCCGCCAGCGCTGGCCGGATCTGCTGTGCGAAGACGTCAGCGTGGCGTTCCTGGAGCTTTCGGGCTTCCTGGATCAGCAGCTCCAACTGTTCGATGGGGCTCAGGCCTGCAGCCGAGGGGACTGCGAGTCCTGTGGCGATCCGCCGCTTCAGGCCGGCCACCCGGACCATGAAGAACTCGTCGAGGTTTGACGCGAAGATCGACAGGAAGTTGACGCGTTCCAGGAGGAACAGGTCAGGGTCTTCTGCGAGGTCCAGGACGCGGGCGTTGAAGTCCAGCCAGCTTATTTCGCGGTCAAGGAAACGCTCGGGGGAGATGTCTCCGGAGGGCAGGGGGTTGGGTTCGAAGTCGGGGATGTCTATGCGGTCCTGGCTTGCCCGTGACGGGGCTGCTTCCGAAGACCCGGAGCGGACCCGTGGCAATGCTGCTGTATCGGAATCCATATTTTCTCCTCTGTCCTGACGGCCTCGTCTGTCCCAACTCTACAAGTGGACGGTGACTATCTGGCGGCGTACATGACATCGACGTCCCAGCGGGTGAATCCCAGCTTCCGGTAGAGGGCGACGGCCGCAGTGTTTTCGGCGTCGACGTAGAGCATGATCGCTTCCAGCCCTTTGCCGTGCAGGTGTTCGATGCCGGCGAGGGTGAGAGCTTTTCCGAGTCCCATACCCTGTGCCGCAGGGGTTACGCCCACCACGTATACCTCACCGATAGCTGGGTGGCCGCCGGAGGCAGGATGGATCTTGGTCCAGTGAAAGCCGAGGAGTTCGCCGTCGTCCGGCGTGCCTGGCGTGTTTCTGACCGCGAGGAGGAAACCCTGGGGATCAAACCAGTTTTCGGCCATCCGTGCTTGAAGGTCCTGCAACGTGGTGCGTCCCTGTTCCGGATGGTGCGCGAACGCGGCGGCGTTGGCCTCAAGCCAGGATTCCTCGTCGAGTCCGGGCCGGAAGGCGCGGATAACGACGTCGTCTGGCAGTGAATTCTTCGCTGGCGGAAGTTCGGCATCGGCGGCGTTCGCCCTCGTCTGGCGCATTCGCCAGAGTTCACGCACGGATTCGAAGCCGTAGGACCGGGCCAGCTGTGCCGCTGCGGCATGGTTTCCGTGGGACCAGGCGTTGAGTTGCTCAAATCCGGGTCCGGCTGAGACCGCGTCCACAATGCTGCGCCCTACGCCCTGATTGCGGTAGGAAGGCCGTGTCACCAGCTCCAGCACCCCACCGTCACCTTTGGCGGAGCGAACGACGACGGCGGCTCCCGCCAGGCCGCGCACAGTTGAGGAGCTGGCGTCCTCGGAGCAGTAGACCGCGTAGACAATGACACTGGAGTCGGTGGACTTCACATCAACCAGAGTTTGTTCTGAGAATGGGGGGTTGCCGTCGGACTCGACCGCAGCGGCGGCCAACTCCTCCAGATCCAGGAGCAAGTCACTCTCAGGCGTCCCTGTCGAGACGACCACTGACCACGTATTCGCGTTGTTGTCCGTCATGGAAACCAGCCTACGCGAACACGCATCACCGATTTGGTGTGGTCACGGACTCTGTGTAACGTTGATCCTCATACAAGGGGGATGCACCAGTGGGGTGCCTTTGATACGTTCGACCCGTATGTCCTCCACCAAGCAGGAACCCTCCGGCACATGCCTGGGGGTTCCTTTGTTTTTTCACACGGAATGACCAAACTGTCATTCCCATGAGGCAGGATGGTGTGCGTGAAGAATTGGAGTGTGGCCCCCGTAGCCGGCGTCGTGCTGGTTGCGATCATCGCCACGTCCTACACGTCACGTATGGCCCTCGCCGTTGTGGTGGGACTGGCAGTGGTGTTGTTCTCATGGGGGTGGCCACACGCTCTCGGCATGCCCGCGCGCAAGAGTGTGGGCGGCGTCATCGGCGCAGCCGGGCTTGGCTCGCTCGTTCTGGCAGTGTACGCACCGCTGAATGCCCTCATGACCTGGATGCCAATCGTCGTGGCGATCGGCGTCGTCGTTGTCTTTCTGGTGCAGCTGTTCCGGGGGACAGGGCAAAGCGAACGCCTTGAGTCCGTACTCGGCGCTTCTGCCGGTGTCATGATCAGCGCGTTCGGTGCGGGTTGGGTGGCAGCGGACAGGCTCTCTATCAACGCGTCGAACTCCGGTGTCATGCTCGTGACCGGTATCGGCGTCTTCGTCGCGGGTGCCGTCTGCACTATCCGCTGGCCGGACCGTATCGTCGCGCCACTCGGCATTCTCCTGGGCGGACTGGCTGGTCCGCTGGCGGCCATGCTGTTCACGAACGTCGCGCCTCTCCCGGCGGCCATCGTCGGCTTGTCATGCGCGGCCGTCGTCGTCAGCTTCCGCCGCCTGGTACTCTCGCGTGAGTTCAATCCGTCGATTCCTGCCTGGCTTTCCCTGAGCATGTGCCCCGTTGTCGCCATTGGCGCGCTGGTCTACTTTCTCGACAAACTCCTCATTGCGTGACGGCCCCGAATCCCAATCCCGCGGTCTCGGGGTTAGGATGGAGGCATGTCGCTAGTAGCTCTCGAAATTTTCTTTATCGTCCTTCTCGTCCTTGCGGGCGTGGCCATGGCCGGCTTCGCCGGTATCGTGATCCACGGCTTGTTCAAGGGCCAGAAGTAACGCTCCCTATGGTTACTGAACTGCCCACGGACCTCACCCCGGAACTGGTGCCGCTGTCGTGGCTACTGGGCACCTGGGAAGGTTCTGGACGCCTGGGAGAGGGCGGGCCTGAGTCCGAGTACTTCTCCCAGCGTGTGACGTTCAGCCAGAACGGGCTGCCCTATCTGTCCTATCGGGCGGAAAGCTGGCTGACGGACGAGGACGGCAACAAGCTGCGCCCGCTGTCGCTGGAGAGCGGTTTCTGGGCGCTGGACCGCAAGGTTCTGGACGGCGACGGCGGTCCCGGCCTGATACCTGCGGATATTGTTCCGGCGCTGAAGACTGCCGACGACGTCGAGGAGTTGAGGAACGAGGACGGCGGGTTCGACATCACGGCGACAATCGTTCATCCCGGCGGCATCGCTGAACTCTATTACGGCAGCATCAAGGGCCCACAGATTCAGCTGAGCACAGATTTGGTCATGCGTGGCCAGAATTCGCATGAGTACACAGCCGCAACGCGCATCTTCGGTCTCGTCAATGGCGACCTTTTCTGGCGTTGGGATGTCTCGGCTGCGGGTAAGGCCCTCGAAGCACACGCGTCAGCAGCCCTGCGCAAGATCGCCTGAGTAACGGGAAACGCTGACGGAATACGCCTCCTACTGAAGGACGTTCCATCGATATGAGCTATCACAGTCCCCTCCTTTCACGCCATGGAGCCGTAGAGGCCTCCGCCCAGGACGCCGGTGTCGCAGCCCACTATGGGGATCCCATCCGTGAGCAGCGCGCGCTGGCAGGAGTGCGGGGTGCGCGCGCCGTCGTGGATCACTCGTACCGCGGTGTCATCACGGTCAGTGGCCAGGATCGGTTGAGCTGGCTCAATACGCTCTCTTCGCAGGCGCTCACCGATCTGGCGCCGGGTACCGCCACGGAGACCCTGTTCCTCACGGTGCAGGGCAGGATTGATTTTGCGGCGCACGTCGTGGACGACGGCGCAACCACCTGGTTGACCACCGAAGCTTCACAGGCCGAGGGCCTGCTCGACTGGCTCAACAAGATGAAATTCGCCCTCCGCGTGGACATTGCTGACGTTGGGGATGCGTGGAGCGTCCTGGCGTCCACCCAGCGGGTTCCCGCTCTGGACGGGCATGTCGTGTGGGAGGACCCGTGGCCCAACATTGCGGTGGGCGGTTATGCGTATTCCTCTATCGAGGAGGAAGCTCATCCGGGCAAGGAAAGGCCGTGGTTCGAGTATCTTGTTCCCTCTGCCGATCTGGAAGGAACCATCAGGACTCTCGAAGCCGATGGGTGGGGCCTGGCCGGGACCATGGCCTCAGAGGCGCTCCGTATCGCCGCCTGGCGGGCCCGCCCCGGTCTGGAGACTGACGAGAAGTCCATTCCGCATGAGCTGGACATGATCCGGACGGCCGTCCACCTGTCCAAGGGCTGCTACAAAGGTCAGGAAACGATCGCGCGGGTACACAATCTGGGGCATCCTCCGCGCCGTCTCGTATTCCTGCAACTGGATGGCTCCGAACACACCCTTCCCGCGCACGGAAGCGAAGTGCTACTTGGGGAACGGACCGTGGGGCGGGTGACATCGACGGAACAGCATTACGAGATGGGCCCCATCGCACTGGCCGTGATCAAGCGCAGCGTGGACCCCTCGGAGGTGCTGACCGTCCATGACGGCGACGAGCATTACGCTGCAGCGCAGGAAACTATCGTCGCCACGGATGCCGGGGCCGTCGTCGGGCGTCAAACCGGCTTCCTGCGGAGCCCTCGCTGATGGCGGCGGAGAACGCACGCGAGGACGCAGCCCTGGAACTCGCGCAGCGGTTGTTCGACGCCGCGCGCGAAGGCCATACGGAGATGTTGATGCGCTACGTCACGGCAGGGGTGCCTGCCACCATGTCCAATAGTTCGGGGGACTCCCTGGTGATGCTGGCGGGCTATCACGGTCATGCCGAAACTGTGGTGGCATTGCTCGAAGCCGGCGCTGACCCGAACTCAACGAATGACCGCGGACAGACCCCGCTGGCTGGCGCAGTATTCAAGGGCTACCCCGACGTCGTCACCGCGCTGGTCAGGGCTGGTGCGGATCCGGACGCTGGCACGCCGTCTGCTAGGGCTTCCGCGGAGTACTTCGGGAAGCAGGACATGCTGGAGCTGCTGGGCTGATCAGGGACGGCGTTCGAGCAGGACGCTCGTCTGTGAGCCTGCGGTCACAAACCCCAGTCGCCGGGCGAGCGCATGGCTGGCCGTATTGCCTGCACGGGCACGCCATTGCGGCACGAGCCCGGAAGCGAGAGCCTCTTCGATAGCTATGGACGTGATCTTGCGCGCATGGCCCTGCCCACGGCTGTCAGGCGTGGCAATCACAGCTATATGAGCCAGAAACCCCGCCCAGATGGAGAAACCGGATCCGGCGAGGGGAGCGCTGCTCGCGTCCCGTCCATTCACGAGGACCCAGTGTCTTTCGCACAGGGAGAGCCCTGCATCCGCGGCGTCATCCGGCGGGCACAGCGCCTCCAGCTTCTGCGCGGTCCCGACGTCGGTACTCACCGAGACATCGTCAGGCACCTGCGCGTCCGGGAGCTCGTCAGAGAAATAGAGTGTAGCCTCGCCGAGGCCGTGTCCGCCGTGTTCCCGACTGATCTGCACGAGCGTTGAATGCTGGGACAGTTCATCCGCGGGTAGGCTGCCGGCGGCGTCTACCGCCCACTGCGGTCCGGAGAATACTTCCCTGCCGAACAACCGGATGAAACTGATGGCGGCGGCGTCGTCCTTGACCACGAATACACGGTCCGTTGCTGTGGAGAGCGTGTCATCCCGGAGGCCAAGCTGCCGGGACCATGCCAACAGGACGATCTCCTGAGTGCCGGGTTCCAGATTCATGATGGCAACGTAGCATGATCAGCCAGCTGACAGGACGATCAGCCGAAAAGGACGGCCGCTTCGTCGTAGCGTTCCTGTGGAACGGTTTTGAGATTACCGAGTGCAGCGTCGAAGCCCACCCGTTCTACGCTCGTTCCGTTGAGGGAGACCATGGTGCCCCACAGCTGCTGGGAGACAGAGTCCACCGCGGCCATACCGAGCCGCGTTGCCAGAACCCGGTCGAATGCGGACGGGACTCCGCCGCGCTGAATATGGCCAAGGACAGTTGCCCGGGTCTCAATGCCGGTACGTTCCTCGAGGCCGGACGCTATCTGATCCGCAATGCCGCCCAGCCGCGCCCGGCCGAACGTATCGAGACCGCGCTCCGAGTGCGGGGCGGAAAGATGCGCAGGCACAAACCCCTCGGCAACCACCACGAGCGGCGCACGCCCACGATCCCTGGCGGAGAGCACCCAGTCGGAAACCTGATCCATGGAGACCTGCTGCTCAGGAATCAGGATGGCGTGCGCGCCGGAGGCCATCCCCGCGTGGAGGGCTATCCACCCGACATTGCGGCCCATGACCTCTGCGACCATGCAGCGGTGGTGCGATTCCCCGGTGGTACGCAGCCGGTCGATCGCCTCGGTGGCGATCGACACGGCCGTGTCGAAACCGAAGGTGTAATCCGTGGCGTCAAGGTCATTGTCGATCGTCTTGGGGACCCCAACGATCCGCAGCCCGGCGTCCGTCAGTCGCTTCGCTGCCGCCAGCGTGCCCTCGCCTCCGATGGCTATGACCGCGTCAATGCCGAGGCGTTCCAGCGTCTCACCAATCCGGGTGGGCCCGCCGTCGCCCTCGAACGGGTTGGTCCTGGACGTTCCGAGGATGGTGCCGCCCTGTTTGGAGATGCCGCGGACCCTGTGGCGAGGGAGATCAACAATGTCGCCGTCGACCACGCCCCGCCAGCCGTCGCGGAAGCCCACAAACTCGTGGCCGTCACCCACAATGCCCTTGAGCACTGCGCCGCGAATAACAGCGTTCAGGCCGGGGCAGTCCCCGCCGCTGGTCAGAATGCCAATCTTCATCGGGGGACCTCCGCTATTTTCCGGCGATGAGTCGTTCCAGGGCTATGGTCCCGTCATATTTGGGCAGGACCAACCAGAGGACCACATAGAGCCCTACGCCGGCCACGGGAAGCAGGAAGCTGAGCAGCGTGCCAACACGCACCCACCCGGCGTCCCAACCGAACCTGGCTGCGATTCCGCCGCAGACGCCTCCAACCCACCGATCGGGGCCGCGTTTGATCGGCGATTTGCGCAAGGTGTTGAAAAAAGTCTCCATGATTACAGCGTTCCTTCTTTCTGCGTGCTTGTCACGCCTTGATCATCAGATTCTCGACTGCGGGCTCGGGTAGCGGACATCAGCCCGGCAATCACCAGGATCAGGCCGGCGCTCAGGAGTATGACAAGCAGCACGACCACGGGATCAAATTCAAGGTCCGTCAGCTGCACGGTCATGAAGGCAAGCCCGATGACGACGGCGATGAGGCCCCATACGACGGTGCCGGTCCGGGGACTGCGGCGGCCTGGTTCAACAGAAGTGCTCATGAGTTGTCCTCGCTCGTTTCGGTGTGGATGTCGATGCTGGAGAATGCACCGTGGATAGTGAGCAGGATCGGCGGTCCGTCCGCGTTTTCGTTGACTACGACGGTCCGCTCGTCCCAGATGTCGTCCGCAACGTTGTCGACTGCATGGATGTTGACCTCGCTGAAGGCAAGCTCAGTGGTGATGACGACGCGGGTGTCGTCGGGCACAATGACCGTGGCGTGGCTGGCCGTTACATTGACGGGGACCGTCACGGCGCTATCCGGCTGGGACAAGCTCGTGAGGTCGACGGTTCCGGAGGCCGCCGCGAGTGCGTAACCCTCCGTGGCGAGCGGCCCGGAGGCGTGGTTCCACTGTGCTTCCGTTGCCAGCGCAAATGAGGGTGCCGGTGGTACCAACGTGAAGACCTGCGCCACTACGATAGCGACGGCTGCCAGGAACCCGATGAACCCTGAACGTCGTCCCATCAGGCCCAGAACCACACAGCCCAATCCCAGAACGACGACGGCGGTTGCCGCTGCCAGCGGTGCAGTGGCTGCTGGTAGGTTCCCCAAATATCCGAGAGTGGTCACCATGCCGATGGCGAGCAATACGAGTCCGAGCACGATCGCGTGCTGCGCGCCTGTTGGCCCGGTTCGTTCCTTCGGGGGGATAGGAGCAGGCATCGGTGGGGGAGTTTGCATGAACGGCTGGGTGGCAGGTGCATAAACGGGGGAGTATGCGGGAGTGGACGCCCACGTTTCACCCTGCGGTGGCTGCTCGTTGCGTTCCGGCCGTCGTGAGCGGGTAACGAGGACGTAGATCAGGACGCCGATACCGGCGAGCCACATCAGCGGCCAGATTCCCCAGGCGGAGCCGTCGTCATTGAAGAACCAGGCGTCAGGCGTCCAGAACCCGATCAGTGTCAGCACGAGCGCGCCAGTCATACCCGTGCTCCAACGGCCCCGGCCGGCCTCCTGCGTGTGGATGCGGCCGTCGGGCTCGGGCAGCAGCGCCCAGGCAAGGCCGTACGCCAGAACACCCACTCCGCCGATAATGACCAACACGACAAAAAGTCCGCGCACCAGAACGGGGTCCCAGCCGAGACGCTGGGCAATACCCGAAGCCACTCCGCCCACCCAGCGCTCGCGGCCACGGGTGATCTGCAGTGAGCGCAGCCAGTTGAAGAAGCCGCTGCGTGGCGGCGAGGGAGGAGGACCGGATGGACTGGTTCCAGGGGCGTCCTGGCCCGGTGATTCATCAGAGTGTGTGTTCATGCCTTCATCCTGCCAACAAGGGGGCTGGGCCATCTATGGGGGACACCCCTGATCCTTCCCCTGTACCCCTGACGATGACCCTGAATCATGGGGGTTTCAGCAACGAATGGTGCGGTTTCGTGCTTGGATGACAGTATGCAAGCACCTTTGGTCCGTCCCCGAAATCGCGTTATCGCGGGAGTATGTTCTGGACTGGCAGCACACCTGGGCGTACCCGTAAACGCCACCCGGATCGCCATGTCCGTTCTCGGCCTGGCCGGGGGAGCCGGGACCCTGCTTTATGCGTGGTTGTGGATCATGGTGCCCACTGTCGAAGAGGAAGTGCGCGACGCCGGAACTCCGGTCAAAGCGCGCGGTAGCCGACCCTTGCGCTCTCCGGACCCGCATGAGTCTGGCGCTGACGACAGTCCCGCCGAGGGACGCCGTCGCGGGCTCAGGGAACTCCTCATCGGGGTGGTCCTCTTGCTGGCAGCCGCGCTGCTCATCGCCTACCGACTCGGTGCGGACATCCGGTGGGGAATGATTCTGCCGTTGGCGGCGATCGCCGTCGGCTCCGTCATAGCGTGGCGGCAACTGGACGAATCACGTAGATCTGCTCTCGTGAACAGTGCCGGTGCAGATCGAAAAATGGGGCTGCTCCGGGTCTGTGGAGGACTCGTCCTCGTCATCGGAGGGCTCCTGTTCATGATCTCCGGGACGGTCGCCTTCGATATCATCTGGTCTTCCCTGGCTGCTTCCGTAGCCGTGCTGGCCGGCGTCGTACTTGTCCTGGCGCCATGGGGACTGAAACTGTGGAAAGACCTCGAAACAGAGCGTTCGGCGCGGGCGAGGGAAACCGAACGCGCTGAGATAGCGGCCCACCTGCATGACTCCGTGCTCCAGACCCTGGCTCTGATCCAGAACCGTGCAGGCAATGAGCAGGATGTCCTGAAGCTCGCCCGCGCACAGGAACGCCAGTTACGCGACTGGCTATACCGGGACGCACCAGACGGCGAAGGCAATCTCTCAGAACGCATCAGGTCCATCGCCGGAGAAATAGAGGACGCCTACGGCCATCCCATCGACGTCGTGGTCGTCGGTGACGCAGCGATGACGCCAGGGTCCGAAGCGCTGGTCCTTGCCACCCGCGAAGCCGTGCAGAATGCGGCAAAACATGCGGGCGGGCAGATATCCGTCTATGTTGAAGCTGGCGAAAGACCGGAGGTTTTTGTGCGGGACCGTGGCCAGGGCTTCAACCCTGATGAAATACCCGCAGACCGGCTCGGAATCCGCGAATCACTGATCGGACGGATGAACAGGCACGGCGGAACAGTCACTATACGAAGCGGCCCGGATGGGACCGAAGCCCGCCTGACAATGGGTGCAGTAGAGAGGGATCGGCTATGACCGCAGTACCGATAGTAGTGGTCGACGACCACGCGATCTTCCGCTCCGGTCTGAAAGCCGATCTCGATGACCGGGTGGAGGTGCTGGGTGAAGCAGCAACAGTGGATGAGGCCATCGCCGTCATCCATGCCGTGCGCCCACGAGTGGTCCTTCTTGACGTTCACCTGCCCGGCAGCCCCGCTGGAGGGGCCGCCGTCATCGCTGGCTGCACCGACATGCTGGCGGAGACCAGCTTCCTGGCCCTCAGCGTCTCTGATTCCGCCGAAGATGTGGTCACAGTCATCCGGGCCGGGGCCCGCGGGTACGTCACGAAATCGATTTCCGGCCGCGAAGTCACGGACGCAGTACTGCGTGTGGCCAGCGGTGACGCGGTGTTCTCGCCCCGCCTCGCAGGCTTCGTCCTGGATGCCTTCGGCACGGCCGCCGTCGCGCAGGTGGACGACGAACTCGACCGGTTATCGGCCCGTGAGCTCGAAGTCATGCGGCACATAGCCCGCGGCTACAGCTACAAAGAGGTTGCCAAGGAACTGTTCATCTCCGTGAAGACCGTGGAAACGCACGTTTCGGCCGTGTTGCGGAAACTCCAACTGTCTTCACGCTACGAACTGACCCGCTGGGCCGCTGACCGTCGTTTGCTCTAGGCCGACGCCGGCTCTGGATCTACAGCGTTTACTGCGACAAGAACTGCTGCAGACGCCCGATCCCGGTCGCAAGATCCTCGTCTCCCAGTGCGTAGGAGAGACGGATGAACCCGCTGGGACCAAACGCTTCACCGGGCACAACGGCTACTTCCGCTTTCTCCAGGATCAACGAGGCAAGTTCCGCTGACGTACCCGGCGTGGAACCGGCAATAGTGCGGCCCAGGAGCTGGCGCACATCTGCGTAGGCATAGAAGGCTCCGCGAGGGGTGGGGCACTGAATGCCGTCAATGGCGTTGAGTCCGTCCACCATGGCACGACGACGCCGGTCGAAGGCCAGTTTCATATCGTTGACGGCATCCAGAGGGCCGGAGACTGCCGCCAGTGCAGCCATCTGGGAAACGTTGGCAACGTTCGACGTCGCATGCGACTGGAGGTTGGAGGCGGCCTTGATAATGTCCGTTGGTGCGATCATCCAGCCCACGCGCCATCCCGTCATCGCGTAGGTCTTTGCGACGCCGTTCAGGACCACTACCTTGTCGCCAAGGTCCGCGGCAGTCGCGATGGACGTGAACTGGGCATCGTCATAGGTCAGGTGTTCGTAGATTTCGTCTGTCACGACCCAGAGCCCGCGTGAGGCGGCCCACCGCCCGATTTCACCTACCTGCTCCGGATCGTAGACCGCACCCGTCGGATTTGAAGGGGAGACGAAGAGCATCACCTTGGTGCGTTCGGTGAGCGCTGCCTCCAGCTGATCAACCGTCACGAGGTACCCCTGCTCGGGTCCCGCGAACACTTCCACAGGTACACCGCCCGCCAGACGGATCGCTTCTGGATAGGTAGTCCAGTAGGGGGAGGGGACGATGACTTCGTCGCCTGGATCCAGAAGCGTTGCGAAAGATTCGTAGACGGCCTGTTTGCCGCCGTTGGTGATCAGGACCTGGGAAGGATCAACACTGTAGCCGGAGTCTCTCAGCGTCTTTTCCGCGACGGCCTTCCGCAGCTCGGGCAGCCCCGCAGCTGGCGAGTATCGGTGAAACCGCTGGTCCCTGGCAGCCTCAACTGCCGCATCCACGATGTAGTCCGGCGTAGGGAAGTCCGGTTCTCCCGCTCCGAACCCGATAACAGGACGACCGGCAGCCTTGAGCGCTTTGGCCTTGGCATCCACTGCGAGCGTTGCCGACTCTGCAATGGACCCGATCCGACGGGATACCCTCCGGGACGCTGGCGCTGGCGCTGGCGCGGGCGTGGACGCGGCACTCGATGACATGGACTATCCGTTCCTGTTGTTCCTGCAGATCCAGCACCAGCTTATGCGTTCGACGGCGGTCCCGTCCCGGTTCGACGTGACGGGAATGTTTGCGTAGACTGGACCCTCGGTATTGAACCGCATGATTGCTTATGCCTTCACAGCGGAGAAAAACCATAGGGTAGTGGCGCAATTGGTAGCGCAGCGGTCTCCAAAACCGCAGGTTGCAGGTTCGAGTCCTGTCTGCCCTGCGCATGAGCGTCTCTGGACGTATTCATCGTCAACGCAGTACTCCATTTCATGCGGGCCGGGTGTCGGATCGCAGATCCCGGGACCCTGTTCCAATCAAAGATGAATGAGGTAATGGTGACCGATACAGCTGCAGGCAGCTCGAAGGGACGCACCTCCGGCAAAGACGGCAAGCCCGGTTTCTTTGGCGGCATCGTTCTGTTTGTTCGGCAGGTTATCGCTGAGCTGAAGAAGGTCGTGACGCCTACGCGTCAGGAACTGATTCGGTACACGATCGTCGTTATGGCTTTTGTATTGGTCATGATGGCCATTGTCACGGTGCTGGATTTTGCGTTCGGTGCTGGAGCCACATGGGTATTCGGTGACGGTTCAGCCGGAAGCTAGAGGCAACCTGCCCGGGATGAGCAGTCCAGGGATGGCCAGCCGGAATCAATCCACAAGGATTGAAGAAGAAGAAAGCAGGAGCTACGTGTCCGAGCAAGAACTCGAATCACAGGTCAATAGCGAGAACGTGGATCTGGATCACGAGGAAGAGGTGTCCGGTACCAGCGGCGATGACGCGTCACTTGAGGCCGTAACGCCCGAGGACAGTGCCGCTGAGAGTGCCACGCCGGATGACGGCGAGGAAGAAGCCGATGCATCTTCCGAGGACGCCGATGCATCCTCCGCAGACGCAGAGCCGAGCGAGGACGTCGAGGATCCGCTGGAGGCTTTCCGCACCCAGCTCCGCCGCCAGCCGGGCGACTGGTACGTAATCCACTCTTACGCCGGTTACGAAAACCGCGTCAAGACCAACCTCGAGACCCGCATCCAGACCCTGGACATGGAAGAGTACATCTTCGAAATCCAGGTTCCCATGGAGGAAATTGTCGAGATCAAGAACACCACGCGCAAGATCGTCAACCGGGTGAGGATCCCCGGTTACGTTCTCGTTCGCATGGACCTGACGGACGCCTCCTGGGGCGCAGTCCGGCACACTCCGGGTGTCACCGGATTCGTCGGCAATGCACACAATCCAACGCCACTGAGCCTGAGCGAAGTTTTCTCGATGCTCGAGCACACCGTTGTCCAGGCGCAGACCGACTCCGGTCAGCAGTCCAAGGCCCAGGCAACACAGGCATTCGTGAACTTTGAGGTCGGCGAGTCCGTTACGGTCAACGACGGACCGTTCGAGACGCTGCCGGCTACCATCTCAGAGATCAAGCCGGAATCACGTCAGCTGGTAGTGCTGGTCTCCATCTTCGAGCGCGAAACCCCAGTAACGCTCTCGTTCAACCAGGTCACCAAAATCCAGTAGGACCACAAGAGGATTCGTTTCAGCAGGGCACGCTTTACCCCGTTGAGACGGCACGGTCACCGCGCCACGGTGGCCAAAGACCCTCGGGACGCTCCTGTCTCGCGGGGAAGTACATAAGAGAAGGACCCTAAATTGGCTCCCAAGAAAAAGGTCACCGGCCTCATCAAGCTGCAGATCCAGGCAGGTGCTGCGAACCCCGCACCGCCTATCGGTCCTGCGCTTGGCCAGCACGGTGTCAACATCATGGAATTCTGCAAGGCATACAACGCAGCGACGGAATCACAGCGTGGAAATGTTATCCCCGTTGAGATCACGGTTTATGAAGATCGCTCCTTTACCTTCATCACCAAGACGCCGCCAGCTGCAGAACTGATCAAGAAGGCTGCCGGCGTTGCCAAGGGCTCCGCCACTCCTCACACGGTCAAGGTTGCAAAGCTCACCCAGGCTCAGGCTGTTGAAATCGCCACCATGAAAATGGAGGACCTCAACGCGAATGACGTCGACGCCGCTGTGAAGATCATCACCGGTACCGCTCGTTCAATGGGCATCACCGTAGACGCTAAATAGCGTCCCCGTCCGGAAGAGCTTCCGGGCACCACACATCATCAGACAAGACGGCTCCATACCGGAGCCGCAGTGGCAGGGCCGCGCGCGGTCCGCAGACCACAACTGCACAAGGAGAAAAAGCAGATGGCAAAGCGCAGCAAAGCATATGAAGCAGCGGAAGCCAAGATCGAGGCAGGCAAGCAGTACGCCCCGGTTGAGGCAATCACGCTGGCGAAGGAAACCAACCCTTCCAAGTTTGACGCAACTGTAGAGATCGCCTTCCGGCTCGGCGTCGATCCCCGCAAGGCGGACCAGATGGTTCGTGGAACGGTCAACCTGCCTAACGGCACGGGCAAGACCGCTCGTGTACTCGTGTTCGCAACGGGTGAGCGTGCGGAAGCCGCTATCGCTGCAGGAGCGGACTTCGTGGGCTCCGACGACATGATCGAAAAGGTCGCCGCCGGTTGGACGGACTTCGACGCCGCCGTAGCCGGCCCGGACATGATGGGCAAGGTCGGTCGTCTGGGTAAGGTCCTGGGTCCGCGTAACCTCATGCCGAACCCGAAGACCGGAACGGTAACGCCCGACGTTGCCAAGGCAGTGACCGACATCAAGGGCGGCAAGATCGACTTCCGCGTCGACAAGCATTCCAACCTTCACTTCGTGATCGGCAAGGTCTCCTTCGACGCGCAGAAGCTCGCAGAGAACTACGCAGCGGCTCTGGAAGAAGTACTTCGTCTGAAGCCCTCCGCTTCGAAGGGCCGTTACATTCAGAAGGCTACTGTCGCCACAACGTTTGGTCCCGGAATCAGCATTGATCCCAACGTGACCAAGGTGCTGGCAGACGCATAAGGTTTTTCCGGATAAACACCGGTAGCCAAAAGGCGCCCACGGCTTTTGCCGCGGGCGCCTTTTTGTCTAACCGCCAGGCCAGCCGCTTCTTTGACGGCCCCATCGACACATGGCAGCACCGAGGATTTGGACCGCAGACACCAATCACGTAAGCTGGACAGACCAAAGACCGTCGGTCGATGGCTCCTGCTTGGCACCTCCCGGTGCAACCATAAAGTGGAAGCCATCCGAAAGTTCCTCCCAGAGGACGGCCTACGCAGGTGAACGAAGCAAAACTCCGCAGTCAATCGTGCTGTGTCGAGTTCAGCCCCGTGCATCTGCGCGGGGCGTTTTTTGTTCCGGGGACCGGATAGCCGGCACTATTTCCCCGGAAGGAGGGTTATGGCAACGCCAATCAAGGTGTCAGCAGTGGAAGAGATCGTCAGCGATTTCAAGGATTCCGAGGCTGCAGTCCTGACCGAATACCGTGGGCTCACCGTAGCGCAGCTCAAGCAGCTGCGTCGTTCGCTCGGCCAGGACACCAAGTACTCGGTCGTCAAGAACACCCTGACGAACATTGCAGCCAAGGAAGCAGGCATCAACGCGTTTGATGACCAGCTTGCAGGTCCTACTGCAATCGCGTTCATCAAGGGCGATGCAGTTGCTGCTGCAAAGAGCCTCACTGATTTCGCTAAGGCCAATCCGCAGCTCGTCATCAAGACCGGATACTTCGAGGGCAAGGCCCTTGACGCTTCCGGTGTTGCTGCGCTGGCCGCTCTCGAGTCGCGCGAGCACCAGCTCGCCATGGTTGCAGGGATCCTCAAGGCTCCTGCATCTGCCCTGGCTCGGACCATCGACGCACTACGGGTCAAGCGTGAAGAGGCTGAAGGTGCGCCCGCCGCAGCAGAAGCCCCCGCCGCAGAGTCCGAGGCCCCGGCCGACGAAACTCCGGCAGCCGAGTCGGCAGACGCCGAGAACACGGCAACCGACGAGAGCTAGAAACTCTCGCACCCAACAAACATCAGGTGCCGTTCGGTGCCGACTATAGGAAGGACGCCACACCATGGCGAAGCTCAGCAACGAAGAGCTCATTGAAGCTTTCAAGGAACTGACCATCATCGAGCTCTCCGAGTTCGTCACGCTGTTCGAAGAGACCTTCGACGTAACGGCTGCTGCTGTCGCAGTTGCCGGTCCTGCCGGTGGCGGGGCTGCAGAGGCCGCTGAAGAGCAGACCGAATTCGACGTCATCCTCGAAGGTGCCGGCGACAAGAAGATCGCAGTGATCAAGGAAGTTCGTGGCCTGACCTCACTGGGTCTGAAGGAAGCCAAGGACCTCGTTGACTCCGCTCCCAAGGCTGTGCTGGAAGGCGCAACCAAGGAAGCAGCCGAGAAGGCTAAGGAAGCCCTCGAGGCTGCCGGCGCTTCGGTGACCGTCAAGTAGTAACCTCGGTTTGAACCGTTCTGGTTCAACCCATGAAAAGGCCCCCGTACTCTTCGGAGTGCGGGGGCCTTTTTGATCCTCACGCGTGGGCGTGAGTAACGATCCTAGCCGCGATAGAGCAGTAGGGCCTCACCCTGTCCGCCGCCTCCGCACAGGGAAACTGCGGCCTTGCCGGAGCCTCGCCGATTCAGTTCCAGGGCCGCATGGAGTGCGAGACGCGCCCCGGATGCTCCAATGGGGTGGCCCAAGGCGATAGCCCCACCGTGAAGGTTGCATTTCTCCAGCGGGAGGTCCAGGTCCTTCAGAGACTGACAGGCAACCGACCCGAATGCTTCATTGATCTCGATGAAGTCTAGGTCCGACGTCGTCCAGCCTGCACGCTCCAGGGCTTTGTGAATGGCGTTCGAGGGCTGGGAGTGCAGTGAGTTATCGGGCCCGGCTACCTGTCCTGGTTCTCCGAGGACTGCCAGGACCCCGAGTCCCTTGGCTTCTGCGTTGGCGCGCGTGGTCAAGACCAGTGCTGCAGCGCCGTCGGAAAGCGGTGAAGAGTTCCCTGCCGTGATGGCGCCGTCCTTGTTGAAGGCCGGTCGCAGCTTGCCGAGGCTCTCCACTGTGGTGGTGGGCCGGATACCCTCATCAGAGTTGAGGACGATGGGCTCGCCCTTGCGCTGGGGTACTGTCACCGGCACAATCTCGTCGGTGAAAACGCCTGCCTCGGATGCTGCTGCCGCACGCTGATGGGAGAAGGCCGCGACCTCGTCCTGTGCCGTCCGGTCAATACCGAGTGTGCCGTTGCCGCGCTCGGTGGAGGCGCCCATGGACTCTTCGTCAAAGGCGTCGGTCAGTCCGTCGTGGGCTACGGAATCCAGGGCCTGGATGTTTCCATAGGTCCAGCCCTTACGGGAGCCGGGAAGGATGTGCGGTCCGTTGGTCATGGATTCCTGGCCGCCGGCCACCACTACTGTCGCCTCGCCGCTGCGGATCAACCGGGCGGCGTCGATGACTGCGGTCAGTCCGGACAGGCATACCTTGTTGACTGTTACAGCGGGAACGTTCCAGCCGATTCCAGCCTTGATGGAACTCTGGCGTGCGGGATTCTGACCGCAGCCGGCCTGCACAACGTGGCCCATGATGACGGCGTCGATGTCGGCCGGTTCAACGCGCGACTTCTCCAGCGCTCCTGCGATGGCAAACCCACCAAGTTCGACGGCGGTGAAGGAGGCCAGCTGTCCGTTCAGCCGGCCTTGAGGGGTGCGGGACCCGCCAACGATGACGACGTCGGTGGGCTGGTTTTCTGGGACACTCATGGTGTTGAAACTCACTTTCAAACGTGGGCAGGGGCCGTATCAAGGTTACCCCGAGCCCTGAGCGACACCCGGTGCTCCGCTGTCAGCCGAATCGAGGGCGGCCCGAGAGTGGGGGAGCAATACTACTACCAGTAGACATGTTGGTGTAGTAGGCGTACAGTAGATATTTGCGATTCCCCTCATAATCTCAGCCTTCATATAGCGGTGGGCTTTGTCGTGCACTTTGTCATTTAACAACGGGTTTTTTGACACATGAGCGCGGAGTCGCGGATAGCCTGAAGGTCTGTGGAAGGATCCCTCTTGGTCGCCTCGAGCACCGCTAATAATGCAACCGCTAACAACTCTGAAATTCCTGACGCAGCGCGCCGGATTTCATTCGCGAAGATTCACGAACCTCTGGATGTTCCTAATCTTCTGGCCCTCCAGACCGACAGCTTTGATTGGCTGGTCGGCAATGAGCGGTGGAAGACACGCGTAGAGCAGGCCCTTGAAGAGGGTCTCCAGGGCGTGGCAACAACCTCAGGGCTCTCGGATATCTTCGACGAAATTTCACCGATCGAAGACTTCCAGGGAACCATGTCCCTGAGCTTCTCGGAACCGGAATTCGCGGACCCCAAGTACACGATGGCCGAGTGCAAGGACAGGGACGCCACATACGCCGCCCCCTTGTACGTCAAGGCTGAGTTCATGAACAACAACACGGGCGAAATCAAGCAGCAGACCGTGTTCATGGGCGACTTCCCTCTGATGACGGACAAGGGAACGTTCGTCATCAACGGCACGGAGCGCGTTGTCGTTTCGCAGCTGGTTCGTTCGCCGGGCGCCTACTTCGAGCGCGCTGTCGACAAGACGAGCGATAAGGACATCTTCACCGCGAAGATCATTCCTTCGCGTGGTGCCTGGTTCGAGCTGGAAATCGACAAGCGCGACCAGGTTGGTGTCCGTCTGGACCGTAAGCGCAAGCAGTCCGTGACGGTTCTGCTCAAGGCGCTTGGCTGGACCGAGGGCGAAATCCTCGAGACGTTCGGTGAGTACGATTCCATCCGGGCAACGCTGGAGAAGGATGCCACCGAGACCCGCGAAGATGCCCTCCTGGACATCTACCGCAAGCTCCGTCCGGGCGAGCCGCCCACAGTTGAGGCAGCACAGACGCTGCTGGACAACCTGTACTTCAACGCAAAGCGCTACGATCTCGCCAAGGTTGGTCGTTACAAGATCAACCGCAAGCTTGGTCTGAACAAGTCGCTCAGCGATGAAAATGGCTCGGTACTGGACACTGATGACATCGTCGCCATGATCAAGTACCTGGTTGCCCTCCACGCCGGCGAGAAGTCCATCAAGGGACACCGCGACGGTCAGGAAGCAGACATCCGCGTTGAGGTGGATGACATTGACCACTTCGGCAACCGTCGTATCCGCGCGGTGGGCGAGCTGATCGAGAACCAGGTCCGCACGGGTCTGTCCCGTATGGAGCGCGTGGTTCGCGAGCGCATGACCACTCAGGACGTCGAGGCGATTACCCCTCAGACGCTGATCAACATCCGCCCCGTGGTTGCTGCCATGAAGGAGTTCTTCGGAACATCGCAGCTTTCGCAGTTCATGGACCAGAACAACCCGCTTGCGGGTCTGACCCACAAGCGCCGTCTTTCCGCGCTTGGCCCCGGTGGTCTTTCACGCGACCGGGCGGGTATGGAAGTCCGTGACGTCCACCCGTCGCACTACGGCCGCATGTGCCCCATTGAAACTCCTGAAGGCCCCAACATTGGTCTGATCGGGTCCTTGGCTTCGTATGGCCGCATCAACGCTTTCGGCTTCATCGAGACCCCTTACCGCAAGGTTGTCGACGGTCTGGTCACCGAGCAGGTTGATTACCTGACTGCCGATGATGAGATCGAGTGCCAGATCGCCCAGGCAAACGCGCCGTTGACCGCTGACCAGCGTTTCGCTGAGGACATGGTTCTTGTGCGTACCCGCGGCGGTTCGGGTGAACCGGTTCTCATCGAGGCCAATGCGGTCGAGTACATGGACGTTTCCCCGCGCCAGATGGTTTCGGTTGCTACAGCCCTGATTCCGTTCCTGGAGCACGACGACGCCAACCGTGCGCTCATGGGCGCCAACATGCAGCGTCAGGCAGTGCCGCTGCTTCGTGCCGAGCGCCCGTTGGTCGGCACCGGCATGGAAGCCGACGCAGCTGTTGACGCCGGTGACTCCGTTGTCGCTCTGAAGCCGGGTGTCATTCAGGAAGTGTCGGCCGAAATGGTCACGATGCTCAATGACGACGGCACGGAAACGCGCTACCCGATCATGAAGTTCGCCCGTTCCAACCAGGGCAACGCCTACAACCAGCGCGTTGTTGTTGAAGAAGGCCAGCGGCTCGAGGTTGAAGGCGTTATCGCTGACGGCCCGTCCACTGACCAGGGTGAGTTGTCCCTCGGCAAGAACATGCTCGTCGCGTTCATGTCCTGGGAAGGCCACAACTTCGAGGATGCGATCATCCTTTCCCAGCGCGTTGTCTCGGAAGACGTTCTGACGTCAATCCACATCGAAGAGCACGAAGTCGATGCACGCGACACCAAGCTGGGTGCGGAAGAAATCACCCGCGACATCCCCAATGTGAGTGAAGAGGTGCTGTCCGCTCTGGATGAGCGCGGAATCATTCATATCGGTGCCGAGGTTGAAGCTGGCGATATCCTCGTCGGTCGTGTGACTCCCAAGGGTGAAACTGAACTGACCCCGGAAGAACGCCTCCTGCGCGCAATCTTCGGCGAGAAGAGCCGTGAGGTTCGCGATACATCACTGAAGGTGCCCCACGGTGAGTCGGGAACCGTTATCGGTGTCCGCATCTTCGACCGCGACAACGATGACGAGCTGCCCCCGGGCGTCAATCAGCTGGTCCGCGTACACGTGGCGCAGAAGCGCAAGATCACGGATGGCGACAAGCTCGCCGGCCGTCACGGAAACAAGGGTGTTATCTCCAAGATCCTGCCGATCGAGGACATGCCGTTCCTCGCGGACGGAACTCCGGTCGACGTCGTCCTGAACCCCCTGGGTGTTCCCGGACGTATGAACGTCGGTCAGGTCATGGAGATCCACCTCGGTTGGGCCGCAAAGCAGGGTTGGAAGATCGAAGGCGAGCCGGACTGGGTCCAGAACCTTCCGAACTTCCCCCGTGAGTCCGGCCCGACGACGGTTGCCACGCCGGTCTTCGACGGTGCCTCCGAATCAGAGATCACCGGGTTGCTTGACTCGACCAATGTGACCCGTGATGGCCAGCGCCTGATCGGTTCCACTGGCAAGACTCAGGTTTATGACGGCCGCTCCGGCGAACCGTTCCCGGACCCGATCTCCGTTGGATACATGTACATCCTGAAGCTGCACCACCTTGTTGATGACAAGATCCACGCGCGCTCCACAGGACCGTACTCCATGATCACCCAGCAGCCGCTCGGTGGTAAGGCACAGTTCGGTGGCCAGCGCTTCGGTGAAATGGAAGTTTGGGCACTGGAAGCGTACGGCGCCGCCTACACACTGCAGGAACTTCTGACCATCAAGTCAGATGACATCCACGGTCGTGTGAAGGTCTACGAAGCCATCGTGAAGGGTGAAAACATCCCCGAGCCAGGCGTTCCGGAATCCTTCAAGGTTCTGATCAAGGAAATGCAGTCGCTGTGCCTGAACGTGGAAGTACTCTCCACGGAAGGTAACACCATTGAAATGCGTGACTCGGATGAAGAAGTCTTCCGGGCCGCGGAAGAGCTGGGAATCGACCTCTCACGGGCCGAGCCAAGCTCTGTTGAAGAGGTCTAGAACCTTTTTCCGTAACCCATAGACATTCAGACTGAAGAGAACAAGAGAGAACAGGGACCATATGTCCAGCGAATCCTCATTCGGCCTCATGCGTATTGGCCTAGCCACCGCGGATGAAATCCGTGACTGGTCTTACGGTGAAGTACGTAAGCCGGAAACCATCAACTATCGAACCCTGAAGCCGGAGAAGGACGGTCTTTTCTGCGAAAAGATCTTCGGTCCTTCACGCGACTGGGAATGCTACTGCGGTAAGTACAAGCGTGTCCGCTTCAAGGGCATCATCTGTGAGCGCTGTGGCGTGGAAGTTACCCGTGCCAAGGTTCGTCGTGAGCGCATGGGCCACATCGAGCTGGCTGCTTCCGTCACGCACATCTGGTACTTCAAGGGTGTTCCGTCCCGCCTCGGCTACCTGTTGGACCTGGCGCCGAAGGACCTCGAAAAGATCATCTACTTCGCCGCCTACATGATCACGTGGGTAGACGAAGAGAACCGTCACAAGGAACTGCCGAACCTCCAGGCTGAGCACGACATCGAGAAGAAGCACCTCGTTGACCAGCGTGATGCGGATATCGCCGCTGTTGCGCAGGGTCTCGAAGGTGAACTCGCTCGTCTTGAGGGTGAAGGCGCAAAGGCCGCCGAAAAGAAGAAGGCCCGCGATTCCGCAGACCGCACGATGGCGCAGATCCGCAAGCGTTCCGACGCCGAGATCGATCGTCTCGAGCAGGTTTGGGACCGCTTCAAGAACCTGAAGGTCGCAGACCTCGAAGGTGACGAGGGCCTGTACCGCGAACTGCGCGACCGCTACGGTCTGTACTTCGAAGGTTCCATGGGTGCCGAAGCGATCAAGAAGCGTCTTGAGAACTTCGACATGCAGGCCGAGTCGGAGCTGCTCCGCGACATCATCCAGAACGGTAAGGGACAGCGCAAAACCCGTGCCCTCAAGCGTCTGAAGGTTGTCAACGCGTTCCTGACCACTTCCAACAGCCCGTTGGGCATGGTCCTCGACGCCGTTCCGGTGATTCCGCCGGAACTGCGCCCGATGGTTCAGCTTGATGGTGGACGTTTTGCGACGTCTGACCTCAACGACCTCTACCGTCGTGTCATCAACCGCAACAACCGTCTGAAGCGTCTGCTGGATCTCGGTGCTCCCGAGATCATCGTGAACAACGAAAAGCGCATGCTGCAGGAAGCTGTTGACTCGCTGTTCGACAACGGCCGCCGCGGGCGCCCTGTCACGGGCCCGGGTAACCGGCCGTTGAAGTCCCTGTCAGACATGCTCAAGGGCAAGCAGGGTCGTTTCCGTCAGAACCTCCTTGGTAAGCGCGTTGACTACTCCGGCCGTTCGGTTATCGTGGTCGGGCCGCAGCTTAAGCTGCACCAGTGTGGTCTGCCCAAGCAGATGGCGCTGGAGCTGTTCAAGCCGTTTGTGATGAAGCGCCTGGTTGACCTCAACCATGCCCAGAACATCAAGAGCGCCAAGCGCATGGTGGAGCGTTACCGTCCGCAGGTCTGGGACGTTCTGGAAGAGATCATCACGGAACACCCCGTGCTGCTCAACCGTGCTCCGACCCTGCACCGTCTTGGTATCCAGGCATTCGAACCACAGCTCGTTGAGGGTAAGGCACTTCAGCTTCACCCGCTCGTCTGTGGAGCATTCAACGCTGACTTCGACGGCGACCAGATGGCTGTGCACCTGCCTCTGAGTCCTGAGGCCCAGGCAGAGGCACGCATCCTGATGTTGTCCTCGAACAACATCCTGAAGCCATCCGATGGTCGTCCCGTGACCCTGCCGTCACAGGACATGATCATCGGTCTGCACCACCTCACGAGCAAGCGCGAAGGCGCTGTCGGCGAGGGGCGGCAGTTCTCGACTCCGGCCGAAGCCGTCATGGCACTCGACTTGGGTGAACTGCACCTCAATGCATTGGTCAAGATTCGTGTTCCGAACTTCGTTCCCTCAGAGGCACAGCCTGCTCCTGAAGGATGGGAAGAGGGCACTCCGGCGCTGATCGAGACGTCCCTTGGACAGGTTCTGTTCAATGACACGCTTCCCGATAACTACCCCTGGGTAGCTGCAGTTGCGGACAAGGGACAGCTGTCCACGATTGTCAATGACCTGGCTGAGCGGTACCCGAAGGTGGTGACGGCGGCAACGCTGGACAACCTCAAGGACGCCGGTTTCTACTGGGCCACGCGCTCCGGTGTGACTGTCGCGATCTCGGACATTCTGGCTCCGCCGGAGAAGCCGGAGATCATGGCCGGCTACGAGGCTCAGGCTGCGAAGGTCGAAGTCCAGTACGGCAAGGGTCTTATCGCTGACGACGAGCGCCGTCAGGAGCTCATCGACATCTGGAACAAGGCAACCAATGATGTTGCTGCGGCCATGATGAAGGGCCTCACCAAGGAGAACACCATCAACCGCATGGTGTCCTCGGGTGCACGAGGTAACTGGCTGCAGGTTCGCCAGATTGCCGGTATCCGTGGTCTGGTGGCGAACCCGAAGGGTGAGATCATCCCGAGGCCCATCAAGTCCTCCTACCGCGAGGGTCTGTCTGTTCTCGAGTACTTCATCGCGACACACGGTGCCCGTAAGGGTCTGGCTGATACCGCACTGCGTACGGCCAACTCGGGTTACCTGACCCGTCGTCTGGTGGACGTTTCGCAGGACGTCATTGTCCGCGAGGAAGACTGCGGCACCGAGCGTGGCCTGACGGTCCCGATCGCTGTGGCTGACCAGAACGGCGAATTCAAGCTGCACGACGAGGTCGAGAACTCGGCGTACGCACGTACGCTGGCGGTCGACGTCGTCGGTAGCGACGGTGAGGTTCTCGCGACCGGCGGTTCGGATGTCGGAGACGTCCTGATCGGCAAGCTGTTCAACGCCGGTATTTCGGAGATCAAGATTCGCTCGGTGCTCACCTGTGAGTCTGCCGTCGGTACTTGTGCCCTCTGCTACGGTCGTTCGCTGGCAACGGGTAAGACCGTGGACATCGGTGAGGCCGTGGGCATCATTGCCGCGCAGTCCATCGGTGAACCGGGAACCCAGCTCACCATGCGTACATTCCACACCGGTGGTGTGGCATCGGCGGAAGATATCACCCAGGGTCTGCCCCGTATCCAGGAGCTCTTCGAAGCGCGTACCCCCAAGGGTGTCGCGCCGATCTCCGAGACTGCGGGTCGTGTCACCATCGAGGACGCCGACAAGCAGATGCGTCTGGTTGTCACTCCTGATGATGGTTCCGAAGAGATTGCATACCCGGTTCTTCGTCGTGCACGTCTTCTCATTGAGGATGGACAGCATGTCGAGGTTGGGCAGCAGCTTGTCTTCGGTGCCGTTGATCCCAAGCAGATCCTTCGGATTCTTGGGCCGCGTAAGGCACAGGAGTTCCTGGTTGACGAGGTTCAGACCGTTTACCGCAGCCAGGGTGTCGGCATTCACGACAAGCATGTTGAGGTAATCGTCCGGCAGATGCTGCGTCGCGTGACGGTCATCGAGTCCGGTGACTCGGACCTGCTTCCGGGAGAGCTTGCTGCACGCAGCCGCTTTGAGGAAGAGAACCGCCGCGTTGTATCCGAGGGCAAGAAGCCGGCGTCAGGCCGTCCCGAGCTCATGGGTATCACCAAGGCATCTCTGGCGACCGAGTCGTGGCTGTCGGCCGCTTCCTTCCAGGAGACCACGCGTGTTCTCACGCAGGCCGCCATGGAAGGCAAGAGCGACCCGCTGCTCGGCCTGAAGGAAAACGTGATCATCGGTAAGCTGATCCCGGCCGGAACGGGTCTGGATCGCTACACGAAGGTAACGGTGGAGCCGACGGAGGAAGCGAAGGCCAACCTCTTCACCGGTCCGAGCGCGTTCAGCGACTTCGATTACGCCGGCGCTGAGGGCGGAATGAGTCCTGAGTTCCACGCGATTCCGCTGGATGACTATGACATGGGAAGTGACTTCCGCTAGGGAATCACTCTCCAAGGCAACGAGGTCACCCCTCACCTCCCGGTTCGGGAGGTGAGGGGTGACCTCGCCAGTTAAGGGGTGATCTCGCCGCGTACTGCCTTACGGGTGAAATCTGGTAGACTGGTGAACAATTGTTTATGTGTGGCAGTGGATCGGCGTCCTCGCAGGCGTATCTCCGGGTTGTAGGGAACTTGTACAACGAATGCCACACTTTCGCACGCCTACGGTCGTTTACCTGGTATCCCTCGGGATGCTGCGAGTAGGAATGCTGAACGACCAACAGAGCTGACCATCTGCCCGGAACTGGCATTGCCGTCCGGTGTGGGGAGCAGCGAAGCAGAATTATCTGAATAGAACTTATGGAGAACTGATAAGTGCCTACAATTAACCAGCTGGTCCGGAAGGGCCGGACACCCAAGGTCACCAAGACCAAGGCCCCTGCACTTCAGGGAAGCCCCATGCGCCGCGGTGTTTGCACCCGCGTCTACACCACCACCCCCAAGAAGCCGAACTCCGCGCTCCGTAAGGTTGCTCGTGTTCGCCTCAACGGCGGCATCGAAGTTACCGCGTACATCCCGGGCGTAGGCCACAACCTCCAGGAACACTCCATCGTGCTTGTTCGCGGCGGTCGTGTGAAGGATCTCCCCGGTGTTCGCTACAAGATCGTTCGCGGTGCGCTTGACACCCAGGGCGTGAAGAATCGTGGACAGGCACGCAGCCTGTACGGCGCCAAGAAGGAGAAGAAGTAATGCCTCGTAAGGGTCCTGCGCCAAAGCGCCCCCTCGTCGTCGATCCGGTACACGGTTCGCCGCTCGTTACACAGCTGATCAACAAGGTTCTGGTAGACGGTAAGAAGTCCACTGCCGAGCGTATCGTTTACGGTGCACTCGACGGCGTGCAGACGAAGACCGGCGGCGATCCCGTTGCTGCTCTGAAGAAGGCCATGGATAACGTGCGCCCCACGCTTGAGGTTCGCTCACGCCGTGTTGGTGGAGCCACCTATCAGGTACCGGTTGAGGTCAAGCCCGGCCGCGCAACGGCACTTGCCCTGCGCTGGCTGGTCGGATACTCGAAGGCCCGCCGTGAGAAAACAATGACCGAGCGTCTCATGAACGAAATCCTGGACGCTTCAAACGGTCTCGGTGCTGCTGTAAAGCGTCGCGAAGACACCCACAAGATGGCCGAATCCAACAAGGCATTCGCCCACTACCGCTGGTAAATCGCCTTCGGTGGCGGGGAACAATCGTTTCCCGCCACCGTGCCTAACCACTCCATTTGACGGAATAAGGGAGACACCGTGGCACTGGACGTGCTTACCGACCTCAACAAGGTCCGCAATATCGGCATCATGGCTCACATTGACGCCGGCAAGACCACCACAACCGAACGAATCCTGTTCTACACGGGCATCAACCACAAGATTGGTGAGACGCACGACGGCGCCTCAACCATGGACTGGATGGCTCAGGAGCAGGAACGCGGAATCACGATCACCTCCGCCGCAACAACCTGCTATTGGGACAACCACCAGATCAACATCATCGACACCCCCGGCCACGTGGACTTCACGGTCGAGGTTGAGCGCTCCCTGCGTGTGCTCGACGGTGCTGTGGCAGTGTTCGATGGCAAGGAAGGTGTCGAGCCTCAGTCAGAGACCGTGTGGCGCCAGGCTGACAAGTATGACGTGCCGCGTATTTGCTTCGTCAACAAGATGGACAAGCTCGGCGCCGACTTCTACTTCACGGTCCAGACCATTGTGGACCGCCTGAAGGCCAAGCCGATCGTATTGCAGCTGCCCATTGGTTCCGAAAGCGATTTCGAGGGCGTCGTTGACCTCGTCGAGATGCGTGCACTGACATGGCGCGGCGACTCCAAGGGTGACGTCACCATGGGTGCCAAGTACGAGATCGAAGAGATCCCTGAAGATCTTCGCGAAAAGGCCGATGAGTACCGTGCAGCCCTGCTCGAAGCCGTGGCAGAAGCCAGCGACGAGCTGATGAACAAGTACCTCGAGGGTGAAGAGTTCACTCTTGAGGAAATCAAGGCTGGCATTCGGAAGCTGACCATCAATTCGGAGGCATACCCTGTTCTCTGTGGTTCTGCGTTCAAGAACCGTGGCGTGCAGCCGATGCTCGACGCAGTTGTTTCCTACCTGCCGACTCCGTTGGACGTTCCGAACATCCAGGGCCACGACATCCGCGACGAAGAGATCATTCTCGAGCGTCCGGCCGATGCAGAGGCTCCGTTCTCCGCACTCGCGTTCAAGGTTGTCACGCACCCGTTCTTCGGTCGCTTGACGTACATTCGTGTCTACTCGGGCCATGCTGCGTCGGGTGCACAGGTGATCAATACCACCAAGGGCAAGAAGGAGCGCATCGGGAAGCTCTTCCAGATGCACGCCAACAAGGAAAACCCGGTCGACGAAATCACCACTGGTCATATCTACGCGGCCATTGGCTTGAAGGACGTCACGACGGGCGACACCCTGTGCGATCCGGCGAATCCGATTGTGCTCGAGTCCATGAGCTTCCCGGAGCCCGTGATCTTCGTTGCGATCGAACCAAAGACCAAGGGTGACCAGGAAAAGCTGTCAACGGCTATCCAGAAGCTCTCGGATGAGGACCCCACCTTCACGGTGAGCCAGAACGAAGACACCGGCCAGACGGAAATCGGCGGAATGGGCGAGCTCCACCTCGACATTCTCGTGGACCGTATGCGTCGTGAGTTCCGCGTCGAGGCCAATGTGGGTAAGCCCCAGGTTGCGTACCGCGAGACCATCAAGAAGGCCGTCGACAAGGTCGACTTCACCCACAAGAAGCAGACGGGTGGTTCGGGTCAGTTCGCAAAGGTCCAGGTCTCGTTCGAGCCGCTGGACACCTCGGACGGCGTGTTCTACGAGTTCGAGAACAAGGTCACCGGTGGCCGTATTCCTCGCGAATACATCCCCTCCGTTGATGCAGGTATCCAGGACGCAATGCGTTTGGGTATCCTTGCCGGCTATCCGCTGGTTGGTGTCAAGGCAAAACTGCTTGACGGCGCCTACCACGACGTCGACTCTTCCGAAATGGCCTTCAAGATCGCAGGATCCCAGGTCTTCAAGGAAGGTGCACGACGCGCTAATCCAGTACTGCTTGAGCCGCTGATGGCGGTTGAAGTTCGTACGCCGGAGGAGTACATGGGAGATGTGATCGGCGATCTGAACTCGCGCCGTGGTCAGATTCTCTCCATGGAGGATGCCAGTGGAGTCAAGGTGGTACGTGCAAACGTCCCACTGTCCGAGATGTTTGGCTACATCGGTGACCTCCGGTCGAAGACTCAGGGCCGCGCGGTGTACTCCATGCAGTTCGACAGCTATTCCGAGGTTCCCAAGGCAGTAGCTGAGGAAATCGTACAGAAGAACCGCGGAGAGTAAATTTCCGTACTGTCGCCGTCGTCGATTCCCCGTCAAGGGGGACGACGACGGCGATGCAGGATGAAATTTCATCAATTGACAATGCCCCAAGTAGACTTGCTGGAGTTTCGGTGACGAAAAGCGTCACTGAGAGTAAGTCTTCTTACATCGTTCTAGGAGGAACTCGTGGCCAAGGCCAAGTTCGAGCGGACAAAGCCGCACGTAAACATCGGAACCATCGGTCACGTTGACCACGGTAAGACCACTTTGACTGCAGCCATCTCCAAGGTGCTGCACGACAAGTATCCTGACCTCAACGAGGCGTCGGCTTTCGATCAGATCGACAACGCGCCGGAAGAGCGCCAGCGCGGTATCACCATCAACATCTCCCACATTGAGTACCAGACGGAGAAGCGTCACTACGCTCACGTTGATGCTCCGGGTCACGCTGACTACATCAAGAACATGATCACCGGTGCTGCACAGATGGACGGTGCAATCCTCGTGGTTGCCGCCACTGACGGCCCGATGGCCCAGACGCGTGAGCACGTTCTGCTCGCCCGCCAGGTGGGTGTTCCCTACCTGCTGGTTGCCTTGAACAAGTCGGACATGGTTGACGACGAAGAACTGCTGGACCTCGTGGAAATGGAAGTTCGCGAACTGCTGAGCGACCAGGACTTCGACGGCGACAACGCTCCTGTTGTCCGCGTTTCGGCTCTGAAGGCACTTGAAGGCGACGCTACCTGGGTCAAGTCCGTTGAGGACCTGATGGCAGCTGTCGACGAGAGCGTCCCGGACCCCATCCGCGACAAGGACAAGCCGTTCCTGATGCCCGTTGAGGACGTCTTCACGATCACTGGTCGTGGAACCGTTGTTACGGGTCGTGCAGAGCGTGGAACGCTTGCGATCAACTCTGAGGTCGAGATTGTCGGCATCCGCCCCGTACAGAAAACCACTGTTACGGGTATCGAGATGTTCCACAAGCAGCTCGACGAAGCCTGGGCAGGCGAGAACTGTGGTCTGCTGCTGCGCGGTATCAAGCGTGAAGACGTTGAGCGCGGTCAGGTCATCGTCAAGCCGGGTTCCATCACACCGCACACGAACTTTGAGGCGAACGTTTACATCCTCTCCAAGGATGAGGGTGGGCGTCACAACCCGTTCTACTCGAACTACCGCCCGCAGTTCTACTTCCGCACCACGGACGTCACCGGTGTCATCACGCTGCCTGAGGGCACCGAGATGGTTATGCCCGGCGACAACACCGAAATGAGCGTCGAGCTGATTCAGCCGATCGCTATGGAAGACGGCCTCGGCTTTGCTATCCGCGAAGGCGGCCGCACAGTTGGCTCAGGTCGTGTCACCAAGATCAACAAGTAGTCTCTGACTCCTTGAGGTACCCGCTCGCGGGTGCTGTCAAGAATCCCCCTGTTGCTTTGGCAGCAGGGGGATCTTTGCGTTAACCGAGTTATCCACAGCGGCCAGTTGGAAGGCATGGGCATCGATAGAATTGCAGTTGTCTTGTTAACGGCGTGAGCCGCTCAATGGGGGAGTCTCGCTACCACATGGAATTACTGTTATTGCTGGTTGGTCTCGGCATAGGCCTGGTGTTCGGCTGGCTGTTCAAAGCTGCCCGTATGAGTCGCGTAGACTCCGAGACAGACAGCTACGCAAACGTGCCCCCACCAGCTGTCATCTACGAGCAGGGATACGTGGCAGGCTGGCAGGCTGCTGGCAGCGCTGCCGACCGATCGGCTTCCGTGTCTGCAACAGTAGACAGCCACACGGCTCCCTTCGCTGCCCCGCAAAGGCCGGAAGTTGTTCGAGACGCAACGGCGACCGTCACTTTTCCAGCACGGCAGACTGTGGCGCCGAAACCACAGGGAGCGCAGGCTCCGCTCAGCTCTGTGAAGGGTCAGACGTCTCCTGGGTCATCTTGGCGGAGCGATCAGCCGGAACCGTCGGTCGACGCGGCGGCTACCCGTGCTGCCCGGGATCTGCGCAACATCAATGTAACGCTCTTCACGGCAAGCCTGTTGCTGATTGCTGCAACCGCCCTGTTCCTCGGTACGGAATTTCCTCCATTCCTCCGTTTTGGCGTAGTCGCGGTGGTAGCGGCGCTGTTCTATGGCTCCGGTCTGTGGGTGTACGGGCACATGGAACGGCTCCGGCCAGCGGGCCAAACCTTCGTGGGGGCCGCGCTTGCCATGATTCCGTTCAGCGGTCTTGCGCTGAACGTGCTCGTTATTCACAACGTCGGTTGGTCGTGGCTCGCGACGGCTGCCGTAGGTGCGGTTGCCTTCATGTACGCCGCACTTCGACTGAGGAGCAAGCTGGTAGCCTACCTGTCGTTGCCTTTCATGCTCTCAGTGGTGTGGGCCCCCGGCAACGTATTGGGCGCAGGGCTCGTGTGGTACTTCGCTGCGACCATCTGCGTAGCAACGCTCCTGATGGTTGCCAGCAGACTTCGCCCGAGCCTGGCCGGGAGAGTTTACCTGCAGGTAATCCGAGAAGTGCACGGCTATATAGTGCCGGGCGCAGTTCTCCTGTCACTATTCAACCTGGCAAGCCTTTCGTCATTCGACTATCTCCTGATTACCGCCGCAGCGTCCCTGTTTTATCTCGTCGCATTGTGGGGTACGTCCAGCTCCCGGGAAGCCGCGCTTAACGTCTATTCACTGCGCCTGACCGTGGTCCTTATGGCATTGTCGGCCGCCGCCGCTTTCGACGCCGGCGGAGCTGCGATGGTGAGTGTGGCTGCCGGCTGCGTGTCACTCCAGGCGATCGTTGTGGCCTTCCTGCCACAGCGGCTGGCCGCAACGTTCGGTGGCCACTTGAGCGATCTTGCACGGTTTGCTCCCACAGTTGAGGAAGAGGCGGAGGTGGTGAAGCAACCCGCCCCGCCGCTCACTGAACAGCGACAGGCACTTGCCCTACGTCGCTGGCAGATTGTAGATGCCTGCTGGTCGTTTGCGGTGGCTCTTGGGTTTAATATTGTCGCGCTCTACATCTGGCCAAGCTCCGAAAGCGGGCCCACGACAATTCTCTCGGTGGTGGTCGCCACCCTCGTTGTGACGATGATTCTGGCCTGGCGGATGCGTGGGCATCGTGTAGTCCTTGTTCCAGCAGCGCTCGTCCTTGTCGTATTCCTCTCTGGCCAGGAACTGTGGAGCTTTGAGATCGTCCTGGCTCTGGTGCTTGTCTATACCGCGTTCCGCGCCGTCATGGCTGTTCCAGGTTCGACGATGCGTACCTTGTACCGGTTAGCCAGCAGAGGGCTCGTGGTTGTCGCGTCGGGCCTTTTGGTCGCAGATTACTGGCCTTCAGATGATTCTCTATCCTCAGGGCAGCTCGCCATCTTCGTCATGATCGTAGTCCTGGTTCTCAACCAGCTGATCAGCCTTGTCCAGCGGCTCCAAAAACGAACGCTCCAGAGCCCTGCCTACGTGATCGTCGGGGCCGGTGTCCTGGGCTACACCCTGGCTGTTGTGCTTTTGACTGGCTCTGCGCCTCAAGGGATGCAGATCGGGAGCCTGTGGCTCACCTTGGCCGGAGCGGTCGTTCCGTCGATTCTTCTGTTTCGTCAGAACCCATGGCTGGAAGCCGTTCCTCCCGTATCGCTCGCAACGACTGCCCTCTTCGGTGCGTTGGTATTTCAGGTCCACGACTATGAACTACTGCTGATTGCTGCCCTGGGTTATTTGCTCCTCATGGCATCCCACCACGAGGACTCGATTGTTCGGAGATCGTACCGGTACGTGGCGATAGGCATGACGGCCGGAACGGCCTCTGTTTTTACCCTCGGGCATTGGCCCGAGACGCAGGACGCTGGAAGCGTCACCATGTCGCTTCTTGTGTTGTCCGCGGGATTCCTCGCCTGCCAGCTGGCTAGTCTGGTGATGCTACGCCGCGATCGGCAACCTGCACGGTTCATCGCCGTCGTCACTACCACCTACCTTGTCTTGTCGATCGGGCCCGCAGCCGCTCTGGCTGATCTCGATGGCCCGGAGTGGGCCGCTGTATCGTCAATGTGGATTCTGCTACTTGGCGCCGTCATCAGCGGAGTGGTTTTACTCAACCGGGTCCGATGGATTGGGCTACCAGCCGCCGCTGCATTTCCCTTGACCGCGTTGCTCGCCACCGGAGTATTCGACGTCCTCGAATATGAGATTCTGCTGGCGGTCGGGGTGCTCTACTGTCTAACTCTGGCTGTGCGTCATCGAGGAAGCGCAGCCAGAGGCGCCTACTTCCTGGCAGGGCAAATCCAGCTGACCCTGCTGACAAGCGTGTGTCTGTGGGACCTAAAGGTATCCGTTCACACGTATGTCACAGTCTTCGTTCTGTCTCTGCTTGTTCAGGAGCTTTTACGAACTGTCTTCAGGCACTACACGCGGGACCTTGGCTATCAACGTGCTTCAGGTTCGCTCACCATTGTGCTGCTGATTGCTGCACATCCGGTCTACTTCACGGCAACCGGAGTGGAGGCTCAGCGGGGAGTCACAGCAACTTCGCTCGCAGCGCTGTTCCTGGTCCTGCTGGTCATATCAACATGGAGCACCAAACGGCTCAGGCTCCTTGCCCTGAGCTGTGTTCCTATCATGCTGGTGGTGTTCAGCTCAGTACTTCCGTTCAGCGCCGACGGGTGGTTGGGCGCCGCGGAGCTCTCACATGGGCATGTTGCTGCATCAGCATTGTCCCTGGGGGTCACAGGATGGCTCGTGCGTCAAACTACGGCCGTAGGCAGAAGGCATGTGATTGCAGCAACGGTCGCCGTGTGGGTGTTTATTCTGGAAGGGTCCCTCTTCGCGCTTGCAGCCGGCGGTTGGGCGCCTGCTGTGGCTCTGCTGCTGGCCGCTGCAATTGTGCTGCTTGAATCCCACACCTGGAATAGGCCCTCCCTCTACGCCATAGGCGCAGTCCTAACTATCGCGGCGTGTTGGTTCGCTGGCGCTGAAAGTCGGCGTGCCCTGCCGCTGGACATGACTCTTTGGGAACTGCAGCTGATGGCTCACGGTAGCGCTGCCGCATTGATCTACGGATGGCTGCTCATCCGGGGCAGAAGCCGGATCGGAGAACTACGGCGTCGCTATGCTGCAGTGACCGTCAACGTTGCCCTCGCATTTGGTGCTCTGGTGGCAATGACCGAAGACCGAATTGCGGTTGTGGCGTCAGTACTTCTGGTGGTGGCTGCGGTCCTGATCGTGTTTGAAGTTCCACGCCAACGACGTCAACTTGCCGGCCGCATAGTGTTCCTGGTGGCGGTCTTCGCCGCCGAACGCATCTGGACGTATCTTGATCCGGACGTGTCCCTCTTTTGGCTGGCACAAGGATGGGTCGGCGCCACAGCCCTGATTGCAATCTATGGGTGGGGTGGGAGTGGACACCGGGCCGGGTACGGTTGGATGCTCGCAGCCGCATCGATTCTCAGTATCAGTGGTCTGATGGCGATGCTCACACAGGACTCCGGCCACCAGATATGGGCTCTACTGGGGCATGCAGTTCTTCTTTTCACCGGAGTACTGTGGCCATCTCGAACCTTTACATGGTGGGGCGCGGCAGGATTGTCGTTGGCTGCCCTGTGGTTCCTTCGAGGGTACACATTCGTTCTCCTTGCGCTCCTGGCGGTGGCCCTGATCTCCTTCGCTGTGTGGCGCTTGTACCGCAGCAAGGACTCCATCAGCTCCTGAAACGCCGTCGCAGGTTCAATCGGATTAGCAATCTCCGATTGACTCTGGCAGAATAGTTGAGTTGTTCAAGTGCTCTCGCGTGCTCGAAACGAGACGGAATCCCGGTCTGGATAATGCCAGATGCGGGGAGTTCGTCCAACGGGCGGCGGAGACCAAATATAACCCACCCCAATTCTTCGGGCGTTGTTGGCACATCTCATGCGACACGCCCGACCGCGGGGGTCGGTCCCTCGGCAGGGTGAGGAACCCGGTTTTCCGGATTCAGTCTGCTGGAGGAGGTGTCGAATCCACGGATTCAGGCACGGTAATTGCACAAGGGCACCACTAAGGTACTCACTGGAGAAAGAGGCACGACGCCATGGCGGGACAAAAAATCCGCATCCGGCTGAAGTCATATGACCACGAGGTCATTGACGTTTCGGCCCGGAAGATCGTTGAGACGGTCACGCGTGCAGGCGCAACGGTAGTTGGCCCTGTGCCGCTGCCAACGGAGAAGAACGTCTACTGCGTTATCCGTTCGCCGCACAAGTACAAGGACAGCCGCGAGCACTTCGAAATGCGCACGCACAAGCGTCTGATCGACATCATCGACCCCACGCCCAAGGCAGTTGATTCGCTCATGCGTCTTGACCTGCCGGCTGACGTGAATATCGAAATCAAACTGTAGGGAGGTGCTGAGAAACTATGACCGTAATCCGTAATGTAAAAGGACTGCTGGGCACGAAGCTCGGCATGACCCAGGTGTGGGATGAGAACAATCGCCTGATCCCGGTGACTGTTGTTCAGGCCGACTCCAACGTCGTAACCCAGCTGCGCAATGCTGACGCTGATGGTTACACGTCGGTCCAGATCGGCTATGGCCAGATCGACCCACGCAAGGTTACAAAGCCACTGGCAGGTCACTTCGAGAAGGCTGGCGTCACCGCACGTCGTCACGTTGTTGAACTGCGTACAGCTGACGCTGCATCGTATGAGCTCGGACAGGAACTCTCCGTAGAGGTTTTTGAGTCCGGCCAGAAGGTCGACGTCGTCGGCACCACCAAGGGTAAAGGCTTCGCTGGCGTCATGAAGCGCCACGGCTTCTCGGGCGTCGGTGCTTCGCACGGTGCTCACAAGAACCACCGCAAGCCTGGCTCCATCGGTGGCGCATCAACCCCGGGCCGTGTCTTCAAGGGTATGCGGATGGCGGGCCGTATGGGCGCCGTTCGCCACACCACGATGAACCTCACGGTTCACGGTGTGGATGCCGAGAAGTCGCTGCTGCTGATCAAGGGTGCCGTCCCCGGCGCCCGCGGTTCGGTCGTTCTCGTCCGCACCGCTGTGAAGGGAGCCTAGTTCGATGGCAATCGATACCAAGACCATCAATGTTGATCTCCCAGCCGAGATCTTCGATGTCCAGACCAACGTGCCCCTGATGCACCAGGTAGTGGTGGCCCAGCTGGCCGCTGCCCGTCAGGGAACCCACAAGACCAAGACCCGTGCCGAGGTGTCGGGTGCCGGTCGCAAACCCTTCAAGCAGAAGGGAACCGGACGTGCCCGTCAGGGTTCAATCCGCGCGCCGCACATGACCGGTGGTGGAGTTGTGCACGGGCCCACGCCCCGCGACTACAGCCAGCGCACGCCCAAGAAGATGAAGGCAGCTGCACTCCGTGGCGCACTCTCGGATCGGGCACGCAACGACCGCATTCACGTGATCGAAGCTCTCGGCCAGGGCGACACGCCTTCGACCAAGGGATCGATGACCGCCCTGCGCGCCGTTTCGGCACGCAAGCGTCTGCTCGTCGTCATCGAACGCGAGAACGATGTCGCGGCACTGTCCGTGCGCAACCTCGAGAACGTTCATGTGATCTACCAGGATCAGCTGAACACCTATGACGTGCTCGTATCGGATGACGTGGTCTTCACCAAGGCTGCCTACGATGCTTTCGTTGGCAAGAACACTGCTAAGGAGGCCGCAAAATGAGCGCGACCATCTCAAAGGACCCCCGGGACGTGGTGCTTGCACCAGTCGTTTCGGAAAAGAGCTACGGCCTGATCGATGAAGGTAAGTACACCTTCCTCGTGGACCCGCGTTCAAACAAGACCGAAATCAAACTTGCCATCGAGAAGATTTTTTCGGTCAAGGTTGAATCGATCAACACCATCAACCGTGTCGGTAAGCGCAAGCGCACCAAGTTCGGATGGGGTGCACGTAAGGACACCAAGCGTGCAATCGTCACCCTGAAGGACGGCACAATCGACATCTTCGGCGGTCCGCTCAGCTAGGGCGGAGACCACTTTAACGAGGAAATGAACTATGGGAATCCGTAAATACAAGCCGACTACCCCGGGCCGTCGTGGCTCGAGCGTAGCGGACTTCACAGAAATCACGCGGTCGACGCCGGAGAAATCCCTGCTGCGTCCGCTCCACAAGACGGGCGGCCGGAACAACTCCGGCAAGATCACCACCCGTCACAAGGGTGGTGGCCACAAGCGCCAGTACCGTCTGATCGACTTCCGTCGCCACGACAAGGACGGCGTCAACGCACGCGTTGCCGAGATCGAGTACGACCCGAACCGCACGGCGCGCATTGCGCTGCTGCACTATGTTGATGGCACGAAGCGCTACATCATCGCGCCGAACAAGCTCAAGCAGGGCGACTTCGTTGAAGCCGGTGCGGGCGCTGATATCAAGCCAGGTAACAACCTGCCGCTGCGTAACATCCCAGTGGGTACTGTTATCCACGCTGTGGAGCTGCGTCCGGGTGGGGGAGCCAAGATGGCCCGTTCAGCTGGTGCTTCGGTTCAGCTGGTGGCCCGTGAAGGCAAGAACGCCCAGCTGCGTCTGCCTTCTGGTGAAATCCGTAACGTGGACTCTCGCTGCCGCGCAACCATTGGTGAGGTCGGCAACGCCGAGCAGTCCAACATCAACTGGGGCAAGGCTGGCCGTCTGCGCTGGAAGGGCGTTCGCCCGACCGTACGTGGTGTCGCCATGAACCCTGTTGATCACCCGCATGGTGGTGGTGAAGGCAAGACCTCCGGTGGACGTCACCCGGTCAACCCGAACGGTAAGCCTGAGGGCCGTACCCGTCACGCCAATAAAGAGAGCGACAAGCAAATTGTGCGTCGCCGTCGTTCCGGCAAGAACAAGCGATAGGAGCCTGGAGACATGCCACGCAGCCTGAAGAAAGGCCCCTTCGTCGATCAGCACCTGTTCCTCAAGGTAGCTAAAGAAAACGAAAAGGGCACCAAGAACGTCATCAAGACGTGGTCCCGCCGTTCGATGATCGTCCCCGACATGTTGGGTCACACGATCGCCGTACACGACGGACGCAAGCACATTCCGGTGTTTGTCACCGAGTCGATGGTCGGGCACAAGCTCGGCGAATTCGCGCTCACGCGGACATTCCGCGGCCATGTGAAGGACGACCGTCGGGGCAAGCGCCGCTAGGCGCTTTCCTGACGGCAGAAGACGAGAGAAGGAAAGCAATGGAAGCCAAGGCAATTGCGCGTCATATCCGCGTAACGCCTATGAAGGCCCGGCGCGTCGTCAACCTTGTTCGTGGCAAGCAAGCGAATGAGGCTCTGGCAATTCTGAAGTTCGCCGAACAAGGCGCTTCGGAGCCGGTATTCAAGGTATTACAGTCAGCTATGGCCAACGCCCGCGTCCGCGCGGATCGGGAAGGCATCGCCTTTGACGAGGGAGACCTCTTCATCAGCAAGGCATTTGTTGACGAAGGCACAACGATGAAGCGGTTCCAGCCGCGGGCCCAGGGCCGCGCCTTCCGCATCAGGAAGCGCACCAGCCACATCACGGTTGTCGTCGCTACCCCCGAGAAAGAGGAGGACCGCTAAGTGGGACAGAAAGTTAACCCGCACGGGTTCCGACTCGGCATCACCACCGACCACGTATCGCACTGGTACGCGGACAGCACCAAGCCAGGCCAGCGGTACAAGGACTTCGTTCGCGAAGACATCCTGATCCGCAAGCTCATGTCCACAGGCATGGACCGCGCAGGCATCGCGAAGGTAGAGATCGAGCGCACCCGTGACCGTGTTCGTGTGGATATCCACACTGCACGTCCGGGCATCGTAATCGGCCGCCGCGGCGCTGAAGCAGATCGCATCCGTGGAGAGCTGGAAAAGCTCACAGGCAAGCAGGTGCAGCTGAACATCCTCGAGGTCAAGAACCCGGAGATCGAAGCGCAACTGGTAGCCCAGGGTGTTGCTGAGCAGCTCTCATCGCGCGTCGCATTCCGACGGGCCATGAAGAAGGCTATGCAGTCCGCACAGCGCGCAGGAGCCAAGGGTATCCGTATCCAGTGCTCCGGCCGCCTCGGTGGTGCTGAAATGAGCCGCTCGGAGTTCTACCGTGAAGGCCGCGTGCCCCTGCACACGCTTCGCGCGAACATCGATTACGGCTTCTTCGAGGCCAAGACCACCTTCGGTCGTATCGGCGTGAAGGTCTGGATCTACAAGGGCGATGTCACTTCCAAGGAACTGGCTGCGCAGCAGGCTGCAGCTCCGTCCCGTGGCCGTGGCGGAGATCGCCCCGGACGCGGTCCGGCCGGTGGTGGAGACCGTCGTCGTCGTTCAAATGACCGCGGGGCCGCTCCGGCGGAAGCCGCGCAGGCAACCGAAGCTCCAGCAGCAGACGCTGCAGCTCCGGCCGCAGAAGGAGGAAAGGCTTAAATGCTTATCCCACGTCGAGTGAAGTACCGCAAGCAGCATCACCCCGGTCGTTCCGGCGCTGCTACGGGCGGCACCTCGGTCAACTTTGGTGAATGGGGAATCCAGGCTCTGAGCCCGGCCTACGTCACCAACCGTCAGATCGAAGCAGCCCGTATCGCGATGACCCGTCACATCAAGCGTGGCGGAAAGGTCTGGATCAACATTTATCCGGACCGTCCGTTGACGAAGAAGCCGGCTGAAACCCGCATGGGTAGCGGTAAGGGTTCCCCTGAGTGGTGGGTTGCCAACGTCAAGCCGGGACGCGTGCTCTTCGAGCTCTCCGGTGTCAGTGAAGAGGTAGCGCGCGAGGCCATGCGTCTTGCGATCCACAAGCTGCCGTTGAAGGCACGCATCGTGCGTCGTGAGGGTGGTGAATAGACATGGCTATTGGTTCAAAGGAACTCAAGACCGAACAGCTTGACGGCTTCGATAAGGATCGTCTCGTTGAAGAACTGCGCAAGTCCAAGGAAGAGCTGTTCAACCTCCGGTTCCAGTCGGCCACGGGCCAGCTGGAAAACCACGGTCGGCTTCGCATGGTCAAGCGCGACATTGCGCGTATCTACACTGTGCTGCGCGAACGCGAACTGGGCATTCGCCCGGAGGTCGTTGCTCCCGTAGAGGAAGCAAAGGCTGAGAAGAAGTCCTCCAAGAAGAAGTCCTCCAAGGCTGAAGAGCCCGAGGTCTCGGAGGATGATGCCAAGTGAGTGAGAAGGAAACGAACGTGACTGAAGAAGCCCAGGTCCGCGGCTATCGCAAGACCCGTCGTGGTTACGTGGTTTCGGACAAGATGGAGAAGACCATCGTTGTGCGCGTGGAGGATCGTGTAAAGCATGCGCTTTACGGCAAGATCATCCGCCGCAGCACGAAGGTCAGTGCTCACGATGAACTCGGTGACGCCGGCATCGGCGACCTGGTTCTGATTGCTGAGACCCGTCCGCTCTCCGCTACCAAGCGCTGGCGTCTGGTCGAGGTCATCGAAAAGGCCAAGTAGTAACCTGGCACCGGCCAGTCTGGTGCCTCCGGTCCGGCTCCTCGAAAGAGGAGTCGGACCGCCTCCAATTTTCCCTCATGCGTTGTCGACTCCGGTCGCCAAAGGATGCAGGGCGAGGAGCCAATGCGGTTCCGCAGGACAACGACGACGGTCCGAGCGACTGACCAAACTGGTCAGGATTTCGCGACTGGAGACGTTTGGTAATAAACTAGTAATCTTGCCTGTCCAGTTTGAGGAGACTATCCACCTCCGCCGACTGGATGTCAGGGCAAATCCCCATATTTTGAGGTGTGTGGTCTTGGGCTACTGCTAAATATGGGTCCACCGTATCCGTTCCGCAAGGCTCTGATCAGAGAACCAGCGCGACGACAGGAGTAATAAGTGATTCAGCAGGAGTCGCGACTTAAGATCGCCGACAACACTGGGGCCAAGGAAATCTTGACCATCCGTGTTCTCGGCGGATCAGGCCGTCGCTACGCAGGCATCGGCGACGTAATCGTTGCCACCGTCAAGGATGCAATTCCCGGCGGTAACGTAAAGAAGGGCGACGTCGTCAAAGCCGTCATCGTCCGCACCAAGAAGGAACGCCGCCGTAGCGATGGTTCCTACATCAAGTTTGACGAAAATGCGGCAGTGATCTTGAAGAACGACGGCGACCCCCGCGGTACCCGTATCTTCGGCCCGGTTGGGCGCGAACTTCGCGACAAGAAGTTCATGAAGATCGTCTCGCTTGCTCCGGAGGTGCTCTAACTCATGGCAAAGATCAAGAAGGGCGATCTCGTCCAGGTCATCACAGGCGGCAAGCAGGATCGCGGCGGAGACCGCGGCAAGCAGGGCAAGGTCCTCAAGGTCTTCCCGTCCACCAATCGCGTTCTCGTTGAGGGCATCAACAGGGTCACCAAGCACACCCGTGTGGGCCAAGACCAGAGTGGCGCAAAGTCAGGTGGCATCGAGACCGTCGAGGCGCCGATCCACGTGTCCAACGTTGCTGTTGTGGACCCAGAGACGAAGAAGCCGACCCGCGTCGGTTACCGCATCGACACCCGCGTGGTCAACGGCCGTGAAAAGCCTGTCCGTATCCGCGTGGCCAAGGCATCCGGGAAGGACCTCTGATGACTGAAACCCTGTCTGAGACTTCGACTGCGTCGTCGATCGTTCCCCGTCTGAAGACCCGCTTCGCAGCGGAGATCAAGAAGACGCTTCAGGATGAGTTCAACTACGCGAATGTAAACCAGATTCCCCGCCTGACGAAGGTTGTCGTCAACATGGGTGTTGGAGATGCCGCCAAGGACTCCAAGCTCATCGACGGAGCCATCAAGGATCTGACGCTGATCACAGGTCAGAAGCCGCAGGTCACCAAAGCCCGCAAGTCCATCGCTCAGTTCAAGCTGCGCGAGGGAATGCCCATCGGTGCACACGCAACACTGCGCGGTGACCGCATGTGGGAATTCGTGGACCGTCTGGTCAGCCTGGCGCTGCCTCGTATCCGCGACTTCCGCGGCTTGAGCGGCAAGCAGTTTGACGGAAACGGGAACTACACTTTCGGTTTGACCGAACAGTCCATGTTCCACGAGATCGACCAGGACCGGATCGATCGCGTGCGAGGCATGGATATAACGGTAGTCACGACTGCCAAGACCGACGATGAAGGCCGTGCACTCTTGAAGGCGCTTGGCTTCCCGTTCAGAACCGAAGACTAACTAACTACCTGACAGGTCCGCTGACCGCTGGTCGTCGTCAATGACTGACGGTCCGGTGGAAACCGTTTCGAGGAAGGGCAAGAGCCCAAATGACTATGACAGATCCTGTCGCAGACATGCTTACGCGTCTGCGCAATGCAAACTCGGCATACCACGACACCGTGTCTATGCCTTACAGCAAGCTCAAGGCACGTGTTGCCGACATCCTGAAGGCCGAAGGCTACATCAAGGGCTGGAAGGAAGAGGAAGCTGAGGTCGGTAAGACGTTGACCATGGAACTGAAGTTTGGTTCCAACAGGGAGCGTTCCATTGCCGGTATCCGCCGAATCTCCAAGCCAGGTCTTCGCGTATACGCAAAGTCCACCAACCTGCCTAACGTCCTTGGCGGCCTGGGCATCGCAATCCTGTCCACTTCTTCCGGCCTGCTGACTGATCGTCAGGCCGCGAAGAAGGGCGTGGGCGGCGAAGTCCTCGCGTACGTCTGGTAACCGGAAACAGAGAAGGAGTAGAGAATAATGTCACGTATTGGACGTCTCCCCATCTCGGTACCCGCCGGCGTTGAGGTCAAAGTCGATGGAAACCTTGTTTCCGTCAAGGGCGCCAAGGGCGAGCTGAGCCACACTGTGGCCAACCCGATCACTGTCGAACTTGTTGACACCACCATCACCGTCGCCCGACCGAATGATGATCGCGAGTCCCGTTCGCTTCACGGCCTCACCCGCACACTGATCAACAACATGATCCAGGGTGTTACTGCAGGCTACGAGAAGAAACTTGAAATCGTTGGTACGGGTTACCGCGTGGTTGCCAAGGGCTCGGACCTCGAGTTCGCGCTTGGCTACAGCCACCCGGTACCCATCAAGGCGCCGCAGGGAATCACCCTGACAGTGGAAAGCCCCACAAAGCTTTCCGTTTCGGGCATCGACAAGCAGCAGGTAGGCGAAGTTGCTGCCAATATTCGCAAGCTACGCCGTCCCGACCCGTATAAGGGCAAGGGCGTGCGCTATGCCGGCGAGGTTATCCGCCGCAAGGTCGGAAAGGCTGGTAAGTAATCATGGCACTTGGAATTAACGCCAAACTGCGTGGCAAGAGTAAGTCTGCCCAGCGCAGCCGCCGTCACCTGCGCGTGCGCAAGCGCATCACCGGAACTGCTGTACGGCCTCGTCTGGTCGTCAACCGTTCAGCCCGTCACATGTTCGTTCAGGTTGTCGATGACAGCCGCGGCGTAACGCTGGCCTCGGCATCGACCCTGGAAGCGGATCTTCGCTCACTTGAAGCTGATAAGACGGCGAAAGCCCGTCGCGTCGGTGAACTGGTAGCTGAGCGCGCCAAGGCTGCGGGTATTGAAGCTGTCGTATTCGACCGTGGTGGTAACAAGTACCACGGCCGCATCGCAGCGATCGCCGACGGCGCACGTGAAGGTGGGCTGGCACTGTGACCGAGGTAAACAATGAAAAGGAAAATCAGGTGACTGAAGCTAAAGCTGCTGAAGCAACTGAGACTGCCACGAACACTGCTGGTGGAACCGGAGATGACCGCCGCGGCGGACGCCGGAACGAACGCGGTGGCAATAGCGGCGGTGGCCGTGGTGACCGTGGTGGTCGCGGAGGCCGCGATGGCGGTCGCAACGACGACAAAGACAAGTTCATCGAGCGGGTTGTTACCATCAACCGCGTATCCAAGGTTGTCAAGGGTGGGCGTCGCTTTAGCTTCACCGCCCTGGTAATCGTCGGTGACGGTAACGGCATGGTCGGAGTCGGCTACGGTAAGGCGAAGGAAGTTCCCTCCGCTATTGCCAAGGGTGTCGAGGAAGCGAAGAAGTCCTTCTTCCGCGTCCCTCGCATCGGTGGCACCGTTCCTCACCTGGTACAGGGTGAAGCCGCTGCAGGCGTCGTCCTGCTCCGTCCGGCGTCGCCGGGTACCGGTGTTATCGCCGGTGGTCCTGTGCGTGCAGTGCTCGAGTGCGCAGGTATCCACGATGTCCTCTCGAAGTCCCTCGGGTCTGCCAACGCCATCAACATCGTTCACGCGACTGTTGCCGCGCTGCAGATGCTCGAGGAACCTCAGGCAGTTGCAGCCCGTCGTGGCCTGCCGCTGGACGAGGTCGCATCAAGCTCGATGCTGCGTAACATTCAGAACCAGAAGGCAGGTGTCTGAGTTATGGCAAAGAACCTGATCCCTTCCAGCGCAAAGCTGGAGATCACACAGATCAAGTCCGGTATTGGTGGCAAGCAGAACCAGCGTGACACTCTGCGTTCACTGGGTCTGAAGCGGATCGGACAGACTGTTGTCCGCGACGCTGACGCTGTGACGGTTGGAATGGCCAACACTGTTTCTCACCTGATCAAGGTTGAGGAGGCCAAGTAATGGAACACGAAAGTGTAGAAAACGGTCGCGAACACGCGCTGAAGGTACACCACCTGCGTCCCGCCCCGGGAGCACGCACCGCCAAGACCCGCGTTGGTCGTGGTGAAGCGTCCAAGGGTAAGACCGCAGGTCGTGGTACCAAGGGTACGAAGGCTCGTTACCAGGTCAAGGCTGGTTTCGCTGGTGGGCAGCTTCCGCTGCACATGCGCCTACCGAAACTGCGTGGCTTCAAAAACCCGTTCCGCGTGGAGTTCCAGGTAGTCAACCTGGACAAGATCTCGGCACTTTTCCCCGATGGCGGTGAAGTGACCGTGGACAAGCTCGTTGAAAAGGGCGCTGTTCGCAAGAACCAGCTGGTCAAGGTGCTCGGATCCGGTGACATCACCGTCAAGGTTGATGTCAAGGTTCACGCCTTCTCCGCCGGTGCTGCAGACAAGATCGCAGCGGCGGGCGGTTCGACCTCAGAGGTCTAGGCCCTGAATTGTGACATGCTTCACCTAATGTAAACTCTTGGTGGGCCGGAATGACCGGCTCACCAAGAGTTTCTTTGGCTTAAAGGCATCAATGCCGTTCCCCGGTTCTTTCCCGCGGGGTTCCAGCCGGTATGCTCGGTTGGTGCGAATTGTTGGGTAGCCAACATCCAAAACTTTCAGGAGGACGCTTGCTAAGCGCAATTGGCCGGGCTTTCCGGACGCCGGACCTGCGACGCAAGTTGCTGTTCACGCTCGCAATAATCGTGATCTACCGCTTGGGTACGTTCATTCCCGCTCCAGGTGTTGACTACGGCAACGTTCAACAGTGTCTGCAGCTAGGAAATACCGAGGGCGGCCTCTACCAGTTCGTCAACCTCTTCAGCGGCGGCGCGCTGCTGCAGGTATCCGTGTTTGCCCTCGGCATCATGCCGTACATCACCGCCAGCATCATCGTGCAGCTGCTCCGGGTTGTTATCCCGCGCTTCCAGGAACTACACCAGGAGGGCGCGCAGGGGCAGTCGAAGCTGACGCAGTACACGCGTTACCTGACCATCGCCCTGGGTCTGCTGAACGCGACCACGCTGGTCTCCCTTGCACGCTCCGGTACGCTTCTTGGCCAGTGCCCTGTGCCGATCATCCCTGATGACAGCCTGTTCGTCATCGCTCTGCTGATCCTTACCCTCACCGCCGGTACCGGGCTGATCATGTGGTTCGGCGAGCTCGTCACCGAGAAGGGCGTCGGCAACGGCATGTCCTTGCTGATCTTCATCTCCATCGCAGCCGGTTTCCCGTCCTCCCTCGGTGCCATTCTCAACAGCCAAGGCTGGCTCGTCTTCCTCGCGGTCATCGCGGTCGGGCTCGTGGTTGTCGCGTTGGTTATCTTTGTGGAGCAGTCACAGCGCAGGGTTCCGGTCCAGTACGCCAAGCGGATGGTCGGACGCCGCACTGTTGGTGGCACAAGCACGTATATTCCCATCAAGGTGAATATGGCTGGTGTTATCCCCGTCATCTTCGCTGCGTCAATGCTGTATCTGCCCGCCTTGATCGCTCAGTTCAACGTCCCGCAGGATGGCAATCCGCCGCCGGAATGGGTGAACTGGATCAACTCCAACCTCACGGGCGGCGACCAGCCTCTCTACGCTGCCGTGTACTTCCTCATGATCGTCTTCTTCACGTACTTCTACGTGGCCATCACGTTCAATCCGGAGGAAGTCTCGGACAACATGAAGAAGTACGGCGGGTTCATTCCTGGTATCCGTGCTGGCAAGCCGACCGAGAACTATCTTCACTACGTCATTTCCCGGATCACGCTTCCAGGCGCGCTCTACCTTGGCATCGTCTCGCTCATCCCGTTGATCGCGCTCGTTCTCGTTGGTGCGAATCAGGACTTCCCGTTCGGCGGCGTCTCGATTCTCATCATTGTGGGTGTTGGTCTTGAGACTGTGAAGCAGATTGATGCCCAACTCCAGCAACGTCACTACGAAGGGTTATTGCGATGACAAGAATGCTCATTATCGGTCCGCCCGGATCGGGCAAGGGAACGCAGGCGGAACGTATTTCTGAGCGACTTGGCGTTGTGGCCATCTCGACCGGTGACATCTTCAGGCGCAATGTGAAAGAGCAGACTGCCCTTGGGGTGGAGGCGAAGAAATTTATCGACGCCGGCGATTTCGTTCCGGATGACGTGACCAACGGTATGGTGCGGGACCGGCTCCTGCAGGATGACGTCGCTGACGGATTCTTGCTGGACGGCTACCCGAGGACCACCGCGCAGGTTCAGGCGCTGGATGACATCCTGGCCGCAAACAATCAGCGCCTGGACATTGTTCTGCAGTTGACTGCAGACGATGAGGAGCTGGTCGGCCGGCTCAAGAAGCGCGCTGAGCTGGACGGCCGCACGGATGACACAGAGGCAGTCATCCGGCACCGTCTCGAGTTGTACCGTGAGCAGACCCACGCCGTGGTCGCTGAGTACGACAAGCGAGGAATCGTGGCCCGGGTTGATGGTCTGGGTGGCATCGATGACGTCACAGACCGTGTGATGGATTCTCTCTCAACTGTCCGCTAGGGCAGAGCATGTAGTTCGCTGAAGTCCCGCCCGGAATACCTTCGGGCGGGACTTTGCGTTTTCAAGCCAGAACAAAGGAACACAGCATGGCATTTGGACAACCAAAAGTGCAGTACAAGACCATCGACCAGATGCGGTTGATGCGGAAGGCAGGGCTCGTCCTCGCGAACGCGCTTGATGAGGCTGTCGCCGCGGCTGTTCCAGGTGCCCGCACAGGTGACCTCGATACAGCATTCGCCAAGGTTCTGGCTCAGGCAGACGCTACGTCGAACTTCCTGGGATACTACGGGTTCCCGGCAACGATTTGCGTCTCGGTGAATGAGGAAGTTGTTCACGGGATCCCGGGGGAGAGGACGCTGCAGGACGGCGACATTCTTTCCATTGACGGTGGTTGCATTATTGATGGTTGGCATGCGGATTCTGCACGCACAGTCATCGTGGGCCCGGCTGACCCGGCCGACGTTCGTCTGTCCGAGGTCACGGAGGCTGCAATGTGGCGCGGCATCGCCGCTCTCGCAAGCGGCACGCATGTGGGCGACGTAGGCGGGGCCATCGATGATTACGTGCATTCAGTGGATGGTCCTGCGCTGGGCATTCTGGAGGATTACGTTGGGCATGGAATTGGCACCGAAATGCATCAGGCGCCGGATGTGCTGAATTACCGGACGAGCCATCGTGGGCCCAAGATCCGCTCTGGTCTGTGCCTTGCGATCGAGCCCATGCTCGTTCGCGGATCCATTGATACCGCTGTTCTGAGCGATGACTGGACGGTCGTTACCACTGATCGTTCGCGTGCGTCCCAGTGGGAGCATTCAGTAGCCGTGCATGATGGCGGAATCTGGGTGCTCACGGCGCACGACGGCGGGGCCAAACGTCTTGGAGAGCTCGGCGTCACAGCTGTTCCGCTCGACTAGGTCCTGCGGGGCGCACGCAGCGTACCCGATTTAACATATACCGACCCATGACGTAGAGTTATTTGTTGGTTGTCTCTACTTTTGCGCCCAATTTCCATTTGGACTCTCAGGCTCCGGCCGGTTGGTCCGCTACTGAAGGCACAAAGGAAACACAACCAAAAACCCTGAAATTGCCCCACGCGACACTGCGTAGGGCTCAGACGTTAGCGGAGGATATGGCCAAGAAAGACGGCGTCATTGAGATCGAAGGCTCTGTGACTGAGGCGCTGCCCAACGCGATGTTTCGCGTTGAGCTCACCAACGGACACATGGTACTCGCGCACATCTCGGGAAAGATGCGTCAGCACTACATCCGGATCCTCCCTGAGGACCGTGTTGTAGTGGAACTCAGCCCGTACGACCTCACTCGGGGCCGTATCGTCTACCGCTACAAGTAAAGACTCATCCGCCCGCTTCAGGGTTGGGAGTAGTTACGCCAGCTCAAAAAGCAATACGCAAAGGAAGACCATGAAGGTACAGCCGAGCGTCAAGCCGATCTGCGAAAAGTGCAAAGTGATCCGCCGTAACGGCCGGGTCATGGTGATCTGCGACAACGTGCGCCACAAACAGCGTCAGGGCTAGACACCTTCCCTGCACGGGAAAGTTTCAGCCCACGCGTAGTCAATATATAGGCAGTTCAGCATCGGTACGCGCGATGCATACCCCCGGCACGGAGGCCGGGGCCCGGGACAACCGGGATGGACTGTTTCAGACCTCCGTTTACGAACAAGAGGGAGGACTGCCACTATGGCACGTCTCGCCGGCGTAGACATTCCCCGCGAAAAGCGGGTTGTTATTGCGCTTACTTATATCTACGGCGTGGGGAAGACCCGTGCAGAACAGGTCATCCAGGAAACGGGCATCAGCCCGCACACCCGGGTCAAGGACCTTACGGATGCTGAAATGGTTCAGCTTCGTGACTACATCGAGGGCAACTACAAGGTTGAGGGTGACCTCCGCCGTGAGGTAGCCGCAGATATCCGCCGCAAGGTTGAGATCGGCAGCTACCAGGGTATCCGTCACCGTCGCGGAATGCCCGTACATGGACAGCGCACCAAGACCAACGCCCGTACCCGCAAGGGCCCGAAGCGTACGGTTGCTGGCAAGAAGAAAGCCACTCGCTAGTTCACCACTGGCTCCCTGAGCATGCTGCCTCGGTAGATCTCTTCAGGGAACCCTCGCCAGCGGCGGCCTTTTGTCGGCTCGCCGGACCATACCTTTGTAGGAGAAGTAATGCCCCCCAAGACTCGTGGAGCGGTTCGTAAACCGCGTCGCAAGGACAAGAAGAATATTGCGCTAGGTCAGGCGCACATCAAGAGCACGTTCAACAACACCATCGTGACCATCACGGACCCCAACGGAGCAGTTATCTCCTGGGCTTCCTCGGGTGAGGTTGGATTCAAGGGCTCACGCAAGTCAACACCGTTCGCTGCGCAGATGGCTGCCGAAGCCGCCGCGAAGCGTGCGCAGGAGCATGGCGTGCGGAAGGTAGACGTTTTCGTGAAGGGACCCGGTTCCGGTCGCGAAACGGCTATCCGTTCGCTGCAGGCTACGGGACTCGAGGTGGGATCCATCCAGGATGTGACCCCCAGCGCCCACAACGGCTGCCGTCCTCCCAAGCGCCGCCGCGTCTAAGTGTCTTCGTCGGCACCCGTCAACTTCCTCTGCTCCACATCATGGGGCGAAAGAACGTTGGTGGGTGCCTTTCGAGGCTACTAGCCTTCCAGGACGTCCGGGTATTCACCCGAGATCGTCGTTTCCACCAATTGTGTTGCGTCATATAGCGGATGCTCGCTGAAAGGAAATGTCAGTGCTAATTGCACAGCGCCCCACCCTCACCGAAGAAGTAGTGGCCGACAACAGGTCACGGTTTGTCATTGAACCGCTGGAGCCCGGCTTCGGTTACACCCTTGGAAACTCGCTCCGTCGTACGCTGCTGTCTTCGATCCCCGGCGCTGCTGTTACCAGCATCCGGATCGACGGTGTGCTGCACGAATTCAGCACGGTTCAGGGTGTGAAGGAAGATGTCTCTGAGATCATCCTCAACGTCAAGAACCTGGCCGTTTCGTCCGAGCACGACGAGCCCGTTGTTGCCTACCTGCGCAAGCAGGGACCCGGAGTCGTCACGGCTGCGGATATCGCACCGCCCGCCGGTGTCGAGTTCCACAACCCGGACCTGCACATTGCAACCCTGAACTCGAAGGGGAAGTTCGAGCTCGAACTGACCATCGAGCGCGGCCGTGGCTATGTTTCAGCCTCACAGAACAAAGCTGGCGACTCGGAGATCGGCCGCATCCCGGTTGACTCCATTTACTCGCCGGTTCTGAAGGTGACTTTCCGCGTGGAAGCCACCCGTGTGGAGCAGCGTACCGACTTTGACAAGCTCATTGTCGACGTCGAAACCAAGGATTCCATTGCTCCTCGTGACGCAGTTGCATCCGCGGGAACTACGCTGGTTGAGTTGTTTGGTCTCGCCCGTGAGCTGAACACCACAGCAGAAGGCATCGAGATTGGTCCTTCGCCAACAGACGCAGCCCTGGCTGCTGACATGGCGTTGCCTATCGAGGACCTGGAACTCACCGTGCGTTCCTACAACTGCCTCAAGCGTGAGGGCATCCACACCGTGGGTGAGCTCGTTGCACGTTCAGAGGCCGATCTGATGGACATCCGGAACTTCGGTGCCAAGTCCATCGATGAGATCAAGGCGAAGCTGGTTGAACTTGGGTTGTCCCTGAAGGACTCCCCGGCTGGGTTCGATCTTGCGGCACGTGCCGCCGCCATCGACGAGAACGACGCCTACCCGGACGACGAGCTCTAAACACGCTAAATTTTGCTTCCCGGTGCACCGCGCCGGTGGGGCACCATTTGAGGAGAAAATATAATGCCTACGCCCACCAAGGGTCCGCGCCTCGGAGGAGGTCCGGCTCACGAGCGCCTGATGCTCGCTAACCTGTCCGCTGCTCTGTTCGAGCACAAGCGGATCACCACCACGGTTACCAAGGCCAAGCGCCTTCGTCCGTATGCTGAGCGTCTCGTGACGTTCGCGAAGCGTGGAGACCTGTCCTCACGTCGTCGTGTTCTTGCCCTGATCAGCAACAAGGGTATTGTCCACGAGTTGTTCACGGACATCGCTTCCGCCATGGAGAATCGCGACGGCGGTTACACCCGCATCACGAAGATCGGCAACCGGAAGGGCGACAACGCTCCGATGGCTGTTATTGAGCTCGTCATGGAACCCGTTTCGCCGAAGCAGGCTGTTGTGGCTGAGGCCAACAACGCAGCCAAGAACAGCGCCGCCACGAGCGATGCAGCTGAAGCTGAACCGGTTGCAGCAGCTGACGGCGCCGAGGTCACCGAGAGCGAAGAAAGCGTTGAGAGCACCGACGCTGCTGAAGCAGAGGCCACGTCCGAGGACGCCGCTGCAGAGGACTCAGAGAAGAAGTAGTTCTTCACTGAATTTTTACGCGTGAACGTTCAGGAGCCCGTCATTCCCATTGGGGATGGCGGGCTTCTGCGTTCTCCGGAGGGTTCTGGTGATGACACGGGCTGGGTCCGGGTTCTTTTACGGATCGCCTACGATGGTTCGCCGTTCCGTGGCTGGGCCAAGCAGCCTGGTCTGGTCACGGTACAGGGTTGTCTTGAGGAGGGCCTGGCGACCGTATTTCGACGAGCCGTTCGGTTGACGGTTGCTGGCCGCACCGATGCAGGCGTACATGCCAGGGGACAGGTTGCGCACTTCGACCTGACACCCTCTGAATGGGCTGCGGTGACTCGGGGCAGAGAGATTGCACCGGAGGAGGCCATGCGGCGACGGTTGCAGGGTGTGCTGTCGATGATTCTCGGTGAGGTATCGGGCGCGATCAGCATTCTGGGTGTTGAAGAAGCTCCCGACGGATTTGATGCACGTTTTTCGGCGTTGTGGCGGCGCTATGAGTACCGCATCGCGGACCGGCATGAAAATAGGGATCCGCTGTTGCGGGGGTCGACGCTCTGGCACCGGGATCAGCTTCAGGAGGACCTGATGAACGAGGGCGCCGCGCAACTTTTGGGACTTCAGGATTTCAGGGCTTATTGCAAGCCACGCGAGGGCGCCACCACGATCAGGGAACTGCAGCGCTTCGAGTTCTCCAGGGACGCAGAGGGCATTCTGATCGCGACTGTTCAAGCCGATGCCTTTTGCCACAATATGGTGCGGTGCCTAGTGGGCGCGGCGCTGCCTGTTGGCTCTGGAGATCACCGGCCGGGGCGGATGCGGGAGCGCCTGGTATCTGGCTCACGTTCCAGTAAGGCAGTGCTGGCGCCGGCTCACCCGCTCGTTCTGCAGGAGATCGCTTATCCGCCTGTTGAGGAGCTCGCCCTTCGGGCTGGGCAGACCCGGGCCCGCCGCCAGATAGAGAGCTGAGACATCCTTCTTTATTCGGCGGCGCACAGCCCGGCAACCGTACAAATTGTCATACCTTCACTAGGATGGAGCGTATGACTGCCGAACGACAGCGCCATGGACGCCCGCGCCCTGCGTCAGAGGCAGGGACGTCTCAGGACGTTCTCGCAGGTCAGGAAAAGATTGCTTTTCAGGCCTCAGTACTGGATGCTGTGGGCCAATCGGTCATGGCCGTGGACCGCAGCGGGTTCGTGACGTACTGGAATGATGCTGCTGCAGTCATGCTGGGCTGGACAGCTGAGGAAGTACTGGGCTGTCCTTTCGACGAGCTCGATGTCTTTGACGCTGACGCCGATGTGCGGGCAATCATGAAGTTCGTCGCCCGGGGCGAGAACTGGACCGGCGAGCACTGGGTGAACCACAGGGAAGGCCACCGAGTTCCCGTCTATTCCACCATCACCCCTCTTTTTGACAGTGAGGGTGACCTGATCGCGGTCATCGACGTCGCTACGGATCTCACCCTCATCAAGCGGACCGAAGCGGAAATGCGCCGTCTTTCTGCTTTGGTGGAGTCCTCGAACGATGCGATCAATGGTGCTGATCTCAACGGCATCATTACGAGCTGGAACTCGGGCGCCGTCAACATGTACGGATACACGGCGGAGGAAGCCGTTGGCCAGAGTGTATCGATCCTGTCCCCACCCGGCATGGCAGGTGTGGATGAAGCGCTCCGCTGCTGGTTGCGCGAAGGAAGTCTCGTCGTCGGGCGTGAGGTGGTTGGTCTCCGGAAGGATGGCTCCGTCCTCGATGTGTCGCTCACACTCTCTCCGGTGTATGACGCCGGCGGCACTCTGATCGGCACCTCGGCGATTGCCCGGGACGTCACTGAATTGAAGAGGCTCCGCGCGACGGCCGAGCTCGAGCGCGATCGTCTGACTGCAGCCCAGGAAATGGCCCATGTGGGCTCCGTCGAGGTGGACCTGGTGACAGGGAGCCGATGGTGGTCCGAGGAGTACTTCCGGATTCACGGACTTCCCGCGAACCTGGTTCCCACGGAAGAGCTGTGGTTGAGCGTGCTGCACCCAAGCGACCGCGCGCGTGTGCGGCGGTTGTGGCAGGATCTGGAGGACGGCGGTCCTCCACTGGAGATTGTGCACAGGATTGTGCGGCCGGACGGTGCGGTGCGTTGGGTTCAGACTCGGGCCACCGCCGAACACGATGACAACGGCGTCCTGTTGAAGCTTTTGGAAACAACGGTGGATATCACCGATCGAAAACTCACTGAGCAGGCTCTCGAGGAACTTGCTTTTCAGGACCCGCTGACTGGCCTGGCCAATAGGGTCACGCTTTTGGCTGCAATCGAACAGGAAATTTCTGCAGCCCGGGAGCAGGGGACTCAGGTCGCTGTGCTGTTCATGGATGTGGACCGGTTCAAGGTCATTAATGACGGTATGGGTCACGCCGCGGGTGACAGCCTTCTGGCCCAGTTCGCGGAACGTCTGCGGAACGCTGTCCGCCCGGATGATCTCGTTGCCCGGTTCGCTGGGGATGAGTTCGTCATTGTGTGCGCCCGGATTACTGAAGAAGCAGCCGTGGATCTAGCCGCGCGCATCGCGGCAGCAGTGGAGGTGCCGTTCGATCTTTTGGGGCGTGAGGTTTTTGTGACCGCGAGCGTGGGAATCGCGCTTTCCGGCGAGGAATTCTCGGCGGATTCCTTGTTGCACGATGCTGACGCAGCCATGTATCGGGCGAAGCAGAACCGCGGCGGAGAACCAGTGGTTTTCGACGAGGAGATGCATCGCAGCGCGAAGCTGCGCTTGGACATCGGGTCGGAGCTTCCACGGGTTATCGAGCGCGGCGAGCTGGAAGTCTTCTACCAGCCGATCATGGATGTTGCTTCGGGGCGTCCCGTCGGCGCTGAGGCGCTGCTTCGATGGCGTCACCCGACACATGGACTGGTCAGCCCTGAAGTCTTTATCCCGATCGCTGAGGAAACCGGCCTGATCGTGCCTATTGGCCGATGGGTTCTGAACGAAGCGCTGCACCAGGCCCAGCGGTGGCGGGAGACTGTTGCCGATGGGTTTGGAATCGCGGTGAATCTTTCTGCGCGACAGCTGCAGGACGCCGACATATACAGCACGGTTGCGCAGGCTGTGGAGGCTGCGGGTATTGATCCGTCCGCCGTCGAGCTTGAGATGACCGAATCAGTGCTGATGCAGGATGTGGAGCGGTCGCTGGAGACGTTGACCAGTTTCCGGCATCTGGGCGTGGGCTTGTCTGTTGACGATTTTGGGACAGGCTATTCCTCGTTGAGTTACTTGCGACGACTCCCTGTCACGACGCTGAAGATTGATAGGTCGTTTGTTGACGGTTTGGACGGGGAAGACATATATGCGCTGCCGATTGTCCAAGCCATTACGATGCTGGCACACGCACTGGGCCTGAATGTTGTCGCGGAGGGCGTGGAGACGGTTCAGCAGCTGGAGGTCCTCCACTCTCTGGCCGCTAACCATGCCCAAGGCTACTTCTGGTCGAAACCGGTCCCTGCCGCTGAACTTGAGCAGTGGCTGAAGTCGCGTATGGGCGGATCAGCCTAGCCGAATGTTGACATCGCATTCAGGGCGGCGGGGGCCAGAATCGCGATGAACAGCACGGGGAAGATGAAGAACAGCAGCGGAAACAGGATAGCGACGGGAAGCTTCATGGCTTTTTCTTCAGCCCGCTGCCGGCGTTTGACGCGCATCACTTTCGCCTGGGTGCGCAGTACCCGGCTGATGGCGATCCCGTAGGCGTCTGCCTGTACCACTGCCTGGACGAAGCTGCGCAGTTCGGGAACGTTGGTGCGCGATGCGAGAGCGAGGTAGGACTCACGTCTGCTGCGTCCCACCTGCATGTCCTGCAGGGTCCGCACGATCTCCTGGGCTAGGGGCCCGCGTCCGTTTTGGCCGGCTTTGGCCATGGCGCCCTCGAAGCCGAGGCCTGCTTCTACCGAAATCAGCATCTGGTCCAGGGTGTTGGCGAGTTCGAGCTGCATGGCTTTTTGCCGTTCCTGTCCCTTGCTGATGAGGAGCAGGTCCGGGATGAAGTATCCGAGGACGGCGATGACGACGCCGATCAGTTTCATGATGGGCGCGGGGCTTGAGCTCAGGAGGAGTATCCCGATGCCGATTCCGACGACGCCCAGAACCAGTTTTGCGCCGAGAAGACGCCTGAGAGGGAACGATGCCGGGCGTCCGGCGAGGGCGAGTTTGTGGTCAAGCCATTGCATGTATTGGTCTGGTGCAATGTTGATCCCGAACTTCTCCAGCGCAAAGTTGGCACGTTTTTCCTGCGATGAGGCGGCTTCCAGGCCACGGGCGAGGTTTTCCTGAATCCCGGATCCGCTGACACTTTTCAGGGTGAGGAGAATCCAGGCGAGGGCACCGAGGGAGAGGCTGAATAACAGGACGCCCAGCGTGAAGGTGTTCATGGTTGGTTCCCTAGAATTTCAGGTCGATGATTTTGCGAAGCCACAGACAACCGATGGTCATGAGCACAATGGAGACCACCACGAGTATCCACCCGAGGACGGTGGAGAACAGCGGGTCCATGTAACCGGGGCTGACGACCATGAGCATGGCGATGATGCCGAATGGGAGGGCGATGAGGATGTAGGCGGAAAACTTTCCTTCGGCCGCGAGGGCTTTGATCTGACCCTTGATTTCGCTGCGTTCGCGGATGGTGTCGTTGACCTGGTCCAGCACTTCGGCGAGGTTGCCGCCCACTTCGCGGTTGATCTGGATGGCCTGGGAGATCCAGACGAAGTCTTCGTTCTGCATACGTGTTGCCGTGCTGTTCAGTGATGTGGTGAGATCTCTGCCCAGACTGGTGGCCGAAACGACACGACGCATTTCTTCGGAGGTCGGGCTGGGAGACTCCGTGGCGGCTGCGTCGATGGCTCGCAGGATACTGTGCCCGGCACGGAGGCTTCCGGTGAGCAGCTGGAGTGTGTCCGGCAGCTGTTCACTGAATTTACGCCGGCTGCTGGAAGCGCGTTGGACCAGAATGAGCTGACCGATGATGGGCGCCGCAACGATGAAAAGGAGTGCCAGCGGTATGCCCTGAACGATGAGTCCGAGGAGTCCGCCGACGGTCGCTCCTGCGCCGACGACCAGGAAGTAGTCACCCTGGCTCAGCCGCATGCCGGCTGCTTCGAGGGCTGAGCTGTTGTAGAGGCTGAAGTTCCGCCGTGCAAAGTACCTGTCCAGGACGTCGGCAGCGGATCCCACGAACCGGGAGAGGTGTGAGCCTGATTCCTGTTCGAAGGGGCGACGGCGGTCCAGGGGGAGGCTTGCGGTGTGCGGCTTGAGTGCCACGCCGAGGACAATCATGACCGCGGCAACGATGAGGAGAAATCCGACGAACAAGTCCATGTGCTACTCCTAGAATCGCTGTCCGACGGGGCGGGCCTGGAACACCTCGGGTGAAACGTGGATGCCCATGTCCTCGAAGCGGCTGATGAAGCGCGGGCGGATCCCGGTAGAGATGGGGCTGCCGAGGAAGCGGCCGCTGTCATCGACCCCTGCGGAGTAGTCGAAGACGAAGGCGTCCTGGAGTGTGACCACGTCCCCTTCCATGCCCTGTACTTCTGTGACGTGTGTGATGCGGCGTGTGCCGTCGCGGAGGCGGGAGATCTGCACGATCAGGTTCACGGCGGAGGCAATCTGTTCGCGGATGGCCCGCAGCGGAAGCTCCATTCCGGCCATGAGCACGAGAGTTTCAAGGCGGGCGACGGCGTCGCGGGGGGAGTTGGAGTGCACGGTGGACAGCGATCCGTCGTGGCCGGTGTTCATGGCCTGGAGCATATCGAGGGACTCTCCGCCTCGGACCTCACCAACGACGATCCTGTCCGGGCGCATACGCAGGGAGTTGCGCAGGAGCTCGCGGATGGAGACTTCGCCTTTGCCTTCGGTGTTTGGTGGCCGGCTTTCGAGGCGGACCACGTGTGCCTGCTGCATCTGGAGCTCGACGGCGTCCTCGATGGTGACGATGCGTTCGTTGTCCGGGATGAAGGAGGACAGGACGTTCAGAAGGGTGGTCTTACCCGTACCGGTACCGCCGGAGACGATGATGTTGAGTTTTGCCTTGACGCAGGCGTCAAGGAGTTCGGACATCTGCGGTGTGAGTGTGCCGAAGTCGATGAGGTTCCGGACGGTGAGGGGGTCGCGGCTGAACTTACGGATGGTGAGGGAGGACCCGTTGACTGCCAGCGGGGGGATGATGGCGTTGACGCGGGATCCGTCTTCGAGCCGTGCGTCGACGAGGGGTGAGGATTCGTCGATGCGGCGGCCCACTTTGGACACGATCCGTTCGATGACGTTGCGCAGGTGTGCTTCTGAGCTGAACCGGGAGTCGGTCAGCGTCAGGTGGCCGGAGCGTTCAACGTAGATCTGGTCCATGCGGTTGACCATGATTTCGGTGACGAGGTCGTCGTCGAGCAGCCGCTGGAGGGGGCCGTATCCGAGGACGTCGTCGGCCACGTCACGCACCAGGCGCGCGCGTTCGTCTGCGCTGAGGGGTACCTGCTCGGCGTCGATGACCTGGGTGAGTTCATCGCGCGCCAGGGTGCGCAGCTCGGATTCCGTGAGGGCCGAGTCGTTGAACCGGTGTCCCATGCGTTCAAAGAGTGCGGTGGCAGCCCGCTGTTTGAGGCCCGCGAGGGCGTCCATTGGTTGGGTGCGTTCGGGCTCGGGGATGTCCCGGGCTGCGCGCCTGGACCGGAGCGGACCGGAGTCGCTGGGCGCTGGTTCGGGCGGCGCCACGGAGAGCTCCGGTGCGGCGGCTTCCTCGGTGGGATTGGTGCGTTGCTGGGCGGCGAGTAGCCGGTCGGAGAGTCTCATTCGACGACGACCCTACGGTGTAGTTGGCGTTGGGCTTTTGCGCGCCACCGCGGCGTGAACCGTTCAACGAGCTGGTTCAGGCTTTTGACGGAGCTGTCCCGTGGGCTGTCCTGCAGGACGGGGATGCCCTTGTTGGTGGAGAACGCTACGGCTTTTGACCGGGAGATGCTGACGTCGACGGGCACACCGATGGTGCTTTCGACGTCCTGCACGCTGAGGCCTGACTTGGCGTCGGCCATGTTGAGCACCACGTGCCGGTTGCCCGGGAGGATTTCGAGTTGGCGCAGGACGTCGAGCCCGGACCGGAGACCGCGGACGCTCGGGACGTCCATGCCCGTGATCCAGACGGCGTCGGTGCACTGCTCCATGGCGGCGAGTGCGTGCTCGGTCAGCCCTGGGGCGGTGTCGACGACGACGTATTGGAATTCGGAGGCGAGCTGGGTCAGCAGGTGGGTTATTTGCTGGCCGCTGATCTGGTCTGCTTCGACGGGGTTTTTGGGTGCGCACAGCGCGTAGATGCCAGCGGGGTGAACTGAGAGAAACGCTTTGAGCACGAGTGAGTCCCCGGTTGCCGAGGAGGACACTGCGTCGAGGATGGTGTGTTCGGGGCTGAGGTACAGCCCTGTGGCAACGTCTCCGAATTGGAGGTCGAGGTCCACGACGACGACGCCCATGGGCGCGATTTTGCCGAGACCGACGGCGATGTTCGTGGCCATGGTGGTTTTGCCCACCCCACCCTTGGGGGAGAAGACACCAATGACGACGCCGCGGTCCTTGGGGGATTGTGCGGCGGCCGGTTGGTTGGTTCTGCTGCGGCTGGCGAACGCCTGGCAGGCGCGTTCCAGGATGACGCGGATTTGTGCAACGTCCGACGTCGGGCTCAGGACGTCGCGGATGCCGGCGCGCATGGAGTGCAGCACGAGGTCGGGATCCGCTTCGCTGACGAGGATGACACTGATTTCGGGGTGTTGGACATCGAGGATCGTGGCCAGACGCAGTGCGTTGTCCAGGGCGATTTCGGGGCCGAGGACCAGAACCTCGGGGCGTTCCTGGGAGAGTTGCTGGAAGAGTTCCTGTGGTTGTGAGGGGACGACGGTGGTGGCGAAGGTGTGCACTTCGCCTTGCAGGGTGCCGCTGACGGCCAGCCGCAGTTTTTGGTCGAACTCGGTATTGGGGCTGATGAGCACGAATCGACTCATTGGAATACCTCGGATCTTGTGATCGAAGTGGGTGGATCTTCTTGTGCATCCGCCGGTTCCTTGCTCAGCCAGACGGTGCCGAATTCGGAGGCGAAGACAACTTTGGCGGACGATACATCTCTGAGGGCCAGCGTGACCATCATGGTGCCGGTGGGTAGTGCGTTGTCGCGTGCGGCGTTCGCGGCAGCAGGTGATTCGGACTCGGACTCGCTGGCGACCTCAGCACGCTGGATGCGGGTGACCAGGACCTTGTGGAAGAGGCGTTGCGTGATGGCAGGTACGTCAGGCTTCTCACCGAAAGAGGCAAAGACGCCTACGGTGTCACCGGCGGTAATCTGTCCACCGACGACTCGCTGCGGTTCCAGGGCGATGGTGATCGTCTGGAAGCCCTCGGGTACATCCACCATGCCCGGGGTTTCGAGGTCTGCAGGGTCCACGAGGCGCTGGGCCAGCAACTGTTCGCCTGGTGCCAGATCAATCGCCGTGATTTTTCCTTGCGAGTCGTTCAGATGCTCCAACGCAGTGTTGGGAACGGAAGCGCCGGGTAGCCGTTCAGCTTTGACGAGTTCACCGAGCTCTGACACAGGAGTGCCGGCTGGAATCTTCTTCTGAACCACGAGGACAGTGACGGGGTTGAGGCGGCTCATGGCGCGCTGGTCTGCTCCCGTGGCGTAGGAGAAGACGAGGATGGCGCCAATGACGGCGGCAACGAGTGCCACGACGCCAGCGAGAATGCGAGATTTCACGTAATTACCTGTTCTTATGCCGTGAGGCGGATGATCGAGACACCGAACTTGTCGGGCAGGCCAATTTCGAAGTCGCTGTCGAGGGAAACGTACTTGACGAACTTTCCGATGACGCCTTTGCAGCTGCCTGTGCACGTTTTGGACAGTGCGGAGGTGTTGAAGTTCAACGGCCATTTATCTTTGCCGCCTGTGAACTTCCAACCGTGCATCTCGAAGGCAGCGAAACCGACAACATTGAACTCCGTGTTGGCGCCTGTGCCAGTCACTTCGTCAAAGATGGGGAAGATGCCCAGGGCTGGCTTTCCCGAGTTGTAGGCGGCGATCCAGGAGTTCAGAATGTCGTCGCAGAATGCGGGCGGATTGTTGCCTGGATTGCCGCCTGTTTTCGGTTTCTTCAGGTTGATGTGAGCGCCGCAGCCAGCGGTCTGGTCGAGCCAGCCGAAGTTTCCGGGGACAACGCTTCCTGATGAACCGTAGTTGCAGGTTGGGCCGCTTTTCTTGCCGTGTGTGACGAGGATTTGCAGTTCGTCATCGAGCTGGTCCTGCCACTGGCAGGCGGAGAAGGTCAGCGGAAGCGATGACACTCCCTCAATGGGGCTGCCCCAGGCTGCTGAAGCCTGGGCTCCGACCTCAGCATCCGCTACTCCAAGGATTTTTGCGAAGTAGAGAGACACGGTGCGTGCTCCGTCAGCCTCTTCAGCTCCGGTGGTGACGGTGACAGTGCCGGCATCCTTGTCGAGCTCGACTTCGCTGACGTGGCTCACGGCGTCGAGCGCGTTGGCATCCGCGAGTTTTTTCGCCAGAGATGATTCAGCGGTGCTGGCGGTGCAGCCCGGCGCGTCCAGGTCTTCAGCGCAGGTCTGAGCGATGCCGATCGACGCTGCGTCCGCCCCGCTTTGAAGCTCTGCCCGTTCGGCGTAGATCACGCCAATATCAATAGCCAGAGCCGCGAAGGCCAGCAGGACCACCATGAGCAGGGCGGTGATGACGCTGATGCCGCCCTGTTCCCCCTCGGCTGCCGGATGTTTGTGAATACTCTTTAGCCGCCGCATAGCATGACACCTTTGCCGGACAGGTCGAACGGGCCGGCAAAGCCGGTGATCGTGTCGAGTTCATAGTGGATGGTGACGGTGACCTGAGTTCCGCCTGTGCAGTCGTCAGGTACGGTGATGGACGCTGCGGTCACTCCTGGTATGGAGGATGCGGCCTTCAGTGCTGCTTCGGTGGCATCATCGGAATCCTGGGTGATGGCCATGACCCGGACGCCCTCACGGGCGGCGTTGGTCAGTGAGATCTGCGTGTTGTACGCGTGGCCGAACTCGATGATTCCCATGACCAGCAGCAGCAGAATGGGCAGGACGAAGGCCAGTTCGACGGCGGCTGCTCCACCTTCACGATCTTTTCTTGGTATGCGCCCCCACGCATGTGAGCCCTTAGCGGCCACAGTTCTCTCCCCAGTTAATCCAGTTGGTGGAGGGGTTGACCCCTCCACCAACTGGGTTACCCCCAACGTGTTCCCGGTTGTTTCCCGGGACGTGGATTATCCCTAGGGGACGGTGACTTCAGCGGCAACATCTTCGAACATGAGAGCGAGATTGTCCCCGAACATGGTGACGGCGGCGATGATGGCAACGGCGATGAGCGCAACCATGATGCCGTATTCGACGGCCGTGGCACCCTTCTCGTCGCGGGTCAGGCGGGTGTTCATGAAGGTGTGTAGGGTTGCGTAGATTTTCAGCATTTCTAACTCCTGAAGAGGCGTGGACCAAGTAGAAAGGTCTACGGGATTGGATTCAAAGTCGGCAGGAGAGTTCGTAAAATTGCCCCCAACTTTATTGAGAATCCTCAACGGAGTTGAAATCCGGCTCCCCAGCCACCAAAAGAATAGGGTACGCGGCGGGGAAATCAAAGTGGTCCGACGCTTCTCGTTATGAAACCGTTATAAAAAGCTTCGGTGAGTGAGTGGAAATGGCTACCGGGTAGGGCTAAGCTATGCCGTTAGGAAAAGGGAGTGTGATCTAAATCACATTTCCGTCGTGGAGTTCCAGGACTTGGTCAGCGCGTCCGATCAGCAAGGGGTCGTGCGTTGTCACTATCACCGCTACCTGCTCCTGATGTGCAAGGTCCGCAAGAAGGTCCATCATCGTCGCTGCGGTGCCGCTGTCCAGTTGGCCCGTAGGCTCATCCGCTATCAGCACGCCGGGCCTATTCGCCAAAGCGCGCGCAATCCCGACTCGTTGCTGTTGCCCACCAGAGAGCTGGTCAGGCCGCTGGTTCCGATGCTGCTCCAGCCCCATGCGCTCCAGTAGTTCGGTCACCCTGGCATCACGGACAGCAGGATCGGTATTCATAAGACGCAGGGGAACTTCGATGTTCTCGGCGGCCGTCAGGATGGGGATGAGACCGAAAGACTGGAAGATGAACCCCAGCTCCTTCTGCCGCAGCCTGACCCGGTCCTGTTCCCGCATGCCCGTCAGCTCGTTCCCGCCCAGCCAGACCTGGCCGGCGTCGGGCTGGTCCAGCCCTCCAATACAATTCAGCAGGGTGGTCTTTCCCGAACCGGAGGGCCCCTTGATGACCAGGAGCTCACCGGCGGAAACCGTCAGGGAAACCTCACGGCACGCATGTACCGCCGAGTCACCGCTGCCGTAGGTACGTGTCACCGACTCGGCGCGGAGGGCAGGCGGCGCGATGGAGGACGGCGCCGGCGTAACAACGGGGTGGCTCATGGCTGATCCTCCTGGGTGGTGCCCGTCGAATGATGTGGGGATACCCGCACGTGGTCGTCTTCGAGCCCCAGCCTCACGCGGTCCTTCATGTTGAGGGTGGACATGAAGTCCTGCGGTAGCTGGAGGCGGCCCACTTTGTCGATGACCGCGAATTCCTCGGCGATCAGGTGCTCGTCGCCGTCGTCGTTCACACCTGACCGCCTCAGCGTTTCCGTGGAGCAGCGCCCGTCACGGATCTGCACCGTGCGCTGGACGTGCTCGGACACGGTGGGGTCATGGGTGACAATGAGCGTGGTCACCCCCAGCTCCCGGTTCACCGATCGCATCGCTTCCAGAACCTCGGCGGAGGTAGCCTCGTCGAGTTCGCCAGTGGGCTCGTCGGCCAGAATGACGCGGGGCTCATTGGCCATGGCCACAGCGATGGAGACGCGCTGCTGCTCACCGCCGGAGAGCTGCGCGGGCGTGCGGTTTCGGCAATAGCCGACGCCAGTGAGTTCCAGCAGGTCAGCCACCCTGGCGGCTGAATCCTTCCGGCCCACCAACGCCATGGGCAACTCCACGTTCTCAGCCGCTGTGAGGTAGGGCAGCAGATTGCGGGGTGTTTGCTGCCAGATGAAGCCGACGGTTTTCCGCTGGTAGTGCACCCGCTGCTTCCGGCTCATGGCCAGCAGGTCCACACCGGCCACGTGCGCGTTGCCGGCGGAGGGAACATCAAGGCCGGACAGAATGGTCAACAGGGTGGATTTCCCGGACCCGGACGCGCCGACGACAGCAGTCATTTCCCCACGCTCCACACGCAGGTTCAGTCCCTGAAGGGCCTGAACCTCAATGCCGTCACCGCGGAAAATCCGGACTACGTCCTCGCAGAGAATGTCCGGTGTGCTCTGGCTGCTGCTCATGGTGTTTCCGCTTTCATCCGATGTCCTCACTCTTCACCAATCCGCAGGGCTGTTGCTATTCGTTGACGTCGGCCCACCGCTACCGCCGCCATCATGGAACCCAGCACTACGAGCACAAAGCCGCCCAGAAGTGAGCCGAGCAGCACCGGGTCATACACGAGTTCGACGGGCAGGTAACCGCCTGTGAAAGTCCTCAGATCAATGGACGGCATGACTACCGTGGGCAGCAGGAGCCCGACGCCGGTTCCCACCACAAGGGCGACGGCGGCTGGCGGCACCAGTTCCCACAGCAACAGGCCGCGGTCTCGTGTGGGTGGGAATCCGAGTGTTCGCAGGAGGGCGATCAGCCGGTTCCGTCCGGGTGCGTTGACGAGTGTGGTCATGATGATGATCAGGGCCGAGAGCAGTCCCATGAAGCTCACGATGGTCCAGAGTCCGAGTTGGAGTCCCTTGGCGGAGGGTGATTCCAGGATGCGCTCCTGGTATTCGGTGGGTGTCTGTTGCCCGGCAACTACCCGGCTGATGCTGGCGATGCTCTTGGCGACATGTTGTACGTCCGCTCCGGGCGCCAGTTTGATCAACAGTTTCCCTGCTACCGCTTCGATGTCGAGGCGGTCTCGGACGGTGTCGCGGTCCATGAGCACCCAGTTGCTGGTGTCGAGCAGGGAGATGCTCTCGAGCGAGGCGGAAACGCTGACGTCAATTTCGCCATAGAACCTGATTTCACCTTCGTCGCCTGCCTCGAGGCCTGTTCCGGCGGAGGCGATCATGGGCAGTGTGCCGTCGGTGGTGGAGCTGAGTTCTTCCAACAGGGAGTCAGGTATTGATCCCGGGTAGTCTGCCTGGACCTTCCGCAGGGCGTCGGCGTCTACCAGCCACACGTGCCGGCTGTTGGATTCGGTACCTTCAAATTGCGGTGACGCGCTGGTGAAGTCCGAGAGCGCGGCCATGGCGGCCACGCCGTCGATCGCCTCGATCTGCTCAAGCTGTTCGTTATTCAGTGGCGACGTTTCCACCACGAGGTCCGCTGGGACACTGTATCGGGCTGCTGCCGTCACACCGTCACGGAATGTGGAGAGCAGGGTGCCGGAGAACACGACGACGGCGACACCCACGGTCAACGCCATCACCGGCACCAGTGCTGCCACGGCGGACCTGACGGAACGGGCCGGCCCCAGGAAGCTGAGGAGCCGTGGTGAGGTGCGCTGACGACGCGCCCACCAGGCGAGCGGCAACGGGTACAGGCGCAGAACCAGGAGGGACACGGCGACGGCGATCAACAATGGTGCCGCGCTGAGAACGGGGTCGATAGTGGAGGTGCTGTTTCCACGGCTGAACAGTGCGGTTACTGCTCCGGCAGCGGCCAACACAACAGCTCCTTCGGCGACAAGCCGCCGCCGGCGTTTCACCGCGGAAGCAGGGGAGTCGTCGTCGGATGTGAGTTTCACTGAAGCGAAAATCGCTGCGGGAGCCAGGGCCGCCAGCGCCGGCCAGAAGAACTGCGACGGCGTGATCGCCCCCGGAATCAACAGGAGAGCTGCCGCTGTTCCGGCGGCTGCCGCAGGAATGCCCAGGAGTAGACCCTCAGCCATGAGTGTGGCCCGCAACTGAAAACCAGGGGCGCCACGCGCAGCGATGAGGGCCAACGCATTCCGACGCCGGTCCACAACCAACCGAACAGCGATCACGGCGGTCAGTAAACAGACGCCAAGGGGGCCGGAGGCAAGCAGAGCCAGGATACGGTTCGTGGTGGAGGCACGCTCAGTGACATCGGCAATGGTGTCCGCCGTCTCGGAGCGCAGGGTCAGAGGTGCGCCCGAGCCCCCACTCGTGGACACAAGACTGTTGGACTGGCCGGCGACCTGTCGCAGCTGCGCTTCCAGCTCCGTGGCATTCAGAGCAGTTGCGGCGTCGGGCTGCAGCTTGTACCAAAGCATCAGGCTTGTTTTGCCGGTGAGCGTCCGGGCAGTCATACCGGAGCCGGCGTCGATCACGGCCGTGGGCGAAACGGAATCGCCGCGCTCCGGATCGTTGATGACCATCGGGTTCAGGAGCGAAGGAACCATGTTCCAGTAGCCCGCGGAGGGATCTTTCGCCTCATAGATACCCGTCAGAACCACATCGCTACTGGTAATGGGTTCCCGTGCGCCCGCACCGCTGTTCGTCCGGAGGTCGTTGACGAGCACTACACGCGTTTCGCCGACCGCCCAGCGCGCCTGTTCAGCACTGTTGGCCGAGAGCATGATCTCCAACGGTTTCTCACCCAGATCCGTGAGCGACAGCGGCTCTGGGGCCCGACCATCGGTCAGCGTCACATGATCCATCAACCCCGGAGCGACAGCGAACGAGGGCAACAGCTCGTACAGGCCCTCGGGCAGCTCACCAATCACCCCGGTCTGGGTCGCGGTGCTGACCCACTGGGCATCATCAACCGACTTTTGCAGTAGCTCTGGAAAGCCGCCACGAATATGCGCAAGTTGGCCGTCAACATCCTGGGGAGTTATATGGGCAGTTATGTCACTGGCCACTGCTGGCGCCTGAGGGAGCAACGCGGACACGTTCCGCTGGGACGCGGTCATCGTGCCCACACTCTGGTGCAGATCCTGCGTATACATGGCGTTGATCGCGCGAGGCCAGGCCGCCAGCAACCCGGACACCACCAGGATGATGCATACCAGCAGCACGGACGCCGCCCGGTGATGACGGAACTGCCGGTGCAGCAGCGTGAACAGTTTCACCGAAGTTCCCCCATCCAGGCACGGTCAACAGACTGCCGGAACACGGCACGCCCATACAGCCAGACGGCAACACCCAGCACCAGCGCCTGGGCGGCCACAAGCAGCAAAGCCGGCACGACGGCGATACCAAACGGAACAGCGAAGGAAACCGCCGTATCCACCAGCGTGATGCCAGCGAGCGCAGGGACTGTCAACAACGCCGTACCGAGCCCCGCAAACGCACCGAGCACCATGGCAGATGCACCCGCCCAAGCCAGCTCCCGACGTCGGCCCCTGGACTGATCCGCCGCCTGAACTCCTACAGCACGCAGGATCGAAACGTCCCTGGTGCGGGCGGCAGCCATGGCCGCTGCGCTCGCCGCAAGGGCGGCAGCTCCGATGACCAGAGCACCCAGAGCCCCCATCCACAGGGCAACCGTGGCAGGGACCAGGAAGCGGTTCGAGGATGATGCGCTCGCGGCGCTGACGTGGGCATCCGCTCCGGCAACAGTCCTGACGGCGTCGGCTAGCTCACCGGCGTCCGCTCCTGGCTCCGCTGCAATCCATATTTCGTTGGCCCGCGGCGGGTTGGGCAAATACTTCAGCCACGCCTCCGAATAAGCGCCCCTGTCCACGAGTACAGCAAAGCCCGGGCCAGAGCCCGGAATGGTTTGCGTGCTATCCACAATGAGGGCGGGAATGGTGGAGCTCCCAACGCGTAACGGCATGCTCTCCCCAAGGGACAGATCAAGGGCAGTGAGCAGCGAATCGGTGGCCATGACCGGCAGTGGATCCTCGGCGATACCAGCCGCGATGAACCGCGCAGACATGGGCACACCCTGATCGTAGCTTGACCGCAGTATCGCAATGGCACCGCCCGCAACTGACTCAGCAGCACTCTCCGGGAACGCTTCCTCCGCCAGCACCAGGTCCTGCTCGCCGTCAATCCTGTTCTCGCCCGTACCCACCCCGGCATCTGTGGCGATACTGGTCAGCTGAACCGTGAAATCCATAGGATCCCCAGCTGACTTCACCACAATATCGACTGCGGCAATCGCCGTGAACTTGGTACCGTCGTCGTTCTGGGGCAGGGAAAAGGCCAGCGAGTGGAGCTGCTCCGTACCGCTGGCTGTCAGGTTCAGTGTTCCCGCCTCCACCGGTAACAGGACGCCGTCGTCCCGCTCGAGCCAAGCCGTAATGGTGGCCCGGTAGGTATTGGAATCGCTCCCGCCAGGAACACTCGGGAGGTTGGAGCCACTGCTCGTGGTCGAGAGCTGGAAGCGCACCTGGGACGTTTGTTCGTTCAGCTCCAGGGCCGGAGGTACGGGGCGCTCCGGGCTCTCGATGTTCGCGGCGGCCTGCTCCGCGTCAAAAACATCAGCGTCAGTGGAGACCAGCGCTGGCAGCGATACTGCGGGGACGCCAACCACTGCAACGTCTTCCGTGCCCGCCCTCGCCTCTCCCCGATGAACAGTGTCTGCGGTACTGACCCCACGAATATCCGCGAACTGTTCAAGGTCCAGCATGTCCGAAGCGCGGCGCAGCACCATCGGCCCAGAGTCCTGCACCCGAACATCGGAACCATTGACCAGTTGCGCTGCGGTCTCCTGGGCCGAACGCGCCGAGGATGTGAACGCCGCCGCGAACATGCCCGTTCCCACGGTCACCGCAATAACGACGACGGGCAGCACGAACAGTGACATGCGACGGGACACCTGCCGCCCGGCCAGGAACAAGCCAAGGCCGACTCGCCTCCCTGAACGTTTCTCGACAAAACGGGCGAGTGTGGCAACGATCAGCACGCCAACCACGGCCAACAGCAGGATCAGCAGGGCAGGTGCCGGGGCCGCCAGCACATTGAGCCGGTCCTGGCCGGTATCCGCAGCGAGCAGTGGCGAATCATGCAGGAGGAACTGGAACACACTCAAGAGGCAGACCCCTGCCAACAGTGCAACCACAACGAAGGAACCTATGCGCTCACGTGTTGAGGTCCGGGTGCCTGCCCGAACGGCCTGAACGAACGCAAGTCCGGAGAAGATGACGACGGCGGCCACCAGTACAGACAGCGGTATGAACCAGGTGGCTACCGCCGCTTCAATCACCCTGTCCCAGAATGGGGCAGGGCTGATGCCGCCAGAGAGGGTCCAACGTGTCAACAGGGGAGCGACGGCGAGAGCCGCGGCCCATCCCGCAGCCGCACCCAACAGTGCAATGGGCAGAATTTCGGCTGCGGCCAGCATGGTGCGCTGACCTGATGATGCCCCTCTGGCCCTCATGAGCTGTGATTCTGTGGTGCGTGAGCCTGCCAGCAGGCCGGCGAGCCTGGCGGTGCCAACCAGTCCCAGAGCAGCAAGGACGATGATCGACGTCGGCACAATTGCCTGCACGGCTCGTGTTGCTTCCGCGGCCGTTGCGATCGCCGTCGACAATCCCCCAGCTGCAACCACGCCGCCGTCGTTGACCGCTTCATCCTCCAGCATTCGGTCTTTCAGCAACGGAAGGCCCGCAGCCAGCGCGTTGAGGTGATCCGCGCTGATGGTGTGTGGATCGAGTGTGAGTGTCCACTGGATTTTTGGAGAAGCCGTGAATCGTTCAAGGCTTCCCTCGGGCACAGCGATTGCGTGCGTCCCGCCGCCGTCCCCGGCAACAGCTTCAGAAACGGCCAGGAGCGGGACCGACCGGGAGTCGCCCACCGATGAACTGTCGACGACGCCCGTCAGCTCAAGCTGCACCGCTGAGTTCGCACCATCAACACTGAAGGTCTGGCCAAGGTCAAGATCCAGTGCGGCAGCTGCATCGGCCGTCAATACCGCAGGAACGGGGCCAGAAGAGTTGGCGGTGAAGTTACCGAACGCACGCCACTGCGCATCGACGTCCGGGCCGTCGTCGGATACTGGGATTTCCACCGGAACGAAGGCCAGATCCGCAGGAAGATTGACTGCTGTGCCGGCGGAGGGCACCAACGGTAACGACGGACCAAAGTGGCTGGAACTGCGCTGCAGCCCCCGGCCCAAGCCGAGTTCGTCCATCAGGGTACTGACCTGCTGGGCTTGCGCTTCGGCGTCGTCCGCGGGATCAGGGACCGACGTATGGACCCTGAGGAAGCTCTCGGCGGTGAAGGGCTGCGCGGCTGCGGCACGCAGGGCCTGCGTGGCGGCGAGCTGTGTGTAGCCAACAGTCGCCGAGACGATCGCCGTGATGAACGTCAACGTGAGGAGGATTGACAACAGAATCCGACGGCGGGCACGCCCCCGAGCGCGCACGAGCCACGTCAATCCCAAACCTGTTGCCTCCCCCTGTGTACACGCTGCCGGGTCGCGGCAACCTTTACGATCTTAGCCGGAAGTGTGAGGTGCGCTACTCACAGTTGTGACCAGACGCATAACTCAGGCAGTCCCAAGCTTCGCTGGATCCCATTGCGGGCAGTATGCTGCTGACATTGGCTTCCCGCGCTGTGCAACTGTGTCGTTTTGACCATGTATGCATCCGCGCGTTAGTCTTGATAGTCGTTGTGCGTGTCCTATCCCGATACGTCCGCGCCCAGGGGTGGCTCAGTTGCAGAGCCCATCAAGCCCCACAGGCCGGCCGGGAGATTCCGGGACCACTGGTTATGTTCAGTCCTCACCTGGATTGCCGGTAGCGCATAGATAAACGCGTTAACTCACCGCACTGCGAAAGTCCGGTGTGTTTGGCGCCACCAGAACAAGAAAAGGCAAAAACCGTGCGTACGTACACCCCGAAGCCCGGCGACATCAACCGCCAGTGGCACGTCATTGACGCCACCGACGTTGTCCTGGGTCGTCTTGCCAGCCAGACCGCAACACTGCTGCGCGGAAAGCACAAGCCGACCTTTGCTCCTCACATGGACATGGGCGATTTCGTCATCATCATCAACGCAGAGAAGGTCGCACTGACCGGCGCCAAGCTGGAACAGAAGCGCGCCTACCGCCACTCGGGTTTCCCGGGCGGTCTCTCATCAATGTCTTACGCGGAGCTCCTGGAGCAGAACCCGGTGCGCGCCGTCGAAAAGGCGATCAAGGGCATGCTTCCCAAGAATTCCCTGGCCGCTCAGCAGCTATCCAAGCTGAAGGTATACGCCGGTGCCGAGCACCCGCACGCCGCCCAGCAGCCCAAGTCGTTCGACATCACCCAGGTCGCCCAGTAATTTCGGCCACCCGCTTTAGAAACTTATTCAAGGAGAATCGTGGCTCAGAATACTGAAGAGCTCAGCACCACCGAGGAGCTGTCCAGCTACACCTCGGAAAGCACGGATGCGGCAACTGAAACCGCAGCCAAGGAGCGCCCCGCGCTGACCGTTCCCGGTGCAGCCGTTGGACGTCGCAAGGAAGCTATCGCCCGTGTCCGTGTTGTCCCGGGATCGGGTAAGTGGACCATCAACGGTCGCGAACTGGCCAACTACTTCCCGAACAAGCTGCACCAGCAGGAAGTCAATGACCCGTTCCGCATCCTGGACCTCGAAGGCGCCTATGACGTCATCGCCCGGATCAGCGGTGGCGGCCCCTCCGGTCAGGCCGGCGCACTGCGTCTCGGCATCGCCCGTTCACTGAACGAGATCGACCGCGAGAACAACCGCCCCACGCTGAAGAAGGCAGGGTTCCTGACCCGCGACGCCCGCATCATCGAACGCAAGAAGGCTGGTCTCAAGAAGGCCCGCAAGGCGCCTCAGTACTCCAAGCGCTAATAATAATCTTCACCATCACAAGAGCCTGTCCGGCCTACCGGGCGGGCTCTTGTGCTTTTATAGACCGAAAGCCCACTTGAGAAGTCCTCCATCACAGGAAACTGGGTGGACCTCGCTTAGGATGTAACGAATGAGTAGATTGTTTGGGACGGATGGCGTCCGCGGATTGGCAAATGGATTGATCACGGCTGAGCTGTCGCTACAGCTCGCACAAGCCGCCGCCGTCGTCCTGGGGCACAACACAGTGGAAGACGGTAAGCGTCCCACCGCAGTCATTGCCCGCGATCCCAGAATCAGCGGCGAGTTCATCGCCGCCGCCGTCGAAGCAGGCCTCGCCAGCTCCGGTGTCGACGTCTACGACGCCGGCGTTCTCCCCACTCCCGCCGCGGCTTTCCTGGTCGCTGACCTCAAGGCCGACTTCGGGGTCATGATTTCCGCCTCGCACAACGCAGCACCGGATAACGGCATCAAGTTCCTGGCCCGTGGCGGACAAAAGCTCGACGACGCCGTCGAAGACGCCATTGAGACCCAACTGAAGGACCCCGTCCGCCTTCCCACGGGAGCCGACGTCGGACGTATCCAGCGTTTCGCGGATGCTGAGGACCGCTATCTCATTCATCTGCTCGGGACGCTCCCGCACCGCCTGGACGGCCTGAAGATTGTGCTTGACTGTGCCAATGGTGCTGCGAGCGGCTGTTCTCCGCAGGTGTTTGCGGACGCCGGAGCTGAGATCATCGTGATTGGTGCGGACCCGGATGGTCTGAACATCAACGACGGCTGTGGATCCACTCATCTCGGGAAGCTTCAGGAAGCTGTGGTGGCTCACGGTGCGGATCTGGGTATCGCTCACGATGGCGACGCCGACCGCTGCCTGGCCGTGGACCATGAGGGAACTGTTGTTGACGGGGACCAGATCATGGCCATTCTGGCCATTGCCATGAACGCGGCAGAGACGTTGAAGGACAGCACGCTCGTCGCAACTGTTATGAGCAATCTGGGTCTCAAGCTTGCACTCCGCGAGGCGGGTATCAGCATCCGGGAAACCGGAGTGGGGGACCGCTACGTGCTCGAAGCCATGCGCAACGGAAGCTACAGTCTCGGTGGCGAGCAGTCAGGGCATGTCATTTTTGCCGACCATGCGACGACGGGCGATGGAGTGCTGACGGGTCTTCAGATCGCGGCGCAGGTGGCTAAGACGGGCCGAACCCTGAAGCAGCTCGCCAGTATCATGACGCGCCTTCCGCAGGTCCTCATCAATGTCAAGGACGTTGACAAGACTGCGGTGAGCACTCATGACGGCGTGAAGGGCGCTGTGATGGCGGCTCAGACTGAACTGGGCGAGACCGGCCGGGTGCTGTTGCGTCCTTCGGGAACCGAGCCTGTTGTGCGGGTCATGGTTGAGGCGGAGGACATGGCCACTGCCGAGCGGCTGGCCGATCAGATCGCCGGTGCCGTCCGGTCCCATCTGACCCTCGGAGTCACTGCCTGAGGGTTCTTTCCACCCAGCGTTTTGTAGATCATCTTCTGATGTACAGATCAGGGGCTCCGTCGTCGATCGGGAGCCCCTGATCTGTACTATAGGGCGGAGCTAGAGCCGGGTCTGCAGGCTGTCACGGATTTCCGTGAGCAGCGCGATCTGCGGATCCACTGCCTCTTCCTGTTCTGCAATACCCAAGCGGCGGTTGCGACGTTCGATCATCTTGTTCATGGGGAGCACAACCACGAAGTAGACGGATGCTGCGATAAGCAGGAACGAGACAACGGCGGTCAGGAATTCCCCGAACCGCACCTGGCCAAAGACCAGGAAACTGTCAAAGTTCGGTGTTGCTACGAGCATTGATATGAGTGGCATCAGAACACTGTCCACGAGGGCCTTGATGACTGCTCCGAACGCTGTACCAATAACCACGGCGACGGCAAGGTCTACGACATTGCCCTTCATGATGAATTCCTTGAATCCTTTTAGCATGCTTGAAGCGTATACCGACCGCAGCTATATCCCGTCCTGGGAAGCTGAATCACGCGCAGCTCAGTAGGTGGGAGCTGCGGGCAGCCCCAGGTAGGCCTCTAGCGTGGCGATAGACCGGCTGTGCATATCTGCACTGATGTCCAGTCCCACATACCGGAAGTGCCAGGACTCTGGCTGAAACCCGGTAACGTGCGTCTGCCCTGATGGATAGCGCTTGATATACCCGTAACGGTGGGCATGTTCGTCCATCCACTGTCCGGCAGGAGTGTCCCGGAAACACGGTTGAAGGGTGCATGCACCGTTCAGCTGTCCCACGTCGAACGCCAGTCCTGTCTGGTGCTCGGAATAGCCCGGTCTGGCTGATACGCCATCGGCCCGCTGCTGGCTTCCATGAACCGCGACCCAATGGTTATATGTTGCAGCCTGATCCTGGTAGGACCGGTATCCACTCACCATCGTCAGCTCAATGCCGTTCGCCGCGGCAGCCGCGAACATGCTCTCGAGTGCTGCTGCGGCGTCCGGACGCAGTTTGGCAGCGCCTGGCGCCGTGGCCAACGGAACACGCGGAACAGTCAGCGCTGACGGGGCAAAGGTGAGCGGCTCCAGCGGACGGTTCTTGTTGACCACCACATTCAATCGGGTGGGGTCCCTGTATTGGCTCGGCGCAGGCGGAGGCTTCGGTTTCGGTTTCTTGGCGGCAGGCGTCGGCGACTGCGACGGAGACCGAGAAGTGGAAGGATTCGCGGCAGGCGAAGAACTGGTCGACGCAGCAGGAGACGCCGGCGCCGTTTGCTGAGGTGCTGGAATCGGGGCCTTGCTGGTCAGGTCCGCTGTGTTGGTGCCCGTCCCGCAGGAAACCAGCACGACGGCGAGCGCAACTGACAGCACCGTCGTCGCCAGCTGGCGTTTCCTGTGGGGGAGTGGGCGGCGTGTCATGTCTTGCGCAGGAGCATTCGTCGGATGGAGTGGTCTGCGTCCTTGGAGAGGACCAGGGTGGCGCGGCCGCGGGTGGGCAGGACGTTCTCGCGCAGGTTGGGTTCATTGATCCGTCGCCAGATGTCCAGCGCCTTGTCCTTCGCTTCCTGGTCGGTCAGGTCGGCGTAGCGGTGGAAGTAGGAGGCCGGATTGGCGAAAGCACCTGAGCGTAGTTTCTGGAAACGCTGGACATACCACTCCTCGATGTAGGACGTGCGTGCGTCGACGTAGATGGAGAAGTCGAAGAAATCGCTGAGGGCGAGACCGGCACGGCCGTCTACGCGTGTGCGTGCAGGGGCCAGGACGTTGAGGCCTTCCACGATGAGGACGTCGGGGCGGCGGACCACAACCTCTTTCTCCGGCACGATGTCGTAGGTCAGGTGGGAGTACCAGGGGGCGCGGACCTCTTCGGCTCCGCTCTTGACGGCGCTGACGAAACGCAGGAGGCGACGGCGGTCGTAGGATTCGGGGAACCCTTTGCGCTGCATGAGGCCGCGTCGTGCGAGCTCCGCGTTGGGGTAGAGGAACCCGTCCGTCGTGATGAGTTCCACGTTGGGGGTTTCGGGGGAGCGGCGCAGCATTTCCTGCAGCACGCGGGCTGTAGTCGATTTTCCTACCGCAACGGAACCGCCGACGCCGATGACGAAGGGGGTGCGGCGGGTCTGTTCGCCCAGGAATGTATTGGTGGCTGAATGCAGTCGGCCCGCTGCAGCAATGTAGAGGTCAAGCAGGCGGGACAGTGGAAGGTAAACCTCGCGGACTTCGTTGAGGTCCAGCTGGTCGCCGAGTCCGCGGAGCCGGATGATGTCCTCGTACGTGAGGCTGGTTTCCAGTTCGTGAGAGAGACGGGCCCAGGTTTGCCGTTCCAGCTCCACGAATGGTGTGAAATTGCCCTCGCCGTTGGTTGTCGTTGAGGACGTTGTCTGCTCTTTCACCCTACAAAGTGTGCCTGTTGCTGCGGACATTCCCAAACGGTGACGCTTCGGAGAGTACGTGAAAGTTCAGGTTGGATGGGGCTGGGCGGTAGGCTGATTCCATGTGCGGAATTGTAGGTTACGTTGGTCGCGGGGGCACTGTCGCCGGAAATTCAGAGGCAGCAGGACACACTGCCCTCGATGTTGTGATGGAAGGTCTGCGGCGTCTTGAGTACCGCGGGTATGATTCCGCCGGTGTCGCCGTTCTGGGCGCGGAGTCCATTGAGTCGCGCAAGAAGTCGGGTAAGTTGAGCAACCTCGTTGAGGTGCTGGAGGCTGATCCGCTTCCTGAATCCATGACGGGTATCGGTCACACTCGTTGGGCCACGCATGGCGGTCCTACTGATCAGAACGCTCACCCGCACCTGGGTGACAACGGACAGCTCGCGCTGATTCACAACGGCATTATCGAAAACTTCGCTGAGATCAAGGCGCGGTTGGTGGCCGACGGCCATGAATTCCAGTCGCAGACGGACACCGAGGTGGCCGCTGCGCTGCTCGGCAGCATTTACCGCGGACTGGTTGAATCCGGTGCGGAAGGGTCCGACGCCGGAGATCACCTGACGCACGCCATGCAGTTGACCTGTCAGCAGCTTGAGGGTGCGTTCACCCTGCTCGCCATTCATCAGGACCGGCCCGACGTCGTCGTCGCGGCCCGCCGGAATTCACCGCTGGTTGTTGGTTTGGGAGATGGGGAGAACTTCCTCGGCTCGGACGTTTCGGGGTTCATCGACTTCACGCGCCGCGCTGTGGAACTCGGTCAGGACCAGATCGTCACGATCACCCCGGACTCCGTGGCCATCACGGACTTCCACGGTGCTCCTGCAGAAGGTAAGGAGTTCCACGTCGACTGGGACGCCGCCGCAGCAGAAAAGGGCGGGTTCCCGTCCTTCATGGAGAAGGAAATCCATGACCAGCCGGACGCCGTTGCGGACACCCTGCTCGGACGCTCGGACATTGACGGGAAGCTGATGCTGGATGAGCTCAGGATTGACCCGGAACAGCTCAAGACCGTTGACAAGATCATCGTCCTGGCATGCGGTACTTCTGCCTATGCCGGGCAGGTAGCGAAGTACGCCATCGAGCACTGGTGCCGCATTCCCACCGAGGTGGAGCTCAGCCACGAGTTCCGTTACCGGGATCCCATCGTCACCCCCAACACTCTCGTGGTGTCCATCTCGCAGTCCGGGGAAACCATGGATACGTTGATGGCAGTGCGGTATGCCAAGGAGCAGGGCGCGCGAACCCTCTCTATCTGCAACACCAATGGGTCCACGATTCCGCGCGAATCGGACGCAGTGCTCTACACCCACGCTGGCCCGGAGATCGCGGTGGCCTCAACAAAGGCGTTCCTGGCGCAGATCACGGCTGCCTACCTGCTGGGGCTTTACCTCGCGCAGCTGCGCGGCAACAAGTTCCGCGGCGAGATCGCGGATATTCTCACCGACCTCGGCAAGATCCCCGCGAAAATCCAGGAAGTACTGGATCACTCCGCGGATGTGAAGCGGCTGGCAGAGGAGATGGCTCAGGCCAGTTCAGTGCTGTTCCTGGGCCGTCACGTGGGCTTCCCCGTTGCCATGGAGGGTGCCCTGAAGCTCAAGGAGCTGGCGTACATCCATGCCGAGGGCTTTGCCGCAGGCGAACTCAAGCACGGGCCGATCGCCCTGATCGAGGAGGGGCAGCCGGTTTTCGTCGTCGTGCCTTCCCGCCGCGGCCGCGATTCACTGCACGCCAAGGTGGTTTCCAATATCCAGGAAATCCGTGCCCGTGGGGCCAAGACCATCGTGATCGCCGAGGAAGGCGACGAATCGGTACGCGACTTTGCCGAGCACGTCTTCTACATTCCGGAGACGCCGCCGCTGCTTGCACCGCTGCTGACCACCGTTCCGCTGCAGATCTTTGCCTGCGCCCTGGCAACGGCCAAGGGGTTCGACGTTGACCAGCCGCGTAATCTGGCTAAATCCGTGACAGTGGAATAGCCCGCCCGAGCAGACAGGACAGCTGATGATCGTTGGAATCGGTGTTGATGTAGTGGATATGCCGCGCTTTGGGCGGCAGCTGGAGCGCACGCCTTCCTTGCGTGAACGCCTGTTCACTCCGGCCGAACGTACGTTGAATCTGCGCTCGCTTGCGGCACGCTTTGCCGCGAAGGAAGCTGTGGCGAAAGCTCTTGGCGCACCTGCTGGTATGAACTGGCAAGACTGCCGTGTAGGAGCGGACGAACATGGTGTTCCGGTGATCGAGGTGCAGGGAACTGTGCTGGCCGTGGCGGAGGCCAAGGGCGTTCGTCGTTGGCACCTGTCGCTGAGCCACGATGGTGACGTCGCGACGGCGATGGTTGTCGCAGAGGGCTGATTTGCCACTGGGAGGCTTGCTTCATGATTGCCGCGTTTACTCCGGATCAGATCCGGGAGGCCGAAGCACCCCTGCTCGCTCAGGGCCCTGAGGATCACCTCATGCACCGGGCTGCCCAACGCCTGGCATCGGTGGCTGCCGGGATGATCACCGACAATGGGCGAATCTACGGTTCCCGCGTCGTCGTTCTGGCCGGCAGCGGCCATAACGGGGCAGATGCGCTGTTCGCTGGCGCAGCGCTTGCCCGACGCGGGGCACGGGTAACAGCGATACAAACAGCTGACAGAGTCCACCCGTCGGCACACTCCGCGTTCACTCGAGCTGGCGGACGAACCCTGAAGCTCGACGACGGCACAACAGCCGATGCTGTGGCAGTGTGCACTGCATCCGATCTGGTGATCGATGGCATCCTGGGCATCGGGGCCACCGGGCCTTTGAGAGAGCCGGCACAGGGTCTGATCGAGGCACTAACGGCACACCCGGAGCTGAGAGTCCTGGCCTGCGATCTGCCCAGCGGCATCGACGCGGCCACCGGTGAAAGCGAAGGTCCTGTGCTGCAGGCCTCGGCAACGGTTACCTTCGGCGCAGCAAAATCCGGCCTACTGGCCGGTCCGGGAGCTATCGCGGCAGGGAAGCTCACCGTCGTCGACATCGGGGTTCCTTTCGAAGTCGGGGAAGCGGACGTCTACCGTCTGGAAGAAAGCGATATTCGGGCGGTCTACCCGGTGCCGGGACCCCAGGACCACAAATACAGCCGCGGGGTACTGGGAATCAGCGCTGGATCTTCCCAATACCCTGGAGCTGCCCTGCTGGCCAGTGGTGGAGCACTGGGAACCGGCGTCGGGATGGTGCGGTACCTCGGTCCGGATTCCGTGGGCGACAAAATCAACCTGATCCACCCGGAAGTGGTGTGCAGTTCAGGGGCTGTCTCGGACGCGCACGTGCAGGCGTGGCTGGTGGGGCCCGGCATTGGCGAGAACGCGCAACAGGTCCAGCGTGCCGGGGACGCCGTGGAGTCCGGGCTGCCGGTGGTGGCTGACGCGAGTGCCCTGAAGATTCTCGACTACCCGCTGCGCCCAAATGTAGTCCTCACGCCACACGCGGGCGAGCTTTCGGGCATCCTCCAGAGTCTTGGCCAGGACGTTTCAGCCCCACAGATCAATGCGTCACCCTTGAAGTATGCGCGCGAGGCAGCCCGCCGTACCGGCGCAACCGTCCTGTTGAAGGGCCATGCCACCGTGGTCGCCTCGCCTGGGGGCATCACGTTCAGTCAGGCAGCGTCCACTCCGTGGCTGGCGACGGCGGGCACCGGCGACACCCTGGCCGGCATCGTGGGGGCGCTTGCGGCCACGACCGCCGAGGGACCGGATCCGGCATACGCTCTCGGGCTGCCCGAGGAATCACGGTGGGCTGTCATCGCCGCACTCGGAGCTCTGCTGCACGGCCTGGCCGGCAGGCTGGCCGCAGCGGATGGTCCGCTCGCGCCGTCGGACCTTCCGCGGTATCTGCGGACGGTACTTTCCGGGCTGTCACAAAACGTCAGTGCGCGGTCCTAGACTGAAAGATAACACTACTGATAATTCGTGCAACACCCCTTCGACCAGAGGAGCAACGCATGGCAGCTTCGGACTCATCGCAGCAGGACACCAGCAAGGAAACCTGGCCAGGGGACGCATACCCGTTGGGAGCCACGTATGACGGCAGCGGCACTAACTTTGCACTCTTCAGCGAAGTTGCGGACAAAGTGGAGCTCTGTCTCATTGACGACGACGGGACGGAAGAACGCATTGTCCTGCGGGAAGTGGACGGGTACGTGTGGCACTGCTATCTGCCGCAGGTGATGCCAGGGCAGAAATACGGTTACCGCGTGTACGGTCCGCAGGAGCCTGCCGAAGGGCACCGCTGCAATCCGAACAAGCTGCTGCTGGATCCCTACGCCAAGGCGGTCAGTGGTGAGATCGACTGGGACCAGTCTCTCTTCGGGTACACGTTCGGCGATGAGAACTCCGTCAACGATGAGGATTCCGCCGGGCACACCATGCTCGGCGTGGTGATCAACCCGTTCTTCGACTGGGATGGCGACCGCAAACCGCGCATCCCGTATCACGCGTCGGTCATTTACGAGGCCCATGTGAAGGGCCTGACGGCGATGCACCCGGACATCCCGGAGGACCAACGCGGAACGTACGCCGCCGTTGCCCATCCGTCCGTGGTGGATCATCTGAAGAAGCTGGGCGTGACCGCGCTGGAGCTGATGCCGGTTCACCAGTTCGTCAATGACAGCACGCTGCAGGACAAGGGTCTGTCCAATTACTGGGGCTACAACACCATCGGGTTCTTTGCCCCGCAGAACACGTATTCCGCCACCGGTGATGAAGGTCAGCAGGTCCAGGAGTTCAAGGCCATGGTGAAGGCCATGCACCTGGCGGGGATCGAAGTCATCCTCGACGTCGTCTACAACCACACGGCTGAGGGCAACCATATGGGGCCCACGCTGTCTTTCCGCGGGATCGACAATGCTGCGTATTACCGGCTGGTGGAGGATGACAAGCAGTACTACATGGATTACACGGGTACCGGTAATTCCCTGAACGTCCGCCACCCGCATTCGCTGCAGCTGCTGATGGATTCCCTGCGGTACTGGGTCACGGAGATGCACGTGGACGGTTTCCGGTTTGATCTGGCGTCCACCCTGGCGCGGGAGTTCTACGATGTCGACCGTCTGTCCACGTTCTTTGAACTGGTGCAGCAGGATCCGGTGGTGTCTCAGGTCAAGCTCATTGCCGAACCGTGGGATGTGGGTCCCGGCGGCTACCAGGTGGGTAACTTCCCGCCGTTGTGGACGGAGTGGAACGGCATGTACCGGGACACGGTCCGGGACTTCTGGCGCGGTGAGCCGTCCACGCTCGGTGAGTTTGCGTCCCGTCTCACGGGGTCGGCGGACCTTTACGAGGATTCCGGCCGCAGGCCCGTGGCGTCCATCAACTTCGTGACAGCTCACGACGGTTTCACGCTGAAGGACCTGGTGTCCTACAACGAGAAGCACAATGAGGCCAACGGCGAGGACAACAACGACGGCGAATCCCACAACCGTTCCTGGAACAGCGGTGCTGAGGGCCCCACTGACGACGAAGAGATCCAGCAGCTGCGTTCGCGTCAGCAGCGGAACTTCATCGCGACGCTCCTGCTCTCACAGGGTGTTCCGATGCTCTCCCACGGCGATGAGCTGGGGCGGACGCAGAACGGCAACAACAACACGTACTGCCAGGATTCCGAGCTGAGCTGGATCAACTGGGACAACGTGGACGAGGCGCTGCTGGAGTTCACGGCCTCGGTCAACGCCCTACGAAATGACCACCCGACGTTCCGCCGTCGCCGGTTCTTCAACGGTCGGCCAGCCAAACGTGGTGGAGCGGAAGCTCTCTCGGACATCGAGTGGTTGAGCGTGGATGGCAGCATCATGGCGGATGAGGACTGGGACACGGGGCTCAGCCGCACTATCGGTGTCTTCCTCAATGGCCGCGGCATCAGTGGGCGTGACGCCCGGGGCCAGCGCATTGTCGATGACAGTTTCCTGCTGATGTTCAACGCCGATGACAAGCCGGTGGAGTTCACTATTCCCCCGGCGGATTATGCCCCGCATTGGACGGTGGCCATCAACACTGCTGACGACGACGCCGGCTCAGTCACCGCGGCGGCCCATGCGGGCGAGGACACCACCATCGCCCCGGAGTCCACGTTTGTTGTGGAGGGCAAGTCCATGGTGGTCCTGCAGGAGCAGCTGTGAGGACACCGGCATCCACTTACCGACTCCAACTTCACAAGGGCTTTACCCTCGAGGACGCTGAAGCCGTCACCGGGTATCTGCACAGCCTCGGTGTGGACTGGTTGTACCTCTCGCCGATCCTGAAGGCGGAGGAGGGGTCCAGCCACGGCTACGACGTCACTGATCCGCGGCTAGTTGATCCGGAGCGTGGAGGCGCTTCCGGGCTGGCCGCATTATCGGCAAAAGCACGGTCCCTTGGCATGGGCGTGCTGGCAGATATTGTTCCCAACCACTTGGGGGTAGCCACGCCAGCGCAGAACCCGTGGTGGTGGTCGCTGCTGCATGCGGGCCAGGCCTCAGAGTATGCCGAGTATTTCGACGTCGACTGGGACGCCGGGAATGGACGCATCCTGCTGCCGGTACTCGGTGAGGCAACAGCGGATGAGGCGCCGCTCGAGGTGGCGGACGGCCCGGAGGGGCCGGAACTGCGCTACTACGAACACCGGTTCCCGGTTGCCCCCGGGACCGCTGGCGGTAGCGCCGCCGAAGTCCATGCGCGCCAAGACTACGAGCTGGTGAGCTGGCGCAGAGCGGACACAGACCTGAACTACCGGCGGTTCTTTGCGGTTAACACCTTGGCCGGGCTGCGGGTAGAAGACCCGGACGTCTTCGATGCAGCGCATGCCGAACCGGTCCGGTGGATACGCGAGGGGCTGGTGGACGGTCTGCGGATCGACCATCCCGACGGCCTCGCGCAGCCCGGAGCCTATCTGGACAGGCTTCACGAGCAGACCGACGGAGCGTACGTGCTGGTGGAGAAGATCCTGGAGCCTGGCGAAGAGCTGCCGCCCTCCTGGGCCTGCGCGGGAACCAGCGGCTATGACGCGCTAGCCATGGTGAACCGGCTGTTCGTGGATCCTCAGGGCCAGTCAGAGCTGGAACGGATTTCGGATTCCTGCAGCGCGGAGACGAAGCCGGATTATGCGAACCTGATCCACGACACCAAACGCCACATGGCCGATACAATCCTCGGTTCCGAGATGCGCCGGTTGGCCCGGCTGGTGCCGGACTCCGCGGGGGTGACGTTCGATGAGGCAGTAGATACGTTCGCGGAGCTCGCGGCATGCCTTCCGGTCTACCGGACGTACCTGCCCTTTGGCCGTGAATATCTACTCCACGCGGTCAAGGAGGCACGTGACCGCCGCCCTGATCTGTCCAATCCGCTCGACGCCCTGCACCCCCTGCTGGAGGATATCGACGGCGAGACATGCGCGCTCGCTGTCCGGTTCCAGCAAACCAGCGGGATGGTGATGGCCAAGGGAGTCGAAGATACCGCGTTCTACCGGTACGACCGTCTGGCTTCGCTGAATGAGGTGGGCGCAGACCCGTCTCTGTTCTCGATCACCGTCAGCCAGTTCCACGCGGAGATGCTCGACCGTCTTGCCACCCGGCCTCTGGCCATGACCACACTGTCCACACACGACACCAAGCGCAGCGAGGACGTTCGCGCGCGGATCAGCGTGCTCTCGGAGTCTCCGGAATTCTGGGGCCGTGCATTGGGTGAACTGGCACAAAGAGCACCCTTGGACGACGGCCCTCTGGCGAACCTGCTGTGGCAATCCGTGGTGGGCGTGTGGCCGGCGTCGCGCGAGCGTCTGCACGCCTACGCCGAGAAGGCTGCCCGGGAGGCGTCCACCTCGACCACCTGGACGGACCCGAACGCTGAGTTTGAGAAACAGCTTCACGCGATGGTGGATGCCGCGTTCGACGATCAGCAGGTGGCCGCCGTCGTGGAGCGGTGCGTTGACCATCTACGGGCTGCCGGCTGGATCAACTCCCTGTCCGCGAAGCTCATCCAGCTCACCATGCCGGGCGTACCGGACGTCTACCAGGGCACTGAGCTGTGGGACTACTCGCTCGTGGACCCCGATAATCGTCGCCCGGTGGACTTCGAATCCCGGAAAACGCTCCTGCAGGACCAGGATCAGCAGGGGCCGCCGCCGGTGGATGATACGGGCGCGGCGAAGCTGCGCGTCGTCAGCCGCACACTGCACGCGAGGCGCGAGCGCCCGGACTTGTTCAGCGGCTATGAGGCACTGGAGGTATCCGGTCCTGCGGCCGATCATCTGGTCGCCTACGACCGCGGCGGTGCGATCACCTTGGCCACCCGTCTGCCGTTGGGTCTGGAAAAGCTCGGCGGCTGGCAGGACACCGAGGTGAGTCTTCCCGCTGGCACGTACCGTGACTCCTTCACCGGCGCCGTCTACTCCGGCGGTTCGGTGTCCGTTGCGGACCTGCTGGCCACCTACCCTGCGGCGTTGCTGCTGAGCGAAGAGGAGCGGAAAGCATGAATGAGAGGTTCGCGGTCTGGGCGCCCAGGGCTGAAACCGTGCAGCTGCGGGTGAATGGTGAAACGCATTCCATGACGGCCGACGACGGCGGCTGGTGGAGGGCCCCGGCGGAGGTTGCGGACGGCAGGCAGGAAGCAGACTATGGCTACCTCCTCGACGGCGGAGATCAGGTGCTGCCGGATCCCCGTTCACGACGGCAGCCCGAGGGCGTCCATGGATTATCGCGCACTGACGATCCGTCGAGCCACTCATGGCAGGACGAGGCGTGGGTTCCTCCCGCGCTGGGCGAAGGCGTCATCTATGAGCTGCACCTTGGGACGTTCACACCAGAGGGAACCCTGGATGCCGCTGCGGGGAAGCTGCCGTATCTGGCCGACCTCGGCGTCGACTACGTTGAGCTCCTGCCCGTCAACGCGTTCAACGGGACGCACAACTGGGGGTACGACGGCGTCCTCTGGTACGCGGTGCAGGAAACCTACGGGGGCCCGGAGGCGTATCGACGTTTCGTGGATGCCGCCCACCAGCACGGGATCGGGATCATCCAGGACGTTGTCTACAACCATTTGGGTCCCAGCGGCAATTATCTGCCCCGCTTCGGCCCGTATCTCACGGACGGCAAAGCGAATACGTGGGGTGATTCGCTGAACCTGGACGGGCCGGGCTCGGATGAGGTTCGCCGCTACGTCGTCGAGAATGCCCTGATGTGGTTCCGGGACTTCCACGTGGACGGTTTACGGCTGGACGCCGTTCACGCCCTCCATGATGAGCGGGCCGTGCATGTGCTGGAAGAACTGGCAGCCGCGACGGACGCATGTGCCGAGGAGCTGGGCAGAAACCTCTTCCTGGTCGCGGAATCCGATCTCAATAATCCGCGGCTCCTCGAGTCCAGGGACCTCAACGGTTACGGGCTCACCGGGCAGTGGAGCGACGATTTCCACCATGCAGTCCACGTGAACCTGACCGGTGAAACGGCTGGTTACTACGCGGACTTCGACTCGGTGGGGGCGTTGGCGAAGGTCCTGACGCAGGGGTTCTTCCACAACGGCACCTACTCATCGTTCCGGGAACGTCATCACGGCCGGCCCATCGACACCGAACGGGTGGATCCTCGTCAGCTTGTGGTGTGCACGCAGAACCATGACCAGATCGGCAACCGTGCCGCCGGCGACCGCATCACCGGTTCTCTGACCAGCGGGCAACTGGCGATCGCCGCCGTCGTCAACATTCTCTCCCCGAACACGCCCATGCTGTTCATGGGCGAGGAATTCGGTGCGACGACGCCCTGGCAGTTCTTCACCAGCCACCCGGAGCCGGAGCTAGGGAAAGCCACGGCGGAGGGCCGTCTGGCAGAGTTCGAGCGGATGGGATGGGATCCGGAGCAGGTTCCAAACCCGCAGGACGAATCGACATTTCTGAACTCCAAACTGGACTGGTCGCAGCCCGCCGCCCCCGGTCACGCCGAACTGCTGACTCTGTACCGGGAACTGATCCAGTTACGGAAGGAACTCTCGGACGCAGGCCACCCGCGTTTTGAGGACATCACCGTGGAATGCAACGAACAGGAACGGTGGCTCATTCTCGGCAGGGGAGAGGCAACCATTGCCCTGAACCTCAGCGGTACCGAAGTGACGCTCGACGTCGGCGAAGGACAACTTCGTCTGGTTACGGAGGCGAGCGCCGCGTTGGAACCTTCGGGGAAGCTGGTCCTGCCCGGGCACAGCGCCGCCGTCGTGCTGGCGTAGCTGGTCAGCGAAGGTACGCCAGGGACTGGTGTGCTCGCTGGTAGGCGGCAAGGACATCGCGCGCTGTGTGGAAGGAGTCTACGAGCGGGTGGATGGCCATCGCTTCAAGGGCGGCCGCGTATTTTCCGGTCACCGTGGCCTGAACCACCAGCTGTTCCACCGCTTTCATGGAGCTCATGAGTCCCTGCTGGTGCATCGTGCCTGGCGCCCCCGGCAGTGGGACGGCCCCGTTGCCGTCGATGCGGCAGGGGAGTTCGACGACGGCGTCGGCTGGCAGGTGAGGGAGCGTTCCGCGGTTGGGGACGTTGAGAATCAGTTCAGACGGTTCGCCGGTGAGCAGTGACTCCATGGCCGAGAGCGCCACGCGTTCGTAGCCACCTCCGGCGAGGTCGGCTTCGTCCCGATCCTCTCCTCCGGCCCGGGCTTCGGCGAGGTATCCTTCCTCCCGTGAGCGACGTGCCGCATCCCAGAGCTCCCAGGAAGTGTGCGAACCCGGAGCCACCAGCTGCACATATAGCTCGCGCTGCTGGACGTCAATGAACTCACCGCGGGTCTGCCCGGCACCGGCCATGGCGGCTGTCGCTTCGCGCTGAAAGTAGTAGTAGAACAGATACTCGTTCGGGATGCAGCCGAGCATGCGGGGAAGGTCCGGCCCAAAAATCCGTCCCTCTTCAAACGATGCCAACCGCGCAGGATCGGCGAGAAGGGCCGGTAGCCGGTCCTCGCCGTCGTGCGTCAAACCCCGCAACCAGCCCAGATGATTCAAACCGATGTAATCAACGCCGGTCAGAGAGCCGTCGACCAGCGGAACCCCAGCCGCTACGGCTGCTCGCCTGATGAGCGAAATAGGGGAATCACAAATGCCGATGACCCTGTGTCCGAGGATCGGCTGAAGGGCCTCCGTGACCATGCCCGCCGGGTTCGTGAAATTGATCAGCCACGCATGCGGGGCCACCTCGGCTATGGTGCGTCCCAATGCCAGCATCTGCGGGATGGACCGCAGCGCATAGGCAATGCCACCTACACCCGTCGTCTCCTGGCCCAGCAAGCCATGCTCCATCGCGATGCGCTCATCGAGCACACGGCCGCCCGTTGAACCCGCCCGGATCGCCGCGAACACCACGTCCGCACCAACCAGGGCGGACCGTGCATCCCCGAACGCCGAAATGCGTGGCCGCGAACCGCCGTCGGGCACCGGCATAGACTCCAACACCCGCTCCATCGCCTGCACCCGCCGCTGGTCAGCATCATAAAGCGCGACGTCGGTGATCAGCCCCGCGAACCGGCCGGACGAGAGGGCGCGGACCACCAGAGGAACACGGAACCCGCCGCCGCCAAGAATCGTGAGCTTCATGTAAGAGTATTGTGCCGTATATGGCAAGCCAACACCGTTTTGATCCACTCGCGGCCTCGCGCGAAAACACCGGTTTCGACTTCGACCTGCTGCTCACCGGATCCGTTTTCCTCGACATCATTTTCACCGGACTCGACTCCCTCCCCGCACCCGGAACAGAAACCTGGGCCAGCGGAATGGGCTCCAGCCCCGGCGGCGTCGCGAACCAGGCCATAGCCGCCAGCAGGGTAGGGCTGCGCACCTCACTCGCATCAGCATTCGGCGACGACGCGTACGGCGACTTCAACTGGGACATTCTGGAAAATCAGGAGCACGTGGACCTCTCCCGGTCCCGCAAATTCGAGGGATGGCATTCGCCGGTGACCGTCTCCATGTCAGTCCACCAGGACCGATCCATGGTCACCCACGGACACCCCTCTCCCATGCCGTTCGCGGACCTGCTGGGAAAGCCGCCGCGCTGCCGGGCCGCGGTCGTCGACGTCGTGCCCCAACCCGAACCGTGGGCGCAGGACCTGCACGCCGCAGGAACCAAACTATTCGGCGCGGTGGGTTGGGACCCCACTGAGACCTGGCCCCAGGAGTGCCTGGATTCCCTGGAGAAGTTCCACGCCTTTATGCCCAACAGCACCGAAGCCATGGCCTACACCCGCACCGATGATCCCTGGGGAGCCCTGTACGCGCTCGCAGACAAAGTTCCGGTCGCTGTGGTGACACTGGGGCATCAGGGTGCCATGGCCGTTGACTCGATCACCGGTGAGGAGGAATGGGTTCCCACCCTGCCGGTCAACGCCTACGATCCCACGGGGGCCGGCGACTGCTTCACAGCAGCGTTCATCATGGGAGACCTCGCCGGGTGGAAGCTGGGGGACAGGCTCGCATTCGCCAACCTGTGCGCCGCGCTGTCCGTGCAGGAAGTGGGTGGCTCACTGGCCGCACCCGGCTGGGGCGACATCGCCGACTGGTGGACGGCTGCGAACCGGGGCGGCGACAAGATCCGGCGTCAATGGCTGCGACGGTACGCATTTTTGGAGGACATTCTTGCCGGTGTTCCCCGTGAAGCTGCGCGGCGGGCCTCAGCTACAGTAGCCCGCTATTCTGATGCCGGTCCCGGCCGTGGTCTCCAGCGGTGAAATAATAGCGCGGTGACTAATACCCCGTCGCCCGGCGTTGAACGCCAGGCCATCATCGATCTCGACGCTCTGCGACACAACGTGCAGCACATCGCCGACATCGCACGCCCTGCCAGAATCATGGCCGTTGTCAAAGCGGACGGTTACGGGCACGGCGCCGTGCCGTGCGCCCGAGCCGCTGTGGAAGCTGGAGCTGCCTGGCTGGGAGTTGCTCACATCACCGAGGCGCTCGAGCTGCGGGCCGCCGGCCTTGAGGTTCCGATTCTTGCCTGGCTCCACACGCCGTCGAGCCAGTTCCGTGACGCTGTCGAAGCGGGTATTGATCTCGGTGTTTCCGGTTGGGAGCTGGAGCATGTGGTGGCAGCTGCCCGTGAGCTGCAACGCCCTGCACGCGTGCACCTGAAGATCGATACCGGCCTTGGCCGCAACGGCTGCCCGCCCGAGAAATGGGAAGAACTCGTCAGCAGTGCCATGGAGCATCAGGAAGAAGGGCTCTTGCGCGTTGTCGGCATTTTCTCGCACTTCGCGGTTGCCGATGAGCCGGAGCGGGAAGAAACTGATCTGCAGATCGACCGCTTCCGGGAGGCGGTAGCTGTTGCCGAGGATGCCGGTGTTGATGCGGAAGTTCGCCATATCGCGAACACTCCGGCCACGCTGTCCCGTCCCGATTCGCACTTCGATCTTGTTCGTGTGGGCGTCGGTATTTTTGGCCTTTCTCCGTTCGCGGGGCAGAAGCCAGTGGAATTGGGGCTGAGGCCGGTCATGACCCTCAAAGCCACGGTGGCGGGCTGCAAGGAAGTTCCTGCGGGCCAGGGAGTTTCCTACGGTTTGCGCTACACCACCACCGAACCGACCACTCTGGCCCTGGTACCGCTGGGATACGCCGATGGAGTGCCCAGGGCATCCGACGGCGGTCCCGTGGTCATTGGCGGCAAACGGTACCGGGTGTGCGGCCGTATCGCCATGGACCAGCTGGTTGTTGACCTGGAGGCCGCGCACCTTGATGCGTCGGTGCTGGGACATGAGGCCGTGTTGTTCGGTTCCGGCGGAGAAGATCCCGGCGCTGATGACTGGGCGGACGCCGCGAACACCATCAACTATGAGATCGTCGCGCGCATCGGCGCCCGGGTTCCCCGCGTCTACCTTGGAGGGCCCGCATGAGTTCACCCGTGTGGTCTGCTGAACTGACGACGTCGGACGCGGCCCGGACGCGCGCTGTTGCTGCGCGTATTGGAGGCCAGCTGCGGGCCGGTGACCTGGTGCTGCTCTCCGGCGAGCTGGGCGCAGGCAAGACCACGTTCACGCAGGGACTGGGGGAGGGCCTCGGGGTGCGCGGCGGCATTATCTCGCCGACATTCGTGCTCGTGCGGATCCACCCTTCGGTCTCCGGTGGAGTGCCACTCGTTCACGTTGATGCATACCGGCTGGAAAGTGCCGGAGAGGTTGATGACCTCGACCTCGAATCCACCCTCGATTCCTCCGTCACGGTCATCGAATGGGGCGAAGGCCGGGTGGAACATCTGTCGCCGAACCGTCTGCACATCCGTCTGACGCGCGCTGTGGGCGGAGATGCGCTGGATTTTGAAGCCGACGACGACGAGCCGCGGACCCTGAGCGTCCAGGCTTACGGGGAACGCTGGGAGGGGCAGAAACTGCTCTGACCTCGACCTGTTGTACAGATCAGGGGCTCTCTCTTCGGCAGGGAGCCCCTGATGTGTACAACAGGTGCGGCGTCGAACCCTTTTGATGAGTTACTCAAAATATGGCAGAGTGAAGCTATGACCTCGACCACACGTTCCGCAGAACTCCGGGAGCAGGAGAATGCCGCACACGCCGGCGTTTCAACTCTGCCGTGGGCTACGCGGATCCGGGCGGTCGGGCTGCGTGTCACCAAGCCTCGGTTGGCTGTGCTGGACGCCCTGGAAAACGCACCGCACGCCACCGCGGATGAAGTGCTCGCCACTGTCCGTCAGGTGCTGCCCGAGATTACCGTGCAGTCCATTTACATGGTCTTGCACTCCCTCACGGACGCTGGACTGCTGCGCCAGCTGGACCTGGCTCAGTCCCCAGCCCGGTACGAGACCCGGGTCGCGGACAATCACCACCACGCAGTGTGCACAGTATGCGGGCGCATCGAGGACGTTAATTGCGCCGTCGGACACGCTCCCTGCCTCACTCCCACTGAACCTCATGGAATGGCCATTCACGTGGCCGACGTCGTCTATCAAGGCGTCTGTACCAACTGCTTGGCCGACTACACCGACAGCGCAATGCCGTAAGCCTTCCTGACCTCCGGCCAGCCCACCCCGGGCCGACCGGTTTGACCATCTCTCCCAACCCGACCAAGGAAAAATTGATGACGGAAAACACCCCGCACAGTACTGGCTCGACCACTTCGGCAGGAATCCCCGCGGTCAGCGACCGCAATTCGCTGAGCGTTGGTCCCAACGGATCCATCCCGCTGCACGATCACCACCTGGTGGAGACGCTGGCGCACTTCAACCGGATGAACGTTCCGGAGCGCCGTCCGCATGCCAAGGGCGCGGGCGCGTTCGGTACGTTCGAGGTCACCGAGGATGTGTCGAAGTGGACGAAGGCCGACTTCCTGCAGCCGGGCAAGAAGACTGAGGTGCTGACTCGTTTCTCCACCGTTGCGGGTGAGTTGGGCTCCCCGGATACTTGGCGTGACGTGCGCGGTTTCGCGTTGAAGTTCTACACCAACGAGGGAAACTTCGACATGGTGGGCAACAACACCCCGGTCTTCTTCCTGCGCGATCCCATGAAGTTCCCGCACTTCATCCGTTCACAGAAGCGCCTGCCGTCCTCCGGCCTGCGTGATGCCACGATGCAGTGGGACTTCTGGACCCAGAACCCTGAGTCCGCCCACCAGGTCACCTACGTCATGGGTGAGCGCGGTCTGCCGAAGACCTGGCGTCACATGAACGGCTACAGCTCGCACACATACATGCTGGTCAACGCCGAGGGCGAGAAGTTCTTCGTGAAGTGGGCCTTCGAGTCCCAGCAGGGTGTGGAGTGCCTGAGCAACGAGGAAGCCGAGCGTCTGGCCGGTGCCGACGCCGAGGCTCACCGCCGCGATCTCTTTGAGTCCATCGAGCAGGGACAGCACCCGAAGTGGGACCTGTACTGGCAGATCATGCCCTTCGAGGAGGCCAAGACCTACCGGTTCAACCCCTTCGACCTGACGAAGGTCTGGTCCAAGAAGGACTACCCGCGCCACAAGGTCGGCACGATGACCCTGAATCGCAACCCGGAGAACTTCTTCGCCCAGATCGAGCAGGCTGCGTTCTCGCCGGCCAACATGGTTCCGGGTACCGGAAACTCCCCGGACAAGATGCTTCTGGGCCGCAACTTCGCCTACGCGGATGCCCAGCGCTACCGCATCGGCACCAACTTCCAGCAGCTGCCGGTGAACCGCCCGGTCAACGAGGTGCACACGTACAACTTCGAGGGCAACATGTGGTTTGACCACAGTGGCGGCCGGAGCGTGTACGCCCCGAATTCCTTCGGTGACTCCTGGTCGGACCAGACCGGGCCAGTGGACAACGGGTGGGAAGAGGACGGCGAACTGGTTCGCCAGGCCTACACCCTGCGTGAGGACGACGGCGATTTCGTACAGCCAGGCACCCTGGTGCGCGAGGTGTTCTCCGACGCCCAGCGCGACGAGTTCGTCAAGACAGTCTCGGGCGCCCTGGACGGCGTGAAGGAGCCGGTTCTCTCGAACGCGTTCCAGTACTGGAAGAACGTGGACGAAACCATCGGTCAGCGCATCGAAGAGGCAGTCAAGGCCAACGCCGACGGCGCCTCTGCGCCGGGTATGGGCGACGACCAGGGCGACCTGGTCAGCACCTCGGCCAACTAACAAACTGAATCATGCGGGCGCCCGGCTGGAAACTTCCAGCCGGGCGCCCGCGTGTTCGGGACCAACCGCCGTCGCTAGAATAGGACGGTGCTGATTCTCTGTCTCGATACTTCTGCAATTGCCAGTGCGGCGTTGGTGAACGACGACGGCGTCCTCGCCTCGTTCGCGACGGAGGACACGCGTACGCATTCCGAAGTGCTCGCTCCAGCTGTTCGTGAGCTACTGGCCAATGCCGGTGTCGAGGGTACGGATCTGGACGGCGTCGTCGTCGGGACCGGGCCGGGGCCCTTCACTGGCCTTCGCGCCGGGATCGCCACCGCGAGAACCCTGGCCTTTGTCTGGAATGTTCCGCTCTACGGGCTCATGAGCCTGGAGGCCGTGGCCTTCGATGCCCTGGCTGATGCGCGGGGCCGGAACCTCAACGAGTATGTGGTCGCTACGGATGCACGACGCAAGGAAGTGTACTGGGCCCGGTATGCGGTGGGCGATGACCTGCCGCACCTTCTGGAAGGACCGTCAGTGGAGTCGCCGTCGGGCCTTCCGCCCCTGCCGGTTTATGGCCGCGGAGCCGGACTATACCCGGACGTGCTGAAGGCCGTTGAGGGGTTCGCCGAAGTGCAGCCGACGGCGTCGTCCCTCGGTCTCATCGCACGGGAGCGGCTACGCAATCAGGCGCTCTCCGCCGACACCACGCCCCTATACCTGCGTGAATCCGATGCGAAAGTCCCCGGACCACGAAAGCGTGCCCTGTGAACAACGAACTTCCCCACCGCGCGCTTCCACCTGCCCTGACCATCAGGGCCATGACCAACGACGACGTCCCACAGGTCCACACGCTGGAGAACCAGCTGTTCCCCACGGACGCGTGGCCGTTGGACATGTTCTACGCCGAGCTCGCGCAGCCTGAAACCCGCCACTATCTCGTGGTGGAAGACGAACACAGCATCATCGCCTACGCAGGACTGATGTGCATCCCGCCGCTCGGCGACATCCAGACCATCGCCGTCGTGCCCGGATACGAAGGCCAGGGGATCGGGACCGTGCTGCTGAACCGGCTCATCACCGAAGCCGGCGCCCGGAACGCGGACGGCGTCCTGCTGGAAGTGCGGGCAGATAACCCCCGCGCGCACGGGCTGTACACGTACTTCGGTTTTGAGCAGATCGACATCCGACGGCGCTACTACCGGGGCGGTATCGACGCCATCATCATGAAACTCGACCTGAACGAGGCAGGCAATGACTGACCAGACTGAACCGCTGATCCTCGGCATCGAATCCTCCTGCGACGAAACCGGCGTCGGCATTGTCCGCGGACGCCAGCTGCTCGCCAACGCCGTCGCCTCCTCCATGGAGGAGCACGTGCGGTTCGGCGGGGTGATCCCCGAAATCGCTTCCCGGGCCCACTTGGACGCGTTCCTGCCCACGCTACAGAGAGCGCTCGACGACGCCGGCGTCACCCTCAAGGAGATCGACGCGATCGCGGTCACCTCCGGTCCCGGCCTCTCCGGTGCGCTCATGGTGGGTGTCTCCGCGGCCAAAGCGCTGGCGCTCGCAGCTGGCAAGCCGTTGTACGCGATCAACCATCTCGTGGCGCATGTGGGTGTGGGGCTGCTGGACGAGTCTTTCGGCGGCCGGCCGCTGCCTGAGAACCTCGGCGCCCTACTGGTTTCCGGCGGGCACACCGAGGTGCTGCGGGTGCACAACATTGCGTCCGACGTTGAACTCCTGGGATCCACCATCGACGACGCCGCGGGCGAGGCGTACGACAAGGTAGCCAGAATCCTTGGGCTGGGATACCCGGGTGGACCGGCGATTGATGCTCTCGCGAAGGAGGGCAACCCGCGCGCTGTGCGCTTCCCGCGCGGGCTCACGCAACCCAAGTACATGGGCAGTGCGGATGAACCGGGTCCGCACCGTTATGACTGGTCCTTTTCCGGGCTCAAGACCGCCGTCGCCCGCTGTGTGGAGCACTATGAAGCCGCCGGTGAGGATGTGCCACTGGCCGACGTCGCGGCGTCTTTCCAGGAAGCAGTGGTGGACGTCATTACGGCGAAAGCGGTGCTGGCCTGTCAGGAGCACGGCATGACCGAGCTCCTGTTGGGCGGGGGCGTGGCGGCAAACTCACGTCTTCGCGAACTCGCGCATGAGCGGTGCACGGCTGCTGGCATTACATTGCATGTTCCGCGTCCCGGACTCTGCACGGACAACGGAGCGATGGTTGCCGCCCTCGGGTCCCAGATTGTGATGGCTGGCGGGGAACCGAGCGATCTCGCGTTCGGCACAGACTCCTCCATGCCGGTGACAACCATCTACCAGTAACAGCATTAATCCCGGTAGCGTAATGGTCATGACGAACGAGACCGGCGTAGCCGATGAATACCGCAGCCTGAACGCAGCCCTTTCCTCTGTCCTGGTGCGTGTCGAGGAGGAGGCCTGGACTAACGATTCACCCTGTACCGGGTGGAAAGCCGTGGACGTCCTGCGGCATCTGATCGCCACCCAGCGACATTTCCTCGAAGAGCGGGGCATTCCGCTGCACGAGGAGCTGCGCGTGGACAATGATCCGGTGGCTGCGTGGGCGCAGCACAGTGCCGGTGTACAGGATCTCCTCGAGGACCCGAAGGTCGCTGACAAGGAGTACGAGGGTTTTTTTGGGCCCGCACGGGTGGGTGAGTCGATGCTGCGGTTCTACGGTTTCGACATGGTGGTACACCGGTGGGACATTGCCCGGGCTGCCGGGTTCGACGAGCGCTTCACCAGCGACGAAATGGACATGCTGGAGGGTGCAATCGCCGGGTTTGGTGAGAGCCTCTACGGGAAAGGCATCTGCGAGCGGCCCCTGGAAGTGCCCGACGACGCAGACCGGCAGACCCGGATTCTCGCCAAACTCGGACGAAAAGCAGACTTCACGCACTGAGCCTCATGGGCGAGGCTGAGCGAGCGAGGCCGCCTGAGCTTACGCTACGGAACCGGCCCGCATTTGCGCGATGAGGTCCTGGACGACGGCGCGTAGGTCGCCGTCGTTCTCTTCCGCGATCCGGCGCTGGCGCTGGTAGCCGGCCCCGTTGCGGACAATCGTCTCGACGTCGGCCAGTTCCTGTGAGCAGTTCAGCTTGGCCGCTACGGGCTCAAGCCGATTCAGGGTCTCCATGATGTGCTCGGTGACGAGCTGTTCGTTGCCTGCGGCGTCACGAATGATGATGGCTTCCATGCCGTAGCGTGCTGCGCGCCACTTGTTCTCTTGGACATGCCATGGAGGCATGGTGGGGATGGAACCGCCGTCGTCCAGGATCTGTGAGGATTCCTCCACCAGGCACTGGGTGAATGCGGCAACGGCGCCGATCTCCTGGAGGGTGGAGAGCCCGTCGCAGATCCGCATTTCGATGGTGCCCAGGTTTCCTACTGGGCGTACGTCCCACCGGATTTCACTCACTGAGTCAATGACCCCGGTGGTGAACATGTCATCTACGTATGCTTCGTAACTGGACCAGTCCGGGAACTGAAACGGAAGACCGGCCGTGGGTAGTTGCTGGAACATGAGTGCGCGCTGGGAGGCGTAGCCGGTGTCCTCGCCGCCCCAGAAGGGGGAGGAAGCGGAGAGCGCCTGCAGGTGGGGGAAGTAGTTGACCAGCCTGTCCAGGACCGGCATCGCCTTGTCCCTGTTGTTCAGGCCCACGTGCACGTGTACCCCGTAGATGACCATCTGCTGGCCCCACCATTGGGTGCGGTCGATGAGTTTGGAGTACCGTTCCTTGTCGGTCACAGGCTGTGACCGGGGTGCGGCGAACGGGTGCGATCCGGCGGAGAACAGTTCCACGCCCATGTTGTCTGTGACGTCGCGCAGGGCCGAGATGGAGCGTGCCAAGTCCGCTTTGGCTTCAGAGACTGTGTGGCAGATGCCGGTCACCAGTTCCACCGTGTTCAGGAGCAGCTCCTGTTTGATGTGGGGATGTTCCTCATCTTCCTGCAGGTCAGGATGGTTCGCTGATACCTCGCGCAGGACTTCGTTGGCCACCGATTTGAGCTCGCCCGTCCGGGCATCTGCCAGTGCAATTTCCCACTCGACTCCGAGCGTTGACTGTTCTGACTGGGCAAACTCAATGTTCATATGGTCTCCTGATCCGTGCGGCCGCGCCGGCGTTAAATAGTGGCTCAAACCGCATTATCGGGAAGGAACTCAGTTCAATGATAATGCAGGCGTGCCCTGCTCAGGAGGCGTCGGCAGTACTCGGCACAGGTTCGACGACGACGGCGATCCTCTCGTCTCCAATTCGGGTCAGGACGAGGGTGGCGGAGCCGGGACCGCGTTTACCTCCGGAGGGGAGTAGCTGTTTTCTCAGCTCTTCCGGTGTGACGGCGGTGCCGCGCTTTTTGATGTCGAGGACACCGATGTTGTTCTCCCGCACCCAGGCACGGAGCCGTTTGACGTTGTAGGGCAGTACTTCCTGCACTTTGTAGGCCCGGGCAAAGGGTGAGTCGGTCAGAGTTGGCGCGCAGATGTAGGCGATGTGCTGGTCCAGCAGGTGGCCGCCGAGGTCGCGGGCGGCGTTGGCTACCAGACCCGCGCGGATGACCGCGCCATCGGGTTCATAGAGGTAGCCTTCCACAGCCCCGACGGCGACGTCCTGGTTCTCCGGGTCATAGTCTGCGTCAGAGGTCATCTCTGCTGCGCCGGCAGGGCCGATGACCAGGGCTGCGCGCCGGATTCCGGGCCGGGCGAGGGTGTTGAACCAGAGTGCCACTTCGGTAACTTCCCCGTTGACGGACACCCATTGGGCTTCGCAGCCTGCGGGGAGGGATTCGTGCGGGATGCCCGGCCCCAGCTTGACGCCGACAGCCATACCGCGGTCAGCGAGCTCCCCAACAAAGGACAGGGGAGGGGAGAAGGCTTCCGGGTCGAAAATCCTGGTGGTGCCCGAAGTGGAAGTGGTTCTGCGGGCAGGGTCCAGCCACACGCCGTCGTGCCCGTCCAGGTCAAACTCTTCGGCGGTCCCGTTGACCACTACCGCATCCGGCCAGGGCATGAGGTTCATGGTGGCGATAGCGGCGGTCGTTTCGTCGGATTCGACGGCGGTCACTTTCCGATCGAGACTGGCGAAAGCCATTGAGTCCGCGCCAATGCCACAGCCAAGATCCGCTATTTTGGTGATTCCAGCGGTGACATACCGTTGCGCGTGCCGGGCCGCGACGGTGAGCCGGGTGGCCTGTTCCAGACCTGCCTGCGTGAAGATCATCTGGTCGGAGAAAGGCCCGAACTTGATGCGCGCCTTCATCCTCAGGCGCGCCTGCGTCAGGGCGGCGGATACCAGTTCCGGGGAATGCCCTGCCTTCCGCAGCCTGTCACTGACGGCCAAGGACTCGGATTCGACGTAGGGTCCCATCGAGTTCAGCAACTCCCAACCCTCAGGAGTCAGGAGCGGGACAATATTTTCGGCAGCCATGAAACCAGCTTATGGGCGTCACTACCCGCCGCCCTAACCCGTCGCGGCCAACAGGCGGGTACGACGTCGGCCCATTCAGGCGTCGACGATCTCCTCCGGCTTGGCATTCTGCTTTGCAACCGTGGCAATGCGGCCCCCCTTGAGCACCATGTCCGCCTGCCGGGGGGAGAGACGGTGACGCAGAGTCAGCTCACGCCCGCCGTCGAGCGTTGCGCTCACCTCGTTGCCGTCCGTCACCTGTGAGTGAATGTTGCTGAGGCTCACCACGCTTCCCACGGAAACGACGTCGTAATCTTCCGGGTCCGTGAATTCCAGGGCGAGCACCCCGAAGTTCGCGAGGTTCTGCCAATGGATCCGGGCGAAAGACTTTGCGATGACAATCCGCAGACCCAGATAGCGTGGAGCGATGACAGCGTGCTCTCTCGAACTGCCCTGCCCGTAGTTCTCGCCTGCAATAAGCATGTGCCCGCCCTCAGCCTCCTGCGCTCGCGTGGCGTAGGTTTTGTCCACCTGATTGAAGAGGAAGTCGGAGATCCTGGGGATGTTACTCCGGTAGGGCAATACTCGGGCTCCGGCAGGCAGGATTTCATCGGTGGAGATGTTGTCGCCCATAGTCAGCAGCACGGGCAGCTCGATGGAGTCCGGCAGCGGATCGAACTCCGGGAGCGACGCGATATTGGAGCCTTTGACCAGTTCCACCTGTGATGCTTCTTCGGGCGGCAGCGGCTCAAGGAGCATTGCGGTGTTGATGCTCGGCTCGGACGGCAGGACGGGGCGCGGGTAATCCATATCCAGATCCCGGGGGTCGGTAATCACGCCGGTCAGTGCGGCCGCAGCAGCTGTCTCCGGGGAACACAGCCAGACTGCATCCTCATCGGTTCCGGACCGACCGGGAAAGTTCCGCGGCACCGTCCGAAGACTATTGCGGCCAGTGGCAGGCGCCTGCCCCATGCCAATACAGCCCATGCAACCTGACTGGTGGATTCTGGCCCCCGACGAGATGAGGTCAAACAACCATCCACCCCTGGAGAGGTCCTCGAGGATCTCCCGCGACGTCGGATTGACGTCCACGGACACCAGTTGGTGGCCCTGCTGACCTTTCAGGATTTCGGCGAAGACGGCAAAGTCACGCAGACCCGGATTGGCGGAGGAGCCGACGACGACCTGATAGACCTCCACACCAGCGGCTTCCCGGACGGTCACGACATTGCCTGGAGATGAGGGTTTGGCGATGAGCGGTTCAAGGCTGGACAGGTCGATGGTTTCCTCGACGTCGTAGGTGGCGCCGTCGTCGGCCAGGATCTCGCGGAAATCCTCTTCGCGGCCGGCGCCTGCGAGGAAGCGCCGCACTTCGTCGTCGGCCGGGAAAACACTCGTGGTCGCGCCCAGTTCGGCACCCATATTTGCGATGACGTGGCGGTCCATGGCCGCCAGCCCGGCTAGTCCCGGCCCGTGATATTCGATGATCCTGCCCACACCGCCCTTGACGTCGTGGCGACGGAGCATTTCCAGGATGACGTCTTTGGCAGAAACCCAGTCCGGCAGTTCACCGGTCAGTTCCACACCCCAGATTTCCGGCATGGCAACGTAGAGCGGCTCGCCGGCCATCGCCATGGCAACCTCAAGGCCGCCGACACCGATTGCGAGCATCCCGATGGCGCCAGCGGCGCAAGTGTGTGAGTCCGAACCGACCATCGTGGCGCCGGGCCGGCCAAAACGCGATTGGTGGACGGGGTGCGAGACGCCGTTGCCCGGCTTCGAGAACCACAGGCCGTAGCGCTGTGCTGCCGATTGCAGGAACAGGTGATCCTCCGGATTCTTCTCGTCCGTCTGCAGAAGATTGTGGTCCACATACTGCGCGGAGAGCTCCGTCTGGACACGCTCGAGACCCATGGCTTCGAGCTCCAGCATCACCATCGTCCCGGTGGCGTCCTGACTCAGTGTCTGATCAATTTTGAGGCCGATTTCCGTGCCCGGCGTCAGTTCGCCGTCCACCAGATGCTCACGGATGATTTTCTGCGTCACATTCTGCGGCGTTGACTGTCCCATGGCTACCTCCTGCTGGCAGGCTTTCGCTGTGCTCCCATGCTAGGTCGCGTTCGCTACTGCTGGCCAGAGGTATCAGCTACATGGTCGGTCAGGCGAAGTAGACGCCGATCCGGTTCCCCTCAATTTCCTCGATCCGAATGTCGATGTCGTAGACGTCGCGCAGAACGGGCGCATGCATGATCTCGTGCGGTGTACCTTGATGCACAAGTTGCCCGTCCCGCATTGCAAGGATGTTGTCGGAATAGCATGAAGCGAAGTTGATGTCATGGATGACCAGAACCACGGTCTTGCCAAAATCATCTGCCAGACGCCGAAGCAGGGACATCATTTCCACGGCGTGCTTCATATCCAGGTTGTTCAGGGGCTCATCCAGCAGCAGGTAATCAGTGTCCTGCGCCAGCACCATGGCAATAAAGGCACGCTGTCGTTGCCCTCCGGACAGTTCATCAATGAACCGTGGCGAGAGCGGTTCCAGGTCCAGATAGTCCAGGGCCCGGGCAACGTGCACGGCGTCGTCGGCCGTTGGTCTTCCGCCATTGTGGGGGAACCTGCCCAGACCCACCAGATCGCGTACCGTCAACCGCACGCCAACGTGGTTGTCCTGGCGCAGAATGGCCATCGTTGTGGCCAGATTCCGCGTCTTCGTCCGCGCGACGTCCAGCCCCGCAACGGAAACCTGCCCGCTGTCCATCGGCAGCAGACGGGCAATCATGGACAGGAGCGTGGATTTCCCGGCGCCGTTCGGCCCGATGATCGAGGTGATGCCGCCCGCGGGAATGACCGCACTGACGTCGTCCACAACTCGCTGCGCACCATAGCTTTTGCTGACACCGGATATCTGGATCACTTGAGGGAGCCTTTCAATAGCAGGGCGATGAAGACCAGGCCCCCAATGAATTCGATGATGATGCTCAATGCGGTGTCGAACTCGAAGACCTGCTCAAGCACCAGCTGACCCCCAACCAGTGCGATCACACCGAGGAAGCTGGCGATGGGAACGATGTACACGTGCCGGAAATTCGAGCACAGAATGTAAGCCAGGTTGGCGATCAGGAGACCGAAGAAGGTCACCGGGCCCACCAGCGCCGTCGAGACGGCAACGAGAACCGCGCAGGCAACCAGCACAATGGTGACGGACCGGCGGTGGTCTACACCGAGGTTGATGGCCGTTTCCCGGCCGAGCGCCATGACGTCGAATTCGTGCCGCATCCGCCACAACGGAATGCAGATGCCGACGACGGCGGCCAGGGACACCAGCAGTAGGGTGCTGTTCACATTGTTGAAGGACGCGAAGAACAGATCCTGCAGGATCACGAACTCGCTGGGGTCAATGAGCCGCTGCATGAGGGACGCGATGCCGCGGAACATGGTGCCGAAGACGATCCCGACGAGCAGCAGCAGGTGAAGGCTCTTACCTCCGCCGGTGAACAGCCACCGGTACAGGAGGAACGAGAATCCGACCATGAGGAGAACTTCGAGGACAAACCGCACGCCGTCGCCCATGGTGAGGAGTGCATGCCCGCCGAGGCTGAAGACCAGCACCGTCTGGATGAGGATGTAGAGTGCGTCGAATCCCATGATGGAGGGAGTGAGGATCCGGTTCGCGGTGACGGTCTGGAACAGGACGGTGGACAGCCCGACGGCGAACGCCACCAGGACCATGGACCCAACTTTGATGAGACGCCTGGGCAGGACGTAGCCGATGTTTCCCTGCAGGTCGATGAGGAGGAACGCTGCCACGAGGGCGAGCGAAACCACTCCCAGAACTATGATCCAGGTCCGCGGTTTCAGGGACGCCCGCTTCTTCGGGCGGTGCGTGGCGCTTGGTCTAATCAGAGTGGATTCAGCCACGGTGACGGCTCCTGAGCAGGAAGTAGAGGAAGAGCGCACTGCCCGCAACGGAGACGATGACGCCGACAGGAATCTCATAGGGGAACCGGATAGTGCGTCCGATGATGTCGCAGATCAAGACCATCCCGGACCCGAACACGCAGACCCACGGCACTGCGCGCCGGACGTTATCGCCGAAAAGTAGCGAGACCAGATTAGGAACCACGAGTCCAAGGAACGGGATTGTTCCTACACTGACGGTGACCACGGAACTGATGATGGAGACGATGATCAGCCCGATCATCATGATGCGGTTGTAGTTGAGTCCCAGATTGGTGGTGAATTCCTGGCCGAGGCCGGCAACGGTGAAGCGGTCTGCGCAGATGTAGCCGATGATGGTCAGGGCTGCGACCAGCCAGAGGAGTTCATAACGGCCGCGGATCACACCTGAGAAGTCGCCGATCATCCAGCTGTTCAGGGACTGGAGCATGTCATACCGGTAGGCAAAGAAGGTTGCAACGGAGGCAATGACGCCACCGAGCATGATGCCCACGAGCGGGACCAGCAGGGTGTTGCGCAGGGGGATGCGGCGCAGGACCAGAAGAAACAGGCCGGTGCCCGCAACCGCGAAGACCGACGCGACCACCATTTTCGTGAACAGCGAGGACGCCGGGAAGAAGAGGGTGACCGTCAGGATGCCGAGCATCGCAGATTCGACGGTGCCCACTGTCGAGGGTTCAACGAACTTGTTGCGGGCCATCAGCTGCATGATCATTCCAGCTACGGCCATGGCCGCGCCTGCCAGCAGGATGGCAGCGGTGCGGGGGAACCTGCTGATCCAGAAGATGTCCCACTCCTGGCGATCTCCCGCCAGGAGCCCGGGCAGGCTGACATCGCTGACACCGATGAACATGCTGACACATGCCAGAGCCAGGACGACGGCGGTAGCGCCGGCCAGTTGGATTGGGCCTCCGCGCAGGATCCTGCCCGAACGGCTGGCGTCGGTGGTGGGTGCCGTTGGGCGGAGGAGGGTTGTCATGGAAGTTTGGTCCGGCGCGGGGGATGCCCGCGCCGGGTCCTCTCGTCTATTTGGCGATGGATGTCTGGATGGCGTCGATCATGTTCTCCACGTTCTGAAGTCCATAACCCACCAGGTACCAGGCAGCAGAGTCCAGGTAGGTGATCTGGTCCTGTTTGGCGGCCGTTGTGCCGTTGACCAGTTCATTGTCCAGGAGGGAGGCAGCAGCCTTGCCGGATTCTCCGATCGCGGAGTCGCGGTCGATCACGTAGAGATGATCCGGGTTGTTCTTGGCAATGAATTCGAAGGAGATCGCTTCGCCGTGGGACCCATCAGCCTTCACGGCCGCAGCTGGTTTCACGCCGAGGGTGTCATGGAGGATGCCGAACCGGGATCCCTCTCCGTAAGCGGTGACTTCCCCTCCGCTGGTCATGATGAGCAGACCGGTGCCTGCGTCCTTGGCTGCTGTCTGTGTGTCTTTGACCTTCTCGTCGATGGCGGCGAGCTGGGCTTCCGCTTCATCTTCCTTCTCGAAAATCTGCCCCAGAACCTTGGTGTTCTCATTGAATGAGTCCAGTGCGTTGGCGGAGTCCACGCTGAGGTCGATGGTCGGAGCGATCTTGCTCAGCTCCTCGTAGGAGCCGGAGGTCCTGCCGGAAATGATGATGAGGTCCGGCGCGCCTTCGCTCACTGCTTCGAAATCCGGCTCTTTCATGCTGCCGATCTGAACGGCGTCGTCTGCCGCTGCATCACTGAGGTATTCGGGCAGCGGCGCTTTGGGGAGGCCGTCCACTTCTACGTTCAGGGCCTGCAGTGTGTCTAGGGCGCCAAGATCATAGGTGTAGACGGTGTCCGGGTTAACCGGGACTTCGGTTGAGCCCTGTGCATGCTCGATTGTGATCATATTCGCGGCTGGCTTTTCTTCAGCGTCTGCTGTTTGTCCGCAACCAGTCAGGGCCAGGGCTGCGCATGCAGCTACGAGGGCTGCGAGGGAGTGGGTAGAGCGGATTTTCACGACTGGAGACTCCGTTGTCTTGAGATGAGCTGAAAGAGGTTGCAGCGGATTAGATGACATTTTTGTTTTCTATTGTGCTGCCCTTGAAAACTATAGGTAAGGCAAACCTTACGCAAGTTCTGATAACTTCACATGAACCTTTTGGCACTCGCCTTGACCGAGTGCTAACGGGGGCATAAAGTCTGTATTAGCACTCTCGACCTGAGGTGCTAATTGTTTGGGAAGCGTGATCCGGCACCGCGACGACGGCTTGCGCGCATCATCCCGGACCCTGAAACCATTGGTAACTCATGCAAAGGAGAGCCGAGTGTCGGTCTCTATTAAGCCTCTTGAGGATCGCGTTGTTGTCCGTACGCTCGAAGCCGAGCAGACCACCGCGTCAGGCCTCGTCATTCCGGACACCGCCAAGGAAAAGCCCCAGGAGGGCGAAGTTGTTGCAGTAGGCCCAGGCCGCGTTGACGACAACGGCAACCGTGTCCCCGTCGATGTTGCCGTTGGCGACGTCGTCATTTACTCGAAGTACGGCGGAACCGAGATCAAGTCCGGCGGCGAGGAATTCCTCGTCCTGTCCGCACGCGACGTCCTGGCGATCGTCGAAAAGTAGAACTTCTTCAGGTGCCCTGTACCGCAAACGCATTCGGCCATCGAGCCGGCAACGTAGCGGTGCAGGGCATCTTTCGCTGAAAGGACTTTCATCATGGCAAAGCAATTGGAGTTCAACGACGCCGCCCGCAAGGCGCTCGAGGCCGGCGTGGACAAGCTCGCCGACACCGTCAAGGTGACCCTCGGCCCGCGCGGACGCAACGTTGTTCTGGACAAAAAGTGGGGCGCACCCACGATCACCAACGACGGCGTCACCATCGCCCGCGAGGTCGAGCTCGATGACCCGTATGAGAACCTTGGCGCGCAGCTGGCCAAGGAAGTCGCCACCAAGACCAACGACGTCGCTGGCGACGGAACCACCACGGCCACAGTGCTGGCACAGGCATTGGTCAAGGAAGGCCTGCGCAATGTTGCTGCAGGTGCTGCACCGAGCGCCCTCAAGCATGGCATCGAAGTAGCTGTTGAGGCCGTCGCCCAGCGGCTGCTGGAGAACGCCCGCGAAGTACAGGGCGAACAGACCGCAAACGTTGCCGCAATTTCTGCGCAGAGCACTGAGGTTGGCGAACTGCTGGCCGAAGCCTTTGAGAAGGTCGGCAAGGATGGTGTGATCACCATCGAGGAGTCCTCCACCACGCAGACCGAGCTGGTTCTCACCGAGGGTATGCAGTTCGACAAGGGCTACCTCTCGCCGTACTTCGTGACGGACGCAGAGCGGCAGGAAGCTGTCCTCGAAGACGCGCTGATCCTGGTCAACTCCGGCAAGATCTCCACCGTGCAGGAGTTCCTGCCGCTGTTGGAGAAGGTGCTGCAGGCCGGAAAGCCGCTGTTCATCATCTCTGAGGACGTCGAGGGTGAGGCTCTGTCCACGCTGGTCGTCAACAAGATCCGTGGAACCCTGAACGTCGTCGCGGTGAAGGCTCCCGGTTTCGGAGACCGCCGCAAGGCAATGCTGCAGGACATCGCCATTCTGACCGGCGCACAGGTTGTGTCCCCGGACCTCGGCCTGAAGCTGGACCAGGTTGGCATGGAGGTCCTGGGTTCTGCCCGCCGGATCACCATCACCAAGGACAGCACCACCATTGTGGACGGTGCAGGCTCCGAGCAGGATGTCGCAGACCGGGTCTCCCAGCTGCGCGCCGAAGTTGAGCGCACGGATTCGGACTGGGACCGCGAGAAGCTGCAGGAACGCCTGGCCAAACTTGCAGGCGGAGTCGGCGTCATCAAGGTTGGCGCTGCCACGGAAGTGGAGCTCAAGGAAAAGAAGCACCGCATCGAGGACGCAGTGTCCTCAACCCGCGCAGCCCTTGAAGAGGGCATCGTTGCAGGCGGCGGTTCAGCACTGATCCACGCTGCAAAGGCACTGGACGAGGATGCAAACGTTCTGGCACTCGAGGGCGACGCAGCAACCGCCGTCGGACTGGTCCGCCGCGCACTGGCGCAGCCTCTGCGCTGGATTGCGGAGAACGCCGGCCACGAAGGCTACGTTGTCGTGAGCAAGGTGGGCGAGCTCGAAACCGGAAACGGCTTCAACGCTGTCACCGGCGAGTACGAGGACCTTGTTGCCGCTGGCATCATTGACCCCGTCAAGGTCACCCGCTCGGCACTGCGCAACGCAGCATCCATCGCAGCGCTGGTGCTGACAACCGAAACACTGGTTGTTGAAAAGCCTGCAGATGACGACGACGAGCACGGTCACCAGCACTGACCTGACACTGTCATAAGCACCGGATAACAAGGCAAGGCCCCGGGGAACCGCATTCTTGGCAGAATGCCGGACCCGGGGCCTTCCTTATACCCGGGTGGGTGCCGCCGATCGTGACCGGCGACACCATTGTCGTACGATGAAAACCGGAACTGCCGACAAAGGAGCCGTAATGAGCAAACAGGGATACCGCGTCCAGAACCCGACGACGGGCGAAATCGTGGAACGCTATGACACTGCCACCGATGACGATGTCACGAAGGCGTTGGACAATGCTGACAACGCCTACCGTTCCTGGCGGGAAAAGACCATCGAGGAACGCGCCCAGATCGTCAAGCAGGTTGCCGCGTTGTTCACCGAACGCAAAACGGAACTGGCAACGATCATCGCTGACGAAATGGGCAAGCCCATGGCTGAAGGCGTGGAAGAAGCCGAGTTCTGCACCGAGATCTTCAACTACTTCGCGGACAACGGCGCCGAGCTGACAGCTGATCAGGAAATCAAGTCGATCTCCGGCGGCAAGGCCTACATAGAGCGACTGCCCGTTGGTGTGCTGCTGGGCATCATGCCGTGGAACTTCCCGTACTACCAGGTGGCGCGTTTCGCCGCCCCGAACCTGGTTCTGGGAAACACCATCGTCCTCAAGCATGCAGAAATCTGCCCGCGATCAGCACTGGCCATTCAGCAGATCATGACGGATGCCGGAGTGCCCGAGGGCGTGTACAACAACGTTTTCGCTTCCCACGACCAGATCGCAACGATCATCGCTGACCCACGGGTCCAGGGCGTGTCACTGACAGGGTCCGAGCGGGCCGGCTCCATCATTGGAGCACTCGCGGGCGAACACCTGACCAAGGCGGTTCTCGAGCTCGGTGGATCCGACCCCTACGTGATCCTGGACACGGACAACGTGAAGGAAGCTGCCCAGACAGCGTGGGCAACCCGGATGTACAACACGGGCCAGGCCTGCAACTCCAACAAGCGCATGATCGTCATGGAGGACATCTACGACGAGTTTGTGGACGAACTGACACAGCTGGCACGGAAGATGAAGCCCGGCAGCCCCTCGGATGAGCCCGGAGAAGTTTTCACCCCCTTGTCTTCCCGGTCCGCCGCAGAGACCCTTGACCAGCAGGTCAAGCAGGCGGTGAGCGAAGGAGCTACGCTACTCGCTGGCGGAGAGCTGGCCGACGGCGAGGGTGCCTACTATTCACCCGCCGTGATCACCGGAGTCACCCCGGACATGGCGGTCTACAGCGAGGAACTGTTTGGCCCGGTAGCAGTGGTGTACAAGGTCAGCAGCGACGAAGAAGCGCTCACGCTGGCCAATGACACCCCGTTCGGTCTCGGTGGCGCAGTCTTCTCGACCGACAAGGAACGTGCCGAGAAGGTAGCCCGCAGGCTCGACGTCGGCATGGCCAACGTGAACACCCCAGCCGGTGAAGGCGCAGAGCTGCCCTTCGGCGGCGTCAAGCGTTCCGGGTTCGGACGCGAGCTGGGACCCTTGGGCATGGAGGAATTCGTCAACAAGCGGATGTACTACGTCGCAGACTGACGACGTCGATTATCACCTGGATGAGGTCAGCGAACCTCATCTAGGTGATAACGAATGATATACAACGTCAGGGAGAACCAAGCACCAACGGGTACACTGGGAACCGCTCAAATCCACGTTTTGTAAAGGCTTCCCGCTTGTCCAGTGCACAAATATCTGCCGCAGGCAGGGATCTCGTCAAACCCAAGTCCACAGAAAAACAGGTATACCGGCCTGAGATCCAGGGGCTTCGCGCGCTCGCCGTCCTCATGGTGGTTGTCTATCACGTGTGGCTTGGACGGGTCTCCGGCGGCGTCGATATTTTCCTCCTGATCTCGGCCTTCCTGCTGACTGGGTCATTCGCCCGCAAAGTGGAGAGCGATACACCGCTTCACCTCCTGAAATACTGGCTGCACCTGTTCAAACGGCTCCTGCCCGGCGTCGTCGTCGTACTTCTGGCCATTCTGGTGGGCACGGCGCTGCTGCTGCCGCGCACGCAATGGGAGGGCATTTTCACTCAGACGTGGGCGTCGCTGTTCTACCTCCAGAACTGGGAACTCGCCGCGAGCTCCGTGGACTACTACGCGGCCGATCACAGTACCGCCAGCCCGCTACAGCACTTCTGGTCCCTGTCCATCCAGGGCCAGGTATTCATCCTGTGGCCGCTGCTGTTTGCCGGCTCCGCGGTCGTGGCACGCTTCCTCAAGACGCGCTACCGCACAGTGCTCACCGTAGTGTTCTCCGTACTCTTTGCGGTCTCGCTGGCATTCTCGATCTGGGAAACCGCCACGAACCAGACGTTCGCCTACTTCGACACCCGGACCAGGCTCTGGGAATTCGCGTTGGGGTCGCTGCTGGCACTGACCCTGCCGTACCTCAACGCCAACACCATCACCCGTGTGGTGCTGGGCTGGGCAGGGCTTATCGGGATGCTCAGCTGCGGAATCGTCCTCCAGGTTGAGGCTGAATTCCCCGGGTACATCGCGTTGTGGCCCCTGCTCTCGGCCGCCTGCATCATGGTGGCTGGCCAATCCGGCAGCCGCTTCGGCGCGGACCGTCTGCTCACGTTCAAACCGCTGGTGCGCATGGGAGACAACTCCTACGCCCTCTACCTGTGGCACTGGCCCATCCTCGTTTTCTGGCTCGTCTATTCGGAGCAGAGCGGCGCAGGGTTCCTTGACGGAACAGTCTTGATTGCTGTTTCCATCCTGCTGTCCGTGGTTACCACGCGCATCGTGGAATCTCCGGTACGAAGCTGGTCATGGGCGTCGACCCGCCGCCACCGGATGGGCATCGTCGTGGCCGTGAGCATGGCACTGGTAGCGGCACCACTTTCCGGGTGGCAGTATCAGGTCAACGCTGAGGAGAGAGCTGTCGCGGCGCAGACCATCGATGACAATCCGGGCGCCAACGCGCTGAGTCCTGACTTCGAATTTGTGGGCAACCCGGATGCAGCCGTCAAACCGCTCATCAGCAACATGGGTGGAGAGTGGGCAGATTACGACGGCGAGTGCTACGGAACGTGGGAGCCAACCAATCCGATCCTGAAGTCCTGCGACTACATGGGCAACCCGGATACAGCGACCCGCACCATCGTTGCGCTGGGAGATTCCCACACACAGCAATGGATGTCAGCCATGGGGCCAGTGGCACGAGCCAACAACTGGCTCGTGATCCTGATCCACAAACCCGGTTGCCGGTACGCAGCGCCCATCCCGGATAACGACGAGGACTGCAACGAGTTCAACGTGGCCAGCCAGGCGTACACCATGGAACGTATGCCTGATGCGGTGTTCACTGTCGCCACAAGGACTGAACACAGCAGCCCGGATGAAAAAGTAGTGCTGGGTTATGAACAGGGTGTTCAGGGATTCCTGGACGCCGGGATCCGCGTCGTTGCGATCCGCGACAATCCCCGGTTCGACTTTCCGATGCCCGAGTGCCTCGAAACCAAGGGCCTTGATTCGGCCGAGTGCAATCTGCCGCGCTCGCAGGTCCTGGCAGCGGAGTCCCCGCTGGTGGCGCTGAAGGCTTCGATGCCGGAGGTCGGAACGATGGACATGTCAGACAAGTTCTGTGCGGACGGCATTTGCCCCGGAGCCATCGGCAACGTCTATGTGTACATGGATCTGGACCATCTGACGCAAACGTATCTCGAGACCATGCTGGACGATTTCGGCGCGCGCTTCGGTAAGGCCGTTGGCTGGAAGAGCGTCCCCGAAATTCCGGTTCCCTGAACCGCGTAGGATATACAGCAACCCCCACCTGCCGGACAATTTTCGCGAAAGAGGCGTACCTGTGAGCCCAGAGCCCAACTCTGCACCCGAAGAATTCAATCCTTTTGCGCTCATCGGGCTGACGTACGACGACGTCCTCCTCCTTCCCGGCCATACGGATGTCATCCCGTCGGAAGCGGACACCAGCTCGCGTATTTCCAAGCGCATCACCGTGCGCACGCCCCTGTTGTCCGCCGCGATGGACACTGTGACGGAGGCACGCATGGCAGTGGCCATGGCCCGTCAGGGTGGTCTTGGGGTGATCCACCGCAATCTTGGTATCCAGGATCAGGCGGAGCAGGTGGACCGGGTCAAGCGTAGTGAGTCGGGGATGATCACCAACCCGGTGACCGTTGGTCCTGATGCCACGCTGCGCGAACTTGATGACCTTTGCCGCCATTACCGTGTCTCGGGTCTGCCTGTGGTGGATGCCGAGGGCAAGCTGCTGGGCATCGTGACGAACCGCGACACACGCTTCGTTCCGGATGAGGAGTACCCGAACCGGATTGTTCACGAGGTGATGACCAAGATGCCGTTGGTCACAGGGCGTGAGGGAATCAGCCGTGAGGAAGCCTCCGATCTGCTGGCGCGTCACAAGATCGAGAAGCTGCCGTTGGTCAACAACGCGGGCATGCTGCGTGGCCTGATCACGGTGAAGGACTTCACCAAGGCCGAACAGTATCCGCTGGCAACGAAGGATGACGAAGGCCGGCTGCGTGTTGGTGCGGCTATCGGGTTCTTCGGGGATGGTTTTGAGCGTGCCATGGCTCTGGTTGAAGCCGGAGTTGATGCTCTCTTTGTGGACACCGCCAATGGTCATAGCCAGGGCGTGCTGTCCATGGTTGCGCGGCTGAAGGCTGAGAAGCTGGCCGCCCACGTGGACATTATTGCCGGTCAGGCCGCTACCCGCGAGGGTGCCCAGGCCCTGTGCGACGCCGGAGCGGACGGCATCAAGGTTGGTGTCGGCCCGGGATCCATCTGTACTACGCGTGTTGTTGCCGGAGTGGGTGTTCCGCAGATCACCGCCATCTATGAATCTGCGAAGGCGGCCATTCCGGCTGGCGTTCCGCTGATTGCCGACGGCGGCCTCCAGTACTCGGGGGACATCGGCAAGGCGCTGGTTGCGGGGGCAGACACCGTGATGTTGGGCTCACTGCTCGCCGGCTCCGCGGAGGCACCTGGTGAGCTCGTGTTCGTCAACGGCAAGCAGTACAAGACGTACCGCGGCATGGGATCGCTGGGCGCCATGCAGACGCGTGGACGGAACACGTCCTACTCGAAGGACCGATACTTTCAGGCCGATGTCTCAGGCGACGACAAACTCATTCCGGAGGGCATCGAGGGCCGCGTGGCCTACCGCGGACCGCTGGAATCGGTGGCGTACCAGTTGGTGGGCGGGCTCCGCCAGACCATGTTCTACGTCGGTGCGCGCAACATTGGAGAGCTGAAGGCCAAGGGCAAGTTTGTCCGCATTACGGCTGCAGGCCTCAAGGAATCCCATCCGCACGACATCCAGATGACGGTGGAAGCACCAAATTACGGTTCCAAGTGATCCTGTGCCTGTCCCAGTCCCGCCGCTGATAGCCTAAGAGCGTGACTTACGAGATTGAGATTGGCCGCAGTAAGCGGGGCCGCAGGGCATATTCGCTCGATGATGTAGCTGTGATCCCGTCACGCCGCACCCGGGATCCGCGCGATGTGTCCGTGCAGTGGCAGATCGACGCATATCAGTTCGAGATGCCTGTGCTTGCGGCTCCGATGGACTCCGTGATGTGTCCGGAGACTGCCATTGCCATGGGTAAGCTCGGCGGGCTTGGCGTTCTGAACCTTGAGGGTTTGTGGACCCGGTACGAGGACCCTCGTCCGGTGCTGGAAGAGATTTCCACCCTGAGCGAGGAGAATTTCAGTCCGGCGGCCACGCTGAGAATGCAGGAGCTCTACCGGGCGCCCATTCGGCCGGAGCTGATCACGTCCCGCCTGGCGGAGATCCGTGAGTCCGGGGTTACCGTTGCCGGTTCGCTGACCCCGCAGCGCACGCAGGAGTTTTACCGCACGGTCATTGAGGCCGGAGTGGATATCTTTGTGATTCGCGGGACCACAGTGTCTGCCGAGCATGTGTCCAAATCACAGGAACCGCTGAATCTGAAACAGTTCATTTACGAACTTGATGTCCCGGTCATTGTGGGCGGAGCGGCCGGGTACACCCCTGCACTGCACCTCATGCGTACGGGTGCGGCTGGCGTTCTGGTCGGCTTCGGTGGGGGAGCGACCACGACAACGCGTCGCGCTTCCGGTATCCACTCTCCGATGGCATCGGCGATTTCTGATGTCGCTGCCGCGCGTCGGGATTACATGGATGAATCAGGCGGGCGTTACGTGCACGTCATTGCCGACGGCGGTATGGGAGCCAGCGGAGATATTGTGAAGGCCGTGGCGATGGGCGCCGATGCCGTGATGCTCGGCTCCGCTCTGGCCCGTGCCGAGGAAGCCCCTGGCCGGGGATGGCACTGGGGACCTGAGGCGCACCACGAGGAACTTCCCCGTGGCGACCGGGTTCGCGTTGGTACGGTTGGGCCGCTGGAGGAAGTGCTCTGGGGTCCGTCCCATCACACGAACGGCACCTCAAATCTGATCGGTGCGCTGAGGCGTTCCATGGCAACCACCGGGTATTCGGATCTCAAGGAGTTCCAGCGGGTTGAAGTGGTTGTTTCTCCTTATGTTTCGGACAGTCCAGACCTGACTTAACGCGGTCCGCGACGTAAGGTTTCTTCCATATCGTCCATTTCCACAGGAGGACTTACCGTGTCAGTACAGTCAACGTCAGTTGAAGCGCTCAGCCCTGAGAACCGTAAGTCAGCCATCGATTATCTGAAGGCGACGTCCGAAGCCGGCCGGGAACTTGATGTCCTCATTGTGGGCGGCGGTGTGGTTGGTGCTGGGGCAGCATTGGATGCTGTCACGCGTGGCCTTGATGTGGGAATGGTCGAGGCGCGGGACTGGGCCTCCGGTACGTCATCGCGCTCCTCGAAGCTGATTCATGGTGGTCTGCGGTACCTGGAAATGCTGGATTTTGCGCTGGTGCAGGAGGCCCTGAAGGAACGCGGTTTGTTGATCCAACGGATCGCGCCGCACCTGGTTCGCCCCGTGCCCTTCCTGTATCCGCTCACGAAACGCTTCATCGAGCGCCCCTATGTTGGTGCCGGAATCATGCTTTACGACACCATGAGTCTCAGCGGCGGCAATTCCCGCGGTGTCCCCATGCACAAGCACTTGAGCAAGCGCGGCACGCTACGGGCGGCGCCGAGCCTGAAGAAGGACGCCTTTGTCGGCTCCATCCGGTACTACGACGCCCAGGTCGATGACGCCCGTTACGTAGCGAACATGGCCCGAACCGCCGTGAACTATGGCGCGAAGGCAGCCAACCGCGTCGCCGTCGTCGACTTCCTGCGGGCTGGTGAACGGGTGGTCGGCGCACGGGTCAAGGATCAGGAAACGGGCGAGGAATTCGAGATCCGCGCCAAGCAGGTCGTCAACGCAACAGGTGTCTGGACGGATGAGACCCAGGCAATGGTGACGGATCGTGGACAGCTGAAGGTCCGCGCGTCCAAGGGCATCCACCTGGTGGTCCCGCGGGACCGCATCCAGTCCACGGTGGGAATGATCCTGCGTACAGAGAAATCAGTTTTGTTCGTGATTCCCTGGGGGCGCCACTGGATCATTGGCACCACGGACACCGACTGGGATCTGGACAAGGCTCACCCTGCGGCGTCGTCGAAGGACATTGACTACTTGCTCGAGCACGTCAACACGGTCCTCAAGCGGCCTCTGACCAGGGAAGACGTCGAGGGCGTCTACGCGGGGCTCCGTCCGCTCCTTGCCGGCGAAAGCGATTCGACTGCGAAGCTCTCCCGAGAGCATGTGGTGGCGCACCCTGTTCCAGGTCTCGTCGTCGTCGCGGGCGGAAAGTGGACCACCTATCGGGTGATGGCCAAAGATGCTGTGGACGAGGCCACGAGGGCCCTTGATGAACGGGTTCCGGAGAGCTGCACATCCACCATCCCCATGGTGGGCGCTGAAGGGTACAAGGCTGCGTGGAACAACCGGGCGCGGATGGCTGATGACGCCGGAATCCATGTCGCGCGCGTTGAGCACCTGTTGCAGCGCTACGGGTCCCTGACCAGTGAACTGCTGGACATCATCAAAGCGGAGCCGCACCTCGGCGAGACCCTTCCGGGAGCGGATGACTACCTCCTCGCTGAGGCTGTGTATGGGGTGACCCACGAGGGTGCCCGTCACGTGGATGACATCCTGACGCGAAGGACCCGCATTTCGATCGAGTCCTTCGATCGAGGAGTGTCTGCCGCGCCGGTGGTCGCCGACCTCATGGCACCGTACCTGAACTGGAGTCAGGAACAGGTGGACCGCGAGGTCAAGCACTACCTTGCGCGGGTGGAGGCGGAAAGGCTCAGCCAGCAGCAGCCGGACGACGTTTCCGCCGATAGTGCCCGCCTGGGTGCAACGGACATCGTGCCGGTTGAACCGGTTCAGTCGTCCTGAATCTGGTCAGGATCAGTCGTGGCAGCGGACAACTCACTGACACCGCTGACCACGCCTGACCATGTGATTCTCCGCATGGAGGCGCACAGCCGCGAGGATGCTGCGGGACAACTGGCTGCACGCCTTCATGCCGATGGCCGGATTTCGGATCTTGACGCATTTCTGGCGCAGGTCAATGCGCGCGAACACCAGATGGCCACGGGCTTACCCGGCGGAATCGGCATGCCGCACGCCCGCAGTGAGTATGTCGTTTCCACGTCTATCGCTGTCGGTGTACCGAAGTTCGGACACAGCGTGGACTTCGGGGCAGTGGACGGGCCGGCGACCCTCGTCCTGCTGATGGCGACGCCGGCGTCGTCCTACTCCGAGCACTTCGAAGTCCTCGCTACGTTGGCCAGATCCCTGGCGAAGGCCACCTTCCGCGATTCACTGCGCAGAGCACACGATCAGGAAATCATTGCAGAGCTGATCAACTCGACGGTCGACTTCTCGGGGTCGTGACCTGACGACCTGCTGACTGAATTTACTCAGTCCGCCAGGAATTCCACAGGGACGCATACGCGCCGCCCTGGGCCAGCAGTTCATCGTGCGAACCCAGCTCCGTGATCTGTCCTCCTTCGACGACGGCGATGCGGTCGGCGTCGTGCGCTGTGTGCAGGCGGTGGGCGATGGCGACGACGGTGCGGCCCGTGAGGACGGCGTTCAGGGAACGCTCCAGATCGCGGGCGGCCTGCGGGTCGATCAGGGAAGTGGCTTCGTCGAGTACCAGCGTGTGCGGGTCCGCGAGGACCAGCCGGGCAAGCGCGAGCTCCTGGGCCTGCGCCGGCGTCAGCTCGTACGCCCCTGAACCAATCTCTGTATCGACGCCTTCGGGGAGCGCTTTCGCCCACGACAGTGCGCCGACGTCGTTCAGGGCCTCTTCCAGTTCCTGCGTTGAGGCGTCCTCCTTGCCGAGGCGTACGTTATCGGCCAGCGATCCCACGAATACGTGGTGTTCCTGGGTGACCAGCGCAACTTCGCGCCGCAGCTCGTCCAGCGGGCGGTCCACGAGGGGTACGCCACCTACGGTGACGGAGCCCGACGTCGGCGGATGGATACCAGCAATCAGCCGGCCGAGCGTCGATTTACCGGCACCCGAAGGCCCAACCATGGCGAGTCGCTCGCCCTGTTTCAGGGTGAGGTTCACGCCGTGGAGGACATCGTGGCCGGGACGGTACGCGTAGCGGACGTCGGAGAGCAGAATATCCTCGTTCACAGGCTGGGCTGCGGAAGCGGTGCGGTCCGGTGGTACATCCTTGATGCCAATGATGCGGGCCAGCGATGCGGCGCCCACCTGAATTTCATCCGTCCACATGATCAGCGTGTCCACGGGATCGATCAGGCGCACGGCAAACAGGGCCACAGCCGAGACCATACCCGGTGAGACAGCATCGTTGGCGGCCAGCCAGCTTCCCCACAGAAGTACGCCTGCCACGGGAACCCAAAACGCAAAGTCCGCGGCAGGAAAGAGTACGGAACGCAGAAACAGTGTGTAACGCTCGGCCTTGAAACTGCCTCCGATTGCCGCGTCCATGCGTTCCCGGCGCAACGAGCCCAGGCTGAGGGCATCGACAGTGCGGGCGCCTTCGATCGTCTCGGTGACCGCGCCGTTGATGACGGCGTACGATTCACGTTCGCGCTGATACCCGGCGGTGCTTCGCTTGAGGTACCACCGCGTAATGGGAATCAGGATCGGCAGACCGATCAGCAGCGCAAGGGACAGGACCGGCGAAACCAGTACGGCCGCGCCAACCGTCAGAACGATGGTGACCACGGAGACCAGCACCTGGGGGATGCCGAACCGTACTGAGTGCGACACCGAATCAATGTCGTTCGTGGTTCGGGACACGAGGTCACCGGTTCCGGCCTTCTCCACCGTGGAGAGTGGAAGCGACGTCACGTCGGCCATGAAATCGTCACGCAGCTCCGCGAAGACGCGCTCACCGAAAATCATGCCGGCCGAAACGGCATAGCGCCGCAGCACAGTCTGCACCAGGATCGCTGCCAGCATCAGGCTCGCAATGATGGTCACCGTCTCGGAGGTGGTGCCCGCGATGACGGCATCGATGAGGCGTCCGATCAGGTACGGGCCAACAAGCCCTGCCACAGCGGAGAGGACATACAGCACCAGTACCAGGGCCAGGCCGCTGCGGTGTTTACGAATCAACCGGCCTGTCTCGTGCCGGACCTGATCCCCTGAGGCAATCGGGAGCTTGCCCGATTGGTGCGCTGCCTGCGCGGCAGGTTCCCCCGTCAGAGTCTGGGTATCACTCACTGCGAATCACCACATTCCTGTACTCGGGATCGTTGATCAGGTCCTCGTGGCGGCCTTCACCGCGCACCTGCCCGTCCTTGAGAAAAACAACATGGTCCACGGCCCCGAGCATCAGCGGACTCGCGGTGATCACCACCGTTGTCCGGTCCTTACCGCCGCGGGCGGCCTGAAGCCGTGCGGCGATACGAGATTCGGTATGCGCGTCAACGGCCGACGTCGGCTCTATCAACACGAGGGACTCCGCCTCCGTCAGGAGGGCGCGGGCCAGGACGAGCCGTTGCCGTTGCCCGCCCGAAAAGCTTCGTCCACGTTCGGTGACTTCCTCATCCAGCCCGTGCTCCAGCCCGTCCAGGATGTCCATCGCGCTGGCCGCATCCAGTGCGGTCAGGATGGCGTCGTCGTCGTGCCTGGCATAGGGGTCCAGCTGTGAACGGAGGGTTCCGGTGAAAAGTTGTGGGCTTGCCTCGCTGACGATAATCCGGTTCCGGATCTCCTCCAGGGGAACGTGGTGCAGAAGCTCCTTGCCCCACCGGACCTCAGCCTCGCTGAGGATCTCGTCGTCAAAGCGCCCCAACCGTGTAGCCAGTTCCGAAGACTGTGCAGGATCGCGCGACACCACGGCGGTGATCCGGCCGGGATGGACGACGACGCCGGTGCGAGCATCCGTCAGCGGGCTTGCTGCTGCTGGTGCGCCAACTCTTGGGCCGTCGTCGGACACGTTGGGATCAATGGACAGGACGTTGATAATCTTCCGGGCACCCACGTGAGCCCGGATGTAACTCGACGCCGCCTGCGAGGCAAACCTGATGGGGCTCGTCAGGAACACCGAGTAACCGTAGAGGGCCACCAGCTGCCCAGGCTGGATCTCACCATTCAGTGCCAGGGTGGCACCTACCCAAGTGAAGACCACACCGAAAATGCCGGCAAGAAGCACCTGCGACGCCTCAAGCGTGGCCAGCGAGCCAGCTACCTTGATGCCGGCGTCGCGCGTGGCGGCCGAGCGCTCGCGGTAGCGGCCCACAAAAATGTCTTCCCCGCCGATTCCCCGCAGCACCCGGAGACCGGCCACGGTGTCTGCGCCGACGGCGGTCATACGACCGGAGGCTTCACGCTGTTCGCGCTGTTTCTCCTGAAGCGGGCGGACCACCAGCGCGAGCACGGCACAGGCGAGCGGAACGCCGAGGAACACGATGAGACCGAGCAGGGGAGAGGTCTGCGTGATGAGCACACTCACCGTCAGCCAGCCGACGACGGCACCCGCGGCGGCATCCACCATGTAGAAGGTGTCGCCGATCCGGGTGGCATCAGAGGCCGCGGTAGAAACCACTTCGCCCGTGGAGAGCTTGCGTGGGAGGGCATCGCCGGTGCGGGTGATGCGATAGCCGATGAGGCGGATGGACTTGAAGACTGCCTGCATCCAGTTGCTGATGGAGGCACGGTGACTCATCATTCCCGCGACGACCTGCACCGCTACGAGGCCGATGAGCAGCAGGACCCACTGGGCAAGTTGCGCAGTGTCCCCTCCGACAATCCCGTCGTCGATCGCGCTACCTATGACAAAGGGCACAAAGGCCTGGGCGCCCATCCAGACGATGCCGAAAACGATGCCGAGGGACAGATTGCCCTTCTGCTTCGACGCGAGCCAGAGCAGGTAGCGGGCAGGGGAGGTCAGTACCGGCTTGCCGGGATCGGGGTAGGGATAGGAGCGCACGAGGATCCATCTTAGTCACAATTCCGCCACAGCGATAGGCGAATCCCAATCAGTGTCTGCATTGGGTTTTCTACGCAGGGTCGAAGTACCATGAATGGGTGCTCAAGACCGCCCTGAAACCCCGCTGGATCCTGTCGTTGATCTTTGCGCTGGTATTGGCATCGGTCTTCGTGGTCCTCAGCCAGTGGCAGTTCTCACAGTCAGAGGGAGATGCGCCGCCGCCCTCCTCCAGGACGGAAACCGTCAAGCCGCTGACAAAGACTTTCAAACCGGGCGAACCACTGTACAAGCCCGACGCCGACCAGCGCGTGAGCATCGACGGGTCCTTTCTCGCCGGAACGCAATTGCTGATTCCCGGACGCTTGCAGGATGAGCGCGAAGGCTACTGGGTCATCAACGCTTTTCACGTAGCCAGTGCGCCCGAGACAGCAGGGGAGACACCCGTCATTCCCGTGGTTCGTGGCTGGATCGCCGATGAGGGCGCTGCGCCGCCGGACCCCGAATCAGGTACCGCCACCGTCGTCGGCCGCCTCCTGCCCACAGAAGCCCCCATTGCCGGGCCCATGCCTGACGGCCAGGTGGCCAGCCTGTCCGTGGCTCAACTGGTCAACCTGTGGGACGCGCCGTCGTACTCAGGGTTCGTCACCGCAAGCGAGATTTCCTATCAAGGCGAGCCGGCAGAGGCTCCTTCAGGCGTTGAGCGCGTACTCGTTGACCCGCAGCCGCAGGAGACACCGCTGAACTGGCTGAATATTTTCTACGCCATCGAGTGGTTCGTCTTTGCTGGTTTCGCCTGTTTCCTCTGGTGGCGCCTGGTAGCCGATGACTACCGCAGACAGCAGGAAGACGCCGAAGATGCAGCCGCGGCAGAACAACTTTCCCCCAGCCAGTCCCAGAGCGAGGTACAGAAGTGACCGAAACCCAGCCCGGCACCACACCCAAAAAGCGGAGGTTCGGCGGAACCCACAGCCAGATCCGCTCGGCCCTGACGTTCTACAAAGTGCTCGCCTACGCCACGGGCGTGATGCTGCTGCTGGTGGTTGTCGAGATGATCGCTGCCTACGGTTTCGGATCGGACATCATTGCCGGCGGGGTCAACGAAGCCGGCGAAACGGTGCCCCTGGGCATGTTCACGAAGGGTGCTGATACCGGGGGAATCAACCTTTCCACCATGGTGCTCATCGTTCACGGCTGGATGTACGTCGTCTACCTGTTCGCCGACTTCAGACTGTGGCAGATGATGCGGTGGCCCTTCAGCAAGTTCATCATTCTTGCCCTTGGCGGCGTGGTGCCGCTGATGTCCTTCATCGTCGAAACCAGAACTCATCGCCAGGTGGAGCGCGAGCTGGCCGAACACCCCGAAGCCGCCAAGCGTTACTGACCTAGCCCCGGTTTGGGCTGGGCACTTCGGCAGATAAACTGAGCTGGTGATGAATCCCGACTCCGCCCTGACCGAACACCGGCCTGTCCTCGTTGTGGACTACGGTGCCCAGTATGCACAGCTGATCGCCCGCCGCGTCCGTGAGGCCAACGTCTTCTCGGAAGTCGTTCCACACACCTGGACCACCGAACAGATCCTCGCGAAGAACCCTGTCGCCATCATCCTTTCGGGCGGCCCGTCGAGCGTGTACGCAGAGGGGGCTCCCCGTGTGGGCCCGGATCTCTTTGAAGCCGGTGTGCCCGTGCTGGGCATCTGCTACGGATTCCAGGCCATGGCAAACGCGCTGGGCGGAAATGTCGCCCAGACAGGCCTGCGTGAATATGGTTCAACAGACGTCGCCGCAACGGATGGCTGCCGCTCCATTCTGGAAGGTATCCCCGAACACCAGAATGCATGGATGAGCCACGGGGACAGCGTTCACGCTGCCCCTGAGGGCTTCGACGTGCTGGCCAGCAGCGCAGGCGCGCCGGTTGCCGCATTCGCCAACGAGCAGAAGCGGCTCTACGGGGTGCAGTGGCACCCAGAGGTCAAGCACTCAGCCCACGGCCAGAAGGTACTGGAGAACTTTCTCTACCGGGGTGCGGGCATCAAGGGTGAGTGGACCACGGGCAACATCGTGGAAGAGCAGGTGGACCGCATCCGCCAGCAGGTCGGCACCTCACGGGTCATCTGTGGACTGTCCGGCGGCGTGGATTCCGCCGTCGCTGCGGCACTCGTTCAGCGGGCCGTGGGAGATCAGCTGACCTGTGTGTTCGTTGATCACGGACTGCTGCGTGAGGGCGAGGCGGAGCAAGTTGAACGGGACTTCGTTGCTGCAACAGGGGTAAACCTCTACGTCGCCAATGAGCAGGAGCGCTTCCTGAACGCGCTCGCCGGAGTGTCAGACCCTGAAACCAAGCGCAAGATCATCGGCCGGGAATTCATCAGGGCCTTCGAAGAGGCAGAGCGGGCCATCATCCGTGAGGCTGAAGCTGACGGCGAGCAGATCAAGTTCCTCGTCCAGGGCACCCTCTACCCTGATGTTGTCGAGTCCGGTGGCGGCGAAGGTGCCGCAAACATCAAGAGCCACCACAACGTGGGCGGTCTTCCTGAGGACCTGCGCTTCGAGCTGGTTGAGCCGTTGCGTAACCTCTTCAAGGACGAGGTCCGCGCTGTCGGAGCTGAGCTTGGTTTGCCGGCCGAGATCGTCGGACGTCAGCCGTTCCCCGGGCCCGGTCTCGGCATCCGTATCGTGGGCGATGTCACTGCCGAGCGGCTGAACCTGCTGCGCCGTGCGGATGCGATCGCGCGTGCAGAACTCACAGCGGCAGGACTGGATCAGGAAGTCTGGCAGATGCCGGTTGTTCTCCTGGCGGATGTCCGCAGCGTCGGCGTCCAGGGTGACGGCCGGACGTACGGTCACCCCATCGTGCTCCGTCCGGTGTCGAGCGAAGACGCCATGACGGCTGACTGGTCACGGTTGCCGTATGACCTGCTGGCTCGGATCTCCAATCGGATCACCAACGAGGTCGACGGCGTCAATCGCGTTGTTCTCGACGTCACGTCCAAGCCGCCGGGAACTATCGAATGGGAGTAGCGTCGCACCCGTGGGGGAGCGGTCAACGCTAACTTTTGGACCTCACCCGGTGTTGCCTGACCGTCATACCGGGTGACTTCCGATAGCTTGGGAGATATGCCACTCTGGTCACGATCAGCACGCGTAAGTGCAGGAGAGATGCCTAACATGACGGAAGAACTATCCGGGGACAACGCCTCGGCGTTCCTCCTGCCGTGGCTGCAGCGACTCGGAAGCTACGCGGGTCCTGACACGTTGCTCCACTTCACGGCGTCGGCTGGCAACAGCATCGACCTCACGCATGCGCATCCGTCGGGTCTCGCTCAGCTGCTGGCTGGCAGGCGTACCCGCCTGTCCACTCTGCTGAGGGATCCGGCACAGTATGCGCAGGCGATGAAGGCTGCCAAGGCTCTCCGTGCACGTATTTACGAGCTCGGAAGCGAGCGCGGCATCGATGTGGGTTACCTCGCTGCCGGCACTGCGAGCTGGAGAGCCCAGAACGACGACGGACGTTCCGAAACGCTGACCGCTCCGGTTCTCCTAACGGCTGTGGCGTTGACCGTCCACTCTTCGAGGGATGATTACGAGCTCCAGATCACAGAGCAGGCCAAGCTCAACCCGGCGCTGGTCAGGCATCTGCGTCGGCAGGAGCAGCTTCCCGTGGATGCGGCTGCGTTGTCCGCTCTGGCCTACGGCACCGCACGGTTCGATCCGCATCCGGTGCTTGAACGGCTGCGTGCGCTGACCGCAAACGTTCGCGGCATGAACATTGAGCATCACCTGCTGATCTCCACGTTCGCGGACCTGGGGGATGTTGGACATGATCCAGCTGTCACTCCGGATCATCCGATCCTTGAAGCGCTCATGAAATCGGCGGTCGACGGCGACCTCGGTGAAGGCTCACCGGTAAACCCTGCCCCAGTGGACAGCGCGGTCCTGGACAGCCTGCACCCTGACGAGGAAATGCTCGTGAAGGACGCCGATGCCGCACAGCAGCAGGTCCTGAACCGCATCAGCGCAGGGGAGTCGCTGGTGGTGTCCGCGCCTCCCGGGAGCGGGCAGACCCAAACCGCGATCAATGCGATAGCCGCCCTTGCCCACCAGGGGAAGAGCGTGCTCGTTGCTGCAGAACGTCGGGGCACCCTTAACCAGCTCGTTCAGGAACTGGACGAGCTGAATCTTGGCTCGTTGATCCTGCAGCTGCACGCGAATATCACCGATCAGCAGCTCAAAGACCAACTGATCCGGGCCATTGTCCGCAATGAAAAGGCCACGGAACCGCAACTTGAGAGTCTGCACCGCAATCTGGTGGAGAACCGCCACAAGCTGCAGGATCACGTCAAGTCGCTGCACAATGTCCGGAGCCGATGGGGATGTTCGCCGTATCAGGCAATGCAGTCCCTGGCTGAGCTCACGTCGCTGAGCCCCGCACCGTCCACGTCCGTGCGGCTCAAGCGCAGCGTGCTGGACAGCATCACGGATCGTAGCGATGTGACGGGCCGCCTGCGCAGGGCTGCCGAGCTCGGAAGTTTTTCCAAGGCTGCAACGCACAGCCCGTGGTACGGCGCAAAACTGCACAACAAGGCAGATACCCAGTCAGCCCATGCTTTGGCGACGGCGCTTGCTGAGGAGATTCCGCGTTTGCAGGATGAGCTGCGGAAGGTAGCAGATCACTCGCAGATCGAACTCGGAGACACCTTCGGCGAATGGGGTGAGCAGCTGGATCTGCTGGTCGCCGTGCGCGGGAGCCTGGACAAGTTCACTCCGGACATTTTTGATCGTCCAGTCACTGACCTCATCTCCGCTACTGCGTCCTCTAGTTGGCGCAAGGAGCGGGGCATCGAGATGAGCTCCATGACCCGGTCCCGCTTGCGCCGGGTGGCCAAGGAATATGTCCGGCCGGGAGTCCATATTTCGGATCTGCATAATTCGTTGTTGCTGGTGCAGCAGCAACGAACCACCTGGACGCGGTACGCCACCACCCAACGGCATCCCTCCGTGCCCACAGGCCTGGCCGAACTCAACAATTTCCACCAGTCGGTCCAGCGCAAGATGGAGGAACTGGTAGGCATTCTTGCCACCTCACCGGATACGTCGTTAGAGGCGCTACCCGTGAAGGACCTCATCGAGCACCTGAACAAGCTGGTTCAGGATAAGGAGACTCTGGCCACGCTGCCGGAGCGCACTCTGCTGCTGAATGAAATGCGTGAGCACGGGCTCGGCGAGCTTCTGGATGATCTTGCAGAACGGGAAGTCGGTTACCGCCAGGTGGCGTCCGAACTCGAGCTGGCCTGGTGGCAGTCGGCACTGGAAGCCATGATCAGCGGAGACGACTATCTGGCCATGTCTGACGGCGAGAGCCTTCGCAGGTTGGAAGCCGAATACCGCCTGGCAGACAATGCGCATATTGCTTCCGGCAGCTCCCGGCTGAGGTGGGGTCTGGCGGAACGTTGGCGTTCGGCCATCGGCGAGCGAATCTCGGAGTCGGCCAGTCTTCGGGAGCTCTTGAAAGCAGGCTCAGTGAGTCTGGGTTCGCTGAGCTCTCTGCCGGAGGACCTGGTCTCTGCGCTGATGCCTGTGTGGGCAGCAAGTCCGTTGATGCTCTCCACCATCCTTCCTGCGGAGAAACGTTTTGACGCGGTTCTGCTGCTTGATGCGGAGTCAATGTCGTTGCAGTCTGCCGTTCCAGCAATGGGCAGGGCCACCCAGGTGATTGCGTTTGGCGATGGCCAATTGGGTGCGCCGCAGCCGTTCAACGTTGGCACGGATCCTGGCGTCGAGGGCACTGGGGGCAGTGAGCTGGTGAGTGCTTTCACCGCACTGACGCGAGTCCTGCCGATCGAGGGCCTCTCCGAGATCTACCGGGGGGTGGACAAGAAGCTCGTGGAATCACTGAGCTCTGCCTTCTATGGCGGCAGGCTCTCCCGGCTGCCCGAAGCGCGATCACTGGACCAGAGCGGGTCTGCCGTCGTCGTCGAGTACCTTCCGGACGGCACGGGTATGCCCAGTTCAGAGCACGGTGGCGTGGAAAGTGTTGCAGCGGAAGTGAACCGGGTTGTTGACCTCGTGTTTGAACACGTGCGGCGCCGCCCCAACCATTCACTGTCGGTCATCACGGCCAGCGCGCGTCATGCGGCCCGGGTTGCGGAAGCGACCCGGCTCTACCTTGCCGACTACCCGTGGGCTTCGGACTTCTTCCAGCCAGGCAAGGAATCGTTCCGTGTGGTGCCCGTTGAGCGTGCGGCAGGCCTGGTTCGGGACAACATCATTTTCTCCCTGGGTTATGGCCGGACACCTCACGGCCGTGCGTTACATAACTTTGGTCCGCTTTCGCAGCCGGATGGACGCGGCCGGTTCCTGACAGCGATGACCCGTGCGCGGCAGGGACTGCACGTGGTGACCTGTTTCCGCCCCGAGGATCTGGATCCGTCACGGCTCGAATTCGGCGCGCGGGACTTTTATGACTTGCTGGCTGCCCGCATTGGTGCCGAGCCGGAAAGCGCAGCATCCGATGTTTCCGTGAATGAGGAACCCGTGGATGGGCAACCAACGGGTGAGAAAACCGGGTCCGGCAGCGTGTTGGAGGACGATCCGCTGGTGGCAGATCTCGTGGATCGGCTGGCCGCGCGAGGAGCCCGCATCTGGGACACCTTTGAGGGTGAGCTCGACATCGCTGCAACCTCTGGACCTCAGTCAGAGGGCCCGGACAGCGACCGGCCACCTATAGCGATCGAATCTGATGGCACTGAACGCTACCGGCGGATGTCCGTCCGGGAGCGTTCACGTCTTCGCCCCCAGCTGCTTGAGCGCCTGGGGTGGCGGGCCATGCCGTTGTGGACCATCGAGGTCTTCACGGATCCCGAGGCCTGTGCAGACCTCGTGGGCACATATCTGGGACTCGAACCCGCAGAGGTTCCGAGGTACCCATCAGCAGTAGAGGAAGAAGAGAAGATGGAACAGCCCGCTGTCACACCGGTGGAGGACGTCCTGCCCTCCAGCGGTGCTGCTGATAGCCCGCAGGCGTGGGGCGACCGCGAAGAAGATCGCGATTCCTGGCTGCTGGAACAGCGCCCGCCGCACTGGGGCTAAACCGCCCGGAATGCCCGCCCGCGCTGAACCGGCAGGAAACCCCGCGCTGAACCGGCTCAGTCGGTCGCCGAGGTGAGCACCAGATGCACCTTCCCCGTGCTGGACGCGCCTGCCAGCGCCGTCGATTGTTCTGGCGTGGCGGCGATGACCACCAGGCCGCTGGTGCTGTTCCCGGCCCCGGGCCATGCTCCGGCGTCATTGGCAGCACCGGCAACCCACAGCACGGCAACGTGCCGGGCAATGACAGTGTTTGTGGACTCAACCTCGTAACCGTTGCCCGTACTGTGAACCACGTCCACCAGCTGGCCGGGAGTCAGTAGTTCCAGAACTGATGCATCTGCTGGTCGAATGGGGACAGCCACCGTGCCGGGTTCGGTTCCTGTCAGGAGTCCGGGACCTACCAAAGAGGTGGACTCCAGCAGACTTCCGGCTGAGAGCGGTGTGGCAAGTTGTTCTCCCAGCAGACCTTCCGTATCGGTAAAGGCGTGGGCGGCGGCCGCACCGGCGGGGACTGTCTCAACCGTCAGATGTGAGGCAGTGAGCACCATGCCTGCAGGCAGGTCCTGTGCCGCAACTACGGCGACGGTCGTTGTGGCATCGGCGGGGATCAGCTGCTGGACGGCCACACCAGCGGCCGCGCACATCAGCAGCGCGGCAAGAAGGCGGCGGCGACGAAACAGGAAGCGCCGGACGCGGCTAGTTAGCGAGTAGCGGGGCAGAGTGAGCTTGGTGGGTGGTGCCATGCTATAGACGCTAAAACGCAAACCGGTCTTAGGTCCGTGCAAGAGCGTGCTCTGTGGAAGAGGCCCTGCCGGCCGATGATTGTGGAGGAGAAGTGGTGCAGGTGGAACGCCTAGCTGGAGGCTGCAGCCTGTCCGCCGCCTGAACCGGAGTTGCCGGATGTCGAACCAGTGGACGACGACGGCTTGGACTCGGTTTTCGCTGTTTCAGTCTTCGGCGAGGAAGAATCTGAGGTGCCTGACGCGGCCGAAGAGGTGCTCGTGGTGTTGCGGGAGTCATTCCGGTAGAAGCCGGAGCCCTTGAAGACCACGCCGACACTGTTGAACTTTTTGCGCAGGACACCGCCGCACTCCGGGCACTCCGTCAGGGAGTTCTCGGAGAAGGACTGCTGGATATCGAAGGAATGCGTGCATTCCTTGCAGGCGTAAGCGTATGTGGGCACCCCGGGATTCTACTACGTCAGCGTGAAAACCATGAAAATTCTGCGGGGGTGAGAACACCGTCGAGGCGCATGTCATGGGGGTCGCATGCAAAGGTGCCCGGTTCCACCACCTCGTGGGCATGAACAACGCCCACGGTAGCCGGGCGGTTGGGATGTTGATAGACATCGGCCAAGAAGCGGTCATAGTAGCCTCCGCCCTGACCCATCCGGTTGCCGTCCTGATCGAGCACCAACCCTGGGACCAGGATTAGCGGCACCTCGGGAAGCTCATGGAATGCGGAGCGCGGCCCGGAAGGTTCGCGGACCCAGGACCGCGGGCTGGGCACCAGTTCCACCTCTGGACTCCAGTGGGTCCAGCTCAACCTGTAGTCCTTCTCACAGACGGGCACGACGACGTCGTACCCCTGCTCGGCGAGCAGCTCCAGTAATGGAGCGGTGCCGGGTTCGGATCCGATGGAAAGGTATGCGGCGATGGTGCCGGGAGTCCCTTTGTAGAGTTCCTCGAGCAGTGGCTGGGCGTGATGTAGAAGACCTTGTGCGGCGTTTTGCTGTTCGGTGTCGGTCAGCTCTTTTCGCAGCGAGCGGTACCGCTGCCGTGTCAGCTCCTTTTCCGGTCTGGTGTGGTGAGGGGCCTGGGGTGCGGTGGAGTCCATGGAACCATTGTGTCAAGTGAGGGCAAGGTTCTCGGGGTAACGAAATCGGCACGTTCGCTTACACATCCAACTGACCGTTCTGTAGGGTGTTGCCATGACCAATGAAAAGCGCGTAACCAAAGCTGTGATCCCTGTTGCCGGTCTGGGGACCAGGTTTCTTCCGGCAACGAAGGCTATGCCCAAGGAAATGCTCCCCGTGGTGGACAAACCCGCCATCCAGTACGTCGTGGAAGAGGCCGTGAAGTCCGGTCTGCACAACATGCTGATGATCACGGGCCGGAACAAGCGTTCACTTGAGGATCACTTTGACCGCGTTCCGTTTATTGAACAGACCCTTGAGAACAAGGGTGATACAGAGAAGCTCGCTGCTGTGCGTCAGCCCACCGAGCTCGGCGATATCCACTACCTGCGTCAGGGTGACCCCAAGGGGCTGGGCCATGCGGTACTGCGTGCCAAGCAGCACGTGGATGATGAGCCGTTTGCTGTGCTGCTCGGCGATGACCTGATTGATGAGCATGAGGATCTGCTCTCGCAGATGATTGAGGTCCAGCAGCGCACCGGTGGTTCTGTGGTTGGTCTGATCGAGGTGGATCCGTCGCAGATCAGCTCCTACGGCTGTGCCGATATTGAAGAGGTGGACGGCGAGTCTTACGTCAAGGTCAAGCAGATGGTGGAGAAGCCGTCGGTTGATGAAGCGCCGTCGAACCTCGCCATGATTGGTCGTTATGTGCTGCACCCGCGCGTTTTCGATGTGCTCGAGGAAACGGGCCCGGGCCGCGGCGGTGAAATCCAGCTCACCGATGCTCTCCAGACGCTCGCTGCGGCGGACGGAGAAGGCTCCGGCGTGTATGGCGTTGTATTCCGCGGCCGGCGTTATGACACAGGAGACAAGCTCAGCTACCTGCAGGCCGTGATGACCATTGCTTCCGAGCGCGAGGACATTGGCCCTGAGCTCAGAAGCTGGCTCAAGGGTTTCACCGCCGGTCTGGACGCCTGATTCTGTGAGTTCAGCCGGCTATAACGTGTGGCCGGTAAGCCTGGAGTGCGGCGACTTGATTCTGCGGCCAATCCGGTACCGGGATCACTCTGAGTGGGCTTCCGTCCGCAGTCGTAACATTGAGTGGCTCTCTCCGTGGGACGCATCCAACCCGTCACCGACGGGGAGGCTGCCCACGTTCCGCGAAATGGTCAGGTCCCTGAATGCGCAGGCTCGGAGCCTGTCGGCTTTGCCCTTCGTGATCACGGAGAGACGACCCACCCTGAAGCGTCCGGTCATCATCGGTCAGCTGACGGTCTCCACGATCATCTGGGGGTCCGCGATGAGCGCTTCCATCGGATATTGGGTGGATCAGTCCGTGGCCGGTCGGGGAGTGGCTCCTACGGCCGTTGCCATGGCAACGGATCACTGTTTCCGAGCATTGGGTCTGCATCGGATGGAGATCAATATCCGGCCCGAGAACGCTGCGAGTCTCCGTGTTGTTGAAAAGCTGGGATTCAGATTTGAGGGTCTGCGGCGAAATTTCCTGCACATCAATGGGCAGTGGGCTGATCATCGTAGTTATGCGTTGACCCGGGATGAAGTTCCGGACGGCATATTGAACCCGTGGCTGGAACGCCGTGCCGTACAGAAATAATCAGGCTTCCCCCTCGACACACCGCTTCCAATACACCTGCGCGAACTCAAAGAGTCCTACGGTTTGAGAGTGGACCAATTATTCGTCCACGGTGAAACACTCCACCGGTGCAGAAGGGAACAGCGCAGCCGATGCAGCCAGCACTGAAGATCCGATACGGACGGACAGCTCTGGCTCTCGTTGGTGCTTGTGCGCTCGTTGCTGCCGTTGGTCTGACGGTCGCAGCTCTCTTTGGGGCAGTCTCCGGTTGGGCCCCTCTGATTGCCCTGGCTGTCACGGCGTTGTCGGTGGTGATCCTGCGGACTCTGGCAGTTCGTGACCGCCGTTCCCGCATGAACGCTGCTTTCAGGGATGCCATGTACTCAGCCCCTCAGCAGCAGAAGGCGCCGGAGCAGCCGAACAAGGATACGGAACTGTTCGACGCCGAGCACGGGCAGGAAGTCGCGGAGGTGCCTCCGCTGTCGGCCGAGGATCTTCGTCAGGCAGCTCTGGCTGTCGCAGCAGCGGCTGGCGACTCGGCTCCCACGGCGGGCGCAACCTGGGAGCCAACCGAGGTCCCGACACCCGTTTACGTTCAGGCTCCCAAGGCCGAACGCCCAGCTCCCGAACCATTGCGGCTCCCCGAGGCTCCAAAGCCCGAGGGCAAGCCGACCATGAAGCAGGCAGCGTCCGAGCATCGGGCAGCTACCCATTCTGTCGCCGAGGATCCCCGCCCCACCACGGGCCGGATCAACCTCGACGACGTCCTGCAGCGCCGTCGGGCCTGATCACTGCACGGCGCTGATCACTGTGCTGCGCTGGTGACCATACGCAGCACCGGTGTTCCGCCGTCGTCATCCAACTCGAGAGCCACGGTGATCGCTGTGAATTCAGCGAGCGAGCCAGCGTGGGTTCCTCCGCACGGGATGCGGGCCGTTCCGTCTGGGAGCGTGCAGGTCCAGTAGCGGCGGTCGGTTAGCAGCTCACCGTCCCGTTCAATCGTCACGTCCGCCCCGGACGCAACCCACTCAGCCAGTGTGCTGTTGACCGCTGACTGTACGTCCTCCACGGCCAGGTCCTGGGTGACAAATCCTTTGCGGCGAAGAGATTTTCCCATGCGGTACACATCGACGGAGCCGTGCGCGGTGATCGTTGAGCTGCTGATGGCCAGGCCGTCAAAGTCCGGTGATCCCAGCGCATCAGCGCGGACTTCTTTCTTCCACAGCCCGGCAGTTGCCTGGTTCAGGGCCAGCGAGGCTGCGTGACAGGCGGTGTGGCCTGCGGACAGGGCGTTCCTGTGTGCCTCGTCAATGACGACGGAGACGGTGCTGCCCTCTGACGGCGCTGTTCCCTGCACCACGTGACACACCACGAAACTCCATCCCTCGGTGCCCTTGGAGACGGGAATCTCGCTGCCCAGGAATAGCTCGTTCCCATCGGTTGCGCCCACGATGCAGTCCACGAGGTCCAGTTCCCGCTCACCCGCGAGCAGGCTGCCGTGGTCAGGACCCTGGTCCGGCCACCCGGCGTCAACGGGGTGGGCGGGAGTCGAGTCGAGGAGCACGACGGCGGTGCCATCCTCCCGCTCCTGAACATGGAGGACGACGGCGTCGTCGCGCGTTGTCCCGGTGGGGTAGGTGACAAGCGTGTCCTGGGAGGGCAGGGTCATGGTGCCTCTTCTCTTGGTGGTGGTTGCAGCGAGTGGTTAGACGTTGTCCGGGTCGTCAGCAATGCCGGCTGCCTGCGCCCTGGCGGCTTCGGCTTCCTCGGGGCGTTCCAGCTGGTCCAAGGCCTCGGAGATGGCGGTCCACGCCGCTACCCGGAGCCCTGAGTCTTCCGTCATGTGACCAATGGCGTTGCGGAGGATTGCTTCTGCCTCAGCGGCTTGATGCTGTGACAGGAGCACCTGGCCCGCGAGCAGTTCTGCGTTCCCGGCAGCTGAGTAGTCTCCTGCTTCCGAGAACATGTCTGCTGCCTCGAGAGCGCAGGCAATCGCTTCGACATGGCGATTGAGCGTGAAGAGACCGCGTGCCCGAGAATCCGTGAAGTCCGCCACGAGCCACGGGGTATTGAGTTTTTTGGACAGCTCGATGGCTTCATCGAGTTCCACGAGCCCGAGCGCATCGCCCGCTTCGCACCGCGCGTAACCACAGGTGTGCAGGGCCTGGGGGAGCGCCAGCGGATTTGCCTCTTCACGCCGTGCTGCGACAACGGCGGCCTCGAAGGAGACGAGCGCCGAATCCAGCCGGCCGCCCTTGGCCAGCAGGGTTCCCATGGAGACCAGGATCTGTGCCTGTTCAGCGAACTGACCTGCTGTTTCGAAGAGCTCAGCTGCTTCCTGCCAGGTGGCGAGAGCCTCGTCGTCGAGCCCTGTGTGGCGTTGGGCGTGACCCAGTCCGGACAGGGCGTTGGCGAGTTGTTCCGGAGGGTTTCCGCCCACGCTTAGGAGTCGTTGGGCATCCGACAGGTTGGACATCGCGCCCGCGTACTCTGCGGACTGCAAGAGGGCATTGCCGAGGTTGAGCCGGAGGATGGGAAGGGTGGGGTGCTCGCCTCGCTCCGCCTCATCGGCTGCAATCCGCAGTGCCAGGGCGGCGTCGGAGGGTTCGTCGAGCTCCAGGAGTTCCTGCCCCGCCGTCGCAGCCGCCGCGATGGCGCCCTGCCGGATCCCTGCACTCTGATAGATCTCCAGGGCGGAGATGGCGTCGTCGATGGCCCGCTCTGCGCGCGAGGGGGTGCCGAAACCGGTTCGCGCGCGAAGCATCAGCACAGATGCATGGATCGTCGGCGTCGCCGGAAGTTCGAGTGCCCGGCCGATGACCTCCACTGCGCGGTCTTCGTCGCCGAGGGCCATCAGACTGCCGGAAAGGTACATGAGTGCGGCTGCCTCGCCGTCGCTGTTGTCATCCTCGCGGTAGTATTCAGCGGCTGAACGCATGAGGATCGTGGCTTCCATATGCGATGCGCCGGATGAATGTGCCGCGCCGACGGCGAAGGAGAGGTCAGCCAGAACAGCGGCGGGGGCGTCTGCCGCCGTCTGTGTCTCGAGCTCCACTGCCAGGATGGGCAGTTCCTCGATGGTGGCTTCCCGAAAAAGCATCAGCCCTAGCCGGTCCTCCACCTCCTGCTGAACGTCCCTGCCCATGGTGGAGAGCAGCTCCAGCCGTTCGTCGAAGAGTTCCTGTGCCTTGTCGCTGTGTCCTTCACCCAGGAGCAGGGAAACCATGAAGGCCAGTATGCGCAGCCGAAGATCGCTGGAGGGTTCTGCGGTGCGCAACGCTTCCTGGGCAGAGTCAATCGCCGCCTCCGGGCGGTCGCTGAAAGCCAGTTCGTAACCCCGATGGAGGTACTCCAGCGGGGTGGTCGGCTCGTGTTGATTGCCGTCCCCGGCGAGCAAAGCCTCGAGCCGGTCGGTTCGGTATCCGGAATCGGCCATGTCCATAGTCTTATCTGCCCACGCCCACTGGAGCAAACCAGGGGTGACGCGTCAATGGGTGCCCGTCAGTTTCCGGAGGAGAGGTTCGGTCCGGTAGGGGATGTGTTCGTGGAGAACAAGCACGGTCTCCGAGCGTATGACGCCCTTGATCCGCAGGATGGCGCGAAGCACGGTCTGCAGGTTGTGGGTGTCAGAGGCTACTACCCGGCACCAGACGTCGCCGCGGCCGGAGATCTCATGAACCTCCAGGACCTGGGCGAGCGTCCTCAACGAGGAGATCACGCCGTCGAGCTCGCGGTGCACCACCTCAAGGGTGACGAAAGCTGCGACGTCGTACTCCAGCGTTGCCAGGTCGAGTTCTCTGCCCCCATGACGGAGGGCTCCGGCCCTCAGGAGCCGGCGGATCCGTGCCTGAGCGGTGTTCCGGGCGACGCCGAGCAGTTCACTGAGTTCGCCGATCTGCGCGCGGGGGTCACGGATGAGTTCGAGCAGCAGCTTCAGGTCGAGGGAGTCGAGTTTGCTCACGACGATCACTCCAGATTAGTTGTATCTACTCAGATTGATCACGATGATCAAATTTCGGATCTGGAACGGATTCATTGGTAGGAATCATTCACTATAGACAAGACTACCCGTGACGTCTGGAAAGTGAGCTGTTTTGACGGTCATCAGTGAACTTCGAATGCGTCCCGTGATCGCCGACCGCTGGGGCTGGGACGCATCGATAACGGTCCGGCTGGTCCTTGCCGGACTGGTTTTTTCCGTACTCCTCATCGGAGCGAACCTCGCAACGCCCATATATCCGCTGCTACAGGCGAAACTCGGGCTGAGCGCATTCCACGTTACGGTTGCCTTCTCCACCTACGTGCTAGCCCTCATCGCAGGGCTTCTGACTGTGGGGCACTGGTCCGACCACATTGGCAGGCGGGCAGCGCTGGTCCTGGCCGTCGTCGTCGGGATTATTGGCGGAATGGTGTTCTCGACGGCGGACGGGCTGCTGGCTCTCTGCCTTGGCCGCGGGCTGCAGGGCGCATCGGTTGCTCTGGCGACGGGCGCCAGCTCTGCTGCCTTGCGCGAGATGCTTCCGCATCGACCCGAGTGGGCGTCACGATTCACGCTTCTTGCATCCGCCGGCGGTGTCGCCGCGGGGCCGGTTATCGGCGGTTTGCTCAGCATTTTTCCGGACCCCACTCGGGTCCCTTTCCAACTACATGTGACCGTCCTGGTCCTGGTGCTGATTCCGTTGCTCGTGCTCAAAGCGCGACCGGCTATCAGCCCGGCGGTCGAAGGACCCATGAAGGCACTGAAGCCGCGGATGCCTTCGGTCTCGAAAGAGGCGAGTTCCACGTTCTGGATGGCGTCGATCATCGGTTTCGTGAGCTTTTCCGTCTTCGGATTCACCCTGAGCCTCGCGCCCACGTACTTCGCTGACATTGCCAACGCCAGCACTCCGGCTTCCGTCGGTCTTCTCGCCGCACTCGTCCTCATGGCCTCGGCTGTCAGCCAGCTCATTGCCATGCGCGGCCGTTTCATCATCCCCATCGGGCTCTGTGTCATGGCTGCTGGTGTAACTCTCATCCCCGTCGCTGGCCTGCTCGGAAGCCTGCCACTGCTCATCGTCGCGTGCATTGCCGCGGGGGCAGGTCAGGGCTTTGCATTCCGGGTTGCGTTTAACGACGTCGCGCTCAAGGTGGAAAGTTCGCGTCACGCGCAGATCATCAGCATGCTCTACGTCATCACCTACCTGGGGAGCGCACTGCCGGTCCTTGGCCTTGGTGCAGCTGCGGGCGTCTGGGGATTGCCCGCTTCGGTGGCGTTCTTCTCAGCCGTGATTGCGGTGGCCTGCCTCGCGCTGGCAGGGTTTGCGGCACGCCGCGTACGGTGACATATCAGCTGTACGAGCTGTGGCGCCGCCGCTAGACTCGGCTCAGAAGTGCCCCACGTCGTCGAGGGAAAGCAACGCTATGCCAGGTCCCGGAGCCATGATCGAATTTCACAGCGTGACCAAGTCGTACGGCCCGGGGACCCCCGCCGTCGAGGATTTGAGTATGGACATCGGCCGCGGTGCTGTCACAGTATTTGTGGGTCCGTCCGGCTGCGGAAAAACAACATCGCTGCGGATGATCAACCGCATGGTGGATCCGACGACGGGAACTATACTCGTCGACGGACAGAACATTTCAGGGCAGGAACCGTCCCAGCTTCGACGCTCCATGGGTTATGTCATGCAGTCCTCGGGCCTTCTGCCTCATCGCAGCGTCGTGGACAACATTGCGACCGTCCCCCGGCTCAACGGCGTATCCCGTCATAGCTCCAGGCAGCGCGCACTGGAGCTGCTGGAAATCGTTGGGCTCGCACCCGAACTCGGCAAGCGTTACCCCGCGCAGCTCTCTGGCGGGCAGCAGCAGCGTGTAGGCGTTGCGCGTGCTTTGGCGGCGGATCCGCCGATCCTCCTCATGGATGAACCGTTCAGCGCTGTGGATCCGGTGGTCCGCGCCGAGCTGCAGCAGGAATTGCTGCGGCTGCAGCGCGATCTGTCCAAAACCATTGTCTTCGTCACCCATGACATTGATGAAGCGGTGACCCTGGGAGACAAAGTGGCCGTGTTCGACGTCGGCGGCCGGCTGGCTCAATACGCTCCGCCTGAGGAAATCCTGCGCGCGCCCGTTGACAGTTTCGTGGCGGGATTTGTCGGCCGGGACCGCGGCTTCCGCCACCTGGCTTTCCAGGACGGAAGCAGCGTGCCACTGCATGACGTACCCACCATTTTCGTGGAACAACTCGTCGATCCTGCGGTCCGCGTCGGCGATGGATGGACGCTGGCTGTTGACGCGGACAACCGGCCGAAGGGCTGGGTTCCCGAGAACGAGCGCGACAACATCCGGAACGCTGAGGACCTCGTACCTGGCGGTTCCCTCTACCAGCACGGCGATACACTCCGGCAGGCGCTGGACGCCGGCCTCTCATCACCGTCGGGCAGGGGAGTGGCGGTCGACGACGACGGCCGCCTGGTCGGCGTTGTCCACCCCACCGAAATCATGGACCTGATCGACGCAGCGCGGCTCGAAAGAGCGCGGTCAATCCACCACACGGCGGTCTGACATGGACTGGTTCCTCACCAACATCGACTACGTGCTGGAGCTGACGGGTCTGCACCTGTACCAGTCCGTACTGCCGCTGGTGCTCAGCGTGGTCGTTGCCGTCCCTCTGGCGCAGCTTGCCAGGCTCAACAAGACCGCTGGAACACTGATCCTTGGTGCTTCCTCGCTGCTCTACACTGTTCCGTCGCTGGCCCTGTTCGTTCTGCTGCCCATACTTCTGGGAACGAAGGTCCTGGACATGATCAACGTGATCGTCGCGCTCACCATCTACGCCGTGGCCTTGCTGGTTCGCTCCACGGCGGACGCCCTTGATTCAGTGGACGACGACGTCCGGCAGGCAGCAACGGCCATGGGCTACAAGCCGTTGAGACGTTTCCTCACGGTGGACCTCCCACTGTCCATCCCCGTGCTGATCGCCGGGCTACGGGTCATTTCCGTCAGCAACATTTCCCTCGTCAGCGTGGGAGCCCTCATCGGCATTTCCAGCCTTGGCACCCTCTTCACCGACGGATTGAACCGTTCCTTCGTGACAGAGATCGTCGTCGGAATCGTTCTGACGCTGACCCTTGCCCTCATCATGGACCTTCTGCTCGTCCTCCTGGAACGGGTGCTCACGCCCTGGACCCGCATCCGGCCGTCCCGGCGGAACACCCCCGTGAGTGTTGGAGGGCAGGCCTGATGGACTATTCGTCGAACAACGTGCTCGTCCAGATCTACGAATGGCTGACGAACCCGACTAACTGGTCCGGTCCAGCGGGAATCCCGGTGCGGACCCTCGAACACCTTGGCTACACCGGTCTGACCATCCTGATTGCGGCCGCAATCGCTGTGCCCGTCGGATTCTATGTAGGCCACACGGGGAGGGGCCGAGTGGTCATTGTGGCGCTCGCCGGTATTCTGCGGGCGCTTCCCACCCTCGGTATGCTGATCCTGTTCGTGCTCCTATCCGGAATCGGGCTCATGCCGCCCATCTGGTCGCTGGTGCTCCTCGCAGTGCCACCTATTCTCGCCGGGGTCTACGCCGGCATCTCGTCCGTAAATACGAACGTCGTCGATGCGGCGAGAAGTATGGGAATGACCGAACTGCAGATACTTTTCCGGGTGGAAGTTCCCAACGGCCTGCAGGTCATCCTCGGAGGATTCCGTGCCGCCGTCCTGCAGGTCATCGCTACCGCCGCTATCGTTGCGTATATTAACCTCGGCGGCCTCGGAAAGTACCTTATCGACGGGTCGCAGCTCAGCGACGGCGGCCAGCTCTTCGGCGGCGCGGTGGTCATCGCCATCGTTGCCGCCCTCGTGGACGGCCTCATGATGGTGCTACAACGCAACGCAACCCCGCGGGGTCTTAGAACAGTTCGCCGTCCGGCGGAACACACGACGGCTGCCCGCCAGATGGCGGACAGCGTACAGGGAGGAAGCGCATGAGCAAGAGCACGTCACGGACCCGGAAGCGGACAATCGCAGCAGCGTCAGGAATGGCGTTGATGCTCGCCCTGACCGCGTGCGGAGCCAGCGGAGATCCACTGGAGGAAGGCTCAGGCGACGGCGGCTCGACGTCCGGTCCCGTCGTCGTCGGATCCGCAGATTTTCCCGAAAGCCAGATCATCGCTGAAATCTACTCCGGCGCACTCGAATCGGCCGGGGTTGAATCGAGCACCAAGCTGAACATCGGCTCCCGCGAAATCTACTACGAGGCTCTGCAGGACGGCTCCATCGACGTCATCCCTGAATACACCGGAAACCTGCTGCTCTTCGCCGACTCCGACACGGAGGCTTCGAGTGCATCGGAGATCATGGAAGCGCTACCGAAAGCACTTGAGGAGAAGTCCCCGGATGTGAACCTCGGCGTCCTTGAGCCAGCTGAGGCGCAGAACAAGGACTCCCTGGTTGTCACACAGGCCACCGCAGAAAAGTACGACCTCACCTCCATCGAAGACCTGAGTGAGGTCTGCGACCAGCTCGTCTTCGCAGCACCGAGCACCTTCGCGGAGCGGGCCTACGGCCTGCCGGGGCTGAAAGAGAACTATGACTGCGTACCGAAGAGCTTCGAGGGAATCAACGACGGCGGTGGAGCGGTAACCCTGGACGCGCTCCTCGCCAACAAGGTTCAGGTTGCAGACATCTACACCACCACCCCCTCCATCGAAGAGAACTCACTCGTGGTTCTGGAGGACCCCAAGAACAACTTCCTGGCCCAGCAGGTGGTGCCGCTGATCAACAAGGACGCTCTCGGAGACAAGGGTGTTGACGTGCTGAACAAGGTCTCCTCCAAGCTCACCACCGAGGACCTGATGGAACTCAACAAGGCCGTCAGCGGGGATGCGAAACAGAGCCCTGCCGCCGCTGCCGAAGACTGGCTGAATGAGAACGGCTTCACCGGCTAAATTTTTCGCCGACACACTGGGAACAGGTGCCCGTCATGTCGAGGGTGCCTGTTTCCTGCTGTGGCATGCTGGATAAATGCCAGAGTTCACACAGTCAAACAAGCTTCACAACGTCCTCTACGACATCCGGGGCCCCGTCCTGGAACAGGCGCAGCGGATGGAAGCAGAGGGCCACAGGATCCTCAAGCTCAACATCGGAAACCCGGCACCGTTCGGCTTTGAGGCGCCCGACTCCATCCTCGTGGACATGATCCGGAACCTCCCCAACGCACAGGGCTACAGCGACTCCCGGGGAATCTACTCAGCCCGGACAGCCGTGGTGCAGTACTACCAGAGCCGCGGCCTGCTCAACTACGACGTAGACGACATCTACCTGGGCAACGGCGTGAGTGAACTCATCACGCTCTCCCTGCAGGCACTGCTGAACGACGGCGACGAAATCCTGGTGCCCAGCCCCGACTACCCGCTATGGACGGCGTCGGTCAGTCTCGCCGGAGGCACCGCAGTACATTACCTGTGCGACGAAGAACAGCACTGGTGGCCAGACGTCGAGGACATCGAATCCAAGATCACGCCCCAGACCAAGGGCATCGTCCTGATCAATCCGAACAACCCCACCGGCGCGGTCTACCCGGAGTCAGTCATCCGCAAAATTGTGGATCTCGCCCGGAAGCACGGCCTGATCGTCTTCGCCGATGAAATCTACGAAAAGATCCTTTACGACGACGCAGTCCACGTTCACACCGCAGCACTCGCCGGCGATGATGTGCTGTGCCTGACCTACAGCGGCTTGTCCAAGGCGTACCGGATCGCCGGGTACCGCAGTGGTTGGATGGCCATCTCCGGCCCGAAGCGTGATGCCGAGGACTACATCAAGGGCATCAACCTCCTGGCGAACATGCGCATGTGTGCGAATGTCCCTGCGCAGCACGCTATCCAGACGGCCCTTGGCGGACACCAGAGCATCGAGGACCTGATTCTGCCCGGAGGCAGGCTCAAAGCCCAACGGGACAGAGCCTATGAAATGCTGAACGCCATCCCCGGCGTGAGTTGTGAGCAGGCACAGGGCGCCCTATACCTCTTCCCGCGCCTGGACCCTGAGGTCTATCCGGTCAAGAATGACGAGCTCTTCGCGCTGGATCTTCTCAAGCAGCAGAAAATCCTGATCTCCCACGGGACGGCCTTCAACTGGGTACGGCCGGACCACTTCCGGATGGTCACGCTTCCTTCCGTTGAAGTGATTGAATCGGCGATCACCAGGTTGGCGGCGTTCCTGGCGACCTACAAGCCGTAGCGGGTTATTCGCTGTCTTTCCGGGCACGCGCCGCATCGAGCCGTTCCCGGGCTCCCTCTAGCCACGACTCGCAGCGTGCCGCCAGGGCTTCCCCGCGCTCCCACAGGGAGAGTGAATCTTCCAGGCTCGCACCGCCGGTCTCGAGCTTCCCGACGACGGCCACGAGTTCTTCGCGGGCCTGCTCGTAGGACATGGCAGCAACATCCGGGTTGGAGGTGTCCGGCGTGGATGGTGTCTCGTTCATGGTTTCTCCCGTGGCTGGTGAATGGTTTGTTGTCATGATGATGTTGCCTGCAGCTCTCCCTGAGCCACCCTGATCCGGAGTGGTGAGGCCGGGCTCACTTCCTCGGGGGAACGCACAACGCTGCCGTCCTCCAACTGCACGACGGCGTATCCGCGGTCCAGCGTGTTCTGAGGGGAGAGGGATCTCACCTGCGTTCTGAGGTGCTGGATCCGGTCCAGATCACGGGTGACCGCTGCCCTCATCGAGTGGTGTGCGCGGTCTGACAACCGGCTGACGTCTTCGCCGCGCACCTGGATCAGGCCTTCAGGGTTGGCGAGTGCGGGCCGGCTGCGCACTGCCGTGAGACGCTCATTTTCCCGAAGGAGCAGGCGGTCGATGCAGCGGTCCAGCTGCTCTCTGGCCTGGCGGACCCGTTGGAGCTCCTCAGCTACGTCAGGCACAGTCCGTTTGGCTGCGTCCGTGGGGGTGGACGCGCGAAGGTCAGCGACGTCGTCGAGCAGTGGGTGGTCTGCTTCATGCCCGATTGCGCTGACGACTGGTGTTGTCGCCGCTGAAACTGCTCGGATGAGGTCTTCGTTGCTGAAGGGCAGCAGATCCTCCATGGACCCGCCACCGCGGGCGATGATGATGACGTCCACCTCCGGGTGGCCGTCCAGTTCCTGAAGGGCACCCATGACCTGACGCACTGCATGGACGCCCTGAACAGCTACCTCCCGGACCTCGAACTCCACTGAGGGCCACCGCAGGGTGGCGTTGCGGAGCACATCCTTCATGGCGTCCGAGCCGCGTCCGGTGATCAGACCGATTCGTTGGGGGAGCAGCGGAAGGGGACGTTTTCTGTGGGCGGCGAAGAGCCCCTCCGCGGTCAGTGCCTGCCTGAGCCGTTCGAGGCGTGCCAAAAGGTCCCCCAATCCGACGGGACGGATGTCTCTTGTCTGCATGGAGAGACGGCCGGTCTTCGTCCAGAAGTCGGCTTTGAGATGCGCGACAACACGATTGCCCTGTTCCAGAGGTGCGTCCAGCCGGTCGAGGACGGTCCGCCACACGGTCAGGGGTAGCGATACTTCCGCGTCAGTATCCCGCAGAGTGATGAAGCTGACGTTGGCGCGGCGGTTGTATTCAATGATCTGCCCCTCGATCCACGCCGCTGGAGCCCGATCAATGTGCGCTTTCAATTTCTCGGAGAGCAGGTGCAGCGGCCAGGGGTTTTCCGCTGTTGTCTCGGCTGCAGTTGCTGCCAGAACTGGCGGGGTCGTCTCTGCAGCACTCGACGGAGGCGATGTTTCTGATGGATCCATGCTGATTTTTCACCTGGTGTCCGTGGGAATTCGTTGTCAGGTTTATGTCTATCAGCTTCCACCCCCAATACGCCCACCGCTAGCGTGTACTGTGCAGGAGAAGTCAACGCTAAGGATGCTCATGCGAACCTTGTTTTCGGCGCTATTCGCTATTGTCGCCATCGTGCTGACGCCCGTCGCGGTGTCTGCGGCCTGGATGGATCAGCAGGTGGTCTCCGAGCAGGGTTTCGTCGAACTCGCCGGACCGTTGGGTGGGGATGAGGAATTTCAGTCGTCACTGGCTGATGCGCTGGGGGAGCACCTGAGCACGCAGACCGGTCTGCCCGCTGAGCTCAACGCGCTGGTGAAACCGGTGATCGCGGAGACGGTCCAGTCTGTGGCGACCCTTCCCGGCTACGAGGACGCCTGGAATGAGTCACTGCACCGCTCCCATGAGCTGATCTTCACCGGGCAGCAAACTGGTGGCGAGGGGCTGTCCCTGGAAATCGCTCCGATCGTCGCCCTGGCAGTCAGCAGTTTTTCGGAATCGACCGGGTTCAATGTTGAAGCTCCTGGCTCAGTTCCCGTGGAGGTCGGTAGCGGCAATGAGCGGCAACTCGTGAACCAGATGCAGCGTGTGGCATCCGTGTGGCTGCCCATCGCGGTGGTGGCCGGTGTGGCGGCGGTTATCGCGTTGTTGGTGGCGAAGGTCCGTTCGACGACGTTGGCCCTGATGGGTCTGGGCGTGGCACTTTCGGGTGCGCTCCTCTGGTATTTGACGGAGAACTACCGTGACGTGGTTCCCCAACAGGGCGGCGGCTCTGAGGTTGGGCGCCTGTTCCGGGATTCCCTGCTTGCTCGCGGGGCGGACGAATTCTCCTTGTGGACGGTTTACCTGATGGGTGCCGGAGCCGTGGTCTTCGTCCTCGGGAGCGTGATTCGGAGCATGGTGGGCCGTCGGTTTGACCGTCGTCGGACTGATCGCGCCTGACCTACGCATCTACGAAACGCCGTCGATCAGTTCGGGGGACCCCAGTAACCGGGGAGTGGTGTCGAGGGCGGCTGGTGCCCGGCTCTCCCGCAATCCGGTGGGATCGAGTTCATTGATTTTCCTTGCTGTCGGCAGTACCCGAGACTCGAGCGTTCCCACGAACGCGTTGTACTTCTCCACCGAGGATTTGAGGGAGTTGCCGAGCTTGGAGACGTGCTCTCCCATGGTTCCCAACCGGTTGTACAGCTGGGTGGAGAGGTCAAACAGCTCCTTCGCATTTTCTGTAAGGACGTCCTGGCGCCAGCTGAAAGCTACTGCTTTCAGTACGGCGAGCAATGTTACTGGTGAGGCCAAAGCCACGTTCTTGGTGAACGCGTAGTCAAGGAGCCCGGAGTCGGCCTGGAGCGCAGCCGAAAGGAACGACTCCGCGGGGATGAAGCAGACCACCAGTTCTGGGGAGTTGGGCGCACCTTCCCAATACCTGCGTGCTGCCAGCGCATCGATGTGAGCCCGGACAGCTTTGGCGTGTTCCTTGAGGAGCTCGGCTTGTTCCCGCACTCCCTTGTCCGTGCCGTTCGCCGCTGCTTCTTCCGCTCGGAGATAGGCCGAAAGAGGCACCTTCGCGTCCAGGACCATGCACTTGGACCCGGGAAGATTTATCACCATGTCCGGCCGCCCGCCGTCGTGTTCGGTCAGGGTGACCTGCTCAGAGAAGTCCACGCTGTTGAGCATGCCGGCCGACTCCACCACGCGACGTAGCTGGGCTTCACCCCACGTGCCACGAACCGCGTTGTTGCGCAGCGCCGCTGACAGGGACTGCGTAGTGGTCAGCAGCTGCTCATCCGTGTGTCGTGACAGCCGGAGAGCTTCCGTCAGATGACCGAACTGTTCCACGCGGTCACGTTCCAGCACGGATACCTGCTGCTGTACGTGCCCCAGTTTCTCCGCAACAGGTGCCAATGCTCTGAGCACTGAACCGGACTCGTCACCCTGCCGCGTCAGCCTGTGGTTGTGCTCTTTGAGTAGACGGTTTTCGGCCTCTGCCGCCGCGAGTTGTTGGCGTACCTCGGAAAGGCGGGCGACGGCGTCGTCCGCTTCTGATTCCAGTGGGCGGATGCGCCGGCTGGCCATCCAGGCGGCGACGGCGAAGCCGAGGGCAGCACCGGCGAGACAGGTCAGGATTGCCAGGACAACTGTAAATGCGTTCATGGTGGCTAGCCTGACATGCGTCGGTGACATTTTGGACTTGGTCCCCGGTAGGATGGTGGACCGTGGCTCTTACTATTGGCATCGTCGGACTGCCCAACGTCGGCAAATCAACCCTCTTCAACGCGCTGACGCGCAATCAGGTTCTGGCGGCAAACTATCCGTTTGCCACTATTGAACCGAATGTTGGCGTCGTCAGTCTGCCTGATCCGCGTCTGGCCAAGTTGGCTGAGGTCTTCGGTTCGCAGCGCATATTGCCTGCGACTGTCTCGTTCGTTGACATCGCCGGGATCGTCCGCGGGGCGTCTGAGGGCGAGGGCCTGGGTAACCAGTTCCTGGCCAACATCCGTGAGGCGGAGGCCATCGCACAGGTAGTGCGCGTCTTTGATGACCCTGATGTTATTCACGTTGACGGCAAGGTTGACCCTGCCTCAGACATGGAGACGATCAACACCGAACTGATCCTCGCCGACCTCCAGACCGTGGAAAAGGCTATCCCACGCATCGAAAAAGAAGTGAAGATCAAGAAGCGCGAGGCTTCGGAACTTACTGCGCTGAAGGCTGCGCTGACCGTTCTGGAACGTGGGGACACGATCTTCTCGTCGATCACGAGCGATAAACTTGAGATGGAGCACCTGAAGGAACTCGGTCTCCTGACGGCGAAGCCTTTCATCTATGTTTTCAACGCTGACGAGGGAATTCTCGGCAGTACGGAGAAGCAGGACGAACTGCGGAAACTCGTTGCTCCTGCGGACTGCATTTTCCTTGACGCGAAGCTTGAGTCGGACCTCGTTGAGCTGGACGAGGAAGAGGCCCGCGAAATGCTGGAGATGAACGGACAGGATGAGTCCGGCCTTGACCAGTTGGCGCGGGTAGGCTTCCACACTCTTGGACTGCAGACCTACCTGACGGCCGGGCCAAAAGAAACGCGGGCCTGGACCATCCACCGTGGAGACACCGCCCCGCAGGCTGCAGGAGTCATTCACTCAGACTTCCAACGAGGCTTCATCAAAGCTGAAGTAGTCTCCTTCGACGACCTCATGGACGCCGGATCAATGTCCGAGGCCAAGTCCCGCGGCAAGGTCCGCATTGAAGGCAAGGACTATGTCATGGTCGACGGCGATGTGGTTGAATTTCGCTTCAATGTGTAGACCCTTCGCCTGAATTAGTAGAAATGCCGCCCTCATCGGAAACGATGAGGGCGGCATTTCTTATAACAGGTTCGAGGGCCTAAAGGAGATTAACCCTCATGTATCTTCGTCTAATGCGGCCCTAGGCTTTGGCGCTACAAGTTCTCGGATATAGGTGGAAGTGAATCTGCGATTGCCTTCGCCCAGAAGTCCAGTCCACGGTTGTCGGTTGTACGATCGAGCCAAGGTATGGTCTGCGTGGAAGGGAGCTGGTGGCCTCTCAGAAATTGTCTGGCCTGGCGCTGATCAGTCGTTGATTTTGTTTTGGGGCGCTCACCGTTCAAGGTAATCCCATGACGTCAGTAATACTCGGATTGCTAGGGGCAGGCTTCTTGCATGTCCTTTACACAAGCATGCAATCCCATTGGCCAGAGTCCTATATGTCAGTCCGGACAGCGCTCGACAGTGCTCCTCGATCGAGTGCATTGAGGTACTTGCTTTTCCGCTGCTTCCCGACTTATGCGGTTGGTAGCCTGCTGGCCATCACGGGGGAACGGCTGGGCGGTAACGCACTGGTCGCACTGGTGTGCATGGGCGTCCCATATGCGTTGGGTAACGATGGTCGCGCCCTTTGGCGATTGCGGCGCGGGGGAGCAGGGAGGGGACCCGTGTTGTGGTTCTACTACGTCTTTAATCTCGTTCTGATCGCAGGGCTCGTCGTCCTGTCCTACTTTACGTATCACTGGTACGCGGCTTTCATCCCAGAGCCGGATGAACTCATTTTCGCTGTATGGACTGCCGTCTTTGCCGCGGTACTCGCCACTGCTTTCCAGCAGCTCTTACGCTCCCCGGCGCTAAGTGTCGAACAGAAATTGGCAGCGGCGCGGAGGGATATAGGAGAAGACACTTGGGAGTTTGTGAATCAAGCTGCCCTTGACGCTAACTGTGAGCCGGTCTTGATACAGGCCATCGTGGCGGCGGAGGCACTGCAACGACCGAGATGGATGCGGAGCCTGGAGCGAGCTAAAGGACGTCTCGTTCCTAGTGGTAGCTACGGAGTGGCGCAGATAACCGCATCCCACCCATTGAGCGATGCCCAATCTGTTCAAGCGCTGTGCCAAGAGCATGCTGGTTATTACCCAGCGCGAAGTTCGATGGGCGGGGTTCGCCAGACCCTACTTGAGGCACGTATTGAGAAACACAACTCCAATCCGGCGTTTGTATCGTCGGTCATGGACTTCTATCGCCATTTGATTCCATGGGCCCAACACCGCTCGGCAACTATTAGCTATGACGGGCGACCCCATATCGAAGTCATCGGCGAGCAGAGGGTGGGAGAACAGCTTGAAATTCATGGCTCGGCGGTAGTAACAAATTCCCAACTATGCGTTGCATACGACGTGGGCGAGGGCTGGTGTACACCAGTTGCCGTCCAGGGTCCCGGTGATCGCCGGCGAGGGTGGCTAACATCCGTTCCTTTGGAAGCGACAAAGGTCGTCTTCTTTGAGTGCTCTAGCACCGATCTCGACGACAGAAATTCCGTCACTTTCGACATAAATTATTTGTGACCGCCAACGGATGGACAGCAGGGCAGGCATAGGGACAGAACATCGAGTCGCCATACGCTCCGATACGGGTACGGATAGTTGGGAGAAATGACATTGGGAGAAGTAGTGATGAAGCATGGGAAACACCAGGAAGATGGGCTAGGCAGCACTCACGTCGTCCTGACGGCGCCCGCCTTGGCACACCATGTTGAGGCGCAATTGAGGGCCGCCGATGTGGGGGACACGGCGAGGTGACGTGGCGGAGCTGGACCTTCCTAGGGTGCTCGCTATTCGTGAGCGTGGCACTGCTTGCGATCACCCGCCTCCTTGGTGATCCCCCGTGGCTCGCCTTGCACCTGCCGGCCGCACCCGGAGGTGACGGGATCTTATGGCAGGTGCAAACGACGTTCCTGTCAGTTGGGTTGGCAGGACTCGCTATAGCCGCGCAACTATTTGCCGAGACTCCGCTCGCGATCGGAGCCTCTCGAGACCGAGTGCTCAAGTACATCGGAGCCGGCCGGTTCGTCGGCGTTGGTCTTGTCGGAAACGCTGTCATTGCTATCGAGACGATTTGGTTGTCCAGCGGCCTCGGCGTCCTCTTCATTGCCCTCGTCTGGTTTGTACCTACAGTTGTCCTATTGGTGGTATCGACGGTCAGATTGACGAAGCTTTTCGGACGCCCGTCGTTGCTCGACGAAGTGGTCCGCACCTCCTTAGTTGGCTCCTTGTCCAGTCGTCTCGAAGAGGTTTCGCATAGGTATTCCGAAGCGACTAAGCAGCTGGACGGCCTCGTCACATGGGGTTGGACCCATTTTGACCTTAGGCCTAAGACCGTCACACTTCGAGTGCCAGTGCCTCAAGTCGGCGCTGTAGTTAAAGCAATCAGGGTGAAAGCTGTGAGGCAAGCGCTCGACGCACTCGCGCCGCCGGCGACTGAGGGTCGCTCTACCAAGGCGGAGAGTCTCAAGGACTACGCCCCGGCCCAAATCATCCTGGAAGTTGAGCCCGGCGATCGTACCCGCCTTGGCGAAACAGCGTTCCGCGTTATCACAAACGAACCTCTGGACGGCCTGGGCCGAAGCCGGATCATCCGACTGCTGCAGTCGAGCGTCGAGTTTGAGGCTCCGGAGGTGGTCACGCCCGATGAAGAGACAGAACGTGAGATCGCGAGTCTGAAAGATGCCGTCGGAACCAACATTCGATCCGGTGCTTACGCCACGGCAGAGCGAGCCGTCGAATTGCTCGGACACGTCGTGAGAGGTGTGTGGATGATCCAGCTAGACGGCGTCGACACGTCTCGTCGTGCATCCATCACCCGACGCGACTGGCTATTTCGCAGCATCGGAGAAGTTGAACAGGATGCTCTCCTATCGCCACGCGCGGCAAGTATGTTTGTTAGCCAAGCTATGACGAGGACACTTGAAGCTCCTCGTACAGGCTCGGCCGAATACGTTGACGAATGCCTCCGCAGCTTCACCCGAATTTGGCTCGACGTCCTTCGGCAAGGCGGGACGGAGTTCGATCAGATTCCTGGCCGGATCGTCCTATGCGTGCAAAACCTTGCGGCGTACTCCACAACGGAGAAGCGTGGGGATCTCTCAAGACGCGCGACGTGGGCGATGGTCGAACTGGTCAAACTCGCTCTGGATGCGCATAAGCCGGAATTTGCCGTCCGCGCTGCAGGGGAACTCGGTGGTCTGTTCGAGTATTCCGACCGAGATGGCGGCCAGAGAGCGCAAGTCAGAGCGGGTCAACTAGTTCTGGCGGGCTGGTTGGACTACCTCGCAGATAAGGGCGACGATCGAGACCCAACCGATGATGACCTCCGAGCGCTGTTGACGCCCAGTGGCACATGGGCTGAGATCCTCGCCGCCCGAGGTCTCGCCGAACGAGGGGAGGCCCCGTTCAGCCGCTGGGACTGGTGGGAGACGGAGCTCAGTGGGTCTGTTCACGCCCAGTTGCTCGAGCTATCTCATTACATTGACAGGGCCCTTTTGAACGCTCTCGCATTGTCGTATGGACCGCTTCCCCCGGCCAATGATCAGCAGACTGCCTCAGAGTACCAGCGTCTCCTGAGGCTTCTCGACGAGCATGACGGAGGCTCAACCACAGAGGAGGTTAATCTCAAGAAATCGTTGGTCGAAGAGATCGACAAATGGAAGACCGCGGAAGATTCGCGTCTGGCCACCGAGCCGCTGTCCGGCACACGAATTGACGTCTTGCGGACCGCGCTGAAGGAGACCCTCGACGCTGGCGAGCGACTCGCTGACATGATTTCTCATTCAAGTGAGGTTGCAGAAGGGGCTGACGCATCGAGACCGATCCTCGGGATGAACTTCCGCGTTCCGAAGCTCTACCTCGTCGACAGGATCTTTAACCAAACCTACGCCGACCCGGCAGATCTCGGCCAGATGATCGCGCGCGGCTTCACCGACGGCGAGGAACGCAAGATCGTCGGGATGCTGCGTTCTCTTAAGGAGGGAGTACTTGAACCGTCGGCGCTGGCGATCCGTGAACAGATTGATTCGCTCGGAGACCAGGCGGAGCACTACGTTCTCTTGACGCCCTATGGAGGACTCACGGACTTGGGTGAGTGGTATTCGACTGCGTTCTCAGAGGCGCTCGCCCGTGTGAGCCACTTTGAGACTTCCTCGCTGTATGAAGAGGCAATTCTCTTCGACCGGCGCACGACCTTGATTTCTTGCCGCAAGCCTGAGATGAAGGAGGGCCTCGAGCCGGTTGGCGATACTTCGATTGCGCTCGGGGTGTTTGAGGACATAGAGGACGAGGATGAGCCGCGTGTCCGAGTTGAAACCGGCGAGTACTTCGTTGTGTGGCCTGGCGAAGCTCCGCATGTGTTTTTTTTCGGTATCGATCCGGTGGCGCATGATGCTGACGCCCATGGCGGGACGGGTACGCCCGTCTGATCACGGATGTTTTATGTCTACAACGGGAGAACATTTACCCCGGACCTGGGAATCCGAGTACCCAGTTTGGGGAACCGGCACGCGACGCCGGCCGAAGAAGTCCGTGAGTTGCTGTCGCCATATCCGGTGTTGCGCGGCATCGGTGTCGAGAATCGAGTTTCTCTTGGACCCGGCGGTTGATGCGGTACCCGAGCTGCTCTGGGGTGAGTTGTCTTCCCTGAGCTGGGATCACGGCTAGACGGAGTGGAGTCTCTGGGCCACCGGGATTGCAGTGGTCTACGTAGACGTTGTTCGGCTACGGAACGCGGTGGAGTTCCGCTTCAATGTGTGACTGAATTCCGGTTCCATAGGCCCTGTCTTAGCAAGCGGGCGGCTCGTGGGCCGCGAGTTCTTGGGCCAGTTCCATGCAACGCAGGCGGGCCGGGGACCAGTCGTAGGGCATCTTTCCGATGGCTTCGACTGCGCTCATGGACTCTTGCCCCGTGTCAGGGTCTTGGCGGACCTCGTCTTCATCAGGGGCAGCGGGGTGCAGATCTTCCCAGGAGTCGAAAATCGCATCATCGTCCTCCGCCAGGCCGGAATCCTCGATGACGGCGTTCAACGCCTGTTCGAAGGCGTGCCGTTCGGCAGCGACCTGTGCCACGCGTGGGTCGTCGGCAGGGATGGTGTCATCGAGTGCCGCCTCGGCGGCATCAACGCGGTCGGATTCCTCCCGCAGACCCGGATGGGTGGCCAAAGCGATGTATCGGGAGGCATTGACGGCCGCACCGAGCGGGCTGAAGATCCGCTCGATGACCAGCAGGTTGTCCAGGTCCGCCTGGCGCAGGGTGCCCTCGGGCAGGCTCTTGAGGCGGCTGGTGACGAAGTCGGAGAGCAGACTCATCTTGCCGCCTGGGGTGCGCATGCGCAGCACGACAGAGACGTCGTGGTCGCTGACGGCACCAGCAGGAGCCGTGTCAGCAAAGGCGTCACGGATGTCGTCCAAGTCGATCCCGGTGATCGACTCGCTATTGACCGAACCACGACGTTGTTCCGGTCGAAACAAACCAAGAGCTGCCCTTCTACTACTAGCGGCGACGAACCCGACGAGCTAGCGGCAAGGCGTATCGCCAGAGCCGCCGTGATCGGCATAGGCTTGTGGGTGTTGCCAACCGAAGGATTCGCCGTGTCTTCCCACAATGAGTATTCGTCCAATGGGCACATTCCCGACCCTGAAGAACCCACCGTCCCGGAGATTGAAGTCGACCAGACGACGGCGCCGCGTCCGGAGGAAGAGATCGCCGACGTCCTGCGGGCGAAACCAGACGTCGAAGACCACAGCCAGCATCCAGAGTGAAGATGCTTTCGGCTTCCGGTGCGAAGAGCCCGCGCGCAACAGGTTATTCGGCTGCGGAACGCGGTTGAATTTGGGGCGGCTGGTCGGTGACCTCGTCGGCATCACTCAGAACAAGCTCGCCGTGTCGATCGACGTCTCACGGCGTCGGATTAACGAGATCGTGCACGGCAAGTGGGGAATCACGGCTGACACGGCGATCCGTCTGGCGAGGTACTTCGGGACCTCCGATGAGTTCTGGATGAATCTGCAGTCGAATTACGAGCTGCGGCTCGAGCGGCGTGCCACACTCCATAAATCAGGCAGCTCATTCGGGCCCAGGGCGCCTGCGGTTGCGCTTGGCCTCGGAGCGCAATCGTTTTGCTTCGAGGCGACGACGTCGCGAGCCACTCGTCGGGCGGGTCGCTCGCCGTACGACAGGGGGAGCCACTGCGTCTCGCAGGGCCGCCGCGAGGCGTTGCCTCGCCGCGGCCCTGTTACGCCGTTGGGAGCGGTGCTCGGAGGCGCTGATGGTAAGCACCGTGCCGGAGAGTCTCTCGGAGAGGCGGTCGATGGCGAGTTTGCGTTGGACCTCGCTCAGCGTCGTTGTCGTGCCTAGATCGAGACTGAGTTGCACACGTGAGTCGGCGGTATTGACGCTCTGGCCACCAGGGCCGGAGGCGCGAGAGAACTGCTCGGCCAGCTCTCCTGCCGGTACCCGGAGGCCGCGGGGCGAACCGGGCCCCGGGGGAACACGCAAGTCGTCCACACGATTATTGTGCCCCAACTCCGAGGCTTCGCACGTGACAGCGTGTACGAACATGACGTTATTCGGCTACGCAACGTAGTGGAGTTCTGTTTCAACGTAGCGTTATGGGCGGGGACGGTAGCAGCGGCAACGGCGCTCGGGTGGGTGTAATTATGATCGATCACTGCACCCAAGGGACTTATATGGGATGGCGCCGCAGTGGAATGGGGGTTCGTTGCAGGCAGACCTTGCAGGGTCTATGCTGACGGCCGGTGACAAGGCAGGTAACTGGACTCGCTGGTACAAGAAGAACATCCCGGTGGCCGACGACCTGTTCGACGACCACCTGTGCAGGCTAAGAGGAGAGTGACTGAGATGACCAGGACCCTGAAGGACTTCGTCGCAGAGCAGCCTGTGGATCGGGAACGCGTCGAGGCGCACAAGGAGCGGATGCTCGCCGAGGTCCGCGCCTATCGCCTGCGTGAGCTGCGCGAGCAGGCCGGTCTCACACAGGCCCAGCTGGCAGAGCGCATCGGCGTCGGCCAACGCCAGATCTCCAAGATCGAGCACGGCGACCTCGACAGCGCAAAGATCGGGACGATCCGCGGCTACCTTGAAGCCGTCGGCGGCGGGATGGCCGTTGAATACGTCGTCGGCGACCAGCGACTGCAGGTCGCCTGACGAACGAAGCGGCCGATAGACAGGATGGCCCCGGTGCCGGCGTTCGCCGCTCCGTGACGTTTCTCCGGGCGGCGACGTGGAGGAGTTCCCGTTCAACGTCTGACGACCGCGTGCCCTGTGAGGTTGAGTTATCCACAGATAGCAGGTGCCGACGAGCGAAAGCATATGTGCAGTCCTAGAGTCGTCGTATGGGAATCAGATACTACGCATACGCGTTCGCCAGCGAGCAGACCGAGAAGGCGCTCGCCGACCCACTCGCCGTGATCGGCTCGGACCCGCTCGCAGACGTTTTGGGACTCGAAGAGGGCTTCACGCAGGGCATCACAGATTTCCGACAATCCGTTCCGGAGCGCGACCTTCTCTACCTTGACAAGGCATGGTCGTATTTACAGCGACTCACTGAACCGCCTACTCCGGGTGCTAGAGCCAGACCGGCCTATCGCATGTTCGAAGGACACGTGACCTACACGGACGGTTTCGCATGGCACCCATGGCTGCGGACACTCCCACCGGACGAGGTCGCACTGATCGCCCGGGATATAGAGACGATTGGCGATCACGACATCGAAGCAGGTCTGGAGCGGTACTACTCGCCTCAGATACTTGAGACCGAGTCCGTCGCCTATGCCACCCAGTTCCTTCATCGAGCCAAAAACTTCGTCCGGGCGGTCGCGTCGGAGGGACGCGGATTCGCCTACATGATCGGGTGACCGCCGCGCAGAAGTAGGATCACCGGTAGTCGTCGTGACCCTCATCTAAACGGGCCAAAAGACTCAATGCACCGTTCTTGCCTAGTGCGTGGCGCCCCGCAGGGACCGGCTTATCCTCACAAAGGCCGGCGAAGCCCCTAGCCGTAATTCCCTCAGAACAGTGGCCAGGGAACCGCCGGCATCTCACCGGAGGGAGCCGGAAACCGCCCTGTCAGGCGCAATCCAGCGCAGCGAGCAGCGAGCGCTGAGATTTCTTCGGCGCTGAGCAAGTCCGCCAGGTGTCGGCCCAGTTCACCGTGTAGTCCTTCCCTGACACGCTCGAGGCCGTCGTGCTCCTCGGCAGTCAGAGTCTCTCCCAGCCATCCCCACAGAACCGTGCGCAGTTTGTGGTCACGGTGGAAGGTGAGCCCATGATCCACGCCGTATCGGCGTCCGTCCGTCATGGCAAGGATGTGGTCGCCTTTGCGGTCGGCGTTGTTGACGACCAGGTCAAACACAGCCATTCGCCTGAGCGCTGGTGAGTCCTCGTGAACGAGGGTGACCATCTGCCCGGTTTGGTCTTGCCCTTCGAGAACGTGTTTCCAGCCCGTCTCCGGCACCTGGTCTGTAGCGACCAGGTCGACGGCGATCTGTTCGGGGTCTTGCTCCTGCCAGAGTTGCACCATGCCTTCGCCCGCCGGACCATCGCGGAGCCAGGTGTGCGGTACCACGTCCCAGCCGAAGGCTTCCGAGACCAGGTAGGCGGCTACCTCGCGGTGCGCCAGGGCGCCGTCGGGGAAGTCCCACAGCGGACTTTCGCCGGCTATCGGCTTATAGACGACGCTCACGTCGCCGATGTTGCCCAGAAATGTAGCGTTGGAAGCCGTCCTGATGCGCCCGGTGAGTGTCAGTTCGGCGGTCACCAGGTCCTGTGCTGGCATCAGGCCTCGGGAGGGGTGCAGATGTGTCCGTCGGCGTCTATGGGGTAACCGCAGAGCGGGCACGCCGGGCGTCCGGCGCCGACGATCTCGCGGGTGCGCTTGGCGAATGCGCGGGCAGTGCCAACAGGCATTCGCACCAGCAGCATTTCAGTTTCGCGCGCGCCGTCCTCAGCAAGCAATTCGTCGTTGTTATCAGCATCGCCGTCGGTGATGGCGTGGGCTTCGATGACAACCTGGGCCGTGGTTGGGTCCCAGCCCAGGCTCATGGCGCCGACGCGGAACTGCTCCTGGACATCTTCGAGCTGGTCATTGTCGACAAGTTCAATGGGAGTGCTCGTCGGAACGCTGAAGCGGTTTCCCTCGACGGTGATGAGCTGGTCGAGAATCTCGTCGATCTTCTCCGCGAGCAGCGCCGACTGCTGCTTCTCGAGGGCGATGGTCACCACCTGTGTCCCTGCACGCACCTGCAGGTAGAACGTGCGTGCCCCCGGAGGTCCGATGGTGCCAACGACGACCCGATCAGGCCAGGCAAACTCGTGAACACGTGTAGGCATATCAGTATTCTAGGCGCTTGTGGTTCACGGCGCCTTGTCCTGCCCCGCCACCCACCGGCGCATCGCCAGAGTGCGTACCCTTCGACAGCCACGAAAGATCACCTGCATCGGTGTTGGTTGCGTGGACGCTCGGCCGGCCAGCACCATAGGTCACGATCGATACGGATGCGGGGCCCACGTTGATGCGCTGGAACAGGTCAAGGTGCATGCCGAGCGCGTCGGCGAGTATTGACTTGATGATGTCACCATGGCTGACCGCAACCCACACGGCCTCGGGTCCATGTTCGGCTTCGAAGGCTGCATCGTGGCGGCGAATCGCTGCCACCGACCGGGCCTGCATCGCCGCCATGGATTCACCGCCGGGGAAGACGACGGCGGATGGTTGCGACTGCACCAGCGGCCACAAATCTTCGGTTGCGAGATCGGTGAGCGTGCGGCCCTGCCACTGGCCGTAGTCGCATTCGATGAGATCGGGATCATCCTCCGTGAATGGCGTGCCCGTCTGTCGATCGAGGATGTGCTGGGCGGTCTGCTGGCAACGCTCAAGGGGGCTCGACACCACCGCCACGAGGGGAACTGTCGCCAGCCGTTCTCCGGTGAGAGCCGCTTGGTCGCGCCCGATCTGGTCCAGGCTTACGCCGAAGGACCTACCGGCCAGCAGCCCGGTGGCATTTGCTGTGGTGCGGCCGTGCCGCACGAGAATAACTGTCGCCATGCAGTCAGCCTAACCACCCGTCGAATCATCATTTGAGTTGACCGGTTCGGTTTCTTGCCACATTCTCTACAGGTGAAGCCTGTAGAGAATCGCATTGCCTTGCTCATCGATGCTGACAACGCACCAGCCTCCAAGGTTGATGTTGTCCTTGCTGAAGTGGCGCGTCATGGAGTTGCTAATGTGCGGCGTGCCTATGGTGATTGGAAGAGCCCATATCTACAGCAATGGGAAGCCGCACTCCACCCGTATGCGATTCGGCCTATGCAGCAGTTTGCTTACAGCAGTGGCAAGAATGCTGCTGATATGGCCATGGTGATTGACGCCATGGATTTGCTGAGTGGAGGTTCGGTCGATGCCTTTGCTCTTGTCTCCAGCGACGCGGACTTCACTCCGCTGGTTATGCGCATCCTGGCGGATGGCCTGAAAGTGTACGGGTTCGGTCAGAGAAAAACGCCGGAGCCGTTCGTCAATGCTTGTTCTCTATTCACCTACGTCGAGGGATTGGGGCAATCACGCGCTACCCCTGATGCAGTGCCTGAAGGACGCGTTGACCCGAAAAGGTTGCGCAGCGATACCCGTCTCGTGCTCTTGATGCGTAACGCGGTCGAAGCTGCCAGTGGAGATGACGGTTGGGCGCATTTAGCTGCGGTAGGAAGTCAAATAGGCAATCAGGCGTCACTGGATTCCCGCAATTACGGTTATCGAAAGTTGAGTGACCTCATCGAAGCCATCGGGCTGTTCGATCTCAGGAGAGACAACCAGATAGTCCTTGTTCGTGACAAGCGCACTCTGGCAAAAAGCGCTGCCCCTTGAGGATTACCCTGAACGGGATTCAGACATCCTGTTTACACAATTCGTCACAATCTGACCTAACCGACGCTGTGGTGCACGCGGCTCATACTGCAGTACTTCGTGACTGGCACCGACCACCAGAGGGTCCACGTCATTGGCAACCGTGTCCTCGCTACCCCATCGAGAGCGAAGGGCTGTGCGGAATTCCGCTCACGGACGCCGTCGCTGACCTACTCGCAGAAGTGAATGGCAAATCCCAACAACTCCCGCAGGCTCGCTCTTGGCTGAGCGTTAGCTGATCGGCTCCTGAAGGCCTTAGGTTTCATCTCGATAACATCCGTGTTTTTTGGTGGTTTTAACTACACGGAAGTGACGAACACCACTTAGGATTCTAGGCATGTGAGACACGCCACTATCCATGGTTGTCGGTTCCTGGCCAGATCGTCCGGAATTATCACTACACGAATAAATAGGAGGCGGAATGCGTTTCGGACGTACTTCCAAAGCTGTGGGAGTTGCAGCAGTTGCTGCACTCGCACTGAGCGCCTGTGCTGCAAACACAGGCACAGAAGACGGCGGCAATGGCGGCGGCGAGGAGAGCGGCGGTGAAGTTCGCGTCGTTGAGGTGAACGCGTTCAGCTCGTTCAACCCGGACACAGCCAAGGGCAATGTCGACATCAACAGCAAGATCGAATATGCAACGCATTCGGACTTCAACTACATCAACAACGATCTCGAAATCGTCAAGAACGAGAAGTTCGGTTCCTACGAAGTCGTCTCCGAAGATCCGCTGACGGTCAAGTACACGGTCAACGAAGGTGTCAAGTGGTCCGACGGCGAGCCCATTGACGCTGGCGACCTCATGCTGAGCTGGGCAGTCATGTCCGGTCACTTCAATGACGCCAAGACGGACAAAGAGGGCGAAGTTGTCTCCGGACACAACTACTTCGACTACGCAGGCGACACTTCCGGTCTCGGCCTGACTGATGTTCCTGAAATTGGCGAAGACGGCCGTTCCATCACTCTCGTGTATGAAAAGCCCTTCGCTGACTGGGAAATCTCCTTCGGCGTTGGCGTCCCTGCACACGTTGTAGCCACCCAGGGTGGACTCGCTGACGAGGATGCTCTCATCGAGCTCCTCCAGTCGGCACCCGAGGGTGACCCGGCAAAGCCCCAGGAACGCCCCGAACTCAAGAAGGTTGCAGACTTCTGGAACACCGGTTTTGATACCAAGTCACTGCCAAGCGATGCATCGCTGTACCTTTCCAGCGGCCCGTTCATCGTCAAGGACATCGTTCCTGAGCAGTCCATGACCATGGTGCGCAACGAAGACTACAACTGGGGCCCCATGCCCAAGATCGATGAGATCACAGTCAAGTACATCGGAGAAGCTCCGGCACAGATCCAGGCGCTGGACAACGGTGAAGTAGACATCATCGCTCCGCAGGCTTCAGCCGACACCATCGAGCAGCTTGAAGCACTCGACGGCGTCACGGTCGAGAGAGGCAACCAGCTCTCCTACGACCACCTGGACCTGAACTTCACCGGTCCGTTCGCCGATAAGGATGTTCGCGAAGCATTCATGCTGACCGTTCCCCGCGACGCGATCTACGATGCGATCATGAAGCCACTGAATCCTGAGGGTTCCCCCTTGGATTCGCAGATCTTCCTCCCGGAGCAGGCAGCCTATGCTGAGGCAGTCAAGGCCAACGGATCCGAGAACTTCCAGGAAGTCGACATTGAGAAGGCCAAGGAGCTTCTCAATGGCAAGACTCCCGAAGTCAAGATCATGTACAACAACGCCAACCCCAACCGTGTTGACGCCTACACGCTGATCGCAGCATCGGCTGAAAAGGCCGGCTTCAAGGTTGTTGATGGCGGCCTCGGTGCCTCCGACTGGGGCAGCGCCCTGGGCACGGGTACTTATGATGCATCCATCTTCGGCTGGGTCAACTCCGGCGTTGGCGTAACCGGCGTCCCGCAGCTGTTCAGCACTGATGGCGGCGGTAACTACAGTGGTTACTCCAACGAGACGGTCGACGAGCTCTCGAATCAGCTGATCCTCGAGACCGACCCGAAGAAGCAGGAAGAAATTCAGATCAAGATCGACACAGAGCTCTGGGGTGACCGCTTCGGTCTGCCGCTCTTCCAGCCAGTCGGCGTGGACGCATACAGCGACCGCATCGAAGGCGTGAAGTACATGCCTAACCAGACCGGTGTCTGGTGGAACTTCTGGGAGTGGTCCGTCAAAGAGTAACGGAACATAGTTCCTTCACCATCTGAAGGCGCCAGGACCAGGTACTGGTCTTGGCGCCTTTAGTATGAATACATAACAAACGTCAGTGATTGGCACTTGCCAAATTCCCAGATGTCGTGAGCTGGATTACACTCTTGCCATATCGCCGGGCGATCCCCGGACCCCAACATTCGAGGCTTGAAAGCAACTATGGTTACCTACATTGTTCGGCGCCTTATTACCGCCGTCCTTATCCTGTTTGGTGCCTCCTTCATCGTTTATGTCCTGACAGCTCTGTCAGGGGACCCGCTGGCCGATCTCCGCCAGCTAAGGACACCGAACAAGGACGCCCTCATTCAGGCCCGCACTGAGCTGCTGGACCTGAATACACCACCACCCATCCGGTACTTCATCTGGCTCTCGGGGGCCGTGAAGTGCGTCGTCCCGTTCCTTGGCACTTGTGATCTCGGCCAGAGCATTCAGGGCGAACCGGTCACTGAAGCGCTGGCACGCGCTATGGGTCAAACTATCTCGCTGGTAACAGCAGCCACGGTCCTGGCTATCATCGTCGGAATCTCGCTCGGTATCATCACAGCTCTCCGCCAGTACAGCGGACTGGACTACGGCGTCACCTTCATGGCCTTCCTTTTCTTCTCACTGCCGATCTTCTGGCTCGCAGTGCTTCTCAAGGAATACGCCGCAATCGGATTCAACGATTTCCTGGCAGAACCAAAGATTCCGTTATCGGCCCTACTCATTATTGGGCTTGTGAGTGCCGTCATTTGGGGCATCTTGGCAGGCGGCTCCTGGAAGCGCAAAGGTCTCGCAGCCCTGATCGGCTTCGTCGTGGCCTTCGCCATCCTGTTCGTCATGGACAAGACCGGATGGTTTGTTAATCCAGGACTCGGGCCGGTTCTTATCGCCATCTTCGGCGTGGGAGTGGCCTACGCGGTCACCGGACTAACCTCCGGGTTGAAGAACCGCAGAGCGCTTTACACAGCCCTGTTGATGGTTCCGATCGGGCTGATCTCCTACTACGCAATCAATCCGCTCCTGTCCATGGCAACACCGTTGATGATCGTTCTGCTGGCAGTGGCAACCATTCTGGTTGGTTGTATCGTCGGTTACTTTATGGGTGGCTACGATCGCGGTCAGAGTATGCGAGCCGGGGCCATCTCAGCGTTCCTCATCGGTGGACTGATTGTTCTGGACAGGTTTCTCGTCACCTGGTCCGCCTACTCCAGCCACTCACGCGTCCGCGGCAGGCCCATTGCAACAACAGGCGCCTCCACCCCGGGTCTTGACGGTGACTTCTGGATCTCCGGTCTGGACAACTTCACGCACCTGTTGTTGCCCACGATAGCCCTGATGCTTGCCTCATTGGCCGGCTACAGCCGCTATTCACGATCCTCGATGCTCGAAATTATGAGCATGGACTACATCCGCACGGCACGCGCCAAGGGCTTGTCCGAACGCACAGTGGTTATGCGTCACGCATTCCGCAACGCCCTGATTCCGTTGGCTACTCTCGTGGCGTTCGATATCGGCGCGCTCATCGGCGGTGCGGTCATCACGGAATCGGTCTTTGCGTTCAGCGGCATGGGAGCTTTGTTCATCAACGCGCTGAACCGTGTGGACCCTAACCCCATCATGGGCTTCTTCCTGATTACAGGCATTCTGGCGCTGGTTTTCAACCTCATCGCTGACCTTGCCTACTCCGTCCTCGATCCGCGCGTAAGGGTGAAAGCATGACTATTCAGAATCCGCCGGATACGCCAAGCACGGAGCCCGGCCCAGATCCCAAGGAGAGCCAGTCGAAGGAAGTCCTTGACAACACCAAGGGCCTTTCCCAGGCGCAGCTTGTTCGGAAACGATTCCTCGGCAACACCGCGGCCATCGTCTCTCTCGTGGTGTTTGTGATGATCGTCCTCCTGTCCTTCAGCTCAATGGGGTACTTCGGTATCCCGGGCTGGTGGAAGTACAGCCACACTGAGCCGATGACGCTCGTCAACAACGGTGCGCCAACGTACCAGCACCTATTCAGCTGGGGTGATCATCCTTTTGGCCAGGACACCATCGGTCGTGACGTGTTCGCCATGACCATGCGCGGTGCTCAGAACTCCATCGTGATCATGTTCATCATCGGCATCCTCGCCACGTTCGTGGGCGTAGTTGTCGGCGCCGTCTCCGGATACTTCCGGGGCATGATCGAAGCCGTGCTCATGCGCCTCACCGACGTCATCATCATTGTTCCGGTGATCGTTCTCGCAGCCGTTCTTGGAAAGATCGCTCAGGAAACATTCGGTCGTGGTGCAGGAATCTACTTCCTGGGGGTCCTTATCGGGCTCATCGCCTGGACTGGTATGGCTCGTTTGGTTCGCGGTGAATTCCTGTCCCTGCGTGAGCGGGAGTTTGTCGACGCCGCGAAGATTGCCGGAGCATCCAACAACCGGATCATCTTCAAGCACATCCTGCCGAACGCTGTTGGTGTCATCATCGTGAACACCACCTTGCTGATGGCTGCAGCCATCCTGATTGAAACCGCTCTGAGTTACATCGGTTTCGGCGTGCAGGCACCGGATGTGTCACTGGGCAAACTGATCAGTGATAATCAGGAAGCATTCCAGACGCGGCCTTGGCTGTTCTGGTTCCCTGGCCTATTCATCGTGGTGATCTGCCTGTCCATCAACTTCATCGGTGATGGGCTACGGGACGCCTTCGACCCGCGGCAGAAGAAATTCAATGCCAAGCGGGCCAAAGACAGGGTATCTGAAGCGTAATGAAACTCTCTCCGTTGGCTGTCTCCCACACTGCACAATGTAGTGGGGGAGGCAGCCGGGCCCAGAAGCCACGCGGGAGGGATCCTCGTGCAAGGTCCCTCCAGCGGTTCTCAGTAGAACAGCGGCGCTACGAGCAGCCCAGCAGCCACCAGTGCAACAAAGGTTGCGATCTGCAGAACGTTGGCCTTCTTGTTCACGAGAGCGGCCTCCGTGGCGTGGATGTCGATGGCGCCGGCCTCCACGAGGTTCTCCCAGCGGGAACGGACAAGGTATGCCGCAGCTCCGGAGTCCGTGTTCTTCAAATCGCCGGGCCTGATGGACTGCGCCGGACCGTAGGTCGTGGCAGGCAAACCCTGCACGTGTTCCTTGCGGCCGCGGTGTGTGCCAATAATGCCGGGCGCAGGTGCGGCCCAGGCGGTGAAGCTGCCACCAGGCGTCACGAGTTTCATGGCGAACCGGGTATCCACATTGATGAGCGCTTCCCAGGGAGTCTCGATCACCTGGAGCGGATTGTAGATAGTGACAGCGCTCGGGGAAACCTCGATGCGTGGATACCAGAACAGCCACCACGCGAGAAAAGCAATGACGATCAGTGGCCAGGAGCCGGCAACGCCGGCAGCAAGGCCGTAGATCATGACCGAAGAAATCAATCCAAGGACAACCAGCACCAGCGCCAGTCCAGTGAACCAGATGGAAGTGCGGGGTCGGAACACATCGGTGCTGGCCATGTTTTGTGGGTTTGTCATAACCCTATAGTTTCAGGATTCCGTGCCAGTGCTGAAATCAATCCCGGGAATTCCCGGCAGCATCCGGCCCGGTCGGAAGGAAAGTAGTAGCCATGACTGATGGAGTCATCGAAAATTCAGACAACCTGCCCACAAGGCGTGGTAGCAAGGGCGGCCCTGTGCTTCAGGTGGAAAACCTGTGCGTGGATTTTGGCGTGGAGAAAGAATGGGTCCCCGCCGCTATCGACCTCAACTATTACGTCAACGCCGGTGAGGTGCTGGCCATCGTCGGCGAGTCCGGATCAGGCAAGAGCGCCAGCTCCATGGCTCTTCTTGGGCTCCTGCCATCGAACTCCCGTGTCACCGGGAATGTGATGCTCAACGGGAAGTCCGTTCTCGAGCTATCCCCGGCAAAGCTGCGTCAGATCCGTGGGAATGATGTCGCCGTGATCTTCCAGGAGCCGATGACAGCCCTGAACCCGGTATATACCGTGGGATTCCAGATCATCGAGACCCTGCGACTCCATAACGAGATCTCTCCGGACGAAGCCAAGCAGCGGGCTCTGAAGATGCTGGAAATGGTTGAACTTCCGGATCCGGAAAAAGCCTTCAAATCCTACCCTCACCAGCTTTCCGGCGGTCAGCGTCAGCGTGCCATGATCGCGCAGTCACTTTCCTGTGATCCGAAGCTGCTCCTTGCCGATGAGCCCACCACGGCACTTGACGTGACTGTCCAGGCTGAGATTCTTGACCTGATCCGCAGCCTCAAGAACAAACTGAACAGCGCAATCGTGCTCATCACCCACGATATGGGCGTGGTGGCCGACCTCGCAGACCGCATTGCCGTTATGCGTCAGGGTCGAATTGTGGAGAGCGGTACGGCCGAGGATATCTTCAAGAATCCTCAGCACGAGTACACACAGGCTCTGCTGGCTGCCGTCCCACACCTTGGCGGACGCGGAGAAGATGGTGGTGTGGATATCACTGCCGCTCTCGCTGCAGCAACTCACGCCGAGATCGAGGGCGTAGACAAGACCGAACTTGAGAGACGCGAACAGGCGGTTCTGGCTGGGCTGAAGTCAGACCGTGATCAGCAGCACACGGAACAGCCAGTTCTGGAACTGAGCGACGTCGCGATCGAGTACCCCAAACAGGGTCGGGTTCCCGCGTTCCGGGCAGTTGAAGGTGCCAATCTCGTGGTGTACCCCGGCCAGGTTGTTGGTCTCGTTGGGGAATCGGGTTCGGGAAAGACCACCATCGGCCGTGCCGCGGTGGGTCTCCTGCCCGTGGCTTCCGGCTCGCTCAAGGTCGTGGGCAAGGATATTGCCAATCTGAAGCGGAACTCGAAGGAGCTCCACGAGCTGCGTCGGGACGTGGGAATGGTCTTCCAGGACCCGTCGTCGTCGCTGAATCCGCGGCTTCCCATTGGTGAGAGCATCGGTGAGCCGATGTTCCTTGCCAAGGAGGCCAAGGGTGCTGAGCTGCAGAAGCGCATTGAGCAGCTGCTCGATCAGGTGCAGTTGCCGCGTGCATACCGCAACCGCTACCCGCATGAGCTTTCCGGCGGTCAGAAGCAGCGTGTGGGCATCGCCCGGGCGCTGTCCCTGAAGCCGAAGCTCATGGTAGCTGATGAGCCGACGTCGGCCCTGGATGTTTCAGTTCAGGCCACGGTGCTTGAGCTGTTCCAGGAATTGCAGCGGGAACTTGGCTTCGCGGCATTGTTCGTCACGCACGACCTCGCGGTTGTGGATGCTGTTTCTGATCACATCTGTGTGATGCGTCGTGGACGGATCGTCGAGCAGGGTTCGCGGGACAATATCCTACGGAATCCGCAGGATCCCTACACTCAGAGACTGCTTGCGGCTGTCCCGCTGCCGGACCCGGAGAAGCAGAAAGAACGGCGTGAACTGCGTGCGAAACTTCTCGCAACTGTAGGGGAGTAGGTACACTTCGCCCGACGCCGGAGGAATCTTCCGGCGTCGGTCGCGGCGTGACCGATCGAACAACGTGATGTCAGCAACATGAGCATTTTTGTTCTAGGCTGTACGACGTGTGAATCAACTCATACATCATCAAAGTCGATTGGTCCGCCTCGGACATTTCCTTGGCGCCATACGTTAACCAAGGAGGCGGAATGCGTTATTCGCGCACTTCCAAAATGCTCGGCGTAGCAGCTATCGCTGCTCTGGCACTGAGCGCATGCGGCGGGGGAGACAGTTCCACCGAATCAGAGGGCGACGCCAGCCGTGTCATCGTTGTGGATGGTTCAGAGCCCCAGCACCCACTGATCCCCACCAACACCAACGAAGTTGGCGGCGGACAGGTCCTTGACCTTCTCTTTGCCGGACTGATCAGTTACGACGCCGAAGGCAAGTCCCAGAACGAGATGGCCGAGTCCATCGAGACTGAGGATTCGCAGAACTACACGATCACGCTGAAGGAAGGCAAGACCTTCACCAACGGTGATCCTGTGACAGCCAGCTCATTCGTTGACGCCTGGAACTATGGCGCCGCAGCGAAGAATGCACAGTTGAGCAGCTACTTCTTCGAGAGCATCGAAGGCTATGACGAGGCTGCCGCCGAGGGCTCCACGGTGGAGGAGATGTCCGGGCTGAAGGTCGTCGATGACCTGACGTTCACGGTCAAGCTGAGCCAGCCGGAATCCGACTTCCCCTTGCGTCTTGGTTACAGCGCGTTCTACCCGATGCCCGCAGAGGCACTGGAGAACCCTGAGAAGTTCGGCGAGAACCCTGTGGGCAACGGCCCCTACAAGTTCGACGGCGAGGGCGCCTGGCAGCACAACCAGCAGATCGATCTGGTTCCGAACGAGGACTACGAAGGTCCCCGCGAGGCCCAGAACGGCGGCGTGACGTTCAAGATGTACCAGAACGACACCACGGCGTACCAGGATCTGATCTCCGACAACCTGGATGTTCTGAAGACCATCCCGACCTCGGACATCCAGAACTTCAAGAACGACCTCGGCGACCGCTGGATTGAGGCGCCGTACGCTGGCAACCAGACCATCGCTATCCCGTACTACCTGGATAACTGGGATGGAGAAGCGGGCAAGCTGCGCCGTCAGGCCATCTCCATGGCGATCAACCGCGACGAGATCACCAAGGTGATCTTCAACAACGGTCGCACTCCGGCCAAGGAATTCACCGCACCTGTTCTGGACGGTTACTCGGACAGCCTGGAAGGCAGCGAGAACCTTGAGTTCAACCCGGAGAAGGCCAAGGAACTCTGGAAGCAGGCCGAAGAGCTCGAGCCATTCGACAAGAGCAAGCCGCTGACCATCGCGTACAACGCCGACAAGGGCGATCACAAGACCTGGGTTCAGGCTGTGGTCAACAGCATCAAGAACGAACTCGGCATCGAGGTAACGGGTAAGCCGTTCGCTTCCTTCAAGGAGGTCCGGACGGTAGCGACCGAGGGCAAGCTGACCGGTGCGATTCGCGCCGGGTGGCAGGCAGACTATCCGTCGCTGGCCAACTTCCTCGGCCCGATCTACACCACGGGTGCGGGCTCGAACGATGCGCGTTACTCGAACGAGAAGTTCGACAAGGCGGTTTCGGAAGGTCTGTCGGCTGGTTCCGTTGAAGAGGGCAACCAGGCTATGAACGACGCCCAGGAAATGCTCCTCGAGGACCTGCCGGCGATTCCGCTCTGGTACCAGGTTGCTCAGGGCGGCTGGAGCAACAACGTAGAAAACGTTGAGTTCGGCTGGAACGGCGTACCACTCTATTACGCCATCACCGGCAAGTAATCCCATTCGTTTGCGGGGGCCGGTCCCTACAGGGACGGCCCCCGCACGCGTGCCCACTACAAAGAGGTTAAACTCTGATGATATTTACCGAGCGTTCCGTCCGGACGCACGCCGCGGCGGGTGAGGCCTGATGGCCTGGTACCTGGTCCGCCGATTCCTGCAGCTGATCCCCGTATTCCTTGGCGCGACGCTGCTCATCTACTTTCTGGTTTTCAGCCTTCCCGGCGATGCGACTGCCGCAATTTGTGGCGAAAAGGGTTGTACACCTGCGGTTGAGGCTTCCATTCGTGCGCAATATAACCTCGACGAGCCTTTCTGGGTGCAGTACTTCCTGTATCTGAAGGGGCTGCTGACGTTTGATCTGGGAACCAATTTTGCTGGTCGCCCGATCGCCGAAATCATCGCGAATGTCTTCCCGACGACGGCCAAACTTGCTGTCATGGCTCTGGTCTTCGAAGCTGTTGCCGGCGTCGTCGTTGGTCTTTTTGCCGGTCTCAAGAAGGGGAAACTCTTCGACTCGACCGTGCTGGTGGTGTCACTGGTTGTCATCGCTGTCCCGATTTTCGTGTTGGGCTTCCTCATGCAGTTCCTGATTGGTGTGAAGCTTGAGTGGACCAATCCCACGGTCAGCGGCGACGCCACTTTCACGGAACTCATCCTTCCCGCGCTCGTGCTGGGTCTGGTTTCCTTCGCGTATGTACTGAGGCTTACCCGCACGGCCGTGATCGAAAACGCGAGCGCCGATTACGTGCGCACGGCGACAGCGAAGGGCTTGAGCCGCCGCCGTGTCATCGGCGTTCATGTCATGCGAAATTCCATGATTCCTGTGGCTACATTCCTTGGTGCGGATCTTGGTGCCCTCATGGGCGGCGCGATTGTCACCGAAGGTATTTTCAACGTCAACGGAGTTGGCAACACCCTGTACCGCGCAGTGCTCAATGGTGAGGCCCCCGTGGTCGTCTCCATTGTCACAGTACTCATTCTGATTTTCTGCCTGGCTAATCTGCTGGTGGATCTTCTGTACGCGTGGCTGGACCCGAGGATTCGATATGCCTGAAATAGAAAACCCCACACCTTCGCCGAGAAGGGCGAAAACCTCGGCCTACCCGGTTGAGCATTTTGTTGCGGACGTCTCGGAGACCCCGGTGGCCGCTACCGACAGCAAAATTTCTGACGATGCGCCGACGAGCCTGTGGCGCGAGGCCTGGCGCAATCTGCGAAAGCAGCCGCTGTTCATCATCAGCGCGATTCTGATCATTGCTGTCATTTTTGTGGCGTTGTTTCCGGGCCTGTTCACCAATGAGGCCCCGAATGACAACTGCATGCTCAGTAATTCAGACGGCGGTCCTGCGCCGGGTCACCTGTTGGGCTTTACCCAGCAGGGCTGCGACATTCTGGCGCGCGTTGTATACGGCACGCAGTCCTCGCTGACGGTGGGGCTGTTTGCCACGATCGGCGTTGTCATTGTCGGTGGCCTGATCGGTGCAGTGTCCGGCTACTTCGGTGGCTGGGTTGACGCCATTCTTGCCCGTCTGGGAGATATCTTCTTCGCGCTGCCGCTGATTCTTGGCGCCATTGTTATTGTGCAGGTTCCCTTCTTCCGGGAAAACCGGAATGTGTGGACCCTTGTGCTGATCCTCATGACGTTCGGCTGGCCGCAGATTGCGCGTATCACGCGTGCTGCTGTGATCGAAGTTCGGAATGCTGATTTTGTGACGGCGGCGAGGTCTCTCGGTGTGAGCCCGTTCGGTGCTCTGGTGCGTCACGTTATTCCGAATGCGCTGGCTCCGGTGATCGTGATCGCGACCATCTCGCTGGGTATCTTCATTGTTGCGGAGTCCACACTGTCCTATCTGGGTATCGGACTTCCGCCGGACGTCATGTCCTGGGGGAATGACATCTTCGCTGCGAAGAGTTCGCTGCGGACCAACCCGATGGCGCTGTTCTGGCCGGGTCTGGCACTTTCCCTGACGGTTTTGAGCTTCATCATGTTGGGCGATGCCCTGCAGGATGCTCTTGACCCGAAGGCGCGTAAACGATGAACGGGGCGGAGATGAATACTGAGAACCCATCAGCACAGAATCCTGTGGCTCCGTTGTTGGAGCTGAAGGATCTTGCGATCACGTTCAAAACCAACAACGGTGAAGTGCCGGCTGTGAAGCGGGCGGATCTGACGATCATGCCGGGCGAGACGGTTGCCATTGTGGGGGAGTCCGGTTCGGGGAAGTCGACGACGGCGCTGGCCGCTATTGGTCTGCTTCCCTCGAACGGGCGTGTCTCGGGCGGCAGCATCGTTTTCGATGGTGAGGATCTGACGAACGTCAGCGAGAAACGGATGATCCAGCTTCGTGGTTCATCGATCGGGATGGTTCCGCAGGATCCGATGTCCAACCTCAACCCGGTGTGGAAGATCGGTTTCCAGGTGAAGGAGACGTTGAAGGCCAACGGGCTGCCGAGCGGCCCGAAGGATGTTGCCAAGGTGCTGACCGAGGCAGGGCTTCCGGATGCTGCGGCGCGTGCAAACCAGTATCCGCATGAGTTCTCCGGTGGTATGCGCCAGCGTGCGTTGATCGCCATTGGTCTTGCGTGCCGTCCACGTCTGCTTATCGCTGATGAGCCGACGTCGGCCCTGGACGTGACGGTGCAGCGGCAAATTCTGGACCATCTGGAGACGATGACCGATGAGTTGGGCACCGCCGTTCTGCTGATTACCCATGACCTGGGCCTTGCGGCGGAACGCGCTCACAAGGTTGTGGTCATGTACAAGGGGCAGGTTGTGGAATCAGGGCCGGCACTTGAACTGCTGACGAACCCACAGCACCCGTACACGCAGAAGCTCGTGGCGTCCGCGCCGTCGTTGGCTTCACGCCGGATCGAGTCCTCCAAGGGGACCGGGCGGGAATCGGATGAGGTGCTCGCACCTCACGCTGAGGACCTCCAGACGGATAACGTCATTGAGGTCAAAAACCTGGTCAAGGTGTACAAGATCCGCGGCGGTTGGGGGAAGTCCTCCGATTTCAAGGCCGTGGATGATGTCTCGTTCGCTATCAAGCGGGGTACGACGACGGCGGTCGTGGGGGAGTCGGGTTCCGGCAAGTCCACGGTGGCAAAGATGGTGCTTGGCCTGGAGGATGCCACGGATGGCAGCATCACTTTCGACGGTGTCGACATCACGTCGCTCGGTCGGAAGGAGATGTTCAATTTCCGTCGCCGTGTGCAGCCGATTTTCCAGGACCCGTACGGTTCACTGGATCCGATGTACAACATCTTCCGGACCATCGAGGAGCCTCTGCGCGTTCACGGCGTAGGTAATGCCAAAAGCCGTGAGGCGAAGGTTCGCAACCTGTTGGATCAGGTGGCATTGCCTGCCTCCATGATGCAGCGCTTCCCGAACGAGCTCTCGGGTGGGCAGCGGCAGCGGGTGGCCATCGCACGGGCTCTGGCGCTGGATCCTGAAGTGGTGATCTGCGACGAAGCTGTCTCGGCATTGGACGTTCTGGTACAGGCTCAGATCCTGAAGCTCCTGGCTGATCTGCAGTCGGAGTTGGGCCTGAGCTACCTGTTCATCACCCACGATCTCGCCGTAGTCCGGCAGATCGCGGATCACGTTTGTGTGATGGAGAAGGGGAAGCTGGTGGAGAAGGGCACTACGGATGATGTGTTCGAGAAGCCGCAGACTGCCTACACCCAGGCGTTGCTGGATGCTATTCCCGGCGCTGGTCTGATGCTGCCCCCTGAGGTGGCCTGACCGTTCGCTCAACCCGATGGCGCACTGCCCGCAGTGCGCCATCGGTGCTTAAAGCCAATGCCCGTTAGGCCATCAATTGCCTTATAACGTAGAATAGGGCTGCTGCCTTGTCGGACCGGAAGTCTTTGCCGGAATTAGTAGGCCCCAGGGCTTGGCGGCCATAACTGCCCCAACCGGGCGCATTCTGTTCTTAACAACCGGAATTGAGTCTTCACGCATGTCTGAAACCAACTCGGCCGTCGAAACCGCTACGCGGAGCGACCTCCGCAATGTGGCAATCGTAGCCCACGTTGACCATGGAAAGACCACCCTGGTCGATGCAATGCTTCGCCAGACGAACTCTTTCGCCGCCCACGGCGAAGTCGCAGAGAGAGTCATGGACTCCGGAGACCTCGAACGCGAAAAGGGCATCACCATTCTCGCGAAGAACACAACCGTGTTCTATGACGGTCCGGCAGCCAATGGCGAAACGATCACCATCAACGTGATTGACACCCCGGGTCACGCGGACTTCGGTGGCGAGGTTGAGCGTGGACTGTCCATGGTCGACGGCGTCGTCCTCCTCGTTGACGCATCCGAGGGCCCTCTCCCGCAGACCCGCTTCGTGCTGCGTAAAGCGCTGGCTGCAAAACTGCCCGTGATCCTCCTGGTCAACAAGACGGACCGCCCAGACTCCCGGATCGAAGACGTCGTCAGCGAGTCCATGGACCTGCTGTTGGGCCTTGCCTCGGACCTGTCTGATGAGGTGCCAGATCTGGACCTCGACTCCATTCTCAACGTTCCTGTGGTCTACGCCGCAGCACGTGTCGGCGCAGCTTCGCTCGAGCAGCCTGCTGACGGCACTGCACCGGACAACGACAATCTGGAACCGCTGTTCAAGACCATCGTTGATCACATCCCTGCGCCCACTTATGACCCCAATGGTGTTCTTCAGGCGCACGTCACGAACCTTGACGCCTCGCCGTTCCTCGGACGTCTGGCACTGCTTCGTATTTTCAACGGCACACTCCGCAAGGGCCAGCAGGTTGCCTGGGCGCGCCAGGACGGCCAGCTGAAGACCGTGAAGATCACTGAGCTGCTGGCTACCAAAGCCCTGGATCGTGTGCCCACCGATTCCGCTGGCCCCGGTGAAATTGTCGCCGTCGCCGGTATCGAGGACATCACCATCGGTGAGACGCTGACTGATGTGGATGACCCCCGCCCGTTGCCGCTGATCACCGTGGATGATCCTGCGATCTCCATGACCATCGGTATCAACACGTCCCCGCTCGCGGGCCGTGTCAAGGGTTCCAAGGTCACTGCACGCCAGGTGAAGGATCGTCTGGACAAGGAACTCATCGGTAACGTTTCCCTGCGTGTTCTGCCCACGGAACGTCCTGACTCCTGGGAGGTCCAAGGCCGCGGCGAGTTGGCTCTGGCCATCCTCGTTGAGCAGATGCGCCGTGAGGGTTTTGAGCTCACGGTTGGAAAGCCGCAGGTTGTGACCCGCATCGTGGACGGCAAGGTTCACGAGCCGATCGAGCACATGACCATCGACGTCCCCGAGGAGTTCCTCGGCAACGTGACGCAGCTGCTGGCTGCCCGTAAGGGACGCATGACCAATATGGCCAACCACGGTACCGGCTGGGTCCGGATGGAATTCATGGTTCCTGCCCGTGGTCTGATCGGTTTCCGCACCCGGTTCCTGACGGACACCCGCGGTGCTGGCATCGCGGCGTCCTACTCTGACGGTTACGAGCCGTGGGCCGGCGACATCGAGTATCGCACCAACGGTTCGCTGATCGCTGACCGCGCCGGCGTCGTCACGCCGTTCGCGATGATCAACCTGCAGGAGCGTGGATCCTTCTTCGTGGAGCCCACATCCGAGGTGTACGAGGGCCAGATCGTTGGGGAGAACTCCCGCGCCGACGACATGGACATCAACATCACCAAGGAAAAGAAGCTCACCAACATGCGTGCTGCTTCTTCTGATTCCTTCGAGAACCTTACCCCGCCGCGCAAGCTCACGCTGGAAGAGTCACTCGAGTTCGCCCGCGAGGATGAGTGTGTTGAGGTGACTCCGGAAACCATCCGTATCCGGAAGCTCATCCTCAATGCGAGCGAGCGCGCCAAGGCCGCGCGTTCACGTTCTCGCGCATAGAGTAAACGCATGACGATCCAACGGCAGCCCACCAACAGTGGGCTGCCGTTGGCCGTTAAGCCCAAACCCGACGACGCCTTGGCCCGTAAGCAGCGCTCTGCCCGGTCATTACTGGGAACGTTGCTGGTGGTAATCGCGGGAGCGGTTGCTGCCACAGCTCTGGGGGCTGGGCTCCACGCGCAGACTCTGGACGGGTTCCCGTTGGGCGCCCTAGCTGCGCTGGTCTTGAGCGGTTCCGTGGCGGTCTTTGTGGGGGCCTGGTCCAGGAGCGTGTGGCCAACGGCTGCGGTGGCAGTGCTCACCTATTCGATGACGGGGCTTCTCGCTACGTCCGGCGGCCCGTCAACGTTGATTGTTACTGGTTCCACTGGCCTGCAGACCTTGCCTGTCGCGGTAGCAGGAAACCTGTGGATCTTCGGGCAGGCCGTCGTCGGGATTCTGGCCGTGGTGGTCGTGACCCTGGTGCTGCGGACGTATCGGAAAACCGGTGACCGGAAAGCTGTTCCGGGCTCGGCCGGCTAGTTGGCCGTGCGGTCTATGTGGTGGGCGAGGAGGATTGACGTGGCGGTGCCGTCGTCGTCCGCTTCCTTCGCTGCGTACTCTTCGAAGACTTCGCGGAGTTTGGCCATCATTTCGCGTCGGTTCTCATCATTGAGTTTTACACCCATGCGCCAGACGTCGATGTCCGACGGCGTCAGCCCGTCGATTTCCTGGAGGAACGTTTCAACCAGGATGGGGGCGGCGTCCGGGATTTTGGAGGACCAGGAAAGGCCGGTGGCTCGGTAGGGGATTTCCTTGGCGCCGCGGTTGCCTGTCCGGCTTTCCTCTGCGGCAAGGAACCCTGTGGACAGGAGCGTGCGCACGTGGTGCAGTGATGTTGCTGGGTTCAGGTTGAGACTTTCGGCGATTTCCTTGTTCGTTCGTGCCTTGTGGAGGCAGAGCCGAAGGATGCGGAGTCTCACGGGTGAGCTCAGGGCCCGTCCCCGCGCCTGTACGTCCTCGTCTGTAGCCATAGGGAAATCATACGGTATCTGGCCCCTATGATTGACAAAGATCAATGGCTTGTTTCAGTGCGAGCGGCTTCGGCGAGGGGGAGCGGGAGGCACCACGCGGGCGGCCGTCACAGTGTCCAGAGCTATCGCGACGTCGGTCCGCCGGGTCCTCACCGTGCACGCAGTGTCGCTGATCTCCAGGAGATCCCCCAACGCATCCGTGAACCCGACATCAATTCGGTAGCGGACCACTACGCGGGCTCCGACTTCCAATGACAGGAGAAGATTTCGAGGGTCCATGCTGATAGTTTATGGTCCGGCTAGGGTATTGCGGATTTGGTTACTAAGCTGGTCGAAGAGTGGCTCCCGGTGTATTGGGTGAGTCAAAGTGCCCGAAGGAAAGGCGTTGGGTCGTGACGTATGTAATCGCGCAGCCGTGCGTGGATGTCAAGGACAAGGCGTGCATCGAAGAATGCCCCGTAGATTGCATCTATGAAGGTGAACGCTCCCTCTACATACATCCGGACGAGTGCGTGGATTGCGGCGCATGCGAGCCCGTTTGCCCGGTCGAAGCTATCTACTACGAGGATGACACGCCCGAGGAATGGGCGGAGTACTACAAGTTCAACGTCGAGTTCTTCGATGACCTCGGTTCTCCTGGCGGTGCAGCCAAACTCGGCAATACGCACAAGGACCACCCCGGCATCGCGTCCCTGCCTCCGCAGAACCAGGAGTGAGGCGTGGCCCAATTCGGCCTTGATCTGCCCGAGTACCCGTGGGAGGCGATGGCGCCGTACCTGGCCCGGGCATCCCAGCACGCTGACGGCATCGTCAATCTTTCCATCGGAACCCCTGTTGATCCCACCCCCGCAGTAGTCCGGGACGCTCTGGCCGCGGCCTCGGACGCGCCCGGTTACCCGACGACGCACGGGACCGACGCCCTGAGGGCCGCCATTTCGGCGTGGTTCGCGCGACGCCGTGGGGTTCCAGATCTCGATCCGCAGCACATCATGCCGACGGTCGGATCCAAGGAAATGGTGGCGTGGCTTCCAACGCTGTTGGGGCTGGGGGCCGGCGACATCGTCGTCCGTCCTGTGGTGGCGTATCCCACCTACGACGTCGGTGCGCGTCTGGCAGGCGCCACTTCCGTTGCCGCTGACAACCTCGATGAGCTCGATGCCGCGACGAGATCCCGCGTGCGGCTCATCTGGGTCAACAGCCCCGGTAACCCCACGGGAGCTGTTCGTTCCAGGGAGTCACTGGCATCCATCGTTGAACAGGCGCGAGCCATCGGTGCGCTCGTGGCCTCTGATGAGTGTTATGCGGAGCTCGGATGGGGTGATTGGGATGATCACACAGTGCCGAGCATTCTAGATCCGGTAGCGTCCGCTGGAAGCCATAAGGGCCTACTGACGGTGTACTCCATGAGCAAGCAATCCAATATGGCCGGATACCGTGCAGCCTTCATCGGCGGTGATCCGGAGGTAATGGCCAACCTGGTCAACAGCCGCAAGCATGCCGGGATGATCGTTCCCTTCCCAGTGCAGGAAGCTATGCGCGCTGCGCTCGAGGACGAAGCGCACGTCGTTGAGCAGAAGAACCTCTATCGCTCCCGGAGGCAGAGGCTGCTGCCAGCCCTTCAGGATTTCGGCGTGGAGATCAGCCAGTCAGAGGCTGGCCTTTACCTATGGGGTAGTGCCGGCGAGGACACCTGGACAACGGTTGGCAGGCTGGCAGACAGAGGGATCGTCGTCGGTCCGGGAACGTTCTACGGTGAGGCCGGCAACGGCCATATCAGGGTAGCGCTGACCGCCACAGACGAACGCGTGGACGCTGCTGTCGAGAGGCTGCTGGCGTAGTTAATCACCGTACCAACGGGTAACGTCTTCATCCCGATCCGACAGAAATCACCCGTTCAATTAGTGCCGAGCGCTCATTTACGGGTAGCGTTTTAGGGGAATATGCATCTTGGCCCTGGACATCGGCAGGGCTGCGTAAGTTGACTGAGCACCTCCTGAAGGAGATTTCATGACTGAGCAAGCCGGAGCCAGACTCGTTTTCGGCCAGGACCAGCAACAGGGACTGGACCTTCCACGCGTACAAGCGGCACAGGGTAACCACGGCTACGACGTTTCCCGTCTGCTGAAGGAAACCGGAAATGTCACCTTTGACCCCGGTTTCATGAATACCGCGGCAACAACCTCCGCCATCACATTCATCGACGGTGAGAAGGGCATTCTGCGGTACCGCGGGTATGGCATCGACCAGCTCGCGCAGCACTCAAGCTTCCTGGAAGTTTCCTACCTCCTGATCTACGGAAACCTGCCGAGCGCCTCCGAGCTGGACGCATTCGACCAGCGAATTCGCAGGCACACTCTGCTGCATGAGGAGCTGAAGGGCTTCTTTGGCGGCTTCCCGCGGGACGCACACCCGATGCCCGTCCTGTCCTCGGCAGTATCAGCACTGTCCACGTTCTATCAGGACAGCCTGGACCCGTTCGACGACGAACAGGTAGAGCTCTCCACGTTCCGTCTGATGGCCAAGCTTCCGGTAATCGCTGCGTACGCGCACAAGAAGTCCATCGGTCAGCCGATGCTCTACCCGGATAACTCCATGAACCTGGTGGAGAACTTCATGCGGCTCAGCTTTGGGCTGCCTGCAGAGCCCTACGAGCTTGATCCCACGATGGTCAAGGCCCTGGACCTGCTGCTCATTCTTCATGCGGACCATGAACAGAACTGCTCAACGTCAACGGTTCGGTTGGTGGGCAGTTCCAACGCCAACATGTTCGCCTCCGTCTCAGCTGGCATCAACGCGCTGTTCGGCCCGCTTCACGGCGGCGCCAATGAGGCTGTGCTCAACATGCTGCGCGAGATCAAGGCCAAGGGCATGGAGCCTGAGGACTTCATGGAGAAGGTCAAGAACAAGGAAGACGGTGTGAAGCTGATGGGCTTCGGACACCGTGTCTACAAAAACTATGACCCGCGCGCCAAGATCGTCAAGGCCACAGCCCACGAGATTCTTGAAAAACTCGGCGGCAACGATGAACTGCTGGACATCGCCATGCGGCTTGAGGAGAAGGCCCTCGCGGATGACTACTTCATTGAGCGCAAGCTGTACCCGAACGTGGACTTCTACACGGGCCTGATCTACAAGGCCATGGGCTTCCCGGAGAAGATGTTCACGGTGCTGTTCGCCATGGGCCGGCTTCCCGGCTGGATCGCTCAGTGGCGCGAAATGATGCAGGACCCGCAGACCAAGATCGGCCGTCCGCGTCAGCTGTACACGGGTGAGCCCGAGCGGCAGTACCCGGCTATCTAGTACAAACTTGTTGATTCTGCAGTAGGGGCAGTTCCCGGGATCCGGGAACTGCCCCTACTGCAGAGTCATTTAAGGGGGATGCTCAGGAGGAGTAACCCAGGGGATTTTCCTTCTGCCAGCGCCAGTGATCGTCACACATCTGCTGCAGGGTTTTGTGTGCGGACCAACCGAGGTCTGCAAGCGCAGCGGAGGGATCCGCATAGCTCACGGCAGCATCGCCCGGACGTCGGGGACCGAACTCGTAAGGCACCTCGTGGCCTGCGGCGGCAGAGAATGCCGCGAGGACCTCCAGTACGGAGGACCCCTTCCCGGTCCCCAGATTCCAACGGTGGACGCCGCTGTGGGAATGGACGTAGTCCAAGGCTGCCAGGTGTCCTGCCGCCAGGTCCACCACGTGAATATAGTCGCGGATTCCGGTACCGTCCGGCGTCGGATAATCATTGCCGAAAACCATGACCTTCTCGCGCCGTCCCACAGCAACCTGGGCAACGAACGGCAATAGGTTGTTCGGCGTCCCTGTTGGGTCCTCGCCGATTCTCCCGGACTCGTGCGCGCCTACCGGGTTGAAGTAACGCAGAAGCGCAATGTTCCACCGCTCGTCAGCAGCGCCGACGTCGGACAGGATGTCCTCGATCTGTTCCTTGGTCCGCCCATATGGGTTGACGGCGTCGAGAGGAAGCTTCTCCACCAGGGGAACTTCCTCGGAAGCCCCATAGACTGTCGCCGACGAACTGAAGACGAGGGTGCGGACGTCGTGCCGCTCCATGCAGCGCAACAGATTCAGTGTGCCGCCCACGTTGTTGTGGTAGTAATACAGCGGTTTCTCAACAGACTCGCCCACGGCTTTCAAGCCTGCGAAGTGGATGACGGCGTCAACATTCTGGCTGCTGAATGCGTTATCCAGAGCTGTCTCGTCCAGCAGATCAACCTGAAGGAACTCCGCGGACCTGCCCGCAATTTCCCCCACCCGGCGAAGGGACTCCTGATTCGAGTTCGCCAGATTATCTATCACCACAACATCATGCCCGGCCTCAAGGAGAGCGAGCACTGTGTGGGAGCCTATGTAACCGCTTCCGCCGGTAACCAAAATTCTCATGGCACCAGCCTAGTTCGTAGATGGCTGTTCTAGGCGGACCTACTGCCAGGCGCCCGTCGCCACCTGGACGGTGACGATTCCGGGCGCGGTTTCCGCAGTGGACCACCCGCCGGAGCGAACCCACTGGAGGCCGCCGAATGAAACCCCGGTCAGATTCAGTCGCTTAGCATTGGCCACCGCCCACTGCGCCGTCGCCCACCCCGTCCGGTCCGTGGCCTTCAACGTGATGTTGGATCCATCGATGACCGCGGACTGGTTCCCGAAGACAACGGCGGCTTCCTCGACAACCTGTACAGGATTCCCGGAACCATCCGCGCTTCGCAGTACGCAGTCCAGGGCAGCGGCCGAATGCCCCGTGAGTGCCGATGCGAAAGCTCGGGCTTCCGGCTCATGATCGGCATATGCTTCGGGGAAGGCGCTGATCTGGACCTGCTGAGCGGCTTCTGTCACTGGCATCTCGGTGTAACCAGGTACCTTCACGAGCCCGTTATAGAACGCGTGGGCAGCATAATACGGGTCCATGATCTGCTCCTCGGTACCCCACCCCTGCGATGGTCGCTGCTGGAACAGCCCGCGCGAGTCGGGGCCGGCATTGTCCCCATAGTCCAGGTTCCGCAGCCCGGACTCCTGGATTGCCGTCGCGATGGCGATGGACGCCGCCCGTGGCGGCAGCCCCCTGCTCAGGGCAACCCCGGCGATAAGGGCCGCGTTGGACGCCTGCTCTGGCGTCAGCTCGTATGTATCAGGGCCGACGACGGCGGCGCACCGTTCCCGAAGGACCGCCTCCGATGGTTCAAGAGCGGATACCGCCAGGAAACCGCCCGCACTGGTCAGTAAAATGAGCACCAGCATGACCAGCGCGGTCTGGGCGCGACGTCGCCGTCGTTCCCTGATAGCACTGGCTGAACGAGAAGGCATCTAGTTGGCGTGCAGCACAGAGTTGAGCTCAACACTCTGGCCATCGCGGGGTAGGGCCTCCACCGCACCGGACACCGAGTTCCGGCGGAATAGCAGGTGGGGGACACCGGATAGTTCCACGGCTTTCACCGTTTCCGCACCATCGGGGGAGGCCACCCGAACGAGCGTGCCAGCAGTGATATACAGCCCGGCCTCCACCACACTGTCATCCCCGATACTGATGCCAACACCGGCATTTGCCCCCAGCAGAACCCTCTCACCGAGCGTGATCTTCTCCCTGCCGCCACCGGAAAGGGTGCCCATGATCGAGGCGCCGCCGCCGACGTCGGTCCCGTCACCGACCACCACACCAGCCGAAATGCGGCCCTCCACCATGGAGGTTCCGAGCGTGCCGGCGTTGAAGTTCACGAAGCCCTCATGCATGACCGTGGTTCCCGGCGCCAGATGCGCTCCCAGCCTCACCCGGTCGGCGTCGGCAATCCGCACACCCTGGGGGACGACGTAGTCCACCAGGCGCGGAAACTTGTCCACACCGTAAACGGTGACAGTTCCGCGCAGACGCAGCCGGGCACGCGTGGTCTCGAACCCCTCCGCTGCGCAGGGTCCGAAGTTGGTCCACACCACATTCGGAAGCAACGCGAAAATGCCGTCAAGATTGATGCTGTTCGGCGGCGTCAGGCAATGCGACAACAGATGCAGCCGCAGATAGGCGTCAGCGGTGTCCACCGGTGCATCGTCGAGGGCAATCTCACGATCGATCCTCTGCAGAGCAGTTTTCCGGGCGTCGTCCCTGTCGCCGTCCAACTGTCCGAGCACCGTGTCCAGTTCAGCGTCAGTCGTTGTGGAACCAAGACCAGGCTTCGGATACCAGACGTCAAGGACGGTGCCGTCATCGGACACGGTAGCAATGCCGCTTCCATAGGCGGTACGCGGGGCAACAGGGAGGAATTCGTTCTTACCAGCGGTGCGATCAGTCATGTTCCAAGTCTAACGAGGACACCTCAGGGAGAAGACTCTATGACCGATCCTTGCGGTGACCTAGGCTGGGATCGTGAATTATGCAGCCCTGGATCTGACAGCGGACGTAGCGGAGCTGACGCACGCGCTTCTGAACATCAACAGCGTCTCCGGTCAGGAGACGCCTCTTGCAGACGCCGTGGAGGCGTCCCTTATGCGACTCCCACATCTGACGGTGGTGCGCGACGGCGATGCGCTCATCGCCCGAACCGAACAGGGACGCAGCGAACGGGTCATTCTTGCAGGGCATCTCGACACCGTTCCGCTGCCCACCGCCCCCGGATCCAGGGGGACCGTCCCGGCGTCCTGGGACGGTGACGTGTTGTATGGCCGCGGCGCCACGGACATGAAGGGCGGAGTCGCCGTCCAGCTCGCGCTCGCAGCATCCCTGCAGGAGACAGACCGGGACATCACCTACGTCTTCTACGATCACGAAGAAGTCGAAGCATCCAAGAGCGGCCTCGGCCGGCTGGCGCGGAACCATCCGGAACTGCTCGACGGCGACTTCGCCATTCTGCTCGAGCCCACCAACGGAACAGTGGAGGGCGGCTGCAACGGCACCATGCGCTTCGAAGCGGCGCTCGCAGGACGCGCCGCCCATTCGGCTCGTGCATGGATGGGGGAGAACGCCATCCATGCCGCAGCGGATGTCCTGTCCCGGCTGCGCGACCACGAGCCATTGACGATCAACGTTGACGGACTGGAATTTCGTGAGGGCCTGAACGCCGTCCGGATCATCGGTGGAACCGCAGGCAACGTCATCCCCGACAGCACCGTGGTTGAAATCAATTACCGCTTCGCGCCGTCCAGGTCCATCGAGGAAGCCGAGACGTACGTGCGGACTGTTCTTGACGGCGTCGACCTCGTGCGAACAGATGCCGCCGCTGGCGCCCGGCCCGGTCTCACGCACCCGGCTGCTGCAGCATTCGTCAAAACTGTAGGGGCCGAACCGAAGCCCAAATACGGATGGACCGACGTCGCCCGCTTCAGTGAACTCGGCATTCCAGCGGTGAACTTTGGTCCGGGGGATGCCCTGCTGGCGCACTCGGACAATGAGCACGTCGCAGCCGAAGAAATCCGGCGGTGCCTGTCGGCGCTGAGGACCTGGCTGTCCTGATCCTGCTCAGGGTTAGAGCGTTCCCGCGTTGTTGTTCGCATCCATCAGCGGCTCTTCGTCGCGGGCGGGCTTGCCTGAGCGGTGACTGAGGAATCGGGAAAGCCATTGCGCCAGCGCTGACAGCGCGTAGTTGATGACAATGAAAATCACGGCCGCGACGATCAGCGCGGGCAGCATGTTGCCCTCTCCCGAGCCAAGCCTGCGGGAGGTGGACAGAAGCTCCGAGAAGGTAATGATGTATCCGAGCGCGGAGTCCTTGAGGATGACCACGAATTGGCTGATCAGGGCCGGCAGCATGGCCACCAGCGCCTGTGGTACCTCGATGGCACGCAGCGACTGCGGCCGTGTCATCCCGATAGCCAGCGCGGCTTCCCGCTGCCCCTTCGGCAGCCCGAAGACACCGGACCGGACCAGTTCGGCAATCACGGAGCCGTTGTAGAGGGTCAATGCGGTGACGACGGCGACGAACGGGACGTTTCCTGCCGGCATGATCTCCAGCATGGAGATGCCGAACCACAGGAAGATCATCATGAGCAGCACGGGCACTGCGCGCAGGAACTCCACGATCGTTCCGGTGACCCAGCGCAGGGGAGCGAAGGCAGAGAGACGTCCGAGGCCGAAGAGGAGACCGAACACCACGGATGTGACAATGGCGATGGCGGCAGCCTGCAGGGTGTTGAGCAGGCCAGGCAGCATGTAATAGCGCCACGTGTCCCATTCCAGGAAGGGGCTCCACTTTGCGGCGGTCAACTGATCTTTCTCCGCTAGCCCGCTGATGATATAGACCAGCACAGCTACGATGATCAGCACGCCGACCACGTTGCCGACCAGAATGTTGCGTTTGGCGACCGGGCCGGGCGCGTCGAAAAGGACGTTGGAACTACTCATCGAGACACCGCCAGTTTCTTGGAAAGCCAGGTGGTCAACAGCCCGACAGGGATCACGATGATCACGAAGCCGAGGGCGAAGATCATGAAGATCACCAGAATGACATCGGGGCGGAACTCGATCATGGTTTTCATGAGACCCGATGTTTCGGCGACGGACGCGGTCACTGCCACGGTCGAGTTCTTGATCAGTGCGATCAGCACGTTGCCGAGGGGAACTACAGCGCCGCGGAAGGCCTGGGGGAAGATGATCAGTCTTGCTGCGGGGAGGAAGCTGAGTCCGATGGCACGGGCTGCCTCAGCCTGGCCGATCGGAACCGTGTTCACGCCGCTTCGAAGGGCTTCACAGACGAAGGCAGCGTGATAGATCGATAGTGAGAGAACAGCGATACGGAAGAAGTTCAGGTCAAAGTCGTTGGATAGGACTACCTGCAATTGGGCGTAGAGGCCCAGAACGCCGAACACCATGATGATGGTCAGTGGCGTGTTCCGAAAGATGTTGACGTAGAGGGCACCGAACCAACGCAGACTCGCGATGGGAGAGATGCGGAATAGGGCCAGCACCGTACCGAGGATCAGGGACCACAGGGCTGCCCAAAGCGTCAACCGGATATTCATCCAGAAGGCGCCAAGTATGTCGAATTCCTCAAAGAGCGAGACGACACTGTCCATTGTTCACCACTTCCGTAGGACAGACGAGATGCTCCCGGAAACGAGGGACCGTTCCGGGAGCACCTTTACTGGAATTAGCTGCAAGCGTCCGGCTCTGGCGGGTTGACTTCCTTGTTGTACTGGAAGTCCGCCCCTTCGAGGCTGGTGTCCAGGGCTTCTTCCCATGCCCCTTCTTCGATCATCTTGGTGATCGCCGCGTTGACGTCTTCACAGATGTCGTTGTCCTTCGGGAGGCCAACACCGTAGCGTTCCTCCGAGAACGTGTTGCCGACAACCTTGAACTTGCCCGCATTGGACGGCTGTGCTGCAAGGCCGGCAAGGATGATGTCATCGGTGGTCACGGCGTCGATCTGACCGCCAGCCATCACCGTGACGCACTCGGCGTAGCCTGGTTGCTCAACCAGTTGCACGCCGGGGTACTTGTCCTTGATCTTCTGCGCGGAGGTGGAGCCGGTGACCGAGCAGAGCTTCTTGCCCTCGAGGTCTTCGGGTCCCTTGATGTCACTGTCCATGGGAACCAGGAGGTCCTGGCCGGCGATGAAGTACGGTCCTGCGAAGGCGACCTGTTCCTTGCGTTCATCGGTGATTGAGTAGGTTGCGAAGATCATGTCCACCTGCCCGGTGGAGAGCATGTTCTCGCGGTTGGCTGACGGGGATTCCACGAATTCGATCTGGCCCTCTTCGTAGCCCAGTTCGCCTGCCACGTACTTTGCGACCTCGACGTCGAAGCCGGTGTAGGTGTCGCCGTCCTTGAACCCGAGTCCGGGCTGATCGAACTTGATGCCGATGCGGACCTTTTCGTCGTCGGCGGAACCTGTGGAACCGCTATCGGATCCGCCTCCACAGGCCGAAAGCGTCAATGCAGTTGCGGCAGCCATGGCGGCCACTGCGAAACGAGTCTTGCGCATGTTGTCTCCTTGCGTTGTTGGCCTTCTGATGAGGGCCATGGACGGCCGGGATTCCCCGGTTTTGTTAGTGCGCGAGGATCTTGCCGAGGAAGTCCTTGGCCCGGTCGCTCTTGGGGTTGGTAAAAAATTCTTCCGGTGTGGCCTGCTCCACGATTTGTCCATCGGCCATGAACAGGACGCGGTCTGCGGCTTTGCGTGCAAACCCCATCTCGTGGGTGACGACGATCATGGTCATGCCGTCCTTGGCGAGCTGGACCATGGTGTCCAGCACTTCGTTGATCATCTCGGGGTCCAGCGCGGAGGTTGGTTCGTCAAACAGCATGACTTTGGGCTGCATGGCCAGTGCGCGAGCGATGGCGACGCGCTGCTGTTGTCCGCCGGATAGCTGGGCGGGGAGTTTCTGCGCCTGATTGTCGACGCCGACGCGCCGCAGCAGGTTCATGGCCGTTTCCTTGGCTGTGGCGGGCTTGACCTTCTTGACCTTGACCGGGCCCAGGGAAACATTCTCAAGGATTGACTTGTGTGCGAACAGATTGAAGGACTGGAAAACCATGCCGACGTCGGCGCGGAGCCGGGCCAGGCCCTTTCCTTCAGCGGGAAGCGGTTGGCCGTCGATGCGAATGGTTCCGCTGTCGATGGTTTCGAGCCGGTTGATGGCGCGGCAGAGGGTTGACTTTCCGGATCCGGATGGACCGATGACGACGACGACCTCCCCACGCTTGACTTCGAGGTTGATGTCTTTGAGGACATGCAATTCGCCGAAGTGCTTGTTGACGTCTTCCAGCTGCACGAGGACGTCGTTGGGCGAGGCAGCCGTGGATGGCTCAGTGATGCGCGTCATAGAAGAAATCTAGTCAATGATTCCCTGCTGGCAATACATTTATGCAGCCATGTCGGAATCTTAATGCAAGAGCAACCAAGCCGTAGGTGCGTTCGGCTAGCCTTGACGCATGTCGAACCACACCACGAATGCCGCCGCTTCCCGTCGAAAGGGGCCAGTTCAATTGCGTCGCGAACAGACGGATCAGGACCTCGCGGATCGTGCGCTGTTGAACAGTCATGACTCCGCGAATTTCACGCATACGGATCCGTGGCGGGTACTGCGGATCCAGAGCGAATTCGTGGAGGGGTTCGGAACGCTTTCTGAGCTTGGGCCAGCAATCAGCGTGTTCGGTTCTGCACGGACGTTGAGGGACAGCGAGTACTATCGGCTGGGCGAAGAAGTCGGTGGCCTGCTGGCTCAGGCTGGTTATGCCGTGATTACCGGGGGAGGCCCTGGCACCATGGAAGCCGCCAACAAGGGCGCCGTGGAGGCCAGCGGAACATCGGTGGGTCTGGGTATTGAGCTGCCCTTCGAGTCCGGGCTCAATGAGTGGGTGGATCTTGGCATCAACTTCCGGTATTTCTTTGCGCGGAAGACCATGTTCGTGAAGTACGCACGGGGCTTTATTGTGTTGCCGGGCGGTCTGGGCACCCTGGATGAGTTGTTCGAGGCCATGACTCTCGTTCAGACGGGCAAGGTCACCTCTTTCCCGATCGTGCTGATCGGCAGGGACTTCTGGAAACCGCTGATTGACTGGATGCGAACAACGCAGGTTCCCTCCGGCATGATTGCCGAGGCGGATCTTGACCTCTTGCAGATTGTCGACGACGCCGCTTCTGCAGTTGCTGCGGTCATGGAAGGCAGGGCAGGGCGGGACTGATCGGCGTCGGGTTTCTGGCACGATTGATCCTGTGACCTTGTTACTGGTTTTCCTCGCCATCGCCGTTGCCGGCCTCACCGTTCTCCTGTCCCTCGGCAGGTTCAGTGAGAGTCTGAGCCCGGACGACGACGATCCTGGTCATGCTCTGGCCGAGCCGGTTGCTTCACTTCCTCCTGTCCTGCTGCCCGTTCCGGCTGAAGCGGAGGATCTCAACCGTTTGCGGTTCTCGACGGCGTTGCGCGGTTACCGGATGGATCAGGTGGATGAGGTTCTTCTCTTGCTGGCGTCGGAGTTGGAGCGGCGCGACCTGCTGATTGCAGAGCTCAGGCGCGGCGGAAGTAGCTATCGCGCTGGGACGGACGGTCCTTCGAATGTCGACTGACGTGGATGCCCGAAGCCGCTCGGTGAACGGTCAATTGCATCTGCTGTGGACGAGGCTGCTTTCTCGCTGTCGGCAGTGGCCGTGGTTTGTGCAGGTCCTCATGGTTTTCGCCCTCACCCGGGTATTTTCACTCTGCGTGTTCCTTGGGGTTGCTGCGAAGCAGGGCGCGAGTCCGTGGGGTGGGCCGGAGCCGTCGTATGTTGAGTTCGTCGGCATCTGGGACAGCGCCTGGTATGAGCGGATTTACCAGGATGGTTATCCCCGCGATATCCCACGCGACGAGCTGGGTCAGGCCCAGGAGAACCCGTGGGCGTTCTATGCCCTGTTCCCCTTCCTGGTCAGGGCCCTTCATGCGGTGACCGGTTTGGACTGGCAGTATCTGGCACCGGTGACGGCAACTGTCTGCGCGTTCGGGGCGGCAACGCTGATCTACCTTTTGTTCCGTGAGAAGACCGCGCATCGTGAAGCGTTGTGGGGCGTCGCCTTTGTAGGAACTTTCCCCGTCTCGGCGGTCCTTCAGGTTCCCTATGCCGAGTCCCTGCATCTGGCGCTATTGGCCGGGTCGCTCCTGTTGGTGGTTCGCGGACAGTATCTTGCGGCAATACCCGTGGTCATGCTGATGTGCCTGGCCCGCCCTGCAGGGGTACCTTTCGCCGCGGCGATGGCAGCGTTCTGGGTTTACCGGTGGTGGCGGCGCAACGATCAGCCTTTTTCGGCTCGTGACTCCGTGCAGTTGGGCGCTCTGGCCGTGGTCAGCGGATGCGCGGCCCTCTCCTGGCCGCTCATTGCGTGGCTGTACACGGGGGAGCTCACGGCCTACACCGACACCGAGACCGCATGGCGTGGGCACGGGCTGACACTGTTCCTGCCGTGGGTGGAAACAGGGCAGGGCCTATTTGGCCCGGTCCTTGGCGCCCTCGCACCCGTGCTGCTCGTCATCGTGGCGACGCTCTATCTATGCTCCGCAACAGTCCGGAGGCTCGGCGTGGAAATGCAGCTATGGTCAGCGGCCTACCTGCTGTACCTGCTGGCATTCCTCCATCCCCAGACCAGCACGTTCCGACTTCTGATCCCACTGTTTCCTCTAGCCCTCGCCGCAGTGTGCATTTCGTCGTCGCGCGCGTACCGGGGCGCCGTCGTCGTCATGTTCCTGTTGCTGCAGATCGTATGGGTCGCGTGGCTGTGGGAATGGACCCAGCTGCCAGGCGGGGGCGACTACCCGCCGTAACCCTGTGGCGTGGGCCACAATCTCGATTGGCCCCACCGAGATATCTGCGGGATAATAAACCACGGAAGGTAGCACGGGGGGCAGAGATTGTGACAGGCCGATGCCGTGCGGCTGATGATGACCGCTCCTCGACGTTGCCGGGGGGCGAACTGTGGAAGGAACTTTCTTAGATGGCTGCCATGAAACCGCGGACGGGCGACGGACCTATGGAGGTTACCAAAGAAGGGCGCAGCCTGATCATGCGCGTTCCGATCGACGGCGGGGGACGCCTCGTGGTGGAACTCAACGCTGAAGAAGCTGGCAACCTCAAGGAATGCCTACTCGGCGTAACCGTCAGCTAGCGCGACTTCACGGCCAGGAGCAGCCCATCGCCGATGGGGATCATGGACGAAACCAGCTGTTCGTTGTCCCGGATGGTCTTGCCGACCGTCCTGAGCGTGCGGGTAGTTTCATCGCGCACCGCCGGATTGGGGACACGCCCCTGATCCATCGCGTCATTGATGATCAGAAGCCCGCTGGTTTTGAGTAGCCGGACAGCCTGATCGACGTAGGTGGTCAGACCAGCCTTGTCGGCGTCGATGAAGACCATGTCGTAGGCAGAATCAGTGAGCCGCGGCAGAACATCCGCCGCCCGGCCGGAAATAGTGCGGGTGCGGTTCCCTGCGACTCCGGCTTCCGCGTATGCCTCACGAGCTGCGCGCAGATGGTCGACATCCGAATCAATGGTGGTCAGAACGGACTGCGCGCCGAGGCCCCGCAGAAGGGACACACCGGAAACGCCTGCTCCGGCACCGACCTCGACGACGGTGGTTGCCTTCGACGTCGCCGCAAGGACTGTGAGCGTAGCGGCTACGCCGGGAGTCACAGCGGTGACGCCCAGTTCATGAGACCGCTCCCTCGCCCTCAGCAGGACGTCGTCCTCAGAGGGAAGGCCCTCCGCATAGGACCAGCTCGCCTGCTTATCGCCGCTCATGTTTCACTCCCTGTCAATCTCATTGGAAGCTTTCAGCCTACTGGTACCCTCCGGCAATTCCGCTAATTTCAGGGTTCCACACAGCATATTTTCAGCTTCGTGCGGAACCCTGAATAGAGGCGATCGGCAACAAGGAGGAACCAGATGTCCAGGGATACTGCACGGCTCTCCCTTGAGAGCCCATCCGTAGAGGACGAAGAATCGTGGGTTCCTCCCACCTGGGAGGAAGTTGTCGAGCAGCACTCGCCAAAGGTCTACCGACTCGCCTACCGCCTGACCGGGAACAGATATGACGCAGAGGACCTCACGCAGGAAGCATTTGTCCGCGTCTTTCGCTCATTGTCGAAATTCAGGCCAGGAACGCTTGACGGCTGGATCCACAGGATCACCACCAACCTGTTCCTCGATCAGGCCCGCCGGAAGAGCCGGATCCGTTTCGATAGCCTTGCCGACGACGCCGACAACCGTGTCCCGAGCCTCCAGCCCGGCCCGGAAAGAAGCTTTGAATTCAACAACCTTGACATAGACATTCAGGCCGCTCTGGATGAACTTTCTCCGGATTTCCGTGCTGCCGTTGTCCTGTGCGATCTCGAGGGGCTCGCCTATGACGAGGTAGCCCGGATTCTGGGCGTGAAGCTTGGAACGGTTCGGTCGCGCATACACCGCGGGCGGACCATGCTTCGGGAGAAGCTCGCGCACCGCGATCCCCGCCGTGAGGCGGCTCCATCCCTCGGCCTTGTCCACGCCGGCTCACACTAGGTACACATTGGGACACCCTCAGCGGCACCTTGCTGCATACATTGATGGTGAACTGCCCCCGAAGGTGGAGCAGTCAATCCAGCGACACCTGAAGGAGTGCCGTCGCTGCCGCGACATTGTCGAATTCCAGCGTGGCATACGTTCGCGCCTGCGTAGCCCCGTACCGCGGCCGGCGCAGGATCTGACCGCAAGTATCCTGGAGCGCACCCGGAACAAGGGCAACGCGCCAGACTCTGCCTGGAGCCATGCCGCCGCAGCGCATGAACCACCGTCGCGCCGTCGTCTGGCAGTGGCAACAAGCGGTGCGCTCGCCGTTGTTATCGCCGGAACGATGGGTGGCGCGTACCTGATGGGTGCCGAACCAGAGCCCGTGGCGTCCCCCAATCACCAGCAGGCCATCGCCTCCGGGTGGGAAGCGGTTGCCCCGGACACACCGACAACCCTCGTGGTCGACGAGGTGGAACAACTGCGTGCGGAAGGGTGGAACTGCCCCGATCTGGAGGCCCTTGGTTTCAGCCTCACGGATGCAGAAGCCATCACAGTTCGTGGGATTCCCACCATTCGGCTGACACTGTCCAACGGCGAAGACTCGCTGACGGTCTTTGAGCAGCGGAAAATATCCAATGTCAGGGGCACAGACGCACCGCCGATCAACGCTGTCACCGGCAACGAGGTCACCTCAGATGGATTTGAGCGCATGGGCGGCGCGGATCGAGAGCTGTGGGTCAACCCCGACCACAGCTGGCAGGTAGTGCTGGACGCCGAAACCGTGACCTATACGGTCATGTCCAACACATCCCCGGCACATATGCCCGCAGCCATCCAAGAGGTGGTCCAGACCGAGCAGGCGCAACTGAGCCCCGAGCCGCAGACCCCTGCCAATGATCCACTCCAACAACTCATGAGGGGCCTGAAAAAAATGGCGCAGCTGGATGGTCAATAATCCATCGGACCGCGCGCATTCGTCGTCAGTGACCCGGAAACGATAGTCTTCATTCGTGTTTGGAATCAATGCTCCGGAGCTGCTGGTGCTCGCCGTGCTCGCGGCATTGATCCTCGGACCAGAGCGCATCCCGGAGTACGCACAGCAGCTCGGCCGGCTGGTTCGCGAATTACGCAAAATGGCCACCGGTGCCCGAACACAGCTCCGCGATGAAATGGGTCCGGAAATCGACGACGTCGACTGGCGGAAACTTGACCCCCGTCAGTACGATCCACGTCGCATCATCCGGGAAGCGCTGCTGGAAGAGGACGAAGAACCGTCCAAGCCAGTGCATTCTGATGCTCCCCGGCCTGCGCCCCAACGGAGCCCCGGCCCACGTGTTCTCAGGCTGGACCCGGGAGAGCGTGCGCCCTTTGACGTGGAAGCAACCTAGGTAGACGGATCTGACCCTAAACTGGGGTGACCCCGAGGCTCATGCCCGAGAGCCCCCGCGGAATGGACGTCAGCGAACGCGCTATCGAGGCCAGCTCACGCGCCGCGGGTGAATCAGGACTCGTGCGGACAATGGGCTCGCCCGCGTCACCGCCCTCTCGGAGCCTTACATCCAACGGAATCTTGCCAAGAAGCGGCACCTCGGTTTCAAGGACGGTACTCAACCGCCCGGCCAGCAGCTCACCTCCGCCGCTCCCAAAGGGCTCCATCCGTGAGCCGTCCGGCAGTTCCATCCATGACATGTTCTCCACGACGCCCACTACCCGCTGACCCGTCTGAACGGCCAGGGATCCTGCACGTTCGGCGACTTCCGCCGCCGCACTCTGCGGCGTCGTCACCACCAGAATCTGGGATGAAGGAAGTAGCTGCGCCACAGAAATGGCAATGTCACCGGTACCGGGAGGAAGATCCAGCAACAGAACATCCACATCCCCGAAATAAACGTCCGTCAGGAACTGCTCCAGCGCACGGTGCAGCATGGGACCCCTCCAAACCACCGGCCGGTTTGAATCCAGGAACATGCCGATCGAAATGACCTTGATGTCATGAGCCACCGGGGGAAGGATCATCTCGTCGACCCGCGTCGGAGCTTGGGTGATACCGAGCAGACCAGGTACGGAAAAGCCATGAACATCCGCGTCAACAATGCCCACACGCAGACCGCTGGCAGCCATCGACGCCGCAAGGTTGACCGTCACACTCGACTTGCCCACGCCTCCCTTGCCGCTAGCGACCGCGTAGACCTTCGTCAGCGAGCCGGGCTCGTTGAACGGAATACCGCGCTCAGGGCCGCGCAGGAACTCCTTCAGCGAATCCCGCTGCTCCTGCGACATCACATCCAGATCCACGACAACCGAAGTGACACCCTCAACGCCGGACACAGCGCTGTCCACATCATGGCTGATAGTCCCGCGCAGGGGACAACCGGCAATAGTGAGCAGAACGCGCACACGGACAGCGCCGTCGTCGTCCACGTCCACAGAGCCCACCATCCCCAGCTCTGTAATGGGCCTGCGCAGCTCCGGGTCGATCACGGTGGACAGAGCAGCGCGGACGGCCTCCTGTATTGTCACGGCTTGCCGCCGTCCGAGCGCTGGTTCACACGCGGAATAGCAGCTGTGGAGGGCGAGTCGGGGGAGCGGCGTCGGGTCCGCCTACCCGATGGAGGCTCCGCGCCCTCGGCAGAATCGAGCAGCTCCTCCAACAGGGAACGCAGTTCCGAACGCACATAATCACGTGTGGCAACCTCGCGCAGAGCGATCCGCAGATCGGCGATCTCACGCGTCAGATACTCTGTGTCCAGAAGGTTCCGCTCCGCACGATGACGGTCCTCAGACAGCGACACCCGGTCCCGGTCATCCTGCCTGTTCTGCGCCAGCAGCAGCAACGGCGCCGCATAGGATGCCTGAAGCGACAACATCAGCGTCAGCAGCGTGAAGCCGAGGGCAGCACTGTCAAAACGCCAATCCTCCGGCGCCCACGAATTCCAGCCCAACCACACGGCCACGAAAACTGTCATGTACACCAGGAACTGCGGGGTGCCCATGAAACGGGCAAAGTTCTCTGTACTGTTGCCGAATGCATCCGGGTTGGGGTTCAGCTTCGGCCACAGCCGCGCCCGTGCGGCCCGCGGTGTATCGAGGCCGCCGGTCGGTTTCTTGCGTTCAGCCATTGCGCCCTCCTCGCGGGTAGCCTTCACGTGCGGACGGAGCAGCAGGGCGCACCGGGGCATCGTCCTGCGCTCGCCAGTCGTCGGGCAGAAGGTGGTCAAGGACGTCGTCTACCGTTACCGCCCCGACAAGCCGGCCATCAGTGTTGACCACCGGAAGCGAATTCAGATTGTAGGCTGCCAGGTTACGCGAGACCTCGCTGATGTCAGCCTGATCAGAGACCGGCTCCAGATCCTTGTCCACAATGTTCCCGAGGGGCTCCGGAGGCGGGTACCGCAGCAGTTTCTGGATGTGTACGACGCCGAGATACCGTCCCGTGGGCGTCTCCAGCGGGGGACGGCACACGTAGATAGCCGAGGCGAGAGCGGGCGTCAGCTCCTCACGACGGACGTGCGCCAGAGCTTCCGCCACCGTGGCTTCCGGAGGAAGAATCACGGGAACCGGCGTCATGATTGACCCAGCGGTGTTCTCCTCATACTCCAGGAGCCGCCGCACATCTTCCGCGTCCTCGGGCTCCATGAGCTGGAGCAGCTCCTCTTTCTGGTCCTCGGGCAATTCATTGAGAAGGTCCGCTGCGTCGTCCGGGTCCATTTCCTCAAGGACGTCCGCTGCACGCTCCAGATCCAGAGACTGCAGGATCTGGACCTGATCGTCGTCGGGCAGTTCCTGAAGAATGTCCGCCAGGCGTTCGTCCTGCAGCTCACCAGCTACCTCGATGCGCCGCTTTTCACTCATCTCATGCATAGCTTCAGCGAAGTCCGCCGGTTTGAGGTCTTCATGCGTCGCAACAAAGTGGGTTGCCCCCTGCGGCTCGTGGGCGCTCCCACGATAGGCATCGGACCAGTCGACGACGATCTTCTCACCGGACTTACGCAGCCGGCGCAGCCCGGAATTCTTGCTGGCCCTGTGCACGAAGAGCTGGGAGACGAACCAGTCGCCCGCACGGTTCTTTTCCATCGCCAGATCCTCGATGGACGCCTCGCCGCTGCCGTCCCGGAGCGTTACCCGCCGGTCAAAGAGTTCTGCGACCACCAGCATTTCAGCGCCGCGCTGTTCAAATCGCCGGAGGTTGACGAGCCCGGTGCAGATGATCTGACTCGCGTCCATGGACGTGATCCGTGTCATCGGAACAAATACCCGCTTCTTGCCCGGAACCTCAACCACGATGCCGACAGCCTGCGGCGGCGCGGTAGGACCCCGGTCCAGCACGACGGCGTCCCGGAGTCGTCCCAGACGGTCGCCCAAGGGGTCGAAAACGTCGAGACCGAGCAAGCGCGCGATGAAGATGCGGGTTGGATTGGTACTCACGCCTCTAGGCTACTTGCTGGGCTGCAGATGGCCCGTATTAAGGTTGTGTTACATGGGGTTCCGGTTCACCGCGAGCGATACTCCACCCATCCGAAGCGACTATAAGCAACAATGGAACCATGTCGAATGCATTTGGTCGCACCCAGTCCCGTGACGGTAGTCTCAGCCTTCCCCGTGGAGAGTCAATAGGTCGTTACTCTTCCTATCTGGATGCTCAGAAGGCTGTGGATTATCTGGCTGACCAGCAGTTCGCAGTTCAACACGTATCCATTATCGGGAGTGATCTCAAAACCGTTGAGCGGGTGACCGGACGGCTCAGTTATCCGAGGGTCGCCCTTTCCAGCGCCGCCACGGGAGCATGGTTCGGGTTCTTCGTTGGTCTGGTGCTGATGCTTTTTGCCGGAGAGACCGAGTACATGACGGTCCTCTCAACGATGGCGTTAGGTGCAGGCTTTTGGCTCTTCTTCGGCATCATCACCTATGCGTTTCAGCGTGGCAAGCGTGATTTCACATCGACGAGCCAGGTGGTCGCGACCAGTTACGAGGTCATTGTTGACCCGTCCGTCGTCGTCGAAGCCCGGAAGGTGCTGCAGGGCATGAACGGCGGTCCTGTCGCGATGAAGGACTCTCAGCCTTCAGGATCTTCGGCCGGTGCGCCGAAGGCAGGCTATACGAGCACCGAGGGCGCGTCCGGTCAAGGTCAGACTTCCGCTGCCCAGTCGTCGCAGCCGGAGCAGTCCACCCGGCAGGGAACAACCCCGCGAGGGCAGTTCCCTGATCTGGCAGATGGTCGGCCTCAGTACGGCGTTCGAACCTCGAGCACAGACACTGCTAAGGCCCCGGCCCAGCCCCGGGAAGACACATCGTCCGAGGATGTAGCTCACGACCCCTCCGAAGAGCGTCACTAGCCCAGCAATCTAGCCCCACAACGGGGTTTGTCCGCGAGATCACCCCTTGTAAGGGGCGATCTCGCGGACAAACGGTGATCTCGCGAAGCCGGGCGGCTCACCGCCCGACGCTGTTACTCGCCGGTTGGGCTGTAGATCCCAGCCATCCAGTTCTCGACGTCGTCGGCCTTGCGCGGCAGTGCTGCGCTCAGGTTGACCGGACCGTCCTCTGTCATGAGGATGTCGTCCTCAATGCGTACGCCAATTCCTCGGTACTCCTCGGGAACTGCAAGGTCATCATCCTTGAAGTAGAGTCCCGGCTCGATGGTGAACACCATTCCTGGTGTCAGCGTTCCGTCGAGGTAGAGTTCGCGCTTGGCACGGGAGCAGTCGTGCACGTCCAGGCCAAGGTGGTGGCTTGTGCCGTGCGGCATCCAGCGGCGGTGCTGCTGGCCGTCGGCCGAGACCGCCTCCTCCACGGATACCGGCAGCAAACCCCAGTCGGCCAGCCGCTCGGCGAGCACGCGGACTGATGCCTGGTGAATGTCGCGGAACTTCATGCCCGGCCGGGCAGCCTCGAAGCCGGCGTCGGCTGCATCCAGAACAGCTTCGTAGATCTTCCGCTGAATGTCCGAGTACTTGCCATTGATCGGCAGGGTGCGGGTGACGTCCGCGGTGTAGAGGGAATCGGCTTCAACACCGGCGTCCAGCAGGAGCAGCTCGCCGGACTTCACCTCTCCGTTATTACGGATCCAGTGCAGTACCGTCGCGTTGTTTCCGGCGGCAGCGATGGTGTCGTATCCGAGTTCGTTGCCCTCCTCGCGCGCCTTGGCGAAGAACGCACCCTCCACGACCCGCTCGCCGCGATGGTGCGAGATGGCGCGCGGCAGTACCTTGACGACCTCGTGGAACCCCTCAATGGTGGTGTCCACGGAATGCTGCATCTGCTCGATTTCCCAGGAGTCCTTGATGAGGCGGAGTTCCGAGAGAGCTTCCGTCAGCTCGGCATCCAGGGCATCGGACTCTTCCAGATCAACGCTCGTGTTGATACGTGACGTGTCCACAAGTGCGTCCATGTTCGGGTCTACCTCGCGCAGAAGACGGATCCGCAGACCGCCAACGCTTACAACGCCGGCGTCCTTGGTGACCGCAACCTCAAGGCCGCTCAGGTCAGCGGTCTCAATGGCAAGCAGAGCCTTGACCTGCGAGAGGTTCAACCGGGGGCCAATCCAGAACTCACCGTAACGGGCATCCGAATAGAACTCTTCGCTGTCCTTGCCGGCCAACGGACGGAAGTAGAGGGTGGCGTGGTGGTGTCCGCCGTCGTCGCCTGCGCCTTCTGCCGTCGGTTCCATCACGAGCACGGCGTCCGGTTCGTGGTCCAGACCGAAACCGGTCAGGTGCGCGAAACCCGAGTGTGGGCGGAATCGGTAGTCGACGTCGTTGGAGCGCACCTTCAGGGGACCCGCGGGCACGACGATGCGCTCACCGCGGAACTTCTCCGACAGGGCGCGGCGCCGGCGTGCAGCGTGGGGAGCCACAGGAGATTCTTCCGGAGCTGCGGCGGCGGGGGTGGCCCACTGGCTTCGCATGAACTCTTTGAAAGCATCCGATTGGGGGCGCTGTGAGCGGTTCTCGTTGCGGTCATCGAGCGGCTGGCCCTCGGACGTCACGGGCGTAGCTGCATCGGGAGTGGACTGGGACGGGGTAACATTGGCTTCATTAGTCACCATTCCATCGTCTCACCGGGTACGGCCGGTGACAAACATTCAAATGTCCGACGCCGGCGCTGCGGCGGGCACGAGATTAGTCGGACCAGCGTAGATTTGACGTGTGAGAATCGACCTGCACGCACACTCAAACGTATCCGACGGCACGCAATCTCCGGAGCGTCTCATCCACGCTGCCCGTGAAGCGGACATCGACGTGCTGGCACTGACCGATCACGACTCCACGGCAGGTTGGGCCGAAGCCTCAAACGCTGCCCGTAGCGAGGGGATTGTCCTGATCCCCGGGATGGAGGTGTCCTGCCGGACCGAAGACGGCGTCAGCGTTCACGTGCTGTCCTACCTGCATGATCCGGAACACCTGGGGCTCCTCGACGAAATCACCAAGGCCAGGGAAGCCCGGCTCACGCGTGCCGAGCAGATGGTGGACCGGCTCGCCGCAGACTATCCCATCACGTGGGAGCACGTCCTTGAACATCTGGCACCGGGAGCTACAGTGGGCAGGCCCCATATTGCGGACGCGCTTGTGAAACTCAATGTAGTGGAAACCCGTAGCCACGCCTTCGCACATATTCTCAGTGGCCGTTCCAGCTACTTTGTCAGCCATTATGCGCCGAATCCCGCCCTCGCCGTCGACCTCATCAGACAGGCCGGGGGAGTCCCGGTCTTCGCTCACCCGGCGGCCTCCATCCGGGGACGAACCGTCTCAGACCGCACCATGGGGGAGATGATCGACGCCGGTCTGGCGGGTCTGGAAATCGAGCACAGGGACAACTCGGATGAGGGCAAGGCGAAGCTGCGCGCCCTTGCCGATCGACACTGTCTGCTGGTCACCGGATCATCGGATTACCATGGCGCGGGGAAACCAAACCTGCTGGGCGAGAATCTGACCTCGGAAAAGGCGCTGGCCCGGATTGAAGAACTCGGCACGGGCACAAAGCCCATCCGATAGGCGCACAACCCAGACCGCGAAGTCGGGGTCTGTCCGCGAGATCAGGGTGCGTGAGGGGTGATCTCGGCGGGAAGGGGTGACTTCGGCGTGGGTGTGATGGTGCGGGAGGCGTGGGCGAGACGCCGCTCCATGACCTCGATGGCCTGCGGATTGGAATCGACGCACACGAACTTTCGATTCGCTCGGGCAGCAACTGCTCCCAGCGTCCCGGAGCCTGCGAAGAAGTCGAGAACCCAGTCGCCTTCTCGGCTACTGGCGTGAAGCGCCCGGCGCAAGAGGCCTTCCGGCTTCTGCGTGGGATACCCGGTCTTTTCCTTGCCGGTGGGCGAGACGATGGTGTGCCACCAGACATCCGTGGGGAGCTTCCCCCGCTCGGCTTTCTCCTTGGTGACCAGCCCGGGAGCCATATATGGTTCCCGGTCCACCTCGGCGTTGTCGAAGTGGTAGTTCGCAGGGTTTTTGACGTACACGAGGATGTTGTCGTGTTTGGCGGGCCACCTCCGTGTGGCCCGGGCGCCATAGTCGTAGGCCCAGATGATTTCATTCAGGAAGCATTCGCGCCCGAAAATCGTGTCCAGCATGACCTTGGCGTAATGGACTTCCCGGTAATCAAGGTGCAGGTACAGGGTTCCGTCGTCGGCCAGCAACCGCCACGCCTCGCGCAACCGTGGCTCCAGGAACGTCCAGTAATCATCGAACGCGTCGTCGTAACTGGCCAGCATCCCGCGCACCGTCGTGTAGCTTCGCCCCTGGAAACCGGTGCGGTCACCAGCGCCGTCAGCAGCTCTGACCATGGTGGTCTGCTGACGACGCTGGGACCGTCCTGTGTTGAACGGAGGGTCAACGTAAATCATGGTGAACGCACCGTCGGGCAGCGTGGGCAGGTACTCTGCGTTGTCCGCGTGTACCAGCAGGGAGCTGCCGTCGGGTGAGAAAGGCGTCGACGTCATGGAGAAAGTGGTTGCTTACTCGGAGGTTTTCGGTGTGCCCGATTTTTCCGTTGCTACCACTTCACCGTCGCGGCGACGCGTCCGGGTGCGGTTACGCCGGGTGCGTGGCTTGGACTCGCCGTCGCTGTTGCGGCTGTCCTTGCCCTGTTCGCCCTGACGGGTCTCGCCGGACCGTGAGGAGTTTGTGCGGGAATCCTCGGAGCGTCCGCCGCCTGAGCGACGACGGCCGCCATCCTGACGACGTCCACCATTGCCGGAAGCGCTGCCGCGGTCCTTGGACTGAGGTGTCCGCTTGCCGGTTTCACCCAGGTCCTCGAGCTTCTCGGCGTTGATGCCGGCGAGCTTGCGGGCGCTACGCGGCAGACGACCCTTGGTGCCCTCGGGAATGTCGAGGTCCGTGTAGAGGTGCGGGGACGATGAGTAGGTCTCTACCGGTTCGGGCTGATCGAGACCAAGAGCTTTGTTGATCAGGCCCCAGCGAGGAATTTCGTCCCAGTCGACGAAGGTGATCGCGGTGCCCTTTTTGCCCGCACGCCCGGTGCGGCCAACCCGGTGCAGGTAGGCCTTTTCGTCTTCGGGGCACTGGTAGTTGATGACGTGGGTGATGTCTTCCACGTCGATGCCGCGTGCGGCTACTTCGGTGGCCACGAGGACGTCGATCTTGTCGCCGCGGAAGGCGCGAAGAGCCTGTTCGCGGGCGCCCTGGCCCAGGTCTCCGTGGATGGCGCCGGCAGCGAATCCGCGGTCCATCAGTTCCTCGGAGAGCTTCGCAGCAGTGCGTTTGGTCTTGGTGAAGATGATGGTCCGGCCGCGTCCCTTGGACTGGAGGATGCGGGACACCACTTCTGCCTTGTCCAGGTTGTGCGCCCGGTAGGAGATTTGCCGGATGTCCTTTTTGGTGATGCCTTCGTCGTCCGGATCGGCCGCACGGATGTGGGTGGGCTTGGTCATGTAGCGACGGGCCATGGCGACGACGGGGCCCGGCATGGTTGCCGAGAACAGGAGCGTCTGCCGGTTGGCGGGGGTTGCGGCCATGAGCGTTTCGACGTCGGGGAGGAACCCGAGGTCCAGCATTTCATCGGCTTCGTCGAGAACAACGATGCGTACGTTCTTGAGGCTGAGGTGCTTTTGCTTGTACAGGTCGATCAGGCGTCCGGGGGTTCCGACGACGATTTCGACGCCCTTGGTCAGCGCGTCGATCTGCGGTTCGTAGGCGCGGCCACCGTAGATGGTGACGATTCTGGCGTTGCGTTTCTTCGAGGCCGTGGTGAGGTCGGAGGCAACCTGGACGGCCAGCTCGCGGGTGGGGACGATGACCAGAGCCTGGGGTGCGCCCGGGACGGGCAGCTTCTGGTAGTCCTCATCGTCACGGCCGACGACGCGCTGGATGGTGGGGATACCAAATCCGAGGGTTTTGCCCGTACCGGTTTTTGCCTGTCCGATGATGTCGTGGCCGCTGAGGGCGACCGAGAGGGTCATCGCCTGGATGGGGAAGGGGTGCAGGATCCCGGCGTCAGCCAGGGATTCCACGATGTCGGCCCGGACGTTGAAGTCCTCGAAGGTCTCTTTGGCCGGTTCGCGGGCTTCGCCGGAGGTGACCAGTGTGTCTTCAACCGCGATGTCCTCATCGGTGTCTTCTGCGTGCAGAAGGTGATCAGGGCCAACGTTGCTTTTGTCTGTGCTCAATGTGAATTTACCGTTCATTCAGGCGCCGCGGCCGTCCATGCTCAACGGGTTCCCAACCGGTGTAAAGAAGGTGGGGATCGGAGCCAGGCGATAGCGCGGCGCGTCCAGTGGAAGCCGATCGCGGGCTTGCAACTGCGGGCCGGATCATACTGGACGTATGTCGGCGGAGAAGATCGCGTAGGTACTGCGGTCAGAATGTCGAAACGTGTGTTCAACGAAATGAAATTTCAACGACCGGGCATCCATTACTACTCAAACAGTCTACCTTGTCGGCGCCAGTACTGGTCTCCAGTGCGTTGTTGGGCGCGCCGGGAGGGGTGCGGAGCTCGAAACCGGGGAGAAAATGCGGCACTGACTGGCACATCGCCGTAGGCTTGCGGGCATGGACAACCGCATTGACGACACATCTGCCGACGCCGCTCTGGCTTCGGTCGCGAATGACTATTCGCGGCTTCTCATGGATCTTTTCGGGGCCATGGCCTACGGGGAACTCTCTGCGTTTGAGAGGTTGTCCTCTGACGCGCGGTTCTCGCCGACACTGGCGGATCGACTGGCGCTCGGCCGGCTGGCTGTTGCAGAGTTCCAGCACTTCGAGCTGGTGGCCGCACATCTGGAGGGGTTTGACGGCGACGTCGAGAAAGCGATGGAACCGTTCGTCGCCTCCATCAATGCGTTCCATGAGCGCACCAAGCCCGCCGACTGGTACGAATCGCTGATGAAGCACTACGTGATGGACGCCGTATCCCGGGACTTCTACTGCGAGATAGCGACGCTGCTGGACAATGACACCAGGGATCTCGTGCAGCAGATCCACTCTGCTGAGACGCAGAGCGCGTATTTGCTGGCACGGCTTGAATCGGCGCTCGCCGAAGACCCGCGGTTGGCTTCCAGGCTTGCCCTGTGGGGGCGGCGTCTGGTGGGGGAGGCCCTGACCCGTACGCGGCAGGTCAGCCTGGAACGAGGAGTGGTCGGCAAGATGCTCCGTGGCGCCGACGGCGCGCAGCTGGAGGCCGAGATCAGCAGGATCTTCGCTCGTCTGACCCGGAACCACTCCTACCGTATGAACGCGCTGAAACTGACTGCCTGAGCCTCAGAGCTCCGGCAGCCGGGACCTGATAAGGCTGGCTGCCGCCGTCGGATCGCTGGCCTCGGTGATGGCGCGCACGACGACAACCCTGCGGGCGCCGGCGTCGATCACCTGATCGATATTTGTCAGGTCGATCCCCCCGATGGCAAACCAGGGGTTGGTGTGGTGCCCTGCGCTTTGACGCTGCTGTTCCCGTTGGGCGGTGGATCGGATCAGATCAAGCCCGACGGCGGCTCTGCCCGGTTTTGTGGGGGTGGCCCAGATGGGACCGGTGCAGAAATAGGCGAGGTCAGTGTTGTCCATGGCCTGGGCGGCGAGGTCGGGAGTGTTGGACGAAAGCCCGATGGCGACGTCGGGCCCGAGGACGGTTCTGGCCGCTGAGGGCGGGAGGTCCTGCTGGCCGACGTGGAACACCGGCGCCCCGGAGACGGCCGCCAGATCGGCGCGGTCGTTGACAGACCACGGGCGGCCGTGACGTTCTGCAACGGTGCGGAGGATCTGGAGCAGTTCGAGCTCCTGACCGGCGCTGATGGTCTTGTCCCGCAGCTGGATGATGTCCACACCGCCTGCGAAGGCGGCGTCGAGGAACTGTTCGAAATCGTTCTGGCGGGGACGTGAATCGGTGCAGAGGTATAGGCGTGCAGCTGAAATGGGCATAGGACCTACAATAGAGCCGTACTGCGGGAGCCGGTGTGACACCGGCTGAGAGGGCGTCATGCCGACCGCGTTGTTGATTGAACAACGAACCTGATCCGGATCATGCCGGCGTAGGGAAGGGCTATCGATGACTTCACTTCTGCCCAGGGGAGCGGGCAAGCGAGTCGCCGTGATTGGTGGCGGCATCATTGGTCTGGGGATTGCGTGGGAAGCGATGCAGCGCGGCCATCGGGTCACGGTTTTTGATCCGGCACCGGCTTCGGGAGCCACCCACGCTGCTGCCGGAATGCTGGCGCCCGTGAGCGAACTCCACTACCAGGAGGAGCATCTACTCACCCTGACGCTCGAATCAGCCCGGCGTTATCCGGCCATGATGTCCCGCCTGGATCCGACCGACCAGACCACAGGTTACCGCCGTACCCAAACCATCGCGGTCGGCGCTGATTCCGCTGATCGTCAGGCGCTCGCAGATTTGAAGCGGGCGCAGCTGGCCGAGGGCCTCGATGTTGAGGACATGACAACCCGGCAGGCCAGGATCGAGGAGCCGTTGCTGGGCCCAGGCCTGAGTTCGGCGTTCCGTATCCCGGGGGACCATCAGGTTGACCCGCGGGCGCTCGCCGAGGTGCTCCTCACAGCAGTCAGGGAGCGGGGATCGCTGGTAGAGAGCCGGGTGTCCTCCCTCGCCTACGACGACGACCGGGCCCGGGTCTGCGGGGTTGTCCTGGCAGATGGAACCCGTGTGAGCGCGGATGAAACCGTTATCGCCAATGGGCTGCAGAGTCCTGGGATCGAAGACCTGCCGCAAGGGCTGTCCCTTCCGGTCCGGCCTGTGTACGGGGATGTTCTGCGTCTGCGGGTTCCTCCCCACCTCAGGCCCCTGCTGACCGCGACCATTCGCGGCGTCATTCACGGGCGGGCCGTGTACCTCGTTCCCCGGGATGACGGGAGCATCGTGGTGGGCGCGACGCAGCGCGAGGGCGGTACAACAGGGATTTCTGCCGGGGGAGTATATGAGCTGCTCCGGGATGCGCAGACCATCGTTCCGGCTGTTGCTGAACTTGAGTTTGACGAAGCAGTCTGCCGGGCACGGCCGGGAACACCGGATAACGCGCCGCTGCTTGGACGTCCCGCCGGGGTGGAGGGGCTGATCTGCGCCACGGGGTTCTTCCGCCACGGCGTGCTGCTCATGCCAGTGGCCGCCTCCATTTCCAATGACCTGATCGACGGCCAACCAGCCGACCCCGCCTTCCGGGCGTTCCTGCCCGACCGATTCCCAGGAGATAGACCATGAATGTCACTGTCAATGGTGAAACCCGCTCCCTGACGGAGGGAGCTACCCTGCTGTCCGTCATCGCTGAGGTGACCGGGCGGTCCCTGCAGGACACCGGCCAGCCTGCCGACGGCGGACGCCTCGGCGTCGCGGTGGCCCACAATCAGGAGATTGCCCGGCGCGCGGGTTGGCGAGACCGGTTACTCAAGGATGGCGACGACGTCGAAGTTGTCACCGCTGTACAGGGAGGTTGAAATGGAAACGGTTGTGGACACGGTTCAGGACCCGTTGCTGATTGACGGTGTGACGCTCGGTTCGCGGTTGATCATGGGAACCGGCGGCGCGCCGAGCCTCGAGGGTCTCGGCGGTGCGCTGAAGGCCTCGGGGACGGAGCTCACCACAGTTGCCATGCGGCGGTACAGCCCCGGCGTCGGCAGTTCTCTCTTTGAGCTGCTGGAGCGCGAGGGCATCCGCGTCCTGCCCAACACGGCGGGATGCTTCACGGCACGTGAAGCGGTGATGACCGCCGAACTCGCTCGTGAGGCGCTGGAAACGAACTGGGTGAAGCTCGAGGTCATCGCCGATGAGGACACCTTGCTGCCGGACGCTGTGGAACTGGTTGAGGCCACTGAGCAACTGGTGTCGCGCGGCTTTACTGTCTTTGCCTACACCAACGACGATCCGGTGCTGGCTCTGCGGTTGGAGCAGCTCGGCGCGGCTGCCGTGATGCCTCTGGGCGCACCCATCGGGACCGGCCTGGGCATCCTGAATCCGCACAACATCGAACTCATCGTTTCCCGGGCGTCGGTTCCCGTGGTGCTCGACGCCGGTATCGGCACGGCCTCTGATGCCGCGCTGGCCATGGAGCTCGGATGTGACGCAGTGCTCCTGGCTACGGCGGTAACGCGGGCGCAGAACCCGGTGATGATGGCCGAAGCTTTCCGGCACGCGGTAGCAGCTGGGCGGCTCGCTGCACAGGCAGGGCGCATCCCGCAGCGCCGTCATGCACTTGCCTCGTCACAGTTCGAGGGGCGCGCGGACCTCTGACCGCACGAGGGCACGAAAAAGCCGGCGGAAAAGGTTCCGCCGGCTTGAATCGTGACGTGCTAGACCGCGCCGAAACCGACCTTGCGGGTCTCTGCGGCACCAATCTCCACGTAAGCGAGAGTGTTCGAGGGGACGATGAGGAGGTTGCCCTTCTCATCGGTCAACCGAAGCTCAGCCCCGCCGTTCATGGCCTTGGTCACGAGATCCGCGACGGCCTCTGCCGACTCTGAGGACTGAATGACAATCTCACGGCCCACATGTTGAATTCCGATTTTGATTTCCACGGCAGATACCTCCTGTTGGTGATGTTTGCTAACTCTCCCAGAAATCTATCCTAGATTTCCTTGGGGAACCGGCTGATTCCGCGCCAGGCTAAACGGTAGATCAATTCGCTGGCAGCATCGATATCCAGATTGCCCTCGGTTTCCAGCCAATACCGTGCGCTGATCTGGGCCATTCCGGCCAGACCGCGGCCCAGCAGTGTCGCTTCCAGGTGCGAGAGTTTCGTATCCTCGGCGATGACTCCGGCAATCGCATCTGCGAACTGCGCGTCGAAAGCTTCCAGCCTTTTGCTGACCTCGGGGACGTTTCCGACGTCGGACTCGAAGACGAGTCGGTGGGCCTGTGAATCCTGGGCGATGAACTGAAAGTACGCTCGCATGGTGGCCTGCACGCGGAGGTCATTGTCCGTGGTGGAGGCCAACGCATCCATCAGGAGGGTCGTCAGGGCCGCAAGGTGGCTGTCCAGCAGCGCGAGGTAAAGTTCCTGTTTTCCCGGAAAGTGTTGGTAGAGGACGGGCTTGCTGACGTCCGCGGCGTCGGCGATGTCGTCCATGGCAGCACCGTGGTAACCATTGACCACAAACACCTGATGTGCGGCTTTCAGGAGCTGACGACGGCGTTCCTCCCGTGGAAGACGGGCGGATTTGGTCGACGTCGGCTTGTCGGATGGCATGGGGCTCGCCTCTCGAGGATGTGGTTCGGTTGCCGGGACCCGCTCAGTTCAGGCGGGAAGTTGGATCGGCGGGCATCTCCAGTTTACCCGGACGGATCGCTGGCCTAAATTGAAGTATGGCCACCGGAACCCAAACCCCATTGCCGCCGCTTGTTGAGCCCGCTGCCGACCTCACTCATGAGGAATACCAGCGCTATTCCCGTCACCTGCTGATCCCGGAATTCGGCGTCGAAGCCCAGAAACGCCTGAAGAATTCGCGGGTACTGGTGATAGGCGCAGGCGGGCTGGGTTCACCGGCCCTGCTCTACCTTGCCGCCGCCGGCGTCGGGACGATCGGAGTTGTCGATGACGACACTGTGGAAGTCTCCAACCTGCAGCGGCAGGTCATCCACGGAGTGAACGACCTCGGTCGAAGTAAAGGCCAGTCCGCAGCGGACAGCGTTCGCGAACTCAACCCTCTGGTCAACGTGGTGCTGCACGAGGTTCGTTTGGGCACGGACAATATTCTGGAGCTTTTCGCGGAGTATGACGTCATTCTCGACGGCACGGACAACTTTGCGACCCGCTATCTGGTCAATGACGCAGCGCAGATCCTCGGCAAGCCGTACGTCTGGGGTTCCATCCTGCGTTTCGATGGGCAGGTGAGCGTTTTCTGGACCGGCTACGGGCCCACGTACAGGGACCTGTATCCCGAAGCGCCGCCCGCAGGCTCCGTGCCCTCCTGCGCCGAAGGGGGAGTGCTCGGGGTTATCTGTGCACAGATCGGGTCAGTGATGGTCAACGAAGCGATCAAGCTCATCACCGGTATCGGGAGGACGCTCCTCGGCAGGGTCCTGATCTTCGATGCCCTGGCCATGAGCTGGCGGGAGATCGGGCTCCGGCCGGACCCGGACGCGAAACCAGTCACGGAACTGATGGACTACGAGGCTTTCTGCGGTATGCCGGCCGCCACCTCGCCGGACGCTGACGCGGTACCGGGCATCGACGTCGTTCGTCTCAGGGAATTGCTCGCAGAACGCGCCAGTGGGTCCCGGCAGTTTGAACTGATCGACGTGCGTGAGGACGGCGAGTACGGGATTGTCCATATCGATGGTTCGGTGCTCATTCCCAAGGATCGGATTCTCTCAGGCGCGGTGGAGCTGCCTGACCAGGAAATCTATGTGCACTGCAAGTCCGGTGTCCGTTCGGCGTCTGTGGTGCGTTTCCTCCGGGAGTCCGGATACGCGAACGTCCACAACGTCACGGGCGGGATCGAGGATTGGGTGCGGAAAGTGGAGCCCGAGAAGCCCCTGTACTAGTTCCGGCGCCTGCACCGGCCCTGGAGGTCAGGCGCTGGCTGCGCGGCCGGCTGCTTCGGAAGCGTCGGCGTCTGCCGGCAAGACTTTCTCTGCAGCAGGCGCGGGCTGCTCCACAGAGATGCCGTACAGGGCTTCCAGAGCTGAGATGTAATCGTCCTGGCGACCCTCGGCAGCCAGCTCGCGGGCACGGACCGTGGGAACGTGCAGCAGCTGACGCACCATCCGCCGCAGGGCGAACTCCACTTCCTCGGCAGCGGCTGTGCAGCCGTGCTGGGCTCGGACCCGGGCGATCTCCGTGTCGAGGACAGCAGTTGTGTGTTTGCGCAGTGCCACGATAGAGGCGTCCATAGCGCGCGCGTTCAGCTGGGTATTGAATTCCGACGCCGACTGCACCACGATGCGGCGTGCCTCCCGCAACGACTCGGCCTGTTCTTCAGGCGCTGCCATACGAACGGATTCCAGGGTGATCAGCTCCACGTTCTCCAGAGAGGCGATGGCCGGATCAAAATCGTGGGTCAGGGCCAGGTCAATGACAATGAGGGGCTTTGCGCCGAGCGGCCGCACCTGGCGTACGTCCTCGGCGCTCACCTGATTCTCGCTGCCGCTGCAGCCGATCACAACGTCTGCTTCGGCCAGGGCTCCGACCAGTGTTTCGGAGTCGAGAGGAACACCACCGCGAGCGGCCGCGAAGGACTCCGCACGGCCGGATGAGGAGTACACCGAGACATCGGTGCAGCCGCGTTCCTGAAGCAGCGACATGGTGGCTCCCGCGTAGGCGCCTGTCCCAAAGATGACAACCTTCGTAGCGGACCAGTCCCTGGAGTCAGAGATGTCCGTTGCCAGATCAAGGGCAACAGAAACGATGGAAAGTCCGCGGCTGCCCAGGGCTGTGCGCGAGCCGACTTCCTTGGCCGTACGCGTGGCAGCCTCGAAAAGCCTGACGAGCGGGCCGCTTGCGGTCTGGCTCTCCTGCGCATTGATAAGGGCCCGGCGTACCTGCCCGGCGATTTCGCGCTCGCCGACAACCGCCGAGTCAAGACCTGAGCTCACCGCGAAGAGATGCTGAGCGACGTCTTCGCCGGTGCGCGTCGAGAAGGCGCGGGATACGTAGCTTTCGGGGAGGTTGGACTGCTCGCTGATCTCGGAAATGACCGCTGATCGGGCGGCTTCCACATCTGCAGCGGAAGGGGCCTCGCAATAGAGCTCATAGCGGTTACACGTGGCCAGAACCACGGTGCCGGCAACGACAGGAGCTGCATCGGGCTGGGCGCTCTTGAGCACAGTAGTAGCGACCTGGGACGATCCGTTGCTCATTCTGGCAACTGTTTCCAGGTCCACATCAGAGTGCGTCGCGACGAGCGAAAAGAGAACCACAGTCCTCCCATGGTAGCGAACACCGATCGACCGCGAAGAATAGGACAGCCTTATATTCCGCCATTTTCGGGGTGATTCCTGACACCCCGAAGACGTTCCGGAGGACAGCGTTATCTATTGGCGTGAATTTTCGAGAGAATCGACCCATGACTCTTAGCGCTTCGCACCCGTTGATGGATGGACGCACCTCCGGATCGCCACTGATCACTGCCTATCGTGGGGGAAAGCCAGCACGACGCCCCGTATGGTTCATGCGTCAGGCGGGCCGTTCCCTGCCCGAGTACAAGGCTGCCCGGCAGGGAACGGAAATGCTGGAAGCGTGCCTTGAGCCGGCGCTGGCGTCAGAAATCACGCTTCAGCCGGTCAGAAGACATGACGTTGATGCAGGGATCTTCTTCTCCGACATCGTGATCCCGTTGAAGCTGGCGGGCGTCGACGTCGACATCGTGCCCGGCGTCGGGCCGGTGCTCGGTCGTCCGGTGCGTACCGCTGCGGATGTGGCCGCGCTGCCGCAGCTAGATGATGCCGCTCTTGATCCCATCCGCAAAGCCGTTGAACTTACTGTGGCGGAGCTGGGCAGTACGCCGCTCATCGGATTCGCCGGTGCTCCGTTCACTCTGGCCGCGTACATGGTGGAGGGCAAACCGTCGCGGGACCACCTCGGGCCGCGAGCCATGATGCACGGGGACCCCGAGACATGGAAGGCCCTCACAGACTGGGCGGCCGATGCCTCCGGAAAATTCCTTCGGGCGCAGCTTGAAGCGGGAGCCAGCGCTGCGCAGCTCTTCGATTCGTGGGCAGGATCACTGAGCCTGTTCGACTACTCAACCTTTGTTGCACCCGCATCTGTCCGGGCGCTCGACCACGTCCGCGATACCGGGGCTCCGCTCATTCACTTCGGTACGGGAACCTCGGAACTGCTCGTGGCCATGCGCGACGTCGGGGTGGACGTCGTCGGTGTCGATTACCGGCTTCCGCTGGACGAAGCGAACCGGAGGCTCGGCGGATCGTCGGTCCTGCAGGGCAACATCGATCCAGCCATGCTGTCCACGCCCTGGCCTGTACTGGAAGCCCACGTCCGTGAGGTCCTCGCGGCCGGAAGCGCCGCCCCCGGTCACGTGGTGAATCTCGGACATGGGGTGCCGCCGGACACCGATCCGGAGGTCCTGACCCGGGTGGTGGAGTTGATCCACTCCGTGGAGCCAACGGCATGAGCGCCCGCCGCCAGCCGAAAGCAGACACGCGCTCGGCCGTCGTCGTTGGCGGCGGAATCGCAGGATTGACCGCTGCACGGGACTTGCTGCAACGCGGGTTCGACGTCACCGTCCTCGAAGCGGACGATCACTTTGGCGGCTGCGTGACCAGCCACGAGGTGGCAGGTCTGACGCTCGACGCCGGGGCCGATTCCTTTTCCACGCGTAGCAAAGCCGTCGCGGATCTGGTGTCGGAACTTGGCTTGCGGCAAAACATCGTCTACCCAGCACCTGGCGGGGCATGGCTTCAGCTGCCCGGCGGGGATCCTGCCGAAACCGCGCAGCCGCTGCCGGCCACCGGGATCCTCGGCATTCCCTCGAACCCCAGAGACCCGGCCGTCGTCCGCGCCATCGGCAACACGGCTGCCATGCGTGCCGCTCTGGACAAAGTAATGCCCCTTGGATCCCTCGTGAAGCGCGACCGGGTCAGCCTGGCCGAGGTCGTTCGCGAGCGCATGGGGGAGCAGGTCCTGGCGAAGCTCGTCACTCCGATCGCCGCTGGCGTGTATTCCTCTGATCCGTCCGTGTTGGATGTCGACGTCGTCGCTCCGGGTCTGCGCGCCGCCATGGCCAAGCACGGCTCGCTCGGCGCTGCCGTGGGATCCATTCGGGCAAATGCTCCGGCAGGTTCGGCGGTCGGCGGACTCACCGGCGGAATGAACAGGCTCACGACGGCACTCGTGGATTCCCTGCGCGAGGGTGGTGCACGCCTGATCTCCGGGGCCCGTGTGCGCACAATCCGTGGAACAGACTCAAGCGGCGGCTCATGGGCAATAGAAACCGCCCATGACATCTTTAGCGCTGACCTACTTGTCATGGCAGCGGACGGTCCCACCGCCGTCGGACTTCTGGCGGAGTCCCTTCCCGGCCTGCGGGAAGAGGCTCCCGCAACCGGCGCCGCCGTCGCTCTCGTCACGCTTGTGGTGGACCTCCCCGAACTGGACGTCAACCCGCGGGGAACCGGGGTGCTGGTTGCTCCCGGAGTGACCACGTCAAGCGGTTCGTCCGTAGTGGCGAAAGCCCTGACTCATGCCACCGCAAAATGGCAGTGGCTCTCGGAAGCCACCGGGCCGGGCGGACACGTGGTGCGGCTGTCCTATGGGCGGGCTGGAGGCCACGGTCAGGACCGTCCGGAAACATGGTCCGATGAGCGTCTCTACGAACAGGCGCTCGCCGATGCCAGAGTGCTCCTGGGAGTTCAGGTCACCGGTGAGGACGTCGTCGGTTGGGACGTGGTTCGCTGGGTTGGAGCTCTTCCGTCGGCAGCCGTGGGACACCGTGACCGGGTTGCAAGAATTCGCGCGCTGATTGGTCGTGAGAGCGGGTTGGAAGTAGTTGGAGCATGGCTTTCAGGCACTGGTCTGGCCGCTGTCGTAGCGGACACGCGGGCGAGAATCGCCAAACTTTCCGGCGCCAACTCGTCGTCGCCCAGTCACTAGAAAATGTGATGTTGGTAACTTCTACCCGTTGTAGAAGTGATCAATTTCCCTCGGCTGCCAGCAAGAGGCAAACTGTTATACATGACAACAAGCGCTGAAATGAAATCTGAACTTCCCGCCGAAGAAGAAGAGCTTTTCTTCACGTTATGGACAGTCTTCAAACGCTCGCCCGGAAGCGCAGTTCCAGAAGCGGATGTCATCCCCGAACTCGAGGCACTCCTCACCGACATGCCCGGCGTCACCGTCCGCGGAATCTATGACGTCTCAGCCATGCGGGCAGAAGCAGACATCATGTTCTGGCTCCACGGCCCCCGCGCCGAAGACCTCCAGACAGCCGTCCGCCGCATTCGTCGCACACAGATGTTCTCCGGCACAGAAATCGCCTGGTCGGCCATGGGCGTGCACCGCGACGCCGAGTTCGCCAAAGACCACTCACCGGCCTTCACCCGCGGTGTTGAGCCGGAAGCGTGGGTGTGCGTCTACCCCTTCGTCCGTTCCTACGAGTGGTACCTGCTTCCCGCCGAGGAGCGCTCGCGGATGCTCCGGGGCCACGGCATGATGGGCGTGGATTACCGCCAGGTCCTTACGAACACCGTCCCGTCCTTCGCGCTGGGCGACTGGGAGTGGCTGCTCGCCCTCGAAGCACCGCAGCTTGTTGATCTTGTTGATCTGATGCGTCACCTGCGCGGGGCCGACGCCCGCAACCATGTGCGCGAGGAAGTTCCGTTCTACACCGGTCGCCGCATCACGGTCCAGGAAACGCTGGAGGTCCTGCGATGACCGACTTTGATCCCCGCGAGGGATATGACGGAAACGGGCGGATGGCCCCGAAGGACTACGACGCCATCGTGCTGGCCTCCTTTGGCGGTCCGGAAGGTCAGGAAGACGTCCTTCCCTTCCTGCGCAATGTCACCCGCGGCCGGGGTATCCCGGATGAGCGGCTTGAGGAAGTGTCGCACCACTACCGTGCGAACGGCGGCATCAGCCCGATCAACGCCCAGAACCGGGCGTTGAAGGCGGCTCTGGAAGCAGAGCTGAGCGACCGCGGAATCGACCTCCCTGTGCTGTGGGGCAACCGTAACTGGGCGCCGTACATCGGCGAGACACTCCAGAAAGCGTACGACGACGGCCACCGCCGGATTCTCACGGTGACCACCAGTGCCTACTCGTGCTATTCAAGTTGCCGCCAGTACCGCGAAGACCTGGGCGTTGCCCTGGTGGAAACGGGTCTGGACGGCAAGCTCGAGGTGGACAAGGTCCGGCAGTATTTCAATCACCCGGGATTTGTTGAACCTTTCATTGAAGGTACGGCGGCCGGTCTGGCCGACGTCCGGCGCCAGCTGGCGGACAAGGGTGAGGATGCTGCGGACCGCGTCCACATCATGTTTGCCACCCACTCCATACCAACATCCGATGCCGAGGCCGCCGGCCCCAGGCTCGCGGACGGCTCCAGCTCCTACGAGGGCGATGCCTATAGCGCCCAGCACCTGGCCGCAGCGCAAACCATCATGGACAGCATCCCGGAAGCGGCCGGATTGAACTGGTCGCTGGTCTACCAGTCCCGCTCCGGCGCACCGCATGTGCCGTGGCTGGAACCCGACATCAACGACGCGCTGGAAGAACTGGCCTCCGAAGGTAAAACCAGCGGGGTCGTCATCGTGCCGCTGGGGTTCGTCAGCGACCACATGGAAGTTGTCTGGGACCTCGATACCGAGGCCATGGAAACATGCGAAAAGCTCGGTCTCGCGGCGTTCCGGGCACCAACGCCGGGAACCCACAAAAAGTTTGTCGCCGGACTCGTTGACATGATCTGCGAACGGACCATCGACCACCACATTGAAGGGCGCGCCGCCACCACGAGCATCCCCGCGTGGTTCGATGTCTGCCGTCCGGAGTGCTGCGTCAAGATCATGCGCGATGGAACCCAGAAGCCCACCGTTGCCGGTGCCGATTCGAGTGTTGGAGTGCCGCAGTAGTGTCGCCGGTCCGCATTGGAACGCGCGGTAGCGCCCTCGCCGTTACCCAGACCAGCACGGTGGCAGAGGCGCTGGCTCAGCGCGGCAGCTTTGGGGTGGAGCTGGTGCGCATCAAGACTGAAGGGGATGTTCTCAAGGGTTCCCTGGCCCAGATCGGCGGAACGGGGGTCTTTGTTGCTGCTCTCCGCGAGGCGCTCCTGGCCGGAACCTGTGATGTTGCCGTCCACTCACTCAAGGATCTGCCCACCTGGGGAGAGCCCGGGCTGACGCTGGCTTCGATCCCTCCCCGCGCTGACTATCGCGACGCACTCTGCGCCCGCGACTCCCTGACCATGGAGACGCTCCCATCCGGAGCGCGCATCGGTACCGGCTCCCCGAGGCGTGCCGCACAGCTTCGGGCTGCCCGGCCGGACTGCGAGGTCGTGGATATCCGGGGCAACGTCGGAACAAGACTGAACCGCGTCAAGGGCATGTCCGAGGGCGAAACAATCGACGGGAAGTTTGGTGACCTGGACGCCGTCGTGCTGGCTGCAGCTGGCCTCGAGCGGCTCGGCAAGCTGGACGTCGTGACGGAGTTCCTGAGTCCGTCGATCATGCTGCCAGCTCCTGGGCAGGGAGCGCTGGCCGTGGAGTGCCGTGAAGCTGATTCCTCAGACGGCGCACTGGCTTCGGCGATGAAGGATTACGACGACGCCGGTACACGCCTGTGCGTCACTGCGGAGAGGTCGCTGCTGTCGCGGCTTGAAGCAGGCTGCAGTGCCCCCATCGGCGCCCTCGCGCACGTGGACGAAGGTCAGCTGACGTTGGAGGCTGTGGTCTGCAGCGACGACGGCCAGCGCCTTCTGCGCGTCAAGCGTGCCGTGGATACGGACATGCTCGACGTCGGGAACGCTGTCGCGCTGGGAGTCGCAGTGGCTGAACAGCTGCTTGCCAAGGGTGCGGGAGAACTGACCAAGCTGCCGGAGGCCTGAAGCGTGAGCCGCAGAAAGGACCACGCATCCCCCGGGGAGCTCGAGGGCCTTCGGGTCATGATTCCCAGGGCGCCCGATCGGGCTGCAGCCATGGTTCGTGGTCTGGAGGCTGAGGGAGCGCAGCCGAGGCTGGTACCGCTCATCGATTTCGAATTGCCATCGGATACCTCTGATCTGGACCAGTGTCTCGTCCTGCTCAGTGAAGGTCGTTTCGCCTGGCTGGTCATCACGAGTACCACCACAATCCGTGCACTGAAGCAGCGGGCCGAGTCCATGGGGCGTCAGCTGTCCCTCATGATCCCGAGCGCCACCCGCGTGGCGGCCGTTGGAAACACGACGAGAGATGCGCTGATCGCAGAAGGCATAGCGGTTCACCTGGTGCCAACGGGCGAACAGTCGGGCCGTTCGATGGTGCAGGACTGGCCGCTACCCTCCGCAGTTCCTGCTGGTTCCGGTGTCAGCAATCGTGTACTCATACCGCAGGCAGACATCGCGTCGGATACCGTGGCAGCTGGTATCACGGAGCGCGGCTGGCAGGTCCTGCCCGTCGTCGCCTATCGGACAGTTGATTATCCGGCTACCAACGACCTGAAGATCACGGTGCGGTTGGCCGGACCGGATCGGGAAGGTCGGCCGTCTGCCATGCCCACCGCTCTCACCGTGGACGAATTTCGGGACGCGCTCGGAGCCGGGGAGATCGACGCCGTCATTCTTACCTCGCCCAGCGTCACCAGACGGGTCGCCCGCATTGCAGGAAAGCTGCCCGCCCGCTTGCTGACGGTCGCCATCGGAGAAATCACGGCCGACGAAGCAGCTCTCGTCGGTGTGCCCGTCAGCGCCGTTGCTACTGAACCAAGTCCAGCAGGTATCGCCGCAGCGCTGGTTTCAGCGCGCCGTCAATCGACAGATCAGAGAAGGCCATGACATTTCCACTTGACCGTCCCCGTCGTCTACGTTCCACCGCAGCCATGCGGCGGATGACCGCCGAATACCGGCTGGACCCCTCAGAACTGGTGCTTCCGGCCTTTATCCGGGAAGGACTCACCGAACCCAACCCCATCAGCTCCATGCCAGGAGTGGTGCAGCACACCACGGACAGCCTCCTTCGTGCGTCCGCGGAAGCGGTCGAGCTCGGACTCGGCGGAATCATGCTGTTCGGTATCCCGGCGGAACGGGATGCCCACGGTTCGGCGGGCACGGACCCGGACGGCGTGCTGAACAAAGCTATCGCGGCCGTACGCTCCGAAGTGGGTGATGACCTGGTCATCATGAGCGATGTCTGCCTGGATGAGTTCACGGACCACGGCCACTGCGGCGTATTGGCCGACGACGGTTCGGTGGACAACGATGCAACCCTGGAGATCTACGCGCAGATGGCCGTCACCCAGGCCGAAGCCGGGGCACATCTGCTGGGGCCTTCCGGAATGATGGACGGCCAGGTTGGCGTCATACGCCAGGCTCTGGACGCGGCTGGCCACCACGACGTCGGTCAGATCGCCTACGCCGCGAAGTACTCCTCGGCGTTCTATGGCCCATTCCGTGAGGCCGTCGATTCGCAGTTGAAGGGCGACCGGCGGACATACCAGATGCATTCAGCAAACCGGCGGGAAGCGCTGCGCGAGGTCGAACTGGACCTCTCGGAAGGCGCGGATATGGTCATGGTCAAGCCTGCCATGAGCTACCTGGATATCCTGGCCGACGTTGCAGCGGTTTCGCCTGTGCCAGTGGCCGCGTATCAGATTTCTGGCGAGTACGCGATGATCGAAGCTGCTGCCGCCAACGGCTGGATCGACCGCATGGCCGCGATCGAGGAATCGGTCCTCGGCATCAAGCGTGCTGGCGCGAACATCATCCTCACGTACTGGGCGGCCGAGGTTGCCCAGCTCCTTCGCGCGCGCCGCTGACAACAACCGCAGACGCACCCATCAACCCACGACGGAAGAAATCAATGCAGACTTCTGAAGAACTGTTCGCCCGCGCACAAAACGTTATGCCCGGCGGGGTGAACTCACCAGTACGAGCCTTCGGTTCAGTGGGTGGGACACCGCGTTTCATCGTCGCCGCCAACGGTCCATACGTGACGGACTCCGAAGGCCGCGAATACGTTGATCTCGTGTGTTCCTGGGGGCCGGCCCTGCTGGGACACGCACACCCGGAAGTGCTGGACGCCGTGCACAGCGCCGTCGACAAGGGCCTGTCATTTGGCGCTTCCACCCCCGCCGAGGCAGACCTCGCGGAACTCGTCCGGAAGCGGGTCTCCGCCGTCGAACGCCTCCGGATGGTATCCACTGGCACGGAGGCCACCATGACCGCCATCCGCCTTGCCCGTGGATATACCGGACGCGATCTGGTGATCAAGTTCGCCGGTTGCTACCACGGGCATCTGGACGGGCTGCTGGCCTCGGCCGGGTCTGGCCTCGCGACGCTCGCGCTACCCGGATCCGCTGGGGTTACAGCTGCGACCGCTGCTGAAACGCTGGTGCTGCCCTACAACGACATCGCCGCCGTCGAAGCCGCTTTCGCTGAGCGCGGAGACAGGATTGCGGCCGTCATTACGGAAGCAGCACCGGCAAATATGGGTGTCGTTACGCCGGGAGAAGGCTTCAACAAGGCGCTATCGGAGATCACACGTGCCAACGGCGCGCTCTTCATCATGGATGAAGTGCTCACAGGGTTCCGCACTGGTCCGGCAGGCTACTGGGGGCTCACCGGTGGATCGGCAGAATCAGGGGAACAGTGGGCGCCGGATCTGCTGACCTTCGGAAAGGTCATCGGTGGAGGACTCCCCGTAGCGGCCCTGGGCGGACGAGCCGAGGTCATGGACTTCCTCGCACCGACCGGCCCCGTCTACCAGGCCGGCACGCTCTCCGGGAACCCGGTTGCCATGGCCGCCGGTGTAGCAACGCTTACCGCAGCTACGGCTGACGTGTACCGCCACATCGACGCCCGGTCACTGGAACTCTCAGCAGCCGTCGGCGACGCCCTGACGGCTGCCGGGGTAAATCACAGCATCCAGCGTGCCGGTAACCTCTTCAGCGTTGCCTTCGGGACGGCGGAGAACGGCGTCCAGAACTATGCGGACGCACAGGCGCAGGAGGTCTACCGTTACGCGCCGTTCTTCCACTCCATGCTGGAATCCGGTGTGTATCTGCCTCCGTCTGTTTTCGAGGCCTGGTTCCTGTCCTCCGCCCATGACAGCGCCGCCATGGAGAAGATCATCAACGCACTGCCGGCGGCTTCCCGCGCCGCCGCAGACGCCCAGAAGGGTTGACGGCGGCGTCGAATCAGAGCTGCGCGACCGGGACCTGATGCGGGATATGCGGCCAGCTTCCGTCAATGACGGCGTCCGGATTCTTGCGGCGTAGGTATTCCTGGAAGCTGGCGGCCTGTTCGGCGGCCCAACCTATCTGCTTGTGGTGCAGGTCCGCGGCGTCGCCGTGCAGCTCCGGATACTTCGCCGCGAGGACGGACGCGACGCCGAGGGTGGCCATAACGTCCGCAGCGGATGTGTGTGCGTTGTTGTGCGTGACGCCGTAAAGCTCGCTCAACGCGCTGAGCGTCCGCTTGCCGCGACGGTACCGGTCCACCTGCTTGTCAATGATGTATGGATCAATAACAGGCAACGAGGTGATGGTGGCAACGCTGTGACGGTCACATTCCCGGGAGAGCACGCTGAAGTCATAGCAGGCATTGAACGCCATCACGGGAATGCCTGCTGCGAACATACCGCTCAGTACAGAGCAGATCTCGCCTGCCACGTCCGCCGCCGGCGCACCGGATGAGACAGCCTTTGCTGTGTCGATACCATGAATCAGCGACGCTTCCTCGGGAATGTCGATCCCCGGATTGGCGAGCCATTCGTGGTGCTGAAGTACGTCCCCGCGGCCGTTGACGAGGATGATGGACGCCGTGACAATCCGCGCGTCCTCTGGGTCGCGTCCAGTCGTTTCGAGGTCGAATGCGGCCCGCGGCAGCTCATGCCAGCTAGTGGAGATTGTCATGGCAGAAACGCTACCGTATGCCTCTGACAGTCTCGTTCACGAGCGGGGGAGCGGCACGTTGGGCAGAAGAAACTAAGCTGGGACAGTGCATGAAGACTTTGAGGATTCAGTGGCCGAACTCGTGGCCATGATCCCTGCTGGGAGGGTCCTTTCCTATGGCGACATCGCTGAGCTGCTGGACTGCGGAGGGCCGCGACAGGTGGGCAAGGTCATGTCAGGATCCGACGTCGACCTTCCCTGGTGGCGCGTGGTGCGGGCCGACGGTCAGCCGCCTGCCTGCCACGGCAATACCGCGCTGCAGCATTACCCGCATGAGGGTACTCCGCTGCGGCAGGCTGCATCCGGCGGCGAGCGAATCACCATGAAAGACGCGAGATGGCAGCCGACAGAGCCTGAGTGGGAGCGCATTGACCATCTCAGGGAACGACTCACTCCGGGGGTAGTTCCGCCAGAGAATTCCAGAATGTCGGACGCAGATGATTCGCTGTATTCATGAAGCAACAGATCACTCTCGTGCGCTCGAGCAGGCAGGTAACTGAAGCGCCTGAACTGAGTGCTGACCAGTCAGCGGTCGTGCGTCGGCCCACGGGCTCCGGCCCCGTGCTTGTTCTCGGCGGCCCCGGAACAGGAAAGACAACCGTCGTCGTCGAGAGCGTCGTCCACCGGGTGCTGAATGGGTCGCTCGAACAGGACCGTGTTCTTGTTCTGGCCCCCACACGGCTTTCGGCTGCGAGCCTCCGGGATCAGATCACTGCCCGCCTCGACCGCAGCCTCAGTGCTGCTCCCGCCAGATCGTGGGCATCCTATGCTTTTGACCTCATCCGCCGAGCCAGGGCTGCCGGTCTGCTACCGCACGTCGTTCGTCCACCCAAGCTTCTCTCCGGTGCTGAACAGGACCTGATCATCAAGGAGCTGCTGGACGGACATGGATCCCACGGGGTACCCGAACTGCCCTGGCCGCAGGATCTTCACGCGGCGATCGGCACACGCGGCTTCCGCCAGGAAATGCGGCAACTATTCGACAGAATGAGCGAATACGGACTGGACGCCACCAACCTCGCTGACTACGGGAAACAGATCGGGAGACCGGACTGGGAAGCCGCTGCGGCACTCTACGGGGAATACCGGGACGTCCTCGATATCCGGATGCCCGAGGCATTTGATCCTGCAGGGGTCATTACCACCGCCGTCGATCTACTGACGTCGGAACCCGAGTTCCTGCACTCCGAGAGGGATTCCATCGGGTTTATCTGTGTCGATGACCTTCAGGAAGCCAATCCCGCGATTCACCAGTTGCTCTCGCTCATTGGCCACGGCACCGATGTTTTGATGACAGCCTGTCCTGACACCGCGGTCCAGGGTTTCCGCGGAGCGAGACCAGACCTCCTGGGGGAGCTCCATGCCGGATTCGACCACCAGGTGGAGACCGCACTCCTGACAACATCGCACCGGCTCGGACCCGCCCTGGCTGCCGCGTGGCAGCGCGTCGCCTCACGCATATCAACAACCGGCGTCACACCTGCCTATCGCGCACTCTCCGCCCGCCCTGACCAGAAGGCAACGAGTGAGGTGCACATCGTTGATTCCGACCTGCATGAACTGCGGTACGTGAGCCAACGAATTCTCCAGGCGGAAGTCCTTGACGGGCTTGATCCGTCGGACATCGCGGTGATCGTGCGCTCAGGCCGGCAGGTATCAGCGCTGCAGAGGTACCTCATCAGCCAGGGTATAGACGTCCACGTTCCCTCTGCGGAAAAAGCTGTCCGGGATGAAGCCGCCGTCCGTCCGTTGCTGGAACTGTTCGGCATCGTGCTCGATGAGCGGCTGCTGACTCCGGAGACGGCTGTGTCGCTGCTGACTTCCCGGATCGGCGGAGCTACTGCTCTGGAGCTCAGGCGCCTCCGGCAGGTCCTGCGTAGGGAGGAGCTCAGCGCCGGTGGAGGTCGAGGCAGTGATGAACTGCTGGTCGAGGCACTTCAACGACCGGCCCAACTGGAATTGTTGGGATGGGAAGGCTGGGCAGGACTGCGCATAGCCCGCATGCTGGAAGCCGGCGCCAAGGCAATGGAGACCTCTGGTGCCAATGCTGAAACCCTCCTCTGGGCCATATGGGATGCGTCGCGGTTGTCGGCTCACTGGGCTGAAGTCTCATTGGGGGCAGGAAGCGCTGCCATGCGGGCAGATCGGGATCTGGACGCCATGATGGCGCTCTTCCACGCAGCCGAAAGATATGTAGACCAGCTACCAGGTTCAACCCCGGCGCAGTTCCTCGAGTACCTGACCAATCAGGAGCTCCCGATGGACACACTGGCGGCCAGGGCACTGGGACGCAAGGCTGTAGAGATCCTCACACCGGCAAGCGCAGCGGGCAGGCAATGGCCCATGGTCATCGTCGCGGGGATCCAGGAGGGAACGTGGCCGGATCTTCGGTTGCGCGGGGAACTGCTGGGAAGCGGAGAACTGGCAGCGCTCATGGAGCACGGGAAGAACTACAAGGCTTCCCGACACCCGCTGGCGCTCATGCAGGCCACCCGGTTTGACGAACTCCGATCCTTTTCAACAGCAGTATCACGGGCATCCACGCGCCTGATCTGCACCGCCGTGTCTTCGGAAGAGGAACAGCCATCCCAGTTCCTCGATCTGATCGATCCGTTGCCTGACGACGCAGACTCACGGAAAACCACCGCCGTTCTGCGTCCGCTGTCGGTTCGCGGGCTCGTCGCGGATTACCGACGGATCGCCCAGGAAGAGCAGCCCGATTCAGCCCAGGCAGTCCGACAGCTGGCACGCATGGCAAGACATCGTCCTGTGGTCCCTGGCGCCCTTCCGAATCAATGGTGGGGGCTCCAACCCTTGTCTTCGGCGGAAGCGATCGTCCCGGCGGGGCAACCGGTCTACGTGTCTCCGTCCAAGGTAGAGGCAGTGCTCAAGTCTCCCCTGGACTGGTTCGTCTCGGCAGCAGGCGGAGAGGCGGCCCGCGACTTCGCGCGTTCACTCGGCACACTCGTGCACGAGATTGCGCAGGACCTGCCCGAGGCCACCGGCTCTGAATACGTGGCCGAGCTTCAGCGGCGATGGCCGAAGCTCGGGATGAAGGAAAACTGGGAAGGACAGATGGACTTCCTCAGGGCAGAAAAGATGGTCCGAAAACTGGCTGGCTACGTCATCCGCATGCGGCAGGAGGGCAGAGAACTTCTTGCCGTCGAGAGCGACTTCAGCACGGCGCTGCCTGCGGTTCGTGAGGATCTCGCAGGAACGATCCTCCGCGGCCAGGTGGACCGCATCGAAGTGGATAGCAGGGGGCAGTTGCACATCGTCGATCTGAAAACCGGCAAGAATGCCCCCTCGAAAGACGATCTTGAGGGACACCCGCAGCTGGCCTCGTACCAGGTGGCAGCCAACGCAGGCGCCTTTGAGGATGTCCAGGGGGCCGCCGGGTCTGGTTCTGGAGGAGCGTCTCTGGTGCAGCTCGGAACCACGCTCAAGGACGCCGGCGTCCAAGGCCAGGCCGCACTCAACCCTGAAGAGAGCTGGGCCAGGGACATGGTTCTCGAAGCCGCAAAACTGATGTCCGGCGAATCTTTCGATTCCATTCACGCACCCGGCCGCCAGACCTTTGGCGGTCACGGTTGCCGGCTCCCGGAGATATGCCCGCTCTGCCCCGAAGGAAAGCAGGTAACGCAATGAGCGTCCAACACGTTGCCGAAATCAATCCGGAAAGTCAGGACCGCTACTACAGCGCTCGCGACCTGGCTGAACTGCTGCATGGGAATGCATCCGGGGATGTGCTGTACCCAACCAGCGAACAGGTGGAGATCATTGAATCCGGTCTTGAACCCATGCTGGTTATCGCCGGTGCTGGTTCGGGAAAAACCAAAACAATGGCAGACCGTGTGGTCTGGCTGGTGGCCAACGGAATGGTCAGACCCGAACAGATTCTCGGGGTCACCTTCACCCGGAAGGCCGCGGGGGAACTGGCTACCCGCATCCGTCAGCGGCTCACGCAGTTCTACCGAGCCACCGGGAGCCTAACCGACGGCCCCGTTCAGGCCGAGGAGCGACTGGAACCAACGGTCTCCACGTACCATTCATATGCCAATTCCATCGTCTCTGATTATGGGCTCCGGGTAGGCGTAGAACGTGATGCCACCATGCTCGGCGGCGCTCAGGCCTGGCAGCTCGCACATCAGGTCGTCGAAGCGTACACGGGTGAATTCGAACATTTCACAGCTGCCAAATCCACGCTCGTCCAGGCTGTGCTCAAGATGGCTTCCGAGTGTGCCGAACATCTGCGCCCCACATCAGATGTACGGGAGTGTCTCCTTGAACACCTTGCGGCGGTGGAGCCCCTTGAATACAACTCAGGCAGCAAACGCGCGGCATCCCAAAAGGTAGGACAGCTTCTGCGCAAGCTCCAGACGCGAGTCACAGTGACTGAACTGGTTGACCAGTACGTCGCCGCAAAAAGGCAGCGGGGTCAACTCGATTTTGGTGACCTCGTAGCGATTGCCGCAGGTATTGCAGCCAACATTCCCGCCGCAGTGGAGATGGAACGAAGTAAATACAAAGTGGTCCTGCTGGATGAATTCCAGGACACGTCCTCAGCGCAGCTGACGCTCTTCGCGAACCTCTTCGGCGACGGCCGTTCCGTGACAGCCGTGGGGGATCCTCACCAGTCCATCTACGGTTTCCGCGGAGCATCCGCTGGACAGCTGGCCGATTTCAGAACGCGGTTCCAGATCGTGGATCCTGCCGGCAACAAGCCGGCGAACGTTGCGCATCTTTCCATTGCCTGGCGAAATTCCAGAGCGATCCTCGCCGCAGCCAATACGGTATCTGCGCCCCTGAGCCACAAGGCCCCCTGGCTCACCACGCAGCGTATGCCACCGGTGCCCCAGCTGCGAGAGCGGCCCTCAGCCCCGTTGGGTGAAGTCCTCGTCGCCCGCTACCTCACCGACGAGAAAACTCCATCAAACGCCGAATGGGGAGAAGCAGTAGGTGTAGCCCGTCTGGTGCAGGAACAACGGCGACGAGCATTTGACCACGGAATGAACGGAGCACCCCTCACTCCCACAGTGGCTGTCCTGTGCCGCGGAAAGCGCCAATTCGAACCCATTCGCCGTGAGCTGGAGGAACTCGGCATTCCCGTGCAGGTGGTCGGGTTGGGCGGCCTGCTGAGTACACCGGAAGTGGTTGATCTGCTCGCTGTGCTCCGCGTCCTCGGAGATCCTGGCCGGTCCGATTCCATGCTCCGGATCCTGGCCGGTGCGCGATGGAGAATCGGTCCAGCGGACCTCATGGCACTATCCGACTGGTCCAAACAGCTGGCCCGGACACGGGAACGGGCCAGAACAGACGCGACGACGCCCGACGACGTCGTCGTCGAGCAGGACATGGCCGAAGCTGGAAGCCTTGTCGAAGCTGTTGACTACCTGCCCAAGCCCAACTGGATCTCTTCGAACGGCAGGCAGCTCAGCGCGCAGGCTCATGAACGCCTCGTTGCGCTTGGCAGCGAGCTGCGTACGCTACGTGAATATGTTGGGCAGGACCTTGTCAGCCTCATCAGCGAAATCGAGCGCACCACCCTTCTGGACATCGAAGTCGCGGCGAAGCCAGGGGTGGATTTCCATACGGCACGCAGGAACCTCGACGCGTTCACCGAAGCTGCGGCATCGTTCACTGCAACGGCAGAAAGAGTGGACCTGCAAGCTTTCCTCGCATGGCTGGAAGCGGCCGAAACAGAGGAAAACGGGCTACCAGTGACCCAGCTGGAGGCGAGCAGGGACGTGGTGCAGCTGCTCACCGTCCATGCGTCCAAGGGGCTGGAATGGGACGTCGTCGTCGTACCCGGCCTGAACGAAGGGAGCTTTCCGAGCGGGAAAGATTCACGCTGGAGCAGCGGCGAATCGGCAATTCCCTGGAACCTGCGGGGCGACGCGCCGGACCTGCCACAGTGGGAATGGCAGCAGGAAGACCAGCACTCCTGGCTCGAAAGCGAAAAACTGTTCTGCGAGGATGCGCGTGGGCACGCTGAACGTGAAGAGCGTCGGCTGGCATACGTCGCTTTCACCCGGGCTCGTCACGTACTGGCATGCAGCGGAAGCGTCTGGGGCGGCGGCCGTGCCAAGCCCAGCGTCGCCTCGCGATACCTTGAAGAACTTGCTGAGCTGGCACGGGCCGGGGAGGACGGGTTCTCCCTGACGAATTGGGTGGCTGAAGAAGACGCCGGGCTCGCAAACCCGGCCTCATCGCACCCGAAAGTCATGTCATGGCCCTTCGACCCACTCGGGGAGAGAAGACATGTTCTCGAGGAGCTGGCGGCCGACGTCAGCGCGGCTGCTGTTTCTGAACGAGTCGAAGCAGCCAGCGGCAGCACAGAAGCCCGTCTGGATCACGAAACAGACCTCGTCCTGGCCCGGCACAAGGACGCCGACAGCACCGTGGAAGTGGAGCTGCCGCCGCACATCTCAGCTTCGATGCTCGTGGGACTCAGCGAAAATTCCGACCGGGTGATCCGCCAACTCCGCCGGCCCGTTCCACGCAAGCCCGGTCTCGCCGCACGCAAGGGCACGGCCTTCCACGAGTGGATTGAGAACTTCTACGGGACGGCAGGACAGCTCGAGCTGTTCGACAACTTCGGACCGAGTGACGCCCACATCGACGAAGCATATGACCTGGACAGTATGGCGAAAACATTCGAAGCCTCCGAGTGGGCCAGCAGAACGCCCGCAGCCATCGAAGTGCCCGTCGAAACTACCGTGGACAAGGTAGTAGTCCGCGGACGGATCGATGCAGTCTTCCAGGACGCTGACGGCGGATGGGACCTCGTCGACTGGAAAACCGGAAGGGTCCCGACCGGAAAGGAGCTGGAAGTCCGGTCCGTCCAGCTGGCCGTATATCGGCTCGCATGGGCACGGCTCAAAGGCATTCCCATCGACAGGGTGCGCGCGGCGTTCTACTACGTGGGAGAGGACCAGACCGTTCGACTGCACAATCTGGCAGATCAGTCGGCACTGGAGGCCATACTTACCTCCGCCTACTCCTGACCGGGCCGCTTGTCGTCGTCGTTCGTAGAAGGGCGGTTTGTAGAGTCCGGGGAGGCCACAATCTCGATGGCAGACGTATCCGTCTCCTCGTTCTGCCTGCGCGCAGCGTGCTCAGCTGCCTCAGCCGCTTCCTGCTCAAGGATGTCCTCCGTGAGGATGTTGAGCATTTCCACCGCTTCTGAAACCATTTCGTCGTTTTCGGCCGCCATCCCACGCACCAGCCACTGCGCAAGTGCGAACTCCGCTGACAGGGCGGCGCGTCTGAGCAGATGATCATCAGGGCGGTCAGTGCGGGAAGCCGCGTAGGCCGCGTGTACGGCGTCGGAGAACTGCGCATCGTTGGCAGCAATGAGCCACGCGAAATCGTCGGCCGGATCCCCGATATGCAGATCTGTCCAGCCGGTGATCGCCCGCACCCTCCCAGCCTCAATCAGCAGGTTGTCCTCATGCAGATCGCCATGGACAACCGTCGGGACGAACCGCCAGAGAGACACATCCTCGAGGGCATTCTCCCAGCGGCGCAGCAGCGTGGAGGGAATCTTGCCTGTCGTCGCCGCCTGATCCAGTTCATTGAGCCGACGCTGCCGGAACTCATTCGCGCTATAGGACGGCAGATCGGCGTCGAGCACCAGCGATGACGGAAGTTCGTGGACGCCGGCCATGGCCTTACCCACCTCGTCGGCCAGGCCGGAGCTATCGGCAACCAATGCGTCTATGCTGCGGTTGCTGCCTGGCAGGTGCGAATACACAAAAGTGGTGAGCTCACCCTGCCGCACGGTCCCTGCAACGGCGGGCACATTGAACGCCAGCTCGGCCCGGACAGCAGGGGTAAAAGCGCGAAGGACAACAAGTTCCGTCTCCAGGCGCATGCTGGCGTCGATGTGCTTGGGAGAGCGCACGCGCCACTGCTTCTCGGCGTCGTCAATCAGGACGGCTGAGTCAAAGTCCGCCGTGTCATCCGGGGATCCTGCCACGCCTGTGGGTGCAAGTCCGGGTACTGCTGCGCTGGCAATGGCTGCCAGTTCCATGGGATTCCGCTTCACAGGTTCTACCGTATGGTGAACCCCGGGCCGGGGGGGCTGACAGCGGTCGGCGAGTCGCATTAACCGTGACGGATACCTCATGGGTTACCACTATCCACAGGGTGAATATAAAAAGAGGGTGTCAGTCAGTACGGTAGAGCTATGAGCAGTCTGACGCCTTCGCCGTCCCTTCCCCCGCTGGGCGCACTCGGCCTCTCGCATGCAGCGGTCGACAGGGGATGTGGCCGCAGGGGAACCAGCGGCTGGCTGGACAGCATCCGTCATCTGGAGAGTACGAGGGTGCTCCTCCTCGACGGTCAGGCCGCTCCGGTGCAGGATTCGGCCCTGAGATTGCTGACGGCCGCTGAAGCTTCAGTCATGTTCAGGGAACTTGCTGTCAGCCCTGTGGCGGAGGTTTATCTGGGCACCGCGCTCGGTCATGGCGCCCGCCCGTCCGGGCTCGACGTCGTCCTGGCGGTCCTGCCTGACGGAACCGGACCCGATCTGGGTAGCGATGTGCTCTGGCAGGGACTGCGGCAATCGGCGCCTCTGCTCGATATTTCAGATGCTGCCCTGCTGGTGGAGGCCACTGCAGTAGCGAACTGGCATGCAACGCACACCCACTGCCCACGGTGCGGCACGCCGACGGACATCGAAGAAAGCGGCTGGGTCCGCCGGTGTCCGCAGGACAAGAGCCAGCACTTCCCGCGCACAGACCCAGCCATCATCGTGACGGTGGTGGATGAAAATGACCGGCTACTTCTGGGATCAGGTTCGAATTGGCCCGAGGGCAGGTACTCGACGCTGGCGGGATTCGTCGAGCCGGGGGAGTCGCTCGAAGCTGCTGTGATCCGGGAAATCGAGGAAGAGTCCGGGGTCGTCGTTCACAGCCCCACGTATCTTGGTTCGCAGCCTTGGCCATTCCCGAATTCGTTGATGCTCGGGTTTACGGCAACGGCGTCGTCCACATTCACCAGGGCGGACGGCATCGAGATCCGCGACGTGCAGTGGTTCACGAGGGACGAACTGGCGACAGCTGTGCGAACGGGAACGATTACGGTCCCCGAAGGCGTATCCATTTCACGGTCCCTGATTGAGTACTGGTTTGGCGGGCCGCTACCGAAGGTTGAATCTGGTGTCTGAGGCACATTCTGGCTTTATCCAGGACCAATCCGTCGACGAGGTAATTCTGGCCGGTCTCGACGACGAGCAGAGGCAGGTCGCTACTTCGCTCCGCGGGCCGCTATGCGTATTGGCGGGTGCGGGGACGGGAAAGACACGAGCGATTACCCACCGAATCGCGTATGGCGTTCACACTGGCGTGTATCAGCCGCAACGTGTTCTTGCGGTGACGTTCACCGCCCGGGCTGCCGCGGAAATGCGAACCCGGCTTCGTGATCTGGGCGCCGGCGGTGTGCAGGCCAGAACGTTCCACGCCGCAGCTCTGCGCCAGCTGCAGTTCTTCTGGCCGCAGGCAGTGGGCGGAACGATGCCCAACCTTCTCGATCACAAAGCAGGGATGATTGCTGAGTCGGCTCGGCGCCTCCGCATCAGTACAGACCGCGCAGCGATCCGGGATGTTGCGGCCGAGATCGAATGGGCCAAGGTGTCGATGCTCACCCCGGAGACCTACCCACGGGCGGCCGTCACACGGGAACCGCCTGCCGGGTTCGATACGACCACTGTCGCACGGATTTTCCAGTCCTATGAGGACGTCAAGACCGATCGAAATGTCATCGATTTTGAGGACGTCCTGCTGATCACCGTCGGTATTCTGCAGGAGGATGCGCGGGTGGCTGCGACGGTACGGGAACAGTACCGTCACTTCGTGGTCGATGAGTATCAGGACGTTTCGCCGCTGCAGCAGCGTCTGCTCGACCTCTGGCTGGGGGAGCGGCAGGAGCTGTGTGTGGTCGGCGATGCCAGCCAGACCATCTACTCTTTCACCGGTGCCACGCCCCGTCATCTACTGAGGTTTACGGATAACTACCCGGAAGCCGACGTCGTCAGGCTGGTGCGGGACTACAGGTCCACTCCACAAGTGGTCCAGTTAGCCAACGGCCTGCTCGCGGCGCGCACGGCGGAGGCGCAACGTGAGCGAAAGAGCACGTGGGCTACGCCGTTGGAACTCGTGGCCCAACGGCCTCCTGGGCCAGTCCCGTCATTCACTGAATGCTCAGACGATGATGCGGAGGCCGCGCAGGTAGCGGCCAGGATTCGGGCGTTGATCGAAGACGGCGTCGCGGCTGGCAGTATCGCCATCCTTTATCGGACGAACGGACAGTCCGAGGCGTACGAGCAGGCGCTCACTGCGGCGGGCATTGGTTACCAGCTTCGTGGAGGTGAGCGGTTCTTCGCGCGCAGGGAGGTGCGCGATGCCATGCTGCAGCTGCGGGCAGCCTCACGTTCTGTGGGGGATGAACTGGTTTCCCAGCTCGTCCCAGACATCCTGGCTTCCCTCGGCTACACAGAGGAAGCGCCGCGGGGCAGCGGCGCTGTGCGCGAGAAATGGGAGTCACTGGCTGCCCTGGTGACGCTTGCCAAGGATATTGAGGCTAATCGGATCTCGGTACCGGGAGCGCGCTTTACCCTGACCGAGTTCGTGATGGAGCTGGAGGAGCGGGCCGCCGCACAGCATGCTCCGGCCATGCAGGGCGTCACGCTTGCCTCGCTGCATTCGGCCAAGGGGCTTGAATGGGATGCCGTGTTCCTCGTGGGGCTCAGCGAAGGACTCATGCCGATTTCGTTTGCGGACACCCCGGATGCGGTCGATGAGGAGCGTCGACTGCTCTACGTAGGCGTGACACGTGCGCGTATTCATCTGGCCCTGTCATGGTCCACGTCGCGCACGCCAGGCGGGCGGGCCAGCCGCAAGCCGTCACGTTTCCTCGATGGACTGCGTCCGCAGACCGAGCGTGACAATCGCAGAGTCGCGGCAGCAGCACCCAGACGCAAGCTGGCCGGGCCTGCCAAGTGCAGGGTGTGCGGGGACCTTCTGACAACGGGAGCTCAACGTAAAACCGGACGTTGCTCGGACTGCCCTCCTGGCTACGATGAAGCAGTCTTTGAATCGCTGAGGTCTTGGCGTCTGGGAGAAGCCAAGACCAGCGGTGTACCAGCGTTCGTGATCTTCACCGATGCCACCCTTGCTGCCATAGCGGAAGCTCGTCCACAAAGTCTGGAGCAGCTCTCGGAACTCTCTGGCGTGGGTCCTTCCAAACTGGAGAAGTACGGTGACGACGTTCTGCGTGTCCTGGCGGAAGCCTAGACCATGGGGTCCCGCGGGTCATACGACGTTCCCACCCACACCCAAGGCGGTGCACCTATAGAGGTCCGGCGTTCACCACGGCGGAAACGAACGGTGTCAGCTTCCTTTCGCGACGGAACGGCTGTGGTTCAGATACCGGGTCATTTCACGCTGAAGCAGGAGTCAGACTGGGTCCACCGCATGATCGGCAAACTGGAATCGACTTCCGCCAAGACGAGTGGGACGGATAGTGATGACGCCAACGGTGAGCTTCGTCGTCGGGCTCTCAGATTGGCGGCGAGTTACCTTCCCGATGCCCCGGAACCAGTGTCAGTGCGATGGGTATCGAACCAGAAAACGCGCTGGGGATCAGCAACCCCGGCGCGAGGGACGATCCGGCTCTCACATCAGCTCAAGGGGATGCCGGATTGGGTGATCGACTACGTTATCCTGCACGAGCTCGCACACCTGCTGGTGCCCGCACATGATCGTGCGTTCTGGGACCTGTTGAGCGGCTACCCTCACCTCGAGCGGGCGAAGGCCTTCCTTGACGGTGTGGCCTTCGCCGCGGGCAGAGGACTCGGCGATCAGGACCTTTCCGGTCCGGGCTCACCCGAAGAATCGTCGTCTGAATCATTCTGATCAGATTCGGGCTTGTCGAACTCGCCGTTCAGAAGCCTCGTGAGGGCGGCGTCGACGTCGTACTCGGAGGCATCGAGTAATTGCTGCCGTGAGGCGAAGCCTTCCGGATCGTCCAGGTCATCGGCAGTGGGCAGCAGGTCCGGGTGTTCCCACACAGCGTCCCTGCCCGCGATTGAGCGTTCCTCAGTGAGCCGGGCCCAGAGCGATGCAGAGTCACGCAGGCGTCGCGGCCGCAGCTCCAGACCAACGAGGGAGGCGAAAGCGTGTTCGGCAGGGCCGCCGGTTGCGCGTCGGCGGCGGACCATTTCGCGCAATGCCGACGACGACGGCAGATTGACCGTGGCACTGGCCGTTACCTGGTCCACCCAACCTTCCACGAGGGCGAGTGCCGTTTCCAGCCTGACCAGAGCCGCTTCCTGTTCCTTGGTCCGCTCCGGCATGAACACTCCCTGGGACAGTGCAGCCTGCATGGATTCAGGGTTCGACGGATCGATGTCCCGGGCGGCATCTTCAACCTTGGAGAGGTCAATACGAATGCCCCGTGCGTAACTGACAATCGTTCCGAAGAGGTGGGCTGAAAGCCATGGAACGTGGGTGAACAGCCGTGCGTGTGCTGCTTCGCGCACGGCAAGGAAAATTCGTACTTCCTGTTCCGGAACGTCCAGCCCCTCACCGAATGCTTGTACGTTGGCCGGCAGCAACGCCATTTTGCCTTCTGCGAGCGGCACCCCGATATCGGTGGAACTGACGACATCCTTGGACAGGGCGCCTACTGCCTGACCCAGCTGAAGCCCGAACATTGCGCCGCCCATGTTGCGGAACATCGAGGATGCACCGCCCATCATGGACTTCATCTCCTCCGGGAGCTGCCCGGAGATCGCTTCGGATAGAGCCTCCGCAATGCTGTTGGCTACCGGCTCGGTCATCTGCTTCCAGGTGTCCATCGTGGCTTCTACCCATTCGGCGCGCGACCAAGCGCGTCCGAGCATTGCCGTGGAGGGAAAGTCCGTGACCGGATCTATCCACATTTCTGCGATTCGTAGGGCTTCATCAACATCGCGGGACTGTTGGGCTGTTACTGATGGATCGGTGCCTGCCGCAGCCACGCGTCGTGCCTGTTCGTGGGCCATCTGCCAGTTCACAGGGCCGTCCGAGGATGCGGAAAACATTGCCTGAACCTGCTGCATCATCATGGCCATGGAGTTGGGGTCCGAGGGCATGCCTGCGGCCTTGGCCATCTCTGCCGGGTCGAACGATGAGTCACCGCTGAAGAGCTTCGCGAGCATCTCGGACAGGGGGTCCTTGGGGGCGTCGTCGTCGTTTGGCTGATGGGAAGTCATGGCTAACACCGCTCCTGGGTAGGCACTGCTGTGCGTGATCTTGCGTGCGGAGTTCTGGCATTAGACTGGCGGCAGTTCTCCGCCCGCTCACTGCCACCACGTTACCGGCCACGGGGCTGCTTGTCGTTGTTGTTCCGCGGCCGTTCGCTGTGGGCAAAGGGGCTTGAGGCGTAGGCTTGTCGCTGGCATTGCTGGCGGCTGAACGTCAGCGATGACCGCTGCGGCTGGAAAAATCGACAGAGAGTAGCGCACGTGACCGAGGAACTTGAGAAGCCGGCGCCGAACGCTGCTGGCCGTAAAGAAGGACGCGATCCGCGGACTTTGGCCATGGTGGTATCAGGTGTGTTGGCGCTTCTCCTCGGAGCGGTTGCCGTGTTCTTGCCGGCTCCTTACGTCATAGAAGCGCCGGGGCCGGCGATCAACACCATTGGTGAGTCCGACGGCGCCCCACTGATCCAGATTGAGGGCCGCGATAGTTTCCCGGCCGAGGGCGCTCTGAGTCTGACAACGGTCTACGTCTACGGTGGGCCGGGTGACCAGGTCAGCTTCTTCGATGTAGCGCGTGCATGGCTGGATCCGTCTCGGGCCGTGTTGCCCGTGGAACTTGTCTACCCTCCTGGCACCACGGGTCAGGAGATCCAGGAGCAGAACGCAGCAGCCATGACATCGTCCCAGGATGCAGCTGTTGCGGCGGCGCTCACGCACGAGGAGATCGAGTTTGGTCAGAAGCTCGTCGTCATTGACTTCGCTGAGGAGTCCGCGGCTGCCTCGATCCTGGAGAAAGAGGACATCCTGCTGAAGATCAACGGTGAGCCCATCACCGATCTGGAGTTCCTGAAAAGTGCACTGAACGAATCCGACGGCGAACCGGTCACGTTGGGCGTCGAACGCGATGGTCGTGAGGAGTCCGTTGAGGTCTCACCGACAGAATCCGAGGGCGGTCAATATCAGTTGGGTGTCTACCTGCGGACCGACTTCACGTTCCCTTTCTCCGTAGACATCGCGTTGAACAACGTGGGCGGCCCCTCCGCAGGGATGATGTTCGCGTTGGGAATCATCGACAAGCTGGAACCTGGAGATCTCACGGCTGGTCAGGAGTTTGCGGGCACAGGAACCATCAGCGTTGACGGCGCAGTCGGCCCGATCGGTGGAATCCAGCAGAAGATGGTGGGTGCCCGCGACGCCGGTGCAGCGTTCTTCCTCGCGCCAGCCGAAAATTGTGCCGAGGTGACCGGGCATGTCCCCGACGGGCTCACGGTGGCGAAGGTCTCCACCCTGGATGAAGCTCACGATGCTGTGAAAGCGCTGGCGAAGGACGCAGACGCAGACGTTCCCTCCTGCGCTGACTAGGCTGATGCCGCGTTGATTGCCTCCTGAAGGTCCTCTGGGTGGAACCCAGCCTCAGGTCAGGGCAGAATGGGAGGACAGCGGAACTCGACTGGCCTTTCGTTCGTGGGATCTGGTAACAGGTCCGCTTAGGTTGTGCCGTGCGGAACGCTGCAATCCACTGCATTCAACGATGAGGTAACGAGTGACTTCCGGACCAGACCGGCCTTTCCCGCCCAGACCAAACAACCAAGGAAGCAACGGCCGTCGTAGCCCACTGGTCCCGACGCTGATCATTGTCGGAATTATCGTCGTCGCGTTTGTCTATGTGACGCAGATTTACGCTGATGTGCTGTGGTATCAGCAACTCGGCTACCTCGATGTTTTCATCACGGAGAACATCACCCAGATCATCCTGTTCCTCAGCGCATTCTTCGTTGTTGGAGCGGCGATTTACGTGAGCTTGCAGCTCGCCTACAAGTCACGGCCTGTGTATGCCCCAGACAATGCCATGCAGGACAACCTCAACAGGTATCAGGAGCAGCTGGAGCCGGTTCGCCGTGCAGTGATGCTCGGTATTCCTGTGGCGTTTGGAGTCTTTTCCGGAACGGCTGCTGCGTCGCAGTGGCAGAACGTCCTCCTGTTCTTCAATCAGGTTCCCTTCGGCAGGACCGACCCCGAGTTTGGTCTGGACTTCAGTTTTTACCTCCATACGCTGCCCTTCCTGAACTTTGTTCTCGGTTTCCTCATGACGGCGGTCGTGATCGGTGGGATTGTGGCAATCCTGACGCACTACCTTTATGGCGGTATCCGGTTGGAGGAGAAGGGGATCTTTACCAGCAAGGCGGCTCGCGTTCAGATCTCGATCACTGCTGCATTGTTCCTGATTCTGCAGGGTGTCAATCTTTGGTTGGATCGCTACGCCACGCTCCAGAGCAATGACGGAAAATGGGCCGGCGCGCTTTACACGGATGTTGCCGCCGTTATCCCCACGAAGGCCATTCTTGCCATCGCGGCCATCATCGTCGCGGCGCTGTTCATTGTGGCTGCAGTTGTTGGCAAGTGGCGCCTTCCAGTCATTGGTACCGCCATGCTGCTGATCACGGGCATTTTGGCTGGCGGCGTGTATCCGTGGGTTATTCAGCGGTTTGAGGTGACTCCTTCCGAGCAGAGCAAGGAACGCGAATTCATTCAGCGCAACATTGATCTGACCCGCATGGCCTATGGGCTGGAAGACACACAGGTCACTACCTATGACGCGACGAGTGAGGCCGAAGCTGGCGCGTTGCGGGAGGACGCGGCGACGACGGCGAATATCCGGTTGCTCGATCCAAACCTGGTTTCGGATACTTTCAGTCAGCTGCAGCAGTTCAGGCAGTACTACAAGTTTGACGAGACGCTCAACGTTGACCGCTACGAGGTGGACGGCGACACCAAGGACACCGTCATAGCGGTTCGTGAACTCAATATGGACGGTGTTCCGGATAACTGGCTCAATCAGCATGCCCTCTACACTCACGGTTACGGCGTAGTCGCCGCGCAGGGTGCAAAAGTGCAGCCTGACGGTAAGCCGGCCTTCATGCTTTCCGGTATCCCTTCCACCGGTTCGCTGGGCAATGATTCAACGTACGAGCCCCGCATCTACTTTGGTGAGTTCTCGCCCGAGTACTCGATTGTGGGCGCACCCGAGGGTGCAGACCCGCAGGAAATTGACAGGCCTCAGGATGAGGAAGGTGGCGAGGAAGCCAAGAACACGTTCAGCGGCGACGGCGGCCCGAGCGTAGGAAACCTGTTCAACAAGCTTGCCTACGCCATAAAGTTCCAGTCCACGGATCTTTTGCTCTCCGACGTTGTCAACGAGGAGTCCCAGATCCTCTATGAACGTGATCCTCGTGAGCGCGTCAAGAAGTTGGCGCCGTACCTGACGATCGACAGTAACGCTTATCCGGCGATTATTGAAGGCCGGGTGAAGTGGATCGTGGATGGCTACACGACCAGCAACAATTTCCCGTACTCCACGCCGCAGGAGCTCCAGGATGCTACACGGGATTCGCTGACGGCCGGCGGCCAGATACTTCCGGCGGAGAACGTCAACTACATCCGCAACGCTGTCAAAGCGACGGTGGATGCGTATGACGGTTCTGTGACTCTCTACGCCTGGGATGACAAGGATCCGATCCTCAAGGCGTGGCAGAAGATCTTCCCCACGTCCCTGAAGCCTTTCTCTGAGATGTCGGGCGAATTGATGTCCCACGTGCGCTACCCGGAGGACCAGTTCAAGGTCCAGCGCGAGTTGCTGGGCCGTTACCACGTGACGAATGCCGACACGTTCTACTCCAATATTGACGCGTGGAGCGTCCCGGATGATCCCACGCAGCCGGAGGATTCGAACGTGAAGCAGCCGCCGTTCTATCTGTCCCTCCAGATGCCGAACCAGGACGAGGCTTCGTTCTCCATCACGACGCCGTTTGTGCCGTCAGCAGCGAATCCCACGGAGGAAGCCCGGAACGTGCTGTATGGCTTCCTGGCTGCGGATGCTGATGCAGGAGACAAAGACGGTGTGAAGGCTGAAGGATACGGAACGCTACGGCTGTTGGATTCCTCGCGGTCCGAGGCCGTTCCGGGACCGGGTCAGGCGCAGAACAAGTTCAACTCCGATCCATCGGTCTCAACCGAGCTGAACCTTTTGAGTAGGGGTGCATCGGAGGTCAAGCGCGGTAACTTGCTGACGCTGCCCATCGGTGGCGGCATCCTGTACGTCCAGCCGGTTTACGTCCAGTCCTCCGGCAGTTCCTCCTATCCGACGCTTCAGCGCGTCCTGGTGAGTTTCGGTGAGAATGTCGGATTCGCACCTACATTGGACGAAGCGCTGGATCAGGTCTTCGAGGGTGACTCGGGCGCAGCCGCCGGAGACGTCGACAACGTCGGCGAGACAGGTGGAGAGACTCCCGAGGGGGAGGCGCCGAAGGGCGACTCCACGGCTGAGGAGAATCTCAAGGAAGCACTGGCTGCTGCCGGGGCCGCCTTGCAGGAAGGCCAGGACGCTCTGGCCAAGGGAGACTTCGCCGCATACGGCGAGGCTCAGAAGAAGCTGGACGCTGCGATCACCAAGGCCATGAAGGCCGAAGCAGAGATCAGCGGTGAAGCTCTACCCGCAGAAGAGGAGAGCACTCCGGAGCCCACGGAGTCACCTGAATCGGATGCGGAATCCGGCTCCTAACGCCGATTTGTTGTTCTGCCCCGCGCGCTGGTATCGTTATATCAACGCCGCGGGGTGGAGCAGTTCGGTAGCTCGCTGGGCTCATAACCCAGAGGTCACAGGTTCAAATCCTGTCCCCGCAACTTAAAGAGAATGGCCCGGTCCACTAGGACCGGGCCATTTTTGCATTCCGGCGAAGGACACGTAGGCCTCGACCGCCTGCACCCCGCGCGAGATCACCCTTTTCCGTCGAGGTCACCGGTTGTAGGGGGTGATCTCGCGGGTAACCCCTGACGTCGGGTGGTGAACCGTACACTGAAACGATGAAAGAACAACGCACCAGGCTGGCCGAGGACGACGGCCGCGGCGAGTCCGATTTTCAGAGGTTGGACCGCAACTGGCATGAGCTACTCCAGGAGCTGAGGGTCCTACAGACAGGCATCCAGATCCTTGTTGGTTTTCTGCTCACCCTGCCGTTCCAGGCAAGATTCCCGGAGCTGGACCGCTTTCAGGTCGCGGTATACCTGGTTCTGGTTATCCTGGCCGCCCTCATCACGGTTCTCCTGCTGGCCACCGTCGTCATGCACCGCACGTTCTTCCAGCTGCACATCAAAGACGCTCTGGTACGAAATAGCGACAGGATCCTGCGGATCGCGATGATCCTGGTGGGGATGATCCTCATGGGTACGGTCGGATTGATCTTCGACATCGTCCTGGGCAGAGCCGCCGGCACCATCACGGCCTTGGCGCTGGCCTCGACGGTTGTAGGACTCTGGGTGGTCCTGCCACTTCTACTTCGGCGCCGGAACGTGGACAGGGCGCGCTGAGGGGCGGCGGTGCTGACATCAGGCACCCGTTGAACAAACAGAAGGGGCGGGCACCTGATGCTACGCATCGTCGGTGCCCGCCCCTGAAGCAGGAAGAAACTCTGAGGTCAGCTGTTGGAAGCTGAGCCCGTTCCCTGACCGATTGAGGCCTGCTGTGAATCCGAGCTGCCGGACTTCAGCGCGGCCAGACGGGCTTCGATCTCTGTCTGCTCGCCGAGGTCCTCCAGGCTTTCGAACTGAGCGTCCAGGCTGGACGCGTTGAGCTCCTCCTGACCGCGCACGCGCGCTTCCTCACGACGGACCTTTTCCTCGAAGCGACCAACTTCGGACGTGGGATCCATGAAGTCAAGGCTCTTCACAGCATCCTGAACCTGAGACTGGGCGTCTGCCGTGCGTGCGCGGGCCACGAGTTCGTCGCGCTTGCGGCTGAGCTCGTTGAGCTTCTCGTTCATCTTGTTGAGGCCGTCCTTGAGCTTCTCAACGATCTCCGTCTGCGACGCGATCGTTGGCTCGGCACCCTTGGCCTCATTCTCCGAGGTGATCTGCCGCTGGATTGCGACCTTCGCGAGGTTATCGAACTTCGCGGCGTCGGTGGTGTCACCTGAGGCACGATATTCGTCGGCCCTGCGGGAAGCCGCCAATGCCTTGTTGCCCCACTCACGGGCGTTGTCCAGATCCTCGTTGTAATCGTCCTGGAGCATCCGCAGGTTACCGATGGTCTGCGCTACGGCACTTTCAGCCTCGGCGATGTTGTTGGAGTAGTCGCGGACCATCTGGTCGAGCATCTTCTGCGGATCCTCGGCCTGATCCAGCATTGCGTTGATGTTCGCCTTGGCGAGTTGCGCAATACGCCCGAAAATTGACTGCTTTACCATTGGATAACCTTTCAGTGGTTCTGACTTTGCTGACTGATAAAAACTGTTGCTCGCTGGATCTAGAAACTGCCGCCGGAGGAGTCGAAGCCGCCGAACCCGCCGCCACCAAAACCGCCGCCGCCGAACATGTCGCCGCCTCCGCCGCCAAACATGTCTCCGCCGCCAAACATTCCGCCGTCGCCGTCGAGGACCTGCCCCAGGAGGATGCCTCCGAGCAGGGCACCGCCGAGTCCGCCTCCGCCGCCGCGACGACCGCCGTAGCCGCCGCCGTACCCGCCCATCCCGGCACCGAATCCTTCGACGTCGTCCTGCGCACGTTGTGCTGCCTGTTGTGCGAGTGCGTTGGCCTGTTGGGCATGTGAGAGGGCCGCGACGGGATCCGAGGACTGGATCTGCATCGCGTAGTCGATGTTCCGTTCAGCTTCGGCCAGACGCGTACGTGCTTCGCTGCCGACGCCGCCGCGGCGTGCGCGGATGTAGTCAGAGGTCCCCGAGACCTGAGCCTGCGCCGACATCAGGGAATGCTGAAGCGATTCCCGTGCCCGGCGTGCCCTGTCCTGTTGGTTGCTGACGCCTGTCAGAGACTCATCCAGCTGCCTGTGCGCATTCTCGATGCGCTGAAGCAGTGCGTTGGGATCGATCTTTCCTGATGCCACTTCATCCGACACGGCATCCAGAGCGGCCTGGACTGCTGCTACATCTCCGGTCAGCTCGGGGTGCTGGCCGCTGCGGACTATGGCCCGCGCCTTGGCGAGGTCCTGGGACGCTGCTGCGACGGCGTCCTGCATTTCCTTGCGGGCCGCTGCCAGCCCATCGGCTGTCTTTCGCACCGCTTCGATGAGGACTTCGGCCTGATGGGTGCTTTCCTCGGCGGCGCGCACTGCCAGGACCGCGGACGCAGTGTCAGCTGCGTCGAGCTTCTCCTGGGCATTGCGTGCCGCTGTCTCGACGAAGTCGAGCCGCTCGGATGCTTCTTCCACGTTGTCGTTGATCTGGCTCAGCGCGGAGTCCTCGTACTCGCGTCGAAGCGTGTCGAGGCTCGAAGCGGCTTCAGCCAGTCGCCCGCGTGCTGCCTGTGCACCGGCTTTCGCGGAGGCAAGCGCCTCGGGCGCGCGGCGTTCGAGCTCGCGCAGCTTGTCGAAGTCTTCCTTGTGTTCCTGGAGGGAACTGCTCACCGACTCGCATCGCCGGACGATGTCCCCGAGCCAGGTGCGTTGTTGTTCTTCGGTGTCCGGAATATGGTCATCGAGCTGCTGCTGCAGTTTGAAGGACTCGGTCATGTGGTTCTTTGCGCTGGAGATGTCATCGGCGAATGGCTTGACCGTCTCGCGACCATACTGTGCTTCAGCGAAACCCAATTCCTGCTCGCTGGACTTGATGGCGTTATCCGCCGCGATGAGAAGGCGGCCGGCGCGTAGACGAAGGTCCTGAACGGACAATGCGGCGAGCGGATCAATCGGTTCGCCGTCCTGGTCGTGCTGGATCTCGTATTTTGGACCGGACTTCTTCGATGCGCGTGAACGTTTGTAGAAGTAGAATCCTGCGAAGCCGATGATCACGAGTGCTCCCACGAGCAGCATTGGGCCGAAGATTGAGCCGGACAATGACGCGGATGCGTCGCCGTCGCCCCCGTTGACGATGTCCTCCAGCGAAGCCGTTGCGCCGATCGCTGCTGCGGCCCACTCATCGGAGGAGATTGACTCCTGCCCAAGCAGGGGATCCAGAGCAGCCTGTTTGATGTTCTCGCGCTGTTCCTGGGTGATCTGACCAGCACTGCTCGTGCCGATCTCCAGCTGACGCTCTTCCACTGCGATCGCCAGGAGCGCTTCTTCGGACCCCAGCTGATTGAGCTCGGCAGTTTGATCCACCCAGGCAGCGGCGCTTGCGGAATCAGAGAAGTCATCGACGTAGGTCACGTAGAGGGTGTATCCGGAATCCTGCTGGAGCTGCGTTACGGCGGATTCGACCTCGCTCAGGCTGCCTCCCAGGACACCAGAGTCATCGACGACGAACTGTCCGGGCGGAAAATCCACCGGAGGCGCCGCCTGTGCGCTCACGGCCGACAGGCTCAGGAGCAGTCCGAGACCCACCGCCGTCGTCCACCGTTTCGTCATTGATCGCATGTAAAACCCTTCAGCTTTGTGGGTCGGAGGACATTTAGAGTCTATGGCCCGGCCCAGACCCAGTCCACCGCTCATTTACCCTCTCAACGCCGTTGCCGTTCCGCGCGTTCCCGGCCCAAATTGTTATGAGGTCGCCGTCGTCAGCGGGCCGAGTTGTAGGGCTGACGCACAGCAAAGTCCCAGCTTCCGTTCCAGCGGCCTCCAGCTAGCGATGGCAGACTGGCTCCAGAACAGTGAAAGGAACACAGGCATGACAGAGAACAACGGCGATCGCGGATGGGCCTCCGGCACTTCAGAGAACGGTTCAGCCTTTCAGGGCCCGTACTCCGGCAATCAGCTGCCTCCTCGGCCTCAGCTTCCACCGTCCGCACCGGGTGGGTATGGCTATCCGTCTGCGGGTCAACAGCCTGCCTCTTCCAACCCTGATGGACCGCCGTTTGCTGCTACACGCGCACAAGGACCGCACTACCAGCAACGGAACGGGCGCGGACGGTTCGGTGCCGGCACCCTTGTTGCAGGAATGCTCATAGCGGGGCTGGCTGGCGGGGGAGTGGCAGTTGGTTATGACTTCGCTACCGACGATCAGCAGCCTGTTGCCGTGTCGACCAGCGGGCAGGACTCGGTTGTCATCAATGATCCGAACAACGTCACGCCGGTAACCGCGGCGGCTAAAAAGGCAGCTCCAAGCGTTGTCACGATTTCCGCTACGGGCCAGAACTCCGGTGGTTCAGGATCCGGAATCATCCTCGACGAAGAGGGGCACATTCTGACGAACAACCACGTGGCAACCGTGGGCGGTCAGGTCAAGGACGCGAACATCGAGGTGCGGCTCAGTGATGGTTCGGTATATGCCGCCAAGCTTGTCGGTCTGGATCCGCTCTCGGATCTCGCGGTGCTGAAAATCGACGCTCCCAATCTGGTTCCAGCTGTCCTGGCCAACTCGGACGAGATCAATGTGGGGGACACCGCAGTTGCTATCGGTGCCCCGCTTGGCCTCAGCGGCACCGTGACTGACGGCATCATTTCTACTGTGGACCGAACCATCTCAGTGGCTTCCTCGGCTGTTCCCAAAGACCAATCAGACAGCGCTGAGGGAGGGGAAGACGGCGGGGACTGGCGTTTCGCTCCACCAGATGGCAAAGGCGATCAGCAGTCCTCGGAGCAGGGCAGCATTCTGCTCAATGTCATCCAGACTGATGCTGCGATCAATCACGGCAATTCCGGCGGTGCCCTGGTCAACTCCGAGGGCGAAATCATAGGGGTCAACGTCGCGATCGCCGGAGCCGACGAAAACAGCGGCAACATCGGCGTCGGGTTCTCCATCCCCATCAACTATGCGGAGCGTGTTGCCGAGGAGCTGATCAGTAATGGTTCGGCTACGCATGGTCGTCTCGGCGTGACGGTGCGCCCGCATCCGGCTCAGGGGGCCGGTGCGCAGACAACGTTCTCGGTTGGTGCGCAGGTAGGGGAAGTGGTGCCTGATTCTCCTGCCGCCAAGGCTGGGCTGCAGCCGAACGATGTCATCACCGCGTTCGACGGCGACTCCATCGAGGACGCCCGGGAGCTGACCGCCGTCGTGCGGGAACAGGCTGCGGGTTCCACGGTTTCGTTGACGTTCACGCGTGACGGCGAGTCCCAGACCGTCGATATCACTACAGGTGCTCTCGGCGAGGGCTAACGCACCGAAGTACCCTGGGCATGCGCGCGAGCATGTGCCCAGGGCGTCGTCGTGGTTAGCTAGGAGTGTGACCTGCGGGTTGAATCAGCGACTACAGCGCGAAAGGCGATAATGCACACGGCAGCAGAGGCACCGTTGAACATTGTGGTTCTGGTCAAACACGTGCCTGATACGCAGTTTGACCGTTCCCTGACGGACGAGAATTTCACGGTGGACCGCTCTGAGAGCATTCTTTCCGAGCTCGACGAATATGCGTTGGAGGCTGCGCTCCAGTTGGTGGAGGCTGCTGGCGGCAAGTCCTCGGGCGGTAAGGTCACGGCTGTGACCATGGGGCCGGACCAGGCTGTCAACGCAGTCAAGAAGGCTTTGCAGATCGGCGCCCATGAGGGTTTTCATCTCAATGATGCCGCGCTCGCGGGTTCGGATGCAGCAGGCACGTCACTGGCTCTTGCGGCCTTGATCCGCTACATCGCCGGTGACGACGGCGTGGATCTGGTGATCACTGGAATGGCCTCTACCGACGGGGAGACGTCGTTGGTTCCGGCGCAGGTGGCTGAACGGCTGGACCTGCCGCAGGTCACCTTCGTTTCCTCCGCGGAAATCACGTACGACGGCGACGCCCCGGTTCTGCGGGCACGGCGCGAGGGAGCGACGCACACGGATGTGCTCGAAGCCCCGCTGCCGGCGCTGGTCTCTGTGACGGATCAGATCAACGAACCGCGGTACCCTGACTTCCGGTCCATCATTGCGGCGAAGAAGAAGCCGTTGCATGTTGTGACTCTGGCGGACCTTGGTGTGGACGCTTCAGCGGTCGGTTTCGCGGGCGCCTGGACAACGGTGGATTCGGCTCAGCCTCGTGCCCCGCGCGAACAGGGCGTGATCATCATGGACGAAGGCGACGCCGGCATTCAGCTTGTTGACTTCCTGGAGAGCCAGAAACTGCTCTAGGCACACTTCCCATTTGTGGTCCTCGGACCCTGGGCTATCGACGTAAAGGAGTACGGAGCATGGCGTCCGTCCTGGTGTATCTTGACCATCCAGTTGTCCCGCTATCGAAGCCGGACAGGGAACTGCTGACGATCGCTGCTGCTCATGGCGATGCCGTGGTTGCTGTCGGCGTTCCTTCTGTGGAGAACGGCGTTGCAGAAGCTCTGGGTGAATTCGGTGCACTCGCGATTTGTCTTCCCACCCGCGAGCTTGACCAGTTCCTGGTGGCCCCGAAGGCGGCTTTCCTGGCCACTGTTGTTCAGGAGGTATCGCCGTCGGCTGTGCTGTTGGACAACGGATTCGAGAGTAAGGAAATCGCCGCCCGGCTCGGCATCAAGATTTTCTCGGGTGTCATCTCGGATGTTGTGAGCGTGGGTGAGGGGTTCACGGCCACGAAGTCCGACCTTGCAGGCTCTTATCTGGCGACGGCGAAGGTAACCCATGGCACGCCGGTCCTGACCATCAAACCGAACAGCGTCGAGCCGCAGCCAGCAGCAGATCCGGAGCTGCCGGAGCAGGTGCGCATCCAGTGCCCGGAGACTGGGACAGTCAAAGCCGCACGGATTACCCGCCGGGACAATAACAAGCCGAGTACGCGACCTTCACTCACCGAGGCCAGCGTCGTCGTCGCCGGCGGGCGCGGCGTCAATGGCGACTTCAGTGTGATCGAGGCGCTCGCGGACGCTTTGGGTGGTGCCGTAGGCGCTTCCCGTGAAGCTACGGACGCCGGCTGGATAGAACATTCCGCCCAGGTGGGCCAGACCGGCCAGGTTGTATCCCCGCAGTTGTACATTTCAGCCGGAATCTCGGGTGCCATTCAGCAAAAGGCGGGGATGCAGACATCGAAAGTCATCGTGGCTGTGAACAAGGACGCTGACTCGCCGGTCTTCGAGATTGCAGATTTCGGAGTCGTGGGGGATCTGTTCACGGTTCTGCCGCAGGCCACAGAAGAGATCAAGAAGCGACGGAGTTAGCGTGTCCATGAATGCGGCTTTGGGAAATCTCACGAAGAGTATCTCTCCCCGGCGGGTGTTGTGCTTCGGTGCACATCCCGATGATATTGATTTTGGTGCCGCGGGGACGATCGCGGGGTGGGCGGATGCCGGAGCGGACGTCACGTATTGCATCATGACCGACGGCGACGCCGGCGGGTTCGATGACGCGCACCGTCCGGATATCGTGGCAATGCGTCAGTCGGAACAAAAGGCGGCTGCCGCGCTGGTTGGTGTGGAGGATATCCGCTGGTTGGGCTACGCGGACGGGTATCTCGAGGCCAGCCATGACGTCATCCGGGATGTGGTCCGGGTCATCCGGGAGGTGCGTCCCGATATCGTCGTCGCTATGCACCCGGAGCGGAGCTGGGACCGGCTGCAGAAGAGTCACCCTGATCACCTGGCCTGCGGCGAGGCTGTGACGAGGGCAGTGTATCCGGCGGTGGAGAATCCCTTTGCCTATCCCGAACTGGCAGATGCCGGCTTGGAAGCGTTCAAGGTTCAGTGGATGTGGTTGTACGGTGCGCCCCTGGAACGCGAAAACCACTTTGTGGACATCTCATCCCATACCGACGCCAAGCTGGCGGCCATCCGCATTCATTCCAGTCAGCATCCTGAGCTGGACGCCATGGATTCCGGGGTCAGATCCATCCTGCGTGAAAACGCTGTGAGGGGCGGTCTTGGTGACGGGCTCAGCGCCGAGGCGTTTCACGTTGTGGGCGTGAACACCCCGGCGACTTTCGCGGGTTTCTAGACCTGCACGAGTTTCAGGCGTCGTTCAGCTTTCCAGCGGAATGGAGGCTATGACCGGCGTCGTCGGCGTTTTCGATCCGCCTTCTGGTTCGATGGTGATGGCCAGAGCCGAGTAGGGGTCAATATTGGACACTGGCGTGGGCTTGCCGTTGGCCACGTCTTCGCCGGTCATCGTTCCAGCGGGTATTGGAGCCGTGCCATCGGCGGGTATGCGCCACATCTGGTAAACCTTGCCCTCGGGCGGAGGTGGCACGTCACGCATGGCCACGACGGCGGCGTTCGTCGATTCCGAGACACTGACCTCTGCGGAACCTCCGGCGATGTCCAGCGTCCGTTGCTGAACGTCTGTGGCGGTCATGATCTGGTCCGTGAGCGAGTCCGGCTGCAGGTTCTGCGTGACAGTCACACCAGCGACGATGACGGCGACGGCCGCCGCAGCGGAAAGGATCCACTGGCCTGGAGTAAACCGCTTTTTCCGGTTCTCCCGATGCTGGCCCAGATCGGAGACCGTTGCAGAAGGCGTTGAATTGTCCCCGGTTTTCTGACCATTGTCCGCGGTAGGCAGCTCGGTCATGATGCTGGCGAGGAGGTCGGCAGGAGGTTCCGTCTGAACATTGCCGTAGGCAGCGGACAGGGTATCGCGAGCCATTGCCACTCTGGCCTCAAACGGGTCTCTGGTCGCTGGATCTGCTGCTGCTACATGGGCTTCGATCTGCGTTCGTTCTGCGTCCGAGAGGGCATTGAGTGCGTACAGCTCCGCCCATTCAAGCAAGAGGCCATTTTTCAGGTCATGGGTGAGGTTTTCACCGAACTGATTGTTCATGTCGTTCCGCATTTCAATTCACCTCCAGACAGTTCCTGAGTCGTATGAGTCCATCCCGGATCCGGGATTTGATGGTGGGGACGGCAGCCCCGAGTTTTTCTGCCACTTCCCGGTAGGTCAGTCCACCGTAGTAGGCCATGCGCACAGACTCCTGTTGAGTCTGTGTCAGTGTCTCGAGACAGGTCACCACGGCTTCTGCCTCCAGCTGCTGTTCCACAGTTTCCGCTACGTCATCCCGGTCCGGTACCTGCATTGCTGCACCGTAGCGGGCTTCGCGTGCCGTGGCGCTCTGCTGCGAACGGACCTTGTCCACGGCCCTGCGGTGTGCCAGAGTCATCAACCAGGCCAGCGGGGTTCCGCTTTTCTGACTGTATTTTCCGGCCGAGTTCCACACCTGCAGGTACACTTCCTGGGTGGCGTCCCGGCTCAGCTCTGCATCTACCAACACGCGGCGTGCCAGTCCGTAGACCCGCTTGGACGTGTGATTGTAGAACTGTGCGAAGGCATCCTGATCTCCACCGGAGATCTGCTCAAGCAAGTCAATGAGATGACTCTGATCAGCTGACTCACCTGCCTTTCGTACCGGATCGCCACCTGTGGCGGACGATTGACTACTGATCGGATTTTCCATAGATCTCCAGCATAGGGCTCCTGGAATATCCCATGCTGTACCCCTTATTCGGTGTCGTGGGAGTTTCGGATGGGTCCGGGCGAAGGCTCGGTCAGTGCAGTGGTTCCGCGACAGCCATCAACGTGTTCGCATTGAGCACGTAGTCTTCGCCGAGTTCCTGGACGAACTCTGCCCGGACGTCTTCTCTTGTGCGCGGGTCCTCTGGGAGAAGAGCAGAGTACCAGGTGCCTTCTACGAGGGACCAGGCGAGGTCTGCGGTCAAGGGGACTGACACATTGGTGGGGGCGATTTCCACGTTGCCCAGTTGGAGACTGGATAGCCAGTCCATGAGTTTTTCGGGTGTATCAACTCGGCGGGTATTACGGGCAACCCGTGACGCGTGGTCAGCAGCATGAGGGGCGTGACTGGTGCAGATACCAACCAGTGTTTCTGCGAAATCGGCATGGGCGCCGCTGGACCATGCTGATACTGCGAACCTTCCGCCAGACCGGAGTAGGGCGGCGAGTTCGCTGCCGGCGGCGTCTGGGTCCGGCAGGGTGAAAAGATCGTACGCCACTATTACGGCGTCGTATCTGGACGTCTTTGATGGTGTCAGTGAATCGGTGTGCACCAGATTGAGTTGTTCGAGGTCCAACGCGTGGGCCTTTCGACTGGCGATTTCGAGCATGCCAGCTGAGGGATCAGTGGCGTCAATTCTTCCGCCCTTTCCCACGGTCTGGGCCGCGGGGAGAGCGCTCGCACCGGTTCGGCAGAAAACATTCAGTGCATGGTCATTCGCCTCCAACCGTGCGGCTGCAACGAGGGCGTTTCCCATGGGGTTCCAGAGCGCGGGGGAGAGGGCGTCGAATTGCTTCGCGTCTACGCTGAGGGTGCTGCCGGGTTCTGACACCACGGGTTCTCCTTGTCTAGTGGGATGGGTAGGGGCCGTGTTGTTGGCCTAGAGTTGTGCGCCTGCGAATCCGTGCTGTCGCCAGGCCTCATAAACAGCAATCGAGGCGGAGTTGGCCAGGTTCAGGGATCGTAGGGTGGGCAGCATCGGCAGTTTCACGCGAGCGGTGATTTCCGGTGCGTTCTTGACCTCGTCCGGCAGCCCCACCGATTCGCGTCCGAACAGCAGGACGTCGTCGGGTTCGTAATGGATGTCGATGTGCGTTGTGTCGCCGTCGGACGTGAAAGCGTAAACGTTCCGGGGCGCAAGGGCCTTCCAGGCTTCCTCGAGTGAGGAATGAACCCGTAGCACTGCCAGGTCATGGTAATCAAGACCCGCGCGGCGCAGCTTTGAATCCTCCAGGCTGAAACCAAGCGGTTCCACGAGGTGCAGTTCCGATCCTGTAATAGCGGCCAGCCGAATGGCGTTGCCCGTATTGCCGGGGATCTCGGGTGTGAGGAAGAGGATGCGAAACACTTACCCATTGTAGGCCCAGCGAAGAGCCGTACCCGGGAGAGATCAGCTGGTGGCTTCGAGCAGGCGCGCCAGCACCGGCAACTGGACCACATTGAATTGCGGTCCGGCCAGCATGAACTGTCTGAGGTGCCGGGGCAATGTGCCCGCGTTGACGGCGTGTACCGGTGCGAGAGCGGAGCGGTCTGTGCCCGGCGGGTAGTCGATGACCGGTTCGAAGGGGTTGCCGTTCAGGTTGTGCAGCACCAGCCAACCGGACACATGACATCCGGGAAGGTAACCCTGCACCGCCCGAACAGTCTCCTGGAGCGCGGGCCCGCCCACCGTTCGTCCCTTGTGGAGCAGCTCGCGCCCATTCCAGCGGTAGGCCTGCGCTGAAGCTATGAGGGAGGCGACGACGGCCACCCGGTACCCGCCGACCAGAATAGATCCTGCTTCCGCACCGTCGTCAAAGCGGACGCCGTTCACGAGCCGGGCGGCCGGGTATTCGCCCAGAATCGTTGTCTGGAGTAGCTCGACAGTGCGTTCTTCGGCGTCGTGCTGCGCAAGGCGTGTGGAGTTCAGGCGCTGAAGAAAACTTGGCGGCCGCGGTGCGGAGTGGGACTGTCGGCCCGCCAGGGACAGGGGTAGCACCGGGGGTGTTGCCGGGTCGAATGCCGGACGGAACACCGGAGTTTTGCCAAACCCGCGACTGTCCGACGACGGCTGTGCGCGGGTTGGCTGCGCGCCGCGCGGCTGGGACGGCGCCGCCTTTGAAGCAGACTCACCCTTGTTCCGGCGATCGTAGGTCTGCCGTGCGGAAGCGTCCGTGAGCAGCTGGTAAGCCTCTGTCACTTCATGAAAATTCTCGGCACTGCCGCCGTGATCCGGATGAGTTGCGCGGGCCTTCTTCCGGTACGCCTTTCGGATCTGTTCGATCGTTGCGTCGTCGGGCACTCCAAGGACGACATAGGGATTTACCTGAGCTCGGCTCACCGGTGACGTCCTGTCGTGTTGGGGGATTGCGTGACGGTCATAAGTGCGGAGTTCATAGTACAAGACACAGCGGTCATGGGAAGCGCTACCCATTGCGCGTGGTGGGGTACACCGTAGAGTTGACGCAGAAATCAACAAGGTAGCAGGGGAATTGATGCGCGTATATCGGGGGCCGAGGAGGGCGTTGTGCCTCACGCTCACGGCGGTCGCTCTGGCTGGCTGTACCATCCAGATTCCCACGGGGTCACTCAACGGAGCGACCGTCTCCGAGCCGCCGTCGGGCCCCGCCAGCCCCTCGGGGACAGCCCGCGCAACGTCCGGGCCAGGGGCAGGGGAGCTCCCACCGCAGACGGTCGCCCAGATCCGCGAGCAGGATATGACGTTTGGGCGCGGTGCTTATATCGGACGGTCGGATCAGGTTGGCCTTGCAGGCGGATTGGTCGATGCGCCGGGGTGGACGCAGAGCAGAGACATGGTGAACGGTGTGTCCGTGTACACGAGTGCATCTGGCTGCGAGGTGACCGTACGTTCGACGAACGCTCAGGATCCGCTTGTCGTCGCAGGCGATGACAAGGCGTCCACGCAGGAGCTTTTCCGGTATCAGGAACCGAGCCTCCTGACTGAGCAGCTCAAAACCACTACGTGGCGGTGGGGTACGTCCCCGGAGGAGGCCAAGGCAACGGTCGAGTTCCTGACCTACAGCCAGGCTGCCACGGGGACGACGCCGGCGAGCGCCGTGTCCATGCGTCTGTTCGCCGGAACGCGGACGGCGATTGTGTTCACTGTTGCCTGTCCCGCAGATGATCAGGTGCGCTCGGCTGTGGAGGACCTCCGTAGCCGGGTTTCCGTGGTTCCTCCGGACAACTGAGGGCCCTCGTCGTGGGCGGCTGAGCGGTTAGTCAGTGCGGCTGTAGCGCAGGAGGAGTTCGCTTCCTTCGCGGAGGATGTGGTCCAGCCGGAGGTTCTGCAGTGCGTGTTCGGGTCCTTTGGCGATCCGCGGTCCTGTGCCGCCGGTGAGGGTGGGGCTGAGGGTCAGGCACAACTCGTCGACACGGTCGGCGGTCTGAAAAGAGCCGAAGACCCCAGGGCCGCCCTCGCATAGGAGCCGCGTCAGCCCACGGCCCGACAGAACGTTGAGGGCTGCTTCCACGTCGAGTTCCTCCGAGCCTGCGACGGCGACATGGGCGACGCCGGCCAGCTGCTCCCGGCGCGCGGCCGGAGCGTGGTCTGTGGTCAGGAGGATCGGCCGGACAGGGCTGAGCGTAAATATCTGGGCATCGGGTTCCAGATCGAGCGAGCCTGAAATAATGACCAGTGCTGGATGCGCGGACATCCCATGATCCAGCCGCCACTGCTGGGACTGCTCATCCACCAGCTCACCGGCATACCCTTCAGCCCGAACAGTGCCCGCGCCTACAACGACGGCGTCGCACAGGCGGCGCAACAGGCTGAATACCCGTTTGTCTGCTGCCCCGCCCAGCCGGCCCGAGACGCCTTCGTGGCTCGCGCCGCCGTCGGCAGCGGATACAAAATTGAACCGCGCACATACCTGCGTGGAGTCTCGATAGGCGTAGGCCTCGAGGAGCTCCCCGTCGTCCAGAGGAGCATCGTGTTGCGGGTACAGGCTGGTGATCATCGTGCGGGCCTGTTGATCTCGCCCATGTTGTGCTCCAGATACGCAGGAGCCCGCCATCCCAGCGCGGCCTCGGTCAGGCTGACCGCCGAACGTGAAGCGCCGACGTCGTGCATCCTCACGATTCTGGCTCCGCCGAGGATGCACATGACAGCTGCAGCAAGCGAGCCCGCTGTCCGCTCCATCTTCGGCTGACCAAGGGTCTCACCGATGAAGTCCTTGTTGGAGACAGCGGCGAGGGTCGGAAAACCGAGAGCTGCAATCTCCGGGAAGCGCCGGGTCAGTTCAAGGGAGTGCAGCGTGTTCTTGTTCAGATCATGGCCGGGATCCACGATGATTTTTTCCGGGGCAACCCCCAGAGACGTGGCTTCCCTGACCTTGGCCTGCAGAAACTCCGCGACCTCCGTCACCACATCACCGTAGGTTGGCCGGGGATAAACGGTACGGGGAACGGCAAGACTATGCGTGATCACCAGATGGACACCAGCCTCTGCCACCACCCTGGCCAGGTCCGGGTTCCGCAGGCCCGTGGTGTCATTGATGACATCCGCACCAGCTTCGATGGCCCGCTCAGCAACGTACGGTTCAAAGGTGTCCGCAGAGATCACGACGTCGGAGTTGGTCCGTACTGCCTTGATGACCGGAACGATCCGCCCGGCCTCTTCCTCAACGGACAGAGCGGGCCCGGGCGCGAACGGAACCCCGCCGATATCAACCCAGTCTGCGCCGTCGTCCACCGCCTTCAGCGCCGCGTCCACGGCGGCCTGGAGACCAAAGGTTTTACCGGCGTCGTAAAACGAATCGGGCGTGCGGTTGATGATCGCCATCAGCGCCACCTGAGTGGAGAAGTCGATCGTGCGCGCGCTGAAGTGGTGCACAGGATGCAGGAGAGGGGGGAGGTAGATAGGCGCGATGTTGGTCACAGACCATTCATACCAGCCCCGGGCATCCACGGTTCCTTTTTGGGAGTGCGAAACCGTGCGCGGTAGAATGGGGCTGTGCCCGTGTACCTGGACCACGCGGCGACCACCCCCATGACGGGGCCAGCACTCGCCGCATTCACCGAACATCTCAGCCGTAGCGGCAACCCATCCTCGCTGCACGGTTCGGGCCGTCGCGCCCGCATGGTCGTCGAGGAATCACGTGAGAAGATCGCAAGTGCAGGCGGCGCCCACCTCTCCGAGGTCATTTTTACCTCCGGCGGAACGGAAGCGGACAACCTGGCGGTCAAGGGACTGTATTGGGCCCGTCATGGTGCGAACTCTCGACGCAAGCGCATTCTCTGCTCGTCCATCGAACACCATGCGGTTCAGGACACGGTTGAGTGGCTGGTGGCTCATGAGGGCGCAGAGGTGACCTGGCTACCCGTGGACTCCGAGGGCCTTGTTGACTTGGAGGTCCTTGAGCGGGACATTACCGCGGACCCGGAGACGGTCGCCCTCATTACCGTCATGTGGGCCAACAACGAGATCGGTACGGTGCAGCCGATCGACGACGTCACCCGGTTGGCCCGGCGTCATGGCATTCCGGTTCATTCCGACGCCGTTCAGGCGTTTGGGTCCATTCCGGTAGATTTCGCTGGTTCAGGCCTGAACACCATGGCGGTCAGTGCACATAAAATTGGTGGCCCCGTTGGCGTGGGAGCCCTGTTTGTTGGACGTTCTGTGTCGCTGACGCCCGTGCAGCACGGCGGGGGGCAGGAACGCGACATCCGTTCTGGCACACTGGATACCGCCGGGATCGCTTCCTTCGGCGCAGCTGCGGAAGCGGCGACCTCGGACCTGCCCGGTGAAGCCGGACGGCTGGCGGCGCTCAGAGACGAATTGATCGGTGCGATCCAGCGTGCAATACCGGAGGCGAGCCTCAGTGGGCCGGAGGATCCTGGCGGATACAGCAGGCGTTTACCAGGCAACGTCCACTTCACCTTTCCGGGATGCGAAGGGGATTCGTTGCTGTTCCTGCTGGACATGGCAGGAGTGGAATCCTCCACAGGATCGGCCTGTACCGCCGGTGTGCCACGACCCTCGCACGTTCTACTCGCCATGGGACTCACCGAAACGCAGGCGCGCGGAGCGCAGCGCTTCAGCCTCGGGCATACTTCAACGGTCTCTGATGTTGAAGCCCTTATGGCCGTGCTGCCCGAAACGTACGCCAGCGCGCGCAAGGCAGGAATGGCCGGACACACGAGCAGCATCCAGACAGCAGCAACAATCAGCCGCAGTGGTAACACCCCTGGGACGCAGCGGCAGGGAGAACGATGAAAGTATTGGCAGCAATGAGCGGCGGAGTGGACTCCGCTGTAGCCGCAGCACGAGCCGTGGACGCAGGACACGACGTCGTCGGTGTTCACCTCGCCCTGAGCCGCATGCCCGGAACGCTCCGCACCGGAAGCCGGGGGTGCTGCACGATCGAGGATTCCTCCGATGCCTGGCGTGCATGCGAAAAACTGGGCATTCCCTATTACGTCTGGGACTTTTCCGAACGCTTCAAGGAAGACGTCGTGGACGACTTCATCGCGGAGTACGCAGCAGGGCGCACGCCCAACCCGTGCATGCGCTGCAACGAGCGGATCAAGTTCGCAGCCCTGCTCGAAAAAGCTCTTGCTCTCGGCTTCGATGCCGTGTGCACGGGGCACTATGCGAAGGTCATCGAGGACAAGGATGGCAATCCGGAGCTGCACCGTGCTGCGGACTGGGCCAAGGATCAGTCCTACGTGCTCGGCGTCCTCACCCATGAGCAGCTACGGCACTCGATGTTTCCGCTGGCTGAAACCCCGTCGAAAGCGGAGGTCCGAGCCGAAGCTGAACGGCGTGGACTCTCCGTGGCCAAGAAGCCGGACAGCCATGACATCTGCTTCATTCCCGACGGCGATACCCGCGGCTGGCTGGAAGAGCGTATCGAGATGACGGATGGGGACATTGTCGACGCCGAGGGCGTCGCTATCGGTCGCCATCGCGGAGCGAATGCCTTCACTGTGGGTCAGCGTAAGGGCCTTCAGCTGGGGCGGCCGGCGGCGGACGGCAAGCCGCGCTTCGTGCTGGAAATCAGACCGAAGGAGAACAAGGTCGTCGTTGGACCGGAACGCATGCTGGCGGTAGACCGAATGAAGGGCATCAAGGTGTCCTGGTGTGGGAACCCCATCGACGAAGTAGCCAGCGGCACTGAGTTCGATTGCATGGCTCAGGTGAGAGCCCATGGGGACCCGGTGCAGGCGCGCGCCAGCGTGAGCATCGACGATGACGGACAGCAGCTTCTTGTTGTTGACCTGATCGAACCCATGCGCGGAGTGGCTCCAGGGCAGACCGTGGTCCTTTATCAAGGGACGCGTGTCCTTGGACAGGCCACTCTGGACTCGGCCCGTTCAACCGAGCGCCCGGAACTGGCAGAATCGCTGAGCTGACCTGCAGCAGCTGAAAGATTAAATTCCGGTTGCAACTTGGCGCATGGGATCGCACTCGCGCCGATCCCCGCGTTTTTTCTGTACGATCGAATAATCATCACAGTGCGCTGCGTCACATTGGCGGCGTGCGTCGATCTCGTCGAACAGGAAAACCACAGATGGCAAGAATGACTAAAGGCCTGCGGTGTGCAGCGGCAGTAACCGCACTGAGTGCTCTGGCCCTGACAGCGTGTACAGGACCTGTCAACGAAGACGGTAACGAAGGCTCCGATGCCAGCAAACTGGTTGTAGGCACCACTGACAAAGTTGTCTCCCTGGACCCGGCAGCCGCATACGACAACGCCTCCATGGTCGTTATGACCCAGGTCTACCCGTTCCTGCTGAGCTCCAAGCCCGGCAGCGCAGAACCAGAACCGGACATTGCCACGTCAGCGGAGTTCACCTCACCCACCGAATACACGGTCAAGCTCAAGGAAGGCCTCAAATGGGCCAATGGGCATGACCTCACATCTTCAGACGTCAAGTTCAGCTTCGACCGCATGGTCAAGATCGCAGATCCGAACGGCCCCTCCGCCCTTCTGGCCAACCTGGACAGCGTCGACACCCCTGATGACACCACCGTTGTGTTCAACCTCAAGGCTGGCAATGACCAGACCTGGCCCGGCGTGCTCACCACTTCGGCAGCCCCCATTGTCGATGAAGAAGTTCTCTCTGCTACCGAGGTAACCCCGGACCAGGAGATTGTGGACGCCAATGCCTTCGCCGGCCCGTACACGATCGACAGCTACACGAAGAACGAGCTCGTCAGTTACAAGGCCTATGACGGGTACGAGGGCCTCCTGGGGGCACCGAAGATGGAAAACGTGGACATGAAGTACTACGCGGATTCCAACAACCTCAAGCTAGAGGTTCAGCAGGGCAACATCGATGTCGCGTACCGCTCGCTGTCCGCCACGGACGTGGAGGACCTCGAGAAGGACGAAAACGTCAAAGTCATCAAGGGGCCGGGTGGCGAACTGCGCTACATTGTCTTCAACTTCAACACCATGCCGTTCGGTGCGAAGGCCGAGAACCCGGATCCGGACAAGGCACTGGCTGTCCGTCAGGCGATGGCCCACGCGCTGGACCGTGAGGCAATCGCAGAGCAGGTTTACAAGGGAACGTACACCCCGGCCTACTCCTATGTTCCCACCGGCCTGCCGGGAGCTATCGAACCGCTCAAGGAAATGTACGGTGACGGCAGCGGTGGACCCGACCTTGCAAAGGCCAAATCCACTCTGGAAGACGCCGGCATCAAGACCCCGGTCACCATCAACCTCCAGTACAACGGAGACCACTACGGCCCGTCCTCGGGTGACGAGTACGCCATGGTGAAATCGCAGCTCGAAAAGGACGGCCTCTTCAAGGTCAACCTGCAGTCCACCGAATGGGTGCAGTACTCCGAGCAGCGCACCCAGGACGTCTACCCGATGTACCAGCTGGGTTGGTTCCCGGACTACTCCGATGCAGATAACTACCTGAGCCCGTTCTTCGCACCGGGGAACTTCCTCGCGAACCACTACGAAGACGAAGGCGTCACGAAGCTCATCACTGAGCAGCGGACCACCATGGACGAAGACGAACGCGCTGACCTGATCGGGCAGATCCAGACCGAAGTAGCCAAGGACCTCTCCACGCTGCCGCTACTTCAAGGCAACAGCCTCGCCGTAGCAGGCAAGGATGTTCAGGGAGTCCAGGACACACTGGACGCGTCCTACAAGTTCCGTCTCGCAGTCATCTCCAAGTAAAACAGAACGGCGTCAGCCGACGGGGGCGGGGCAGCCAGGTGTGGCTGCCCCGCCTACCCATGTCATACGGCCGGTTCCACACCCTGACCCCGAAAGCGGTCAGATGAGTTCGCAACAGTTTAGGTAAACATGACGTCAATGATCGACACTCCCGAGGGGCAGACCATGGAGCCTGCCGCCACTCCGGGAAAGCCCAAAAAGCAGGGGCTTGGACTGGGGCGCTACATCCTCATCCGATTCCTGCTGATATTTCCCACCATCTTCATCCTGGTGACCATGGTGTTCTTCCTGATGAGGATCACTGGAGATCCCATCACGGCCGCGCTCGCCGGCAGGCTTCCACCGGATGCACTTGCGGAAAGAATCGCCGCTGCGGGATACGACCGCCCCATCATCGTCCAGTACTTCGAATATCTGGGAAATCTGATTCGGGGAGATTTCGGGACAACGCTCTCTGACAACACCCCGGTCACCCAGGTGCTCGTCAATTATGGTTCGGCCACACTGGAACTTGCCATCTTCGCGCTCATCGTCGCGTTCCTGATTGGCATTCCGTTCGGCATGATCTCCGCCTACAAGCGTGACAGGCTCCCGGACGCCTTCCTGCGTGTCTTCGCGATTCTTTGCTACGCAACGCCAATCTTCTTCGCCGGGCTCCTGCTCAAACTGGTCTTTTCAGTCTGGTTGGGGTGGCTGCCTGTTGCCGGAAGAACCAACTACACAGCGGAACTTGAGGGTCTGAGAGCACCGACGGGCCTTTACCTGCTTGACGCGTTGAGGGCAGGTAACGGAACAATTATTGTTGACGTGCTCGAACATGCCGCGTTGCCCGCCATCGCGCTGGGCCTGCTGACGGCAGGAGTCTTCCTCAGGCTTGTTCGCACCAACGTCATCGGAACTCTCGGAGCCCAGTATGTTGAAGCGGGCCGGTCCCGTGGCGTCAGCGAATACCGCTTGGTGACCAAGCACGCCTACAAGCCTGCACTCATACCCATCATCACGGTGATGGGACTTCAGATGGCGCTCCTCATGGGCGGCGCCGTACTGACCGAAACTACGTTTGAATGGAAGGGACTTGGCTTCAAACTTGCCGAGTACCTGACAGCGAGAGACTTCGTGGCAGTACAGGGGATTGTGATGCTGCTGGCCGTGATCGTTGCGCTGACCAACTTCATCGTCGACATCATCGCTGCGCTGATTGACCCGAGGGTGAGGTACTGAGCATGAGCAACAACCAGAACAAGAGTGCTATGTGGAAGCGTCTTCCCATCATCTCCCATTACCGCAAAGCCGTTGGGCTGCAGAAGGGCATGCTCGTCATCGGGCTGTTCCTCAGCGGACTCTTTGTCCTCACCGCCGCCTTTGCGCCGCTGATCGCTCCGTTCGGCTATGCACAGTCAGCTGACGAGGAAGGTCGGTTCGGTGCGCAGGAAGCACCCAACGCAGAACACATCTGGGGTACTACCGTAGGTGGCTATGACGTTTTCTCGCGCGTGGTCTGGGGTACGCAGACCGCGCTCATGGTCATTGTGGCCGCCGTCGTGCTCTCAATTTTTGCCGGCGTAATCCTGGGTCTGCTGTCCGGATACATCGGCGGCTGGCTGGACAAGGTCATCGTCGTGATCGCGGACGCTATCTACGCATTCCCGGCGCTGCTGCTCGCCATCGTCATGGCGATTGTCATCAGCGGAGGCCAGTCCAGTATGTTCGGCGGCATTATGGCCGCGGCCATCTCCATCACCGTGGTCTTCATACCCCAATATTTCAGAGTCATCCGCGCTGAGACGATCCGGCTGAAAGCAGAGCCTTTCGTCGAATCGGCAAAGGTGGTGGGGGCGTCCAACGTTCGCATCATGGCCCGCCACATCTTCCGCAATGCCACACGCACGCTGCCCCTGATCTTCACCCTGAATGCATCAGAGGCCATTCTGACGCTCGCGGGCCTTGGATTCCTCGGCTTCGGCATTGAGCCCACCGCAGCCGCCGAGTGGGGCTACGACCTCAACCGTGCAATGGCAGATGCCACCAGTGGAATCTGGTGGACCGGCGTGTTCCCGGGTCTGGCCATCGTGCTGACCGTGCTCGGACTGACACTGGTCGGCGAAAGCATGAATGACCTCAACGATCCACGCATCCGTGGACGAAAGCGGGCCGGAAAGAACGGGAAGTCGCGTGAGTCAACGGAAGCAGCCTCTGCGCCCGCCGTCCACGGCACCGGAATGGAGATTACCAATGAGTGAAGCCGTCAACGCCGGTGATGCGCCCGAGAACCAGAACCCGACGTCGGCCCGCGACGCCGTCCTGACCATCGACCGGCTGAAGGTAACTTTTGCCACCGATGCGGGCGATGTTCATGCCGTGAAGGATGTCAGCCTCAGCGTGGCCCCCGGCGAAGTAGTGGCGATCGTGGGGGAGTCCGGTTCGGGCAAGACCGTGACCGCCAAAACCATTCTGGGGCTACTTCCCGAAACCGCGGTCAGCGAAGGCGCCGCAATCCTCAACGGACAGGACGTCATCTCCGTATCAGCGCAGCAGATGCGGCAAATTCGCGGACGTGACGTCTCCATGGTGTTCCAGGAACCCTCAACAGCCCTGAACCCGGTCTTCACCGTGGGCTGGCAGATCGCCGAAGGTCTGAGAGCTCACGGCAAGGTCTCCAGGAAAGAAGCACGCGCGCGCGCCATCGAAGCACTGTCGAAGGTGGGCATCCCTGACCCCGAGCACAGGGTTGATTACTACCCGCACCAGTTCTCCGGTGGTCAGAAGCAGCGAGTCGTCATCGCGGCGGCACTGGCGCTCAACCCTGGCCTGATCGTCGCCGACGAACCGTCCACTGCCCTGGACGTCACCGTCCAGGCAGAAATCCTGGAGCTCCTGAGAGATCTGCGGGACAAGTTCGGCACGTCGATTGTCCTGATCACACACAACATGGGCGTGGTCGCCGATCTGGCAGACCGCGTCGTCGTGATGTACCAGGGGGACGTCGTCGAAGTGGCGGACGTCAAAACGCTCTTCGCCCACCCGAAAGACGAGTACACGCAGAAACTCCTTGGTTCCGTTCCCCGGATCGGGGCCAATTCCGCCTCGGCCACTCTCAACGTGAAAGAGAACCCGTTCGGTGAGGTACTGGTTGAGGCCAAAGACCTCGAGATCGAGTATCCGGGAAGGCTCGGAAAGAGCTCATTCAAGGCCGTCGACAAGGTGAACTTCACGATCTCCGCAGGTGAGGTCTACGGATTGGTGGGGGAGTCAGGTTCCGGCAAGACAACAATCGGCAGAACCATCGCCGGTCTGAACAGGGCGACCGGCGGAAGTCTGAAAGTGCTCGGCTACGAAATGCTGGAGCTCAAGGAGCGCACGTTCAAGCCTCTGCGCAAGGACATCGGCTTCGTGTTCCAGGATCCCGCAGCGTCATTCAATCCTCACCTGACCATTGCAGAATGTATCGCGGAACCGATCACCATCCACGAAAAGCGTTCGGCCCAGGACGGGCTTGCCCGGGTGCGGGAATTGATGGACGCAGTTCAGCTGCCACGTCACTTCGCCGATCGCTACCCGCATGAGCTCTCAGGCGGGCAACGGCAGCGGGCAAGCCTTGCACGAGCATTGGCGCTGAATCCCAAGCTCCTGATTGCGGATGAACCGACGAGCGCGCTCGACGTGTCCGTTCAGGCAAAGGTCCTGGAACTGTTCCGCGAGATCCAGGCCGAGTTCGGTTTCGCGGCGCTGTTCATCAGCCATGACCTGGCCGTAGTGGACATGCTCGCTCACCGGGTTGGCGTGCTGCTGCGCGGAAAACTCGTGGAAGAGGGCGTGGGTCACCAGATCATGAACGAACCCAAGCACCCGTATACGCGCCGACTCATCGGCTCGCTTCCCGTTCCGGACCCGATCCAGCAGGCCGAACGGCGCGAACGCCACCGTGAAATGCTGCGTGAAGAGGCCTTGGGGAACGTCGGATACTGAGTCAGCAACGGCGGCGCGGACGGGTCATGTGATTTCACATGTTCACGTCCGCGCCGCTGCGTCTGCTTGACTGGAGACATGACAGATCCAGGACGGAACTACAACCCCGAAGCAAGTTCATTGGCTGGCGAAGTTGATCCAGAGGTCATGGCTGAATTGCTGTCGGTGCGGGGAAGCATCGACAACATCGATGCAACACTCGTCTATCTGCTCGCCGAACGGTTCAAGGCAACCCAGCGAGTGGGACACCTGAAAGCCGAGCACAAGCTTCCTCCGGGAGACCCTGCCCGAGAGTCAGCCCAAATCGGCAGGCTACGGGCCCTTGCCGCGGAAGCTCGTCTGGACCCGGCCTTCGCGGAGAAGTTCCTGAACTTCATTATTTCCGAGGTCATCAGGCATCATCAGGATATTTCGGAGAGTCGGGAATCGGATCAGTGACACACAACGCGATTGATGCGGACGTAGCTTTGGGAGTCTCAGCAACAGGTCTTGGACCATTGCCCGGGACTGATCCTCGGGAGGCTCATCGCATCATCAGGGGAGAGCTCGGCAGCCCCAACCTTCCACACCTGGCGGAACTACCGGACCGCGGTCCGGGGGCAGATTCCACCGGGCGCACCGCCGCGATGCTGGTGGACATGCCCGTCGATCTGCAGCCTCATGGCTGGAGACTGGTTCCTCGGGGTGGTCGCGAATACCGGCGCGCCGTAGCTTTGCTCGCTGAGGATATCAACGCCCTAGCGGACGATATCGGCGCAAGCGAATCTTCGCTGGAAGAGATCAAAACGCAGGTCCTTGGCCCCCTGAGCCTGGCTGCCGGCCTTCACCTTGCCTCGGGCGAGCGTACCCTGCGCGACGCCGGTGCCAGGCGCGATCTTGCACAGTCTTTGGCTGCAGGCGCAGCTGAACACGTCACCCGCGTCATGGCAGCAGCGCCGAACGCGCGTCTGACTGTGCAATTGGACGAGCCCCGGCTCTCCGAGGTTCTGAACGGTCGAATTCCTACCGCAAGCGGATACAGGACACTGCGCGCGGTACCGAGGTCGGAGGCACTGGAATCATGGGCCGTCGTGGTGGCCGCGATGAAAGCCGCTGGCGCGCAGCGAGTAGTCGCATCCACCTCAGGCACTGATCTGCCGTTCACGGAACTGGGGGATACCTTCGACGGCCTCGCCCTACCCGTATCCGGCACAACCGACGCCGAGTGGGAGTTGCTGGCCGGGATGATTGAGAACGCGCGGCATCTATGGCTAGGAGTAGGCGGGGCCGCTGGTGCCCCACCGCAGGTTTCTGAGCTGGTTCGCAGCGTCACCACCCCCTGGAACCGGATCGGGCTCGACCTCAACCGGTTCCATCAGCTACGGATAACGCCCGACGCCGGTCTGGCTGGTTGTACACCGGCGGACGCACGGTCCGTGCTCGGAAGGCTTTCATCGGCCGCGGACGCGTTGAACCAGATTCTCGCAGATCACTGAGCTGTGCCCGATCAGTGCCCGTTGATCTGCCCCAGACGCTGCCTCACTGGCACTGGCAGGAGGCCCAGGTGAGCGCCCAGCTCGGTGGGGACGGCGTCGTCGTACGTTCGTAATGCGTAGGAAAACTCGCCGGAGTAAGTGAACAGTTCGCCGAATACGCGGTGCAGCACTTTCGTTCGGATGCTGAATCGCTGTCCGTTCCACCACTGATCGGTGAAGGCGGTCGCGTCCGCAAATGCGGGCAGCGTCATCCGGGCCTTGCCGATCCCGACGCTACTGCGACGTGAAGCCAGTCGCATCCTTCCGTCCGATCCTGCTGCGCATACCAACCCGGTACGAATAATCCGGCTGCTGCCCAACTCATCAGAGAGTTCACCGTTGTAGAGTTGAACGGTGCTATCGAGGAAAATGCGGGTACGGCGGGGGAAATGCATCAGGCGCAACGCCGTCAACGTTTGACGTCCATCCTCATTGCGGTGCGCGAAATTGAAAATGTCGAACGGTATGTCCGTGCCGTATTCCGGCAGAAATGAATGGTCCAGAGCGGCAAGGGCGAAGAATGGGCGCAGGAGGGGCTGAGGGCAACCGGCAATATCGAAGACCCCACGGCCGTGCCCGAAACACGTACTGTCCGGAGCAAGCGCAAAATAATCCTGAATCTCAGTCTGCAACGGAGCGAACTCAGGCCCCATGGTTGCCTGATACACCGAGGGTGCTTCGTTGATCACCGTTGCTCCTTGAGAGAGTAGTTCACAGGCGCCCCGCAGCTTTCAGCCTGATGTACATATCGGCCAGACGGGGAGGGAGTTCATGCGGCGTCTCGTCCACAATCTCCGCGCCGGCCTGTCTGATTCGCGCGGCAACCGCGGCACGGTCCAGCAGCGCACGTTCGGCGGCTGCAGCCCTGTAGGTTTCCGCGGCGGTACTTCGCTGGGCTCTACTTACTTCCAGCTCCGGATCTCGGACAGCAGCTACAACAACCATATGCTTCTCGGCCAGACGCGGTAGGACCGGCAACAGACCTTCCTCGACCGCCCCTGCATCGAGGGACGTCAGCAAAACCACCAGAGAACGGTGGGTTGACACCTGACGCACCAGACGGGGGACGCTGGTCCAGTCGGCTTCGACCAACTCCGCTTCGAGGGGCGTCATGGCATTGACGAGCTTGTTGAGCTGGTTTCCCTTGTCAGCGGACTCCACTTTGGCCCGGAGACGCCGGTCGAAAGCCAGAAAATCGACGTTGTCACCGCCATGCCGTGCGAGGACCGCCAGTAGCAGCGACGCCTCGATGCCCGTATCAAGGCGCGGCTCGTCCTGGATCCGAACAGCAGAGGTGCGGGAGGTGTCCAAAACAATGATGACCCGGCGATCGCGTTCCGGACGCCACGTCCGCACGACTGTCTCACGCCGCCGTGCAGTAGCTCTCCAGTCGATGGACCGTACATCGTCGCCGCGGACGTAGTCACGGAGCGAATCAAATTCCGTACCGGCGCCTCGGATCTGCACGGCAGCACTGCCGTTGAGCTCACGCAGTTTCCGGAGCTTCGAGGGCAGGTGGCGTTGCGAGTGGAACGGCGGCAGGACCCGTAATACATCAGGTTTCGGTATGGTCCGTTGCCTCGATGCCAGACCAAGCGGTCCGAGACTCCGGATCGTCACGTGGTGAACGTTGAGGTCGCCTCGTCGGCTCGGCTGTAACCGAACCCGGGTTCGGCGAGACTCAGAGGCAGGGACCACGACACGAATCGGTTGACCGATAGCACCGGCGGAAGGCTGCCAACCCTCGCGCACGGTCGCACGGAGTTTCCGTGATCCGCGGTTGGCAATGGTGAGCGTGCTCTCGCACGCTGCGCCGAGCCGCACACTGGAAGGAAGACTTCGCTCAACCTGCACGTGACGCAGGGGCGCGGCAACCAGAAGGTCAAGACCCATGGCTGCCAGTGTCAGCAGGAGCCACCAAAGGACCGTTGTCGCTTCGGGGTAAAGCACAACGGCCAGTGAGCCTATCGCGGCCAGGATCACCAACCGCCCAGTAATTGCCATCCTCTTTACCGGGGTACCGAAACGGTGGCAAGGATGCTGGCCAGGACGTCGTCGACCGTCACCCCGTCCATCTGAGCCTCGGGATGGAGACTGATTCTGTGGCGCAGGGCGGGGACGGCCAGAACCTTCACATCGTCGGGAGTCACATAGTTCCGTCCGGAGAGCCAGGCCCAGGCGCGGGAAGTGTTGAGCAGGGCGGTGGCGCCTCGTGGTGATACACCCAGCTGGAATGACGGTGCAGCACGCGTGGCCCGCACGACGTCCACGATGTATCCGAGCACCTCCGGTGAGATGCTCACCGAGGCGGCGGCCTGACGAGCCTGACGCAGGTCGTCCGCGGATGCAACAGGCCGAACGCCCGCTGCAGCCAGATCGCGCGGGTCAAAGCCCGCGCTGTGGCGACGGATCACCTCGATCTCATCGTCTCGCTCGGGCAGGGGGAGCGTGAGTTTGAGGAGGAAGCGGTCCAGCTGCGCCTCGGGAAGGGGGTAGGTTCCTTCGTACTCCACCGGGTTTTGCGTTGCCGCGACGATGAAGGGGGACGGCAGGGGCCGGGACACGCCATCAACGGAGACCTGTTTCTCCTCCATGGCTTCCAACAGCGACGCCTGCGTTTTGGGAGGAGTCCTGTTGATTTCGTCGGCGAGCAGAATATTGGTGAATACCGGCCCTTCGCGGAACGTGAACTCCTGTTCGCGAGCGTCATAGATGAGGGAGCCGGTGACATCGCCGGGCATGAGGTCTGGCGTGAACTGGATGCGTGCCGTGTCCAGACTCAGCGCCGTGGACAGCGCCCGCACCAACAGCGTCTTGGCCACGCCCGGCACTCCTTCGAGCAACACGTGTCCGTTGGCGAGCAACGCGATGAGTAGCCCTGTGACCGCGGCTTCCTGCCCGACGACGGCCTTGGCCACTTCGGTGCGGACATCGAGCAATGCCTGCCGAATGGGATCCTGACCATCAGTGCCAGTATCCGCTGGGCCATTGGCGGGTTGCGAGGGAATATCCTGGCTCATGCTGTCGCGACCTCTTTCTCTAGTGCTGTTAGTTCCTGCGCCCAGCGCACCAAATCGATTTCAGTGGTTGGTGCCGCTCGTCCGAGGACGTCCGCCACCTGCTGTGGGTCACGGGATAGTGTGCGTGCCGTGGAGGAAATGATGATGTTGACATCGTGGACACGCCCGAGCCCCAGATGCCGTGCAATGCGTACGAGGCTCGCGGACCGAAAGGTTTCGCCGGCGTGCTCTACTGCTCTGGCTTCCTGATACAGGCGTGCCCGACCGTCAGCTGTTTCCGAGGAGCGGACGACGACGGGCAGGGGCTCAGTGACCAGCGGTCCCAGTCGGCGGGCGCGCCAGAATGCGGCAAACACGGCAACGACGACGAGCCACCACATCAGGTTTCCTACCCAAGGGGGAAGGAGGTCTGAGGGGTTCTGCTGCTGTTCGTCAACTGTCAGATCGCTTACCGATGGCTGGTACCAGACCAGAACGGGTTCCGAGCCCAGCAGGTGCAGTGCAAGCGCTGCATTGCCGTGATCGGCGACGGCGCCGTTGCTGATCAGCTGTGGATTGCCAAGCACCACGGTGCTGCCCGAGTTTGTGATGACCAGTGACCCGGAGTCTGCGGGTCCGCTGGGCGATGGGAAACACTCGATGCCGCCGCGGTAACTTTGCCCGCCCGCTGTGATCTTCTCTGCAGCGACGGCTGCAGGGAGCGGGCACTCGGCGTGCAGGGGTTTATCTTCGTCTTCGGCGTTCAGGAGCCCGGCGTGCCGAAGACCAGGTGCCAACACTTCCAGCTGATCGAATGTGGGTGCGGCCAGTACGGTCTGCCCGGCGTTTGTATCTGCCAGGCGGTGAAGCTGCTCTGTGTCGAGCCACTGTGAGGTGTCGTCCAGGAGCAGAGTGCTGCGCTCGCCCGCGCGTTCGAGGTGCGCGACGGCGGCGTCGAGCGTCGTAGCGTATTTGACGTCAACGCCGTGGTCCCGGAGGACTTCTGAGACAGCCCGAGCACCTTCAGGCGAGGGATTGAGCGGGGACAGGGGCGTCGGATCCTCCGAGGACCGGGTGAGGATCGAGATCAACGTAGCGGCGATCAGCAGCACAACGAGGATGCCCCAGAACTTCGCAGTCCGCGACCTTGTTCTGCGCCCACCATGAACGACGTCGCTGTCAACGTCCAAGGAATGCACATCAGAGGGAAGTGTGCTGGTCATGACGGGACCGCCAGCCCGGGCGCAAGGTGTCCGCGCTGCACGGGTACGGCTTTTTCGAGGCGCTGGTCAACAACCCTTGCCCGTTCGTAGTCTTCCTGACTCGCATGACCGCCGCCGTAGCGCACCTCGTTGAACCTGGCCGCAAGCCACTGCATTTCGGGAAAATGGTCTGGAAACCTGGCGCCCACCAGCTGCGATGCTTCTACTGCCGTTCGCCCTGGAGCGGGGTCTATGAGTGTTCGTTCTTCAGCGCTTCTGATGACGGCTCGTAGCGTCTCGGTCAGGGCGTCGTCATACCGTCCGCTGCGGGCTGCTGCAGCCCCGAGCCTGCGGTGCTGAACCGCCTCAAGGACCTCAGTACCCGCAAATATTTCACCCTGCTGACGCGCCGCAGCATTCAGCCGGGGCCTGACAAACCAGACCGTCAGCCCGATAACCACCAGAGCGGCAAGACCGAGAAGAACAACGCCGAGTTCGGAGTCGAGCGAGCGGGCGCCGTCGAACGCATTCACGATCCAGTCGAGGACTGCGCGCCAGAAAATTTCCATCGGTCCGGGCTTCGATTCAACGTACGGGGCTTTACTGAGTTCCTCCGTCAGCCAACGGCGCGCTTCATCGTCGTCTGGCGTTAGCGCAGCTGGCAGCACCCCCACAACGGTCATGACGACCAGTAACCGGGACCTGGAGCGGGCGGGTGCGAAGGCCCGTTGCGATCCTTGCGGACCGAATAACCCGGAAGGACTCCCGCTCCGGCAGACGCGGCCGACTCATGCTCCTTCATCAGAGTGATGTCGAACCCCTCACGTCTAATGCGAAGGTCCACATAGAGCAGGGAAGTTACTGCTGCCTGAAATGCCAGACCGATCGCTGCGAAGACAGCGGCTATCAGGGATGTGACCAAAAGTGCCGGTACGGTCTGAGTGAAGACTGCATCCGGATCTGCCAGGTCTGTGTTCATCGAGAACAGGAGGCTCGCCACAACGGAGATCGGCGTACTGACGACGGAGACAATGACCTGGACGATCACGGTGGTCAGCAAAAGAATGCCAAACGTGCGCCACCAATTACCTCTGACGAGAGTCCAGGATCGGCCGAGCGACGAGAAAACCCCCGTACCGTCGAGGATCAGGGCCGCTGGGGCCAGCGCCAACTTCACGGTGATCCAGACGCCCAGCGCGAGAAGGGCCAGAACGCTGATGATCACCAACGCAATTGACTGTTCTTCAAGTGCAATGACAGCAAGAACCATCAGCACAACAAAGACCCCAACGAGGATCGTGACGGAAACAATCATCACAAGCCCGAGACCGATCAGCGACCAGATCTTTTTGCCCGCAATGCGCCACATGGAGCCAAAGCCCGTTTTGAGGTTGAAAATTGCACGCGCAATAGGGATGACCAATACGCCTTGGAGGACCAGAACGGCAATGATGTTGAGTAGCGACAGTACGGATGCGCCACCCATGATCGAAGCCGCCCAGCCCAACGCTTCACTGTCCGGAGCGCTTTCCAGGTATTCCAGCTGTCCGGGTGCGAACAGCAGCCCTCCCAGTAGCAATACCGTGAGCAGGGACAGGACTACCTGAATGATCACTGCACTGCCGAAAGTGGCCCCGGCATTCTTTCGACACGCTTGGAAAGCGCCGTCGAGCATTTCACCCAGGCCCAGAGGCCGAAGCGGGATGACCCCAGGTTTTGGCGGCGCTACGTAGGGGCCAAACCCGTGAGGCATGGGCGGTCCGTTGTAACCGGGGTGTGGCCCCGGCGGCTGCCCATAGGCGGAAGGCATTCCATTGGGAGGGGCTGGATGTGCCCAGGGATCGTTGGAACCGGGACCGGGCTGCGACCACGGATTGTGCTGTCCCCATGGTTGCTGGGAATTCTGGTGGTCCGGTGGCTGACTCATGATCCCCCTGGAATCGCCGGCTGAACGGGTGGAAGTGGTGCTTCGACTATAGTTTCCCGCGCGCGTATTCGGGAATCGACCGGGCCGTTGGGCGGAACCCGGAGAAGTCTCCGGGCGTTGCACCCCATGCATGGGTGGCATGCGTGTGGCAGACTTCATGGAAGGTCACGTCAGTTCACAGGCCCGGCAGACGCAGTTCCCTGGGGACGTTACAAGAGACTATGGAGATATGAAGGCACGTATTCTGGTCGTCGACGACGATGAAGCCCTGTCCGAAATGATAGGTATCGTTCTGCGCAATGACGGGTTCGACCCGGTGTTCTGTGCAGACGGTTCCAGCGCGCTTGAGGTGTTCCGCAACTCGAAGCCTGAACTCGTGCTGCTGGATTTGATGTTGCCGGGCATGGACGGTATTGAGGTCTGCCGCTTGATCCGGGCTGAATCAGACGTCCCCATTGTCATGCTGACAGCCAAGTCAGATACCTCCGACGTCGTTCGCGGCCTGGAATCCGGAGCGGACGACTACGTGCCCAAGCCGTTCAAGCCGGCGGAACTGGTCGCACGGGTCCGCGCCCGGCTTCGGCCAGGAGATCAGAAGGCTCCTGAGACGCTGAGCATCGCCGACGTAACCATTGACGTCGCCGGGCACTCGGTTACCCGAGGGGGTAAAAGGGTATCGCTGACACCTCTGGAATTTGACCTGCTCGTGGCGTTGGCCCGGAAACCGTGGCAGGTCTTCACACGTGAGCTTCTCCTTGAGCAGGTATGGGGATACCGCCATGCGGCTGACACGAGGCTTGTGAACGTTCATGTGCAGCGTTTGCGCTCAAAAATCGAGCGGGATCCGGAAGCTCCGGAAATTGTGTTGACAGTGCGCGGAGTCGGCTATAAAGCGGGTCAGGGATAGGAATGTCTACCGCTGTGCCGAAGCCGGCGGCAGCAGCGGAGCGCAGCCGGCCACGACTCCGTGACAGTTTTCGACACCTACGGGGACAGACGGTCCACCGATGGCGACGATCACTGCAGTTCCGTACCGTCGTCGCTACCATCACTCTGGCCGCGATGGCGTTCATCGGTGTTGGCGCGTTTCTCTCGAGTCAGATTGCTGGCGCACTCTACCAGGAACGGTTGCGGACGCTGAGTGCTGAGTCCAGTGAAGGTCTTTCTGACGTCAGGGATATTTTCAACAGCACTGCCGCTAATGACAGCGAGTCCACAGTGCGGCTGGTTCAGGACACGCTCCGGATCCTCGAGAGTACGGGAGCCGAGGCGCCCCGCCAGTATCTGTTGACGCCGATTCCAGGTGCGGAGAACAAGAACTACTACATGTCGCCGTATTCGAGCGACACCGGATTGGCCCCCAACGGCATCTCGTTGATGAGCAGCCAGATCCCGGACCGACTGACCGAAGCTGTCCGCGCGGGTGATAACCACTATTGGTCGCCCATGTCCCTGCCGAACGGGAATCGGGACATCCCCGCACTTGCCTTCGGCACGAAAGTCACGCTGCCCCCGGAACGGACCGAATATGCCTTGTATCTGGTCTACGACCTCGGGTCGATGCAGGATACCCTCAACGAGATTCACGGGGTGTTGTGGGTCGGGGGAGCCGTCCTGCTGGCCGTCATCGGAACGATCGCCTGGTTTGTCACCCGCGCCGTCGTGGGCCCGGTCAGTCATGCAGCCAACGTTTCCGAAAAGCTTGCGGCCGGCCATCTGGAGGAACGGATGGACGTCAAGGGCGAAGACGAAGTAGCCAGGCTGGGAGCTTCGTTCAATCATATGGCGGCGAGCCTTCAGGAGCAGATCACGCAGCTGGCACAGCTGTCCCAGATGCAGCAAAGGTTTGTCTCCGACGTCTCTCATGAACTCCGGACCCCGTTGACTACCGTGCGCATGGCAGCCGAAGTGCTGCACGATGCCCGTCGTGACTTTGACCCGGTCAATCGGCGGTCAGCTGAGCTTCTCTACAATCAGGTGGAGCGATTCCAGGCCCTGTTGGCGGACTTGCTGGAGATTTCGCGCTTTGACGCTGGTGCTGCCGTCCTTGAGGCAGAAACTGTAGACCTGTGCAGCGTTGTTCAGAACGCCATTGACGGGGCGCAACCCCTGGCAGACAACATCGGTGCGGACCTTCGGGTCGTCTCGAGCACAGACAAATGCATGGCCGAGATGGATTCACGACGGATCGATCGGATCGTGCGGAATCTCATTCTCAACGCCCTTGAACATTCTGAGGGGAACCCGGTGGATATCATCATCGCCTCGGACGAGGACGCCGTCGCAGTGGCTGTTCGAGACTATGGGATCGGGATGACGACGCTGGAGGCATCACGGGTCTTCGATCGCTTCTGGCGTGCCGACCCAGCCCGTGCACGGACAACGGGCGGTAGCGGTCTTGGTCTCTCCATCGCAACCGAAGATGCGCGGTTGCATGGGGGATGGCTCCAGGCCTGGGGTAGTCCGGGCGAGGGATCATGCTTCCGTCTGACCTTTCCCAAGAAACAGGGGACAACTCTGACGAAGTCACCGGTTCCACTCCCGCCGGACGGCGCGGCAATAGCACCATCGACCGGCGGGGAGGATGAAAATGTTCGCTGATTCGCGGTCCGGAAAAAAGTGGTTCATCGCCCTTTGCGTTGCATTCGTGCTGGCCATGACAGGGTGCTCCGCAATTCCGACAGTGGGGCCGGTAGGGACCATTACGGCTGAACCACAGGATGGAACACTCGATGTTCCCGTGCCATACAGCCCTCAGGGACCATCGGAGGATGCTACCCCGGTAGAGATTGTCAACGGCTTCATCGCAGCCGGCCGCGGCTTCCAGGAGGATTATCAGGTAGCGCGTGAATATCTTGCGCCCAAGCTCGCAGCCCGGTGGAAGCCAGAGGAACGGGTTCTGATTTACCGTGCCGAGCCCAAGACCGTCCAGACGCCCAAGAACGAGACCGTTCAGATCCAGGTTGAGGTAGTGGGGTCGATCAACGCGATGGGTATCCGCAGTGATACTGCCGCCGGAACCACCGAGAGTATTGACGCGCAACTGGTCAAGAACAAAGAGGGCCAGTGGCGCATCGAGGAGGTTCCGGATGGCATCCTGGTGCCGGAAGGTAGCGTTGCGACACTCTTCCGCTCGCACAGCCTGTACTTCTACAACAGCACCTACCGCTATTGGGTGCCGGATGTGCGGTGGTTCGTCCGGCGTCAGGGAGTGACGGCGGAGATCATCAAAACCATGCTCGCCGGACCCGCTCCGTATCTGGAAGGTGCCGTGGTGAGTGCATTCCCCGACGGAACGACTCTGCCGAGCAACTCTGTACCCATCTCCTCGGGCGAGGCGACCGTGGATCTCTCTGCTGACATTCTGCAGGACGCCACCGATGAACGACTGGTGCAGATGAAGCGTCAGCTCGAACAGAACCTCTCGTCGCTGAACACCGTGTATTCGGTGGAGATGACTACGGGCCAGTCCCCGGTAGTCATTGAGCCCACCGACGTGCCCGAGCCAGTGGTGAAGAGCCCTTCCGTGGGGATAACCCAGATTGCCCTGCTCGACAAGGAGCTGACCTACTATCGTGGCGCGCAACCTGTGGCGATTCCTGGCATCCCCTCCATCAGTTCGTGGAATCCACGGGACCCGGCTATTTCCTACGAGATGAAACCAATCGCCTTCCTCAATGGAGACAGAAACAAGCTCCTGATGACGGCTCCAGGTGAAAATGTGCGCGTAGTCAGTCAGGGCCGCTCGATGACTGCGCCAAGTTTCGACCCCATGGGGTGGTTGTGGTACGCCAGCGACGGCGGTCCAGAAGCCCAATGGGGAATCCATGCCCTTCCGCCGGGCGGGAAACGTGGCAACGCCGTCAAGCTGACAGCTGAGTGGCTGGGGGACCGCGAGGTCAAGGAACTGCGGATATCACGTGATGGGGCCCGCGCCCTGATCGTCGCTGAGCAGGCAGGCAAGAGCCAGGTTCTCCTCAGCGGTATTACGCGCACAGCCGACGGCATACCGCGAGAACTCGCGGCTCCCTACGAAATCAAGGCCAGCGGACCAGCGGACTCTGCCGCATGGGTCGACGAAACAACTATCGTCGTGATGCAGGCCGACGCCGAGGAGCCCGTCAGTGCGGAGATCATCAGTCTGGGAGCTCCATCGCAGTCAACGGCGCCGCTGTCGGGGATGACCGGCATCAGTGCAGGGACAGGAGATCAGGACATATTCGCAGAAACGACCACCGCCATTTACAGCCGTGTTGGAAACAGCTGGGTGGAAGGCACGGCTGGAGTGAGGGATCCAGCCTTCCCCGGTTGACCCCGGTTTATCCACACATGGGCGTTCGAACGGGGCACTGAACGCCCGGAGAGCCCATGGTGGATAGGTGAACTCTTTCTGGGCAGGACTTCTGGATCAATGGGCACAGACACAGCCCGTCAAGCGAACTATCGACGCGATCTGCGGTTTCGGGCTGCTGGTATTTCCCACAGAATGCGTGGTCTGCGGAACCGTGGATGCATCCTTGTGCGATCGCTGCAGCAGGGATTTCCGACGCGGAACGGTGCGTCCATTCCGTGCGGAAGCCGAAGCGACCTCCCTTCCAGAAAGTGAATGGTCACACAGAATGGCAGACGCAGGCAGTTTTGAGCCCCTGCCTGTAGTCTCTGCGGGCGTCTACAGCGACGTCGTCGCTCAGGTCCTGCTGTCCTACAAGAACAAAGGTCACACGGACCTCAAACCGCAGTTGCTGGCCGCACTTGCAGGGGCGCTTCATCACGGAGTGCACGACCTGAGTGACCGCCACGCGCTAATTCACCTCATCTCCGTGCCGTCGAGATCCAGCTCGTACCGACGTAGGGGATATGACCCGGTGAGTCTGCTCCTGCAACACATCGACAAGCGGCGGCTGCTTCCCGCCGGCACCGTAGTCTCCTCACCGCTGACGTACACGACACGATCAGCCCTGAGGCAGATCCTTCCCCCGATACTCGCCTCCGGTCATCAGAAGGGACTCGGCAGACGAAAACGAGCCACCAACGTCGGGGGAACAATGCGGCTCAAAGCGTCCTGCCGGGCGGGCATAGCCGGACACGTGTATGTGGTGGTCGACGACGTTCTCACCACAGGCTCGACCATCGCCGAGGTAACCCGCGCGCTGCGGGACTCCGGGGGCCTGGTTGCGGGCGCCGTCGTCATCGCTGCCGCCACCGGAACCGGAGGATCAGAACAGAACAAAGCAAATTCCCAGCGCACAGGGGGTGAATAAAGAGGACCCGTGGACTACCTTGGAGTATGGGTACATCACCGAAGACAGCTACCCGTCGACAGCGACTGAAAGGAGATATTTTTCAGTCGCTGTTGTGTCACCTAAGTGATATTGGAGGGCACCATGGAATTTATGATCAATGGACGCAACCTTGCCGTTTCAGAGCGTTTCCGGGAGTATACAGCCGAGAAAGTGGGCAAGATTGAGCAGCTCGGAGACAAGGTGCAACGAGTTGATGCAAAGGTCACCAAACAGCCCAACGCCCGTCAGAGCGATTCTGCACTGACGGTCGAACTCACAGTTCTCGGACGCGGTCCGGTGATCCGCGCCGAGGCCTCCGCCGCCGACAAGTTCGCGGCCTTCGACCTTGCCTACACGAAGTTGCTCGAACGTCTCAGGCGCGCACGAGACCGCAGGAAGGTGCATCACGGCAGACAGACACCGGTGTCTGTCCGTCAGGGCGGCGTCCAGTCTGACGATGCACTGCCTGCGGAACTGGACAACCCCGCCGGTCAGGCACCCGAGGACGGGTACGCCATTGAGAATGACGTTCCCGCCGGCGACTCACCGGTGCTGATCCGCCGAAAGGTTTTCCCCGGAACGCCGATGAGCCTTGATGACGCAGTGGACAACATGGAACTGGTGGGCCACGCCTTCTATCTGTTCGTGGATTCCAGCACCGGCGCCCCGTCTGCTGTCTACCGCAGAAGCGGATGGACATACGGTGTCATCACGCTGGACTCACGGTGCGTCGAAGGTGGCGAGGACCCTCACGAGGAACTTCGCGCCTATCGGTCAGACGAACCCGCCGTCTCGCTGTAGACCCGTCGAGTGACCGCCACCCTGAGCCTTTCCCAAGCACGCCGGATTGCCTTGAAGGCTCAGGGTCTGGCTGACAAGCGGCCCACCCGCCCCGCGAATGCGCGGCAGGTGGGCCGCGTTCTCGATCAGATCCAGTTGCTGCAGATCGACTCGGTCAACGTTCTGACCCGAAGTCATTACCTGCCCTTGTTCTCCCGTCTTGGACTCTACGACCGGCAGATCGTCGACAGACTTTCCGGGAAAGCTCCGCGCAGATTCGTGGAGTACTGGGCGCACGAAGCCAGCTTTGTTCTTCCCTCACTCTTGCCGGAACTGCGTGTCTGGCAGCGTCGTACCTGGATGGGTGCGCAAGGAATGCAGGAGGACGAGCGTGCGGAGCTTTCGGCACTCGTTCTTGACTGCCTCGCTGTTTCCAGACCACTGACGGCGCGCGAGGTGGCTGACCGGATCGGCTACGGAGCGCGTCCTGACCGCAGTGAATGGGGGTGGAACTGGAGCGCGGTCAAACGGATACTGGAGCAGCTCTTTGCCGAGGGAGTGGTTTCCGCTGCCTCACGCACGAAGCAGTTTGAGCGTCGGTATACCTTGATGGAAAAAGTGGCACCAGCACCGCCCGACGTCGGCTCACGCCCTGATCCGGACGCGGCGCTGACGCGCCTCATCAGCGTGGCTGCCCGGGCTCACGGCATCGGCACGGTCAAATGTTTTGCCGACTATTTCCGTACACCTGTCAGAGAGTCAGGGGAGGCGGTCGCACGCCTCGTTGAGGAGGGGGTGCTTGAACCGGTCAACGTGCTGGGATGGAACAAGCGTGTGTACCGCCATTGCGAAGCGCAAATACCTCGCAAAGCGCAGGGCCGGGCGCTCCTGAGTCCGTTCGACTCGCTGATCTTCGAGCGTACGCGGCTGGAAGCTCTCTTCGGATTTCACTACCGGCTGGAAATCTACACACCGGCCGAGCGGCGGCAGTACGGATATTACGTCCTCCCGTTTCTGCTGGGGGAAGAGATCGTGGCCAGAGTGGACCTCAAGGCAGACAGGGAGCGGTCGGTGCTGATCGTCCGGTCCGCTTTCGCGGAGACCCATGCGCCGGTCGAAACTCCGGCGGAGCTGTCAACGGAACTGCAGCTGATGGCTGAGTGGTTGGGCCTTGGGGGAGTGATCGTTGAATCGGACGGAGAACTCGCGGACGCACTGAAGACCAGGCTCATCTCCGGCGAAGAGAGCGCCGAAGGAACTAAGACGTGACCTGAGACGTCTCTCACGTAGACTAAACATGCCAGAATCCGGCGGCATCAGATTTGGAGCAATGACCCGTGCCATCACTTCTCGAACGAGTTCTTCGTACAGGCGATAAAAAGACGCTGAAACGGCTACGGAACTACGCGGACGCCATCAACGCACTCTCGGACGAATTCCGGGAGTTTACAGATGCGGAAGTCCGAGCTGAGACAGACAGGCTGAGGGCGCGCCACGAAGACGGCGAAAGCCTCGATTCCCTCCTGCCGGAAGCTTTCGCCGCTGTCCGTGAAGCAGCTGGCCGCACGCTTGGTTTGCGTCACTTCGACGTCCAGCTGATGGGTGGAGCTGCGCTGCACCTTGGAAATATTGCTGAGATGAAGACCGGTGAAGGTAAAACTCTGGTCGCCACGGCGCCGGCATACCTGAATGCCCTGTCGGGCAAGGGCGTACATGTCATCACCGTCAACGACTACCTGGCCCAGTACCAGTCCGATCTGATGGGACGAGTGTTCCGATTCCTGGGTATGGAGACGGGCTGCATCCTCGCCAATCAGGATCCCTCCGTTCGTCGTGAGCAGTACAACGCGGACATCACCTATGGGACGAACAACGAGTTCGGTTTCGACTACCTCCGCGACAACATGGCGTGGAGCAAGTCCGAACTTGTCCAGCGGGGACACAATTTCGCTATCGTCGATGAGGTCGACTCCATCCTTATCGACGAGGCTCGGACGCCACTGATTATTTCTGGTCAGGCTACGGGTGATGTGAATCGGTGGTACACAGAATTTTCCAAGGTCGTCCAGCGACTCAAGGCTGAGGTCGACTATGAAGTCGATGAAAAGAAGCGCACCGTTGGCGTGCTTGAATCCGGCATTGAGAAGGTCGAGGACTATCTTGGCATCCACAACCTGTACGAGTCCGCCAATACGCCGTTGATCGGATTCCTGAACAACGCGATCAAAGCGAAGGAACTGTTCCAGCCGGACAAGGACTACGTCGTCATGAACGGCGAGGTCATGATCGTCGATGAGCACACGGGCCGTATCCTTGCCGGACGCCGGTACAGCGAAGGGATGCATCAGGCAATCGAGGCAAAGGAAGGCGTCGAGATCAAGGCCGAAAACCAGACTCTCGCGACCGTCACTTTGCAGAACTACTTCCGCCTGTACGAAAAGCTTTCGGGCATGACGGGAACGGCAGAGACAGAAGCCGCAGAGTTCATGGGAACGTACTCCCTTGGCGTGGTAGCCATACCGACAAACCGGCCGATGGCGAGAGTCGATCGCTCTGACCTCATCTACAAAAATGAGATCGCCAAGTTCGATGCAGTGGTGAAAGACATCGTTCAGCAACATGAAAAGGGCCAGCCCGTACTGGTTGGTACCACGAGCGTCGAGAAGAGCGAATACCTGTCCAAGCAGTTGGCGAAGGCTGGGGTGCGGCATGAGGTGCTCAACGCCAAAAACCACGCTCGTGAAGCCGCGATCGTCGCTCAGGCCGGGCGAAAGAATGCTGTCACGGTAGCAACTAATATGGCCGGCCGAGGTACGGACATCATGCTGGGCGGTAACGCCGAATTCAACGCCGTTGCCGACTTGGAGAAGCGGGGCCTTGACCCAGCCGAGAATCCGGAAGAGTACGAGGCAGCCTGGCCCGATGCCCTCGCCGCCGCGCAGGTAGCAGTGGAATCAGAGCAGCAGGAAGTCCGCGATCTGGGCGGACTGTATGTCCTGGGAACCGAACGGCACGAATCCCGCCGGATCGACAATCAGCTTCGTGGGCGCTCCGGCCGTCAGGGTGACCCGGGCGAATCGCGTTTCTATCTGTCGCTGACCGATGACCTCATGCGCTTGTTCAATTCTGGAGCAGCGGAGCGAATCATGAACAGCTCCAATATGCCCGACGACGTCGCGCTGGAGTCCAAGATCGTTTCCAAGGCCATCGAAAATGCTCAGGGGCAGGTTGAGGGCCGTAACGCTGAACAGCGAAAGAACGTACTCAAGTACGACGACGTGCTCAACCGTCAGCGCGAGGCCATCTATGGGGACCGACGTCGGATCCTGGAAGGTGACGATCTCCACGAGAAGGTTGGGTTCTTCTTGGAGGACGTCGTTACCGCGATGGTCAAGGAAGCAACGGTCGAAGGGAGCAGCGAAGACTGGGACTACGACGCTCTCTGGACGAATCTGAAGACGCTATACCCGATCGCGTTGACGCCTACGGAAATCTTCGAGGAAGCTGGCGGGCGCTCCGAGGTCACTCCCGAGTTCTTGCATCGCGAGATCCTGTCGGACGCCAAATTTGCGTACCAGGAACGGGAAGATGCCGTTGGCTTCGACAATATGCGTGAACTTGAACGCCGCGTGGTGCTTTCGGTCATCGGGCGGAAGTGGCAGGAACACCTGTACGAGATGGATTACCTCAAGGAAGGTATCGGTCTGAGGGCGATGGCCCAGCGCGATCCGCTCGTCGAGTACCAACGCGAGGGCTACATCATGTTCCAGGCGATGATGGAGGCAATCCGTGAGGAAAGCATTGGATATCTCTTCAACCTTCAGGTAGAGACGTCCGCGCCGGCGCCATCTGGCCTCCCTGGGGTCACTGATGGGCGGAGTGCTCTACAGAGCGAAAGTCTCAAGGCCGCTGGCCTCGATGCTCCTGAAAAGCCAGCTAGCCTGCAGTTCAGTGCTCCCAATTCCCAGGGAGGGGTCGATACGAGGGTGGAACGCTCCCGCAGCCAGGCTCGAGAGGCAGAAAAGGCAAGCAACGCTAAATCGTCCAAAGACAAGGCCAAAAAGCGGCGGAAGTAGGTCCGGCGGTCGTTAGCCGATCTCGAGGGCTGTCACTTTCCAGTTTCCACGGCGGAGCTCCAAACGGAGGGCGACGGCGCGTACCCGGCTCGGTTCGGAAATAACCAGCGACGCTTCATAAGCGCCTTCGCGGACCTGGCATAGGTGCGTGGATCTGACGCTGATGCCGCGGTGAAGGCGCGTTGCCGTGTTGGCCGAAGACCTGCGCCTGAAATTCTCGACCAGTGCAGTCCGAGTCTGAAGTCGTTCGAAGCTTTTTGCGTCGAGCCAGGGCTGCATCTGCTTGATGGGTCTCGAACCACCGAGCACCTCAATAGCAGCCTGTCCCACGGAGGCAGCTATTGCTGACACACGCTTCTCGTCAATGGGTGGTGTGATCGGTGGAGTCGCGTTGGCTGCTCGTTCGTTCGCGTCGGCGGCTTTCTGTCGTGAAAGCTGCAGAGAAGTGATAGCGGTGGGTTGCGGGATGCTCGAACTCGGGACCCGTTGGGGAGTCACTGGTCTGGGTGCGCCGCTTGCAGCGGCCAGGGGGAAGGCTTCTGTTGGAAACTGGGGGAAGGTGAGCAAATTCTGCATGTTTGTCCTCTATGTGCCACTGCGGGTGGCGGTCAATGTGGCTTCGGCCTGCGGGCGTTGCGGTTACGGCTGGGGGACTGAAGGCGCAGTCAGCACGGTGCCGGGCAGCAGAATGTCAGGGTCTTCGCCGATAACATCTTGATTTGCCGAGTACCAGAGTTGCCATTGATTGGCGATTTGCTGGTCGGTAGCTGATGAACCGAGCTGTTCAGCAGCCAGAGTCCAGAGGCAGTCCCCAGGTTTGACCGTTACTTCGTTGTGCTGCCGGATGTCTGCAGCCCGTTGCTGCTTGACCAGTAATCCGCCCTGGGCTGGCTGCCGGGTTGGTTTCCACTGAGGCGAGACGGACTCCAGCGTGGCGTTTTCTTGAGAATCCACCCATAGGGGCGATACCGACTCCGCGCCCTCAGCCGCGGCTGACGTCGTGATGTTCACGGTGACTGAACTTTCACTCGCAGTGGCAGCTGGTATGGCGATCATGTTGAGGCCCAGTACCGCAATCGCAATGCGCTTCATGTATTCAGGCGCGGCTGCAGAGGCGAACCGCTGTACACGTGTTTGGGCTTTCTGCGCGAGCATGCCAGCGACGAACGCAAGAATGAGGCTTACCAGCCACCACGCTAAAAGCAGGAGACCGACGGCGCTGGCGGCCAGGCCGACCAGGTCGGTCAACGTCCCGGAGCCCTGGCGTTCACCAATAACTATTCCAGCGGCCACGAGTAGGCCACCAAGCGCGGCCGTGCCTACGGCTATCGCCGCGTCTGCGCGAAGTCTTCCCATTTTTCCCCCTGATACGACTGAGACTGTTCAGCCTGTTAGATGCTGTTTGATGTAGTTTGATGCGCTTTACAGGTATATGTTTACCGTTGATCGCGTTGGATGTCCAGTGATTGACCACCGATGGGGCAGCAACGTAGCCTGAGCCGATGCGATGGGATGCACTTTTCGAGGACCTGGATGGGCAGCTGGCAGCAGCGGAACTGGCCACGATTGAATCCGAAGTTTCGGAGAGGGTCCGGATGGAGCAGTCCGGCATCGAGTTTGCGGATCGGCTCAGGGGTCAGCTGGAGAGAAACCTGCGGATTCGCGTCGAGAGCGCGGCTGTCTTTAGTGGCAGGGTGGTCTTTGTGGGAAGCGAGTGGCTTGTTCTCCAGGACGGCACGCGGTCCATCCTGTTGCCCTTCCAGGGGCTGCAGTCCATTGAGGGACTGGGCAGGTTCTCGGCAACCGAGAAATCGGTGGGACGCCAGCGTTTGGGCATGGCGTCGGCGTTCCGCGCTCTTGCCCGGGATCGCTCCAGGGTGGCTATTTGGCTCAGGGGTTCAGACCGTTCGTCCACGCTCTCGGGGACGATCGACCGTGTGGGGCGCGATTTCATGGAAGTCGCGATAGCTCCAACTGGCGAGTTTCGTTCTGCCGACAACGTCTCGAGCGTCAACGCGATCCCATTTTCCGCTGTTATGGCTGTCAGTTCGCAGTACCCATAACATCAGGGGCGGATGATCAGGCCTTTTCCCGTGACTTGGCATCCTGAATCTGCTGCCGGGCTTCGGCGTACTTATCCTCGATGTACTGGTCCAGGACCGTTTGTTCGACCCTCCATTGACCGCGGCCGCCGATCTGGATGGCCGGCAGTTCGCCGCTACGGACAAGTGCGTACATCTGAGAAGAGGAGATCTGTAGTTCCTCGGCGACGTCAGACAGTGTGAGGAAGCGGGCCATCTTTACTCCTCAGGAAATCGATTGAACGGGTCATTACTCCAAGTCTGCCACCTCAAGACCTCTTTGAAGCGGATTGAGGCAGTTATCCACAGTTTGTGCCTGTTTGATGACAGGCGTTTTTGTTTGGTGCGCATTTCCTCCAGAATAAGTACATGAGCGCACATCCTGTACCTGTCTCCTCGCCCAGCGCATCCCGGTTGAAAAAGCCGTCCTGGCACGATCCGCGGCTTCTCGTGGGAATCCTGCTCGTTTGCGCGTCTGTCGCAGGTGTTGTTGCACTGGTCAACACCGCGGATCAGACCGTAGACGTCTATGCGATAAAAAAAGATCTGCCAGTTGGCAGTGAAGTTCATGAGAATGACCTGGCAATTGTCGGCGTGCGCCTGGGCGAGGCCGAAGCGGCATACATCACGGTTGAAGAAGGTCTCCCCGACAGCGCCATGGCGTTGTCGATGCTGCGTGGAGACGAGCTTTTGACAAAGTCGGCTATCGGGAGCGCGGATGAACTGGACCGGCAGCCGGTTGGGCTGCTCGTTCGGCAGCCGCTCTCGACGGAAGCTGTCGTAGGTTCATACGTTGATGTGTGGGTTTCCCTGCAGGAAGAGGGCCAGCGTTTCGAGAAGCCGCAGCTGCTCCTTGAAGGCGTGGAGATTGCCTCGCGGGAAGATTCCGAATCAGCGCTGGGTGGCACCAACGCCACTACTGTTCAGGTGCTTGTCGCGGAAGAGAAGATGAGCGCCTTGCTGGATGCCATCTCCAATGAGGCAAATATTGCTGTCATCCCCAACCCTGGTGGTGCCGAATGAACATTCCTGTCGTTACCGTAGGGGAGTCCACCGGCGAGCTGGTGACCGGCTTGGAAAGGCTCCGCGGGCCCGTCACCGTCGTCCGGAGATGCTCTGAGCTCACTGAACTACTCGCGGCATGTCAATCCGGCCTGGCCCGTGCCGCCATCCTGGCACACGAGTCCGGGGAAATATCGGGCTCCATGGTGGCCCGATTGGCCGAGTCAGAAGTTGCGGTAGTTGTTCTCGTTGACGATCCGGACGTCAGGCTCCGGCTGGACGGCCTGGGTGTTCGTCATGTCTCCAGCACCGTAGGCGCCTCGGAACTGGCCACGGCGGTGGAGGAATCAGTGCACGCACTGAAGCTCAATTCCCGGTCCGGTTCAACGAAGGACTACGCGGCGACAGAGGACGCGCTGACCGAGCTAAAGGCGGCCGAGGATCATCAGGTTCCGAAAGACCCCTCCCAGAGAGGTACGGTCACTGCCGTGTGGGGACCTTACGGTGCGCCCGGCAGAACCACACTGGCCGTGAATTTCGCGGCCGAGCTCGCCGCTTCCGGCGTGAGCGTCCTCCTGATCGACGCCGATACGTACGGTTCTGCCGTTGCTGCCTCTCTGGGTCTGCTCGATGAAACTGCAGGCCTGGCACATGCATGCAGGCTAGCCGATCAAGGGTCTCTTGACTCGTCGTCGCTGGACAGGGTGTCAACTGAAGTTGCAATTGGCGGGGGGCATCTTCGGGTCCTGACGGGCATAACGCGGCCTGACCGTTGGGCCGAGTTGCGGGGATCTGCATTCCGCCGTGTGATCGAGGAAGCCCGCGGACTCGTCGAGCACGTTGTCATCGACTCCAGTTTTTGCCTGGAAGCTGATGAGGAATTAAGTTTTGACACCATGGCTCCCCGGCGAAACGGGGCCACTCTTGTGGCATTGGAGTGCGCAGACACCATACTTGCCATAGGCACTGCAGATTCGATCGGAATGCCGCGTTTGGTCCGCGCTTTGAGTCAACTCACGCATGCTGTGCCCACAGCGTCTCCGCGCGTGCTTTTCAACCGGGTCAGGGCATCGGCTGTAGGCCGATCACCCGAACGGCAACTTCGGGAGGCCTGGGAACGGTTTGGGCCCCAGCATGAAATTGATGCGTTCCTTCCATCTGACGAGGCGGCTGCGGACGCATCCCTTCTGGCAGGTTCAGTGCTCCTGGAATCAGCTCCGGACTCGCCACTGCGAAATGCCATTGCGGCCGTCGCCGGTACCGGCGCCAGCCGTTCCAGAAGGGGCTCCCGAAGTACCCGCCGCGCAAAGTGAAGTTTTAGGAAATCGGCGCTAGGCTCAAGAGGTAAAGGGACTGCAACGGTGCAGTTTTTCATTTCTTAGTGGAGGCGTTCACATGTCGTCTGGATCCAGCACGGCGGATCTGTCCAGTTCAGGCACCTCGGTGGAAGAGTTCATCGAAAACTACTACGAGCAACTGGCCGCGGAGGATGCAGAGCACTACAGCCGCGAGACGTTGCGGGACAGAGCGTTAAAGCATCGCGAACTGGCTGCGTCGCGGTCTGGCGGCGGGGTGGCGGTTGACGTACTGGATGAGGATGATGCCAGTATCATTCTGGTTGTCACGGACGACATTCCGTTCCTGGTTGATTCGGTAACAGCCGAGATTGTCCGTCAAAATGCAGCCATACAGCTGGTCATCCATCCAACCTTTGTGGCCACGCGCGACCGCGACAACGGCACGCTCACCAGACTGGGCAAAGTGCCGGCTCATGCAGGCATTTCCAGCGGAGATACGGCCGCGCTGCCCAGTCTTGGTCATCTTGCTGCAGGCGAGAATCAAACAACTGTGGTGGAGTCGTGGATCGCAGTTGAAGTCCGGCGTCTCAAGAGTCCAGAAGCCCGTCAGGACCTGATTGACGGCCTCACGCGCGTTCTCGGAGATGTGAAGGCGGCAGTGGAAGACTGGCCTGCGATGCGCGCAAAGGCCCGCGAAGTGGCGGAAAATCTCTCCTCGGTCGTCAACGCACAGGATGTCCCGGACCTCGAGCAGGCACGCGAGTTGCTGTCCTGGCTCGACAAGGGAAACTTCACTTTCCTCGGTTTCCGCGAGTATGACCTTACAACCGAAGACGGAGAGGACGTCCTCTCCGTAAAAGCAGGTTCCGGTCTCGGCCTCCTACGTGAAGTTCGTGACGGGCGCAGGATTCAGCACTTGACGACGGCAGGTAAAGCCAAGGCTCGCGAACCGCGGGCACTCGTCGTGACCAAGGCTAATTCGCGATCCACGGTGCACCGCACAGCGTACCTGGACTACGTGGGCATCAAGAGGTTTGATGCCAATGGAAACGTTGATGGCGAACGGCGCTTTATCGGTCTGTTCTCAACGACGGCCTACACGGATGCCGTGCGGCGCGTCCCAGTTGTCAGGGACAAGGTTGACGCGGTGCTGCGCAAGTGCGGGTTCCATCCAAATTCGCATTCTGGCAAAGACCTCATGACCATCCTTGAAACCTATCCACGGGATGAACTGTTCCAGATCGATGCCGATGACATGGCCAATACCGCTATGGGGATCCTGCGTCTGCAGGAGCGACGCCGGACACGTCTCTTCCTTCGACCGGATGTCTATGGCAGGTTCATGTCCGCGGTCATTTACCTCCCGCGGGACCGGTACACCACGAGCACTCGGCTGCGTATCGAGGATGAACTGCGGCAGACATTCAACGCAGAGGCCATCGACTTCGAAGCGCGGATGAGCGAGTCGGCGCTGACACGGCTGTTCTTCCGCATCAGACTTCCACGCGGTGGCGAGAGCCCCGAAGTTGATGCCGCTGCACTTGAGCAGCGCCTTGTTCAGTCCACGCGTTCCTGGAGCGAAGGGATCGAGGAGGTCGCGCATTCAAAGTTCGGCCGCGAGAAGGCCGATCAGCTGTCGGCTCAGTGGGCTGAGGCTTTCCCGCCGAGCTACCGGGTGCTTTTTGAGGTCGAGGACGCCCTTGATGATATCGAGCGGTTCGAGAGCTACGAGTCAGATGGCACCTCAGCACCGGTTATCCACGTTTACGTCCCAAGCACCAGAGAAACGCCCAAGGATGAGGACGCCCGGCTGAACCTCTACCTGCGCGAACCCAAGAGCCTCAGCCAGATTCTGCCGTTCCTGCAAAATCTTGGTCTGGAGGTGCTCGACGAACGTCCATTCGAAATCAATAGGGCAGACGGAACGAGTTTCTATCTCTACGATCTGGGATTGCGTTACCCCGCTGGCATAGACCCCATGAAAACGGCGTCGTTGCTCGAGAACGCGTTTGCAGCAGCCATGACCGGGCAGAGTGAATCCGATGAGTTCGATCGGATGGTCCTGGCGGAGAACATGCAGTGGCGTCAGGTCCTGATTCTGCGTAGCTACGCCAAGTACATGCGTCAGCTGGGCAACGTCAATTCGTACGGCTTCATCGCCGATACGCTCTTGGCCAACCCCGCAGTCGGCCGGGCTCTCGTCGACTTGTTCGAGGCCCGGTTCAATCCTGATCTCGATTCAGACGCCCGTGAATCGGCAATCGGCGCTGCTCGCGAGCGGCTCAACGCCGGTCTGGAAGAAGTGTCCACACTTGACGCTGACCGGGCACTGCGGACAATCGCGAATCTCATCGAGTCGACGCTGCGCACCAACTTTTTCCAGGACAAGGTCTACGTCAGCTTCAAGCTTGATACGACCAGCATCGAAGCGGCACCATTCCCGAGGCCGACGTTTGAGATCTGGGTCTACTCTCCACGGGTTGAGGGAGTGCACCTGCGGTTCGGTGAGGTTGCGCGTGGTGGCCTTCGCTGGTCAGATCGCCGCGAGGACTTCCGTACGGAGGTTCTGGGCCTCGTGAAAGCCCAGACTGTCAAGAACGCTGTCATCGTTCCGACCGGAGCGAAGGGTGGGTTCTTTGCCAAGCAGCTGCCCGACCCTGCAGTGGACCGGGGCGCCTGGATTGATGAGGGCAAGGAAAGCTACAAGGTCTTCATCCGTGGCCTTCTGGATGTCACAGACAACCTGATTATTCAGGAGAGCGGACAGTCGGTTGTGCCTCCGGACCGCGTGGTACGGCACGACGGCGACGACTCCTACCTGGTCGTCGCTGCTGACAAGGGCACTGCCGCGTTCTCTGACACTGCCAACGCCCTGTCCGCAGAGTACGGCTTCTGGCTCGGTGACGCCTTTGCTTCCGGTGGTTCTGTTGGGTACGACCACAAGGCGATGGGAATCACCGCAAGAGGTGCCTGGGAATCAGTGAAATGGCATTTCCGCGAATTTGGAATCGACACACAGGCTGAGGACTTCACAGTTGTTGGCATCGGCGATATGAGCGGTGACGTCTTCGGTAACGGCATGATGGCTTCCGAGCACATCAGGCTCGTTGCTGCTTTTGACCACCGGCATATTTTCCTGGATCCGAACCCTGATGCTGCGGCCTCCCATGCAGAGCGAACCAGGCTGTTCAACCTGCCGCGATCGTCCTGGGAGGACTACGATCCTTCTCTAATCAGCGAGGGCGGCGGTGTCTTCGCGAGGTCTCGTAAATCTGTTCCGATTTCCGCTGAAATCCGTCAGGTTTTGGGACTCGACGGCAACGTCGTCTCGATGAGTCCGCCAGAGCTCCTGAGGGCTATCCTTGCCGCGCCTGTGGACCTCCTGTACAACGGCGGCATCGGGACGTACATCAAGGCCTCGACCGAATCCCATGCGGAAGTTGGTGACAAGGCCAACGACGCCATTCGCGTTGACGGGCGCGACATCCGCGCGCGGGTCATCGGTGAGGGCGGGAACCTGGGGATGACCCAGCGCGGTCGAATCGAGGCAGCCCGTAACGGCGTCATCCTCAACACCGACGCCATCGACAACTCGGCTGGCGTGGACTGTTCCGATCACGAGGTCAACATCAAGATCTTTGTGGATCGCATGGTTGAAGCAGGAAAGCTCGAGGTAGACGAACGGGCTGAATTCCTTCACTCCATGACGGACGAGGTTGCTAGGCTGGTCCTCCAGGACAATATCGACCAGAACATACTCCTCTTGAATGACAGACAGCGGGTCATGGAGTGGAGCCCAAGCTTTGAACGGCTCATGGACCACCTGGAAGAGCACTCGGGACTGAACCGTGAGCTGGAGTTCCTGCCGACCACAAGTGAGCTGCAGGCACGAATCGGAGCCGGTCAGGGTCTGACTTCTCCTGAGTTGGCTGTCCTCGCTGCCTACGCGAAGATCGAGCTGACGAAGGCACTGACCGAGAGCGATCTTGCCGACGATCCGTGGTTTGCGCGGACCCTGCGCAATTACTTCCCGCGTCAGCTGGTTGAGCGGTTCGATGACGACCTGGACACGCATCCGTTGCGCAGGGAGATCATTGCGACGTTGGTTGCGAACGACATGATCAATATGGGCGGCATCACGTTTGCGTTCCGGGTCATGGAGGAAACCTCCGTGTCGGCCGCGACCGTCGCCCGAGCATTCGCGGCGCTGCGTGAGATCTTTGAGTTCGATGAAATGGCGACGGCTCTGGCTTCCATGCCGGCTGACTTCCCCGTCGATCGTTGGTGCACTGTTTATCTGGACATGCGCCGGTTGCTCGACAGGGCGGTTCGTTGGTTTGCGAACCACGTCAGTTCCGATACCACAGTGGAAGAAGACGTGGCGCACTTCAAGCCATTGATCGATCCATTGCGTGCGCACCTGGTTGATTACGCCCAGGGCACCGATCTGGAGAGGATCGAGGAGTGGCGTCAAACTGCTACCGAGTGGGGTTTGCCGGATTCGATCGGGCGCCACTGGGCCGAGCAGTTTGAGAGCTACGGTCTACTCGATGTGGCGTACGCCACGCAGCGTATCGACGAACCTGTCGAGGATATAGCCAAGGTCTATTACGCGATCTACAACCGGTTCGAGGTCGATTCGCTGCTGACCAGAATCACCAAACTTCCGCGCGAGGACAGGTGGCAGGCGCTCGCAAGGGCAGCGCTTCGCGATGATCTTTACTCGACCATTGCGGATATGACCTACTCGGTGATGAGGACAACAGCCGCTGGCAGTGACGCTACCGACCGGTTGACGGACTGGGAGGAGCAGAACTCGTCGAATCTGGAGCGTGCTACCAAGATGTTCGACGAGGTCAACAGGTTGGAGCGTGACGATATGGCATCGCTATCCGTTGCGCTACGGCATCTGCGCTCCGTCGTTCGCCGGTAGCCTCTAGCCTGTGGCGATCTTCACAGACCCGATACGGGACGCCAACTTCGAACCAGGGGATGCAGAGTGGCTGCATCTCCTGGTCGGGGACTGGCAGATGATCGCTGATCTGGCGTTTGCTGATCTGGCGCTGTGGCTTCCGGGAGACGGCGGTGGTTATGTTGCGCTCGCTCACGTGCGTCCCTCAACCTCCCACACTGTTTTCCACACGGATTTTGTGGGGGAGCGGATGCGTGCGGACCTGACGTCGCTCGTCGACAAGTGTTGGAGCAACCGTCGAATTGAGACTTCACGCAAGCGGGCCGGCGAGAACGAAGCGGTAATGCGGGTGGACGCTATCCCGGTGGTACGCGACGGACGCACGCTCGCGGTTGTGACCTCACATTCTGAAGTAGCCTCGGCCGCGCGTGCGCCGTCGAAACTGGAACAAACCTACCGTCGGTGTGCGGATGATTTGTTGGTCATGGTGACGCTCGGGTTGTGGCCTGACTCCGGAGAACCGACCGGTGCGCGGAGGGGAGCTCCTCGTGTCGGTGACGGGCTTATCGTTCTGAATGAACATGGCATCGCCGAGTACGCGAGCCCTAACGGGGTCTCTGCGTTTCGCCGGCTCGGTGATGCAGGAGCCTTGGAGGGCCGTCCACTGTTGGATGTCACCACCACGTTGATGCGGGGTAGGCGTCCTGTCGACGAGGCTATGGGCATGGTGGTAACGGGAAGGATGCCCTGGCGGACCGAAATCGAAGCTCACGGCGTGAGCTTGTCCTTGAGATCGATCCCCTTGCGCAACACCGGAGGTCGCTACGGCGCGTTGGTCCTGTGTCGCGATGTATCGGAGCTGCGTCGCCGCGAGCAGGAATTGGTGTCCAAGGATGCCACGATTCGCGAGATCCATCATCGGGTTAAGAACAACCTGCAAACGGTGGCTGCTTTACTCCGGTTGCAGTCTCGACGAATGGTCAGCGCCGAGGGGCGGGCTGGTCTTGAAGAGGCGATGAGGCGGGTCGCAACGATTGCGCTCGTTCATGAAACCCTTTCGCAGGGCCTGGCCCAGCGGGTCGACTTCGATGAGTTGATTGATCGACAGTTCAGGCTCTCCGCGGAAGTGGCCTCGCCGGAGCAGATGGTGACCACCGAGAGAAGTGGAGAGTTTGGTGAGTTGCCAAGCGATTTTGCTACGCCGTTGGCTCTCGTCATCAATGAACTCGTCACCAACGCCGTCGAACACGGGCTCGCTGGACGAGCCGGGACAGTTCGTTTGCTGGCCGAACGCCGACAGGAGTCTGGGGCCGAGGTGCTGGACGTGACGGTGTCCGACGACGGCGTTGGTGTTGGTTCTGATACTTCAGTTGCGGGATTGGGACAGCAGATAGTGCAGACTCTTGTGACGAGTGAACTTCGTGGCACTATCTCGTGGAATCCACGGTTTGGCGGTGGCACCGAGGTTCGGCTGAATATGGGGATACCGAACGACTAGGATTTGTATCCTGGGCAGGTGGATGCGTGCGGCCTCCTAGGAGGCGCGGCGGGCTCGGGCTGCGCGACGCTTGAGTGCCCGGCGTTCGTCTTCGCTCATGCCGCCCCAGACTCCAGCGTCCTGACCGGACTCGATTGCCCACTGCAGGCAAGTGTCGATGACAGGGCAACGCCTGCACACGCTCTTCGCTTCCTCAATCTGGAGCAGGGCTGGACCTGTGTTTCCAACGGGAAAGAATAATTCCGGATCCTTGTCCAGGCATGCTGCTCTGCTACGCCAATCCATGATGATCACGTTCTCCTTTGGGGGATAAGAAGTGGGGGTCCTGAACGGAAAACGGCCCACCACATGCAAAAGGGGCCATGTACGGCCCCGAAACCAACTTGGTTAAAGAGTTTCACGTTAAAACTCGGCTAACAAGGGGTTAAGGGCAGGGACTTGGTCACAGCGACGAGTGATTCATCACACATGTGTTGTCTTCAGTCATTCGTTAATGAGCCTCTCACACCATGCCGATCTCCGATAGGGTCGGAGAGTGACACCATCAAGAAACCAATATCCGACAGAGGGTCCGCCGCTTGGTATCAAGATTGTCGCCACGCTCGTCCTGATGGAAGCCGCCATGCTGGTGGTCGTCGGAATCTGGTACGTAACGGAGATGCTCCAGGCAGAGTCCTACCGGCTCGGCGTAGCGCTATTCACGCTCGCTCTGCTGGTCCTTGCTATCGGATGGCTCGTGACGATCGCCGTCTGCGCTTACCGCGCGTACCGGTGGACGCGCTCAGCTGCCCTGGTGTGGCAATTATTTTTGGTAATTCTTGCTTTCCCATTGTTCAATGGCGGGAACTGGGTCCCCGCCCTCGTCATGCTGCTCCCTGCCGCGACTGTCCTGATCTTGCTGTTCACGCAACCAGTTGTGTCTTTTATGGGAAGACGCTCGGAGAGCAGTAGAGCTTTTTAGCTGACCGCCGCAACTTGAATCTCCTCGACCTCACCGGAGAGTAGCAGGTGAGCTCTGCCCTCGGGGAGACGGCCTTCGAGTTCAAGCCGCACGCCGAAGAAGTCGGCATCCGAAGGCTGTCGGGCGCGCAACACCACTCCAGTTCCCGAGGATCGGGCATCCATCGCCAACGGTATTTTCGAAATCAATGTTGGGGAGGGAGTAGCAGTAAAGACGACAGCGGCTCCTGCCTGCTGCAGTTGCCCTAGTTTCTGATGAACTTCCGGCGGCAACCTGTCAGCATCGTCGATCAAAGCTAAAGTCTGGCGCTCTGGAAGGACGTTTATGACGGTCTGTACATCGATGCTTCTCCAGTACCCGACGGGGTCGTTTTGGCCAGCTGAGAGCACCGTCCAGAAGTCAGAGGCATGACTCTCGAGCAAGTTCAGGAAGTTTGTCTTTCCGGTTCCTGGCCCGCCAAGTACTGCTGTAACACTGCGCGGGCTGACGCTGAGCCTCATCGTCGTCAATTCGTCGCCGCCTACGCCAATGGGAATTCGGCTTGCGGCGCCTTCGACGGATACAACATCCAGTTCCTGCGCCAATACGGTTCTGGGTAGAGCTTCGATCCTGAACGGGCGAACTCTAGCGTCGTTGTGTAACGCGCCGAGGCGGGAGGCGAAGCCCACGGCGTCGATGGCGCACATTTGTGCGACCGCCCCAGCCGGTGTCGATATTCGTCCCTGAACGAAAGCACGGCCAGGGACGAGATCCATCTCGGGACGCTTCGGCCACATCATCAATGCCTCGGTGCTGGACCCGGTCGGCATAAAGACCCGATTGGCCAGAAGTGTGAAAAATCGTGAGGACAGAAGGTCCCTGTCACCACTGATGAGGACGGTAACTCCAGCCTTTTCACCATCACGGACGATGTCTCCAAGATAGTCCTCAGCCCACGCCCACCTACTGCTTCTCAGGACTGACACCCATCGTCCCCAGCCCGTAACTACGAGCACCACTGGGCTGGGGCGGGCTGCAGCGGATTCGGAGGCAAGCCGGTCCGAAATGACGGTGGATATCTTCCGTAGCGCTCTCGCGGCTCTTTTTACTTCGTGACCCCGAATGTAGGCTCCGACCTGTGGCAGGCTCGTTACTGGCGCTACGAGACTGTCGCCGTCAAGGACATACAGGTGGGTTTCGGGGAGGCAATGGGCTACGCCGAGAACAAGAGCCCGCAATGAGTCTTCATATCCACTACCGGATATGCCCAGCAACGCAAGATGCGAATCGGATTCCGGGTCCCAGAGAAGGGCGCATTGTCTTTGCTCTCCGGGCAAGTCCAATATCCCTGCCGATACAGGGCCTTCGGCACCGGAACGCTGACCCTGCGCCGTCGGAAGTTCGGCAACTGATACGGATACGGGTAGAGCGGGTTGTATGGGCCTCCAGGGAGCAGACGAGCCGAGGGCTGCGGCTGATACGGCCGCCAAGACGGCGTCCAGCTGACTCTGCGCCCCGTCAACGGCACTCACTGCGGAGCGGGCATGCAGGAAACTGGCATAGTCGGTCACTGGTTTCAGGGAGGTGGCCGGATCAGCCGCGCCGAGTGTTGACGCAGCCTGAAACTCGACAGGGACGTCGTTTCCTACTTTGATATATGCCCTTCCTGGTCTCGATACCGGGATGGAGGCAGCTATAGCGCTGTTCAGCACGTCCTGCGAGTCCGCTGCGGATTGGACACGTAGCGAGATGCTGGCCGTCACGTTGGCCCTGATGTCAGACGTAATGGCCCCTTGGGGGCGCTGGGTAGCCATGACCAGATGTACTCCCAGCGAACGGCCGAGCGTTGCTATCCTCATCAGATCCTGGACGGCTGTCGGGATCTCTTCTGTGAGCATCCGGAATTCATCGACCACGATGACGAGTCGCGGTAGATGCGGCGCCGATCCACTTCGGTGCAGTGAGTATTCCGTGATATCCGATACGCCGCAGCTGGCGAAGAGATGCTCACGGCGTTTAACTTCCGCTTTGAGGGAGATCAGTGCCCGTGCGACATTTTCAGCCGACAGGTCAGTGAGCATGCCAACGGAGTGCGGTAGCGAAACAAGCGGTCCAAGACCGGAACCGCCCTTGAAATCTATGAACAGGAAGTTCACGGTCGACGGAGAGTGGTGAGTAGCTATCCCAAGGACGAGTGCGCGCAGTAATTCGGACTTACCTGCTCCGGTAGTTCCGGCTACCAGCACGTGCGGTCCCTGACGGGCCAGATCGAAATCGAGGGTGGACTCTGCGCTGCCCAGCGGGGCGCAGAGCCCTGGGTGGGACTTACCCCACGCTCCCCTGACAGCCGCGGCAGTGATGGGACAAACTGAGTCGAATCTGACGTCGTCGGGTACCTGGCGGCATCCGTCGTCGTCCTCCGGCCGGTATACCGAGGCGAATGTCCTTGCCGCGGCTTCGAAGGTGCGGGCACTGAGGAGGTCAGGCGTGAAGGATGTTGGACTTGTCTGGGGGGAACCGAAGGTAGCGCCGTGAAAAGACGTCGTAATGATGTGGGACGCGTCGACTTCGTTGCCTGGAAGCCACATAACGCATTTGTTGGAGGCCTCCAGGACGCTCGCCAGATGCGGGGCAGGGGACCAGACGATGACAACCGGCGCCTTATCAACGGATAACGCGTCAAGTAAGTGCGCCGGTTGGGAAACAACGGTGCAGCCGGGAAGAAATCGCAGACCGGCAGGAATATCCTCGGCCTGACCGTACGAGATGACGCCTCGGTTGAGTAGTGCCAGCTGGAGGACGAGGGAGCGGGCGAGTGCAACTGCGGCATCCCGGGACCCGTTGAGGGCGACGGCGTGAGGATGGCTGAAATCAAGCATGGCTGGCGTCTCGGCCAGCAGCGGTGGCGCCCATCCCTGCTGGGCTGGCTTGACCAACAGATTGGCCGGTAGTTCCGCCAAACCCAGTCGAAGCCGTGGAACCACTTGCGTGAGCTCAAGGGCGCCGTGTTCCAGGCCGAGGCGCAGAACGGCCGGGTCGGGGGCTGATCGGAGGCGTCGCTTCGCGTCTTCGTTGCGGGCGCTATCTACAGCCCGAGCAAATGCCTGCCGCTTCTTCCGTCCGGATATCAGCGGGACCAACCCGGTAATTGCGGAAAGGCCGCTGAATGCGAGAAAGAACCACATCTGGGTTGTCACAGCGAGCACCACACCGAGGACCAGAGGAAGCAGTGCGGTAACCCATATCATCCGATTTCTCTCGGGCGGGGGAGGGGAATCAATGATCAGGGGCTCCTGAACGTCCTCACCCAAGGGGGTCTGCTGCCACGACGAGGCCGGGACAATGCTGCATTTACTCGATCCGAGCCGGATTACTGACCCTGCATCAACCTCCGTGCGGTCGATTCGGTTCCCGTCGACCCAGGTCCCGTTCACCGAGTCATGGTCACGTAGTGAAATATGGTGGTCTGAAACAGTCAGAACCGCGTGTTGACGGGAGAGCTCGGGGTCATTGATGGATATCAGGCAACCAGTGCGCCCTATGTCGTAATCACCCCGCAGCAGGGGGAAGAGCTGGCCTGCGTCGGGACCAGTGTTGACTGCGAAAACCAACGACGGCGGCTGGACGTCCCGTCGATGCGTTTCGCCACGAACGATGACAGCGCCGTGGATCAGGGGTGACTCGCCGGGGAGCAAGTCAGTCAGGCGGGTACCACCCACTGTGTAGGGGCCGGGCCCATACTCGGTGGAGAGGAAGACTTCGAGTGCCTGTCCGGTGGGGAGAGAGTTGGTGTCCGCGACCAGCTCTTCGTTGCTGCAACCTAGCCTGACCAGCGTGAAATGTAACGTCACGACCTGCCCTTCTCGAGTGACTACCGCAAGGTTACGTTCTGTGAGATTGCGGTGGACGCCAGAAGTCGTCTTCTGTGGATAACTTGCAGCACGCTAGAATTACGTCGTTCTCATCCACCTCCGAAGGACCAATCAGTTGACAGCCAGCCCGAATCTGAACGCAGCACGCCCGGCGACACCAGCTGCGCAGCATCCGGCGGGGTCCAAATACCGGCCGGAAGTTCAGGGATTGCGTGCCCTTGCTGTCCTCATGGTGGTGACGTACCACATCTGGTTTGGGCGGGTGTCCGGCGGCGTGGATGTGTTCCTGCTGATTTCGTCGTTTCTCCTGACCTTTTCGTTCACCCGGAAGATTGAGAACGGCATACCGCTGAGGCTGGGAAAATACTGGCTTCATCTTTTCAAGAGGCTCTTGCCAGCCGTCGTCGTGACGCTGCTCGGCGTGCTGGCCGCGACGTATCTATTCATTCCTCCGTCGAGATGGTCGGAGATCCTTGGTCAATCCTGGGCATCGCTGTTTTACTACCAGAACTGGGTACTGGCTTTTAACTCCGTGGACTACTACGCAGCAGACCACAGTCAGGCCAGTCCGTTGCAGCACTTCTGGTCGCTGTCGGTGCAGGGACAGGTCTTCATACTCTGGCCACTGCTGTTCGCCGTTTCGGCCCTGCTCGCCAAGCTTTTGCGAGCGCGTTTCAGATTCGTGGTTTTGGCCGTCTTTGGTGCCGTCTTCTTGGGGTCGCTGGCGTTCTCTGTCGTCGAAACGTATACGAACCAGACCTTTGCATACTTCGATACCCGTGCGAGGTTATGGGAGTTCGCTCTCGGGACGCTGCTCGCGCTGGCACTACCGTATCTTCGACTCCCTGTGATGCTCAGAGTCCTCATGGGCTGGCTGGGTCTGGTTGCCATGTTGAGCGGCGGATTTGTCCTTGATGTGCAGGGTGAATTTCCCGGATACGTGGCCTTGTGGCCCACACTGGCTGCTGGCTTTATCATCATTGCGGGTCAAACGGGAAGCCGCTTCGGGGCAGACAGGCTCCTGTCGTGGCAGCCGTTGGTGCGTATGGGCGATATTTCCTATGCGCTATACCTCTGGCACTGGCCCATCCTCATTACCTACCTCATCTACCGTGATCGAACGGAGGTGGGAATCGTTGGCGGGAGCGGGATCATCGCCCTGGCTCTGGTTTTGGCATACCTCACGACGCGTTTCATCGAGAGGCCTATTCGAGAGTCGCAGTGGGCAGAGAAGAAGCGCCGCAGGGCGGGCCTCGTCATTGCCATCTGCATCGCCCTCGTAGTGGTGCCTGTCGCAGGGTGGCAATCCCAGTTGCGGGCCTATGCAAACGAACTTCAGAAGATGGCCTCCATTAATAATCCGGGTGCCAGGGTGCTGACAAACGAGTTCGAGGGCAAGGTTCCCGATGCGGAGATCCTTCCAGCCGGCGCCGACATGTCAGACGAATTTGTCACGCTCCCCGGGAAATGCCAGGAGGTGCCTTACACGCCCGATTCGTCAGCACTCAAAGAGAAGTGCATGGATAATGAGGCGCCAACCGATCCAGATAAGACCATTGTGGTAGTCGGTGATTCCCACGCCCAGCAGTGGTTGGGGCCAATCTCTGAAGTAGCTGACCAGCGCGGTTGGAAGGTCGTCGGGTTGTTTCTTGGCGGTTGTGACTATGGTGCAGAGTTTCATTGGCGGGACGACACTTGCAACGAGTTCAATGCCGAAGCCACGAAGTATATCCAGAAGCTCAACCCTGACGACGTGATTGTTGTCGCGACAAATGCGAAGGAAGATACGCCGTTGGATGAGCCGGTACCCGGTTTGGTGTCCGCCGCCCAAACATTGGCCGACTCAGGCATCAACGTCGTTGGCATCCGGGACAACCCAAGGTTCCCCTGGCACCGGATCCAGTGCATAGAAAAATACGGTCCGGAAGCTTCGGAGTGCAATCCGCCCCGGGAGGAGGTCCTCACCAAGGACGCCCCGTTTGAGGTATTTGCGCAGAACGCACCCAAAATGCAGCTTATGGACCTGACAGACCTCATCTGCCGACCAGACACTTGCGGAGCAGTAATAGGCAACGTGTACGTGTATATAGATGACAATCATCTGACGGCCACGTATCTGCAGACCATGCTCCCCGCTTTTTCTGAGCGGTTCGTGCGTGCGCTGGACGAACCCTGACCATGGCCTGAGTTGTTCGGCAGGTTGTGCGGGCGTACGACCGAGTCAGGTAACCTTGACTCCGCGGGCCTATGACCATGTGATCCGCATAGAGCTACCCAGGAGAGTTAGTGAACGTTGATCTCGTAGTCGTCGGTTCCGGGTTTTTCGGTCTTACGATCGCAGAGCGCGCCGCAGTGGACCTCGGATTGAAAGTTGCGGTGATCGACCGTAGGTACCACATCGGTGGAAACGCCTACAGCGAAAAGGATCCTCAAACGGGAATCGAAGTGCACAAGTACGGTGCGCATCTTTTCCACACTTCGAACGAGCGGGTTTGGGATTACGTCAACAAGTTCACGACCTTCACGAACTATGTTCACAAGGTGTATGGCGTGCACCGCGGAGAGGTCTTTCCGCTTCCTATCAACCTTGGCACCATCAACCAGTTCTTCCGTGCGAACTACTCCCCGGATGAGGCGCGCGCGCTAATCCAGGAGCAGGCAGGGGAATTGGCCGGATCTGATCCGGAAAACCTCAACGACAAGGGAATCCAGCTCATTGGCCGGCCGCTCTACGAAGCGTTCATCAAGCACTACACCGGCAAACAGTGGCAGACGGATCCAAAGGATCTACCGGCAGGCATTATTTCCCGGCTTCCCGTGCGCTACACGTACGACAACCGGTACTTCAATGACACATTCGAAGGACTGCCGACCGATGGCTACACTGCGTGGATTGAACGCATGGCGGATCATCCCAACATCTCTGTGCACCTGAACACCGACTTTTTCGATGACTCTCAGGAATACGGAAAGTCCAATGTTGTGGGCAACGTACCTGTGGTCTATACGGGTGCCGTGGATCGATACTTCGACTTCGCTGAGGGTAATCTTTCATGGCGCACGATCGACTTTGAACAGGAAGTGCTCAATGTGGGCGACTTCCAGGGCACATCTGTAGTCAATTACAACGACGGCGACGTCCCGTACACCCGAATCATCGAGCCCCGGCACTTCCATCCCGAGCGGAATTACCCGTCAGACAAGACGTTGATCATGCGCGAATTCTCGCGATTCGCGGAACAGGGCGATGAGCCCTATTACCCCATCAACACGGAAGCGGATCGGGCAAAGCTTCTCGCTTACAGGGACCTCGCCAAGAGCGAGAAGTCCGTTCTGTTCGGTGGAAGGCTCGGCACCTACAAGTATCTGGACATGCACATGGCCATCGGATCAGCACTGTCCATGTTTGACAACAAGATCAAGCCCCATTTCAGCGGTGGCGAAGCACTCGAGAGTGGAGGGGTCGACGCATGACAAGTACGATCAGCACTGCGGACAGCTCAGAGCCGACCAATGGCGAGTTCACGACCCTTCAACGCGTCATACTCCCCAACCAAAGCCAACTGGACACGGCCCTTCTCTACGTGGACAGCGGTACCGCTCGCGGCGCACAGTTCAATACAATGGACGGGTCTTCATCCAACCCCCAGACATCCGCACCTGCAACCCCCGCGACGAGCGAAGTTCACGTAGAGGACTTCGTATCACGGACCTCCACGACGGTACGCGCTGGGGAGCGGATTTCGTTCGGCACATACTTCAACGCTTTTCCTGCGAGCTACTGGCGTCGTTGGACTGCCGTTGAAGAGGTGAGGCTCCGTGTCGCTACCACTGGTGCCGGCAGTATCAGCGTCTACAAGTCGAATGCCCGTGGTTCCCTGCAGCATGTGGACACCAAACGGGTCGGCGGAAGCACCGAGAGCGTATTCGACTTGTCTCTGAAGCCATTCGGCGACGGTGGATGGTATTGGTTCGATATCGTTGCCGGTGCCGAGTCGGTCGTTCTGGAATCCGCAGATTGGTCGACCGCCAAGAGCGCCACAGAGGCGTCGAGGCCCAGTAGATCCGTCACGCTGGAAATAACGACGCTCAACAAGACCGATTTCTGCCTCAACAATCTCGGAATTCTCGCCAGCCACCCTGAAGCGCTCGAGAACGTCCGGGAAGTGCTTGTCGTTGATCAGGGCACCCAGAAAGTCCAGGACGCGGACGGCTTCGCTGAAATAGAAGCAGCGCTCAACGGCAAACTCCGCATCATCAACCAGGCAAACCTCGGAGGTTCCGGTGGGTTTTCCCGGGGCATGTTCGAGGCCGTTGAGAATGGCAGCGATTATGTCCTGCTCCTTGACGACGACGTCGTCGTCGAGCCAGAGAGCATCAGCCGCCTGCTGACTTTTGCCGATCGCTGCAAGACGCCGACGATAGTCGGCGGGCATATGTTCGACCTGTACAACCGATCCGTTCTTCATACCTTCGGTGAAACGGTCAATCCCTACCGGATTCAGCCTGATCAGCCGATCGCCGAACAGGTACTTGGCCACGATTTCGCAATGTCCAATTTACGTACAACATCGTGGCTGCACCGCAGGGTGGACGTCGACTACAACGGATGGTGGATGTGTCTCATCCCTACGGAGGTAATCCGCGAGATTGGTCTGTCTCTGCCTGTCTTCATCAAGTGGGATGACTCCGAATACGGTCTGCGCGCGAAAGGCGCCGGGTTCCCCACGGTGTCGTTGCCTGGCGCGGCCGTCTGGCATGTTTCCTGGGCAGACAAGGACGATCTCGTTGGATGGCAGTCCTATTTCCACACTCGCAACCGGCTGATAACTGCGCTACTGCACAGCCCCTATGAGCGAGGTGGACGTGTAGTCCGAGAAACCGGCTATCTGGACATCAAGCACCTGATCTCTATGCAGTATTTTACGTCCATGGGTCGTATTATGGCGCTCCGCGACGTGCTCAAGGGGCCGGAAGGCCTTCATGAAATGCTGCCAACGAAATTGCCCGAAATCAGAGCCATGATTGCCGAGTATTCGGATTCGCAATTCAAACCAGATCCTGAGGCTTTTCCGACTCCAAAAATGGACAAACCGCCTCGGCATGGTCAAGGATTCAAGGCTCCTTCCTATGCAACTCTCGTGCCGTGGGCAGCGAAAACTGTTGCCCGTCAGCTGACTAAACCGGTATCAGAAACGAGCAAGACTCGCCCGCAGGCCTACGTGGCGCACCAGGACAACAAGTGGTGGCGTATGTCCCAGTACGACAGCGCGGTCGTCACGAATGCTGAGGGCACCGGTGCTTCCTGGTACAAGCGAGATCCCAAAAAACTCAGAGAGCTGCTCGCTGAGAGCTTTCGGCTAAACAGTGAAATCTTGCGTTCCTGGCCACAGCTCAGCGCGCGTTACAAAGCGCATGTTGCCAGCATTACCTCGTTCGAGGCGTGGAAAGAGACGTTCGACAAGCATTCTGAGGAAAGTAAGTAGGATTGAGTACTTCTGACCTATCGACGCCCGGAAAGTCGAGGGGACTCCGAGATGTCGTGAGATCGAGGTTCCTTCTTCGCCTCCTCGTCTCCAAGGAACTAAAAGTTCGCTATCGTGGTTCGGTCCTGGGCCTGCTCTGGTCCTATGTAAAGCCGGCTGTGCAGTTCATCGTTTTCTACATTGCGTTAGGCGTCTTCCTCGGGCTGGAAAAGAGTCCGAGGAATCCGGATGGGTTGCCGAACTATTCGATCTATTTGTTTTCGGGCATTGTCCTGATCAATTTCTTCTCCGAAGCTCTTGGGAACGCGTCCAGGTCGATTGTTGGTAACGGGAATCTCATCAAGAAGATATATCTTCCACGTGAGCTCTTTCCCGTAGCCTCTGTATGGGTTTCCGCAGTGCACTTCTTTCCGCAACTCGTCGTGCTCTTGGCCGCCTGCTTCTTTGTCGGCTGGTCCCCATCGCTCGTCCAAGTGGCTGCTGCCGGAGGCGGATTCATTATTGTTGCGCTATTGGCAACAGGGCTGGGACTGTTCTTCGGAGCCGCCAACGTCTACTTCCGGGACTCCGAGAACTTCGTCGACATGCTGTTGATGATTGCTACCTGGGCATCACCGGTTCTCTATGCATGGTCGATGGTTGAGTCAAAGCTTGGCAGTGCTTTCTTCAGCGTTTATCAGAGCAATCCCATGACAATCGCTGTTGAGCTATTCCACCTGGCGTTCTGGGTGCCGACTACGGACCCCGCGGCTCTGGACCGGGCTACCGCTGTACCTCCCGACCTTCTTGATTTCTGGACTCCTGTAGGTCTCGTTACCGCCATCGCTGTCCTGCTATTGGGCCAGCTCACGTTTCGCCGGCTTGAGGGCCGGTTCGCTCAGGAGCTCTGATGGCCGTGTTGGCAGTAGAAGTCAAAGACGTCAGCAAGCAATTTGTGCTTCGTCATACGCGTTCCATCAAAGAAGCATTTGTCTGGTTGGTAAAGGGTCGTAAGGGCGATCTGTCGGAAAAGTTCCACGCTCTCAAGGACGTTTCGATCGAGATAAATCAAGGTGAGTCCGTTGCCCTGTTAGGCCTGAACGGGTCCGGCAAGTCAACGCTGTTGAAGCATATTTCCGGCGTGATGCTGCCTGACTCCGGTACGGTACGCACTCGGGGCAGGGTCGCGGGGCTGATCGAAGTTGGCGCTGGTTTCCACCCGGATTTGAGTGGGCGTGACAACGTCTATCTCAACGGAGCCATCCTTGGGATGACCGAAAAAGAGATTGACGACAAATTTGATTCCATCATCGAATTTTCCGAGATCGGGCAATTCATCGACACAGAAGTCAAGTTCTATTCGTCGGGAATGTACCTTCGACTGGCGTTCTCGGTCGCTGTTCATACGGACCCGGAAGTATTTCTGGTCGATGAGATCCTCGCAGTGGGCGACGAGCCTTTCCAGAAGAAATGTATTCGGAAGATCAAAGAGCTGGCAGAGGCAGGGAAGACGCTGGTAGTCGTCAGCCATGATCTGGATCTTGTGTCGAGGGTTTGCGAACGAGGCGTCCTCCTCGAGCATGGTCAGGTAACGCTGGACAGCAACGTCCACGATGTTGTTGCTGCAATGCGCGGTTGACCCGACGCCGACGGTCCTGAGCCGTGGGACGGATCTAGGCTACTCGCACGCGGTGATCTCGTATAGCCGCGTGTCGCCTTCGCGATGGATTAGTTCAAGCCCCGGGTTATTTTCGAGGTTCTGGAAGCTCGGGGGAGTGTGGTCACCGCCATGAATCTCTCGGCCGCCGAAGTCGAGGACATAGTAACTATCCAGCGCCTGCACTGCCGCACAGACTGTTGGGTCTGACATGAGGTCATCGAGATCGTGGTAGACGCGCGAAATCTGACCGCCGCTCTTCGAGAAAATGTGCAGCTTTAGGGCCTTTCGGTCAGCCAGGGCGTAGGAAAGTGAACTACCGTTCCAGGGATCTGTGATGATGTAATCGTCTTCCGGTACGTACTCGTCGACGACTTCCAGCATTTCCCATTCATCTGTGGAAATGAGCGGTGAATCCGCAGTGAGGGCGTAGGCAGACGCAGCCGAATGTGCCGCCGCGCTAACTGACGACCCCTGAGTCGTCAGCGCAGTGCCACCTGAGACCGTGAGCGCAAACACCACTCCGGTTGCGAGATTGCGGAGCCCCTGACGTGGAGCTGAACCCACTGAGCGCAGTTGCTGGATTCTTTCTCGCACCACCTGCACGACGAAGTATCCTCCAGATGCGGCAAGAGGAACGGCCGCAATGGGGAGGAGAGCCGCGAGCCTGTAGCTGTCGTTGTACCAGACGCCCGTCCAGAACAGTCTGAATTCGTCTGGCGCAAAGCCGGATACGATGACGAAGAGCCCGGCAGTGACAAGATATCCCCCGATCATCCAGAACCGGCGTCGTTTGAACTCCACCATGAGCCCAAGGGCAATCAAAATCGCCATCGTCCACGCGACGGGCCGCTCCATGGGCGCCTGCGTCATGACCTCGCCGATGGCCTGCCCTGCGGATTGGATGGGAAGCCACGTAGCTGCTGACTCTTTGGGACGCACAGTTTTCCAGAGAACATAGAAAACTATCCCGTACGCAACGCTGGCTGCCGCCAAACCAATGTAAAAGGCTGGGTTGGCTTTTCGGCGGTGCACCAAGACGAACAACCGAACGACGACAGTCAGGACAGCGGGGGTGAGCATGGCAATGAGAGCCATTACCGTTGACGGGTGCGCGAGGGCGAGTCCGGGCAGCGCAAGAAGCAAGGCAACGGTCAGCTGGATACGGTGACCGCGGCTCGGGGCATGCAAACCTAGCACCATGATGGAGAGTCCGAGTACGACCGGTGCCAACGCGATCGAGAGCAGGTTGGGATACAAGACGCCAAAATCGATCATCAAGTAGGGAAAGGCGCCCAGCGCCGCGGATGCGGGTCCCGCGATCAGCAAGGCAGTATTCCGCCCGGGTAGTAGCACCGATGTCAGGAAGATGCACCCAACGGGCCAGATAAAGGCCGCAATGGCAATATTTGTGATGCTCACTGCGATGGGGATCGAGTAGGCGTCAACGTCCGCTATCAATGCGACGAGATCATGCCAGGCGGCCGGGTAGAAGGACGGGGTGGAGACCAGACTGGTGAACCCGCCCAGCGTCATGGATGATCCGGAACTGGTATCGAGAATATGACGCACTGCGTTGAGGTGGAAAACGTTGTCAAACGTCTGGGAGATGTGCTCTGGGCTCCCGATGATTCTGGCGAATCTGTAGGAGATGATGACGGCAGGCGTGCCGAGGGCGATCGTGAATGTCAGTATTCGCCGCCAGGATAGGCTCCGCCGCGCCATCGAAGCTTTGGAACGCCGCGCTATGCGGACTGCTCCACAGATCAGCCCAATGACGAGGACACCCACGAGAACCGCTCGCCAATCCCAGGCCAGGTCCAGCTGCTGGACCACGATGGCGCTGACGGCGATGATGGTGACCATGAACGCGGGCGCTACCGCGAGTGAGGCTACATGTGTCAGGCCGAGGAGACGCCCGATGAGGTACCCAGGAGCGAATAGGACTCCTACTGCCAAGAGCAACAGCGGAAGCGTCGCCATCCAAGTCATTAATACCCTCTTTTTGGTGCATTCTGCCGGAAACTAGGCTCAACGATACTGCAAGGGTTGTAGGACCCTTAACTGCGGTTGACCAGGACAGACATGCCGGAGCGCTGATAGTCAATGCCCATGCGCTCGCTAGAGCAAGGGTATGAAATACTGAAGTGGTGAGTCGAACCTGGGTGATCATTCCGATGTATAACGAGGCATCCGTTGTCGGCGATGTCGTAGCGGGTCTACTCCCAACTTTCCCCCATGTGGTGTGCGTTGACGACGGAAGTAGCGACGGCAGCCAGGAAATTGCGCGACGAGCGGGCGCGACAGTAGTACAGCACCCGATCAACCTTGGGCAGGGAGCCGCCCTGCAAACCGGGCTGGACTTCGCACTGGAAGATCCTGAGATGGACAGTGTCGTGACTTTCGACGCAGATGGGCAGCATCGCGTTGAAGATGCCGCGGCTATGGTCGCCCGATTGCGCGCCGGGGAGGCGGACATCGTTCTGGGCTCGCGATTTCTGGATGATCGAACACAGCTCGCTCCGATGAAGAGACTGGTACTGAAGACTGCTGCGCTGCAATCGAAGCTTGCAACGGGCATGGATCTGACGGACGCTCACAACGGGCTCAGGGCTATCGGACGTCAGGTGTCAGCAGACATTCATTTGACGCAGAACCGGATGGCCCATGCATCGGAGCTGGTCAACCAACTGGCTGTGATGAAACCCAGGTGGGTGGAGCACCCGGTGGAGATCATCTACACGGACTACTCGAAGGCCAAGGGCCAGTCCCTCCTCAACTCCGTCAACATCCTCGCCGAACTGTTCCTGAGGTAGGCATGCTCATACTTATACAGATACTGCTGGTGCTTGCCGTAGTACTCGTTTCTCTTGTTTTGATGCGTGGAGGCAGCAACGCACGCCACCTCGCAATCCGACGCATCATGCTTATGCTCTTCGCGGTGACGGCAGCGCTCTCCATATTCTTTCCCAACCTGCTCTCCACGGTGGCCACGTGGTTCGGAATTGGACGAGGCACGGACCTCGTTCTCTACGCCTTGATAGTTTCGTTTCTGGTCTTTATGGCAACTACCTACCAGCGGCATCGCCAGATGGAAGTCTCCATCACCAAACTTGCGCGCCGGATCGCATTGGATGAAGCTCGAAAGCCGTGGACGGAACCCACAAACTCGACGGACTGACCTCAGCACGTCAGTATCAAAGATGTCGACAGGGGTGCCATGAAGATAGCTTTCGTAGTCAATAACTACCCGCCCAAACGTGGTGGAGTAGAGATGCATGTTTTCTCTCTGGCCAAGCGGTTGCTCGCTGATGGTCATACGGTGACCGTGGTGACACTCGCAGAAGCCTGCACAGACGTGATGGAGGACGGCATACGTGTCATCCGCCTCAGGGGAACACGCCAGTTGGGCGGAGTGCTCGGATTCCCGTTGCCTGGGGCCACACGCGCTATTGGCAAGCTCATAAGTGAGATAGAACCTGACATCGTGTCTGTCCATACCCGGTTCTTCCCTCTGACTTTCATCGGAGGTCGGGTGGCACGGCGTTCCGGAATACCTGTAATTCATACCGAGCATGGGTCCGACTTCGTCAGAGGAGTGAGTCCTCTTGTTGCGCTGTGCAGCAAGCTGGTGGACCTGACAGTTGGCAGGTACACGATTCGAAAAGCTGACGTCGTGCTTGCCATTTCCAGCGCCTCCCAGAAGTTCATTCGGGAACTTGCCGGAAAAGAAAGTCATATCTTCCACAACGCCATCAATACCGAGGTTTTTCGTCCCAGCGGAGAGCCCGTTGCGGCACGGTGCAATCTCGTCTATCTCGGTCGCGTTGTCCCCGGAAAAGGATGGGAACACGTGGTTGAAGTCGCGGAACGTCTTCTGCCCGATTTCCCCGAGCTCACGGTAGATTTCATTGGAGAAGGGCACGAACTGGAGCCGCTGAAGACTCGCATTGGTGGGTCGTCCCTTGCAGGCAGGGCCACAGTTCATGGAAGTCTTTCGACGGACGCTATCGTTGGACTCTTGCAGGGTAGTCTGCTGATGAATCCCACGACACTGTCGGAGGGCTTTCAGACAACTCTTCTGGAAGCTGTGGCCGCAGGCAGCTCGATCGTCAGCACGCCCGTGGCGGCTGCCAGGTATTTGGAGTCAGTTGGCGCGAATATCCATTTGGTGGCTGCCGGCGATATACCGGCATGGACGGCTGCGACAGCAGACGTTCTCCGCAGCGAAGCAGTGTTCCCTGACGGCGCGCTGCTGGCGCAGTTCGACTGGGGTAGGCGCGCATCAGAATTCGTGGCCCTGGCCGAAAGAGTTTCCAGCAGCAATGAGTAGTGATGCAGGAAACCAAGGAGGCAAGGGACTCCGGCTCTCAGGTGCGGCACTGGTTGTTTCGAATTTGGCCATAGCTGGTTCCCAATGGGTCCTCTTATGGTTTTACGCCGTCCTCGGTGGGGCAGCGGTTGTTGGTGAGTATTCGTTGGCCATCGCGCTGACGACCCCCATTTTCATCATCCTGGATCTTTCGCTGCGAAACGTATACGTCACTAATCAGCGTGAAGCGCCGTTTGCTTCGTACCTCGTGATTCGTCTGTTCACATGCCTGGCCGCGACGTTGATCCTGGTAATCATTGCAGCGTTCGGTATTCTCAACGTTTGGCTACTCCTGTTTATCGGTCTGAGCCGATCGAGTCAGGCTGTTCTTGATCTTGCTTTCGGCGACCTTCAAAAGAATTTCAGGATCGGCAAAATTGCTGTCGCATCGCTTCTTAACTCGGCGGTAACGATAGTTTTCGGAGCAGGGATCTACTACCTCACCAAAAGCGTTGAACTGTCTCTGCTGGGGATATTTGTCGGCGGCGCGCTCACATCGCTTGTCGTCATCATTCCCATCCTGAAGTCAGGTGGGGCGGCCGCGTCAGGCAAGGAAGTCTGGCATCGTCATGCGGGGCATATTATTCGGAAGGGCCTTCCGTCCGGGCTGGCCTACGGCTCCGTGTCTCTTCTGACGTACCTGCCTATCTATTTCCTCGGCGCTCACTCTTCCCAGAGCGACGTCGGCCTCTTCACTGCGTTGGCATACTTCATGACGTTTGCCAACATTTTCTATAACTCTGTTCAGCAAGTCACCATCGGGAGTTATGTTGCAGCCTATAAGGCGGATGGGATGTCGGGGCTGTCCAGGTATGCCCGGAGGTTGTCGATTCCAATGATGGGGGTAGGTCTCCTGAGCGGCGGGTTACTTGTAGCGATCGGGGCCCCAGCGATGGAGCTCGTGTACGGAACGGCGTTTGTCCCGCCGTTTCCGGTCCTCGTTCCCATGGCCGCTGCATTGGTGCTGCTGCCCGTCCTCTACCTGGCGGGGGGAGTCATGTTAACTTTGAACAAGTACGATTCTCAATTGGTCATTGGGGTCATCTCACTGGCCGTGACGTGCGGTATCGCACTACTTCTGGGGCGTGACTTCGGGCTCTTTGAAGCTTCAATGATCGTGTTGGCCGGAACGACAGTCAGGGCAATTCTCGGAGCGGTGGTTAGCGTGAGAGCGTTGAAGAAGGCTAGTTCACAATAGGCAGCATGGTGCAAAGAGGAGCGTCCTGAGATGACGAAAATCAAGACGGTGTACGTCGTTGGTTTCTACGGTGTTTCCAATTACGGGGACGACCTATTCTGTGAGGCCATCAATCTCTCGTCGGATCGGCTATTTCCCGGTGAAAAAGTCCGTATTGTCTCGCCTGTTGATCTGTCGGGGCGAGGCCGACCAAAGTTGCCTCGCTGGCTCACCCGTTACTTCGGTTCCTCCGGCGTTGCCGGCATTCTTTCGCGTCTCGTAACGGGTCTTTACATTGCGGTGAGGGGCGATCTCATTGTCATGGGTGGAGGGTCAGTCCTTTCGGATGTCCATGGAGTGCGACGCCTTCAACAACTCGTTGCCCGATTGACGGGCGTTCGGTTTGCAGCTCTCGGGGTATCCCTGGGCCCGTTCACCGATGATGTGAGCCGGAACCGTGTTGCAGCATTCGCGAATACCTTCGAAAGGCTCGTCGTCAGAGACAGAGAGTCGGTCGAGCAAGCGGGGGACATGGGGCTCACGGAGAAGTGCGTCCTGGGTGGAGATCTGGCGTCCTTATATCCGCGTGCTGGTCAACATCGGGCCACCCTTTCCGACGGTAGAAAGAGAATCATGGTGATTCCCTGCCGGTATGAAGGCTTCAGGCCTGCTGAATTGGCCCGGGGGGTCGCCAGCGCGTTGGAGGAAAACTCCTTGTCCTCTGACGACGTCGGCATCAGTGTTCTATCGGTTAATAACCATGATGCATATGGAGACGATGCTCTTGCCGCTGAGTTGGTAACCGAGCTAAAGGCCTTGGGACACAGGCCTACCGGGCTGAATTATGAAGACCTTGGCGTCAAGGAGACCTGGGACCTCATCGCGGTTCAGGATGCTGTCATTTCCGGCCGGTTGCACGGCGGAATAACCGCTTACCTTGCCTCGGTTCCTTACACTCTCATCGAATATCACACCAAGTGCAAAGACTTCAACGACGACGTCGGATTGCCGCCTGAGCGGCGGATTGCACCCCAATTTGTCGCTGAGGATGTTTCGGTGGCACTCACTGATCTTTTACGTGGACCGCAGCTGGGTACACAGGTCAGGCCAGCAGACTATGTGGCTGAAGCACAACGGGCTTACCTGCAGAAGGATGGATAAGCGTTCCGGGAACTCAGGGGCACATTTGCCATTCAGCACTCGTGCTTTCAGCGCACGCTTATTGTGGTTTGTTTGACCGGACGGCCGACTCCATGAGCGTCTTGATCCGGCCCCATCGCTCTCCGTGTCTGCTATGGAGATAGTGCGCTGTCCGCCATAGCGCGTTGTAGAACTTTTGCTTCAGGCCGCTGACCTCTAAATGCGCGGCCAGGGCGTTGCGCGCTTCGAGCGCGGCATCGACGTATTCGTCAACCGGATCGGTTTTCTTGCTCAATTGTGAATCGTGAAGTCGGTAGGAGGTGTACTCGCCGTTGAGGATCGCAACTTTTCCGGTTGTCCCCAAGCGCAGCCACAACACGTAGTCTTCCATCTGCCGGAATTCGGGGTATCCACCGACCTGCTCGTAGTTTTCCCGGCGGAACATGACAGATGACTGCACGATGACGTTTTGAAGCAAGAGCGAATGGCGAACGTCTTCGCCGGGTTTAAAGGGGAACTGCCCGACACGTCCCCCGTGATCCGTGAATTTAATGGTTTCCGTTGCTAGGGCCACGGTGTCCGGATTCCTGCGCAAGTAATCTACTTGCGCTTCAAAGCGGCCCGGTAACGCTAGGTCATCAGAGTCCAATCGAGCCACGAACTCTCCCGTGCTGGTGCTCACGCCGTGGCGAAGTGCAACCCCGACTCCGCGAGAGGTGATGGTTCTGGTGATGCGGACGCGAGGGTCTTTGGTCCACTCTGGGACATCGTCGAAATCGATTCCGTCCAGTACCAGCACGAGCTCATCGTCTTGTGACAGTTGCTGCAGGACGGACATTACGGCGTCATACAGCCAGGGGTTGAGCCGATTGGTGGGGATGATGACGCTGACGCGTGCCACGGTTTGATCACGTTCTTTCTAGGCCATAGAGCGAGACTCCTGGATATTGCGTGTCAAACCTAACGAACGTAAGCGGCACCGGCAATGATTTCGATTCTACCGAACTCGAAGTCCTGCTCGCAGTCATCACCTTCAGGATTGCCACTGCCGCAGACTGCCTCTGCTATGGGGTAGCCGAGGTGTCCGTTTTGGTAGCCGGTGTAGGCCCAGCGGTTGAGGACGGCTCCGGTGGTGGAGTGGGCGCCTGTGGTGGGGGTGTAGTGGATGGCGCCGTTTTCGAATGATTGGGCGCAGCCGTTGTTGCGTTTGCCGCAGATCATTTCGTTGGTGGGGTAGCCGAGGTGTCCGTTTTGGTAGCCGGTGTAGGCCCAGCGGTTGAGGACGGCTCCGGTGGTGGAGTGGGCG